>NZ_JAPELY010000005.1 GCF_026343295.1 Streptomyces sp. NBC_00083
CGTTGACCCCAAGAGCATCAAAGACCAAATCGTTACAGGTTTGGACGGTCTGGAGACTCGCCAGCTTGCGGCCATCGAGTCCGTTGTGCGCAATATGCATCGAAAGATTGAATTTCGCTCTGGAGATGCCACAGACCTCGTCAGTGAAGCCTTTCGTGACGAAATGTCCCTCTTTCTTGTAGTCCATCACGCCTTGCATGAGCGAGCCTTGAATAAGGAGAATTTCGAGTACGTATTCAAGCAATGTTTGATCGCATCCGGCGATCCGGAAGCTCGATTGAACCCTAACCAAAAACAAGCAAAATACGATGTCGAAGGCGCCGGCCAGCGATGGTCACTCAAGACCGAGTCGGGTGAATCCATGAGCCGGAACATGGTCAAGGTTGAGAAGCTAACCGAAGCTCTTTGGATCCGGGACAGCCTTACGGCAGAGGACTGCGCCCGAAACATTCGCGAGAGGGTGACACCGCGTCTGTTGGACTACGACAGAATCGTCGTACTGCGCGCCGTAAGGACAGGCAGCATGATCACCTATAGCATTGAAGAGATTCCACATAATACTCTATATTTGGCCTTGCAGAATGAAACTCATGCGGAGATTTTCTCGAAGGGAATTCGCGGGGGAAAGGAAGCAAAGAGCTTCGGAGCCGACTATCCACTCGCCGGAACTCAAAATAGACTATTCCGCATGCTGCTCGACACAAGCGTCGAAAAGGTTCGCATTTGGCACGCCCTGAAGGAGTGCCGCCATCACGGCTACTGGACTCTGCCAGCCTCTACACCGCCGAATGTTGCGGAACTGATCAAGCCAGAAAAAGCTGAGCTTCCTCCACAACGAGGTCATCAGCACGAAGAGTCGAGCCAGGAAGAATTGCCGCTTTGAGTTCCGGCGCCTCTCCTCCAAGAATCCAGGAAGCCGTGTGGGCCAACTGGAAAGAGATTAGCGGCGGGACCGCATCACCGATCTGACGGTACAGATTCTTGCGACTTTGACCGATGAACCTATAACCCTCAGGAAACCCATTCAGAATCGCCAACTCGCGAACTGTGCACTGCCGGTCTTGTTCGGGATGGGCGTAACGCCCATTGCCGACGTGTGAGCACTCACGTTTGATCGTGGGAGCAGGGCGATCCCAAAACATACGGCCATAAACGTCACAATAAGCATTTAGGCGGCCCGCTTCCACAGCTTTCCTCATGGACGGAATCAAATACTTCTCCGTCTCTGGAGTGCGCAGAAGATCGGCCCAGCTCCCACCGTCATGGGGGATTGCTGCAATACGCGCCAAAGATTCGCCCGCAAGTGCACTACTGGTGTGACTCTCGTCGCGGTGATGCTGCTCTCCAGAGCGAATTGCCGGCAAGTGACCGATAGCCCGCCGGACTGTCACCGCTTGCTCACGCACTGAGTATCCTCGCCAGATATCTTCGAGCGTGTACATAGGGAGGCCGGGAGCTGTCGCGACCACCAGAGCTCGATCACGCTGCTGAGGCAATCCGAATCTTGTCAGAACGTGCGATGACGCTCGAACTGTGTAACCCATCCCCTCAAGAGAACTCTTCAAGGCCTGGAAATGATGCCGAAAATTCCCGGTGAGTAGCTGCGGAACATTCTCCATAAGGAGAACTTTTGGTCGCATGACCGACACGTGATCCGCCACTTTTGCTACAAGTGAGTTTCTAGGGTCGTCCTGCGCCCAGTTCTTTGACACGGCGCGAGAGAACCCGGTGCATGGGGGGCACGCCAAGAGGACATCCACCCCTCTTGATGGAGAAATGCGTGCCGCAAGTTCATCCGCTTCGATAGCAGCAAGGTCCACGGCCATCGGCTTAATATCGATATTCGCTTCATAGGTGGCATTGCAGCCGATTGCACCATGTCCAGTGCTAGGCTTACCGACCTCCACATCCGCCGCACCGTACATCTTGAAGGACGAATGGGCATGAAAGCCGTAGCTCATACCTCCGCCTCCGGAAAAAAGATCCACAACGGAGTAAGCGTCAGCCGACGACAATTGATCTCCCCTTATTAAGAATAAATAATATCCTTGATCCGTCATCTAAGTCAAGTCGTTCAGGGGCTAGTAGGAACGTAATGCACACCCCAGAGTTCGACCCCAGTTCGCTACAACAGGCCCAACCAGAAAATAAAACACGCACGTAGCCTAGTAAATTCCCTCAGGTTCGGTCACGTTCGCGAGCTGTGTCGAGACACATGGCTACGGGCCAGGATGAACATGCCACTATCCCGTTCATTGACGCGGATGACTAGAGAGCGTGATGAGGCTCCATAACGCGGTCACGCGCACGCTGCGCGTCTCCCGCGAGGTCCAGCAAACTAGTAGTTGCGACAGAATCGCAGCGTCGCCGGCGCTCCTTAGACAAATGCCACAGCCGAACACAAGACGCCACAGGTGATCTAGCTGCGTGACCCAGTCGGACGGTGGCGGGATCCACACGGACGCCGAAGAACCATCGCAGGAACTCAAAGCCAGGTAGGCCCGCCGTCGATTACCTCCGAGGTTGCCTCGGCACAAGGCTGGCGCGCGTACTGGAAGGAGGAGGGACCGAACAACGGCCCGCTGACCGAGCAGGTACTTGCTTGGCTCGTCACTTCCAGGGGACGGGCCACTCCGATCACTGTGGACGCGCACGGAGATGTGGAGCGCTGACCGACTCATTCCGCCTGGCGGGAGTGAAGGAAGCCTCTGCCACCTGAGTGTCTAACTGCGTGACAACCGCGGCGCACAACCGCGGACAACCGTGGACGTCAGCGGACCAACAGCACAGGTGACAGGCACCGCAGTCCAAGCACAACGGCCGCCCCGAGTTGCTTCGGGACGAAGAGGTCGTGGGTTCAAATCCCGCCACCCCGACAGCCGAAACACCAGGTCAGGCCCGGTCTTCCTTCACGGAAGACCGGGCCTGATGTGCGTTGTGGACCTTCTGGGGAGTGAACGGGGAGTGGATCAAGGAATCTCACTCCCCCGGCGTCACCCCTGACGGGCCTTCAGCATGGCGTCGAGGGCACGCGCCGGGGACCGCGGATGCATGGCCAGTCGGGCGCTGAGCGCTTCCTCCCATTGTTCTGTCAGCCCGTCCATGAGCCGCTTCCTCATCCCCGGCGTGATGTGCGAGTAGCGCGCCTGCACGGAGCCGTCCTCGTGGCCCAAGCGCTCATCCATGAGCTTGGGCGGGGTCCCGAGATCTTCCATGACGGTCTTGTGTGTGTGCCTGAGTCCGTGCGGGGTGAGGCCCCCTGCGACCGGAAGCCAGCACGCGTTCGCTCGGCCGGCGGCATTACGCCCGCGCGCGGGGACCCCTGGCCACGGAGCGGCCAGCACCGGCACGGGCCGCGCTTCCTGCGGAGCCTTCTTCGGGTACCACCCTGTAGCGGACGGTTGGAACAACCACGTGCCGAACCCGCTCCGGCGCCAGTGTTCTGCCGTCTCGCTGGGCTGGCCGGCGCGGACGTATACGAGGTTCACGCTGGCCGCCTCTACCCTGACCCTCGCCCCTGCGGCGCCTGGCGATGTGGCCCGCCACAAGGTCAGACAGCCACGCCGGGGCGTCGATGGTGCGATAGGTCGTCCTTGGGTGGGCAGCGCTCGAACTCTCCTGAGTCCAGCTCGTAGAGCTGCCATTCCACGCGCAGCGACGTGGACCGCACGAACTCGCGCTCCAGGCCCACGATTTCACCCCACCGCATCCCCGTGTAGCCCTTGAGAACCACCGCCACGAACTCGTCATCCCCCCAGACAGCAGCGACGCTTGCTCCACGGTGTGTGGGGTGACGGCGGACGGGATGGGAGCTGGGGAGAGTGGTTGGGGCCAGGGCAGCGGGACTCTCGCCATGGAGCCACCGGAGCGCTAGATTGAACGCGTTCAAATATCAAGAGTGCGGGGGTACCGAGTGTCCATCGATGCGGTTGCCGATCGCAGGGTGGGGCGCGTATTGGGGCGGATGGGGCGGTGCGTCTTGACGTATCTCCTCCTTCACGGCGCCGCGTGGCTCGCTGTCTCACAGACGGTCTGGTGGGACGACACGTTCCTGGAGATCATGGCGCTGGGGATGGGCATGATGCTGTTCATTGGCATACCAACCGTGCTCATCGCGGTGTGCGCGGCATCGGTGCATCGCCATATGGATGTCGCCCGATTTCGCATGCTGCTAGGCATGTCGCTGGTCCTGTGCGCGTGGCCGCTCCTCGCCACCAGCGCGTCTGAGCCGCTGTTCTTCCAGGTTGTGGCACAGATCGCCTTCGCCGCGTTGATACCTGCGCCGCTCTTTCCCGAGAACTGGGTGGGGAGACCTGGTCGGCAAGGGCCTGTCCCAGGACACTGACCGGCGCCAGATCGCTCACGCTGGGGGCGACCGGCCGGATGGAGCCTCTGGTGCCCTGCCCCGTACTGGAGGCCCCGAGGCACCCCGAACGGCTGCGACATGCAACAGCTCTGAGTGGCACCGGCGCACGAGGCAGGCGCCACCCTGGACGAGTGAGATCATCCGTAGATGGCCGACGCGCGACGCGCGACTACCCCGGGGATGGACTCTTCAGCGGATCCGCGATGTATCCGGGGGGGCCGAGAGGCTGTCGCCCTGGATCCCGATCAGTCGGTGAAGCGGGTCGGCTTCGGCGAGGGCCACTAGATGCCATGCCCAGAGATCGCTCTCGGGTTCCGCGGCCTGTGTCTCGTGAAGCCTGTGGATGACGACGACTGGAACATGGGCAGCCCGTACGACAACGGCAGCACCGACTGTTGGACCGCCTGCGGCGACCTGGTATCACTGCCGGCCCCACACAAGGGCCACCTCATGCGCACCCTCGCACCGTCCTCGGTCCTCCCCCGGCCCGCGACCGCCGTACCCGTCCCGTTGTGGGCTCAACGTGTGGCGGCCGCGGCCTTATGGGCCTCGGTGCCGTCCGGGCTCTGGCGTTTCGCCGTGGTGGTCGGTGTGCCGCTCGGCCTGGCGAAGTCCCCGGCGAAGTCCGCGTACAGCTCGATGCTCCTGCCGGGCTGGGGGACCTCATCCTGCCCGCGTTGTGCGTGGTGCAGGAGGCCCGGCGGCAGGAAGGCCGGCGCTGGTGCGGACGCGGCGGGTCCCGGTCCTGGGCGGACGCCGCGTCTCCGTACCGGCCGCCGTGGTCCCCGCCGCGCTGGGCTCGCTCGCCTGCTCACGGTCTACGGCGTGCTCTTCGTCGGACCACGCTGCACGCCGAATCGGGCATCGCGCCCTGGGAGGGGAGTGGGTGACGAACCTCTGCTGCCTGATCGTGCGTCGCATGGGGGCCGCTGCTCGGCGTCGCCGCCGCACCCGCGACCCGGTGTGACTGCCCCGGGGTCAGGCCGGGCGGCCGGGGCTCTTCGTCAGGATGCTGGGCAGGACCAGGTCGAGGACGCGCTGGAGTTCCACTCCCAGGTCCACGCGCTTCAGGTCGTTCCGGCACAGGCGGAACAGCGCTCCCAGGTAGGCGTCGCGCAGCAGGTGGCCCACCTGGGTGGGCTCGGTGCCGGCGCGGATCTGGCCGCTCGCGATGCCGGTGCGGATCACGTCCGCGAACACCTCGGCGGTGTAGGGGTGTTCGGTGATCGGCAGGCCCGCCCGGACCCAGCACATCAGCATGATCTGGTTGAGCTCCGCCGCTTCCTCGCCGTTGATGCCGACGAGCGCCGCCATGCATCGGCCCAGCGCCTTGCTCACGTCCGCCTCCGCGAGCACCTCCTGGCGCAGCTTGTCCTCCAGCAGCTCCCTGCGCTGGTTGCTCCAGGTGCTGATCAGCTCTTCCTTGTGCTGGAAGTGGTTGAAGAACGTGCCCCGGGCGACATCGGCGCGCTCGGTGATGTCGTCGATCGTGGTCTGCTCGAACCCCTTCTCGGCGAAGAGGCTCAGGGCGGCGGAGAAGATCCGCTCTCTCATCCGCTGCTTGTTGCGTTCCCGGCGGCTCGTCGCGACAAGGGCGACGGACGTTTCGTCGGACATGCGTTCTCCTGTGGCGAGGGTGTCGGTGCCTAAGCCCTGCTCCACGGGTGGGGAGCTCTTCGGCCACCGACATGGCGCCCGTACAAGCCCGCGGGTGTACTAGGATTTAAGTTTAGAGTAATATACCAGCTTTGTGTCAGGCGAGGCGGGTCCGGGCCACCGGCGCCGCGCCCCCGGCCGGCTTCGAGGCCGCCGCCCGGCACGGGAGGATCTCACGCTCCCGGCTCCACGCCCAGCACCCCGGCGAACTCCGCCGCGAACGCCCGCTCCCTGCAGCCGTGTTGCCCAACGGACCTGGCTCATCCGTCGATTGACCGCCGAACCGTGGGCGGCGACGCCACGCCTGTTGTCCGGATCGGCCCAACTCGCCTTGCCGCAACGGCAGATGACCCGTCCGGGCAAGACCGCTCCACTCCGGCCGCCGCCCTTTTTGCCGAGAGACATCGATCACAGTGACGCCCCAGACGGATGGTGAAAAAGTACAATTCCTACGAGCGATCCTTTCTCGACCCCACGCCGATCGGAGCCGCACTCATGGGTGAGCAGACCCGGACGAAGACCACGCCTGGCACAGGGGCCAAGATCCCGCCCGAGGTGCTCAGCCGCTTCGCCGACGCGGGCGTCGACCTCGAAGCGATGTTCGCCGGCGGACACCTCGGCAACCGGATGGGCGTGGAACTCCTCGAAGCCACCTCCGACCGTGTCGTCGGCACCCTCCCTGTGGAGGGCAACACCCAGCCGTACGGCCTCCTGCACGGCGGCGCATCGGCGGTCCTCGCGGAACACCTGGGCTCCATCGGCGCGACGCTGTTCGCCGGCCCCGAGAAGGTGGCGGTCGGCGTGGAGCTCAGCTGCACCCACCACCGGGGGATGCGCTCGGGAACGGTCACCGGCACGGCGACTCCGGTCCACCGCGGGCGCACCATGGCGACGTACGAGGTCGTCATCACCGACGAACAGGGGCGGCGCGTCTGCACGTCCCGCCTGACCTGCCTCATCCGCGACGCGGTCCCGCAGGAGTAGGCGAGGGGGAGACACAGGAGCAGGCGCGCGGGAGGCGGCCGGGCCGCGGGGGCGGGGGCGCGCGGCGCTCCCCCGGCGGCCGGCTACTTCGTGCCGCCGGCCGTGCCGCCGGCCGTGTCGTCGGCGACGGAGCTGTCGCTGACGATGCTGGGCAGCAGGAAGTCCACGATGCCCTGCAACTCCGCGGCCAGGCCCGCCCCGTCGCCCTTCAGGTCGCCGCGGCACCAGCGGAACAGCGCCCCCAAGTAGGCGTCCCGCAGCAGGTACCCGACCTGGACGGGGTCGACGCCGGACTTGATGCGGCCCTCCGCCACCCCGGTCCGGATCACGTTGGCGAACACCTCGGCCGTACGCGGCGGTTCGGTGATGGGCAGGCCCGCCCGCACCCACGAGGTGAGCATGACCCGGTTGAGCCCTGGCTGCTCCTCCTCGTTGACCTCGACGAGCGCTGACATGCACCGCCCGAGGGCAACACCCGGGTCGTCGTTCACGGGGGCCCCCTGCCGCAGCTTCTCCTCGAATCGCGTAAGGCGCTGACTGCTCCAGGTCGTGACGAGCTCTTCCTTGTGCTGGAAGTGGTTGAAGAACGTGCCGCGCGCGACATCGGCGCGCTCCGTGATGTCGTCGACCTTCGTCTGCTCGAAGCCCTTCTCGGCGAACAGGCTCAGGGCAGCGGAGAAGATACGTGCCCTCATCCGCTGCTTGTTGCGTTCGCGGCGGCCCGTGGCGACGGGTGCGACGGATGCGGTCGGCGCAACAGGCGATTCAGCAAACATTCGCTCTCCAGCGACAAGGGAGTGGGCCTCATGACGATGTGGCGCGTGAAGGCCCGTAGGGCTGGGCACAGTTCTCCTCTACAGATTTATACCAGAATTTAACTTTGATGCAAGGTATTCATTTACATCTCAGTCGATGCCACCAGCTGGCCGATGCTCTCCCGCCCGAGCAGACGCCCCACGGGCAGGTCGATGCCCAGGGCGGTCCGTATGCGCTGGCGCAGCTTGACGGCCGCGATGGAATCGAGGCCCAGCTCGCGCAACGGGCGTCTGCGGTCGATGCGTTCGGGCTTCATTCCGAGCAGGGCCGCGGCGTGCGTCAGCACCACCGTCTCGCCGTCGGCGGCCGGCTCCGCGCCGTCGGCCGGCCCGGGTGCGGGCCGGCTCGCGGGCTCGGGCGCCGGCGGTGCGGGCTCGGGCGCCGCGGAATCCCGCTCGGGCGCCGCGGGCCGGGCCTCCTCCGCGCCCGCCTGGCCGGTCAGCCGCAGCAGCTGGACGCCGTGCAGCTCCGCCAGGACGTGTCCCCCGTCGTCGGAGTGGATCACCACGTCCGCCCGGACGACGGAGTCCCAGGGCGCCGAGCCGTCGTGCGGGACCGGGTGCAGCACGGCCGAACTCCACACCGGCTTCGTCAGATCGGTGTAATCGCCGTGCGCCGTCAGGGAGTCGACGCCGACCGGCAGATAGGTGTAGCTCGCGCCGTCCGGCCCGGTGCGGGGCAGCACCGCGAGCAGCGGCTGCAGCAGGATCTCCCACGCCGCGGGGTGCCCGGGGGCCGACAGACGCATCCGGGCCACCGCCCGGCCGTCCCGCCGCCAGAGCCGGCAGACGCCCGCGAGGTCGCCGGGCACCTCGTATCCGTACCCCCGGATCTCGTCGTAGAAGTCCGGGCCCGCCAGGTACGCGGTGCAGTGCGCGAGCAGCGCGTCCAGGCTCTCGCCCGTGCCGCCGCCGGTGCGCGGGGACGACGTGACGCGGGCCGTCAGGCAGGTCCTGGCGGGCGCGCCCGCCGGTCCCGGGGCGACGAGCTGGACCGTCGCGAGGTGGTCGGCGCCCTCGGGGCGCAGCGTGATCCGCAGGGAGGCCCCGTGCGCCTGGGCGCGGTCGACCAGCCCTCCGCTCAGCCTGATGTCCTCGATCCGGTGGTGACCGCCGAGTTCGGACCGCGCGGCGCTCAGCACGGCGTCGACGTACAGCATCGGCGGCACCACGGCCGTGCCGCGGAACGAGATCCCCAACGCCTCGGCGCCCAGCGGCCGTTCGTAGGTGTAGCCGGTGGGCTGCGGCTGGGGCGGCGCCTCCCGCAGGTGCTCGTTGTCCCAGGGGTAGCGGGGCAGGGGCACGGGGCGCGCGCCGCGCCGGAACCACCGGGCGAAGTCGACGACCGCGCCCGACGCGTGGAGGCGGCCGGCCGCGCGGGCGAGTTCGGCGGCCTCGTCCTCCTTGCGGTGCAGGGAGGCGACGGTGAGGTAGGGGGCGCCGATCGCGTCCAGGGTCTCCTCGACGGCCGACGTCAGCAGCGGGTGCGGGCTGATCTCCAGGAAGACGCTCTCCTCCTCCTTCGCCAACTGCTCCACGGCACCGGCGAACCGCACGGGGCGCCGCAGGTTGTCCATCCAGTACGCGGCGGTGAGCGCCGTGCCGGGCACGGGCTCGGCGCGCACGGTCGAATGGAGCGGCAGCGATGTGGCGCGCGGTGCGAGGCCGGTCAGGGCGGCGAGCAGCCCGGGGCGCAGCGGGTCCATGTCGGGGGAGTGCGAGGCGACGCTGACGTTGACGAACCGGGCCAGCCGGCCGCGTTCCGTCAGGTCCTCGGCGAGCGCGGCGAGGTGTCCGGGGTCTCCGGCCAGGACGGTGGAGCGCGGTGAGTTCTCCACGGCGACGCACAGCGCGCCCGACGACCGCTCCGCGATCCGTTCGGCCTCGTCCGGGGACAGGTCGGTGGCCAGCATCCGCCCCCGGCCGCCGAGCCGGCGCATCAGCCGGCTGCGCCGGCAGATGACCGCGGCCGCGTCCGGCACCGAGAGGGCGCCGGCGACCACGGCCGCGGCGGTCTCGCCCATGCTGTGCCCGACGCACGCGGACGGATCGACGCCGAGATCGGCCCAGAGGGCGGCCAGCGACACCTCCATCGCCCACAGGGCCGGCTGGACCACGTCGATCTCGCCGGGGAACTCCTCGTGCGCGCTCTCCAGCAACTCGACCACGGACCAGCCGAGTTCGCGCCGGATCGCGGCGTCGCACTCGGCCATGCGCTCGCGGAAGGCGGGGAACGCCCGGAGCAGGCCGCGTCCCATGCCGGGCCACTGCGCGCCCTGTCCGGGGAAGACGAACACCGTCTGCCGGCGCGGGCCGAAGCCGGCCTCGCCGCGTCCGCCGTCGGTGATCTCCTCGCCGGCCGCGAGCGCGTCGAGCCGGCCGGCGATCTCCTCGCGGCTGTGGCCGATCACCCACATCCGGTACGGGTGGTGGTCGCGGCGCAGTGCGGCGGCGGCGCAGATCTCGCTCAGCGGCTCGTGGTGGCCCGCGCCGCCGGGTCGCAGATGGCGGGCGTAGGCCGTCGCGAGGCGGTCGAGGGACTGCTCCGAACGGGCGCTGATCACCAGCAGGTGGGGGCGTCCGTCGGCGGTGTCGGGCGTGGTCGCGGTGGTGCTGTCGCGGGGGTGACGGGCCACGACGACATGGGCGTTGGTGCCGGACAGGCCGAAGGAGCTGACCCCGAGGTACGTCTCGTCGCGCTCCTCCAGGGGTTCGTTCTCGGTGACGACGTGCAGGGGCGACCGCGGGTCTTCGAGCAGCGGGTTGGGCCGGTTCACGTGGAGCGATGCGGGGATCACGCCGGTGCGGGCGATCAGGACGGTCTTGATCAGTCCTGCGATGCCGGCTGCTGCCTCCGCATGGCCGATGTTGCTCTTCACCGAACCGATCCTGAGCGGCCGGTCCGGCGCGCGGTCGGAGCCCAACGCCCGTGCCAGTGCGGCTAGTTCGACCGCGTCGCCGACCGAGGTGCCGGTGCCGTGCGCCTCCACGTAGCTGAGGTCGGCCGGGGATATCCCGGAGCTGCGGCAGGCATCGCGGAGCATGTCGGCCTGGCCCGGGACGGAGGGCTTGACCAGCAGCCCGCTGCTGCGGCCGTCGTTGTTGACCGCGCTGCCGGCCAGCACCGCGAGGACCTGGTCGCCGTCGCGCCGGGCGTCCGCGAGGCGCTTGAGCAGCACGACGCCGACGCCGTCACTGCGGACGAACCCGCGGGCATCGGCGTCGCCGAACGCGCAGCGGCCCTCCGGCGAGAGCATGTCCGCCTGCGAGTAGGCGATGGAGTCCCGGGGCGCGAGGACCACGTTGGCGCCGCCGACGACGGCGAAGTCGCTCTCCCCGGTGAGCAGGCTCTGCCGGGCCATGTGCACCGCGACCAGCGACGAGGAGCAGGCGGTGTCGAGCACGACGCTCGGGCCGCGCAGGTCCAGCGCGTACGAGATGCGGCCCGCGGCCATCGACCGTAACTGGCTGCCGATGGTGCGGCGGATGTCCTGCTCGGTCAGCGGCCGGTGCTCGTCGCCGTATTCGGAGGTCGCCTGCCCGACGAAGACACCGGTGCGGCTGCCGGCCAGGGCGGACGGGCGGACGCCCGCGTCCTCCAGCGCCTCCCACACGACTTGGAGCAGCACGCGGTGCTGGGGGTCGATGGTGCGGGCCTCCGCGGGCGAGATGCCGAAGAACGCGGGGTCGAAGGCGAAGGGGTCGTCGATGAACCCGCCTCTGGCCGAAACCGACTTGCCCGGGGTGGCCCCGTCGGGAGCGTGGTAGGCGGCGGCGTCGTACCGGTCGCCCGGAATCGCCGTCACGCTGTCGGCCTTGCCGATCAGACGCTCCCAGAACTCGTCGGCGTTGGCGGCCCCGGGAAATCTGCACCCCAGGCCGATGACGGCGATCGAGCGGTCGGACGCTACTTCGGGCTGATCCATGAGGCGTACCTGCCTTCGTGCGAGCGAAGCATCGGTGCTGCAGGAGAGATAGTCGTCCAATCATTGATGCGAGGTCAAGATTGAACCCACACCGCCTAGTTGACCCGCTGGACACCGACTACGCCCCCCACCTGCGCCGCTCTCTCAGGACCCTCGCGAACCCTCCCGGCGGGTGTGACTCAGGTCGCTCGCCTCCTTGGCTTCCAGTAAAAAGTGATACTTGCATCTAACCTCGACTCGTGGTGCCATCTTGTCCGGCAGTTGACGAATCTCAAGGAGGCACCAGACATGCCGAGTACGGGGTTACGGATCAACGGCGGCGAGGCCGACGTCGCGTACGGCATCCACGGCAGCGGCCCGGCTCTGGTCCTGGTGCACGGCACCGGAACCCGTGGCGAAGCCTGGGACGAGCAAGTGCAAGAACTTCAGGGGAAGTTCACCGTCGTCACCCCGGATCTGTCCGGTTCCGGCGGTACGGTCGATCACGGCGGACCGCTGACCCTGGACGACCTGGTCGCCGAAGTCCTCGCGGTGGCCGACCACGCCGGGCTCGACACCTTCCACATCGCCGGCCACTCCCTCGGCGCGGTGGTGGCGCTGCGCCTGGCGGCCGACCACCCCGAGCGCGTCCGCTCGGTCGTCTCGCACGCAGGCTGGGCGTACACCGACGAGCGGATGACGGCCGACTTCCGCTACTGCCTCGATCTGCTGCGCACCGACGCCGAGTTGGGCACCTCACTGGTCCCGCAGATGTTCCCGCTGGCCACCCTCGGCCCCCGCTACTGGGCGGCGACCGACCGGGCCTCGCACGAGAAGCTCGTCCAGCAGATCGCGGAGAACGGCCAGCCCGGCACCGCCCGGCAGTTCGAGGTCGGCCTCACCGTCGACCTGCGTCCGCTGCTCGGCCGGATCACCGCGCCGGTCCTGGTGTTCGCCAGCACCCACGACCGCGTCTGCGGGGCGAACCAGCAGCAGCTGCTGCGCGAGGGGATAGCCGGCGCCTCCTACGCCGAGATCGACACGGGCCACAACGCCCTGGCGGAGGACCCCCAGGGGTTCGCCGAGGTGCTCGGCTCGTTCCTCACGCAGCACGCCGGCGCCTGAGAGCGGCGTCCGCGGACCGCGCCCCCGGGGCCTTCCCGGCCCTCGCGACCCACCCCCGCGACACACCGATTGTTGGAGGAAGTTCATGTCCGTTTGGCTGATCACCGGCAGCTCCCGTGGCCTCGGCCTGCACATCGCCCGGGAGGCGCTCGCCCAGGGCCATCAGGTCGTCGCGACGGCGCGCGACGCGGAGGCCGTGCGCGCCGCGCTCGGCGAGGCCGGCGGTGAGCTGCTGGCCCTGCCGCTCGACGTGACCGACGAGCGGCAGGCACAGGAGGTGGCGCAGGCCGCGGTCGAGCGCTTCGGCCGGATCGACGTCCTGGTCAACAACGCCGGCCGGGGTCTGCTCGGCGCCGTGGAGGAGGCGTCGGACGCCGAGGCGCGCGCGGTCTTCGACATCAACGTCTTCGGTCTGCTCGCCGTCACCCGGGCGGTCCTGCCGCACCTGCGCCGGCAGCGCTCCGGCCGGATCCTCAACATCAGCTCGGTCGGCGGATTCACCGCCGGCTCGGGCTGGGGCGTCTACAACAGCACCAAGTTCGCCGTCGAGGGCCTCAGCGAGGCGCTGCGCGCCGACCTCGCGCCGCTCGGCATCCACGTCACCATCATCGAACCCGGGGTCTTCCGCACCGACTTCCTCGACGACTCCTCGCTGCACCGCACCACCGCGATCGACGACTACGCGGGGACCGTCGGCAAGACCCGCACCTGGGCGCTGGACACCAACCACCAGCAGCCCGGCGACCCGGCCAAGGCCGCGCGGGCGATCGTCACCGTGTCCGAGGCGGACGAGCCCCCGCTGCGCCTGCCGCTCGGCGCGGACTGCGTCGCCCGCGTCGAGAGCAAGCTCGAAAGCGTCGCCAAGGAGCTCGACGCCTGGCGGGAGATCGCGCTGGACACGGCCATCTGACCAACCGTCCCCGGAAAAGGAGGACTCCGATGCGCTCGGGGAGTTCGGCCGGGCGGGTGGACCCGCGGGTGTGGCTGCTCGCGCTGGGAACATTCGCCACCGGCACCGACCTGTTCATCGTCTCCGGACTGCTCCCGGCAGTGGGCCGGGACCTGCACCTCTCGACGGCACTCGCGGGCCAGACCTCCACGGCGTTCGCCGCCGCGTACGCGGTGGGGGCGCCGATCCTGGCCGGACTCACCGCCAGGTTCCGGCGCAAGCCGCTGCTCATCTCCGTCATGCTGGTCTTCGGCCTCGGCAACGCCCTGTCGGCCGTCTCGGCCAACTTCACCGTGCTGCTCATCAGCCGTGTGATCACCGGCGCGGGCGCCGCCCTGTACTCGGCCAACGCCTCCGCGGTCGCCGCCCGCATCAGCCCGCCCGAGGTGCGCGGCCGGGCCCTGGCCATCGTCTACGCGGGCATGACGAGCGCCATCGCCTTCGGTGTGCCGATCGGCAACTGGATCGGTGAACTCGCCTCCTGGCGCTGGGCGTTCGGCCTCGTCGCGTTCCTCGCGGCCGTGACGGTCGTCGGCATCGGGTTCTTCCTGCCTGACGTGCCCGCGGGCCCCGGCGCCACGGTGCGGGAGCGGATGTCCGCGATCCGGATCCCGCAGGCCCGTACCCACCTGCTGGTGACGGCGGCCTGGACCGCCGGAACGTTCACCGTCTACACCTACCTCGGCTCCATCCTGGAGCAGATCACCGGACTCTCCGCGGGCCAGCAGTCGTGGATCCTGCTGCTCTTCGGCGTCGGCAGCTTCGGCGGGGTCTTCGTCGGCGGCCGGCTCGCCGACCGGTTCGGCTCGGTCGTCGGACTCACCCTCACCATCAGCGCGCTGGGCGTCTGGCTGATCATCCTCACCCCGGCCATCCGCTGGCCGCTGGCCGCCGCGATAGCCGTCGGGGTGTGGGGGCTGGTGCACTGGCCCAGCTTCCCGCTCCTGCTGCACCGCGCGCTCGGCATCGGCGGGGACCGCGGCGACATGCTCCTCGCGCTCAACAACAGCGCCGTCTACGTGGGGCAGATGATCGCCGCCGCGGTCGGCGGGCTGCTGGCCAACGCCGGCCTGCTCCGCTGGAACCCGCTGGCCGGCGCCGGCTTCGAGCTGCTCGCCGGCCTCGCCCTCGTCGTCAGCGTGGGCGCACTGCGCGGCCGTACCGGCAAACGCACCCGGCCGGCGACGCCCACCGAAGCCGAGACCAGTCCCGCCCTGCGCGGGTGAAACGTGCCCCGGCCGCGGGCGGCGTCATCCCCCGTCGTACCGCCCCGGCCGGGGCGCCCCCACACGATCCGTCCTCGCTCACGAAGGAATCACCTCCCGAAGGAAGGACGCAGCATGCCCGCTCACCAGGAGATGGAGGTCGAGGCGGGACCCCGTCTCGCCCCGGAGGTCCGCGCCCTCGCGGACGGGCCGAACTTCGCCGCCCTGACCACCCTGATGCGCGACGGAACCCCGCAGACCCAGATCGTGTGGGTCTCCACCGCGGGTGACTACCTCGCCCTCAACAGCGAGGTGGCGCGGCAGAAGGTGCGCAACCTGCGCCGCGATCCGCGGGCCACCGTCACCATCTGGCAGCACGGCGACCCCCTGAACTTCGCCGAGATACGCGGCCGGGTGGTCAAGGAGGTCCTCGGCGCCGAGGCCCGCGAGCACATCGACGAGCTGTCCCGCAAATACCTGGGCGGCCCGTTCGCCGACGAGTTCATCACCTCGGACCGCGTGATGCTCCTCATCGAACCCGACCGCCAGCTCGTCCGCGACCACGCGCGCTGGGTGGCGGGGCTGCCGCTGCCCCAACAACAGCACCAGTGACCAACAGCAGCGAACAACAGCACCAGTGACCCGGAATCGTCCACTCATGCGTGAGGAGTCACAGTGAAACGCCGCATTCTGATCATCGGCGGGGGCATCGGCGGGCTTGCCGCCGGCGCCGCGCTCGGACAGCAGGGCATAGAGACCACGATCGTCGAGATCCAGTCGGAGAACCTCGTCGCCGGCGTCGGCATCAACATCCCCGGCAACGCGCTGCGGGCCCTGGACCGGATCGGCCTGCTCGACGACGTCCTCGCCCACGGCTTCACCTTCGACCGGGTCGACTTCCACGACTCGGCATCCCGGCTGCTGCTCGCCCTGCGCTCGAAGCTGGGCGTCGGGGGCGTCCCCCCCAACTGCGCCATCCAGCGCAGGGACCTGGCCCGGATCCTGGAGAAGGCCTGCGTCGACGTGGGCACCCAGATCCGCTACGGCACGTCCGTGCAGGACATGCGCACCACCGCCGACGGCGGGGTCGCGGCCACCCTCACCGACGGCAGCACCGAACAGTACGACCTGGTGGTCGCGTTCGACGGCATCCGGTCCTCCTTCCGCAAGGCGGCCCTCGGCATCGAGCCCCGCTTCACCGGCTACTCGGTGTGGCGGGTCGCCCTGGAGCGGCACCCCGACGTCACCCGGAACATGTACTTCCAGGGCATGGGCACCAAGGCGGGCCTCTTCCCGCTCAACGAGGCCGTCATGTACCTGCTGCACGTGACGCCGGAGCCGGGCAATCCGCGCCACGCCAAGGAGCAGTTCTACAGCCACCTCACCGAACGGCTCGACGGCTACACCGGTCTGATCGGCGAACTGCGCGACCGCATCAAGCCCGACGACGACATCGTGTACGCGCCGATCGAGGAGGTGCTCCTCCCGCTTCCCTGGTACCACGAAGGGCTGCTGCTGCTCGGGGACGCCGCCCACGCCATGGCGCCGCACCGTACCCAGGGCGCGGCCATGGCCATCGAGGACGCCGCCGTACTCGGCGAGACGCTCGGCCGCGACGGCGACCTGCGGGAGCTGATCGCCGAGTTCCAGGAGCGCCGCTTCGTCCGCGCCAAGATCGCCCAGGACGCCTCCCGCGACATCCTCCTGGCCGAGATGAACACCGCCGACCAGGCGGCCCTCGACCGGCAGACCGCCTTCATCAGGAACGGCCTCGAAGGGGTGTCCCACCAAGTGGACGACGCGCTCAACCAGCCGTTCTGATGCCGCTCCGCTCCGAAGGGACGAACGCGTGACCATCACCCCCGACCAGCTGCCCGATCCGCACCGGCCACCTTCGGCGGAGGCCGGCTTCGACGCCCACGTCCGCGCCATGATGGCCTGGCACTTCGACGACCGCACGGGCTCACCGTTCTGGCTGGCCCGCCGCGCGCAGCTGGGCTTCGACCCGCGCACCGACGTCACCGGCGCGCACGATCTGCTCCGCTTCCCCGATGTCAGCCGCGACCTGCGCACCACCCCCGCGGCCGACCTCATACCCGCGGGAGCCGCACCCGGGCAGGCCTTCCGCGTCTTCGAGTCGGGCGGCACCACCGGCGCACCCAAGCGGATCGTCGACGGCGCCTACCGCTCCCGGATGGGGGTCTGGACCCGGCGGCTGCTGACCCGGCACGGCGTACCCGAGACCGGCGATTGGCTGCACCTGGGCCCCACCGGCCCGCATGTGGTCGCCTTCGACACCTCCCGCTACGCCGAGCCCTCCGGCGGCCTGTGCCACACCGTCGACCTCGACCCGCGCTGGGTCAAACGCCTGCTGGGCGCCGGGCGGCAGCAGGAGGCCGACGACTACATCGACCACCTCCTCGACCAGGCCCGCGAGGTCCTGCTGAGCCAGCCGGTGCGCGTCCTGAGCACCACACCCCCGCTGATCGAGGCCATCTGCGCCCGGCCCGACCTGTACGAACTCGTCGCGTCGCGCGTCCAGGCCATCATCTGGGCCGGCACCTCCTTCAGCCCCGAAAGCCTGCGGCTGGTCCAGGAGGACTTCTTCCCCGACGCCCGCGTGGTCGGCATCTACGGCAACAGCCTCATGGGCGTGGCCCCCCAGCGCGTACGGACACCCCAGGACAGCTACCCGTGCGTCTTCGAGCCGTTCGCCGAGACCACCCGCCTGGACCTGGTCGACGAGGCCGGCGAGCAGGTCGGGTACGGCGAGCGCGGCCGGGTCCGGCTGCACCTGGTCAGCGAGGAGATGTTCCTGCCCAACGTGCTGGAACGCGACAGCGCCGTCAGGGTCCCGCCGTCCGTGGACGGCGGCGTCGACGGCCTCGCCGAGGTGACCAGCGTGGCGACCTTCGAGGACGCCGACGTCGTGGAGGGGGTGTACTGAGTGCTCGCCATCGACCCCTTCGTCGCCGGTGAGAGCCGGCCGAGCGCCGACCGCGCCGTCCTGCGGGACGTGCACGGCGAACCGCTCGCCGATGTCGGCCTCGCCCCGCGGCTCGCCGCGCAGGCCGCCGTCGACCGGCTGCGCCGGCTCGCCGACGGTCTGCCGCCCGAGCCCGAGGTCTTCCGCACCGCCGCGCGGCTGTTCGCCACGGCCGAGCTGGACGGCGAGAGCCCCGACGCCTACGTGCACCGCACCGTGCGCGGTACGGGACTCGCGTCCACCACGGTCCGGCGCGCCCTGACGGACATGGCCACCGAGATCGAGGCGCTGCCCGCGGCCGCCGCCGCGGAGCTGCCCGCCGCGCGACTGCGTCCGACCCACCGCGTCCACCGGGCGCCCTCCGGCCGGATCTTCACGGCCGTGATGGCGAGCAACCACCCGCTGCCGCACGCCACTTGGGTGCAGCCGCTCTACCACGGCTACAGCGTCGTCGTACGGCCCGGCAGCCGCGACCCGTTCACGCCGCGCCGGCTGGCCGCCGCCCTGCTCACCGCCGGACTGCCGCCGGAGAAGCTGGCGTTGCTGCCGAGTCCGCACGCCGTCGGATCGTTCCTCCTGAACGCCGCCGACCGGGGCATCGTCTACGGCAACGACCAGGCGGTGAGCGCCTGGGCCGATCACGCCCGGGTGGCCACCCGCGGCCCCGGTCGCTCCCGGGCGCTGCTCGACGCGCCCCTGACCGATGCCCTCCTGGATCACCTGGCCCTGAGCGCCGCCTTCGACGGCGGCACCCGGTGCACCAACCTCTCCGCCGTCTTGACCAGCAACGACGTCCACGCCACCGCGTCCGCTCTCGCCGAACGGCTGGCACGCATCCCGGTGCTGCCGGCCCTGGACCCGCGCAGCGAGCTGCTCGTCGTGGGCCACGAGCGCGCCGACGCGCTGCGCCGGCAGATGGCGAAGCTGGCCACCGAACTCGGCGACCACAGCACCCCGCTGTACGGCGACGACTTCCTCGTCGACCTCGGCGACGGCTCCTTCCTGCCGCGCCCGATGGTCCTGGCCGCCGACCGCGCCGACCATCCGGCCGTCGGTACGGAGCTGGCGTTCCCGTTCGTCGTGGTCGCCCCCTGGAGCCCGGCCGACGGCATCGCGCCGCTGCGGCCCTCGCTCGTGCTCAACCTGCTGACCGACAACGCCGAGATCACCGGCCGGGCGCTGCTCGACCCGTCCGTACGGAAGATCACCGACGGCGCCGTCCTGCCCTGGGAGCCGGTGCCGGGCATGCCGCACGACGGCAACTACACCGCGTTCCTCCTGGACGCCAAGGGCGTCGTCACCCCGGCCGGCTGAGCCGGCCCCTTCCCCCCACCGTTCACCACACGATCGGGAGTGTTCACATGTCCAGATCAACCAGGACGGCCGTGCCCGCGTCCGCGCGCTTCGCACGGCTGCCCTCGCTGACCGGCATGCGGTTCTTCGCCGCGTTCCTGGTTTTCTCCTTCCACTCCACGCTGCCGCCCTACACGCCGTTCAGCGGCGGCAGCGCCGAAGCGGTCACGCACGCCGTCAGCAAGGCGGGCTGGCTGGGCGTCGGGTTCTTCTTCGTGCTCAGCGGGTTCGTACTGACCTGGTCGGCACGGCCGGGCGACCGGCCCCGGCAGTTCTGGCGGCGCCGCCTGGTCAAGATCTACCCCAACCACGTGGTGACCTTCGTCGCCGCGCTGGTGCTGTTCGCCTGGGCCAAGAACACCTGGAAGCAGGAGCTGCCCAACCTGTTCCTGCTGCACACGTGGATACCGGACGCGAAGACGTTCCAGAGCGTCAACCCGCCCAGCTGGTCGCTCTCCGTGGAGATCATCTTCTACCTCTGCTTCCCCTGGCTGCACCGGATGATCCAGCGCATCAGGCCGGAGCGGCTGTGGCTGTGGGTGGGCATCCTCACCGCCGCCGTGTTCGCCGTCCCGGCCATCGCGTACGCCGTCCTGCCCGGCTCCCCCACCATGCCGCTCGGGTTCAAGGCGTCGGTGTGGCAGTACTGGTTCGTCTGGCAGCTGCCGCCGTTCCGGATGCTGGAGTTCGCGGTGGGCATCCTGATGGCCCGCATCGTCATGACCGGCCGCTGGATCAACTTCCCGGTCGTCCCGGCGCTGCTCCTGGTCGCCGTCGCCTACGTGGTCGAGCTGCGGGTGCCGTGGCTGTACGGGATGAGCGCCGTGACGCTGGTCCCGGTCGCGCTGCTGATCGCCGCGATGGCCACGACCGACATCGCGGGCCGGCGCTCGATCCTGCGCAACCGGGTCTGTGTGTGGCTCGGCGAAGTCTCGTTCGCCTTCTACCTTGTCCACGACATCACCGTGCACGTCTTCGTCGACCGCTTCGGCCTCAGCCCGGTGCACAGCGCCCCGGCAGCGGCCGGGCTGCTCGCCGCGGAGGCGGCCATCAGCGTCTTCTTCTCCTGGCTCCTGCACATCGGTGTGGAGCTGCCGCTGATGAACCGCTTCGGGCGCACCCGCCCGCCGCTGCCGCGCAACACCGCGACCGGCACCGGCGGCACCGAGCCCGACAACAAGCCGGTCGAAGCCGCGCGGGCGCACTGATCCGCGCGGCACCCCGGCCGGGGTGGCCGCGCCGTCTCCCCCGCGCGCGGCCACCCCTCACCGCACTCGTGCGCACGCCGGACGATCCCCCTCCAGCACACCAAGGGCAGCCCAGGAGACCCATCATGACCACGCTCCAGTCGACGGCCGAACTGAGTGCCAGCACCCGGATGCTGCTGGCCTGCGACGGCTCCACCACCCTGCTTCTGCAGGCCCTCACCGGCCACGACCTGTCGATCCGGGTCGACGCGCAGGGAGACACCCCGGCGGGCCGGCTCCCGCACGGCATCCGTTCCGTGCTCTCCCTCGTGGACACCGCCGTCGTCCTGGAGCGCCGCTCCTGCCTGGTGACCGCCGAGCAGGAGGTGGTCAGCATCAACCGGGTGGTGTTCGACGCGACCGCCCGCAGCCGGATGGGGGTGCCCGACTCGCTCACCCCCATCGGCCTGCAACTGCGCGACCAGCACGTGCACCAGCACCGTGAGCAGCTGTCCACCGGACTCATGCGCTGGCGCGACAGCCTCACCGAGCAGTGGGTGGACTCCGCGTTCAAGGAGTACGTCATCCACTACGCCGTCGGCGGACGGGCCTACGTGCACGAGCAGTTCAACCCGCACGTCGTCCAGCTCGCCGACGACTAGGCCCGCGTCGTCGCCCGCCTGATCGCCGTTTCGACACAGCGAAGGAACTGTCATGCCCCAGGCTCTTACGGCCGCCGAAGAAGCGGCCCGCACTCCGCATTCCCACGCCGGAGACCAGACCGGCTGGCGCTTCTACCGCGCGGGCCAGCAGCCCTCCTGGGCGGATCCGGCCCGGCGCGACGAGGTCTGCGCCGACCTCTCGGGCCGTCCCGTCCTCACCCGGCTGCCCGACCTGCTCCACCTGCGCGACCACCTCGCCGCCGTCGCGGCCGGCGAGGGCCATGTGCTCCAGGCCGGCGACTGCGCGGAGGACTTCGCGCAGTGCACGCCCGAGCACACCGCCCACCGGGAACGGGCCCTCGCGCGCCTCGCCGGCGCCATCGCCGCCCCGACCGGGCTGCCGGTCGTCCGGATCGGCCGGCTGGCCGGCCAGTTCGCCAAGCCCCGGTCCGCTCCCACGGAGGACGTGGACGGCCGCCCGCTGCCGGCCTTCCGCGGCCACATCGTCAACTCCGAGTCCCCCGACCCGGCGGCCCGCAGGCACGACCCCGACCGCATGCTGCGCGCCTACCGGGCCGCCAAGACGGTGGCCGACGCCCTCGACGGGCGCCGGGGCCACGGCCCGGTGGACGCGGAACGCACCTGGATCAGCCATGAAGCCCTGGTGATGGACTACGAGACGGCCCTGGTGCGGTTCGACGAGTCCGCGGGCGGCTGGTACCTCGGCTCCACCCACCTGCCGTGGATAGGCGAGCGCACCCGGCACAGCGAGGGCGCGCACGTCCGGCTGCTCGCGGACGTCATGAACCCCGTCGCCTGCAAGGTGAGCGGCACGGCGAAGGTCGGGGACCTGCTCGACGTGGTGGAGCGGCTCGACCCCCGGCGCGAGCCCGGCCGCCTGACGCTGATCGCGCGGTTCGGCAAGGACGACGTACGCACCCTGCTGCCGCCCCTCGCGCGGGCCGTGCAGAACGCGGGCCACCCCGTCGTCTGGCTCTGCGACCCGATGCACGGCAACACCTACAAGGCGGCGAACGGGCTCAAGACCCGGCGCCTGGACGACATCCAGGCCGAGATCCGGGGCTTCATCTCCGCGCTGCGCGGGGTGGGGGTGCGCCCCGGCGGCCTGCATCTGGAGACCGCGGCCGAGGACGTCACCGAGTGCGTGGGCGCCGACGTGCCGGACGAGGCGGCCCTCGTGGCGCGCTACACCAGCCTCTGCGACCCCCGGCTCAATCCGGTGCAGGCGGGCCTGGCCGTCGACACCTTCGTGTCGGCCCTGTAGAGGAGACCTCCCATCGACCTCGCCACCGGGCACCCGCCCTTCTGCGTACTCCTTGGCCCCGATTACTCGGGCAAGTCCTCGGCCCTCGACCAACTCGCCCGCACCACACCCCAGTTGTGCTTCCTCTCCGTGGACGACACCCGTCTCGCCCCGGAGCACGCCCTCATCGGCCGACTGCGCAGGAACGTCGTCAAGGACGTGGCGCCGCACCGCGGCGCCTGGTCCCCGGAGTTCCTCGCCACCCTGCTCCAGACCGCCGTCGTCCACCTGCGCGACCAGTTGCTGCGCACCGACGCCGGCACCCCCGTCGTCGTCGACTCCTACTACTACAAGCTGCTGGCGAAGTGCCGGCTCGCCGGGGCCGGCGGGAGCCCCCTGCTCGCCTGGTGGCGCACCTTCCCCCGGCCGGACCGGGTGATCTACCTCGACGTACCGCCCGAGACGACCTGGCAGCGCAGCCGGCAGGGCGCCGACCTCAACCTCCTGGAGCACTACGGGCCGCGGCCGGACCGGGACGGATTCCGGCGCTACCAGACCGACCTGGCTCGGGCCATGCGCGACGAGATCCAGGACCTGCCCGTCACCGTCATCGACGAGACGGGCCCGCTGGAGCCCACCGCGGCGGCGATACGAGAGGTGCTCACCCATGAGTTTGGCTGAAGCCTGGGCCGACCCCGCCCGCCTGCGGCGCTACCGCGAGCGCGTGTTCGCCGAACGGCACGCCCTGCGCGCCGCGTTCGCCGATCCGGCCGGCCACCAGCGGCGGGTGCTGCGCGACCTGCTGGAGTTCAACGCCGGTACGCAGTACGGGAAGCGGCACGGCTTCGGCCGCGTCCGCACCCTCGACGAGTACCGCCGCGCGGTGCCCGTCCAGACGTACGCCGATCTCGAACCGTGGATCGAGCGGGCGGCGGGCGGCGAGCGGAACGTCCTGAGCGCCGACCACCCCGCGGTGTTCTTCACCAGCAGCGGCAGCACCGGCGCCCACAAGAAGATCCCGGTCACCCCCCGCTTCATGCGCACGACCTTCTTCCCCTTCTACTACGCCGCGTGGGCGCCGCTCATCGAGCACTTCCCGGACGTCCTCGACTCCCCCGACGCGGTCCTCAACCTCAAGCACGACCCCGTCGCGGCCCCGCCCACCACCGCCTCCGGAAAGCCCCATGTCGGCGCCAGCCAGGTCGACTTCGGGGCGGCCTTCGGCGAGCCGCTGTCCGCGGAGCCCGGCACCGGCGCCCCCTGGGCGACGCTCGGCGTGCCCGTCGCGGCGGACCGGCACGCGGAGAAGATGTACCTGCGGCTGCGCCTCGCGGTGGAGAGCGACGTGCGCTGCGTCATCGGCATCAACCCGGCGATGGTGGCCGCCGTGCCGTACCAGCTGAACCTGTGGTGGCCCCGCATCGTCAAGGAGGTCCGCGACGGCACCCTCGGCGGGGTGCCGTACCGCGCCCCCAACCCCGCCCGCGCCACCGAACTCGAACGCCTCGCCCACCGCCACGGCACCGTCCGGCCGTCCCACATCTGGCCCCGCATGCGCGCGCTGTTCTGCTGGACCACCGGGATGGCCTCGCTGTACCTCCCGCGGCTGCGCGCCGACTTCGGGCCCGACGTCGCCGCGCTGCCCGCCCCGGTGGCCGCGTCCGAAGGCCCGGTGGGCGTCGCCCTCGACCGGCACCCCGGCGCCGGCAGCCTCGTGGTGAACGCCGCGGTGTACGAGTTCGCCGACGCCGACCAGGACCTCGGCCCCGACACCGCCACCCTGCACCCCCACGAGCTGGAGGCGGACCGCGACTACCACGTGGTGTTCAGCCACGTCGGCGGGCTCTACCGGTACGCGGGCGGCGACGTCGTGCGCGTCGTCGACCACCGGGGCGGCGTCCCCCGGCTCGCCTACACCGGCCGCGCGGCCCGCTCCGACCACGCGGGCGAGCGGCTGCGCGACGGCCACGTCATCAGGGCCCTGCACAGCGCCTCGGACACCACCGGTCTCGAACTGCGCAACGCGGCCTGCCGGGTCACCGCATCCCCGCACCGCCCGGCGGGCTACGTCTTCGCGGTCGCCCCGCGCACCCCCTGGAGCCAGGACGAGTCCGACCGCTTCACCGCCCTCCTCGACGAGGCCCTGGGGCGGGAGTCGGCCGGCTACCGCACGGCACGCGCCCAGGGCCGGCTCACCGCACCGGCGCTCCTCCCCCTGGACCCCGAGGCCTTCCTGCGCGACTGGCAGGCCCAGGTCGAGAGCGGCATCCGGCCCACCCAGGTCAAGGACCGGCTGTTCCGGCAGGACCCGGAGCAGTGGGCCCGGCTGACCGGGCGGGCCCCGGACGCCACGGCCGAGCGGCCCCCGGCCCGGCCGTGACGCACCGCCACGCGCCGGCGCACCCCCCAACCGAAGGAGCGACATGAGCACATCACTGGACGCCGTCGAGCGCACCGCGCTCCTCACCGCCGCCCTGCGCGCCGCCGAGACCCGGCGCGCGGACCGGCTGTACGAGGACCCGTACGCCGCCGGCCTCGCCGGGGACATCGGGCCGGCGCTCCTCGCCGAGGTGCGCCGCGCCACCTTCCCGCCCGGCCGCGAGCGCACCCTGCCGAGCACCCCCGACTACAACGCGATCCGCACCCGGTTCTTCGACGACTTCCTCCAGGAGGCGGCCGGGGACCCGGCCGCCCCGCAGATCGTGCTGGCCCCGGCCGGCATGGACTCCCGCGCCTACCGCCTCGACTGGCCCGAGCGGGTGCGGTGGTTCGAGGTCGACCGGCCGGCCGTCCTCACCCACAAGCACGAGCGGTTCGGGGGCGCCGAGCCGCGCGTGGACCACCGATCGGTCGCCGTCGACCTCACCGCGCCCGACTGGGAGGCCCGCCTGGAGGCCTCGGGGTACGACCCGGCCGTCCCCTCCACCTGGCTGCTCGAAGGGCTGCTCTACTACATCCCCGAACCCGACGCCCACCGCATCCTGGAGCGGGTGGCCGCGATCTCGGCCCCCGGCAGCCGGATCGCCGCCGACATCGTCAACTCCGCCGCCCTGACCCTGCCCCACATGCGGGGCCTGCTCGACGTCTTCGCGGGCTGGGGGTGCCCCTGGCTGTTCGGCACGGACGAGCCGGAGGACCTCTTCGACCGGTACGGATTCGACGTGCGGGCGACCCAGCCCGGCGAGGCGGGCGCCGACTTCGGGCGCTGGCCCGACCCGGTGCCCCCGCGCGACGAGCGCGATGTGCGCCGGGTCTTCTTCGTCCACGGGCGGCGGCGCTGACATGCCGACCGCAGTGATCGCCGGCGGAAGCGTCGCCGGGCTGGCGAGCGCGCTCGCCCTGGCCGGCGCCGGATACCGCGTCCTGGTGCTGGAGCGCGCCCCCGCGCCGCCCACGTGCTCCACCGCGGAAGCCGGCTCCGCGTGGGAGCGCCCGACCGTGCCCCAGGCACTGCAGTCGCACACGCTCACCTCGCTCGGCGTACGCGTGCTGCGGGAGCGGGCGCCCGAGGTGCTGGCCGGCGCACGGGCCGCGGGCGCCCCCGTCCTCGACCTCACCCGGGCGCTGCCCGCCGAGGCCATCGACAGCGCCCCGGAACCCGGCGACGGCGACCTGGTCGCGCTGGGCTGCCGCCGCTCCACCCTGGAGCTGCTGCTGCACCGCACGGCCGCCGGCCTGGCCGGCGTCACCCTCCGGCACGACACCACCGTCGCCGGCCTCGAACTCCACCCCGGGCAGCGGAGCGTGCGGGCCGTCGTCACCAGCACGGGCGAGCGGATCCCCGCCGACATCGTGGTCGACGCGACCGGACGCCGGTCGCTGTCCCGCCGCTGGCTGCACGACGCCGGGGTCCCCCTGGCCGCCGACCGCACCAGCCCCACCGGGCTCGTCGGCCACACGCGGTTCTACCGGCTGACGGGCCGCACCCTGCCGGGACCGCTCAACCGCGGCCACGGTGTCGGCGATGTCTTCGGCCACTACGCGGCCGTGCTGCACCCCGGCGACGACGGCACCTTCGCCGTCGCCCTGGGCTCGCTGCCCGGCGACCGGGCGCTGTGGGGCCTGCGCACCCCCGCCGGGTTCACCGCGGCCGCCCGCGCCACCCCGGGCCTCGCCCCCTGGCTCGAGGACGGCGTCAGCACCCCCCTCTCCCCGGTGCACCTGATCTCCCATCCGCCCAACACCCTGCGCGGGACGGCCGGTCCGGAGCAGTGCCCGGTCCCGGGCCTCTTCCAGGTCGGCGACGCCGCCTGCGTCACCGACCCGCTCTTCGGCCGCGGCATGTCGCTCGCCCTCGACCACGCCTTCAGGCTCGCCGACCTGCTGGCCGGGCGGCCCCGCATCGACGGCGCGCAGCGCCGGGCCGTCGCCCGGATGACCCACGACCTGTTCCGGCCCTGGTACGAGCAGGCCGTGGCCTCCGACCGGCTGCGCATCGCCCGCTGGCGGGCCGCCGTCGACGGCGGCCCCGCCGTGCCCGCGCCGCGCGGCGCGGGACCCACCACCGAGGAGATCGTGCGCGCGGCCCGCGGCGACGGCACGGTGTGGCGGGGGCTCACCCGCATGCTCATGACGCTGTCCACGCCCGCGGAGCTGTTCGCCGACGACAAGTTCCTCGCCCGGGTCGGGCAGGCGGCCTCCGCCGCTCCCCTCGCGTCGTCGCCCCCGCCGCCCGGCCGGGACGAGCTCGTACGCCGTGTCGCCGCGGCAGAAGGGACCAGCGCATGACGACCCTTTCCGTGGCGGGCCCCCGCCCCCGGCCGGACGCGGCCGGCCGGCCCCGGGTGCTCCTGGCGCCCGTCACCATCACGCCGTCCAAGCCGCTCACCCCGAGCCATCTCAAGGGGCTGCTGTGGACGGACGTGATGTACCGCGCGACGCGCCCCCTCGCGGACGTCGTGTACCGCTACAGCCACACCACCTACCACCCCACCGAACAGACCCTGGGCTTCTGGGAGTTCCTCGACCGCAGCCGCGGCGCCGCCGACTACGACGGCCTCAGCGAGGAACGGATCGGCGAGCTGTACGTCGCGTTCCGCGCCGCCGGGCGGGCACCCGCGCGGGCGCTGCTCCCGTACGCGGAGGCGGTCGAGCACGGCTGGGTGCACCCGGTGAGCACCCGCGTCCTGCGGCTGTGGTCCGAGCACTACGCGGCGCTCGGCCTGCACGACCCGGGGCTCCTGCGGCACCAGCCGCCCGGCCTCGGCCTGGACGCCGCCCTCGAACGGCTCGCCCGTCTCGGCATGTGCCTGGACCAGCGCCAGGTGGGCGGACCCGTCTACCTGGACCTCACCCGCTTCGGACTGCCCCTGCGCCGCCTGGTCACCGCCGACGGCCGGCCCAACTACCTGGCCTGCGCGCTGCGCGAACTCATCCCGCTCGCCCCGGACTTCGACGAGGTCGTCCTGCTCTACGACGACGAACTCGACGCGGACTACCGGCAGTTGGAGCGCGTACTGACGGCGCTCGGACCGCAGGTGCGGCGGGTCTCGCTGGGCCGGGTGCCCATCGAGGGCCGGGTCCGCTCCGCGCGGCACGGCGGCTGGCGTGACCTGCACGCCGGGCCGCTCGTCGACGCCGCACGGGCGGACCACCACGAGGACGCCGTACGCCTCGGCATGCGGCTGTACTTCATCGCCGTACTGGGCCAGGGGCGGCAGCAGTCGTTCCGCTCCGACCTGCTGACGCAGTGCGTCAGGCGCGCCGCACGCCTCCTGGACGCGGCCGGCCCGGCGACCGACCCGGCGGCGCTCCGGGACGGGCTGGCGCGGCACCGCAAGGACCATCTGCACGTCAACCCCTACCGGCTCACCTCCCACCTCCTCGGCAAGCGCCACGCCGCTCCCGCCGCCGACCTGCTGAGGACGGTGTTCCTGTGACGACGGCGGCGGACCCCCTGAGCCAGGAGGACCTGCGCGAGCGGGAGGCGGCGCGCATCCGCGCGGCCCGGCCCGACCTCGCCGCCCGGCACGACCTCACCTCGTACGACGGCCTGGCCGCCGCCCGGAACGACATCACCGCCGGGAGCGACGCGGGAAGCCTGGTCGCGGTGGTGCTCCGAAACGTCGAACTGGCCCCGTGGGTGCGCGACACCTGCGTCTTCGCCCTCGGTGTCGGACCGCGCCGGGCGGCGCCGTGGCGCACGTCCTTCACCCGCACCGTCTTCCTCGCGGGCGACCCGGCACGGCTGCGGGACCGCTTCCCCTTCGCGCACATCGCCGACGACGGATCCGCGGCGTGGACCGCGCCGGGGCCCGCCGCCCCGGCCTCCCCGCTGCGCAGGCTCCTGAAGCTCCTCGACGCACCCGCACCGCTGCCGGCCCGGCCGGACACCCTGGTCGGGATACCGCAGGGGGCGCGCCCGCCCGGCCGCCCCCGGGCCCGCCGCGACCTGTACATCGCGACCGCCGACTGCACCATCTCCGAGGCCCTGGTGCACCTCAACCACCTGCTGGTGGAGGCGGTCCTCGACGGCCTCGTCGCCCCCGGCGACCACCTGGTCGTGCGCCAGGTGCCCCGGATCGTCGGGCTGACCGCGCGCCTGGCCGCCGTACGCGTGACCACCGACCCCCACCTCCCCGGACGGCTGCGCGCAGCCGCCGGGCTGACCGAGGAGGCCCTCGTTGGCTGAGCAGACCCCGGCCGCCGCCGGCACACGGACCGTCCGGTTCGGCTACCACGGATCGACCGAGGTGGTCGACCGCATCGTCCGCCTCGCCGGCCGCGGGGAGGGCGGGGACGAGGTGCGGCTGATCGAGTACGACATCGCCGACCCGTTCCGCGGCGTCCGCGCCGGCGAACTCGACGTGATGATCGCGAAGTTCCCCATCCGCGAGCCCGACCTCGTCACCAGCCGGGTCCTCACCGAGGACGCCCGCGCCGTGGTCGTCGCCTCGGGCCATCCGCTGGCCGCCCGCACCTCGGTCTCCATCGAGGAGCTCGCCGACTTCGACGCGTTCGCGCCGCCCGGCAGCTTCCCCGGGTACGTCTGGGACGACGTCGTGCCGCCGTACACGCCCGCCGGGCGGCCCGTCCGCCGGGTGCGCCGGGTCGCCACCGTGCCGGAGATGATGCGGACGGTCGCCGCGGGCGACGCCGTCCACATCTCCCTGACCTCCCTCGCCGACATCGCGCCGCCCGGCATCACGGTCGTCCCGATCCACGACCTGCCGCCCGCGCCGGTCACCCTCGCGTGGCTGCGCGGCGCCGAACTCCACGATCACGTAAGGGAGTTCATCACCACGGCCGAGGCGGAGGCATCCCGGTGAGCGCGCTCCCGCACCCGCCCGCCACCCGGCACCGCACCCCGGTCGTCCTGCTGCACGCGCTGTCCCTGCACGCCTCGATGTGGGAGGCCCAGGAGAGCGCCCTGCGCGCCCGGGGGCACCAGGTCCTCGCCGTCGACCAGCGGGGCTTCGGCCGGGCGCCGCTCGGCACGGTCCCGCCCTCCTTGGACGCGGTCGCCGACGACCTGGCCCGCACGCTCGACGAGCACGGCATGGACCGGGCGGTCCTCGCCGGATCCTCCATGGGCGGCTACGCGGCCATGGCCTTCCTGCGCCGCTTCCCCGGCCGGGTCGCGGGCCTCGCCCTCCTCGCCGCCCGCGCCACCGCCGACGACCCCGAAGCGGCCGCCGGGCGGCTCCGGTTCGCGGAACTCGTCCAGGACCCCGAGCGGCGCGCGGCGCTGGTGGACCGCGTCACGCCGCTGCTGCTCTCCGACACCACCCGCGCCCGCCGCCCCGACCTGGTGGCGCGGGTCCTGGCCGACGCCCACGCCGCCGACCCCGCCGCCCTGGCCTGGGCCCAGCGGGCGGTCGCGGCCCGCCCCGACTCCACCGCCGTCCTGCGGGCCGCCCGCATCCCCGCCCTGGTCGTCGCCGGCGGCCAGGACGCGCTGGTCACCCCGCTCGAATCCCGTCACGTCGCGGACCTCCTGCCGCAGGGACGCCTGATCACCCTCGCGCACGCGGGACACCTGCAGCCGCTCGAAGCCCCCGACGAGGTCACGCGCGCCCTGTGCGGACTCCTCGACGAGGTCGACGTCACGGCGGCCCTCCAGAGCGGAGCCCGAGCATGCTGACCCGGGACCACCAGGGCTGGGGCCACACCTCGTCGACGGGCCTCGGCTTCACCCACCACGCCATCGTCGACGCGCACTTCCGCGCCTGCGAGGCGCCCTACCTGGCCCTCCTCGACCAGGCGGGCTTCCGGCCGGGGCAGCACGTCCTCGACGCGGGCTGCGGCACCGGCGACTTCCTGCCGCACCTCGCCGCGCTCGTCGGCGCCGAAGGCCGGGTCACCGCCGTCGACCTGGCCGAGGAGAACGCCGCGCTCGCCGCGGACCGCGCGGCGTCCTGGCAGCTGCCCTGCCCCACCGACGTCCGCACGGCGAACCTCCTGAACCTGCCCCACCCGGACGACACCTTCGACGCCGCCTGGTGCGCCAACACCGTGCAGTACCTCGACGACGACGAACTGGCCCGCGCGCTCGCGGAGTTGGCGCGGGTGGTCCGACCCGGCGGCACCATCGCCGTCAAGGACCTCGACGCCCATCTGATCACCGCGCGGCCCGGGGACCCCTACCTCTTCGCCGACTTCTTCCGCGCCGCGGCCGCCGAACCCGGCTACGCCCGGCAGCTCCTGCGCACCCGCGAGCTCTACCGGCACCTCCGGCGCGCCGGGCTCACCGGCGTACACCAGCGGACCGTCCTGATCGAGCACCACGCCCCGCTGGCCCCCGCCGCCCAGGAGTTCTACAAGGCCGCGTGCGCGCGGCTCGCCGCGCAGGCCCTGGCGCTCGGACTCGGCGGCGCGTGGCGGCGGTTCGCCGGCCCCGCCGATCCCGCCCACCCGCTGGACGACCCCGACGGATACATCAGCGAGGGCAACGTGCTCGCCGTCGGCACGGTGCCCGGCGCCCGCCCCTGACCACGGAACCCGCCGCTCGGACCACGACGAGGAGCCCGCCCCCATGACAGCGACCACCGCCCCCGCCACCCCCACCGTCCCCTGCCCGCAGGCACCCGGGCGGGTCCCCGTCCTGGGCCACGTGCCGGCGCTGCTGCGCAGGCCGCTGACGTTCTTCGAGTCCATCAGGACCCACGACCCGCTGGTACGCGTCGAGTTCGGGAGGTTCGGCCTGTACCTGGCGAGCGACCCGGCGCTGGTCCACCGCATCCAGGTCGACTCCGACGCCTTCGAACGCGGCCGTTTCTTCGACGTCCTGGCCGGGCACTTCGGCAATCCGCCGATCGCCACCGACGGAGCGGACCACCGCCACCAGCGGCGGACCATCCAGCCGGCCTTCAGCCGGACCAGCGTGCGCGACTACACCCGCACCATCGTCGACGAGGCCGAACGGCGCTTCGGCGCCTGGCGGCCCGGGGTGCCCGTGGCGGCCGACGAGGAGGTGTCGGACTTCGTCGCCGCGGTGGTGCTGCGCTGCCTGTTCAGCGTGGATCTGGACCGGGCCCTCGTACGCGACATCCGGCACACCCTCAGCCTCATCTCGGGCAAGCTGTTCGCGGGAACCGTCTTCCCCGAGGCCCTGACGTCGCTGCCCACCCCCGCCAACCGGCGCTTCGAGGCCGCCATGGGGCGCTTTCACGCCGTCATCGACGCCCTGATCCAGGACCGTCGCACCACGCCCGGCGTCACGCCGGACGTCCTCGACATCCTGCTGAAGGCGACCCACCCCGACACCGGCCGTCCCTTCACCGACCACGAGATCCGCGGCGAGTTCCTCATCCTGGTCTTCGCCGCCCTAGAAACCACCAGCACCTCGCTGACCTGGGCGGTCTTCGAGACCGCCATCCGGCCCGCGGTGCAGCGGCGGCTGTACGAGGAGTCCCGGCGGGTCCTGGGCGGACAGCCGCTCGGCTACGACAGCGTCAAGGAGTTCACCTACACCCGCAAGGTCGTGGACGAGACGCTGCGGCTGCACGCGCCGATGCTGTCCACGCGGCGCGCCCGGCACGACGTCGTCCTCGCCGGCACCCTCGTCCCGGCCGGCTCGGAGGTCGGCTACAGCCCCCGCGCCATGCACCGCGACCCGGCCACCTACTCGGACCCGCACCGCTTCGACCCGGACCGCCCCGAAGCCACCCCCGGCCAGGCCCCGCCGCCCGGCGCCTACGCCCCCTGGGGCCTCGGAGTGCACCGCTGCATCGGGGAGCACCTCGCCGCGACCACGATGACCGCCGCCCTCGCCACCCTCGCCACCCGCTGGGAGCTGCGCATCGCGCCGGGCGCCCGCATCCGCATGGCGAACAGCTCCCTGCCGCACCTGCGCGGCCTGCCCCTGGTGGTGACGCCGCGCGGCTGACGCCGCGCCCCGCACCACCGCAACGACCCTCGCGACGAAGGGAGCCCGCCGTGGCTTCAGCACCACCGCACCACCCGTCCTCCGCCACCGACGACATGACGGTCACCGGGCTGCTGCGCCGCAACGCCCGTGACTTCGCCGACCGCCCCGCGCTCACCAGCGGCACCGGGCCGTCCGCCACCACCTGGACCTGGTCGCGGCTGCGCGCCGAGACCGCCGCGCTCGCCCACGGCCTGGCCGGTCTCGGCCTGGCCCGCGGCGAGCGCGTGCTGATCGCGATGTCCAAGCGGCCCGAGCACTGGGCCGCCGACCTGGCCGCCGTTCACCTCGGCGCGCTGGCCTGCACGCCGTACGACACGCTGAGCACCGAGCAGCTGAGGTTCGTGGCCCGGCACAGCGCGGCCACGGTCGTCGTCCTGGAGGACGCGGACCACCTGCGGCGCTGGGAGCCGGTGCTGGCGGAGATGGACGGGCTGCGCGCGGTGGTGGTCGTGGACGCGGACGCCGTACCGGCGGACGACCACCGCTGCGTCGCCTACGCCGAGCTGGTCCGCGAACAGCCCGACGAGGCCGCCTTCGACGAACTGACCGACGCGCCGACACCCGAGACGCCCCTCACCATCGTCTACACCTCGGGCACCACCGGCGACCCCAAGGGTGTGGTGCTCTCGCACCGCAACGTCATCCACGAGTCGACGATGCAGGAGCGTCTCGTCGCCGTGCCCGCGCACCCGCGCACCGTCGCCTATCTGCCGCTGGCGCACATCGCCGAGCGGGTGCTCGGCATCTACATGCCGATCTGCAACGCCGGCCACGTCACCATCTGCGACGACCCGGCACAGCTGCTGCCGGCGCTGCGGGCGGTGCGCCCGCACGCGTTCTTCGGCGTACCGCGCGTGTGGGAGAAGCTGGTGGCGGCGGTGCGCGCACAGCTCGTGGAGCTGCCGCCCGAGCGGGCCGAAGCCGTCGAGCAGGCCCGCGGAGTCGCCGTCGAGGTGTTCCGGCTGCGCTCGGCCGGGAAGGCCGTACCCACCGAACTGGCCGCCCAGTACGTCGCGTTGGACGGAGCGGTGCTCCATCCGCTGCGGGCCGCGATCGGACTCGACGACTGCCACCGGCCGCTCAGCGGCGCCGCGCCGATCCCCACCGCCGTCCTGGAGTTCCTGGCCGGCCTCGGGCTGTGCGTGTACGAGGTGTGGGGGCTCAGCGAGACCACGGGCGCCGCGACCGTCAGCACACCCGAGCACTTCGCGCTCGGCGCGGTCGGCCGGCCGGGGCCCGGCATCGAGGTCAGGACCGGCGCCGACGGCGAGCTGTTCGTCCGCGGCCCCGTGGTGTGCGCCGGCTATCTGCGCGCCGACGGCGGCCTCGACTGCGCCACCGACGCCGACGGCTGGCTGCCCACGGGCGATGTCGGCGTCGTGGACGCGCGCGGCCTGGTCACCGTCACCGACCGGAAGAAGGAGCTGATCATCACGGCCGGCGGCAAGAACATCGCCCCGACCAGGCTCGAATCCCTGCTGCGCGCCCACCCGTTGATCGGCCAGGCCGTCGCGATCGGCGACCGCCGCCGCTACGTCACCGCGCTGCTCGTCCTGGACGAGGACGCGGTGCCCACATGGGCGCGGGCCAACGGCGTCGACACGGCGGGCACCGAGGAGGCGGCCCGCCATCCGGCCGTCCTGGCCGCCGTGGCGCAGGCCGTCGCCGACGCCAACACCGATCTCGCCCGGGTCGAGCAGATCAAGAAGTACCGCCTGCTGCCCGGCCCGTGGACGCCCGAGTCCGGCGAGCTGACCCCGAAGCTCAGCCTGCGCCGCACGGCGATCGCCGAACTGCACGCCGCCGCCATCGAGTCGATGTACGCGGACGACTGACCGCGCCCTCCCCGACCACAACCAGCAACCACCCTCCGCCAGTACCCGACCAACCAGTACCTGACCAATGAAAAGAGCTACTCCTGTGTCCGACGGCGTCCGTCCTCACAACAGGGCCGCCTTGCTCACCTTGACCTGCATAGGCCAGTTCATGGTGCTCCTCAACAACACCATCACCAGCGCCGCGCTGCCCGACATGCAACAGCGTCTCGACACGACGCTGACCGGGCTGCAGTGGATCGTGGACGCCTATGTGCTCGCCGTGGCGATGCTCCTGCTCGCGGGCGGTGTCTTCGCGGACCGCTTCGGCGGCAAGCGCATCTTCCTGGGCGGCATGGCCCTGTTCACGCTCGCCTCGCTCCTGTGCAGCCTGTCCGCCGGCGTCGGCTGGCTCCTGGCCGCACGCGTCCTCCAGGGCATCGGCGCGGCGGCGCTCAGCCCGGCCAGCCTCGCGCTGCTCGCCTCCGCCTACCCGGTGCCCCGGGACCGGGTCAAGGCGATCGGCCAGTGGGCCACGTTCAGCGGCATCGGCCTCGCGGTCGGTCCCGCGGCCGGCGGCCTCCTGGTCGAGGCCTTCGACTGGCGTGCCATCTTCCTCGTCAACATCCCCATCGGCGTGGTGACGCTGATCGTGGGCGCGCGCGTCCTGCGGGACCACCGCAACCCCGACGCGCCCCCGCTCGACCTGCCCGGCCAGGTCCTCGCGCTCCTCGTGGTCGGCACGCTGACCTTCGGGCTCACCGAGGGGGGCGAACTCGGCTGGACGGCGCCGCTGATCCTGTCCTGCTTCGCCGCGACGATCGTCCTGCTCGCGCTGTTCATCGCGGTGGAGGCCCGTTCGGCCACGCCGATGCTGCCGCTGCGTCTGTTCAAGCACCGTCTGTTCACCGTCTCCAACGCGGCCATGACCGTCGTCGGCTTCGGCCTGATGGGGTCGGGCTTCTTCTTCACCCAGTTCTTCGCCACCGTCCAGGGCCATTCGGTGCTGCGCTCCGCGCTGGAGACGCTGCCCTGCACGCTCGCGATGGTGGTGTGCAGTCCGTACGCCGCGCGGATCGCCGCCCGGTTCGGCTTCCGCAGCGTGGTCACCGCGGGCCTGGTCCTCGCCGGAGCCGGCCTGGTGACGATGGCGTCCGTGCACGCCACCACGGCGTACGCGGACGTGTGGTGGCGGCTCGCGGTCACCGGCGCGGGCTTCGGCCTCACCATGTCCCCGCTGACCGGCGCGGCCATCTCCTCGGTCGGTCCCCGCGAGGGCGGCCTCGCCTCGGGGATCAGCAGCACCACCCGGCAGATCGGGGCGGTGTTCGGGGTGGCGGTGCTCGGGGCCATCGTGCGCACCCGCCAGGAGCACGGCGCTTCCTTCGACAGCGGCCTCAACTCCGCGTTCCTCACCGCCGGCGTCATCACACTGATCAGCGCCGTCTTCACCGCACTGTGGCTGGTACGGCGCAAGACCCTGGTGGTCGACCTGCCGCCGGCCACCCGGACCGCCGCCCCCGAGCCCACGGCGTCCCGGTCCTGACCGACGACCCCGGACACGCGCAGGAAAGCGGCCGGCCCCGCACGGGGGCCGGCCGCCCCGGGGCCCCACCCTCGTAGAGCGAGAAGGTAGCCATGTCCCTCCCGACAGCTCGGCCCGCGCGGGGCCTCACCGTCGCCCTGGCCGTCCGCCAGGACATCCACCGTTACGGACTCGAAGGGATGCTGCACTCCCTGGAGGAGATCGCGAGCATCTTCAGCCACCCGGCCATCGCCGACGCCGTGGAGGCCGCCCCGGGGACATTGCCGGACCTGCTGCTCACCTCCACCGCCGAACTGGACGAGACCACCGACCCGTCGGTGGCCCGCTACCTGCGCGACCACGGGGTGCGCCTGGTGGTCCTCATCGGGCCCGACGAGCGGATGACATCGGCCTGGGCCTCGCAGGTGCACGGCTTCGTGGACCGGTCGGCGCTCCACCTCAGCCTGCTGCGGGACGCGGTCGTCGACGTGTCCGCCGGCCGCTTCCATGTGTCGGCGAGCCTGGCCCGGCGCCTGCTCGTGCCCGCCGACCCGGGGCCCGCGGTCGCCCTGACGGCGCGTGAGGTGCAGGTCCTGGAACTGGTGGCGGGCGGCCTCAGCAACAAGCAGGCCGCCCGCTCCCTGGGCATTTCCGAGAACGGCGTCAAGCGCCTGATGGGCAACATCCTCGCCAAGCTCAACAGCCCCAACCGCACCCTCGCCGTGGTCAGAGCGCTGGAGATCGGACTCCTGGCGAAGCCGGCAGCAGTCGGGCCAGCTCACGTTTGAGGACCTTGCCGCTGGGGCCCAGCGGCAGCCGCTCGACGAACTCCACCCGGCGCGGGCGCTTGTAGCCGGTCAGCTCGCGCCGCGCCAACTCGGCCATCTCGTCGACGAGTTCGGTGTCGGTGACGGCGCCCGCCCTGCGCACCACGACCGCGCAGACCTCCTCGCCGCGGGCCGCGTCCGGAACACCCACCACGGCGATCTGCTCGACGGCCGGATGGCGCAGCAGCACGTCCTCCACCTCACGCGGATAGACGTTGTAGCCGCCCTGGATGATCACGTCCTTCTTGCGGTCCACGAGCGTGAGGCAGCCGTCGGGCGCCAGGTGTCCGAGGTCTCCGGAGCGGAACCAGCCGTCCACGAGCACCTCGGCGGTGGCCTCGGGAAGACCGAGGTATCCCGCCATCACGTTGTGGCCCCGGACGACGACCTCGCCCACCTCGCCCACGGGCAGCAGCTCCACGCTGCCCTCCACGTCGGCGCGGGCGATGGCCACCTCCACCCCTTCGACCGGCACTCCCACGGTGCCGGGCCGCGGCGCCGTCCCCGGCTGGTTGTACGCGACGCACGGGGAGGTCTCCGTCAGGCCGTACCCCTCGTACACCTCGCAGCCGAAGGCGCGGCGCACCTGCGCGAGGACCGGGACCGCGAGCGCCGATCCCCCGCTGTAGGCGCGCCGCAGCCGGTGCGCGGGCGCGCCCGCGGCCACCGCTTCGAGCAGTGCGTGGTACATGGTCGGCACGCCCATGAAGACGGTGCAGCCGTGCCGGTCCATCGCCCGCAGCGCCTGCTCGGCGGCGAACCGGGGCGCGAGGACCAGCGTCGCGCCGGCCAGGAAGCAGGTGCCCATGACGCAGACCTGTCCGAAGGTGTGCGACAGCGGCAGGCACCCGTAGAGCACGTCGTCGTCCTGGATCGCGAACGGGGAGACGGCGGTCACCTCGATGTTGGTGACGATGTTGCCGTGGGTCAGCATGGCGCCCTTGGGGCGGCCCGTGGTGCCCGAGGTGTAGAGGATCGCTGCCAGGTCGTCCGGGGCGACCGGGACGTACCGCGCGACGGGCTCGCCGGCGTGCGGGGCGTCGAGACCGGTCCCGCCGGGGTGATCACCCGCGACGGTGAACAGCTCGACTCCGGCCGCGGCGGCCGCGGCGGCGCCCTGCTCCAGGGCCGAGCCCTCGCAGATCAGGGCGCGCGCGCCGCTGTCCCCGAGCACGAACTCCACTTCGGCGGCGCGGGAGTGCGCGTTCATCGGCACCACGACCGCGCCCAGGGCGAGCACCCCGTAGTAGACGGCGGGGAAGCAGGGCGAGTTGGGCACGAGGAGGGCCACCCGGTCGCCGGGCCCGACGCCGTGGCGGCGCAGCACTCCGGCGTAGTGGCGCGCCCGCTCCCACAGCCGCCCGTACGTGATGACGGAGTCGTCCCACACCAGGGCCGCACGGTCCGGCCGCCGTGCCGCCGTATCGGCGAGCACGGCGGCCAGAGGGCGGGTCACACAAGCTCCTTCACCGCGCCGGCCCGCCCGGCCGCACGGTCGGACGCCGTGACGATGTCCAGCTCCCGCCAGATGCCCGCGAGGGCTTCGGCGAACTTCTGCACGTCGGCCTCCGTGTGCGTCGCCGACGGGGCGATGCGCAGGAGCTCCTCGCCCGCGCGGACGCTCGGCGCGTTGATGGCCTGGACGTAGATCTTGTGCCGGTCCAGGAGGAGCGCCGATGCCTGCTTGCACAGGGCGTCGTCGCCGACGAGCGCCGAGACGATGTGCGAGTCCGACGACAGGTACGGCACGTCGGCCTCGTCGAGCAGCCGGTGCAGCAGCTGGGCGTTCCTGGCCAGGCTCTGCCGCTCGGTGTCGGAGGCCCGCAGGTGGCGCACGGCGGCCAGGGCGCCGGCCGCGGTGGCGGGCGGCAGCGAGGTGGTGAAGACGAACGCCCGCGAGAGGGTGCGCACGGCGTCGATCAGGTCCTGCGGTCCGGCGATGTAGCCGCCGGCGGTGCCGAGGCCCTTGGCGAGGGTGCCCATGATGACGTCGAACCGGTCGGCGATCCCCTCGCGGGGCGCGATGCCCGCGCCCTCGGGGCCGTACATGCCGATGGCGTGCACCTCGTCGAGGAAGGTGGTCGCGCCGTACTGGTGGGCGAGTTCGGCGATCTCGGCGAGCGGCGCCACGTCTCCGGACATGGAGTACACCGACTCCAGGACGATCAGCTTGGGCACCTCCGGGTCGGCCTGGGCGAGGAGTTCGGCCAGGTGCGCGACGTCGTTGTGGCGGAAGATGCGCTTCTGGGCGCCGCTGCGCCGCAGACCGTCGATGATCGAGGCGTGGTTCAGCTCGTCGGAGAAGACCACCGTGCCCGGGGGGTTGCCCGCGATCACCGCGAGCGCGCCGTCGTTGGCGGTGTAGCCGGACGTGAAGAGCAGCGCGGCGTCCTTGCCGTGCCAGTCCGCGAGTTCGCGCTCCAGCTCCACGTGGCGGTGGTTGGTGCCGCCGATGTTGCGGGAGCCGCCGGACCCGGCGCCGAACCGGGCGACGGCGTCATGGACGGCGGCCAGGACGGCGGGGTGCTGCCCCATGCCGAGGTAGTCGTTGCTGCACCAGACGCTGACCTCGGTGTCCTCGTCGGGGGTGCGGGCGATCGCGCTGGGGAAGTTGCCGGCCCGGCGGCCGATCTCCAGGAACGTGCGGGTGCGGCGCTGCTCGTCGGTGAGCTGGTCGGTGAAGTAGTCGAGGTGCCTGGGCATGGTGGTTCCTCTCGTTCGGCTTCATCAGGGGAAGTGGCGCACGTACAAGGGGTGTTGGGGGCGGGGGGCGGCCGGGTGTCTCAGGCGGTGGCGGCGCTGTGCTCGCGCAGCCGCGCCTTGTCGGGCTTGCCCCCGAGGTTCATGGGGAGTTCGTCGAGCACCAGGACCCGCTCGGGGGCCTGGGCCGGGGAGAGCGAGGCGCTGATGTGCTTGCGTACCGCGTCGGGTTCGACGAGGGTGCCGGGGCGGCAGGTCAGGGCGGCGTGGAGGTGCTCGACGCCGTCGGTGTCGCGTACGCCGTAGACCGCCGCGAGCGCGACGCCGGGCAGGGTCAGCAGCTCGCGCTCGACCACGGCGGGGTAGACCTTGACCCCGTCGACCTTGACGACGTCGGAGACCCGGTCGAGCAGGTGGAGGCAGCCGCGTGCGTCGCGGTAGCCGATGTCGCCGGTGCGGTACCAGCCGTCGCGCAGCGCGTCGGCGTCGAGGGACGCGTCGAGGTAGCCGTCCATGAGCTGCGGGGAGCGCATCCGGATCTCCCCGACCTGCCCGTCGGACAGCGGCGCCCCGGAGTCCGGGTCGCGCACCTCCACCTCGACTTCGGGGAAGACCCGGCCGACCGTCGCGGCCAGACCCGGGTCGGCGTGCCCCGCCGGGTCGAGGAAGGTGATGCGGCCGCTCTCCGTGGTGCCGTACAGCTGGAGCAGGACCGGGCCGAACACCTTCAGCGCGGCGCTGATCCGGCTGGGCGCCGCCGAGGTGCCGCTGTAGCTGAGGACCCGCAGCCCGCCGAGCCCCGCCGCCGCGGCGTCCCGGTGTCCCAGGTCGTCGAGGTGGTCGAGCAGCCGGTACAGCTGGGTGGTGGCCATGAAGGTGCGGGTGACGCCGTGCTCGACGACGGCGCGCACCACCTGGTCCGCGTCGAACTCCGGCAGCAGCACGACGCTGCCGCCCACCGCCAGCGCGCCGTCGACCAGGAGCCCCGCGCTGTGGCTCAGCGGGGTGCTGAACAGGGCGGTGATCTCGGCGGCCTCCGGGGGCGTCTCGACCGCGATCCGTACGGTGCCTTCCCAGGCCCGTACGGACTTGCGGATCCCCTTGGGGCGGCCGGTGCTGCCGCTGGTGAACATGATGACGGCGAGGTCGTCGGGCGCGCCGTGCTCCGGGGCGACGTGCCCGGGGTCGTCGGTGGGCTCGGTCCTGGCGGCCCCGTCCTGCCCGGGGCCGATGAGGAACGCCCCGCAGCCTTCGGCCAGTTCGGCGGCGCGCGCCGCGCTGGTCCGGTCGGCGTAGAGGACGCTCGCGCCGGTGGCCCGCAGGATGCCGAGCTGGTCGGTGAGCGGCAGCATGGCCGTGCTGGTGCCGGGGTTGGTGGAGCGCAGGAAACAGACGGCGGCGCCGGCGAGATGGGCGGCGTGCCGGACGGTGATCATGTCCGGGCTGTTGGGCGCGGTGAGTACGGCGACGACGGTGCCGCGCCCGGCTCCGGCGGCGCGCAGCGTCCGGTAGGTGCCGGTGACGGCGCGCAGGTAGGCGCCCGCCGTCAGCTCCGTACCCGGGTAGCGGAGGACCACCTTGCCGGGGTGCTCCGCCAGCGCCTCCAGCACGCCGGGCACATAGCCGCCCGCGTCCGACCACCAGGCCCCGCCCGCAGTCACCATGCCGCCCGCTCCTCCCTGCCGCGCCGAACGCGGCAGTCAGCTGTGCTCCGACACCTGAAGTCTTCTGGTCGCGGAAGTCCTGGCACAGGCGTGTTCGGCCACCCCGACGGCCCGGCCTCGCGACCGCCCCACCGGGGGTACCCGAACGGGTAGGCCCCGCCGTGGCAGACTCGGCGGGGGTGGACGGGGTGCCGGGCCGAGGGGGGAGCGCCGTGGGGTCGCCGGAGTTGCTCATCGTGCTCGACCGGGGCGGCGGTACGCCGTTGCAGCAGCAGCTCGGTGACCGGATCGCCGCGCTGGTGCGGGCGGGCCGGCTGCGCCCCGGGGACGCGCTGCCCGCCTCGCGCGAGCTCGCCCGCCAGCTCGACGTGTCACGGACCGTCGTCACCCGCGCCTACGAACTCCTGCGCGCGGGCGGCGTCATCACCGCCCGGCAGGGTTCGGGGACCCGCGTCGCACCCGATGCCGGCCAGCCCGCCCGGCCCCAACACGCTCTGCCCGCAGCCTCGTTGGCGCCGCAGCCGCCGCGGCCCACCGACGGCGGCGACGCCCTGTGGCGGCCCTGGGAGCCGCCGCCCGCGCAACGGGCCGCGGACGTCATCGACTTCCGGCACGGCACACCCGCGCTCGCCGAGTTCCCGCTGGCGCGCTGGCGGCAGTCGCTGCACACGGCGTACGGCCGCGCGGGCGCCGCCTCGCTCGGCTACGGGCCGGCCGAGGGCTCACCCGCGCTGCGGACGGAGATCGCGACGCTGGTCCGGCGCAGCCGCGCCCTCGACGCCCCGGCCGACCGCATCATGGTCACCAGCGGCGCCACCCAGGCGATGGACATCCTGGTCCGGATGCTGGTCGGCCCCGGCGACGTCGTGGTCATCGAGGACCCCAGCCACACCGTGCTCCGGCAGGTCTTCGGCTGTTCGGGCGCGCACGTCGTGCCCGTGCCGGTGGACGAACAGGGGTTGCGCGTCGACGACATCGACGCCCGGGTACGCGCCCACGGCCACGACCCGGCCCGCGTGCGGCTCGTGTACGTGACGCCGTCGCACCAGTTCCCCACCGGGTTCATCCTGTCCGGGCCGCGCCGGCGCGGGCTGCTCCGGTGGGCGTACGACCGCGGGGCGACCGTCCTGGAGGACGACTACCACCACGAGTTCACCTTCACCGGGGAGCGTCTTCCCGCCCTCGCCGCCGAGCGGCACCGCTCCACCGTGGCCTACGTCGGCAGCTTCAGCAAGACGCTCTTCCCCGCCCTGCGCATCGGCTACGCCGTCCTGCCGCCGCACCTCGTGCAGCCGTTCCTCGGCATCAAGTGGATCACCGACCGGCTCACCCCCACCGTCACCCAGGACGCCCTCGCCGACTTCATCTCCACCGGCGCGTACGCCCGCCACATCAGCCGCATGACCCGGCTCTACCGCGGGCGCCGCAGCCGCCTCCTGGCAGCGCTGCACGACCACTTCGGCGCCGGGGTCCGCGTGTCGGGTGCGGCGGCCGGCCTGCACGTCCTCGTCACCCTGACCGGAGCGCGGGGCGTCCCCGAGGACCGGATCGCCGCGGCGGCGGCCACGCACGGCGTGCGGATCCACCCCGCGTCCGGCTACTTCGTCCAGGACCCGCCGGCCGATCCCGCCTTCCTCATGGGGTACGCGGCCCTGCCCGCCCCCCGCATCACCCGCGGCGTCGCCCTGCTCGCCGGCGCGGTGCGCGAGGCCGCGTCGGGCTAGCCGTTCGCCGCGAGTGCCGCCTCGGCCGCGGCGGCCGTCGGCCTCGTCCGCAGCAGCGCGAACCCCGCCATCCCGACGAGCGGGGCGCCCAGCAGCGCCACGAAGACCGGCCGGTGCCCCTGCGCCGCCCACAGCGCTCCGAGCCCCACCGGCACCACGAGCCGCGCGAGGCCCAGCACGAAGCCGTTGAGCGCCATGTAGGTGCCGACGCGGCGCTCGTCGACGTGGTCGGCGACGTACGTCGGCACGACCACGGACACGATGATCTCGCCGAGGGTCCACACCCCTGTGGACAGCAGCAGCGCCGGCAGCGAGAACCCGAGCACGATCACGGCGAGGCCGAGGGTCCACAGCAGCCCCGCGGCCAGCAGCAGCGTCTTCGTGCCGTGGCCGCGCAGCCGCCTCTCCAGGGGCAGCCCGAGGCCCACCACGACCACGCTGTTGATCGTGTAGACCACCCCGACGAGCCCCGCCGAACCGTGCAGGACCGTCGTGACGGCGAGCGGCAGCGCGTATTCGAGGCCGATGAGCGGAACCACGTAGAAGAAGGAGACGAGGATCAGGAGGAGCACGTGGGGATGACCGGTCACCGGCCAACGACCGTATCGCGCAACGGACTTGGGACCCTTTGTCCTGCGGTCGCGCGGCACCCGCCACACGATCAGCGCCGCGCACAGCAGGCCCGCGAGGATGTCGCCCGCGAACATGACGCGGTACGAGTACCCGGCGGCGACCCCGCCGAGGAGCGGGCCCACGCCCATGCCGAGGTTGTTGCCGACGTAGCCGACCGTGTACGCGAACGGGCGCTGCTCGGGGGTGGCCAGGTCGGCGACCAGGGTGTTGGAGGCGGGGCCGAACATGCCCGTGCCGACCAGGGCGAGGAAGAGGAGCGCCGCGTACGCCCAGGGTGCGCCGTCGAGCAGGGCGAGGCCGAGGTAGCCAGCGGCGTTGAGGAGCAGCGCGGCCAGCAGGGCGGCGCGGCGGCCCCGGCGGTCGCACACGGGGCCGCTCAGGAGGCTTCCGACGAGCAGCCCCGTGCTGCCGACAGAGATGAGCAGGCCGGCCTCCGCGGGGCCGAGCCCCTTGCCGCGCACCAGGTACACGGCGAGCAGCGGGAAGACGAACATCCCGGCCCGGTTGACGAAGGAGGCGGCGAACAACACCCGCAACGCGAGCGGGAGTTCACCGAGGCGTCTCGTCCAGGTCATGGCCGGCCGCCGGTCCGTACGCGGAAGGCGTCCCGCACCGTGGCGAAGCGGGCCCCCACCTCCTCGACGTCCCGGCCCTCGCACACGTACCAGCCGAGCACGTCGTTGGATGCGGTCGGCGGCGCGAGGACATCACCCACGCGCTTCCACACCTCGGCGTCCACCACGCCCTCCAAGGTGGCCAGTTCGGCGGCGGAGGTGAGAGAGGTGATCGTTCCGTACGCGTCGGACGACAGGTACTCGGTGCCGATCTCCGGGCCGAGCCGGGCGGCGGGGCGGTGGCCGGGGTCGAGTTCCAGGCGGCACCACTCGCCGGCCAGGTTGATGCCGCGGCCCGCCAGGACGGCCGGCACGATCGAGCCACCGCCGGCTCTCGCGCCCGCCTCGCCGAACACGATCTCGCCGTCGTCCCGGAGGAAGAACTCGGCGTGCGCGACCCCGGTGCCCAGGCCGAAGCCCCGCAGGATCACGCCGTTCAGCTCCAGGATGCGCCACTCCGCCGGCGTCAGGTCGTACTTGCGGGAGATGGTGCCACCGGGCTCGTCACGGTAGTCGAGGACGGAGTACGTGTACCGCGAGAGCTGCTCGAAGACGATGTCGTCGCGCTGGACGAGGGAGTCGACGTGGAACTCGGTGCCGTGGACGAACTCCTCCACCCGGTACTCGTGGCGGTCGTCCCCCATCGCCGCCCAGGCGACGTCGAGTTCGGCCCGGTCGTCCACCCGGTAGGTGTTGCCGCAGGCCCAGCCCGCGTACGGCTTGATGACGACCGGGTAGCCGACCTCGTCCGCGAAGTCGGCGACCATCGTGAGGGTGTCGGGCCGGCAGGAGCGGGCCACCGTCACGCCGAGCTCCTCGGCCCTGCGGTGCATCACGTTCTTGTCGCGGAAGTGGAGTGCCTGGGCGGGCAGCAGACCGGGGATGCCGTGGTCCTTGCGGGCCCGGCTGGCGGGCAGGACATCGCCCTCGAAGAGCGCGAAGATCCGCTCGATGCGGTGCTCGGCGACGATACGGCCGACCGCGGCGCGGACCTCGGCGGTGTCGTCGAGGTCGCAGTGGTAGTGCGGCAGCCCGGCGGCCTCGGGCGCCTCCTGACCGGCCGGGAGCAGCACCACGGTGCCCACGCCGAGGTCGGCGGCGGCGTCGACGACTGCGCGGAACTGCGCGGTGTAGCGCCCGGCGGCGGGGCGGTGGATCACCAGGATCGCGGGGGTCGTGCGGTGCTCCTCGTACACCGCCGGTACCAGTGGGACGGCCGGTGTCGACGGCGGGACGGCGGGCATCAGCGCGCGGCTGCGGAGGCCGTCGCGAACGGGTCGCCCGGCAGCACGGCCCGGTGCGGCGCGAACGGGTCGCCCGCCGGTACGGCCCGGTCGAGCAGGAGCGGGTGCCCCGGCGCCGCGCCGAGGCCTTCGAGCGCGGTCAGCGCGGCGGCGAGCCGGGCGAGGGCCTCCTCGACCTCGGCCCGGCCGCCTTCGTGCGCCGCCTCCACGGTGAGCAGCAGCCGGCGCCGTCCGGCATCGGTCCTGACCACGTCGCCCTGGCGCCAGTTCCAGCGGCGCGAGTGCGCGCGGCCCCGTTCATCGGCGTAGATGACCTCGCCCGGTTCGGGGTGCTCCGTGGTGCCGGGCGATCCGAGCGGGGTGAACACCTCGGCGCCGTGCGCGGGGCGCACCTCCAACGCGCCCTGGAGGGAGCCCACATCGCAGGACGCGACGGGAAGCCGGGATGCGAGGGAGACCGCGTTGCAGAGGTCGACGAGGGAGTTGATCCGGGGCAGCCGGGCCCCCTTGGCCACCCTGCGCAGGACCGACTCGGCGGCGCAGGGGTACTTGTTCGGGTTGACGCCGACCACGCGGTACGCCTCGCGCCAGGCGGCGATCGCGGGCAGCGCGGACACCTCCGCGGTGCCGGGACCGGCCGCGTGCAGGGCGTCCTCGGCGGCGGTGAGCCGCGCGCCGGTGTCGACGGCGTCCGGGCCGGCGCCGGTGCCGACGACGTCGATGGCCGGTACCGCGATGAGGCCGAGCACATAGCCGGGCACGCGCTCCGTCAGACGCGGGTCGATCGAGACGGTCAGGGGGCGGGCGTCGCCCGGGGTGTGGGGTGCGTTCTGCATGGCGTGACGGTACGAAGCGGACGGGGGCCCGGCTGTGGCCAATTCCCGGCCATTTCGAAGGTCCACTTCGCACGGCACCCCGTGCCAGAATGCGATCTCGCAAACGCCTTACTCCGGGGGGAAGTTGATGGAGGCGCTCGACGAGCGGGACCCGCGCACCGTGAGTGGATACCGGGTCCTCGGGCGGCTCGGCGAGGGCGGCATGGGCCGGGTCTACCTGGCCCGCACCCGTGGCGGCCGGTCGGTGGCGCTGAAGCTGATCCACTCCGACATGGCGGCCCTGCCGGGCTTCCGCGACCGCTTCCGGCGGGAGGTCGACGTGGTGCGGCGGGTCTCCGGCGCGGGCACGGTGCCGGTGGTCGACGCGGGCGTCGACGAGCAGCACCCCTGGTACGCCTCGGACTACCTGCCGGGCCCCTCCCTCCAGGACGCGGTCGACGCGTACGGCCCGCTGCCCGCGCAGGCGCTGTGGCGGTTCGCCGCCGACCTGGCCCGCACGCTGGAGCACGTCCACGGCATGGACCTCGTCCACCGCGACCTCAAGCCGTCCAACGTGCTCCTGTCCACGTCGGGGCCCCGGCTCATCGACTTCGGCATCGTGCACGCCGTCCTGGAGACCGGGCTGACCCTGTCCGGCGCCCGGATCGGCACGCCCGCGTACATGTCGCCGGAGCAGGCGTACGGGGAGCGCGTCGCGGCAGCGAGCGACATCTACAGCTACGGCCTGACGCTGGCCTTCGCGGCGACCGGCATCACCCCGCGACGCGGCACGACACCGGAGCAACTTCCGGGCGTGGAAGGCCCGTTGGCACTGCTGATCGCGCACTGCCTGGACCAGGACCCACAGCGGCGCCCGTCGGCGGCCGAACTCCACGCACGGGCGCGCGCGTTCGACACGACGACCGACACCTGGCTGCCGGCGTCGGTGGCGTCCGCGATCGCCCGCACCTCGGAGCAGCTGCTCAACCTGGAGACGGAGGACGACCGCGAGCGCCCCGGCCCCGGCCCCGGCCCCGGCCCCGGCCCCAAGGCGGACGGCACGGCGGGCGGCGCCCGGTTCCGGACGGACAGCGGCGGCGCGGGCGCCGGATTCAGGACGAGCGGCGACGCGGGCGCCGGGTTCCACGGCGCCCCGACCCAGGGGCCCGCCCCGGGCCGGTCCGGACCGTCGGCGCCACCTCCGCCGCCTGCCGACTCGGCGAGTTTCTTCGGGAGTTACGGATCCGGCAGCGGCCACACCGCTCACGTCCCGCCGCGACAGCCGGGCTACGGGTACCCGTCGGGTACGCCCGGCACCTCGCCGCACTCCCCCGCCGGCCACCCGCCCGGCGACCGCTCCTGGGTGTACGGCGGGCTTCTCGGCAACCCGTTGTTCGGGCTGATCTGGCTGCTGCCGCTCGGGATCGGCTCCTACCTCGTGGTGTTCGCGGAGCCCACCTTCATGGGATGGCTCCGCGTGATCGCCGTACCGGCACTGCTCGGCCTGGGTGGCCGGCTCGCCGCGGCGCGCCGGCGGATGCCGGTCGCGAAGTGGTGCGGCCTGCTCCAGACGTTCTGGCTCACCCTCGCCTTCTTCGAGGTGCAGGGCTGGTGGGGCATCGGCACGTACAGCGCGATGGGCGTCGCGGCGAAGCACGGCGGCGTGGTGAGCGGATACCAGAACCTGGTGGACTCCCTGACCGGGATCTTCTCCTTCTTCCTCGCCCTCGGCTCGCTCGCCATGGTCTACGTCGTGCCGGCCGTCTTCGCCCGCCGCCTTCGCCGCCGCAAGGAGGGGTTCTAACCCAGCACCCGGCACCCGGCACCCGGCACGGGGCCCCCGGCACCGGGCGGCGCGGCGTGGCTCAGCCTCCTGGGCGGCGGGTCCAGGCGTCGCGGGCGGGGCCGGTGGCGGACGGGGCGGCGCGGAGCGATCTGGTCCAGCCCCAGGACGCGTACGCCGCCGCGGCCGCCGTGTTGTCGGGGGCGATCAGGGCGGTGAGCAGGTCGGCCTCCTGGCGTTCGAGGAGGCGTTCCTGGAGCCGGGTGGCCACGCCCGCGCGGCGGCGCGTGGGCAGCACCATCAGCTCCGCGAGCGCGAACACCCGGTCGGAGGCGGCGAGTTCCTCGTCGCCGTCGGTCGCCGCGCCCCGGAAGCCGTGCCACCACTCGCCCTCACGGCCCGGCGGATAGCCGTACGCGCAGCCGAGCAGGAACGGATCCCCCGCGATGATCATGTCGAAGCCGGGTCGCTGCACGTCCTGCGCGAAGCGGCGCAGGAACGCGTCCCGCTCCGGGGGCTGCGCGCCCGGCGTGCCGTCGTACGCCGCCACGTACAGGTCCGCGACGGACTCCCGCTGTTGCTCGGCCTGCCAGCGGGAGAGCCGCCGCAAGAACACCTCTGTCATCGCAACAGCGTGGCAGGTCACGGCGGTTCGCGGAACAGGCGGGAGGGGGGCGCGGCGGGTGCGCCCGGCGCCGCGGGGCCGCCGCCGGCAGCGCGTTGACCGGAGACGGCGGGCGTCGCACACTGACCGGACCATGAACGACGAACCGATCGTGACGCTCCACGGCGAACGCGAGCTGATCGACCGCGCCGGGCATCTGTTCGCCGGGGCGCGGCACGAGTTCCTGGTCGCCGCCGCCGACCCGGGGACCTGGTCGGCCGGGGTCAACACCGCCTTCCGGGCCGGGCTGCGCCCCGGCAGGGCGCCCGACGGGCCCGTCCTGCACAAGCTCTACACCCCGCAGGCGCTCCCCGACGCGCACGCCGAGCGGCGGCTGGCCAGGATGGCCGCCACGGGGGCCGACATCCGGATCTGCGCGGCGCCGCTCGCCCAGGAGACCATCATCCTGGACCGGCGCACGGCGATCCTCGCGGGTACGCCCGCCGTCGGCACGCGGACGTACACGGTGATCCGCTCGCCCGATGTCGTCGCGGGCCTCAGGTCGCTGGTGCGGGCCGCGTGGGCCACCTCGCCCGACCTCGACGAGCACCTGCGGCGGCGCCCCGCGGAGCTGGGCGAGGAAGCGCGGCGGATCCTGCGGATGCTGGGCGCGGGCCACACCGACGAGTCGGCGGCGCGGCTGCTCGGCATGTCGCTGCGTACCTACCGGCGACGGGTCGCCGATCTGATGGACGCGCTCGGTGCGACCTCCCGGTTCCAGGCCGGGGCGCGTGCGCGGGAGCTGGAGGGTGGCGTCGGGGGAGGCCCGCTCCCGGCCCGGACCCCGCTTTGAAGGTCGCCCCGCACACCATGACTCAAAACAGCAAATGCGAGCCATACTCTCGTACATGACTCATAAACGCGTGGCCGAGCGGCACATGGCGGTAGTGGGTGCGGTGGACCGGCCGGTCCTGTTGAGCGTGGCCGAACTGCGCGAGCGGTGGCCCCAGCGGACGGCGGCCGTCACCTTCGACTGTGCGACGAGCGGCCGGCGGGCCCACACGTTCACGGGGCCGCTGCTGCGCGAGGTGATCACCGCCGCGGGCCCCGGCTTCGACGCCGCCCGCCGCAAGGACCGGTCCCGGTTCCTTCTGGAGATCACCGGCGAGGACGGGCACGCCACGGTGGTGTCCTGGGCCGAGATCGACGAGGACTTCGGCGACTCGCCGATGCTGCTCGCCACCGCGCTCGACGGCGCAGCCCTCGACGGCCCCGGCGCCCAGCTCGTCATCCCCACCGACCGGTGCGGGGCGCGCTACATCAGCGGGATCACCCAGATCAGGGTGCGCGCGTGCGCGGAGCCGCACGAAGCGGAACGGTACGGAGCGGAACGGTACGAAGCGGAGCCGCGCGAAGCCGAACGGCAGCGGGCCGAACGGCAGGAGAACGCGCCGGTTCGCTCAATGAACTAGAGTTCATGGCCACCGGGTCAGCCCCGCAACTCCCCGCCCCCGGAGGCCGGATGAGCACCGCCCCCGCCGAAGCCGTCGGCCCGCTCATGCGCGGAGTCGCCGTCCTGCGCGCACTCGGCGAGGCCGACGGCCGGCTCACCCTCGGCGAGCTGGTCCGCGCGACCGGGCTCGCCCGCTCCACCGTCGACCGGGTCGCCGCGACCCTGGCCCGCATGGGCTACCTGCGCCTCGACGGGCCCACCGCCACGCTCGCACCACGGCTGATGGAGCTCGCCAACGCCTACCTCGGCGCGCTGCGGCTGCCCGCCCTGTTCGGTCCGTGCGCGGCCCGACTGGCCGAGGAACTCGACGAGTCGGTGTCGCTCGCGGTGCCGGACGGCGACGGCATCCGCTTCGTCCACCAGAGCACCCGGCACCGCGCGATGTCGCTCACCTTCCGCATCGGCGACCTCCTGCCGGCCGAACGCACCGCGCCGGGGCCCCTGTTCGCCGCGCACTGGGCGCCCGAACAGTGGACGGCGTGGCGCGCACGACGGGCCACCGGCCCCGGGGACGCCGCCCCCGGGGACGCCGCCCTTCCCGGCGTCGAGGACCGCGTCGAGGCGCATTTCGAGGAGCGGTTCGAGGAGCGGGTCACCGAGGCGCGGGCCGAGGGATGCGCCGTCGACGACCAGCTCATCGAGCCCGGCCTCATCGCGGTGGCCGTACCCGTCCACGCCCCGGACGGCACACCCGTCTGCGCGGTCAGCGTCGTCAGCCACACCAGCCGGCACAGCGCCGACTCGCTGCGCGCGGCCGTACTCCACCGCCTGCGTACGGCCGCCGACGCCATGGAAGCCGCACTCGCCCGCGACCACACCACCACGGGCGCGAGCACCCCGTCGCCCCCGCCCCGCCCGCTCGCCGCCTGGACCTCCGCCTCGAAGCAGGAGCTCGGCTCGGAATTCGTCGAGTCGCTGGCGCGCGGCCTCACCGTCCTGACCGCGTTCGGCGCCGGGCGCGCCGCGCTCTCCCTCAGCGCCGTCGCCGAAGCGACCGGCCTGGCCCGCGCCACCGCGCGGCGCGCCCTGATCACCCTCGACCATCTGGGCCTGGTCGCCACCGAGGGCCGCGTCTTCCGCCTGACCCCGCGCGTCCTGGCGCTCGGCTGCCCGCCGCTCTCCCGGACGACGCTCCCCGACATCGCGGCGCCCCACCTGGCCGCGCTGGCACGCACCGTCCACGACTCCGCCTCGCTCGCGGTCCTCGACGGCGACGCCATCCGCTACACGGCCCGGGTCGCCACCAGCCGGATCATGAGCGTCACCATCACCCTCGGCACCCGTTTCCCCGCGTACGCCACCGCCATGGGCCGGGTGCTGCTCGCGGATCTGCCCGTCGCCGAACGCGCGCGACGGCTCGGCCGTACGGAGCTGTCGGCGCTCACCCCGCACACGATCACCTCACCGGCCGTACTCACCGCGCTCCTGGCACAGGTCGCCGAGCAGGGTTACGCGGTGGTCGACGAGGAGCTGGAGGAGGGGCTGCGCTCCCTCGCGGTGCCCGTGCGGGACGCCGGGGGCCGGGCCGTGGCGGCGGTGAACGTGGCCATGCACACCACCCGGCGCACCCGCGCGGAGTGCCTGGACCAGGTGCTGCCGCAGATGCGCGCCACCGTGGCGGCCATCGAGGCGGAGCTGCACGTGGTGGGCCGCTTCTGCCCGGCCCCGGCGGCATGAGGACCGGGCGCACCACGGGGTGAGGACCGGGCGCACCGCGGGGTGAGGCCCGCCGTGCGGCCGACGGGTCCGCGTCTTCGCGAGATCTCCCTCTAATCGGTTAATTGGGTCGCACGCGGACATGTCGCCGCCCGGGGCAGGGGATACAGGGCTCATCCCCTGCCCCCGCCCTTCCCTGACACCGGAGTACGCCTCGTGGAGACCACAGACACCGTGTGGAGCTGCCCTTTCGACTACGCCGACGCACTCGAATTCGACCCGCAGCTCCAGCGGATGCTGACCGAAGAACCGGTCGCGCGGATCCGCATGGCGTACGGGGAGGGCGAAGCCTGGCTCGTCACCCGGTACGAGGACGTGCGCACGGTGACCACCGACCGCCGCTTCAGCCGCAGCGCGGTCATCGGCCGGGACTTCCCGCGGATGACCCCCGAGCCGATCGTGCAGGACGAGTCGATCAACCTGATGGACCCGCCGGCCAGCAGCCGGCTGCGCAGCCTCGTCGCGAAGAGCTTCGCCCCCAAGCACGTGGCGCGGATGCGCGAGCGCACCCAGCGCGTGGTCGACGGGCTGCTCGACACGATGGCCGCGCACGGCTCGCCCGCCGACTTCGTGGCGCACGTCGCCGCCCCGCTCCCCCTCGTCACGATCTGCGAGGTCCTCGCGATCCCCGAGGGCGAACGGGACTGGCTGCGCGGTCACGCGCTGACCATGATGAACATCGGCGCCGCGGGCCGGGAGGCGGCCGTCGCGGCCAAGGCCGACCTGCGGGCCTACTTCACCGACCTCACCGCGGCCCGCCGCCGCTCCCCCGGCGACGACCTGATCTCCACCCTGGCCACCGCCCGTGACGGGGACGAGCTCCTCGACGACCAGGAGCTCGCCGTGATGGCGATGGTCCTGCTCATCACCGGCCAGGACACCACCACCTACCAGCTCGGCAACATCGCGTACACGCTTCTGACCAGGCCGGACATCCTCGATGTCCTGCGTGCGCGCCCGGACCGCTTCCCCGCGGTCCTCGACGAGCTGCTCCGCTTCATCCCGTTCCGCAAGGGCGTCGGCATCCCGCGGATCGCCCTGGAGGACGTCGAGCTGAGCGGGGTCCTCATCCGCGCCGGTGATGTCGTCCATGTCTCCTACCTCACCGCCAACCGGGACGGCGCCAAGTTCGACCGGCCCGGCGAGGTCGACCTGGACCGCGGCTCGGTGGCGCACATGACGTTCGGCTGGGGCGCGCACCACTGCCTCGGCGCCCCGCTCGCCCAGATGGAACTGGAGGTGGCGTTCACCTCCCTGCTCACCCGCTTCCCGGGCATCCACCACGCCGGCGCACCGGCCGACGTGCCGTGGAACACCCACTCCATCTGGCGCTACCCGCTCAGCCTTCCGGTCGCCTGGTGACCAACCCCCCACCGACGAAAGGCAGTTAGATGGCCACCCTGTGCAGACCGGCGGTCGCCGTTCCCGACCACGTCATCACCCAGGAGCAGACCCTGGCGATCGCCCGCGAGACCCACGCGGACCATCCCCAGCTCGGTCTGGTCCTGCGGCTCATCGAGAACACCGGCGTCCGCACCCGGCACCTCGTGCAGCCCCTCGAAGAGACCCTGGCCCACCCCGGTTTCGAACTCCGCAACCAGGTGTACGAGGCCGAGGCGAAGCGGCGGGTGCCCGAGGTGGTGCGCGAGGCGCTCGCCCACGCCGAGGTCGAGCCCGCCGACATCGACATGATCGTCTACGTGTCCTGCACGGGCTTCATGATGCCCTCGCTGACCGCGTGGCTGATCAACACGATGGGCTTCCGCTCCGACACCCGTCAGCTGCCCATCGCCCAGCTCGGCTGCGCGGCGGGCGGCGCGGCGATCAACCGCGCCCACGACTTCATCACGGCCTACCCGGGCTCCAACGTGCTGATCGTGTCGTGCGAGTTCTGCTCGCTGCTCTACCAGCCCACCGACATCGGCGTCGGCTCGCTGCTCTCCAACGGCCTGTTCGGGGACGCCCTGTCGGCCGCGGTGGTCCGCGGCGAGGGCGGCACCGGCATGCGCATCGAGCGCAACGGCTCGCACCTGGTGCCGGACACCGAGAACTGGATCTCGTACGCGGTGCGCGAGACGGGCTTCCACTTCCAGCTCGACAAGCGCGTGCCCGGCACCATGGAGATGCTGGCGCCCGCGCTCAAAACCCTGGTGGCCCAGCACAGTTGGGAGGTCGGTGCGCTCGACTTCTACATCGTGCACGCCGGCGGCCCGCGCATCCTGGACGACCTGTGCCACTTCCTCGAACTCGGCCCGGAGATGTTCCGCTTCAGCCGCAGCACCCTCACCGAACGCGGCAACATCGCGAGTTCGGTGGTCTTCGACGCGCTGGCGCGGCTCTTCGACGAGGGCGGCATGGAGGACGGGGCCCGCGGCCTGATCGCCGGATTCGGGCCCGGCATCACCGCGGAGATCGGCGTGGGCAGCTGGAACGCGGGCCCGCACCTGGACGAGGAGCTCAGCGCGATGGCCGCGAAGCTCTGAACCCCCCGCCCCCCGCTACTCGTTGACGAGGACGGGAATCGAGAGAACCACGCCGGCCGGCGTCCCGATCGGGGCGCCGGCCGGCGTGCTCGTGCCGTCCGGCGCGGCGGGCCGGACCGTGAAGTCGATGCCCGCGCCCTCGGCGGCCGGGGTGTGGCCGCCCGGGTGCCCGTCGTGGCCCTCCTCCGCGTACCGGAAGGTGCCCGTGCCGAGCAGCCCGCCGTCCGCGCCGTAGTACGCGGCACGCACTTCGAGGGCGATCAGGTCGCTGACGTCCGAGGTGACCGTGAGGTGGCCCGTCACGGCGGACCCGGCGCCGAGCGCAGCGCCCGTGACCTTCACCCGGTCGGTGAACGGGCCCTGGTCCAGGCGTACTTCGCCCTTCCCCAGTTCGCGGTGGGCGGCGGGCGCCGCGGCCTGCCGCGGTGCGGCGAAGCTCACCGAGGGGACGGGGTCCGGCGCGGCCTCGGCCCGCTCGCCGGCACCGCCGCCACAGCCGGTCGCCAGGGCGAGGGTGACGAGGGCCAGGACGGCCGGGGCGGCGGTGCGGCTGCGTCTCATGTGCGTACGACTCCTGTGTGTGGACGGGCCGGACGGTCAGCCGCGCGGGGCACGGCCGAACAGCGAGCCGTACATCTTCCCGTACAGGTCGGTGTTGAGCTGGCTGGCCGCGAACCGTCCCGCGCCCGGCCCGTAGGCGAAGATCGGCACGTCGGCGCCGGTGTGGTTGCCGGAGAGGTAGGTCAGCCACAGGCTCGCGTCGGGGCTGCCGTCCTTGACGCCCCGGGGGTCGTCGGGGGTGCGGAAGGTGGCCGGGGCGAAGTTCTTCGCGTCGCCCGCGCCCGCGCCGTTGGCGATGCCGGTCGAGCGGGCCGGGTCCTTGGCGCCCGAAGTGGCGCGCGAGGGAAGGGAGTTGTTCGCGGTGTTGCCCGCGTCGGTGTTGGCCGGGGGCGCCACCGACTCGGCGTTGGTGTAGGTGCCCTTCTCGATGATGTTGAAGCCGGCGCACTCGTGGTCGGCGGTGACGACGACCAGGGTGTGGCCGTCCCGCTTCGCGAAGTCGGTGGCCGCCTTGACCGCGTCGTCGAACGCCTTGACCTCGGCGAGCGTCTGGGCCGCGTCGTTGGCGTGCGAGCGCTTGTCGATCTGGGCGCCCTCGATCTGGAGGAAGAAGCCCTTCTTCGAGCGGCCGTCGAGCAGGTCGATCGACTTCTTCGCCATCTCGGCGAGCGTCGGCTCCTGCTTCTGCGGGGCGCCCGCGGGAAGACCGGCCTTCGCCTGCTCGACGGTCAGATTGCCGCGGTTGAAGAGCCCGACGACCTTCTTCCCGCGCGCCTTGTCGAGGTCGGCCTTGGTGGCGACCCGCTGCGAAGCGGCGCTCTGCGCCGGCAGCGTGGGGTCGCCGAACGAGCCGAGCACCTGGTAGCCCTGCTTCTGGAGCGCCTTCTGGTCGTCCGGCTCGAAGCGGGCGAGGCCGCCGCCGAGCACCACGTCGGCGGTGCCGTTGCGGGCGATCTGCTCGGCGATCGGGGTGATCAGGGTCTTGTCGGCGGGCGCCTTCTCGTAGCTGCCGTCGGCGTTCTTCGGCAGGCAGGCGGCGTCCGAGTAGGTGGGGCCCTGGCAGCCGCGCAGGAGCGCGTGGCTGAACTGGGCGGCGGGCGTGGCGTCGGTGATCTCGGCGGTCGAGACGTTGCCGGTGGCGAAGCCGGCCGACTTGGCCTGCTCCATCAGCGTGACCCGGCGCTTCTCGTAACTGTCCACGCCGATCGCGGCGTTGTACGTCTTGATGCCCGATGCCCAGGCGGTGGCGGCGCTCGCCGAGTCCGTGACCAGGGCGGGCCGGTCGCTGCCCTTCTCGACGGCGTACGTGGCGACCGCGCCGGTGTAGGGCAGCTTCTCCATGTTCAGCTTGCCCTGGGCGCCGTAGTAGCGCTCGCGGCCCGCGGTGACATGGGTGCGGCCCATGCCGTCGCCGAGCAGGTAGATGACGTTGTGGATCTCGCGGTCGCCGTCGCCGTGCCCGTGCCGGGGCGTGGAGTTGGCGGTGACGGCCGTGCCGGTCGCGACGGCGGACGCCGCCGCGAACACCGCGAGCACCTTCATGGTGGTGTGTCTCATGGCCGCGAAGCTATGAGCCCCATGTGAACGGACCGGAAGGCGCAGGCGACGTCAGGACGAACGCCTTTGCCTTCCTTATAACCTTTCCGCCCCTGCTCTTTGCCTACCCGTACGAGAGGTTGGAGCAGATGTTGTCGTCGGCCGAGCGGGACGCGTCCACGACGGACGAGGGGACCGCGGCGGGGGCGCTCGGCGAGGCGTCGGGACCGCCCGGCTTGTACTGCGTGCCGAGGATGACGCTCAGGCCCGGCTGCTTGGACGTGCGCATCAGCGCGTCGGGGAAGTGCGTGGCGAGCGTCTTGGCCTTGGCCTCGTCGTTCGGCCCGTACTGGATGACGGTGTGCGTGTAGTCCTGGGTGGCGGCGGTCGCGGTGCCGGTCACCGTGAAGCCCGCGCTCTTGAGGGAGTCCGCGGCGGTGCCCGCGAGCCCCTTGGTGGTGGTGCCGTTGTAGACGGCGACGGCGATCCCCTTGCCGGAGGCGGGTGCCGGGGCGGAGGCGGAGGGCGCGGCGGAGGGCTTGCCGTCCTTGTCCTTGGCCGCGGCGTCCTGGCCGTCCACGGTGCGGTCGGCGCGCAGCGCCGCGAACAGCGCGTCGGCCTCCGGCTTCACCACGGCCACGCGGGCGCCCTCGTACCGCCAGGGCAGGGTGACGAACTTGGTGTTGTGCAGGTCGATGCCCTTCATCGACATCGCGAACGAGATCAGCTTGCTGGGGGAGCCGAGGCCCGAGTCGACGGTCATCGACTTGGTGGCCGCGTTGGCGAGCGGGAGCAGGGTGGTCGGGTCGAGCCCGTTGCCCTTCACCTGCTTGATCAGGCTGCCGATGAAGGCCTGCTGGCGCTTGATGCGGCCGATGTCCGAGCCGTCGCCGATGCCGTGCCGGATGCGGACGTAGTCGAGGGCCTTCTGCCCGGACACCTTCTGCGGGCCCTTGGCGAAGATCAGGCTGCCCTTGTGACCGAGCTTCGGGTTGAGGTCGCCCTGGTAGACGTTGCCGGGGACGCAGACCTCGACGCCGCCGACGGCCTCGGTCATCTTCGCGAAGCCCGCGAAGTCCATCACCATCGTGTGGTCCACGCGCAGCCCGGTGAGCTTCTCCACGGTGTTCTGGGTGCAGGCCGGGTTGCCCTCGACCGTCTCACCCACCTCGAACGCCGAGTTGAACATCTGGAGGTGCTTCTCCTTGGTCCAGCTGCCGTTCGGGAGCTTGCACGAGGGTATGTCGACCAGCGAGTCGCGGGGTATGGAGACGGCGACGGCGTGCTTCTGGTCGGAGTACACGTGCAGCAGCAGCGCGGTGTCCGAGCGGCCGATGTCGCCCTTGCCGTGGCCGTACTTGACGTTGTCGCCCGAGCGCGTGTCGGAGCCGATGATCAGGACGTTCGAGCCCTTGGTGGAGGCGGCGGGGCGGTCGGCGGAGACTCCGCCGTCGTCGAACGTCTTGATGTTGCCGTTCAGCTGGAAGTAGATCCAGCCGCCGCCGGCGACCGCGAGGACGACGACGGAGAGACTCGTGATGCCGATGAGACGCGCGCGGCTGCGCTTCTTCCCGCGGCGCGGCGCGGCCGGGCCATCGCTCTCACGCCTGCTCGTCACTCCCGCTTTGTGGCTCCCGGCCATCGGACCCCTCATCCCTCATTCGCGCCTCTTCTGTAGAGGAGACGGTGAGTCGTACGGTCTGGTTGTACAGTTGCGCAATGTAGCAAGTCTCATTAAGAGCCATCAGCCCCGGCCGTGCACAGACGCGGGCCGCACGAAACCGGCTGTAGGACGCGAACGAGGGAGGACCGCGGGATGTTCCTGCGCAACGGACTCGAACCCTGGCACCTGCTGATCGTCGCCGTAGTACTGATCCTGCTCTTCGGCTCGAAGAAGCTGCCCGACACGGCGCGCGCGCTCGGCAAGTCGCTGCGCATCCTCAAGAGCGAGACCAAGGCGATGCGTGAGGACGGCTCGGCCGCGGCGCCCGCCGCCCCGGCCGCTCACGTCACCCCGGCTCCCGCCGCTCCCGCACCCTCGGAGGCCCCGGCCCAGCCCGCCCCGTAAACCCGTGGGCCCGCGGCCCGGGGCCCCCGTACGCTCGGCAGCCATGGAACAGCTGCCGACGTACGACGACGTGGTCCGCGCGCACGAGCGGATCGCCCCGCACGCCCACCGCACCCCGGTCATGACCTCGCGGCTCACCGACGCCGAGCTGGGTCTGAGCCTGTACTTCAAGTGCGAGAACCTCCAGCGCATGGGGGCCTTCAAGTTCCGCGGCGCGTTCAACGCGCTCTCGCGGTTCGACGCCGGGCAGCGGCGCGCGGGCGTCGTCGCCTACTCGTCCGGCAACCACGCGCAGGCCGTCGCGCTCTCCGCCGCCCTGCTCGGCATCCCGGCGACCATCGTCATGCCGCACGACGCGCCCGCCGCCAAGCTCGCCGCGACCCGGGGGTACGGGGCCGAGGTGGTCACCTACGACCGCTGGAGCGAGGACCGCGAGGCGATCGGCACGGCGCTCGCGAAGGAGCGCGGCCTCACCCTGATCCCGCCCTACGACCACCCCGACGTGATGGCCGGCCAGGGCACCGCCGCCAAGGAGCTCTTCGAGGAGACCGGCCCCCTGGACGCCCTGTTCGTGCCGCTCGGCGGCGGCGGGCTCCTGTCGGGCACCCTGCTCTCCGCGGGCGCCCTCGCGCCGGGGTGCGAGGTGTACGGGGTCGAGCCCGAGGCCGGCGACGACGGGCTCCGGTCGCTGCGCGCCGGCGAGATCGTGCACATCGACACCCCCGACACCCTCGCGGACGGCGCCCAGACGCAGCACCTGGGCAGCCACACCTTCCCGGTGATCCGCGACCGCGTGACCGACATCGTCACCGCGTCCGACGCCCAACTCGTCGACTGCATGCGGCTGTTCGCGTCCCGAATGAAGACGGTCGTCGAGCCCACGGGCTGCCTGGGGTTCGCCGCCGCCCGCGCGGCGGCGGAGCGCCTCCGCGGCAAGCGGGTCGGCGTCATCATCAGCGGCGGCAACATGGACCTCTCCCGGTACGCGCGGCTGATCTCCGGCGAGGGCCGCTAGGACCGCGGGCGCCCGGACCGGGAACGGTTCGCCGGCGGTTCGGCGCATGATGGGGGCATGAACGAGATGCCGGAGTGGGAGAAGCGGTTCAGGGCGCCGAGGGTGGGGCTCCCCGACTGGGCGGAGGACGCCCCGGACCGCTCGCTGTTCGTGTCGAACGCGACGGGGACGTACGAGCTGTACGCGTGGGACCGCGCCAGTGGCGCGCAGCGCCGGGCCACCGACCGCCCCAACGGCACCACGGAGGGGGTGCTGACGCCGGACGGCGAGTGGATCTGGTGGTTCTGCGACACCGACGGCGACGAGTTCGGGGTGTGGCAGCGCCAGCCGTTCGGCGGCGGCGCCGACGAGCCGGCCGTGGCCGGGCTCGCCCCGTCCTACCCGGCGGGCCTCGCGCTCGGCCGGGACGGCACGGCGGTGATCGGCCGCTCCACCGACGACGACGGCTCGACGATCCACGTCGTACGCCCCGGCTCCGCGCCCGTGGAGATCTACCGGCACCGCGAGTCGGCGGGCGTGGGCGACCTCTCGCACGACGGCACGCTGATCGCGGTCGAGCACACCGAGCACGGCGACGCGATGCACTCGGCGCTGCGGGTGGTGCGCCCGGACGGCTCGGTGGTCGCCGAGCTCGACGACACCAAGGGCGGCACGGAGGAACTCGGGCTCGAAGTGCTCGGGTTCGCGCCGCTCGCGGGCGACAGCCGGCTGCTCGTCTCGCACCAGCGGCGCGGCCGCTGGGAGCCGATGATCTGGGACGTGGCCTCGGGCGAGCAGAGCGACCTCGCGCTCGACCTGCCGGGCGACGTGTCGGCCGAGTGGTATCCGGACGGATCGGGCCTGCTCGTGGTGCACAGCTTCGAGGCGCGCAGCGGCCTGTTCCGCTTCGACCTCGCGACGCGCTCCCTGATCGAGATCGACACCCCGGCGGGTTCGGTGTCGGCGGCGACGGCGCGGCCCGACGGCACGGTGGAGTACCTGTGGTCGTCCGCGGCGGCCCCCTCCGAGGTGCGCTCCACGGCGGGCGGGGTCGTGCTCGACCCGCCCGGCTTCAAGGCGCCCGGCTCGGTGCCGGTCGAGGACGTGTGGGTGGAGGGTCCCGGCGGCCGCGTCCACGCCCTGGTGCAGCGCCCGGCCGGCGACGGCCCCTTCCCCACCCTGTTCGAGATCCACGGCGGGCCCACGTGGCACGACAGCGACGCGTTCGCCGCGGGCCCGGCGGCCTGGGTCGACCACGGGTTCGCGGTGGTACGGGTCAACTACCGCGGCTCCACCGGGTACGGGCGGGAGTGGACCGACGCGCTCAAGCACCGCGTCGGGCTCATCGAGCTGGAGGACATCGAGGCGGTCCGCGCCTGGGCGGTCTCCTCGGGGCTCGCCGACCCCGCGCGGCTCGTCCTCGCGGGCGGCTCCTGGGGCGGCTACCTCACGCTGCTCGGGCTCGGCACCCAGCCCGACGTGTGGGCGCTGGGGCTCGCGGCGGTGCCGGTCGCGGACTACGTCACGGCGTACCACGACGAGATGGAGGCGCTGAAGGCGATGGACCGCACGTTGCTGGGCGGCACCCCGGAGGAGGTTCCGGACCGGTTCCGCGCGTCGTCGCCGCTGACGTACGTCGACGCGGTGACGGCGCCGGTCTACATCTCGGCGGGGGTCAACGATCCGCGCTGCCCGATCCGGCAGGTCGAGAACTATGTGGACCGGCTGGTCGCGCGGGGGGCGGTGCACGAGGTGTACCGGTATGACGCGGGGCATGGGTCGCTGGTGGTGGAGGAACGCATCAAACAGGTCCGCCTGGAACTCGACTTCGCCCTCCGCCACCTCCCCGTCTGACAGCGCCGGGTGCCCTACCAGGGGCGCGGGGCTGTGCCCTTCACGCGGCTCCGCCGCGGTGGGCGCGGGTGGGAGCCTGCGGCTCCGGGTCACCTACTAGGGCGCGGGGCTGTGCCGTTTGCGCGGCTCCGCCGCGGTGGGCGCGGCCGCGTGGCTCGGCTCCGGGTGCCCTACTAGGGGCGCGGGGCTGTGCCGTTTGCGCGGCTCCGCCGCGGTGGGCGCGGCGGTGGGCTCGGTGCCGGGTGCCCTACAGGGGCGCGGGGAACTGCGCGGGTGCCCCAGCACGGCCCGCAGACGAAAGCCGGGGTTGCTGGGGCTCCGCCCCAGACCCCGGGAGGCCCCACCCCACCCCTTCCCGAAACCCTCCGGGGGTTATGAAACGGGCTGAGGTCCAAACCCCTGGGGCTCCGCCCCAGACCCCGTTCGCGCCCGAAAGGCGCTCGTCCTCAAACGCCGGACAGGCTGAGGGGGCGCTCGTCCTCAAACTCCCCCAAGGCCTTATGGGCCAGGGGGGACCCCCATGACGGGCTGAAGATGCCCGTGCCGCCCGGCACCGAGTAGTCAGGGGCGCGGGGAACTGCGCGGGACGCGAGCACGGTCCGCAGACGAACGCGGGGGCGCAGCCCGGGGGCAACGGTCCCGGGGGGTTGGGGGCACCCCGGTGAGGGGGACCCGGTGGGATTCCGTACCGTGGGGGTGTGTACCGGTTCCTGCTCACACCCCGCTGGTGGGGAATCCACGCCTTCGTCCTGCTCGCCATCCCCGTCTGCGTCTTCATGGGCTCCTGGCAGCTCGGCCGCTTCGAGGACCGCGTGCAGTCCCACGACGCCGCCGAGAAGGCCCCCGACCCCGCCTCCCGCAAGGCCGAGCCGCTCGCCTCGCTGCTCCCGGTGGACCAGCGCACCTCCGGTCGGCCGGCGCAGGCCCGCGGCCACTACGCCGAGCAGTTCCTGGTGCCCGACCGCGAGGTCGACGGCAAGCAGGGCAGCTACGTACTGACCCTGCTGCGCACCGACGGCGGCAAGGCGCTGCCCGTCGTGCGCGGCTGGATCCCCCGCGGCGCGAAGGCCCCGGCCGTCCCCGCGGGCGACGTGGCCGTCACCGGCGTACTGCAGGCGTCGGAGACCGCGGGCTCGGACGGTGTGAACGCGCAGGGCGGCCTGCCGCAGGGCCAGGTCGGCATGATCAGCGCGGCGTCCCTCGTCAACCTGGTGCCGTATCCGGTGTACGACGCGTGGGTGACGCTGCCCGCCGCCGGCGCCGGCCTGACCCCGGTCCCGGCGAGCGCGCCGCAGAACAGCGGGCTCGACCTGAAGGCGTTCCAGAACCTCGGGTACACCGGCGAGTGGTTCGTCTTCGCCGGGTTCGTGGTCTTCATGTGGTTCCGCCTGGTGCGGCGCGAGGCCGAGGCCCTGGAGGACGCCGAACTCGGCCTCGCCCCCGAAGGAGCGGAACAGCCGGCGGACGGGTCCGACCAGGCCGACGGGCCCGGCGCCGAAGCCGGGGCGGCCGCGAAGCCCGAGGGCGCGGCCGCCGGGGCCTAGGGGGCCGGCGCCGAGCCGGACCCCGCGTCGAGCACGCCCGTCTTGTAGATCGTGCCGGCGCACGCGTTCGGGATCTTCGCCTCGGCCGCCGGCGCGCCCGGCTCGGCCACGTGCGTGACCGCCACGGTGCCGTCCTCGGTCGTGGCCGGGGGGCCGCCGTTCGGCGCGAGCTGGGGACTCTGGGCGCCACCCCCGGTGGTCGTGGGCGCGGTGATGCCGCTGTTGCTCCCCGGGTTGGCGGAGGGGCTGGGGTCGGGCGACGCCGTCGCCTTGGGACAGGTGTCGGACGGCACCCAGGCGAACCGCACCTCGTAGGCCGCGGCCGGCTTGAGCACCAAGTGGTCGGCGTCCTGGGAGGGATCGGGCAGGCCGGGCGCGGGGTCGCCCGCCGCGTGCTCGACCACGGTGATCTTCGCGGGGTCGGCCGCGCCCTGCGCGTGGACGCCGAACGTGCCGACGCCGCCGATCGCGCACTGCTTGTCCGACGCGTTGACGACGCGGAACGCCCCGTACACCTTGCCGGTCGCGTCGGGCTTGCCGACCTTCGCCGACTTCACGCTCAGCTCGCCCGCCTCGCACACCGGCGAGTTCGCCTGCACGGTGCCGCTGCGCGGCCCGTCGACGGCGCCCGCGGTGTCTCCGGTCGTGCCGACGCTGGGCGTCTTCGACGCGCCCTTGCCGTCGGGTGTGCCGCCGGGCCGGGTGCCGGAGCCGGTGGACGGGCCGCCCCGCGGCACCCCGTCGGGCGTGCCGGTGACGCCTCCCGACCCGCCGTACGTCTGCTCGCCGTGTCCGGCGGCGGCCGGCTGCTCGTCGGTGCTGCTCGCGGTGTTGGCGACGTGCAGGAAGGCCGGCACGGCGGTGGCCACCAGGAGGGCGGCCGCGACCGAGCCGACGACGGCCTGTCGCTTGCGGGCGCGCCGCGCGGGCACCGCCTCCCGCAGGTGTTCGAGCGCCCCCTCGGAGGGTGTCAGCTCGTCGACCGCGCCGTGCAGCAGTCTGCGCAGCGCCTGTTCCCCGGCCGTGTCGGTGCCGCCAGGAGCGGGCGGAAAACCGAGGTGAGGGGTGCCGGGGCTGTTCTTTTCCGGCGTTGTGTCCACGAATCCGTATCCAGTCAGGTCGTTCAGGTCAATGCTGGGCCGCTGGTCCGACCCGTACCCGCCGTGCTCCCCGTACTTCCGGTACTTCCCGTGCTCCCCCGGCCGCTCGTCGTCGTTTCCGTCCCGCCCCTTCATGCCGTCGCCTCCATGGCGACGCGCAGGGCGGCTATGCCTCGTGATCCGTACGCCTTCACCGAGCCCAGGGATATGCCGAGCGTCTCGGCGACCTGGGCCTCGGTCATGTCCGCGAAGTACCGCAGCACGAGGACCTCGCGCTGGCGGCGCTGGAGCCCGCGCATCGCCTTGATCAGGGCGTCGCGCTCCAGCTGGTCGTACGCGCCCTCTTCCGCGCTCGCCATGTCGGGCATCGGCTTGGAGAGCAGCTTGAGCCCGAGGATGCGGCGGCGCAGCGCGGAGCGCGACAGGTTCACCACGGTCTGGCGCAGGTAGGCCAGGGTCTTCTCCGGCTCGCGCACCCGGCTGCGCGCCGAGTGGACGCGGATGAACGCCTCCTGCACGACGTCCTCGCAGGAAGCGGTGTCGTCCAGGAGCAGTGCCGCGAGGCCGAGCAGGGAGCGGTAGTGCGCCCGGTAGGTCTCGGTGAGGTGGTCAACGGTGGTGCCGGCCGCCATGGTCTCGTCAGCGCTCCCGCGGGAGGGCGCGGGGGACGGCACGAGGGCGGCGGGGCGGGTGGCCGGCATGGGCGCGATCACCGGCATGCCGCCGGGCACGCCGGACCTCCGACGAGGGCGGACGACCATCCCACCGCGCGCCGGTACCGCTCTGAAGTCGAGTACCTCTGCCACGCCTGTTGGACACGTTCCTCCCCGTCAGGGTTGTACGCGTACGACACTGTTTTTGGCGGTGCGACACATGCCCTCATCCGTACCCGCTCTTCCCCAATGCCCCGATTTATACGGCACCTTGAGGGGCGACCGCATAGACGCTCCATGCCGGACTGCCGGTTGCAGGGACACGGAAATGAATCGTGTAACAAGGCATTGGCGCACTTCAAGTGGTACAGACCAGCGACTTGCTCACAGAGCGTTCACAGATCCTACAAACCCGTGGGGATCAACGCCCGGTGAATTCGCGGGCCGCCAGCTCGGCGATGTGGGCCACGTTCAGGGACGTGCCCTTGCGGAGGTTGTCACCGCAGACGAAAAGTTCCAGTACGTGCGGATCGTCCGGCGAGCTGCGGACCCGGCCGACCCAGGTGGGGTCGGTGCCCACCACGTCGGCGGGGGTGGGGTATTCGCCGACGGCGGGGTTGTCGAAGAGCACCACGCCGGGCGCGGTCGCCAGGATCTCGTGGGCGCGCGCCACGTCCACCTCGTTCTCGAAGCGGGCGTGCACCGACGCGGAGTGCGTGGTCACCACCGGGACCCGCACACAGGTCGCGGCGACCGGAAGGCGCGGCAGGTCGAGCAGTTTGCGCAGTTCGGCGCGGATGCCCAGCTCCTGCGACGACCAGCCGTCGTCGGCGAGTTCGCCGGTCCAGGGCACCACGTTGAGGGCGAGGGGCGCGGGGAACGGGCCGAGGTCGTCGCCGACGGCGCGGCGCACATCGCCGGGGCTCGTGCCGAGCCCGGTGCCGGCGACCAGCGAGATCTGCCGGCGCAGCGCGTCGACGCCGGCCTGCCCCTCACCGCTGACCGCCTGGTAGGTGGAGACGACCAGCTCGCTCAGGCAGAACTCGGCGTGCAGCGCGCCGACCGCCACGCTCATCGCGAGGGTGGTGGCGTGCGGGCTCGCGACGATGCCGCGCGGACGCATCCGTACGGCGTGCGGATTGAGCTCGGGCACCACCAGCGGCACGTCCGGGTCCATCCGGAAGGCGGCCGAACTGTCCACCACCACCGCGCCCTTGGCGGCCGCTACCGGCGCCCACTGGGCGGCGACGTCGGCGGGCACCAGGAACAGGACGATGTCGGCCCCTTCGAGGGCCTCCTCGCTCAGCGCGCGGACCTCGCACTCCTGCCCGCGGACGAGCAGGGTGCGGCCGGCCGAGCGCGCGGACGCGACGAGCCGGACCTCGCCCCAGACATCGGCATGCTGGGACAGGATCTGGAGCATCACCGCACCGGCGCCCCCGGTCGCTCCGACGACCGTGAGCGCCGGCCTGTGGGTCATCGCCCGGTGCCCCCGTAGACGACGGCCTCGTCGCTGTCGGAGTCCAGGCCGAAGGCCGAGTGTACGGCGCGCACCGCGTTGTTGACGTCGTCGGCCCGGGTGACGACCGAGATGCGGATCTCGGAGGTCGAGATGAGCTCGATGTTCACGCCCGCGTCGGAAAGGGCCTCGAAGAAGCCCGCCGTGACGCCCGGGTTGGTCTTCATGCCGGCGCCGACGAGGGAGATCTTGGCGATCTGGTCGTCGTAGCGCAGCGACTCGAAGCCGATGGCCGGCTTGGACCGCTCCAGGGCGTCGATGGCCTTGCGGCCCTCGGCCTTGGGCAGCGTGAACGAGATGTCGGTGAGCCCCGTCGACGCGGCGGAGACGTTCTGCACCACCATGTCGATGTTGATCTCCGCGTTGGCGATGGTGCGGAAGATCGCCGCCGCCTCGCCCGGCTTGTCGGGCACCCCGACGACCGTGACCTTCGCCTCGGAGACGTCGTGGGCGACTCCGGAGATGATGGCGTGCTCCACCTGCTGACCCTCCGACTTGGAACGTGGTTCATTGCTGACCCAGGTGCCCTGAAGTCCGCTGAAGGACGACCGCACGTGGATCGGGATGTTGTACCGGCGGGCGTACTCGACGCACCGGTGCAGGAGCACCTTGGAGCCGGACGCGGCCAGCTCCAGCATGTCCTCGAAGGAGATCCAGTCGATCTTCTTCGCCTTCTTCACGACGCGGGGGTCCGCGGTGAAGACGCCGTCGACATCCGTGTAGATCTCGCAGACCTCGGCGTCGAGGGCCGCGGCCAGCGCGACGGCCGTCGTGTCCGAACCACCACGGCCGAGCGTGGTGATGTTCTTGCCCTCCTGGCTGACACCCTGGAACCCGGCGACGATGGCGATGTTGCCCTCGTCGATCGAGGTCCTGATGCGGCCCGGGGTGACGTCGATGATCCGCGCCTTGTTGTGGACCGAGTCGGTGATGACACCGGCCTGGCTGCCCGTGAAGGACTGGGCCTTGTGGCCCATGCTTTTGATCGCCATGGCAAGCAGTGCCATGGAGATCCGCTCTCCGGCGGTCAGCAGCATGTCGAATTCCCGCCCGGCAGGCATGGGTGACACCTGCTCCGCGAGCTCGATCAACTCATCCGTCGTGTCGCCCATCGCGGAAACCACGACGACCACCTGGTGGCCGTTCTTCTTGGCTTCCACGATCCGCTTGGCGACGCGCTTGATGCCCTCGGCATCGGCAACGGAGGAGCCTCCGTACTTCTGCACGACAAGGCCCACGTGCGCTCCTCGCTCATTTCATTACTGCGGTCGGCTCAGTTTAACGAGCGGGCCGGAATCGCCCGCCCCGTATCAGCTCGTGAGATGTCCCGCTCACTCCCTGACACCGGACGGCCACCGGCACCGCTCGCACGGACTGCCTGCCCGGGTGCCCGCCGGATACGCGGCATGTGTCCGGGCTCACAGGGGCCCGGACGGGTGCGCGGGCCCCCGCATCCGGGTGGCTCCGCGCCCGACTCCCGTACGGGCGGCGCTACTTGACGTCGCCGAGACCGAGGGGCCCGGCCAGCTCCTGCGCCATGACGCGGCCCGCCGCCTCCTCCAGGGCGTCCTCCGTCAGCTCCTCGTCCGTGTCCAGGCCGTCCAGCTCTTCGAGCGGCTGATTGAGGCGGACGTGGGCGACGAGCGACTGGAGGGCGCGCAGCGCGGCGGAGGCCGTCGAGCCCCAGTTGGAGAAGTACGAGAACTGCCACCACCACAGCGCCTCGGAGGTGCGGCCCGCGCGGTAGTGGGCCAGGCCGTGGCGCAGGTCGGTAACGACGTCGGCGAGGTCGTCGGAGATCCGGCACGGCACCGGCGCCTTGCGCGGCTCGTACGGGTCGAAGACCTCGGAGTACACGTCGATGGGTTCGAGCAGCCGGGCGAAGCGCTCGCGCAGCTCGTCGGCGTCGGCCTCCGGGCCCAGGTCGGGCTCGTAGCGCTCGTCGGGGACGATGTCCTCGTGCGCCCCGAGCCGGCCGCCGGCCAGCAGGAGCTGGGAGACCTCCAGGAGCAGGAACGGCACGGCGCTGTCGGGTTCGTCGCCCTTGGCCACCTCGGTGACCGCGACGATGAAGGACTCGACCTGGTCGGCGATCTGGACCGCGAACGAGTCCGGGTCCTGCGTGGTCGCGTGCAGCGTTGCGTCAGACATCGAGTTGACCTTCCTCGTGGCCCGCGTGGGCGTCATACATCGAGCAGCCGCCTTCCTTCGAAGGCCCGGCCCAGGGTGACCTCGTCGGCGTATTCGAGGTCGCCGCCCACCGGCAGGCCGCTGGCGAGCCGGGTGACCTTGAGCCCCATGGGCTTGATCATGCGGGCGAGGTACGTCGCCGTCGCCTCGCCCTCCAGGTTCGGGTCGGTGGCCAGGATCAGCTCGGTGACCGTGCCGTCCGCGAGGCGGGCGAGCAGCTCGCGGATGCGCAGGTCGTCCGGGCCGACGCCCTCGATGGGGCTGATGGCACCGCCGAGCACGTGGTAGCGGCCGCGGAACTCACGCGTCCGCTCGATCGCCACCACGTCCTTGGGCTCCTCCACGACACAGATGACGCTCAGGTCGCGTCGCTGGTCGCGGCAGATGTTGCACCGCTCCTCCTGCGCCACGTTGCCGCACACCGCGCAGAAGCGGACCTTGTCCTTGACCTCAAGGAGGGCGTGCGCGAGGCGGCGTACGTCGGTCGGCTCCGCCTGGAGGATGTGGAAGGCGATCCGCTGCGCGCTCTTGGGACCGACGCCGGGCAGCCTGCCCAGCTCGTCGATGAGGTCCTGAACCACGCCTTCGTACAACGGAACGCCTCTCGTGGGTTGCTCTGATGCCTACGGTAGTTGCTGTCCGTCCGCCTCAGTAGGGCAGGCGCACGGTTGGCTCCGCGCGACCGGGCGCGCGCGGGGTGCCCGGTCCTAGAAGGGCAGGCCGGGCATGCCGCCGAGGCCCTGCGTCAGCGGGCCCAGCTTCTGCTGCTGGAGCTGCTGCGCGTTCTCGTTGGCGGCCTGCACGGCCGCGACGATCAGGTCGGCGAGGGTCTCGGTGTCCTCCGGGTCGACCGCCTTCGGGTCGATGGCGAGGGAACGCAGCTCACCCGAGCCGGTCACGGTCGCCCTGACGAGGCCACCGCCGGCCTGGCCGTCGACCTCGGTCGCCGCGAGCTCCTCCTGGGCCACGGCGAGGTCCTGCTGCATCTTCTGCGCCTGCTGGAGAAGCTGCTGCATGTTGGGCTGGCCACCACCAGGGATCACGGTTCACTCCGGGTTTCACTTGGACGGAATCGTCGGGCACTCCGAGCCTACGTGGTCGACAGGCGCCCTGCTCCGCAACTCTTTCGAGTGATGCGGTGCGGGTTCCTATACCTGATCAAGCGGCACTTCCGGGCGGAAATACCTGGTTACCGCCCCCCGGGCCCTCCATTCGGCGGTAGGAATGGCGGTCGGGCGCATCACTGGGCGTCAAGCGACGCACACGCACCGTCGGCGGCGCAGGGGCGCGACGTCTTTACTACATCACTACGTGACGACGTCACTACGTCCTGTACTACGCCACTACGTACGTCCACGTGGTCTGGATGCCAGCTAGCAGTGCGGAGGGAGCGGCCGGGTGAGCCAGCCTGACATGCAGCCCGAGGGGGCCCCGGGCCAGGCCCGGCGGGACGAGGGCGCGACGACGGGCGATCTGACCGGGCGGCCGTTCCCGCTCGGCGACTGGGGCGAGCCCGCGGAGCGCCTCTACGAGCTGTACCAGTGGGTCGAGACGGGCGCCCTGCGCACCGCGGACTGGTACCTCGCCGACCGGCTCTGGAAGCGCCGCGGCGCGCGCGTCCTGCGCTGCGGCACGGCCGCGGGCGCGACCGCGGGGGCGGTGCTTCCGCTGCTCGACCTCACGCGGGCCCTCACGGGGGCGGCGGGCTGGGGCTACCTGTGTCTGCTGCTCGGCGCGGCCTGTCTGGCCTGCGACCGGTTCTTCGGCCTCACATCGGGCTGGATGCGGGACGTCGCCACGGCGCAGGCGGTGCAGCGCAGGCTCCAGACCCTCCAGTTCGACTGGGCGTCGGAGAGCGTGCGCGAGGTGCTCGGGCCCACCGACGGCACGGCGAGCGAGGCGGCCGAGCGCTGTCTGTCCGTGCTGCGCCGGTTCACCGAGGACGTGACGGAGCTGGTCCGCTCCGAGACGGCGGACTGGATGGTGGAGTTCCGCTCGGGGCCGGCGCCGCTGGTCATGCAGACGCTGAGCGCCGCGGCGCCGCGCGCCGATGGCGCCCCCGGTCCCGGCCGCTTCCCCCTCCCCCCGGTGACCCGCCCCAACATGCCCCGCCAACGCCCCCCGGAGGGCCCCCGCTGACCCGCGCGGTTCCCCGCGCCCCCTGAAGTACTCCATGCCGGGCGGCATGCGCATAGCCGGCCCGTCCGGCGATTGAGGACGAGCGCCTTTCGGGCGCGAACGGGGTCTGGGGCGGAGCCCCAGGACACCCCGCCGTCGGGTGCGGACCGTGCCCGCGTCTCGCGCAGTTCCCCGCGCCCCCAGGTGGGCTGAACCTGGCGGCATGCCCAGCATCGGCATCCTCAGCCCGTCCGGCGTTTGAGGACGAGGGCCGTCCAGGCCCGGGACGGGGTCTGGGGCGGAGCCCCAGGCGGCCCCGCCTGCGGACCGCGCGGCATGCGCTGCCGCAGGGTCAGCTGAAGATGATCATGGAGCCTTGGGCCAGGCTGCGGGTGGCTGCCGCGTGGAGCCCGAGCCAGACGTGCCGCTCACGCGCGAACGGACTCTCGTCGTACGGGATGGGCCCCGCCGGCTCTTCGAGCGAGGTGGGGCGGGCCGGCGGCGCCGGCGGAGACGGCGGGTTGGCCGGATCTATCCCGATCGCCGGCCCCACGAACTGGAGCTCCCGCAACAACCCCTGCGCCGACCCGAGCGGTCCCCCGCCCGCCAGCAGCTCCTCGTTGGACAGCGGCACCGCGAAGTCGACCGGCACGTACGCCCCCGCGTGGTCGTAGTGCCACACCAGGTGCGACTGCTGGGCCGTCGCCTCGAACATCTCCAGGAGCTGCTCGTAGTCGCCGCCCAGCTCGTCGACCGGCGTCACCGCGAGCCCGCACAGCTGGAGCAGATACGCCCGGCGCAGGAAGTGCAGCGCGTCGTAGTCGAAGCCGGCCACCGGAGCCACGTCGCCGGAGAGCCCCGGCATGTAGGCGAAGACCGGCACCGCCGGGAGCCCGGCCTCGCCGAGCGCCTTGTCGTACGAGGCGATCTCCTCCGCGAACGGATTGTCGGGGCTGTGGCACAGCACGTCGACGAGGGGGACCAGCCACAGGTCACAGGCCAAGACGGGCTCGCTCTCAACTCGTTTCGCGCGATGGTCGGGACAGCGTAGTGCGCCGGGCACGCCGCGCGAAGAGCGCCCGTCAACTCCCGGCGGCGGGTGACCGGTTCCCCCCGCGCGCCCCGGTCGCAGAGGTTTACCCACCAGCCCGTCCGTTACTCGGACCCGCGGGCGTCAGCGCCCCGGCGACACGTCCCAGATCCACACGCCGCCGACCTTCGTGCCGGGCCGGCCGAGCAGCCGGGACACCGTCTCGTACAGCTCGGGCGCCCGCGGCTGCGGCTCCAGGACGAGCACCCCGGCCCGCCAGTACGCCAGGTCCGCCCTGGCCTGGTTCTGCCAGTCGGTGCCGATGTCGGGGATCGGCTTGCCGGAGCGCACGTCTCCGAACAGGTTCGACGTCCAGCGCGGTGAGGCCCCGTAGATGCCGATCCGGTCCGGACCCCAGGGCCCGTTGAAGTAGCCGCCGGGCACCGAGAAGCCGAGGCCCGTCTCCGCCTGCCAGTGCAGCGCCTCCGCCGAACCGGGATCGGGCAGCGGCACCGGAACCAGGGATTCCCCGGGCCCGACGTACTTCTTCCACATGCCCGACGCGATGAACTCGGGCACGTCGGGACGGGCGTTGGTCGGGTACGGCGTCGGCACGATCGGCAGCAGCGCGAGCGCGATCGCCGTGAACCCGACCGCCTTGTTCAGCCGCACCCCGCTGTGGGCGAGGCGCCCCGCGCCGAGCGCCACCAGCGCGCCGAGCACCGGCGCGCAGATCATCGCGACCCGGCCCTCGATCACCGACTCGAAGAGCGGCCAGTGCGCGAGGAGCTTCCACGGCCCGGCGAACACCACGTCCGTGTACGGGACGCGGATCTTCTGCCCCAGCGACAGCACCGCGGCCGCCACCCCCGTGAAGGCCAGCGCCTTCACCAGGGGGCGCCGCCACAGCCGTACGACGAGCGCGAAGGCGAGCGCCACCAGCGGCCAGCCGTAGAACGCGTTCTGCTCGGTGCGGTTGAGCGCCAGCTTGTCGGCGGTCGCCTCGTCGCCGAAGAGCGAGCGCCCCGCGAACTCGACGAGCGCGAGCGGCGAATTGCCCGCGCTGTCGCCGTGCAGCACGCTGTGGTAGCTCTGCGCGCCGGCGAACTGCCGGTACAGCGGGTAGGCGAGCAGCACCAGGCAGACCCCGAGCGCGTACGCCGCGCCCGTGGCCAGCGGCCGGACCACGGCCCGCGCGACATCGCGGCGGGCCAGCGCGTACGACAGGGCGAACAGGGCCATGCCGACCGTGGCGAGCAGCAGCACCTCCTCGCCGAGGAAGATCTGGTAGACGGTGAACAGGCCGAGCACGATCCCGTCGCGGCGCACGTCACGGCCCTCGCACAGCCGCAGCGCACGGTCGATGATCAGCGGCAGCATGAACAGGACGCAGAAGTTCGGGTGCGCGGTACCGTGCGAGACCATCGGCGGCGCGTACGCGGCGAGCGCCCCGCCGAGCCCCGCCGCCCACCGGCTCTCGGTGACCCGGCGCGCGAAGAGCCAGTACCAGGCGTACGCGGTCGCCGCCGTCCCCAGGGTGAGGACGAGCGCCCACGTCAGGCTCGGCCCGAACGCGAGCGTGACCGGCGCCAGCGGCACGGACAGGCCCAGCATCGGGGTGTTGCCCATGAGGTTCACGCCGTCGGGGAAGTTCTGGACGGTCGTGAACAGGGGGTCGCGCAGATGGGCCACGTTGTCCGCGGTGACCGCGAAGAACCACTCCCACTGGTTCTGGTCCTGCATCGAGTCCGTGAGGTAACTGCTCCCGAGGCCGTCCCACAGGTTCTTGTAGAGCAGCACCGACGACAGCAGGAACAGGGTGGCGAGCACCAGGTCGGCGCGGCGCACCGCGCGCGCCTTGAGCCGGGCCAGCTCCCACAGCACCTTGCCGTAGTCGGCCGCGCCCACCTTCGAGCCCTCCTGGTGCGACCAGCGGACCGGCACCTCGGCGACCGCCCAGCCGCGGCGGCGGAAGAACTGGAGGATCTCCACGTCGATGCCCCAGCCGTCGAGGCGGGCGTCGGCGAACGCGGCGCGCGCCTTCTCGCCGTCGAACAGCTTGAAGCCGCACTGGGTGTCGCGGATGCCGGGCACCGCGACGGCCCGTATGAGCCGGTTGCCCATCCGCCCGAGGTGTTCGCGCAGCCGGCTCTGGTGAACCTCTATGCGCGCCTCGGGATGGGCGCGCGAGCCGATCGCCGCGGCGGTGTCGCCCTCGGCCATCGCCTTGTCGAGCCGGTCGAGCTCCTCGATGGGCGTGGCCAGATCGGCGTCCGTGACCAGGACGCGCCGCCCGTAGGAGGCGAGCACCCCGAGCCGCAGCGCGTGGCCCTTGCCCCGGTTGCTCTCGCTGACGACGACATGGATGCGGGAGTCGCGGGCGGCGGCTTCCCTCGCCACCCGTACGGTCTCGTCGCCCGACCCGTCGTCGACGACGATCAGCTCCCAGGCGCAGCTGTCGCCAAGGTGGGCGCGGATCGCGTCGAGGGTCGGCGCGAGACGCTGCTCCTCGTTGTACGCGGGGACGACGACGCTCAGTTCGACCGGTCCGGCCGGGGTGTTCATCGTCACCGGGGCAGCCGCTCCGCCCAGGTCAGGGACGCGTCGTTGTACGCGGCGATCAGCACCCGCGCCGCCTCGAAGTCGCCCCGGCCGAGCGCGTCGACCACCTCGCCGTGCCCGGTCCACAGCCACTCGGTGACGTCACCGTGGCTCCGCAGGTGGGGCACCGCGAACACCCAGCTCTGCATGCGCAGACGGTGCAGGAAGTCGGAGATGTAGGAGTTCCCGGCCAGCGCGCACAGTTCGCGCCAGAACCGGAGGTCGTAGCCGACCAGGATGTTCAGGTCGCCGCACCGGGCGGCGCGGGCCGCCTCTTCGCCGCGGCGCCGCACCGACACGAGGGCCGGCCCGTACGCGTCGAGCCGGCCCGGGACCGCGGCCCGCCGGAATATCCCGTCCACGACCAGGGCCCGCGCCTCGACGATGCCCTTGTAGTCCTCGACGGTGAACACCCGCACGCGGAAGCCGCGGTGCTGGTCGGAGTCGAGCAGGCCCTGCGCGCAGAGGTCGACGAGCGCCTCGCGGACCGGCGTGGCCGAGACGCCGTACTGCTCGGCGATCTGTTTGACCGTGAACTCCTCGCCGGGCCGCATACGCCCCGCGAGCACCTCGTCACGCAGCGCGTCCGCGATCTGTTGTCGAAGGGTGTTGCGGGTGACCGCTCCGCTCGCGGGCATGGCTCGCTCCCCTTCTCCGGCTCCGGCCACCCTATGGGGTGCCCGGAAACCGAACAAAGGAGAGCGGGGGTTTTACGCCCCGGGCCGGCCTTGGCCGAGCCTCGTGCGGCGCGTCAGACGGTGTGCCGGTCGGCCACGGTGAGGGCCTCGTCGAGGACGGCGAGCCCTTCCTTGGCCTCGGCCTCGGTGACGTTGCAGGGCGGCACGACGTGGGTGCGGTTCATGTTGATGAAGGGCCACAGGCCGTTCTTCTTGCAGGCGGCGCCGAACGCGGCCATCGGCGCGTTGTCCGCGCCGGTCGCGTTGTACGGCACGAGCGGCTCGCGCGTCTCCTTGGAGCGGACGAGTTCGAGCGCCCAGAACACCCCGGAGCCGCGCACCTCGCCGACGGACGGGTGCCGCTCGGCGATCTCGCGGAGCCCCGGCTCCAGGACGGCCCGGCCGATGTGGGCGGCCTGCTCCACGATGCCCTCCTCCTCCATCACCTGGATGGTGGCGACGGCGGCGGCGCAGGCGAGGGGGTGCCCGGAGTAGGTGAGGCCGCCGGGGAAGGGCCGGTGCTCGAAGGTCTCGGCGATCTTCGCGCTGATGGCGACACCGCCGAGCGGCACGTACCCGGAGTTGACGCCCTTGGCGAAGGTCAGCAGGTCGGGCACGACGTCGTAGTGCTCAAGGGCGAACCACTTGCCGGTCCTGCCGAACCCGGCCATGACCTCGTCGAGGACGAGCACGATCCCGTACTTGTCGCACAGCGCGCGCACGCCGGGCAGGTAGCCGGGCGGCGGCGTCATGATGCCGGCGGTGCCCGGCACGGACTCCAGGATGATCGCGGCGACGGTCGCGGCGCCCTCGAAGACGAGGGTGTCCTCCAGGTGCCGCAGCGCGCGCTCGCACTCCTCCGCCTCGGTGGTGGCGTGGAAGGGCGAGCGGTAGAGGAACGGCGCCCAGAACCGCACGACACCGGCCGACCCGCTGTCGGAGGCCCACCGGCGCGGGTCGCCGGTGAGGTTGATCGCGGTGTGCGTCCCCCCGTGGTACGAGCGGTACGCGCTCAGCACCTTGTGGCGCCCGGTGTGCAGCCGGGCCATGCGGATGGCGTTCTCGACGGCCTCGGCACCACCGTTGGTGAAGAAGATCTTGTCGAGGTCCCCCGGGGTGTGCGAGGCGATCAGCCGGGCCGCCTCCGAGCGGGCCTCGACCGCGAACGCGGGCGCGAAGGTCGTCATCGTCGCGGCCTGCTCCTGGATCGCGGCGACGACCTTCGGGTGCTGGTACCCGATGTTGGTGAAGACGAGGCCGCTGGTGAAGTCGAGGTAGCGGTTGCCCTCGTAATCCCAGAAGTACGACCCCTCCGCGCCGGCCACGGCGAGCGGGTCGATCAGGCCCTGGGCGGACCAGGAGTGGAACACGTGCGCGCGGTCGGCGGCCTTCACTGCCGCGCCGGCCGTCGGGTCGGGGGTGCCTTGAGGGGTCATGGGTCCAGGGTAAGTACGCCCAGGTAGACCCGGCCATGGCCATCCTGTCCACCGAGATGCCCCACCTTCGGCACTCTGTCGGTTGGCACCGCGTGCCCCGCCGGGGTGCGGGACTGTGCCCCGCACGCGGCTCCGCCGCGGCGGGCGCCGCCGCGTGGCTCGGTGCCGGGTGCCCTACAGGGCGCGCGGCCTGTCGACGCCGGGTGCCCTACAGGGGCGCGGGGAACTGCGCGAGACGCGGGCACGGTCCGCAGACGAAAGCGGGGTTCCTGGGGCTCCGCCCCAGACCCCGGGATGGCCCCACCCCACCCCTTCCCGAAACCCTCCGGAGGTTGTGGACGGCTGAGGTTCAGGAGCCTGGGGCTCCGCCCCAGACCCCGTTCGCGCCCGAAAGGCGCTCGTCCTCAAACGCCGGACAGGCTAAAGCGCGCTCGTCCTCAAACGCCGGACGGGCTGAGGTGGCCTGCATAAGCCAGGTTGAGCAGCCGAGCGGGCTGAAGAGGCCGCGGCCGAGCACCCTGCCGAGGGAGCCGGACTATCCTCACGACGTCGGCACGACGAAGCGCCCCCGAAAGGTGAGCCCCGCATGAGCACGGCCCCGGGCAGCACGCAGCGGCTCGAACCCGGCGACCCCGAGCGAATAGGCACGTACCGCCTCCTCGCCCGCCTGGGCGCAGGCGGCATGGGCCAGGTCTACCTCGCCCGCTCCGACCGCAACCGCACGGTCGCCGTCAAGCTGGTCCGCCCCGACCTCGCCGACCAGGACGAGTTCCGCGCCCGCTTCCGCCAGGAAGTCCGCGCCGCACTCCGCGTCGGCGGCGCCTGGACCGCCCCCGTCCTGGACGCCGACACCGAGGCCCCCGCCCCCTGGATCGCCACCGGCTACATCGCGGGCCCGTCCCTCCAGGCCGTCGTGAAGGGCCCGCACGGCCCCCTCCCCGACCACTCCGTACGCGTCCTGGCCCGCGGCCTGACCCTCGCGCTCAAGGACATCCACGGCGCCGGCATCGTCCACCGCGACCTCAAGCCGTCCAACGTCCTCATCACCATCGACGGGCCCCGCGTCATCGACTTCGGCATCGCCCGCGCCCTGGAGAGCGGTGCGGACGGCACCCTCACCCGCGCCGGCGCGCTCGTCGGCTCGCCGGGCTTCATGGCCCCCGAGCAGGTGCGGGGCGACCGGATCACCCCGGCCTGCGACGTGTTCTGCCTCGGCTCGGTCCTCGCGTACGCGGCGAGCGGCCGGCTGCCGTTCGGCGAGGCGTCGAGCGGGCCGCACGCGCAGATGTTCCGCATCGCGCAGGAGCCGCCCTCCCTCGACGGCGTACCCGACTCGCTCCAGGACCTCATACGCGACTGTCTCCACAAGGATCCGGCCGCCCGACCCGGCCTCGACCAGATCCTCTCCCGCCTCCCCGGCCACGCCACCGACCCGTGGCTGCCCGCCCCGCTCGTCGCCCAACTGGGCAGTCACGCCGCCCAGTTGCTCGACATGGAGGACCCGGGCGCGACGACCACCACCGCCCGCACCGGCACCACGAGCACCCGGGTCGCACCCCCCGGGGCGCCGCAGCCCGCGGAGACCCCCCACCCCCCGGCCGCCCACGCCGACATACCCGCGCCCCCGCACACATCCACCTTCGTACCGCGGTCCGCTCCCCCGGCCCCCCTCCCCACGGACCAGGCCGCGTACGACTATCCGCCCTCCCTCTCCACCCCCTACGCCCCGGAGCCCCCGCCCAGCCGCAGCACCAAGTCCACGGTGGCGCTGATCGCGGTAGCCCTGGTGGTGGCGGTCGGCGCCGGCGGCTCCGTGTACGCGTTCATGAGCGGCGACTCCCTGAACGGGGGCTCGGACGACAAGCGGCCCACGGCCTCCTCCACCGGCACCCCCAACTCCCCCTCGCCGTCCGGGAGTCCGAGCAAGGACACCTCCCCCTTCACCCCGGGCTCCGTACCGCACCAGTACATCGGCGCGTGGACGGCCACGGTCCCCACGGCCACCGGCGAGGACCCCCGCGACCTCGTCATCCGCGCGGGCAGCACGGGCGACACGATCCTGACGCTCACCGCGCAGGGCAGCGGCTACCACTGCGTCTTCCAGGCCCGCCTGACGTCGTCCCCCACCACCCGCAACTCCCAGCTCCAAATCGGCCCGTCCACTGTGGCCCCCGGCTCCACCGGCGCCTGCAACCCCGGAAAGCCGAGCACCATCAGCCTCCTGCCGGACGGCCGCCTGCACCGCCTGACGGCGGAGACCGGCGAGTTCCTCGACTACGAGAAGGACTGAGCGCCCCCGCGAGCCGGCTCACCGCCGCTCATACACCGCGACCCGCCGCCCGTGGACACGCGTGTCCGCCACGCAGACGAAGTACGCGTCGAGCGCCCGCCGCTTGGCCCGGTCGGCCTCCCTGGTCGAGCCCCCCTCCGCATCGGTGACGAGAAGGACGCGCCGATGCGCCGCCACCCCCGCCGCTATGTCGGCCGGATCCTTCTCGACCCCCTTCAACGTGCCCGATTCCACCGGGCTTTGGAGCAGCGCGACATCGTGGAGACCGGCGAACTTGGCCGGCGCCACAAGAGCGGTGTCACGCCGTGCGGCCGGTATGAACAGCACCCCGTCCCCGGCGCGCGCCGCGTCCGCCACGAGGTTCGCGGGCGCGATCACGTCGTCGACGCGGCTCGCCGGCCCCCGTTGCCCCAGCTCGACGGGGAGCAGGACGAAGCCCAGGGCGCCCACGCACACGGCCACCGCGACCCCGGGGCGCGCCAGGGCCCGGCACCCACGGGCGGCCGCCGCGCCGATCAGCAGGGCGAGACCCAGGTGCGAGAAGAGGATGTAACGGTCGACGTAGAGCGGCTTGGCGAGGGAGACCGTGAGCAGCGCGGCCTGCGGGAGCGCGAGCAGGGGAAGCGCGACCGCCGCGAGCGACACCCGCCCCTGCCCTCTGTCCCGCTTCCGGTCCTGGTCCCCTCCGGCCCGTGTCCGGCTCACCCAGGCACAGACCACCCCGCCGACGACCATGAGCGCGGGCACGGTCAGGGACCCCGGGGTGAGCGGCTTGATCCAGGAGACCTGGACCGACTGGTCGCGGCTGCGCAGGATCAGCGGGAGCGTTCCGGCCACGGCCACCGCCGAGGCCAGCGTCCAGCGCACGACGACGGCCCGCCCCGGCCGCGCGCACAGCACGGCGACGGCGTGCGCGGGCAGCAGGAGCAGGGCGAACCAGTTGAGCCAGGCGGCGACCAGGACGACCCCCGCGTACGCCGCCCACCGCACCGCGCGCCCCGGGCGCTCCAGCAGGCCGACGAGGAGCCACGTGCCGCACGCGGCCCCGAGGGTCACCAGGGCGTACGAGCGCCCTTCCTGCGCGTAGTTCTGGACCGCCGGTACGAGGGCGAGCGCGAAGCCCGCGCACAACCCCGTTGCCGCACCGCCCCGTTGGGCCCCGATCCGGGCGACGAACGCCGCCGCGCCCGCCATCGCCAGGACGGACGGCAGGCGCAGAACGGGCAGGCTGTCGCCGAAGACGGCGAACACGCCGTGCATCAGCAGGTAGTAGAGACCGTGCACGACATCGACGTGCTGCACGAGGTGCCACAACTCCGGGACGGAACGCTGCGACGCCTGCCACGTCGCGGCCTCGTCCCGCCACATGGTCTCCTGGCGGGTTATCCCCCACAGCCCGACACCGAGCATGAGGACCGCCGGAAGAAGAGGAATCCACAATGCACAGCGCCCGCGAAAGAAGCGTGCCCTGAACGGAGTTGATGCCATACGAGGTACTCCCGTGCGCAGAGTGCGGTCATGCAGGGGAGCAGCTCTGTCGACGGGTGATGGCCCCCAATTCACGGATGTACGTGATCTGCATTCATTGACCACAGGAGTATGCGGGCCCCCGACAACACCACGAAATTCCAGCCCGGACTGGCCGGAACCCGTTACACCCCGCCCGGCATTCCACTTGAGCGGGGAACTCCGTGCCGGTGCGGATCCCGGGATGAGTTGCGTGGATTCCGCTTTGCCGATTCCGTTCCGAAAAAAGGCCGACAGCGGTGACACCCTCCGCGCGGAGCGGGGAGTTCGGCCACGGGCCGGGCGCCCCGCCCGTCGTCGGCGTCCGGGTCTCAGGCGGAACCGTCCGTGAACCGCCCGACCTGACTCACCACCGAGTTGAGCAGCGGCGTGTGCACGAACCGGTCCGGCCCCGAGGGCGGGCATCGCCACGACAGGGGCCAGGTGTGGCCCCTCAGCGCCGGCACCGGCACGAAACTCACCTTCCCCCGCCCCGCGTTGAACGGCGTGGCCACCACCGGCCACGCCCGGTGCGACGTACTGCGCGGCGGCACCAGGAAGTACACCGCCCGCCACCCGAGCGCGTCCGCGACGATCGGCCCCGGGTCGCCCCCGGTCAGCTCCTCCATCACATCCGCCACACAGCGCCCGGCGTCCCCGTTGATCCGTACGGCGTCGAATTGAACGCCCGCTTTTCTGAGCTGGAACCCGGAGAGCGGAATCCAGTCGAGATTCACCTCATCGATGTGTGCATCCACGGGGACAGTGTGGGGCCACCCCGCTAGCGTTTTCCATGACCGTACGGGGACCGTTGGGGAGCCGTTGACCAGCCTCAACTCCCCGAGGGCCAGGTCGAATTCGGCGGGGCTGAGTCGTGACCGGTTGAGTCCGGTTGAGTCGGAGCGTGATCACGTATGGCACGAGCGGAAAACAAGGAAACGGCCGGGCCCATGGCGCAGATGGTCGCCAAACTCGCCCGCAAATTGCGAGTGAGGAAGGGCTGGTCCCAGGACCGATTGGGAGCCGAGCTGGGCTTCTCGGGGGCCGCGGTGAGCGCCATGGAAACCTTGGCCCAGCCCGCGAGCGATCAGATGCTGGTCGAGTTGGAACGCGTCCTCGGCGACGGCATGGGCATCTTCGAGGACGCCCGTGCTGCCGTACGGCTGGAGAAGTACCCGGACCAGTTCAAGGACTTCGCGCCGTTGGAGCAGAGCGCCGTCGTGCTCCAGATGTACGAAACCCTGGTCATCAACGGACTCTTCCAGACGGAGGAGTACGCGCGGGCGTTGATCGGCGGCGGCTACCCGCCTCTGTCCGAGCAGAGAGTAGAAGAGCTGGTCCAGGCCCGCATGGAACGACAGGCTCTCTTCGATCGACAGCCGATCATCTCGATTGAGCTGATCCTGGAGGAGGCGGTGTTACGGAGGACGATCGGCAGCGCTGACGTCATGAAGAACCAGATGCAGCACCTCATCGAGTGTTCGCACCGACGCAATGTCAACCTCCACGTGCTCCCGAGCGATTGCGGGACGAGCGGTGAACACGCCGGTGCCCGAGGCGGGATCACCTTGTTGGAGACTCCAGGGCATGACCGTCTCGGATACCTGGAAGTGCAGGACGAGAGCCTCCTCATCACCGACCCAGCAAAGGTGAGCACATACGCACGACGCTATGCGAAGATCCGAGCACAGGCCCTGGGTCCTCGCGAATCACTGGGTCGCATCAAGGAGTTGGCAGGAGAGTAGAGATGAGCAGCACCCTGCGGTGGTTCAAGTCCAGCTACAGCGACGACAGTGGGGGCCAGTGCATCGAGGTGGCTGCCAACTGGCGCAAGTCCTCGTACAGCAGCGACAGCGGCGGCCAGTGCGTAGAGGTGGCGACCTGCTGCGAAGCCGTCCACGTGCGGGACTCGAAGGTGACCGACGGCCCCTCACTCACCGTCGCCCCGGGCACATGGACGTCCTTCCTCAGCTGGGAAGGCGTCCCGGCCGGCTGAACCCACCTGCCGCGCGGCGCAGCCACACCGCGCAGCCACGCCGTGACGAATCTGCGACGACACCACATTGCACCTGCGACACGCGTTCGATAGACATGTAAGTCGTCGCGCGAGGCACGTGTGACGGTTCGTGATGTCCAGGCAGGCCGGTTACATCGTTTACGGGGGTGTGCGCGTGAAGTTCGACATGGGGTCCACGACTCTGTCCGATCTGGGGAAGAGCACCGAGGGTTCGAGTGGTGATCTCGGTTCGTTGATCCGGCAGTTGATCGCTGCTGCGGATCCGTTGGAGGGGAAGTTCAACGGGGCCGGGAAGGTCGCGTTCGACTCGTTCAAGAATCATGCCGACGAGATCACCAACGACCTGAACGGGTCGCTCCAGGACATTCTGGGCGGTCAGTCCGGGATGGACGGCGCGTTCGGTGCCGGTGACCACGAGCAGGAGTCGAACGCCCACCAGAACATGGCGTCGGCGAACTTCGACGCGGCGCGCTTCGGCGCCCGTCACTAATCCCGGGGGAGACAGATCATGGGTCAGAATCTGGACCGGCGCAGCTATGACACCGGCGCCTCGACCGAGGTGCAGGGCGGTCTCGCCGCGATCGTCGGGCACCTGGAGCGCGTCCTGAACGACCGTGACCGTGCCGTGAAGGCGGCCATGGCCGAGTTCACCGCCGACGGTGTGTCGGACGAGTACCACGGCAAGGAACTGCGCTGGAACAAGGCAGCCGGCGAGGTGCGCGAGATCATCCGCCTCGTCCGCAGCACGCTCGAACTCAACGACGGCACCGCCCACTCGACCCTGTCGAAGGCGAAGGCGGCCGTCGACGCCATCGGCTGAGTCGGCCGGTGCGGTCCGCGGTGGTGTGAATGACTGACGGGGGTGGGGTTCGGTGACGGGGTGGGACATCAAACCGGCCGGGGTGTCCGGCGTGCTGCAGAAGACGGCCACCGCGGCCGAGGCCATGTCGAAGGCCGGAACGGCGATGCAGGAGAGCTTGAAGTCGGCGGCGACGTCGGCGGGCACGATCTCGGGGCCGACCTGCGGTGAGGCCCCGATGGGCCCGGTGGGCGGCGCCCTCGGCGAGTTCATGCAGCACAAGGCGCAGGAGCTCGGCTACATCGCGGTGCGCACCCAGCACTCGCTCCAGGGCGCCTATGACGCGACGACGGAGTACGTGAAGGGCGACCTCGACATGGCCGCGAACAAGCAGAGCCAGGCCGTCAAGGAGCCCGTCGTCAACGACAAGGGCCAGGAGCTCGGGCCCGACGGCAAACCGGTCGAGCCCAACCCTGACGCGTCCAAGCCGGAGGCCCACAAGTGAGCAAGGATGTCATCGAGCCCGGCGGCATCCCCATGTTCACCGGCAATCTGGAACAGCTCACCAAGGACGCCGCCGCCCTCACCAAACAGGCCGGCGACTTCCGCGACGGCGGCGCGAACGTACACAAGGAGTTCCAGGGGCTGTCCGCCTGCTACCAGGCACCCGAGGCCGACCAGCTCTTCGCGACCACACTCCCCGTCAAGACGAAGGCGGACGACTTCGCCGACGGCCTGGAGAAGGCCGCCGCCGCGCTGACGGAGTATGAGACCCAAGTCCGGCCGCTGGTAACGAAGTTGCAGAATCTGCGGACGGACGCGTTCGCGTTCACCGACAGCATCGCCGGGGACGACCACTGGCGCCGCGACCAGAAGAAGATCGACCACAACAAGCAGTTGATGGACGATGTCGCCGCGACGATCGCCGCGTTCACGGACGCCGAGCGCGCCTGCCACGACAAGATCACCGCTCTGGTCGGCGGCAGCAAGCTGACGGTGGACGACGGCAGCCACAAGCCCGGCATGTACGGGTACTCCGCCGATGCGCTGAAGCACGCCGAGGAGACCCCGTGGGGCGGCTACGCCCAGCGGGAGTACACGGGTGCGCGCTGGTTGTGGGAGCAGACGAAGTCGTTCGTGTGGGACGGGTTCATCGTCGACGGCGTCTGGGGCACCATCAAGGGCCTCGGCACGCTGGTCGGCACCGACGGCTGGGACAAGGCGGGCCAGGCCTGGACGGGGCTGGCGAAGCTGGCCACAGGCCTGGTGATCACGGCGACCCCGCTCGGAGCCGCGTACTGGGCCGTCCCGGACAAGGACCTGCCGAGCTGGCTGCGGGATTCGCGTACGGCGATGAAGGAGACCGGCAAGGCGCTGGTCGCCTGGGACGAGTGGGGCAAGAACCCCGCGCGGGCCGCGGGCGGCGTCACCTTCAACGTCCTGACCACCGTCTTCACCGGCGGCGCGGGCAGCGCGGCCAAGGGCGGCGCCGTGGCGAAGGTCCTATCGGTGACGGGCAAGGTCGCGAAGGTCGTCGACCCGATGACGTACGTGGCGAAGGCCGGGAAGTTCGGCGTCATCAAGGTCGGCGACCTGTTCGGGAACCTCAAGAACATCACCAACGGCCGGTACGCGGACCTCATGGCGAACGGCGGCAAGTACGACTTCGACGCCGCGTACCCGAAGACCGCGGACGTCCCGGTGGTGAAGGGCAATTACATCGAGTGGCCCGGCGGCAGCCGGCTCAACCTCGACGACGGCAAGGTCTACAAGCCGGACGGCACGGTGGCGCCCGCGAAGGTCGAACTCAGCGCGGACGACATCGCCCGCCTGAAGAGCTCGCTGCCGCACGTGGACGCGACGGTGCCGGGCGGGGTGAAGGAGCCGGTGCTCGTCGGCGCGGGCGACCGCGCGGGCCACGTCGGCGACCACCCGACGACCCCGGGCCCCCGCACCCCGGGCGGCACGGCGGGCCACACGCCGGGGGGCACGGCCCATGACCTGGGCCACGGCGCGGCGAACGACCTCGACCGGGGCGCGACCGGCGGCAACCGCGGCGGAACCCCGTCCGCGGGCGACACGGCGGGGCACGCGGCGGGCCACACGGCGGACACCGGCGCGCACTCCGGTGGGCACGGGACGGGCGGGCACGACGGAGGCTCCGGCGGGCACGAGCCGGGCCACGGCGGCGGAGTCGGCGACGACGCGGGGCACGTCCCCGGCGAGCACGGCGGGACCGGCGGCGCGGGCCACGACGGGGGCGGGGGCGATGACGGCCCGGGAGGCGACTCCGGTCGTCCTGAGCGGCAGCCCGGGGTAGTCCTGGAAGGTGACCGGATAGGTCAGCAGCCCAGTGGGCCTATGCGCCCTGAGCAGGAGCCGGCCATCGCGGAGGCGCTCAAGGACATGAAAATATCTGTGGTGGACCAGGAGCGCATGCTGACGCAGCTGCGAAAGTCGGAATACGGAGCCGCAGTTGCCGATTACATTTCGAGCGGCCGATTCGCGGACGTTCCGAATTTCAGTCACCGCGAAGGCCTCCTTTACCAGGTGAAGCGGCGCGGCATGCTCCCTGCCGTGCACCAAGCAATGGAGCACGCCGCAGAGCTCCAGAGCAGGGGGGAGCATAATGTTGAATTCGAGCTCAAGATCCCGGACGAAAACCTTGATCTCGATGTCCTGATTCGCGGCGATGGGCGAATAGAATACGGCGCCCAGCTCAAAGACGTGGACAGTGTGGCAGGCATCAGATCAGCCGTGAAGAAGATCGCGGGTCATCAATTGAGTGGGGAAGGGGTCGATATAAAGGCTGGAATTTTGGACATCAAAGGCCCCCGAAGCGAGCTGACGGAGCGTGATATCGAAGCTGTGCAACGGGCCGCCGACCGCACTAACGCTTATTTTGAGCTAAGGTTTGACGATGGTTCTGTCACCGTCTACCCGACGAATGCCATGAAGCGGTAAGGAAGATCGACAAACATGCTGATGCGCGCACCAAAGGAGTCCGGCTCTTGGTTCTGGGATCTGGACGATATCGATGAGCCCGGACTAGAACCCGCGCTCCGGACTGCGGGGCGCATGTCTGCGGTGCTGCAGAAGCATGCGCTACTGGAGCCGCACGGGCTTGAGTGGAGCTGGTTTGAGACCGGAAGGGGCGGACTTGGGATTCATAGCCGCATTTCCCTTGTGGGACGCTCACTTGACGATCCGGACTTGCCGGATCGAATCCATGCCTGCCGGCCGTCCGGTTATCCGCACGCGGAAATCGGCGGGATCTTCGTACGGGGCTTCGGCGTATGGCTCGATGCGAGCGGCGCGCGGCACAGAGAGAATCGTCTTGTCGAGTTGATGGTGTCACCGGACGAGATCGGGCCTTGGGCCGAACTTTCCGTGCATCACGATGTATGGGCTGCGTGCGATTTCCGGGGTGAGCCGCACCCGGCCATTCATGCCGCCAACGCGCCGCGACTCGCGTCAGCTCTTGAGGAGCTCGTTCAGCTACTCGGCGTCGAGGCCCAACCCGGCGAGCCGACGTACTACGGGCATGCGGAGGGCTACGGGCTAGCCGCCACTGACATCATCGACGGACGGGGGCTGGATGTCACCGACGCGGACATCGGCTAACGCGGGAGGTCCCGGCCCGCGGGTCGCCAGCTGACGCAAACTGGATTCCCTGATGGGTACGACACGCAGGATCGACATCGACGGCCCCGACGTGGACATGGATGACTCCCAACGCCTGCTCTCCCGAGGCGAGTTGTTCAGCGGGGAAGTCGCCGAGTATTCGGCCGGAAAACTGGTGAGCCTGGACGAGTACTCGGAGGGTGTTCTGGACGGCTGGTCGCGGGAGTGGTACCCGGACGGCACCCTGCGTTCGGAGGGGCAGGTGCGGGAAGGCCTGCCCGCCGGGGAATTTAAGGCATGGCACGCCAATGGAGTGCTCGCTTCGCGGAAAGTCTTCGGTCAGGACGGTCTGTCCCTCCTCGAAGAGCTCCGGTGGGATGAGAACGGCCATCCCACACGCGCATGGTGGCCCCAGGACCGGTGAACCCCAGCCCGAGGGGGAATAGCGGTGCGGCCGGCTCGGAACTCCATAGGCGGGGACCACGGCGAGGGACGGCCAGTCCTGGGACGCGCCCGGTCGCGAAGGGACGGATGATGGAGCGCATGCCGATGAAGATTTCCAGGACCCCGTACAAGCCGTGTGACGACTCGGCGGAGTTGCTCCGTGGGCTCGACGCCCGGACGCTGAGGGAGATCGAGCGCATCGAGCGGTCCCCTAATATGTTCGGTCTCACGTTCAGCAAGACGCTCAGCACCGCGTACATCCACTGCCTGCACGACCCGACCGCGCGCACGAGCGAGACGTGGGAGGCGTGGGTGGCCGCCATGCAGACCGGGGCAGCACTGTTCGCCTCGGCCGCCGCGCCCGAGGGCTCCACCGTCGAGTGCATGATCGCGCACAAGCCCCGGACCATCCCCGCGCTCGGGGAACCCAAACACTTCACGGACGCCGGCACATGGCTGCAGGCGTTCTGGCTCGCGGTCATCTGCCGTGAGCAGGAGCGCATGACGCAGCTCTGCAAGGTGTCCGTCGAACAACTGTGGGCGTCAGGAGCGGATTTCGAGGAGTACATCTACGCCTGGGTCCAAGCCCTCCAGGCCTACTGGCTCCAACGCCCCGACCTCGGCGAAAAACTGGTCGCCGCCTTCGACGGCACCGACCCCCAGAACCTCCGCTTCGTCGACCGCGAGCTCATGCTCAAAATCCTCTATCCCCCACTCAACCTCTTCTACCGCTTCATCACCCAGGACCAGGAGAAGTTCAACGAAGCCCTGATCCAGGCCGTCCAGCTCCACCACGAATACTGGACCGAAGACGAAGAACGCCGCGAAGACCTCGACGGAGCCGTCGCCCTCGCCCCCCTCGCCCTCGCCTGCCTCGCCCACGACGCCGGACAACCCATCGAAGTGCAATCCGAATACCTCCCCGAAAACCTCCTCGACCGCAGCTGGCTCGGCGAGTTCCCCACCTGATGTGATCTCCTGGCGGCGACGGCGGGACCTCGTACGTCGCCGAAGCAGGCGGACAGCGGAGATGGGGAGCAGATGACTCTGAAGGCGGGCCAGCGGGTGGTGCTGGCGGCGGACACCCGGCTGACGGATTCGGCCGAGGTGTCGGGGGTCGTCATCGGGTTCCTGGCCCTGGCGGCGGGCACCGGCGGGACCGTCGAGCAGGTCGTCGGTGAGCAGGACGAGGACGACGACGTACGCGAGTACGAGCGGCTCAAGTCGCTGCTCGACTCCTTCGGGGACGGGATGCCCCCGGAGAGCAGGAAGCAGCTCGAAGAGAAGGTCCGCGCCCTGGAGCCCGCCTGGACCGCCTTCCAGGAGCGGGGGCCCCGCGTGAGCGTGCGGGTCCGTTTCGACAACGGGTTCATCCTGGACGGGGCCCACGAGGACGCCTTCGTCCCTGCCTGAGGGCCCGCCCGGGAACATACCTTCAGGAAGGTATGGTGAAACTATGACCATACGACCCCGCCCGAAGCCCGCCGTCGCCGATCTCAAGCAGGAGCGCGCCGTCCGGACCCGGGGACTCATCCTGGACGCGGCGGCGCGGGCCTTCGCGGACAAGGGGTATCCGGCGACCACCATCCTCGACGTGGCCGAGCTGATGGGTGCGACCAAGGGCGCGGTCTACTTCCACTTCGCCAACAAGGGCGCCCTCGCCGCCGCCGTGACCGAGGAGTTCTACGTACGCCTGCGGGCCTCCGCGCAGCAGGTGACGGACCAGGCGCTGCCCCCGCTGGCCACGCTCGCCGAACTCCTCGTCCGTACCGGTGTGTTGTTCCGTGACGACGAGGTCATCCGGGCCGGCGCCAGGCTCCAGATCGAGCAGTCCCTCATCGAGACGGACCTGCCGGCCCCGTTCGTCGGCTACACGGAGACGGTCACCGGCCTGCTGCGGGCCGCCCACGCGGAGGGCGCCCTGCCGGGCGGCCACGATCCCGAGGCGGTCGGGCGCGTGCTCGTCTCCGCGTTCTTCGGCGCGCAGCACATGTCCTGGGTGATGAACGACCGAGCCGACATCGCCGAGCGCGTACGGGAGATCCTGTCGGTCGTGCTTCCCGGCGCGGCCGATGCGGAAGCTGGGGCGGATGCGGCTGACCTGGCGGAAGCGGCAGGCGTGGCGGATGCCGGGGGCGCGCGGGGGCCGGGGGCGAAGTAGGGCTGCCCTGGCGCCAGTTGGTGGGCATTCCCGGGCGCGGCCCGGCAGGGGTGTCGCGCCGGCCCGCCCCCGGGCCCCGCGTGAAGCCCCTCGGCCCTACGGCTCCAGCACGATCTTGCCCGTCACATGGCCGCCCTCGATCAACTCGTGGGCCGCGTACGCCTCTTCGAGGGGAAGGACGCGGTCCACGTGCGGGCGGAGCAGGCTCTGGTCGACCAGGGCCGCCAGCGCCTCCAGGCCCACGTAATCGGGTTCCACCGACACCCCGGCGAACCGGTGGCCCGCCTCGCGGGTGCGCGCGGCGAGCGCGTCGTCGGCGCGGGCGACCGCCGTGACCAGGAGGCCGCCGGGGCGCAGGGTGCGCAGGGAGCGGTCCGCGTAGTCGCCGCCGATCAGTTCCAGCACGGTGTCGACGCCGGAGATCTCCGCAGCGAAGTCGGCCACCCGGTAGTCGACCACCTCGTCCGCGCCGAGCTCCTTCAGGAAGGTGTGCTTGGCCGCGCTCGCGGTGGTGATGACGTACGCGCCCCGCGCCTTGGCGATCTGGACGGCGAGATGGCCGACCCCACCGCCGCCCGCGTGGATCAGCACCCGCTGCCCAGGCCCCACGTCGGCGATCTCCACCAGGCTCTGCCACGCCGTGAGCCCGGCCAGCGGGATCGCGGCGGCCTCCGCGTGGCTCAGCCCGGCGGGCTTGCGGGCGAAGTGGCGCGAGGGCGCCGCGACGAACTCGGCGTAGGCGCCGGCCGCGCGCGGGAACATCGGCATGCCGAAGACCTCGTCGCCCTCCCGGAAGCGCGAGGTGCCCGGCACCACGTGCTCGACCACCCCCGACACGTCCCAGCCGAGGGTGAACGGGGGCTCTCCGTGCAGCGGGAACGCGCCGCTGCGGATCATCGCCTCGACCGGGTTGACCCCGATCGCCTCGACCCGCACCAGGATCTCGGTGGGCAGCGGCTCGGGCCGCTCGACCTCCGTCACCTTCAGGACTTCCGGGCCGCCGAAGGACTGCTGGACGATGGCACGCATGGGGAAACTCCTCACGGGCAGGGCAGTTGGGCACCCGAACGGGTCCCTCGTCGAACTCCCCCGACGACTGAGACCATAAAATACCTTCGCGAAGGAATCAATTGGGAAGAGGGGACTCCGCTGCCCGGACGGGACTCCCCTGCCCCGGTGGAACTCCGCCGCTCGAACGGGACTCCCCTGCCCCGACGGGACGCCGCTGCCCCGGACACGACGGAGCGGGGCCCCCGGCAGCCGTTTCGGTGCCGGGGACCCCGCTGTCCCGCGTGCGGGTCCCGCGTGCGGGTCCCGCTAGATGAAGGAGTTGATCTCGATCGTCTCGGTGCGGCCGGGGCCGACGCCGATCGCGGAGATCGGGGCGCCCGACATCTCCTCAAGGGCCTTCACGTAGGCCTTCGCGTTCTTCGGCAGCTCGTCGAAGGTCTTGGCCTTGGTGATGTCCTCGGACCATCCCGGCAGCTTCTCGTAGATCGGCTTCGCGTGGTGGAAGTCGGTCTGCGAGTACGGGAGTTCCTCGACGCGCTTGCCGTCGATCTCGTACGCGACACACACCGGGATCTCCTCCCAGCCGGTCAGCACGTCCAGCTTGGTGAGGAAGAAGTCGGTCAGGCCGTTCACGCGGGTCGCGTAGCGGGCGATCGGCGCGTCGAACCAGCCGCAGCGACGGTCACGGCCGGTGGTGACACCGCGCTCGCCGCCGATGCGGCGCAGCGCCTCGCCGTCCTCGTCGAACAGCTCGGTCGGGAACGGGCCGGCGCCGACGCGGGTCGTGTACGCCTTGAGGATGCCGATGACACGGCTGATCTTCGTCGGGCCCACGCCCGCACCCGTGCAGGCGCCGCCCGCGGTCGGGTTCGAGGAGGTGACGAAGGGGTACGTGCCGTGGTCGACGTCGAGCAGGGTGCCCTGGCCGCCCTCGAAGAGCACGACCTTGTCCTCGTCGAGCGCCTTGTTGAGGATCAGCGTGGTGTCGGCGACGAACGGCTTGAGCTGCTCCGCGTACTGGAGCATCTCCTCGACGATCTTGCCGACCTCGATCGCGCGGCGGTTGTAGACCTTGGCGAGCAGCTGGTTCTTGCCCTCCAGGGCCGCCTCGACCTTCTGCTCCAGGATCGACTCGTCGTAGAGGTCCTGGACGCGGATGCCGACGCGGTTGATCTTGTCGGCGTAGGTCGGGCCGATGCCGCGGCCGGTGGTGCCGATCTTCCGCTTGCCGAGGAAGCGCTCGGAGACCTTGTCGAGCGTGACGTTGTACGGCGTGATCAGGTGAGCGTTGCCGCTGATCAGGAGCTTGGACGTGTCGACGCCTCGCTCGTTCAGTCCGCTCAGCTCGGAGAGCAGGACCGCCGGGTCGACGACGACTCCGTTACCGATCACCGGGGTGCACCCCGGTGAGAGGATCCCGGAAGGGAGAAGATGCAGCGCGTACTTCTGGTCGCCTACGACGACGGTGTGGCCGGCATTGTTGCCGCCCTGGTAACGCACCACATAGTCAACGGAACCACCGAGGAGGTCGGTGGCCTTTCCCTTGCCCTCGTCACCCCACTGAGCACCGAGCAGCACAAGTGCGGGCACAGGCGTACACCCCTTCCGGGCGGGGCATGTCCAAGGTCAGGGGCATACGCGTTCCCTACATGGGTGCGTACACCATGGGCCTGATCCGTTGAACCGGTTGCCCCGGAATAGACGAAGCCCCTGGCGCAATAGCGCAAGGGGCTCTTGCACAAAGATGCTACCCGAGGAAGGACCGAGGTGTCGGCTGCGCACCAGCTCGTCGTGCTCATCGACCCGGTCGCCCGCCGTATTGACGGCGAGTCCGTACGGATCGCGAAAGATGTGCTGTGTGCGGGAGCACAGGCGAAAATCTGCTGGCCACAGGGGCCGGAAGAGTTCGCGAAGGCACTGGCCCGCCGGGGCGGCCGGCGCACCGTGGTGGTCGGCGACGACCAGGCTCTGCTACGCACCGTGACACTGCTGCACCGCGAGCGTGACCTCGACCGGGGCGAGCTGGGGCTGATTCCGGTCGGCGCGGCGGACTCGCTGCGGCTGGCCCGTTCGCTCGGGGTGCCGATGGGTGCGGTGGCGGCGGCGCGGGGCGTCCTGGACGGCGTGGGGCGCCGCCTCGACCTCCTGGTCGACGACTGCGACCAGGTCGTGCTCGGGGCGCTGCGCGTGCCCGCCCTGGGCCCCGTCCGCGCGCGGCCCGCGGCGCCGACGGTGTGGGGCACGGCACGCTCCCTGGTCCGCACCCTGGTGGGGGCGCCGGCCCCGGTGGCGGCGGCCGTCGCGCACCGGCTGCGGGTGGAGGCGGACGGGGTGCTCCTGAGCGACCTGGACCAGCCGGTGGCGGGGGTGTCGGTGGCGTCAGCGGACGGGCTCGCGCAGGTGGTGGTGCATGGGCGGACGGGTGAGCGGGCGCGGGCGTCGGCCCGTGCGGTGACCATTTCCGGGCCGGTGGGGGGATATCGGTACGGGGCGGACGCGGTGGTGGCCGGGCCGGTCCGTACGCGCACGTGGACCGCGCGGCCGGCCGCGTGGCGACTGATCCTCCCGGCGTGATCCCGGGGCCCTCTTCGGGCCGGGGGCCCTGTCCCGGGGTGCCGGGCGCCCTACGTCTCTGGGGGCGCGGGGTGCCCTGCCCCGGGGTGCCGGGTGGCCTACGTCTTTAGGGGCGCGGGGAACTGCGCGAGACGCGGGCACGGTCCGCAGACGAAGACCGGGGTTGCTGGGGCTCCGCCCCAGACCCCGTTCGCGCCTTGAGGGCGCTCGTCCTCCAACGCCGGACCGGCTGGAGGCGTGCGTGCCGGCTCGTGCCTCAACACTCCACGCGAAGCTCCTTGAGTCCCCGGATGACGAAGCCGGACCCCCGCTCGGGCTCGGCGGCCAACCGCATCCGGGGCGCTTTGGCGAGCAACTCCCCGAAGGAGCAATGGAGTTCGAGGCGGGCCAAGGGTGCGCCCAGGCAGTAGTGGATACCGGCACCGAAGGAGATGTGGGGGTTGTCGGCGCGAGAGAGGTCGAGCGCGGCGGGGTCGGCGAACCGGGCGGGGTCGTGGTTGGCGGACCCGAAGAGGAGCGCGACCTCGCTGCCGCGCGGGAGCACCTGCCCCGCGAACTCGATGTCTTCGAGCACCCAGCGCTCGAAGAGCTGGAGCGGGGTGTCGTACCGCATCAACTCCTCCACGGCGGTGGGCAGGAGGGCCTCGGGCGCGGCGCGCAGACGGGCAAGCTGCCCGGGGTTGCGCAGCAGCGCCCACCAGCCGTTCGCGGTGGTGTTGACGGTCGCCTCGTGGCCGGCGTTGAGGAGCAGGACGCAGGTAGAGATCATCTCCTGCTCGGTGAGGCGGGTACGGGGGCGAGAGCCGGCGTCTGCGCCGAGGCCGGGACCGCGCGTGCCGCCCCCACCGCCACCACTGTCCCGGCTGTCCTCGCTGTCCCTGCTGTCCTCGCCGGCGTCGTCGTACGCCGCGATGAGCGCGGAGATCAGGTCGTCGCCGGGGCGTGCGCGCCGCGCGGCGATCAACTCCCGCAGGTAGTCGCTGAATTCGACGGAGGCGCGTACGGCGCGGGTGGCGGTCTCCTCGTCGGGGTTGAGCTCGTACATGCCGCAGATCGCGGCGGACCACGGGCGCAGGAGGGGGCGGTCGGCTTGGGGGATGCCGAGCATTTCGGCGATGACGGCGACGGGGAGGGGTTCGGCCACCTCCGCGACGAGATCGCCGCCGCCCGCCGCGACGAAGTCGTCCACGAGCCGGGCGGCGAGCCGCCGCACGGTCGGAGCGAGCCGCTCCACGGTGCGCGGGGTGAACGCCTGCGAGACGAGCCGGCGGATGCGGGTGTGGTCCGGGGGCTCCAGGTCGAGCATGCCGTGGTCGTTGAGCGTGTGGAAGGGCTCGTGCGCGGCGGGCGGGGCGGTCCGGCCGAACTCCTCGTGGGTGAACCGGTGTTGATAACTCCGCCCGAGCCGGCGGTCGCGGAGCAGCGCGGACACGTCGGCGTGGTGGGGGACCAGCCACTGCCCGGTGGGCGGGTAGTGCAGCACCCGGCCTGCGGCTCTCAGCTCCGCGTACGCGGGGTAGGGGTTCGCGACGAAGTCCGCGGCGCGGGGGCGGAAGAGGGTGGCGGTGTTGGTCATGGGGTGAGCTTGGCAGGGCGCCCGTGCGTACGCGGTGCCCTTGGCTGGGCGAACCTTGGCAGGGAGCCCAGCATCGACACCCCCACCCCGCCCGACCCCGGCCCATTCGGGCCACCCCGGCCCGTCGGGTTGCTCGACCCCGGCCATGCGGGCCACCCCAGCCCGTCCGGCTGCTCGACCCCGGCCCACGCGGGCCACCTCAGCCCGTCCGGCGATTGAGGACGAGCGCCCTTCAGGCGCGAACGGGGTCTGGGGCGGAGCCCCAGGAACCCCGCCTTCGGCTGCGGACCGTGCCCGCGTCTCGCGCAGTTCCCCGCGCCCCCAGGTGGGCTGAACTTCGCGGCATGCCCAGTGCAGGCCACCTCAGCCCGTCCGACTGCTCGACCCCGGCCCATTCGGGCCACCTCAGCCCGTCCGGCGATTGAGGACGAGCGCCCTCATGGCGCGATACGGGGTCTGGGGCGGAGCCCCAGGGTGCCCGGCTTCCAGGGTGCGGACCGTGCGTGGCTGGTCGCGCAGTTCCCCGCGCCCCTGTAGGGCACCCGGCACCGAGCCGCAACTCGCGCCCACCGCGGCGGAGCCGCGCACGAGTCACAGCCCCGCGCCCCTAGCTACTCCAGGCCGGGCAGCATGCACATCCCCAGCCCGTCCGGCGATTGAGGACGAGGGCCCTCCCGGCGCGATACGGGGTCTGGGGCGGAGCCCCAGGGGGTCAGGAGGGGGTTACCAGGCGGGTTTCGTAGGCGTAGACCGCCGCCTGCGTGCGGTCACGGAGGCCCAGTTTCACCAGCACCCGGCTCACATGCGTCTTGATCGTCGACTCCGCCACCACCAGCCGCCCCGCGATCTCCTGGTTCGACAGGCCCTGGGCGATCAGGACGAGCACCTCCGTCTCGCGGTCGGTCAGCTCCTCGACCTCCCCCATCGGCGACGACGTCCGCTGCACCGGCAGGACCCGGGCGAACTCGTTGATCAGGCGCCGCGTCACCGAGGGCGCGAGCAGCGCCTCGCCGGACGCCACCACCCGTACCCCGTCGGCGAGTTGACGCGCCGAGGCGTCCTTCAGGAGGAAGCCGGACGCGCCCGCCCGCAGCGCCTGGTACACGTACTCGTCGAGGTCGAAGGTGGTCAGGACCAGCACCTTCGACGCTTCGTCCGCCGCCACGATCTCCCGCGTCGCCTCGATGCCGTTCATGTGCGGCATGCGGATGTCCATCAGGACCACGTCGGGGCGGAGCGCCCGCACCTGGGCCACCGCCTCGCGGCCGTCGACCGCCTCGCCGACGACCTCGATGTCCGGCTGCGCGCCGAGCAGGACCGAGAACCCCTCGCGCACCATCATCTGGTCGTCCACGATGAGGACCTTGATCGTCATGCCCGCTCCCCCGCTCGGTCCGCCGCCGCGCCCTTGGCCAGGTCCACGCCCGGCTGGTCCGGTTCGGCCGCGGCCACCGGCAGGAAGACCGTCACCTCGTAACCGCCCTCGGCCGTCCGCTCCGCCGTCATCACCCCGCCGAGCATCGCCACCCGCTCCGCCATGCCCGTGAGCCCGTGTCCGGAACCCTGCGAGGGGCCCGGCTCGGCGGTCGCGCGTCCGTTGACGATCCGCAGGCCGAGCCCGCCCAGGACGTACCCGATCTCCACCCGCGCCCCCGAGCCCGGCGCGTGCCGCAGGGTGTTGCTGAGCGCCTCCTGGATGATCCGGTACGCCGACAGCTCGACGCCCTGCGGGAGTTCGCGTACCGCGCCGGTGACGACCTTCTCCACGGGCAGCCCGGCCTCGCGGACGTTGCCGAGCAGGCCGTCGAGGTCGGCGAGGGTGGGCTGCGGGGCGTCCGGAGCCTCGTAGTCCTCGGCACGTACGACACCGAGCACCCGGCGCAGTTCGGTGAGCGCGGCCACCGCGTTCTCGCGGATCGTGGCGAAGGCCTGGGCCAGCTCGGGCGGCGGGTTCTCGACCCGGTAGGGCGCGGCCTCCGCCTGGATGGCGACGACCGACATGTGGTGCGCCACCACATCGTGCAGCTCGCGGGCGATGTTGGTGCGCTCCTCCAGAACGGTCCGCCTGTCCCGCTCCACCGCGGTGACCGACTTCTCCGCGCTGACCTGCCGTTCGGCGTCCTTGCGGATGTGCACGACGGAGATGACGAGGAGGACGGTGCCGTAGAAGATCGCCATCTGCACGCTGCCCAGCGAGTCGGTGCGACCGCGCAAAGTGCTCATGACCACGCTGACGGCGAGAGTGACCGCCCACATCCAGGCCGCGACCCGGGGCCGGGTGCGCAGCGCCACCACGACGAGGACGCTCAGGTGCATGAACGCGGTGCCGGGCGTCCACGGGCTCATGCTGCCGTGGTCCCCGAGCACCCCGGTGATGACGATCACCGCGCACGAGAGCCAGAACGCGCCGATGGGGCGGACGAGCGTCATGACCACCGGCACCGCCAGAAGCAGCCCGCTCAGCAGGAACGCGCGGCTCCCCTCGATCCCGCTCAGGCCGCGCGAGTAGCCGAGCAGCAGCGTGACGAAGGCGAGGAAGCCGACCGCCACGTGGGGCAGCCAGGCCGTCGCCTCGCGCATCCCGCCCCTGCGGCCGCTGCCGCCCCGCGTCCACCGGGGCCGGAGCGGCCGGTAGGCGAACGCGTCGTGGAACAGGTCCCTGCGCAGCCCTCCGTACGCGTCCATCGCCAACCGGAATTCCGGGGTGCGCTCGGCGGCGCCGCCCGCTGCTGTGCTGCCGCTCCCCTGCCGGGGCCTGGTCGTCTCGTTCACACCCACAACGGTAGGCGGCGGGCCGGGCCGGGTCGTCCGGCGCGATGGGGATCCTGCGGGATCCGCCTCAGGGACTACGCCGGGCCCCCGGCCCCCTCACGCGCTCGCCGTCACCTTGGCGACGAACGCCGCCACGTTCTGCACCGTCCGCTCGATCTTCTCCTCCACCGTGAGCGTCTCGTGCAGCCGCGACCCGGGGCCCGGGACCTTCGTGCCGCGTACGTACAGCGAGCAGTCGAGGTCGGCGCAGATGTAGGCGCCCACCGAGTTCCCCTGCTTGCCGGGCTTGCCCGCCTTCGGCGCGACCATCAGGGAGACTCCGCCGGAGTGGGTGGTCAGGCACATCGAGCACATGCTGCGCCGCTGCCGGCCGGAGACCGCGCTGGAGCAGCGCAGCGCGAGGCCCTGCGGGCGGCCGTCGAGCTCGACGACGAGGTAGCCGCGGTCGGGTGCCTGCGGGTCGCGCCAGCCCAGGTAGTCCAGGTCGTCCCAAGGCCGCTCGGCCAGGTCGTGCGGCACGGCCAGGCGCTTGGCCTCGCCCTTCGAGCAGTTCACGAAGGCGGCGCGGATGTCTTTTTCGGTCAGCGGCTTCATGCACACCACAGTAATTTGCCTAAAAGCTTTAGGCAAATGCATAATTGTTTCAGGCAAAGGGACGCCGTGCGGCAGTGGCGCGGGAGACACGAGAGGGAGGTCGGGCATGGCACGCGTGGGGCTCACCACCGAACGCCTGGTCCAGGCGGGCGCCGAGCTGGCCGACGAGGTCGGCTTCGAGCAGGTGACCGTCTCGGCGCTCGCGAGACGGTTCGACGTGAAGGTCGCGAGCCTGTACTCGCACGTCAAGAACTCCCAGGACCTCAGGACCCGGCTCGCCCTGCTCGCCCTGGAGGAGCTCGCGGTCCTGGCCGCCGACGCCGTGGCCGGCCGGTCCGGCAAGGACGCGCTCGCCGCGCTCGGCAACACCTACCGCGACTACGCCCGCGAGCACCCCGGCCGCTACGCCGCCGGGCAGCTGCGGCTCGATCCGGAGGCGGCGGCGGCGAGCGCGGGCGGCCGGCACGCGCGGATGACCCGCGCGATCCTGCGCGGCTACGACCTCACCGAGCCCGACGAGACCCACGCGGTGCGCCTGCTCGGCAGTGTCTTCCACGGCTACATCAGCCTGGAGATGGGTGGTGGGTTCAGCCACAGCGCCCCGGACACCCAGGCGACCTGGGAACGCACCCTGGACGCGCTCGACGCCCTGCTGCGCAACTGGCCCGCGTCATGAGCGGCCCCCGCGACCCGAGGGTGGCCACCCCGGCCGGCTCCCCGGTCCCGGCCCCGGGCTCGGTCACCGACCCGATATCCACCCCGATCTCCGGTCAACTCCTGCGCGGCGCCATCGAGTTGGAGCACACGGAGCGCGGCGTGGTGCCGCACCGGCTGCCCGCGTGGGCGCGCGCCCGCGCCGACGGTCAGCTCCTCATGGCGGAGGCCCAGCCGTCCGGCGTACGGATCGCCTTCCGCACCCGGGCCACCTCGGTCGAGCTGGACGTGCTCCCCACCAAGCGGGTGTACACCGGCGTTCCGGCCCGCCCGGACGGGGCGTACGACCTGCTCGTCGACGGCCGCCCGGCCGGCCGGGGCAGTGTGGCCGGCGGACATACGCTCACCATCGACATGGCCACCGGCACCACCGAGTACCGTCCGGGCGAGCCCGGCACCCTGCGCTTCGACGGGCTCTCCCCCGACGCCAAGGACGTGGAGATCTGGCTGCCCTACAACGAGGGCGCCGAACTCGTCGCACTGCGCACCGACGCCCCCGTCGAGCCGGTCCCCGACCGGGGCCGCACGGTGTGGCTGCACCACGGCAGTTCGCTCAGCCACGGCACCGACGCCGCGAGCCCCGCCACCATCTGGCCCGCCCTCGCGGCCTCCCTCGGCGGCGCCGACCTGGTCAACCTGGGTTTCGGCGGCGGCGCGCTGCTCGACCCGTTCATCGCGCGGACCATGCGGGACACGGCCGCGGACCTGATCAGCGTCAAGATCGGGCTCAACGTGGTCAACGCGGATCTCATGCGGCTGCGCGCCTTCGCCCCGGCGGTGCACGGCTTCCTCGACACCATCCGGGACGGGAATCCGGCCGCCCCGCTCCTGGTGATCTCGCCCATCCTGTGCCCCATCCACGAGGACACCCCCGGCCCCAGCGCCCCCGACCTCGCGGAACTCGCCGCCGGGCGGCTGCGGTTCCGGGCCGCTGGCGACCCGGCGGAACGGGCGGCCGGCAAGCTCACCCTGTCGGTCATCCGTGCCGAGCTGGCCGCGATCGTGGCGGCCCGTTCGGTGGACGACCCCAACATCCACTATCTGGACGGCCGTTCGCTCTACGGCGAGCGGGACGCCGAGGAGCTGCCGCTGCCCGACGCCCTCCACCCGGACGCCGCGACCCATCGCCGCATGGGCGAGCGGTTCGCCCAACTCGCCTTCAGAGATGGGGCGTTTGGCCGCCGGGGCGACTAGTACGCCAGCTGCTCGATCTCCTCGGCCACCACCGCGCACGCGTCGGCGGCGGGGTCGATCAGCGGGAAGTGGCCGACGTCGTCCAGCAGGGTGATCCCCACCATCTCGCCGGCCTTCGCCGCCGCGTCCACGTACGCCTCCGCGACGGCCGGCGGGACGACGATGTCCTCGCGGCCCTGCACGACGGTGGTGGCGATCCCCGACGGCAGCAGAGCGGACGGGTCGACATGCGGCAGCCGGGCCGCCACCTCATCGTTCCCGCCGAGGAGTTGGGCGACCGCCCCGGAGCACACCGCAAGGTCGATCGCCGTCGTGAGGTGGGCGATCGGCGCGAGAGCCACGACGCCGCGCAGGGCGGCCGGGCCGCGGGTGCGCCACGGCGAGCCGGCCGGCAGGACGTGCCGGGCCGCGGCCCACAGCGCGAGCTGACCGCCCGCCGAGTGTCCGGCGAGGACGGTGCGGCGCGGGTCGGCCTGCGGCACGGCGTCCCGTACGAGCAGCGGAATCGCGTCCAGGGCGGCCGCCACGTCGTCGAAGGTGTCGGGCCAGCGCCCGGCGACCGGGCGCTCGCCGCCCTGTTGCGGCAGCAGGCTCCCGCGCCGGTACTCCACGTTGGCGACGGCGAACCCGCGCCGGGCCAGGAAGTCCGCGAGCGGTGTGAAGTGCGCGCGGTCGTACGGGGCGCGCCAGGCACCGCCGTGCAGCAGGACGACCAGCGGGGCGCCGGCGCGGGCGCCCCTCGGGGCGTAGAAGTCGACCACCTGGTCGGGGTGGTCGCCGTAGGCGGCGGTGGCGTCGGGGGCGACGGCCGGATGGGAGAAGGCGGAGGCCTCCTCGGCCGCGTCGCGCTCTGCGGGATCCGTCATTCCCCAACCTTTCACCAGGCCAAGCCGGTTGATCACCCGGATGCCCCCGGACGCTACCAGGGCGTCCGGGGGCATCTTCGCCGGCCGGTCAGCTCAGCAGCGCCGCGAGTTCCGCCGCGGCCCGCCGAGCGTCGGCGAAGCCCACGTACAGCGGGGTGAAGCCGAAGCGCAGGACGTCGGGGCGGCGGAAGTCGCCCACCACGCCGCGCTCGGTGAGGGCGCGCATCACCTCGCCCGCCTTCTCGCAGCTGAGCGACACCTGGCTGCCGCGCTCGGCGGCGTCCGCCGGGGTCACCGAGGTGACCCGCCCGGCCGGGACGTACGCCTCGACGCACTCCAGGAAGAAGTCCGTCAGGGCGAGGGACTTGGCCCTGACCGCCTCGATGGAGACGCCGTCCCACACGTCGAGCGCGGACTCCAGGGCCAGCATGGACAGGATGTCCGGGGTGCCGACCCGGCCGCGGACCGCGCCCTCGCCCGGCGCGTACGCCGCCCGCATCCCGAACGGGTCCTCGTGCGAGTTCCAGCCGGGCAGCGGGGTGTCGAAGCGGGCCTGGTGGTCGCCGCGTACGTACAGGTACGCCGGTGAACCGGGCCCGCCGTTCAGGTACTTGTAGGTGCAGCCCACCGCGAGGTCGACGCCGTGCGTGCCGAGGCCGACCGGCAGCGCGCCCGCGCTGTGGCACAGGTCCCACACCGCGAGGGCGCCGGCCGCGTGGATCGCCGCGGTCGTGCCGGGCAGGTCGTTGAGGCGGCCGGTGCGGTAGTCCACGTGGTTGACCAGGACCGCGGCCGTGCGGGGGCCGAGGGCGGCCGGGATCTCGGCGGGGGCGAGGGCGCGGACGCGGTGGCCCGTCATGCGCGCCGCGGACTCGGCGACGTAGCCGTCCGTGGGGAACGTCGAGGCGTCGACGAGGATCTCGTCCCGGTCGCCGCCCTCGCGGTCCTGGGCGGCCAGGCGTACCGCGCCGACCAGCGCCTTGAAGACGTTGACGCTCGTCGAGTCGCCGACCACGACGGTGCCGGGCTCCGCGCCGATGAGCGGCGCGATGCGGTCACCGATGCGCTCCGGCGCGCTCCACCAGCCGCTCTCCTCCCACGAGCGGATGCGCAGCTTCCCCCACTCGCGGGTGATGACGTCCTGCATCCGGGCCGGAACGTGCCGGGGCAGCGCCCCCAGCGAGTTGCCGTCGAGGTAGACCACGCCGTCGTCGAGGGCGAACAGCTCGCGGTGGCGGGCGAGTCGGTCCGCCGCGTCGAGCGCGGCGGCCTTGTGGGTCAGTGCGTCTGCGGCGCCGGGCGCCGCGACCGTGTCGGCGAGGGCGTCAGACATGGCTGCGCGCCGTCCACAGCTCGGGGAAGACGCTCTTCGTGGCGCGCTTCTCCAGCCATGCGACGCCGGCCGAGCCGCCCGTGCCCGTCTTGGCGCCCATGGCGCGGCGGGTCGCGACGAGATGGTCGTTGCGCCAGCGCCACACCAGTTCGCCGACGTCGGTCAACGCCTCGCCCAGGCGCACCAGTTCACCGTTCTGGTCGCCGGTGTACAGCTCGGTCCACACCGCTTCGACCTCGGCGGACGGCTCGTACTTGACGGTCAGGTCGCGCTGGAGGACCGCGGCGGGGATCGCGTACCCGCGGCGCGAGAGCAGCGCGAGGACCTCGTCGTACAGGCTGGGCTCGCCGAGCGCCTTCTCCAGCTCGGCGTGGACGCGCGGCGCGCCGCGGTGCGGCACCAGCATGGAGGCGGACTTGTCGCCGAGCAGGAACTCCATCCGGCGGTACATCGCCGACTGGAACCCGGAGCCCTCGCCGAGCGCCGACCGGTAGGAGTTGAACTGGGCCGGGGTCAGCTGCGCCAGCGGCGTCCACGAGGCGTTGAGCGCCTCCAGCTCCCGTACCGAACGCTTCAGGGCGTCGACGGCGACCGGCACCCGGTCCGCGCGCAGCGCCCGCGACGCGGTCTCCCACTCGTGCACGATGACCGTGAACCACAACTCCATGACCTGGGTGGTGACCAGGAAGACCATCTCGCCCGGGTCGTCCGAGCGCAGGTGCTGGAGGTGGGTGAGGACGTCCGCCTGGACGTAGTCCTCGTACGGTGTCGTGCCCGCGAAGTCCAGATTCGGGGTCTCCGGCTGGTCGCCCGGTTCGGGCGGCGTCACCGGTTCGGACATCTTTGATGACATCGCTGTCTCCTCGATGTGTCCGGGTAGCGGTCCGCCCCTTCCTTGGTCGGCATCGGAGCCCCGGTCCCCACCGGCATCATAAGCACGGTTTCGGCCGTCCCGTCAGGGCACCGAGGGGCCCGTGATGAAGGTACCGGCGGCGGTGTAGGGCCAGGCGTTGGACGTGCAGCCGTTGAGGCCCTTGATCTGCTGCATCATCACCGGGGCCGGTTTGCCCGCACCCGGGCACGCCATGTGCTGGTGGTAGCCGATCAAATGGCCGATCTCGTGGTTGATGATGAGGTGGCGGTACTCGGCGGGCGGCCCGTCGTACTGCGGCGATCCGGTCACCCAGCGCTTCAGGTTCACGACGACACCGCCGGCGACCTCGCAGTTCAGCTCGCCCCCGGTGTCGCCGACGGAGGCGCACAGCTTGTCGGTGGTCCTGGGAGTGGCGATCTTGATGACGACGTCGGCGCCGCTCGCGACCAGCTGGAAGCGGCCCTTGCCGTGCGCGGCCCAGCTGCGCGGGTCGGACAGGATGGCCTGGATGTCGACGGCGGCCTGCTTGGCGGAGACGCCCGACCCGTCCTCGACCTGCACCTGGTAGCGGCGCAGTGGGCCGCCGGTGCCGACGACCTTGCCGGACGCCTGGGCGGTGGTGAAGGTGCCGGGCCCGGAGCGCGGTACGTCACCGGCCTTCGGGCTGTCCGAGGGGCTCGGCTTCGGCGACGCCGAGGGCTTGACCGGTGCGGTGTCCACGGGCAGCGGGGGCTGCTCCTCCATGGGGCTCGCCGCGATGTTGCCCGGCTCCGTGGCGGACGAGTCGCCGCCGGGCCACTGGGCGAGGGCGACTCCGCCGAGCAGGGTGACGGCGATCAGGGAGCCGGCGAGGAGCAGCAGGCGCGAGCGTCCGGTGCGTCTCTGCGGCCCGCGCCGCCGCTGTCGCGCGGCCCGGCCCTGCGGTGCCCGGCCCTGCGGTGCGGCCCGGCCCTGCGGGCCGCTTCGGCCGGTCGCGCCTGCTCCACTCGCGTTCGCGTTGCCGCGGGCGCCTCGCTTGCCCAAGACAGAGCTCTCCCCTGATCCCCGGCTGGAGTTGGGGGGAGAGGAGTGGGGCCTCTGCGCCAGCCTGTCGATGCGGCCGGGCGCCCGCGATCGTCGTGCTCGCGGGTGCCGGGACCGTCCGTGTCAGACATACAGATGCCACGGACGGCCCGGACGTTCCCTTTCGGCCGCGAGTGGATCAGCCCAGGGTGTCGGCGGCGAGCGGCGAGGAGTCCCGCAGGAAGGTCGTGCAGCGCTCGTACTCGGCGTCCTCACCGATCGCCTGCGCGGCGCGGGCCAGCGCGTGCAGGGCGCGCAGGAAGCCGCGGTTGGGCTCGTGCTCGAACGGGACCGGGCCGTGGCCCTTCCACCCGGCGCGGCGCAGCGAGTCGAGGCCGCGGTGGTAGCCGGTACGGGCGTAGGCGTACGACTCGACGGTGCGTCCGGCGTCGAACGCGTCGTCGGCGAGCTGCGCCCAGGCGAGGGAGGAGGTGGGGTACTTCGCGGCGACGTCGGCGGGCGCGGTACCGCCGGCGAGCAGCTCGCGCGGCTCCGGGTCGTCGGGGAGGAGGGTGGGGGCGGGGCCGCCGAGGAGGTTCTCGTGAATGGACATGCGGCCCAGTCTGCCACCGGGTCCCTGCGGGGCTGTCGGAGTGCTCTCCCCCACGCGGGGCCGCCCGCGGCCGGCCCCGCTTCTCGCGCGGCTCCCCGCGCCCCCGGCCGCTCGGTGCCGGGCGCCCTGGACGGCCTCGGCCGTCACGGGCGCACCGCTCACGCGTCGGGGTGGTTGGGTTCGATGGCGGGGCCCGTGACGCCGGCCTGCATGCGGCACTCCGGGGCCACCCCCGCCCCCGGCCGCCGCACGGTCAGGAACGCCACCGCCGAGGCCAGCACCAGTGCCCCCGCACACATCGGCATGGCCCGCCGGAACGTGGCTCCGAACTCCGCCGCGGAGCGGTACGCCTCCGGTCCCATCCCCGCCGCGAGCGGCAGCGCCGCCACCGCGATCAGCCCGGCCGCCCGCGCGGCGGCGTTGTTGATGCCGCTGGCCAGCCCCGCCCGCCCCTCGTCGACGGAGGCCAGCACCGTCGCGGTGAGCGGCGCCACGAGGGTCACCATGCCGAGGCCGAGCACGACCAGCGCGGGCAGGACATCGCGTACGTACGCCGCGTGCTCACCGACCCGCAGCATCAGCAGCATCCCGGCCGCGCACAGCAGCGGCCCCACGGTGAGCGGGATGCGCGGCCCGATGCGCTGGCCGAGCTCGCCCGAGCGGGCCGAGAGCAGCAGCATCAGGACCGTCGTCGGAAGCAGGGCGGCGCCCGCGCCGAGCGCCGAGTACCCGGCGACGACCTGGAGCTGGAGCGCGGCGAGGAAGAAGAACCCGCCGAACGCCGCGTACACGCACACCGTCACCACGTTGACCGCGGTGAAGATCCGCGAGTGGAAGACGTCGGGCGGCAGCATGGGGTCGGGCAGCCGCCGCTCCCGCCGTACGAACGCCGCGCCCGTCCCGAGGCCCGCGACCCCGGCCCCGACCACCAGCCCCGAGGAGCCCTGGCCCGGCGCCTCGATCAGCGCGTACGTCACCAGCGCGAGGGTCAGCGCGCCGAGCGCCGCACCCATCACGTCGAACGGCGCGGTGTGGGTGCGCGGGTCCTTCGACTCCGGCACGTGGCGCAGGGCGACCGTCACACACAGCGCGGCGAGCGGCACGTTGATCAGGAACACCCAGCGCCAGCCGGGGCCGTCCACCAGCCAGCCGCCGAGGAACGGGCCGACGGCGGCCCCGACCCCGCCGAGCCCGGACCAGACGCCGACCGCGCGGGCCCGGTCGTCCGGGTGGAAGCCCGCCTGGATGATCGCGAGGGAGCCGGGGGTGAGCAGCGCGCCGCCGATGCCCTGGAGGGCGCGGGCCGCGATGAGCACGCCGGCGTCGGGGGCGAGGCCGCACAGGAGCGAGCCGGCGGCGAACCAGACCACCCCGGTCACGAACACCTTCCGCCGGCCGTACCGGTCGCCGAGCGCGCCGCCCAGCAGGATCAGGCCGGCCAGCGTCAGCATGTAGGCGTTGACGGTCCACTGCAGGACGGCCATGTCCGTGTCGAGGTCGGTGCCGATGTGGGGCAGGGCGACGTTGACGACGGTGGAGTCGAGCAGGGCCATGCCGGAGCCGAGGACCGTGGTGAGCAGCACCCAGCGGCCGGGACCGGTGCGCATGCGTACGTTGTCCGCCACAGCACGACTGTCCCCCGTCCGAGCCCACCCCGAAACCCGGGGCTCCGCCCGGCGCCCGTACCGCTGGGGGGCGCGGGCAAGCGCGCGACACCTCGTGCCCGGTGCGGAAACGGCAGGGCCCGGCGTACCCCCGCCGAGGGGGGACACCGGGCCCGTGAGCGGCTGCGTGCCGCGCTACTTCAGCTTCGTACCCGTCGACCGAAGGTTCCCGCACGCCTCGGTGACCCGCTTGGCCATGCCGGCCTCGGCGAGCTTGCCCCACGTGCGGGGGTCGTAGGTGGACTTCTTGCCGACCTCGCCGTCGACCTTCAGGACACCGTCGTAGTTGCGGAACATGTGGTCCGCGACCGGCCGGGTGAAGGCGTACTGCGTGTCGGTGTCGAGGTTCATCTTCACGACGCCGTTCTCCAGGGCCGTCGCGATCTCCTCGGCCGAGGAGCCCGAACCGCCGTGGAAGACGAAGTCGAACGGCGAGGGCTTGCCGTACTTCTCGCCGACGCCCGCCTGGAGGTCCTTGAGGAGCTCGGGGCGGAGCACGACGTTGCCCGGCTTGTAGACGCCGTGGACGTTGCCGAAGGAAGCGGCCAGCAGGTAGCGGCCCTTCTCGCCCAGACCGAGCGCCTCGGCGGTGCGCAGCGCGTCGTCGACGGTCGTGTACAGCTCGTCGTTGATCTCGTGGCTGACGCCGTCCTCCTCGCCGCCGGTCGGGGTGATCTCGACCTCAAGGATGATCTTCGCGGCGGCGGCCTTCGCGAGCAGCTCCTGGCCGATGGCCAGGTTGTCGGCGAGGGTCTCGGCGGAGCCGTCCCACATGTGCGACTGGAACAGCGGGTTCAGACCCTTGGCCACGCGCGCGGCGGAGACCTCGATCAGCGGGCGGACGTAGCCGTCCAGCTTGTCCTTGGGGCAGTGGTCCGTGTGCAGCGCGATCGTGACGTCGTACTTGGCGGCGACGACGTGCGCGAACTCGGCCAGGGCGACCGCGCCGGTCACCATGTCCTTGTTGTACTGGCCACCCAGGAACTCCGCACCACCGGTGGAGACCTGGATGATGCCGTCGCTCTCGGCCTCCGCGAAGCCGCGCAGCGCAGCGTGCAGGGTCTGGGTCGAGGTCACATTGATGGCCGGGTAGGCGAACTTGCCTGCCTTCGCCCGGTCGAGCATCTCGTTGTAGACCTCGGGGGTTGCGATGGGCATCTGTCCGCTCCTTGTGATGTGCGGGGTGTGCGATATGTGCTGGCCCTGACCTGGGGGCGACGTCATCGTCGCGGACCATCTTTCCAGACTCTGGCAGCGGCTCCACCCCGTGGACGTCCGAGGGGCGGACCGTTTCACGTGAAACGGTCCGCCCCTCGGAGAACACGCAGGTCAGGCTCGCCCTGTCCGGGCCCCGGGACCTACGTCACGACTTTTGCGCCCATCGAGCCGCCCGTTGGGCGGGCCGGGGCCGCGCCCTACTCCAGGCCGAGTTCCGTCGAGGAGAACGCGAAGACGTACGGCACGCCCGCACCCTCGGTGATCTTCTCCGCGGCGCCCGTCGCGCGGTCCACGATCGTCGCCACGGCCACCACCTCGGCACCCGCCGCGCGGACCGCTTCGACGGCGGTCAGGGGCGAGCCGCCGGTGGTCGAGGTGTCCTCGACCACCAGGACCCGGCGGCCCTTGATGTCCGGGCCCTCGACCTGACGCTGCATCCCGTGCGCCTTGGCCGCCTTGCGGACGACGAAGGCGTCCAGGGAGCGGCCGCGGGCGGCGGCGGCGTGCAGCATCGCGCCGGCCACCGGGTCGGCGCCCATGGTCAGGCCGCCCACCGCGTCGAAGTCGAACTCCGCGGCCACGTCGAGCATCACCTGGCCCACCAGCGGCGCGGCGACGCCGTCAAGGGTGACCCGGCGCAGGTCGACGTAGTAGTCGGCCTCGATCCCCGAGGAGAGGGTCACCTTGCCGTGCACCACGGCCTTGTCCTTGATCTGCTGGAGCAGGTCAGCGCGTACGTCAGTCATACCCAAGAGCTTAAGGGCCGTCCTCAGAGCCGGCGCCAGGCCCAGGTCGTCGTCAGCTCCAGCGGGTCGATCGGGGTGACCTGGCGGGGCAGCGTGTTGAGCCCGTTGGGCGGGCCCGACTGCGGCTCCACACAGACGGCCGCCTCCTGCTCGTCGTAGATGACGACCCACTCGGTGGGGCTGGTCACCTTCAGTTCGAGCCGCTGAGGCCAGGTGAGGGTGACGTCGACTCCGTCGGGCATCCCGAAGCAGTCGTCCCAGGGGCCCGGCAGCGGGTCGATCCGCCGCCCGGTGGGCAGATGGTCGTCGCCGCGCTCCTCCTGCCACGCGGCGTCGAAGGCCAGCTCGACGCTGCTGCCGTCGATCTCCCGCACGAACCAGGGGTGCCAGCCCACCTGCGCCGGGAAGGAGTTGTCGTACGTCTCGACGCCCATCCGGATCGTCAGCGCGTCCGGGGTCAGCTCGAAGATCTGGGTGACCTTGCCGCTGAACGGCCAGGGGTCGGTGAGTTCCTGGGTGAACACGGCCTCGGTGGCCGAGACCCGCGCCGTCTTCCACGCGTGGTCGCGGGCGGTGCCGTGAATGGCGTGCGGCGCCGCGTTGAGCGGCAGTTGGTACTTCACCCCGCCGTCGCGGAACTGCCCGTTCTCGACCCGGCCGCACCACGGCACCATCGGGAAGCAGCCGTACTTCTCGCCCTGGCGCAGCACCTCGGTGCCGTCGATCCGCAGGCTGCTGATCCGGCAGCCGTTGCCCGCGTCGACGGTCAATTCCACGGCGCCGACGCCCAATTTGATCTCGTCACTGCTCACGCCGTCGACCCTAACGGGTGGGCCGCGGATGTGGGCTCAACGGCGGCGCCTCAGCGCCCGGCCGACCACGACCGCGGAGGCCAGCGCGAGGGCCGCGGCCGGGGCGACCCAGCGCAGGGTGGCTCCCGCGTTGCTGCCCGAGGGCGCGGGCACCGGGGCATAGCGGCCGCGCGGCGGCGCGTGGTCGACCTCCTCGGCGCTGCGGCCGATCATCGTGCGGCGGGCGTGCGCGGCCTCGGCGGGCATCGGGCCCACCTCGATGGCGAACTCGTCGTCGGCGAGCGGGTCGAGGGAGGGCGGCGGCACCTCGGCGTCGAAGACCGAGGCGAAGCTCTCCGCGTCCAGGTCGGTCGCGCCCAGATCGGTCGCGTCCAGATCGGTCGCGTCCGGTCCGGCGGCGTCCAGGTCGGCGCCGTCCACGGCCGGCCCGTCCGGGCCGGTCGCGTCGCGTCCCCGCGTGTCGGGGCCGGCGGAGTCCAGGTCCTCGCCGAGGTCAGTGTTGAGGTCCGTGTCGGCCAGGTCGGCCGGCTGCGGCGACGGCTCGGAGCCGGTGGCCTCCGCCAGGTCCTCCGCGGTGGGCCTGGCCTGCCCCGCACCCTCCGGCCGAGCGGGATGGGCGAGCGCCGCGGCGAACCGGTCGAGCAGCCGCAGCGCCGACGCCCTCGCGGTGTCCCGCGGCACGTCCGCCGCCCGGCCCTCCACGAGCGCGCCGCCCGTGAACGCGAGCGTGGTGCCGCCCGGGGCGTCGGCCAGCCGTACGGCCAGGGTGAGCTGGGCCGCGCCCGCGCCGCGGACCTCCACGCCCTCGCCCTCCACGGCGAACGTTCCGTCGTCCTGCTCGGTGATGCGCAGGGCCCCGCGGTAGGTGATGGTGCTCCCGCCGAGGCGGACCTTCAGCCGGCCCGCGATGGGCGGCTCGCCCGCATCCTGCTGGAGCCCCGGCAGACAGCGCGCGACCAGGGCGGAATCGCGCAGCGTCTGCCGGAGTGCCTGGGCCTCCACCGGAACGAACACCTCATGCTCCATAGTCACCGAGCCTACTCAGCACCGGCCGTTCCGTCTGCGTCAACGCGACGCCGATGCCTCACCCGGCCACGCACGCCCCCGCCGCATCCCCGGCCCCGGCGCGGCCGCCACCCCGTGCCGCCCCGCCGCTCTCACTCCCCGTACCGCGGATGCACCAGCGTCGACGGCGCGTACCCGGCCGCGCCGGGCGGCGGGGCGAGGGCCTGGGCTCCGATCGGCAGCCGGACCCCGGAGCGGGCGGCGACGGGCGCCCGAGCCCCGGCGAGCACACGGGGACGCGCCGCCCGCGTCGCCATCGGCACGCCCTGGTCGGGCCGCGCCGCCAGGACGAACCCCCAGTCCCCGGGCGAGGGGGCCGGGCCGAGGGCGCGGCCGGGGCCCTCGGTGAGCGCGGCGGTACGGCCGGCCGCGCGGTAGGCGAACGTCGTGAGCCCGGCCGCGCGGACCGTCGAGGCGACCGTCCAGAACGTGCGGGGGCTGCCCGTCACCGGCCCCGCGTGCACCACGAGCCGCCCGCCGGGTGCCAGGACGCGGGAGGCCAGGCCGTAGAACTCCTGCGAGTACAGCTTGGTGCTCGCGGTCATGCCGGGGTCGGGCAGATCGCAGACGACGACGTCGTACGGGTCCGAGGTGCGGCCCTCGCCGCGCAGCCAGGCGAAGGGGTCGCCGGCCACCGGGCGCAGCCGGGGGTCGCGGTAGGCGTGGCCGTTCAGGGCGGCGAGCCCGGGGTCGCTGCGGGCCAGCCGTATCAGCTCGGGGTCGACGTCGACGAGGGTCACCGAGCGCACGCCGGGGTGGCGCAGCACCTCGCGGGCGGCGAGGCCGTCGCCGCCGCCCAGGACGAGGACCCGGCCGTGCGGGCCGCCGTCGAGCGCGGGGCCGACCAGGGCCGCGTGGTAGCGGGCCTCGTCGCGGCCGTCGACGCGCAGCCGCCCGTCGAGGAAGAGGTCGAGGGGGCCGCCCGCCCTGCCGGTGAGGACGATCTCCTGCACGTGGCTCTGGACGGCGACGCGCACCTGGCTGCCGTAGACGGCGCGGCGCGCGGCCTGTTCGAAGTCGCCGACCATGGCGGTGGTCAGGGCGAGCACGGCGAGGGCGAGGGCGTTGGCGCCGAGCAGCAGCCAGCGGGCGCGCGGCGACAGCTCGCGGCCGAAGAGCAGCAGCACCAGCGAGCCGCCCGCCACGGCGTTGACGCAACCGGTGAGCAACGCGCTGGTCAGCTGGCCGAGTTGGGGAAGGAGCAGGAACGGGAAGGCGAGGCCGCCGACGAGGGCGCCCACGTAGTCGGCGGCGAACAGGTCGGCCACGGTGCCGCTCGCGTCGCCCGCGGCGCGCCGCGAGACGCGCTGGATGAGGGTCATCAGGAGCGGGATCTCGGCGCCGATCAGCATGCCGATGGCGAGCGAGAAGGCCACGAGCGCGTACCGGGAGCCGCCGAACCAGGCGAACGTCGCGTACAGGACCACCGCCGAGCAGCCGCCGACCAGGGCGAGCGCGGCCTCGATGAGACCGAAGCCGACCGCGGCCCGGCAGCGCAGCCGCTTGGCGAGCAGCGAGCCGACCCCCATCGCGAAGACCATCACCGACAGGACCACCGAGGCCTGGGTGACCGAGTCGCCGATCAAGTACGAGGCCAGGGCGACCAGTTCGAGCTCGTACACGAGGCCGCAGGCGGCACAGATGAACACGACGGCCAGGACGAGGAACCGGCCCGACCGCGGACTACTCACGGGAGCGGGAAGCGGTTCGATCATGATGCGAACGCTACGTGACGCTCCGTTCGCATCCTGTCACCCACACGGGTGCAACTGAAGCCAACCGGTGGGGAATCCGCGCGCCTCACAGCCCGGCGGGGGTGGGTACCCGTACCCCGACGCGGGTGCGGGTGACCACCAACTGCCCTTCCTGCGGGTAGGCGTGCCAGGTACGCCACCACACCTGGCCCTCGCCGCGCTGCGCGAGCATCGCGGTGAAGGCGTGCGGCGATCCGGGAAACGTTCCCGCCAGTCCGTTGGGGTGGTCGGCGACGAGGGCGAGGAGCTCCTGGGCCCGGCCCGCGAACGAGCCCTGCGAGAGCGTCTCGACGCGTGCGGCGAACTCGTAGTCCCACTCGCCGAGCCGTTTCGCCACGCCGAGCGGCAGCGGTGTGCTGCTCCCCGGCATGCAGGCGACGGTCTCCGAGCAGGTGCCGCGCTCCTCGTCGAGGAGGACTTGGTGCGAGGCGCCGAGGAGCCTCAATTGGAGCTTGGCGCCGGAGAGTTCGAGGTCGAGCACGGCGAGGGCGGGCAGCGGCTCGCGGCCCAGCGCCCAGGCGAGGTCGGCGGCACGCGTGTCGGTATAGGCGGTCTTGAGGGACGTGAGCATGGGTGGGCTCCGCAAAACACACATGTGGCGGGTGGGTGACCGATGTCGGTGGGTGACCGATGCCGGTGGATGACCGGATGTCGACGCGGGCCGCAACGAAGGACCGGGGGACCGCTCTCTGATCGCCCGGGGTCCGAAGGCTGCGTGGGTTCTCTGCGAGGGAATCATGAAGTGCGCGGCGCTCACAGCTTTTTTACCCAACTTGATGGGGTTTCCATCCCCTCGGGGGCCACTCGGTTCAAACGTTCAACTACCGGCGTGAAAGAAGGCGCCCGGCCGGTCGGGACCGACCGGGCGCACAACGGGCGCACAACGGGCGGGGAGGGCGGCGGAATCGGCTGCCCCGTGTCAGCCGCGACCACCGCGCCCCACCCGACCGCCGCCCCACCGGCCCCCGGACGCAACACCCCAATGGCCGCCCCCCGAATGAGCCGGGCCCACGGGACGCGAGCCCCGGCGGGCCGGGAGACCCCGGAACCGGGAAGCCCGGGAGCGGAGACCCCGGGGGCCGGAGGCCCCGGGGCTCGCACGGGTCGGTCAGCTCGATCCGCAGCCGCCGCCCCCGCAGGACGAGCCGCCGCCGCACGAGGAGTGGCCTCCGCCGCAGGAGTGGCCGCTGTGGCCGCCGCCCCCGTGGTGGCCACCGCCGCCGCCGCACGAGCTGCCGCCGTCCGAGCCGCCCGCCGCCCACCAGCTGCCGCCGCCCGCGGCCGAGGCCGCCGAGCCCCTGCGCGATCCCCTGCCCCCGCGGCGCCGTCCGCGCGCCGCGGAACGGGCCAGGGCGACCACCACCAACACGATGACGACCACTGCGATCACGATGCCCATCCCCCACCGTCCTTCCGTGACGCGTTCCCCCGTGGCCCGCGTGGAGAGGGGATGCCCTTCGCCGTCCGGCGCCAAAGCACACTTGAGCAACTCCAGAGGTTGCCCGCAGGATGGCCGTCATGACCTCCAGCGCGCGCCCTCTGCTCAACCGCCGCCTCGCCGAGTTCGGGACGACGATCTTCGCCGAGATGTCGGCCCTCGCCCAGCGGACCGGGGCGATCAACCTCGGCCAGGGCTTCCCCGACGCCGACGGCCCCGAGGCGGTACGGGAAGCCGCGGTCCGCGCCCTGCGCGAGGGCCGCGGCAACCAGTACCCGCCGGGCCCCGGCGTCCCCGAACTGCGCACCGCCGTCGCCGAGCACCAGCGGCGCTTCTACGGCCTGTCCTACGACCCGGACCGCGAGGTCCTGGTCACCGCGGGCGCCACCGAGGCGATCGCCGCGTCCCTGCTCGCCCTGGTCGAACCGGGCGACGAGGTCATCGCGCTTGAGCCGTACTACGACTCGTACGCCGCGTGCATCGCGATGGCGGGCGGCACCCGGGTGCCGGTCACCCTGCGCCCCGACGGGGACCGGTTCGTGCTCGACCTCGACGAGCTGCGCGCGGCCGTCACCCCGCGCACCCGGCTGATCCTGCTCAACACCCCGCACAACCCGACCGGCACGGTGCTGACCCGCGCCGAGCTGGCCGCCGTCGCGGAGCTGGCCTGCGAGCGCGACCTCCTGGTCATCACCGACGAGGTGTACGAGCACCTGGTCTTCGACGGCGCCGAGCACATCCCGCTCGCCTCCTGCCCCGGCATGCGCGAGCGGACCGTCACGATCGGCTCCGCCGGCAAGACGTTCTCGTTCACGGGGTGGAAGGTCGGCTGGGTGACGGGCGCGCCCGAGCTGGTGGCCGCGGTCCGCTCGGCCAAGCAGTTCCTCACGTACGTGGCGTCCGGACCGTTCCAGTACGCGGTGGCCGAGGCGCTGCGGCTGCCCGACGCCTACTTCGAGGCGTTCCGCGCGGAGCACCTGGCCAAGCGGGACCTGCTGAGCGAGGGGCTGGCGGCGGCCGGGTTCGGGGTGTTCCGGCCGGCCGGCACGTACTTCGTGACCACCGATGTGCGTCCGCTGGGCGAGAGCGACGGGCTCACGTTCTGCCGGGCGCTGCCCGAGCGCTGTGGCGTCGTGGCAATCCCCAACGCCGTCTTCTACGATCACCGTACGGAAGGCGCCCCATTTGTCCGTTTCGCCTTCTGCAAGCAGACGGCGGTACTCGAAGAGGCGGTCGGCCGCCTCAAGGCACTGGCCGGCTAGCGCGGGCCCCGCGGCGCGCCGGCGGCCGTGTGCGCACCGCCGGGTGGGCGGACTTCCACCCGGTCGGGGGCGCAGCGGTCGCGGGCACCGGGATCCGCGCGGATGGTCGGTCTGTCCGATCACGCGCGCCCGGAGGTGCCCCCTGTCCGCCGAGATCACCGCCACCGCCCGTGCCGGCCGGGCCGACGGCCGGGCGGGCGTTCCGCCCTGGGCGGCCGCCCTGCGGCGGGCGGCCCCCGCGCTCGGCCTGTTCGCCGCAGCCCGCCTGACCGGGTTCCTGGTGCTGGCGGCCGCGGCCCACCACCGGGGCATCTCGCCGCGGGCGCGGCTCGCCACCGCCTGGGACGCCGACTGGTACGTCCGGATCGCCGCGCACGGCTACGGCCGCACCCTGTTCTGGCCGGACGGCGCGGTCCAGAGCGACATGGCGTTCTTCCCGTTCTACCCGGGCCTGATCCGCGCGGTCACCACCGTGCTCCCGGTCACCGGCGGCACCGCGGGGCTGCTGGTGTCCTGGACGGCGGCGGTGGCCGCGGCCTGCGGGATCTACCTGGTGGGCGAGCGCCTGTACGGGCGGCCCGTGGGCACCGTGCTGGTGCTCCTGTGGGGGCTGCTCCCGCACTCGGTGGTCCTGACGATGGCGTACACCGAGCCCGTGATGACGGCGCTCGCCGCGTGGGCGCTGTGGGCGGTCCTGACGCGCCGCTGGCTGTGGGCGGGCTCGCTCGCGCTGCTCGCCGGCCTGTCGCGGCCCAACGCGGTCGCGGTCGCCGCGGCCGTCGTGGCGGCGGCCGGGTACGAGCTGTGGCGCGGCGGGCGGCGCTCGTGGCGGCCGTGGGCGGGGGCGCTGCTCGCGCCGCTCGGCTGGTGCGGCTATGTGCTGTGGGTGGGGGTGCGCGAGGGCGATCCGTTCGGCGGCTACTTCGCGGTGCAGGCCGGCTGGACCTCCCGGTTCGACTTCGGCGCGGGCTCGCTGGCCTTCGTCAAGCGGCTCGCGCTGGTCCCGTACGACCTGGGGTTCCCGATGGCCGCGCTGATCACCGGTGTGATGGTGGTGCTCTTCGCGCTGTTCGTCCTGGACCGGCCGGCGCTGCCGCTCGCGGTGTACGCGGCGGTCCTGGTCCTGATCGCGGTCGGCGGGGCGGGCTACTTCGAGTCCAAGCCGCGCTTCCTGCTCCCCGCGTTCCCGCTGCTCGTGCCGGTCGCCCTGGCGCTGACGAAAGCCCGGCCCAGGGCCGCGGTCGCGGTGACCGTCGCCCTGGCCGGGCTGTCGTTCGGCTACGGCGCCTATCTGCTGACGCTGGCCAGGATGGCGCTGTGAGCGCCGCTCGGAAGCGGAGTCACTCGGAGTCGGCGGCGCCGGGCTCGTCGCCCTCTTCGCCGTCGACGTCCTTCTCCAGGCCGAGCTGCTCCAGGAGCCACTTGTCGAACTCGATCGAGGCGCGCACCCAGCTCACGGTGGAGGACACGAAGTGCTCCAGGGCGACGCCGGTGCCGATCAGCATCTGCGCCTCGCCGATGAGGCGGACGGTGCCGTCGTCGTGGGTGTGCGTGTAGACCTTGGGCCACAGGGTGCGGCGGTTCCAGTCGTCGATCGACTCCAGGATCTGGACCTTGTCGTCGATGCTGTGCGGCCGGTCGTAGAACGTCCGCACCGAGAAGACCTGCTGGTCGTCCTCGCCGCGGAACATGAAGTACGTACGGAAATCCTCCCACGGCGCGGCGAGGTCACCCTCGTCGTCCACGACGTACTTGAGCTCCATCTGGTCCAGGAGCTGCTTCACCAGGTCCTGGTCGGGAACGATGGGGCCGGCCGGCGCGCCGCCGGGCTGCGGGCCGGGCTGAGCCCCGAAATTCGGAATCGAGGACGGGTCGATGGTCATCGTGAATCTTCCTTCGTACGGTTCCGGTCATCCTCCCCCATGCCGGGGCAGGACTGGCAAGCCCCGCCCCCGGGTATCCGCTGCGGGCTGACTCAATCAGTCCCGGGTGGCCGGATGTGCCCGGGGGCGGGCGCGCGGCCTAGTGCGCCGCGGCCCCGATGACGAGCCCGTCCCCGGCCCGGTCCACCCGTACCGTGTCGCCGTCCTTGATCTCGCCCGCCAGGATCTCCTTGGCGAGCCGGTCGCCGATGGCGGTCTGGATCAGACGGCGCAGCGGGCGCGCTCCGTACGCCGGGTCGTTGCCCTCGTCGGCGAGCCACTCCAGGGCGGCCGGGGTGACCTCCAGGGTGAGGCGCCGGTCGGCGAGGCGCTTGGCCAGGCGGTCGATCTGGAGCCCCGCGATGTGGGACAGCTCGTCCTTGGTGAGGGCGGAGAAGACCACCAGGTCGTCGAGGCGGTTGAGGAACTCGGGCTTGAAGGACGCCCGCACCACGTCCAGGACCTGCTGCTTCTTCACCTCGGCGCTGGTCGAGGGCTCCACCAGGTACTGGCTGCCCAGGTTGGAGGTGAGGATGAGGATGGTGTTGCGGAAGTCGACGGTGCGGCCCTGGCCGTCGGTGAGGCGCCCGTCGTCGAGGACCTGGAGCAGGATGTCGAAGACCTCGGGGTGGGCCTTCTCCACCTCGTCCAGGAGCACCACGGAGTACGGGCGGCGGCGGACGGCCTCGGTGAGCTGGCCGCCCTCCTCGTAGCCGACGTAGCCGGGCGGAGCGCCGACCAGACGGGCCACGCTGTGCTTCTCGCTGTACTCCGACATGTCGATGCGGACCATGGCCCGCTCGTCGTCGAAGAGGAAGTCGGCGAGCGCCTTGGCGAGCTCGGTCTTGCCGACGCCGGTGGGGCCGAGGAAGAGGAACGATCCGGTGGGCCGGTCGGGGTCGGCGATGCCGGCCCGGGTGCGGCGCACCGCGTCGGAGACCGCCTCGACGGCCTGGGTCTGCCCGATGAGGCGCCTGCCCAGCTCGCCCTCCATGCGGAGCAGCTTCTGCGTCTCGCCTTCGAGGAGGCGGCCGGCGGGGATGCCGGTCCAGGCGCCGACGACGTCCGCGATGTCGTCGGGTCCGACCTCCTCCTTGACCATGGTGTCCTTGGCGTCCTTGGACTTCTCCTGCTCGGCCTCCTCCTCGGCGGCCTCCTCCAACTCCCGCTCCAGGCCCGGGATTTCGCCGTAGAGGAGCTTGGAGGCGGTGTCGAAGTCGCCGTCGCGCTGGGCGCGTTCGGCCTGGCCGCGCAGGTCGTCGAGCTTCTCCTTCAGCTCACCGACCCGGTTGAGACCCTGCTTCTCCTTCTCCCAGCGGGCGTTGAGGCCGCGCAGCTCCTCCTCCTTGTCGGCGAGGTCCTTGCGGAGCTTGTCGAGGCGCTGGATCGAGCCGGCGTCGGTCTCGTTCTTGAGCGCCAGCTCCTCCATGCGCAGCCGGTCGACGGAGCGCTGGAGCTCGTCGATCTCGACGGGCGAGGAGTCGATCTCCATACGGAGCCGGGACGCGGCCTCGTCGACGAGGTCGATGGCCTTGTCGGGCAGGAAGCGGGAGGTGATGTACCGGTCGGAGAGGGTGGCGGCGGCCACCAGGGCGCCGTCCGCGATCTGCACCTTGTGGTGCGCCTCGTACCGCCCCTTCAGGCCGCGCAGGATCGCGATGGTGTCCTCGACGGACGGCTCGGCGACCAGAACCTGCTGGAAGCGGCGCTCCAGGGCCGGGTCCTTCTCGATCCGCTCGCGGTACTCGTCGAGCGTGGTCGCGCCGACCATCCGCAGCTCGCCGCGGGCCAGCATCGGCTTCAGCATGTTGCCGGCGTCCATGGCCGAATCGCCACCCGCGCCGGCCCCGACGACGGTGTGCAGTTCGTCAATGAACGTGATGATCTGTCCGTCGCTCTCCTTGATCTCGGACAGGACGGTCTTGAGGCGCTCCTCGAATTCACCGCGGTACTTCGCACCCGCGACCATCGCGCCCAGGTCGAGCGAGACCAGCTTCTTGTTCTTCAGCGACTCCGGCACGTCGCCCTTCACGATGCGCTGGGCGAGGCCCTCGACGACGGCGGTCTTGCCGACGCCGGGCTCGCCGATGAGCACCGGGTTGTTCTTGGTGCGCCGCGACAGCACCTGGACGACCCTGCGGATCTCCTGGTCCCGGCCGATGACCGGGTCGAGCTTGCCCTCGCGCGCGGCGGCCGTGAAGTCCGTACCGAACTTCTCCAGCGCCTTGTACTGACCCTCCGGGTCGGGTGTGGTCACCCGGCGCCCTCCCCTGCTCGTCTCGAACGCCTCAAGGAGCTTCTTCGCGCTCGCCCCCTGCTGGGAGAGGATCTCACCGCTCTGTCCGCCCTTGGCGGCGAGGGCGATCAGCAGGTGCTCGGTGGAGAGGTACTCGTCGCCCAGCTCCTTGGCGCGCTGCGCGGCGTCCGCGATGACGGCGAGCAGGTCGCGGTTGGGCTGGGGCGGCGCGACGGTGGAGCCGGCCACGCTGGGCAGCGCCGCGAGGATCCGCTCGGCGCCCGAGCGCACGGCGGCCTGGTCGGCGTCGACCGCGGCCAGCAGGTCGGTGATGTTCTCGTTGTCCTGGGCTTCCAGGAGCGCGACCAGCAGATGCGCCGGGGTCAGATCCGGGTGGCCCCCGGCTACGGCCCGGCTGCTCGCTGCGTTGATCGCGTCCCGGCTCTTGTTGGTCAGCTCGGCGTCCACGTGCGTTCGCTCCTCCTCGTCGTACGTCGGATCGTGGCGGGCACGACGTGCGCCACCCATGACCCTTCCAACGTACACAAAGTTGAGCCCATTCCGCTCAAGGTGAGAAAGACGGGCTCCCGGGGGCTAGGTTCCTTGGCCATGGCCACTGATGTACGCATGCCCGGCGAGGGCTATCTCAGCTTCTGGCGCGAGCGCCACATCTGCACGTTGACCACGCACCGGCCGGACGGCTCGCCGCACGTGGTGCCGGTGGGGGCGACGTACGACCCGGAGGCGGGACTGGCCCGCGTCATCACGAGCGGGAGCAGCCGCAAGGCCGCGAACGTCCTGGCGGAGGCGGCGGCCGATCCCCTCGGCGCACGGGTGGCGCTGTGCCAGCTGGAGGGCAGGCGCTGGGCGACGCTGGAGGGCCGCGCGGTGGTCCGCACGGAGCCGGAGCTGATCGCGGACGCGGAGGCGCGGTACACGGAGCGGTATCAGCGCACCCCGCGGGTGAACCCGGGCCGGGTGTTGATCGAGATCCGGCTGACCAGGGCGATGGGCAACGCCTGAGCGGCCCCGGCGACCGCGTCCGGGCAGCACAGCGGCGCCACCGTGTTCAGGTCCACGATGGCGCCGCTGTGTGGGGGAAGCGCCTGCGCGATGTGTAACGACGGGGGATCGCGTCAGGCACTGCGGGGGGTGGCGGTGGATGAATCGGGTTGAGCTTCCGACTCGAAAAGCTGGTGGTCGCGTTGGTCGAGATTGACGAAGACCATGCCGTACCGGACGACGCAGCGGATGGGCTGCGGCGCCCCGCGCGGACGGCGCAGGCACCGGTAGGCGCGGACGTCCTCGTCGTCCTCACGGGCGATCAGGATCGGCTCACCGAGCAGGGTGACCATCAACGAATCGCCACGGAACGGGACTGCTGTGGCGAGGTCGATGAAGTGCCACCCAGAGCGGTAGGCCGTGGCCATTTCGCGACGGAAGGTGCGGTCGTCGGGCGGGAAGCTCATGCGACAGCACCTGCGGGAGCGTCCTCCCACGTGATGTCACCGGGCGCCGCGCCCTTGGGTGCGACCTCCCAGGTGATGTCGCCGGGCGCCGCCTTGGGCGCGACCTCCCAGGTCGGGTCGCTCGATATCGAGGCGACCTTGGGCGCGATCTCCCAGGTGATGTCCATTGCAGTTGCGACATCCGCCTTCGCGGGGTGGGACTCCCAAGTAATGTCCCCAGGCGCCGAGAGAGCGCAGAGAGCAGCCGCCACAACGGCTGTCGTGCTTAGTGCTCGAACCATCCTGCTCATGGCCGATCTCCACCTCTTTTGATCATTACCTCCCCCCGCGGATACGACGATGGCCCACTCCGACCACTTGCACCAGCGCAGCCAGGCATCATGTTCCTGTAATTCAAAAGGATGAGGGGGGTGCAACTAGGTTGAAAAAGGGGCATGTTGGACACGATCACGGCCCGGTCGATCTGTGCGAGACAGGGACGGCCCTGTACTCGCTCGCCCTGCGTACGGGCGGGATTACCCGCTCAGAAGCCGACGCGGCACCGTGCCTGGTCGACCTCACCCTGCTGCGCCCCGACCCTGACGACGCCGGGCTGCTGCGGCCGGTTCCACCCACCGTGGTGCTCAACCTGCTGACCCAGCCGCTCGAACGCGAGATCCAGGAGCGCAGGAAGCTGTCGGTCGCCCTCGCCAACACCTTCGAGCCATTCATGTCGATCGCGACGCCGCCCCTGACGGGCACCCACGCGATCACGGTCCTCGAAGGCCTGGAACTGATCAACGCGACCCTCGACCGCGTCATCGAGGAGTGCACCGACGAGCTGCTCGTCATCCAGCCCGGCAGCGGACGCAGGCCCGAGAGCTTCGAGGCGGGGCTGCGCCGCGTCGAACCGCTGGTCGCCCGCGGCGTCGAGATGCGTACCCTCTACCAGCACACCGCACGCCACCACTCGGCCACCATCGGCTACGTGGAGCGGATCGCGCCGTACGGCCTCGAAGTGCGCACCCTCGAAGAGATCATCGACCGGCTCATCATCATGGACCGCAAGATCGCCTTCATACCCGCCCGCAGCGACCGCCAGGTCGCCCTCGAACTGCGCCACGAGGGGCTCGTGCAGTACCTGGTGGGCGTCTTCGAGCAGTTCTGGCAGTACGCCGTGCCCTGGGACGACGAGGTCCCCTACCACCTGGAGACGGCCGGCATCACCGGCGTCCAGCGCTCCATCGCCAAGCTCCTGGTCGAGGGCCACGTGGACGAGGCCATCGCCCGCCGCCTGGGGATGAACGTCCGCACCTGCCGCGCCCACATCGCCAAGCTCGCCGCGTCGCTCGGCAGCGGGAGCCGGGCCCAACTCGGCTTCCTGATAGCCCAGTCGGGCATCCTGGAGCAGGACGCCTGAAGCCGTCACCTGGGCGCGCCGACGTGCGCGGGGCCGCACCGGGGGCCGCGCACGAACAGGGCCGCAGCCACGGCGTCCGTCCCGCCGCCTGCCGGCCCCGTGTCCCGTCGAGTTGAGCTGCTCATACCGCCACCACGATGCATCGCGGGCCGCCGCACCACCACCATCATGTTGCTGCACTGCATCAACTGGAGCCGGATTAAAGCCCGACATGCCCGACTCGCGCGTACCACTTCGATCGCTTCGGCTCAGCGGGGATGCGCATCGAGCCCCGACTGGGCTATGCGTACGCCCAGTTGTGTGCGGCTGCTCGACCCCAGCGCCTCCGCGAGCCGGCTGATGTGGTGGCGGCAGGTCCGCACGCTGATGCCGAGGCGCTGCGCTATCACCGCGTCCTGGTGGCCCTCCGCGAGGAGCGCCGCGATGACCCGCTCGCGGTGGGTGACGCCCGCGATGTCGGTGGCCACGGGCACCGCGTCGGCGAGCGGCACCGCGAGCCGCCACAGCCGCTCGAAGACGGTGGCCAGGTACTCCACCAGCGCCGGATGGCGCAGCTCCAGGGCGCTGGAGTCGTCCGCGGCGGCCGGGATGATCGCCACCGTACGGTCGAAGAGCAGCAGGCGCTCGGTGACCTCGTCCAGGGTGCGCACCTCCACGGCCCGCCCCTCCAACTGGTGCAGGTAGTCCGCGAGTCCGGTGCCGTAGCGCGCGACGTGCGTGTACATGGTGCGGATGCGCACCCCGCGGTCCAGCATGTCGACGGCCCGGGGCAGCGCCTGCGACAGGATGTGCTCGGGCCGGATGCCGCGGGGCTGGATGGTGAGCGACTCGGTGGTGCAGGCCGCTATCGCGTCGTCGATGGCCGCGTTGATGCGGGGGATGCCGTCGAGGACGCGGATGGCCTCGCCGCCGGCCGGCACCGGGGCGCCGAGCGCGGCGAACCGCTCGAAGGCGGCCGCCGCCGAGCCCGTGCGGGCCTGGCTCGCCGCGATGTCCTCGTGGATGCCGCGCAGCAGCCGCGCCATCACCACCTGCGGGGAGGTCGGAAGCAGCCACGCCGGGTCGGCCGGATCGGGGTGGAGCAGCCCCAGGTCGATCAGGCAGGGGGCGTCGGTCGCCTCCGCGCGCGCGATGCGTCCGGCGCGCAGCGCGTCCGCGTACGCCCGTTCCCCGGCCGCGCACAGCCGGTCCGCGCCATGCGGATGCGCCTCCTGCCCAGACATGCTCCGTCCCGCCTCCCTGCGTTCGAGCCCGACGACCCTATCCCCATCGGGGTGCCGGTTCACGTCGGCACGGCACGCGAGAGGCCCGCCGCCCCGGAACGGGACGACGGGCCTGGGAAACGCCGCGGGGAGCCGGACCCCGAACCGGGTTACTCCGACGCCCTCTTGGGCCGCCACACGACCAGCGCGCCGGCCTGCTGCACGTCCTGGTACGGGACCAGGTCCCGCCGGTAGGAGGCGTGCACCTGGGCCTCGCGCTGCTGCATCGCGACGGCCGCGCCCTCGACGACGCCGGCCAGCTCGGCGACCCGGGCCTGGAGCGCCGCGACCTGGTTCTCCAGCTCGATGATGCGCTTGATGCCGGCCAGGTTGATGCCCTCGGTCTGCGACAACTCCTGCACCGTACGCAGCAGTTCGATGTCGCGGGCCGAGTAGCGCCGGCCGCGCCCGGCCGTGCGGTCGGGCGAGACCAGGCCGAGGCGGTCGTACTGGCGCAGGGTCTGCGGGTGCAGACCGGAGAGCTGGGCCGCCACCGAGATGACGTACACCGGCGTCTCGTCGTTCAACTCGTAGGCCCGGCCGCCCAAGGGGGGCTGCCGGCGCTGGCGGGGGTCCATCTCATGCTCCCTTCACGGCCTGGAACAGGTCGGCCCGCGGGTCCTGGCCCGCGGTGGCGTCGCGGAAGGTCTCCAAGGCCTCGCGGGCCTTGTCGTCCAGCTCCTTCGGCACCATCACCTCGACCGTGACGAGCAGGTCGCCCCGGGTGCCGTCCTTGCGGACCGCGCCCTTTCCGCGGGCCCGCATCGTACGGCCGTTGGGGGTGCCCGCGGGCAGTTTCAGGGTGACCGGAGGGCCGCTGAGCGTGGGCACCTTGACCTCGGCGCCCAGAGCCGCCTCCGTGAAGGTGACCGGCACCGTGACCGTGAGGTTGTCGTCCTTGCGGCCGAACACCGGGTGGGCGTCGACGTGCACCACGACGTACAGGTCGCCCGCGGGGCCGCCGCGTTCACCCGGCGCGCCCTTGCCGCGCAGGCGGATGCGCTGGTTGTTGCTGACGCCGGCCGGAATGCGGACCTGCATGGTGCGCGAGGAGCGCGCCCGGCCGCTGCCCTTGCAGACGTCGCACGGGTTCTCGGCGATCAGGCCGCGGCCCTTGCAGTCGACGCACGGGTCGGTCAGCGAGAAACCGCCGCCGGAGCCGCGCGACACCTGGCCGGTGCCGACGCAGGTCGGGCACACGCGGGGCGTGCCGTTCTTGTCGCCGGTGCCCGAACAGGCCTTGCAGGGAGCCTGGCTGGAGAGCCGGATCGGCACGGTGGCGCCGTCGACCGCCTCGGTGAAGCTGAGCGTCACCTCGGACTCCAGGTCCTGGCCCCGGCGCGGCTGGGTGCGCTGACCCGTGCCCGCGCCGCCCCGGTTGAACAGCCCGCCGAACACGTCGCCGAGCCCGCCGCCGAAGCCGCCGGCCCCGGCGCCCTGGCCGCCGGGCTGCTGCCCGCCGAACAGGTCGCCCAGGTCGAAGTTGAAGCTGCCGCCGCCCGCGCCCGGCCCGGCCCGGAAGCCTCCGTTGCCGAACAGGGCGCGCGCCTCGTCGTACTCCTTGCGCTTCTTGGGGTCGCCGAGGATGTCGTTGGCCTCGGAGATCTCCTTGAAGCGCTCCTCCGCCTTGGTGTCGCCCTTGTTGGCGTCGGGGTGGTTCTCGCGCGCGAGCTTGCGGTACGCCTTCTTGATCTCCGCGTCCGTGGCGTCCTTGGGGACGCCGAGAACCTTGTAGTAGTCCTTCTCGACGAAGTCCTTCGTGTTCATCGACGTCCCTCCTTCCGGACGATCACTTCTTCAATGACCGCTGCGTCAGCCCTTGTCGGGGCCACCGCTCTCCTCGTCGCTCGACTGGTCTTCCTTGGCGGCCGCACCCGGCTGGGGCTCGGCCACCGCGACCCGCGCGGGGCGGATCGTACGCTCGCCGATCCGGTACCCGGGCTGCAGGATCGCCACGCAGGTCGTCTCGGTGACGTCCGGCGCGTAGCTGTGCATCAGGGCCTCGTGGACCATCGGGTCGAAGGGCTCGCCCTCCTTGCCGAACTGCTGCAGGCCCATCTTCGCGGCGACCGTCTCCAGGGACTCGGCCACCGACTTGAAGCCACCGGTCAGCTCGCCGTGTTCACGGGCCCGGCCGATGTCGTCGAGCGTGGGCAGCAGCTCGGTCAGGAGGCCGGCAACGGCGATCTCCTTGACCGTGACGCGGTCCCGCTCCACCCGGCGGCGGTAGTTCTGATACTCGGCCTGGAGGCGCTGGAGGTCCGTGGTGCGCTCGGTGAGCGCCGTCTGGGCCTGGTCCAGCTGGGCCTGCAGAGCGATGTCCTTGGCTGCGTCCCCGGCCGGGGCCGCCTTCTCCTCGTCGGAGGAGTCGGCGGCCTTCGGCTCGGCGTCTTCCTGAGCGCCGGAGGGGACGTCGGGCTTCTCCTCGAAGTCCGGGGTCTCCTCCGTCATCAGGCGGCGCCACCCTTCGGCTTCTCGTCGTCGACGATCTCGGCGTCGACCACGTCGTCGTCACCGGCCGGGTGCGCCTGCTCGGCACCCTCACCGGCGCCGGCGGCGCCCTGAGCGGCCTGGGCGTCGGCGTACATGGCCTGGCCCAGCTTCTGCGAGACGGCGGCGACCTTCTCGGTGGCGGTGCGGATCTCCGCGGAGTCCTCGCCCTTGAGCTTCTCCTTCAGCTCGGCGACGGCCGCCTCGACCTCGGTCTTGACCTCGCCCGGGACCTTGTCCTCGTTGTCCTTGAGGAACTTCTCGGTCTGGTAGACGAGCTGCTCGCCCTGGTTGCGGCTCTCGGCGGCCTCGCGGCGGCGGTGGTCCTCCTCCGCGTACTGCTCGGCCTCCTCACGCATGCGGTTGACCTCGTCCTTCGGCAGCGAGGAGCCGCCGGTGACGGTCATCTTCTGCTCCTTGCCCGTGCCCAGGTCCTTCGCGGTCACGTGCATGATGCCGTTGGCGTCGATGTCGAAGGCGACCTCGATCTGCGGGACACCGCGCGGGGCCGGCGGCAGACCGGTCAGCTCGAACATCCCGAGCTTCTTGTTGTACGCCGCGATCTCGCGCTCGCCCTGGTAGACCTGGATCTGGACGGACGGCTGGTTGTCCTCGGCCGTCGTGAAGATCTCGGACCGCTTGGTCGGGATCGTGGTGTTGCGCTCGATGAGCTTGGTCATGATCCCTCCCTTGGTCTCGATGCCGAGGGAGAGCGGGGTGACGTCGAGGAGCAGGACGTCCTTGACCTCGCCCTTGAGGACACCGGCCTGGAGGGCGGCGCCGATGGCGACGACCTCGTCCGGGTTGACGCCCTTGTTGGCCTCGTTGCCGCCGGTCAGCTCCTTGACGAGCTCGGCGACGGCCGGCATACGGGTGGAACCGCCGACGAGAACGACGTGGTCGATCTCGGAGAGGTTGATGCCCGCGTCCTTGATGACATTGTGGAACGGCGTCTTGCAGCGCTCCAGGAGGTCGGACGTGAGCTGCTGGAACTGGGCGCGCGTGAGCTTCTCGTCCAGGTGCAGCGGGCCCTCGGCGGAGGCCGTGATGTAGGGCAGGTTGATCGAGGTCTCGGTGGACGAGGACAGCTCGATCTTGGCCTTCTCGGCGGCCTCGCGGAGGCGCTGGAGGGCCATCTTGTCCTTGGACAGGTCCACGCCGTGGCCGGACTGGAACTGCTTCACCAGGTAGTCGACGACGCGCTGGTCCCAGTCGTCACCACCGAGGTGGTTGTCACCGTTGGTGGCCTTCACCTCGACGACGCCGTCGCCGATCTCCAGGAGGGACACGTCGAAGGTGCCGCCACCGAGGTCGAAGACGAGGATCGTCTGGTCGTCCTTGTCGAGGCCGTACGCCAGGGCGGCGGCCGTCGGCTCGTTGACGATGCGCAGGACGTTGAGGCCCGCGATCTCGCCGGCCTCCTTGGTGGCCTGGCGCTCGGAGTCGTTGAAGTACGCCGGCACGGTGATGACCGCGTCGGTGACCTTCTCGCCGAGGTAGGCCTCCGCGTCGCGCTTGAGCTTCTGCAGGATGAAGGCGCTCATCTGCTGCGGGTTGAAGCTCTTGCCGTCGAGCTCGATCTTCCAGTCGGTGCCCATGTGGCGCTTGACCGACCGGATGGTCCTGTCGACGTTGGTGACCGCCTGGCGCTTGGCGACCTCGCCGACCAGAACCTCGCCGTTCTTCGCGAAGGCGACGACGGACGGCGTGGTCCTGGCGCCCTCTGCGTTGGTGATGACGGTGGGCTCGCCGCCTTCAAGAACGCTGACGACGGAGTTCGTCGTGCCCAGGTCGATGCCGACCGCACGTGCCATTTCAATTCCTCCAGATGACTGACTTGAGTGGAACTGGCTCAAGGATGCATGACGGCTCGCATCGCGTCAACAGAGCTGAGTCTGGCACGCTCAAGTTTTATCCTGCGCTTATCCGCAATCGAGGACATCGCCACAGGTCAGAGGGGTTTCGAAGGCTCCCGGCGAGGTCGCGAAACCTGCCCATGCAACGCCTCAGAAGGCGTCTTCCGACGCTCTCACACCACCGCCGGGACCTGCGCGGGCACCTGCTCCCCCGGGGCCGGCGCGTCCTCGCGCAGCAGCACCAGGCCGCACTGGAGCAGTCGTCCGTCGCGCGGGTCGGTGAGGCCCGGCGCCAGCGACATGAGGGTCAGGCCGAACCGCTCACGGGCGAGCGCCAGCAGGTCGTCGAAGAGCCGGCCGCCCTCGAAGAGCGGCACCAGCGGCGCCCCGATCCGCACCCCGCAGATCTCGTCCGCGAACTCCCCCGCCCCGTCCAGGACTTGGGCCTCGTACCCCTGCACGTCCAGCGCGAGGAAGATCCGCTCGCCCGGCGCGGTGACCTGCTTCCACACCTCGTCCAGGCGCCGGGTCTCCACGATGACGTCGCCCGTGTACGCGGCCCGCGGGGCCGCCGCGCGGTGGCGGGGCAGCATCGGCAGGAAGGAACTGGCGGGGCCCGAGTCGCCGGAGATGTTGAGGGTGGCGGTCCCGGTGCGGTCGCCCAGCGCGTACGGCAGGACGCTCCAGCCGTCGTCGGGCCCGGCGCGGTGGCGCAGCTCGGCGCGGGGCTCGCGCAGCGGCTCGAAGGAGACGATGCGGCCCCGGTAGCCGGCCTCGCGCAGCAGCGCGCCGAAGTCGCCCCGGTGCGCGCCCACGTCGAGGACGAGGTCGATCTCGTACCGGCGCAGCAGCCGCACCAGGTCGTGCCCGGCGGGGCGGTGGCGGACCACGTCGATGCCGAGGCGGCGCACCGTGCGGTGCAGGCGGCGCGGAAGGGTCGTCATCACGTCTGTACTGCTCCCTGGTGGAGTCCCTGGTGGGAGGGGTCCGTCGTCGGTGGCGAGAGGGCCGGGCAGAGGGGAGAGGGGTTCATCCCCGGCCGCCCGCGAGGTCGACCGAGGCGGTCGGGTCGGCCGGGGTCCGGGCGCGCGGGGGGCGCCGGCGCGACGCGGGCCCGTACACCGGCACCCGCAGGAGCAGCACGATCGCCGCGGGCACCAGGAGCGCCGGCGCGAGGACCGCGAGCGGGACGACGCGCCCGTCGTGGATCTGGAGCGCGAAGAGGGTGCAGAAGAGGGAGGCGACGCCGAGCACGACGGCCGAGCCCTGGGTGGTGAGGCCGAGCTTGCGGAGCCGGTGCGCGATGTGGTCGCCGCCGCCGCGCAGCAGCGGGCGGCCCGCGCGGTGGCGGGAGATCAGGACGAGCAGGGTGTCGGTGAGCACGACGGCGGTGAGCGCGAAGAGTTCGGCGGTGGTCTGCCCGCCGGGCGCCCCGGTGTGCACGGCGACCGCGGACGAGGCGAGCAGGAACCCGGTGAACAGGGCTCCGCAGTCGCCGAGATGGATGCGGGCCGGATGCCAGTTGTGCAGCAGGAAGCCGGTGAGGGCGGCGGCGAGCACGCTCAGGAGGAGCCCGTGCCCCGGGTGCCCCTCGGCGATCGCGCACACCGCGAGGCCGAGCGCGGTGACGGCGGCGACCGCGCCCATCGCCCCGTCGGAGGTGTCCAGGAGCTGGAAGGCGTTGGTGACGAAGACGATCCACAGCACGGCGAGCGCGCCGGCGCCCGGCGGGAGCCCGGCGAGGGTGACCACGGCGGTCGCGGCCGCGGCCTGTGCCACGAGCCTGACCCGGACGCCGAGCGGGCGCAGGTCGCCGACGAGGCCGAGCAGGGCGACCGCGCCGGCCGCGGCGAGCAGGGGCGCCACGCCGTCGCCCAGCTCCGCGATGCCGAGCACCGGTCCCGAGCAGGCCACCCCGAGCGTGGCGAGCGCGACCGCGATGCCGCCGAGGTGCGGCACGGTGTCGGCGCCCTTGCGGCCGAACCTCAGCATCAGATGGCGGACCAGGGCCGCGAGCAGTGCGGTCAGTACGAGGGCCGCCGTGGCGGCCGCGAGCCCGTGCAGCATGTCGGCCCGTCCCCTCAGCCGCGGTGCTGCGCGGCCGGCGACGCGGCGGGCGCTCGGAGTTCCGGCAGCACGACGGGCGCCTCGCTGCGGGCCCGCGCGATCGCCGCGTCCAGGATGTCGTCGAGGCCGCGGGCCTGCCGCCAGCCGGTGAGCGCGCGGAGCGGCGCGGTGTCCAGCGGCCGGACCGCCGGCCGGGACCGGCTGTCGTGCGGTACGCGATCGACGACGTACGGGAGATGGCTGATGACGGAGGCGCCGCCGCTGCGCGCCAGGACGCGTTCGGCCAGGGCCATGACGGTCGTCTCCTCGGTGCCCGCGATGTCGAACTCGCCGCCCGCGGCGCCCGGGTGGGCGAGCAGCGCGAGCAGCGCGTCGACCGCGTCGGCGACGTCGAGGAAGCGGCAGGCGCGGGTGCCGTCGCCGTGCACGGCGAGCGGTTCGCCCGCCACCGCCCGGCGCACGAGCCGGGTCAGGAGGGTGGCGTGCACGGGCGACTGGCGCGGCCCGACCGTGTCGCCGTGCCGTACGACGACGGCGCCCGCGGCGGCCTCGCCCCGCCCGTCGGCCGCCGTGATCAGGAGCGGGCGGCCGTGCCGCAGGGCCGCCGCGCCGACGGCGCCCGTCACCGGCGCCAGGTGGACCACGGCGTCGCAGCGCGAGGTGAGTTCGTCGACGAGGCGCTCGTCGAGGACCGAGCCCCGTACGAAGCGGAGCCGGGGGTGGGACCAGGCGGGCGCGAGGTTGGCGCGGGCGCCGGTGGAGAGGTCGTCGAGGACGGCCACGGTGTGGCCCTGGCCGAGCAGCGCATCGGCGAGGTGCGAGCCGATGAATCCGGCACCACCGGTGACGAGGTACGTGGCGGGAGCTGGCATGGGGACGCCCATTCGGTTCGATCGTCGTGGCCGACAACAAGTTAGTTTGTTATGTCCCCATATGTGGTGAATAACACGATGGATATCCGGCAGCGACCAAGGGCACGCTGAGCGACACAGATCACCGCCTGCGCGGCTACAGTGCGGCGTCAGAAGTGGGTACGCTCAGGTGGACTGGGTAAGTTACTGCTTAGTAATCCCGGTAGTCCCGTACGAGCCCGTCCCCCGAAACCCACCTCGCAGGCCCGAGGAGCCCCCTCATGCAACTCGCCGCGATCATCGTGTCGCTGGTCCTAATCGCGGTCGGCGTAGCGCTGTTCGGCCGTGCCGTCGTGCAGATCTACCGCTTCGTGCGGCTCGGCCAGAACGTCCCGGCCGGCACCCGCACGAACGATCCCACGCAGCGCACGATCACCGTGGTCAAGGAGTTCCTCGGCCATACGCGCATGAACAAGTGGGGCATCGTCGGCTTCGCGCACTGGTTCGTGGCCGTGGGCTTCTTCTCGCTGCTCCTGACGATCGTCAACGCCATCGGCCAGCTCTTCAAGGCCGACTGGATCCTGCCGGTCATCGGCGACTGGCCGCCGTACAACATGTTCGTCGAGTTCCTCGGCACCATGACGACGCTCGGCATCCTCACCCTGATCGTCATCCGGCAGCTGAACCGGCCGGGCCGTCCGGGCCGCAAGTCCCGGTTCGCGGGCTCCAACACCGGCCAGGCGTACTTCGTCGAGGCCGTCATCCTCATCGTCGGCATCTGCATCTTCACGCTGCACGCCCTCGAAGGAGCCCAGCACCACGTCGACGGCTACGAGGCCTCGTTCTTCGTCTCGTACCCGGTCGTCGCCTGGTTCCGCGGCATGGACCTCTCCACGCTCCAGAACCTCACCTACTTCTTCGCCGGCCTGAAGATCGCGACGTCCTTCATCTGGATGATCACCGTCGCGCTCAAGACCGACATGGGCGTGGCCTGGCACCGCTTCCTGGCCTTCCCCAACATCTTCTTCAAGCGCGAGTCCGAGGGCGGCGTCGCGCTCGGCGCGCTCCAGCCGATGGCCTCGGGCGGCGAGCTCGTCGACTTCGAGGACCCGGGCGAGGACGACGTCTACGGCGTCTCCCAGATCGAGCACTTCTCCTGGAAGGGCATCCTCGACTTCTCCACCTGCACCGAGTGCGGCCGCTGCCAGTCGCAGTGCCCCGCCTGGAACACGGGCAAGCCGCTCTCGCCCAAGCTCCTGATCATGTCCCTGCGCGACCACGCGCACGCCAAGGCCCCGTACCTGCTGGCCGGCGGCGGCAAGGACATGGAAGGGAACGAGAAGGCGACCGAGGAGCAGCTGGCGAACGTCCCCGCTGCCGCCCTCGCCGAGGCCGAGCGCCCGCTGATCGGCACCGCCGAGGAGAACGGCGTCATCGACCCGGACGTCCTGTGGTCCTGCACCACCTGCGGCGCCTGTGTCGAGCAGTGCCCGGTCGACATCGAGCACATCGACCACATCGTCGACATGCGCCGCTACCAGGTGATGATCGAGTCCGCGTTCCCGTCCGAGGCGGGCACGATGCTCAAGAACCTGGAGAAGAAGGGCAACCCCTGGGGGCTCGCCAAGAAGCAGCGCGTGGAGTGGACCAAGGAGGTCGACTTCGAGGTCCCGATCGTCGGCAAGGACATCGAAGACCTCACCGAGGTCGACTACCTGTACTGGGTCGGCTGCGCGGGCGCCCTGGAGGACCGGGCGAAGAAGACCACCAAGGCCTTCGCGGAGCTCCTGCACATGGCGGGCGTCTCGTTCGCCATCATGGGCGGCGACGAGAAGTGCACCGGTGACTCGGCCCGCCGCCTCGGCAACGAGCCGCTGTTCCAGCAGCTGGGCCAGGAGAACGTGGCCATGCTGAACATGGCGTACGGCGAGGACGACGACGACCCCGAGACGAAGAAGCCGAAGTCCGCGAAGAAGATCGTCGCGACCTGCCCGCACTGCTTCAACACGATCGCGAACGAATACCCGCAGCTGGGCGGCGAGTTCGAGGTCATCCACCACACGCAGCTGCTCCAGCACCTCATCGACGAGGGCAAGCTGGTGCCGGTCACCCCGGTGGACGGCCTGATCACCTACCACGACCCGTGCTACCTGGGCCGCCACAACAAGGTCTACACGCCCCCGCGCGAGATCATGTCGGCCGTCCCGGGCCTGCGCCAGCAGGAGATGCACCGCCACAAGGAGCGCGGCTTCTGCTGCGGCGCCGGTGGTGCGCGGATGTGGATGGAGGAGCGGATCGGCAAGCGCATCAACAACGAGCGCGTGGACGAGGCCCTCTCCCTCAACCCGGACATCGTCTCCACCGCCTGCCCGTTCTGCCTGGTCATGCTGACGGACTCCGTCAACGGGAAGAAGAACGACGGCAAGGCCAAGGAGACGCTCCAGGTCGTCGACGTGGCCCAGCTGCTCCTCGACTCGGTGAAGACCCCGGTCGACCCGGCCGGCACCGCGGCGGCCGAGAGCGAGCCGGAGCCCAAGCCGGTGAAGTAACCCGCGTACGTACGCACATGGGAGCGGCCGGTTCTGCCCGAGGGCGGAACCGGCCGCTTTCCGTTGCGTCCCGCGTCCCGGCGGGTCAGCCCTGGTGGCCGCGGCGGCGCAGCATCGCGAAGCCGAGGCCGGCGGCGCCCGCGGCGGCCAGACCGCCACCGGCGGCGAGCATCGGGGCCGGGTCGGACGACCCGCTGGAGACGCCCTCGGCACCGGCCTTGACGCCGCCCTTGGGCACGACACCGGACGCGGTCCGGTCCACGGTCCTCGGGTCGTGGTGCGGCTGCGTCTTCTTGCCGTCCTTCTGGACGGTGTACTTCTCGATCAGCTTGCCGCTGAAGTCGTAGACCCAGCTGTTTCCGCCGTTCCTGCCGTCGATGACGACGAACTTGTAGACACCCTTGCCGGCGTTGACGACCTTGTACGTCCAGCCGTCGTTGAGCGCCGACGGGTTCTTCAGGTCGATCGCGCCGAGGAACGAGCCGTTCGGCATGGAGATCTCGACGCGCGGGCCGTTGCCGGTCTTGATCAGCTTGGCGATCCGGCCGTCGGGCATCGTCATCTTCACGGCGGAGACGACGTCGGACTTCTTGTCGTCCTGCTTCCGCTCGTCCTTCTTCCCGTCCTTCCTCTTCTCGTCCTTCCTCTTCTCGTCCTTCTTCCCGCTGTCGACCCAGGAGGTGACGGTGCCGTCCGGGTTCAGCACGACGTACAGGCCGTTGTTCTGCCCGGTGGCGGACGCGCCCTTGGCGACGAGGGTGTCGAGCCTGGCGCCGTCGGCCCAGATCTCGGCCTCGTAGTGGTTCTGGCCGAGCTTGTAGACCTTGGCGACGGAGCCGTCGGCGAGCTTGACGGACTTCACGAAGGAACGGACGTCCTGCGCGGCGTCGTCCTTCTTGCCGCCGTCCTTCTTGCCGCCGTCCTCGTCCTTCCTCGTGTCGTCGGACGGTCCGGACGACGGGGCGGCGGGCGAGTCGGCGAAGGCGGCACCCACGGGGAGGGCGAGCGCGGCGATGGCTCCGGTGGCTATGGCGGCGGTGCGGACGGTACGGCGGGTGGCGCGCATGGGTGATCTTCCTCGCAACGTAGAAGCGTGAAGCTTGTCTGTCATGTCGGGCCTGTGGCGCTTTGTGGCGGCGACATCAGCAAAGTTACGAGTGTCATGTTTGGGTCATGCGTAGGCAACGTAACGGTCGTCTACAGCTTCGGGCGCGGACGTGTAAATCGGGCGGTATTAAACCAAAACGCCCCACACCCCCGGAGCCCCTAGGGGATGTCACAGGTCAGCCGCAAAGGCACCCGGTTCCGGCCGCTCCGGGTTGGCGTACCGCCGGAACAGGTACGTTCGATTCGTGGCTGGATTCAGGATGGGACGCGGCGGCCGGGACAACAACCGCCCCCCGCGGCAACCGCAACAGCAAGGGCAGCAGCAGGCGCCGGCACAGCAGTGGCCGGGCGCCCAGCAGCAGCCGCAGTACGGGCATGGGCAGGGGCAAGGACAGCAGCGACCGCAGGGTTACGGGCAGGGCGAGCCGCCGCAGTACGGCAACGGGCAGCCGCAGTACCGGCAGGCGCCCCCGCCCCAGCAGGGCGAGCCGGAGTACTTCGGCGACCCCTACTACCAGGGCCAGGGCGGGCCGCAGGGGTACGCCCCGGCTCAGGACCCGTACGCCAACAACCCGGGCCACACCCAGGCGTTCAGCATCGGTGACGACGCGTACGGCGACGGCGCGACCTACCGGGCCGGCGGGGTCACGGCCCCGCCGAGCGGCCCCCGGCTGCACTGGAAGGAGCTGCTGTCCGGCATCGTGATGCGGCCGGGCCCGACGTTCTGGCAGATGCGGGACCACCCCGTGTGGGGCCCGGCGCTGATCGTCACGTTCCTCTACGGCATGCTCGCGATCTTCGGCTTCGACAAGGCCCGCGAGGACGTCATCAGCACCACGCTCGGCACCGCGGTGCCGGTGGTGCTCATCACCGGCCTCGTGTTCGTGGCCGGCGGTCTGATCCTCGGCGCGGTGACCCACACGATGGCCCGCCAGCTCGGCGGCGACGGCGAGTGGCAGCCGACGATCGGCCTCTCCATGCTGATCATGGCCATGACGGACGCTCCGCGGCTGCTCTTCGCCCTGTTCCTGGGCGGCGACAACGGCCTGGTCCAGGTCCTCGGCTGGGTAACGTGGCTCGCGGCGGGCGCGCTGTTCACCTCGATGGTGAGCAAGTCCCACGACCTGCCGTGGCCGAAGGCGCTCGGCGCGTCCGCGATCCAGCTGATCGGGCTGCTCTCGCTCATCAAGCTGGGCACGATCTAGCCGCGGCCGCGGCCACGGTACGCACAACGCGAAGGCCCCGCCCGGTTCCTCCGGGCGGGGCCTTCGCGCAGGCACTGCTGGGCTCGGCGGGCCTCAGGCGTCGAGGACCTGGCCCTCCCGGCGCACGACGGGCGGCTCGACGCTCCACGGGAAGTTGATCCACTCGTCCGTGCGCTTCCACACGTACTCGCACTTCACGAGGGAGTGCGACTTCTCGTAGATGACGGCGCTGCGGACCTCGGCGACGTGCTCGACGCAGAAGTCGTGGACGAGCTTCAGCGTCTTGCCGGTGTCGGCCACGTCGTCCGTGATCAGCACCTTCTTGCCGGAGAAGTCGATGACGTTGGGCATGGGCGCGAGCATGACCGGCATTTCGAGCGTGGTGCCGACCCCGGTGTAGAACTCGACGTTCACCAGGTGGATGTTCTTGCAGTCCAGCGCGTAGGCGAGGCCGCCGGCGACGAAGACGCCGCCGCGCGCGATGGAGACCACGATGTCGGGCTCGTACCCGTCGTCGGCGATGGTCTGCGCGAGCTCGCGGACGGCGCCGCCGAACTTCTCGTAGGTGAGGTTCTCGCGTACGTCGTTCTGGTCGCTCATGCTCACACCTGGGTCCGATGGAAATTGAGGAAGGACCGCGAGGCGGTCGGCCCGCGCTGGCCCTGGTAACGCGATCCGTACCGCTCCGACCCGTACGGCTCCTCGGCCGACGAACTCAGCCGGAACAGGCACAGCTGCCCGATCTTCATCCCCGGCCACAGCTTGATGGGCAGCGTGGCGACGTTGGAGAGTTCGAGGGTGACGTGCCCGGAGAAGCCGGGGTCGATGAAGCCGGCGGTGGAGTGCGTGACGAGCCCGAGCCGGCCGAGCGAACTCTTGCCCTCCAGGCGGCTGGCGAGGTCGTCGGGGAGCGAGATCACCTCGTACGTCGAGGCGAGCACGAACTCACCGGGGTGCAGGATGAACGCCTCGTCCCCGTCGGGCTCCACGAGCCGGGTGAGGTCGGCCTGCTCGACCGCCGGGTCGATGTGCGGGTAGCGGTGGTTCTCGAACACCCGGAAGAAGCGGTCGAGGCGCACGTCGATGCTGGACGGCTGCACCATGGATTCGTCGTAGGGATCGATCCGTACCCGCCCGGAGTCGATCTCGGCCCGGATGTCCTTGTCTGAGAGAAGCACGCCCCGAGGATACGCAAGGCGCGCGGCCCCGCCCCAATCGGACGGGTCCCGCGCGCCTGTACTCCACCGCCGCTCAGCCGCCGCGCGGCCGACGCTCCAGTCCCGGGGGGGCTAGCTCCGCTCCCCCGCCACCGGTACGGCATGCCGCAGCCGCGCGCACCGAGGACACCGGATCAGCCGGCCGGGCCCGATCCGGGCGGCGCCGAGCTGCTGCATCGGAAACGAATCGGTGGTGAAGACATGCCCTTCGGCGCAGCGGACGACGGTGCGCTCCAACGAGTCCATCAAGTCGCTCAAGTCCCTTCCCCAACAAGCGTGGACGGAGAAAACACCACATTAGGGGATGAACGGGACGCCCGCGCACGCGGCACACCACCCGCGCGAACGCCCTCCACCGTACGCCCCAACTCCCGCCCCCGACACGGCGATCCCGGCCCCGGACAGCACGAAGGCCCTCGGTGAATCCACCGAGGGCCGGGCATGGGGTAGAGTGAGCGGCGACCGCTTCCCCATGGGAAACGATCACGCGAGTGTAGTTTAATGGTAGAACATAAGCTTCCCAAGCTTAGAGCGCGGGTTCGATTCCCGTCACTCGCTCCATTGCTTAGCCCCAGGTCGACGACCTGGGGCTTGTTTGTTGTCTAGACCACTTTGGGATGCGTGTCCGGGGTCGTGAAGTGGTGGCCCGCGTCCAGGAGTTGGGGGATGACCGTGTGCAGGGCGTGGACCGTCTGGGAGCGGTCGCCGAGGCCTTGGTGCTCGGGGACGGCGTGGAGGCTCAGGGCGCCGTCGTGGTTGAGGATGATCGATCCGGTGCGGGCGGCCCCGAGGGTGCGCTTCACGACCGTGCCGGTGCCGGGGTTGGACCAGTCCTCGGGGTCGACGGACCAGGAGATCGCCCGCATCCCGAGTTCTCCGCAGACCTGGAGCGCGGCGGGGGCGAAGTGACCGCCGGGGGCGCGGAAGAGGACCGGCGCTCCGGCCCGGCCGACGCGGGCGATGACCTCGTTGGTCCTCTCGATCTGGTCCCGCACCTCGGCCGCGGGCAGGGCGGTGAGGATCGGATGGGACCAGGTGTGGTTGCCCAGCACATGTCCGAGGTCGACCACCTGGCGCACGGTGTCGGGGTACTTGGCGACGTTGGCACCGAGCATGAAGAACGTCGCTCGCACCCGGTGGCGGGTGAGCACGGCCAGGACCCGCGGGGTGTAGATCGGGCTGGGGCCGTCGTCGAAGGTGAGGGCGAGGGCCATGGGACCGCCCGCCACCGTCCGCTCCACCACGGCCCGTGTGCCACCGGGTGCGGACCGCGTCCGCGCGGGGCGCGGGTCATCGCCGGCCACCGGCCCGCGCGGGGCGCCTGCGGCACCGGCGGCTCGGGCGAGGGGCGGCACGCACAGGGACAGCACGCCTGCCCCGCCCGCGGCGAAGAGCGCACGTCGCGCGAGGATGCCTCGGTCCTGGGTCACCGCCCCAGCCTCGCCCGCGCCGGACGACGAGGCCAGCACCACCAGCCCGCCGCGCCGTACCCCTCCCCGCCGACGAGGCCAGCACCACCAGCCCGCCGCGCCGCGCCCCAATCCCGAGGAGCCCAGGACCGCCAGCCCGCCGCGCCGTACCCCGCCTCGCCGAGGAGCCCAGGACCATTGGGCCGCCGCGCCGCGCAGACGACGAGGCCGGGACCATGGGGCCGCCGTGCCGCGCCCCCGCCCCCGCCCCCGCCCCCGCAAACGACAAGGCCAGCACCACCAGCCCGCCCCGCCCCGCGCACACGAGAACCCAGAACCGGAGTCGACCGGGCTGCACAGGGCCCCGCCCGGATCTAGCCTGGAAGGGTTGGAGATCCCGAGCGGCCCCGGCGAAACTGGCGTACGCACATGGCGCAGCACCCTCTCGCGACACTTCGGACGTCCGTCGGCCTCACGCACGCCGCGTACGCGCGGCTCGTCGCGGACACGCATGAGGCCCTCGGGTTCGGGGTGATCGTGGCCCGGCGGGAGAAGGTCTCGCGCTGGGAGTCCGGCCGGACCGTGCCGTCGCCGAGCGCGCAGATCGCGATCGCCCACATCCACGGCGTACCCGAAGCGGACGTGGTGCGGCTCGGGTGGCCGGGGTGGCTGACGGAGGCCGCCGCGGCGGGCTCGCCCAACGAGGAACCGTGGTCCGCCCAGTACGCCGTCGAGGCCGCACGGGACGCGGCCGACGCGGCGGACCGGCCGGAGAGCGCCTTCCCCCTCGCGCTCGCGTCCAGCGGCGGCATGCTGCTGGGCCAGGTCAAGGCGGCTCTGGCCGCCCTGGAGCAGCCACGGCCGGTGCCCGCGCGGGCGGGCCGCCCGGTGCGGCCCGCGACACTGCACTGGGTCGAGGTGCGCCTGCGCGCGCTGGAACGCCAGGAGGCGGGCTCCGCTTCCACACCGGGCGCGCTGTTCCACGCCGCCCGCGCCGAGCACCGGCTCGTCGCGGGGCTGCTCACCGGCGCGGGCCACGACCGGCGGACCGGGGCGCGGCTGCTCTACCTCGCCGCCCGCACCGCCCGGCTGTGTGCCTGCCTCAGCACGTGCCTGGGCGACTTCGCCACCGCCGAGCGCTACAGCCTGGCCGCGCTGCGCGCCGCGACCGCCGTGGGGGCACGCCACCAGAGCATCGTGTGCCTGGCCGACCTCGCCGGTCTGCATGCCGCGGTGGGCGCTCCGAAGGACGCCCTGTGCGTGCTCGGGGGCGCGCGGACCGCCGCACCCCGCCTCCCGCCGCGCCTCGCCGCGCTCCTGGACACCTGGGAGGCGCTGGCCCTGGTCCGTTCCGGAGAGATCCTGGCGGGCCTGCGGGCCCTGGACCGGGCCGGGAGCACCCTGAGCGCCGACCGGACGCGGCCGGCCAGCGCCGACGGCCTGCCCGACCGTGACCTCGACGCCATGCGCCTGACCCTGTGTGCGGGGCTGTCCTCGCTTCACCAGGGCCGGCCCCGCGCGGCGCTGAGCCGCCTCGTACCGCTGACCGACCCCGAGGCCGCGACCGGTCCGGACGGGCCGCGCCCTTCGCCCTTCACCGCGGGGGTCCTGCTCTACACCGTGGACGCCCAACTCGCCCTCGGCGAGCTCGACTTGGCCACGCGCAGCGTCCAGCAGGCCGCGGCCCTGGCCGGCGGGCTGCCCGCCGCCCTGGCCGGTGAGTACCGCCGGCGCTTCGCCCCCCACCACGACGAGCGCCTCGTCCGCGACCTCCACGACCTGCTCGGGGGCCGTCCCGAGCAGGCCGGCGGCCGTCCCGAGCACACCCGCGCGCCCGGCACCACGACATGAGCGCGACGACGTGAGCGCGACGACCGCCGCAGTGTAGGCGGGCCGTCCGACCGCCGCCCCACCACGAGGCACCCGAGGCACAGCCCGCTGGCGTGCGACGGCCGCGCCCCGGTCTGCTGTACGGGACAACTGCCCGGGGCCACCAGCGATGCCCTCGGTCGCCGGCCCGAAGGGCGGCGGGCGCGAGCCGACGCCCCCGCGGCCCTCGGACACGGCGCCGCGCGGCACGACGAGGTGGGACGAGGACGCCGTAATGCCAGTACTGGCTTGCCCCGCGCTGCGGGTCATGGTCGTGGACGACGAGGAACTGCTGCGGTCAGGTGTGGCGCAGATCCTCTCCGTCGCACCCGACCTGCGGGTGACGGCCGCCTGTCGCGGCGGCGAGGCGGTCGACGTGGCCCGCGAGCAGCGGCCCGACGTGGTGCTGCTGGACGTGCGGATGCCCGATGCGGACGGGCTCGCGGTGCTGCGGGAGCTGCGGGCCCTGCCGCACCCGCCCCAGGTCGCGATGCTCACCACGTTCGACACCGACGAGTACCTCGGGGAGGCGCTGCGCCTGGGCGCCGCCGGTTTCCTCCTGAAGGACACCAGCCCGGCCGACCTGATCAGCGCGGTGCGCGCCCTGGGCACGGGCAGCGGATGCCTGTCGGTGCCGATGGTGCGGCGCCTGCGCCGGCAGGGCATCGCCGATCCGGCGGGCCCGGTACTGGCGATGCTCTCGCCGCGCGAGCACGAGGTTCTGATCCTGCTGGCGGACGGTCTCACCAACGCCGACATCTCGGCCCGCCTCCATGTGAGCGTCGGGACGGTGAAGGACCATGTCAGCTCCCTGCTGACGAAGCTGCACGTCGACAACCGGGTCCAGGCCGCGGTGCTGGCCACCCGGGCTCGCCTCGTGACGCCACCCGCCCCGGCCCCGTGAGCACCACTGTCCACGGGGACGGTCCGTGGTGGGACCGCCTGTTCTTCGCCCCCCGCACGACGGTGTCGCGCTGGACGGGGAACCTCGTCCTCGCGGGCGTGGGTCTTGCCGACTGCTGGACGGAGCTGGCGCGGGGGCCCTGGTGGCGTCAGGCGGCGGTGCTGGTGGCGACGAGCGCGCTCTGGTCGCGTCGCCGTCGTCCCGTGGTGGCGTTCGTGCTCACCACTCCGGCGCTCCTCACCGCCCACGCTCTCGCCCTGAGCGCCCTCGCCCTGTGTGCCCTGGCCCGCCGGCGCCCTCCCCACGGCGTCACCCTCGCGGCCACCGCGACCGTGGCGGTGGGAGACCTGCTGTGCTGGCGGCCCTGCCGGGTGTGGGAGGGCGTCGCCCTCACCGGGGTGGGTCCGCTCGACGTCGCCCAGCACATGACGTACGCCGTACTGATCAGCAGCGCTCCCGCCGTGGTGGGCCTGCACTACCGGGCCCGGGTCGAACTGGCCCGCCACTTGGGCGAGTTGACGGCGCTTCGCCGGCAGGAGCGGCACCTGCACGCCCAGCGGGCGGTCGGCGAGGAACGGGCCCGCATCGGGCGGGAGATGCACGACGTGGTCTCCCACAAGGCGGGGCTGATCGCCGTCCAGGCGGGTGCGCTCTCGGTGACCGCCGCCGACCCCGAGACGCGCCGGACCGCCGAAACGCTGCGGCAGCTGGCCGTCGCCACCCTCGAAGAACTCCGCACGATCCTCCTGGTGCTGCGCGGCGACGGACCCCACGCGCGGGCGCAGGCCCCCGCGCCGGAGATCGCCGACCTGGCCCCGCTCGTCGCCCGGAGCGGGGTCGACGCCCGCCTGCACGTCTCCCCCGCCGTCACGGCCCGCTCCCTGCCGGGCACGTACCGGCGGACCGTGTACCGGACCGCCCAGGAAGGCCTGACCAACGTACGCAAGCACGCGCCCGGCACGACCGCCTCGGTGAGCGTCACCCTCAGCGCCGACGGCACGCTCCTGCTCACCACGGTCCACAACACACCCCCGCCGACCCCGGCACAGCAGGCGCCGCCGGTACCCGGCAGTGGACACGGCTTCATCGGCCTGCGCGAACGGGCGGCCCTGTCGGGCGGCACGCTCACGGCCGGCCCCTCCCCCGACGGGGGCTTCGCCGTGGCCCTCTCCCTGCCCCTCCGGCCGGGGTGAGGGCCGGCCACCGACGGCTGCCCGGTGCGCCCACGACGGTGGCCGGGTGACGGCCCGTTCCCGCCACCCGGGGGGTACCGCCGGACGTCACGGGCGCGCGACGATGACGGTCATGTGTGGGGCCCCCGAGCACCACACTTCTCTCGCCGCGCACCGGACTTCCGCATGCGGCGTGGTGGCGTACCGCCCCCGAGATTCACCGTCGAGCCGGGCCGAGCAGGGCCGCTCCCTGCGCCGGGGCTCGGCTTTCCTTCCTTCGAGGACTACGAAAAACCGTGACCAAGGTATTTGCCGTGATGGGGTACAACAACACCCGTCTCGCAGACGTGAAGAAACTTGAGACCTACGCGAGGGAGCTCCACGGAGCCGAACTCGTCCTGTGCAAGGACGGAATCACGGCCACCGACCGGGAGACCGTCCGCCACTGCCTGGACAACGACCTCGCGGCCACCGAGGAGAACATCGACTCCATCATCGCCCATCTCGGCTCCCATGCACTGGAGTTGGTGGGCGTGCTGCCGTTCTCCGACCACGGGGTCCCGGCCGGGGCGCTGCTCGCGAGCCGTCTCGGACTCCCCGGCGCCGACCCCGCCGCCGCGGCCTGCGCCGCCGACAAGCACCTCTACCGGGCACGCGAGGCGCGGCACGACACGCTGCCGGGGCACCACCGGACCATCCGCGCCCGCGAGATCCACACCGCCGACGACGCCGTGGCGTTCTGGCACGAGGTGGCGCCCCGGCGGATCTTCCTCAAGCCGAAGGGCGAGGGGAACAGCCGCGGCTGCACGCGCGTCGAGGACGAGGCCCACATCGGATCGGCCTTCGCCGGGCTGAGCCCCTACCTGGCGGGCGGGGTGATGGCCGAGGAGTGTGTCGACGGCGCACGCGAATACAGCGTCGACCATGTGGCCGGGTTCTCCTGGCTCACGGAGAAGACGACCACCACGGGCGCCTACCGTGCCGAGATCGAGCAGGTCGTCCCGGCCCCGCTCGCCCCGCCCACCGCCGGGGCCGTACGCCGCAGCGGGTACGCCGCCGCCGAGATCTGCGGCTACGCGGGGAGCGCGTTCCACAACGAGGTGTTCCTCCTGGCCGGGGACCGGGGGACCGCCGTGGTCGAGCCCAACCTGCGGCCGGCCGGCATGCGGATCTGGGACCTCGCGGCGCTCGCCTTCGACTTCGACCCCTGGACGGCATGGCTGGACCACAGCCGCTCGGGGACCGCGCTCCCGGCGCCGCCCCGGCAGCGCGGCTACGCGGGCATCCGCATGCTGCGACCGCGCGCGGACGGCTTCCTCGCGTCCCTGCCGCAGGTCGCCGACGTCCACGAGCGCTTCCCCGGCCTGCACGAGGTCGTGTTCACCAAAGCGGTCGGAGACCCGGTGAGCACACGCGTCGAGAACAACGCCGACTTCGTCGGCCACGTCATCTGCGCCGCCCCGACCCATCAGGAGACACGGGCGCTGCTCCTCGCCTGCACGCGGGCGATCGAGGAGTCGACGGAGGTCACCGCATGACCAGGGTCATTGTCCTCGGCGCCGGCGGCGCCGGTCTCACCGCGGCGATCGAGGCCGCGTCCGGCGGCGCGGACGTCGTGCTCGTCACCAAGGCGATCTACCAGAACACGTCCTACCGCTGGGCTTCGGTGGGCGGCTGCACCTGGAAGACGCACGCCTTCAACGCGGCCGTCGCCGAAGGCGACAGCGTGGCCGCGCACGTCCGGGACACCCTGGTGGGCGGCGCCCACGCCAACGATCCCGCCCTTGCCCAGGTCCTCTGTGAGGGGTCGCGGGAGCTGGTGTACTGGCTGGAGGGCATCGGGCTCGCCTTCGAGCGGGACGCCGCGGACGGCTTCGCGACCCGGCCGTTCGGCGGTTGCGGGACGCCCCGTGGCGTCTACCTGGAGGACCGGCTGGGCTATCACATCCAGCGGGCGCTGGACGTGGAACTCGCCCGCCTCGTGGCCGAAGGCCGGGTCACCGTCCTCTCGGGCCTGCGCGGCACCCGGCTGCTGCTCGACGCCTACGGCGAGGTCCGCGGGCTGGAGGCGGTGGCCGTCGACAGCCTCCAACTGCTGGAGGTTCCCGGGGACGCGGTGATCCTGGCCGACGGCGGCGGCGCCTCCATGTACGCGCCCACGGCGGCCTCCATGGACAAGACGTGCGACGGGCTGGCCCTCGGCCTGGAGTCCGGGGCCGAGGCCGTCGACATGGAATTCGTGCAGTTCCACCCCACCGGCCTCGTCTCCGACGTGCTCACCTTCGACGGCTCGCTCGTCGAGGAGGCGATCCGCTTCGATGGCGCGGTCCTCCTCAACCGGCACGGCGAGCGCTTCATGCTCGGCCACGACGAACGGGGCGAGCGGGCCACCCGCGACGTGGTCTCGCGCGGCATCTACCGCGAACTCGTCGAAGGCCGGGCCTTCGACGACGGTTCGGTCCACCTCGACATCAGCGCCTGCCGGCAGGTGATCCCCGACCGGTACCCGGCGCTCGACGAACGCCTCGTCCAGGCGGGCGCCGACCCCCGGCACGCGAACACCCTGAGCGTCCGTCCCACCGCCCACTTCCTCATGGGCGGGCTGCGCATCGGGCCCCGGGCGGGCACCACCGTGCCCGGCCTCTACGCGGCGGGCGAGAGCGCCGGCGGGGTGCACGGCGCGAACCGGCTGGGCGGCAACGGACTCTCCGAGGCCCTCGTGTTCGGCCGGATCGCCGGACGCGACGCGGCCGCGACACGGGCCGGGCACGCGTCCACGGACATCCGGGTCACCGGAGCGTTCCGCGCCCCGACCGGCGGCGGCGAGTCCGTCGACGGCGTCCTGCAGAGCCTGCGCCAGGGCATGTACCGCACCGCGGGCCCGATCCGCACCGGGCGGGGCCTGACCACGATGCTCGGCCTCATCAGCGTGCTGGAGGAACGGAGCCGGTCGATCGGCCTGGCGACCGGCTCCCGGGCGGCCGGGCAGGTGCAGACGTATCTCGACCTGAAGAACCTGCTGCTCGCCTCGGAGACCATCGTGGAAGCGGCGCTGCGCAGGGAGGAGTCCCGCGGCTCGCACTACCGCGACGACTTCCCGCACCGCGCAGCGGAGTTCGAGGGCTCCACGGCGGTCCTGAAGGAGGGGCGGCTCGCCTGGTCGCCCTACCGGCACGCCGTCGCGGAAGCCGCCGTGCCGTGCTGACCTTCGTGGTCCGGTTCCTGTCCGCGCTGTGCCTGTTCGCCTTCCTCGCACGGGCGAACCTGTTCCTCGACGTCTGGTCCAACACCGTTCTGGTACTGGGCTATCGGGCCCTCCTGGTCCTCTCGCCACTGCTGACGCGGTGGGGGCGTTCGGGGGCGGGCGGCCTGTGCTTCGCCACCGCGGCGGGCGGCACCGCGCTGTGGCTGGTGCCGAGCTCCCCGGTGCGCCTGGCGGCGGCGCTGCTGGTCGGCTTCGGGCTCAGCGTCGGCGGCTACGTACTCAAGGCAGGGGCCGCGGAGAGCGCGAAGGGCGCCTCGTACAACAAGATCGCCCTCAACTGCGGCAGCCTCCTGGCCGGCGTCTACGTCGCCCTGATGGCCCCCTCCTGGGGGCTGGTGGCGTTCCTGGTGCCGCCGGTCGTGCTGCTGGCCCTGTGCGGTCCGCTGTCGCTGCGCGCCCTGCGCGGCGCCGCGTCCACCGGCGGGCGGCGGACCGGGAGCCCGCCCGCGGTCCGGCGCCACCAGGTCGGGTGGACCCTGTTCGGGGTCGCGATCGGCATCAAACTGTTCGCCGTCTTCGCGATCCTCCCGCAGTACCTGCTGAGCCGCGGCGGTGCGCTGCCGTCCTGGTACGGCTGGCTGGTCAGCCTCAACGCGGTCGTGATCATCGTGTGCCAGCGTCCCGTCATGGGCTGGATCACCCGACGGGGTACCGAGGCGGGACGGTCCCGGGCCGTCCTGTCGGCCCTGGGCTGCTGCATGGCGGTCCTGGCCTTCCCCGGCTGGTTCCACGTCGAGGCGCTCGCCGGAGCCGTGGTCTGGATTCTGCTGTGCACGCTCGCCGAATGCGCCGCCAGCTACCTCGACGTGGCCGCGTCCAGGGCCGGTTGCCTCTTCCCGAAGGAGGCCGCGGCAGGGCTCGGCGCCGGCCTCTGCGTGGCCCTCAGCCGGTTCGCCGGCACCCTCGGCCCCGAACTCATCGGCGCCCTGGGCCTGGTGTGCCTCCTCGGCGGAGCCCTCTGCCTGCGCGCCACGCCCCCCAACACGGAAGCGGCCCCGGCCGCGGCTTGATCCGCCGCCCACGTCTCCACGAGAGCCGTATCCCTGAGGCCGACGCCTCCGCCGAACGGCGGGCCGACGACAGCCACTCGACGGATTGTCGCCACCCCACGCGTTGGAGAGGATCGTCAGCAGGGCCCGGCTCCACGGCTCCTTCGTCACGGGGGACGCGGGGGATGCCCCGGGGGGGGCGGCCTGGCCCACCGCGCTTCCGGGGAGCCGTCATCACGGCTCCCCGGAAGTGTGTGCGGCCCGGACTCGATGACGTACGAGTCCGCTCGTGTGGGCCCCGGTGCTTCGCCGCCACCGCGGACGGGCCGGCCGCCGTGCCGGCGCGGTCCGCGCCGCGAGCGAACCCCGGGAAGCGTGGAGAGCCGCCTTCGGGTCCGGGCTGGCCGGGGCCACTGCTGTGGTGCGGGCCCGGGTCGGTCGACGCCGCGCCACGCCACGCACCGGCGCGGGCTTCGGCCGTCGGCACCGCCCCAGACGTAATCGCTGCTGCTCCCCCGCTCAACTGCCTCACCGCCCAGCGCGATCCCGCGTCCCCGGCACCCGCTGCCGGAAAGCAGTCCAGCGTGCGCCGCCCGTCTCGCGCCCACGGCCACCGCAGCCGACGCGAGCACTGCGCCTCCCTCCGTTCCACAGGCGCACGGTCCCCGGCCTCGTACCCGGCCCCCGCCCCGGCCCCGGCCTCAGAGCGACGGCGGGTTCATCCCAGCCGAACGGCCGGTCTTCGCAGCCTCCCGACGGATGGGCACCGTGACGGCTACGGCCAAGGATCTGTGTGTCGCGGGAACTTCCCGCACCGCAGCAGATCCACGGAGCGAGCCATCGCTCCCCACCTGAACTCAGAGGCCATGAACAAGCTCACCACTGTCCTCGTCGCAGCCGCCCTTTTCGCCGGTGTCTCCCCGGCAGCCGCCCATGCGGTGGACGTCAACCAGGAGTACAACTCAGCGGGTTGCTACCTCGGCAAGAAGGACCCGAAGGCGTGCGAGCGGCTGCTCGCCACCAAGCCCATGTCGAAGACGGCCAAGGACTGCCTCGTGAAGGCAGGCATCGGTGGCATCGCGGCGCTCGTCGTGGGCCGGGTCAACAAGGACATCGCCAAGAAGATAGCCACCAACGTGGTGGCCGCCGGGGCTACCGGCTGCCTCAGCTCCCTCGCCTGAAACCGAAAGCGCCACCATGCCTCTCAAAGTGGGAATCGTCCTCGTGTGGGCGACGGTCCTCGTGTCCATCAACAAATTCGTCATCGACGACTACTGGGGCCAACTCGCCGTCACGGCGGCGTGCGCGGCGGGAATGGCCTACTGCCTCGGCAAGACCGACCGCACGCCCTGAGGCGCGGGCCACCCCACCGCCCACAGCGCCCTCGGGTACGGGCCGGGCCCCGGAGCACGAAGAAGGGCCCGCCGCACAGCTGCGGCGGGCCCCGCCGCCCCCGAACCACCTGCTTCCCCCGAGCGTGCCCTTCGGGGCAGTGAAACGCTGCGGCCAACGACCCTACGGCCCAGAAACACCACCGCCACCCGGCGCTTCCTCACGTCGCCGGTCTGGGGTCGAGAGGGCACCAACTGTCCTCGCCCGCCACATGGCTACGTTCGGCGCAGGCGGCGAGAAACCGTCAAGCAGGAGGGCAGGCTGAACCGGGAGCGTCGCGTTGACGGGCGTCCTTCTGGTGGAGGACGCCCGTCGCCGTCGGGCCGCATGACCACCTGTGCGTGTCAGTTGGCCCCTGCTCCAGAGGCCCGGGGCGGAGCGTGTACATCGACGGGTGTAGCGGGGTTCAACCCCGGGGTGCAGGGAGGGTGGCGCGATGTCGGTCCTCAGGGCGTCGTGGGGGGTCCGGGGCGGGCCTAGCGTGGGCAACGTCCTCCTCGGACCTCCTCCATCGCCCTTTCCCGCAAGGACCTTCCATGATCGAAGCCCATTCCCTCACCAAACGCTACGGTGAGCGCACCGCCGTCTCGGACCTCAGTTTCTCCGTGCGTCCCGGCATCGTCACGGGCTTCCTGGGGCCGAACGGCGCGGGGAAATCCACCACCATGCGGATGCTCCTCGGCCTCGATGCCCCCACCTCGGGACGCGCGATCGTGAACGGCCGCAGTTACGCCGAGCACCGGGCGCCGCTGCACGAGGTGGGCGCCATGCTGGAGGCGCGGGCGATCCATACCGGGCGCAGCGCCTACAACCACCTGCTGGCCCTGGCCGCCACCACCGGCATCCCGGCACGCCGGGTGAACGAGGTGATCGACCTGGTGGGCCTGCGTGAGGTGGCGAAGAAGCGGGTGGGCGGTTTCTCCCTCGGCATGGGGCAGCGGCTCGGCATCGCCAGCGCGCTGCTCGGCGACCCCGCGACCGTGATCCTCGACGAGCCGGTCAACGGTCTCGACCCCGAGGGCATCCTGTGGATACGCAATCTGCTCAAGGGGCTGGCCGCCGAGGGCCGTACGGTCCTGGTGTCCTCGCACCTGATGTCGGAAATGGCGCTGACCGCCGAGCACTTGATCGTGATCGGCCGTGGCCGGCTGATCGCCGACACCTCGGTGGCGGAGTTCACGGCCCAGGCCGCCGGAGACACGGTGCGGGTGCGCACCGCCGACGCGGAGAAGCTGTGCGAACTCCTGGTGGGCCCGGACGTCACCGTCGGCTCGCTCCAGCCCGGAGTCCTCGAAGTGACCGGCCTCAGCAGTGAGCGGATCGGACGCATCGCGGCCGACCACGCCATCGCCCTCGCCGAACTCACCCCGCAGCAGGCCTCGTTGGAAGAGGCGTTCATGGAACTGACCAGGGACTCCGTGGAGTTCCAGGCTCCGGCGCCCGAGCTGGTCGGCTCGGGCAACGAAGGAAGTGCGGCATGACGACGGCATCCATCATCCCCGCCGCGGCCCGCGGCGAGGTGACGCAGGTCCGGGTGATCCACTCCGAGTGGATCAAGCTGCGGTCGTTGCGCTCCACGCTCTTCACGCTGCTCGCCGCCGTCCTCGCGATGATCGGCCTCGGTCTGCTGTTCAGCTACTTCACGGCCGACCGCTGGGCGCACCTGCCCGCCGACGAGAAGGCCCACTTCGACCCGGCCCTGGTCAGCCTGCGCGGCTTCTACCTGGCGCAGCTCGCCGTCGGCGTCCTCGGCGTCCTCGTCGTCAGCGGCGAGTACGCGACCGGCATGATCCGCGCCTCCCTGTCCGCGGTCCCCCGCCGCCTGCCCGTCCTGTGGGCCAAGGCCCTGGTGTACGGCGTGGTCGCGTGGGTGCTGACGACGGTCGCCTCGCTCGTCGCCTTCCTGATCGGCCAGGCCGCCATGTCCGGCCACCACCTCGGGACCTCGCTGAGTGCGCCCGGCGTCACGCGGGCGGTGCTCGGCGCCGGGCTCTACCTGACGGTCGTCGGCCTGCTCGGGGTGGCCTTCGGCGCGCTGATCCGCAACACGGCGGGCGGCATCGCCAGCGTCTTCGGGGTGCTGCTGGTCCTGCCGGTGCTCGCGGAGGCCCTGCCGTCCTCGTGGTTCCAGAACATCAACCCGTACCTGCCGAGCACGGCGGGGCAGGGGCTGCTCCACATCCACCAGGAGCCGCATACGCTGGCCCCATGGACCGGGTTCGCGTTCTTCTGCCTGTACGCGCTCATCGCGCTGATCGGGGCAGGAGTGGCGCTCAAGCGGCGGGACGCCTGATGCGGAAGGCGCCGGCGGGCTCCCCGGCCGGTGGCGCCTCCCGCGGACGGTCCCGCCGGGCCGGGTCATGACGTACGGGCAGGGGACCGCCGCGAGGCGGTGGACGCAGTCGTGGCGCGCGCTCGTCGTGCGCGCCCGGCTGTGGGCCCATGCCCGGCTCTCGCCGCGCGCGGTCGACGCGCTCTTCACCGCCGCCCTCTTCCTGGCCCTCACCGGCATGGCACGGCGGCCGCTGCACGATCACCCCTGGGTCATCGTGGCGCTCACCGCCCCGATGGTGGCGCCCCTCGTGTGGCGTCGGCGCGCGCCCTTCGCGGTGTTCCTGACGATGTCGGCGGTCGCGTTCGCCCAATGGCTCGCCGACACCCGGCTTCCCGCCGACATCGCGCTCCTCGTCGGCCTGTACACGGTCGCCGCGTACGCGAGCAGGCGGCGCATGTGGCTGGCCATCGGTGTCCTCGAAGGCGGAGTGCTCCTGGCCGCGATCCGCTGGGCGCCGGACGACCGGGGGGCCGAGACGTTCATCGGGCTCTCCGCGATGGTGGTCGCCGCCTCGGTCATCGGCATCAACATGCGCGGCCGGCGCGCCGCGGTGGCGCTGCTCGAAGAGCGCGCCCAGCGCCTGGAGCGCGAGCGGGACCAGCAGGCGCAGCTCGCCGTCGCCGGAGAGCGGTCCCGGATCGCCCGCGAGATGCACGACATCGTCACGCACAACCTGTCGGTCATGGTCGCCCTCGCCGACGGCGCGGTCTTCGCGCAGGACCGTACGCCGGAGCTGGCCACCACGGCCATGCGCCAGGTCTCCACCACCGGGCGCCAGGCCATCACCGACATGCGGCGCTTCCTCGGCGTGCTGCGGGACGACGAGCCGGACGCGCTGCGCCACCCCATGCCGGCCATCGCTCAACTGGTGCCGCTGGCCGACCAGGTCCGCGCCGCCGGACTGCCCACCCGTCTGACGGTCGACGGCGATCCTTCGGGCGCTCCCGCCGCCGCCCAGCTGACCGTCTACCGGCTGGTCCAGGAAGCCCTCACCAACACCCTCAAGCACACGCCCCCGGGCACCGAGGCGACCGTGCGGGTCAGCTGCGCCCACCAGGAGATCACCGTCGACGTCACCGACAACGGCCCCGGCGTCGAGCTCCCCGCCACCCCGACCGGCCACGGGCTGCCCGGGATGCGGGAGCGGGCCGCCGCGTACGGCGGCGAGCTGACGGCCGGGCCCCGGCCCGGCGGCGGCTGGCAGGTCCGTGCCGTACTCGCCCTCACCCCTCGCCCCCGACCGGAACAAGACGTGGCCCCATGACCATTCGTGTCCTGCTCGTCGACGACGAGCCCCTGCTGCGCATGGCCTTCACCATGGTCCTCGACGCGCAGAGCGACATGGAGCCCGTCGGAGAGGCGGGCGACGGCGCCGAGGCCGTCCGGCTCGCGCACGAGCTGCGGCCGGACGTGGTCCTCATGGATGTGCGGATGCCCGGCACCGACGGCATCGAGGCGACCGAACGCATCGTCGCCGAGTCGCCGGAGTCGAAGGTCCTCATCCTGACCACGTTCGACCTCGACGAGTACGCCTTCGCAGGGCTGCGGGCAGGCGCCTCGGGCTTCCTGCTCAAGAACGCGCTGCCGCAGGAACTGCTCGCCGCGATCCGCTCCGTGGCGGCAGGCGACGCCGTCGTCGCGCCCCGCATCACGCGGCTGCTCCTGGAGAACTTCGCCCATCAGCTCCCCGCCGGCGCCGACGCCCGCGGCAGGGACGACCGGCTCGGCCGGCTCACCGCCCGCGAACGCGAGGTCCTCACGGAGGTGGGCCGCGGCCTGTCCAACTCGGAGATCGCCGCCCTGCTGCACCTCGCGGAAGCGACGGTGAAGACCCACCTGAACCGCATCCTAGTCAAGCTGGAGCTGCGCGACCGGGTCCAGGCCGTGGTGTTCGCCTACGAGACCCGGCTGGTGCGGCCGACGTAGCGGAGCCGCCCGAGGGGGCGGGCCGGGCATGCCCGGGGTGCGTCGTCGCGGGCCCGTCCGCCGAGCCGCGCGCCCCGGTGCGTCGGTCATCGGCCCGTCGGCCATGCCCGTTCACCCGCTGTTCGCCGTCCGGCCCTCCCCCGCCGGCCCGGATGTCGGCCCCTGCTGTCAGTCTCCGGACGATTTCCGGGACTCAGGAGGCCGCAGTGACCCAGCTTTCGCGCAGAACCGTCCTCAGGAGCACGGCAGCCGCCGGAGCCCTGGCCGGCGTGCCCGCCTCCGCGCTGCTGTGGAGCCGGCCCGCGGTCGCGGGTACCCCCGGCCCCGAGCAGGTGCACCTCCAGTACGGCAACGAACCCTCGCGCGAGATGACCGTCTCCTGGGCGACCGCCGCTTCCGTGCGCCGGCCCCGGCTCAGGCTCGGCACGGCCCACGGCGGATCCGGCCACACCCTCCGGGCCGAGACCCGGACCTACGTCGACGGCCTCAACAAGGTCGAGACGTACACCCACCGCACGAGGCTGCACGGCCTGCGCCCCGACACCGCGTACGTCTACGAGATCGTCCACGACGGAGCCGCCCCGGTCCGCGGGACCTTCCGTACCGCACCCGGCCGCGAGCGTGCGGCGTTCCGGTTCACCAGCTTCGGCGACCTGGGCACGGGGTCGGCCTCGTGGAGCAAGTCCGCCCTGCACGGCGCGGCCGCGGTGCGCCAGGTCGAGCGGTTCGACCCGCTCTTCCACCTCCTCAACGGTGATCTGGCGTACGCCAACAACAACCAGGACCGGCAGCCGCAGTGCTGGGACGCGTTCATGAACAACATGTCGGTCTCGGCCCGCAACCGCCCCTGGATGCCGGCGCCCGGCAACCACGAAGTCGAGGCAGGGGGCGGCGAGTTGGGGTACGCCTCATACCACACCCGGTTCGACCTGCCGGACAACCACAGCCGCGACTTCTGCGGCAACTGGTACAGCTTCCAGGTCGGTTCGGTGCTGTTCCTCTCGGTCGACGGCAACGACATCGCGATCGAGGACGACGCCAGCATCGACCCGGCCACCGGCCGGTCCGTCTACATCAGCGGATACAGCGAGGGCGCCCAACTGCGGTGGCTGGAAAGGACGTTGGCGCACGCCCGCGCGGGGCGCGAGGTGGACTGGATCGTCGTGTCGATGCACCAGTTCGCGATGTCGTCCTCGGCCGCGAGCCACGGCGGCGACATCGGCATCCGCGCCCAGCTCCTGCCCCTCTTCGACCGGTACGCCGTCGATCTGGTCCTGTGCGGCCACGACCACGACTACGAGCGCACCCACCCGGTGCGCGGCACCGACCCCGGCAGCCTGCTGCGGCCCGGCGTCGTCGACGACGGGCTCCGGGACATCGACACCTCCAAGGGCACGGTCCACCTGATCCTCGGCGGCGGCGGAACGGCCTCGCACGACGACACCTATCTCGGCGACCCGGACGGAAGCGGCGTCCCGGACGCCTTCGTACGCACCAAGCGCCTGCCGTTCAAGGCCGATCCGGACGCCAAGGAGAAGGCCACGTGGTCGGCGGTGCGCGACCCCGACACCGCCCACCCCTACGGCGTGGCGGTCTTCGACGTCGACCCCGGCCGCCTGCCCGGCGGACGCACCAGCATCACGGTGAGCTACTACCACTCCCAGGAGGCCACGACGGCCAACCCGTTCCCGACGCCCGTACTCTTCGACCGCTTCACGGTGCACCGCAGCCGCCGGGACGGCTGGACCGACCGCGACCGTCCGGCGGACGCCGAGGCTCCGGCCGTGCGATGACGTCCGCCGCATCGCCGGGCCGTCGCCCGGCGATGCGGCACACCGCGCGACAGGTCGCAGTGAGTAGCGCCTATGCTCCGATGCGTGATCACGCGTGGATTGGCGGCCGCACAGCGATGGCTGCTCGGTTTGATGCTGGGCTGCTACGCACTGGCCGGGGTGGTGCCCGGACCCGGCGAGATCCTGCGTGGCTCCAGACTCCCCTTCCCGTTCCCCTGGGGCGAGTTGACGCTGCCCATGGCGCTGCTGGCGGTCATGCTGGGCAACGCGGGCCTCGGCGTACGCGTCGGGGACGTCGGCCAGGTGGTCCGCCGGCCGTGGCGGCTCCTGCTGGGCATCGCCGCCAATGCGCTCCTGCCCGTCGTGCTCCTGCCGGCCCTCGCCTTCTTTCTCCGCTCGTGGCCCGACCCCTCGGAGGTGGAATGCCTGCTGGTGGGGGTGATGCTGGTGCTTGCGATGCCGATCGCGGGCGGGGCGGCGTCGTGGGGGCAGAACGCCGGCGGGAATGTGCCGCTGGTCGTGGCGATGGTCCTGGGCTCGACCGCGCTCAGCCCGCTCACCGTCCCGCTCGGGCTGCATCTGGCCGCGCGGCTCGTCGGCCCCGAAGGCGTCGGCGGCCTGGACGACACCACTCGTCTCGACGGGCTCGCCGGGACCGGAGCCGGTCCGTTCGCCCTGGCTTCGGTGGTGCTCCCCTGCCTGGTGGGGATCCTCGTCAGAGCCCTGCTCGGGGAAGGCCGGATCAGCCGGGTGCTGCCCTGGGCGAAGGCGGTCAACCTCGTGAACATCCTGCTGCTCTGCTACATCAATGCCGCCGGTGCGCTCGGCCGGGCGATCGCCCATCCCGACCCGGACCTGCTGGCCCTGGCCGTCATGGTGTCCGCCGCGGCATGCGCGCTCTCGTTCCTCTTCGGACGGTGGATGTCCCGCTGGACCCGGTGCGACGCCCCGGACCACGTCTCCCTCACGTTGGCCACCGGGATGAACAACACCAGCGCGGCAGCGGTCCTGGCCGCCGCGTGGTTCTCGCACCGCCCCGAGGTGCTGCTCCCGATCCTGTCCTACAGCCTGCTGCAGAAGACGATGGCCGGAGCCATGGGCCGCCCTCCGCGCGGCAGCGGTTCCACACCTCCGGCCGGCTCGCCCCGGCACCCCGCGGCACCCGTCACGAACACCGCGTGAACGCGCCCCCTGCAAGCGCCGCCCACGGTCCGGGGCGCCCCGGCCGCCGGCCGCGGCCTGCGACGCTCAGCCCAAGTCGGCCAGCAGCGCGGCCAGTTCGGCCTCCTGCCGGGCCGGGGGCGTGGGCGGGTTCGAGTGGTCGATGCCGAAGGTCATGAGCACTTGGTCCATCTGGGCGTCGATGGAGGTCCAGCCGGTGTCGTCCAGCGGCTGGAGCGAGTCCTGGTCGGCGTCCCACAGGTCACGCAGCGACTGGGCGGCCGCGTGGGCCCCGGCCGCGTCCCCCGAGCGTGCGTCCTTCAGCGAGGTGGACGCGAGGGTCCGCAGTGCGCCGACCTTCGCGGGAGGGAAGTTCTTCACCGCCTGGCCGGGAGCGAGCCGCACGGCGGAGGTGGTGTCGGTCTCGGGCGCGGGGCCGACGTGCGGCTGAGCGTGGGCCCAGGCCAGCAGGGCCGCGGTGGCGACGGCCAGCACGCCGAAGCCGCCCAGCGCGATGCGCTCCTTGGGCCGGTCGCCGACAACCTGCACGCGGTGGGCCGCCTCGCGGGTCTCGGTCACATCCGCGCGCGTCACCGTCAGGTAGACCACCGTCGCCAGGATCAGGCCGAGGAAGATCAGGCTCGTGGTGAACGTACCCAGCGCGAGACCGGTCGGGTCGCCCGGGTTCTGGGCGACCTTGGGGGACGCGAGCCAGTCACCGATGTTCGCGCCCAGCGGCCGGGTCAGGATGTAGGCGAGCCAGAAGGCGAGCACCGGGTTCGCGCCGAACCGCCACAGCGCCGTGATCGCCGCGATGAGGCCGAGCGGCAGCAGCACCGAGACGCTCGGGCTCCAGCCGGTCAGCTCCAGAGTCCAGTCGCCGGTGGCGGTACCGAGCGCGAAGGTGACCAGGACGGTGACCCAGTAGAACGACTCCCGCGGGAGCGTGGTGACCGAGTGGATCGACAGCGTGCGCTCACGCAGCCACCACGCGCCGAAGACCACCGCGAGCAGCACCGAGAAGACGGCGGAGCTGATCCACAGCGGCACGTTCAGCTGGTCGGTCAGGATGTCGGTGTACAGGGTGCCCGTGACGCTGACAACGACCACGGTCAGCCAGTAGGGGAACGGTACGTACCGCTTCAGCCGCAGCTGGACGGCGAGGGCCGCCACCAGCACCGCGGTGAAGATCCAGGCCGTGTTCACCAGGCCGACGCCCAGCTGGGTGTTGATCCAGTCGGCGAAGCTCTCACCGACCGTCGTGCACAGGACCTTGATCACCCAGAACCAGACGGTGGCCTCGGGGACCTTGTTGAGCATGAGCCGCCCGCTGCGCGCGCGTGCTTCGGTTGTCGTCGTCATGCGGGGAGGTTTGCGCCGGGAACCTGCAAGCAACCTGACTGCGCTGCGGGGAGCGTCACCTCGACGTGGCCGCGGCCGTCCGCGATCGCGCGGACCTCCACACCGGCCGAGGCGGCGATGCGCCGGACCACCGGAAGTCCCAGGCCGTACCCGTCGCCGCCGGTCACACCCGCTTCGAAGACACGGTCGACCTCCGCGGGATCGAACCCGGGGCCGTCGTCCAGGACATCGACCACGATGGCCTCATCCCGGCGGCGCGCGGTGATCCACACGCGCGACCGTGCGTGGCGCAGGCCGTTGTCCAGCAGGGGCGCCAGCAACGACACCGCGACGTCGGGCGCCAGGGCGACCTCGGCCTTCGCGGGGAAGGCGACCTCGACCGGACGGTCGGCGATCGCCCGCCGCGCGGCGGAGTGCAGATCGCACCGGGTCCCGGCGTCCGTCCGGGCGCGCGCGGCGCGCAGCAGTGTCGTGATCGCCGCACCGAGGCGGTCGACCTCGCTCAGCACCGCCTCCGGCGCCACCGGTTCGCCGGACAACTGCGCAAGCTGCGCCTCGCCCCGCAGGACCGTGAGGGGGGTCCGCAGCTCGTGGGCGATCTCATCGGTGAGGCGGCGCTCGTCCGCCAGCGCGTTGTCGACGCGCTCCAGGAGGCGGTCCAGGGTCTGCCCCAGTTCCCCGAACTCATCGCGGGGGACTCCGAGGTCGAAGCGGCGCCCCGGCTCGTGATGGCCCCAGTCGTCGGCGAGGGCGGCCATCTCGTGCACGACCCTCAGCGCGCGACGCACCACGAGGTGCGCGACCCCGCCGGCGAGGAGGACGGTGAGGCCGCCCAGTACCAGCGACAGGGTCAGGCTGTGCTGCTCGGATGTCTCGTACGGCGTGAGGTCGACCCGGACGATCACCATGACGTGGTGCCCTGCGATCGGGATCTCCCGCGCGTATAGGAGGTAGTGCGCGACGGTGGCGGTCTGCGAGCGCCCGGAGGCCGCCAGCGCCTCGACGTGTCCGACCATGCTGCCCGGAACGTTCCCGTCGATCAGGCGGCCGTCGGCGTAGACCCAGGCGACCTCGTCCAGCGCCTCGCTGCTGTTCTCCGTGAGGACCACGCGTCCGCCCACGCTGGTGACGTTCGCCGCGACGGCCTCGGCGCGGGTACGCGCCAGGTCGTGCGCGTCGGCGTCCGTCACCCGGCTGAGCAGCACATGCGAGACCACGACCAGGATCGCGACCACGGCGGTGGCGATCAGCACCGTGAGCGCGACGACCCTCCTGCGAAATCGCGTCACTGCCATCGGTAGCCCACACCGCGCACGGTCGCCAGACGCTCGGCCACGCCCAGCGGACCGAGCTTGGTCCGCAGCCGGCGCACGAACGAGTCGAGGGTGTTGTCGCTGACCTGCGCCCCATGGGGCCAGCCGGCAGCGACGAGCGCGTGGCGGCGTACCGCGTCGCCCTGCGAGGCGATCAGGCGGCCCAGCAGCCGGAACTCGGTCGGCGTCAGGTTCTCGCTCACCGCGTCGTAGGTCACCACGTGCTTCGCCGGATCGAGGACGACTTCGCCCCGTGCGGGCGCCGCGGTGGCCCGGCGCAGCAGCGCACGGACCCGCACCAACAGTTCCGGAATGTCGAAGGGCTTCGTCATGTAGTCGTCGGCGCCGGCCTCGAAACCGCCCACCTTGTGATGCAGGCCGTCCAGGGCGGTGAGCATCAGCACCGGCGCGTCGACGCCGCGCGCCCGAAGGGCCAGACAGACGTCGCGGCCGTCGGCGTCCGGCAGGCCGAGGTCCAGGACGATGAGACGGGGCGCCGGCGCGAGCTGCCGCAGCAGGCTGTCGGCCGTGGCGGCGACGGAGACGGTGTGGCCGTCGTGCTCCAGGGCCCGCCTGAGCACGCCGCGGACCGCCGCGTCGTCTTCGCACACCATGATGAAAGCCACCCGCTGACCCTAAGCACTCACGTCCCGCTTCTCCATCTGCCCTGATCAGCCGCCCTACGGTCGGAGGGTGCCGCTCCGGCCCGGTCTCGGGGGCGGCGCGGATGAGGGGGAGCGGATGAGGGGCAGCGGATGGGGGCAGCGGGCGGAGGGCGGTCGCGGCCCGCGTGCGGTCGACGTGTCCGCGCGACGAGCGGTCCCCCGCACCCCCGGATCACCGACGCGGTCGACCCTGCGGACCGCTGCCGTGGTCGCTCAGTCGCCCGACCTCCAGGCCTCGTTCCGCACAGGTGTCGAGGATGCGGGGCAGGGCGCCGAGCGCTGAGCGCCAGGCGCCGGGCGCGGAGGTGCAGTCGCAGTCGTGGAGCAGGATGGTGCCGCCGCCGTCCAGGTCGCGGGTGACGGTCCGGTGCACGGAGGACGGGGTGGCCCATGCGGTCCAGTCCTCCCCCCAGCAGGTCCACAGCACGGGCGTGAGGCCGAGGCGGCGGGCCGCGAGGTGAGCCGCGGTGGACATGACGCCGTAGGGCGGCCGGAAGAGCCTGGGCCGGCGGCCGGTGATCGCGGCCACCGTGTCGCGGGCGCGGGCCAGGTCGTCGTAGGTACCGAGGGGCCCGCGCAGGAGCAGCGGGCGGTGCAGCCAGCCGTGCACGGCGATCTCGTGGCCCGCCTCGGCCATCTCGCGGACCAGGGCCGGGGAGCGGCGGGCCTGCTCGCCGAGCAGGAAGAAGGTGGCGCGCACGCCGCGTTGGTCGAGCAGTTTCAGGAAGTGCGGAGTGGAGCGGGGGTCGGGCCCGTCGTCGAAGGTCAGCGCGACGTGGTCCGGTCTGCCGCGGCCCGCCAGCCGGGGCAGTACGCGGTTGCGCAGCGGTCCGAAGGTGGAGGCGACGGGGACGGCGTGCGCGGCGACGGCGCCGAGTGCCACCGCGCGGACGGTGCGGGCGGTGATCACGAGTGATGTCCTTGCGGCCGGGAGGCGTGGTGCGGCGCGAGATCGTCCAGGTCGAAGCCGTGGCCTATGGCGCGCGCCAGGCCCGGTCCGCCGTGGGCCGTCGCGACACCGGTGCCCACGGCGCAGGCACAGACGGTGCAGGCGGCCAGGGCCGTGGTGCCGAGCCTGCGTGACAGGGACCGCCGGCGGGTGCCACGCGGTGGGCTCGGGCGCCCCGGGTCCGGCCGGGGAAGGCCCGCGCGCAGGACGCGGGCTATCTCGGCGGCCGGACCCTGCCCGGACGACCGGGGGAACAGGGCGAGCCCGGTCTCGCGCTGGCGCGCCCCCAGCGGGCCCTCGATCAGGTCGTGCAGGACGGCCGCGAGGTCGGCCGGGTCGCGGATCCACACGGCGGCGCCCGCTTCGTCGAGGGCCGCGGCGTTGGTCAGGCCGTGGCCGGGTATGCAGCGGTAGCTGGCGACGGGCAGCCCGGCGGCGAACGCCTCCAGGGAGGTGAGCCCTCCGGCGTTCTGTACGAGGACGTCGGCGGCGTGCATCAGGCTGGGCATGTCGTCGACCCAGCCGTGGACGTGCTCGATGCCGTCGGCGCGCAGCCGGCGGGCGAGGGCCTCGTTCCGGCCGCACACGACGACGGGGACCGCGGCCCCGCTGTCCCGTACCTCCCGCGCCACCTTCCGCACCGGCCCGACGCCCCAGGACCCCGCGACGAGGAGGGCGAGCGGGGTGTCCGCGGGGAGCCCGAACCGGGCTCGTGCGCGGGCGCGCTGCCCGCTGTCGCCGGGCCGGAACCGCGGGTCGGCGACCGGGCCGCTCACCCGTACGTCCCGGGCGCCGGCGGCCCGCGCCTGCGCGGCGGGCACGGCGTGGGCCGCGAGGTGGACATCCACGCCGTCCGCGACCCACAGCGGGTGCACGGAGAAGTCGGTCAGGTAGGTGAGGACCGGGACCGAGAGTCCGCCGTCGCGCCGCAGGTTGCCGAGCACCCGGCTGGCCCCCGGATAGGTGGACACGATCGCGCGGGTGCCCGGCGCCAGGGCGCGCCGCACCCGGCTCTCGGCCGCGCGCAGCAGCAGCCGCGCCAGGGGCCCGCCGCCGCCCGCGCGCTCGGTGCCGGCGTAGATCAGCTGGTAGACCCAGGGTGCCCGGACGAGCATCCGGCGGTAGCCCTCCTGGACGGCCCGGCCGAAGCGGGCGGGCAGCAGGTCCAGGAGATCGTGCCGGTCCACGGTGAAGCCGTCCGCCATGAGCCGGCACTCCAGTTCGGCGGCGGCGCCGTCGTGGCCCGCGCCGACGCTCGCGGAGATGATCGCGATCCGGCGGGAGGGGGTCGCCCCGCTTCGCGGGCGCGGCGGCGCACCCGCGGGTGCGGGCCGGAGAAGGGTGTGTCCGGCATGGGGCATGGGTGGTCCTCCGCACGTCGGGAGAGCTGCGAAATACCTACAAGTTGTAGTAGTTCGCGGGTCGAAGCCCGGAGCATACCTCCTACAACTAGTAGGAGATGACGCGGTAGCCTGTCCGGACCGACGGCGAAGGACCAAAGGGAGCGGAGGGCGGACGGTGGACGGCCCGAAAGGCGACCCCGCGGACGGCGAGGGCGCCCTGCCCGGCAGGCGGGCGCGCGGCGCGCTCGAAAGCGATGTGCTGGCGACGCTCTGGGCGGCCGACGGTCCGCTGACCGCCCGCCAGGTCCTGGAGCGGCTGCCGGGCGACCTCGCCTACACCACCGTCCTCACCATCCTGTCGCGCCTCCACGACAAGGCCATACTCGTGCGGCGGCGGGAGGGCCGGGGGTACGCCTACACCCCGGTGCGGGACGAGGCGTCCCACACCGCCCGCCGCATGCGCTCCCTGCTGGAGGAGGGCTCGGACCGCGAAGCCGTCCTGACCCGCTTCGTCTCCGAACTCTCCACGCGGGACGAGGAGTTGCTGCACCACCTGCTGTCCGGGTACGACGCACCCGGCGAGCGCCCCGACGGGGAGCGGTGAGCCGGTGCTGATCAGCGTCTACGTTCCCTTCGTCATCACCACCGTCCTCGCGGTGGTCGCGCCGCGACTGGCGCGGCGGCTCACCCCTCGCCCCGCCGCCTGGGCGCTGGCCTGCGCCGCGCTCGTCACGGCGGTCGGCTGGGCGGGCTCGCTCGCCCTGCTGGCGTTCACCGGCATAGCGCAGATTCCCCAGGTCGCGGCCGAGGGGCACTGGTCGGTGGCCGCGGTGCGCGCGCAGGACCCGGTGTACGTCGCCGTCGCGGCCCTCAGCGCGATCGTCCTGGTGTCGAGCGTCGCCTCCCTTGCGGTGGCCGCCGTCCGCCAGACCCGCCGGGTGCTGCGCGCGCGCAAGGAGTGCGCCGAACTCCCGCACGGCTCAGAGCTGACCGTGCTCGACGACGACACCCCGCTGGCGTTCGCCCTGCCGGGGGCGCCCGGCCGCATCGTCGTCTCGCGGGGGATGCTGCGCCGACTCGGCCACGACGAGCGGACCGCCCTCCTGGCACACGAACGGGCCCACCTGCGCGGACGGCACTACATCTTCCTCAGCCTGTGGCAGCTCACCGCGGCCCTCAACCCTCTTCTGCGCCCCCTGGCCAGGGCCGGCGCCTTCGCCCTGGAACGCTGGGCCGACGAGGAGGCCGCGGCACAGATCGGCGACCGCTCGGTCGTCGCCCGAGCGGTCGGACGCGCCGCCCTCGCGACGGCGGGCACGCCCCGCCCCGGCCTCCTCGCCGCGACGGGCGGCGAAGTCCCCCAGCGCGTACGGGCCCTGCTGGCACCGCCCCCCGCCCCCCGCAGCCTGCCGTTCGTGGCCGGCGCCCTCCTGCTGAGCGTGTGCTGCGCGAGCCTGGCCAACGCCGCGTCCGACAGCGACGAGATCGTCGACAGCGCCAAGCGCGCCCAGTGCGCCGAACTGCCGGCCACGACAACGGCCCCACCCCCGACCCCCCACCACCACACCCCCGCCTTCCACTGCGGCCCCCACCACTGGACCCCCCACACCGAACACCGCTCCTAGCGACTCCGCGAACCCGGCCCCGGCCCAGCAGTTCGCCCCCTCCCGACCCTGCTCACCACGCCTCCGACTGCTCCCCCAACTCCTTTTCCAGCGGCGGCCGTTGGCGGCCCAGGGCTCGGAGGGCCAGGAGCGGGAAGGCCAGGACCGAGAGCATCGCCGCGCCCACCAGCGCGGCGGCCTCGTTCTTCTCCAGCACGCCGTCGTCGACCCCGATCGTCGTGATCGCGACGACCAGCGGCAGGCACGTCGCCGAGTAGAGCAGCAGCGACACGCGTTCGCGACGGGAGAGGTCGCGGGGGGCGAGCAGCCAGGCGGGGGCGCCGCGTACCAGGAGGAACAGGAGGAGGAAGACCAGGAGCAGGAGCAGGGGACGGCCGCCGCCGAGCAGGGCGTCGAGGTCGAAGTCGATGCCGGTCACGATGAAGAAGAACGGCACCAGGAAGCCGAACCCCATCGCCTCGATCCTGCCGAGGACTTCCGCACTGCTCTCGGGGGCCGCGCCGTTCAGGACCAGCCGGGTGAGCAGCCCGGCGGCGAACGCGCCGAGCAGGGTGTCCAGGCCGAACGCCACGGACAGGCCGAGCATGGCGGCCAGCAGCAGCATCACCAGGCGGACCGCGAACTGGCCGCTGGTGTGCAGCGTGGTGGCGACGACACGGGCGAACCACGGCGGGCGCGGCCGCATCGCCCAGCAGACGGCGCCCGCGGTCACCGCGGCGAACGCGGCGAGGACGGCGGTGGCCGCGCCCGGCGCACGCCCGCTGAGCAGCAGCGCCATCGCGATGATCGGGCCGAACTCGCCGACCGCGCCGAAGGCCATCACGACCGTGCCGAACCGGCCGTGCAGCACACCCGAGTCGCGCAGCATCGGCAGGACCGCCCCGAGCGCCGTGCTGGTGAGCGCGGTGCCGACGACGAAGCTCTTGGTCGCCTGCGCCCCGGTCAGCGCGAACGCGATGCCCAGGGCCACCGCGAGCGTCAGCAGCCACGCCCCCGCGGCCCGGCGCAGCGTGTCCCCGCGTACCGCCGCGAACTCGATCTCGTACCCCGCCAGGAAGATCATCATCGAAAGGCCCAGGTTGGACAGGGTGGCGATGAGGTCGTCGGAGTGCGCCCAGCCCAGGGCGTCGGGGCCGATCACGATGCCGAGGCCGATCTCGAAGATCGCCAGGGGCACCGTCAGCCATCGGGCCGCCGCGAAGGCGAGGAGCGGGGCCAGCACCGCGATGGCCATGATCAGGATCAGCGTCCCGGGAGATGACATGGATGTCCCGCTACGCCGGCGTCAGGAGCGTGTTCAGGCTCGTGACCGTGTAGCCGCGGGTTCTGACCGCGTCGATGATCTGCGACAGTGCCTGCGCGTCGAGGACGTCTCCCTGGCCGTCGAGCGAGCCGACGTGCATCTGGATGATCGCGCCGGGGCGCAGCGCGTCGACGGCCCGCTTGACGGCCTTCTGCACGGTCATGCCCGTGGCGGCGCCCTTGTAGCCGGTGGTGTCGGTGGTCCACTCGATGTCGGCGTACCCGAGCCGGTTCACCTCGGCGATCTGCTCGGGCGTGGTGTCTCCGTAGGGGAAGCGGAAGAAGGGGAGCGGCACGATGCCGGTGGCCTCGCGGATGGCCCGGTCGGCGCGGGTGATCTCCCCGGCCCGTTGCGCGGGGGTCAGCTTGCCGAACGGGGCGTGGCTGTAGGAGTGGTTGGCGATGCCCTGGCGCGCCGCCGCGATGGTGCGGGCCGCGGCGGGGTGGCGTTCCGCGAACTGGCCGGTGAGGAAGAAGGTCGCCGGCGCGTCCTGCTGGCGCAGCACCTCCAGGACGGTGGCGAGGCCCTGCTCGTCCCAGGCGGCGTTGAAGGTGAGCGCCACGGTGTGGGCGGTAGTCGGGATCCGCCGGACCTCGGCGCCGTACAGCTTCTCGACGGGGCCGGCGGTGCTCCCCGTGCGGTGCGTGCCGTACGAGGGGGCGACGGGCGCTCTGCCCGCCGCGGCGGCGCCCGCCGGGCCGGCCGGCGCGAGGGCGAGGGCGAGGGCGAGCGTGAACACGGCGGCCAGGGCGAGCGGCGCCCGGCGCGGCGTCGCCCGTGGGCGGGCCGGGTCGGGGGCCGTACGCGGCGAACCGAGGTGGAGGGCCGTACGCGGCGAACCGAGGTGGAGGGCCGTACGCGGGGAACCGAGGTCGGGGGCCATACGCAGGGAACCTACGGGGCCGCCCATTCCGCAGCGGGGTGCCGCGCAAGCCCGCCGCGACGATTTACCCACATAGGGCGAGAGCCGGTGTTCACGGAGTGACGAACCCGCACCGTCCGGGCGCACCGGGAGCAACGGTGATAACAGTTCGGGATTCGAGCCTTGACCGATGCACTAGGGGGACGTAACTTCGGACGTAACGACCCTGGTGAAATATACAGAAGGAGGCGATGCCGGATGTCCACCATCTCCGGACTGCTGCGCCTCGCTCACCAGGTCGCCTGGGCCCCCGGCCGTGTAGCACACGGCTGCTGAACAGCCCCCTTCCCGGCTCGCCGATCGCGGCTCCCGGGCTTCTCCGCTTCTCCTTTGCCGCTTAGGCACGTCGTTTCCGCCGCTCCGGCACGTCGTTGCGCGCCGATCTGTTGCGCTCCGGGTTCCCAGCGTTGCGCCACCAAATAGAGAAAGCTCCTGACATGGCTACTCAGATAGTCCGATCGACCATGCGCCGGAATGAGGACGTGCCATGGTAGCGGCGCGTATCACCGTCAATGGGAAGGAAACCCCGCTCGCTCCCGCCGCGGCCCACACCACGGTGCTGGACTTCCTGCGCGAGCGCGGCCTCACCGGGTCGAAGGAGGGCTGCGCCGAGGGTGAGTGCGGTGCCTGTTCGGTCCTGGTGGCGCGTCCCGGTGTGAACAAGCCGACGGACTGGGTGGCGGTCAACGCCTGCCTGGTGCCGGCCGCCGCACTCGACGGCCAGGAGGTCATCACCTCCGAGGGCCTCGCGACCGTCGGTGAGCCCGGCACGGCGCCCGTCCTGCACCCCGTGCAGGAGGAGATGGCGGTCCGCGGCGGCTCGCAGTGCGGTTACTGCACGCCCGGCTTCATCTGCAGCATGGCGTCGGAGTACTACCGTCCCGACCGCTGCGCGCACGAGACGCCCGCCGAAGGGGACGAGGCCGCCTCCGGCGACCACGAGCACGGCCCCAACGGCTTCGACCTGCACTCGCTGAGCGGAAACCTGTGCCGCTGCACCGGCTACCGCCCGATCCGCGACGCCGCCTACGCCGTCGGCGAGCCCGCCGAGGACGACCCGCTGGCCCAGCGCCGCGACCAGGCGCCGCCCGCGCCGGCCACCACCGAGTACACCCAGGGCGAGGCCACCTTCGTACGGCCCGACACCCTCGCCGAGGCGACGCGCCTGCTGCGCGAGCGCCCCGACGCGGTGCCCGTCGCCGGAAGCACCGACTACGGCGTCGAGGTCAACATCCGCTCGCGCCGCGACAAGCTCGTCGTCGCGATCGACCGGCTGCCCGAACTGCGCGAGCTGCGCGTCGAGTCCGACCACATCCTCATCGGCGCCTCGCAGGCGCTCACCGAGATCGAGCGCCGCCTCGACGGCAGCGTCCCGCTGCTCGCGGCGCTGTTCCCGCAGTTCGCCTCGCGCCTCATCCGCAACAGCGCGACCTTCGGCGGCAACCTCGGTACCGGCTCCCCCATCGGCGACAGCCCGCCGGTGCTGCTCGCGCTTGAGGCGTCGCTGATCCTCGCGGACGCCGACGGCGAGCGCGAGGTGCCGCTCGCGGAGTACTTCACCGGGTACCGGCAGAGCGTGCGCCGCCCCGACGAGCTGATCCGCGCGGTGCGCATCCCGACCCCGCTGTCGAAGGTCACCGCGTTCCACAAGATCGCCAAGCGCCGCTTCGACGACATTTCCAGCGTCGCCGTCGCCTTCGCCCTCGACATCGAGGACGGGGTCGTGCGCAAGGCCCGCATCGGTCTGGGCGGCGTGGCCGCGACCCCGATCCGCTCCCTCGCCACCGAGGAGGCCCTCGAAGGCCGGCCGTGGACGGCGGAGACCGTCGACGCGGCGGCGAGAATCCTGCGCGGCGAGGGCACGCCGATGAGCGATCACCGTGCCAGCTCCCTCTACCGTTCCGCGATGCTCGGCCAGAGCCTGCACAAGCTGTACGCGCAAACCACCGAGGCGGTTTCGTCATGAGCCATCTTTCCGAACTCCCGGAGAAGCCCGTCGTCGGCGTCTCCATGCCGCACGAGAGCGCCACGCTGCACGTCACCGGCACCGCGCTCTACACCGACGACCTGATCTACCGCACCAAGGACGTGCTCCACGCGTACCCGGTGCAGGTCATGAAGGCGCACGGCAGGATCACCGCGCTGCGCACCGAGCCCGCGCTCGCCGTGCCCGGCGTGGTGCGCGTCCTGACCGGCGCCGACGTGCCGGGCGTCAACGACGCCGGTATGAAGCACGACGAGCCGCTCTTCCCCGACGAGGTCATGTTCCACGGCCACGCCGTGGCCTGGGTGCTCGGCGAGACCCTGGAGGCGGCCCGGCTCGGCGCCGCCGCCGTGGAGGTGGAGCTCGACGAGCTGCCCGCCCTGGTCACCGTCGCCGAGGCGATCGCCGCGGAGAGCTTCCACGGTGCCCGCCCCCTGATGGAGACCGGCGACATCGACGCCGGCTTCGCGGAGTCCGCGCACGTCTTCACCGGCGAGTTCACCTTCTCCGGCCAGGAGCACTTCTACCTGGAGACGCACGCCGCGCTCGCCCTGGTCGACGAGAACGGGCAGCTGTTCATCCAGAGCAGCACCCAGCACCCCTCGGAGACCCAGGAGATCGTCTCCCACATCCTGGGCGTCCCCTCCAACGAGATCACCGTGCAGTGCCTGCGCATGGGCGGCGGCTTCGGCGGCAAGGAGATGCAGCCGCACGGGTTCGCGGCCATCGCCGCGCTCGGCGCCAAGCTCACCGGGCGCCCGGTCCGCTTCCGGCTCAACCGGACGCAGGACCTGACCATGTCCGGCAAGCGCCACGGCTTCCACTCCTCGTGGAAGATCGGGTTCGACGCCGAAGGCCGCATCCAGGCCCTCGACGCCACCCTGACCGCCGACGGCGGCTGGAGCCTGGACCTGTCGGAGCCGGTGCTCGCCCGCGCGCTGTGCCACATCGACAACACGTACTGGATCCCCAACGCCCGCGTCGCCGGCCGCATCGCGAAGACCAACACGGTCTCCAACACGGCCTTCCGCGGCTTCGGCGGCCCCCAGGGCATGCTGGTGATCGAGGACATCCTGGGCCGCGTCGCACCGCAGCTCGGCATGGACGCCATGGAGCTGCGCGAGCGCAACTTCTACCAGCCGGGCCGCGGCCAGACCACGCCGTACGGTCAGCTGGTCACCCAGGCCGACCGGATTTCCTCCGTGTGGGAGCAGGTGAAGGAGGACGGCGGCGTCGCCGACCGCAAGCGCGAGATCGCCGCGTTCAACGCCGCGCACCCCCACACCAAGCGCGCGCTGGCCATCACCGGCATCAAGTTCGGTATCTCGTTCAACCTCACCGCCTTCAACCAGGGCGGCGCGCTGGTCCTGATCTACAAGGACGGCTCCGTCCTGATCACCCACGGCGGCACCGAGATGGGCCAGGGCCTGCACACCAAGATGATGCAGGTGGCCGCGACCACCCTCGGCATCCCGCTGCACAAGGTGCGGCTCGCCCCGACCCGTACCGACAAGGTGCCCAACACCTCGGCCACCGCGGCGAGTTCGGGTGCCGACCTCAACGGCGGTGCGATCAAGAACGCCTGCGAGCAGCTGCGCGAGCGGCTCCACCAGGTGGCCGGTTCGCAGCTCGGCGGCAACGCCTCCGACGTACGCATCGTCGAGGGCGTCGCCCGCGTCCTCGGCAGCGACAAGGAGCTGGCCTGGGACGACCTGGTGCGCACCGCGTACTTCCAGCGGGTCCAGCTGTCGGCGGCCGGTTTCTACCGGACCGAGGGGCTGCACTGGGACGCGAAGACGTTCCGCGGCACCCCGTTCAAGTACTTCGCCAACGGCGCCGCCGCGACCGAGGTCGAGGTCGACGGCTTCACCGGGGCGTACCGCATCCGGCGCGTCGACATCGTCCACGACGTCGGCGACAGCCTCTCCCCGATGATCGACATCGGTCAGGTCGAGGGCGGCTTCGTGCAGGGCGCCGGCTGGCTGACCCTGGAGGACCTGCGCTGGGACACCAGCGACGGCCCGCACCGCGGCCGGCTCCAGACGCAGGCGGCCAGCACGTACAAGCTGCCGAGCTTCTCGGAGATGCCCGAGGAGTTCAACGTCACGCTGATGGAGAACGCCACCGAAGAGGGCGCCGTGTACGGCTCCAAGGCCGTGGGTGAGCCTCCGCTGATGCTGGCGTTCTCGGTGCGCGAGGCGCTGCGTCAGGCCGCCGCCGCCTTCGGGCCGAGCGGGACCAGTGTCGATCTGGCCTCGCCCGCGACCCCGGAAGCGGTGTACTGGGCGATCGAGGAGGTCCGCAAGGCCTCCGAGAACGCCACCGCCCTGAACGGTTCCGCCGCGAACGGCCATGCCTCCAACGGCAAGGTCCGGACCGGCGCTGCAGCGATGAGCGGTGCCTGACATGACGTGGGTCGCCGCGGTCGGACGGTTGCGGGCACGCCGGGAAGCCGGCGTCCTCGTCACCGTCGCGACCGTGCGCGGCCATGCCCCACGCGACGCCGGCGCCAAGCTGGTGGTGGGGCATCGGCGGACGTGGGGCTCGATCGGTGGCGGCAACGTGGAAGCCGTCGCGATCGACCGGGCCCGGGAGATGCTGGACGCATCCAAGCCCGAGCCGGAGCTGATCGACTTCGCCCTGAACGACAAGGTGACCAACCAGCACGGTGTCCAGTGCTGCGGCGGCACCGTGTCGGTGCTGCTCGAACCCCTGCCGGTGGTCCGGGCGGTGGCGCTGTTCGGCGTCGGACACGTCGGTCTGGAACTGGCGCGCATCCTGGCCCGCCAGGACCTCGATCTGCATCTGATCGACTCGCGCGCCGACATGCTCACCGAGGAGCGGCTCGACGTCCTCGGGGACGCGGTGGCGCAGGTGCATGTGCACCACACGCCGCTGCTGCCCGAGGAGGTGCTCGAAGAGCTGCCGCGCGGCACCCACGTGCTGATCATGACGCATGATCACGCCGAGGACGCCGCGCTGTGCGACGCCGCCCTGCGCACCAGCCACCTCGGGTCGATCGGGCTGATCGGCTCGGCGGCCAAGTGGGTGCGGTTCCGCAAGCGGCTCTCCACCGAGGGCGGTCACGACGACGCCACCATCGACCGGATCAAGACGCCGATCGGCCTGGCCGACGTCACCGGCAAGGAGCCCGCGACGATCGCCGTGAGCGTCGCCGCGGACCTGCTGCGGACCTTCGAGCACGAGATCGACTGACCACGGGACCGCCACCACCGAAAGGGCCCCCACGCTCGTGCGAGCGTGGGGGCCCTTTCGGTGCTACCCAGGTATTCAGGTACTCGGATGCTCGGGTGCTCAGTAGTCGATGCGGTCCGTCTTGGCGACCCAGGCGTCGAACGGCGCCGTACGGTTCGCCATCTCCACGCGCTCGATCTCCAGCGGCCACAGGTCCGCGGAACGCTTCTCGAAGAGGTCGTAGAACTTGCGGTCGTCGAAACCGGCCACCGCGGCGTCGTCGCGGTCGGCGGCGAAGATGATCCGGTCGACGCGCGCCCACAGGGCGGAGGAGAGACACATCGGGCAGGGCTCGCACGAGGTGACCAGGACGCAGCCGTCCAGCGAGAACGTGCCGAGCTTCTGGCAGGCGGCACGGATCGCGGTGACCTCGCCGTGAGCGGTCGGGTCGAGGTGCGAGGTGACGTTGTTGTTCCCGATCGCGACGACCTCGCCGTCCTTGGCGATCAGTGCGCCGAACGGACCGCCGCCGTTCAGCACGCTCGTCGTGGCGAGGTTGATGGCCTCGTCCAGCCAGGTGCGCTCAAGCTCCTGGATGCTCGTTTCGTGCGTGTGCACGGTCATGGTCTCTCCTTTGTCACTGACTGTGGGGAGTCCCCGCATGTGCGGCACACACGGGAGATCGGCGCGACTGGGGCCGAAGGGGAAGGCGGCTCGCCGACACCACGCACTTGGCACGACGGGTTCCGGTCAGCCCTGCACGCGAGGGCCCGGACAGGAACAGGGTGGGCATGAGCAGCCTCACTGTCCTTTCCGGGCCGTGTTCACGTGCTGTTAACGGGAATATCGCAAGTACATCCGCCCGGCCGTTTCACGGAAAGTCACCGAACCCATGAAGGACTTGGCTGGTCAGCTTGGTGAACTTGTAGAGTCGCACGAGAGGCGAACCCTTGCTTTGCAGGTGTGAATCATGGTGGGCCCCGTCGCGCGGCCTCCCGGCGGCCACCGCCACGAGACCGGCGCGAGGGGTCCTGTTCAGGCCAGATGATGCGTGTCGTTGAGGCCGCGCACCGTGGCGGTGCCGTCCTCGTCGTACGTCACGGTCGACACCGAGGCCGCGGCGAGGTCCATGCGGAACAGGCTGTGCGGCGGCGCCTGGAGGGCGAGGCGCACCAGGGTCCTGAGCGGCCCCACGTGGGAGACGACCAGCACGGTGGCGCCGGCGTACCGGGCGACGAGGCGCTTGCGCGCGGCGGTGGCCCGCCAGGTGACCTCCTGCATGGTCTCGCCGCCGCCCGAGGGCGCGGCCTCGGGCGAGGCGAGCCAGGCCGCCAGGTCGTCCGGGTGGCGCTCGCGCACCTCCCCGAAGGTCAGGCCCTCCCAAGAGCCGAAATCCGCCTCCCGCAGGTCCCGCTCGACCTGCGCGCTCAGCCCGAGGCGCGCGGCCACCGGCGCCGCGGTCTCCCGGCACCGCCGCATCGGTGAGGTGACGACCGCCTCGATGTCGCCGCGGCCGGCGAGGGCCTCCGCCGTCGCCAGGGCCTGGCGGCGTCCGGCCGGGGAGAGCCCCGGGTTGGTGCCGCCGCTGCCCGAGAGCCGCCGCTGCGGCGTGAGCAGGGTTTCGCCGTGCCGCAGCAGTACGAGCGTCGTCACCCCGCTCACTTCGCGGACTTCGCGAAGTGGTCGCGTACGGCGTCGGTCTGCTTCTCCATGACGTCGATGATCGCCTCGACGACCTTCTCGTCGGCGTCCTCGGCTATGTCCAGGACCCGCGACCAGTCGAAGAAGCTGCGGTTGGGGTCGTTGGTGATGGCGAAGACCCGGATGGTGGCCTCGTAACGGGCGACACCGCTGGTGGGGGCGACGGCCCGGTAGGACTGGGTGCGGTTGATCTCGTCGCGGGCGGCGATCTCCTGCTGCACGAGACGGCCGTTCAGCGTCAGCTTGAAGTCGTAGCGGGCCGGGACCGTGTCGACGGAGCCGCCCTCGGTCCAGGTGACGTCGCGGTGGATGTCCAGGTCGCCCGGGGAGACGATGTCCAGGATCTGCATGGCGTCACGGACGGTCGCCCACACGGTGTCCGGGTCGGCGTCGAGGATGGTCGAGTGGTACATGGTGTGCTTGCGCTGGATCGGCACGGAGTGCCCTTTCTGTTCAGGTGCTGGGGTGCTGAGTCGGCTGCGTGCGCTGCGTGTGCCGCGTGTGCTGATGGCTGCCGTACGGGGAGCCGCCCCAGGGGAGGGCCGCCGTACGGAGCGTGGTCAGACGGTCGTCTTGGTGACGAGGTGGTTGCCGAGGACCAGGTAGTCGATCTCGGTGCCCAGGAAGCAGTTCAGGGCGTCGGTCGGCGTGCACACGATGGGCTCGCCCGCGACGTTGAACGAGGTGTTGATCAGGCAGGGCACATCGGTCAGCTCGATGAACCTCCGCAGCAGCGCCGTGAGCCGCGGGGTGCCCTCGTCCGTCAGTGTCTGGATGCGGGAGGTGCCGTCCACGTGCACGGCGCCCGGGATGCGGTCCCGGTACTCCTCGCGGACCGGGAAGACGAACGTCATGTACGGGGAACTGGTCTTGCGCCCCATGTCGAAGATCTTCGGCGCCTGCTCTTCGAGGACCAGCGGGGCGAACGGGCGGAACGGCTCCCGGTGCTTGACCCGCGTGTTGATGATGTCCTTGATGTCGGTGAACCCGGGGTTGGCGAGGATGCTCCGGTGCCCCAGTGCCCGCGGCCCGTGCTCGACGCGCCCGTCGAACCAGCCGATGACGACCTTCTCCGTCAGGAGCTGAGCCACCCGGCCGACGACCTCGTCGTCGGCGAGCCGGGTCACGCTCACCCGGCCCGCGAACCCTTCGAGGGCCTCCTCGATCTCGGCCTCGCCGAACGAGGGCCCCACATAGGGGCTGACGGACGAGGCGGCGGCGTCGATCTCCGCGCGCCCGGTGCCGGGGTCGCCCAGCCAGGCGTGGGCGGCGGCGCCGATGGTGATGCCGGTGTCGGACGCGCCGAAGCTGACCTGCATGTCCTCGAAGCGGGAACCCTCGAAGAGCGGCGTGTTGTTGAGGCAGTTCAGGGCGACACCGCCCTCGAACAGGAGCAGGTCGAGGTCGGAGCGCCGCTCCAGGTGGCGGACCTGGTGGGCGGTGGCCACGTTGAGCATCTCCTGCGCCGCCGCCGAGACCCGCGCCGTGTAGGCGAGGGTGTCCTCGAAGGGCCCGAAGTACTCCTCGAACAGGGCGTCGTGGCTGTGCACGTCGTCCGTCCGGAGCGGCTTGCTGAAGGAGTACGTGCCGTCGTCGTGCAGGCGCAGCAGGTGCTCGACGAACGGGTTGGGCGACGGCGGGCCGGTGTATCCGGCCAGGCCCATCACCTTGTACTCGTCGTTGTTGGGGACGAAGCCGAGGAAACGGGTGATGGCGGAGAACAGGGTGCCCATGGAGTTCTCGGAGCCCGTCACGGTGGACTCGAAGACGGTGATCCGGCCGTCGCGGATCTCGCCCGTCAGGGTCGAGAAGCGCTCGGCGCGGCCGTCGCTCACGAGGAACGCGGCGTCCTTCATGCCGGCGAGGTAGTAGCCGGTCGTCGCGTGCGCCAAGTGGTGCGGTACGAAACGGACCTTGGCCGGGTCGGGACGGTACCCGGTGCGGGCCTCGAAGTCGGCGAGGATCGCCTCGTGGCTGACGACCTGCTCGAACAAGTCCCGCATGTCGCCGACGAGTCGGGCCTTGTCGTCCTCGGGAAGCGGTGCGGAGCCGATGCCGTCGACGATCTCGTCGAGCACCTGCGCGGACCAGTTCCAGGGGAAGGCGAACAGGTCGACGTCGTCGAAGGTGAGGCCGGCCTCCTTCAGGCACCACTCCACCGCGTGCTCGGGGAAGTCGGTGGTCTTCTTCACCCGGTTGAGGCGCTCCTCCTCCACCGCGGCGACCAGGCGGCCGTCCACGAGGAGCGCGGCGGCGGCGTCGTGGCCCAAGAGGTAGTGCTTGTTGATGCCGGTCGCGCCGAAGCGCTCGGAGAAGAACTCCGAGACCCGGCTGAAACCATTACATCCCAGAACGATCACTGCATTCCTTCCTGTTGCGGCCTGTTGGGGGCTCTACGTGACGACCAGCAGGTCGCGGAGGCGTTCCCCGGCCGCGGGCGCCTGGCACAGGCCCGCGCCGGTGAATCCGGCCGCGTACAGGAAGCGGCGGGTGGGGTCGGCGCCGATGAAGGCGGTGTTGTTGGGGCTGGCGTCGAAATCGCCCGACCAGGCGCGGTGCAGGCCGATGCCGTCCAGCGAGGGGAACAGGGTGCCGAGGTGGCCGGAGATCCGGCCGAGCCAGGCCGCGCGCTCCTCGCCGGGCCTCGGCGCGCCCATCGCGAGCAGGACGCGGTCCTTCCACGACCGGATCCGCAGCCCGGAAGAGGCGTGCATCGCCATCGGCAACTCGGCCTGCTGGAACGGCAGTTCGTCGGTGAAGAGCATCTCCATCGAACGTGGCGTCAGGGGCAGGTCGATGGAGGCCATGGAGGCCACCTCGCCGGACCACGGCCCGGCGGTGCACACCACGGTCGACGCCTTGATGGCGCCCCGCGGGGTGTGCAGGGTGTTGTCGTCGTCGATGCGCAGGACGGGCGTGTGGGTGAACAGCCGGGCGCCGTGGTTGCGGGCGCCGGCCGCGTAGCCGCGGACGATGTCGAGGCCCTGCACGTCGTACGCCTGGGGCGACCAGGCGGCGGCCAGCACGGCCCGCTCGTTGACCAGCGGGTTGCGTTCGGCCGCCTCGCGGGCGCTGATCAGGCCGACCTCGACGCCGGCGGCGCGCTGGGCCTGGAGGCCGGCCTCGAAGTCGGCGATCTGCTGTTCCTCGGTGAACAGCGCCAGGAATCCGAGCCGCTTCATGGCGAGCGGGGCCTCGGTGCGGCGGGCGAACTCGTGGTAGGCGTTCAGGCTCCGTACGGCCATCGCGCCGGTGCGGGGGTCGCCCGGGAAGTACGTGCGGACCATGCCCGCGGTGTGGGCGGAGGCTCCGCCGCCGAGGCCTCCGCGTTCGAGCAGCACGGTGTCCACGCCGGCTTCGGCGAGGTGGTACGCGGCCGAGGTTCCGATGACTCCCCCACCGATGACGACGGCATCGGCGCGGGCGGGCAGGGCGCTCAACTTCTCCTCCTGTGGGATGGATTCACGGGTCGGGACGGTCGGCGCGGGGTGGCCGGCACCGTCTCAGGCCGCCTGCTGACGCAGGTGGTCGCCGGTCTCCCACGGGTAGAGCTGGAGGTTCCAGCCGCCAAGGCAGTTGATGTAGAGGGCCATCTGGCTGGCGACGGCGTAGAAGTCGTCGCGGTCCAGGTCGTCGAGGACGTCGAGGAAGCGCTGGGTGAACGCCCACAGCTTCTCCAGGCCGCAGTAGCCGAGGAACTCGGCGGGCACGCCCACCAGGAGGCGCGTCATGTGCTTGAGCGAGTCCAGCGGCATGCCCTGCACGGCGCCGCGCACGATGCCGCCGTACGCCGCGTAACCCAGCGGCCGGGTCTCGCCGTTGACGAAGAGCAGCGTGGGCAGGACGGTGCCGAAGTTGCCGGCCTGCGAGGGGATGACGCCGCGGTGCAGGCCGTCCAGCTCTACGGGCGGATCCAGCCAGATCTTCTCGGTCTCGGCGTGGACGTCGGCGATCAGGCGCGCGGCGCCGGCGTGGGCGGCGGGCAGCTCCGGGATGCTGTGGCCACCCTGCTCGCCCGCGCGGCGGACCTCGGCGACGATCTGCTTCTTCGTGGAGTAGACGGCCTCCCAGATCGCGGCGCCGGCTTCGAGCAGCGCGGGCATGTCGGCCGCGCGGACCTGCCCGACGGGCGTGGCGGGCATCGGCTCGGTCAGCGTGCCGTACTTGATGCCGAGGTGCTGCAGCCCCGAACAGAACACCGTGCCGTCGGGGGCTTCGCGCCGGTCGGGGATGCGCAGGTCGTGCGGGGTGTGCAGCAGGGCGGGTATCGGGGACACGTGGTAGAGGTGCTCGCCCGCGATGAGCGCGTGGCCCTGGAGGCTCTGGTAGGGCAGCGACTCCCACAGGGCGTCCGCGAGCGCCGGGTTGCGGTCGTCCAGGTCGGCGGTGACCGTGATGCCCAGGTCGGGCCAGGAGATCTCGATCTGACGATCCGACAGCTTTTCGTACTTCTCGGACAAGGCGTTCCCCGTTCGTTGGTGCGGCTTGCTGTCCCAGGAGTACATCGCCAACCGGCGTATTCCGGCCAGGCGTTGAAACCATGAAGCCGTGATCTTCCTGGGTTCCGTTGTTTGTGTCTTTCTACGGAACCGCAGCTGAAACGGGTTGTGCACCCAAGCTACTCAGCCCCGGCCGGCCACCCGCTCCCCTCCTCGACGCCGGTCCGCCTCAGCCCGGCAACCCCGCCTTCACCTGCGGACCGTGCGCGGCTGGTCGCGCAGTTCCCCGCGCCCCTGGCGGGGCCGACCTCGGCGGGGCGCCCAGCCCGAGCATCCTCAGCCCGTCCGGCGTTTGAGGACGAGCGCCCTTTAGGCGCGAACGGGGTCTGGGGCGGAGCCCCACGCGGCTGGTGGTGGGGGCCGAAGGGGGAGGGGGGGATTGGGTGGGCGCTACGACCCGCGGCGGGCCCCCGTGCCGGAGGATGCGCGGGGACGAGGTCGAAAGGGAGGGCGGGGACATGGGTGTGCGGCGAGGACGGCCCACGTTGGGGATCCTGGGCGGCATGGGCCCCCTGGCCACCGCCGCGTTCTACCGCACCCTCGTCGAACGCACCCCCGCCCACGCCGACCAGGCCCACCTCCCCGTGCTCATCTGGGCCGACCCCGCCGTCCCCGACCGCACCACCGCCCTCCTCGGCGAGGGCCCCTCCCCGCTGCCCGCCCTCGTGGAGGGCGCCCGCTGGCTCCAGCAGGCCGGCGCCACCTGCATCGCCGTGCCGTGCAACACCGCCCACGCCTACGTCGAGCAGGTGGCGAGGGCGACCGGCGCCGAAGTCCTCGACATGATCGGCGCGGCCCTGCGCCGAGCCGCCCGCAGCGGGCCGGACGTACGCCGCGTAGGCGTCCTGGCCACCCGCGGCACCCGCACGGCCCGCCTCTACGAGCAGGCCGGCGAGCGGCTCGGGCTGAACATCGTCCAGGTGCCGGACGACGTCCAACGGGCCTACGTCGACCCGGCCATCCGAGCCGTCAAGGCAGGGGCGACGACCGCGCACGGCGACGACGGGCCCGAGCGCTGGATCGGCACCGCCGCCGAGGCGCTCAGGGAGCGCGGCGCGCAGGTGGCCGTCGCCGCCTGCACCGAGATCCCGCTGATCGCGGGCGCCGCCGCCCGGCTGCTCCCCGTCGTCGACTCCGCCGACGCACTCGTCGAGCGGGCCCTCGAACGCCTGTGGCGGCCGCCCGCGGAAGGATTCGTTCCGGGGTACGGGGGCGACGGCGTAATCTCGTTCGCAGCTACGGACGCGTACCGCCGCGCCGGTCCTAACCTGCGGAGATGATCAGGCACATGTCGACGCACCCCGCCCGGAGCCTGAGCCGGGTGCTCGAAGATCTCGGCCCCACCCTCCTCGATCTGCTGCACGGCGATCCCGGAGCCGAGGGCGAGCTCGGCGGTGTCGGCATCCACGATCCGCACGACGAGCAGCACTACCCGGAGCGGGCCATCGTGCTCGGCGTCGGGGTGCACGGCGGCGACGAGATCCGCCGGCTCCTGCGCGACCTCGGCCGCCTGGGCGCCGCCGCGCTCGTGGTGCGCGGGCCAGTCGAGGACGACGGCACCCTCGGCGCCGCCGCCGAGGAGTCAGGCACCGCCCTGCTCGCCCTGACCCGGGGCGCCTCCTGGGCCCAAATCGCCGCCATGCTGCGGACGTTGCTCGCGGAGGGCGACGTGGGAGAGGCCGGCGAGCAGACCCTCGGCGGGGTCCCGTCGGGCGACCTGTTCGCGCTGGCCAACGCCATCGCCACGCTCCTCGACGCACCCATCACCATCGAGGACCGCCGCTCGCGCATCCTGGCCTTCTCCGGCCGCCAGGACGAGGCCGACGCCCCCCGCGTCGCCAGCATCCTCGCCCGCCGCGTGCCCGAGCGCTATCTGCGCATCCACGAGGAACACGGCGTCTTCAAGGAGCTGTACCGCAGCGACAAGCCGGTGCACATCCCGCCGCCCACGCTCGGCGACGAGGTCGCGCTGCCCCGCGTCGCGATCGCGGTGCGCGCCGGCGACGAGATCCTCGGCTCCGTCTGGGCCGCGGTGCGCACCCCCCTCACCCCCGAGCGGGAGGAGGCGTTCCAGGAGGCCGCCAAGCTGGTCGCCCTGCACATGCTGCGCTTCCGCGCCGGCACCGACGCCGAGAACCGGCTCCGCGCGGATCTCGTGACCACCGCGCTCGAAGGCGGCTCGGGCGCCGTCGAGGCGCTCGGCCGGCTCGGGCTCGCCGACGGGCCCCTCCTCGTCATGGCGCTCGGCCTCGCACCGCTCGCGGACGCCGACCACGCCCAGGTCACCGCCGAACGCCAGCGCCTCGCCGGCGCGCTCGCCGTCCATCTGACCGCGGTGCAGCCGCGCTCCGCCGTCGCGCTGCTCGGCGACGTGGCGTACGCCCTCTTCCCCGTCGCGGGCGACCCGGCGACCGCGCGCGAGCGGGCCCTGAAGGTGGCCTCGAACTTCCTGGAGCGCACCGGCAACCGCGCGGGCGCGGTGATCGGGATCGGCTCCCTCGCCCCCGAACCCGCCGCCCTCGCCCGCTCCCGTGCCAACGCCGACCGCGCGCTGCGCGTCCTGTCCGGCGGCGCCACCGCCACCCGCCGGGTCGCCGCGATCGGGGACGTCTACATCGACGCGCTCCTCATCGAGATGCGGGACCTCGCGGTCGCCAACCGGGACGAACTCTCCGGATCCATCGCCGAGTTGGTGGCGTACGACCGCCGCCACAACGCCCACCTCGTCGAGACGCTGCGGGCCTGGCTCGACGCGTTCGGGGATGTGATCACCGCGTCGGCGAGCGTCTTCGTCCATCCCAACACGTTCCGCTACCGCATCCGCCGGGTCGCCGAGGTCGGCCGGATCGACCTCGGCGACCCCGCCGCACGGTTCGCCGCGATGCTGGAGCTGCGGCTGATGGGCCTGTACGACCCCGAGGCCTGACGGGCCCCCGGCCCGCCCCGATGTCCGGGCGGTCCCCCGCCCCGCCCGGACACCACCGGCTCACATCCCGGCCGCGTTCACAGCCGTACGCCCGGCGGCACCGTCAGCTCCCCGTGGGCGTCGTGGAAGGTGTTCGCCCGCTCGATGGTGCGCACCCAGTCGTAGAACACCTCCTTGGCCGAGAGCGTCTCGATGCCCCGGCCGGCGAGCCGCCGCAGCCCGCGCTCGTGGGCCGGTCCCGGCGAGTACGTGGCGTCGTCCACGACGGCGACCCGCTTGCCCGCGTGGTGCAGCTGGATCGCGGAGTGGGCCACGCAGATGTCCGTCTCGATGCCGACGAGGACCATGGTGGAGCGGCCGGTGGCGTCGAGGGCGGCGGCGATGGCAGGGTTGTCCCAGACGGCGAAGGCGTTCTTCGGCAGCGTCACGGCTCCGGCGGGCAGCGCCTCGCGGATCGGCGCCACGGTGTGCCCGCTGGTGGCGGGGTCCTCCTCGGTGACCACGACCGGGACGGCGAGGCGGTCCGCGACGGCGGTCAGCCACGCGACGCGCCGCACCATCGCGTCGAAGCGCTCGCGGTCCACGTCGACGCGGCCCGGCGGATAGAAGTCGCTCTGCACGTCGATGATCACCAGGGTGCAGTCGTCGCGGTCCAGCAGGGGCATGTCCGTCTCCTCGTACGTCGCGGTGCCGCCACCCTAGAAACGGAGCCGCCCCGGCAAGTCGTCCGCCCGACCAAGCCGCGCCCCGCTCCTTCGTCGGCGCGGACCAAGAACGGCGCGGGCGTCCGTGCCACGCTGGCGCCCTGACCGCTGGAGCCGAGGGAGGACGCCGGTGAACCCGGACCTGGAACGACGGGGCCCGGCCGCATCCCGGCCCGCACCCCGACCCGACACCGACCGCTGGGCCACGCGCCTGGCGGAGCTCGCCGCCGCGTGCGAGGTGCCCGGCGCGAGCCTCGCCTTCGCCCACGGCGGCCGGGTGCACACTTACGTGACCGGCGTCCTCAACACGGCGACCGGCGCCCCGGTCCGCCCCGATTCGCTGTTCCAGATCGGGTCCGTCACCAAGGTGTGGACGGCCACCCAGCTCATGCTCCTGGTCGAGCGGGGGGCTGTCGCGCTGGACACCCGCGTCGTGGACGTCCTGCCCGGGTTCGCGGTCGGCGACCCCGACGCGACCGCCCGCATCACCCTGCGCCACCTGCTCACCCACACCTCCGGCATCGACGGCGACCTCTTCCTCGACACCGGGCGCGGCGACGACTGCCTGGAGCGGTACGTCGCCGCGTGCGCGGAGCTCGACCAGACCTTCCCCGTCGGGGACTCTCACTCGTACTGCAACTCCGGCTTCGTCATCGCGGGCCGGGTGATCGAGCGGCTCACCGGCACGGTGTGGGACCGGGCGCTGCGCGAGCAGATCTGCGAACCGCTCGGCCTCACGCACACCTGGACGCTCCCCGAGGACGTGCTGCGCTTCGGCGCGGCGATGGGCCACGGCGCGTCGGGCGCGCCGGCGCCGGCCTGGGGGCTGCCCCGGTCGGTCGGCCCGGCGGGGCTGATCTGCGCCACCGCCGCCGACGTGGTCGCCTTCGGGCGCGCCCATCTGACGCCCGGCGCGCTCCTCGCCGACCCGGCCGCGATGCGCCGGCCCCAGGTCGACCTGCCCAACCCGCACGACGGCGGCAGCCAGTGGGGCATCGGCTGGTGCCTGGATGAATGGGACGGCCACCAGGTGGCCTCGCACACCGGTGACACCATCGGCCAGCACGCCGCCCTGTGGCTGCTGCCCGACCTCGGCACGGTCGTCGCGCTACTGGTCGACGGCGGGCGTGACGCCGAGTTCCAGCACCGGGTCATCACCGAACTCCTCGCGGAATTGCACGAGTTGACGGTCTCGGAGCCGATCGCGCCGCCCGCCCGTCCGGTCCGGGTGGACACCGCGGCGTTCACGGGCGTCTACGAGCGGGCCGGCAGCCGCATCCACGTCACGCGGGACGAGGGCGGTGAGGGCCTGCTGCGGATGCGGACCGAGCCCACCGGGATCCTCGTGGGCCTCGCCCCCACCAGGACCCTCACCCTCACCCCGGTGAACGCCACCACCTTCGTGGGGCGCGACGAGGACGACCCGATGTGGCGGGCCGTCGTCTTCGAGCACCGCGCGGACGGCCCCTCGTACCTGCACTACAGCGGCCGCGCCACACCCAAGTCGCCTACGGTGTACGGGACTTCCGGCACGCACCCCGAGCCCGTCGGCGAGGCGCTGGCCGCCGTGTTCCGCGAGGCCGGCGTGACCGGGTTCCTGCACGCCGTCGACCTCGGCACGGGCGAGGAGATCGGCGTCGGGGCCGACGAGCCGGTGACCGTCGCGTCGATCCGCAAGATCCCGGCCGCCGTGGCGTACGCCCGCCAGGCCGCCGCCGGCGTCCTGGACCGCGCGGCGCGGCACACCGTCACCGCCGTCAACCGCGAGGGCGGCGGCATCGGCACCGACAGCTGTCTGCACGACGTCACGATGAGCGTCCGCGACTTGGCGTTCTTCATGATGTCGATGAGCGACAACGCCGCCACGGACAAGCTCATGGAGATCCTGGGGACGGAGCACGTACGCACGGTGGCACAGGAGTTGGGCTGCCCGCGCATCCCTGTCGGGCGCTATCGCGAGCTGTGGGACCCGGTGTGGGCGGAGCTCGGGCTGGACGCCGACGGCGATCTCGACGCGCAGCTCGACGCCGTCGGCGAGGACCGCATCAGGAACCTCGCCATGCTCGACCCCCGCCGCTCCGCCTCGGCCACCCCGCGCGAGATCACCGGCCTGCTCGCCGCGATCTGGCAGGACCGCGCCGGACCTGCCGAGGCCTGCGCCGAAGTACGCGACCTGATGAGCCGTCAACTGTCTCAGCACCGGCTCGTCGCCGGGTTCGGGGACCTCGGCGACGCGGTACGGATCGCGGCGAAGAACGGCTCCCTGTGGGGGGTCCTCAACGAGGCCGCCGTCGTGGAGTACCCCGACGGGGGCCGATACGCGGTGGCCGTGTTCCTGCGCACCCGCACGCTCGGCGGGCGGGACCCGGCCGCCGACGACGCGATCGGGCGCGCGGCCCGCACCGCGGTCGACCACCTGCGCCGCGCCCGCCCCGCCCCTGCCTCCTCCTCCTCCTCCTCCTCCTCCTCCCGGAAGGAAACCCCCCGATGACCAACGCCGCGAACGACACCGAGGACCGCGTCCGCCCGACGCTCACCTCCCTCTTCGAGCGCGCCGGGGTCGAGGGTTTCGTCCACGTGCGCGACATCGACTCCGGGGCCGAGTTCGGCCACCGTGCCGACGAACGCACCGTGCTGGCCTCGGTGTTCAAGATTCCCATCGCCCTGGAGTACGCCCGCCAGGTCGCGGCGGGCACCCTCGACCCGGCGGCCCGGCACACGGTGAGCGCCGCGTACCGCTCCGGCAGCGGCGCGGCCACCGACGGCTGCCGCCACGACGTGGAGGCGAGCACGCGCGACCTGGCCTTCCTGATGATGACGATCAGCGACAACGCCGCCACCGATCTGCTCCTCGACGTCGTCGGGCCCGAGCGGGTCCGCGCCACCCTGGACGCCCTGGGCCACCCCGACTTCGGCGTGGCGTCCTGCGCCGCCCTCGACGACGGCATCCGCCGGGAGCTGGGTCTCGACCCGGCGCGCGGGCTCGACGAGCAGCTGGCCGGCATCGCGCCGGAGCGCCTGATGGCGCTGAGCGTCAACGATCCCGGCGTCGCTCCTTCGAGCACCCCGAGCGGGGTCACCGCGCTGCTCGCCGCGATCTGGCGGGACGAGGCGGGCCCGTCGGGCGCGTGCGCCGAGGTGCGCTCCCTGATGAGCCGGCAGGTCTGGCAGCACCGCCTGGTCTCGGGGTTCCCCGGCACCGTCCGGACGGCGGGCAAGACCGGCACGGACTTCGCGATCCGCAACGAGGCGGGGGTCGTGGAGTACCCCGACGGCGGGCGGTACGCGGTCGGGGTCTTCCTGCGCACCCCGGTCCCCGACGTACGCCAGCCGCGGGCGGACCGGGTGATCGGCGAGGCGGCGAAGCTGGCGGTCGACCACCTCCGCGGCTGACCCTCAGGCGAGGGTCGCCACTCGATGCCGGGCAGCATGCACATCCTCAGCCCGTCCGGCGCTTGAGCACGAGCGCGCTTTCAGCCCGTCCGGCGCTTGAGCACGGGCGCGCTTTCAGCCCGTCCGGCGTTTGAGGACGAGCGCCTTTCGGGCGCGAACGGGGTCTGGGGCAGAGCCCCAGGGGTCTGTACCTCAGCCCCCTCATCCCGCCCCCGGAGGGTTTCGGGAAGGGGCGGGGTGGGGCCATCCCGGGGCCTGGGGCGGAGCCCCAGCAACCCCGGCCTTCGTCAGCAGACCGTGCTGGGGCACCCGCGCAGTTCCCCGCGCCCCTAGAAGTAGGGCACCCGGCGTCGACGCCCGCAGCCCGCGCCCACCGCGGCGGAGCCGCGCCAACGGCACAGCCCCGCGCCCCTGGTAGGGCACCCGGAGCCGCAACCCCCGCCCGCGCCCACCGCGGCGGAGCCGCGCCAACGGCACAGCCCCGCGTAGCGCACCCGGCATCGCCGGATTGGGGCCCGGGTCCCAAGTTGGGCGGGGGGGTTTGTCGGCGGGGCTGAATCAATTCCGGCCAGGAGTCGTCAGGGTGAGGCCACCCATCCGCCCCGAGGAGCCCCCATGCCCCCCAAGACGAAAGCCACAGCGCTCGCCGCCTGTCTCGCGGTGTCGCTGCTGGCGGCCGGCTGCGGTACCGGCCGAGCCGGATCGGCCGGTGGCGACACCTTCAGTTACGCGATCAAGAGCGATCCCGGACTGCTCGACCCCGCCCAGGTGCAGAACACCACCACCTACACGGCCCTGTCGCTCGCCTACGACACCCTGGTGAACATCGGCCCCGACGGCCGAGTGGTCTCCGGGCTCGCCGACCGCTGGGCCGTCGCCCCCTCGTCGGTCACGTTCACCCTGCGCCCCGGCGTCACCTGCGCCGACGGCAGCCCCGTGACCGCCCGCACCGTCGCCGCCAACGTCGCCCACCTCACCGACCCGGCCACCAAGTCTCCGGCGCTCGGCGTCGTGGTCCCGCAGGGCCTGACCGCGAAGGCCGACGACGCCGCCGGCACGGTCACCCTCTCCACGCCCCAGCCGTTCGCGTTCATCCTGCAGTCCACGCGCTATCTGTTCGTGGTGTGCGGCGCCGGTCTCAAGGACCGCTCGCTGCTCGCGCGCGCCACCTCCGGCTCCGGCCCCTTCCGCCTGACGTCCGCGCGGCCCGGCCAGAGCTACGCCTTCGCCCGCCGCGCGGGCTACGCGTGGGGGCCCGGCGGCGCGGGCGTCCCCGCCGACGCGCCGGGCCGGGTCGTCCTCAAGGTCGTGGGCAGCGAGGCGACCGCCGCCAACCTGCTCCTCTCGCACCAGCTCAACGGCGCCCAGTTCGCCGGCCCCGACCGGTCCCGGGTGACCCGGGTGCCCGGCATCGACACCACCGTCGCACCCAACGGCACCCACGAGTTCTTCTTCCACCAGGGCGCGGGCCACCCCGGGCAGGACCCGGCGGTCCGTACCGCGCTGCTCCAGGCGGTCGACCTCACCGACCTCGGCGCCATCGCCACCGGCGGCACCGGACGCCGCCCCACCGGCCTTGTGATGCAGCCCCGGCCGTGCTCCGAGGACACCGTCACCGGACACCTGCCCGCCTTCGACACCCGGGCCGCCGGGGCCGCGCTGGACTCCGCCGGCTGGCGCCGCTCCGGCGACGGCGTACGCCGCAAGGACGGCAGGAAGCTCACCCTGCGCATGATCTACGGGACGTCCGGCGGGGAGACGATGGCGGCCGCCGCCGAGTACCTCGCCCAGGCGTGGCAGAAGGCCGGCGCCGACGTGCGGCTGCGGGCCCTGTCCGACGCCGCGTACGGCGAGGTCGAGTCCGTCACGCAGGACTGGGACGTGGACTGGGCGCCGCTCGGCGTCACCCTGCCCACCCAGCTCACCGGCTCCCTCTCGGGGCCGTTCACGCCCGACGGCGGCAACTTCGCGCACCTGACGAACAAGGCGTACGACGACCTCACCGCTCGGGCCGACAAGCTGCCGGGCACCACCGGGTGCGCGACGTGGGCGCGTGCCGAGAGCGCCCTGCTCGACAGCCGCGACCTGGTGCCCGTCGTGGACAAGACGCTGGCCACCGCCGCGTACGACGCCACCTTCCGCATCACCGCCGGGCTGTTCGACCCGACGTCGATCCGTATGACGGGAGCCACGAAGTGACCCCCCGCCCCGCCCCCTCGGACCGCCCGGCCCCCTCGGCGACCCGCGCGCCCCTGCCCGGACGGGCCCCGCGCGTGCGGCGCGCCCGCCGGCTCACCCCGCTCTTCCTCGCCCGGCACCTGCTGCGCCTCGCGGTCAGCCTCGCGGTGCTGGTCGTCGCCTCGTTCGCGATGATCCACCTCATCCCCGGCGACCCGCTGCGGCAGATGCTCGGCCCGACCGCGCCCAAGGAACTCGTCGACCAGCGGCGCGCCGCGATGGGCCTCGACGCCTCGCTGCCCGCCCAATTTGCCCACTACGTGCACCAGTTGGCGACCGGCGATCTCGGTACGTCGTTCTTCTCCTCGCAGCCGGTCGGCGACATCGTCGCCCAGGGGCTGCCCAACACGCTCTCCCTCGCGGTGCTCGCCACCCTCGTCGCGCTGGCCGTGGCGATCCCGCTCGGCATGTGGGGCGCCGTGCGCACCCACCGGGGACGCGGGCCCGCCACCGAAGCCGCGTTCACCACGCTGACCGGCGCCGCCGTGGCCATCCCCGAGTACCTCTACGGTCTGGCCCTGCTGCTCGTCTTCGCCCTCGGGCTCGGCCTGCTGCCGCCCGCCGGACTCACCGGCCCCGCCTCCTACGTACTGCCCGTCACCGCCCTCGCCATCGCGCCCGCCGCGATGATCGCCCGTCTCGCCCGGGTGGAGACCCTGCGCGAACTCGACACCGACTACATGCGGCTCGCGCACGCCAAACGCCTCCCGCCGCTGCGCCTGTACGGCCGCCATCTGCTGCCCAACACGCTGACCGCGACCCTGACCATGGGCGGTCTGCTGCTCGGCGGGCTGATCACGGGAAGCGTCCTCGTCGAGAACGTCTTCGCGTGGCCGGGGCTCGGCCGGCGGACCGTCGAGGCGATCACGCAGAAGGACTATCCCGTCGCCCAGGCCATGATCCTCGTCTACGGCGCGCTCGTCCTGGTCGTCAATTTCCTCGTCGACCTCGCCCTCGGCGTCCTCGACCCCAAGTCGGCTGCCCCGCACCCCACTTCGGGCGCACCCTCCCCGTCCGCCGCCACCCGCCAGGAGGGCTGATGCGCCGCCTGATGAGACACCCCGCAGGCCTGGCCGCCGCCGTCCTCGTCGCCGCCCTGATCGTGCTCGCCCTCGTCGCGCCGCCGCTGCTCGGGGACCGGGCCGCGGCCATCCACCCCGACCGGATCAACCAGGGTGCGGGCGCCGCGCACTGGCTCGGCACCGACGCGCTCGGCCGCGATCTGCTCGCGCGCACCCTCGTCGCCACCCGCCTCACCCTGGGCCTCGCCTTCCTCGCCACGCTGATCGGCACGGTCGGCGGTGTCCTGCTCGGGGCGCTGCCCTCGCTGCTGCCGCGCCGGGCCGGCCGGCTCGTCGTCGCCGCCGTGGACCTGCTCGTCGCGTTCCCCGCGCTGCTCCTCGCGATGTTCACGGCGGTGGTGACCGGGCTCGGCGCCCGCGGCGCGGTCCTCGGCATCGGGGTGGCGCTCGCCCCCGCGTTCGCGCGCCTCACCCACACCCTGACGGCGTCCGTCGCGGGCGCCGACTACATCGCCGCCGCCCGCATGCTGGGCGTGCCGCCGCACCGGGTGCTCACCCGGCATCTGCTGCCCAACATCGCGGAACCGCTGATCCTCAACACCGCTCAGGCGATGGGCAGTTCGCTGCTCGGCCTGTCCGCGATGTCGTTCCTCGGCATGGGCGTCCAGGCGCCGTCGTTCGACTGGGGGCGGCTGCTCAACGAGGCGTTCGGGCACGTCTACGTCACCCCCGCCGTCGTCGCCGCGCCCGCGCTCGCCGTCGCCCTGGCCGGGCTCGCCTTCATGCTGCTCGGCGACGCCTTCGCCAAGGCCGCCGCCGGTGCCGCCGAACCGGCCGGCGCTCCCGTCGCCCCGGTCGTCGCGCCCGCCGCCGACGCCCCCGACCCGGACGCCGTGCTCGACGTGCGCGACCTCACCGTGGCCTTCCCCGGCGGGATCACCCCGGTGCGCGCGGTGTCGCTGACCGTACGGTCCGGCGAGATCGTCGGCCTGGTCGGGGAGTCGGGCAGCGGCAAGAGCATGACGGCCGCCGCCATCGGCCAGATCGTGCCCTACCCCGGCATCGTCGCCGCCGCCCGCACCGCGCTGTGCGGCACCGAACTCGACGGCCTCGCCCCCGCCGAGCGCCGCGCGCTGCTCGGCGCCTCGCTCGCCATGGTCTTCCAGGACCCGACGGCCTCCCTCAACCCGGCGCTGCGCGTCGGCGGGCAGCTCACCGAGGTGGCCACCCTGCACGACGGCGCCACCCCGGCCGAGGCGCGGGCGCGCGCGGTGGAACGCCTGGGGAGCGTCCACATCAAGGAACCGGCCGCCGTGGTCCGCCAGTACCCGCACGAGCTGTCCGGCGGCATGCGCCAGCGCGCCGTCATCGCCATGGGGCTCATGGGCACACCCCGTCTGATCATCGCCGACGAGCCGACCACCGCCCTCGACGTGACCGTGCAACGCGAGGTGCTGCGCGTGCTGCGCGAGGTCGTCGACTCCACCGGCGCGGGCGCCCTGTTCATCTCGCACGACATCGCCGTCGTCAGCGACGTGTGCGACCGCGTCGCCGTCATGTACGCGGGGCGCGTCGTCGAGGAGCTGCCGGCCGACGCGCTGCGCCGCGCCCGCCACCCCTACACCCGGGCGCTCATCGGCTCGCTGCCCGACATGGACACCGACCGGGCGCTGCCGCTCGCCACCATCCCCGGCCGCCAGCCCTCGCCCGCCGACGTCGGCGACGGCTGCGCGTTCGCCGACCGCTGCGCCCTCGCGGGCGCCCGCTGCTCGGCGCCGCCGCCGCTCACCGCCCGCGCCGCCGGGCACCACGTCGCGTGCTGGGAGGCATGATGCGGATCAGCGAACTCACCGTACGGTTCGGCGCGTTCACCGCCGTGGGCGGCGTCAGCCTCGATGTCGCGCCGGGCACGGTCACCGGCCTGGTGGGCGAGTCCGGCTCGGGCAAGTCGACGCTGGCCCGCGCGGTGGCCGGCCTCACCCCGTACCGCGGCACGGTGACGGGGGTGGAGCGCGGCCGCGTCCAGATGGTCTTCCAGGACCCGTACTCCTCCCTCAACCCCCGGATGCGGATCGGCGACGCCATCGCCGAGGGCTCCCGCGTGCCCCGGGCCCGGCGCGACGCGGAGGTGGCCCGGCTGCTCGACCTCGTATCGCTGCCCGCCGCGCACGCCCGCCGCTACCCGCGCGAACTCTCCGGCGGTCAGCGCCAGCGCGTCGCCATCGCCCGCGCCCTCGCCGCCGGCCCGGACGTCCTGATCGCCGACGAGATCACCTCCGCGCTCGACGTCTCGGTGCAGGGCGCCGTCCTCAACCTCATCCGCGACCTGCGCGCCGAGCTGGGCCTGACGATGCTGTTCATCTCGCACAACCTGGCCGTCGTGCGGTACGTGTGCGACGCGGTCGCCGTGATGCGCCACGGCCACCTGGTGGAGGCGGGGCCCGTCGGGGACGTCATCGGCGCGCCGAGCCACCCGTACACCCGCACGCTGCTCGAAGCGGTCCCGTCACTGGCGCGGACCTGACCCTCAACTCACCTGCACCGCACCCCTGTTGAAGGACACCCCCATGACCCCCGACCTCCACACCCGGGCCGTCGTCGCCGACGCCCACAACGACCTCCTCATGGCGGTCGCCGCCCGGCCGCACCGGCGCTGGGCCGGCTTCTTCCGCGAGCGCTGGCTGCCGCAGCTGCGCGCCGGCGGCATCGACATCCAGGTGCTGCCCGTCTTCATCGACGACCAGCACCGCCCCGAGGGCGCCCTCCGGCAGACCCTTCGCATGATCGAGTGCGCCCATGTCCTGGCCGAGGGCAACGCCGGCCAGGTCGCCCTGTGCCGGGACGGCGACGAGATCGACGCGGCGCTCGCCCAGGGCCGGATCGCCCTCGTCCTCGCCCTGGAGAGCGCCCCCGGCGTGGACGCGAACGTCGAGCTGTTCTCGACGCTGTTCCGGCTCGGCGTCCGGATCGCCTCGATCGCGCACTGGGGCCGCACCCCGCTCGCCGACGGCAGCCGCGAGGACGCCACCGGCAGCCGCCTGACCGTGCCCGGGGTGGCGGCGCTCGCCGAGATGGAACGCCTCGGCATGCTCTTCGACCTCTCCCACCTGGGCGCGAGCGGCGTCGATCACGTCCTGGAGATCGCCCGGCGCCCGGTGCTCGCCACCCACTCCTGCGCCCGCGCGCTGCGCGACCACCACCGCAACCTGCCCGACGAGCACCTGCGGGGCGTGGCCGCGACGGGCGGCGTGGTCTGCGTCAACTTCGTACCGGACTTCCTCACCGACACCCAGGACTCGGTGGGCGTCGAGCGGATCGCCGACCACATCGAGCACATCGCCTCCGTCACCGGCATCGACCACGTCGGGCTCGGCTCCGACTTCGTCCAGGAGGTCATGACCGACCTCACCCCGCCGTGCTGCGAGAACCTCGACGACGAGGACCCCCTGTTCACCTTCCCCGGCCTCGAAGGCCCGGCGGGCATGCCGCTGGTCACCGGCGCTCTGGTGGAGCGCGGTTTCGGCGAGGACGATGTCCTCAAGGTCCTCGGCGGCAACCTGCGGCGAGTGATGGACCGTCACATGGGCCGTCCCCTCGGCAGCCACCGGGGCTGATCCGGACTTCTTCGTTCCGCGGTACGAATCCGCTCCCGATGTTGTGCCCCACGCACCAACTCCGCTCGCGGCGGCCTGTTTAGCGTGGCGCCATCCCACCTCTGGAGGATCCCCCCGTGCAGGCCGACCCCGCATCCCGCCCCGCGCCGCCGTCCCTCGACGCCATGCTCGCCGACCTCGAAACCCTCGTGACGTGCGAGTCCTACTCCGCCGACCTCGCGGCCGTGGCCCGCAGCGCCCAGGTCGTGGCCGACCTCGGCGGCCGGCTGCTCGGCGCCCGGCCGGAGACCCTGGTGCGGGACGGCGTGACCCATCTGCGGTGGAGCTTCGGCACCCCGCGCGTCCTGCTCCTCGGCCACCACGACACGGTCTGGCCGACGGGCACCCTCACCACGCACCCGTTCTCGGTGGAGCGGGGCGTGGCCCGCGGGCCCGGCGTCTTCGACATGAAGGCCGGTCTGGTCCAGATGTTCCACGCACTGGCCCTGCTGCCGTCCCTCGACGGCGTCTGCGTCCTGGTCACCGGCGACGAGGAGGTCGGCTCGGACACCTCGCGCGAACTCATCGAGGAGGCGGCCCGCGGGTGCGGCGCCGCGCTCGTCCTGGAGGCGTCGGCCACCGGGGGCGCCCTCAAGACCGTCCGCAAGGGCGTCTCCCACTACGAGCTCACCGTCCATGGGCGCGCCGCACACTCCGGGCTCGAACCCGAGAAGGGCGTCAACGCCGCCACCGAACTCGCCCATCAGCTCCTGGCGTTGGGGGAGATGAGCGCGACCGTCGCCGACCGCACGGGGCCGGGCACCACGATCACCCCGACCGTCATGTCGGCCGGCACCACCACCAACACCGTGCCGGCCCGCGCGGAGCTGAGCGTCGACGTACGGGTCCCCACACCGGCGGCGCAGCGGACGGTCGACGAGCTGATGCGCGCCCTCACGCCCCGCCATCCGGAGGCCCGGATCGAGGTCGACGGCGGGCCCAACCGGCCGCCCCTGGACGCCGGGAGCTCCAAGGACCTGTTCGCGCTCGCCTGCGAGGTGGCCGTCCGCTCCGGGCTCGGCCCGCTCCAGGAGGCCTCCGTCGGGGGCGCGTCCGACGGCAACTACACCGCGGGCGTGGGATGCCCCACCCTCGACGGGCTCGGCGCCGTCGGCGACGGCGCCCACGCCGACCACGAACATGTGGTGACCGCGCACATGGTGCCCCGCACCCGGTTCCTGGCCGATCTGGTCGGAGCGCTCCTGTGAACGCGCCCGAGGTGCGCGAACTGCACAGCACCGAGGAGTTCGAGGCCGTCAGCCGGCTGTACGCCGACATCTGGGGCACCCCGGCGGACCAGGGGCCGATGTCCGCGGAGGTCATGCGCGCGCTGTCCCACGCCGGGAACTATGTGGCGGGCGCCTATGCCGACGGGCGGCTCGTGGGGGCGTCCGTCGCGTTCTTCGGCGAGCCCCTCGGCACCACCCTGCACTCCCACATCACGGGCGCGCTGCCCGGCCACGGCGCGGGCCTCGCCCTCAAGCTCCACCAGCGGCAGTGGGCCCTGATCCGCGGCCTGAAGCGCATCACCTGGACCTACGACCCGCTCATCCGCCGCAACGCCCACTTCAACCTCACCAAGCTCGGCGCCCGCCCCGAGGAGTACCTGCGCTCCTTCTACGGCGCGATGGACGACGCCATCAACGGCGGCGACGAGTCCGACCGGGTCCTCGCGGCCTGGGACCTGTCCGCGCCACCGCCCGCCCCCGGCGACCGGGGCATCCCCCGCCCCGCCGGTGCCGCCCACGCGGTCCGCGGCGGCGCGGGACGGCCCGAACTCGCCGCCACCGACGCCGAGTTCGTCCTCATCGACCTGCCCGACGACATCGAGGCGCTGCGCCGCACCGACCCCGCCGCCGCCCAGGCCTGGCGGCACGCCGTGCGCGCGGGCCTCGGCGACCTGCTCGCCGAGGGCGGCCGGGTCGTCGGCCTGCACGACCGGCGCAGCTATGTGATCCGCCGCCGCCCCCGCACCACACCCGCACCCACCCCCGCGCCGACCACCCCCGCGCCCACCAGGAGCACCCCGTGACCACGTTGAAGATCTCCGGTGTCGAACTGCGCCGGATCGCGATGCCGCTCGTCGCCCCGTTCCGTACCTCCTTCGGCGTGGAGACCAGCCGCGACGTCCTGCTCGTCCGCGTCGTCACCGAGGACGGCGAGGGGTGGGCCGAGTGCGCCGCCATGTCCGAGCCGCGCTACTGCTCCGAGTACGTCGACGGCGCCCAGGACGTGCTGCGCAAGTTCCTCGTCCCGGCGCTGCCCAAGAACGGGGTGGACGCCGCCTCCGTGGGCCGCGCGCTCGAACCCTTCACCGGGCACCACATGGCCAAGTCCGCCCTGGAGAGCGCCGTCCTCGATGCCCAGCTCCGCGCCACGGGCGACTCGTTCGGCTCCTACCTGGGCGCGGCGCGCGACCGGGTGCCGTGCGGGGTGTCCGTCGGCATCATGGACTCCATCCCCGAGCTCCTCGACGCCGTTGAGGGCTATGTCGCCGAGGGCTACGTCCGCATCAAGCTGAAGATCGAGCCCGGCTGGGACGTCGAGCCCGTCCGCGCGGTACGCGAGCGCTTCGGCGACGACCTGCTGCTCCAGGTCGACGCCAACGCCGCCTACACCCTGGTGGACGCCCAGCACCTCGCCAAGCTCGACGACTTCGGCCTCCTGCTCATCGAACAGCCCCTGGCCAACGACGACTTCGTGCAGCACGCCCAGCTCGCGCGGCTGCTGCGGACGCCGATCTGCCTGGACGAGTCCATCGAGTCGGCGGCGCACGCCGCGGCGGCCATCTCCCTCGGCTCGTGCTCGGTCATCAACATCAAGCCGGCCCGTGTCGGCGGGTACCTGGAGGCCCGCCGCATCCACGACCTCGCCCGCGCCCACGGCATCCCCGTCTGGTGCGGCGGCATGCTGGAGACCGGCATCGGGCGCGCCGCCAACGTCGCGCTCGCCGCGCTGCCCGGGTTCACGCTGCCCGGCGACACCTCGGGCTCGCGCCGCTACTTCGCCACCGACATCACCGAGCCGTTCGTCCTGGTCGACGGCCACCTCACCGTCCCGACGGGGCCGGGCCTCGGTGTCGAGCCGCTCCCCGACCTCCTCAAGGAGGTCACCACGTCGACGGAGTGGCTCGCCCTGTGACACCTGCCGCGGGGGCGGGCGCCGCCGTCCGCCCCGTGGCTGCGAGCCGCATCGCCGCATGAGGATGGCGTATGCGACGCCTTGCCGAGCGGGCGCGCCCAGGACCGCTAGCGTGGACCGTGTTGCAGGCCAAAGCCTGACAAACCGGAACCATCTACGTGAGGCGTTTTCCCATGAGCCTGAGCATCCGCAACCAGATCGCCGGCACCGTCACCTCCGTCACCGCGGGCGAGGTCATGGCGACCGTCAAGGTGCGCCTCGACGGCGGCCAGGACATCACCGCCGCGATCACCCTTGAGGCCGTCAAGGAGCTGGGTCTCGCCGAGGGCTCCGCGGTCAGGACGCTCATCAAGTCGACCGAGGTGTCCCTGGCCACCGGGCCGGTCGAGGGCCTGTCCATCCGCAACCAGATCCCCGGCACCGTCGCCGACGTCGCCACCGGCGGCGCGATGGCTTCGGTCAAGGTCGATGTCGAGGGCGGGGAGCTGACGGCCGCGATCACCAAGGACGCGGTGGCCGACCTCTCCCTGACGGCCGGCACGTCCGTCGTCGCGCTGATCAAGTCCACGGAAATCTCCCTCGCGATCTGAGGACGGTGCTTCCGGGTGAACGTCCACGGCGGTGTGGTGTGCCGAGGACGTGGCGAGGGGAGCCGCTGGGTGACGATGCGGGCCGTATGTGTCGCTCCGGCGACGCGGATGACGACGCAGAGGGGTGCCATTGTCCACCGAGGAGAACAAGAGGCTGATTCGCCGGTTCTACCGGGAGATCGACGAGGGCGACGTGGAGGCGATGGCCGATCTCGTGGCCGAGAGCTACCAGGATCACTCACCGCCGGCCTTTCCGGGGCTCGCACCCGGCCGCGAGGGACTCAAGCAGGTGTTCCACCTGTTCTCGGAAGCCGCGCCCGGCGGGACCCATACGATCGAGGACCAGGTCGCGGAGGGCGACAAAGTCGTGACGCGGCTGACGGCCCGTGGTGTGCACGAGGGGGACCTCCCGGGCATCCCCGCCACTGGCAGGCCGGTCACGATGACGGCGACGGTGATTCACCGCATCGAGAACGGCAAGCTCGCCGAAAAGTGGTCGGACAGGGACCTCTTCGGCTTCCTTCAGCAGCTGGGCGCCATCCCGACACCCGGTGGGACGTCGGGATAGTCCTGGGCGACGCCGCGCCGGCGCGTCACATCACGACAGGGTCCCTGGGGCTCCGCCCCAGGCCCTGTTCGCGCCCGAAAGGCGGTCGTCCGCACAGGCCGGACGGGCGGAGGCGGCCCCCGTGGGCCGGGGCCGAACGGGCGGACAGGCTGAAGATGCCACTGCCGGCCGCCCTGCCGAGGGCCGGGTGAAACCGGGCTGAAACCGGGCTGAATTCGCTTGGCCGCACGCTCTGCGGCATGACGACAACGACCTCGGAACTCGCGATCTCAGCCACCGGGCTGCGCAAGGCCTACGGCGACAAGACCGTCCTCGACGGGATCGACCTGCACGTACCGGCCGGCACCGTCTTCTCGCTCCTCGGACCCAACGGCGCGGGCAAGACCACCGCCGTGCAGATCCTCTCCACCCTGATCGGCGCCGACGCCGGTGACCTCAGGGTCGCCGGGCACGACCTGGCCACCGACGGCCAGGCGGTCCGCGCCGCGATCGGCGTCACCGGGCAGTTCTCGGCCGTCGACAACCTGATCACCGGCGAGGAGAACATGCTCCTCATGGCGGACCTGCACCACCTGCCCCGGCGCGAGGGCCGCCGGATCGCCGCCGAACTCCTCGAACGCTTCGACCTGACGGAGGCCGCGAAGAAGCCCGCCTCCACCTACTCCGGCGGCATGCGCCGACGCCTCGACATCGCGATGACCCTGGTCGGCAGCCCCCGGATCATCTTCCTCGACGAGCCCACCACCGGCCTCGACCCGCGCAGCCGGCACACCATGTGGAACATCATCCGCGGCCTCGTCGCGGGCGGCGTCACCGTCTTCCTCACCACCCAGTACCTCGACGAGGCCGATGAACTCGCCGACCGCATCGCCGTGTTGAACGGCGGCAAGCTCGTGGCCCAGGGCACCGCGAGCGAACTGAAGCGGCTCGTGCCCGGCGGCCACGTCCGGCTCCGCTTCACCGACCCGGCGACGTACGAGAACGCGGCGTCCGGGCTGCGCGAGGCGACCCGCGACGACGAGTCGCTCTCCCTGCAGATCCCGAGCGGCGGCAGCCAGCGCGAGCTGCGCGCCATCCTCGACTGGCTGGACGCCGCCGGTATCGAGGCCGACGAGCTGACCGTGCACACCCCCGACCTCGACGACGTCTTCTTCGCCCTCACCGCCCACCCCCTCACCACCGCCGCCCCGGCCGACGCCACCCAGAAGGAGACCGTCCGATGAGTTCCCTCTCCCTCGCCCTGCGCGACTCCTCGACCATGCTGCGCCGCAACCTGCTGCACGCCCGGCGCTACCCCTCGCTCACCCTGAACCTGCTGCTCACGCCGATCATGCTGCTGCTGCTCTTCGTCTACATCTTCGGCTCCACCATGAGCATGGGCATCGGCGCGGGCGGCCCCGACCGGGCCAAGTACATCGCCTACATCGTGCCCGGCCTGCTCCTGATGACCATCGGCTCCACCGTGGTCGGCACCGCGATCTCCGTCTCCAACGACATGACCGAGGGCATCATCGCCCGGTTCCGCACCATGGCGATCCACCGCGGCTCAGTGATCATCGGGCATGTCATCGGCAGCGTCCTCCAGTCGATCCTGAGCGTGGTCCTCGTCGGCGCCGTCGGCGTGGCCATCGGCTTCCGCTCCACCGACGCCACCGTCGTCGAATGGTTCGCGGCGTTCGGACTGCTCGTGCTCTTCGCCCTCTCCCTCACCTGGATCGCCGTCGGCATGGGCCTGATCAGCCCGAACGCCGAGGCCGCCAGCAACAACGCGATGCCGCTGATCCTGCTGCCGCTGCTGTCCAGCGCGTTCGTGCCGCTGCACTCCATGCCGGGCTGGTTCCAGCCGATCGCCCAGTACCAGCCGTTCACCCCGGCCATCGAGACCCTGCGCGGGCTGCTGCTCGGCACGGAGATCGGCGACAACGGCTGGCTCGCCATCGGCTGGGCCGTCGGCCTCACCCTCCTCGGCTACTTCTGGTCGAAGGCCAAGTTCAACCGCGACCCGCAGCGCTGATGCCGCGCAGCACCAGCGCCGCGGCCCCCTCCAGCTCGTCGCGCCCCAGGGCGGCGTACTCCGACACCGCGTCGGCGTACGCCGCCCCGTCGGCGTCCTCGGCGCACTGCCGGGCCCCGGCCGCGGACATCGTCGGGAAGTCCCGGTGCACCCGCATCCGCTCCGCGAGCGCGAGCAGCCGTACGCCCGCACGCCCGCCCCGCGCCAGCTCGGCGAGACCGAGGGCGAGCAGCATGGTGCCGGAGACCGGAAGCTCCGCGGGGCTGCCCTCGCCGGGCGAACGGACCAGCAACTCCTGTGCGCTGCAGAGGAGTTCGGCGGACAGCTCCGCCACCAGCTCCAGGCGCCCGTGGCGGGCGTGCGCGGCCACGGCCGTCGCCTGGATCTGCATCGACCAGGTGCCCACGAACGGATCGTCGGGGTAGAGCGCGTCGGCGTCCCGCAGCTGCGCCACCGCCTTGCGCCACAGCCCGAGCCCCACCTCGGTCAGCCCCCGCAGCAACGCGATCTCCGCGCGCGAGCCGAGCTCCGCGCTGAACACCTGGGCCGGCTCCGGTGCCTGTTCGAGCGCGGCCAGCTCCAGCCAGCGCTCCGCCTCGTCGATCTCGCCGCGTTGCAGACAGGCCAGGACCAGCGCCCACCGCAGCCCCGCCGAGTCGTACCAGCCCGCCGCGTCCGACCAGTCGCCGCTCCGCTCCAGGACGTTCAGCGCAGCCATCAGATGGCGGTACGCCTCCTCGCCCCGCTCGGTCTGCAGGCACAGCTCGCTGATCCGGCCGTGGCCGAGCATCGCGGTGGCCGGATTGCCCAGCCCGGTCAGGGCGTCCAGGCCCCGGCGGGCCGATTCCAGGGCGCGGTCCACGTCACGCTCGTACTCCCACACATAGCTCGCGAAGCACTCCGCGACCCCCGCGAGCAGCGGCGTCGGCGACGCGCACAGCTCGTGCAGCCGCGCGTAGTGCGGCGGATGCACCTCGGGCAGGGCGCGCAGCACCGCGTCGAGGGCCCGCATCAGGGTGTCCGGCTCGGCGGGCGGAAGCCGGCGCAGGGTCACCAACTGCCGTACGGCGTGCGGCCCGTAGCCCATGAAGAGGCTGAGCGTGCACACCACGGCGGCACTGCGGGCGGGCTCGACGTCGTCGGGGCCCGGCCGGAAGTGCGAGAGCGGTCCCGCGGTGTCGGCGGCGAGGCCGGTCAGCCGGCTGTAGTTGGAGTCGGTGGCCCACAGCGAGGCGAGGACCGCGGTCAGGCCGGCGAGGGTGGGGCCGTCGTCGCGGGTGAGGGCGTGGCGCAGCGCGAGGGAGAGGTTGTCCTGCTCCGCGCGGGTCAGTTCCCAGGACCGCAGCGAGTCGGGGCTGAACAGGGTGTCGTGGTGGGCCCGGCCGAAGTCCCGCGCCCAGGCGAGGAAGGCGTCGACGACGGCCTCCTCCTGCCCGGCCTCCGCGCGGCGGGCCGCGCTGAACTCGCGGACCGTCTCCAGCATGTGGAAACGCACCCCGGTCGTCGTGTCGGCCGCCTTGATCAGCGACTGGTCGGCGAGCTGTTCGAGGAGGAACAGCGCGTCGTCGCCGAGTACGCGCTCGGCGGCCTGCTCCCGGAAGCCGCCGGGGAACACCGACAGGACGCGCAGCGCCGCCTGCGCCTCGGGTTCGAGCAGGTTCCAGCTCCACTCGACGACCGCGCGCAGGGTGCGGTGGCGCTCCGGCACATCGCGGCCGCCGCCGCGCAGCAGCGCGAACCGGTCGCCCAGGCGCCGGGCGATCTCCGGCACGGACAGCACCCGTACGCGCGCCGCGGCCAGCTCCACCGCGAGCGGAAGACCGTCGAGCTGACGGCACAGCTCCTGCACGGCCCGCTCGTCGAGCTCGGCGTCGGGACGCGCGGCCCTGGCGCGCTGGCGGAACAGTTCGGTGGTCGAGGCGAGGCCGAGCTCCGGCAGCGCGTACACCGACTCCGAGGTGAGACCCAGCGGCGCCCGGCTGGTGGCGAGCACCCGCAGCTCCCTGGAGCGCGACACCAGGGCCCGTACGAGTTCGGCGGCGCCGCGGATGACGTGCTCGCAGTTGTCGAGGACGAGCAGCGCGGGACCCGTGCCGAGCGCGCCGACGATGCCCGCGACGATCCCGGCGTGCCCCGGCAGCCCGCGGGCGGGACCCGCGCCGAGCACCGAGGCCACCTCCGCGGCCACGTCGTCGTCGGCGGTGACACCGGCCAGCGGGACGAAGTGCACCACCCGCTGCTCCGCCTCGCGGCCCACGGCGTGGGCGAGCCGCGTCTTGCCGAGCCCGCCGGGCCCGACGACCGTGGCGACCCGCGCGGTCCGCAACAGCCGGGTCAGGGCGGCGACATCGGCGTCCCGGCCGAGCAGCGGATTGGGCTCGTGCAGCACACCGTGCCGCACCAGCGGCGCCTCCCCGCGCAGCAACTCCTGGTGTACGGAGGTGAGTTCGCCGCCGGGGTCGGCGCCGAGATCGTCGCGCAGGGCACGCCGGTAGGTGTCGAACCGGGTGAGCGCGGCGGCGGGGCCGGTGGTGGCCGCCTCGCAGCGCAGCAGCTCCGCGAGCACCTCCTCGTCCCGGGGCAGCTCGCGGGCGAGGCGGACCAGGGGGCGCAGCGCGTCGGCGCGTCGCCCGAGCCGGGCCAGCGCGAGCGCCCTCGACCGGTCGAGGGCGGCGTGCGCCGCGGTGCGCGCCAGGCGCAGCGCCGCGACCGGATCGTGCAGGTCCTCGCCGGCGGCGGCGTCCACGGCCCCGTCCCACAGCGCGAGCCCGGCCTCCGCCTCGGCGAGCGCCTCCTCGTGCTCACCGGCCACGGCCCGCGCCTCGCTCGCCGCCGCGTGCAACAGCAGTGCGGAGCTGTCGACTTCGTGGTCGGCGAGGGCGAGGCGGTAGCCGGCCGGGGTGCTGGCGATGACGTCGGGGCCGAGCTGCGCCCGCACCCGCGACACCAGCACCTGCACCGCCTTGCCGGGCCGCTCCGGCAACTCCCCGGTCCACAGCCCCTCCACGAGCCGGCCGGTACTGCATCCGGCCCGCAGGTCTTCGGCGAGCAGCGCGAGGAGGCCGCGCAGGCGCGGCGCGGTCACTTCCTGGCCCCGGTAGGCGACGCGCGTCAGCAAGGTCAACTCGGTGGTCACCCGTGCAGCGTAGTCAGCGCGGCGCCCCGCGGACCCGGGTGGTCAAAAATATCTGTCTCCGCCGTGAGAGAAATCGAAGCGACGCCCTGGAAGGATTTCTTGTGCGACCGGCGGAAAGGAATTATTTACCGTGCGCTCACGGTACGTCGTGCTAGGGTCGATATCAGTTGCAGTTGTGGTTCCCAAAACTTCGGGCGACCGTGTCGGCCTCCGTGCCGCCGGATGCTCTTTTGTATGTCCCGAGCATTTGTTCTCCGGGCGGGGTAATCATCGCAGTGACGCGGAGCCCGCACGGTGTGGGTTCCGGGAAATGCCCCGAAGGAGATTGACATGGCTGCCGGTACCGTGAAGTGGTTCAACGCAGAAAAGGGCTTCGGCTTCATCGAGCAGGAGGGTGGCGGCCCGGACGTGTTCGCCCACTACTCGAACATTGCCGCCCAGGGCTTCCGCGAGCTTCTGGAAGGCCAGAAGGTGAACTTCGACATCGCGCAGGGCCAGAAGGGCCCGACGGCCGAGAACATCGTTCCCGCCTGACGCGACGCGCACTTCCGAGCCGGGGCCCGCACCTTGGGGTGCGAGCCCCGGCTCGTCGCATTTCCGGCGCCGCGCGCCGCAAGCATTACGCTCCGGAATACGCCACCGGGAAGCCCGATGCGCCCACCGCTTGCCCTTCGCCGCGTACCGCATATCTCGATATCGGATACGTCCCGTCGCGGTACATCCATCGGCTCACCCGCATTCGAGGCTTTCTCCGCCCCGCGCCCCTTTCCCCGGGAATTCCATTCCTTTCGCTCCCTGTGAGGCATCATGCGCTGCGTCATCGCCCGCTTCCCGTTCGATCTCACCAAGAGCGGGGTGGTGGCCTCCATGAAGGGCATCAAGCCCGAGCCCATCGTGGGTGAGTCCGTCCTCATCGGCCGCCGTCACTACCCGGTGAAGCAGGTGGGCGAGGTCGTGACCCGCCAGGACCGCCGCGACTTCAGCGCGCAGGAGGTGACCCGGGCGATGACCCGCCTCGGCTTCACCTGCCAGGCGCTGCCCGAGGCGGAGCCGGCGCGCGCGATGACCCCGCTGGAGACGGCGTCCGCGCTGCTCGGCGTGTCCGCGCTGGCCTAGCGCCCGGCCACACCGCACCGCACCGCGCCCAGGGCCCCGCCGACACACCGGCGGGGCCCTTCGCCATGTGCCGCCCCGCCGTGCCCGCGCGATGGTGTTGAATTCCCCGGGGTCTCGGTGCGCGGTGCCGTGCGGTGTCCGGGCCTCTCGACGCGTTGCACAAAGAGGTGACATGACAGCGGACAGCCCCCTGAGCGGCCGACTGGACGACGACGACTACCCCGCCTACACGATGGGCCGGGCCGCCGAACTGATCGGCGCGAGCCCGGCGTTCCTGCGGGCGCTGGGTGAGGCGCGGCTGATCGCGCCGCTGCGGTCGGAGGGGGGCCACCGGCGGTACTCGCGCTACCAGTTGCGGATCGCGGCGCGGGCCCGGGAGCTCGTCGACCAGGGCACGCCGGTCGAGGCGGCGTGCCGCATCGTGATCCTGGAGGACCAGCTGGAGGAGGCGCAGCGGCTCAACGCCCAGTACCGCGCGGAATCCCCCCACCCGGAGTAGGCCCCCTTGGCAGGGCGCCCGGCATCAGCATCCCCAGCCACCCCGCCTTCGGCTACGGACCGTGCCCGCGTCCCGCGCAGTTCCCCGCGCCCCCAGGTGGGTCGGCCTTTGGCAGCATGCCCACCCCAGGACACCCCGCCTTCGTCTGCGGACCGTGCTCGCGTCCCGCGCAGTTCCCCGCGCCCCTGGGTGGGCCGGCCTGGGCGGCATGCCCAGCAGAGGCCACCTCAGCCCGTCCGGCGATTGAGGACGAGCGCCGTTCAGGCGCGAACCGGGGTCTGGGGCGGAGCCCCAGGCAACCCCGCCCTCGGGTGCGGACCGTGCCCGCTTCTCGCGCAGTTCCCCGCGCCCCCAGGTGGGGCGACCTGGGCGGCATGCCCAGCAGAGGCCACCTCAGCCCGTCCGGCGATTGAGGACGAGCGCCCTTAAGGCGCGAACGGGGTCTGGGGCGGAGCCCCAGGCAACCCCGCTTTCGGGTGCGGACCGTGCCCGCGTCTCGCGCAGTTCCCCGCGCCCCTGGGTGGGCCGGCCTTGGCGGCATGCCCAGTGCAGGCCACCCCAGCCCGTCCGGCGATTGAGGACGAGCGCCCTTAAGGCGCGACACGGGGTCTGGGGCAGAGCCCCAGGCAACCCCGCCTTCGGCTGCGGCACATCCTCAGCCCGTCCGGTGTCAGCGGAGGTGGGGGGATGCGGCCTCGCTTCGGGCCCAGAGGGAGCGGACGTGGCCGAGATGCCGCGTCATGCACTTCTCGGCCGCCCTGGCCTCCCCCGCGAGCATGAGGTCGAGCAGCTCGATGTGCTCCTCCGCGGAGGGGATCAGCTCGTCGCGCTGGTCGAGCGCGGTCAGACCGTACAGGCGCGAGCGCTTGCGCAGGTCACCCACGGTCTCCACCAGACGCTCGTTCCCGGACAGCGCGAGCAGCGAGAGGTGGAAGCGGCGGTCGGCCTCCAGGTAGCCGATGAGGTCGTGGTCGCGGGCGGCGCGCACGATCTCCTCGGCGACCGGCCGCAGCGCCTCCAGGTCGGCGCGGTCCGCGCTGCGGGTGATCCGGCCGATCATGGGGACCTCGATCAGCGCCCGGATCTCGGTGTACTGGTCGAGGTCGCGCTCGTTGACCTCGGTGACCCGGAACCCCTTGTTGCGTACGGGCTCCACCAGGCCCTCCCGCGCGAGGTCGAGCATCGCCTCGCGCACGGGGGTCGCGGAGATGCCGAAGTCCTCGGCGAGGCCGGGCGCCGAGTAGACCTGGCCGGGGCGCAGTTCACCGGAGATCAACGCCGCGCGCAGGGCATGGGCCACCTGGTCGCGCAGCCGCTCGGTGGTGGTGATGACCTTGCTCTGCTTCAGGTGCCCCATGGTGTTCCTCCGTACCGAGCGGAGCACCAGAGTACAATGTCACGTTGCTTTTCCGACCGGCCGCGATGCGCACGGTTACGCGCTCCCACCGGCGCTCCCACCGGCGCCGTCACCCCCCGCCGCGCCTCCCCGGGCCGCCCCGTCCGCCGGTGCGAGGGCGGCCAGCGCCCCGAGCGGTACCGGCGCCCCCAACGGCCGTCGCTCGGCCGGAGGTTTGGCCCCGCCCGCGAGGCAGGACACGGCCGTGCCGCACGTCCGCCCCTGGCACCATCCCATGCCGGCCCGGGTGAGCAGCTTCACCGTACGGGCGTCACGGGCGCCGTACTCCTCGACGGCCTCGCGGATCCCGCCCGCGCTCACCTCCTCGCAGCGGCACACCTCGGTGTCGTCGCGCAGCCAGTCCGGCCAGCCGGGTCCGGGCGCGTGCGCGGCCGCCATGGCCTCGCCGAACCGGCGAAGACGGCCCCGGCGGTTCCGCAACTGCCGTACGCGGCCTCCCGGCCCGGGATGCCGCCCGAGCCGCGCCGCGATGGCCATGGCCGCCAACTCGCCTTCCACACACGCCAGTTGTGCCCCACCGACCCCGCCGGGCTCGCCCGCAGCCCACACGCCCCGTACGGACGTCTCCTGACGGCGGTCGAGGGCCAGCGCGAGCGTGCCGTCGGGCGTGCGGCGGGTCGCACAGCCGAGGGTGGTGCCCAGGTCGATCGCCGGGACCAGGCCGTGGCCGACGGCCAGCGCGTCGCAGGCGATCTCGCGTTCCGTGCCCGGCACCGGGCGCCAGCGCGGGTCGAGCCGGGCCACGGTGACCGCCTCGACGCGCTCGGCGCCGTGCACCGCGGTCACCGCGCTGCGCGTGCGCAGCGCCACCCGGTGGCGCAGGAGCGCCGCGCCGTGCACCGCGGCCTCGGCGAGCTTGTGCGGGTTGGCGACGAGCGCGCCGGGCCGGCGGGCGTAGCCGAGGTAGCCGGCCGCCTCGATCACGGCCGGGACGTCCGCGCCGGCCGTGACGAGCGAGGAGGCGACGGCCAGGAGCAGCGGCCCGCTGCCCGCGACGACGACCCGCTTGCCGGGCAGCACGAGCCCCGCCTTGAGCATGGCCTGCGCGCCACCGGCCCCGACGACCCCCGGCAACGTCCAGCCGGGGAAGGGGAGTTGGCGTTCGTACGCGCCGGTCGCCAGCAGCACGGCGCGCGCCCGCACCCGTACCGGCCGCTCCTCGTCGCCATCGGCACCGGTGACGGCGTGCACGGTCCACGCGGTGGCGTCGTGGCGCTCGACGGCCCATACGTGGTGGCGCGCGAGGTGGGTGACACCGCCGGCCGCCAGCCGCTCGCGCAGCACGGCGAAGGCGTCCCAGTCGTGGTGCAGCGCCTCGGGCCGGCCGGCGCGGAGGGCGGCGGCGGGCTGCCGGTAGAACTGCCCGCCGACCCGTTCGGCAAGGTCCAACAGGGCGACTCGCAGACCGAGTTCGGACGCGGTGACTGCTCCCGCGAGGCCGGCGGGACCGCCCCCGATCACGACGAGGTCGTACGCCTCCGGCTCGGCGGAGCCTGCCGCCCCCGTCTCAGACGCCATGTCCCGCACGCCCGTCCCCCTCCTGTGTGGTGATCTCGTCGCCGGCCGCCACGGGCACCAGGCAGGCCCGGCGGTTGGGCGTGCCGTTGACTGTCGCGAGGCAGTCGTAGCACTGGCCGATCCCGCAGAAGGCTCCCCGGGGGCGGCCCCCGACGCGCGTGGTGCGCCAGGAGAGGATCCCCGCCGCCCACAGCGCCGCGGCGACGGACTGGCCGGGCAGCGCGGGCACGGCACGGCCGTCGACCGTGATCTCCAGCGCCGGCCCCGGCCGGGCCCCGGCCAGCTCCCTAGGACTTCGCCGCACAGACCTCTCCTTCCCTCGACCCCCACCGACCCATCGACCCCCGGGGGCTCCGCCCCAGACCCCGGGAGGCCCCACCCCGCCCCTTCCCGAAACCCTCCGGGGGTGGGAGACGGGCTGAGGTAGAGACCCCTGGGGCTCCGCCCCAGACCCCGTTCGCGCCTGAAGGGCGTTCGTCCTCGATCTCCCCCAAGGCCTTGAGGGCCACGGGGGACCCCCATGACGGGCTGAAGATGCCGCCCGGCATCGAGGAGTCAGGGGCGCGGGGAAGTGCGCGGGTGGGCCTGCGCTGTGCTCGAAGGCCGGGCGGGCTGCGTCAGCGCCGCGCATCGAAGCGTCCCGGGTCGAACGCCCCCGCGTATGCGGGCAGTTGCGCGCCGAACAGGCTCTCCGCGACGAGCCACCCCGTCGCCGGGGCCAGCCCGATCCCCGCCCCCTCGTGGCCGCACGCGTGCGACAGGCCCGGCACCCGCGGATCGGCGCCGATCGCCGGAAGGTGGTCCGGCAGATAGGGGCGGAACCCCGCATACGTACGCAGCACCCGTACCCCGGCCAGGACCGGGAAGAGCGCGCTCGCGCCCGCCGCGAGGCGGCTCACCGCGTCGACGGACAGGGTGCGGTCGAAGCCGACCCGCTCGCGGCTCGCCCCGATGAGGACGGGCCCGGCCGGGGTGCCCTCGACCACGGGGGAGGTCTGGAGCGCGGCGGAGTCGCTGGCCACGTCGGCCACGTAGTCCGCCGCGTACACCTTGTGCCGCACCACGCGCGGCAGCGGCTCGGTGACGAGCACGAAGCCGCGCCGGGGCAGCACCGGCAGGAACGCGCCCGCCAGCCGGGCCAGTTCGCCGCCCCAGGTGCCGGCCGCGTTGACCACGTTCGGCGCGTACAGCACCTCGGTGGAGGTCCGCACCCCGCGCACCGCGCCGTCGGCGCCGGTGAGCAGGGCGGTGACCTCGTGGCCGAGCCGGACCTCGGCGCCCGAGGCGCGCAGCAGATGGGCGGCGGCGAGCGCGGGCATGACCTGGGCGTCCTGCGGATAGTGGAAGCCCCCCGCGAGACCCGGCGCCAGATGCGGCTCCAGGTCGTGCAGCCGGTCGCCCGCGACCTCGTGCGTGGTGACGCCCGCCTTGGTCTGGCCCGCCGCGAACTCCCGCAGCGCGGCCATCCCCGCCCCGTCACGGGCGACGACGAGACCGCCCTTGGGCTCGTACTCGATCCGCGACGGGAGCAGCCCAACAAGCTCCTGCCACAACTGGGTGGAGAGCAGGGCGAGTTCGAGCTCGGGGCCGGGCTCCTTGTCGGAGACCAGGAGGTTCCCCTCCCCCGACCCCGTGGTTCCGCCGGCCACCGGGCCCCGGTCGAGCACGGTGACCCGCAGACCGGCGCGGGTCGCGTAGTAGGCGCAGGCGGCCCCCACGACCCCCGCGCCCACCACGATGACATCCGCGGTGTTTCTCATGGATCTCATGGGCACGTCAGTAATATTTCACATGGCACCGTCGCTGCCAAGGGGCGTACCCGGCCGGGTACGCGCTCCCCGGGTACGTCCCCGGGTACGCACCCACCGGGTACGCGCTCAGAGGACCGTGCTGCCGAGCGGGCGCCCCTCCGTCGCCCCCGGCAGCACGTAGAAGAGCGCCGAACCGTACTGCTCCGCATAGGCGTTGAGCGCGTCCCCGGCGGCGAGCCGCTGCCGCACCCGCACGAAGAGCGCCGGATCCCTCAGGTACGCCAGGAGGAACAGCCCCCGGTCGGCGGCGCTGTTCTCGTAGGAGTAGGCGCGCCGCAGCATCCGCGCACCCCCGTCGAGCCGGTGATCCGCGAGACGTACGTGAGCGTCGGCGGGCAGCACGTAACCGCCGTCCGGGGTACGGACGTTCACGTCGGCCGGGTCGTGCTCGCGGCCTCCGCCGAGCGGCTCGCCGCCCCGTTTGCGGCGCCCGATGATCTGCTCCTGCCGGGCCACGGGCAGCCGCCCGAACTCCGCCACGCGCAGCCGCACCCGTCGCACGACCAGGAACGTCCCGTCGGCGTAGGGCCCCGGGCCCGCCAGCCAGACCCAGCGTTCGCTCTCCGCCGCCGTGGGATTCGCCGAGCCGTGCCGGAAGCCGAGGAGGTCGCGCGGGGTCTCCCCGTCCCGCGGGGGCGCGAACGCGCCGCCGCCGGAACCGCCGCCGGAACCGGCACCCGGGCCGGCCCCCTCCGGCGGCAGGAACGCGCCCTGGCGCCAGCGGGGCCGCAGCACACCGGCCCCCGCGGCCGCGAGCAGACCGGCCAGCCGCTCACAGCCCTGGGGATCGCGCGCACAGATCTGTACGCCGATCTCGCCGCCGCCCAGGCCCGCGTCCAGGTGCTCCCCCGCGAGCGCGGGCAGGTCGAGGAGGGCCTCGGGCGCTCCGATGCCGATGCGCCCCGGCAGGGCGGGTCCGATGCCGACGGTCGCGGTGGGCCCCGGAGCCGCCCCCGCGAGCAGCTCGCTCCACCGCGCGAGCAGCCGGCGCACCGCGTCCCGGCCCGGCGCCCCCCGGGTGCCCGGGGTGAGGTCGTAGGAGACGAAGAGCAGATGCCGCTGCGGAGGCTCGACCACCCCGGCCTGCCGCACCGGTCCCGGCGGGGGCCCCTGGACGGGCCGCTCCGCGCGCGGGCGGCGCGGCACGGCGGCGTCGCAGCCGCTCACCGCGAAGGCCACGGGGAGGGTGGCGAGAAGGGTGCGGCGCCGGAACCCGGAGTCACTCAAGTGGTCGTACAAAACAGTACATTTCAGGAGAGAGGTGCTCGGCACGATACACCCGCGGGGCCTCGCGCCCCCGTCTCCGCGGCTGCGCGCCGCCCGATCCGGAGGCGCCCGGCACCCCCGCCCCGCCCACCCCGCCCCGCCCACCCCGTCCGGCCCATCCCGTCCGGCCCATCCGTCCCATCGGGATATGGGCTTCGTCACCGTGCCACGTGTTACCTCCCCTCCGGCTGGCACCATGCAGCATCTGACGGAGGGCGGCCGATATCTGTCATCCGTTTTCTGTTATCCGACCACTTGTCGAGTGTCTCCACTGTGTCGGGTCAGTTAGGTTCGGTGCTCCGGGAGAGTGGACGAGGCGTGATCAGTGAACAGGAAGCCGCGGTGGTCGTCGCGGCCAGAAGCGGGGACCAGCGGGCACGGGACGAGCTGGTCGCCGGGTATCTGCCGCTCGTCTACAACATCGTCGGCAGGGCGCTGAACGGGCACGCCGACGTGGACGACGTGGTGCAGGAGAGCCTGCTGCGGATGCTCGACGGGCTCGGCTCGTTGCGCGACCCCGCGGCGTTCCGCTCGTGGCTGGTCGCCGTCACCATGAACGAGGTGCGCCGCTACTGGCAGGGCCACCGCCGCGCCCCCGTCGACGGGGGGCTCCAGGACGCCTACGACATCGCCGACCCCGGCGCGGACTTCGTCGACCTCACCATCGTGCGGCTCGGTCTCTCCGGACAGCGCAAGGAGGTCACCGAGGCCACCCGCTGGCTGGAGACCGACGACCGGGCGCTGCTGTCGCTGTGGTGGCTGGAGGCGGCCGGTGTACTCACCCGGGGCGAGGTCGCCTCCGCGCTCGACCTGTCGGCCGAGCACGCCGCCGTGCGCGTCCAGCGCATGAAGGGCCAGCTGGAGACCGCCCGGGTCGTGGTGCGTGCCCTCGCCACCAGCCAGCACTGCGGCGAGCTGTCCGGTCTCACGTTCGCCTGGGACGGTGTGCCGTCCGCCCTGTGGCGCAAGCGCATAGCCCGGCACGCCCGGACGTGCGCGGTCTGCTCCGGGCACTGGAGCGGGCTCATACCCGCCGAGGGCCTGCTCGTCGGGCTCGCCCTCGTCCCGGTCGCCGCGACCACCGCGGGACTGCTCGCCGCGCTCCACGGGCACCTCCCGGGACTTCGCACCCCGGACCTCCAGACGGCCGCGCACGCCACCACGCAGCCCCTCGCGCAGGCCGGCACGCAGCCCGCGCCGGAGGCGTCCCGCGCCTCGCACGGCGCCCACGCCGCCGGCAGGCGGCGGGCCCCCGCGTCCCGGCGGGACCTGCGGGACCGGCGGGCACGGCGGCGGCGCAGGGCCGGCGCCGTCATCGCCGCCCTCGCGGTCGTGACCGCGCTCGGCGGCGCGTACCACTTCCTGACGGACTCCGGTGACGACGCGTCCCGTTCCGTCGCGGACGCCCCCGCCACCACCACCGACGCGGCGGCCGACGGCATCAGCACCAAGCCGCTTCCGCCGTCTCCTTCTGCTGCCAAGTCGCCTGCGCAGCACAGCAGTTCACCGACGCCGAGTCCCTCGAAGCACTCCGCGCCGCCCGCCAAGCCGTCGCCGCGCCCGGCACCGCCGAAGCCGGCGCCGAGCACGAGGCGCGCGGCGCCGAGCAGCACGGACACGAGCATGCCGGCGGCGGTGCAGCAGGTGCTCGACCTGGTCAACTCCGAGCGGAGCAAGGCGGGTTGCTCGGCACTGACCAGCAATTCCAAGCTCTACGACGCGGCGCTGAAGCACTCCGAGAACATGGCCGCGCAGAACTTCTTCGACCACACCGACCCGAGCGGCGCGGGCCCCGGCGAGCGCATCACGGCCGCCGGGTACCAGTGGAGCGCGTACGGCGAGAACATCGCGCGGGGCCAGGCCGACGCGGCTTCCGTCATGGACTCCTGGATGAACAGCCCCGGTCACCGCGCCAACATCCTGAACTGCGGGTTCAAGGAGATCGGCATAGGCGTGCACTACGGGTCGGGCGGCCCGTGGTGGACGCAGGACTTCGGTACGCGGAGCTAGCCGGCGCCGTGCGCGCGCGGGACGGGGGCGGGCCCGGGTCGTGGGACCCGGGCCCGCCGTCGCGTGCGGCCGGGGCTCAGCCCTCGTCCTCCAGGTCGCCCTCGGTCTCCAGGTAGACCTGGCGCAGCGCTTCGAGGACCGCCGGGTCGGGCTTGGCCCACATGCCGCGGGACTCGGCCTCCAGGAGGCGTTCGGCGATGCCGTGCAGGGCCCAGGGGTTGGCGTTCTGGAGGAACGCGCGGTTGTCGGGGTCGAGGACGTACGTCTCGGTGAGCTTGTCGTACATCCAGTCGGCGACCACGCCGGTGGTGGCGTCGTAGCCGAACAAGTAGTCCACGGTGGCGGCGAGTTCGAAGGCGCCCTTGTAGCCGTGGCGGCGCATCGCCTCGATCCACTTGGGGTTGACGACGCGGGCGCGGAAGACCCGGCTGGTCTCCTCGACCAGGGTGCGGGTCTTGACGGTCTCGGGGCGCGTCGAGTCGCCGATGTAGGCCTCGGGCGCGGTGCCGCGCAGGGCGCGGACGGTGGCGACCATGCCGCCGTGGTACTGGAAGTAGTCGTCGGAGTCGGCGATGTCGTGTTCGCGGGTGTCGGTGTTCTTCGCGGCGACCGCGATGCGCTTGTACGCGGTCTCCATCTCGTCCCGCGCGGGGCGCCCGTCGAGTTCGCGGCCGTAGGCGTAGCCGCCCCAGAGGGTGTAGACCTCGGCGAGGTCGGCGTCGGTGCGCCAGTCTCGGGAGTCGATGAGCTGGAGCAGGCCCGCGCCGTAGGTGCCGGGGCGGGAGCCGAAGATGCGGGTGGTGGCGCGGCGTTCGTCGCCGTGTTCGGCGAGGTCGGCCTGGGTGTGGGCGCGGACGTAGTTGACGTCGGGGCCCTCGTCGAGGGAGGCGGCGAGGCGGACGGCGTCGTCGAGGAGGCCGATGGTGTGCGGGAAGGCGTCGCGGAAGAAGCCCGAGATGCGCAGGGTGACGTCGATGCGGGGGCGGCCCAGCTCGTCGAGCGGGATGGGTTCGAGGCCGGTGACGCGGCGTGAGGCGTCGTCCCAGACGGGGCGGACGCCGAGCAGGGCCATCGCCTCGGCGACGTCGTCGCCCGCGGTGCGCATCGCGCTGGTGCCCCACAGGGAGAGGCCGACGGAGGTCGGCCACTCGCCGTTGTCGGTGCGGTAGCGCTCGGCGAGGGATTCGGCGAGGGCCTGGCCGGTCTCCCAGGCGAGCCGGGAGGGGACGGCCTTGGGGTCGACGGAGTAGAAGTTGCGGCCGGTCGGCAGGACGTTGACGAGGCCGCGCAGCGGGGATCCCGAGGGGCCCGCCGGGACGAAGCCGCCGTTCAGGGCGTGGACGGTGTGGTCGAGTTCGGCGGTGGTGGCGGCGAGGCGCGGGACGACCTCGCGGGCCGCGAACTCCAGGATGGAGCGCACCTGTTGGGTCTGTTCGGCGGGGATCGCGGTGAGGTCCCAGCCGGCGTCGTCCATCGACTGCACGAGGGCGCGGGCCTGTTCCTCCGCTTCGTCGGCGGAGGTGCGGGTGGCGGCGGACTCGTCGAGGCCGAGGGCTTCGCGCAGGCCGGGCAGGGCGGTGGTGCCGCCCCAGATCTGACGGGCGCGCAGGATGGCGAGGACGAGGTTGACGCGGTCGGCGCCGGCCGGGGCGTTGCCGAGGACGTGCAGGCCGTCGCGGATCTGGACGTCCTTGATCTCGCAGAGCCAGCCGTCGAGATGCATGATGAACTCGTCGAAGCCCTCGTCCTCGGGGCGGTCTTCGAGCCCGAGGTCGTGGTCGAGCTTGGCGGCCTGGATGAGCGTCCAGATCTGGGCGCGGATCGCGGGGAGTTTCGCCGGGTCCATCGCGGCGATCTGGGCGTGCTCGTCGAGGAGTTGCTCCAGGCGCGCGATGTCGCCGTAGGAGTCGGCGCGGGCCATCGGCGGTACGAGGTGGTCGATGAGGGTGGCGTGCACGCGGCGCTTGGCCTGGGTGCCCTCGCCGGGGTCGTTGACGAGGAACGGGTAGACCAGCGGGATGTCGCCGAGCGCGGCGTCGGGGCCGCAGGCGGCGGAGAGTCCGGCGTTCTTGCCGGGCAGCCACTCCAGGTTGCCGTGCTTGCCGAGGTGGATCATCGCGTCGGCGCCGAATCCGCCGTCGGCGGTGTGCGCCGCGATCCAGCGGTAGGCGGCCAAGTAGTGGTGCGAGGGCGGCAGATCGGGGTCGTGGTAGATCGCGATGGGGTTCTCGCCGAAGCCGCGCGGCGGCTGGATGAGGATGAGCAGGTTGCCGCGGCGCAGGGCGGCGAGCACGATGTCGCCCTCGGGGTCGCCGCCGTGGCCCACGCGGGAGCGGTCGAGGAACATCTCGCCGGGCGGCGGGCCCCAGTGCTGCTCGACGTTGGTGCGCAGTTCCTCGGGGAGGGTGGCGTACCAGCGTTTGTAGTCGGCGGCGGGGATGCGGACCGGGTTGGCGGCGAGCTGTTCCTCGGTGAGCCATTCCTGGTCGTGGCCGCCCGCGTCGATGAGGGCGCGGATCAGTTCGTCGCCGTCGCCGGAGACGAGGCCCGGGATCTCTTCCTCGGGCCCGAAGTCGTAGCCCTCGGCGCGCAGCCGGCGCAGGAGGGCGACGGCGCTGGCGGGGGTGTCGAGGCCGACGGCGTTGCCGATGCGGGAGTGCTTGGTGGGGTAGGCGGAGAGGACGAGCGCGAGGCGCTTGTCGGCGGCGGGGATGTGCTTCAGGCGGGCGTGGCGCACGGCGATCCCGGCGACGCGGGCGGCGCGCTCGCCGTCGGCGACGTAGGCGGGCAGTCCGTCCTCGTCTATCTCCTTGAAGGAGAACGGCACGGTGATGAGGCGGCCGTCGAACTCGGGGACGGCGATCTGGCTGGCCGCGTCGAGCGGGGAGACGCCCTCGTCGTTCTCCTCCCAGGCGCTGCGGGAGCCGGTGAGGCAGAGCGCCTGGAGGATCGGTACGTCGAGGCCGCTGAGCGCGCCGGCGTCCCAGGACTCGTCGTCGCCGCCGGCGGAGGCGGTGGCGGGCTTGGTGCCGCCGGCCGCGAGGACGGTGGTGACGATGGCGTCGGCGGCGCGCAGGGCGTCGATGAGCGCGGGCTCGGGGTCGCGCAGCGAGGAGACGTACAGCGGGAGCGGCCGGGCGCCGGCGTCCTCGATCGCGCCGCACAGGGTGTCCACGAAGGCGGTGTTGCCGCTCATGTGGTGGGCGCGGTAGTAGAGCACGGCGACGGTCGGGCCCTCGACGGGGCGGGCCGTGCGCTCCAGGGGGCCCCAGGACGGGGCGGGCGCGGGCGGTTCGAAGCCGTGGCCGGTGAGCAGCACGGTGTCGCAGAGGAACCGGGCGAGCTGGTCGAGGTTGGCGGGGCCGCCGTGCGCGAGGTAGGCGTGCGCCTCGGCGGCGATGCCGACGGGGACGGTGGAGGCGGCCATCAGCTGGGCGTCCGGGGCCTGTTCGCCGCTGAGCACGACGACGGGGAGGCCGCTCGCGGTGAGCTGGTCGAGCCCGTCCTGCCAGGCGCGTACTCCGCCGAGGAGCCGTACGACGACGAGGCCGACGCCGTCGAGGAGTGCGGGCAGGGCGTCGAGGGCGAGCCGGGAGGGGTTGGCGAACCGGTACGGGACCGGGCCGTTCGCGGCGCGGGCGCTGAGGAGGTCGGTGTCGGACGTCGACAGGAGCAGGATGGGGCGGGGTTCCTCCGCGGGCTCCCCGGACGAGTGCAGCATGCGGCGTCAGGCCTTCCTCGGGGTGTCCGCGCCCCGGGTGGTGTCGGATGGTTCTCCCCCTGCGGGGGAGCGGGAGTTCCTGACTCGCCCGGCGGCCGAGGTGCCTCGGTCCGGGCTCACAGTGGCGGGACCGCGCCGGAATCGCACCGGGCTTCCTCCCCTGTCGCCGTGGCCGGCGACGCCGGCGGGGTCGGTTGGCCCCGCCGCCTGCATAGTAGCGACCCGCCCGGTCGCCTTGGGGTCCCGTCCCCTGGGCCCGCCCCGGGGAGCCCGCCCACCGACCGCGGGGGGCGCTCGCGGGGTTTGCATCCCTCAGCAGGGTGCCTGGTCTCGGCATCCTTGGGGCTGCGCCCCGGGTGGCTTTGGCAGGGTGCCTGGTGGAGGCCACCTCAGCCTGTCCGGCTCTTCGACCCCGGCCCATCGAGGCCGCCTCAGCCCGTCCGGCGTTTGAGGACGAGCGCCCTCAGGGCGCGAACGGGGCCTGGGGCGGAGCCCCAGCAACCCCGCTTTCGTCTGCGGACCGTGCCCGCGTCTCGCGCAGTTCCCCGCGCCCCCAGGTGGGCTGACCTTGGCGGCATGCCCAGCATCGGCCACCTCAGCCCGTCCGGCTCTCCGACCCCGGCCCGTCGAGGCCACCTCAGCCCGTCCGGCGATTGAGGACGAGCTCCCTTCAGGCGCGAACGGGGTCTGGGGCGGAGCCCCAGCAACCCCGCCTGCATCTGCGGACCGTGCCCGCGTCTCGCGCAGTTCACCGCGCCCCTGGTAGGGCACCCGGCACCGAGCCCGCAGCTCGCGCCCACCGCGGCGGAGCCGCGCACGGTCACAGCCCCGCGCCCCCAAGTGGGCTGAACTCGGCGGCATGCCCAGCATCGGCAACCTCAGCCCGTCCGGCGATTGAGGACGAGCGCCCTCAAGGCGCGAACCGGGGTCTGGGGCGGAGCCCCAGGGGGCCCGCCTGCAAGGGGCGGGGTGGGGAGGGGCCCCCTGGGTGGGGGGCTGGGTATGCTCGCCGCCATGCCGCCCCCCTCCGTAACACCCCCCAACCAGGGCGAACCCCTCATAGGGTGCAGTCCGGGAGCAGTGCCGCGCGGCCCCGTCGTACGGGACCGCGGCGACGCCTGCCCCGGGGCCCTGCGGCTGCACACCGCCGACGACGGCAACCTCGCCCGACTCCGGCTTCCCGGCGGCCTCTTGACGGATCGTCAGGTGCACGCGCTGGCCACCGCCACCGAGCGGTACGCGGACGGCCACCTCACCCTCACGTCCCGCGGCAACACGGAGCTGCGCGGCATCGCGGCCACCCACGCCACCGCACTGGCCGAACTCCTGCGCCACACCGGCCTGATGCCCTCCGAGAGCCATGAGCGCGTGCGCAACATCGTCGCGTCGCCGCTGGCCGGTCTGGACGGCCGGGGCCACGGCGGCGCCCGCACCACCGCCCGCCTCCGCGCCCTCGACGCCCTGCTGTGTGCCGAGGAGTGGACGACCGCGCTCTCCGGCCGCTTCCTGTTCGCCGTCGACGACGGCCGCGGCGACGTCGCGAGCCTCGGCGCCGATGTGACGTTGCTCGCACAGGAGCGGGACACCGTGGTCGTACGGGTCGGGGCGAGCGCCCTGCGCGTGGATGGGCCCGACGCCCCCCGCGCGGCCCTGGAGGCCGCCCGCGCGTTCCTGGAGAGCGCCGCCGGCACCGGTGCCTGGCGGGTGCGCGACCTCCCCCCGGGCCACGACGTCGGCCTCGCCCCGGCCCTGGCCCGCGCGGGCATCCCGGCCACCACGGCCCCGGACCCGGACCCGCGGCAGTCCGCCCCCGCCCCGCCGCCCCCGGGCATCGTCGCGAGCCCCGACGGCTCGTACGCCCTCGTCGTCGCGCCCGCGCTCGGCCGGGTGACCGCCGGGCAGCTGCGGGCGCTGCCCGGCCCCGGCGGCGAGGTCAGGATCACCCCGTGGCGCGGCTTCGTCGTCCCCGGCTTCGACGGGCCCGGCGCCCGCGCACGGCTGCGCGCACTCGACGACGCCGGGTTCACCACCCGCCCCGACGCCCCGTGGGCCGGGGTGGGAGCGTGCACCGGACGGCCGGGCTGCGCCAAGGCGCTGGCCGATGTGCGCCGGGACGCCCTGCCGGGCGCGGGCGGCCTGCCGGTCCACTGGTCGGGGTGCGAGCGGCGCTGCGGGCATCCGCACGGCGACTGGGTGGACGTGACGGCCACCGCCGAGGGCCGGTACACGGTGACGGTGCGGGGCGATGCGCCGGAGGAACAGCAAGTGCCGCTGGACGAGGGCGAGTTGGCGGCGACGGTGGCCCGTGCGCGGGGCGGCCGGCCGGGAGCGTACGGGACAGGGACAGGGACAACCACGAGATGAGCGAGAGCACAGTGTTCGACTACGAGAAGGACGGCGCGGAGATATACCGCCAGTCCTTTGCCACGATCCGCGCCGAGGCGGACCTCGCCGGGCTGCCCGCCGACGTGAGCCAGGTCGCGGTCCGCATGATCCACGCCTGTGGCATGACGGACCTGACCCGCGACCTCGGTTTCACGCCGGGCGTCGTGGCCCGCGCCCGCGAGGCGCTGCGCGCCGGCGCGCCGATCCTGTGCGACGCGCGGATGGTCGCGAGCGGGGTCACCCGCAAGCGGCTGCCCGCCGACAACGAGGTCATCTGCACCCTGAACGACCCGTCCGTGCCCGATCTCGCCGCGAAGCTCGGCACCACGCGCAGCGCCGCCGCTCTCGAACTGTGGCGCGACCGGCTCGACGGCGCGGTGGTGGCCGTCGGCAACGCGCCCACCGCCCTGTTCCGGCTGCTCGAAATGGTCGAGGAGGGCACCCCGCGCCCGGCGGCCGTCATCGGCGTACCCGTCGGGTTCATCGGCGCCGCCGAGTCGAAGGACGCGCTCGCCGCGCACCCCTCGGGCCTGGAGCACCTGGTGGTACGGGGCCGGCGCGGCGGCAGCGCGATCGCCGCCGCCGCACTCAACGCGATCGCGAGCGAGGCGGAATGAACGAGAACAGCAGCACCACCGGCCGCCTCTACGGGGTCGGGCTCGGCCCCGGCGACCCGTCCCTGATGACGGTGCGCGCGGTGGAGGCGATCGCCGGGGCGGACGTCGTGGCGTACCACTCGGCGCGGCACGGCCGTTCCATAGCGCGCTCGATCGCGGCGCAGCACATCCGCGCCGACCACATCGAGGAGAAGCTGGTCTATCCGCTGACCGTGGAGACCACCGACCACCCCGGCGGTTACCGGGGCGCGCTCAACGACTTCTACGAGGAGGCGTCGGCCCGGCTCGCCGCGCACCTCGACGCGGGCCGCACGGTCGCCGTGCTCGCCGAGGGCGACCCGCTGTTCTACGGCTCGTACCAGCACATGCACAAGCGGCTCGCGCACCGCTACCCCACCGAGGTGATCCCCGGGGTGACGTCGGTGAGCGCGGCGGCCGCCCGGCTCGGTGAGCCGCTCGTGGAGGCCGAGGAGGTGCTCACCATCCTGCCCGGCACGCTGCCGGAGGAGGAGCTGACCGCGCGTCTGGCCGCCACCGACTCGGCGGTCGTGATGAAGCTGGGGCGCACGTTCACCAAGGTGCGCCGGGCGCTGGAGCGTTCGGGGCGGCTCGACGAGGCGCGCTATGTGGAGCGGGCCACGATGGCGGGCGAGCGCACCGGCCGGCTCGCCGACATCGAGGCCGATTCGGTGCCGTACTTCTCCGTCGCGGTGCTGCCCAGCCGGATCGACGCCGCCGCGCCGGAGCGTGCGCGCGGCGAGGTCGTGGTCGTCGGCACCGGACCGGCGGGGCCGCTGTGGCTGACCCCCGAGTCGCGGGGCGCGCTCGCCGCCGCCGACGACATCGTCGGCTACACCACGTACGTGGACCGGGTGCCCGAGCGCCCCGGGCAGCTGCGGCACGGTTCGGACAACAAGGTGGAGTCGGAGCGCGCCGAGTTCGCCCTCCAACTGGCCCTGCGGGGCAGGCGGGTCGCCGTGGTGTCGGGCGGCGACCCGGGCATCTTCGCGATGGCGACCGCCGTCCTCGAAGTGGCGTCGCAGCCCGCATACGCGGACGTGCCCGTGCGGGTCCTGCCGGGGGTGACCGCCGCCAACGCGGCCGCCGCACGCGCGGGCGCCCCGCTCGGCCACGACTACGCGACGATCTCGCTCTCCGACCGGCTCAAGCCGTGGGAGGTCATCGCCGAGCGGCTGCACGCCGCGGCCTCGGCCGATCTCGTCCTCGCGCTCTACAACCCCGGTTCCGCGAGCCGGACCTGGCAGGTGGCGAAGGCGCGCGAGCTGCTCCTGGAACACCGGGCGCCGGACACCCCGGTCGTGGTCGCCCGGGACGTGGGCGGTCCCGCCGAGCGCGTCCGCATCGTGCGCCTGACCGACCTGGACCCGGCCGAGGTCGACATGCGCACGATCCTGCTGATCGGTTCCTCGCAGACCCGTACGGTACGGCGCGGTGACGGCGAGGAGATCGTCTGGACGCCGCGCCGCTACCCGGAGAGCTGACGCACCCGGGCGGCCGCCTCCTCGGGGGTGGCCGCCACGGCCACCCCGTGCGGCACGGGCGGGCGCCGCACCACGACGACGGGGATGCCGGCCTCGCGGGCGGCGGCCAGCTTGGGCGCGGTCGCCGCGCCTCCGCTGTCCTTGGTGACGAGCACGTCGACGCGGTGCGTGCGCAGCACCTCGCGCTCCCCGTCCAGCGTGAACGGCCCGCGGTCCAGGAGCACCTCCATGCGGGCGGGGCACGGCGGCTCGGGCGCGTCCACGGAGCGCATGAGGAACCACAGGTCGTCGAGGTGGGCGAAGGCGGCGAGGCCCATGCGTCCGGTGGTGAGGAAGACGCGGCGGCCGAGCCCCGGCAGCAGCGCCGCTGCCTCGTCGAGGGAGCCGGCCGGGTGCCAGCGGTCGCCGTCGCCGGGGACCCAGCCGGGCCGGCGCAGCGCGAGCAGGGGAACATGGGCCTCGGCGGCGGCCGCCGCCGCGTTGAAACTGATCGTCCCGGCGAAGGGGTGCGTGGCGTCGATGAGCACGTCCACCGCGTGCGTACGCAGCCACGCGGCGAGCCCGTCCGCGCCGCCGAACCCGCCGATCCGGACCTCGCCGGGCGGCAGCCGGGGCGCGGCGACCCGCCCCGCGAGCGAACTGGTCACGCGCACCCCGGCGGGGCCGTCGTCGTGGAGCAGCCCCGCCAGCCGACGGGCCTCGCCCGTACCCCCCAGAATCAAGATGTGCACAGGATCCGGTTCCGTTCGTGAGTGAGGCCGAAGACCATGAGTGAGGCGCGCGGCGGGCGTGAGGAGGCGACGGGCGGGCGCGAGCCCGAGGGCGGGCGCGGCGCTCAACTCAAGCACACCGGTCTGCGCCCCGGCTGGACGACCGGTGCCTGTGCGACGGCGGCCACGACGGCCGCGTACACCGCGCTCCTGACCGGCGACTTCCCCGACCCGGTGACGATCACGCTGCCGCGCGGCCAGACGCCCGCGTTCGCGCTCGCCGCCGAGGAACTGGCCCCCGGGCACGCGACGGCGGCGGTGGTGAAGGACGCGGGCGACGACCCCGACGTGACGCACGGCGCGCTGATCCGCTCGACGGTACGGCTGCTCCCGGCAGGATCGGGCGTGGTGTTCCGGGCGGGCGACGGCGTGGGCACGATCACCCGGCCCGGCCTTCCGCTGCCGGTGGGCGAACCGGCGATCAACCCGGTGCCGCGCCGGATGATGACGGATCACGTGACGCTGGTGGCGGGGCGGCACGGCGCCACGGCCGACGTGGAGATCACCATCTCCGTGGACCACGGCGCGGAGATCGCCCGCTCCACGTGGAACCCGCGCCTCGGCATCCTGGGCGGCCTGTCCATCCTGGGCACTACGGGCATCGTGGTGCCGTACTCGTGCTCGGCGTGGATCGACTCCATCCGGCGCGGGGTGGACGTGGCGCGGGCGGCGGGCCGTACGCACGTGGCGGGCTGCACGGGCTCGACGTCGGAGCGGACGGTCGTCGCGGAGCACGGGCTGCCGGAGGACGCGCTGCTCGACATGGGGGACTTCGCGGGCGCGGTCCTCAAGTACGTACGCCGTCATCCCGTGGACCGCCTCACGATCTGCGGGGGCTTCGCCAAACTGTCCAAGCTGGCCGCGGGCCACCTCGACCTCCACTCGGCCCGCTCCCAGGTGGACAAGGCCTTCCTCGCGGACCTGGCCCGCGAGGGCGGCGCGAGCGCCGCGCTGGCGGCGGAGGTGGCGGCGGCCAACACGGGTCTCGCCGCGCTCCAGTTGTGCGAGGCGGCGGCCGTCCCGCTCGGCGACCTGGTCGCGTCCCGCGCCCGCGACGAGGCGCTCGCGGTGCTGCGGGGGGCGCCGGTGCGGGTCGACGTCCTGTGCATCGACCGAGCGGGCCGCGTAGTGGGCCGCAGCGCCCCCGCCCCCTGATCCCCACGGGGCCCTGCCCCTCCGAGAGCGCTCGGCACCCAGTAGCCCGGGGGGGCGCGGGGCTGCGTCTTTGGCGCGACTCCGGGTGCCCTACAGGGGCGCGGGGCTGCGTCTTTGGCGCGGCTCCGCTGCGGTGCGCGCGACCTGTCGACTCCGGGTCACCTACAGGGGCGCGGGGAACTGCGCGGGTGACCCAGCACGGTCCGCACCCGAGGTCCGGGGGCCGGGAGGATGCCCCACCCCGCCCCTTCCCTAAACCCTCCGGGGGCGGGAAAGGGGGGCTGGGGTTCAGGAACTGGGGCTCCGCCCCAGACCCCGTTCGCGCCCGAAAGGCGCTCGTCCTCAAACGCCGGACAGGCTGAGGAGGTCCGGATGGGCACCCTGCCAAGGGCAGCCCACCCAGAGGAGCCGAGACTTGGCGCCCTGCCAAGGGAGAGGGATGCCAGCGCCAAGCACCCCGCCAAGGGCAGCCCACCCAGGGGCGCGGGGAACTGCGCAGCCACGCAGGGTCGGGGGGCACCCGGGGGCGGCTCGTACCCCCCGGGGTCGTCAGTCGCGGCAGCGGGTCGTCGAGTACAGGTGGCTGTCGCGGAACCCGGACGCCCCCAGCACCCGCCCCACCAGAATCACCGCCGTCCGCACCACACCCGCCGCCTTCACCTGCTCCGCGATGTCCGCGAGCGTCCCGCGCAGCACCAGCTCCTCCGGCCGGGACGCGAAGGCCACCACCGCCGCGGGGCACTCCGCGCCGTAGTGCGGCACCAGCTCCGCCACGACCCGGTCGACGTAGCCCGCCGCCAGGTGCAGGACCAGGAGCGCCCCGCTGCGCCCCAGCGTCGCGAGGTCCTCGCCCTCCGGCATCGCCGTGGCGCGCTGCGCGACGCGGGTCAGGATGACGGTCTGGCCGACCGTGGGCACCGTCAGCTCCCGCTTGAGCGCGGCTGCCGCCGCCGCGAACGCCGGCACCCCCGGCACCATCTCGTACGGCACCCCCGCCGCGTCGAGCCGCCGCATCTGCTCGGCGACGGCGCTGAACACCGACGGGTCGCCGGAGTGCAGCCGGGCCACGTCGAGCCCTGCCTCGTGCGCCCGCACCAACTCCCCGGTGATCTCATCCAGGTTGAGCCGCGCGGTGTCCACGAGGCGGGCGCCCTCGGGGCACTCCGCGAGGAGTTCGCGCGGCACGAGGCTGCCCGCGTACAGACACACCTGGCAGGAGGCGAGCGTACGGGCACCGCGCACCGTGATCAGGTCGGCGGCGCCGGGCCCCGCGCCGATGAAGTACACGGTCATGTGGCTGCTCCTGAAGGGGTGTTGACGGTTGCGGACGACGACGAGGACGAGGATGAGGGTGACGATGAGGACGACGGCGGGGGCGTTGCCGATGGGGACGCGGACGGGTCCTGCCTGACGACGGCCCACTGGGTGACCGGCATGGCCTGACGCCAGCCCGTGAAGCCGCCGACCGGCACGGCCTGCGCGACGGCGAGCCGCACGAGGTCGCCGCCGTGCCGCCGGTACCACTCGGCGAGCAGCGCCTCGGATTCGAGCGTGACGGTGTTGGCGACGAGGCGTCCGCCGGGCGGGAGCGCCGCCCAGCACGCGTCGAGCAGCCCCGGCACGGTGAGCCCGCCACCGATGAACACGGCGTCGGGGGAGGGTAGTTGGCCGAGCGCGGCCGGGGCGGCGCCGGTGACGACGGTCAGCCCCGGTACGCCGAGCCGCGCCGCGTTGCGGCCGATCCGCGCGGCCCGTACCGGGTCCCGCTCGACGCTGAAGGCCCGGCAGGACGGGTGCGTACGCATCCACTCCACCGCGATCGAGCCGGAGCCGCCGCCGACGTCCCAGAGCGTCTCGCCGGGCGCGGGCGCGAGCGCGCCGAGCGTGGCGGCGCGTACGTGCCGCTTGGTGAGCTGGCCGTCGTGCTCGTACGCGGCGTCGGGCAGCCCCGGCACCGCGCCGAGCCGGAGGGCGCCGGGGGCGCGGCGGCACTCGACGGCGACGACGTTGAGCGCGTCACCGGGAGCCGCGTCCCACCCCTCGGCGCTCCCCTCGACAACGGTCTCGCGCTCAGAGCCGAGCTGTTCGAGCACCCGCATCCGGCTGGGCCCGAACCCGCGGTCGCACAGCAGGGCCGCGATCTCGCCCGGGGTGCGGGCGTCGGCGCTCAGCACCAGGATCCGGCGCCCGTCGTGCAGCACGGACGCGAGCCGGGCGGCCGGCCGGCCGACGAGCGTGACGACCTCGGTCTCCTCGACGGGCCAGCCGAGCCGGGCGCAGGCGTACGAGAGCGAGGAGGGGTGCGGCAGGACGCGGGGCGGGGCGCCCAGCACCTCGGTGAGGGTGCGCCCGATCCCGTAGAACATGGGGTCGCCGCTGGCCAGCACGGCGATGCGGCGGCCGCGGTGGGCGTCGATGAGCCCCGGCACCGCGGGACGCAGCGGGGTCGGCCAGGCGACCCGCTCGCCGCCGCACTCCGCGGGCAGCAACGCGAGCTGCCGGGCCCCGCCGACGATCACCTCGGCCCCGGCGAGCACCCCGCGCGCCCCGTCCACGAGCCCGCCCCAGCCGTCGGCCCCGATACCGACGACGGTGACGTCGGGGCGGGGCGGCGACGGTGGCGGCGTCGTGGCTGCGGGGTTCACGGTGGGACACCTCGGGTGGGCGCGGGGCCGGGACGCGGCCCGGAGGACGGGCCGGGAGGGGACGGCCGCACTCTACTGTCCGCCCTGGTGGGCGGGGTGTGGCGGGTGTGGGGGACGGGGTGCCGCGGGGCGGGGTGTGGCGGGTGTGGGGGCGGGGGTACGCGGGCGGGGTGGGACCTCGCCGGACGGTCGGGGCGCGCGGGACGGGACCTCCCCGAGAGGTCGGGCCGGGCGGAGCGGGGCATCGGCCGCACGGAGGGGGACGTAGGCCGGGACCGGCCGGACAGGTTGGTGGCGCCGACCTCTTGCCTCCTGGTCCAGACCAATGCCAGTCTCTCAAGTGCCGTCACCGGAGGGCGAGTTGGCGCGTCCGCTATGCGTGCTCGGGATCCGACCGCCCCCACCTGCTCACCACCACCCCACGATCAAGGAGCACTCGCATGTCCGCTCGGCGTACCGCAGCCTCCCTGGGGGTCCTCGGGGCGACCTCCCTGACGTTCCTCGCCCTGGCCCCCGCCCCCGCTTCCGCGCACGGAACCATGTTCAACCCGGTCAGCCGCGTCGCCGCCTGCTACGCCGAGGGGCCGGAGCACCCGGTATCGCAGGTGTGCAAGGACCTCGTGGCCGACTCCGGCACCCAGCCGCTGTACGACTGGAACGAGGTGAACATCGCCAACGCCAACGGCCAGTCCCGCCAGCTCATCCCCGACGGCAAGCTGTGCTCGGCCAACCGGGACAAGTACCGGGCGCTGGACTGGGCCCGTACCGACTGGCCGTCCACGAGCGTCTCGGCGGGCCAGTTCCCGTTCAAGTTCCGGGTGACGGCGGCCCATTCGGGCACGATGACGGTGTACATCACGAAGGAGGGCTTCGACCCGACGAAGCCGCTGAAGTGGTCCGACCTGGACGCGACGCCCGTCGCGACGTACCAGACGCCGAGGACGGCGACGGACGGCTACTACAACTTCACCGGCACCCTGCCGGCCCGCACCGGGCGCCACATCATCTACAAGGTCTGGCAGCGCAACGACAGCCCGGAGGCGTTCTACAGCTGCTCGGACGTGGTGTACGGAGCCGCGGGCGCGGCGGCGAAGTCGGCCGCGGCGCCGACGGAGCAGAAGATCCTGGCGGGTGCGGCGCGGTCGACGGTGAGCCACCACGGCCACGGCGGCGACCCGGCGACCCCGCCCGCGGTCCCGGCCGCCACCGCGGCCCCGTCCGACTCGAAGGCGCCCCAGGCGCTGGCGGCGGTCTCCACGGCGAGCGTGCTGGGCGGCGGCTTCCTCCTGCTGCGCCGGCGCCGCGGCTGACCCTGCGGGGCGTGGCCCTGCGGGGCGTGGCCCTGCGGGGCGGGCGGGCTTCGGCTACGCGGTGCCGGGCGGCACGCAAGTCCCCGGCCTCTCGGGTCGGGGCGCCGCCCGCCCCACTGTCGCGTGCGGACAGAGCGTGGCCGGTCGCGCAGTTCCCCGCGCCCCTGGGTGGGTTGCCCTTGGCAGGGTGCTTGGCGCTGGCATCCCTCCCCCTTGGCAGGGTGCCTGACATCGGCATCTTCAGCCCGTCCGGCGTTTGAGGACGAGCGCCCTTCAGGCGCGAACGGGGTCTGGGGCGGAGCCCCAGGATCCTGAACCTCAGCCGTCCACAACCCCCGGAGGGTTTCGGGAAGGGGTGGGGTGGGGCATCCCCCGGGGCCTGGGGCGGAGCCCCAGCAACCCGCCCTTCGTCTGCAGACCGTGCTGGGGCACCCGCGCAGTTCCCCGCGCCCCTAAAGACGTAGGGCACCCGGCACCGAGCCATCCCCGCAGCGCACCCGGGCCCGGAGCGGAGCTCCACGGGGTGGGGTCAGCCCGGGTTGACCGTGAGGGTCAGGCGGCACTGGACGCCCCGGTAGTTGCTCGGCGCGCCAGACGCCAGCGGCACCGACGCCTGCACGAAGTACGTACCCGGAGCCGACGGCACCGAGATCGGAGTGCCCAGGGCCTCGCTGGTCGTCGACGTGGCGCTCAACCCCCCACTCACCGTCACCGAGGCCTTCTTCTCGAAGTACCCCACCTCGTTGGTCGCGGCGCTCAACGTCACCTGGTACGCCGTGGTGACGCCCGTCACCGTCGGCTGCGCGGAGATGGCACACGAGGCGTCACTGTCGCCGACGGTCGGCCCGCCGCTGCCACACGCGGCGGCGAGCCCGCCCGCGAGCAGCACCACGACCGTCCGCCCCGCGACCCGCGATGCCCCGCGTCCCGCGCGCGGCCGATGAGATCTCCGCACGTCACGTACGGCTGTGAACCCCCCGGAAAGCAGCATCGCCCGAACGTACCGGCGGCCACCCCCCGCGTCCAGATCCAGCATGGATCACGTGCGCGCTTCACGCCTCAACACGCCTAACATCACTGGCGGTTCCGGCTCGTCCCTCATGCCACGACCGGCGGCGCGACAGGGGCATGGCCGACCCGAACCGTTCGGGCCCGCAGGCCCCGCATAGGATCCGGCTCATGGCCCTACCCGCCCCCCTCCCCCCGGTGTACCCGCAGTCATGTCCCCTGTGCAGCGGAGAACTTGAGTCCATGACTCTCCACGTCGCAGGTACGGGCCTGAACGGCGGCTACGTCTCAGCCAAGTTCTACCGGCCGGGCAAGGCGTTCGCCAGTAAGAGTGCGCTGGCATCCGTGGCTTGTGTCAACTGCGGCCACGTCCTCACCTTCCTGACGGACCGGGGCATCCTGCGCCGCGGCAAGTAGCCCTGGGATCAGGCGGCCATGGCCTACGCGGCCTGGGCGTGCTTCGGGGGTGCGCAGGGATCGGCCACTGATCCGCCCCACACCATCGCCATACCAATGACGCCATCACATCAACTGACCCGGCGCCCCTGGCGCCAGACCCGCGGACGTGCTCCGTTCTGTCGACCCGTGGGTCATCGGCCCTCGGCTGAGGCCCTAGCGCCGCGGCCATACATTCGCGAAGACCTTGGGGAAGGATGTCCAGTGGGCAGTGACGGGGAGATCCTCGATATCAAAACCGCTGACTTGAAAGCGACCGCACCGACGTTCCATGAGCAAAGCGTGGCGGTGGAACTCGCGCTGAGCGCGCTGGCGACTTCATTGGCAACGGCGGGAGCGGCGTGGGGAGACGACAATCCGGGCAAGGCGTTTCATGACCTGTATGGGCCGCTCATAGCTCGGATCGACAAGTCGGCCAGAGTCATCAAGGACGGGCTCTCCAGTATCAATCTAGCCATGGTCGACATGGCGGACGGGCACATCGAAAACGACGCTCTTGTTGGTTCGCGTCGCAGACACAGGTGACACTCTGATTCTCTCTCCTGCCGCCCAGCACGATCTAGCGGTCATGGCGCTTCCGGTGAGATGCACGGTGCTCCGCGCCGACGGAGAGGATGCAACCGACCCGCTGGCTTGGCTCGACTGATGCGCTGCGCCCATCACTTGGCCCCTACGCTCAGCCGGGGCCGTACCACTGGACGGGCTGGCCGGTGACCGCGGCGATGCAGGCGAAGTCCCGGTCGCGGTGGAGCAGGGTGAGTCCCTGGAGCTCGGCCGTCGCGGCCACGACCAGGTCGACGGCTCCCGCGCTGCGGTGCTGTCCCCGTTGGGTGAGGATCTCCTGGACCTGCCAGGCGCGCGTGTAGGCGCGGTCGTCGACGGGGACCCAGCTGAAGATCGTCCGCAGGTTCTCCACGCCGCGCGCCCGGTCGTCGGCGGAACGGGCGCTGTAGAAGAACTCCAGCTCGGTGATCGGGCACGTGGCGATCAGTCCGGCGGCAGCGGCCTGGTCCCACCCGTACTGCTCGGCTTCAGCGTGCAGGAACCGGGCGAGGGCGCTGGTGTCGATCAGGAATTGGGCCCCGTTCACCGGCGGTATTTCGCCTTGTCCTCGAAGATCTCCAGGTCGAACGCGCCCTCGCCGGCCGCGGCACGCAGGCGCGTGAGCGCGAGTGCGCGGCGTCGGTTCTCCAGAACCTCGCGCAGGGCGGTGTTGACGGTGTCCTTCTTGGTGCTGGTGCCAAGCGCCTTGGTCACCTCGGCCAAGAGCTCGTCGTCGAGATCGATCACGGTGCGGCTCATCAGCGGTACCTCCCCAGATATCAAGAGTGATATCGATGATATCTCGCTCGGTGCACTGTGGCGAGGGCTCCGGGGAGGACCCTTCTCGCAGAGGTCGGAGGCAGGGGGCGGCGAGCGCCCGCCGGCGCCGTGGTCAGGCTGCGGCAGCGGGCTGCGCTGCCTGGGCGTGCTTGAGGGTGCGCAGGATCAGCCACTGGTCGCCCCACGCCATCGCCGTGCCGATGACCGCCATCACGATGCCCAGCGTCAGCTGACCCGCCACCGCACCCAACGCCAGACCCGCCACACCCAGACCCCACCGGATCACGAACCGCACCACCAGCAGACCCAACGCCAGAAACCGCGTCCGCTTGTTCTTCCACAGCGACTTCATGTACCGGATCCGCGCCCTCAACACCGTGAACGCCAACACGATCTGCACCACCGCCACCACCGGAACCAACGCATACAACACCGGATACGCCCGAGCGATATCGAAGATCCCCGCAAACAGACCCACCAACGGGAAGTACCAGTTCGGCAGACCCTTCAGCGTCACGGCCTCCGCCACATCCCCGGCCACCTTCCCCGCCACGTCCGCCCGAGCTTCCACCTGAACCGGCATCCCCATCGCGACCGTGGCACTCATGGCGTTCCCCTCACGTTGTCCCAGCGTCCGCCGGCCCTCGCCGACACCACCGATACTCCCGCCCCACCCCACCCCCACGACAGAACGAACCGTCCCCACTCCCCCAGGACAAATGTCATCGGCCCCGCGCACGACGGATGCTGGCGTGAATGTGTCGGCGCGGGGTCCGTGCGCCCTTATGTTCGGTTCTTCGGGCGGGGGCCGCACACCGCTCCCCACCCCCTCGAACACAAGGAGTTGGCCTGTGCCCGCGTCGTCCTCGTCCTCCCCCGCCGCGAACCCCGGGGACGGGTGCATGGTCGGCCTCTTCTGGGTCACCGGGGGAAGGGTGTACGTGGGCACGCCGCCCGGCGACACCGCCCCGGGCGTACTGCTCTCCCCGGTAGGGGTGCGTGTCGTCGGCGACGAGCCGCGCGGGTGGCGGTGGGCCGAGTTGCTCGACGTCCAGGTGGACGACGTGCCGGTCCGCTCCACGTCCGTGCGGTGGGCCACCCACGCGTTGACCGTGGCCGCCGCCGCCTTCGACATGTGGGCTCCGGACGGGCCTGGGCAGATGACCGTCGCGCTCACCACCAAGGAGGGGGAGCGGGCCACCGCCCCCGTGCTCTCCGGCGCCGCGGTCGCCTACTCCCAGCGCGAGGTCGACCTCTCGCTCGGGCTGCTCGCCCGCTTCGTACGGGGCGAGTTGTCGCCCTCGGTCCTCTCCCAGTGGTGGGACGAGATCCGGCCAGGTCAGGTGCTGCGCTCACGCGAGCGCGAGGCCGTGCTGGAAGGCTGGTTCCGCGGGGAGTGAGGGTCCCGCACCCGGCGCCACCCCACCTATGGACCCGCCTCACATATGGCCCCGGCTCACATATGGCCGCCTCACATACGGCCGCCTCACATATGGACCGGTCCCTCCGACGGCCCCACCGCCGGCCGCGGCGGGCCCTTGCGGTACAGGACGACCGATACCAGCAGGCCCAGCGCGAAGAAGGCCGCCGACCACCAGTACGCCGTCGAGTAGCTGTGCAGCTGGGCCTGGACCTGGGTCGCGGGGGTGGGGCGGCGGCCCACCAGATAGCTGGTGGCCGCGCTCGTGGCGAGGGTGTTCAACAGGGCCGTGCCGATCGAACCGCCCACCTGCTGGCTGGTGTTGACCATCGCCGACGCGACACCCGCGTCGTGCGCGGCGACCCCCGCCGTGGCCATGCTCATCGCCGGGGCGAAGATCAGGCCCATGCCGACGCCCAGCACGAGCAGCGGCGGCAGCACGTGGCCCGCGTATCCGCTGGTCGCGTCCAGGGCCGTCATCCAGGCGAGGCCGGCCGCGCCGAGCCCCATGCCCAGCGGCACGATCGGCTTCGCGCCGAGCCTCGGCACCAGCTTGTTCTGCGCGACGACCGAGCTGACGATCATCGCGAAGACCATCGGCAGGAACGCGAGCCCGGTGCTGACCGGGGAGTACCGCAGGATCTGCTGGAGGTAGTACGTCAGGAAGAGGAACACGCCGAACATGCCCGCGCCGGAGACGAACATGGCGAGGTAGGACGCGCCCCGGTCGCGGTCCAGGACGACGCGCAGCGGCAGCAGCGGATGCTTCGCCCGTGTCTGCCACCCGGCGAACGCCAGCAGGAGGATGCCGCCGACGGCGAGGAAGCCCCACGTCTGCACCGAACTCCAGGCGTGCGTCTCGGCGTTGGAGAACCCGTACACGATGCAGAACAGGCCCGCCGAGACCAGGACCGTGCCGGGGATGTCGAGCTTGGGCCGGTCGGTCGGCGCGCCCGGGTGCAGCAGCCGCAGGGCCCCGAAGAAGGCGAGCGCGGCGAACAGGAGGTTGACGTACAGGCACCACCGCCAGTCGAGGTACTCGGTGAGGACGCCGCCGAGCAGCAGTCCGACCGCGCCGCCGGTACCGGCGACCGCACCGTAGATGCCGAACGCCTTCGCGCGTTCCTTCGGGTCGGTGAAGGTCGTGGTCAGCAGCGAGAGGGCCGCCGGTGCGAGCAGTGCGCCGAACACGCCCTGGAGGGCGCGGGCGGTGACCAGGACCTCGAAGTTGGGCGCGGCGCCGCCGATCGCGGAGGCGAGGGCGAAGCCGACGAGGCCGGTCAGGAAGACGACCTTGCGTCCTACGAGGTCGGCGATGCGGCCGCCGAGCAGCAGCAGCGAGCCGAAGGCGAGGGCGTACGCCGTCACGATCCACTGGCGGTTTCCGTCGGTGAAGCCGAGATCGCGCTGCGCGGAGGGCAGCGCGATGTTCACGATGGTCGCGTCGAGCACGACCATGAGCTGGGCCAGCGCGATGACGCCGAGCACCAGCCAGCGGTGTTCGTGCCGGGCCCCGGTGTGCGGCGCCCGCGGCGGTGCCGCGCCGTCACCGGCGTACGCGGCCGACGGGGGCGGGGCGAACCGCCCGGACGACGGCGGCCCGGACGAGGGCCCGGACGACGATTCCTCGATCGACTCCCCGGCCGGCCGCTGCCCGGCCGCGGAATCGAGCGTGGCACCCGTCGGCGCGCGGGGTGGCGCTCCGGCTGCGGAAAGGTGTTCGGTCGCGGCCGCGATGCGCGCGGCGCGGCCCTCCTCGGCGGCGTCCTTGGTGTGACGGCCCATGTGCGCGTCTCCCTCGGTCCCTCGGTGATCTCCCGTTCGCGAGCGCCCCTCCCTCACGCTAAGTGAGGCCCAGGGGTTCCGCCACGCGAGTGAACGCCCGCGGGGACGGGTTGCGGGGCGGTCGCCGGGGTGCCCGTGCGGGAACGGGGCGAGCGGATATCCCTTGGCGGGCGGGGCTTCCCGGCCCCCGTCCCCGTTCGTCCCAGGAACGCCTGGGACGCATGTCCGCGTCGCCCTCCGGACACCTTTGCTGACACAGGGTCACTTACTCGGGGACCCCGCACCTTGGAGAACACAGACATGAACCGAAGCACCGTGCGCAACAGCGTCGTCGCCGTCGCCGCCCTGCTCGCCCTGTTCCCGACCACCGCGATGGCCGCCGCTCCGGCCTCCGCACCGGCGAAGGCCGCCGTCGCCACCGCCCGGCACCACAAGCTCCTGCCGCACGGCACGGTGGTCACCGGCAACGGCCGCCGGCTGCACGTACGGAGCGGCGCCGGCGTCACCTACCGGGCCACCGGCACCCTGCGCTCGGGGCGCCAGGTGCTGCTGGTCTGCAAGAAGGACGGGAGCGCGGTACAGGGCAACCGGGTCTGGTACCGCCTGGCCGGGCACCACGCGCGCTATGTGTCCGCGCACTATGTGCGGGTCGCGGCCGGGTCGGCCGTGCCGTGGTGCTGACGCACTGAAGGGGGGCGCCCCGCGCGCACCTTCGCCCGTTCACCCCGGGGGCCGGAGCTTGGCTCCGGCCCCTGAGGGGTACGGATGCCCCTCGAACGGGACGTTACGGACCTTTTGGGAGGGACCGCGTGGCCCAGTGGCAACCGCTGCCCGAGTCGACCCGACCTGAACTCCGGCTCCTGGTAGCGGAGTTGAGGCATCTCAAACACAGCTCGGGGCTGAGCCTGGCCGGCCTCGCGGCCCGCACCACCTACAGCAAATCGGCGTGGCACCGCTATCTCAACGGGGGCAACCTGCCGCCGCGCGACGCGGTCGACGCCTTCGGCGCCCTGGGCGGCGCCGAGCACCACGCCCGACTCCTCGACCTGTGGGACCGCGCGGCACGCCCCCCGCAGCCCCGCACCGAACCCCCGGCCACCCCGGTCACCCCGGTCGCGTACCCCGTCCCATCCGAGCCCGCGCCGCCCGAGCCCGCGCCGCCCGCCCGGCGTTCGCGCCGTCGTACGCTCACCATCGCCGCCGCGCTCGCCCTGCTGGGAAGCGCCGCCTGGGCCGCCGTGCCGCACGTCTCGCACGCGACACCGGCCGCGCCCGCGCCGTCCGCCTGCCGGGGCGACGGCTGCCAGGGCAGGGACCCGGCCCGCTCCGCCTGCCGCACCGACGCCCGTACGCAGAGCGCCCTGACGACCGCCTCGTACGCGGTGCGGCTGCGGTTCAGCCCGTCCTGCGACACGATCTGGTCGGAGGTGCGCTCCAGCTCGACCGGCGCCGACACCGAGAGCCCCATGCTGATGGCGCCCGACCCCAGGCAGGCCGAGGCCTGCGCCGAGGTCGGGCGCACGATGATGTGCACGGGCCACACCCAGGACGGCCCCTGAGAGGGGTCAGCGCCTGGCGCCCTCGATGCGGGCGGCCACCTCGCCGAGGCGGGCCAGGTCCTCGGAGGTGAGGACGAGGTCGGCCGCGGCGGTGTTCTGCTCCAGGTAGCCGACGCGCTTGGTGCCGGGGATCGGCACGATGTCGTCGCCCTGCGCGTGGACCCAGGCGAGCGCCACCTGGCCGGGCAGCACGTCATGGGCTCCGGCGATCGACCGGACGAGATCGAGGGCCTGCTGGTTGGCGTCCAGGTTGTCCTGGCTGAAGCGGGGCATGCCGCGGCGCATGTCGTTGGCGTCGAACGCGTCGCGCGAGGTGACCGCGCCGGTCAGGAAGCCGCGGCCCAGGGGCGAGAACGGGACGACGCCGATGCCGAGGCGGCGGGCGGTGGGGAGGACGGACTCCTCGATGTTCCTGGTCCACAGCGAGTATTCGCTCTGGACCGCCGTGACGGGATGGACGGCGTGGGCGCGCTCCAGCTGCTCGGCGGGAAGTTCGGAGACGCCGATGTGGCCGATCTTGCCGGCCTTCACCAGCTCGGCCATCGCGCCGATGGAGTCCTCGATGGGGGTCTTCGGATCGACCCGGTGCAGGTAGTAGAGGTCGATGTGGTCGACGCCGAGCCGCGTCAGGGACTCCTCGCAGCTCCGCCTGACGTACTCCGGGTCGGCGCGCAGGACCATGCCGGTGCCGGGCCGCACGTCGTCGATGCCGCACTTGGTGGCGAGGACGACTTCGTCGCGGCGCTCCCTCAGCGCGTACCCGACGAGCTTCTCGTTGGCGCCGACGCCGTACAGGCCGGTCGCGCCGTACACATTGGCGGTGTCGATCAGGGTGACGCCGAGGTCGAGGGCGCGGTGGATGGTGTTGATCGACTCGATGTCGTTGCCGACGCCGTACGACTGGCTCATGCCCATGCAGCCGAGGCCCTGTGCGGAGACCCGCAGTCCTTGGCTGCCCAGAGCGACCTGGCGCATGTGTTACGTCCCTTCGTTGTGGAGCGCGTCCCCAGGGGGACGGGCCTCGTGGGGATGGTCCCCGTGGTGGTGGAACCAGTGGGTCAGACGGCCCACCGCATGACCACCCGTCAGCAGGTAGAGGGCGTGCGCGAGACCGGTGCGGCGGCCGTGCCGCAGCCACAGGAAGTGGTGGTGGGGCCGGCTGTCGTGCGGGGTGGGCAGCAGGAAGACCAGGAGCAGCGAGACCAGGGTGAGGGCCGCCATCAGGAACAGGGCCGCCTGGAAGGCGACGCGGTAGCGGTCGGTGTCGGCGCCGGGCCCGGAGTGGGCGCCCAGCATGGAGAAGACCGTGCCGATGCCGGCGACGCCGAGGGCCTGGCCGACCTGGAAGGCGGTGGTCAGGGCGCCGGAGGCGGAGCCCTTGTCCTCGGGGCGGATGCCGGTCAGGACGATCCCGATGAGCGGGGACATCGTCAGGCCCTGCGCGGTGCCGACGAGCAGCAGCGGAAGCGCCAGGCTCCACGCGGACAGCCCCGTCCCGCGAGGTGCGCGGTGAACCAGGCCGAGAGCAGCCCGCCGAGGAGCAGGACGTGTCCGATGGTCAGCACCGCGCGGCCGAGCCGGGGCACCAGGCGCGGCACGACCAGCGAGGAGAGGAAGAAGGCCACGCCGACGGGCGCGAAGGCGAGCCCGGACTGGAGCGGGTCGAGGCCGAGGCCGACCTGGAAGGTCAGTGAGGTGTAGACGGCGAGGCCGACGATGGTGATGAAGTACAGCACCCCGATGACGGTGCCGACGGCGAACGCGCGCTGGCGGAAGAGGGAGGGCCGCAGCAGCGGGGTGCGGCCCCGGCGCACCAGGGAGCCCTCGTACCGCACGAAGAGCGCGAACATCGGGATCGCCACCATGAACATCGCCCACGTCCACCAGGCCCAGCCCGCGCCCGGTCCGATCAGGAGCGGAAGGACGAGGAGCAGCAGCGAGGTGCCGAGCAGGCCGGTGCCGGCGAGGTCGATGTGGTCGTGGCCGGCCGGCCGGTCGGGGGCCATCACACGGGCGCCGGTGACGAGGGCCGCGGCCCCGATCGGTACGAGGACGAGGAAGGCGGGGCGCCAGGCGAGGCCGCCCAGGTCGAGCTGGATCAGGGCGCCGCCGATGAGCTGTCCCGCAACGATGGCCACGCCGATGGTCGCGCCGAACAGGCCGAGCGCGAAGTTGCGTTCCTTGCCCTCGAAGGTGTCCTGGATGATCGAGAGGATCTGCGGGTAGATCAGGGCCGCGCCGAAGCCCTGCACGAGGCGGGCCCCGATGAGGACCGGCGCGTTCGGCGCGAGGCCGCTGACCAGGACGGCCGCGGTGAACAGGACGAGGCCGCCGAGCAGCACGCGGCGGCGGCCCGACACGTCGCCGAGCCGGCCGCCGGTGATGAGGAACACCGCGTACACCAGGCCGTATCCGGCGACCACGAACTGCGCGGTGCCGAAGCCGACATGGAGGGTCTGCTGCAGCGAGGGCATCGCGAGGTTGGCGATGGAGGCGCCGCCCACGACGAGGAACGTGCAGATCAGGCCCACCCCGAGGACGAACCAGCGGGTGCGGTCGGCGGGGGCCGCGAGGACCGGGGGCGCGCTCGTGCCTGCCGCCGCCGGGGGCGCGACGGCGCCGGCCGCCGCTCGCGCGGGCCCCGGGGCGGAGAGCGTCACGTGCCGGCCAGGACGAGCACGGTCGCCAGGGCGGTGTCGGTGGCCGACGCCGGGTTCTGGCCGGTGACCAGGCGCCCGTCGGTCACCGCGTGCGCGGCGAACTCGGTGTCGGCGGCCTCGTGCTTGGCGCCCAGCTCCTCCAGGGCGGTCTGGAGTGCGAACGGCACCACGTCGGTGAGGCCGACCGCGGCCTCCTCGGCGTTGCTGAACGCGGTCAGCCGCTTGCCCTCCACCAGGGGGCGGCCGTCCGAGAGCCGTACGTCCACGAGGGCCGCCGGGCCGTGGCAGAGCGCGGCGACGACGCCGCCCGCCTCGTAGATGTCACGGGCGTGCGCGGCGAGCGCCGGGTTGCCGCGGAAGTCCCACATGGTGCCGTGGCCGCCCGCGAAGAAGATCGCGTCGTAGGCGTCCGGGTCGATGTCCTCGGGGCGCAGCGTGTCCGCGAGCTTGACGCTCATCCCGGGGTCCGCGAGGAACGCCTTCTGGACCTCGTCGGACAGGTCGACGCCGGAGGCAGGCGGGGTGCCGCCCCGCACCGACGCGAGGTCGACGCGGTATCCGGCGTCGGTGAACACCCGCCAGGGGTGGGCGACTTCGGGCAGGTAGTAGCCGGTGGCGCGGCCCGTGTCGCCCAGCTCCGCGTGGCTGGTGAGGACGACGAGGACCGTCTTGGTGCGGGGCATGGGGATCTCCTGCTGCGGGCTCAGGCCTGGGCGGCGGCGAGATTGCGGAAGCGCGGGCCGTAGAAGACCGGCTTGTTCAGGTCGCTGTAGGTGGTGAGGAAGCCGAACTCGGCCGGGTACAGGCGCGGCAGGTCGTCGATGACGGACTGCGGGATCTGGCGGCGCATGAAGGTGAAGCAGGAGAACACGCGGAACTTCACCATGTGGTGGACGGCGTCGCCGAAGGTGGGCCACTGGGTGGCGGCGGAACCGTTCCACAGCTCGTCGAGGTGGACCATCATGCCGGTGTACGTCTGGTCGAACTGGGCGAGCTCCGCCTCGACTTCGGCGCCGTCCGGGTCGGCGGCGAGGATCTTGGCGTAGCCGTCGGCGGGCACGGCGAGGGTGTTGACGACCGCGGGCCAGTCGATGCGGCTGCCCTGGAAGTGAACGGCCTCGGTGTCCGAGGTCAGCTCCAGGGGCGGCTCGGGCGTGCGGTACTCGCGGCCGTACCAGAGTTCGGCGAACTTGCCGTAGTGCGACTCCTCGTGCTGGAAGGAGGCGCCGGCCTGGATGGTGCCGCCGGTCGCGCCCTCGCCCTGTTCGAGGATCTCGTCGATGCCTTCGAGGAGCTGGTCGACGGGGTCGACGCCGGGGGTCGGCACGATGGTCTTGAAGCCGATGTTGTCGCCGACCTGGTTGGCGATGCCGCCGCCCTTGACCGCGGCGCGCAGCTCGTCGGCGTTGTCGACGATCGCTTCCTTGATCTGCGAGTAGAGCTTGCCGATGGTCGGGAAGTCCTCGTGGCTGTACTCGTCGGGCAGCAGGAACAGCGGCGACTCCAGGCGCATGAAGTTGCGCAGCTGCGGCTTGGAGAGCGAGGCGAGCCCGATGTAGAGGTCGGGCTCCACGCCGCCGGGCAGGCCGCGGCGGGGGAACGCCGGGTCGAGGTCCTTGATGCGGGGACGGCCGCCGATGGCCGCGAGCATGTTGCCCGCGATGGCCATGTGGACCATCTCCTCCATCAGCACGCTGCGCACGGTGTTGTAGCTGGTGTAGTTCTGCACTTCGAGCGAGAGCATGGCCGAGGTGTAGATCGGCAGCGTGGAGTGCTCCAGCTCTATCGCGGTCTGGAGCGCGGCGCGGATCCAGGCGACGTTGCGCTTGGCCGGGGCCTTGACGGTCTCGTCCTGGGCGGTGGTCATCGCGGTGTTCCTTTCGTTGGCTTACGGTCGGGCATCGGCAGGGTCCGCCCCGGCGCGATCAACAGCCTGACGACACGGATCAGTTGGCGGCTTCCTGGCGGCGGGCCCGGGTCAGCAGGGCGAGGACCGCGAGGAGCGCGACGGCCGCGAACAGGGCGACGCCCAGGCCGATCCGGTGCATGGAGACCAGCGTGCCGAGGACGGCGACGCCGAGGGCCGAGCCGGCCTGCCGGGAGGCGTTGAGGGCGCCCTGTGCGGTCGCGGCGTACTCGGCGGGCGCCGTCATCGCCATGTCGGCGGTGGAGGCGGGGATCGCGGTGGTGGAGCCGAGCGCCAGCATCAGCTGGGCGGCGATCAGGAGCACGAACGGGGTCTGGGTCCCGGAGAACGCCAGAATCACGCCGGACAGCACACCGCAGGTCAGCCCGAACAGGATGAGGGGGCGGGTGCCGATGCGGGCCACCAGGCGTCCGGTGAACAGCGGGAGCACGGCGAGCGGCAGGGTCATGGGCAGGAAGGCGAGACCGGTCTGGAAGGGCGTGAGGGAGCGTTCGTTGACCATCCACTGGGTCATCGCGTAGAGCAGCCCGTAGAAGACGAACGAGGCGGCGCTTCCGGCGATCATGTCGGCCTGCACCCTGGCCCGCACGAGGAGGGCGGGCGGCAGTGCGGGGAAGGGGGCCTTGCGCTCGACGAGGGCGAGGGCGAAGAAGGCCACCGCGGCGGCGACCACGGCGATGATGGGGGCCGGCCGGCCCCAGCCGGACGTGCCGCCCTCGACGAGCCCGAAGGTGAGCGCGCCGAGTCCGACGATGGAGAGCACCAGGCCCGCGGCGTCGATCTGCCGGTGCGGGCGCTTGCCGTCGGCGGCGAAGCCGCGCGCGGCGAGCCAGGTCACCAGGGCGATGGGCGGGTTGACCAGGAAGACCAGCTGCCAGCCGCCGAGCGCGACCAGGCCACCGCCGAGCACCGGCCCGGAGACCAGGCCGAGCGAGCTGACCGCGGCCCACGCGCCGACCGCGCGCGCCTTCTTGGCCGGGTCGGGGTAGAGCCCGCCGAGCAGCGCGAGGGAGGCGGGGACCAGTCCCGCGGCGGCGACGCCGAGCAGCGCACGGCCCCCGATGAGCAGCCCGGCCGAGTTGGCGAGGGCGCACAGCAGCGACACGACGCCGAACGCGATCAGCGACGTACGGTAGATGCGCCGCGGGCCCCAGCGGTCCGCGAAGGAGCCGGACGCCAGCATCAGGCCGGCGAAGACGACCGTGTAGGCGTCGACCGTCCAGGCCAGGGCGCCCGTCGAGGCGTGCAGGCTGTGCTGGAGGTCGGGCAGGGCGACGTTCAGGATGGACGCGTCCATCAGGACGAGGAAGTTGCCGACCGCGATACCGAGGAAGCGGCCGGCGGTGCGCGGCTTCCCGGCAGGGTTCGCCTTCTCGGCAGACGCCGGAGGTGTGACGTCGATGCTCTCGGTTGTCATGAACGGCAGGGTCCCGCACGGGCGGTAGGGCGGCCAACGAATCCGGGCGGACTTCCTGACCTCAGGCCGAGGTCTTGAAGTGTGAGCGATGTCAGGAAGTCCGTTCGAGTGATGGGCGGTTGGCAATCCGGCCCTGCTAGCTTCCCGGTACTCGCCGATAAATGCGCCCCTTCGAGGCGCAATCGGAATCCCAACATCTGAATCCCGTGAGGGATTTCCAGGAGGCTTCAGAAATGGCCGAGATCAAAACCGTGGCCGTTCTCGGTTACGAGAGCTGCAGCGAGCAGGACACCATCACCCCGCTCGAGATCTTCAAGGGCGCCGCCATGGTGCTCGCCCAGCAGATCGCGCCGTGGCCCATGGAGGCCGAGCCGCGCGAGCTCGACGTCAAGCTCGTGGCGCTCGACGCGGGCAACGTCGTCATGCAGATGGGCACGCAGGTCGTGCCGGACGCGGTCCTGGAGGACGGGCAGCTCTTCGACATCCTGTACGTCCCCGGCGGCGTCGGCTCCGGAAAGATGACGCAGGACGGGCGCATCCTCGACGCCATCCGCCACCACCACGTGAACGGCAGGATCATCGCCGCGAACTGCTCCGGCGTCGGCATCCTGTCCCGTTCCGGGATCCTCGGCGACACCCCCGTCACCTGCGTCGCCGCGGTCGCCCGCGGCCTGCGCGCGGAGGGCACCACCGTGCCGTCGCCGCGCCGGATGTGGCTGCACGACGCCGCGAAGAAGATCTGGACGACGACCGGTTCGTACGGCGTGAACGGCTCCACCGTCGCGCTGGTCAGCGAGTACTTCGGCAAGGAGGTCGGCACCATCGTCTCGATGATGTTCGACACCTACGGGGGCCTCGGCGAGCAGGTCTACGAGGCGTCGGGCCCGGAGTTCTACGTCCACCCCGAGCTGGAGGAGAAGTTCACCGACTTCTTCGAGCCCATGCTGCTTCCGGGCCGGGGCGCGCAGGCATGATCACCGTCACCGCGCGGCAGGTCGTCAAGGCCGGCAAGGAGGCGGAGCTCGAGGTCCTCATGACCGGGCTCGCCGCCAAGATCCGTGCCAACGAGCCCGGTTGTGTCGGCTTCGACTATGTGAAGCCGGAAGAGGGCGGCAACACGCGTCTGGTCGTGGAGCGTTACCGCGACGACGAGGCCATGGAATTCCACAAGTCGACGGAATACCTGCGCGACTTCATTCCGAAGCTTCTGGAATGCCTGGAGGAATTCCCGGAGGTGAGCGTCTACCGCGACGTCACTCCGGGACCGGAGCTGCCCGACTCGTTCTTCCACGTCGGCATCGTGGTCCCGGACCTCCCGGCGGCGATCGCCCGCTACTCCGAGGTGTTCGGCATCGAATTCACCGAGCCGGCCACCTTCAAGGTGCCGCGCCTGGAGGACCCGGAGCCGCACCCCTTCGAACTGGTCTGCGCCTTCTCCAAGACCGGGGCGCCCTACTACGAGCTCATCCAGGCCGACGGTGACGGCATCGTCTCGGCGGAGAACGCCGGGAAGATCCTTTACTACGGGGTCTGGGAGGACGACATGGCCGGCCGGCTCGACATCCTGAAGAAGCAGGGCGTCGGCGTCGACGCGCTGTTCCGCAAGGACGCCGACTCCACGCCGTTCGCCGTCATCACGGCACCCGACCTCATGGGCGCGCGCATCGAGTACGTGGACACCGGCGACCGCGGCCCCATCGACGAATGGGTGCGCACCGGGGTCTATCCCGGCGGCCTCGAGTCCGAGTAGCGGGCCGCGAAGTCCCGGGACCCACCCCGGGCGCAACTCATCAGTGAACCCGGAAGGGAACTCTTCCATGCGTTATGACCACATAGTCGTCGGTGCCGGCTCCTCCGGCGCCGTCCTGGCCAGCAGGCTCACGGAGAACTCCGGCGTCAACGTCCTGCTCCTGGAGGCCGGACCCGACTGGGCCGACAACGCCGACATCCCGGGCGACATCACCAACGCCCGCACCGTGTCCGTGGAGGACCACGACTGGGGCTACTCGGCCGAGGCCGTCCCCGGCCGGTCCCTGACGTACGCCCGCGGCAAGGTGGCCGGCGGCTGCTCCGCCGTCAACGGGGCGATCGCGCTGCGCGGCATCCCGGCGGACTACGACGAGTGGGCCCAGCTGGGCAACGACCAGTGGTCGTGGAGCTCGATGCTGCCGTACTTCCGCGCGATCGAGGACGACCAGGACTTCGACGGACCGCTGCACGGCAAGGGCGGCCCCACCCCGATCGTGCGCCACACCCGCGACGAGCTGGTCCCCTTCCAGGCCGCCTACCTGGACGCCTGCATCGACCAGGGCTTCGACTACGTCGCGGACCACAACGACCCGGAGTCCACCGGCGTCGGCCCGATCCCGATGAACCGCCGCGGCGACGTGCGGATCTCCACCGCGATCTCGTACCTCACCGAGGCCCGCAAGCGGCAGAACCTCACCATCCGCTCGGGCGCCACCGTGCACCGGGTGCTCTTCGAGGGCACCAGGGCCGTCGGCGTCGAGGTGGAGACCGCGGGCCGGCTGGAGAAGGTCTACGGCGACCAGATCACCCTGTCCGCCGGCGCCCTCAACTCGCCCGCGATCCTGCTGCGTTCGGGCATCGGTCCGCAGGAGCAGCTGCGCGAGCTCGGCATCGAGGTCGTCCTCGACCAGCCGAACGTGGGCGAGAACCTGATCGAGCACCAGCAGATCACCGTGGGCCTGCTGCCCAAGGACGGCGTCACCGACCCCGACGACCCGGACGTGCAGGTCCTGGTGCGGTACACCAACCCGGGCTCGCAGCAGTTCAACGACATGCAGCTGTACTTCGTCAGCCGCTACGTCCCGGTCACCCACCGCCCGATCAGCGTCATGAGCGTGCTCCAGAAGCCGCAGTGCCGCGGCCGGGTGTCGCTGCGCAGCGCCGACCCGACCGTCGACCCGGCGATCGCCCTCAACTCCTACGGCACCGAGGCCGACCGCAAGATCGCCCTCGACGGCGTGCGGCTCTCCTGGGAGATCGCCAACTCCAAGCAGATCCAGGACCTTTCGTCCGGCCTCTCGGACAAGCTGACGCAGCGCCAGGTCGACAGTGACGCCCTGCTGCTCGACTACATCCGGGAGAACTCCGCCACCCTGTGGCACCCGGTCGGCACCGCCAAGATGGGCTCCGCCGAGGACTCCACCGCCGTCGTCGACCAGCGTCTGCGGGTGCACGGCGTGGAGAACCTGAACGTCGTCGACGCCTCCGTGATGCCGACGCACGTCAGCGCCAACCCCAACCTCACCTGCTACGTCATCGGTGAGCGCGCCGCGGAGTGGTTCCTCCAGAACGCCTGAGCCCGCCCGGCACTCCGGCTCGGGCCGCACCCCCCCTTCCGCGGCCCGAGCCGGGCACATGGCCTCCAACCGACCGCATTTCACGAGGAGTTCACTCATGGCCGACGTCACCGACGAGGGGTCAAAGCTCGTCCGGCTCTACTACGAGCAGTTCCTGACCGCCCCCGGCGACCTCCAGCTCGCCGACCGGATCATGGCGCCCGACGTGGTGTTCAACAACCCCATCTCACCGGACGGCATCCACGGCCTGCCGGCGTACAAGGAGTTCGCGCTGCGCTGGTACGGCGGGTTCCCGGACCGCGTCTTCACCATCGACGACCTCCTGGAGCAGGGCGACAAGGTCGCCGCGTCGTTCACCATCACCGGCACCCACCGCGGTGTGTTCATGGGCGCCGCCCCCACCGGCGAGCGCATCACCGTGCGCGGGATGAACATCTTCCGCATCGAGGGCGGCCTCATCAAGGAGGTCACCGCCTTCTTCGACCCGCACCAGCTGCTCGCACCGCTGGGCCTGGACGGATGAGCCCCGCGCCGGCGGCGAAGGGGAAGATCGCGGTCCTGATCGAGGAGCACTTCGACCAGAGCGAGTACCGCGCGTTCAACGAGTACTTCCCGCGGCGCGGCTACGAGGTCACCTACGTCTCGCACCTGTGGGGCCAGCCGTCGCTGACCTTCGGCAGCAACCCCGACAACGGCTACGTCGAGGAGCACATCACCGTCACCACCGAGGTCGCGGCGATCGACCCGGCCGACTACGACGGCCTGATCCTGATCGGCGCGTACGCGATGGACCGGCTGCGCTACCAGGCCGAGGTGGCAGGTCCCCACAGCCGCAACAAGGCGCCGGCGGTGGAGTTCCTGCGCGCGGCGATGGCCGTCGACGGACTGAAGGTCGGCACGATCTGCCACTCGCTGTGGCTGCTCTGCGCCGACCGCCAGCTCCTCGAAGGCCGCCGGGTGACCTGCGCCCACAACATCGTCTGCGACGTCGAGAACGCGGGCGCCGAGGTCGTCTACGAGGGCGACGGCACCGCGGAGCTGGTGGTCGACGGCGACCTCATCACGGCCAAGCACCCCCAGATGACCGACCGGTTCATGGACACCTTCGTCCGCGAGATCGAAGCGGTCGACCGACACCGCTAGGAGAGGCCATGCCAGACCAGCAGCAGATACGCGCCGCCGTCGACGGCTACGCGGAGAGCTTCAGCAAGCGCGACCGGGACGGCTTCGCCGCCCTGCTCGCCGAGGACGTCGTGCAGTACGAACCGGTCGGTTCGCCCGCCAACGCCGGCAAGGCCGCCGTCGTGGGCTTCTTCGACGGGGTCTTCGAGGTGATCGACCGCGTCGAGTTCCGCGTCACCGACGTGGTGGTGACCGGCGACGAGGCCGCGTTCACCTTCCACATCACCGCCCACAAGAAGGACGGCGGGACCGTCGAGGACCGCGGCATCGACACCTTCCGGGTCGGCGACGACGGCCTGATCACCGAGATCAAGGGCTACCACGACGAGGCCCACACCCAGGTCGCCGGGGGCTGATCGGCATGCGGGGGGTCCTGGACGCGCCCGAGGCGGGCGTCGCGCGTGGTACCTACACCGGCAAGGTGCGGCTGCGCCGCGGCCGGGTGCGGCTGAGGGTGTCCGAAGAGGGCCACCACCGGGCCGCGTCCCCGCTGGAGCTCTTCTTCGACCTGGTCTTCGTGGTGGCGGTCGCCGAGCTCACCGAGGTGCTGCTGCACGCCCCGACCTGGGCGGGGGTGCTGCGGTTCACGGCGCTGTTCGTGCCGGTGTGGTGGAGCTGGGTCTGCTACACCTTCTACGCCGACCGCTTCGACAACGACGACCGCGTCTACCGGCTGATCATGATCGCCGCGATGATGGCGGTGCTGACGCTGTCGGTGGCGGTACCGACCGCCTTCGCCGGCGGATCCGGGGCGAAACGGTTCACGCTCGCCTACTTCGTGGTGCGTCTGATCCTGCTCGGCCTGTATCTGCGCGCCCACTACCACGTGCCCCGGGCACGGCCCCTGACCACCCGCTTCCTCCAGGGATACGGGCTCGGCGCGGTGATCTGGGGCATCGCCGCCCTGGTGCCGACGCCGTACTGCTACGCGCTGTGGGCGACCGGGGTGACGGTGGAGCTGCTCACCCCGATCGTGTCCACCTCGGCGATCGCCAAGGTCCCCTTCAACGTGTCGCACGTACCGGAACGGTTCGGCCTGTTCACCATCATCGTGCTCGGCGAGGTCGTGGCGCTCAACGCGATCGGGATCGCGGCCAGCGGGCTGCGCGGCGGGACCCTGGCCGTGGTGGCGGGGTCCTTCCTGATCGCCGCGGGCCAGTGGTGGCTGGTCTTCGACCACGTCGACGCGAGCCCGCTGCGCAAGTGGCGGCTGACCGGCCAGGCGTACGTCTACGGCCACCTCTTCGTGCACGGCGGCATCACGGTGACCGGCGTCGGCGGGCTGCTCGCGGCGCAGGCCGCCAACGGCGGCGGCCGCATGCCCCTGGACGGCGGGCCGGTGCTCTGCTTCGGCATGGCGGCCTTCCTCTTCGGGGTCGGCGCCATCCATCTGCTCAACGTGGGACGGCGGGGCGACCTGCGCTCATGGTCCCGGCTCGGCCTCGGCGCGGCCTTCGTGCTGTTCGGCGTCGCCGGCGGCGGACTGCCCACGGTGCTCCTCGAAGCGGTCCTGGTGGGCGGGATCGCCTGCCAGATCCTCGTGGAGAGCCGGGCCCCCGCGGTGAGCCATGCCGCAAGCAACCACTGACTGGGAGACATCCATGTCCAACGCTGTGAATTTCACGTTCTCCGACACGGTCGCCGGGCGGGTGACCGCCTTCGACCAGGACAAGCGCCGCTTCACGCTGAGCACCGCGGACGGCCGGGAGTTCGAGGTGGACCTCGACGGGGGTCCCAGCGCCGAGCTGCTGCACAACCTGGGCGAGCCCTACCAGGACGCCTCCGGGCACATCGACGCGCTGATCGAGCAGGGCCGGTTCGTCTTCGCGTACGGCGTCTTCTACCCCGGCGGGGAGGGCGCCCGCTTCGAGGCCAAGCGGCTGATCTTCGTGGGCCGCGGCGCCGACGACTTCCGCTTCGAGGAGGAGGGCTGGTGGGTCCGGCAGATCGAGGAGATCGCCGCGTTCTACCGCAAGGCCCAGTTCGGTGACGGGCCCGTCGACTTCTCCCGCTACCGCACCGAGATCCGGCTCGGCGGAGAGAAGACCGCGAGCCACATCCAGGAGACCGACACCATCTCGCGGCTCGTGTACGGAATGGCCTCGGCGTTCCTGCTGACCGGCGACGACGAGTACCTGGAGGTCGCCGAGCGCGGCACCGAGTACCTGCGCGAGCACATGCGCTTCGTCGACACCGACGAGAACGTCGTGTACTGGTACCACGGCCTCAAGGTCGACGGGGAGACCGAGACCAAGCTGTTCACCTCGGAGTTCTCCGACGACTACGACGCGCTGCCGGCGTACGAGCAGATCTACGCGCTCGCGGGCCCCGTGCAGACGTACCGGATCACCGGCGACCCCCGCATCAAGTCCGACGCGGACGCCACCATCCGGCTCTTCGACCGCTTCTACCTCGACCCCGAGCACGGCGGCTACTTCTCGCACATCGACCCGATCCTGCTCAGCCCCGAGCACGACTCGCTCGGCCCCAACAAGGCCCGCAAGAACTGGAACTCGGTCGGCGACCACGCCCCGGCCTACCTGATCAACCTGTATCTGGCGACCGGTGAGCAGAGCTACGCCGACATGCTGGAGTACACCTTCGACACCATCGTGGAGCGCTTCCCCGACCTCAAGCACAGCCCGTTCGTGCAGGAGCGCTTCCACAAGGACTGGTCGCACGACACCACGCACGGCTGGCAGCAGAACCGGGCCGTGGTCGGCCACAACCTGAAGATCGCCTGGAACCTGGCGCGGATGAACTCCCTCCGGCCCAAGGACAGTTACCTCCAGACGGCGGCCTCCATAGCCGAGTCGATGCCCGAGGTCGGCGCGGACCGCCAGCGCGGCGGCTGGTACGACGTCGTCGAGCGGCTCAGGGCGGACGGCGAGGACGGGTTCCGCTTCACCTGGCACGACCGCAAGGCGTGGTGGCAGCAGGAGCAGGCGATCCTCGCCTACCTCATCCTGCACGGCGTGACCGGACGCACCGCGTTCGCCACCGAGGCCCGTGACGCGCAGGCCTTCTACAACGCCTTCTTCCTCGACCACGACGAGGGCGCCGTCTACTTCAACACCCTCGCCAACGGGCTGCCGTACCTGCTGGGCGTGGAGCGGCTCAAGGGCAGCCACTCGATGTCGATGTACCACTCGGCCGAGCTGTGCTACCTGGCCGCGGTCTACAACAACCTGCTGGTCAACGGCAAGGCGATGGACTTCTGGTTCAAGCCCGACCCGGCCCTGGTCGAGGACGGTCTGCTGCGGGTCGCGCCCGACCTGCTGCCGCCGGGTTCGGTGCGGATCGACTCCGTCGACATCGACGGCGAGCCGCACACCGACTTCGACAGCTCGACCCTGACCGTGCGGCTGCCCGAGACCTCCGGACGGATCAAGGTCCGGGTCCGGCTCGCCGCGAACACGCCGGCGGAGGTGGCCCGATGACCGTGCACGTCACCACCCGCACCGTGGGCAAGGCCACGGTGATCGCGCTCGAAGGGGAGATCAACTCCACCACCTCCGGGGGCCTCCAGGCCCAACTGCTGCCTTTTATCGTGGAGTTCGCCGAGGTACTGATCGATCTGACCGGGGTCACCTACATTTCGAGCGCGGGTCTGCGCACCCTGCTCATCGTGCACCGGCGGGCCCAGCAGGTCGCGGCCGAGATCGTGCTCATCGGGCTCTCGGACGAGGTCCGGTTCGTCATGAACGCCACCGGCTTCCTCGACTTCTTCAAGATCGCCGACGATCTCGACGTCGAGCTGGAACGCGCGGCACGATGACCACCCCCGAGACACGCGACCGCGTCGATTCCTTCCCCACCCGCCGGATCGGCGCCCACCGGGTACGGGCCGGACGGCTCTTCCCGTACGGCGCCGTCCCGGTGCCGGGCGGAATCAACTTCTCCGTCTACTCCGACCGCGCCACCGCGATGAGCCTGGTCCTGTTCGACAAGGGCTCGCCCGAGCCGTTCGCGGAGCTCGCGTTCCCGCCCGAGTTCCGCATCGGCAGCGTGTACGCGATGACGGTGTTCGGACTCGACGCGGAGAGCCTGGAGTACGGCTTCCGTGCCGACGGGCCCTTCGACCCGGCGGCCGGCGACCGCTTCGACCGGCGGCGCGTCCTGAGCGACCCCTACGCCCGGCGCCTGTCGGGGCGCGAGGTGTGGGGCGCCGAACCGGACTGGGACGACATCTACCAGTACCGCGCCCAGGTCGCCGACGACGACTTCGACTGGGGCGAGGACATGCCGCTCGGCATCCCCGGCGAGGACCTCGTCATCTACGAGACCCACGTACGCGGCTTCACCCGCCACCCCTCCTCCGGGGTGGACGCGCCCGGCACCTACGCGGGCCTGCGCGAGAAGATCCCGTACCTGCGGGACCTGGGCGTCAACTGCGTGGAGCTGCTGCCCGTCTTCGAGTTCGACGAGCTGGACAACCCGCGCACCAACCCGGTGAGCGGCGAGCGGCTGCACAACTACTGGGGCTACAACACCGTCTCCTTCTTCGCGCCCAAGGCCGGCTACGCGGCCACCGGACGCTTCGGGATGCAGGCGGACGAGTTCAAGTCCCTCGTCAAGGAGTTCCACAAGGCCGGCATCGAGGTCATGCTCGACGTGGTGTTCAACCACACCGCCGAGGGCAACGAGCAGGGCCCGACCATCTCGTTCCGGGGCCTCGACAACGCCACGTACTACATGCTCACGCCGCACGGCGAGTACTTCAACTTCAGCGGCACCGGCAACACCGTCAACTGCAACCACCCCGTGGTGCGCGACTTCGTGCTCTCGTGCCTGCGGTACTGGGTCTCCGAGTACCACATCGACGGCTTCCGCTTCGACCTGGCGGCCATCCTCGACCGTGCGCAGGACGGCACCCCGCTGCCCAACCCGCCGCTCCTGGAGCAACTCGCGTACGACCCGGTGCTGCGCCACACCAAGCTGATCGCCGAGGCGTGGGACGCCGCCGGGCTCTACCAGGTGGGGCACTTCCCCAACTACGGGCGCTGGTCGGAGTGGAACGGCAAGTACCGCGACGTGGTGCGGCGCTTCGTCAAGGGCGAGCCCGGTCTGGTCGGGGAGCTCGCCACCCGCATGGCCGGCTCCCCCGACCTCTACCAGGGCCGCACCGCGACCGCGTCGGTCAACTTCGTCACCGCCCACGACGGGTTCACCCTCGCCGACCTCGTCTCGTACAACGACAAGCACAACGAGGCCAACGGCGAGGGCAACGGCGACGGCGGCAACGACAACCACAGCTGGAACTGCGGCGAGGAGGGCCCGAGCGCCTCCGCGCACGTGCGCGACCTGCGGCTGCGGCAGATGAAGAACATGATGGCGCTGCTGCTCACCAGCCAGGGCGTGCCGATGCTGCTGGCCGGCGACGAGGTGGGGCGCACCCAGCTCGGCAACAACAACACCTACTGCCAGGACAACGAACTGTCCTGGTTCGACTGGGGCCTGGTCGAAGCCAACGCCGAACTGCTCGCCTTCGTACGGTCGTTGACGGCGTTCCGGCACGCCCATCCGGTGCTGCGCGGCGCCGAGCACCCGCACGGCACCGACCGGGTCGGCAGCGGCCTGCCGGAGGTCAGCTGGCACGGGGTGCACGCCTGGCAGCCCGACTGGTCGGCGCACAGCCGCATCCTCGGCATGCTGCGCTGCGGCCGGCACGCCAAGGGCGGCACCGTCGCCGACGACCACGTCTACGTCGGGATCAACGCGCACTGGGAGGCCCACGACCTGGAGCTGCCCCAGCTGCCCGGCGGCCAGGCCTGGCACCTGTTCGCGGACACCTCCGCCGCGGCGGCCCATCCGCTCGGCGCGGAGCCGCCGCTGCACCACCCCGGCCGGTACCACCTGGGCCCGCACTCCGTGGTGATCCTCGTCGGCCGTGACCACGCCTCTCCCACCCACCAACCCTCCTGAGGAGCCACCGTGACGTTCGACGCCAGGCTGCGGATCAACGACCGCGTCGCCACCATCGAGCTCAAGGGCGAACTCGACGCCAAGACCGCCCCCCAGTTCCACGAGACCATCACCAGCGCCGCGCAGGCCGGCTCCATCGAGCTGGTGATCCGCGCCGAACACCTCACCTACCTGTCGAGCGCGGGCCTGCGCTCCCTGGTCTTCGCCCGCCAGCACATGGGCGACGGCACCCGCATCGCCGTGGTCGGCGCCGCCGACTCCGTGGCCCGCACGATTCGCCTCGCGGGCTTCGACTACAGCATCGACCTCGTCGACGCCTGAAGGGGAGGCGGTCCCAGATGGCGCTGGACTTCGGTGCCGTGATGCCCGAGATGGCGGAACCCGCCCTGCCCCAAGCCACCCTGCACGTGCCCGCCGAGCTCGAACAGCTCGACCGGATCGCGGAGTTCGTGCTCGCGCTGTGCGCCGAGTCCCGGCTGCCAGCGGACTCGGTGTACCGGCTGCGGCTCGCCGCGGACGAGCTGGCCACCAACATCGTGATGCACGGCTATCACGGGGCGCCCGGCGAGATCGTGGTGGCCGGGGGCATCACCCCGGCCCGGGTGTGGGTCCGCTTCGAGGACGACGCGCCGGCCTTCGACCCCCGGCAGGGCATGCAGCCGCCCGCCCTCGACGTGCCGCTCGCCGAGCGTCAGGTCGGCGGGCTCGGTGTCTACCTCGCGTTCACGGCGGTGGACTCCTTCAGCTACCGGCTGGTGTCCGGGCACAACGTGAGCACCCTCGCGGTGAACAGGCCGCCGAGCGGATAGATGGGACGAGATGTCACAGACAAACGTGCTGGTACTGGACGAAGGCCGCAACGCGCCCGCCGAGCTCCTCAAGGCGCTCCACACCGTGGGTGCCCGGGTACGCGTGCGCACCCCCGGGGACGTGCTCGGCGCCCAGCACGGGCAGGTCCCCGGGACGGAGGTGCTGCTCGTGCACGCCGACGTCTCCCCCCACACCGTGCGGGCGGTGACCCGGCGCCTGGACGACGAGGGCAACAGCCCCACCGTCGTCGCCTTCGCCGAACACGACCTGCATCTGCTCGGCAGCCATGTGCACGCCGGCTCCGACTACCTGGTGCCGCCCTTCTACCCCGACCTGATACGGGCCCGGCTGCGCAACTGCCACGAGCACGCGACGCTCAGCCGCACCGTGCAGGACGTCGCGGCGCACGCCGAACTGCTCGGCTACGAGCGGGAGTTGGAGATCGGCCGGGAGATCCAGATGGGTTTCCTGCCGGACTCGCTGCCCAGCCCCGACGGATGGGAGATCAACGTCAGGTTCCGGCCGGCGCGGACGGTGGCCGGTGACTTCTACGACGTCTTCGAACTCGTCAACAAGCGGCGCCTCGCGCTGGTCGTCGCCGACGTCTGCGACAAGGGCGTCGGCGCCGCCCTGTTCATGGCGCTCATCCGCAGCCTGCTGCGGCACACCGCCGAGCAGAGCGGGCTGCAGAACCTGATCGCCGCGGACCTGCTCGGCGAGGACGCGGCCTGGCAGGAGCAGAGCCGCGCCATCCCCGTGGTCGGCGCGACCCCGCTGCTCAACGCCGTCGTCGGCACCAACAACTACCTCACGCGCAACCACATCCGGCAGGGCTACTTCGCCACCATGTTCTTCGGCGTCCTCGACCCGGTCACCGGCAACCTCGTCTACATCAACGGCGGCCACAACCCGCCGGTCCTGGTCAGCGGCGACGGCGCCGAACCGGTGCTGCTCAACCCCACGGGCCCCGCCGTCGGCGTCATCCCCGACGTCACCTTCTCGCTCGGATACACCCAGTTCCGCCCCGGGGACACCCTGTTCATCTACACGGACGGGGTCACCGAGGCGCGTTCGGCGACGGGAGAGTTCTTCGGCGAGGACCGCATGCTGCGGCACCTCACCGAGGCGGCGCTCAGCGGCGACGAGCTGCTCGACCACATGGACGGGGCGCTCGGCGAGTTCGTCGGCCCCGCCGAACAGTCCGACGACATCACGATGATGGCCGTCCACTGGCGGCGGCCCGAGGGTGCGGGCGCGGTCTGACCCAGCACCGGACCTGCCTGCCGCGACTCACCGAACTACCGGGTGGAAACCATGTCACAGATCATCACCGTGCACTCCTACCGAGGGGGGACGGGAAAGTCGAGCACGGCCGCGAACCTGGCGCTCCTCCTGGCCTCCGCGGGCCGCCGGGTCGCCCTGGTGGACACGGACATCCAGACGCCGTCCCTCGACGTGATGTTCAGCGACGCGATGGCACCGGTACGCCGCTCGCTCACCGACTATCTGGTGGGGCGCTGTGAGATCGAGGACGCCGCCTACCCCGCGGACACCGACGCGGGCCACGGCGGCCTCTTCCTCGTGCCGGCCAGGAACCGGGCCGCGGGCGTCAACGAGATCATGGGCCGCGGCTACGACGTGGGCCTGCTGCGCGAGGGCTTCGACCGGCTCATCGACTCGCTCGCCCTGGACGTCCTGCTCCTCGACACGCACGCCGGGTTCAACAACGAGACGGTGACGGCGATGGCCAGCGCCGACGTCCTGGTCATCATGACCCGGGCGGACCGCCTGGACCTGGCGGGCGCCGGCGAGACGATGGCGCTCGCCGGGCGGCTCGGCTGTGTCCGGATGAGCGTCGCCGTCAACCTCGCCCCGGACGGCGGCGTGGGCGAGCGGATGCGCGCCGAGGTGGAGAGCGCGTACGCCACCAAGGTGACCGCCGTCCTTCCCTACGCACCGGAGATGGCGTCCCTCGCCGGTGAGCGCCTGTTCAGCACGGCCTACCCGCACCATCCGCTGGTCGCCGGGTACCGCCGGATCATCACCGAGGTCAGCAACGGCACCAGCGCCATCCGCCGGTGACCCCCCGCCCCCGACCGCACGCCGTCGACCGCACCACTTCCATGACCGCACCCCCGGTGCGAGGAGGCACACCACGATGAAAGGCACCACCATGCCGAAGAACGGCAGGGCGCCCGTACGGACCACGGCGGCCGTCGCCCCGGCCGCCCGCACCGAGCGGCCCGCCCCGGTGGCGAAGCCGGCCGGGACGCGGACGTTCGCGCCGACCGTCGGCCGGATCCCGGTGGTCGACGTGCGCCCCCGCGTCGACGACGGACGGCGGCCCGCCCGCGCCGTGCCCGGCGAGGTCTTCGAGGTCTCGGCGACCGTCTTCCGCGAGGGCCACGACGCCGTCGCCGCCAACGTCGTGCTCACCGACCCCGAGGGCAACACCGGCGAGTGGACCCCGATGCGGCTGCTCGCCCCCGGCACCGACCGCTACGCGGCCCGGGTCTGCGCCGACCGCGAGGGCGACTGGACCTACCGCGTCGAGGCGTGGAGCGACCCGGTGGCGACCTGGCGGCACGCCGCCGAGATCAAGATCCCGGCCGGCCAGGACATCGAACTGGTCCTGGAAGAAGGGGCGTTGCTCCTCGAACGCGCCGCCGACGCCTTCGACACCCGCGAGGCCACCCCGCTGGTCGCGGCCGCCCGCACCCTGCGGGACACCGCGCTGCCCGCGCAGGACCGGCTCGGCGCGGCGCTGCGGCCCATCGTGACGGCGCTGCTCACCGCGCGCCCGGTGCGCGAACTGCTGACGGTGTCCGCCGAACACCCGCTGCGCGTGGACCGCGAGCGCGCCCTGTACGGCGCCTGGTACGAGATGTTCCCGCGCTCCGAGGGCGCCGTGATCTCCACGGAGGCCGACGCCGACGGCCTGCTGCCCGCGCCGGTCGGCGGCACCCTGCGCACCGCGGCCGAGCGCCTCCACGCCATCGCCGGCATGGGCTTCGACGTGGTGTACCTGCCGCCGATCCACCCCATCGGCACCACCCACCGCAAGGGCCCCAACAACACGCTCAGCGCGGGCCCGCACGACCCGGGATCGCCCTGGGCGATCGGCTCGGCGGCCGGCGGCCACGACGCGATCCACCCCGACCTCGGCACCCTCGACGACTTCGACCACTTCGTGGCGGTCGCCACCGGACTCGGCATCGAGGTCGCGCTCGACTTCGCGCTCCAGTGCTCGCCCGACCACCCGTGGGTGACCGAGCACCCCGAGTGGTTCCGGCACCGGCCCGACGGCTCGATCGCGTACGCCGAGAACCCGCCGAAGAAGTACCAGGACATCTACCCCGTCGACTTCGACACCGACCCCGACGGGCTGCACCACGAGTGCCTGCGCGTCCTGCGGCACTGGATGGCGCACGGGGTGCGGATCTTCCGCGTGGACAACCCGCACACCAAGCCGGTCTCGTTCTGGGAGCGCCTGATCGGCGCGGTCCACGAGAGCGACCCCGACGTCCTGTTCCTCGCCGAGGCCTTCACCCGCCCGGCGATGCTGCACACCCTCGCCAGGACCGGCTTCCACCAGTCGTACTCGTACTTCACCTGGCGCAACTCCAAGGACGAGGTGGAGTCCTACCTCGGGGAGCTGGCCGGGCTCGGCGGCGAGGAGAGCGCGGCCTATCTGCGCCCCAACCTGTTCGTGAACACCCCCGACATACTCAACGCCTATCTCCAGTACGGCGGCCGGCCCGCCTTCGCGGTGCGCGCGGTGCTCGCCGCCATGGCCGGCCCCAGCTGGGGCATGTACGCCGGCTTCGAGCTGTACGAGAACGTGGCGGCCGGCCCGGCGAGCGAGGAGTACCTGGACTCCGAGAAGTTCCAGTACCGGCCCCGCGACTGGGACGGCGCCGAGGACACCCTGGTCCCCCTCGTCCGCACCCTCAACCGGGTGCGCCGCGCCCACCCTGCCCTGCACCAGCTGCGCAACCTGCGCTTCCACCGCACCGACAACGACGCGGTGGTCTGCTTCTCCAAGCGGGCCGACGGCGCCGCCGACTCCTCCGGCGACGACTGGGTGCTCGTGGTCATCAACCTCGACCCGCACAGCGTCCGCGAGGCGACCGTCTGCCTCGACCTGCCGGCCCTCGGCCTGGAGCGCTCGGACACCTTCGCGGTGCGCGACGCGCTGTCCGGCGAGACCTTCCAGTGGGGCCGCGACAACTACGTACGCCTCGACCCGCGCCGCCAGGTCGCCCACATCTTCACGGACGGGAACCCGCAGTCGTGACCACCGCAACGCAGCCCTCCGCGCAGCTCGCCGCCACCGACCTCAAGCGCCTGGTCACCGGCGAGGTCAGCGATCCGCACGCGCTGCTCGGCGCACATCCGGCGCCGGGCGGGACGGCGGTGCGAGTGCTGCGGCCGTTCGCCGACGCCGTGACGGTCACCGGCCCCGACGGGGCGCCGCTCGCCGAACTCGTCCACCAGGACGGCGGGGTGTTCACCGGCCTGCTGCCGGTCACGGGCCCGCTCGACTACCGGGTGGAGGCCCACTACGGCTCCGCCGTGTTCCGCTACGACGACCCGTACCGCTTCGCGCCCACCCTCGGCGATCTCGATCTGCATCTGATCAGGGAGGGCAGGCACGAGGAGCTGTGGCGGGTGCTCGGCGCCACCACCCGCACGCACGACGCGGGCGGGCGCCCCGTCGCGGGCACCGCCTTCGCGGTGTGGGCGCCGAACGCCCGCGCCGTGCGGCTGACCGGCGACCTCAACCACTGGGACGGCGCCGCGCACCCGATGCGTTCGCTCGGCGCGTGCGGGGTGTGGGAGCTGTTCGTGCCCGGCGTCGGTGACGGGGTGCGCTACAAGTACGAGATCCTCACCCAGCGGGGCGAGTGGATCCAGAAGGCCGACCCGCTGGCCTCGGCCGCCGAGTCCGCGCCCGGCACCGCGTCCGTGGTGCACACCCCGGCCCACCGGTGGGGCGACGCGGCCTGGCTGGCCCGGCGCGGGTCGGCGCCCGCCGAGCGGTCGCCGATGAGCGTGTACGAGATGCACCTCGGCTCCTGGCGGCCGGGGCTCGGCTACCGCGACATCGCCCGCGAACTGCCCGGCTATCTGAAGGCGCTCGGCTTCACCCACGTCGAGTTCCTGCCGGTCGCCGAGCACCCCTTCGGCGGCTCCTGGGGCTACCAGGTCACCTCCTACTTCGCGCCGATGGCCGCGCTCGGCACCCCCGACGACTTCCGCCACCTCGTCGACACCCTGCACCAGGCCGGCATCGGCGTGATCGTGGACTGGGTCCCGGCGCACTTCCCGCGCGACGACTGGGCACTGGCCCGCTTCGACGGCACCGCCCTGTACGAGCACGGCGACCCGCGGCGCGGCGAGCACCCCGACTGGGGCACGCTCGTCTTCGACTACGGCCGCCCCGAGGTGCGCAACTTCCTGGTGGCGAACGCGAGTTACTGGTGCGAGGAGTTCCACGTCGACGGGGTGCGGGTGGACGCGGTGGCGTCCATGCTCTACCTCGACTACTCCCGCGAGGCCGGGCAGTGGGAGCCCAACGCCTACGGCGGCCGCGAGCACCTGGAGGCCGTGGAGTTCCTCCAGGAGATGAACGCGACCGTGGCCCGGCGCTCCCCCGGCGTGATCACCATCGCCGAGGAGTCCACCGCCTGGGACGGGGTGACCCGGCGCACCGACCACGGCGGGCTCGGCTTCGGCCTGAAGTGGAACATGGGCTGGATGCACGACGCGCTGTCCTACATGGCCGAGGACCCGGTGCACCGCCAGTACCACCACCACCGGATGACGTTCCCGATGATGTACGCCTACGCCGAGCACTACACCCTGCCGATCAGCCACGACGAGGTCGTGCACGGCAAGGGCTCGCTGCTCGCCAAGATGCCCGGCGACCGCTGGCAGCAGCTCGCCAACCTCCGCGCGTTCCTGGGCTTCATGTGGGCCTTCCCCGGCAAACAACTCCTTTTCATGGGGCAGGAGTTCGCGCAGGACACCGAGTGGTCGCACGAGAAGGGGCCGGACTGGTCGATGCTGCGGCACGCCCCGCACGCGGGCGTCCGCGACCTGGTGCGGGACCTCAACCACCGCTACACCGCGGACCCCGCGCTGTGGAGCAGGGACGGCGACCCCGAGGGGTTCCGCTGGATCGACGCGGACGCCGCCGAGGACAACGTGTACTCGTTCGTGCGGCACGGCTCCGACGGCGAACTCCTGGTCTGCGTCTACAACTTCCAGCCCGCCCCGCGGTACGGCTTCCGGCTCGCGCTGCCCGCGGCGGGCCGCTGGCGGGAGGTCCTCAACACCGACGCCGCCGCGTACGGCGGCAGCGGCACGGTCAACGCCGGCCCGGTCCTGGCGGACGGGGAGCCGCTGCGGGGGCTCCCCGCGTCCGCCACCGTGGTGCTGCCGCCGCTCGGCGCGGTGTGGCTGCGGCCGGAGTGAGCGGGCCGGGCGGCCGCCCGGTCAGGCGCGGCCGAGGGCCCGTTCGTACAGGGCCAGGGTGCGGCGGGCCGCCCGGTCCCAGCCGAAGTGTTCCTCGGCCCGCGCCCGGCCCGCGTCGCCGAGGCGCGCGGCGAGCGCCGGGTCGGCGATCAGCCGGTTGACGGCGTCGGCGAGATCGGCCGCGAACCGCTTGGGGTCGAGCGGGGTTCCGGTGCCGTCCTGCTCCTGCTCGATCGGGACCAGGAGTCCGGTCTCGCCGTCGGCGACCACCTCGGGAATGCCGCCGGTCGCGGTCGCCACGACCGCCGTGCGGCAGGCCATCGCCTCCAGGTTGACGATGCCCATCGGTTCGTACAGGGACGGGCACACGAACACCGTGGCATGGGTGAGCAGTTGGCGCAGCGACACCGCGTCGAGCATGCCGTCGATGCGTACGACACCGTCCCTGACCCGGCTCAACTCCTCGACCAGGGAGGCGGTTTCGGCGGCGATCGCCGGGGTGTCGGGCTGTCCGCAGCACAGCACGAGCTGGGCGGACGGGTCGAGGGCGAACGCGGCCCTCAGCAGGTGGGGCAGGCCCTTCTGGCGGGTGACGCGGCCGACGAACAGGACGATCGGGCGGTCCGGGTCGATCCCGTACCGCTCAAGGGCCGTGGTCGCGTGGTCGGGGCGGTGGACCTCGGTGTCGATGCCGTTGTGCACGACGTGCACCCGGCCCGGGTCGATGGCCGGGTAGACCCGCAGGATGTCCTCGCGCATGCCGTGCGAGACGGCGATCAGCGCGTCGGCCGACTCCAGGGCGGAGCGCTCGACCAGGCAGGACAGCGCGTAGCCGCCGCCGAGCTGCTCGGCCTTCCAGGGGCGCAGCGGCTCCAGGCTGTGGGTGGTCACCACATGGGGAATGCCGTAGAGCTGTTGGGCGAGGCGGCCTGCGCCGTTGGCGTACCAGGTGTGGCTGTGGACCAGTTCGGCGCCGGCCGCGGCGGCGGCCATGGTCACGTTGACGGCGAGGGTGGCGAGGACGGGGTTGGCGTTCTCGCCGAGCGCGGGCTCGGCGTGGGCGAGGACCCCGTCCGCGGAGCGGGGCGCGCCGAAGCACTGCACCCTGAGGTCGGTCAGCCTGCGCAGCTCGCGGGAGAGCTCGGCCACATGGACGCCCGCTCCGCCGTAGACCTCCGGCGGGTACTCCTTGGTCAGGAGGTCGACGCGCGGGCGGGCGGCGGGCGGGGTCTCGGCGGTGGCGCGGGTCGGCTGCGGATTCATCGGCACTTCCTGAGGTCGAAGGTCGGCTCGGGCCGCCCTCGCGCGCCCGGCCGATGACGGCGCCCCGGGCGCGCGGGGCGGCGCGTGGGGGCCACGGCCGTGGGGCGCGGGCGGTGGGAAGGGGCCCCGGGCCGTACGGCAGCGGGAGCGCGGTGCACGGCCCTGGGGGCCCCACCGCGACGCTAGCGAACCTGAGCTGACGCCGCGTCAGGCCTGGGGCCGCGCGCGTCCCGCGAAGGCGGCCGTGCGGGCGCCCCGGTCGCGGATCGCGTGCCGGGCGCGGTGCAGCCGCAGCGCCAGCTGCACCTCGACCGCCCGTACCGGTTCCTGCCAGCCCGGCCCGAGCAGCTCGGTGATCCGCTCCAGGCGGCGCGAGACGGTGTTGGCGTGGACGTGCAGGATCTCCGCGGCCCGCGTGGGGCTGCCGCCGGTACCGAAGTACGCCTCAAGGGTGGCGACGAGCGCCGTCGCCTGGTGGGCGTCGTAGTCGAGCAGCGGCCCGACGGTGGCCGCGATGAACGCGACGGCGTCGGGCTGTTCGGCCAGCAGCAGTCCGAGGAAGCCCAGTTCGCGCGGGGAGCCGATGCCGCCGTTGTCGCCGAGCGCGACCACCGCCTCCAGGCAGCGCCGCGCCTCGCGGTGGGTCGGGGCCACCGCGGCGGGGCCGGTGGCCGGGCCCGCCGCGCCGACCGAGACCGGCCGTCCGAGCACCGCGGTCAGCTGGTCGCGGGCCCGTCCCGCGGCGGCGTCCGGGTCGCTGCCGGGCAGCAGCATCACGACGCCGTCCCCGTCGGACAGGCGAAGCCCCCCGTGGCGCCGCACATGGCCCGCCGCCCATCGCGCGGCCTGCTCGCGCGCGCCGCCGCCCTGCGGCCGGGCCACCACCACGACGTAGGGAGCGGCGAGGTCGATGCCGAGCCAGCGCGCCCGGTCGCTGAGCCGGTCCGCGGAGAGCGCGGAGCCGCCGAGCAGTTCGTGGAAGAGCTCGTCGCGCAGCCGGTGCTCGGTGAGCGCCGCGCCGCCCTGCATCCGCAGCAGGACCGAGACGGGCTGGGCGAGCGCCCGCATCATGGGCTCCTGGCCGCTCGCCGCGGAGTCGCCCGGCGCGACGACGAGGGTGCCGAGGACCTCGTCGCCCGCCATGGCCGGGCAGAACCAGAGCCCGGCCGCGGAGGCGACCGGAGCGCGGGCGGCGTGCGCGTCCAGCGCCCCGCGCTCCAGCTCCACCTCGCTGACGTCGGGGAAGTCGCCCGCCGACGCGAGGACCGCGCCCCCCGCGTCCCGGATGATCAGCGCGCCGCCCAGCTCCGCCGCGGCCCGCTCGGCCAGCTCGTGCGGCGGGATCCCGCGCAGCGCCAGATCGGTCAGCCGGCTCTGCACATCGAGCAGGCGGTGCGCGGACGAGCCGAACTTCATCGCCCGCGAGGTGACGAACTCCAGCTCGCCGACCTCCCGTCGGACCCGGTCGAAGCGGCGCGCCCTGGCGATGGCCGCGGCGGTGAGGTCGGCGAGCGAGGACATCAGGCCGATCTCGCACGGGCTGAACGAGCGCACCGCGCGATGGGCGACGTACAGGACGCCGAGCGTGGTGTCGTTCTCGGCGCAGCGCACCGGCACCGCCACCAGGGCGCGCAGGCCTTCGGCGCGCACCATGTCGTCGGCGCCGCCGTGGTGCGCGAACCGGTCGTCGGCGAGGTAGTCGGACGTCCAGAAGGGGCCGCCCCGGGCGATCGCCGCGTTGCCCGCCCCCTCGTGCGCCGGGTGGGGATACGCACGAGCGAACGGCGCGGTGTGGCCGTCGGACGCGCACACCACGAGCCGGCCCTGGCCGGGATCGCGCACACTCACCCAGGCGGTGTCGAGCCCCAGCAGCAGCCGGGCCCGCCGGGCGACGAGGTGGAGCAGCGCGTCGAGATCGTGCGGCAGCGCCAATTCCTTTGCCAGATCGACGAGTTCGGACAGGCCCGCCTCGCGCTGCCGGCCCCGCGCGAACCCCTCGTGGACATCGAGCACGAGCGCGCGGGCCCGCTCCAGAAGGGCGATATGCGCGGGTTCGGCCCCCTCGGCCCGCGCCCGCGCGAGGGGCTCGTCGAAGCTGCGCAAGGGTGCCTGATCGGCGAGAAGTTGCAGTAGGTGGAACAGGCTGTCGTACTCCACGGTGTCGCTCGTCCCCTGCACGTGGTCCTCCCCCGTCCCCGCGATGGCCTGAATCGCTCGACCGTGGGGGAACCTAGGGGCCGCGCACCGATCGCGTCAACCACATCTTGCTATGTAAAACCCCAGTTCAAAGGGGGTAAAAGGTGAGCGGGTCACTACTCGGGTGCGGTAAGTAGTCGTCTCGGCACCTTCCTGGAAGCCTGACTCAAAGGGCAGGGTGGTGCCGCCGGAGCTCCGACTCGACCGGCACGGGGGCGTTTGCAATGGTGAGTGAAGTGGTGGACGCGATGGCGCCCGGGGGCGACAACATGCCGTCCGACGACGGGCCGGCGGAACGCGCGCGGCCGCTCACCGGCCTCGATGCCTACCGCTCCGAGCTGACCCGGGTCGCGGCCCACGACGAACGCGTGGTCTGCCTGGAGGCCGGGCCCGACGGCGTCGAGGGCCACCCCTTCGAGGCGGCACGCCCCGACCGGTTCTTCCGGCTCGGCACCGTCGAGGTGGCCATGGTGGGGATGGCCAAGGGCCTCGCGGTCGCCGGATTCCGGCCGTTCGTCAGCACCTTCGCGCCGCACCGGGAGACCGAGAACCTGGAGCTGACCATCGGCTACCTCTCCGCCGGCGCCACCGTGATAGCGCCGTACGAGGGCGCGCCCCTCAACTTCGCCGCGCTGCGCCGCGTTCCGGGCGTCATCCTCGCCTCCCCGTACGGAGAGGCCGAGACCCGCGCCGTGGTGCGCGTCGCCGCCCAGCTGGGGCGGCCCCACTACATCCGCATCGGCCGCGGCACCCGCCATCGATCGCTGCCCTGGGAGGGCTCGGGGCTGCCCATGGTCAACTGGGAGTCCGAGGCGCCGCCCACGCGTCCGTGTCTGGTGTCGGCGGGCGAGACCGGCACCGCGCTGGCGCTCGCCGCCCGGCGCGCGGCTCCCGCGCTCGGCCACGCGCACCTCGTCTATCTGAGCGGGGCGCCGCTCGCGGCGGCGGCGGAACGCATCGCCGCGCGGCACAGCCGGCTCGTGGTCGTCGGGGGGTACGCGCCCGACGGCGGCCTCGCGCAGGAGCTGGCCGCGCTGCTGCCGGGGTGTGAGGTCGTGGGGGTGCCGCTCGGTCGGGGCGGGCCGGTCGGCGCGGCGGAGGTACACGCCGTGCTGGAGGCCGCGGGCCTGGCGGGGCCGCGCGGCTGAGGCTCGCGGCCGGACGGCCACGGGACGAGCGTCGGTCAGGAGGCGGGGCCGGGCCGTGCCGGACCGTCCTCCAATATCTCCGACTGGGCCAGGAGATAGGCGAGATGGGCGCGGCTGCGCCCCCCGAGCAGCTCCGAGGCCTTCTTGATGTGGGTGGAGACCGTACGGGTGCTGATGCCGATCCGGGTGCCGATGACCGCGTCCGTGTGCCCCTCCACCATGAGCCGCAGCACCGTGCGCCGGGTCTCGTCGGTCATCAGGCGCGGCCGCACCTGCTCGGCGGTCATGCTGACCGGCTCCGCGCGCGCCCAGGCGTGGTCGAAGACCTTCACCAAGTACTGCACCACCGCCGGGTGTTCGATCAGGAGCGCCGTGGTCTTGAGCTCGTGGCGCGGGTCGGGGATCAGCGCCACGCGCCGGTCGAAGACGATCAGGCGGTCGAACAGCTCGTTCAGGGTGCGCACTTCGGCGCCCTCCTGGGCGACCTGCTCGATGTAGGCGAGCGTGGGGCCGTGCGCGCGCACGGTGTGCTGGTAGAGGGTGCGCTGCTTGACGCCGCGCCGGGACATCGCGATCTCCTGCGGCAGGGTGCGGGCGAGCGCCTCCGGGTCGCGCGAGCCCCCCGGCTGCGCGGTCAGCATCTCCGAGACGCAGTCGTCCCTGGCCTGGAGCAGCGCGGAGCTGATGACGTCGGCGCCCTGGAGCAGCCGGAGCGGGGTCGCGGACTCGCGGTGCTCCTCCCGGTAGACGTCCTCGGCGTGCGAGACCGCTTCCTGGATGGCCGCGATGGTGTGCTGCTGGACCAGGACGGCGCGCTCCATGGGGCGCACCAGCTCGCTGGTGGCGATGTCCGGCGGGATCGCCGCCCACAGGGCCGGTGTTTCAGCCAATGGCCGCAGCAGCCCCAACTCAAGGAGGCATTCGGGAATTTCACCACCAATCGGACCCTTGGCCAGCGCCTCCCGGTACCGCTCAAGCCCCCAATCGCAGGGTCGTATCACAGTGGCTTGTGGCTTGATGTCCGGGTTTCTACACATGTGCCTCCCCTTCTTGTTTCTGCATTGCGCAATCACGATGCTAGCGAAAACCGGGCCGGGGGGTTTTTCTGCGGCATGCTTCGTCTGACGGAAGACCTGGTAGGTCTTTCAGCCATAGGGGAGGCAATCATGAACTTCAACCAGACGATGGTTCAGAGAATTACCGCCGGTCTCGCACTGGCCCTCGCCATTACGCTCGGCGCTCAGGTATCCGCCGGCACCGCCTTCGCCTCCACCGCACAGCACAGTGGTGGCGCAACGCCCGACGACTCCAACTGGACGGCAATTCACGCCGGCGCACCGAGCGGTGCGAGCAACGTGAACACCGAGGACGACTCCAACTGGACCTGATCCCGCAAGGGCCGGACGGGGGCGAAATGAGTACGGATCAGGAAACAGTCGGCATCATTCTCGCCGGGGGCAGGGGAGAGCGGGCCAAGCCCATCACTCTCAAGTCGGCGGACTACATTCGCAGCAAGGCCCTCATTCCCTTCGTCGGCCGCAGCCTTATCGAATGGGTACTTGAAGCCTGCCGGGAACAGGGAATCCGCCGTTTCTACATCGTGACCCACGGCCTGGAGAACCGCGATCAGATCAAGCTCCTCCTCGGCCACGGAGAACGCTACGGCGTCGAGATCAGCTACTCGCGATCGCGCTTCGACCGCTACAACGTCGGCTCCGCCGGGGCCACGCTGCACAACCTCGAACAGTGGGATCTTCAGGGACGCGCCCTGGTGCTGCCCGTCGACTCGCTCTTCGAATTCGATCTCGGTGCGATGACCGCGGCGCACGAGGACCGCGACGCCCTGGTGACGGTCGCCTCGGTGGCCCGCACCGCGCAGGAGATCGCGACCAAGTACGGCGTCATGCGGACCGGGAACGACGGCCTGGTCCAGGGCTTCGTGGAGAAGCCGCACACCGCCGAACTGCACGAGATCTTCCCCGCGACGGCCACCGACCCGCGCACCACACTGCCCACCAACGCCGGCATGTACCTGGTCGACTGTGGACGGCTGCGGCTGCTCGCCCGGGAGCCGGAGCTGTTCCGGCAGTCCCACCAACGGCTCGACTGGGGCGGCGACCTGCTGCCCTGGCTGGTCGAGCGCGGCCACCCGGTGGCGGCGCACACCATCGGACGCCTCGGCGACCTCGGCAACGTGCCGGACTATCTGGAGACGGTCCAGCACGTGCTCGACGGCGCGTACGAGCAGATGAACCGGCTGATGGACGCCCCCGATCCGGAGGCGCCCGGAACGCGGCGCTGGATCCATCCCAGCAGCCTGCGGACCAAGGACGACCTGACCGGCACCACCCTCGCGCAGAAGCTCGACGAGGGCACCGTGGTGATCGGCCCCGGCGTCCGTGTCGGCCGTGACGTGGAGATCGGGTACGGGGTGCGCCTCGAACACGCGGACATCGGCGACGGGGCCGAGGTCCGTGAGGGCGCCACCCTGGTCAGATCGGCCGTCGGCGAGTCCGCGGTGATCGGCGCGTACGCCGACGTCTCGGACAGCTACGTCGGCCCCATGGCCGAGGTCCACTCCGAACGCGCCCGGCCCGCCCGGCTGGAGAACCACGCCGCCATCGGCGACGGGGCCGTGCTCTGGCCCGGTCTGCGGTTCAGCGGCATCACCGTCTACCCGCGCCTGCGGGTGCCCGCGCTCACCGGGGTGCCCGCGGACACGGAACTGCGCAACTCCGACGACATTCTGCGCTGGGCGTGAGCCGACGCCGGCCGCCCGGCCACGGGAGAGGAGAAGCATGCACGGCCCCATTGCCCCGCACGGTCCCATCGCGGTGATCGGAGGCGCGGGCAGGACCGGCACTCTGGTGACCCGGCGGCTGCACGAACTGGGCGCCCGGGTCCGGGTGGTCAGCCGCGACCCCGAGCGGGGCGCCGCACCGCTGCCCCGCCAGGTGGAGGTGCACCGCGCGGACGTGCGGCACGCCGCCACCCTCGCGGACGCGCTGCGCGGCTGCTCCGCCATCGTCTTCGGCGTGGAGCCGGGCACCGCGGACACCGGTCCCGACTCGCCCGAGTCCACCGTCCACGACGGTGTCCGCAACGCCCTCGCGGCCGCCGCGGAGCACGGCGGACAACCTCACTTCGTGCTGATCAGCCAGATCTTCGTGACCCGGCGCGAGCACCCCATGAACGCCTACGGCCGACTGCTCGACTGGCGGCTGCGCGGTGAGGACGCGGTACGGGAGTCAGGTCTCCCCTACACCGTGGTCCGGCCGAGCTGGCTCACCGACGACCACTCGGTGGGCAACCGGGTCCGCCTGGAGCAGAACGACCGCGGCTACGGCTGGGTCTCGCGCGCCTCGGTGGCCGAGGCCTGCGTCCAGGCGCTGCGCGCCCCGCAGGCCGCGGGCCGCACCTTCGAGATATACAGCGAGCCCGGCACCGCCCCGGACGACTGGCCGGCCCTGTTCGGCCATCTCGCCCCCGACCGGGTGCTGGAGCACCGGGTCGCCTGACCCCCGCCGGCGCGGCCGCGCGCCGCACGATCCGTCCGACCGGCGCCTGTGGCCGGCGGCCCACCAAGACCGGGCGGCACGCCTCCCGGTCCTCGATACGACGAGGGCGGTCCCCGACCGTTCCGCCCCGTCCCCCCTGCCCACCGGCCATTCCCCCGCGCCGGCGGGCCAGGAACCGGGGCCGGCCCGGCCCGGCGGACTCCTCCGCCGCGGCCGCCGGCGCCGGTCTCCGCACCGAGGCCGCAGAGCCCGCTCTACCTGTGACCGTGCCTCGACGATCCCCGAATTCCCGTGGAGAGGGCTGGGTAATAGCCGTGGTAGCCGCCGTACCTGAGCAGAAATTGCCCGACGAGATTTCTCCGGAGATTGTCACCGAGTTCCTCAACCGGGCACTCGCCTCCATTCCGCGCGCCGATCAGCGGCGCTGGGGCGACTTGTACGTACGCGGCCTGCTCTCGGTCGACGGGAAGAAGACAATGCGCGCACTCGCCGGAAACGGCCGGGGCAGCGTGGAGCAGAGCCTCTACCAGTTCATCAGCAAATCGCCGTGGGACGCGATGCCGGTGCGCCGGGAACTGGCCCATCTGTTCCAGGGTCTGGCACAGCCGCGCGCATGGGTGGTGCAGCCCCTGGTGATTACCAAAGTGGGGCGCCATTCGGTGGGTGTGGAGCGCCAGTTCGTCTCGCAGTACGGACGGGTAGTCAACTGTCAACAGGCGATGGGCGTTTGGCTGGCTTCCGACCGAGTGAGCACCCCGGTCGACTGGCGCCTCGTACTGCCGGAGTGCTGGACCGACGAGCCCGGCATGCGGGAGCGGGCCTCCATCCCCGACGGCGTGGGCGCCTGCCCGCCCGAGCAGTGCGCCATCGGCTCGGTCGCGGCCATGGCGGACGAATGGAGCCTGCACAGCCGCCCGGTCGTGATGGACCTGCGGGAGACCGACCCGTACCCCGTCTGCGCCGAGCTGACGGCACGTCAAATTCCGTTCGTGGTGCGCGTCCACCCCGCCTCCTCGCACACCGCGCTCGACTGGGGGCCGCACCACGGTGCACCGGCCGGACTCACCGCCGCGCTGAGCCGGCACCAGATGCCCGTGGAGTGGCTCGACCACACCACCGACACCCTGCGCGCCACCTCCGTCGGCGCGACCCGGGCCCGGCTGCGCGACCGCCAAAGCCCCGCCGAGAGCCAGGATTTGCTGCTGCTCGGCGCGTGGACGACGGCCGGACGGCCGGCGCCCGACGAGTTCTGGCTCACCAACATGCCCCAGTCGCAGCTGGGCACCGTCTACCGCACCGCGATGCTCAGCCGCCGCGTCGAGCGCGACCTCGCCACCTACGGCGACCCGCTCGGCCTGCGCGACTTCGAGGGGCGGTCCTTCCGGGGCTGGCACCACCACATGACGATGGTGTCGCTCGCCCACGCCATCCGGGTGCTCACCGCCCCGCAGCCGGTACGGGCCGTCCCCGGCCGGCGGACCATGGAGGCAAGCGCCGCATGACCACTCAGCCGTCCCCTGTCATCACGGAGTTGAGCGAGAGCGAGCGGATCGCGGCGGACCTGCGCCGGCTGCTGCCCTCCTGGATCCGCACCCAGCGCTGGTACGCCGGCAAGGACCACGCCCTCGCCGAGGCCGAGCCGGTCCTCGTCGACGTGCTGTGGCCGGGCGAGCCCGCCCTCGTCCACACCGTCATCAGGACCGGCCCCGACGACTGGTACCAGCTCCTGGTCGGCGTCCGCACCGAGCTGCCCGGCCGGCTCACCGCCGCCTCGATCGGCCACGCCACCGCGAGCGCCGGCCGGGTCCTGTACGACGCGACCGCCGACCCCGAGCTGATGGGCCGCCTCATCGAGCTCCTCGGCGCCGAACGCTCGGACGCGGCCGTGGAGTTCCACCGCATGCCCGGCGCCGACATCCCGGCCGCTCTGCCCGCCCGGCTGCTCGGCGCGGAACAGTCCAACACCTCCGTCGCCTTCGGCGACCGCATGATCCTCAAGGTGCTGCGCCACCTGGTGCACGGGCCCAGCCCCGAACTGGAGCTCCTCGAAGCCCTGCGCCGGGCCGGCAACGTGCCGAGCGCCGCACCGCTGGGCTGGCTGCGCACCGCGCCCGGCGCCCTCGACGGCGAGATCACCCTCGGCATCCTCCAGGAGTTCGTGCCCTCGCGCGGCGACGGCTGGGCCCTCGCCGTCGCCGAGGCGCGCGCCTGCCTGACCGGCGCGTGCGACAGCGTCTCGCCGTTCGGCGGCTTCGCCGAGGAGTCCCGCGCGCTCGGCCGGGCCACCGCCGAGGTGCACGCCGCGCTCGCCGCACAGCTCGGCACCGAGACCCTCGGCTCCGGGGGCGCCGTACGGCTCGCCGACGCCCTGGGCGTACGCCTGGAGGCGGCGCTCGCCGAGGTGCCCGCCCTGCTGCCCCACGCGCGGCAGCTGCGGGCCATGTACCGCGACCTCGCCGAGGTCGCGGGCAGGGGCCTGGAGGCCCAGCGCGTCCACGGCGACCTGCACCTCGGCCAGGTGCTGCGCGGCGAGCAGGGCTGGGTGCTCATCGACTTCGAGGGCGAGCCGGGCCGCCCGCCCGAGGAGCGGCGCCACCCGCAGCCCGCGCTGCGCGACGTCGCCGCGATGCTGCGCTCCTTCGACTACGCCGCCCACCACGCGCTCGCCGAGGTGCTCGGCGCCCCGCCCGGCGAGCAGCCCGCGCGGGACCCGCGGGGCATCCGCCTGGCGCAGCGCGCATCGGCGTGGGCCGTCCACAACCGGCGCGCGTTCTGCACCGGCTACGCGGAGGCGGGCGGCGCCGACCCCCGGGTGCGTCCGGTGCTGCTGCGCGCCTTCGAGGCCGACAAGGCGGTGTACGAGGCGCTGTACGAGGCGCGCAACCGGCCCGAGTGGCTCGCCATCCCGCTGGCCGCGGTCCGCAGGCTCGCGACCTGGCAGCGCCCGGCGGGCTGACCACGCGACCGGTCCCGGCCACGGACGGGCACCTTGAGGACGAAGGGGAGACATGAGCACACCACACAGGAGCGGCGCGTTCGGCGGGGCGCACGGCGTCGAGGTGGCCGACCCGGCGGCGACACTCGCCGCCATCGAGGCCGCGTACACCGGCGGCGGCGTCCGCCTCGACCGCGCGGACGGCCTCACCGTCCGTCTGGAGAACGGCAGTTGGTTCACCGTCCGGCCCTCCGGCGACGGGCCGGGGCTCCGGTTCACGGCCGGGGGGCCGGACGCGGCAAGCGTGCGACAACTGGGTGACGTGGTGCTCGCGCTGGTGCGCGGCGTCGGACTGGAGGCAGCGGCATGAGCGACTCGACGGACGTCGACTTCTGGTTCGACCCGATCTGCCCCTGGTCCTGGGGGACCTCCCGCTGGCTGCTCGAAGTACGCCGGCAGCGCCCGGTGACCGTGCGCTGGCACGTGATGAGCCTGGCCGTCCTCCAGGACAACCCCCGGCTGCCGCGCGCCTACCGGCAGATGCTCGCCGAGGCCCGCGGCCCGGCCCGGGTCTGCGCCGCCGCCCGCGCCGAACACGGCGACGAGGTGCTCGGCCCGCTCTACACCTCGCTCGGCACCCGCTTCCACGAGCGGGGCCTGCCGCAGGACCGGCCCACCGTCGAGACCGCGCTGCGCGAGTGCGGCCTGCCCACGCGCCTCGCCGACGCGCTGGTCTCGCACGCCCACGAGGAGGCGCTGCTCATCTCCCACAAGGCGGCCGTGACCCTCGCCGGCGACGACGTCGGCACCCCCGTGCTCGCCCTCGACGGGCCTCCCGGCACGGGCCAGGTCGCCTTCTTCGGGCCGGTGGTGACGCCGGTGCCGCGCGGCGAGGACGCGCTGCGGCTGTGGCACGGCCTGACGATGATGGCGGCCACGCCCGGCTTCTACGAGCTGAAGCGGAGCCGGGGATGAACACGGCGGCACCGGTCGACGCGGCCGTCGTGGGCGGCGGGCCCGCGGGGCTCTCCGCCGCCCTGTACCTGGCGCGCTACAACCGCGAGGTGCTGGTCTTCGACACCGGCCACGGCCGCTCCACGCACCACCAGGTCAACCACAACTACCTGGGCTTCCCCGGCGGCATCCCCACCGTCGACCTGCGCAAGCTCGGCACCGAGCAGCTCGCCCGCTACCCCGGCGCCCGGATCGCGCACCACCGGGTCACCGCCGTCGAGGGCGACGCCGGGCGCGGCTTCACCCTGCACGCCCAGGACCTGACCTGGCGGGCCCGCACCCTGGTCCTCGCCACCGGCGTCCTCGACCACTTCCCGCACTTCCCGCACTGGGAGTCGTACGTCGGCCGCTCCATGTTCTGGTGCATCACCTGCGACGGCTACGAGAACCGGGGCCGCTCGATCCTCGTCGTCGGGCACACCGACGCGGCGGCCGGGGAGGCGATGCAGCTGCACAGCCTCACCGACCGCGTGCGGCTCCTGACCAACAGCGCACACGACGAGATCACCCCCACCTTCCGTGCCCGGCTCGCGGCGGCCGGGATCGAGGTGGTGCACGACCGGATCGCCGAACCCGAGGGCTCCGAGGGCCAGTTGACGGCGATCCACACCCGGGGCGGCCGGCGCCTCGCGCTCGACTCGCTCTTCTCCATCCAGGGCGCCACCCCCGAGACGGCCCTCGCCCGCCAGCTCGGCGTGGAACTCGCCGCTTCGGGGTACGTCGCCGTCGACACCGAGCAGAAGACGTCCGTGCCCGGGGTGTACGCGGCGGGCGACCTCACCGCGCTCCACTCCCACCAGGTGACCTCCGCCGTCCACGAGGGCGCACAGGCCGCGTCGGCCGCCAACTACTTCCTGTATCCACCGGAGCTGAAGGCCGACTAGGCGAACTACCCGGTCCGGGCGACGGCCTTCGCCGCCTTGTCCCAGTTCCCCCGCAGCCGCGCCAGATAGTCGGCGGCCTGACTGCCCGGCTTCACGCCCCGCGCGAACGCCGCCATGTTGCCACCGCCCGCGTTGTACCCGAGCGCCATCAGCTCCTCACGCGAATAGGACCCCGCCCAGTGCGCGGGGAGCTGCTTGGACATGTCGTGCAGGTACCAGGCCGCCGCCTCCACGGCGAGCGCGCGGTCGTCGGGCAGCTCCTGCCACGAGCGGGAGGCGAAGTCGCGGCCCCGCTTGGTCTGGTCGAAGGCGGCCCGGTGCATGTTGGCGATGCCGAACGCGGCGTCGGGCTTGTACTTCTGCCAGCTCCGCTCGAAGGCCGGGTCGTGCGGCTTGTAGTCCTCGTTGTAGAGGATCGCCATGAGCAGCTGGGCGCTGACGCCCGCCTTCTCGGCGTACGTACGCACCTGGGGCGCGTAGGCGGCGGGGTCGTAGGCGCCGCCGGGTGCCGAGGGGGTCGGCGACGGTGGGGCGGAGGCGGCCACGGACGCCGGGTGCGAGGGGGTGGGCGAGGGGCTCCCCGCGTCCGACGACCACCCCAGGTAGTGGGCGCATCCCCACCCGGCGAGGGCCGCGGCCGGCAGCACCATCCACCGGGCACGCCCGCCCCGCCTGTGCCGCTCGGCCATCGTCGCCCCGCCCTTCGCTCCGGTCGCTGCCGGTCCCCAGTCTAGGAAGAGGTGGTCAGGAGAGCGTCAGGACGGCGTTGCCCCGCACCTCGCGGGCCCTGATCGCGGCGATGACGTCGGCCGTGCGGGACCAGTCGCGTACCGCACCGATCTCCGGGTGCAGCCGCCCCGCCGCCACCAGGCGGACCAGGGCCGCGAGGTCGCCGCCGTAGGTGGTGTCGGACGCGGTGTAGTCGAAGTGGGCGATGCGGGCCTGGTCCGGGCCCTTGAAGAAGTCGAAGAAGTCCAGGGTCACCGGGGTGCGGCTCGCCTGCCCGAACCAGACGAGCAGCCCGCCGGGCGCGAGCCGGCCGAGCGCGGCGGGCAGGCTGTCACCGCCGACCGATTCGAGCACGACGTCGTACGGTCCTGCCGCGTCGGCCACCGACGTGACCAGCTCCTCGGCACCCAACTCGACCAGCCGGGCCCCTCGTTCGGGAGTGGCGGCGACCACGGTGACGGCCGCGCCCGACGACGCGGCGAGCTCCGTGACGTAATGGCCCACCCCGCCGCTCGCCCCCGTGATCAGGACCCGGCGCCCCGCGACCGGGCCCGCCGCGCGCAGCAGCCGCAGCGCGGTGATGCCGGCGAGCGGCAGGGCGGCGGCGGTCACCGCGTCCACGCTGTCGGGCAGCTCGGCCACGCTCGTGGTCGGCACGGCGACCCGCTCGGCCCAGCCGAACGCGGGCGGATGGGCCACGACGCGGACGCCGGCGGCGGGCCCGCTCCCGTCGGCGGCGGCCCGCACCACGGTCCCCGCCACGTCCTTGCCGGGCCGCCACCCCGGCCAGGTGCGGTCGAGCTGCCCGTCGAGCTGGAAGGTCTCGCCCCGGTTCACCGAGTACGCCTCGACGGACAGCACCAACTCGTCGTCCGCCGGGGCGGGTTCGGGCGCCTCGCCCAGGACGACGGGCGCGCCGGCGTCTTCGGGGGTGCCGGGCAGTACGGCCTTCATGACGGCTTCCTTTCCGCGGTGTCGTGAGGGGGCGTATCAGACGAAGACGACGTTCTTGGCGTGCAGGGTGTCGATGTACTCGCGAACGGCGACGATCCGCCCGTCCCGCACGGTGAAGACCGCGAGGCAGTGCTGGTCGTAGCGGGCGCCCTCCGTGGTGAGCGCCCGGGTGTTCCACTCCGCGAAGACCCGCTCGCCGTCGGCGATGACGCCTTCGAACGCGAACTCCATCGACTCGGGCACGAAGTGCGACACCATCGCCGGGATGAACTCGCCGAGGATCTCCTGCGGGCCCGTCCAGGTCCGCGACAGCGGCAGGTCACCGGCGAGGGTCCACGTCGCGTCCGGCGCGAAGAAGCCGCTCAGGGCGGAGAAGTCGCCGGTGGTGAGGGTGTCCATGTAGCCGAGGACCACGGCACGTCCGGTCTCGGTGGCGGGGGTCGCGGCGGCGGGGGTGACTGCGGCGGTGACGGTCTCGGTGCTCATGTTCTCGGCCTGTCCTTCGGTCGTCCCGGTTGCTCTTTCCGACACCTGAACCCTAGGAACGGGAGACCCGCCGAGGGAAAGACCTGTTCGGAACCGCGCCATGCCGTGCCGGCATAACGGCTGTTCACAGGGGCCGGTACGCTGCCCGGCATGTTCGAACTCCGCCGTCTGCGCTCCTTCCTCGCCGTCGCCGAGGAACGCAACTTCACGCGCGCCGCCGAACGGCTGCACATCGCCCAGCCCGCGCTCAGCCGCCAGATCCGTCAGCTGGAGCAGGAACTCGGGGTACGGCTCCTCGACCGGACCACCCACGCCGTCGAACCCACGGAAGCGGGCCGCCTGTTGATGGAGCGCGGCACCGAACTGTGCGCCGAGGCCGACCGGTTGTGGCGGGACGTGCACGGCTTCGCCGCATCCGAGCGGTCCACGCTGACGCTCGGCTACAGCACCAGCACCGGATACGGCACCGCGCCCGCGCTCCTGGCGGCGCTCACCGAACACCACCCGGAGCTCACCGTCACCACCCGGCTGCTGCCCACCGCCGCCATCGTGGCCGGGGTGACCGACGGGACCCTGGACGCGGGGCTTGTCCGCTGCCCGCCGCCGACCCCCGAACTCGTCCGCACCCTCGTCCGCCTGGAGCCCCAGGGCGTCCTGCTGCCCGCGGGGCATCCACTGGCGGCGGGCGAGAGCGTCGAGGTGACGGCGCTCGCCGACGAGCCCCTCCTGATCCACCCGCGCGAGGCCAACCCCGGCCACTTCGACGCGATCACGGCCCTCTACGCGCGGGCCGGTCTGACCCCCCGCCTCCTGCTGCGACAGCTGTCGTTCGACGCGGCGCACACCCCGGTGGCGCGGGGCGAGGCCGTCTCCGTGACCGGCGCGTCCGCGATCGAGGGGCTCCCGGCCGGCCTGGTGTGGCGCCCGCTGCGGCCGGCGGCGGCGATCGAGCTCCACCTGCTGACCCGGGGCCGGGCGCGCCGCCCCGCCGTCGCCCAGCTGCTGCGCACGGCGTCGGGGACGGCCCGTGCGCAGGGGTGGCTGCACTCGCCGGCGTGACGGGCGCGTCTGCCGGGCCGGGGGGAGGCGGCCGGGCGGCCGCACGCCCCGCCCGGACGGCGCTAGCGGAACGTCCCCATCGCCTCGCGCACCTCGTCCAGGGTCGCCTCGGCCACCGCGCCGGCCCGCTCGTTGCCCTCGGCGATCAGCCGGCGTACGTACCCCATGTCCTGGGCGTATTCGGCGCGGCGGGCCCGCAGCGGGGCGAGGTGGGTGTTGACGGCGTCGGTGACCTCGGCCTTCAGGGCGAAGGCTCCGCCCTCGCCGATCCCGGCGGCCACCTCGTGCGGGTCGCGGCCCTGGCAGAGCGCGGCGAGGAGCACGAGGTTGCTCACCGCGGGCCGGTGCTCGGGGTCGTAGGAGATCAGCCGGGTCGCATCCGTCTTCGCGCCCCGGATCAGCCGGGCCGTATCGTCCGAACTCGCTTTCAGAGCAATGGAGTTGGCGCGGCTCTTGCTCATTTTGGTGCCGTCGGTGCCGAGCAGCAGGGGCGCCTCGGAGAGCAGGGTGCGCGGCTCGGGGAAGACCGGCCCGTACCGCTCGTTGAAGCGGCGGGCGATGGTGCGGGTCAGCTCCAGGTGCGGCTCCTGGTCCCGGCCGACGGGGACGAGGGGTCGCCTTGCAGAACAGGATGTCGGCGGCCTGGTGGGCGGGGTAGGTGAACATCAGACCCGAGACGGCGGCCTGGCGGGAATGGGCGATCTCGTCCTTGACGGTGGGGTTGCGGCCGAGTTCGGCGACCGAGACCAGGCTGAGGAAGGGCAGGAGCAGCTGGTTGAGGGCGGGGACCGCGCTGTGCGTGAACACCGTCGCGCGCGCCGGGTCCACACCGCCCGCGAGGTAGTCGAGAACGAGGCCCTCCACGTGCTCGCTCAGACGCTCGGCGACGTCCCGGTCGGTGAGCACCTGGTAGTCGGGGATGACGAGGAACAAGTCGACGCCCTCGTTCTGGAGCCGGACCCGGTTGCGGAGGGTGCCGAAGTAGTGGCCGAGGTGGAGGGGCCCGGTGGGCCGGTCGCCGGTCAGGACGCGCTCGGGAACAACCGGCCCGGTGACGGCGGGGCGGCCGGTGCCGGGCCCGGTCGCCGGGGCGGAAGGCGTCGTCGTGGGGCGCAGGGTCGTGGTCATCGTGGGCTCCTCGGGAGGCAGTGGGTGGTGACGGGGCGGGCCTGGACGGCGCCCACTGCGGGATCCAGCGAGGGCAACAAAAAGGGCCGTCCAGTGATGAACGGCCCGATGACGATGGCGTGCGTGGAGGTCGTGGCCGCTCCTAGGAGGAGCGCCACCAGCTGAGGCGGGATCGGCACGACGACACGGACGGCATACGGCCACTGTAACGCGGCCGGGCCGGACGCGGTCGGCTCCTGCGTACGGTCAGGTCTTCTCGTGTGTGTAGAACACGTAGAACGAGACGAGGAGCATGGCGCCGCCCCAGATCGCTCCGATGCCGGAGGACCGCAGGATGCTGTGGTCCGAGAGGCTGTACAGGAAGCCCATGGCGCAGCCGAACAGCGTGGCGTACGCCGCCGCGCGGATCTCGCGGGGCAGTGCGGACTGGACGCGCAGGAGGGCGAGGCCAAGGACGGTCAGGAGCAGGCCCGCCACGACGCCCAGGACGATCTGGCCGCCGGTGAGCACACCGTTGCTGCCGGCGTTGCGCTGGATGGCGGCGGCCCAGACGCCGTACGCCACTCCGAGGACGACGGGGACCGCCAGGACGGCGGTGCTCGGGCGGTGCGTCGTGCGGCGGTCCGTGCGGCGGCTCGTGACGGGTACCGAAGCGTGTGCGGCCATGGCGGCATTCCTTCCGCTTGCCCGGGACACATGGGTGCGTGCGTCCCCCATACAGCCCACACCCGCGGGCGCCGAAGGGCAACCCGGGATTACGTGGACGGGTGCGCAGCTTCCTGTCCGCGGTCTTCCGGTGGCTTCGGGCCGTCGGCCCCCGGGGCGCGGCCGCCTGTCCGGCGGTGGCGGCCGGCGCGGTGCGCCGCCGGCGCGTCCTCATCGGGGTGGGCGCCGGGCTCGCCGTGGGTGCCGTGGTGCTGCGCGTGCTGGTCGCCGCCGGCAGGTCGCACACGCTCGACGGGCTCCCCGCGGACTCCGACCCCGCGGCCGCGGGGTCGGTCTACGACGCGCTCACGGACTTCCTCACGACGACGGCGTGGGCCGTCCTCGCCTTCGGGCTGGCGCTGGCGCTCGGGTCCTGGCTCACGGGCCGGCCGTGGCGGCGAGCGCGGCGAGACGCCGAAGCGCCCCGGCCAGGACCGGCGCCGGCGGGGTCGCCAGGCCGATCCTGACCGCGTCGGGCACCCGGCCGCCCACCGCGAAGGCGGTGCCCGGCGTCACCGCGACCCCGAGCCGCTCGGCCGCGGCGGCGGCGAACGTCTCGGCCCGCCAGGGTGCGGGCAGCTCCCACCAGCAGAAGTAGGCGGCCGCGTCGCCCCGCACCCGGAAGCCGTCGAGATGCGTGCGGACGAGGGCGTGGCGGGCGGCCGCGTCGGCCCGCTTGGCGGCGGTGACCGCCTCGACAGTGCCGTCCCCGGCCCAGCGCACCGCCGCCTCCAGGTTGAACCCGCCCGCGGTCCACGCCCCCGAGCGCAGCGCCCGCGCGAGCGCCGGTGTGTGGCCGGCGGGCGCCACGAGGAAGCCCGTGGTGAGACCGGGCGCCAGCCGTTTGGAGAGGCTGTCGACGAGGAGGGTGTGCCCGGGGGCGTACGCGGCCAGCGGGGGCGGGGCGGCTCCGGTCAGGAACGCCCACGTCGTGTCCTCGATCGCGCACAGGTCCAACTCGACCATGGTGGCGGCCAGTTGGGAGCGGCGCTCGTCGTCCATGGTGAGCGTGAGCGGGTTGTGCAGGGTGGGCTGTACGTAGAGCGCGGAGAGCGGGGTGCGGCGATGGGCCGCCGCGACGGCCCCGGGAAGCAGGCCGCCGGCGTCCATGGCGAGCGGCACCAGGTCGATGCCGAGCCGCTCGGCGACCGCCTTGACCAGCGGATACGTCAGCTCCTCGATGCCGAGCCGGCCACCGGGGCGCACCAGTGAGGACAGCGCCGCCGCGATCGCCTGGCGGCCGTTCCCCGCGAAGAGGATCCGCTCGGGGTCCGGCCGCCAGCCCGGCCGTGCGAGGAGCTCCGCGGCCGCGTCGCGCGCCGCCGCCGTGCCGTCGGCGGCGGCCGGGCGGGTGGCCCCGGTGAGGACGTCGGGCCGCAGCAGCCCGCCGAGCGACCGCGCCATCAGCTCCGACTGCCCTTCCGCCAAAGGGTAGTTGAGCTCCAGGTTGACCGGGGTGCGCCCGCTGTCCTCGGCGAGGACCGAGCCCGGATGCGGCGGCGCGGCCCGCACGAACGTGCCGCGCCCGACCTCGCCCACCACCAGGCCCCGGCGGCCGAGTTCCCCGTACACCCGGATCGCGGTGGAGACGGCGATCCGCCGGGCGCGCGCGAAGGCCCGCTGGGTGGGCAGCCGGTCGCCCGGACACAGCGCCCCGGACGCGATCTGCGCCGCCACCTCGTCGGCCACCCTGCGGTAGTCCACGCCCCTCACCCGTCCCTCGGCCGCCCGGCCCCGGCATTGCACCGAGAGCAAAGAGCCTATTGCACCGAGCAGTTGCCCGCACCTAGCCTCCTCACCATGTCCCGCACCCACACGCCTCTCCCGTACGCCGACGAGGGCACCGGCGGCGCCCTGCTGCTCGTCCACGGCCACCCCTTCGACCGCACCATGTGGGCCCCGCAGATCGAGGAGTTCGCCCGGACGCACCGGGTGATCGCGCCCGATCTGCGCGGCTACGGCGACGCGCCCGTCGTGCCCGGCACCACCCTGCTCGCCGACTTCGCCGAGGACGTCCTGGCGCTGGCGGACGCGCTCGGCGTCGAACGGTTCACGCTCGGCGGTCTGTCCATGGGCGGCCAGATCGTCATGGAGTGCTACCGGCTCTTCCCGGAGCGCATCGAGGGCCTGCTCCTCGCCGACACCTTCCCCGCCGCCGAGACCCCCGAGGGCCGCTCCGCCCGCGAGGCCACCGCGGAGCGTCTGGTGCGCGAGGGCATGGCGGGCTACGTCGACGAGGCCCTGGACCGGATGGTCGCGCCGTACGCGCCGGAGTCCGTACGGGCCCATGTGCGCCGCATGATGACGGCCACGCATCCCGAGGGCGCGGCGGCCGCTCTGCGCGGGCGGGCCCGACGCCCGGACTACCGGGCCCTGTTGACCACCGTCTCCGTGCCGGCCCTGGTGGTCGTGGGGCGCGACGACACGTACACGCCGGTCGCGGACGCCGAGGCGATGCACGCGGCGATCGGCGGATCGGAGCTCGCCGTCGTCGAGGACGCGGCCCACCTGCCCAACCTGGAACAGCCCGCGGCGTTCAACGAGGCCGTGCGCGGCCTGCTGGCGCGGGTGGCGGCGCGAGCAAAGGCTTGAGCAACCGTGCCGGGCGCGGGGCCGTCCGTGCGAGAGGATGCGAACCCTGTGACCGGCTAGCGGGAGGCAGGCCGCCGTGGACACCTTGAGCACCGGGACCGAGGCGGAGCGCGCGGTGCCGGAGGTCCGGCGCCGGCACCCCTGGCGGGTGGTCTCCTCGCTTGCCGGAGCGCTCCTGCTGGCCGGGGTGAGCGGGGTGGTGGGCTGCCGGGCCGCCGGTTCGGACGGGGTCACCCCGGTGCCGCAGGCCCTCGCGTTCCTGCCGTGGCTGCTGGTGCCGGGCGGCGCGGGGCTCGTGCTCGCGGTGCTCGGACGGTGGCGCACCGGGATGGTGTGGGGGGTGGCGGTGCTCGCCGTCACCGGCTGGTACACCCAGCCGTACGGGGACGCCACGACCCGGCCGAAGGGGCCGGTCCTGGCCGAGTTCTCGGTGCTGACCTCCAACACCGAGTTCGGGTGGGCGACGGACGACCTGATCGCGACGGTCCGGCGCGAGGAGCCCGACATCGTCTTCGTCGAGGAGTGCGGCTTCCGCTGCTCCGACGCGCTCGCCGCGCGCGTGCCGGCGTCGGACTACCCCTACCGCGACGTCGTGCGCGAGGACGGCTCGGCGGGCTCCGCGATCCTCAGCCGCTTCCCGCTGAAGGCGGCCGCGCCCATCCCGTCGGAGATGGCGATGCCGGGCGCGGTCGCCACCATCGGCGGGCGCGAGGTGCGGCTCCAGCTCGCGCACCCCATGCCGCCGCTTCCCGGCGCCGACCAGAAATGGCATCAGGAGCTGGGCCGGGTACGGGAGTTCGCGAAGGCGTCCAAGGGCGGCCCGGTCGTCCTGGCCGGCGACTTCAACGCCACGCAGGACCACGCCCTGTTCCGTTCGGTACTCGACGGGGGCGCCCTGCACGACAGCGCCCGGCTGGCCGGACAGTCGCGGGCCTGGTCGTGGCCGGCCGACCGGACGACGCCGTTGCGCACGCAGATCGACCACGTCCTGGTGAGCGACGACTTCAAGGCGGCGTCGGCGCGCTTCCTCACCCTGCGCGGCACCGACCACCGCGCGCTCCTCGTGAAGCTGGGGCTGTACGGCGGGTAGCCCTGCGGGCAGCAGCAAAACTATCCACAGCCTGTGGATAACATTTACGCTTCCGTTGGCCGCCCCGTTTGCGCCAAGTGATCCTTTTGCGGTGTCGTGTGTTCATGGCTGATCAGAAGCGGGCGGGAAACGGCGGGCGGGCCGGGTTTCCGGCGCCCCCGGAGTGGCTCATCGGGGGGCTGCGGCCCGCCCCCGCCCCGATCCCCTGGCCGGCCGTCGCCCGCGCCGCGATCGCCCTGGCCGCGCCGCTCGCCGTGGGCCTCGCGACCGGGCACGGCGCCTACGGCGCGCTCGCCTCCATGGGCGCGCTCAGCGGCGTCATCGGCGACACCGCCGACGCGTACCGGATGCGGGTCTTCAACATCGCCGTGCCGCAGCTCTTCGGCGCGATCGGCGTCACCGTCGGCAACCAGGTCTTCGGGCACGGCTGGCTCGCGGTGGGCGCGCTCACCCTGATCGCCCTGGTCTCCGGAATGATCTCCTCGATCGGCGCGGTCGCCTCCGTGTCCGGGCTGCTGCTCCTGCTCAACGCCGTCGTCGGCGCGGGCCTGCCCATGCCGGGCCCCTGGTGGAAGGCGCCCCTGCTGCTCAGCCTCGGCGGCCTGTTCGTCCTGCTCCTGAGCCTCCTGGCCTGGCCGCTGCGCCGCACCGAACCCGAACGCGACGCCGTCGCCGGGACCTACCGCGCCGCCGCCGACGCCATCGAGGCCGCCGCGAGCGACACGTACGACACCCGGCGCCAGGCCGTCACGCACTCCCTCAACACCACCTACGACCTCGTCCTCGGCCGCCGCGCCCGCGAACACGGCCGCCGGGGCGAGCTGGTGCGGCTCTCCGCCCAGCTCAACGTGGTGATCCCGATCGTGGAAGCGGCCCCCGCCGTGCACCTGCGGGGCTGGGGCGTGGACCCCGCGTTCCCCGCGGCCGTACGGGAGTTGGCGGACGCCGTCGCCGAGGGCCGCACCGGCCCGGCCGTACCGGAGCTGCCCGCGCCGGCCACCCCCGCCGAGCGCGCCCTGGACAGCGCGGTGCGGCACGCCTTCGCGGTGGTGCACCACCCCGACCCCGACCAGACCAACATCGACGACCGGCTCGGACGCCCCGCCGCCCTGCGCATCCGGCTGCGCCGCGCGACCCGCAACGTCCTGCTCTCCGGCGCCTCCTGGCGCTACGGGCTGCGGCTCGCGCTGTGCATCGGGCTCGCGCAGGCGCTGGTGTCCGTGGTGCCGGTGGAGCGCTCGTACTGGGTGGCCCTCACCATCGTCTTCGTCCTCAAGCCCGACTTCGGCTCGGTCTTCGCGCGCGCCCTGATGCGCGCGATCGGCACGGCGGGCGGGCTCCTCATCGCGGCGGCCGTCCTGTCCGAGGTGCCGCGCGGCTGGTGGGACGTGCCGGCGCTCATGGTGCTGGCCGCGCTGATCCCGGCGTTCTCCGCGAAGGGGTACGCCTTCCAGACGGCGGCGATCACCCCGGTGATCCTGCTCCTGTCGGACATGCTCAACCACCAGGGCTTCGACCTGGTCCTGCCGCGCCTCACCGACAGCCTCATCGGCTGCGCGATCGCGCTGGTCGCGGGGTACGTGCTGTGGCCCGAGAGCTGGCACACGCGGGTCGGGGCGCGGCTCGCGGACGCGGTCGTGGCGACGGCGGAGTACGTGGAGTACGCGTTCGGGTCCGAGGCCGACCGCGCGGAACGCGTGCGCCGCAGGCGCCGGCTCTACCGGGACCTGTCGACCGTACGCAGCGAGTTCCAGCGGGCGCTGACCGAGCCGCCCCCCATGGGCGCGCGGGCGGCGGCGTGGTGGCCGCTGGTCGTCGCGGTCGAGCGGGTCGTGGACGCGACGACGGCGGCGCGGGTCCGGGTCAACCACGGGGCGCCGTGGCCTGCGGCCGGCGAGGTCGCGGAGATCGCGGGGGAGTTGAGGGAGCTGGCGCAGGGGGTGCGGCGGAGTCCGACGCCGGTGGGGGTGCGGGCGTGTCTCGCCGGGGACGACGAGGGCGTCCTGGCCCCCCTCCGCCAGGAGGTCCAGGCGGCCCGAGCCATCACCACCCACCCCAACTGACCCGCCCACCCCGGCTCATGGGACCCACCTCAGCCCGTCCGGCGATTGAGGACGAGCGCCCGCAAGGCGCGAACGGGGTCCGGGGCGAGCCCCAGCAACCCCGCTTTTGTCTGCGGATCGTGCGGGGCTGGTCGCGCAGTTCCCCGCGCCCCTGTAGGGCACCCGGCACCAAGCCCGCAGCTCGCGCCCACCGCGGCGGAGCCGCGCACACGTCACAGCCCCGCGCCCCTGTAGGGCACCCGGCACCAAGCCCGCAGCTCGCGCCCACCGCGGCGGAGCCGCGCACACGTCACAGCCCCGCGCCCCTGGGTGGGTTGGCCTTGGCAGGGTGTCCATCCCGAGCCACCTCAGCCCGTCCGGCGATTGAGGACGAGCGCCCGCAACGCGCGAACGGGGTCCGGGGCGGAGCCCCGGGGGTCAGAAGAGGGGGAGTTGGCCTGAGGTCGGGGGGAGGGGGAAGGCGTCCAGGGTGGGGTGGGTGGCGTCCAGCGGAGCCCGGCGTTTGGAACCCGCGCAGAGCACCAGCTCCACCCCCTCGTGCGAACGCGGATCGTGACGCACGAACTTGCCCGCCACCACGGCGACGGATCGACCGCAGGACGGGCAAGTACGGCGCGGGGAGACGGAGAGCGGCGGCATCCCCCCATGCTGCCAGAGGCCTACGCGGCCGGCTTGAACGCCGAGGCGAGCCCGTTGCGCCACAGGCTGTTCACACGGGACTTCTCCGTGCTGTTCGGGTAGGCGTTGCGGCACGACGTACCGGGCCCGCCGCCCGACATCAGCTCACTGCACGGCCCCGAGTAGTGGTCGGGAAGACCCAGCACGTGCCCGGTCTCGTGCGCGACGACCCGCACCGAGTAGTACTGCTGGTTCTGGGTGTAGTCCAGGAAGATGTAGCCGTTGCCGTGGCCGTCGGTCGAGGCGTACGAGCCGTTCTGCGTGTCGTTGCCCTCGTAGTACTGGAAGTCCGCGCCGGACCCGCTCTCCGCGAGCCGCACGTTCTGCACCGAGGAGTTCCAGATCTGCGCGGCCTGCGATATCTGCGAGCGGAAGCTGGGGGCGTTGGCCGCGCTGTAGTACACCGTCACCGAGGCGGCGAGCGGGTTGGCGGCGCGCTTCTTGGCGACCGACTTCATGACCGCGTCGTAGAACGCCCGGTCGTTGGCGGCGGAGTGCTTGGCACCCGGGGTGAAGTGCGCGGCGGTGGACGGGGCGGCGGCGGTGGACGCGGTGGCGGCGGTGGCGGGGATCGCGCCGAACCCGGCGAGGGCGAGGCCCAGGGCAGCGGTCACGGCGAAGGTACGGGGGTGTCTCATGGGGGGTTGCCAATCGTTGTGGGGGATCCGCGTGCGGCTGGGTGGGCCGCACCCGGGTGGGGTGTGCAGGGACCGGTCGACGCGCCTGCCCCGACCGGGTGGGTCGCGGCGCGGCGTCGTCCCGGTGATTGTGGAGGCCACAGCGACGGACGGGAATGATGCCGGTCTGCGATAACTCCCGCGTATCAGAGCGGTTTTGGACACCTGGTGCGCGGCGGGGGCGCCGCCTAATCTCAGCCGCATGGAGCTGGAGGTGAGACATCTGCGGGTGCTGTGCGCCATAGCCGACGCCGGCAGCCTGCACGGCGCGGCCCGCGCGCTCGGCACGAGTCAGCCCGCCCTGACCACGCAACTGCGGCGCATCGAGCGCACCCTGGGCGGGCGGCTCTTCTCGCGCGAGCGGACCGGCTGTGTGCCCACGGTGCTCGGCCGGGGCGTCGTCGGCCGGGCCCGCCCGCTGCTCGCCGCGCTCAACGCCCTGGTCACCGAGACCCGGGCCGCCGCCGCCCGCGCCGCACGGGGCGAACGGCTGCGCATCGGCTCCACCGCGAGCCGCGCCATCCCCGGCTGGCTGCGCCGGCTGCGGGAGCGCCTGCCCGGCACCGAGACCGAGCTCCAGGTGGCGGTTTCGGCCACCGCGCTGCTGCGCCAGGTCGCGGCGGGCGAACTGGACGTCGCATTCGTGCACGAGGTGGAGGGCTGCCCGCTGCGCATCCCGCCGGGGCTCGACGTCCGTACGCTCGTGGAGCGCGAGCCCCAGTTCGTGTGCCTGGCCGCCGACCACCCCGCGGCCCACCACCCCGTCGTGGACCTGACCGATCTCGCCGCCGACCAGTGGATGGTCGACCCCAGCGTGGACGGCGAGTGGGAGGGACTGCGCCGGGTCCTGAACGCGGCCGGCCTCAACCCCCGCGTCCTGCACGGTGATTACCTGACGGCGGTGGGACTGGTCACCACGGGCGAGATCGTCACCCTGTGCCAGCCCACCTCCCGCCCCCGCTCCGACTTCGCCATCCGCCCGCTGCGCGGCGACCCGCTGGGTGTGCGCCTCCTCCTCGCGGTCCGCAGCGGGGCGTACGGGGGCGAGCTCGCCGGGGTCGGCGCGGACCTGGAGGCGGCGTACTGGGAGGCGGCGTCGTCCTCACCGCCCTACCGGGCGTGGCTGGAGCGGAGGGGCGACTACAGCCATCCCTCGCGGCCCTGGGTCCACCCCTCGGGTGCGGCCGCGCTCAGGTCCGTACGACCCGCCCCCGGTGCAGCGTCCCCGTGACCCCGGTGAAGCGGAGGTCGAGCCCGACCCCGTCGCGTTCGGCGTGCAGATGCAGATGCGGCTCGGTGGTGTTGCCGGAGTTGCCGACCTCACCGACCGGCTCCCCCGCCCGCACCCGGTCCCCCGTGGCCACCCGCACACTGCCCGGCCGCAGATGCGCGAGTTTGACGATCTCGTCGCCGGTGTCGATGAACACGTGGTTGCCGTACGGCGGTTCGTAGCGGATCGTGCCGGGCAGCTGGTCCGCGTAGCCGTCGGCGGCGGACACCACACGCCCGGCGCAGGGCGCGTACAGCGTGGCCCCGTAGATCACGTAACTCCGCGGGGACGCGCCGCCGCCCGGGTGGGAGCCGCGCGGGCCGGTGCCGACGATGTCCAGCGCGCCGCGCTCCTCGGGGTGCGCGGTGTGGTGGTTGAGGCCGGGGCCGCCGCCCTGGAGGACGAGCCAGGCGCCGCCCCGCAGCGGGAACTCCAGGGGCGCGGAGAGCGCCGCGCCCCAGCGGTGGCGGCGCGCCCACACCAGATACCCGGCGCATCCCGCGAGCAGCACGGCGACGGCCACCAGGTACGCGTCCGGGCGGCCCACGGGGAGCGGGGCCGTGCGCCCGCAGGAGGCGAGGGCCGCGGCCGCGCCCGCCGCCGCGCCCGCGCGGAGCCACCGGTGCAGCCGGGCCGGCGCGAAGAACCCCGTGCAGAGCAGACAGCCGATGGCCACCAGCGCCACATCGGCGCACCAGGCCGTCACGGTCGGGGCCCGCCAGCAGGCCACGATCCGCACCGCGAACAGCGCGCACAGCATCAGGGCGACGAGGGCGCCCCGCACGCGCGGCGGGAGACGCGGACGGCGGCGCGCGGGACGGTGGAAGCCGGGGGCTATGAGGAGGCCGACGATCCTGCCCTCCGCGTCCGCCCGCGCGTACGCGAGGACCCGGCCGACCGGGCCCTCGATCACCAGCCCCTCGGGCCCCTCGGTGACCCCGGCGAAACCGCCGACGCGGTCACCGGTCGCCGTGAGGATCTCGTGCAGCCGCTCCTGGCCGACGGCGGCCACGACGCGGGGCGCGAGTTCGGGCCACCGCTCGGGCCCGGCGAGCAGGAAGCGCTCCAGGGCGTGGGCCGCCCCGCCCGGGTCCGGCTGCTGTATCGACTCCACGGTCCGGTGATCTTCCTGTGGTCGGGGGCGAAGGGCACGGTGGGACCCGGAAACCCGACGCTCTGTGGCCCGCAAGACGATCGATGCGGCCGCCCGGTTGTGTGCCGGGACGACGGGTCCGTGAGCCGCCGCTCACACCCGTCCCGGCGCACGGCCCGGACGAAGTCGGTACGCCGCACCGTGTGTTCCGCGCCTCGGGACCGCGCCGGGCAACCACGCACCGCCCCGGCGACTACGATGCCGTCGACTCCGGGTTGCCGCACCAGAGCGGAGCGCCTGTCGCACGGGACCGCTGCACCCGGCGTTTCTGACATACCGCCATATGTCGCGCCGTCAAAGGATGTTCGGCCATGAGCAGCAGCACCAGCGGCAGAGGGCTCCAGCCCAACGTCCTGTCTCCCTTCGACACCGTTGTCATGGCGGTGGCGGGCAGCGCCCCCGCCTATTCGCTCGCCGCCACCACCAGCGTGCTCGTGGGCTCCGTGGGTCTCGCGAGCCCCGCCGCCCTGCTGTACTGCGCGATACCCATGCTCGGCATCGTGCTCGCCTTCGGGCGGCTCGGCCGGATCGACGTGAACGCGGGCGCCGCCTACTCGTGGGTGGGCCGCACCCTCCACCCCTTCCTCGGCTTCCTCAGCGGCTGGGCGCTCGTGGTCGCCGCCACCCTGTTCATGGTGGCCGGCTCGCTGCCCGCCGGGCAGATGACCCTCGGCCTCTTCGACGCCGGCCTCGCCCACGACACCGCGCTCGCCACCGCCACCGGCGCCGGCTGGTTCCTGCTGATGCTGGGCGTCGTCCTGGGCGGCGCCCGTCTCTCCGCACGGGCCCAACTCGTCATCTCCGGGATCGAGTTGACGATCCTGTTCGGCTTCTCGGCCGGCGCCCTCATCCGGGTCGGCGAGGGCGCGGGCGCCGTCCCCTTCGACTGGTCCTGGCTCGGCTTCAGCCACTTCGACGGCGTCTCCGGGTTCGCCGCGGGCACCCTGATCGCCGCGTTCTACTACTGGGGCTGGGACGTCACCAGCAACCTCAGCGAGGAGACCCGCGACAGCCGCCGCACCGCGGGGCTCGCCGCCCTCGTCGGCGTCGGCGTCGTCTTCGCCCTGTTCCTCGCCTTCACCGTCGCCACCGACGCCCTGCTCACCGGCGACGAGATCACCCACGGCCAGTCCAACGTCCTGGCGCTGCTCGGCGAACGGATCTGGCCCGGCGCGGGCGGACAGCTCATGGTGCTCGCCGCCGTCCTCTCCACCATCGCCACCCTGGAGACCACCCTCATCCAGGTCACCCGCTCGCTGTTCGCGATGGGCCGCGACCGTACGATGCCGGGCGCGCTCGGCGCCTTACACCGGCGGTGGAACACCCCGTGGGTCGCGATCGTCGTCGTCGGCGCGGTCGCGCTGGTGCTGTTCGTCGCCTCCAACGCCCTCGGCTCGGTGCAGGACATCATGGCCGACGCGCTCTCCGCGATCGGCCTCCAGACCACCCTGTACTACGGACTCGCCGGCCTCGCCGCGGTCGTCGCCTACCGCAGGACCCTCACCCGGTCCGTCGGCTCGTTCCTGCTCGGCGGCGTCTGGCCGCTGCTCGGCTCGGTCTTCATGTTCTGCGTCTTCGGGCTCTCGCTGACCCGCCTCAGCGGCGCGGCCGTGGCGATCGGCATCGGCAGCCTCCTCGCCGGAATCGTCCCGATGCTCTGGTACTGGCGCCGCGGCAGCCCCTACTACCGGCCCGCCCGCCTGGACGCCACCCGCTCCTTCGCGGCGGGCGCCGGCCACGCGAACGCCCCGACCCGGCCCGCCGGTCACGCCAACGCCGGGCACCCCACCGACTTCTGAGAGGCGGTACGCGGATGGCAGCGCTGCGCCGCCGCTCCGAGCGCAAGACGGCCGTACGCTTCGACGCCGACCTCGGCGACCACGCCCTCACCGTCGCCCGGCACGACATCGTCATCGGCCGCTGGCAGGGCGTACGGGATCTTCTGCGGGCCACCGGCGACGACTGGCCGCTGCGCACCCACCGCATCAGGGCGCTCGCCGACGCCGCCGCCGGATCCTCCATCGTGGAGGCCTGGCGGGCCGCCGAGCCGGACAGCCCGGACGCGGCGGTGCTGCGCGCCGCGACCGAGGTGACCCGGGTGTTCAACGGCGCGATCGCCGCGGGGCGCGGCGCCGGCACCGACCGCGACCGCATCGACGTCGCCGTGATGGCCTGCCTCGGGGCCGCCGACGCCCGCCCCGCCGACCCCACGCCCTGGGCCTCACTGCTCACCGTGGTCCGGCTGTACGAGGGCGGGGTCGCCCGGCGCGAACTGCGGTCCTGGTGGGACGAATTGCGCCGCCGCGACCCGTACCACCTCGAAGGCCACATCCAGATGGTGCGCTACTTCTCGGCGCGCTGGCACGGCACGCACGGCTCGATGTACGACTTCGCGCGCGACGCGGCGGGCGCCGCCCCCGCCGGATCGCCGCTGCCCGTCCTGGTGCAGATCGCCCGCGTCGAGGAGTACCGCTACGTCGCGGAGGCGGCGAAGGGCCGGCCGGTGCGGGGTTTCGGACAGCACTGGAACCACGAACTCGCCGTGACCGAGCTGCGGCGCACCTACGACCGGTGGCTGGGGGGCCGTCCCCCCGGCCCCGTCCGCGCCGCGGAGGCCGCCGAACTCAACTACCTCGCCCACGCGGCCTGTTCCGCGGGGCTCACCCGAGAGGCGGTGGCTCTGGTCGGGCTGCTCGGCGAGCGGGTCTGCACGGTGCCGTGGGTCTACACCGGCGACCCCGCCCAGCAGATTCTGCGCTGGCGGGAGCAGGCCCGGGGCTGAGCCCGCCGGACTTGCCCCGGCCCCTTTCCGGGAAACCCCCGGCGGGGTCGCTAACCTTACGTGTCCGCGCTGGCCAGGGATCGGACCTCGGACCGGTCGGCGCAGTGCGGTACGTATCGCACCCAACTCATGCGAAAGGCCTCGCCCATGGGCATTCGGAGCTTGCTGCGCAAGGTGTTCGGACGCGATCGCGCGGAGCGTGCCGAAGAGGCGTCGGCGGCTTCCGTACCGCCCCAGACGGAACGCACCCTGGAGGCGTCCGGGACACCGGCCGCCACCACCCCGGCCGCCGCGCCTGCCGACGCGCCTGCCGTGCCGGCGCCGGGCCGCGCCGGCGACCTGTCCGCCGCGGAGGCGCTCGTGGCCGCCGCGTTCGACGGCCCGCGCCCGCCCGCCCCGGGCACGGACACCCCGTCGTCCACCGGCACCCCGAGTACGGCCGGACCGTCCTCGGACACCGCGGACACCGCGGACGCCGCCCCCGAACCCGCCGTCGCCGAGGTGCCCCAGCCTCGGGCCGAGGCGAAGCCGGAGCCGGAGCCGGAGCCCGTACCGGAGCCGGTCGAGGCGGCCGAGCCGGAGCAGGCCGCCGAGCCGGAGCCCGAGCCCGAGCCGGCCACGGCGGAGGCCGCGCCGGTCGTCGAGACCGCGCCCGAATCCGCGCCCGAGCCCGTAAAGGCCGAGGTCACGGAGCCGGAGCCCGCCCCCGTGGTGGAGCCGGCGGCCGAGCCCGTCCAGGCGGCAGCCGAGCCGGAGCCGGTCGTCGAGCCCGAGGCCGCGCCGGCCACCGTCGAAGCCGAGGCCGTCGAAGCCGAGGCCGTCGAGGCCGAGGCCGTCCCTGTCGAGGCCGAGGCCGCGTCGGGGGCCAGGGCCGCCAAGCCCGCCGTCTCCGCCGCTCGCGTCAAGTCGCGGGCGCCGGGGCTCTCGGGGGCGTACAAGGCCGCGGGGGCCGCGCTCAAGAAGGCGGGGCTCGACGGGGCGCGGGCCAAGGTGTACCTCGTGCTCGACCGGTCCGGGTCGATGCGGCCGTACTACAAGGACGGCAGCGCCCAGGGCCTCGCCGAGCAGGTGCTCGCGCTCGCGGCCCACCTCGACGAGGACGCCACCGTGCACACCGTGTTCTTCTCGACCGACATCGACGGCTCCGTCGACCTCACCCTCGACGCGTACGAGGGCGTGATCGACGAGACGCACGCCGCGCTCGGCCGGCTCGGCCGCACCAGCTACCACCGGGGCGTCGAGGAGGTCGTCGAGCACGCCGAGAAGGCCGGGCACGAGGGCCCGGTGCTCGTCGTGTTCCAGACCGACGGCGCTCCCGACGCGAAGCTGCCCGCGCGCCAGGCGCTCGCCGATGTCGCCGACAAGCCGCTGCACTGGCAGTTCGTGGCGTTCGGCGAGACGGACGCCAAGGCGTTCGACTTCCTGCGCACGGCCGAGGGCGACCACGATCACGTCGGGTTCTTCCACGCCGGTCCCGCGCCGCGCGAGCTGAGCGACGCCGAGGTCTACCGGGGGCTGCTCAGCTCGTACCGTCCGTAACGCGTGCACCTTCCGTTACGCGGGCCCCTCCGGCGCCGCAGGTCCGGGCCTTCGCGGGGAGGGAGACGGTCACGGTGAGCCCGCCCTCGGCGCCGGGTTCCGCCGTGGCCGTCCCGCCGTGCGCGACCGCGATGGAGCGCACGATGGACAGGCCGAGCCCGGCGCCCGGTCCCATCCGGTCGCGGCCCTCGCCCCGCCGGAACGGCTCGAACAGGGCCGGGACCCCGTCCGCGGCGACCTTCGGGCCGGTGGGGTTGGCCACCACGAGCCGGCCGCCGTATACGGCGACCTCCACCGTCCCGCCGGGCGCGTTGTAGGTGACCGCGTTGGCGAGCAGGTTCGCGGTGAGCCGGGCGAGCAGCGCCCGGTTGCCCCGCACCACGGCGGGCGCCGCCGTCACCTTCACGGTGTCGTAGCGCGCCGCCTCCTCCCGTACGACCGCCGCGAGGTCCACCTCTTCGCGCCGCTCCAGGCCGCGCTCGCTGCGGGCCAGCATCAGCAGGCCCTCGATGAGCTGCTCACTGCGCCGGTTGTTGTCGAGCAGCGTGGAGCGGGTGGCCTCCAGGTCGGCGGGGCCGGGCTCGCCGTCGAGGCCGACCTGGATCGCGGCGCGCTGGGTGGCGAGCGGGGTGCGCAGCTCGTGCGAGGCGTTGGCGATGAAGCGGCGCTGGCTGTCGAAGGCCGCTTCGAGCCGGCCCAGCAGGTCGTCGATGGTGTCGCCGAGCTCTTTCAGCTCGTCGTCGGGTCCGGCGGCGCCCACCCTCTCGTGCAGATTGCTCGCGGTGAGCCGGCGGGCCCGCGCCGTCATGACGTGGACGGGGCGCAGCAGCCGGCCCGCCGTCCACCAGCCGACCACGACCGCGAGCAGGGCGATCGCGACGAGGGCGAGGGTGGACCACAGAGCGGTCTGGCTGGAGGCGGCGTCGCTGACGTCGGCGCTCACCCGGTACACGGTGAGCGGTTCCAGCGGCATGGCGCCGTTGCGGTAGGCGGCCACCCCGGACGGCATCCGCAGCGTGGTCGCGCGGGTCGCGATGGCGGTGGCCTGCTCTTCGGTGCCGGCCCGGGAGAGCAGGTTGACCACGGCGAGCAGCGCCGCCCCGAGCACGAGGAAGACCCCGCCGAAGATCATCGCTATGCGGGTCCTGATCACAGGGCGTACCCGACCCCTTGGACCGTACGGATGAGGGCGGGCTCGCCGAGCTTGGCGCGCAGCTTGCTCATGGCGACGCGCACCGCGCCCGTGAACGGGTCGGCGTTGGCGTCCCAGGCGCGCTCCAGGAGCTCCTCGGCGGAGACGGCGCCGCCGTCCGCCTCCAGCAGGATCTGGAGCACGGCGAACTCCTTGGGCGTGAGGTCGAGCTCCTGGCCCTCGCGGTGCGCGGTGCGCCGCACGGTGTCCAGGCACAGGCCATGCCGTTCGAGGACCGGCGGCACCGGGCGGGCGCTGCGCCGGCGCAGGGCCCGCACCCGCGAGACCAGCTCGGGGAATTCGAAGGGCTTGCCCAGGTAGTCGTCGGCGCCCAGGTCGAGGCCCTCCACCCGGTCGTCCGTCGACGCGGACGCGGTGAGCATGAGGATCCGGGTGCGGGAGGCGTCGGCGACCAGACGGCGGGCGACCTCGTCGCCGTGCACCCGGGGCAGGTCGCGGTCGAGCACCACCACGTCGTAGTCGTGCAGACCCAGGTAGGCGAGGGCCGCGTCCCCGCTGTAGACCGTGTCCACGGCGAAGCCGGCCCGCCGCAGACCGGTGGCGACGAGCTCGGCGAGGACCTCCTCGTCCTCGGCGACCAGTACCCGCATGTTCTCGTCCTTCGTGTGCACGTGCCCCCTTCCGTCCCAGGATGCGTCCTTGTTACGACAAGGGGTGTTTCGCAAACCTCTCCGCCGCGCGTCGGCGGCCGTCCGGGGCATCCGGCATCCGGACATCCCGGGCGGGTGCCCGCACCCCGGCGGATAGGATTCAGTGCATGCCTTCGCCGACGTACTACGTTTCGACGCCCATCTACTACGTCAACGACGCCCCGCACCTGGGCCACGCCTACACCACCGTCGCCGGTGACGTGCTCACCCGCTGGCACCGCCAGCGCGGCGAGAAGGTCTGGTACCTGACGGGGACGGACGAGCACGGTCAGAAGATCATGCGGACGGCCGAGGCGAACGGCGTCACCCCGCAGGAATGGTGCGACAAGCTCGTCGGCGAGGCGTGGCAGCCGCTGTGGGAGCACCTGAACATCGCCAACGACGACTTCATCCGGACCACGCAGAAGCGGCATACGGACCGGGTGCAGGAGTTCGTGCAGGACCTGTACGACAAGGACGAGATCTACAAGGGCGGCTACGAGGGCCCGTACTGCGTGGGCTGCGAGGAGTACAAGCTTCCCGGCGACCTGGTCAAGGGCGAGGACGGCGCCGACCTGTGCGCCATCCACAAGAAGCCGGTGGAGCTCCTCAAGGAGGAGAACTACTTCTTCAAGCTGAGCGAGTACGGCCCGAAGCTCCTGGAGTTCTACGCGGCGAACCCCGGCTTCATCCAGCCCGAGTCGGCCCGCAACGAGGTGCTCAACTTCGTGAAGCAGGGCCTCCAGGACCTGTCCATCTCCCGGTCGACGTTCGACTGGGGCGTGCCCGTGCCGTGGGACCCCCAGCACGTCATCTACGTGTGGGTGGACGCGCTGCTCAACTATGCGACGGCGGTCGGCTACGGCGCCGACCAGGCCCGCTTCGAGGAGATCTTCCCGGCCGACGTGCACCTCGTCGGCAAGGACATCCTGCGCTTCCACGCGATCATCTGGCCCGCGATGCTGATGGCCAACGGCCTTCCGGTGCCGGGGAGGGTCGCGGCGAACGGCTGGCTGATGGTCGGCGGCGAGAAGATGTCGAAGTCCAATCTGACCGGCATCAAGCCGCAGGACCTCACCTCGCACTTCGGTGTGGACGCCTACCGCTGGTACTTCCTGCGGGCCATCGCCTTCGGCCAGGACGGCTCGTTCTCCTGGGAGGACTTCACCGCCCGCTACACCTCCGAACTCGCCAACGACTACGGCAACCTGGCGTCGCGCGTCGCGGCGATGGTCGGCAAGTACTTCGGCGGCGAGCTGCCCGCGCCGGCCGCCGACGCGGACGCGGAACAGGCCGTCAAGGACGGGCTCGTCCGGGCGGTCGCCGAGGCCGACCGGCGCATCGGGGACGAACTCGACTTCCAGGGCGGCATCCTGGCCGTCTTCGACTTCGTGAAGCAGGTCAACGGCTATCTCACGGAGCAGGAGCCGTGGAAGGTCGCCAAGGACGAATCCGCCGAGGGCCGGGCGCGCCTCGCGACGATCCTGTACACCGCGGCCGAGGCGCTGCGCGGCGTCGCGGTCCTGCTCAACCCGGTGATGCCGGACACCTCGCAGCAGCTGTGGGACTCGCTCGGCGCCGAGACCCCGCTCGGTGCGCTCGCCGGACAGCGGGTCCAGGACGCGGGCGTCTGGGGCACGTTGCCGCCCGGCGTGAAGGTCACCAAGGGCGCGGTGCTCTTCCCGCGCCTGGAGGAGAAGCCCGCCTGAGCGGACCCGTCCCTTCCGGTCGGGGCGCCCGCGAGACCCCTCTCCGCCCCCCTCGCGTGGCGCCCCGCACCCCGTTCTCTGCCGTTTCCGTCCACGCCTGACCGGATCGGTGGCCCATTCAACCGTTGTTGATTCGCTGTTGATCGGGCCCGACCAGACTGTGCCGGTCGGTACGCACGGGGAAGGAAAGGACAGGGAATGCCATTGCTCGCGAATCGTGTCACGGTGACCGTTCACGCCTCCGATCCGCTGAGCCGGGCCGGAGTCATCAGTCATCTGCAGCACCAGCCCACCGTCGAGGTCCTGCGCGAGACGCGTGATCCGCGCGACGGTGACGGACGGACGGCCGACCCCACCGTCGCCGTGATGCTCGTCGACCAGGTCGACGACTCGGCCTCCGCGGAGCTGCGCCGCGTCGTGCGCGGCGGCGAGCAGCGCGTGGTGCTCATCGCCCGCGAGCTGCGCGAACCCGACCTCCTGACCGTCGTCGAGTACGGCGTGCGGGCCATCCTGTGGCGCCACCAGGCCACCGAGCAGCGCCTGTTGAAGGCCGTGCACAGCGCGGCGCGCGGCGAGGGCGAGCTGCCGCCCGACCTCATCAGCCGACTGCTCGTCCAGGTCGGACGGCTCCGCCGCTCCGAGACCACCTCCGCGTCGGCCGGATCCTCCTCGGCGGCCCCCCTGTTCGGCATGGCGCCGCGCGAGGTCGATGTGCTGCGTCTGGTCGCCGAAGGCCTCGACACCCGCCAGATCTCCGAGAAGCTCGCCTACTCGGAGCGCACCGTCAAGAACATCCTGCACGCCCTGATGACCCGCCTCCAGCTCACCAACCGCGCGCACGCGGTGGCCTACGCGCTGCGCGAGGGCTACATCTAGCATCCGGACGGCGGTGCTCCACCCGTCCCGGCCGCCCCGCGATGCCCACCGATTTGGGAAATTGGCTCCATGATCCACGAAATAGACGAGGCGCTGCGGCGCATCCTGCGCGGCGGGGCACTGCCCGACGGAACGGGGGACGTCGTCTTCGAGGCGCCCACCCGTGACTGGGCGGCCCGGCGCAACACCCCCACTCTCAACGCCTATCTGTACGACATCCGCGAGGACGTGGCCCGTCGCGAACGCGGCTCGATCGCGGAGCGGGACGCCAACGGCGTGGTGCTGCGCAGGCGCCAGCCGCCGCGCTGGTACCGCCTCTCCTACCTCCTCACGGCGTGGACGAGCCGCCCCGAGGACGAACACCGGCTGCTGTCGGGCGCGTTGGCGTGTCTGCTGCCGCACGAGATGCTGCCCGACGAGTACGTGCCACCGGTCCTGGAGCCGTACAGCGTCAGCATTCCGCTGTCGGTGGCGGTGCCGCCCGCCGAGTCGCGTTCGCTCGCCGACATCTGGTCGGCGCTCGGCGGCGAGCTGAAGCCATCGCTCGACGTGGTCATCACGACGCCGTTCCCGGTCACGCCGGTGTACGACGTCGCGCCGCCGGTCACCGAGGGCGTGATCAGCGTGCGCGGACGCGACGGCGTGCCCGCCGACGCCAAGCCGCGCATGATGCGCACCAACCGGGACGGGGGCACCCGGTGAAGGACGCCGCCCGCGCGCTGCTGCTCCGCCTCGAAGAGCTCCGGGTCGCGGTCGCGGCGCTGGTGGAGTCCCGCTCCGCCGACGACCCGACGGCCCAGGACCCGTTGCGCGGCCTGTACGTCTCGCCGGACACGGCGGCCCGCCTGGCGGCGGGGCCACTGCCGCACGCCCCGGCCGAACCCGCCCTGCCCACCCAGGAGTCGGCCCCGGACCCGGCCGACCGGCTGGCACGCCTGTGCGGCGACTTCGACCTGACCGAACTCGACGCGCTGCTCCTGCTCGCCGCGCTCGCGCCCGACGTCGATCGGCGCTTCGAGGTGCTGTACGGCTACCTCAACGACGACGTGGGCCGCCGCCGCGCCTCGGTGGCCCTCGCCCTGGAACTCGCCGGGACGGGACCGTACGACCCCGAGGCGCGCGGGCGGTTCCACCCGGCCGCGCCGCTGGTCGCCAAGGGCCTGGTGACCCTGGAGGACGAGGAGCGCCCGCTGCCGGGCCGGGCGCTGCGCGTCCCGGAGCGCGTGGTGGCCCACCTCCTGGGCGACGACACGCTGGACGGCCAACTCGGCCACGCGGGCGTGGAGTTGCTGGCGCCGGGCGAGGCCGGTCCCGGCGACGGGGTCGCGGCGCGGATCGCGCTGGCCGGGCGGCCCGTCGCCGTCCATCTGCGCGAGCGGCGGGCGGGCAGCGGCGCGGACGCGGTGACCCTCGCTCTGCGCGGCGCGGGCCGCGCGGTGCTGCGCCACCGCCCCGAGCACGCCGACCACGCGGCGGCCCGCGCGCTGCTGCGCGAGGCGCGGCTGCGCGGGGCGGGCACGGCGGTGGTCGTGGAGCTGCCGGACGAGCAGCCGGGGCCGCTGGTGCGCGAGCTGGCGGCGCCGGACGTGACGGTGGTGTTCGCCGGGACCCAGCCGTACGACCCGACGTGGGCGCCGGGCGCCGCGCTCCTGGCCCTGGACGACACGGCCGCCGAGACCGACCCGCTGACGGCGTGGAGCGAGGAACTCCCCACGTACGAGGGCGACTTGGCGGAGGCGGTCGGACCGTACCGGCTCGGCGCCGGGCAGGTGCGGCGGGCCGCGCGGGGGGCGCTCGCGCTCGCCGGGTTCGAAGGGGTGCCGGTGGGTCTCGGCCATGTGCAGCGCAGCGCCCGGCTCCTGTCGGCGCCGCTGCTCGACCGGCACGCGCGCCGGGTGCGGCCGGCCGTCGGCTTCACGGACCTGGTGCTGCCGGACGAGCCGCTCGGGATGCTGCGGGAGCTGGCCGGGCGGGCCCGGCACCGCGACCGGGTGCTCGGCGAGTGGCGGCTCCGTACCGGCGGCGGGCGCGGGCGGGGCGTCGTCGCACTGTTCGCGGGCGACTCCGGTACGGGCAAGACGCTCGCGGCGGAGGTCGTGGCGGGCGAGCTGGGCCTGGACATGTACGTGGTGGACCTGTCGTCCGTGGTCGACAAGTACGTCGGCGAGACCGAGAAGAACCTGGAGAAGATCTTCGCGGAGGCGGACCGGACGGACTCGGTGCTGCTCTTCGACGAGGCGGACGCGGTGTTCGGGAAGCGGTCGGAGGTCAAGAGCTCGCACGACCGGTACGCGAACCTGGAGAGTGCGTATCTGCTCCAGCGGCTGGAGGCGTTCGACGGCATCGCGGTCCTCACGACCAACCTGCGGGCCAACATCGACGAGGCCTTCACGCGCCGGCTCGACCTGGTCGTGGACTTCCCGTTCCCCGACGTGGAGCTCCGCGCCCAGCTGTGGCGCAGCTGCCTCGCGGGGGTGCCGCAGGAGCCGGGGCTCGGGGCGGAGCTCGACCTCTGCGCGAAGGAGTTCGAGCTTGCGGGCGGGGCGATTCGCTCCGCGGCGGTCACGGCGGGGTATTTGGCTGCGGGGCGGGGGGATGCGGTGTCCCCGGGGGACGTCCGGGTCGGGGCGCGCCGGGAGTACGTCAAATCCGGCCGCCTCGTCCCCGGCACCGGCACCGCCTGGACCCCCTGACCCCGCCCCCACTCCCGCCCGCGGCCCCGCCCCGGCCGCCCGGGACGGGGCCCGTGCCCCCGACCCGGCCGCTCGGGCAGGGGCCCGTCTCCCCAACACGGCCGCTCGGGCCGGGGCCGTGCCCCCGGCCCCGTTTCCGGGCGCGGCCCGTGCCCCCAACCCGGCCGCTCGGGCGGGGCCCGTCTCCCCAACCCGGCCGCTCGGGCGGGGGCCGTGCCCCCGGCCCCGCGATCGTTCGTCTGCGGACCGTGCTCGCGTCTCGCGCAGTTCCCCGCGCCCCTGACTACTCGGTGCCGGGCGGCATGAGCATCTTCAGCCCGTCATGGGGGTCCCCCTGGCCCATAAGGCCTTGGGGGAGTTTGAGGACGAGCGCCCCCTCAGCCGGTCCGGCGTTTGAGGACGAGCGCCCTTCAGGCGCGAACGGGGTCTGGGGCGGAGCCCCAGGGGCCTGTACCTCAGCCCGTTCCATAACCCCCGGAGGGTTTCGGGAAGGGGCGGGGTGGGGCCTCCCGGGGTCTGGGGCGGAGCCCCAGGAACCCCGCCTTCGCCTGCGGACCGTGCCCGCGTCTCGCGCAGTTCCCCGCGCCCCTAAAGACGTAGGGCACCCGGCACCGAGCGGCACACCCGCGCCCACCGCGGCGGAGCCGCGCAAACGGCGCAGCCCCGCGCCCCTGTAGGGCACCCGGAGCCGCAGCCCGCGCAAAAGGCACAGCCCTGCGCCCCTAAAGACATAGGGCACCCGGCACGGAAAGGGGCTAGTTGACTACGCGCCAGCGTTGTTGGTCGGCCGGGAGGGCTCCGCAGGGGCGGACCTCCGCGACCTGCATCACCTTGTCGTTGGGGGACAGGTCGGACAGACACCAGCCCCCGTCCTTCGTGATCAGCCGGACGAACCCGTCCGCCCCCTCGATCGGCTCGATCGCCCACTTCTGGTTGGCCGTCATCTGACCGGTGGTCAGGCTCGCCTCACCCCCGGACGCCCCCCACATCTGCACCTGGTTGCCCTCACGCGTGTTGTCGGCGACAGCCCACTTCTCGGTCGAGGAGCTGAAGGCGAACTCGTTCTTCGGCAGCGGCCGCACGTACCAGTACTGGTCCCACGTGGGGTTGTTGTCGATCTCGTCCCAGGTGTAGACGTACCGGCCTTCGGGCTTCTGGTCCGTGGCCGTGGTCAGGTACTTCCCGAGCCCGGACTGGATGCGTACCAGCTTGTTCGGGTCGTACTGCGGCTTCTTCGGCCCGCCGCCACCCCCCGGCTTGGCCCCGCCGGGCTGCGGCTTGGGCTGCTGCTGGGGAGGCTGCGCCGAGGGAGCCGAGGACGGCGGGTCGGGCGCCTTCGACGGGGAGGCCGGGGCGGAGGGCAGCGGCGCCTTGGAGCCCTGCGGGAGGGGTTCCTCGCGGGCGGCCGCCTGCTCGGAGGCCTGGCTCTTGACGCCGATGTCGTGCTGGAACCAGAACACCGCGAACGCCACGGCGAGCGCCAGCAGGAGCGAGCCGACCGCGAGGAACCAGCCCGGGAAGACCGACGGCTGTACGAACGTGCCGCGCAGCTCGCTCGGCGTGGGCTCGCCGGACCTCAGGACCGAGACGGTGAACGGGTGCTGACGCACCCCGCCGAACCAGCTCACATTGGTCGCGGTCAGCTGCACCTCGGCGAAGCCGGCCCGGCCGGGGTCGACCTGGACCGCGGTGGGCAGCGCCTCCACCGTGATGGCGTCGCCGTTGTCGCGGGTGGAGAAGGACGCGGTCAGCGGCTGGTTGCCGAGGTTGTCGACGGCCACCCGGCCACGCGTGCGGCGCCGGCCGCGGAGGGTGCGCGGCACCAGCTCCGCACGGAGTTCGGCGTACGGGCCGATCGTGAGCCGGCCCTCGACGACGTCGGCGCCCCCGGGGTGCTCGCGCGGCTCGACCCGGATGCCGAACGGGTTCGGGCCCGCGACGGCGTCCGGAGTGCGCGGTGGCGCGAAGGTGATGTCGGCGGTTCCCTCCGCCCCGGGGTAGAGCCGCAGCACGGCCGGCTCGACACTCGCCCAGCCGGCGGGGTCACCGACCGGAGAGAGCCGGTACTCCTCGACGGTGTCCCCGGTATTGCGCACCCGCAGTCGTACGACGGCGCTGTCACCGGGTGCGACGGTGGTGGCGGGGGGCTCCAGGGCAGTCCACATACTCACCCCATGAGTTAAGTGGCCCCGGTGGTGAAGTACAGGGACGGAAGGGGCAGTTCCGGGGGCAGGACTGGCTGCCCGAGCGGCCATGGCAGCTCGTCGGACGCCCCACGGCGGGGGGCGCCGGAGAAGATCGAACCCGGGCGGTCGCGGGGGAACAACCGCCCGGGGGTCCTTGTACGCGGCCAGCCTCGCAGGCCGCGATCAGCAGGGCCTAACGCCCGCTAACGCGCCCGCTAACGGCCCACCTTGCCGGGCTCCTTGACCGCGCCGCCGACCAGCCAGTTGAGGGTCTTGGAGTCGGCGACGCCGGTCACCTTGAGGCCGACGTTCCGCTGGTACTCCTTGACCGCCGACGTGAGACCGCCGTCCGCCTTCATCGGCTCGCCCTTGCCCGGGTCCTTGAAGTAGGCGATGCCCTGGTTGGCGTAGCCGCGGTCACGGTCGAGGTCGACGTCGGAGATCGACGACTGGTTGGCCCACCACAGGGAGGCCGCGAGCATCCTGACCTTGAAGTTGTTCGCGCCGCTCGTCACGTCCTCCGGGCGGATGCCCTGTGCCCACATCGAGGTGAGGGTGGCCCGGCCGAGGGTGCCGTACTTCTTGTCGGTCAGCGTCAGCTGGCGGCTGGACTTCTGGTCGGCCATGACGTGCCGCTGGTAGCAGGCGAGCGAGGTCTGGGTGGCCTGGTCGATGACCGCGGCGGTCCAGCCGGCCTTCAGGGCGCACTCGTTGCCGAGCGTGGCCAGCCGGTACTGCGCGTACGTGACGATGGCGTCCGGCTTGTAGCCCATGTCCCAGACGGGGCCGACGGGGGCGTCGGCAGCCGCCTTGGGCGCCGTCTTCGGCGCGGGCGGCGGGACCGGCGGGCCGCCGCCGACCTGCGAGGCGTCACCGCCACCGGCGCCGCCGCCCGAGCCGTCGCCGGCCGGGGCCGGGGCTCCGGGCGGCACGGCGGGCGGCGCCGACGAGGGGGCCGGCGGCAGCGGCGCCTCGGCGCCCTGCGGCACGGCCTGTGCGCCGGAGCCGGACTGCATCTCGCCGGTCGCGGTGGTGACCTTCGGCTGGAAGCCGAGCCACAGCATCACGAACGCCACCGACGCCGCGACCGCCGCGCTGCCCACGACGAGCATCCAGCGCGGCACCACCGCACGCTGCTCGTAGGTGCCGTTGAGGTCGACGGTGGTGTCGTCGCCGGAGCGGCGCACCGCGACCGTCACCCGGTGGTGTTCGGTGCCGCCGGTCCAGCGGATCCGCTGGGGCCGGATGTTCAGCTTCACGAACGCGGCCCGCCCGGGGGCCACCTGGACGGAGTTGGGCGCCATCTCGCAGGTGAGCCGGTTGGCCTCGTCGCGCAGCGTCAGGGACGCCGTGAGCGCGGTGTTGCCGATGTTGTCGACGGCGACCGAGGCCCGCGCGCCGAAGCGGCCCACCAGCACCGAAGGCAGCAGTTCGGCGCGCACCTCGCTGAACGGCGCGACGGTGACCTGGCCTTCGAGGACGTCCCGTGCGCCGGGGTGCTCGCGGGGCTCCACGCGGATGCCGTACGACGCCGGGCCCGCCAGGGCGTCCGGGGAGCGCGGCGGCGCGAAGGAGATCTCGGCGACACCCTCGCTCCCGGGGTACAGGCGCAGGGTGTCGGGCTCCACCCGGGCCCAGCCCGCGGGGGCGCCGACGACCGAGAGGCGGTACTCCTCGACGGTGTCCCCGGTGTTGCGCACGCGCAGCCGTGCGGTGGCCCGCCCACCGGGATCGACGGCGACGGCGGCCGGGTCCAGAGACGTCCACATGGTCATGGGGGAAGGCTAGGGCGCGCACCCCGCGCCGCCCTGCCCTAAAGGCTCTGTCAGAGGGCAGCCCTGGCTGCACTCGTGGCCCCGCCGCTCACGCTGCCCCGCGGGCCCGACGGCTGCCCCGGCACCGGCGGCACCGCCCGCAGCAGCGACGTCAGCTCGTCGGCCTCCGCGGCGCCGCGCGTGCTGAGCAGCCGGTGCGCGGTGCGCAGCGAGGCCAGCGCGGAGAGCGCCGGTGTCTCGCCGAGGGCGAGCAGCGCACGGCCGCGGGCCGCGAGCGCGAGGCCCCGGCAGAACGGGTCACCGAGGTCGCCCTCGATGGACAGCGCCTGCGTGGCGCAGGCCGCGGCCTCACCGGGCCGCTCCCTCGCCAGCGCGCAGTGCGCCAGCCGTGCCCACGCCATCGCCTCCCACCGCAGGTCGCCGACCCACTGGTGGTGCTGGCGCGATTCGCGCAGATGGGCCGCGGCCCGCACCGGCCGGCCGCCCGCGAGCAACGCGCAGCCGATCTGGTACAGCACATGTCCGAGCGTACCCCGGTCGCCCAACTCCCGCGCAGTGCGCAGCACTTCACTGGCGGCGGACTCGGCGCGCTCCTTGTGGCCGAGCAGCATGTGGGCGCGCACCACATGGGCGAGCACCCGCACCGCCTCGCCCTTGCTGCCCAGCTCCACGAAGCGCGCGTACGCCTGCTCGAACAGGGGCAGCGCGTCGGCGGGGCGCCCCATCGCCGCGAGGATCACGGCCAGTTCGTGCGCCGCCTCCGCCTCGGTCAGCGGGTCGCAGGCGAGCGCCGCACACCGCAGGGCTTCGCGCAGGGTGCGCTCGATGCGGCGGTAGGTGTCGCCGTTCTGCTGCGGTACGACGGCGATCAGGCGTAGCGCACGGCCCGCCGAGCGGGAGTCGCCGTGGCGGTGCGCCACCGACAGGGCGAGGCGGGCCGGGCCGTGGAGTTCACCGCGCCGCGCGGTGCCGAGCACGAGGTGGGCCCAGCCGGTGAGGAGGTCGACGGCCGGGCGCAGCGCGTCGGCGCCCAGCTCCTCCCACGGGCCCTTGCCCAGGGCCTGCTCGGCGGTGTCCCGGATCAGCTGGTGCGACTCCTGGAGCCAGGCCCGCGCGGCCTCGGCGTCGGCCGGGCGGTACCCGGGCGCCTGCGGGGCGTACAGCAGGTCGGGGACGCGGCTCAGCGGGCGCAGACAGCGCACGGTGTTGCGGACGGTCGCCAGGACGTGGTCGAGGAGCCTGCGCTGGGCGGCCGGGCGCTCGGCCGCGTCGGGCGAGGCGTCGAGCACGCGCCGGGCGAAGATCCGCACCAGGTCGTGGAAGCGGTAGCGGTCCACCCCGCAGGCCTCCAGGAGACCGGCGTCGACCAGCGCCTCCAGGGCCTCCTCCGCGGCGTACTCGTCGGCGTCGAGCAGGGCGGCGGCGGTGGCCCGGCCGAAGACCGGCACGGCCGCGGCGGCGGTGAGCCGGAAGGCGCGCGCGGCGGGCCCGGCGAGCCCCTCGTAGCTGAGCCGGAACGCGGCGTCGACGCCGAGCCCGTCGGCCTCCAGTTCGTCGAGGCGGTGGCGCTCGTCGCGCAGCCGGGCCGTCAGGTCGGCCACCGCCCAGTCGGAGCGGGCGGTGAGCCGGGACGCCGCGATGCGCACGGCGAGCGGCAGCCGGCCGCAGGACGCGACGAGCCGGCGGGCCGCCTCGGGTTCGGCGCGCACCCGCTCCGCGCCCACGATCGTTTCGAGCATGCTCAGCGCGTCCTGCTCGCTCATCGCCTCCACGTCGACGATCCGCGCGCCGGGCAGGCCCACGATGCGGGTACGGCTGGTGACGAGGACGGCGCTGCCCGGGGTGCCGGGCAGCAGCGGCCTCAGCTGTGCGGTGTCGTGCGCGTTGTCGAGCAGCACGAGGACGTGGCGCCCGGCGAGCAGCGAGCGGTACAGGGCGCCGCGCTGGGCGACGTCGTCGGGCACGGCCTCCTCGGCGACGCCGAGCGAGTGGAGCAGGTGGGCGAGGACGTCCGCGCTGTCGGCGGGCTCGGCGTCGCTGCCGCGCAGATCGACGTAGAGCTGCCCGTCGGGGAAGGCCCTGCGCATGCGGTGCCCCGCCCGCACGGCGAGGGCGCTCTTGCCGACACCACCGAGCCCGGTGAGCACCCCGACCCCGGTGAACCGCCCGTCGGAGGCCTCCTGCAACAGGTCGGACACCTCCCCGAGGAACCCGACCCGGCCGGTGAAGTCCGCGATGGCGGGCGGCAGTTGAGAGGGCCGGGGGTGAACGCCCCGCTGCCCGTCCTCCGCGACGTCCACGGGGCCGGGGGCGCCGGCCGGGCGGGATGCGGCGTCCTGGCGGGGCGCGGCGGCAGGGCGGGGTGCGGCGGACCGGCGGAACTCCCATGCGGGGATGGGCTCTTGGGGCACGGCCCCGCCTGGCGGCGGCAGGGGCGTACGGGACCCAGGGCGGGTCCCCTCCGACGGCAGGGGCGCATCCTGCCGACGGGGAGCGCCCGACGAGTGGTCCTCCCCGGCCCGGCGCGCCTCCCCGGCCGAGCGGGGTGCGCCGGGGCCGCCGAGCGCGCGGGGCGGCGTGCGCGCCGCGCGGGCCCCCTCGGGCACGCGGGGGGCGCCCGGCCGCAGCCCGCCCGCCGAACCGGGGGTGCCCGACGGGCGGTGGCCGCGCGGGGGGCGGGTCAGGAGGCGGGTGTGCAGGGCGGTGAGTTCGGGGCCCGGCGGCACGCCGAGTTCGGCGTCCAGGGTGCGCCGGGTCGCCTCGTACACGGCGAACGCGTCGGCCTGCCGGCCGGCCCGGTGCAGCGCCAGCATCAGCAGGGCCTGGGTGCGTTCGCGCAGCGGGTGTTCGGCGGCGAACGCGCGGAGCGAGGCGATCGTGGCGGCGTGGCGGTCGAGGGCGAGCGCGCCGTGGAAGTGGTCCTCGCGGGCCGAGAGCCACAGCTCGGTGAGCCGGTCGCGTTCGCGCTCGGCGTGCGGACCCGGCAGACCGGCGAGCGGGCTGCCGCCCCACAGGGCGAGCGCGCCGGTCAGCTCGCGGTGGGCGGCTTCGGTGTCGCCCGCGCCGCGCAGCCGGGCCGCCTCGGCGAGCCGCGTCTCGAAGACAACGGTGTCGAGAGCCGCGGCGGGGACCCGCAGCGCGTAGCCGTCGTCCGCCGACACCAGGAGCCTGGCCGGGGTGCGCGAGGGACGGCCCGGCTCCAGGAGGGTGCGCAGGCGCGAGACGTAGGTGCGCAGGGTGCCGACGCCGCGCGGGGGCAGCCGCTCACCCCAGATCGCGTCGAGCAGCTCCGGCATGGAGACCGGGCGGCCCTCGCGCAGCAGGAGAACGGCGAGCAGGGCCCGCTGCTGGGGTGGTCCGAGCCGCAGGGGCCGGCCGTCGAGGTCGCCCTCGACGGTCCCGAGCATGCGGAACCGCAGCCCGCCGGCGACGCCGACGGCGCTGCCCACACCGCCGGGTATGCCGCCCTCGCTCGTTCCGCCGGATACCGCCACGCCGTCGCCCTCTCAGTCGTCCGGCCGAATCGTCCCCCGACGTCTGCCCTTTCGGCCCCCGGATCCTGTTCGTCCGGTCACCGGAACGCTACGCCAGGACCGCCCAGGGGCCCGCATCAGCACATGTATCGCACAGGGAGTTGGCTTGAACTGCCCCTGTATCCCTTGGGTAACCGGTCAAAAGGGCACCCTCCCTGCCCCCAAGACGGGCCTCGCGTCTCCTGCGTTCCCTCCGGGGCGCACCAAGAATCGCGAGGCGGCCGCCGGTGGGAGCGTGCCGCGCCGCGGAACCGGCGAAAACAGCCGCACCGCCCTCGGGGCGAGTTCATGCCACTCCCTCTTCGACGGGCGCCACCCCCTGGCCAGTCCGTCCGTCCGGGAGCACGCTGCTGGATGAACGGACAGCTACCGCACGCTCACCGGCCCGGACAGCGCGGGACAGCCGGCAGAGGAGCCCAGGGGGTACGTGCATGAGCGGGAGCAGGGCGGACGACCAGGCGGCCGAGGACGCCAGGCGAAGGGAAGAGCTGTTGGAGAAGGTCCGCGAGGCGAACCGGCTGAGCACCGGCCGTCCCGCGTCGCCGGAGGAGAGCGGTACGGCGACCGACACGGCGACCGAGGGCTGACCCCGCGCCGCGGTACGCGGCCGCTCCCGTGCGCACCGGGTGCGGTGCCGGACGGGGCGCCGGGCGCGGTGCCGGACGGGCGCCGGGCGCGGAACCCCTTCTCGTACCCCATCCGGCCGGGAGAACGCCCGCCGATGACCGGAAGGGCAACTCGTGCTGCCCTCGCCCACGCACCTTCTCCCCTCCCCGCGGGGGCCGTGCCGCGGGAGGCTGGAACGGTAATGGGCCGGTAGCAGCGTTTTCGGGGGCGGGACAGACACCGTGTGCAGTTCGGATGCGGGATGAGTCGTCCTCCCCGCGCACAGCACAGCCCGTCCGCCTCCGGGCGCCAGCCGACACCTCCGTCATCCAGGTAATCCAGCAACAAGGAGCAGCTTCCCGTGCCCAACTACCTGTCCCCCGGCGTCTACGTCGAGGAAGTCGCCAGCGGATCCCGCCCCATCGAAGGGGTCGGCACCTCGGTGGCCGCCTTCGTCGGGCTCGCGCCCGTCGGACCGCTCAACGAGCCGACGCTGGTGACCAACTGGTCGCAGTACGTCGCCGAGTTCGGTGAGTTCACGGACGGGTACTACCTGGCGCACTCCGTCTACGGCTTCTTCAACAACGGCGGCACCGCCGCCTACGTCGTGCGGGTCGGCGGCTCCGAGGACGGGCCGGGCCGGTCCTCGCAGCAGGCCGCCGCCCCCGCCCCGCAGGCGATCACCGCCGGCGAGGCCGTGGCGCTCGGCACGTTCAAGGTGTCCGCGATCTCGGCCGGCACCGGCGGCGGCCCGCTCACCGTCGAGGTGCAGGACGCCGAGGGCGAGGGCAACGGCGACCGCTTCAAGCTGGTCGTCAAGGACGGCGAGAGCGTCGTCGAGAACTTCGACGTCAGCGCGAAGAAGTCGGCGCGCAACTTCGTCGTCACCCAGGTCAAGCAGCGCTCCAAGACGATCTCCGTCGAGGAGGCCGTGGCCGGCGGTCAGCTGGCGAAGCCGGACGCGCAGGCCGTCACCCTGGCCCCGCCGGTCGCCGCCCCCGCGCCCGCACCCACCGGCGGCACCGTCGCCCGCCTGGAGTCCGGCCAGTTCATCGGCGACTCCGCCGACCGCACCGGCTTCGGCGGCCTGGAGGCCTTCGACGAGATCAACATGGTCGCGGTCCCCGACCTGATGGCCGCGTACCAGCAGGGCATGATCGACATGGAGCAGGTCAAGGCCGTCCAGCTCGGTCTGGTCGCGCACTGCGAGCTGATGGGCGACCGCATGGCCGTCCTCGACCCGCCGCCCGGACTCAACGCCCGTGACATCCGCAAGTGGCGGATGGAGGGCGCCGGTTACGACTCGCGCTACGCCGCCCTGTACTACCCCTGGATCAAGTCGTTCGACCCGTCCACGGGCCAGACCCGCCTGATGCCGCCGTCGGGCCACATGGCCGGCATCTGGGCGCGCAACGACTCCGAGCGCGGTGTGCACAAGGCCCCGGCCAACGAGATCGTGCGCGGCGCCGTCGACCTGGAGCTCCAGATCACCCGCGGTGAGCAGGACCTGCTCAACCCGGTCGGCGTCAACTGCATCCGCGCCTTCCCGGGCCGCGGCATCCGCGTCTGGGGCGCCCGTACCCTCGCCTCCGACCCGGCGTGGCGCTACCTGAACGTGCGGCGCTACTTCAACTACCTGGAGGAGTCGATCCTGATCGGCACCCAGTGGGTGGTGTTCGAGCCGAACGACCAGGCGCTGTGGGCCCGCATCCGCCGCAACATCTCCGCGTTCCTCGTCAACGAGTGGCGCAACGGCGCCCTGTTCGGCCAGCGCGCCGAGGACGCCTTCTACGTGAAGTGCGACGAGGAGACCAACCCGCCGGAGTCGGTCGACCTCGGCCGCGTGGTCTGCGAGATCGGCATCGCGCCCGTCAAGCCCGCCGAGTTCGTCGTGTTCCGGCTCGCCCAGTTCTCGGGCGGCGGCGGCGAGCTGGAGGAGTAGGACCCCGCCAACTCGCAGCACCCCCAGCCGATTTCGCACGAACAGGAGTAACCCAGCATGTCGCTTCAGCCCGGTGATGCGCTCACCACACACAACTTCGGCCTGCAGATCGACGGCGTCATGGTCGAGTACCTGCAGGAGGTCAGCAGCCTCTCGATGGAGCAGGACGTCATCGAGTACCAGCAGGTCTCGGCCGACGGCAAGCCGATCATCAAGAAGCTGCCCGGCGTGAAGAAGGCCGGCGAGTGCACCGTGACCCGCGGTGCCACGCAGTCCGCCACGTTCTCGGAGTGGATCAAGGAGTCCATCGACGGGAACATGGGCTCGGCGCGCAAGAACGCCTCGATCATCATGATGGACTACCAGGACAACCCGGTGAAGCGCTACCACCTGCGCAACGCCTGGTGCAACAAGGTCGAGATCAGCGCGGTCAAGGCCGGCGACGCGTCCGCCATGACCGAGCAGGTCTCCATCACCTTCGAAGAGCTGGTCATCGAGTAATGCGCCGCGAAGGTCCTGGAATCCCCGGCGGGGCGCTCCCCGGAGCCGAGGCTCCGTCCGCCCCGGGCACGGGCCCGGCGACGGGCGCGCGGGAAACCCTGCGCACCGAGTTCGAGTTCGAGCTGCCCCGCGGGTACGTCGACGGGTCGGGCACCGTGCACCGGCACGGCGCGATGCGGCTCGCCACGGCCCGCGACGAGCTGGTCCCGCTGCGGGACGTACGGGTCCGCGAGAACCCGGCGTACCTGTCGGTGGTCCTGCTGGGCCGGGTCATCACCCGGCTCGGCACGCTCGGTGATGTCCACGACGGCACGGTGGAGAACATGTTCGCCTCCGACCTGGCCTTCCTCCAGGACTTCTACCGGCAGATCAACGCGGAGGGCCACACCCGTGCGGCCGTCGCGTGCCCGCACTGCGAGCAGTCGTTCGAGGTCGAGCTGGCCGGGAGCCGCCTGGGGGAATCGTGACGTACGCGGCCGACCGGATCGAGGAGGAGACCGCGTACCTGGCCTACCACTTCCACTGGGACATGGACTCCATCCTCGATCTGGAGCATGCGGACCGGCGGGCGTACGTACGGCGGGTGGCGGCACTAGTGGAACAAGGCGAAGGGGAGCGGTGACGGGGGATGGCCCTGTTCAAGCGCCGGCGTAACCGGCCGGCCGAGGCCGGCGGGGCCGCGGCCCTCGACGCGGCGGCGACGCCGTCCGCGTCGTCGGAGCCGTCTCCGTCGCCGTCACCCGCCCGGGGTGACGGCGGGTGGGCCGCCGCGCCCGCGATCCAGCGTGCCCTGGCCGCGCCCCGCCTCACGGCGGAGGCCGGCTTCGGCGCGACCCTCGCCGCGCACCAGGACCTCTCGGTCGTCCGCCCCCTCACGCACGCCGTGTCGCCCTCGGCGCCGCACGGCGTCCTCCACAACGCGGTGACCCCGGTCGCGGGCCGCCCCTCCGAACTGCCCCTTCCGCTGCTGCGCCTGCCGGTGGCGGGCCGCACGCCCGAGGCCCCGTCCGACGCGGACGCGGGTACCGGCACGGACTCCGGCCCCGCGTGGCCGGGCTCCGCGCCGCGGGCCTCACAGGGTGCGGGGCCGGGTGCCTCACAGGGTGCGGGGGCGGGTGCCGTACAGCGATCGGCCGCTCCCGCGAGCCCGGCGGCGAGCGGGCCGGGTCCGGTACGGGGTCCCGGGCCGGCCGCGGTGCAGCGCTCCGCGACGCCCGTGAGCCCGCCGGCCGGCGGTCCGGGTTCCGCGCCGGGTGCCGCGCCGGTTGCCGTACAGCGCTCGGCCGCACCCGCGGCCACACCGCCGCGCGCGGCGACCCCGAGTGCGGCAGCCCCGGAAGCCACCCCAACTCCCGCTGTCCAACGTGCTGTTGAGCCGCCGACGGCGCCCGGTACGGCTCCCGCGGCTCGGCGTTCCGCCGCGCCGCAGCAGGGCCCGGCGACCACCCCGGCCGTGCCGACCACCCCGGGCACGCCCGGCACGCCACCGGTCGCGCGGCGCACCGCCACGGCCCCGGACGCCACCGTCAACACCCCGGGTACGCCCGGACATCCGCCGACCGCACAGCGCTCCGCCACGCCGTCTCCGGCCGGCCCGGCGGGACCGGGAACGCCGCCCGCGGTGCAGCGATCGGCCGCCACCCCGTCGACGGGACCCGTCGCACCTCCTGCCGTGCAGCGGTCCGCCACCACGCCTCCGGCCGGCCCGGCGAGGCCGGGAACACCCCCCGCCGTGCGGCGATCGGCCACCGCCCCTTCGACCGGGCCCGCCACACCCCCTGCCGTGCAGCGGTCCGCCACCGCTCCGAACGCCCCGGCCGCCCCCGGCACCCCGCCCGTCGTCCAGCGGCCGACCACGCCTGCGGCCATCACCCCGGGCGCCCCCGGCACCCGGCCCGCCGTGCAGCGGCCCGCCGCGCCCAACCCCCCGGCCGCGCCCCGCACGGCCCCCGCGGTCCAGCGCTCCGCCACGCCTCGCCCCGCCGCGTCCAACACCCCTGCCACCAGTGGCACTTCGCCCGCCGTGCAGCGCTCCGCCGCGCCGTCGGCCGGGCCGGCGAACACCCCCGCCGGCCCCGGCACGCCGCCCGCCGCGCCCCCGGCCGGGCCCGGCACCGCCCAGGGCGCGCCCGGCACTTCGCCCGCGGTCCAGCGATCCGCCACGCCTGCGAACCGCCCGGCCAACACCGGCCCCGGGGCGCCGCCCGCCGCGCAGCGACCGGCCGCCCCTCCGGCCGGCCCGGCCGCGCCCGGCACGGGCCCCGCCGTGCAACGGTCGGCCACGCCCCCGAACCGCCCGGCCGACACCCCGGCCGGCCCCGGCACTCCGGCCGCCGTACAGCGGCCCGCCACGCCCCCGGCCGGCACGGCCCACACCCCGGCCCCGCCCGGCACGGGCCCCGCCGTCCAGCGGTCGGCCACGCCCCCGAACCGCCCGGCCGACACCCCGCCCGCCCCGGGCACCCCCGGCACGCCGCCCGTCGTGCGGCGGTCCGCGACGCCTCCGCGCGGCCCCGCCACCACCCCGGCCGCCCCCGGTGCGACGCCGCCCGGTCCGGCCGAGCGCCCCCGGACGTCCGCCGCGCCCGGCACCGCGCCGGGCAGCTCCGCCGCGACCCCGCCCGTGCAGCGATCGGCCGCGTCCTCCGACCGGCGCGACAGCCCGGCGCCTTCGGCGTCAACTCCGCCCGTGGAGCGGGCCATTGGGCGGGCGATCGAGCCGGTGAGCAACTCCGGTACGGAGCCGAGTCCCGCCGCCGCGCCCGACGTGCCGTCCGTGCAGCGCGCCGCCGCCCCCGCGCGGGGCCCGGCGAGCGCCACCCCCGCGCCGCCCACGCGGACCAGCCCCATCGGCGCCCCCATCCGGCGCGCCGCGACGGCCCCCGGCGGCCAGGCACCCCGCCAGGGCGAGGCGCCGCGAGCGGGCGGCAGTCCGGCCGCACCGGCCGCGTCCGGCTCGGCACCCTCAACTCCGGCTGTACAGCGCGCCGTTGCTTCCCCAGCCGAGGCTCATCAGGGTGCGCCCGGGGTCGCGCCGAGTGCCGCCGCGCCGTCGGCCGGCCCCGCGGGTCCCCGCTCGGCGGAAGCGCCCGGGGTCGCATCCGGGGCGGCTCCCGAGGTGCGGCGGGCCGCGGTCACCCCGCCGAGCCGGCCCGGTGCGGCGGCGCCTTCCGTGCCGGGTTCCGAGGGCGGCTCCGCGCTGCCGGTGCGCGGCACCCTCGGTGAGCGCGGTCCCGCGCAGCCGGGTCCCTCCGTACAGCGCGCGCTCGCGGAACCCACCCCGCCGACCGCCGGGCGTCCGCTGCCCGTTCAGCGGGCCGCCACTCCGCGCTCGCTCACGTCCGCGCCCCGTCCGGTGCGGCCCTCCTATCAGCTCGACCCCGTCGGCACGGTCCGGCCCGCGCCGGTGCGGGCGCCCGCCCCCGCGCCGGCCGTGCCCGTCGACATCCCGGCAGCACCGGCGCCGGCCCCCGCTCCGCCCGTCCAGCGCAAGCCCGTCGTGCGGCGGGTCAGCCGGGTGCAGAGCACCGCTCCGGACGCGCCCCGGCGCAGGCCGCTGATCGGCGCGCCCATCACCCCGGGTCCGGCGACCACACCCATGCCCGCCCCGGCCCCCGCGGCACCGGCCCCCGCCGCTGCCCCCGCCCCGGCACCGGCACCGGCACCCGCACCCGCACCCGCACCCGCCGTCCAGCGGGCCGCCGCGCCGCCCACCCCGCTGCGCAAGGTGCGCCTCCCCGGGCCCGCCCCGCTCCAGCGCATGGAGATCGCTGGGCCGCCGCTCGCCTCCGCCCGGCCGCTCACCACCCGGCACCAGGACACACCGGGCCCCGTGGGCGCCGCACCCGCGCCCGCGCCGCTCAGGCAGGCGGCGCCCGCCACCGACGACAGCCGTCCGGTGGTGCCGCTGCGCGGTCCCGCCGCGCCCCTCGGGATGGTGCAGCGCTCGGTGCAACGCGCCCCCGCACAGGACACGCCCCCCGTCGTCCCCGTACGCCGTGCGCACCCCCTGCCCGCCCCGACGCCGCCGCAGCCCGCGCCGGCGTTCGCCGCCCCCGTACAGCGGCAGGCGGACCCGCCGGCCGTGCGCACCGCCACCCAGACCTCCGCAGCGGCCACCGCGGCGGAACCCGCCGAGGAGCCCCAACAGCCCACCGATCTCGACGCGTTGGCACGGCGGCTCGTCGCGCCGCTCTCGCGTCTGCTCCGCGCCGAACTGCGCGGCGACCGCGAACGGATCGGGCGGCTGCGCGACCGCTGACCCGCACGACCTGCCCGTAACCACTCCCACCGACGGAAGACCACCCCATGCCCACCACCCTTGACCCCGGCTCCACCGTCTTCTTCAAGCTGACCATCGACGGCCAGAACCTCGGCCTGTTCAACGGCTGCGACGGTCTCGCCTCCGAGGTCGAGGTGGAACAGCGCCAGGAGGGCGGCAACAACGGGTTCGTGTGGCAGCTGCCCACCCGGGTCACGTTCTCCACGATCCGGCTGACCCGGCCGCTGACCGCCGACACCTCCAAGGTCGCCTCCTGGATCTCCTCGCTCGCCACCGGCATCACCCGGCCCACGGCGCAGATCGCGGCGCTGCGCGCCGACGGTTCGATCGTCGCGCAGTGGGGTCTGGTCGAGGTGCTTCCGGTGCGCTGGACGGGCCCGAGCCTGGATCCGGCGAGCCCGAGCGTGGCCACCGAGACCCTGGAGATCGCCCACCACGGCTTCACCGACGCGGGAGGTGCGTGAGCATGGCCGCTCCCGTCGGAGGCAAGGCCGCCAAGGGCCTCTCCCGTGCCACCCTCGCCATCCACCAGCCGCCCACCGACCTGGGCGGCTCCATGGGCGGAAAGCTCGGCGAGGTCAAGTTCCAGTTCAACCCGTCGCAGGTGCAGATGGGCCGGTCCGCCAACTGGATCACCATGCCCGCCGTCTCCTACAACCGGGGCGCGCCGCCGAAGTTCACCGGCGCGATGCCGGCCTCGCTCCAGCTGGAGGTGTTCCTCGACGCCTCGGGCACGCCCAGCTCCAACACCGTGCAGAGCCAGGTGGAGCTGCTGCTCTCGTGCTGCGAGGTGACCTCGCAGAGCATCAGCGCGAAGGCGCCGTCCCCGCCGTGGGTGGAGTTCAGCTGGGGTTCGTTCTCGACGGTCCAGTTCGTCGCGTACGTCACCAGTGTCAGCGCCAACTACACCCTGTTCAGCCCCAACGGCACTCCCCTGCGCGCCACCTGCAGCCTCGCGCTGACCGAGGTCGCCAGCGAGACCAAGCGCCAGAACCCCACATCGGGCGCCCTCTCGGCGCGCCGCGTGCACCGCACGGTCGCCGGGGACACCCTGGCCTCCCTCGCGTGGCGCGAGTACGGCGACGCCACCCAGTGGCGCGTCATCGCCGAGGCCAACGAGATCGACGATCCGATGCGGCTGCGCCCCGGCACCGAGCTGCTGCTGCCCGCGTCCTCGGAGGAAACCCCGTGACCGAGAAGACCTTCACCACCGTCCTGCACGTCCAGCTGGGCGGCACCGTACTCCCCGACCCCCTCGCGCTGCGGCTCGTCGAGGGCTGGGTGGACTCCTCGGTCAACGTGCCGGCCGCCTTCCAGCTCACGTTCAGCGACGGCGACAGCAAGATCACCAAGAAGTTCCCGATGCTGAAGATCGGGGCGAAGGTGATCATCAGCCCGTTCACCGACGGCAGGCGCGGCGAGCCGCTGATGACCGGCGAGGTCACCGGCCTGGAAGTGGACTCCGAGCCCGGCGTGGGCCGCCACCTGCTGGTGCGCGGCTACGACCCCGGTCACCGCCTGCTGCGCAACCGCCGCGTCGAGGGCTACCCGAACATGACGGCCTCCGACATCGTGCGCCGCGTCGCCGGACAGAACGGCCTCAAGATCGGCAAGATCGAGTCGACGTCCACGGTGTACGACCTGGCGACCCAGCCCAACATCACCGACTGGGACTTCCTGTCGCGGCTGGCCGCCGAGAACGACGTGCGCCTGTCCTTCGACAACATGGGCAAGCTCAACTTCGCGGGCCTCGACCCGGCTTCGGGCGCCCCCTCCGACACCACCCCGGCCGCGCAGAGCCCGTACGTCCTGGACTTCGGCGCGAACAACCTGCACAGCCGGGCCACGATGACGGCGGCCGGACAGGTCCGGAAGGTCAACGTGCGCGGCTGGGACATGCGCACCCGGCAGAAGCTCCAGTCGCCGCAGCCCGCGGTCAAGAGCAAGGACATCGACGCCGACATGACCCCGGGCCAGGTGACGCTGCCCTTCGGCGCCTCCGAACTCACCGCCACCCAGGTCCCGTACACCACCCTGTCCCAGGTCACGCACGCCGCGCAGGCCCTCGCCGACGACGTGACGGGCGCCTTCGCCGAGCTGGAGGTCGCCGTCACCGGCAACCCCGCGCTCACGCCGGGCACCCCCATCGCCGTCAAGGGCGCGGGCTTCCCCTTCGAGGGCAAGTACACCGCGACCGGCGTCCGTCACGTCTTCGCCTCCGGCGACCTGTACACGACCTGGCTGACCGTCTCGGGCCGCCAGTTCCGTTCGCTGTACGGGCTCGCCGCGGGCGGCACCGACCAGGCGCCCCCGATGCCGGGCGTCGCGGTCGCGCTCGTCACCAACACCAAGGACCCGCTGCGCATGGGCCGGGTCAGGCTGTCGTTCCCGTGGCTGTCCGCCACGTACGAGAGCGACTGGTGCCGGGTCGCCCAGTTCGGCGGCCGCGACGGCGGCGGGCTGCTGCTGCCCGAGGTCAACGACGAGGTGCTGTGCGCCTTCGACCGCGGCTCCCTGGAGCACCCGTACGTCATCGCGGGGCTCTACAACGGCGTCGACAAGCACACCCGCGAACCCGACAACTACCCGGCCGTCGACCCGACGAGCGGGCAGATCAACTGGCGCTCCCTGACCGGCCGCAGCGGGCACACCGTCGAGATCCTCGAAGAGGGCGGCGCCGCGCGGATGTCGAGCGGCATCCGGCTGCGCACCGGCAAGGGCCGGCTGCACATCCAGATGAACGAGGCGCAGACCTCGATCACCATCAACAGCAACGGCAGCGTCGAGATCAAGGGCAACCGGTCCGTCGACATCGATGCGGGCGCCGACCTGTCCCTGAAGGCCGGCGGAATGATCAACATGAGGGCGGGCGGCGCCATCGAGATCGGCGCGGGTATGGGCGTCAACATCGACGCGGGGGGCGAGTTCACCGCGAAGGCCGGTGGCGAGGCGTCCGTCCTCGCGGGCGGCGTGGTGACGGTGGACGCGCTGGGCGAAGTGGTCCTCAACGCGGTCGCCAACACCACGATCAACGGCGGCACCGTCATCCTGAACGGTCTGGGTGGCCTGCTCCTGAACACCCCCGCGGGCATGCCGCTGGCCAACGGCATGCCGGTCCTCTAGGAGAGTCGAGATGAGCGAACATTTCGTCGGGGCCGGCTGGGCCTTCCCGATGCGCACCGAGCCGGGCGGCGGCATCGCCCTGGCCCGGCGCGACCGCGAGATCGAGGAGTCCATGCGTCTGGTCCTCGCGACGGCGCCGGGCGAGCGGCCGATGCGCCCCGAATTCGGCTGTGCCGTCCACGACTTGGTGTTCGCGCCCGTCAACGACGCCACCGCCGGGCGCATCCGCTACGAGGTGCGCACCTCGCTGGACCGCTGGGAGCCCCGGATCGAGGTCGAGGACGTCACGGTGACTCCGGCGCCCGACGAGCCGACCGTGCTCCACATCGACGTGCGCTACTCGGTGCGGGGCACCAACAACCCGCGCAGCCTCGTCTTCCCCTTCTATGTGATTCCCTCCGAGGGCGGCGACGAGCCAGGCCCGACGGCCGGCGAAAGCGAACGACACTGATGGCCCTGCCCGCACCCCACCTCGACGACCGCCGCTTCCAGCAGTTCGTCGACGACGCCAAGCGCTACATCCAGCAGCGCTGCCCGGAATGGAGCGACCACAACGTCTCCGACCCGGGTGTCACCCTGATCGAGGCCGTCGCGCACATGGCCGACCAGGTCGTGTACCGCCTCAACCGCGTGCCCGAGAAGAACCAGCTGGCCTTCCTCGACCTGCTGGGCGTCACCCTGTTCCCGCCGTCGGCGGCGCGCGCGGCGGTGACGTTCTGGCTCTCGGCGCCGCAGCCGGAGCCGGTCGTGCTGCCCCGGGGCACCGAGGTCGCCACCGGCCGCACCGAGACCGAGGAGGCGGTGGTCTTCGCCTCCGAGGACGATCTGACGATCGTGCCGTGCAGCCTCTCCCACGTGCTGCGCCAGCCCGCCGCGTCCAAGCCGGAGGACTGCTCGCAGGACGTGCTCGGCGGCACCGACGTGTCGGTGTTCAGCTCCGGCCCGCTCCCCGGCGACGTGCTGCTCTTCGGCCTGTCGGCGGCGCTGCCGCACTGCACCGCCGCGCTGCGCCTGGAGAGCCGCGTCGACGGTGTCGGCGTCGACCCGCGCCAGCCCCCGCTGGTGTGGGAGGCGTGGACGGCCGACGGCTGGAGCGAGTGCGAGGTCGCCGAGGACTCCACCGGCGGCCTCAACCGCCCCGGTGAGGTCATCCTGCACATGCCGGCCGCGCACGCCGTCTCCCGGATGGGCGGTCTCGACGCGGGCTGGCTGCGCTGCCGGGTCGTGGAGGCCGCGCCCGGCCAGCCGTTCTACAGCGTCTCGCCGACCGTGCGCGGCGCCTCCGCCTTCACCATCGGCGGCACCACCCGCGTCTCGCACGCGGAGTCGGTGCGCGACGAGTCGCTCGGCGACTCCGAGGGCGTACCCGGACAGCGGCTCATGCTCGTGCACGCGCCCGTCGTCGGCGGCGTACGCCTGGAGATCTCGGCGGGCGAGGGCTGGGAGGAGTGGGAGATGGTGGGCGACTTCGCCTCCTCGGCCCCCTTCGACCGGCACTTCACCCTGGACGCGGCCACCGGCGAGATAGCCTTCGGCCCCGCCGTGCGCCAACCCGACGGCACCGTCCGGCAGTTCGGCGCCGTCCCCATCAAGGGCGCCGCCATCCGCGCCTCCCGCTACGGCACCGGCGGCGGCCGCTCCGGCAATGTGGCCCGCGGCGCCATCCAGGTGCTGCGCAGCTCCATCCCGTACATCTCCCGCGTGGAGAACCGGGAGGCCGCGCGCGGCGGCGTCGACGGCGAGACCGTCGAGGAGGCCAAGACGCGGGCGCCGATCGCGCTGCGCGCCCAGGAACGCGCCGTGACCGCACGCGACTACGAGGAGCTGGCCCGGCGTGCCGCCCCCGAGACCGCGCGCATCGCCTGCCTCGCGGCGGACGACGTCGAATCGGGCGACAACGCGGTCCGTGTCCTCGTCGTCCCGCAGGCCGTGCCCGACCGGGGCGGCCGGCTGCGCTTCGAGCAACTGGTGCCCGGCGACGAGCTGTTGGGGCGGGTCACCTCGTTCCTCGACGAGCGCCGCCCGCTCGGCACCCGCCTCGCGGTGGGCCCGCCGTTCTACCAGGGCGTCACCGTGGTGGCGACGCTGCACTCGTTCCGCGCCGCCAAGGCGGACTACGTACGCGACGAGGCGCTCAACGCGCTGTACTCCTACCTGGACCCGCTGACCGGCGGCGCCCACGGCACGGGCTGGCCCTTCGGCCGGCCACTGCGCGCGGGCGAGATCTTCGCGGCGCTCCAGCGCGTCCCGGGCGTCGAGCTGGTCGACGAGGTCCTGCTGCACCCGGCGGACCCGCTGACCGGGCGCAGGGGCGACGCGACGGACCGCATCGAGCTGTCCCCCTCGGCGCTCCTGTTCCCCTTCGACCACCGTGTCCGTGTCATCGAGGCCCGATGAGCGCGCGCGGCTCCGTCGACGACCTGGCGTCCTCCCATCCGCTGGGCACCCAGCTGCCCGCGGTGTACGCGGACGACGACTTCGCGCAGCGGTTCGTCGAGGGCCTCGACGTGGTGCTGGCCCCGCTGTTCAACGTGCTCGACTGCCTGGAGGCCTACTTCGACCCGGCGCTCGCGCCCGAGGACTTCGTGGACTGGCTCACCAGCTGGGTGGGCACGGAACTCGACGGCACCGAAACCCTTGAGCTGCGCCGGCACGCCGTGGCCACCGCGGTCTCGCTGCACCGGGTGCGGGGCACCGCGCTCGGCCTGTCCCGCGCCGTCGAGCAGGCCTTCGGGGTGCGCCCCGAGATCACCGAGAGCGGCGGGGCGTCCTGGTCGGCCCGCCCGCTCGGCCCGTTCCCCGGCGAGACCCGGGCCTCGCTCCGGGTGACCCTCACCGTCGCCGACCCGTCCACCGTCGACCCCTACCGCCTCCAGGCGGTGGTGGCGGCGGCCCGCCCCGCGCACCTCCCTTTCACGGCCGAGGTATCCGCCGGCACGACCTCCACTCCCGAAGGGAACTGACCTCTCATGTCCACCCCGGCCATGGTCCCCTGCCCCGACTGCGGCACCCCGGCCCGCGCCACCGGCCAGTCGTTCTGCGACTCCTGCGGAGCCTTCCTGCGCTGGACGGCCCCGGCGGGCGGCCGACCGGCCCCGTCCGCGGCCGACAAGGCCCCGCCGGCGACCGGGTCCGCATCCGAGTCCGCGCCCGCGCCCGCCGATGAGCCGGACCACCACCCCGAGCCCGCCCGCGAACACAGCGGGCGGAGCATCGCTCCGGACGCCCCCACACCGCCCGCCGGCACCCCCGTCTTCGTGCCGGACCCGGCCGGACCGGCGCAGCCGGCGGCCCCGGCGGGCCGGCCGGACGCGGTGACCGTGCCGACCCCGGCCGTGTCCGACGAGGCCCACGACACCACCCCGGTGCCCGAGGTGCGCACGACGTCGGCCTCGGAGGCCGCCAGGGCCCTGCTCGTCCCCGTGGAGGAGGCGTCGGCGAGCCGGCCCCGCGAGGCCCCCGGCACCGTCCTGCCCGGACGTCCGGAAGCGGCCCGCCCCCAGGTGCGCCCCTCGGCGCCCGCCCCCGCACCGGAGAACGGCGCCCCCTGCCCGGCCTGCTCCACCCCCAACCACCAGCACCGCACGTTCTGCCGGAGCTGCGCCACCCCGCTCGGCCCGCGCCGCCAGGACAACGCGACGGGCCCGTACGCCGGTCAGCGCCCGCCGCTGCACCGGGACAGGAAGCGCTGGATCGCACGGGCCCTGGTGGCGCTGGTCGTGGTGGGCCTGATCGTGGGCGGCGTCTTCGGCGGGCCGCCGGCGGCCCGCGCGGTGCAGGACCACTTCGCCAAGCGCGTGGCCGTCCACCCGACCTCGTGGACGGCGTCCCACTGGGACCCGAAGCACGCCCCGGGCCTCGCGGGCGACAGCTACTCCAACACCTGGTGGGGCTCGGGGTACGCGGGTGACGCCCAGGGCACCTACCTGGAGGCCACGTTCGGCCAGCCCACCGACCTGCTGGCGCTGCTGATCACCCCGGGCACCTCGAAGCGTGCGGGCCAGCAGTCGGAGCAGGCCAGGCCCCAGGAGTTCGACCTGGTGGTGACCGACACCAGCGGCAAGCAGCACGTCTCGCACCGGTCGATCAACGACGGCGGTGTCCAGCGCATCGACGTCCGCGTCCGCGACGCGGCCTCGGTCCGCATCATCCTGCGCTCGGCCTTCGGCACGGCCAAGGACAAGCAGGTGGCCATCGCGGAGGTGGAGTTCTTCGCCCGCTCGAAGAACTGACCCCGCCGGCCCCGCGCCCCCTGCCCCCTCCGCCGGGGCCAGGGGGCGTCGGCGTACGGACGCCGCCGCACGGAGCGCCTGAACACTTCAACCGGCTTGCCTCTCAACCGGGTTGACCGGCTACCGTGCAGCCGCATGAATGACGCGGACGCATGGCTGGACGCCACCCGGACCTCCTACGACACGGTCGCCGAGAACTACGCCGACCAATTGCGCGGGGCCCTCGCCGGGGAGCCGTATCTGCGGGCGGTGCTCGCGCTGTTCGCGGAGCTAGTGCGGGCCGCCGGGGGCGGGGCCGTCGCGGATGCGGGGTGCGGGCCGGGCCATGTCACGGCCCATCTCGCCGCGTTGGGGCTCGACGCGTTCGGGGTCGATCTCTCGCCCGGCATGATCCGCGTCGCCCGGCGCGACCACCCGGGGCTCCGCTTCGAGGTGGGCTCCATGACGGAGCTTCCCCTCGCGGACGCGTCCGTCGCCGCGGTACTGGCCTTCTGGTCGCTGATCCACATCCCCGACGAGGCGATCCCCACGGTCTTCGCCGAGTTCCACCGGGTGACACCGCCGGGCGCCCCGCTGCTGCTCGGCTTCCACCTCGGCGACGGGACCCGCCTCAAGACCCAGGGCTACGGCGGCCACCCGATGCAGGTCCACATCCATCTGCGCCGACCGGACCGGGTCACGGCGTGGCTGCGGGACGCCGGCTTCACGGTCGAGGCCGAGTTCCTGCTCGATCTGGACGAACGCCGACCGGGGGCCGTCCTGTTCGCGCGCCGGGGGCTCTAGGGCTGCTGCCCGATGTCGCGCCGGCCGTCCCCGGTCCCCCGGTCTCAGGTCCCGCTCAACCGGTCCAGGGCGGCCCGGCTCTCCTCGTCCGCCGCGCTGAAGAGCAGCAGCCGCTGATCCGGGTCGTGCAGCGGGGCCAGCACCTCGGCGGCGAGGGTCAGCGTGCCCGCCTCGGGGTGGTGCATCACCTTGTGGCCCCGGCCGCCGACCGCGATGTCCCGCTCGGCCCACACACGGGCGAACTCGGCTTCGCCCGCCCGGAGTTCGGCGATGAGACCGGTCAGGACCCGGTCCTCGGGGTGGGCCGCCCAGGCGGCCCGCAGGTGAGCGACCCCGTCCCGCAGGACCCGCTCCCGGTCCGCGTACCGCGCCCGGACCTCCGGGTGCGCCAGACAGAGCCACACCACGTTGCGCCGCGCGGGAGGCAGGGCGCCGAAGTCCAGGAACAGCGCGGCCATTTCGTCGTTCCAGGCCAGGATGTCGTAGCGGTGGTTCAGGAGCATGGCCGGCCGGGGCGACAGGTCGCGCACCAGCTGGGCCAGGGGCGGCGCCGCCGTGGTGGCGGGCGCGTCCGGGGTGCGGGGGCGCCGCTGGGCCAGGCCGAAGAGGTAGGCGCGCTCGACGGGCGGCAGGCGCAGGGCACGGGCGAGGGCCTCCAGTACGTCCGCCGACGGCCTGAGCCCGCGCCCCTGTTCGAGGCGTACGACGTAGTCGACGCTGACCCCGGCCAGTTCGGCGACCTCTTCTCGGCGCAGTCCCGGGGTCCGCCGGGTCCCCCGGCGCGCGGGCAGGCCCAGGGCGCCCGGGTCGAGTCGTTCGCGCCGGGCGCGCAGGAACACGGCCAGCTCCTGTGTCGCGTCCACGGCCACTGTCGTCATGACCGTCCCAACAGCCTGGGTGGGAAGGCTGTTCCCAGGATCGTCCTTCCCTTATCCCGGGCACGGCCGGGCCGCAGGGTTGTCCTCGACGACGGATCGACCCGCGAACGGCCCCCCGGGGACCGCAGGAGGACACCATGCACCAGGGCACCCTGCCCCGCACCCTCGACACCTACCGCCTGCTGGGCCGCTCCGGCCTGCGGGTCTCGCCCCTGGCGCTCGGCGCCGCCACCTTCGGCACCGAGTGGGGCTGGGGAGCCGACGAGGAGGAGTCGCGCCGCCTGTTCGACCTGTACGTCGAGCGCGGCGGCAACTTCGTCGACACCGCGAGCACCTACACCGACGGCAGCTCGGAGCGGCTGCTCGGGGCGTTCTCCCGGCACCGCCGCGAGAGTCTGGTGCTCGCGACGAAGTACACGACCCTGCGCACCCCGGGCGACCCCAACTCCGGCGGCCCGCACCGCAAGAACCTCTTCGCGTCGGTGGAGTCCAGCCTGCGCCGCCTCCAGACGGACTACCTCGACCTGCTCTATCTGCACGTGTGGGACTTCACCACCCCGGTCGAGGAGGTCCTGCGCGGCCTGGACGACCTGGTACGGCAGGGCAAGGTCCTGTACGTGGCGATGTCCAACGTCCCGGCGTGGCAGGTGGCGCGGATGCAGGCCGTCGCCGAACTGCGCGGCTGGTCACCGCTGGTGGCGCTCCAGATCGAGTACAGCCTGATCGAGCGCACCGGGGAGCGCGACCTGATCCCGATGGCCCGCGAGATGGGGCTCGGTGTGGTCCCGTACTCCCCGCTGGGCGGCGGGCTGCTCACCGGCAAGTACGGCCGCGCCGACCTGGCCGACCCGGACCCCGGGCCGGGCGGGAGCACCCGCGGGCGCCACAACGCGGCGCTCGGCATGCTGACCGAGCGCAACCTCGCCATCGCCGACACCCTGCGCGAGGTCGCCGCCGAGCTCGGCCGCACACCCGCCCAGGTCGGCCTCGCCTGGACGTTGCACAACCCGGCCGTGACGGCTCCCGTCATCGGGGCCCGCACCACCGCGCAGCTGGCGGACAACCTGGGCGCCCTCGACGTCGAGCTGGAGGACACGCATCTGGCCCGCCTCGACGCGGCCGGAGCCATCGAACCCGGCCTGCCGCACGCCCTGCTCGCCGGTGAACCCATGCGCAGGGCGACGCGGGGCGAGCTCACGATCCAGCCGCGCGCCTGAGCACGGGCGCGGGGCCCGCCCGGAACGCTTCGACCCCCCGAGCCGTGGCCCGGGGGGTCGAAGACAGGCGGCGTCAACTGCCGTGCGGCGCGGCCTACTTGTCGGCGACCGGCTTGCGCAGGGCGATGTTCAGCTCGCGCAGACGCGACTCGTCGAGCTCGGTCGGCGCGCCCATCATCAGGTCCTGCGCGTTGCCGTTCAGCGGGAACGCGATGGTCTCGCGGATGTTCGGCTCGTCCGCGAGGAGCATCACGATGCGGTCGACGCCCGGCGCGATGCCACCGTGCGGCGGGGCGCCGAGACGGAACGCGCGCAGCATGCCCGCGAACTCGTGCTCCACCGTCTCGCGGTCGTAGCCCGCGATCTCGAACGCCTTCAGCATCAGCTCGGGCTCGTGGTTGCGGATCGCGCCGGAGGACAGCTCGATGCCGTTGCAGACGATGTCGTACTGCCAGGCCAGGATGTCCAGCGGGTCCTTCTCCTCCAGGTCGGCGAGGCCGCCCTGGGGCATGGAGAACGGGTTGTGCGAGAAGTCGATCTTCCCGGTCTCCTCGTCCTTCTCGTACATCGGGAAGTCGACGATCCAGCAGAACCGGAAGACGCCCTCCTCGAAGTGCCCGGCGCGCTTGGCGGCCTCGACGCGGACACCCGACATGATCTTGGAGACCTCGTCGAACTCGCCGGCGCCGAAGAACACCGCGTGCCCGGCGGCGAGGCCGAGGCGCTCGGTGAGGACCTTGACGTTCTCGTCGGTGAGGAACTTCGCGATCGGGCCGGACAGCGAGCCGTCCTCGCCGACCCGCACCCAGGCCAGGCCCTGCGCGCCGAGCGAGACGGCGTACTCGCCGAGCCCGTCGAAGAACTTGCGGGACTGCCCGGCCACGTCCGGCACCGGAAGGGCACGCACGTGCTTGCCGGCGAACGCCTTGAACTCCGAGCCCTCGAACACGTCGGTGATGTCGGCGAGTTCGAGCTTGGCGCGCAGGTCGGGCTTGTCGTTGCCGTACTTCAGCATCGACTCGCGGAACGGGATCCGCGGGAAGGGCGAGGTGACGTGACGGCCGCCGCCGAACTCCTCGAACAGCTCGGTCATGAGCTTCTCGATGGGCTGGAAGACGTCCTCCTGCTCGACGAAGCTCATCTCGACGTCGAGCTGGTAGAACTCGCCCGGCGAGCGGTCCGCGCGGGCGTCCTCGTCGCGGAAGCAGGGCGCGATCTGGAAGTACCGGTCGAAGCCGGAGATCATGAGCAGCTGCTTGAACTGCTGCGGGGCCTGCGGAAGCGCGTAGAACTTGCCGGGGTTCAGACGGGACGGCACGACGAAGTCGCGGGCGCCCTCCGGGGAGGTCGCCGTCAGGATCGGGGTGGCCATCTCGTTGAAGCCGAGCGCGACCATCTTCGAGCGGATCGAGGCGATCACGGCGCTGCGCAGCATGATGTTGCGGTGCATGCGCTCGCGGCGCAGGTCGAGGAAGCGGTACTCCAGGCGCCGCTCCTCGTTGACGCCGTCCTCGGCGTTGATCGTGAAGGGCAGCGGGTTCGCGGTGCCGAGCACCTCGACCTCGCCGACCTCGATCTCGATCTCGCCGGTCGCCAGCTCGCCGTTCACGTTCTCGGCGCCGCGCGAGACGACCTTGCCGTCGACGCGGACGACGGTCTCCTTGGACAGCTTGTCCAGGGCCTCGGCGCCGGCCGTGCCGGGGCGGGCGACCAGCTGCGTGATGCCGTAGTGGTCCCGCAGGTCGATGAAGAGAATGCCGCCCAGGTCTCGGCGATTGTGCAGCCAGCCGCTCAGCCGGACGTCGCCGCCGACGTCGGAGGCGCGGAGCTCGCCGCAGGTGTGGGACCGGTACCGGTGCATCATTCATCCAATTCTTCGCGAACCGTGGCCGCGACTCTTCGCGAGATTCTTCGCGAGACAGGCGGGAATCAACCAGTCCAGGTTACCGCCCGGTGCGAACCCCCCTCGCAGAGCGACCGGCCCGGCCGCGCGGGCGACGTACCGCGCCCGCGCCCCGCACCTCGGCACCAACGCGCCCCCGCGCCGCGGCCGCCTCGGTGGCGATGCGCCCCGGGATCTTCTTAAATAGGGGCAATGCGCACAGAGGACGTCCTGGCCGCTATCGCGACTGGCCTGTGGCGCTGGGACAACGCCTCCGGGACGGTCACCCTCGACGCCGAGGCCGCCCGGCTCCTGGGGCTGCCCGCGCGGCCCGCCACGCTCACCGAGGCGGCCGCACGGTCCCGCTTCCACCCGGTCGACTGGAACGAGGTCGACGGCATCGTGCACCTCGCCCTCGCCGAGGGCACCCTCGCCGAGGTCCGGCTGCGGATCATGGATGAGCACGGCCACGTCCTGCGGACCGTGCGCAGCCGCTCCAAGCCCGTACTCAACGGCAGCAGCTACCTGCTCATCGGCACCATCCAGGAGGTCGCCGAGCCCCAGCCCGGCACCACCGCAGCGCACCCCTCCATCACCGGCGACTGGCGGCGTTCGCGCGAGGCGTTCCTGCTCGACGCGGGCCGCGCGCTCGCCGAGGCGCGCTCCACGTCGGAGGTGCTGCGGGTCGCGGCCTCGCTCTCCATGCCGGGGTTCTCGCCGGACGGGCTCGCCGTGTTCGGGGTGGCCGGCGAGCGGCTGACGATCATCGGGCACCACGGGCACAACCCGGGGGACGACGGCCCGTTCACGGACATGGCGCTCGACACCGACTATCCGGCCGCCGACGTCGTGCGCAACGGGCGGGCGATCTATCTGCCGAGCCCGCAGGAGTACCGGCGCCGCTTCCCCGCCACCTGGCCGATGGCCCAGCGCTTCGACCGGCAGTCGTGGGCGTTCGTCCCGCTGATCGTGGCGGGGCGCACGATCGGCGCGTGGATGGCGGCGTTCAAGCACCCGGTGGCGTTCACGCCCGACGAGCGCTCGGTGCTCACCACGGTGGCCCGCATGCTGGCGCAGGCCCTGGCCAGGGCGGGCGAGGCGGAGAACGAGCGCGAGTTCTCGCTCGGCCTGCAGCGCTCCATGATGCCGACGCTCGGCCCGGAGATCCCCGGCATGACGGTCGCCGCCCGCTATGTGCCGACCGGCGGCGGCCTCCAGGTCGGCGGCGACTGGTACGACATGATCCCGCTGCCCGGCGGCTCCAGCACGGACGGCGGAGGCGGGCGCTTCGCGCTGGTCATCGGCGATGTGCAGGGGCACGACGTGCGGGCGGCCGGGCTGATGGGCCAGCTGCGGATCGCGCTGCGGGCGTACGCGAGCGAGGGCCACAGCCCCGACGCGGTCCTCTCCCGCGCCTCCCGCTTCCTGTACGGCATCACCGAGTCGTACGGGCTTCCCGAGCCCACGGGCGACGGACACGACGGCTACACCGACAACGCGCCGCGCTTCGCGACGTGCCTGTACATCGAGGTCGACCCGGCCACCGGCACCCTCGACATCGCCCGCGCGGGCCACCCCGACCCGGTGATCCGCACCGCCGACGGCACCGCCCTGATCCGCCCGACCGCGGGCGGCCTCCCCCTCGGCATCGAGGCGGACTCCGACTACCCGACGACCCGGCTGGTCCTCGACTCCGACGAGACCATCATGATCTGCACGGACGGTCTGATCGAGACCGGCGGGCACGACATGGCGAGCGGCTGGACGCGGCTGCGGCCGGTCCTCGAACTGCACACCGGAGACAGTCTGGAGCAGCTCGCCGACGAGCTGGTCCAGGCCGTGCACGGGCCCTCCTCGCACCACACGACGGGCCCGCTCGTGGACCGCCGCGAGGACGACATCGCGCTGCTCCTGCTGCGCCGCAACGATGTCGCCGCCCCGCTGGGCACCACGCCGCCCGAGGTGGTCCGGCGCACCGCCCTGACCGTGGCCCAGGCCGAACCGCAGCAGATCGCGGGCGCCCGCAGACAGCTGCGCGAGCTGCTGCACGACTGGGCGGACGAGGAGCAGGTCGACTCGGCGGTCCTGATGATCTCCGAGATGATCACCAACGTCCTGGTCCACACCGACGGCGACGCCCTGCTCGTGGCCGAGGCGCGAGGCCCCCTGGGCACCCGCCGCCTGCGCGTGGAGGTCGCCGACGCCAGCGACGAACTCCCCCACCGCCGCCGCCCCGGCGAGATGGCCTCCAGCGGCCGGGGCCTGATCCTGATGGAGATGCTGGCGGACGCGTGGGGGGTCGACCCGCGGGGCGACGGCAAGTCGATCTGGTTCGAGCTCTACGAGTCGGGACCGGCCGGGGCGGACAACCCGGCGGCCTGACCGCCCCCGGGCCCCTCACCGGGCGGGCCGTCCCCGGGCCCCCTGCGGGCCGCGCCCCCGGCGCCGGGGCCCGGCTGCCCGTCGCCGCCCCCGTACCGCTTGCGCACCTCCCCCAGCACCCCGAACGCCGCCGCCGCCACCGGGACCGCGAGCAGCATGCCGACCAGTCCGGCGACGTCGGCGCCCGCGGTCAGGGCGATCATGATCATCGCGGGGTGCATCTGGACGGTGCGGCTCTGGATGACCGGTTGCAGGATGTGCCCTTCGAGCTGCTGCACCGCGAGGACGATCCCGAGGGTCCACAGCGCGGTGCCGAACCCCCGGTCGGCGAGTGCCACGAGCACCGCCACCGCGCCGGAGACGAAGGCACCCAGATAGGGGATGTACGCCCCGATGAAGACCAGCGCGCCGAGGCCGATCGCGCCGGGCACGCCGAGGATCAGCAGGCCGACCGTGATGCAGACGGCGTCGATGAGGGCGATGAGCGTGGTGCCCCGCATGAACCCCTCGACCGCCTCGAAGGCGCGCCGCGCCATCGCCTCCACGGTGTCGCCCGCGCCGCGCGGAGCGACCGCGTGGGCCAGGCCCACCGCCCGGTCGGAGTCCTTCAGGAAGAAGAAGGTCAGCAGCAGCGCGAGCACGCTGGTCGCGATGAGCGTGCCGAGCAGACTGAGCCCCTGGAGCACCCCGCCGGCCGCGCTCGCCCCGAACTTCGACAGCAGCTTCTTGGCGTTGTCGGCGATGTTGGTGACGCCGTCGCCGCCGGCCACCCCGAAATGGTCGGCCACCCACTGCCCGGCCTGCTTCAGCGAGGCGAGGATCTGGTCCCCGGTGTCGAGGAGCGCGCTCACCACGACGTACCCGGCGCCGCCGACCACCGCCACCAGCGCGACGCAGGTGAGCCCGGCGGCGAGCGAGCGCCGCAGCCCGAGCCGGATCAGCCACCGGTGTACGGGCCCGAGCAGCGCGGTACCGAGCAGGGCGAGCAGCACGGGTGTCACGGCCGTCTTGAACACCGCGCACAGCCAGACCCCCACCCCCACGACCCCGGCGACGAGCAGCACGACGCCGCACCAGGCGGCGATCCGGCGGGCGGCTTCGGGCAGCAGATGCCTGGACGTCTCCACCCCGCCAGCCGACCACCCCCGGCCCCGGTCCGCCTCCCGGGCGGGCCACCCGAGTGACGCCCCGTCAGCCGCGGCCGATTCCGGCGGCTCCGCAATCGGCGTGCTGGACAAGGGAGTTGACCCCTACCATCGATCCCGTCGATCGATCCCAGGACGAATACGGGGGTGCGGGGCATGGGCGCGGAGGATCTGGTCCAGAGCGCGGGTACGACGGTCGTGGCGCTCATGGCCACGGACGCCTGGCAGACGACGCGCGCGGGGATCGTCGCGCTGTGGCGCCGGGTGCGTCCGGTGCAGGCCGACGAGATCGAGCTGGCGCTGGGGGAGACGCGCGAGGAGCTCCTCGCGGCGCGGCGCAACGGGGACGAGGACAGCGTCCACGACCTGGAGCGCGACTGGTGGCGCCGGGTGACCCGGCTGCTCGCCGCCGACCCCGACGCCGCCCACGACCTGGCCGCCCTCCTCGCCGAGGCCCGCGCCTCCCTGCCCCCCGAGGCCCGCCCCGACCTCCCCCCGGTCCACCTCCAGGCCCGAGCGTCGGGCAACGCCCACATCTACCAGGCAGGCCGCGACCAGCACATCGGACGCCGGGGGCGCGGCGATTGACGCATGACGACGCGCCCGGGGGCCGCCGGTCGACCGACAGCCCCCGGGCGAAGCCGAGTTGGTGACACGCGCCTCGCGAGCGTTACGCCGCGGGCCCGCCCTCCGTCATCCCGTGTACCGCCGGGATCGTGCCCAGGCGGCCCTTCTGGAAGTCGTCGAAGGCCTGCTCCAGTTCGGCTCGGGTGTTCATGACGAACGGGCCGTAGTGCGCCATCGGTTCGCGGATCGGGCGGCCGCCGAGGAGGACGACCTCCAGGTCGGGGGCGTTGGCGTCCTGCTTCTCGTCCGCGCGGACGGTCAGCGAGCCGCCCTCGCCGAACACCGCGGTCTGCCCCGTGTGCACGGGCCGCCGCTCCGCGCCGACCGAGCCGCGCCCGGCCAGGACGTACGCGAGGCCGTTGAAGTCCTCGCGCCAGGGGAGCGTGACGGACGCGCCCGGCCGCAGCGTGGCGTGCACCATCGTGATCGGGGTGTGGGTGATCCCGGGGCCGTCGTGGCCGTCGAGCGAGCCCGCGATCACGCGCAGCAGCGCGCCACCGTCCGGCGAGGTCAGCAGCTGCACCGAGCCGCTGCGGATGTCCTGGTAGCGCGGGGCCATCATCTTGTCCCGGGCCGGCAGGTTCACCCAGAGCTGGAGCCCGTGGAAGAGCCCGCCCGACACCACGAGCGCCTCCGGCGGCGCCTCGATGTGCAGCAGCCCGGAGCCCGCGGTCATCCACTGCGTGTCACCGTTGGTGATCGTTCCGCCACCGCCGTTGGAGTCCTGGTGGTCGAAGATCCCGTCGATGATGTACGTGACGGTCTCGAACCCGCGGTGCGGGTGCCACGGGGTGCCCTTGGGCTCGCCCGGCGCGTACTCCACCTCGCCCATCTGGTCCATCATGATGAACGGGTCGAGGTACTTGTAGTTGATCCCGGCGAACGCGCGGCGCACCGGGAACCCCTCCCCCTCGAACCCCTGCGGAGCGGTGGTCACGGCGAGGACCGGCCGCGCCGACGCACCCTCCGACACGGTCACGCGCGGCAGGGTCAGCGGGTTTTCGACGGTCACAGCAGGCATGGGACGGCCCTCCTTGCGGGGATGCTCTACGTTCAAAGTAGTTGAATGCTGAACATCCTGCAAGGCGCGGTTCATTCCCGGGGCGCTCCGGGCGGGACCGGCGGTGGGTCCCGGACACACCTCGGGCCCGCGTCCCGGGGGAGGGACACGGGCCCGAAGCCGTACGGAATCGGCGCGCCCGGCTAGCCGTACATGCGCCGCATCGCGAAGTCGACCATCTGCTCCACGGCCTTCGCGTCGAACACCATCCGGTGGTCGCCCTCCATGTCGAGCACGAAGCCGTACCCGGTCGGCAGGAGGTCGATCACCTCGGCGCCGGTGATCACGAAGTACTTGGACTCCTTGCCGGCGTACCGGCGCAGCTCCTTCAGCGACGTGAACATCGGGATCACCGGCTGCTGGGTGTTGTGCAGCGCCAGGAACCCCGGGTTGTCGCCGCGCGGGCAGTACACCCGGGCCCCCGCGAAGATCTGCTGGAAGTCCTCGGCCGAGAGCGAGCCGGTCGTGAAGGCCCGCACCGCGTCGGCGAGCGAGGGCGGCGACGGCTCCGGGTACAGCGGCTGCTCGCCGTACCCGCCCTGCATCTGCTGCTGGGGCGGGGCGTACTGCTGCTGTGCGCCCGGGTTCTGGTCGTAGCCGTACATGGCCCCCAGCCTACCGAGGCGGCCCCCCGGCGAACACCTCCTCCCGGGCCCCGAACCCGGAGGAGGAAGGGGAAGAGGAACCGCGGAAGGAAGGGGAAGGAAGGGGAAGGAAGGGGAACGGTCACTTCCGGATCGCGGGAGTTTCTCTGCCTGACACGTCACAGTTCCCGGCCAGAGGTTGCGCGTTATTACCGACGGGTAGCATCATCGGAGGTACTGACCTACTTGCTGGTAGATGTAACCGACACCCTGCTTACGGAGCCGTCGCCATGGGGCACTACAAGTCGAATCTCCGCGACATCGAGTTCAACCTCTTCGAGGTGCTCGGACGCGACAAGCTGTACGGCACCGGCCCGTTCGGGGAGATGGACGTCGACACCGCCAAGTCGATCCTGGAGGAGATCGCCCGTCTCGCCGAGAACGAGCTGGCCGACTCCTTCGCGGACGCCGACCGCAACCCGCCGGTCTTCGACCCTGCCACCAACACCGCACCGGTCCCGGCGTCCTTCAAGAGCTCCTACAAGGCGTTCATGGACTCCGAGTACTGGCGGCTCGGCCTGCCCGAGGAGATCGGCGGCACCGTCTCGCCGCGCTCCCTGATCTGGGCCTACGCGGAGCTGCTGCTCGGCTCGAACCCCGCGATCTGGATGTACTCCTCCGGCCCGGCCTTCGCCGGCATCCTCTTCGCCGAGGGCAACGAGGCGCAGAAGAAGATCGCCGAGATCGCGGTCGACAAGCGCTGGGGCTCGACCATGGTCCTCACCGAGCCGGACGCGGGTTCGGACGTCGGCGCCGGCCGCACCAAGGCCGTCCAGCAGGACGACGGCTCCTGGCACATCGAGGGCGTGAAGCGCTTCATCACCTCCGGTGAGCACGACATGGAGGAGAACATCCTCCACTACGTCCTCGCCCGCCCGGAGGGCCACGGCCCCGGCACCAAGGGCCTGTCGCTCTTCCTCGTCCCGAAGTTCCACTTCGACTGGGAGACCGGCGAGCTGGGCGAGCGCAACGGCGTGTACGCGACGAACGTCGAGCACAAGATGGGCCTGAAGGCGTCCAACACGTGCGAGATGACCTTCGGCGACCAGCACCCCGCCAAGGGCTGGCTGATCGGCGACAAGCACGACGGCATCCGCCAGATGTTCATGATCATCGAGTTCGCCCGCATGATGGTCGGCACGAAGGCGATCGCGACGCTGTCGACGGGTTACCTCAACGCGCTGGAGTACGCCAAGGAGCGCGTCCAGGGCAGCGACCTCTCGCAGTTCATGGACAAGACCGCGCCGAAGGTGACGATCACTCACCACCCGGACGTGCGGCGCTCGTTGATGACGCAGAAGGCGTACGCCGAGGGCATGCGCTCGCTCGTCCTCTACACCGCCTCCATCCAGGACGCGATCCAGGTGAAGGAAGCGGCGGGCGAGGACGCGAAGGCGCTCGTCGGCCTGAACGACCTGCTGCTGCCGATCGTGAAGGGCTACGGCTCGGAGAAGTCGTACGAGAAGCTCTCGCACGAGTCGCTCCAGACCTTCGGCGGCTCCGGGTACCTCCAGGAGTACCCGATCGAGCAGTACATCCGTGACGCGAAGATCGACACGCTGTACGAGGGCACGACGGCGATCCAGGGCCAGGACTTCTTCTTCCGGAAGATCGTCCGTGACCAGGGCGCGTCCCTGAACACCCTCTCCGAGGAGATCAAGAAGTTCCTGGCGGAGCAGAACGGGAACGAGGCGCTGGGCGGCGCGCTCGACTCGCTCGCCAAGGCGGCCGTCGACCTGGAGGCGATCGTCGGCACGATGATCACTGACCTCACGGCGACCGGTGAGGACGTCAAGAACATCTACAAGGTGGGTCTCAACACGACCCGTCTGCTGATGGCGTCGGGTGACGTGGTCGTGGGCTACCTGCTGCTCAAGGGTGCGGCCGTGGCCGCGGAGCGGCTGTCCTCGGCTTCGGTCTCGGCGAAGGACGTCGCGTTCTACAGCGGCAAGGTCGCCGCGGCGAAGTTCTTCGCGGCGAACGTGCTGCCGGAGGTCGGGATGGCTCGGGCGCTGGCCGAGTCGGTCGACAACTCGCTGATGGAGCTGGACGAGGCGGCGTTCTAGTCGTCGCCCCGCCGCGCGGAGGGGCCCGGGGTGGTCGGACCCCGGGCCCCTTCGCCGTACCCACCCCCGGCGCGGTTCCCCGCGCCCCTGGGTGAGTGGACCCTGGCAGGGTGCTAGGTCTCGGCATCCTCAACCCGTCATGGGGGTCCCCCCTGGCCCTTAAGGCCTTGGGGGAGTTTGAGGACGGGGGCCATGGGCCGGGTGTCGGGGGGTACACGGTGCTGCGGAACCTTCCCGAGTGAAAGGTGAAGCACGTGTCGTCATCCCTGGTGGAAACCGTCGACGTCAACGCCCCCGTAGCCGTCTCCTGGGCGCTCTGGAGCGACGTGACCCGCTGGCCCGCGTTCCTGAGCCACGTACGCCGCGTCGACCCCCTGGACGGGCGCCGTTTCGCCTGGCAACTGGAGCTCCCCGGCGCCGAGAAGGGCTTCGTGGCGGAGCTCACCGAGGTGATCCCCGAGGACCGCATCGCCTGGCACACCGTGGAGGGCGTCCAGCACGCCGGCGTGGTCACCTTCCACCGCCTGAGCGACACGACGAGCCGGGTGACCCTGCAGATCGAGTACGACCCCAAGGGCTTCATCGAGCACCTCGGCGCACTCACCAACCTCGACTCGGCGCTCGCCAACTACGACCTCGGCGAATTCCAGAAACTGGCCGAGACGACCGCGGCGTCCTGATCGCCCCGCCCACCGACAGCCCGGCCACGCCTCCGCTCCGGCGGGGGATCCGGGCCTTTCGGGCCCCTCCGCAGGGGCGGGAGGGCAGAGCTCCCGGGGCCAAACGGGGCAAGACGCTCGGCGCCCGAAGGCGGGGCCGGGCCGCCGTTAGGGTGGCGGCATGAGCACACCCCCCCGCTTCGACCGCGGCCACACCGACGACCTGTTGACCTTCCTCGCGGCGAGCCCGTCGCAGTACCACGCCGTGGCCAACGCGGCCGCTCGCCTGGAGAAGGCCGGGTTCCGGCAGGTCCAGGAGACGGACGCGTGGGACGGCACGTACGGCGGGAAGTACGTGCTGCGCGGCGGCGCCATCGTGGCCTGGTACGTGCCCGAGGGCGCCGCCCCCCACACGCCGTACCGGATCGTCGGCGCCCACACCGACTCCCCGAACCTGCGCGTGAAGCCGCAGCCCGACACGGGGGCGTACGGCTGGCGGCAGGTGGCCGTCGAGATCTACGGCGGGACGCTGCTCAACACCTGGCTCGACCGCGACCTCGGCATCGCGGGCCGCCTCACGCTCAAGGACGGCAGCCACCGCCTCGTCAACGTGGACCGCCCCCTCCTGCGCGTCCCGCAGCTCGCCGTGCACCTCGACCGCTCGGTCAACACCGACGGGCTCAAGCTCGACCGTCAGCGCCACCTCCAGCCGATCTGGGGCCTGGGCGACGACGTGGAGGAAGGCGACCTGATCCGCTTCATCGAGCAGGAGGCCGGGCTCGCCGAGGGCGACGTGGCCGGCTGGGACCTCATGCTGCACTCCGTCGAGGCCCCCGCCTACCTGGGCCGCGACCGCGAACTCGTGGCCGGGCCCCGCATGGACAACCTGCTCTCCGTGCACGCCGGCACCGCCGCCCTGGCCGCCGCGTCCGCCGCCGACGACCTCCCCTTCATCCCCGTCTTCGCCGCCTTCGACCACGAGGAGGACGGCTCCCAGGCCGACACCGGCGCCGACGGCCCGCTCCTCGGCAACGTCATGGAGCGTTCGGTGTTCGCGCGCGGCGGCACGTACGAGGACCGCGCCCGCGCCTTCGCCGGCACCATCTGCCTCTCCTCCGACACCGGCCACGCCGTGCACCCCAACTACGCCGAGCGCCACGACCCCACGCACCACCCGCGCGCCAACGGCGGCCCCATCCTCAAGGTCAACGTCAACGCCCGGTACGCCACCGACGGCGCCGGCCGTGCCGTGTTCGCGGCGGCCTGCGAGCGCGCCGGAGTGCCGTGGCAGACCTTCGTCTCCAACAACGCGATGCCCTGCGGCACCACCATCGGCCCCATCACCGCGGCCCGGCACGGCATCCAGACCGTCGACATCGGCGTGGCGATCCTGTCGATGCACAGCGCCCGCGAACTGTGCGGCGCCGACGACCCGCACCTGCTCGCCGCCGCCCTCACCGCGTTCCTCGCCGAGTGAACCGCCGCGCCCGCACGTGAACCACCGCGCCGCGCAAAGGGATTGACCGTCCGGGGCCCGGGTACCCGGACGGTCCACCACCTTTCACGGAGGCGAGATCCATGGGCTTGGGCGGCTGCATCATCCTCATAGCGGTGGGGGCGATCCTCACGTTCGCTACGGACTGGCACGCCAACGGGGTGAACCTCGACGTCGTCGGGCTGATCCTGATGGCCGTCGGCATCATCGGCGTCGCCGTCTTCACCAGTGTGCTGCGCAGGCGACGCGTGGTGCCCGGCGCCACCGTCGTGGAGGAGGAGCGCCACCACGACGGCCTGCTGTAACCCTCCCCGGCCCACCCCCGGGTCCTCCGTCATGTGACCGGACCCCATGGGGACGGCTGTGGCGACCGCCTCACGTGACCCCCGCCACCTGTGGCCCGGGGCACGGATCCCGGCCCCCGCACCCCGCGTATCCTCGACTGTCCGGACCCTGACCAGGTCCGGGAAGTCCGGGAACGGGGAGCTAGGGGGTACCGCCACCGTGGAGTTCCGCGTCCTGGGGACGGTGGCCGTGGCGACGGAGGACGGCGCGTTCCTCGCGCTGGGCCCCGCCAAGCGGCGCAGCCTGCTCGCCATGCTGCTGCTCCAGCCCAACACCGCGATATCCGTGGAGCGGCTCACCGAAGCCCTGTGGGACGAGGAACCGCCCCAGCACTCGCGGACCGTGCTCCAGGGCCATGTCTCCCGCCTGCGCGCCCTGTTGGCCGAGCACGACGCCGAGGCGTACGGCATCGAACTGGTCACGCAGGGCCCCGCCTATGTGCTGCGGCTCCCCGAAACCCTCATCGACGCCCACCGCTTCGAGGAGCTCGTCGCGCTCGCCCGCGGCGGGCGCGCCCCCGGTGACGCGGTGCTCATGCTGCGCGAGGCGCTCGCGCTGTGGCAGGGCCCCGCCCTCACCGGCACCGTCCCGAGCCCGCCGCTCCAGACCGCCGCCCACACCCTCGAAGAGCTGAGGATCGCCGCCGTCGAGGCGCTCGCCGAGGCGTACGGGGAACTCGACGAGCACGGCAGGGCCGCTGCCGTCCTGCGCACCGAAGCCGTCGCCCACCCCCTGCGCGAGCCGCTGTCCGCCGCGCTGATGCTGGCCCTGAGCCGCTCCGGCCGGCAGTCCGACGCCCTCGAATGGTTCCACCGCACCCGCCGGCTGCTCGCCGACGAACTCGGCGTGGACCCGGGCCCCGCGCTCAGCGAGGCGTACGCCGTCGTCCTGCGGGCCGGCGCTCCCGCCATCACGGTCACGCCGAGCGCCACCGCAGAAGCCGAACCGGAGCCCGAACTCGTCTTCTCCGTACCGGAGTTGCTGCCGCGCCGCCCCCGCGGATTCACCGGACGGCAGGCGGAACTCACCGCGCTCGGCCGGGCCACGGCCGGGCAGTACGGCGCGATCGCCCTGGTCACCGGCGGCGCCGGGGTCGGCAAGACCGCGCTCGCCGTGCACTGGGCCCACGAGCGTCAGAGCGACTTCCCCGACGGGCGGCTCTTCGCCGACCTGTGCGGCTACAGCGACACCCCGGCCCGCCAAGTCACCGTCGTCCTGCGGGAGTTCCTGCTGGCGCTCGGGGTGCCCGTGCAGCGCGTGCCCGAGACCGAGGCCGGGATGGGGGCGCTCTACCGCTCGCTGACCGCCGACCGCCGCATCCTGGTCGTGCTCGACAACGCCCGCGACTCCGAGCAGGTCCGCCCGCTGCTGCCCGGCGGCGACCACAGCGTCACCCTCGTCACCAGCCGCGACCGGCTCGGCGGCCTCGTCGCCTCCGACGCGGCCCGCCCGGTCCGCCTCGACGAACTGCCCGCCGCCGACTGCACCGCGCTGCTCGCGGCCGTGCTCGGCGAGGAGCGGGTGGCCGCCGAGCCCGGGGCCGCCGCGCGGCTCGCCGGCCTCTGCGACGGGCTCCCGCTCGCGCTGCGCGTCACCGCGGCCCGGCTCGCCGCCCGGCCGCAGTGGACGCTGGCCGAGCTCGCCGGTGAACTCGCCGACGAGCAGCGGAGGCTGGGGCTGCTCCGGGTCGAGGACACCGGGGTGGCGGCGGCCCTGCGGCTGACCGTCCAGCAACTGCCCGAGCAGGCCCGGCGGATGTTCCGCGCGCTCGGCCTGCACACCGGATCCGAACTCGACCGCTACAGCGCGGCGGCCCTCGCCGGCTGCACCCCGGACCAGGCGGCCGCCGCCCTCGAACGGCTCGCCGCGGCCCACCTGGTGGTCGAGTCCGGCCCCCACGGCCCCGCCCGGCCCCCCACCCCGCCGGCCCCCGACGCCTACGCCCACCTCGGCTCCCCCCACCCCGGCCGCGCCGAAACGTACGCCGTGGAGGGTGCCCCGCGTTCCGGTCGCGCCGAGGCGTACGTCCATTCCGGGCGTCCCGACGCGTACACCCTCCACGACCTCGTACGTCTCTACGCCCGTGCGCTCGCCCCCGAGGCCGACCCCGACGGGCTCACCCGTCTCCTCGACCACTACCTCCACACCGGCCTCGTCGCGACCGCCACCGCCGAGCCGGGCAGCCAGCCCTGCTTCGCGCCGCCGCCCGGGGCGCGGCGGCCCGCGGCGGTGCGCGAGTTCGAGGACCGGCAGGCCGCACTCGCCTGGTACGAGGCCGAACGCGCCACCCTGCGCGGCGCGGTCGCCGCCGCGATCGCCGCCGGAATGCACGATCGGGCGTGGCGGCTGGTGCTGCTCCAGTGGCCGCTCATCCTGTGGCGGGTCCGCGACGGCTGGGTCCCGCTCCTCGAACAGGCCCTGGAATCGGCCGAGTTGGAGCAGGAGCTGGACGCGCAGTCCCGCACCCGCGCGCTGCTCGGCTGGGTGCTGCACGAGGAGGGCCGCTTCGACGAGGCCCTCGCCCAGCTGGAGAAGGCGCCCGACCTCGCCCGCCGGGCCGGCTCCGTCACCAGCGAGGCCATCGCACGCATCAACCTCGCGCTCATCCTCACGCAGTACGGCGAGGTCGGGCGGGCCGGGGGTCTGCTCGGCGAGGCACTTGCCCTGGCCGGGCGGGCCCGCGACCGGTCCACCGAGATGCTCGCCCATCAGCATCTGGCCCGGCACCACCTGAACTCCGGCGACCACGGGCTCGCCCTCACCCACTCCCGGCTGGGCCTCGAACTCGGGCCTTCACCCGAGGCGATCCCCCGCCGGGTGCTGCTGCGCACGAGCTACGGCGAGGCGTTGGCCGGGCTCGGCCGCATCGACGAGGCCCGGCGGCAGCTCGCCGACGCGGCACGCGAGGCGGACGACCACGGGTACGAAGAGGGCGCGACAGCCGCCCGCACGGCCAGCCTGAGGCTGCCGATGCCGCCCGCCACCGAGTAGCCGGGGCGCGGAAACCCGCGCGCCCAGCCACGCACGGTCCGCACCCGGGAGGCGGGGTTCGATGCCGATGCTGGGCATGCCGCCAAGGCCAACCCCGCCAGGGGCGCGGGGAACTGCGCGAGACGCGAGCACGATCCGCACACGAAAGCGGGGTCACTGGGGCTCCGCCCCAGACCCCGATCGCGCCCGAAAGGCGCTCGTCCTCAAACGCCGGACGGGCTGGGGTTGCCCGGGGTGGGCATGCCGCCAAGACCAACCCCGCCAGGGGCGCGGGGAACTGCGCGAGATGCGAGCACGATCCGCACACGAAAGCGGGGTCACTGGGGCTCCGCCCCAGACCCCGATCGCGCCTGAAGGGCGCTCGTCCTCAAACGCCGGACGGGCTGGCTGTGCCGGGACTAGGCACCCTGCCAAGGCCAACCCACCCAGGGGCGCGGGGAACTGCGCCGAAGGGGCCGGGGTCGGGCGGCCGCACCACGGGAAGGCCGAGCGCAGCGACCAGCGCTCTATTGTCTGACCATGCGCCCACCACACCGGTGCCGCGCGGGGACGCGGATCGGACCGGGAGAGGCGATGCGGGGGCGCGGAGACAAGGGCGCGGACGGCGGCATACGTACGGCCAGGAACGACCGCGCGCCCGGCGGGATCGCTCTCGCCGTCCTGGGCGCCCTGCTGTGCGCCTCCCTGACGGCCTGCACCGACCCGGCCACCGCATCCGCACCCTCCGGCGCGACCACGGTGTCGCACGGAGCGACCGCGCCCGCCCCGCCCGGCTCCCCGCGCGAGCACCCCGGCGCGTCCGATCCCGGCGCCGGACACGGCTCCGCGAGCGGGAGCCCGGCGCCGACGGCCACCCTCACCGTCACCCCCTCCGCCGCACCCTCCGCCCCCCTCCCCTCACCGAGCCGCAGCGACAGCGGCACCGGCACCGGCGGTACGGCCCCGTCGGACGACGGCGGCGAGGACGCCCGTGTCTTCTGCTCCCCCACCGCCCTGTCCTTCGTCCTGCGCCTCCCGGGCGCAGCGCACGGCGCCGCACGGCCCGGCTCCGACGTCCGCGCCGCGGGCGACGCCGTCCTGGTGGCCCGCAACACCTCCGGCCACACCTGCGTCCTGCGCGGCCTGCCCGCACTGACCGTCACCGACGACACCGGCCGGACCCTGTTCACCGCCGAACGGGCCAAGCCGTTCACGAAGCCGTTCGCCCTGCACCCCGGCGCGGGCGGTGTCGCGCGGGTCCACTTCGTCGCCCGGCGGGGCTGCCGGGGCACCGCCGTGCGCGTGGCGGTGCCCGGCTCCGGCACCGCGAACGGCGTGCCGGTGGTCGACGCGCAGGGCCGCCCGGCCGCCCTCTCCGTGTGCGGACCGACCGTGCGCATAGGACAGTTCACGCCCGGCTTCGGCTAGGGGCGCCCACCCGCTCGCCCACCCACTCGCCCTCCCGCGCCTATTCCTCCGCGGAATCCATCCCCGCGAGCACCAGCGGCAGCCGGGCCGTGCCGCCCTCGACGATCCGTACCGGCACGCCCCAGTCCTGCTGGTGCATGTGGCACGCCGGGTACTCGTTGTCCGGGTCGTCGTCGCAGGACGCCGCCATCGCCGACACGTGCAGGACGCCCTCGGCGACCTCCGGATTCAGGGCGAGTTCGCGCGCGAGGTCCGTGCCGGTGCCCTCGCCGGCGAGGAGCAGCTCGGGCGGGGTCGAGGAGACCAGCAGCCGCGTGGAAGGACCGTAGCGGGTGTCCAGCTTCTGCCCGGCGGGCGCCTGGAACACCACGTCCAACTGGAGCCGCCCCGGCGCGACTTCGGTCGCCGCGCGCCGCGTGCGGTGCGCCACCGCCTCGACGCGTACCGCCTCCTCGGGCAGCCGGAGCCGGGTCAGCCGGTGCCGCGCCGACTCGACCACCACGATGTCGTCCCCGACCAGCACCGCGTCGCTCGGCTCCCGCAACTCCGTGGCCAGCGTGGTGACCTGACCGCTCGCCGGGTCGTAGCGGCGCAGCGCGTGGTTGTACGTGTCGGACACGGCGACCGAGCCGTCGGGCAGCGCGGTGACGCCGAGCGGGTGCTGGAGCAGCGCCTGCGCGGCGTCGCCGTCGCGGTGCCCGAAGTCGAAGAGGCCGGTCCCGACGGCGGTGTGCACCGCGCCCTCGGTGTCGACGTAGCGCAGGGCGGAGGTCTCGGAGTCGGCGACCCAGAGCCGGTCCTCGGTGGCGGCGAGCCCGGAGGGCTGCGCGAACCAGGCCTCGGCGCCCGGACCGTCGACGAGGCCCTCGTTGGTGGTGCCGGCCGCGACCTCGACGGTCCTCGTCTCCGGGTCGTACGTCCACAGCTGGTGCACGCCGGCCATCGCGATCCACACCTTGCCGCGCCACCAGGCGACGTCCCACGGCGAGGAGAGGTCCACGTCGAGGGCGGGCCCGGAGGTGGGCCGGCCCTGCCACCACTGCGTGCCGGTGCCCGCGATCAGCTCGATCTCCCCGCTCACCGGGTCGAACGTGCGCAGCGCGTGGTGCACGGTGTCGGCGACGACGACCTTGCCGTCGGGGAGCAGCGCGAGCCCCTGCGGCTCCTTGAACTGCCCGTCCCCGCCGATCCGCCGCACGACGCTCTCCCCGTCGGGGGCGAGCTCGACCAGCTGGTGCCGGGTGGTGTCGGAGACCAGGAGGTTCCCGCCGGGCAGCACGAGCGCCTTGCCGGGGAAGCGCAGGTCGGTGGCGACGGGCTCCGGCGGCACGTACGGCCCGTCGCCGCGCCGCAGCGTGCCCTTCGCGCCGTGCTCGGCCTCCAGCTCCCCCACGAGGCGCTCGATGGCGTGAGCATGCCCCTCACCGGCGTGCTGGGCGACGACGTACCCCTCGGGGTCGATCACCACGAGCGTGGGCCAGGCGCGCACCGCGTACTGCTTCCACGTCGCGAGGTCCGGGTCGTCGAGCACGGGGTGCTCGACGCCGTACCGCTCGACGGCGTCGACCACGGCCTGGTGCTCGGCCTCGTGCACGAACTTCGGCGAGTGCACCCCGACGATCACCACGGTGTCCCGGTGCTTCTCCTCCAGCTCGCGCAGCTCGTCCAGGACGTGGAGGCAGTTGATGCAGCAGAACGTCCAGAAGTCGAGGATCACGATGCGCCCGCGCAGCTCGGCGAGGCTCAGCTCCTTGCCTCCCGTGTTGAGCCAGCCGCCCCGGCCGACCAGCTCGGGGGCGCGGACTCGGGCGCGGCGGGGGGTGGGGCGGGCGGGAGCGGGGGTGGGCTCCGGGGCTGCTGCGTCGTTCATGGTTCAAGCTTGCCATCCCGGCGTGAACGCCCTGTGTCGCCGTTCGCCCTTCGCCGTTCGGCGGGGGCGCCGGATGGGCAGGGGTGTAGCCATGAAATACCTCGTGCGAGACAAGATCTTCGCCATCGGCGACGACTACTGGATCGAGACCGAGGACGGGCGCCAGGCCTTCCTCGCCGACGGCAAGGCGCTGCGGCTGCGCGACACGCTGGAGCTGAAGGATCCGTCGGGGCGGGTGCTGATCACGCTCCGCAAGAAGATGTTCGCCCTGCGGGACACGATGACCATCGAGCGGGACGACCAGGCGCTGGCGACGGTGCGCCGCAAGCGCCTCTCCCTGTTGCGCAACCACTACCGGGTGCAGCTGGTGGAGGGCACGGAGCTCGATGTGACGGGCAAGATCCTGGACCGCGAGTTCACGGTGGAGTACGAGGGTGAGCTGCTGGCCCATGTGTCGCGGAAGTGGTTCCGCATCCATGAGACGTACGCGGTGAATGTGGTGCGGGAGGATGCGGATGCGGCGCTGATGATCGCGGTGGTGATCTGCGTGATCCGCATGGACGAACGCGACCACGACCACGACGACTGACCCCCCACCCGACTCCGCCGCGGCGGGCGCGGTGCCGGGTGCCCTACAGGGGCGCGGGGCTGTGCCGTCTGCGCGGCTCCGCTGCGGTGGGCGCGGGCTGCGGGCGTCGACGCCGGGTGCCCTACTAGGGGCGCGGGGAACTGCGCGGGTGCCCCAGCACGGTCCGCAGACGAAAGCCGGGGTTGCTGGGGCTCCGCCCCAGACCCCGTGATGGCCCCACCCCGCCCCTTCCCGAAACCCTCCGGGGGTGAGGGAGGGGCTGAGGTCCAGGCCCCTGGGGCTCTGCCCCAGACCCCGTTCGCGCCTGAAGGGCGCTCGTCCTCAAACGCCGGACGGGCTGGCTATGCCGGGAACGGGCACCCTGCCAAGGGCAACCCGCCCCGGGGGCTACAGGCCGAGCACCCTGTCCTTGAGGGCCGGGAAGACCTCCCGGGTTTCGGTGACCTTCGCCGGGTCGAGTTCCGCCGTGAGGATCTCCTCCCCCGCCCCCGCCTCACAGAGCACCTCTCCCCACGGGTCCACGACCACACTGTGCCCCGCCTGCTCCACCCCCGCATGCGTCCCCGCAGTCCCGCAGGCCAGCACGTACGCCTGGTTCTCGACCGCCCGCGCCCGCGCCAGCAGCGACCAGTGGGCGCGGCGTCGCTCGGGCCAGCCCGCCGAGACAACCAGGGCCTCGGCCCCCGCGTCGACGAGGCCGCGGTACAGCTCGGGGAAGCGCAGGTCGTAGCAGGTGGAGAGCCCCAGCGTGAGCTCGGGCAGCGGGACGGTGACCAGCCGGTCACCCGCGCCCATCAGCACCGCCTCGCCCTTGTCGAAGCCGAACCGGTGGATCTTGCGGTAGCTGTGCGCGAGCGCGCCGTCGGGCGAGAAGACGAGGGAGGTGTTGTAGAGCGCACCGTCCTCGCCCCGCTCCGGAACGGACCCGGCGTGCAGCCAGACCCCGGCGTCCCGGGCCGCCTCGGACATGGCCTGCGCCGTGGCGCCGCGCAGCGTCTCCGCCTCGTCGGCGAAGAGCTCGTAGGCGAAGGCGCCCACCGTCCACAGTTCGGGGAGGACCACCACGTCGCTGCCCCGCTGCTCCCGCACCAGCGAACCCACGCGTCGGCGACGGGAATTGACGGATTCTTCGGGGTTTACGTCGATCTGGATGAGCGAAGCGCGCACAGTACCACCGTCCTGGCCTTCGAGCCGTCAGCACTATGGGAAACAGCCTACGATCGTCACACCAAAGCACTGCCGGGGTGCTGCCCGGCAGCGTAACTTAGCGTCCAAGCCTCCCACGCAGCCCGCAGTCCAGCCCGCGTACAAAAGAACCGCCGAGGGGTCCCGTGACCGTCCATCCCAGCCTTCAGACCTACGCCGATGCCTGGACCCACTCCATCGAGGCAATATCGGAGCTGGTGCAGCCGCTCGTCGAAGGCGAGTGGAACCGTGCGACCCCCTGCCCGAACTGGTCGGTGCGCGACATCGTGTCGCACATCATCGGCATGGAGTGCGAGCAGCTGGGCGACCCGAGGCCGATCCACACCCTGCCGCGCGACCTCTTCCACGTACAGACCGAGTTCGCCCGCTACATGGAGATGCAGGTCGATGTGCGCCGGCACCACACGGCGCCGGAGATGACCTCCGAGCTGGAGTACACGATCATTCGCCGGGCGCGTCAGCTGCGCAACGAGAACCGGGATCCCGACACCAAGGTGCGCGCTCCCCTCGGCGCCGAGCAGACCCTGGAACTCGCGCTGCGGATGCGGGCGTTCGACGTGTGGGTGCACGAGCAGGATCTGCGCTGGGCGCTCAACAAGCCCGGGAACCTGGACTCGCCGGGCGCGTACGTGGCCCGCGACGTCCTGCTGAGCGCGCTGCCCAAGGTCGTGGCCAAGAACGCGGGCGCCCCGGCCAACTCGGCGGTCGTCTTCGACGTGCACGGGCCGCTGGAGTTCCTGCGCACGGTGCGGGTCGACGCGGAAGGGCGCGGCAGCGTGGACGGCGCCCCCTCGCTCGGCCCGCTGGTCACCCTCGCCCTGGACTGGGAGACGTTCCTGCGGCTCGCGTGCGGCCGGGTCCGCCCGCACGCCGTGGCCGACCGGGTGAAGACGGAGGGCGACCAGGCGCTGGCCGACGCCATCCTGCGGGAGCTGGCCGTCACGCCGTAGGGCGCCCCCGCTACACCGGTACGTGCACCGCCTCCACCCGGCTCGCCACCAGCCGGTCCCGTTCGCGGCGGTGGGCGCGGGCCCGCAGCCGCAGGATCTGGGTGAGGCCCAGCGCCTCGAGGAAGAACACCGAGGAGAACGCGATCCGGTAGTTGTCGCCGGTCGCGTCGAGCAGGACGCCCACCGCGAGCAGCGTCGTCATGGAGGCGATGAAGCCGCCCATGTTGGTGATGCCGGACGCGGTGCCCTGGCGCTCCGGCGGGTTGGCGGGGCGCGAGAAGTCGAAGCCGATCATCGAGGCCGGACCGCACGCGCCGAGCACCAGGCACAGGGTGGCGAGCAGCCACATCGGCGCGTGGGCGCCGGGGTACGCGATGGTGGCGGCCCACATGAACGCCGTCGCCCCCACGGTGCCGAGCGCCAGGGGGAGCCGGGCCGCGTGGTGGCGGGCTATGAGCTGGCCGTACACCAGCCCGACGACCATGTTGGAGAGCACCACCAGGGTCAGCAGTCCGCCGGCGGTCCCGCGGTCGAGGCCCTGCGCCTCCACGAGGAACGGCATGCCCCACAGGAGCAGGAACACCATCGCCGGGAACTGCGTGGTGAAGTGCACCCACATCCCGAGCCGGGTCCCGGGTTCGCGCCACGACTCGGCGATCTGACGGCGTACGAACGCGGCTCCGGCGTGGTGGGCGGGCGGCGGCTCGTGGCCCTCGGGGTGGTCGCGCAGGAAGAGCAGCAGCAGGACCAGGACGACGACGCCGGCGAGGGAGCTGCCCGCGAAGGTCTGGGTCCAGCCGACGCCGTGCAGGGCGCGGGCGATGACGAGCGTGGACACCAGGTTGCCGGCCATCCCGAACAATGCGGCGACCTGCCCGATCATCGGGCCGTGCTTGGCGGGGAACCAGCGCGAGCCGAGCCGCAGCACGCTGATGAAGGTCATCGCGTCGCCGCAGCCGAGCAGCGCGCGGGAGGCGAGGGCGGTGGCGTACGAGGGGGACAGGGCGAAGCCGAGCTGTCCGACGGTGAACAGGATCGTCCCGAGCACCAGGACCTTCTTGGTGCCGAGCCGGTCGACCATGAGGCCGACGGGTATCTGCATGCCCGCGTACACGAGCAGTTGGAGTATGGAGAAGGTGGAGAGCGCGGAGGCGTTGACGTGGAAGCGGTCGGCGGCGTCGAGGCCTGCGACGCCGAGCGAGGTGCGGAAGATGACGGCGACGAAGTAGACGCCGACGCCTATGCCCCACACGAACGCGGCCCGGCGCCCGCCGAGCGGCCGTGGTGCGGGCAGTGCGGCAGAACTCATCGGTCGTCCCCCCTGACCAGAACCTTGACCCAGCTCAGGTGCTGACGCACACAGTGCGCGGCGCGGTCGCCGTCGCCGTCCTTGATCGCGGCCAGCATCTCCTCGTGTTCGGCGATGTTCTTGGCGACGCGGTCGGGCTGGGCGTGCATGACGGCGACACCCATGCGCAGTTGCCGGTCGCGCATCTGGTCGTAGAGCCGGGCCAGGATCTCGTTCCCCGCGTTGCGCACGATCTCGGCGTGGAAGCACCGGTCGGAGACGGCGAGCGCCGCCAGGTCGCCGGCCGCGGCCTGTTCCTTCTGCTCCGCGAGCAGTTCCTGGAGCCGGGCGACGAGGCGCTCGGGCGCGGGCACCGCCCTGCGCACCGCGAACTCCTCGACGAGCAGCCGGGTTTCGACCACGTCGGCCGTCTCCTGCGCGGAGACCGCGAGCACGAGGGCGCCCTTCTTCGGATAGAGCTTGATCAGCCCTTCCACTTCGAGCTTGAGCAGCGCCTCGCGCACCGGCGTCCGCGACACCCCGACGGCCTCGGCCAGTTCGCCCTCGGTGAGCAGTGTGCCGCCCTCGTAGCGGCGGTCGAGCACCGCCTGCTTGACGTGCATGTAGACGCGGTCGGCGGCGGGCGGGCGCTTGGTGGCGGGGGCGGGGGCGGGGGCGGAAGGCATGCGCACAGGATAGATACAACAAGGGTGCATCAGAAACCACCGTCCGGATCGCGGAATGGTGCTCGCCCGGACGCGGAGGGCGGCGCCGCGGACGCACCGCGGCCCCCGGCGCGTCCGGAGACGCACTGGGGGCCGCGGGCCGACCGCGCGGGGCAACCGTGTGCCGGGGCGGGTGGCCCTGTCGGGACCGGGGCGGTCAGGCCCAGGTGATGAGGCGCTTGGGCCGCTCCAGGACGGCCGCCACGTCGGCGAGCACCTTCGAGCCGAGCTCGCCGTCGACCAGGCGGTGGTCGAAGGAGAGCGCCAGCGTGGTGACCTGGCGCGGCTTGACCTTGCCCTTGTGGATCCACGGCTGGAGCTTGATCGCACCGACCGCGAGGATCGCGGACTCGCCCGGGTTGAGGATCGGAGTCCCGGTGTCCACGCCGAACACGCCGACGTTGGTGATGGTCACCGTGCCGCCCGACATCGCCGCCGGCGACGTCTTGCCCTCGCGTGCGGTCGCCACCAACTCGCCGAGCGACTCGGCCAGTTGCGGCAGCGTCTTGGCGTGGGCGTCCTTGATGTTCGGGACGATGAGACCGCGCGGGGTGGCCGCCGCGATGCCCAGGTTCACGTAGTGCTTGAGCACGATCTCCTGGTTCGCCTCGTCCCACGAGGCGTTGACGTCCGGGTTGCGCTTGATCGCGACCAGGAGCGCCTTGGCGATCAGGAGCAGCGGGTTGACCCGCAGGCCCGCCATGTCCTTGTCGGCCTTGAGCTCCTCGACCAGCTTCATCGTCCGCGTCACGTCGACGGTCACGAACTCCGTGACGTGCGGCGCGGTGAACGCCGAACCGATCATGGCCTGGGCGGTCGCCTTGCGGACGCCCTTGACGGGGATCCGCGTCTCGCGGGCGTCACCGGTCTGAACGGCCGGAGCCGGAGCGGGAGTTGTTTCACGTGAAACAGGGGCCGGCTCGGCCGCGGGCGTCGCAGCCGCGTGGACGTCCTCGCGGGTGACGACGCCGTCGGGCCCGGTCGGCACCACGGTGGCGAGGTCGATGCCGAGGTCCTTGGCGAGCTTGCGCACCGGAGGCTTGGCGAGCGGGCGGGCCGGCGCGGGGGCCTGGCCGTTCAGCTCGGTCTGCACGGCGCGCAGCGCCTCGGCCGGGGCCTGCTCGGGAACGGAGGCTCCCTTGCGCGGGCGGCGCTTGGTCGAGGCCTCGGAGACGCCGTAGCCGACGAGGACGGGCTGGCGGCCCTTGGGCGCCTCCTCCTCGGGGGCAGCGGGGGCCTCGGCCGTCGCGGACGGTGCCACGGGCTCGGCGGCCGGGGGCTCCTCGGTGCCGGGGGCCACGTCCACGGTGATGATGGCCGTGCCCACGTCCACGGTCACGCCCTCGTCGAAGTGGAGCGAGCGCACCACGCCGTCGTAGGGGATGGGCAGTTCGACGGCCGCCTTGGCGGTCTCGACCTCGCACACCACCTGGCCGTCGGTGACGGTGTCACCGGGCTGCACGTACCACTTGAGGATTTCCGCCTCGGTGAGTCCCTCGCCGACGTCCGGCATCTTGAACTCGCGGAAGCGGGCTGCGTTCTCAGTCATTGTCGTCACGACCATTCCCTCAGTACGCCAGCGAGCGGTCGACGGCGTCGAGCACCCGGTCGAGGCCCGGCAGGTACTCCTCCTCCAGGCGCGCCGGCGGGTACGGGGCGTGGTAGCCGCCGACCCGGAGCACCGGGGCCTCCAGGTGGTAGAAACAGCGCTCCGTGATCCGGGCCGCGATCTCCGCTCCGGCGCCGTAGAACACCGGCGCCTCGTGGACCACGACGAGGCGTCGGGTCCGCTCGACGGAGGCCTGGATCGCGTCGAAGTCGATGGGCGACATCGAGCGCAGGTCCACGACCTCGATCGACTTGCCCTCTTCCTGCGCCGCGGCCGCGGCTTCGAGGCAGACCTTCACCATCGGGCCGTACGCCACCAGCGTGAGGTCCGAGCCGTCGCGCACGGTGCGGGCCGCGTGCAGCGGGCCGGGAATGGCCTCGGTGTCGAGCTCGCCCTTGTCCCAGTAGCGCCGCTTCGGCTCGAAGAAGATCACCGGGTCGTCGCACTGGATGGCCTGCTGCATCATCCAGTACGCGTCGGACGCGTTGGACGGGCTGACCACCTTGAGGCCCGCGACGTGCGCGAACAGCGTCTCGGGGGACTCGCTGTGGTGCTCGACCGCACCGATGCCACCGCCGTAGGGGATGCGCACGACGACCGGCAGCTTGATCTTGCCGAGCGCGCGGGCGTGCATCTTGGCGAGCTGCGTGACGATCTGGTCGTACGCGGGGAAGACGAACCCGTCGAACTGGATCTCCACGACGGGCCGGTAGCCGCGCAGGGCCAGGCCGATCGCGGTGCCGACGATGCCGGACTCGGCGAGCGGGGTGTCGATGACCCGGTCCTCGCCGAAGTCCTTGAACAGACCGTCGGTGACGCGGAAGACACCGCCGAGCTTGCCGACGTCCTCGCCCATGATGAGGACCTTGGGGTCGGTCTCCATCGCCTTGCGCAGCGACTCGTTGATCGCCTTGGCGATCGGCAACTTCTGAACGGCCATGGCTAGTTGCCCTCCCCGTCCGAGAACGACGCCTGGTAGGCGGCGAACTGGGCGCGCTCCTCGTCGACCAGCGCGTGGCCGTCGGCGTAGATGTGGTCGAAGATCGCCATCGGCTCGGGGTCGGGCATGGCGCGCACCGCCTCACGCACTCGCTTGCCGAGCGTCTCCGACTCGGTCTCCAGCTCCTCGAAGAACGCGGCGTCCGCGTGGCCGGCGTTCTCCAGGTAGGCGCGCAGGCGCAGGATCGGGTCCTTGGCCTCCCACGCCTCGCGCTCCTCGTCGGCCCGGTACTTCGTCGGGTCGTCGGAGGTGGTGTGGGCGCCCATCCGGTAGGTGAACGCCTCGACCAGGGTGGGTCCTTCGCCGCGCCGGGCCCGCTCCAGGGCGGACTTGGTGACGGCCAGGCAGGCCAGTACGTCGTTGCCGTCGACCCGGACGCCGGGGAAGCCGAAGCCCTGGGCGCGCTGGTAGAGCGGCACACGCATCTGCTTCTCGGTGGGCTCGGAGATGGCCCACTGGTTGTTCTGGCAGAAGAACACGACGGGGGCGTTGTAGACGGCGGAGAAGGTGAAGGCCTCCGCGACATCGCCCTGGCTGGAGGCGCCGTCGCCGAAGTAGGCGACCACCGCGCTGTCCGCGCCGTCCTTGGCCACGCCCATCGCGTACCCGGTGGCGTGCAGCGTCTGCGAGCCGATGACGATCGTGTACAGATGGAAATTGTTGGTGTTCGGGTCCCAGCCGCCGTGGTTGACGCCACGGAACATGCCGAGCAGGTTGGTCGGGTCGACCCCACGGCACCAGGCGACGCCGTGCTCGCGGTAGGTCGGGAAGACGTAGTCGTCGTCCCGCAGCGCACGCCCGGAGCCGATCTGAGCGGCCTCCTGGCCGAGCAGCGAGGCCCACAGGCCCAGCTCGCCCTGGCGCTGCAGTGCGGTGGCCTCGGCGTCGAAGCGCCGGGTCAGCACCATGTCGCGGTAGAGACCGCGCAGCTCCTCGGCGCTCAGGTCGACGTCGTAATCAGGGTGCTCGACGCGCTCGCCCTCGGGCGTCAGCAGCTGTACGAGCTCGGGCTCGGCGGCCGCCTTCTTCGCGCCGGCGGCGGCGGTGCGCTTGCTGCTGCGTCGCGGTTTGCGCGCGGCAGTGCTCTCCACGGTCACGTGCGTGCTCCTCCGTCTGTCCGGCTCCCGGGTTCGCCGGTGAGCCTGGGGGTCCCCCCGGCTCGTCCGGAGCTTGGGGGAGGCTCGCCTGTCCGTCTCAAGTGCACGGGGTGTGTGCGCTCGGCCGGGGATCAGGCGTGACAGGTGCCCCGGCGAGCGCCCTGCCAAAGGCACGTTACCCAGTGCTGCGCATTACTGCGAAACCCCGCTTGACCTGCGATTTTGCTTGGATTTCCAAGTAAATCGAGAAAGTGGTGAACAGTCGCTGGTCACAGCCTTGCAGGCCGCCGGAACAACGGCACGTTATCCCGGCCGGGCAGGTTCGGGAAGGGGTCACTTATGGCGCTCCTCGGCGTGCTCCGGATGAATGTGTGAGACTGATTCCGTGCGCGAAACAGGCAAAATCACCGTATTCCTGCTCGACGACCACGAGGTGGTTCGTCGCGGCGTCCACGAAATGCTCTCCGTCGAGGACGACATCGAAGTGGTCGGCGAAGCCGGCACGGCGGCGGACGCCCTGGTCAGGATCCCGGCCACCCGCCCCGACGTCGCCGTCCTCGACGTGCGCCTCCCGGACGGCAGCGGGGTCGAGGTCTGCCGCGAGATCCGTTCACGGAACGAGGACATCAAATGCCTGATGCTCACCTCGTTCGCGGACGACGAGGCCCTTTTCGACGCGATCATGGCCGGTGCCTCCGGATATGTCCTCAAGGCGATCCGCGGAAGCGAACTGCTGACCGCCGTGCGCGATGTCGCGGCCGGCAAGTCGCTGCTCGACCCGGTGGCCACCGCCCGCGTCCTGGAGCGGCTGCGCGACGGCGGCAAGAGCAAGGGTGACGACCGCCTGGCCAACCTCACCGACCAGGAGCGCAAGATCCTCGACCTGATCGGCGAGGGCCTCACCAACCGCGTGATCGGCGAACGCCTGCATCTCGCGGAGAAGACGATCAAGAACTACGTCTCCTCGCTCCTGTCCAAGCTGGGCATGGAGCGCCGCTCCCAGGCCGCCGCGTACGTGGCCCGGATCCAGGCGGAGAAACAGCACTGAGGCAGCACTGAGGCAGCACGGACGCGCCGGGTCCGCAGGGGCCCGGACACCGGCCCCCGCGGCCGTTCAAGGACCTACGGCCCGGCCGCACGGGGCCCCCAGCTCTTCCCCCGGCTCCCGCGGACCGCAAAAGTAGGGGGCATGTCCTTCGACGAGGAAGCCCACGCCATCGAGCTGCTCGGCCGTGTTCCGTACGGCCGCGTGGCCACCAGCATGCGTGCCCTGCCGTTCGTCGCGCCGGCCCGCCATGTCGTGGTCGACGGCCGGGTGCTGCTGCGGCTGCACGCGGGCCTCGGCTACCACCACGCCTGCCTGGGCAGCGTGGTCGCCTACGGCGCGGACAACCTCAGCTCGGGCGCGGACCACGTGTGGTCGGTGCAGTTCACCGGGACCGCGGAGCCCTTCGAGCCGACCGCACAGGAGCTGGAGCTGTTCGGCGCCGCGCCCCGCGAGGTCGACGGCGAGCCCTTCGACCCGGTCTACATGCGCATCGAACCCCAGTTCGTGACGGTTCATTCGCTGGACTACTCCACAGAGCGCCAACTCAAACACGCTGCGTGATCTAACATCTGACGAGTGCCGCGCTCATATGCAACTCCACCCGTGGGCGATCTGCTGCGCCGCTACGACTCCCCCGGAGAGCCGCTCTCCTGCGAACGGGTCGCCCAGGGCCTCCTGAACCGCGGCTACCGCCTCGCCACCACCCGCGGCGACTACTTCCTCAAGCACCACCTCGACGGCGACCACGAGGCCATCGCCCGCCAGCACCGCGCCACCGAACGCCTCCAGGCCCTCGGCGTGCCCGTCGCCCCGCCCGTACCGGATGCCCACGGCGACACCGTCGCGGTCATCGGCGGCCACTGCTACGCCCTGCACCCCTGGGTGCACGGCCGCCACCGCGACGGCGCCCAGCTGTGCACCGTGGAATCCCGCCGCCTCGGCGCGCTCCTCGGACTCGTGCACACCAGCCTGGCCCAGGTCATGGAGCCCGACGTACCGCAGGGCGAGCACCACAGCGCCGATCCGGCGGACAGCCTCGCGCTCATCGACGACCTGGTCGCGCGGGCCCGCAGGCACCGGCCCCGGGACAGCTTCGACGAGCTGGCCGAACACCGTCTCCTGGAGCGGCGGGTGCTGCTCGGCGAGCACGCCCACCGCCGCCCCGCCGCCCCCGCGACCGGCGCCTGGGTGCACGGCGACTTCCATCCGCTGAACCTGCTGTACCGCGGCGAGGGCCGCTCGGCGGAGCCCGCCGCGATCGTCGACTGGGACCGGCTCGGCGTCCAGCCGCGCGCCGAGGAAGCGGTACGGGCCGCGGTGATCTTCTTCGTCCGCCCCTCGGGCCGGCTGGAGCTGGCCAAGGTGCGGGCGTACGCGCGCGCCTACCGGCGGGCCGCCGGGGCCGACGCGGAGGAGCTGGCGGCCGCCGTGCACCGGGTGTGGTGGGAGCGGCTCAACGACTTCTGGATCCTGCGCTGGCGCTACCAGCTGCACGACCGAAGGGCCGACCCGCAGTTTCCTGCGGCATCGGCCCTGGCGGTCTGGTGGACCCGCGAGTACGAGGCGGTGTGCGAGGCCTTCGCGGGGTGAGGGGCGCGTCTCCGGTCAGGGGCTCGGCTTGGTGCCGCCGGGACCGGCGTTGGCGCCCGCGTTGGCACCGCCCTGGATGGTCCCGGCGTTCCCCGCCGACGTCCCCGTATTGCCGCTGGACGTACCCGTATTGCCGGCGCTGGTGCCCGTCGAGGCGCCCGTGTTCCCGGACGACGTCCCGGTGTTGCCGCTCGACGTGCCCTCGTTTCCGGAGGTGGTGCCTTCGTTCCCGGAGGTCGTGCCCTCGGTGTCCGTGCCCTGGCTCGTTCCCGACGTCGTGCCCTGGTCCGTGCCCGGCGAGTGCGACGACTGGGACTTGCTCGGGGACGGCGACGCGGAGCGCGAGCGGTGGCGCGACGGAGACTCGCCGTTGCCGTTCGTGCTGCTGCTGTACGACTGGCCCGTGCTGGTGCCCGGGGTGTCCGGCGTCGACGGGGTGTCCGACGCGGAGACCGACGGCGAGGTCTTCGGGGAGTTCGAGGTCGTTCCGCCGCTGCCGCCCGAGCTTCCGCCCGAGTTCTGCGTGGCCTGGAGCGCGAAGGCGACGCCCGCGGCGATCGCGACGATGGCGAGCACCACGAAGAGCACCATCTTGCCGGAGCCGGACTTCTTCTGGGCGCCGTGGCCGTAGCCGTCGTATCCGCCGTCGTCCGGGTTGGACGGCGGCAGGATCGGGCCGCCGAACTGCGAGGTGTCCCCGTGCACGGGGTGCCCCATGGCGGCGGTCGCGCCCGCGGTGCCCATCGCCGGGGTGCGGGCGTTCTCGTGCATCATCTCGACCGGACCGGTGTTCCAGGTACCGGTGTGGCCGCCCTGCGCCTGGAGCATCTGCAGCCCGTACTGGACCAGGCCGCGCATCTCCTCGGCGGACTGGAAACGGTCGTCCGGGTCCTTGGCGAGAGAACGCATGACGAGACCGTCGAGTTCCGGCGGCGCGACATGCGCCACCTGCGACGGCGGCACCGGCATGTCCTGGACGTGCTGGTAGACCACCGACAACGGTGTCTCGCCGACGAACGGGGGCCGCTGCGCCAGGAGTTCGTACAGCAGACAGCCGGTCGCGTACAGGTCGGAGCGGTGGTCGACGGCCTTGCCGAGCGCCTGCTCGGGCGAGAGGTACTGCGGGGTGCCCATGACCATGCCGGTCTGCGTCATCGTCGACTGCGCGCCGTGCAGGGCGCGCGCGATGCCGAAGTCCATCACCTTGACCGCACCGGTGTCGGTGATGATCACGTTGGCCGGCTTGATGTCACGGTGCACGATGCCGTGCTGGTGCGAGTAGGCGAGCGCTTCGAGCACGCCCGCGACGATGATCAGCGCCTGCTCGGGCGGCGGCGCGTCCGCGTCGACCAGGAGGTCGCGGATGGTGCGCCCCTCGACGAGCTCCATCACGATGTACGGGACGGTCTGGCCGCCCACGAAGTCCTCGCCGGAGTCGTAGACCGCCACCACCGCGTGGTGGTTGAGCCCGGCCACCGACTGCGCCTCACGCGTGAAGCGCGCCTTGGACACCGGGTCCTCGGCGAGATCGGCACGGAGCAGTTTCACGGCGACGGTGCGGCCCAGACGCACGTCCTCGGCGGCGAACACCTCGGCCATGCCGCCGCGCCCCAGCCGGTGGGTGAGGCGGTACCGGCCGTCGCCGACGAGACCGCCGACCCACGACTCGTGGTCCTGCCCATCGGCCATCCCGGCGCCGTTTCCGTCGGGTTCGGGTGCCATCAGTCCTCGCCGTCGTATCTGGCCGCGTCCGCGGTCTTCCCTTACGGTCTTCTGTCGTGCTCATCCGCTGGTTGTGCAGTAGTGCACGCTACAGCGTTGGCGGGGGGCGCCGGTCCGGGATGGACCGGCCGTCCAATCGGTTCCGCGTGTACCCATGCACATCTCGTACGGTTTCCATGCCATTCCTGTAACGCTTGCGAGTCTCTTCCCGTGCGTACGGTCACGGAACGGGCACCCGGCTTGACGTCACCCACCCCTCGGGCAGACTTGGCCTGAAAAATCGAGGATCAGCACTGGCCACCGCGCCAAGGGGGATGCACAGTCATGAGCCAGGACGGCGCACACGGCCGCTATGCGGGCGGTTCCATCGCGGGCGGGCGCTACCAGCTGCGCGACCTCCTGGGCGAAGGCGGAATGGCGTCGGTGTACCTCGCGTACGACTCCGCCCTCGACCGCCAGGTCGCCATCAAGACCCTGCACACCGAGCTCGGCCGGGAGCAGTCGTTCCGCGAGCGCTTCCGCCGCGAGGCCCAGGCGGTCGCCAAGCTGCAGCACACCAACATCGTCTCCGTCTTCGACACGGGTGAGGACACGGTGATGTTCAACGGCTCCCCGGGCGGCGACGGCGTCATGCCGTACATCGTCATGGAGTACGTGGAGGGCGAGCCGCTCGGCTCGACGCTGCAGCGCGACATCCAGCAGCACGGCGCCATGCCCGCCGACAAGGCCCTCAAGGTGACCGCCGACGTACTGGCCGCCCTTGAGGTCAGCCACGAGATGGGCCTGGTCCACCGGGACATCAAGCCGGGCAACGTGATGATGACCAAGCGCGGCATCGTCAAGGTGATGGACTTCGGCATCGCCCGCGCCATGCAGTCCGGCGTCACCTCCATGACCCAGACCGGCATGGTCGTCGGCACCCCCCAGTACCTCTCGCCCGAGCAGGCCCTCGGCCGCGGTGTGGACGCCCGCTCCGACCTGTACTCGGTCGGCATCATGCTCTTCCAGCTCCTGACGGGCCGCATCCCCTTCGACGCGGACTCGCCGCTGGCGATCGCGTACGCACACGTCCAGGAGGAGCCGGTCGCCCCGTCCTCCGTCAACCGGTCGATCACGCCGGCCGTGGACGCGCTGGTGGCCCGCGCCTTGAAGAAGAACCCGAACGAGCGCTTCCCGAGCGCCCAGGTCATGCACGACGAGATCCACCGGATCGCCTCCGCGGGACAGATGGGCGCGGCCCCGGTCATCACCGGCGGCGCCCCGCCGGTCAGCGGCGCCGGTGTCGGCTCGACGGTCTTCCCGCCGCTCGACCCGGGGGCCGCTCCCGGCCCGCAGGGCAGCGTGCAGACGCCGTACCAGTCGGGCCCCTACGGTCCGCCCACCCCGGCGCCGACGCCGATGGCCCAGCCGTCGTACGGATACCCGCAGCAGCACGCGCCGATGGCGTCCCACACCCCGCCGCCCTACACGATGTCCCCGGCCCAGACCGCGGCCCCCGCGTCCGGCGGCGGCAAGCGGAACACCGGCGTGATCGTGGGCGCCGTGGCAGTGGCGCTCCTCGCGGTCGGCGGTCTGATCACGGCGCTGACCCTGAACAAGGGCGACGCGACCGGGGGCGGCGACGCCAAGGCCAGCACCTCGGCGGCGGCCGGCCACAAGGGCCCCGAGCGCGACCGCAAGATGGACACCGAGAAGTGCACCTCGCCGCAGACCTCCACCCTCGACCCGGGCAAGGTGCAGGCACCCGACTTCTCGTACAAGGACATCCTGTCGGTGAAGTCCTGCATCCAGGCCGCCGGCTGGAAGGTCAACACGGAGACCATCGACGACGGCCAGTGGGGCCAGGACGTGGTGGTCACGCAGTTCCCCGCCGCAGGCGTCGACGTGGACAAGAAGAACGCGCAGTTCACGCTGCAGATCTCGTCGGGCAACCCGCCCAGTCAGTGAACACACACCGCTGATCCGTTCGGAGGCCCGGCACCCCTGGTGCCGGGCCTCCGTGCGTCGAGAGCCCCTTTTTCGTCGCGCGCGACGTGCCTCGCGCAGCGGGAAGGGTCCGGGCCACCCGTCCATTCGGCGCAGGCCGGCCGGCTCCCGGGATGCCGCGCAACTCGCCCCGTGTGACGCTGATTCGGCCACCTCAGGCGATCCTGCGCATTCGTACGGGAAGGGGCCCCGCCATGGCTCCAGGGGTCCGGTCGCTCACCGCGGCCGTTTCACTGACGGGAGCGCTGCTCCTGACGCCCCTGCCCCTCGCGGTCGCCGTCGGCGACCCGACACCCACCGCCTCCACGAGCCCGTCCGGCCCGGCCGGGCCGTCGCCCTCGGCCTCGGCGTCGGGGGTGAGTCCGTCCCAAGTGGCCGATGGCAACCAGCACCTCGCGGGCAGCCGGGCCGGCGTCGGCCGGATACGGCCGGGCCGCGTCGACACCCAGTACCCCGCCGTCTCGGACTTCTCCGACGAGACGGTCCCGGCCCTGCAGGACACGAGCCCGCAGGCGCCCGCGCGGATCCCCGCCCCGGAGCCCTCTCAGCCGGCACCACCGCCGACGCCCGCCCCCAGGGACCCCCCGGCGCGCACTCATCCCCGGCACCATCAGACACCCCAGGCGCTCACCACCGGCGACTCCGATCTGCGGTTCCACGTCATGTCCCTGGGGGCGGGCCTCGCGCTGACCGGCCTGGGCCTCGGATTCCTGGCGCTGCGGCTCCGGCGGCCCTGACCCGGATGCCGGGCGACCTGAACACGAAGACCGGCGAAGCGGCCGTGTTTCACGTGAAACACGGCCGCTTCGGCCGGAATCGACACCTCCCCGGCGGTGGATCACCGCTTCCCGGGGGCACAACGGGATGTGAGGCACGTGTGCGAGAGAATGGGCGGCATGGAGATGCCGAGGAACGATAAGTCGCCGGAGAGCCCCCACATCCTGGTCGTAGGCCAGGACGGCATGGCCATCGGCGGTGGAGACGACGAGTCCCGCGAGGTCCCGGTGACGGAGATGGTCGAACAACCCGCGAAGGTCATGCGGATCGGCAGCATGATCAAGCAGCTTCTTGAGGAAGTCCGCGCGGCTCCTCTCGACGAGGCGAGCCGTGTGCGTCTGAAGGACATTCACGCCTCGTCCGTGAAGGAACTGGAAGACGGCCTCGCGCCGGAACTGGTCGAGGAGCTGGAGCGCCTCTCCCTTCCCTTCACGGAAGAGGCGATCCCCTCGGAGGCCGAACTGCGCATCGCGCAGGCTCAGTTGGTGGGCTGGCTCGAAGGGCTCTTCCACGGCATCCAGACGGCGCTCTTCGCCCAGCAGATGGCGGCGCGCGCCCAGTTGGAGCAGATGCGCCGCGCGCTGCCGCCCGGTGTGTCGCACGACGAGGACGACGAGGGCGGCCCGCACGCGGGAGCCCGCTCGGGTCCGTACCTGTAAGCAGCACCGGGTCCGGCCCGCCGCGGCGAGCACGTGAGCCGCGGGGAACGCATGAACCATGGTGAAAGGGGACGCCGTCCGGCGCCCCCTTTCTCGCGTCCCGCCCCCGCGTGCCCGCCCTCGTGCCGTCTCGCGCGTCAGGCAGTCAGCAGGATCTTGCCGATGTGCTGGGAGGATTCGAGTACCCGGTGGCCCTCGGCGGCGTCGGCCAGCGGCACCGTCCGGTCCACCACGGGCCGTACGCCGCCTCCGGCGATGAGCGGCCACACGTGTTCCCGCACCGCCGCCACGATCGCCGCCTTCTCCGAGGCCGGCCGGCCGCGCAGCGAGGTGGCGGTGACCGCGGCCCGCTTGGTGAGCAGTGCGCCCAGGTTCAGCTCGCCCTTGGCACCGCCTTGGAGCCCGATCACCGCGAGCCGGCCGTTGACGGCGAGTGCCCGTACGTTCCGTTCCAGGTACTTCGCGCCCATGATGTCGAGGATGACGTCGGCGCCGATGCCGTCGGTGGCCTTCAACACCTCGTCCACGAAGTCCTGTTCGCGGTAGTCGATCAGGATGTCGGCGCCGAGTTCCGCACAGCGCTCCAGCTTGGCCCGGCCGCCCGCCGTGACCGCGACCTTGGCGCCGATCGCCTTGCCGAGCTGGATCGCCATCGTGCCGATGCCGCTCGATCCGCCGTGCACCAGGAGCGTCTCACCGGGCCGCAGGTGAGACACCATGAACACGTTGGACCATACGGTGCAGACGACCTCGGGCAGAGCGGCCGCCTCGACCAGCCCCACCCCCTCGGGCACCGGCAGCAGCTGCCCGGTCGGTACGGCCACGCGCTGGGCGTAACCGCCGCCGCTCAGCAGGGCGCACACCTCGTCGCCGACGCTCCACCCGGACACCCCGGGGCCCAGCGCGGTGATCCGCCCCGAGCACTCCAGGCCCGGGTAGGGAGACGCGCCGGGCGGCGGGTTGTAGAAGCCCTGCCGCTGGAGCACGTCGGCACGGTTGACGGCGGCGGCGGCCACCTCGACGAGGACCTCGCCCTCGCCCGGTACGGGATCGGGGACCTCGGCCCAGATGAGCGCCTCGGGACCGCCCGGCTCAGGAATCGTGATCGCATACATGTCTGCGACGCTACTCCGGCCGGCCCTCCACCGGCCCACTGGCTCGTACGATCGTGATGAGCCGGTCCGTCAGCTGCAGGGGGCTCGCCCTGGCGTCGTCGTACGCCAGCAGCCGGTGGCCGCGCACCACGCTGACCACCAGGTCCTCGGTGTCGCGCACACCGCGTCCGACCTCGCTCTTGCGTACCGGACGCTCCACCATGTCGAGCCCGCTGCCCTGCTGGATCAGGTCCTCCATCACGGTGCCGGCGCTCGGGCTGAGCACGGACAGGCCGAGGAGGCGGCCGGCGGCGCTGGCGCTGGTGATCACCGCGTCCGCGCCGGACTGCCGCAGGAGCGGCGCGTTCTCCTCCTCGCGTACCGCCGCGACGATCTTGGCGCCGCGGTTGAGCTGGCGGGCCGTCAGTGTCACGAGGACCGCGGTGTCGTCGCGCTGGGTGGCGATGACGATCTGGCGGGCCCTCTGCACCTCGGCGCGCAACAGCACATCGCTGCGGGTGGCGTCGCCGAGGACGCCGGCGAATCCCTCGGCGTTGGCGGTCTCGATCACCTTCGCGCTCGGGTCGACGACGACGACCTGGTCCTTTTTCAGGCCCCTCGCGCAGAGGGTCTGGATCGCCGACCGGCCCTTCGTCCCGAAGCCGATGACGACGGTGTGTTCTCGCAACTGGGCCTTCCAGCGGTTGAGCCGCCACTCCTCGCGGGTCCGTTCGGTGAGGACTTCGAGGGTGGTTCCGACGAGGATGATCAGGAACAGCACGCGCAACGGTGTGACCAGCAGGATGTTGGTGAGCCGCGCGCTGTCGCTGTAGGGCACGATGTCGCCGTAGCCCGTCGTGGAGAGGGTGACGGTGGCGTAGTAGACGGCGTCGAGGAAGTCGACCTTGCCGTTGGCGTTGTCGTGGTAGCCGCCGCGGTCGATCCAGACGATGAGCGTCGTCAGTATCAGCACCCCGAGCGCCATGAGCAGCCGCTTCGCGACCTGCCGCAGGGGCCGGTCGACGATCCGGCGGGGCAGCTGCACCCGCCGGGTGATGAGGTGTTCGCCCGCCTGTCGTGCCATCGCGTCGTGGCCGGGCAGTTTCACGTGAAACATCCGTCGCCGGAGCCGGTGTGGGCCCACGGCAGATCGAGGATCTCCACCTCCTGGCCCGCTCGTGCGCCGCCGGGCGGCACCACCGCGAGCCCGTCGGCCGCCGCGACCCCGCGCAGCATGGCCGGCCCGTTGTAGTGCAGCGGCAGGACCCGGTCGGCGCGGTGCACCACCGGGACGAGCCGGGTGTCGTGCGGGTGCCCCTGCACCTCGTTGCGGAGCGGCGCGGTGTACGTCATCGGGCGGGCCCGGTGCGCGAGTTCACGCAGCAGCGGCTCGGCGAGGGTCAGGAGCCCGGAGACCGCGGCGAGCGGATTGCCGGGCAGCCCGACCAGATGCTTGCCCACGCCGATCTGCGCGAGCAGCATCGGGTGCCCCGGTCGCACGGCGACCCCGTCGACAAGAAGCTCGGCACCGGCCTTGTGCAGGACGGGGTGGACATGGTCGACCGGCCCGGACGCGGTGCCGCCCGTCGTGATGACGAGGTCGGCCGAGGAGCCGGTGACCGCGCCGAGCAGCGCGCCCGCGTCGTCCTTCAGCCGGCGGGTGGCGATCACGTCGGCGCCGAGCGCCCGGAGCCAGAACCCGAGCATCGGGCCGAGTGCGTCGCGGATCAGGCCGTCGTGGGGGAGGCCCTGGGTGAGCAGCTCGTCGCCGAGCACGAGCACCTCGACGCGGGGCCTCGGCACGGTGGCCAGATCGTCGTATCCGGCCGCCGCGGCGAGGCCGAGCACCGCAGGGGTGACCAGCGCGCCGGCGGGCAGCAGGACGTCTCCCGAGCGGCACTCCTGGCCGCGCGGGCGGATGTCCTGGCCGTGCAGCACCACGCGGTCGGCCTGGAGCAGGGTGCGGGCTTCGTCGAAGCGGGCGTGTTCGCTGCGGATCACCGCGGTGGCGCCCGACGGGATGCGGGCGCCGGTGGCGATGCGTACCGCCTCCCCGTCGGCGAGCGGGGCGGGCGCCGCGTGTCCGGCGAGGACCCCGCCGTCCTGCACGGCCCAGGGCCCAGGCCCCGCGACCGCCCAGCCGTCCATGGCGGAGGTGTCGAAGGAGGGCAGGTCGGTGAGTGCGGTCAGCGGCTCGGTGAGGGTCTCGCCCAGCGCCTGGTCCAGCGGGACGCGATGGGCGCGCGGCGGCGCGGAACGGCCGGCACGAGCGGCCACGGCCCGTGCGTCGTCCCAGGGGGAGGCGCGGCGGTGGGGCGCGCCGGCCGCGGAGGGCTCCGGCCGGGGCCGGGCGGCGGGCTCGCTCGCGCGGCGCGGGGCGGTGCGGTCCGCGTCGCGCAGCAGGGCGAGGGCCTCGTCGGACCCGTCGTCCGCCGCCGGGGTCCGGGCGGTCATCCGGCGTCGTTCGTGGGGCCGTCGGCGGCCTCGGCCTCGGCCGCCCAGCGGTTGGCGAGCGCGGCCGCCTTGCGTGCCGCGTCCACCACGTCCTTGCCCTCGCCTCCCGCCTTCGCGGCCGCGTAGCCCACCAGGAAGGTGGTGAGGGGGGCGGCGGGCCGGGCCACGCCGTGGGCGGCGTCCCTTGCCAGGTCGAGCAGGACGCCGGTGTCGACGTCCAGTTCGATGCCGAGTTCGTCCTTGACTGCGGTGATCCATTCGTCCAGCACGCCCCCATGGTCCCTGATCCTGGCGCGCGCGGCGGCGAGGTCCTCCCAGGTGTCGCAGTCGAACGAGGCGAGGGGGTCCGCGGTCACGCGGGTGAGGTCGAGCGCGCGGGTGAGCCGCCGCAGCGGGAGCCCGGTGAGCGAACCGTGCTCGGCGGCGATCGACGCCAGTTCGCGGCGGAGCGGTTCGGCGCGGTAGACGGCGACCAGCGGCTGGTCGCGGCCGTCGGCGTCGGTGCAGAGCGCGCCGTCACGGCCGGTGCGGCGCACTTCGGCGAGGAGCGCCCGCACGGTCGGCGCGCCGAGGAACGGCAGATCGGCCGAGAGCACGAGCACGCTCCCGGCCGATGTGTGCCGTACGCCGGCGTCGAGTGCGGCCAGCGGGCCGCCGCCGGCCGGTTCCTCCTGGGCCCAGGTCACCGGGCGCGCGGTCGCGCGCGGTTCGCTCACCACGACGGTGGTGGCGGCGTCGGCGCAGGCGGAGAGCACCCGGTCGAGCAGGGACCGGCCGCCCACGCTGAGCCCCGGTTTGTCGGCGCCGCCGAGCCGCTTGGCGGCGCCCCCGGCGAGCACCACGGCGTCGTAGGCGGGGCCTGCGGTGCCGGGCTGCGGGCCGCCGGTGGCGGGGCCCGTGTCCGCGGTGTCCTGCGTGGAGCCTGCGGAGTCCTGAGCGGGGCTCGCGGAGTGCTGCGCGGCCCCGGCGGCGTCATACGCGGTCATCTCCCGAGTATGAGCCGCCGGTCGATCACCGTTACCCCCGTGAACGTCCCGAGTTGACGGGGCCGTCGGTCACAAGGAGCGCAGGAGCACCGCCGGGTGTTCCACACAGTCCGCGACGTGGCGCAGGAAACCGCCCGCGGTGCCGCCGTCGCACACCCGGTGGTCGAAGGTGAGGGAGAGCTGCACGACCTGGCGGACGGCGAGCTCACCCTCGTACACCCACGGCTTGGGGATGATGCGGCCGACGCCCAGCATCGCGGCCTCGGGGTGGTTGATGATCGGCGTGGAGCCGTCGACCCCGAAGACGCCGTAGTTGTTGAGGGTGAAGGTGCCCCCGGTCAGCTCGCCCGGGGTCAGCGTGCCCGTGCGGGACGCCTCGGTGAGACGGGCGAGTTCGGCCCCGAGCGAGTCGACGCTCCGGGTGTGGGCGTCACGGACCACCGGCACGACCAGGCCGCGCTCGGTCTGGGCGGCGAAGCCCAGGTGCACCTCGGGCAGCCGCACGATCTCGCGGGCCGCCAGATCGACCGTCGAGTTGAGCTCGGGGAACCGGGCGAGGGCCGCCGTACAGATCCGGGCGAGCAGCGCGAGCACGGACACCTTGGGGCCGCCGGCCGCGTTCATGGCGGCGCGCGCCGCCATCAGCTCGGTCGCGTCGGCGTCCACCCAGCAGGTGGCGTCGGGGATTTCGGTGCGGCTGCGGCTGAGCTTGTCGGCGACCGCTCCGCGGATGCCGCGCAGCGCGATCCGCTCACCGACGGCGGTCGAGGCGGCGCGCCCGGAGGCGGCGGAGCCGGTCGTCAGGGCGGGTGCGGGCGCCGGGGCCGCGGGGGCCTTCATGGCCGACTCGACGTCGGCGCGCAGGATGAGGCCGTCGGGGCCCGTGCCCTGCAACGCCCGCAGATCGAGGCCGTGTTCGCGGGCCAGGCGGCGTACGAGGGGCGAGATGACCGGCACGGGTCCCGGCGCCCCGGCGGGCGCCGACGCCACGGCCGCTGCCGGAGCCGCGACAGGGGCCGGGCCGGCCGCGCCGACGGGGGCCGGGGCCGCGAACGGCACGGCGGGCCTGATCCGGCCGCGGCGGCGGGCGGTGGCCGCCCCCGTCCCGTAGCCGACCAGGACGTTGCCCGAACCCTCCGAGTGCTCGGAGGGGCCCGCGGCGGCCTCCCGCACCCGGCTCTCCACCGCCCGGTCCCCGGCGGCCTCCGCCGCCTGCGGGGGCCCGACCGCCACGGTCAACAGGGGCGCGCCGACGGGCAGTTCGGCGCCCTCCTCGCCGAAGCGGGCGGTGACCACTCCCCCGTAGGGGCAGGGCACCTCGACCATCGCCTTGGCGGTCTCCACCTCGACCACCGGCTGGTCCACGGCCACCACGTCGCCGACCGCGACGAGCCAGCGCACGATCTCCGCCTCGGTGAGCCCCTCCCCGAGGTCGGGCAGCTTGAACTCCAGGACCTTCGGCATCAGCGCCCCGCCTCCCACTGCAGCCGTGCCACCGCGTCGAGCACCCGGTCGACGCCGGGCAGGTGGTGCTTCTCCAGCATGGGCGGCGGATACGGGATGTCGAACCCGGCGACCCGCAGCACGGGCGCCTCCAGGTGGTGGAAGCAGCGCTCGGTGACCCGGGCCGCTATCTCGCCGCCGGGGCCGCCGAACCCGGTCGACTCGTGGACGACGACGGCGCGCCCGGTGCGGCGTACCGACGCGCACACCGTCTCGTCGTCGAACGGGACCAGCGAGCGCAGGTCGACGACTTCGAGGTCCCAGCCCTCCTCGCGGGCCGCCTCGGCCGCCTCCAGGCACACCGGCATGGACGGCCCGTAGGTGATGAGCGTGGCGCTCGTGCCGGAGCGGCGCACGACGGCCTTGCCGATGGGCTCGACCGGCGCCGGGTCCTCGGGGGACCAGTCGGACTTCGACCAGTACAGCCGCTTGGGTTCGAGGAAGACGACCGGGTCGTCCGACGCGATGGCCGCGCGCAGCATCCCGTACGCGTCCTCCACGGTGGAGGGGGTGACGACCTGGAGGCCGGGCGTGGCCATGTAGTAGGCCTCGCTGGAATCGCTGTGGTGCTCCACGCCGCCGATGCCGCCGCCGTAGGGCACCCGCACCACGAGAGGCATCGTCATCGCGCCGCGGGTGCGGTTGCGCATCTTGGAGACGTGGCTGATGAGCTGCTCGAACGCCGGGTAGGCGAAGGCGTCGAACTGCATCTCGACGACCGGCCGCAGCCCGTACATCGCCATGCCGACGGCCGTGCCGAGGATCCCGGCCTCGGCGAGCGGGGTGTCGGTGCAGCGGTCCTCGCCGAACTCCTTGGCGAGCCCGTCGGTGACCCGGAAGACACCGCCCAGGGTGCCGACGTCCTCACCGAGGACGTGCACCGTGGGGTCCTCGGCCATGGCGTCGCGCATCGCGCGCTGGAGCGCCTGCGCCATGGTGGCCGGTTTCTTCGCGGCCTGCCGGCCGTTGGCGCGGTCGGTGACGGTGGCCATCAGCGGGCCTCGGCTTCCAGCTCGGCGCGCAACTGGGCCGCCTGCTCGCGCAGTTGGCCGTTCTGCTCGGCGTACACCTCGGTGAAGAGATCCATGGGGTCGAGGACCGGCTCGGCGTTCATCTGCTCGCGCAGGGCGGCGGCCATGGCTTCGGCGGCCTCGGCGGCGGCGCGGATGCCGTCCTCGTCGAGGATGCCGCGGGCGGTCAGCTCGCCCTCCAGGATGCGGATCGGGTCGTGCTCGCGCCAGGCGTCGACCTCGGCGGAGCCCCGGTAGCGCGTCGCGTCGTCGGCGTTGGTGTGCGCCTCCATCCGGTACGTGACCGCCTCGATCAGGGTGGGTCCGCCGCCGCGCCGGGCGCGGGCGACGGCCTCGGAGAGCACCTGGTGCACGGCGGGCGCGTCGTTGCCGTCGACCAGGCGGCCCGGCATGCCGTAGCCCACGGCCTTGTGGGCGAGGGAGGGGGCCGCGGTCTGCTTGGCGAGCGGCACGGAGATCGCGAAGCCGTTGTTCTGGACCAGGAAGACGACCGGCGCCTGCCACACGGCCGCGAAGTTCAGCGCCTCGTGGAAGTCGCCTTCGCTGGTGCCGCCGTCGCCGACCAGGGCGAGCGCCACCACGTCGTCGCCCTTGAGGCGGGCCGCGTGGGCGAGGCCCACCGCGTGCGGGAGCTGGGTGGCGAGCGGGGTGCACAGCGGCGCGATGCGGTGCTCGCGCGGGTCGTAGCCGGTGTGCCAGTCGCCGCGCAGCAGCGTCAGGGCCTGCATGGGGTCCAGGCCGCGGGCGACGGCGGCGAGGGTGTCGCGGTAGCTCGGGAACAGCCAGTCGCGCTCTTCGAGGGCGAGGGCGGCGGCGACCTCGCACGCCTCCTGCCCGGTCGACGAGGGGTACACGGCGAGGCGGCCCTGCTTGGTGAGGGCGGTGGCCTGCGCGTTGTAGCGGCGGCCTCGGACCAGCTCCGCGTACAGCTTCAGCATCAGCGCGCGGTCGAGCTCGGCACCCGTGCCCAGGACCCGGAAGGGCTCGGGGTCGGGCAGAAGCGGGGCGGGGTCGGTGCGGCGCCTCCAGGCGGGTGGAGGGGCCGGCCGGTATGCGGCGGCACCGGGGAGCTCTTGGACCGTCATGCCAATGCACCTCCTTGTGCGGAGCGGACATCCAGGACGGGGCGCGACTGTGACGCCCCTCACCTACCGATTGTTCGGTCGTGGACGCATTTTGGCTACAGGCGCCTTCAGCCTGTGGACAAACGGTTCTCCACAGCCTGAGATGGGAACAGGTCGTCCACAACAGGAAGGCGGGGGGACATGGCAGCTGAACAAATGGCCACCGGCGACGCACGGCCGGTGCCACCGCGCCCGCTGGACGAGATCGACCACGACATCCTGCGGATCCTCCAGACGGACGGCAGGGCCTCGATACGGTCCGTGGCCGAGCGGGTGCACGTCTCGCGCGCCAACGCCTACGCGCGGATCAACCGGCTCGTCGAGGACAGCGTGATCCGCGGCTTCACCGCGCGCGTCGACCACGAGCGGGCGGGGCAGGGGGCCGCCGCGTACATCACGCTCAAAATCGTTCAGAACTCATGGCGAACCGTGCGCGAGCAGCTCAAACTGCTGCCGGGCGCCGCTCATATCGCCCTGGTGAGCGGGGACTTCGACGTGCTGCTCCTGGTGCACACCCCCGACAACCGGGCCCTGCGCGAGCTGGTCCTCACGCGGATCCAGTCCATCCCGGAAGTGCTCTCCACCCGCACGCTGCTGGTGTTCGAGGAGACGGACCTGGACCCCGTGTAGACGGGTGCCGCGCGGCCCGGTGCGCGAGGCGTTCCGGGTCGCGCACCGCTCAGGTGCAGTACTTCTTCAGGAAGGCGACCACGGTCTCCCAGGTGTCGGGGGCGCTCAGCAGGCCCACGCCGCGCCGGTCGGAGCCCGCGACCGTGACCAGGCGGTTCTCCGGCGCCTTGGTGCCGGCCGCGCTCAGCTCGCGCGCGGCCGTCACGGAGGCGCCGTCCCGGCCGCCGGCCAGGTAGAGCACCGGCACGGCGAGCGCCTCGGCGGCGGCCCGCGCGTCCACCGGTCCGGATGTACCGGACGTACCGGGCGGGCCGGGCGCGGACGGGGCGGACAGCGCGACCAGCGCGTCGGGCTTCAGCGGCATGCGGGCGGCCGCCTGGAGCGTGGCGGCGCCGCCCTGGGACGCGCCCATGAGGAGCAGCTTCCAGGCGCCCTCGCGGCGCAGCACGGTGGCCGCGCCCTCGATCTCGGCGGCCTGGTCACCGGTCGTGCTGTTGACGGCGAGCACCCGGAAGCCGTCCTTGCCGAGCTGAAGGGCCCGGTCCTTCCACTCGCAGACGCTCCCGCCGGACTGATGAGCGAGAACGATCCCGGTGTTGCCACGTCCGGTCAGAAAGCCGCCAGTGGGCGATCCCGTGGCGCTCGTGAAGACGATCGAATCCGTCGCGGCCTGCTCGGGGGTCAGGCAGCCGAAGGTGTCGCCCTTGACGGGCGCCGTCCGTCCGCCGGGCTGGGCGGCGGCCTTCTTGACGGCCGCCGTCGCCCCGGGCGCCGTGCTCGCCCCGCCGTCCGCGCCGCCCCGTGCGCTGCATCCGGCCAGCGTCAGTCCCGCGAGCAGCACCACGGCGCAGCGGGACACAACGGGCGCAGGAGTTCGCGAGGCAGCCATGTCCGTGGATGCTGATCCGCTTCGGTGCCCCAGTCAACGGCCTCGGGACTCAATGGCCGGTCCGCAACCCCTCGAACGCCATCCTGACCACCGTGTCGGCCACCTGGTCCCCGTCCACCTCGCCCTCGCGCTGCGGCCGGTACCACTCGACCAGCGAGTTGACCATGCCGAAGAGCAGCCGGGTCGCCAGCCGAATGTCCAGGTCGGCGCGGAGGTCACCGTCGGCGACGGCCGCCTTGAGCAGGTCGGCGACGCGCTGGTCGAACTCCCTGCGGCGCTCCATCGCCCAGCGTTCCGTCTTGGTGTTGCCGCGGACGCGCAACAGCAGGGTGACGTAGGGCAGTTCGGCCGTCAGGACTTCGACGGTACGCCGTGTGACGTACTCGACCCGCTCAATGGAGCGGCCGCGCTGGGCGCCCGGCTCGTCCAGGACGCCGAAGAGTCCGTCGATGGCGCGGCTCACGGCCCGGCGAAGGAGCTCCTCCTTGCCGGCGACATGGTGGTAGATCGACGACTTGGAGATCCCGGCCGCCTTGGACAGGTGCTCCATCGACGTGCCGTCGTAGCCGCGCTCGTTGAAGATCCTGACCGCGACCGTCAGGAGGGTCTCGGGCGTGTAGGTGTCGCGCTTGGCGGTCGTCATGAGCCCGTCTCCTCGTCGCCCGCGTACGCCTGCCGGTAGAGCGCGAGCGAGGGCGCGTAGCGGCCGGTGGGGCAGCGCTCGTGGAGCGCCGAGAGCAGGTCGTACGCCCAGTCCTGGCCGAGGCGCCGGTTCCATTCGACCGGTCCCAGCGGGTAGTTGACGCCGAGCCGCATCGCGGTGTCGATGTCCTCGGCCGTGGCGACGCCCTTGGCTACGGCGTCGGCGGCGAGGTCGATGAGCATCGCGACGGTACGGGCGACGATCATGCCCGGCACGTCACCGATGACGCTGACCTCCTTGCCGAGCTTCTGGAACAGGCCGACGGCTTCGGCGACGGCGCGCTCGGAGGTGTCCTCGCTCGCGGAGAGCGCGATACGGGTGGCGCCCCGGTAGTCGAGGGCGAGGTCGAAGTAGACGACGTCCGCGAACTCGACGGACGTCTTGCCGTCGGCCGGGACGAGTTGTCCATCCCCCGGAAGCTCGATGTAGGGGCCGCCCTCGTTGACGCTCGTCACGTCGATGCCGGCCTCGGTCATCATCGCGACGAGTGCGCGGGCCGGGCCCAGGTCACCGACGACGGTGACGGCCGCGGGCGCCTTGGCGGGCGGCGCGGTGTGCGGCTCGGGACGCCCCGCCTCCTTCGAGGACGCCGTACCGGGGGCGGCGGACTCGCCGGGCGCCCCGTACGCGTACCAGCCGCGCCCGCTCTTGCGTCCGTGGAGCCCGGACTCGACCAGGCGGCGCTGGGCGAGGGACGGGGTGAACTTGGGGCTCTGGAAGAAGGACTCCCAGACCGACCGCGTCACCGCCTCGTTGACGTCCTGCCCGATGAGGTCGGTCAGCTCGAACGGGCCCATCCGGAACCCGCCGCACTCGCGCAGCACCGCGTCGATGGTCGCCGGGTCCGCGCCGCGCTCCTCGTGGACGGCGAACGCCTCCGCGTAGAAGGGGCGGGCGATGCGGTTGACGATGAAGCCCGGGGTGTCGGTGCAGCGCACCGGCGTCTTGCCCCAGGCCTTCGCCGTCTCGTACGCCCTGGTCGCGGCGGTCTCGTCGGTGGCGAAGCCGCTGACGACCTCGACCAGCGGGAGCAGCGGCGCCGGGTTGAAGAAGTGCAGGCCCACGAAGCGGCCGGGGTGCGTGAGCGCCCCCGCGATCGCGGTCACCGACAGCGAGGAGGTGTTGGTGGCGAGCAGACAGTCCTCGGCCACCAGCGCCTCCAGGGCGGTGAACAGCTCCTGCTTGACCGGGAGTTGTTCGAGCACGGCCTCGACGACGAGCGCCGCGTCGGCGAGCTCGGCGAGGGCGTCGGCCGGGTGCAGCCGGGCCAGCGCGGCATCGCGCGCGGCTCCGTCCATGCGGCCCTTGTCGACCAGCCTCTCCAGGCGTCCGGCGAGGGCGTCGGCTGCCGCGCGCGCCCGGCCCGGCACGGCGTCGTAGAGCCGTACGGGGTGTCCGGCGACGAGGGCGACCTGGGCGATGCCCTGCCCCATGGTCCCGGTGCCGACGACGGCGACGGTACGGCTCGGCGCGATCGCTGAGGCGCTGGCGGTTTTGGTCATGAACGCGATCCTCCCCTACGGCGTGCCCACGGGCCCGGCGGGCCCCCTTCCGGGGCCGCACGACAGGGGCCGCGGCGGACATGGCCGGTAGTTGTCCACAGGTTTCCCCGGGCCCTCTTGTCCCGACCGATCGTTCGGTTACTCTAGCGGTGTCCGGCTCTCCCTGCCCAGCTCGAAGACTCGACGAGGAGTTGCTCCATGCAGCTGACCGAGAAGCACAGGCCCACCCTGGACGGGGCCCTGGAAGCGATCCGCACCCGTGCGTACTGGTCGCCGCACCCGGAGCACCCCAAGGCCTACGGGGAGACGGGCGCCGAGGACGGCAAGGCCGCCTTCGACGCGCTCCTGAACCGCCGCTTCGACCTCGACCAGCCGGGCACCGACGACTGGACGGGCGCCGAAGTCTCGCCCTACGGAATCGAGTTGGGCGTGCAGTACCCGCACCCCGACCTCGACGTACTGCTGCCCGCGATGCGCGCAGGCATGGCCGACTGGCGGACCGCGGGGCCCGAGACGCGGGCCCTGGTCTGCGTCGAGATCCTCGCCCGCATCGGCGCGCGCACGCACGAGTTCGCGCACGCGGTCATGCACACCAGCGGCCAGGCCTTCATGATGGCGTTCCAGGCCGGCGGCCCGCACGCCCAGGACCGCGGCCTCGAAGCCGTCGCCTACGCCTACCAGGAGCAGACGCGCACCCCCTCGGGCAGCGCCGCCTGGTCCAAGCCGCAGGGCAAGCGCGACCCCCTGGAGCTCACCAAGACGTTCACGCCGGCCGGGCGCGGCATCGCCCTGCTCATCGGCTGCAACACCTTCCCGACGTGGAACGGCTACCCGGGCCTGTTCGCCTCCCTGGCCACCGGTAACCCGGTCCTGGTCAAGCCGCACCCGCGCGCGGTCCTGCCGCTCGCGATGACGGTGAAGGTGGCGCGCGAGGTCCTGGCCGAGGCGGGCTTCGACCCCAACCTGGTGGCGCTCGCCGCCGAGCGCCCCGGCGAGGGCATCGCGAAGACCCTCGCGGTCCGCCCCGAAATCAAGATCATCGACTACACGGGCTCCTCCGTCTTCGGCGACTGGCTGGAGGCCAACGCCCGCCAGGCGCAGGTCTACACGGAGAAGGCCGGCGTCAACACGGTGGTCATCGACTCCACCGACAACTACAAGGGCATGCTCGCCAACCTGTCCTTCTCGCTGTCCCTGTACAGCGGCCAGATGTGCACCACCCCGCAGAACCTGCTGATCCCCCGCGACGGCATCACCACCGACGCCGGCCAGAAGACCTACGACGAGGTGGTGACCGACCTCGCCGGCGCGGTCGGCGGCCTCCTCGGCGACGACGCGCGGGCCAACGCGCTGCTCGGCGCCCTCGTCAACCCGGACGTGAAGACCCGCCTGGAGGCGGCGTCCAGTCTGGGCGAAGTCGCCCTGCCCTCGCGGGAGGTGGCCAACCCCGAGTTCCCGGACGCGGTGGTGCGCACCCCCGTGATCGTCAAGCTGGACGGCGCCAAGCCGGACACGGAGGCCGCCTACCTGTCGGAGTGCTTCGGCCCGGTCTCCTTCGCCGTCGCCGTCGACTCGACGGCCGACGCGGTCGAGCTGCTGCGCCGCACGGTCCGCGACAAGGGCGCCATGACGGTCGGCGCGTACACCACCTCGCCCGAGGTGGAGCGCGCCGTCGAGGACGTCTGCCTGGACGAGTCGGCCCAGCTGTCGCTGAACCTGACGGGCGGGGTGTACGTCAACCAGACCGCCGCGTTCTCCGACTTCCACGGCTCGGGCGGCAACCCGGCGGCCAACGCGGCCCTGTGCGACGGGGCATTCGTGGCCAACCGGTTCCGGGTGGTGGAGGTCCGCAGGCAGGCCTGAGTCGGGCCGCCGCAGGGCGGGGGCGCGTCAGTCGGGGACGACGGCGTGCCTCTGCACCCAGGCGTGCATCGCGATGGCCGCCGCGGCGCCCGCGTTGATGGAGCGCGTGGAGCCGAACTGGGCGATGGAGCACACCATATGGGCGTGCTCGCGCGCCTCCTCGGTGAGCCCCGGGCCCTCCTGCCCGAAGAGCAGCACGCACCGGCGCGGAAGCTCGGTCCGCTCCAGTGGCACCGCGCCGGGCAGATTGTCGATGCCGATGATCGGCACGCCTTCCGCCAGCGCCCACGCCGTGAGCGACTCGGTGTCCGGGTGGTGGCGCACATGCTGGTAGCGGTCGGTGACCATGGCGCCGCGCCGGTTCCAGCGCCGCCGCCCCACGATGTGGATCTCCCGGGCGAGGAACGCGTTGGCGGTGCGCACCACGGAGCCGATGTTGAAGTCGTGGCCCCAGTTCTCGACGGCCACATGGAAGTCGTGCCGCCGGGTGTCGAGGTCGGCGACGATCGCCTCACGCGTCCAGTACCGGTAGGCGTCGACGACATTGCGCCGGTCGCCGTGGGCGAGCAGCTCCGGGTCGTACCGGTCGCCCTCGGGCCAGGGCAGCGGGTGCGGTCCCACGCCGATTTCGGCCGGGCCGAACCCCTCGTCGTACTGGATGGGGTCGCCGGCGGTGTCCTCGGCGGGGGCCGGCTGCTCGGTGCTGCTCACCCCACGAGCGTACGGGGCCGTTCGACCTCGTCCGCCCCCTGCCCGCGCTCTCCGCGCCGGCCCGGAAGGCGCCCGTCCCGCCGCAGCCGGCCCACGTACGCGCCCAGCCCGCGCAGGAACGACGTCGGCAGGAACACGGCGTCGGCGGCGATCATCGCGAGGGAGAAGAACGGCAGGCCCAGCAGGACCGCGATTCCGGCGTGCTCCAGCATCATCGCCACGAGCAGCACGTTCTTGACCCGCCGGTTGAACAGCGTGAACGGGAACGCCACCTGCACCATGACCGTTCCATAGGTGAGCAGCATCACGATCACCCCGCTCGTGCCCAGCAGGGAGGAGAGTTCGGGCCACGGCGAGAAGTAGTCGAGCTTGAGCGGGTAGAACAGCGCGGTGCCGTCCTGCCAGCGGCTGCCCTGGATCTTGTACCAGCCGGCGGTCGCGTAGACCAGGCAGACCTCCGCCATGATCACGACCATGGCCGCGTTGTGCACGAGGTTGGCGAGGACGTCGAGCAGCGCCCGTGCGTCGGCGTCGGCGTAGCGGCGCACCGCCCACCACAGCCCCTGCACGGCCCACATGCCCCAGAACACGACCCAGAGCCACCACTCGCCGCCGCCGAGGACGCCGGACCCGGACGTACGCCAGGTGCCGGCAAGGAGCGCGAGTCCGCACACCGCCCACAGCACCGGGCCGGCCCGGTCGCGGGCGTCCCGGCCGAGGGCGGCCGCGCGCGCCGCGCGCCGTGCGTCCAGCGACCAGACCTGGGCGCACCGCGTGAAGACGAGATAGATCGCCATCAGGTGGATGACGTTGTCACCGCCGTCCCCCACGAAGACGGAGCGATTCTGCAGGGAGAGCACGCCGATCATGAAGACGACGGACATGGTGCGGGTGCGCCAGCCCAGCATCATCAGCACGCTGGACACGAGGGCGAGCGCGTACACGAGCTCGAACCAGACGGTGCTGTCGCTCCACAGGAGCGCGGTGAACGCGTGGTTGCCGCCCACCAGCCGGTTGCCGAGGTCCCAGCTCCAGGGGCCGTCCGGGCCGTACAGCTCACGCCGGTTGGGCAGTTCGCGCAGCAGGAAGAAGAGCCAGGTCGCGGAGAACCCGATCCGCACGACCGCGCTCTGGTACGGGCCGAGGGAGGCGGCCGAGGCGACCCGCACGGCGCGCGCCGCCCAGGTCTCGTCGCCGGCCGGCGACGGCGCGGCGCCCTGGGTGCGGGCCGGGTGCGGCACGGTGGCGCCGGGGCGGGCCGGGATCTTCACCGGGCCGGGGGCCGGGGCCTGTGCCGTGGCGGGGGCCGGGGCCGGGGCTTGTCCCGTAGCGGGGGCCGGGTTCGCCTCCGGGGCGCGGGCCTGCCAGGAGGGCTGCGCCGGGCGGTCGGCCGCGTCGTCGTGGTCGTACGGGGTCACCGCTTCGCCTCCGTGCGTGCGTCGCCGGCGCCCTTGGGCAGGTCGGCCGGGCCCACCGTCCACCAGGGGATCACCCGGTAGGACGGCCGGGTGTCGGTCTTCTCGTCGCTCCACGAGGGGCCCTTGACGGAGGTCGTCATGGACCTGAGCTGGATCCGGTCGACGGTGCCGCCGTCACGGTGCGCGCCGAGCCGGAGCATCACGATGCGCCTCAGGTACTGCTCGGAGAGCTCGCCGCGCAGCCCGTTCGGCTTGTTGTCGTCGGTGTGCGAGCCCACGAAGAAGTCCCAGCCGCGGCGCAGTTCGTTCTGCTCGGTGTGGCTGGGCAGCGGGTTGTGGCGGATGGCCGCGCCGTCCTGCGCCGAGAAGTCGATCCAGTCGGTGGTTTTGGTGCTGCCGTCCGGCAACTTGATCTCGGCGCGCCCCTGGACGTCGATGTTCTGCTGGAGCGGATTGGGCGCGAAGAGCTTCCAGTTCTGCTCGAACTCGGGGTAGATCCAGTCGTCCACCGCGGTGCCGTACTGCTTGCTGACGGTGTTGGACGGTGCGACGTGCAGGAACACCATGCCGATGTGGACGCAGGCGATCACCGCGACGAGCGCGAGCCCGACGGCGGCCACCACCTGGTACCGCAGGGGGAGCCCGGCGATTCCCTGCGAGGGCCCGGCGTCGCCGTCGGCGGGGGCGGTCCCGTGGGCCGAGCGGGTGGCGGTATGTCCGTCCTGGGTGGCAGCGGAATCGAAAACGCCGCCCTCGGTTACGCCGGACGCGGCGGCGTTTTCCGGGTGGGATTCGGTACCCGCCGGGGCCGCCGGACCGGTTGCCGCCCGGCCCCCGGAGCCGTCCGCACCCGCTCCGACCTGCTCGGACGCACTTTCCTCGGCCTTGCCTCCGGCACTGGCCCCGTTCTCGTACGAATCCATCCCGCCCCGATCGGCACCCGCTGAGTTATCCACAGGGTTGACACCCTACGGGCCGTCGACTCACCATTGAAGTCACTGGACCGAACGATCGGTCGGTTGGCGGACCACCGCACAGCAGCTCGGCAGGGGGCCTGAATGACCGGAGTGACCGCGACAGCCACGGCAGCCGCAGAGACCGGCGCGTCGCACCAGGCGGTGTTCGACGCGGCCGTCGCAGCGGACGAGCGCATCGAGCCGCGCGACTGGATGCCCGAGGAGTACCGCTCCTCGCTGGTGCGCCAGATGGCGCAGCACGCCCATTCCGAGATCATCGGCATGCAGCCCGAGGCGAACTGGATCACCCGCGCCCCGTCGCTGCGCCGCAAGGCGATCCTGATGGCGAAGGTCCAGGACGAGGCGGGCCACGGCCTCTACCTGTACAGCGCCGCCGAAACGCTCGGCACCGGCCGCGACGAACTCCTCGACAAGCTCCACTCGGGCCGCCAGAAGTACTCATCGATCTTCAACTACCCCACCCTGACCTGGGCCGACGTCGGCGCGATCGGCTGGCTCGTGGACGGCGCGGCGATCACCAACCAGGTCCCCCTGTGCCGCTGCTCCTACGGGCCCTACGCCCGCGCGATGGTGCGCATCTGCAAGGAGGAGTCCTTCCACCAGCGGCAGGGGTTCGAGCTCCTGCTCGCCCTGTCCCAGGGCACCCCCGAACAGCACGCCATGGCGCAGGACGCGGTGAACCGCTGGTGGTGGCCCTCCCTGATGATGTTCGGCCCGCCCGACGACGCGTCGGCGCACTCCGCGCAGTCGATGGCCTGGAAGATCAAGCGCCACTCCAACGACGACCTGCGCCAGCGCTTCGTGGACATCGCGGTCGGCCAGGCCGAAGCACTGGGGCTCACCCTGCCCGACCCGGCGCTGCGCTGGAACGAGGAGCGCGGCCACCACGACTTCGGCGAGATCGACTGGACGGAGTTCTGGGAGGTCCTCAAGGGCAACGGCCCCTGCAACGAGCAGCGGATCACCCAGCGCCGCCGGGCCCACGAGGAAGGCGCCTGGGTCCGCGACGCGGCCGCCGCCTACGCCACCAAGCAGCAAGCGCAGCACGCGAACGGAGAGGCAACGGCATGAGCACGCACGACTGGCCGCTGTGGGAGGTGTTCGTGCGCTCGCGCCGCGGGCTCTCCCACACCCACGCGGGAAGCCTGCACGCGCCCGACGCCGAAATGGCCCTGCGCAACGCCCGCGACCTCTACACCCGCAGGTCGGAGGGCATCTCCATCTGGGTCGTGCCGTCCACGGCGATCAGCGCCTCCTCGCCCGACGAGAAGGACTCGTTCTTCGACCCGGCCGCCGACAAGCCCTACCGCCACCCGACGTTCTACGAGATCCCCGAAGGGGTGAAGCACCTGTGACCGCCCTCGTCTCGACGGACGCCGCCCTGGCCCTCGGCGACGACGCGCTCGTGCTGTCGCACCGGCTGGGGGAGTGGGCGGGCCACGCCCCCGTCCTCGAAGAAGAGGTCGCCCTCGCCAACATCGCCCTCGACCTGCTCGGCCAGGCCCGGATCCTGCTCTCGCAGGCCGGCGACGAGGACGAGCTGGCCTACCTCCGCGAGGAGCGGTCCTTCCGCAACCTCCAGCTCGTCGAGCAGCCGAACGGCGACTTCGCCCACACCATCGCGCGCCAGCTGTACTTCTCGACGTACCAGCACCTGCTCTACGGCGAACTGGCCGCGTTGGAAGGCGAGTTCACCGGCCTTGCGGCGAAGGCGGTCAAGGAGGTCGACTACCACCGCGACCACGCCGAGCTGTGGACACTGCGCCTGGGCGACGGCACCGAGGAGAGCCACCGGCGGATGCAGCAGGCCTGCGACGCGCTGTGGCGGTTCACCGGCGAGATGTTCCAGCCCGTCCCCGGCCTCGACATCGACTGGGCCGGCCTGGACGCGCGGTGGACGGCGTCGGTGACGACGATCCTGAGCCGGGCCACCCTGACCGTCCCCGAAGGCCCCCGCACCGGCGCCTGGGCGGCCGGAGCAGGCCGGCAGGGCCTGCACACCGAATCCTTCGGGCGGATGCTCGCCGAAATGCAGCACCTGCACCGCAGCCACCCGGGGGCGTCATGGTGACCGACACCCGCCCCACCCCGCTGGAGAGCGAACTGCGCCGCCTCGCCGGCTCCGTCCCCGACCCCGAACTGCCGGTCCTGACCCTCGACGAGCTCGGCGTGCTGCGCGGCCTCCACGTGGAAGCCCCCGGCAAGGTGCGGGTCGAGCTCACCCCGACCTACACCGGCTGCCCCGCCGTCGAGACCATGACCTCGGACATCGAGCGCGTCCTGCACGACCACGGCATCCCCGAGGTGTCCGTCGTCCGGGTCCTCCTCCCCGCCTGGTCGACCGACGACATCAGCGCCGAAGGGCGCCGCAAACTCGCCGAGTTCGGCATAGCGCCCCCGCGCCCGCACACCGCGGAGGGCCCGGTCGCGCTCACCTTGTCGGTGCGGTGCCCGCACTGCGGATCCACCGACACCGAGCTGCTCAGCCGGTTCTCCTCCACCGCGTGCAAGGCGCTGCGCCGCTGCGTGTCCTGCCGTGAACCGTTCGACCACTTCAAGGAGTTGTAGATGTTCCATCCGCTCCGGGTCAGCGAGGTCGAGCGGCTCACGGACGACGCGGTGGCCGTCACCTTCGCCGTGCCGCCCGAACTCCGCGAGGCCTACCGGCACCTCCCCGGCCAGCATCTCGCCCTGCGCCGCACCGTGGGCGACGAGGAGATCCGCAGGACTTACTCGATCTGCGCCCCCGCCGTGGAAGCGCCGGACGAGCCGGTGCTGCGCGTCGGCATCCGGGTCGTGGAAGGCGGCGCGTTCTCCACGTACGCCTTCAAGGAACTGTCCGTCGGCGACACGGTCGACGTCATGGAACCGATGGGCCGCTTCGTCCTGCCCCCGCGCCCCGGCCACTTCGCCGCGGTCGTCGGAGGCAGCGGCATCACCCCGGTCCTGTCGATCGCGGCGACCCTGCTCGCCCGCGAACCCGAGGCACGGTTCTGCCTCATACGCAGCGACCGCAGCGCCGCGTCGACGATGTTCCTCGAAGAGACCGCCGACCTGAAGGACCGCTACCCCGAACGGTTCCAACTGGTCACCGCGTTGTCCCGGGAGGAGCAGCAGTCCGGGCTGCCCTCGGGCCGCCTCGACCGCGAGCGGCTCGACACCCTGCTTCCGGCGCTGCTCCCCGTCGCCGACATCGACGGCTGGTTCCTGTGCGGGCCCTTCGGCCTGGTCCAGGGGGCCGAGCGGGCGCTGCGCGGGCTCGGCGTCGACCGCAACCGCATCCACCAGGAGATCTTCCACGTGGACGCGGCGCCCGCCCCGGTGGCCGCCGCGACCGCACCCTCGCACGCCACCCTCACCGCCACGCTCGACGGCCGCTCCGGCAACTGGCCGGTGCGCGAAGGCGAATCGCTCCTGGAAACGGTGCTGCGCGCCCGCGCGGACGCGCCGTACGCCTGCAAGGGCGGGGTGTGCGGGACGTGCCGGGCCTTCCTGGTCAAGGGCGAGGTGCGAATGGAGCGCAACTTCGCGCTGGAGCCGGAGGAGACGGAGGCCGGCTACGTACTGGCCTGCCAGTCGCACCCCGCCACGGGAGAGGTGGAGCTCGACTTCGACCGGTGAGGCAGGTGACGCACTGCTCTCGTGGCGCAGTGCCCCTGCGGCGCAGTGCCCTTACGTGGCGCGCTGCCCCTGCGTGGTGGCCTACACCGTGGTCCCGGGCCGGGCCGGCTCCTGCCGGGCCGGCCCATGACTGTCTGGCCCATGGCTGATCGGCCCATGACTGTTCGGCCTGTGACTGTCCGGTTCCCGCCGGTCCGGAACCCGGGGCGGCCGGTGGGGCGCGCCCATTCCCATCCCGTAGAACCTGTTCTATCTTGACGATCCGTCAGATCCGGTAGGGGCAAGCGCCGTTCGCGGCGCGATGCGAGCGCCCCACCCCGGACAGAACCGGTGCATGCGGGAGGACAAGGCCGTGGACTTCACCTTCACCGAGGAGCAGCGGGCAGCCGTCGAGGCCGCTCAAGCCGTCTTCGCCGGCGTCGCACCCGACGCGGTACCCAGCCCCGCCCTCACCGCGGGCGCCGTCGCCGACGACTTCGACCGCGCCCTGTGGGCCAAGCTCGCCGCGTCCGACCTGCTGAGCCTGGTGATCGACACCGAGTACGGCGGAGCCGGCCTCGACCCCATCGCCCTCTGCCTCCTGCTGCGCGAATCGGCCAGGGTCCTCGCCCGGGTGCCGCTCCTCGAAACCAGCGCGGTCGCCCTGACCGTACAGCGGTACGCACAGGGCGAGTTGAGCCGGGAACTGCTGCCCGCCATCGGCCGGGGCGACCTCGTCGTCACCGTCGCCGCCAACGGCCGCACCGGCCACGACGGCGCCGAACTCGCCGTCACCGCCCGCCGCGACGGCGACCACTGGACCCTGGACGGCGCCCAGACCGGAGTGCCCTGGGCCCAGACCTGCGACCGCGTCGCCGTGCCCGCCCACACCGCCGACGGCCACACCGTCCTGGCCCTGATCCCCCGCGACCACCAGGGCGTCACCCTCGCCGACCAGGTCTCCACTAGCGGCGAACGCTTCGCCGAACTCCACCTCGACGGCGTACCGCTCACCGCGTCCGCGGTCATCGAAACCGACGGCGCCTGGGAATGGCTGCACCGGCTCCTCGCCACCGGAACCTGCGCCCTGGCCCTGGGCCTCGGCGAGGCCGTCCTCGCCATGACCAGCCAATACACCGGAAAACGCGAGCAGTTCGGCCACCCGGTCGCCACTTTCCAGGCAGTCGCCGTCCAGGCCGCGGACCGCTACATCGACCTGCGCGCCATGGAAGCCACCCTCTGGCAGGCCGCCTGGCGCATCAGCACCGACGCCCCCGGCGCACTGCCCGCCGCCGGTGACGTGGCGGTCGCCAAGATCTGGGCGTCCGAAGGCGTACGCCGCGTCGTCCAGACCGCCCAGCACCTGCACGGCGGCTTCGGCGCCGACACCGACTACGCACTGCACCGCTACCACGCCTGGGCCAAGCAGCTGGAACTCTCCCTCGGCCCCGCCGCCGCCCACGAGGAGGCCCTCGGCGACCTCCTCGCCGCGCACCCGCTCGGCCAGACCACCTGGGCCTGACCACCCTGGGCCGGGCCGGACCATGCAGCGACGGTCCGGTCGGCTCGGCAGGACCACGCAGCGACGGTCCGGTCGGCCGGGCCGGCCGGGTCCGTCAGACGACCGTGCCCGGCGCGCCCTGCGCGTCGACGACCTTGCGGCCCGCTGCCTCCCACACCTGCATGCCGCCGTCGACGTTCACCGCGTCGATGCCCTGCTGCACCAAGTACTGCGTGACCTGCGCGGACCGCCCACCGACCCGGCACATCACATACGCCCGGCGCCCGTCCGCGACCGCCTCCGTCACCTCACCGAAGCGCGCCACGAACGCGCTCATCGGCACGTGCAGCGCGCCCTCGGCATGCCCCGCCGCCCACTCGTCGTCCTCACGGACATCGAGGACCAGGGCGTCGGCCGGCACCTCGGCGACGTCCACCGAGGGCAGCTGGGCGAAATTCATGGGTCATGCCTTCTCTCGTACGAACCCGGCAGGTCCTTGTGAACGCTACTGCACCAGCTTCGCCAGCTCCGCCTCGCGACCGGCCACCTCGGCCAGCAACTGCTCCGCGATCTCCTCAAGCAGCCGGTCCGGATCGTCCGGCGCCATCCGCAGCATCGAACCGATCGCGCTGTCCTCCAGCTCACGGGCGACCAGCGCGAGAAGCTCCTTGCGCCGGCTCAGCCACTCCAGCCGCGCGTACAGCTCATCGCTCTCGCTGGGCAGCGCCTCCGGCGGCACCGGTCCGGCCGCCCACTCCTCGGCCAGCTCCCGCAGCAGCGCCTCGTCACCGCGCCCGTACGCGGCATTGACCCGGGCGATGAACTCGTCCCGCCGGGCCCGCTCCGTGTCGTCCTGCGCCAGATCCGGATGCGCCTTGCGCGCCAGCTCGCGGTAGAGCCTGCGCACCTCCTCGCTCGGCCGGACCCGCTTGGGCGGACGCACCGGCTGATCGGTGAGCATCGACGCGGCCTCGGGGGAGAGGCCGTCGGAGTCCATCCAGTCGTGGAAGAGCTCCTCGACCCCCGGCATCGGCATGACCGCCGCCCGCGCGTCCTGCGCCTTGCGCAGATCCTCGGGGTCGCCGCTCAGCACCGCCCTCGCCTCGGCGATCTGCGCGTCCAGCTCGTCGAGCCGCGCGTACATCGGGCCGAGCCTCTGGTGGTGGAGGCGGGAGAAGTTCTCCACCTCGACCCGGAAGGTCTCCACCGCGATCTCGAACTCGATCAACGCCTGCTCGGCCGCCCGCACCGCGCGCTCCAGCCGGGCCTCGGGCCGCTCGGCCCCGCCCGGCCCGCCCGACGGCGCGCCCGGCTCGCCTCCCGCGGCTACCGGGGTGGTCAGCGGGTCCTCGTTCCGGGCAGTCGTACCGCCGGCAGCTTCGTCCGTCACCGGTCCAGCGTACGGGCGGCGGGGCGGGGGTGGGGGCCCCTCCCCTCCCCCTCCCCCCACCCTCCCCGCCCTCCCCCTCACCCCCCGCTGCTCACACGCCTGTCTCCGCCGGGAGCCGCCCGGCGCGCACGGCGGCGGTCAGGGCCGCGTGGTCGGCCTCCATGCGGTCGGCGTAGGTCACCGCGAACGCGGCCATCGCGGTGTCCAGCTCCTCGTTCTTGCCGCAGTAACCGGCTATCAGCCGGGGGTCGACGCTGTGGGCGTGGGCTCGGGCGAGCAGCGCGCCCGTCATGCGCCCGTAGTCGTCAAGCTGGCCGGCGGCGAGCGCGGCCGGATCGACACTTCCCTTGCGGTTCCTGAACTGCCGTACCTGATAAGGCAGTTCGTTCACGGTCGTCCAGCCGAGCAGGATGTCGCTGACCACCTGCATCCGCTTCTGCCCGAGCACGACGCGCCGCCCCTCATGCCCGGGGTCGGAGGACTGGACGATCTCCTTCGGAAGGTGGGGCAGCAGGACGGAGGGCCTGGCCTCCTTGACCTGGAGCACGAGGGGTTCGCCCCGGTGGTCGAGGAGCAGCACCACATAGGACCGTGTGCCGACGCTTCCGGTGCCGACGACCCGGAAGGCGACGTCGTGGATGGCGTAGCGGGCGAGCAGTGGCCGCAGGTCTTCGGGGAGCGTCTGTATGTACTGCTGGAGCGAGGCGGCGACGGCCGTGGCTTCGCTGTCCGTGACGCGGCGCAGCACGGGCAGTGCGTCGACGAAGTGGCGGCTGCCGTCCTCGGTCAGGTCGGTCGCCTTGGCGGCGAAGCGGGCGCTGGTGTTGTTGCGGGCCTTCTCGGAGACGCGGTCCAGGGTGCCGATGAGGTCATGGGCGTCGGCGTGGGAGACAAGCCTCTCGTCGGCTATGGCGTTCCAGGCGTCGAGGGCCGGCAGTTTCGCGAGGAGGCGCATGGTGCGGCGGTACGCCCCGACGGCGTCGAACGCCGCGGCGCGGCAGGTGGTCTCGTCGGCGCCCGCTTCGCGGCCGGCCAGGACCAGGGAGGCGGCGAGCCGTTTCACATCCCATTCCCAGGGACCGGTCACCGTTTCGTCGAAGTCGTTCAGGTCGATGACGAGGCTGCCTCGTGCGTCGCCGTACAGCCCGAAGTTGGCGGCGTGGGCATCACCGCAGATCTGTGCGGGGACTCCGGTGACGGGGGTGCCGGCCAGGTCGTGCGCCATGAGTCCGGCGGAGCCGCGGAGGAAGGCGAAGGGGCCGGCGGCCATGCGGCCCACGCGGATCGGTGTGAGCTCGGGCACCCGGCCGGCGTTGGATTCCTCCACCGCGCGGACGGCGTCGGGCCGGTCGGCGGCCAGGATCAGCGAGTCGTGCGCGGCGCGCGGGATCCGGTCCCGCAGGGCCTTTCCCGCGGCCTTGGGCGACGGCTGTGCGCTGTGGTGGCCCGCGCCGGAGGCGTGGGGGCGGCGGGCGAATCCGGGGACGTCGGGAATCCGCCCCTGGCCGCCCCGACCGTCCTTCGTCCCGGCCCGTGGTGCCGGGACCATCGTGTCGATCTCTCCCATGGCGTGCCGCCTCCCCCGTCGCGTGCGCCCTCGTGGGGCGCTGCCCTGCCCCCGTCGGGAGCTCAACTGCCCCTGACGGTACAGGCGCTGGCGGAAACCCGTCTTGCCCTGTGGATAACTCTCTGAGCGGCTGTTTCACGTGAAACTGCCGCGGCATCCTGCGCTCCTCGGGTTTGCGCGGCCCGCGACGCGACATATGACACAGAGCGGAGAACGGCCCGCGGAGGCCCAGGACACGGAGGACCGGAGTGAGCAACAGGACGCACGGGAGGGTACGGGCGGGCAGGGGTCGGCCCGGCATCCGCATGGCACGCACGACATACGAAGGAAGCCCCGCAGATCCGGGGATCTGCGGGGCTTCCGACTTGTGCGCGAGGGGGGATTTGAACCCCCACGTCCCTAAGGACACTGGCACCTGAAGCCAGCGCGTCTGCCGTTCCGCCACTCGCGCAAGAGTGGTGTGCTGGGCTCTCTCACTTTTCGGTGCGATTGCCTGGCGACGTCGAGAAGATTAGCACGCTGGACAGGGTGGATTCACATCCGTTGTTTGCGGCGACCCTGGTGGGGAGGGACAGATCGCGGAGAGGCAACCCCCGGCATGGTTACCCGCTCCTCCACAGTGCGACCCGGGTGCGGGACACTGTCGGGAAGCCACCTCTACGATCCGTACGAAGGGTGCGTGTGAGAGGTGACACTCGTCCACAGGGCACAGAAGGGGAACCAGCCGATTTCCCGACGCGTGGATACGATCAGTAAGCAGTACCAAGAGAGTGACCCGGAGCAGAACCGGCAGCATCACCAGGACGGCAACGACGGAGGAGGTGCCCCATGGGAGTCCTGAAGCGTTTCGAGCAGCGGCTCGAAGGCCTGGTCAACGGCACCTTCGCGAAGGTCTTCAAGTCCGAGGTCCAGCCCGTCGAGATCGCCGGCGCGCTCCAGCGCGAGTGCGACAACAACGCGTCGATCTGGAACCGGGACCGCACGGTCGTCCCCAATGACTTCATCGTCGAGCTCAGTGCTCCTGACTTCGAGCGGCTCAGCCCGTACTCGGGGCAGCTCGGCGACGAGCTGGCCGGCCTGGTGCGCGACTACGCGAAGCAGCAGCGCTACACCTTCATGGGCCCGATCAAGGTGCACCTGGAGAAGGCCGAGGACCTCGACACCGGTCTGTACCGGGTGCGCAGCCGCACGCTCGCGTCCAGCACCGACCAGCAGGGCGGCGGCCAGGGTCCCGGCCCCGGTGGCCCGCAGCGGCCCGCAGCGGCGCCTCAGGGCGCCCGTGGCGGCTATGGCTACCCGCCGGCCGCCGGGTCGGCGCCGCCCATGCCTGCGGCGCCGCCTCCGGGCCGTCCCGCCGGTTCGCCCGCCGACCGCCGTCCGGCGGCCCCCGGGCCGATGCCGGGCGGGCACGGTCAGATGCGGCGCTGGATCGAGATCAACGGCACCCGCCACCAGATTTCCCGCCCGACCCTGGTCCTCGGCCGCAGCACCGATGCGGACGTGAGGATCGACGATCCCGGCGTTTCGCGCCGGCACTGTGAGATCCGGACCGGAACGCCCCCGACGATCCAGGATCTCGGGTCCACCAACGGCATCGTGGTGGACGGGCAGCACACCACCCGCGCTACGCTCCGCGACGGCTCGCGGATCGTCGTGGGCAGTACCACCATCGTTTACCGGCAAGCCGAAGGGTGAAGCGGGGGCAATGTCAGAGCTGACCCTCACGGTCATGCGGTTGGGTTTCCTCGCCGTACTGTGGCTGTTCGTCATCGTGGCCGTTCAGGTCATTCGCAGTGATCTGTTCGGCACGCGCGTCACCCAGCGCGGTTCGCGCAGGGGCAATGAAGCCAACCGGCAGCAGCAGACCGGCCGGCAGCAGGCCGCTGCCGCGACGCCGCCGCCGCAGCGCGGCCAGCAGCAGGGCGGCGGCGGGCGGCAGCGCCGCGGCGCCCCCTCCAAGCTGGTCGTGTCGGAGGGCACCCTCACCGGCACGACGGTCGCCCTCCAGGGCCAGACCATCACGCTGGGCCGGGCGCACGATTCGACGATCGTCCTGGACGACGACTACGCGTCGAGCCGCCATGCCAGGATCTACCCGGACCGGGACGGCAATTGGATCGTCGAGGACCTCGGGTCCACCAACGGCACCTATCTGGACCGGACCCGGCTCACCACCCCGACCCCGGTTCCGCTGGGCGCACCGATCCGCATCGGCAAGACCGTCATCGAGCTGCGGAAGTAGTACGACAATGAGCGAGCGGAGCGAGCGAGCCGCGACGGTCCCCAGGGACCGGGGCGGGCTCCCGACCGGAGGGTGGGCAGTGTGGCTCGACATGACCGGCCGTACCCCGAGCCGACGGGCGAGGTGCGCATGAGTCTGTCCCTGCGTTTCGCCGCCGGATCGCACAAGGGCATGATCCGTGAGGGGAACGAGGACTCCGGTTACGCCGGTCCTCGTCTCCTCGCCATCGCGGACGGCATGGGGGGTCAGGCCGCCGGTGAGGTCGCCTCCTCCGAGGTGATCTCCACCCTGGTCACGCTCGACGACGACGTACCCGGCTCCGACATCCTGACCTCGCTCGGCACCGCCGTGCAGCGGGCCAACGACCAGCTGCGCATGATGGTCGAGGAGGACCCCCAGCTGGAGGGGATGGGCACCACGCTCACCGCTCTGCTGTGGACGGGCCAGCGCCTGGGCCTGGTGCACGTGGGCGACTCGCGCGCCTATCTGCTGCGCGACGGCGTCCTCACGCAGATCACCCAGGACCACACGTGGGTGCAGCGCCTGGTCGACGAGGGCCGCATCACCGAGGAAGAGGCCACCACCCATCCGCAGCGCTCGCTCCTGATGCGCGCGCTGGGCAGCGGCGACCATGTCGAGCCCGATCTGTCGATCCGTGAAGTGCGGGCCGGCGACCGGTACCTGATCTGTTCCGACGGTCTGTCGGGCGTGGTCTCCCACCAGACGATGGAGGAGACCCTCGCCAGTTATCAGGGCCCGCAGGAGACGGTGCAGGAGCTGATCCAGCTCGCGCTGCGCGGCGGCGGCCCCGACAACATCACGGTGATCATCGCGGATGTGCTCGACGTCGACGCCGGGGACACCCTGGCGGGGCAGCTCAACGACACCCCGGTGATCGTCGGCGCGGTCGCCGAGAACCAGCTCCAGCTGAACGACGACGGCGCCATGCAGACGCCGGCGGGCCGCGCCTCCGGGCTCGGCCGTCCCGCGCCGTCGCCCCCGGGGGGCTTCGGCCCGCCCGGCAGCGGTGACGACAGCGGCTACGGCAATCCGCCCGAGGGCGCCTTCGGCTCGTACACGGACGAGGACTTCGTGAAGCCGAGCCGGCGCCGCAAGAACCGGTGGATCGGCAGATCCTTCTTCATCGTGCTGGCCCTCGCGGTCGTCGCCGGCGGCCTGTACGGCGGCTACCGCTGGACGCAGACGCAGTACTACATCGGCACCAACAGCGACGGCGCTCCGCATGTGGCGCTGTACCGGGGCATCAGCCAGGACCTGGCGTGGGTGAAGCTCTCCAAGGTGGAGACCGACTACCCCAAGATCGAACTCAAGTACCTCCCGCAGTACCAGCAGAACCAGATCGACTCGACGATCGCGGCGAGCAGCCTCGACAAGGCGCAGGCCAAGATCCAGGAGTTCGCGACGCAGGCGTCCGCCTGTCAGAAGGAGGAGGAGCGCCGCGCCGCGGAGAACAACAACTCCGCGAAGCCCACCGCGGGTGCCACCGGCGCCCCGTCCAAGACCACCACCACCGCATCTCCCACACCCGGCCCCAGCCTCTCGGAGGACGAGCAGAAGCTGGTCTCGCAGTGCGGTAAGCAGTAGGCAGCCGTAGGGGGCCTTTCCACACCATGAGCGTTGTCACCAACACGACCACCATCGGCGCGATCGAAGCACCGAGCCGCCGCAACACCGAGCTGGCCCTGCTGATCTTCGCAGTGGCCATTCCGGTGTTCGCGTACGCCAATGTGGGGCTTGCCATGACCGGCAAGCTTCCCTCCGGCATGCTCGGATACGGTCTGGGCCTCGGCCTGATGGCGGGTGTGGCGCACTTGGTGGTGCGCAAGTTCGCCCGGTACGCCGATCCGCTGCTGCTGCCGCTCGCGACGCTGCTCAACGGGCTCGGGCTCGTCCTGATCTGGCGGCTCGACCAGTCGCCGCGGCTGATCCAGCGCTCGAAGCTGGCGTGGGGCAAGTTCTCGCCCGACGCCCCTCATCAGCTGCTGTACACCGCGATCGGTGTGGCCCTGTTCATCGGCGTGTTGCTGCTCCTGAAGGACCACCGCATCCTGCAGCGCTACACGTACATCTCGATGGCCGCGGCGCTGTTCCTGCTGGTGCTGCCGATGTTCTTCCCGGCGGTCAACGGCGCCAAGATCTGGATCTCGATCCCCGGCCTCGGCACGATCCAGCCCGGCGAGTTCGCCAAGATCATCATCGCGATCTTCTTCTCCGGCTACCTCATGGTGAAGCGCGACGCGCTGGCCCTGGCCAGCCGCCGCTTCATGGGCCTGTACCTGCCGCGCGGCCGTGACCTCGGTCCGATCCTGGTGATCTGGGCGCTGTCGATCCTGATCCTGGTCTTCGAGACCGACCTCGGCACCTCGCTGCTCTTCTTCGGCCTGTTCGTCGTGATGCTGTACGTGGCCACCGAGCGCACCAGCTGGATCGTGTTCGGTCTGGTCATGTCGGCGGTCGGCGCGGTGGCGGTGGCCTCCTTCGAGCCGCACGTCCAGTCGCGTGTGAACGCCTGGCTCGACCCCTTCGCCTGCTACAAGACCGACAAGACCGGCGCCTGCCAGCAGATCGGCGACGCGATCATGTCGTTCGGCTCCGGCGGCACCCTCGGTACCGGTCTCGGCCAGGGCAATTCCGACCTGATCGGCTTCGCCGCCAACGCCGACTTCATCCTCTCCACCGTCGGCGAGGAGCTGGGCCTGGCCGGGATGATGGCCCTGCTGCTGATCTACGGCCTGATCGTGGAGCGGGGCGTGCGCACCGCGCTCGCCGCCCGCGACCCGTTCGGCAAGCTGCTCGCGATCGGCCTGTCCGGTGCGTTCGCGCTCCAGGTCTTCGTGGTGGCCGGCGGTGTGATGGGGCTCATCCCGCTGACCGGTATGACCATGCCGTTCCTCGCGCAGGGCGGTTCCTCCGTCATCGCCAACTGGGCACTGATCGGCATCCTGATCCGGATCAGCGACACCGCGCGCCGTCCCGCCCCGGCACCCGCCCCGTCCCCCGACGCCGAGATGACCCAGGTGGTCCGCCCGTGAACAAGCCCCTGCGCCGGATCGCGATCTTCTGCGGATTGCTCATCCTCTCGCTGATGATCCGCGACAACTGGCTCCAGTACGTCCGGGCCGACGAGCTGAACGCCAACGACTTCAACCGCCGGGTCCAGATCGAGCGGTTCGCCCACGAGCGCGGCAACATCATCACGGCCGACGGTCAGACGATCACCGGCTCGACGGAGACGAACGGCACGGACTTCAAGTACAAGCGGGCCTGGAAGGACGGCCCCATGTGGGCGCCGGTCACCGGGTACGCCTCGCAGGCGTTCGGCGCCACCCAGCTGGAGAACATCGAGGACGGCATCCTCTCCGGGACCGACAACCGGCTCTTCTTCGACCGGACGATGTCGATGTTCACCGGCGACAAGAAGAAGGGTGGCAATGTCATCACCACCCTGAACAGCAAGGCGCAGAAGGCCGCGTACGACGGGCTGGGGAACAAGAAGGGCGCCGTCGCCGCCATCGACCCGCGCACCGGCGCGATCCTGGCGCTCGCCTCCACGCCGTCGTACGACCCGTCCACGTTCGCGGGCAACAGCAACAAGGACTCCGCGGCCTACAACGCCCTGCAGAAGAAGGCCGACCCGGACGACCCGACGCTGAACCGGGCGCTGCGCCAGACCTACCCGCCGGGCTCCACCTTCAAGGTGGTCACCGCCGCGGCAGCGCTGGAGAACGGGCTGTACTCGGGCATCGACGATCCGACGAGGTCGCCGGTGCCGTACATCCTGCCGGACACCGACCACAAGCCGCTGAACAACGAGGGCAACATTCCCTGCGAGAACGCCACGCTCAAGGTGGCGCTCCAGTGGTCCTGCAACACGGTCTTCGGCAAGATCAGCGCGGACCTGGGCAACGAGAAGATGAAAGCGGAGGCCGAGAAGTTCGGCTTCAACAAGGAGATCTTCAACCCGGTCCGCACCGCCGCCAGCGTCTACCCCAAGGACAACCGCCCGCAGAACGCCATGTCCGGCATCGGGCAGGCCTCCAACCGCGCGACCCCGCTCCAGATGGCCATGGTCGCCGCGGCGGTCGCCAACGACGGCAAGCTGATGAAGCCGTACATGGTCGACCAGCTGCAGGCACCGAATGTGGACGTGCTCTCCAAGACCCAGCCCGAGCAGATGAGCCAGCCCATGTCGGCCGCCACCGCGCAGAAGCTCCAGAAGATGATGGAGTTCGTGGTCACCGACGGCACCGGCAAGGCGGGCCAGATCGACGGCGTCACCGTCGGCGGCAAGACCGGTACCGCCCAGCACGGCGTGGACAACAAGGGCAACCCGTACGCCTGGTTCATCTCCTATGCCAAGACGGGGGACGGCTCCCCGGTGGCGGTCGCCGTGGTCATCGAAGGCTCCGACACGACGCGTGACGACATCGCGGGCGGCAAGCTCGCGGCCCCCGTCGCCAGGGACGTCATGAAGGCGGTACTCGACAGCAAGAAGTGATCCGGGCTGTTTCACGTGAAACAGCCCCTCGTTTCACGTGAAACATCACACGTGCCCTGTACCGGTCCGGTATCAGGTGACGGCCGCGAGCTGATCGGCTTGCGGTGCCCGGTAGCGTATGCGCGAACAGCACACCGCCGGACCACCCATGGGTACGGTCGGGACAGACGGAGAGGGCTGGATTAGCTATGGAAGAGCCGCGTCGCCTCGGCGGGCGGTACGAGCTGGGCCAGGTGCTCGGCCGTGGTGGCATGGCGGAGGTCTACCTCGCGCACGACACCCGGCTCGGCCGCACCGTCGCCGTGAAGACGCTGCGGGCCGACCTCGCCCGCGACCCGTCCTTCCAGGCCCGGTTCCGCCGTGAGGCCCAGTCCGCCGCATCGCTCAACCACCCGGCGATCGTCGCTGTCTACGACACCGGCGAGGACTACGTCGACAACGTCTCCATCCCGTACATCGTGATGGAGTACGTCGACGGCTCGACCCTGCGTGAGCTGCTGCACTCCGGGCGCAAGCTGCTGCCCGAGCGCACCCTGGAAATGACCATCGGCATCCTCCAGGCCCTGGAGTACTCGCACCGCAACGGCATCGTCCACCGCGACATCAAGCCGGCCAACGTCATGCTGACGCGCACCGGCCAGGTCAAGGTCATGGACTTCGGCATCGCCCGCGCCATGGGCGACTCCGGCATGACGATGACGCAGACCGCCGCCGTGATCGGCACCGCCCAGTACCTCTCCCCGGAGCAGGCCAAGGGCGAGCAGGTCGACGCGCGAAGCGACCTCTACTCCACGGGCTGCCTGCTGTACGAGCTGCTCACCGTCCGGCCCCCTTTCATCGGGGACTCCCCGGTCGCGGTGGCCTACCAGCACGTACGGGAGGAGCCGCAGCCGCCCTCCAACTTCGACGCCGAGATCACGCCCGAGATGGACGCCATCGTCCTGAAGGCCCTGGTCAAGGACCCGGACTACCGCTACCAGTCGGCCGACGAGATGCGGGCCGACATCGAGGCCTATCTCGACGGCCAGCCGGTCGCTGCCACCGCCTCCCTCGGCGCGGTCGGCTACGGCAACGGCAACGGGTACGACGGCTACGGCAACGACCATGCGACGACCGCGCTGCGTCAGGCGGACTCGGGCGGCGCCCAGACCTCGATGCTGCCGCCGGTCAACCCCGACGACGGCGGCTACGGCTACGACGACCGGCCCGGCCGGCGGCGCCAGAAGAAGTCCCACACCTCGACGATCCTGCTGGTCCTGGCGGGTGTCCTGGTCCTGGTCGGCGCGATCCTGATCGGCAAGGCGGTCTTCAGCAACAGCGCCGACAGCAGCTCGTTGGACGTGCCCCAGCTCGTGGGCAGCAGCCAGGGGGACGCCGAGAAGCTGGCGACCAATGCCGGCGTCAAGATGTCCGTGGACAAGAACGAGCCCTGCGCGGACCAGCCCGAGGGCAACGTCTGCTCCCAGTCCCCGGCCAGCGGCACCATGAAGAAGGGCGAGACGATCTCGGTCACCGTGTCCACGGGCGCGCCCAAGATCGAGGTCCCGGACGTCACGCAGAAGGACAAGGACAGCGCCACCCAGCTGCTCCAGGCCAAGGGCTTCCAGGTGAAGACCAAGGAGGTCGAGTCCAGCTCGGCCCCCGGCACGGTCGACAAGCAGGACCCGGCGGGCGGCTCGCAGGCCCAGAAGAACTCGACGGTCACGCTGACGGTCGCCAAGAAGCAGACGACGAACCTGCCCGACGTGACGAACAAGGACTACACCGTCGCCGTCCAGCAGCTCAGTGCGCTCGGCTTCACCAACGTCTCCCGCCAGGACGTCGACAACGACAAGCCGCTCAACCAGGTCGTCTCGATGACGCCGACAGGGAACACCCCGCAGGCCAAGGACGTCCAGATCGTGCTGCGGGTCTCCAAGGGCCCGCAGACGCCCACGCCGCCGACCCAGGCGCAGATCCCCGGGAACCTGCTCGGGATGACCGTGAAGAAGGCCACGCAGACGCTGAACGACGCCGGCTTCAGCAACATCCAGTTCGCGGCGGGCAGTTCGAACGACGACAAGGCCCACGTCCTGAGCGTGACGCCGGGCGGCGGCACCATGGCCGACCCGAACCAGCCGGTCACCCTCACCACGATCGGTGGCGGAGGCGGCGGGAACGGCGGGAACGACAACGGAGGGGGCGGCGGAAGCTGGCCCTTCGGCTAGGCCACCACCGCCCGCCCAGCACCGAGCCCCGGCTCCCCCACAAGGGAGCCGGGGCTCGGTCGCGTTCGAGGTGCTCGCGCGCTACCGGCGCTTGCGCCGCCACGCCTCGCGCACCGCCACCGCGAGCGTGAGATAGACACCGATGACTTCCAGCACCATCAGATAGGTTTCCATGTCGCCTTCCCCGCCTGGTCCTTGGCTTGCTTCCTCGACCACGATGGCGCAGGGCGCGGGGTAGGGCATTCACTGTTTCGCCAGGTCAGGAGCGCTGGTTCGCATCCGGTCCGGGAGTGTTTCGCGCGGCGCCGGGAGTGTTGCGCAGGGCCTCGGCGCAGGTATCGCGACCGGCCGTGCGAACCATCGCGCCACTCGGCCGAACCTTCGCATCGACGGGCCGAACCATCGCATCCATCGAGGCCAGCGGCCTCAACCGGCGCCAGTCGTACGGAGGATGACCCACCCGGGGCCGGCGGCGGTCACGGACGTTGGCCGCGACCCAGAACAGGAAACCGCCCGCCATCACGGCCGGCGCCGCCCACCGCGCCGCCCCTCCGGCGCCCGACGCGATCCCCCTCAGGAGCGCGCCGCCGACCAGATAGGTCAACACCGGGTAGACGACGACCTGGTGCCACAGCTTCGTCGGGGAGAGCAGCTGCGCCCGCGTGTACAGGCCGGCCCGCAGCTCCGACCGGGCCTGCCACACGCCGAACACCAGGGGCAGCACCAGCACCGCGACCGCGGGCCACCCCGCGACCGGCACCGAGGCCCCCGGGGCCCCGGCGAGCCAGACACCGGCCGCACAGGACACGGCGAGCGCGGGGTCACCGTAGAGGAACGCGGTGAACTCGTGGCGCGGGCGCAGCAAGCGCCGTTCCAGGACGAGGGCGAGCAGCGCCGGGACACCGGGGCTCACGGCGAACGAGGCCAGGAACGCCCACGCGGGGCCGTGCTCCAGGGCGGGCGCCACGAAGGGCCGCCATCCGGCCGCGGCGGACGGCGTCATGCCCCGTCCCCGGCGCGGGACGCGCGGCGGTGCACCCCTGCCGCGCGTCCCTGGCCCTCCTGGCGACCCTCGGTCCCCCACATGTCGTGCACCAGCCGCTCGACGTCCGGGTCGCTGAAGAACCGGGCGTAGGTCTGCGCGAACGCGGTCACCACCTGGAGGTGCTTCTTGCGGGTCCCCGCCTCCGGTTCGTCGTCGGGCAGCGGGGTGTCGAAGAACGCGTGCTGCAGCCGGTGCACGGCCTCGGCGGACTGCTCGAGGAAGTTCGAGAGGGAGCGCGTCCTGACCCCGGTCGCCTGGATGATCGTCGCGTGCCGGTCGTGGCTCGCGGCCGCACGCCACAGCGCGAGATGTCCGGGCTGGCGGACGAGGCTGTGGATCCAGGAGGGGCCGCGGCGCGGCGGCCGGAACCTCAACGACGCGCCCGGCAGCGGATGGTGGCCGTAGGCGATCGCGCCGGCGATCTCGCGCATGTCCTTCTCGGCGCCGTGCTTGGAGAGCAGGGTGAGGGTGTCCGGGTAGAACTCGAACGCGGCCAGCAGGTGCAGGATCCGGTTGTGTTCGCCGTCGGCGGTGATGACGGCGGCCGGCACGCCCGCCTTGGCGCACTCCTCCAGGGCGGCCAGCCCGGACCTCGTCGACTCGTGGAGGAAGTCGAGGTCGACGAAGGCGAGTTGGAAGTCGCGGTCGGTGGCGAACCGCGCGGCCAGCTCCTCCGGGGACCGGACACCGATCACGACGTGATCGGCGGGGGCCAGGGCGCGGGCCACGGCCGATTCGACGATCCACTGGTCGTCGACCACGAGTACACGCATCGCTCACTCACCTTCTCGGAGGGCTGCTGGGACGGATGCCTGGCGCGGTACCTGGGCGGGGGGTGCCGCGGCCGGGGCCGGCCGCCGCTTCTCGGCCGGCCACTGGTCGGCGGGGCGCTGCGAGTACCAGTCGGCGACGACACGGGTGCCGCCGCCGGCGCGTGCCGCGAACTCCACGGAGCCCTGGTAGCGGTCCAGATCACGGTTGAGGACGACGAGGCTGCTGTGCTGCCCCGGTGCGTCCGGGCGCATCCCCGGCCCGTCGTCGGCCACCGTGACCCGGATCCGCACCACGTGGCCGCCCCGGGGGTCGTCGGCGCCGCCGAGGCGCACGCTCACCACCACCTTCAGGGCGCCCGCCTGCACGGCGTTGGCCACCAGGTCGGACAGGACACGGCGGGCGAGCTGGTAGTCGGTGGACGGCAGCACCAGCAGGGCGCTCGCCGGGTCCAGTTCGCAGCGCTCACGCAGCTTGTGCGGAAGGACGCAGAGCACCGCCTCCCACAGCGTCCCCACGGTGCCGCCGGGCCCCCGCCCCGGATCGAGCCAGTCGAGCCGCATCTCCTCGATCCGTACCAGCGCCTCGCGCAGCAGACCGCGTACCTCGGCGCGTTCGTAGTGGTCGCTGCGTTCGGCCTCGACCGCCATCGACACGGCCGTCTTGGACATGCTGTGCAGGTCGCGGCAGGCGGCGTCGCGTACCCCGCGCTCGATGTCGACGGCGGTGGTGACCGCCGCGTCGAGGACCCGGTCGAAGGACCACCACACGACGGCGACGGCGCCCACACCCAGCACGGCGCAGATCCGGGCCGCGCGGGGGACGGCGGTGAGGGAGGCCGTCCAGTCCGGGACGAACAGGGTCCCGGCGATCAGCAGCGCGCCGACGGGGATCAGCCTGCGCAGCAGGACGAGGAGTGCGTCCGCGGCGCCCGCGCTGCGGTCGGGGCCGAGCTTCACGTGCTGGGACGGCGCGTAATAGCCCGCGTCGCACACGATGTTGACGAAGACCAGGGTCACGAAGACCATGACGGCGCACAGCTGGACGGTCGTCACCGGGACGCCGGGGCCGTCCGGCCCGAACGGTCCCACGAGGGCGAGCCCCATCACCGCCATGCCGAACCCCTCCGCGAGGCCCGGCAGGTTGAAGGTGGCCCGCCCCCGGGTGCTGTCGAGGTGGTCGAAGAGCCGGTACACCACGGGCAGCCGTTCGCCGAAGTCCTCGAGGCGGGCCCTGGCCTCCGGATGGGCGTGCAGAAGGGACAGGAGTGCTCCGGTCGTCGCGAGCAGCAGGGCGAGCGCGCTGTGCGTGCGCGCGGACGGCGGCGTCCAGGCCAGCGACGCCCACAGCACGGCGGTGCTCGCGCAGCGCAGCCACGCGGTGGTGCGATGGAGACTGTCGAGGGCCCGCACCGCCGTCACCCAGCGCAGGTCCGCGCGCCTGTCCGTACCGTCCATGTGCCACCCCACCGTGTCGTCCTGCGGTGGAATTCATGATGGGCGGCTACGCGCGGACGCGACAGCAATACATCGCACAGGGACCCGCGTTGATGTGCACGGGCCGGCTACCGCAGTTCGGCGGGGGGCGTCCGCTTCGCGTCCACCTTCTCGGTGCGCACCAGCTCGCCCCACACGATGTAGCGGTACTTCGAGGTGAAGACCGGGGTGCAGGTCGTCAGGGTGATGTACTGGCCGGGCTTCTTGACGCCCGACCCCTTCGGGACCGGCTGCAGGACGTCGACGTTGTACTTCGACGTCTCGGGCAGCTCGGCGAACACCTTGTAGACGTACCAGGTGTCCTTGGTCTCGAAGACGACCGGATCGCCGGTCTTCAGCTTGTCGATGTTGTGGAACTTGGCCCCGTGGCCGTCCCGGTGGGCGGCGAGCGTGAAGTTGCCGCTCTTGGCCGTGCCGGGCAGCGTCGCCTTGACGGGGTCCGTGTAGTAGCCGGCCACACCGCCGTTCAGGACGTCGGTGTCGGTGCCCTTCTTGACGAGCACGTCGCCGTTCTTCATCGCCGGGACGTGCAGGAAGCCGATGCCGCCCTTGGTGTCGAGCGCGCCGGGCCCCGCGGAGGCCGCCCAGGTGCGGCGCACGCTGTCGCCCTGCGCGGACGCCTCGCGGTCGGCCACGACGTTGGTCCACCACAGCGAGTAGACGACGAACAGGCCGAGCACCAGGCCCGCGGTGATGAGGAGTTCACCCAGGACGCTGATGACCGCGGCGACCGTTCCCCGTGCGCGCCGGGACGGCGGGGGTCCGGGGGTGCCGGTCCGCTCCTCGTGGTCGGTTCCTGTAGCCACCGCACCCGCCCCTGCTGTCCGTTCGGTCATCCCACGAGCGCGTCGGGCTTGCCCTTGCTGCGCGGCCGGTCGTCGACCATCTTGCCCCACACGATCAGCCGGTAGGTACTCGTGAATTCCGGCGTGCACGTCGTCAGGGTCAAGTAGCGGCCCGGCTTGGTGAATCCGGAGCCGACGGGCACGGGCTTCAGCACCGAGACGTTCGACGGCGGGGTCTGCGGGAGTTCGCTGGTGATCTCGTACGTGTAGTACGCCTCCTGCGTCTCGACGATCACCTTGTCGCCCGCCTTCAGCCGGTTGATGTACCGGAAGGGCTCGCCATGGGTGTTGCGGTGGGCGGCGACCGCGAAGTTGCCGGTCTTGTCCGACGGCATGGCGGTCTTGAGGCCGGCCTCGTCGTAGTGGCCGATCATGCCCTTGTCGAGGACCTTCGCCTTGCTGGTGCCCTGGGCGATCGGGGCGACGATGTCCAGCTTGGGGATGTGCATGATGGCGAATCCCTGGCCCGGTGCGAACGTGTCGGGCTTGCCGCCGTCCGCCCAGTCCTGGGCGATCTTCTTCGCGGCGCTGCCCGCCTCCTGGTGGGCGCGGACGTTGGTCCACCACAGCTGGTACGTCACGAAAAGGAGCATGATCACGCCCAGCGTGATGAACGCTTCGCCGACGACGCGGCTGGCGATCACGGCCGGGCTGTCCTTGCGTGCCTTGGCCGCGCGGCGCGCCTCGGCGCGGGTCGGCCGCCGCCCGTCCGGCGCGGCGGCGGAGGCAGCGCCGGTGGAAGGGGAGCCGGCGGCGGGGGCGCCGGCGGCGGGCGTGGGCGTCGCGCGGCCCTTGCCCTTGGCGGCCCTGCGGCGTGCGGCCCGGCCGCCGGTGGCCGGCGGTATCGAGGCGGCCGACGGGACGGCCGACGGTCCGGGCGCGGCCTGCGGCTCGTAGGCGGCTATCGCCTCGAACGCGACCGTCGGTTCGGGGACGGGTGTCGACTCGGGGACGGCCGTCGGGCCGGGGACGGCTGCCGGGCCGGGGACGGCTGCCGGGCCGGGTATCGGGGGCGCGGCCCCGGCGGCGGGTCCGGGGGGCGGCTGCGGCGCCCGGTACCAGTCCTGCTGCTGGGGCGCGGGCTCCGGCTCGTACCACGGGCCGGGCGCGGGGCCCGGGGCGGGAGCGGATCCGTGCGCGGGAGCGGGAGCGCCCCCGGGGCCCGGCGGGGGCCCGTATACGGGCTCCTGTGCGGGGGCTGAAGCGCCGTGCGCCGGATTGTCGGTACGGAACCACGGCGACCCCGCCGCCGGTGGCAGGGGGTCCGTCAGCGGGTCGTACTCGTGCTCCGGGCGCACCGGAGTCACGCCGCGGCCTTGCCCACCACCGGCGCGAGCCCCGTCGAGCGTCCGACGGCCCCCGCGTCCCCGCATCGCACCAGCCAGTTGGCGAGCATCCGGTGGCCGTGCTCGGTCAGCACCGACTCGGGGTGGAACTGCACGCCCTCGACCGGGAGTTCACGGTGGCGGAGCCCCATGATGATGCCGTCCTCGGTGCGGGCGGTGACCTCCAACTCGTCCGGCAGCGTGCCCGGTTCGGCGGCCAGCGAGTGGTAGCGGGTCGCCGTGAACGGCGAGGGCAGCCCCTCGAAGACGCCGGCGCCCTCGTGCAGCACCGGCGACGTCTTGCCGTGCAGGAGCTCGGGGGCGCGGCCCACGACACCGCCGTACGCGACCATCATCGACTGCATGCCGAGACAGACCCCGAAGACGGGGACGCCGGACGACGCGCAGTGGCGCACCATGTCGACGCAGACGCCCGCCTGTTCGGGGGCGCCGGGGCCGGGGGAGAGCAGGACGCCGTCGAAGCCCTCCTGCGCGTGGCCGAGCGAGACCTCGTCGTTGCGGACGACCTCGCACTCGGCGCCGAGCTGGTACAGGTACTGGACAAGGTTGAAGACGAAGCTGTCGTAGTTGTCCACTACGAGAATGCGTGCGCTCACCGGACTGCTGTCCCCATCCCCTGGTCCACCGTCACGTCGTTGAACGGAAGCAGAGGCTCCGCCCACGGGAAGACGTACTGGAAGAGCACGTAGACGACGATCAGCACCATCGCGAGCGCGATGAGCGCCCGCAGCCACGCGTTGCCCGGCAGATGCCGCCAGATCCAGCCGTACATGCTGTCCCCGCTGTCCCTTCCGACGATCGTTACGGGACCAGACTAAGGGCCCCGGCTGTGGAGTGGGGTCAGCCGTCCAAAGCTGGGGGTTTGCCCCGCGTCACGGGCTGCGTGGCGTCGAGGTGCCCCCAGGCGATCAGTCGGTGGCTGCTGCCCCATTCCGGGTCGCAGGTGGTGAGGGTGAGATAGCGGCCCGGCGAGCGGAAGGGCGACTCGGCGGGGACCGCGTCGATGACGCCGACGTCGCTGGGCACGGTCCGGTAGGGCTTGTTGTCGATGCGGTAGGTGTACCAGGTGGTGTCATCGCGCAGGACGACCGCGTCGCCCGGCCGCAGTTCGGGGAAGTCCTTGAACGGGTCGCCGTAGGTGCGCCGGTGGCCGGCGACCGAGAAGTTGCCCGGCTGCCCGAGGGCGGTGGTGTTGGCGTAGTGCCCGAGGCCCTTCTGGAGGTCCTTCACGGCGGTCCCCTCGATGACCGGCTTGTGCCACTCCTTGCCGAGCCGGGGGATGTACATGACGGCGAACGGGCGGCCCTCGCCGTACGCGGCGGGGGCGGGCGGCCCGGCGGAGGCGGCAGGGCCCTGCCGCGGCGCGGGGCGGGGCGGCGGGCTCTGCGCCCACTGCTGCTGGAGCCCCGCCATCTGGTCGCTCGCCGCGTGGTCGGCCTTCACTCCCGTCCAGTACAGGAGGTACACGACGAACAGGACGATGAGGGTGCCGGCGGTGATGCACAGTTCGCTGAAGGACCTGACGACGATCCGCACGGACATCCGCGGTGTCCCCTTCCGCGCCGCTACTGCACCGGTTTCGCGTAGTGGAGATCCACTGTGCCCGAGTAGGCGGCGAGAGTCATCGTCTTGTGCTCGTCGACTTTCCAGCCGAGCCCGTACGCCTTCACGTACAGCTGGTAGTTCTGGATCGCGGGCGAGGCGTTGAGCGCGGCGCGCAGCTTCCCTGTGCTGCCCACCGCGGTGATCTTGTACGGGGGCGAGTAGACGCGGCCCTGGAGGATCAGGGTGTTGCCGACGCAGCGGACCGCGCTGGTGGCGATCAGGCGCTGGTCCATGACCTGGATGCCCTGGGCGCCGCCCTGCCACAGGGCGTTGACCACGGCCTGGAGGTCCTGCTGGTGGATGACGAGGTCGTTGGCCTGCGGGGCGGGGTAGCCGGGGGCCGCGGTGGCGTTGGGCGGGGCGTCGTTGAGCGTGACGGTGAGGGCCTTGCCGGAGACGGGTGCGGTGCCCGAGGCGTCCTTCAGGCCGTTGAGGAGCTGGTCCTCGGCCTTGGTGGAGCCGTCGTCGCGCTGGGCGAGCGCGTCCACGTCGCCGCGGAGCGCCGCGGTGGTGTCGCCGAGTTCCTTGTTCTTGTGGTCGCGCTGTTTGATCAGGTCCGACAGCTTCAGGAGCGAGGCGTCGGTGCGGATGTTGGTGCCCTTGGCCGTGTTGAAGCTGGTCACGAAGATGAGGCCGGCGAGCGCGAACACGGCGGCCGAGAGCAGCCGCACGGGGCGGCCGCGCAGGCGCCGCCGGGGCTGCTCGGGGACCCCGTCGGGGGAGTCGGCAGAATTGCTCAACGTACCCTTATCTCCTTCGGCGCCACGGAAGCACTACGCTAACGGACGCTTGGGGGAGGCTTCCCCCGCAGCCCCGTCCCCCGGCGCCGCCACAGTTCCCTGCGCGGTCACGCAGCGCATCGACAGGAGAGTTCCTCGTGCCGAAGTCACGTATCCGCAAGAAGGCCGATTTCACGCCGCCGCCCCCGAAGCAGGCGACGGCCATAAAGCTGGGCAACCGCGGCTGGGTCGCCCCGGTCATGCTGGCGTTCTTCCTCATCGGTCTGGCCTGGATCGTCCTCTTCTACGTGACCGAGGGCGATCTGCCGCTCTCCGCACTCGGCAACTGGAACATCGTGGTCGGTTTCGGCTTCATCGCGGGCGGCTTCGGCGTCTCCACGCAGTGGAAGTAGCGCCGCAACCAGGGGTGGAAGCAGCGGCCGAAAGCAAGCTCTGCCCCTAGTTATCCACAGCGCTATCCACGGGGAGTGGATAACTCAGACGATCTGTGGATAACTTCCGGGATGTTGACGCCGGTGTGACTGGCTCGGCCACCCGCCACACCCCTTGTGCCCCTTGCCCCACCTGGAACTCCCAGGTCAGGAGCGAGGGGCACGGGCGTTCCCCACCCAGTGCACAAGTTCGGGCACCCACTGTGGACAACTCTGGGGAAAGCTCGTACCCGCTGTGCCCGGAGGGGCTCCCGCGAGCCGGATCGGGCGCGGTGCCGCAGGCCGGATCAGGTCAGCTGTGCGGTGCGGATCAGGACCAGCGCGAGCGAGACCGCGAGGACCGCGGCGCAGCTGCCCCACTGGGTCAGGGCGCGCCGGTCCGCCGGGGCGTGCACCATGCCGATGCCGACCAGGACGCCCGCGACGAGACCGCCGACATGGGCCTGCCAGGCGATGCCCGACCACGAGAACGTGAAGATCAGGTTGACCACGAGCAGCCCGATCACCGGGCGCATGTCGTACTGCATCCGCCGCATCAGCACCGCCAGGGCGCCGAACAGGCCGAAGATCGCGCCGGACGCCCCGAGCGAGCCCTGGTTCTGCGCGGTCAGGAGGTACGTCAGCGCACCGCCCGCCAGACCCGACACGAAGTACAGCGCGAGATAACGCGCCCGGCCGAGCGCCGCCTCCAGGGGCCCGCCCACCCACCACAGGCTGAGCATGTTGAAGCCGATGTGCAGGTAGCCGTCGTGCACGAACATCGAGGTCACCAGGCGGTACCACTGGCCCTCGGCCACGCCCTGCACGCCGTCGAAGCCCGGGACCGTGGCCGAGCCCAGCAGCATGAGCGCGTCTCTGACCTGGGTGCCCACGATCAGCTGCACCAGGAAGAAGGCCAGGTTGACCCCGATGAGGATCTTCGTGACCAGCTGCCGGTCGCCGGCCGCCAGGACCCCGCCCGCCACGGTCCTCGGCTGGTTCGCGGCCGGCGCGTGGCCGGTGCCCGAGCCGGAGCGGACGCATTCGGGGCACTGGAAGCCGACGGACGCGCTGACCATGCACTGCGGGCAGATCGGCCGGTCGCAGCGCGCGCATCTGATGCCGGTGCCCACCTCGGGATGGCGGTAGCAGCCGGGCAGGCCCGGCTGTCGCGCCTCGTCCTGACCCTGGTCCTGGTTCATCGGGCTCCCTCGTCCTGATCCGGCAGCAGCTCCGCCCCGCTCGTCATACGGACGGGCGGGGCGGAAAGGTTCCCTGCGGAGCCGGAGATCAGCCTTCGCGGGTCTCCACGACGACCGACTCGATGACCACGTCGTTGACCGGGCGGTCGGTGCGCGGGTTGGTCTGGGTGGCGCCGATGGCGTCCACGACCTTCTTGCCGGCCTCGGAGGAGACCTCGCCGAAGATGGTGTGCTTGCCGGTCAGCCACGCGGTGGGCGACACGGTGATGAAGAACTGCGAGCCGTTGGTGGCCGGGCCGGCGTTGGCCATGGCCAGCAGGTACGGCTTGGTGAAGGCGAGGTCGGGGTGGAACTCGTCGCCGAACTCGTAGCCCGGACCGCCGGTGCCGTTGCCCAGGGGGTCGCCGCCCTGGATCATGAAGCCCTCGATGACGCGGTGGAAGACGGTGCCGTCGTAGAGCCGGTCGCTGGTCTTCTTGCCGGTCGCGGGGTGGACCCACTCGCGCTCGCCCTGGGCGAGTTCCACGAAGTTCTTGACCGTCTTGGGTGCGTGGTTCGGCAGGAGCCGAATCTCGATGTCGCCCTGGTTGGTCTTCAGGGTGGCGTAAAGCTGCTCGGCCACGATCTGCCTTCCTTTGAAGCGCTGCACAGGTCTGCCTGCACAGGTCTGCACTGACGTTGCACGATCCTCGCACGGACGGTGCCGCAGGGTGGAAAACCGCCCGGTTACCGACAGATACCCGTCGAACGGTGCTGTACTGCCCCCAACCGTGGCATTGTCGTCGGCGAGCTCCCCCTCAGTACCGCGTCCCGCCCCGCGCCCCGTAATTGCTCGAAAGACACGCCCCCCACCCGGATGCCTTGGAGCACATGCCGGGTACCCGCAGGACAGGCATGATTTCGCAATGGGTGGAAAGGCGACATACCGAACCGCCACCAAGGAGGAGGATCACGTGACCCGCATGGAGAGCGTGCGCGCCGCAACCGGAACGGCGAAGGAGAGCGTGCTGCACGCCGCGGAAGTGGTGGCGCCCTACGCCGACTCGGCCAGGCAGCAGGCCGCACAGTATGCCCAGCACTACGCCCAGGAGGCGCGCGTGCGCGTCGCTCCGAAGGTGTCGAAGGCCGCGGCCCAGGCGCGCAGCCAGGCCAGGCACCAGTACGACGCCCGTGTCGCGCCGCACGTCCCGGCGCGCATGGACGACGTGGCCCATCAGGCGGCCGAGCGTTCGCGCCGGGCGGCCCGGCAGGCCGCCGACTACGCCGCGCCCCGCGTGGAGCAGGCGGTCGCCGCCGCCCAGCCGCTGCGCGAGGAGGCCATGGCCCGCTCCACGGCGGCGCTGGCCGCGCTGCGCGGTCAGGTGACGCCGCGGGAGATCGAGAAGCTGGCGCGCAAGCACCGGCGGCACGCAAGGAACGCCCGGTTCGCCAAGGGTGTCCTGGTCGTCGGTGTCCTGGCGGGTGGCGCGTTCGCCGCGTGGCGGTGGTGGGACAAGCAGGCCAACCCTGACTGGCTGGTCGAACCGCCGGAGCCGACCGAGGTCCCCGACCGGACGCCGCTCAGCTCCGTGGACGGCAGCGCGGACGCCCTCGACCCCGAGGTCCAGGCCAAGCAGGCCGAGGCCGAGGCGGCGGCCGAGGCGAAGGAGCGCGGCGAGAGCTGACGCGGCACCGCCGCGGCAGGAACGACCGGGCGCCCGGCGGCCTCACCAGGCCGCCGGGCGCCTTCCGTTGCGCACGCACCCGGTGCTCCGCGCCGTGCGCGGTCCGCACCGCACCCGGTGTCCGGCGCGCCGTGCGGCCGGGCGTCAGAAGCCGCACATCACGCGGCTGTGGAGAACGGCGACGCACGAGGCGACCGCGCGGGACACCACGGCGACCGGGTCCGCCGCCGGCCACGCCCCGGCCGGGTCCGCCCCGCCCGGCCCGTCGGGTGCGGGCTCCCACGCCGGGCGCGCCGCCCGCAGCAGCTCCCTCAGCGCGGGCCGCAGCGCCGGGTCGCCGCGGTGGCCGTCGCGCGGCAGCAGCCTGCCCCGCCCGCCGAGCGGGCCGCGCAGCCACACCAGTTCGCCGCGGTCCACGAGGCTCCGCTCGACCGCGGGGAACGTGGACGGCGCGAGCCGCTCCACGCACGCCGCGACGGTGAGCGGGCGCCTGCCCCGGGCGAGCCGGTCCAGGGCCTCGCCCTGCACCGCGTCACCCACCGGGCCCGCGCCGGGCGCGGGGGCGAGGACGCTCACCCGGCCGGCGTGTACGGCGATGCGGCCGCCCCGCGCCAGGTCGACCAGGACCGCTCCGGCCAGCACGCGGCCCAGTTCCAGGTGCCAGGCTCCGGCGCGACCGCCCGTCACGCCGGCCACCCGCAGCATGGCCTCGTCCGTGAGCGGCATTCAGCCGCCCTCCGCGATCACGTACGTCATGGACGGCTCCTAGGAATGGGGGCGCTCGTCGCCGGCCGTCGGATACCCGGCCCGCTTCCAGTACTCGAAGCCGCCGAGCATCTCCTTCACGCGGAAGCCGAGCGCGGTCAGCTTGGCGGCTGCGCGGGTGCCGCCGTTGCAGGCGGGGCCCCAGCCGTAGGTGACGTAGAGGGGCTCGGGGTCGAGGGACTTGGCCGTGGCGGAGCCGATGTCCTGGTGGGGCAGGCTGAGGGCGCCGCGGACGTGCTCGGCGGCGTACGCGCCGGGGCGCCGGACATCGAGGACGACCAGGCCCCGTACGCCCTCTTCGAGGTCGTGGTGGACGTCGAAGGGGTCGGTCTCGCACGCGAGGCGGACGTGCTGGAAGTACTCCTGGGCCCGCTCGGGCGCGGCCGGGGGGACTTCGAGGGTGCGGCCGGGCGCCTCGTAGCGGATCGGGCGGTAGTCGGCGAGGCGGCGGAAGTCGCGGTAGGCCGCCTCGTAGTCCCTTGACGAGACGAGGAAGGTGCCGCCGTTGGCGAGCAGCGAGTTGCTGGGCTCGATGCGCTCGCCGACCGCGACCGCCCACTCCATGTCGACGTCGCCCTCGAGCTCCGGCTCGACCAGCTCCCTGACGGTGCCGGCCGCCTTGGGCACGACGCCGTCGAAGCAGTAGACCTGCTCGCCGTCGTAGGGGTGGCTCTTGACGCCGGACTCGATCTCGAAGGCCAGGTTGATGAAGGCGATGCCGTAGTTGCGCTGCATCGCGGCGAGCCCGGCCATGCCCTTGAAGCGGGCGCCGACTTCGAGGAAGACGAGCTCGTCGTCGGCGGTGTGGAAGAGCTCCAGGTGGGAGCCGCCGTCGGGGCGGCCGAGCGCGTCGAGGGCCCGCTCCGCGAAGGCGACCATGCGGGCCACGCGCGGATCGGTGTCGATGAGGTTGATGTCGGCGTTGACCTTGCCGCCGGGCACTTCGAGGGAGTTGACGAGGTACTCGGTGACACCGCCGAAGACGGTGCGGCCCGCCTCGCTGACGATGTTGACGCTGTACATCGTCCCGTCGACGAACTCCTCGTACGCGTAGACCCGTCCGAGGTCCGCCGGCAGCGCGGTGAACTCGTCGCAGCCCTCGATCTTGAGGACGCCCTCGGAGGCGGCCGCGTCCACCGGCTTGAGGATGAAGGGGAGGCCGACCTCCGCGACGAGGTGCTTGAAGTAGGCCTCGGGCGAGGCGGTGAAGCGCGCGGTGTCGAAGGTGCCGAAGAGCGGCACGCGTACGCCCGCTTCGAGCAGGCGCTGCTTCATCAGGCACTTGTCGCGGAACGGCAGGATGTCGGCGGCCCCCGGCCCCCTGATGCCGAGCCGGGTGCGGATCTCGGCGGCGACGGTCATGTCCTGCTCGTCGTAGCAGTGCACGGTCAGCTCGTCGGTGGTCGCCGAGCCCGAGGCGATGAGGTCCTCGACCACGGCGAGCGACGCGTCCAGGTCGACGAGCGAGTACAGCATGGGGGTCGGGTCGGCGAGCCCGCACGGCACGACGTGGATCTCGTCGAACCAGCCGCGCTGCGCGGCGTCGAGGTTGTCCGCGTCGCGGTCCGCGAAGATGCCGATCAGGCGCACCTCGTCCGGGTTCACCAGCAGGTCGTGCCGGAAGACCCGGAAGCCGCGGGTGGAGATGATGACTGCGGTCTTCATGCGGCCGTGACCTCGTTCGGTGCGGGCTCGGACGCCGTGCCGCGGCGGCCGGTGAGCGGGTGCGGGGCGGACAGGTCGGACAGCTCGGAGAGCTCGGACAGCGCGTCGGCGAGCGTGTGCAGGCCCGCCGAGAGGTTGACCTGGCTGATGGTGAGCGGCGGAAGCAGCTTGAGCACCTCGTCGCGGCGGCCACAGGTCTCGATGACGAGGCCCTTCTCGAAGCAGCGCCGCGAGACGGCGGAGGCGTCGAGTGCGGGCGCGGTGCTGAGGTCGACGGCCTGCATCAGGCCGATGCCGCGCACGGTGGCCCCGTAGGGCTGGGCGACGTGCCGGTCGAGGAAGTCCGAGACCAGGTGCGCCCTGGTGCGGACCTGCTTCACGAAGGTGTCGTCGGACCAGTAGTGGCGCAGGGCCGCGGTCGCCGCGACGAAGGCGAGCTGGTGGCCGCGGAAGGTGCCGTTGTGCTGGCCGGGCTGCCAGATGTCGTACTCCGGCTTGATCAGCACGATGGCCATGGGCAGGCCGTAGCCGCCGATCGACTTGGAGAGGGTCACCAGGTCGGGGGTGATGCCCGCGCGCTCGAAGGAGAAGAAGTCGCCGGTGCGGCCGCAGCCCGCCTGGATGTCGTCGACGACGAGCAGGATGCCGTACTGGTCGCACAGCGCCCGCAGTTCGCGCAGGAACGCCGTCGGCGCCACCCACACGCCGCCCTCGCCCTGCACGGTCTCCAGGAGCACCGCGGCCGGTTTCTCCACGCCCGAGCTGGGGTCCTCCAGGTAGTGGCGCAGCAGCCCGATGCTGTCGAACTCGCCGAGCGGCGAGATCGGGTACGGGAGGTGGGTGACCTTGGGGAGGGTCGCCTCCAGGCCCTGGCGGTAGTAGCCGGAGCCGGTCGCGGCGAGCGCGCCGGTGCTGACGCCGTGGAAGCCGCCGCCGAACGCCACCACGTTGGTGCGGCCCGTGACCAGGCGCGCCACCTTCAGGGCCGCCTCCACCGCGTTGGTGCCCGACGGGCTCGTGAACTGGACCTTGTACTCCAGGCCGCGCGGTTCGAGGATGAGCTCGCGCAGCGCCCCGAGGAACGCCGACTTCGCGGAGGTGGCCAGGTCGAGGCCGTGCACCAGGCCGTCGTTCTGCAGGTAGGCGAGCAGCTCCTCCTTGATCGGGTCGGGGTTGTGGCCGTAGTTGAGGGTGCCCGCGCCGGACAGGAAGTCGATGTAGCGGGCGCCGTCCGCGGTGCGGAGCAGGTCGCCCTTGGCGCTGGTGAAGACGGCGGGGAAGGCACGCGAGTAGGACCGTACGGCCGACTCGTCGGTCTCGGGGAGGGCCGGGGGGGCGAGCGGGGGGTCGAGCGGGGTCGCGTGCGGAGCGGGCGCGTCGAGGGCCGGGGCCGGGAAGGCCGGGGCGGCGAGGGTCGGTGCGGACATGGGGGTTACCTCCCGGTGGGGACGACGGCGACGGCGGGTGCGAGGGGCTGCGGTGCCTGCCCCGGGGCGGCTTCCAGGACGGACCAGGCGGGTTCGGAGGACCGCTCGAGGGCGGCGCCGATGTCGGCGCGGTGGCGCATGCCGGGGAACGAGATGGCGCCGATGCGCCGGTAGGCCTGGGCCCGCGCCTCGGCGAGCGTGGTGCCGGAGCCGACGACGTGCAGGACGCGGCCGCCGCTGGTCACCGGCTGCCCTTCCGCCCCGGCCCGCAGGTTGGCGTAGAACAGCCGGGTCCGGTCGAGCGGGAACTGCGTCAGGCCGAGCACCTGCCCGCCGGTGGCGAAGGCGCCGAACGGCCAGCCGGGTGCGGCCCCGGGGTCGGCCGGGTCGAGGCAGCCCTGCGTGAGGGCGACGCTGCACCGCACCAGCGCGTCGGTGACGAGCAGGCTGTTGCCCAGGTCCTTGCGGAGCACCGCGCGGCACAGCTCGGTGAAGTCGCTGTGCACGCCCGGCAGGACGGCCTCCGCCTCGGAGTCGCCGAACCGGGTGTTGATCTCGATGACGCGCAGGCCCGCCGCGGTGAGCATCGCCCCGATGTAGACGAAGCCCGTGTAGGCGAGGCCCTCGTCCCGCAGGCCGGCCACGAGCGGCTCGACCAGGTCGCGGCGGAGCTGTTCGAGCAGGGCGGGCGAGGCCTGCGGGTGCGGGGCGATGGACCCCATGCCGTCGCAGTTCTTGCCGGCGTCGCCCTCCAGGGTCCGCTTGAAGTCGAGGGCGGTCGGGAAGAGCAGGTAGTCCTCGCCGTCGAGCAGGGCGAAGACGGAGATCTCCCGGCCGTACAGGCGCTCCTCGACGACGACTTGGAACCGCTCGCCCTGCGCGGCGGCGAAGGCGTCCACGGCCGCGGTGGCCTCGACGGCCGTGTCGCACACCACCGCCCCGTCGCCGTCCGGGGTCAGCCCGTCGGTCTTGACGACGCAGGCGTAGGGCAGCGCCCGTATGTACGCCTTGGCGGCGCCCGGGTCGGTGAACGCCCCGTACCGCGCGGTGGGCAGCCCGTGGTCCTCGCAGAAGCGCTTGCCGCGCTCCTTGCTCGCCTCCAGGCGGGCGGCCTGCGCGGAGGGGCCGATCACCTGGTGTCCGGCGGCGGCCAGGACATCGGCGTACCCCGCGGACAGGGCGTCGATGTTGGAGACGAAGACGAACTCCACGGGGTGCTCCGCGAGGAACGCCAGCGCGGTGTCCGGGTCGTCGAAGCGGATCCCCGGGACCGGCACGATGCGCCCGTGGCCGTCGAGGGCGTCGGTGCCGGGCCCGTAGTACACGGTCACGTCGGGGTCGGTACGGAGGAACAGGTCACAGATCGCGTGTCCGCGGCCCGTGCCGTCCACCACCAGGATGTGTGTCACAGCTGCTCCTTCGCGTCTTTCGCGATCCGGCCGTCGGGGGCGACATAGCCCGTGGCCACCGGCACGGACTGGGCCCAGGGGGTGGGGGCCACATCGGCGGGCAGACCCGTCAGGTCGTCACCGACCTGGCCCGCGGCCTGGAGGTGGTCGGCGAGCGAGCCCCACACCTCGGTGTAGCGCTCGGGCCTGTTGTCCTGGTCGTCGGCGCGGATCCAGGGCGAGTTGGCCCAGTCACAGGCCGGCATGACGTGGTGCAGGTCGTGCTGCACGGTGTCGCCGACCAGCACGAACATCCGGTACGAGGAGTGGACGACGAGCATCCGGAACGTCCACCTCCCCCAGGCGGACGCCTTCCGGACACCCGTCAGGGAGCGGTCCGGCACCGCCTCGCCGCAGAAGCGGCCGAAGGTGAGCAGGTCGCGCTGGTCGCGGGGGAGGCGGTCCTGGTTGCCGAAGAGCCACCAGCGGTGCTCGGTCATCGTGTACAGGAACGTGCAGCCCTGGAAGAAGACCGACGCGGGCACCAGCCAGAGCAGCAGCCACTCCGCCCACCAGCCGGTGAGCGCGATGAACGCGGCGGTCGCGGCGAGGTAGGACAGCGACATGCAGAGCCGGTAACGCGGCCGGACCCCGACGAAGTTGGAGGTGACCCGGTTGGCCAGGAACCGTGCGTGGTGGCGCGGCGAGAACAGCGCGGCCCACAGGTAGCGACGGAACTGCGAGCGGCTCATCCCCGGCCGCATCCCGGTCGACAGCAGGTAGCGGGTGTCGCCGTCCTTCATCGAGCACGGGTAGGCGTGGTGGAGCAGGTGCTCCTTGCGGTTGTCGTCGTACGGGGAGCGCCAGAACACCGTGGTGATCAACTCGCCGACCAGACGGTTGCTCCACGCCTTCTTGGTGAACATGCGGTGCAGCGTCTGGTGCACGACGACGACGTCGAGCCGGCGCATGCCGCCGCTGGTCAGCAGCCAGCCGAGCACCAGGAGCGGCGCCGACCAGGGGGTGAACGGGTGCAGCGCGAAGGCGCCGAGCGCGATGCCGAGGGCGATCTGTACGGTGCCGAGCAGGCCGGCCTTGGCGGGGCTCCACGGGATCAGCTGCCTGCCGCCCTTGAGCGGGACGCCGGTGATCCAGGTCAGATAGGGCTGTACGAAGGCGGGCAGCGCCCGCATGGACTCGCGGGGCTCACCGGCGATCAGGCGCTCGGCGCGCTCGGTGTCCGTCTCGCCGGCGGGTGGGGTCAGGGTCCGCTGTTCAGGCACCGACGCCTCCGAAGAGCACGTCGTTGGTCTCGTGGGTGATCTCGCGCCGCAGGTCCGCGCCGCTCGCCCACGTCATGTTGACGATCGTGCGGCTCGTCTCGCCGCGGATCGGGTAGACCCGGTGCATCGTGGTGTCGGTCTTCACGATGTAGGCGTCGCCGGCCTCGAAGGCGTACGAACGGACCTGGCTCTTCAGGAGCGCGCCGTGCACGTCCGGGTTCTCCTTGTCCCAGGAGGTGTGGGGCACGGCCTGCACGAAGCCGCCGTCGCGGTAGTCGGGGGCCTGGAGCACGAGGATGAAGCCGTAGGTGTAGTCGTCCCAGTGCCAGCCGTGGGTGTCGCCGTTCTTGCCGAGGCGGCTGATCACGTAGTGCTCGCCGGCGTAGGGGCAGGTGTGGACCTCCTCGCCGACCACCCGCGAGAGCAGGGACTTGACCGCGGGCGAGAAGTACGTGGCGTGGACGAGCGGGCCGTGCTCCTTGATGACGGGCTGGCCCACCGTCGTCATCTGGCGGGGCGTCCCGTCGGTGATGTCGAAGGCGAACTTACGGTCCACGCCGTGCTCGTCCATGATCCGGTACGTCTCCCGCTGGAGCGGACCGAGGAGCTCGGGCGGGCAGAACCCGCGCAGCGGGACGATGTGCTCGTCCTGGAAACCGGCCTGCAGGCCCGCGAGTTCGGTGCCGGTGAAACGCTCGGCGAAGTGCCGCTCGAAGAGCTGCTCGGGGGTGGCGGCGGGGGCCACGGCTGCGCCGGCCCCGGTGGTGACGGTCATACGGATCTCCTGTGACGTGCTGTGGACGACGGGCGGCGCGGCGCGAGGCGGGCCCGCGCGGCGGCCTGGTGCGGACGGCGCGGCGCGAACTACGCGCTCGCCGGGTCGAGTTGGGGGAAGCGCGGGGGTACGAGCCGGTTGTTGGGGTTGTCGCCGAGGGGGCGGCCGCCGAAGAGGGTGTCCCGACGGGCCGCCATCGCCTTCTCGTGCAGCTCCTCGGGGCGCTCAGCGGTGACGACGACCATGCCGACGACGTCGAGCTGGTCGGCGCGTCCGGACAGGGGCTCGCCCACGGCCTTGGTGAGCCGGCCGTACTCGGTGCCCGGCGGGAACGTCAGCTCCCGCATCTCGGTGGCGCCGGGCGGGGGCAGCAGCAGCATGTCGGCGCTGTAGCGCGGGGTCCGGCCGAGGAAGGCCAGGTCGGGACGGTGCCCGCGGGCGATGGCGACGAGCGGAGCGGCATAGGGGATGTCGTAGGCGTTGCCGATGCAGACGGCCATGGCGACGCCCGCCGTGCGGAGGTTGAAGTCGATCAGCTCGATGGGGCCGTCGTCCGGGACCATGACCTCCAGGTGCGTCGGCCCGTGGGTGATGCCGAGGGCCCGGTGGAACTCCGCGGCGCGGGCCTCGATCTCGGCCCTGCGCGGGTGTTCGTACGGGAAGACCACGCCCTGCTCGACGACGGCGTCCCGGGCCGAGAGGTAGCGGCCGGTGAGCCCCACCACGTGGATCTCGCCGCGGTCGACGAGCGACTCCACCGAGAGCAGCTCGCCCTCGGCGCGCTCCTCCAGGACGAAGGCGCCGTGCGCGAGGATGTACTCCTTCATCAGGGCGTTCACCACGGGCGCCGCCGCTGCCTGTCCGGCCGCCTCCCGCAGCTCGTCGAGCGAGGCGACGGTGAAGCACAGGGCGCTGCCGGTGCCGTTGGCGGGCTTGAGCACCCCGGGGCGGCCGAACTCCCAGGTGTCCCAGGTCAGCGCCTCGTCAAGGGAGACCGAACGCAGGGCGCTCAGGCCCGCCGCGTACAGGGTGCGACGCACCCAGTACTTGTCGAGGGCGCGGCCCACCGGGCCCGCGCCGCTGGTGGGGAGCCCGGCCCGCTCGCGCAGTTCGGCCTCGTGCCGCAGCGCCCCCTCGAAGGCGGCGTAGGTGCCGGCCACGTCGTGGCGGGCGAGGACGGCGTCGAGGACCGGGCGGACCGCGTCGTCGTCGGCCCAGGAGGCGACCGGGATCACCTCGTCGACGAGGCCGTCCGGCACGGCGAAGGGGCCCTGGTCCTGGAGCGGCCCCTGGTTGAGGGCGACGATCCGCAGTCCGCGCCGCTTCGCCTCCTGGGCGACGAGGACCATGTGGTTGAGCAATTCGAGCAGGACGAAGGTCTGTTGCGGCCGGGAATTGTCTGTCTGCGGCACGGTGGTGGTGTTCCTTCTCAAGAGACGCGGAGTTCTTCGGCGAGGGCGGGCGCGCTCGCGGAAAGGGAAGCGCTGCGTGCGAGGCGCGTGCGGTAGATCTCCCAGCCGACGACGAGCGCCACGATGAGGGCGATGTCGGCGAATACCGCGTTGTTGACGCCGAGGCCGTCCATGCCACGGGCGAAGACGAAGGCGAAGACCGCCATGAGGCTGTATCCGATGGCCGTCTGGACACCGACGACCGAGGAGATCTGGGAATCGGGCGTACGGGCGATCATGAGTTTGAACTGGTGCACCCAGATGACTTCTCCGCAGAGCACCATCAGCGAGAAGAGCGCCACGCAGAGGTAGATGTTCCCGTGCGCCGCCGGCATGGCCGCGTAACAGACGGTGCTCGCCGCGACGGCCGCCATGTTCACCGGCTTCTCCCGCGCGGGGGTGATGAATCCGCGGCGGTTGAAGAACTGGTACAGGAAGATGCCCGCCATGATGGCGATCGATTCGAAGGTGAAGAACAGCGCCGTGCCCGACTCGCCCCAGCGGAACCACACTTCGGGGATCACGGTGATCAGCGATTCGTAGGTCGCCTGGAACGCCGTCACGGAAAGGACGATGTAGAACACCGCCGAGGCGACGCTCTCCTCGCGGGCCATGAGGGCGAAGGCGCCCCGCGCACCGGAGAGGAGGCCGCCCTTGCCGTTGACCCGCGCGGCCCGCAGCGACTCGTCGAGCCGCCCCTGGTGGGGGCGGACGAAAGCCATCATGACCGCCGCGACCACGAAGGCCGACGCGTCGATCCACACCACGGCCGTGAGGCCGACGAACTTCAGGATGAACACGCCCACCGCGCCGGCGAGCGCCATGGCGAGCGGCAGGCTGGAATTGAAGACCGGTGAATACATGTCGGTCTCGCGCTCGTCGAAGAACTGCACCAGGGCCTTCACCCGGGCATTGCTGACGGCGCTCTTGATCAGTGATCTGACGAAGATGATGGCGACCGCGCCGGCGAAGGCGCCCGATCCCAGGAAGGCGAGGAAGAGCAGCGTCACCACGGCCGCCGCCGCGTTGAGCCGGATCAGCAGCGTCTTGGCGTTCTGCCGGTCGATGTACTGCGCGGCGAAAAGCCCGACGAAGAGATTGGCTATCCAGTCGGCGCCGAAAATGATCGCGGCGAGGGTCGCGCTCCCGCTCTCCATGAAGACGTAGGAGGCGTAGGAGATCATCAACAGCTTGGAGCCGAAGAGCGAGATGAACGAGGCCAGGAAACTGAGCAGAAAATTTCTGCGTATGTATACGCTCATGTCTGGTGTGGTCTTTCTGCCGGAATCGACTCCCCGCCTCCACGGACCGGCAGGGGTTGCGCCGTCGCGACTCGGGGCCGTGCATCACTCGTGCTTGCACCAGGAGTCTTCGGCAGGGTGTTTCCGATCACGTACCGAACCGGTACCCACTCGGCTCGAACGGCGCCTAATATCGCCTCAACATGGCCTCTGCCTGGGGTTTTTCAAGCTTTGACGGTGGTGCGCGATGACGGGGCCCGACGATCGGCCGGTGCGGTTCAACATCCTCGGCTCGCTGGAGGGATGGGCGAACGGCCACCGGGTGCGGCTGGGCGGCCCGATCCAGGAACGCGTCCTGACCGTGCTGCTCCTGGAAGCCAACCGCGTGGTGCCGGTGTACCGGCTCATCGAGGCCGCCTGGGAGGACGAACCGCCGGTCACCGCCGTGCAGCAGATCCGCAAGGCGGTCGCCGAGATCCGGCGCCGCGTCCCGGGCGGCCCGGGGTTCCTGCTCACCGAGGGCGCCGGCTATCTGGTGGTGGTCGCGGACGAGGACCTCGACCTCCAGGTGTTCCTGCGGGAGACCAAGCGGGCAGCGGACGCGGCGGCCGCGGGCCGGCTTCCCGAGGCGGTGGCCGGGCTGCGCACGGCGCTCGCCCTGTGGCGCGGCAGCATGATGTCGGGCGCGGGCGGGCCGGTCGTCGCCGCCGCGTCCGCCGCCCTGGACGAGCACCGCCTGGCGGCGACGGAGCAGCTCTTCGAGTTCCGCCTCGCCCTCGGCGAGGACAACGAACTCGTGGGCGACCTGCGCGAGGCCGTCGGCGCCCATCCGCTGCGGGAGCGGCTGCGCGGCCGGCTGATGCTCGCGCTCTACCGCTCGGGCCGCCAGGCGGAGGCGCTCGCCGAGTACGGCCGGATCAGGGACCGGCTCGCCGACGAGCTGGGCATCGACCCGGGCACGGAACTGTCACGGCTGCACGAGGGCATCCTGCGGGCCGACCCGGAGCTGGCCGCGCCCCCGCGCACCGCGCCCGTGCCCGCGTCCCGGGCGCCCGAACTCCCGGTCCCCGCACCGGCGTCCACCGCGCCGCGTAGCTCCGCCGCGGAGCTCTGCGCGCCCTGCACCCTGCCGTACGACCTGACGGACTTCACCGGCCGCGAGCGCGAGCTGGGCCGGCTGCTCGGTCTCGCGCGGCGCGAGGGCGGGGCGGGCGAACGCATCCGCATCGTCGGCATCGACGGGATGGGGGGCTCGGGCAAGACCACCCTGGCCGTGCACGCGGCACACCGGCTGTCCGAGGCGTTCCCGGACGGCCGCCTCTACGTCGACCTGCGCGGCTTCACCCCGGGTGAACGGCCGCTCCAGCCCGACTCGGTGGCCGGGCTGCTGCTCAAGGCGCTGGGCGGCCCGGACACCCGGGTCCCCGACGACGAGGAGGCCCGCTTCGCGCTGTGGCGCTCCGCGGTGGCGAACCGGCGGCTGCTGCTCATCCTCGACAACGCGGCCGACACCGCGCAGCTCAGGCCGCTGCTCTCGGCCATGCCGCACGGCTTCGTGGTGGTGACGGGCCGGGTCCGCCTGGTCGACCTCGACGGCGTCCAGTGGATCTCGCTCAGCAGCATGGCACCCGACGAGAGTTCGGCCCTGCTGGCCAAGACCCTGGGCGAGGAGCGCCTGGCGGCCGAGCCGAAGGCGGCAGCCGCCCTCGCCGAGCTGTGCGGCCACCTTCCGCTCGCGCTGCGCATCGCCACGGCCAAGCTGCGCAACCGGCCGCTGTGGACCCTTCAGTACCTGACCGGCCGGCTCCGGGACGAGTCCCGGCTCCTGAAGGAGCTGAGTTCCAGCGAACGCAGCGTCGCCACCAGCGTCCAGCTCTCCTACCAGGCGCTGGACCCCGACCACCAGCGGGCCTTCAGGATGCTCGGGCTGCACCCGGGCTCCGACGTCGACAGCCACACCGCCGCCGCCCTCATCGGGACCTCCGCCCCCGAGGCCGAGGAGAGCCTGGAGGCCCTGCTCGACGCGCATCTGCTGCGCCAGCAGGCGCTGGGCCGCTACACCTTCCACGACCTGGTCCGCAGTTTCGCCCGCGGCCTGTGGCAGGCGGGGACGGCTCCGGAGTCGGCCGCGCTGCTCGACCGGCTGCTCGACTACTACATCGCCGCCACCGACGGGGCGTGCGGCGTGCTGTTCCCCGGCTGGGTCGGCTACGCGGTCCCGCCCGTCGCCCCGCCCGCCGAACTCCCGCCGCTGGGCGACGACTCGCAGGCGGCCCGCTGGTTCGACGAGGAGCTCCCGGCCCTGCGCGCCGCGGTCGCCCTCGGCCACGAGCGGGGCCACCACCGCCAGGCGGCCTATCTCGCCCGCAACACGATGTTCCATCTGCATCAGCGCGGCGATGTGAAGGGGCTGCGGGAGACCGGGGAACTCAGCGTGGCCGCGGCCCGGGACGCCCAGGACCTGCACACCCTGCGGCTGAACCTGATCAACCTGTCCACGGTCCACTCGGCGGCCGGCGACTTCCGCAAGACGGCCGAGCTGTGCGAGGAGGGGCTGCGCATCGTCCGCTCCCAGGAGGACCGCCGCGGCGAGGGCTCCTTCCTGGACCAACTCGGCTGGGCCCACGGCTGTCTCGGCGACCTGCACGAGGGGCGCCGCTATCTGCAGCAGGCGGTCGAGACACAGCAGGCGGTCCAGGACCACCACCGCGAGGCGTTCGCCCTGTCCAACCTCAGCTCGCTGCACGCCTGGCTCGGCGCCACCGCGGACGCGGTGGCCGCCGCCCGGCAGGCCGCCCTGCTCCAGCAGCGGATCGGCGCCCACCAGCCGCAGACCGCCGCCCTCAACGATCTGGCCGTCGCGCATCTGGCCGCGGGCGACCCCGCGTCGGCGCGCCCGGTGCTCGACGAAGCGCTCCGGGTCGGCGAGAAGTCCTCGATGCCCCGCAACCTCGCCCTCACTCATGCCCTCATGGCCGACCTCTGCCAGCGCGAGGGGCGCGGAGAGCGGGCCCCGGCCCTCGCGGCACGCGCCCTCGACCTGGTGGCGCCGCTCGGCGCGCGGGCCTGGCAGTGCCAGATCGAGAACATCGCCGGGCTCGTCCACCGGCGGCGCGGCGAACACCGGCACGCCCTCGACCTGCACCAGAGCGCTTTCCGGCACGCCTCGGGCATCGAGTTCCGCATCGAGATCGCCCGCGCGCTCGACGGCATGGCGCAGGCCCTGCACGCGCTCGGCGACTACGTGGCGTCGGCGGAACAGCGCCGCCTCGCGGACGAGCACTTCGACGCCATGTCCGTACCGGAGGACTTTCGCCGGCGCTCCTGACATGACGGTGCCCCGCTCCCCCACAGGGGGGCGGGGCACCACACCGGCTCGTGCTCAGTTCAGCGGCCCCACAGCCATGCCGCCGCTGTCGGCCACGGACTGCCGCTCCCCGTGCGACCCGCCCGCGCCCTGCTGCGCCACCGTCCCCACTCCCAAGGCGAGCGCCAGCGCCAGTACCCCGACCAGGCCCGCCAACTTGTTCCGCATCGTTCCCCACCCCTGTTGTCTGCTGTACTGCCGTGCTGCTGTGCGGAATCGATCTTGCGGGATCGGCTTTCCGTACAGGATCCCCTCCGCTACCGCGTGGATACCGGCCCCGGCGCGCGCCGGTGCCACGGGACAGCCAAGGCTGGAAGCGGGCCCCAGCCCCCGGGGAGCGAGGCCGGCGGACGCGGATGGCAGTGCGGCCGATCACCAAGATGTCGTCGCACCACCGGTGGCCCGACGCCTTGCTAATCGTCCGCTGAAAGACCTGCACCCAGTACACATTTGATCGAGGGCCCGAGAACGGTGGTCGGCAATAAAGTGGATACCTTCGAGACAGGCTCATTCCGACCTGGCTGGGTCCGCCTCCTGCGTGGCCGGGCAGGAGGCGCCTGTCCCATGAAGAACACCGACGTGCTGCTGAAACGAGCGCACTGCCGAATTCAGAATGAGGAGGCTTTCCTCATCACGTCCTGATTCTTCTTCCGCGCCTGATCCAAAGCCGGCCGATTGGCCTCGATCTGCTGGTTCTGGATTTCCTTTTCGACAGCGAACCAGTCCTTGATCAATCCTGTCGAATCCTTACATTCGACGTCGGCGACAGCAGTTGCGATTTCTCCCGAAGAGATGGTTGCGCTACTCATGGAGCTGGCCAGCTCGGGGACACTGTGCGGGTTGTCGACGTGATATCCCCGCTTGGCCATACACGCCGACCAGGCCTTCAGCGAATTTATTACGCGCACGTCGTCTTGCGACTTCTTCAGGCTATCGGCATCGAATTGACTTGCCAATGATTCATCCAATGACGGGATTTTCGCTCGCGCTTCGCCGACGCATCCCCCCTTGGGAATTTCTGCCTTGTTCACGTCGGCGGGCGGCGAGGACATGGACGAATTCTCACCCATGAGGGCGTACAACTCTTCAGGGCTGACGTTATAGTGCGGCGATTCCTTCAGCGGCGCGGCGAGGTGGTAGCCATAGGAACGCGCCGACTTAAGATCGGAAATCCCGTACCGTCGCCCCAAATTCGCAGCATTTTTTCCTGGACCGGGGTCGGAAACCGGCGGAGGTGGATTGTAGGTGAAGCCCATCTTCGCCATACATGCCCGCTCGAGTACCAGTTGCGATCGCTCTACGGCGGCCTGGTCAGCGAAGGGAACCAAGTAACCTTCGAGCGGCAGCGTCAGGGAGGCGGTGAGCCCGCTGCGATCACTGGCGTAGGAGGGCTGCTTTCCGTAGGTTGCGTTCCGATTCGAGTCTTCGGTTCCGCTGCTACACGCCGTCATTGCATACCCGCATGCGAGTATTAATGGCAAGGCGGTCGCACGTCGAAGCGTATGGCGAAAATGGGAGTTCACGAACTAATACCCTTCCAGCTAAGCCGACTTAAAGCCGCCGCTGCGAAGCGTTTTGATTGTGCAGGGTGGAGTCCAGGTTTCCGCCCGAGTGTGCCGAAAAGTATTGCGAGTGGCCGGCGTATCCCGAGTTGAAGTAGACGCGATAAGCAGCACTGTCCTCATTGTCCACGGAGGCAGCATTGTTCTTCACGGCCACACCCTCACCGCTGGTGCCACCCACGATAGGGGTCATCTGCTTGCCGTCACTCGTGCTGTAGTAGCCAAACATGTAGCGGACGACCGAGGCGCCGTTGGGGCTGTAGCCCGAGTAGTCATTCAGGCTTGAATTGGAGACGAAGACCGCTCCTCCAGAATTCGAGTTGTAGAACAGACGGAAGCAACTGAAGTGATTTGAATAGCTGCACATGTCATTGACGTACGACGTCGCAGCCTGAGCGGTGGGTGCATTGACCGCAGTGACTCCGACTACCGAAATCGACGCGCACGCCAGGGCAGCAAACCGGCGACTTACCGACGTAATCTTCATGATCCCCATCCATCCCTACTGATCTACCGCCTTCAGCGGATCCCAAAAAACGGCGCGTAGCCTTCCTTGCACCGAAGCATTTAACTGCACCCGCCACCCGCTACACGGGATGGGCGGAACGGTTTAGCGGACGAAAATATACACCCTTTTACGCAACTTCTACGGACGCGTCACCAAATGGAGATATTAAGACATCTTTCATAATCCAAAAAGGATCCATTTCGAGTGAATTACGCCATTCCTCCTATCCATTATTAGGCACGCGAAAAATTTGGCATGTCGGATTTTTCTGCCTAAAACCTCATGGAGGCTCTCCGTTTCCCCCAGCACTCCGGGAAACCGCACGAACAGAAATCCCTGATGCCAACCAGCGCCGATCAACCCCCAAAACAGGACCATGTTGCCGACCAGCCATGACCCAGGCGAACATTGCCGCGCAGGCGGGGTCACCGCGGTGGACCGATCGGCCATACTCATCGGCGACGAGTCAGTCACCGTTAGTGGCCTCATCGGCAACGAGAAGCGCAGGTCCGACCCTCTCGTGTCGGTAGTCGTCCCGCGGGCAGTCCCGCCCAAGGCCTGGACTACCCGACGCAGGCACAGAACGCGAACACGGTAATTTCTCCCCGCAACTATTCCTCACCGCCGACCGATGTCTCGCAAATCGGCTCCGGCGGAATCGGGCATCACCAGCACGCCCTGGTCGCCGTCCTGCAACGTAAGAGCGAGATCGTCCTGCGCCGGGCCCCGGGCACCCGCGCCTCCGCACATCACCGACCAGCTTTTCGCGGAGGGGTTCAAGTCATTCGCCCGATCACCGTGACATGCGCGCCGGCCTTCGGGCTCGCCGCGGCCTCTTGGGCGACTTGTACCCGCCCTGGCGGGCGAGCCGCACCCGGCCTGCCGAGGCGCTACGGCCGAC
>NZ_JAPELY010000002.1 GCF_026343295.1 Streptomyces sp. NBC_00083
TTAATTCGACGCAACGCGAAGAACCTTACCAAGGCTTGACATATACCGGAAACGGCTAGAGATAGTCGCCCCCTTGTGGTCGGTATACAGGTGGTGCATGGCTGTCGTCAGCTCGTGTCGTGAGATGTTGGGTTAAGTCCCGCAACGAGCGCAACCCTTGTTCTGTGTTGCCAGCATGCCCTTCGGGGTGATGGGGACTCACAGGAGACTGCCGGGGTCAACTCGGAGGAAGGTGGGGACGACGTCAAGTCATCATGCCCCTTATGTCTTGGGCTGCACACGTGCTACAATGGCCGGTACAAAGAGCTGCGATGCCGCGAGGCGGAGCGAATCTCAAAAAGCCGGTCTCAGTTCGGATTGGGGTCTGCAACTCGACCCCATGAAGTCGGAGTTGCTAGTAATCGCAGATCAGCATTGCTGCGGTGAATACGTTCCCGGGCCTTGTACACACCGCCCGTCACGTCACGAAAGTCGGTAACACCCGAAGCCGGTGGCCCAACCCCTTGTGGGAGGGAGCTGTCGAAGGTGGGACTGGCGATTGGGACGAAGTCGTAACAAGGTAGCCGTACCGGAAGGTGCGGCTGGATCACCTCCTTTCTAAGGAGCACAGCACCGTCTGCAGACAAATGTTCTGCACGGTCAGCTCATGGGTGGAACGTTGACTATTCGGCACTCTTGGTCAACTCGGGCCGCTAGTACTGCTCTTCGGAGCGTGGAAAACGGATCGGGGCGATGGAGAGGGCCGGGCACGCTGTTGGGTATCTGAAGGTACGGCCGAGAGGCTGCCTTCTAGTGCCGGCCCCAGTGAACTCCACTGAATGGTGGGGGTGATGGGTGGTTGGTCGTTGTTTGAGAACTGCACAGTGGACGCGAGCATCTGTGGCCAAGTTTTTAAGGGCGCACGGTGGATGCCTTGGCACCAGGAACCGATGAAGGACGTGGGAGGCCACGATAGTCCCCGGGGAGCCGTCAACCAGGCTTTGATCCGGGGGTTTCCGAATGGGGAAACCCGGCAGTCGTCATGGGCTGTCACCCATACCTGAACACATAGGGTATGTGGAGGGAACGAGGGGAAGTGAAACATCTCAGTACCCTCAGGAAGAGAAAACAACCGTGATTCCGGGAGTAGTGGCGAGCGAAACCGGATGAGGCCAAACCGTATGCGTGTGATACCCGGCAGGGGTTGCGCATGCGGGGTTGTGGGATCTCTCTTTCATCAGTCTGCCGGCTGACGAGGACGAGTCAGAAACCGTTGATGTAGGCGAAGGACATGCGAAAGGTCCGGCGTAGAGGGTAAGACCCCCGTAGCTGAAACATCAACGGCTCGTTTGAGAGACACCCAAGTAGCACGGGGCCCGAGAAATCCCGTGTGAATCTGGCGGGACCACCCGCTAAGCCTAAATATTCCCTGGTGACCGATAGCGGATAGTACCGTGAGGGAATGGTGAAAAGTACCGCGGGAGCGGAGTGAAATAGTACCTGAAACCGTGTGCCTACAAGCCGTGGGAGCGTCGCTGTATGTGCTTGCACATACAGTCGTGACTGCGTGCCTTTTGAAGAATGAGCCTGCGAGTTAGCGGTGTGTAGCGAGGTTAACCCGTGTGGGGAAGCCGTAGCGAAAGCGAGTCCGAATAGGGCGACATAGTTGCACGCTCTAGACCCGAAGCGGAGTGATCTAGCCATGGGCAGGTTGAAGCGGCTGTAAGAGGTCGTGGAGGACCGAACCCACCAGGGTTGAAAACCTGGGGGATGACCTGTGGTTAGGGGTGAAAGGCCAATCAAACTCCGTGATAGCTGGTTCTCCCCGAAATGCATTTAGGTGCAGCGTCGTGTGTTTCTTGCCGGAGGTAGAGCACTGGATAGGCGATGGGCCCTACCGGGTTACTGACCTTAGCCAAACTCCGAATGCCGGTAAGTGAGAGCACGGCAGTGAGACTGTGGGGGATAAGCTCCATGGTCGAGAGGGAAACAGCCCAGAGCATCGACTAAGGCCCCTAAGCGTACGCTAAGTGGGAAAGGATGTGGAGTCGCAGAGACAACCAGGAGGTTGGCTTAGAAGCAGCCACCCTTGAAAGAGTGCGTAATAGCTCACTGGTCAAGTGATTCCGCGCCGACAATGTAGCGGGGCTCAAGCGTACCGCCGAAGTCGTGTCATTCCAGCATATAGGGCCAACGCCTGCTGGGATGGGTAGGGGAGCGTCGTGTGCCGGGTGAAGCTGCAGCGGAAGCTAGTGGTGGACGGTTCACGAGTGAGAATGCAGGCATGAGTAGCGATACACACGTGAGAAACGTGTGCGCCGATTGACTAAGGGTTCCTGGGTCAAGCTGATCTGCCCAGGGTAAGTCGGGACCTAAGGCGAGGCCGACAGGCGTAGTCGATGGACAACCGGTTGATATTCCGGTACCCGCTTTGAAACGCCCAATACTGAATCAGGCGATGCTAAGCCCGTGAAGCCGTTCCGGACCCTTCGGGGAAAGGAAAGTGGTGGAGCCGGTGACCCAGACTTGTAGTAGGTAAGCGATGGGGTGACGCAGGAAGGTAGTCCAACCCGGGCGGTGGTTGTCCCGGGGTAAGGGTGTAGGCCGTGCAGCTAGGCAAATCCGGATCGCACATATAAGGCTGAGACCTGATGCCGAGCCGATTGTGGTGAAGTGGATGATCCTATGCTGTCGAGAAAAGCCTCTAGCGAGTTTCATGGCGGCCCGTACCCTAAACCGACTCAGGTGGTCAGGTAGAGAATACCGAGGCGTTCGGGTGAACTATGGTTAAGGAACTCGGCAAAATGCCCCCGTAACTTCGGGAGAAGGGGGCCATCACCGGTGATGAGATTTACTCTCTGAGCTGGGGGTGGCCGCAGAGACCAGCGAGAAGCGACTGTTTACTAAAAACACAGGTCCGTGCGAAGCCGTAAGGCGATGTATACGGACTGACGCCTGCCCGGTGCTGGAACGTTAAGGGGACCGGTTAGTGACCTTTCGGGGTTGCGAAGCTGAGAACTTAAGCGCCAGTAAACGGCGGTGGTAACTATAACCATCCTAAGGTAGCGAAATTCCTTGTCGGGTAAGTTCCGACCTGCACGAATGGCGTAACGACTTCTCGACTGTCTCAACCATAGGCCCGGTGAAATTGCACTACGAGTAAAGATGCTCGTTTCGCGCAGCAGGACGGAAAGACCCCGGGACCTTTACTACAGTTTGATATTGGTGTTCGGTTCGGCTTGTGTAGGATAGGTGGGAGACTTTGAAGCGGCCACGCCAGTGGTTGTGGAGTCGTCGTTGAAATACCACTCTGGTCGTGCTGGATGTCTAACCTCGGTCCGTGATCCGGATCAGGGACAGTGTCTGATGGGTAGTTTAACTGGGGCGGTTGCCTCCTAAAGAGTAACGGAGGCGCCCAAAGGTTCCCTCAGCCTGGTTGGCAATCAGGTGTTGAGTGTAAGTGCACAAGGGAGCTTGACTGTGAGACCGACGGGTCGAGCAGGGACGAAAGTCGGGACTAGTGATCCGGCGGTGGCTTGTGGAAGCGCCGTCGCTCAACGGATAAAAGGTACCCCGGGGATAACAGGCTGATCTTCCCCAAGAGTCCATATCGACGGGATGGTTTGGCACCTCGATGTCGGCTCGTCGCATCCTGGGGCTGGAGTCGGTCCCAAGGGTTGGGCTGTTCGCCCATTAAAGCGGTACGCGAGCTGGGTTTAGAACGTCGTGAGACAGTTCGGTCCCTATCCGCTGCGCGCGCAGGAACATTGAGAAGGGCTGTCCCTAGTACGAGAGGACCGGGACGGACGAACCTCTGGTGTGCCAGTTGTCCTGCCAAGGGCATGGCTGGTTGGCTACGTTCGGAAAGGATAACCGCTGAAAGCATCTAAGCGGGAAGCCTGCTTCGAGATGAGTGTTCCCACCTCCTTGAGAGGGTAAGGCTCCCAGTAGACGACTGGGTTGATAGGCCAGATGTGGAAGCCCGGTAACGGGTGGAGCTGACTGGTACTAATAGGCCGAGGGCTTGTCCTCAGTTGCTCGCGTCCACTGTGTTTGTTCTGAAGCAATGAACTCCCGCATGCCCTTTGGGTGTGTGCTGGTCGAGTTCAACTTCATAGTGTTTCGGTGGTCATAGCGTTAGGGAAACGCCCGGTTACATTCCGAACCCGGAAGCTAAGCCTTTCAGCGCCGATGGTACTGCAGGGGGGACCCTGTGGGAGAGTAGGACGCCGCCGAACAAATTTTGGGAAAAGCCCCGCACCAGACCTTCAGGGTCGTGGTGCGGGGCTTTTCTGCGTTTAAGGTCGAACCATGCGCTACGACCTCATCATCTTCGACAACGACGGCGTGCTCGTCGACAGCGAGCCCATCTCCAACACGATCCTCGCCGGGTATCTCACCGAGCTCGGCCATGCCACCTCGTACGAGGATTCCCTCCGCGACTACATGGGCGCCGCAGTCCACCGCGTCCACGACCTCATCCAGGAGCGGACCGGGCGGACGCTGCCCGAGGACTTCGACGAGACGCTGCACGCCCGGATCTTCGCCGCGTTCGAGCGGGAATTGCAGCCCGTCCCGGGCGTCACGGACGTACTCGGGAAGCTCGTGGCGGACGGGGTGCCGTACTGCGTGGCGTCGTCCGGGAGCCATGAGCGGATCCGGGTGGGGCACCTCAGGACCGGGCTCGACGAATGGTTCGAGGACGAGTGGATCTTCTCGGCGGAGGATGTCGGGCGCGGTAAGCCGGCGCCCGACCTGTTCCTGCACGCGGCCGAGCGGATGGGCTTCGCGCCCGAGCGGTGCGTCGTCGTCGAGGACAGCCGGCTCGGGGTGGAGGCGGCGCGGGCCGCGGGGATGGACGTGTACGGGTTCACGTCGATGACGCCGGCCGAGCGGCTCGCCGGGGCCAACGGCTACTTCGGCGACATGGGACAGCTGCTCGGATTGCTCGGGTGATCCATCTACCCAGGGGTAGGTAACGGCCCTAGGCTGTGCGGCCATGACAGACGCACGCCTGCGGCACGGCAGGGCGTCCCTGGCGGTGAGCTTCTTCGCGCAGGGCATGGCCTTCGCCCTCCTGGTGACCCGAATACCGGCGATCCAGGACCAGTACGGGATATCCGACGGGCTGCTGCCCGTCTTCCTCGCGGCCGTGCCGATCCTCGCGGGGGCCGGCAGCGTCTGCACCGAGCAGCTGATCAAGCGGGTCCGCCCGAGCGTGGTGCTGCGGTTCGCCCAGCCCGCCGTGCTCCTGGCGCTGCTCGGCGCAGGTGCGGGCGGGCAGATGTGGCAGGCCGCGCTGTCGCTCGGCGCGTTCGGGCTCTCCGTGGGGGCGCTCGACGCGTCCATGAACATGCTGGGGGTCAGCCTCCAGCGCACGTACGGGCGCAGCATCATGCTCGGGTTCCACGCCTCGTACAGCCTCGGCGGGATCGGCGGGGCCTCGCTGGCGTGGGCGGGGGCGCACTGGCACCTGTCGCTGCTCGCGTCGTATCTGCCGGTCGTGGCCGTGCTGCTGCCGGTGTGTCTGGTCGCGAGCCGGTGGTACGTGGACGGGGAGCCGGCCGCGGAGGTGGCGACCGGCACGCCGGGGGGCAAGCCGGTGGTGTTCCGGCTGCTGTTGCCGCTGTGCCTGGTGATGAGCTTCGCGTACATCGGGGACTCGACCGTCTCCAACTGGAGCGCGAAGTACCTCCAGGACACGCTGGGGAGCTCCGAGCAGCTGTCGACCGTTCCGTACAACGTCTACATGGTCACCACGCTGCTCGGGCGGGCCGCGGGGGACTTCGGGGTGCGGCGGTTCGGGGCGGCGGCCGTGGTGCGGTTCGGGACGGTGCTGGCGGCGGCCGGGTTCGGTGTGGTGGCGCTGGCACCGGGGCCCTGGGTGGGGATGGCCGGATTCACCCTGCTGGGGTTCGGGCTCTGCGTGATCGTGCCGCAGACCTTCGCCGCGGCCGGGCGGCTGTTTCCGGACAGCAGCGACGCGGCGGTGGCCCGGCTCAACATCTTCAACTACGTGGGGTTCCTCGTCGGGTCGCCGCTCGTGGGCGCGCTCGGGGACGCGTGGAGCTACCGCGGGGCGATGCTGGTGCCGATGGTCCTGGTGCTGCTGACGCTGGTGTACGCCCGCTCGTTCGGCTCGGCGGGCGCCCGATACGGTGGCGGACATGAACGGCCGCGCACTGTTGATGTGGGATGAAGCTGTCACGCGCTACGACTTCGGGTCGAGCCACCCGATGGATCCGGTACGGCTCGCGCTGACCATGGGTCTGGTGCGGGCGTACGGGCTCGACCAGCGGGTCGACGTCGTTGCCGCGCCGGCGGCCGGCGATTCCACGCTGCGGCTCGTGCACCGGCAGGACTACGTCGACGCCGTGCGGGCCGCGTCCGCCGACCCCGCGGCGGCCGACGCGGCGTACGGGCTGGGGACGGTGGACGATCCCGCGTTCGCCGGGATGCACGAGGCGTCCGCGCTCATCGCCGGGCAGTCCGTCGCGGCGGCCGAGTCGGTGTGGGCGGGGGAGGCCTCGCACGCGGTCAATTTCGCGGGCGGGCTGCACCACGCGATGCCCGGCGGGGCGGCCGGATTCTGCGTCTACAACGATGCGGCGCTCGCGATCGCGCGGCTGCTCGAGCTGGGGGTCGAGCGGGTCGCGTACGTGGATGTGGACGTGCACCACGGGGACGGGGTGCAGGCGGCTTTCTGGGAGGACCCCCGGGTTCTGACGATCTCGCTGCACGAGCATCCCCGGCTGCTGTTCCCCGGGACGGGGTGGCCGGAAGAGACCGGTGCGGACGGGGCCGGCGAGGGTTCGGCGGTCAATCTCGCGCTGCCGGCGGGGACGGGGGACGCGGGGTGGCTGCGGGCGTTCCACGCGGTGGTGCCGGAGCTCATCGCTGATTTTCGGCCACAGGTGCTCGTCACTCAGCACGGGGCCGATACGCACTTCGAGGACCCGCTGGCGCACCTGGCCGTCTCGCTCGATGCGCAGCGGGAGGTGCAGGCGGCGTGCCACGCGTTGGCGCACGAGTACGTCGAGGGGGCGAAGTGGGTCGCGTTGGGGGGCGGGGGGTATGCGGTGGTGGACGTGGTGCCGCGGTCCTGGACGCATCTGGTGGGGATCGCCGGGCATGCGCCCGTCGACCCCGAGTCGGTGATTCCCTCGTCCTGGCGGGACGAAGTGTTCGCGCGTACGCGGCAGTTGGGGCCGGGGCGGATGACGGATGGGCGGGCGGTGTCGTGGCGGTCGTGGGATGCGGGGTACGACCCTGCGGACCGGCTCGACCAGGCGGTGCTCGCGACGCGCCGATCGGCCTTCCCGCTGCGGGGCCTCCTCCCCTGACCCCGTTTCACGCCTCGACCCCGCTCGTCCTCAAACGCCGGACGGGCTGAAGATGCTCGGGGTCAGCACCCTGCCAAGGTCGACTCACCTAGGGGCGCGGGGAACTGCGCGGGACGCGAGCACGGTCTGCAGCCGAAGGCGGGGTTGCCTGGGGCTCCGCCCCAGACCCCGTTTCACGCCTCGACCCCGCTCGTCCTCAATCGCCGGACGGGCTGAAGATGCTCGGGGTCAGCACCCTGCCGAGGTCGACCCACTTGGGGGCGCGGGGAACTGCGCGAGTCGCGGGCACGGTCCGCAGACGAAGGCGGGGTTGCTGGGGCTCCGCCCCAGACCCCGTTCGCGCCCGAAAGGCGCTCGTCCTCAAACGCCGGACAGGCTGAGGTGGCCCGCACGGGCCGGGGCCGAACAGCCGGACGGGGCGAAGGGGGCCCCCGGGCCGGAGTCGAGCAGCAGGGCGGGCTGAAGGGGGCCCCACGGGCCGGGGCCGACCAGCCGGGCGGGCTGAAGGGGGCCCCACGGGCCGGGGCCGAGCAGCCGGACGGGCTGAAGGGGCCCCCACGGGCCGGAGTCGAGCAGCCGGGCCGGGTGAAGTGCTCGGGGGCGGCGTCCTGCCGAGGGCGGCCCTCCCAGGGGCGCGGGGAACTGCGTGGGCCGGGCGGTGCTCCCCGGGGGCGGCGGGGTGCCGGGTCTGCCGGGGTGCGGGCGTTACGCCAACTGTGGGGAACGCGGGCGAAATTGGGGCGGGCCCGGGTGTGCTGCGGGAGCATCGTCGGGTGTTGAGCATCGGGGCGCTGCGGGCGCATCTTCTGGCGGCCAGGCTGGCCGGGCCGGTGGCCACCTCGCGGGAGGAGAGCCTGCGCAGCTACCGGCTGTTCGCGGCCCGCGACCCCCGTGTCATGCTCGGCCTCGACCCCGAATGGGGCTGGGGCGAGCGGGACTTGCTGCGGCTCATGGCCGACAAGTGCGGGGTCAGCGACGACCCGGGCCATGTGAGCGGCCCCGATGTCATCGACCCCGAGCGGACCCTGGCGGGGCTCGACGCGTTCGCGGCCCGGCTCGGAGAGGTGGCGGCGCGGCGGGGCGCGGTGTTGCTCGGGACCGGGCATCCGCACCGGCTCCTGGGGTTCTACGCCGCGCTGGCGGACGCTTTGTCGGCGGCGGGATGCCCTGTCCTCACCCCCGCGCAGGGTAGCTCTGTCGACATAACGACCCGGTTCGGCGTACGTACGTACAACCTTGACTACGTACGGGGAGTCGCGTTGGTGCGGGAACCCGGCGCGCGGGGGGCCGGGAGTCAGACCGGCGCGCACTCCCATTCTCCGCTCCCGGTTCGGCTGGCCCTGGGGGCCTCGGCGGGGCGCTCCGGGCGGGTTCCCGATCTTGTGATCGGGGACCATGGATGGGTCTGCGGAGCAGGTCAGCTCGGTATTGAGGCGGTCGGCCTGGCGGACACGGACGACCCCGCGCTGTTCGTCGGCGAGGCCGAGGGGAGAGTGGCCGTGGCCGTTCCGCTTGATGACGCCGTGCGGTCCGATTACTACCGGCCGCTTACTCGCTATGTACTCAATCGAGCGTGTCTGTCACAGTAGGCGGCCGTCCGGGGCTCCTCTTCCCCACTCGCACCACCCGCCCCTAGTCTGGGGAGTGAGCGCACAGCGACGTTGAGTCACCGGAGGGGAAGCCGGTGCGCGTTCGGTGCGGAAGGTACAGGTGGGTCATGACTGCTGGGAGTGACAGGCCTCTCAACGAGGTCAAGTTCCTGACCGTGGCGGAAGTCGCCTCGGTGATGCGAGTGTCGAAGATGACCGTGTACCGCTTGGTGCACAGCGGTCATCTGCCGGCGATCAGGGTGGGCAGGTCCTTCCGGGTCCCGGAGCAAGCAGTTCACGAGTATCTCCGCGAGTCCTTTGTGGGGGTGGAGACGGCCTGAAGGGAGCTGCGCGTTCCCCTCGGATTACGTCCCTCACTCGGCGGCAGGTAGGCTAGGCCGACGTAGGTCGTGTGGGCCCAGACGCCCCGCACCAAGTGAGAAGAAGTGAGCGAGGGTAGTCGTGGGCTCTGTTATCAAGAAGCGGCGCAAGCGGATGGCCAAGAAGAAGCACCGCAAGCTGCTCAAGCGCACGCGCGTTCAGCGTCGCAACAAGAAGTAAGCGAACGCAGTTCGTGAGATCACAGCCCTCCCGCCGCATTGTCGGCGGGAGGGCTGTGGCGTAGCCGGACACGGATTTTTTGGGCACCGATTCCCGGGTGCGGATTCCCGGACGCGATTTCTCGGCCAAGCGCGCGTACGGGACCGCCGCCGTGCTCCCTCCAGCCGCTACGGTTGCGGGCACAGGCGGTAGGGGCGTACCGAAGGCCGAAGGAAGGCGCTGATCTTGGGGAAGGTCGTGCTCGTCACTGGAGTGGCCCGGCAGCTGGGGGGCCGTCTCGTGCGGCGCATCCAGCGGGACCCCGAGGTCGACCGGGTGATCGGGGTCGATGTGGTCCGGCCGGGCCATCGTCTGGGTGCCGCGGACTTCGTCCAGGCGGACATCCGTCAGCCGGCCATCGCGAAGGTGCTCGCCGAGTTCGGCGTGGACACCGTGGTGCACATGGACGTGACCGGGACGCCGCTCGGCTCGGGCGGCGGGCGCACCTCGGTCAAGGAGACCAACGTCATCGGCACGATGCAGCTGCTCGGCGCCTGCCAGAAGTCGCCGACGGTCAAGCGGCTCGTCGTGAAGTCGAGTACCAGCGTGTACGGGTCCGCGCCGCGCGACCCCGCGGTGTTCACCGAGACGACGCCGCCCAAGTCGCTGCCGAGCGGCGGGTTCGCGAAGGACGCCGTCGAGGTCGAGGGGTATGTGCGCGGCTTCGCCCGGCGCCGCCCCGACGTCGCGGTGTGCGTGCTGCGCTTCGCCAACATCCTCGGCCCGAGCGCCGATTCGCCGCTCGCCGAGTACTTCTCGCTGCCGGTCCTGCCGACGGTGCTCGGCTACGACCCGCGGCTCCAGTTCGTCCATGAGGACGACGTGATCGACGTGCTCCGGATCGCCGCGGGCGAGGCCCGGCGCGGCACGCTCAACAGCGGCACGTTCAACGTCGCCGGTGAGGGCGTGCTCCTGTTGTCGCAGTGTTCGCGTCGGCTCGGACGGCCCACGGTGCCGGTGCTGCTCCCCGCGGTGCGCTGGGTCGGGACCGCGCTGAGGACGGTCGGGGTGACCGACTTCTCGCCCGAGCAGATTCGTTTGCTCACCCACGGCAGGGTGGTCAGCACCACCGAGATGCGCGAGACACTGGGCTACGAACCCAAGTACTCGACGGTCGAGACGTTCGCGGACTTCGCCCGGAGCCGGGGGCCGGGCCTGCTGCCGCCCGACGCGCTGGCCAGGGCGGTGGACCGGGTCGCGGACCGGGTGGCCACCGGGGCCACCACCCCTTCGAACGCGGAATGAGGAGCGCACCAACGATGGCGGACGCCAAGGTCATCCCGTTCGACGACGACCGCTCGCGCCAGGGCGCGCAGCGGCCCGGTCGCAGGCGCCCCGCAGCGGGCCGCCGCAAGGCCGAGCAGGGCAGCCCGCAGGTCCCGGGCCCCGCGGCCCCGGTCAGTGCCCTGCCGGGCCCGCAGGGGGCCGCGGAGCACCCTTCCGGAGGGCGGGGCCCCGCATCCGGCGGGCCGAGCCGCGAGGAGGCCTCCGGGGCGGAGGACCGTACCGGGTCGACGTCCGGCGCCGGCGAGGGCGCGCCCGCCGAGCGGGGCGGCGCCGGCTGGGAGGAGCGGATCGCGGGCGGCCTGGCGTTCCTGCGGCGGCGGATCACCGGCGAGTACGACGTCGACGAGTTCGGCTACGACGAGGAACTCACCGACCAGGTCCTCATGTCGGTCCTGCGGCCGTTCTACGACAAGTACTTCCGGGTCGAGGTGAAGGGCGTCGAGAACATTCCCGCCGAGGGCGGGGCGCTCGTCGTCGCCAACCACTCCGGGACGCTGCCGCTCGACGGCCTGATGATGCAGGTCGCCGTGCACGACCACCACCCCGCCGGGCGCCATCTGCGGCTGCTCGCGGCCGACCTGGTGTTCATGCTGCCGGTCGTCAACGAACTGGCCCGCAAGGCCGGGCACACGCTCGCCTGTTCCGAGGACGCGCAGGCGCTGCTCGAACGCGGCGAGGTCGTCGGCGTGATGCCCGAGGGGTTCAAGGGCATCGGGAAGCCCTTCGGCGAGCGGTACAAGCTCCAGCGCTTCGGGCGGGGCGGGTTCGTGTCGACCGCGCTCAAGGCCGGCACGCCCATCGTGCCGTGCTCGATCGTGGGGGCCGAGGAGATCTACCCGATGATCGGGAACTCCAGGACGCTGGCCCGGCTCCTCGGCATCCCGTACTTCCCGATCACGCCGACGTTCCCCTGGCTCGGCCCCGCGGGTCTGCTGCCGCTGCCCACGAAGTGGACCATCCAGTTCGGCGAGCCCATCCCGACGGACGGATATCCGCCGGAGGCCGCCGAGGACCCGATGCTGATGTTCAACCTCACCGACCAGGTGCGCGAACAGATCCAGCACACGCTGTACAAGCTGCTCGTGCAGCGGCGGTCCGTGTTCTTCTGAGGGTCCTTCTGAGGCCGGTTCTTCCGATGCCCGTTCCTCGGCGGCCCGTTCCTCACTGGGCGCGCCGAGTGCGTCCTAGGCGTACGTGAAGGGAGGGGCCGGGTTGTCCGGCCCCTCCCTCCTTCACGTCTTCACGCAGGTACGCGTCTGGCGCTCCGGCTACTCCGCCTTGTCCGCGTCGATGCCGAGGCCCGGCAGCAGGCCCGGCAGGAGCGGGGGCAGGGTGACGTCCGGGACCGGGGGCTTGGCCACCTTGCCCGACGGGGCCGGCGTACCGCTTCCGGTGCCCGGCTCGAAGAGGCCGCCCGTGTTGCCGCCCAGGAGGCCCTCGTCGGAGGGCGAAGTGGAGGGCTGCTGCGGCTTTCCGCTGGTGGCGGGGGCGCCGTGCCGGGAGGACGAGGACGAGGACGGCGCGGACGGGTGGCTCGTGCCCGGGGTGCCGGGGTGCGAGCCGTCCTGCCGGGTGTGGGTCTTGGACGACGTCTTGGGCAGCAGCGACTGCAGCGGCCCGACCTCTTGGTCTATGGCGGTGAAGACCGAGTTCACCTTGTCGCCGACGTCGGTCAGCTGTGCGGGCAGCTTGCCCCGCAGCTTGCTCCAGCTTTCGCGGTGCGCCTGGGAGAAGGAGTTGAGCGCGGCGATGGCGCCGAGCGAGCCGTCCTTCGCGTACGCCTGGTGGAGCAGGCGGTGGCCCTCGGAGGCGTCGTGCTCCATGCCGCTGAGGGCGCGCCGGACCTCGCCGAGCTGCTCGTGGTCGAGGTCGCCGGAGCGGCCTCTCTCCATCAGGCGTCTCGCCTCGGAGAGCCGCGTCGAGGCCTGGTCGAGGTAGAGCTCACCCCGGCTGGCGTCGTCGTCGGCCATGCCGAGCTTGAGGTCCTCCATGCCGCGTTTCAGCCCGTACAGGGAATCACCGGGCAGGGCGTCGGAACTGGCAGCGGCCACGCCGCTGAAGGCTCCCGCGGCCACGCCGATGCTGAGTCCGCCCGCCGCAATGCCCTTGGACCAGCGGGAGCGGGGTCGCAATTTCCGGAGCGACGTCGCCCGGTGGGCGCCGCGGCCGGTCCGCTGCTCGGGCACCTGAGGGTCGGCGGCACCGCCGCCGGCGAACATGCGCTCCATCTCGGCCATGAGCAGCGCCCGCTGCTCGACCTTGACCTGCGGGTCCATCTCCGGTTTCGGCAGTTCGCCGAGCCCACCCGCCAGGGTCAACAGCCTGCCGGTCTCGGCCTGTTCGGCCGGGCCGGTCTCGGGTGTCTCCTGGTCGGCCGCCGAGGCTTCTTCCAGGGCCTGGGCGAAGGCGTTCGCCCGCCGGTGCGCCGATACGTTCGCGATCACTGGCGGCACCTCCTCTCATCATCACGGTCGACTCCCCAAGGGGCCTGGAAGGTTGCACGCCTTGAGCACATCCACACGATCGAGTGAGCGGAGCTGGACAGGGCGCGACCACAGGGAGCCTGCATCCCGCACAACGACGGACGCGGCACTTGGGTTACGGACGAAAGATGAGACGAAAGATGATCGGACCACAGCGTCATCGGGTGCTCACGGACGGTGAGTTGGACCCGCCGGAGGCGGGTCGGCGGGTGGTGACCGGACGGGGCCGGGCGATCAGCGTGCGTCGTCCGGCAGGAGCCGGGCCAGCGTACGGACGGCCCGGTACTGGAGGGTCTTGATCGCGCCCTCGTTCTTGCCCATGACACGGGCGGTCTCGGCGACCGAGAGGCCCTGCAGGAAGCGCAGGGTGACGCACTCCTGCTGCTGGGGATTGAGTTTGCGCACGGCTTCGAGCAGTGCGGCGTTGGAGAGGGACTCCAGGACGGAGTCCTCGGGGGAGCGCTCGACCTCGTTGGCGTCGAGCATTTCGCCGGTGGTCACTTCGAGCCGGAACCGGCTCGATTTGAAGTGGTCGGCGACCAGGTTGCGCGCGATCGTGACCAGCCAGGCGCCGAAGTCGCGGCCCTGCCAGGTGAAGGTGGAGATCCGGCGCAGGGCGCGCAGGAACGTCTCGCTGGTGAGGTCCTCGGCCGTCGCCTTGCCGCCGACGCGGTAGTAGATATAGCGGTAGACCGTGTCGCTGTACTGGTCGTAGAGGCGCCCGAAGGCGTCGGCCTCGCCGGCCTGTGCGCGCTCGACGAGATCCATCATGCGGGCGCTGTCGCTGTCGGCGGTGGGCCGGCGGGCGGTGGGCGTCGCGGACGTGCCCGTGCTGCGGCCGCCGCTCCGTCTACCGACCGCGGCACCACCGTCGGCCAGGGCATAGCAGGGCCCGACAGGTGTTGCGGTGGCGAAGGCAGGGGCGCCGGCGTACGCGGTGGGGACGAAGACGCGCAGGCGGTCGACGACCGCCCCGCGCAGCGTAGCCAGGCCCGAGGCGTCAACCCCGACGTGTGGGTACACGGGACTCCCAGAGGCAGAGCTTCCATCACGTGCAGTGCGGAACTGTTCACCCATCGTGGCGATGTGCGGGTTCCGGATTGCGTCTGAGGAGAATAACGCTTCGTGCAGGGAGCGCTACACCCAGTTGCTCAAATCGTCGATTCCGTCGCTTCTGTTACGTCTATGCGTCTATTCAGGGCACGCATGGTGACCGGAAGTTGATCGGGTTGCTTTCGGATCTGTCCGTGGCGGGGATCTGTTGTGGCCGGGTGCGGGCAACGGGGCAGGCGGGCCATGGGGGGTGGGCCGAAACCCCCGGATTCGAATATTCCACCGCCTTCGCCCTCCGGTAACGGACAGTCGCGACCACTTCGGCCCGGGGGTGGGTGGCGGGCTGCGACGCCGGGTGCCCTACGTCTCTAGGGGCGCGGGGAACTGCGCGGGTGCCCCAGCACGGTCCGCAGACGAAAGCGGGGCTGCTGGGGCTCCGCCCCAGGCCCCGGGATGCCCCACCCCGCCCCTTCCCGAAACCCTCCGGGGGTTATGGAACGGGCTGAGGTCCAAACCCCTGGGGCTCCGCCCCAGACCCCGTTCGCGCCCGAAAGGCGCTCGTCCTCAAACGCCGGACCGGCTGAAGAGGCCGAGGCTGGGCTCCTGCCGAGGGGAGACGGGTTGCCGGGGCCGGCCACCCTGCCAAGGGCAACCCACCTAGGGGCGCGGGGAACTGCGCGACCAGCCACGCACGACCTGCAGGCGAAGGCGGGGTTTACCGGTCCCGGCCGGTCCGCCCCGGGGGCCGGGGCCGCAGGCGCGAGCGGGGTCTGGGGTGCCGAGCCCCGGGTTCCGGGCGTGGCCGGGAGGGGCGAGGGCCGGGGTCAGCCTCGGCGGAGCCGCCCCCGCGAGGTTAGCGGCGTCGCGAGGTCAGCGCCCCGCGAGGTCAGCGGCGTCGCAAGGTCACCGCCCCCCCCCGGAGGTCACCGCCCCCGCGAGGTCACCGGCGTCGCCGATGCAGCGCCACCGCCGCCGCCGTGCCACCGGCGAGCGCGCCGACCCCGGCCGCCGCCGGGATGCCGACCTTCGCCGCCTTGCGTCCCGTGCGGTAGTCCCGCAGCCGCCACTCCCGCTCCCGCGCGTGCTTCCGCAGCTTCGCGTCCGGGTTGATGGCATAGGGGTGGCCGACCAGCGACAGCATCGGGATGTCGTTGTGCGAGTCGCTGTACGCGGCGCACCGGGACAGGTCCAGACCCTCCGCCGCGGCGAGCGCGCGTACCGCCTCCGCCTTCGCGGGGCCGTGCAGCGGCTCGCCCACCAGGCGTCCCGTATAGACGCCGTCGACGGATTCGGCGACCGTGCCGAGCGCCCCGGTCAGCCCGAGCCGTCGCGCGATGATCGTGGCCGTCTCGACCGGTGCCGCCGTCACCAGCCACACCTTCTGCCCGGCGTCGAGGTGCGCCTGGGCGAGGGCCCGGGTGCCGGGCCAGATGCGGTCGGCCATGTACTCGTCGTAGATCTCCTCGCCGATCGACATCAGCTCGGAGACGCGGTGGCCCTTGACGATGGAGAGCGCGCTGTCGCGGGCGTCCTGCATGTGCTCGGGGTCCTCGACCCCGGCCAGCCGGAACCAGGCCTGCTGCCAGGCGAAGCGGGCGAGTTCGCGGCGCTGGAAGAACTGGCGTTTGTAGAGGCCCCGCCCGAAGTGGAAGAGAGCGGCGCCCTGCATCACGGTGTTGTCGAGGTCGAAGAAGGCGGCGGCGAGGTCGTCACCGACGACGGGAAACTCGGGCTCCGGGGGCGCGGACGCCTCGTCGGAGCCGGCCTGCTCGCTCGCCCGTGCTGCCAGTTCGGCCAGCTCCGCCAGTTCCTGCGACGACTTGCGGGCTGCCTCGGCTGCGGCCTCGCCGGCCAGCACGCTGCGTGCTGTCGCCGAGCGCCTACGAGGGGTGAGCCATCCCAGTGCGGCCATGCCGTGAGCATAGCCAGTCCGTTTGTGAGTGCCGGACGCGCCGGGGTGCGATGGCGTGAACACTGCGGGGCCGTCGCGTAAATCGCCGGGCCGGGCGGCGGGGGCTGGACAATGGACGGTATGAGTCCCTTGCTGCGACGTACGAGGAAGCCGGGCGGGAACCCCGCGGACCGGGTGGTCACGCTGATCGGGAAACCCGGCTGTCATCTGTGCGACGACGCCCAGGAGGTGATCGAGGCCGTGTGCGCCGAGACGGGCGCGACCTGGGAGAAGAAGGACATCACGCAGGACGAGGCGCTGCACAAGGAGTACTGGGAGCAGATCCCGGTGGTCCTGGTCGACGGCGAGCAGCACACCTTCTGGCGCGTGGACCCCGCCCGCCTCAGGGGCGCGCTGGCCGGCTGAGCTCCCGCGCGGTCCGGCGCGGTCCCGCCGCGGCGGGCGGGCGGTCCCGCCGAAGTACCGCGCGGTCCCGCCGGGGCCCGTGGGTCGGCCGCGGGCAGCGGTCCGCTGAACAGCCAAATGAGGGGTATCGCGATGGTTGCGGTTACCATCAGGGTCGTTTTGCTGTGGTTCGGGGGTATCGCTGTGAGGAGAGTGTGCGGCTTTGCCCCCTTCGGGTCCTGAACGGACCGACCCCCGCTGCGGTTCCGCGATTCCCGCGCCTTCTTGCGTGAGCCCGGTCACTTTGCTCGGACAAAGCGGACACCATCTTTGTGCACGCGTTCACAAAGACATAGCCTGCACTCGACGGGGCGGCCTTGGGACATGTGGCCGCCTGCAGCCCCGCTCATCCCGCAGGAGCACCGTGGCAACTGGCCGAACTCACCGACCGGCGACCCGAAGCCGAGGAATCCCCGAGGCCACCGTCGCCAGGCTTCCGCTGTATCTGCGAGCGCTCACCGGACTCTCCGAGCGCTCCGTGCCGACGGTCTCCTCCGAGGAACTCGCGGCCGCCGCGGGGGTCAACTCCGCGAAGCTGCGCAAGGACTTCTCGTACCTCGGCTCGTACGGCACCCGCGGTGTCGGGTACGACGTCGAGTATCTCGTCTACCAGATCTCCCGGGAACTGGGTCTGACCCAGGACTGGCCGGTTGTGATCGTCGGTATCGGTAACCTCGGCGCGGCCCTCGCCAACTACGGCGGCTTCGCGTCGCGCGGATTCCGCGTCGCGGCCCTGATAGACGCCGACCCCGCGATGGCCGGGAAGCCGGTGGCCGGGATGCCGGTGCAGCACACCGACGACCTGGAGAAGATCATCAGCGAGAACGGCGTCTCGATCGGGGTCATCGCGACCCCCGCGGGCGCCGCCCAGCAGGTCTGCGAGCGTCTCGTCGCGGCCGGTGTGACCTCCATCCTGAACTTCGCGCCGACCGTCCTGTCGGTGCCCGAGGGCGTCGACGTGCGCAAGGTCGACCTCTCCATCGAGCTCCAGATCCTCGCCTTCCACGAGCAGCGCAAGGCCGGCGAGGAAGCCGCCGTCGCCGAGGCGAGCGCCGCGGCCGCCGCCGTCGTGCCGCCGGTGCGCGCCACCGGCAATGGCCGGAAGGGACCGGACGGGGACCTGCCCGCCGTGATGCCGGCATGAGCCTCCTGGTCGTCGGCCTCAGCCACCGCAGCGCCCCCGTCAGCGTCCTGGAGCGGGCCTCCCTCTCCGCGGACGCGCAGAGCAAGCTGCTCCACGACACCCTCGCCGCCGAGCCCGCCGCCGAGGCGGCCGTGCTCGCCACCTGCAACCGCATCGAGCTGTACGCGGACGTGGACAAGTTCCACGCGGGTGTCGCCGAGCTCTCCACGCTGCTCGCCCAGCACAGCGGCGTCGGCCTCGAAGAGCTCACTCCTTATCTGTACGTGCACTACGAGGACCGGGCCGTCCACCACCTCTTCTCGGTGGCCTGCGGCCTGGACTCGATGGTCGTCGGCGAGGGCCAGATCCTCGGCCAGATCAAGGACACCCTCGCGCTCGGACAGGAACTGCACACCGCCGGGCGGCTGTTGAACGACCTGTTCCAGCAGGCGCTGCGGGTCGGCAAGCGGGCCCACAGCGAGACCGGCATCGACCGCGCCGGGCAGTCGCTGGTCACCTTCGGCCTCGAACAGCTCGCCTCGGGCGCGCCCGTCGAGCAGTGGGCCAAGGGCAAGCGGGCGCTGGTCATCGGCGCCGGCTCCATGTCCTCGCTCGCCGCGGCGACGCTCGCCAGGACCGGCATCGACGAGGTCGTCGTCGCCAACCGCACCCATGCCCGCGCCGAGCGGCTCGTCGAGATCCTCGGCGAGTCGGGCACGGCCGCGCGGGCCGTCGCGATGGCCGATGTCGCACGGGAACTGACACGAGTCGACATCGCGGTCTCCTGTACCGGGGCCACCGGCCTCGTGCTGACCGGCGAGGCCGTCGCCCACGCGGTCGGCGAGAGCCTCACCGAGCCGGTGCAGGCCCCGCCCGCGGGGAGCGCCGCGGCCATGGGGTGTCCCGTGGACTTCCCCGGCACGGCGGCCGCGGGTGCCGCGATGGCCGGGTTCGGGGTGGTCGACGGGGCGCTCAGGGCCGACGGGGCGGCCGCCGCGACCCCGGGTGGCGACACCGACTCCCTCGAACTGCACGGGAGTTGGGCCGAGAACACCGAGCGCAGGATCACGCGGGAGCGCAGGGACATCCCCGTACCGGCCGGGCCCGTGAGGCTGGCGCTGCTCGACCTCGCCATGCCGCGCGACATCGACGCCGCGGCCCACCGGGTGCCCGGGGTGCGCCTCGTCGACATCGAGTCGCTCGCCGAGGCGTCCGCGGACGCCCCGATGGCCGCCGATGTGGACCAGGTGCGCTCCATCGTCTCCGACGAGGTCGCCGCGTTCGGCGCCGCCCAGCGGGCCGCGCACATCACGCCCACCGTCGTCGCGCTGCGCGCCATGGCCGCCGAAGTGGTGGCCGGCGAGGTCGCTCGCCTCGAAGGCCGGCTTCCCGGACTCGACGACAAGCAGCGCTCCGAGGTCACCCAGACCGTGCGCCGCGTCGTCGACAAGCTTCTGCACGCACCGACCGTGCGGATCAAGCAGCTCGCCGCGGAACCGGGTGGCGCCGGATACGCGGACGCGCTGCGTACTCTCTTCGACCTCGACCCGGACACGGTGGCCGCCGTCTCCCGGGCCGATCTGAACGACGCCGATGTCAAGAACCGAGGGCGGTCATGACCGAGAAAGCACTGAGACTCGGGACCAGGCGCAGCAAGCTCGCCATGGCCCAGTCCGGCCATGTGGCCGACGCCGTACGGCAGTTGACCGGCCGTCAGGTCGAGCTGGTGGAGATCACCACGTACGGGGACACCTCCCGTGAGCACCTCGCGCAGATCGGCGGCACCGGCGTGTTCGTCGTGGCGCTGCGCGACGCGCTGCTGCGCGGCGAGGTCGACTTCGCGGTGCACTCCCTGAAGGACCTGCCGACCGCCGAGCACCCCGACCTCACGCTCGCCGCGATCCCGCACCGCGAGGACCCGCGCGACGTGCTCGTCGCCCGCGACGGGCTGACCTTCGCCGAACTCCCGGACGGCGCCCGCGTGGGCACCGGCTCGCCGCGGCGCATGGCGCAGCTCAACGCGTACGCCCGCAGCCACGGGATGACGATCGAGACGGTGCCGATCCGCGGCAACATCGACACCCGGGTCGGCTACGTCACCAAGGGCGAGCTCGACGCGGTGGTCCTGGCCGCCGCGGGGCTCAACCGCATCGGACGCAGCGACGTCGTGACCGAGTTCCTCTCGGTCGACACCGTTTTGCCCGCCCCCGGCCAGGGGGCACTGGCGATCGAGTGCGCGGCGGCCGACGCCGACCTCGCCGCCGCGCTCGCCGAGCTCGACGACCCGTACACGCGGGCCGCCGTGACCGCCGAGCGATCCCTGCTCGCCGCCCTGGAGGCCGGCTGCAGCGCACCTGTGGGTGCGCTGGCCGACCTTCTGGCCGACGGGCAGGCTGTTCATGAGATGCGCCTGCGCGGAGTTGTCGGTACCACCGACGGTTCCTCGCTGGTGCAGCTGTCCATCACCGGTCCCGTACCCACGTCGCACGACGAAGCGATGGCCCTCGGACGCGAACTCGCGGACGAGATGCTCGCCAAGGGTGCGGCCGGTCTTATGGGGGAGCGAGCACTTTGAGCCCCACGACCCACCCCACCGCAGCCGGAAACGTCACCTTCCTCGGTGCCGGTCCCGGTGACCCCGGACTGCTCACGCTGCGCGCCGTCGAGGCGCTGGCGTCGGCGGACGTCCTGATCGCCGAGCCCGCTGTGCTCGACGTTGTTCGCGCGCATGCGCGGGCAGGTGTGGACACACCTCAGCTGACGGTTATTGACGAGGCGTCAACAAGCGCCGGGATCCCTGTGTTGCGGGACGCCGCCAATCTTGTCATGGAGGCCGCGCGCTCCGGCAGGCGGGTCGTCCGTGCGGTCTCCGGCGACCCGGGTCTCGACGGCGACGCCACCGGCGAGATGCTGGCCTGCGCCTCCGCGGGCATCCCCTTCGAGGTGGTGCCGGGTGTCGCGTCGGCGGTCGGCGTGCCGGCGTACGCCGGTGTCCCGCTGAGCGGTGCGAGCGGTGCGGACGTCCGTTTCGTCGACGCCCGTACCGCGTCCGAGCGGTGCTGGACCGAGGTCGGCGCGAGCGACGGGACGGTGGTCGTCTCCACCACCCTGGAGACCGTCGCCGCCGCGGCCGGCGAGCTGGTGTCGGCGGGCCGTAAGCCCGACACCCCGATGACCGTGACGATCGCGGGCACCACGACCCGTCAGCGGACCTGGTCCGCGACGCTCGGCTCGGTCGCCCAGGTGCTCAAGCAGGCGAAGGTGCTGCCCTCGCCGGACGGGCACCAGGCGGTCATAGCCGTGGTCGGCGAGCGCAGCGCGCCTGCTCAGCGTGATCAGCTCTCGTGGTTCGAGTCCAAGCCGCTGTTCGGCTGGCGGGTGCTCGTACCGCGTACGAAGGAGCAGTCCGCCTCGCTCTCCGACCAGCTCAGGTCGTACGGGGCCGTGCCGCACGAGGTGCCGACGATCGCCGTCGAACCGCCGCGCACGCCCCAGCAGATGGAGCGCGCGGTCAAGGGTCTGGTGACCGGACGGTACGAGTGGATCGCGTTCACCAGCGTCAACGCGGTGAAGGCGGTGCGCGAGAAGTTCGAGGAGTACGGGCTCGACGCGCGCGCGTTCGCGGGGATCAAGGTCGCCGCGGTGGGCGAGCAGACGGCGGCCTCGCTGGTCGAGTTCGGCGTCAAGCCGGACCTCGTGCCGAGCGGCGAGCAGTCCGCGGCCGGCCTCCTGGAGGACTGGCCGCCCTACGACCCGGTCTTCGACCCCATCGACCGCGTCTTCCTGCCGCGCGCCGACATCGCCACGGAAACGCTGGTGGCGGGCCTGATCGAGCTCGGCTGGGAGGTCGACGACGTCACGGCCTACCGGACCGTGCGGGCCTCGCCGCCGCCGGCCGACACCCGTGAGGCGATCAAGGGCGGCGGTTTCGACGCGGTGCTCTTCACCTCGTCCTCGACGGTGCGCAACCTGGTGGGCATCGCGGGCAAGCCGCACAACGTCACGGTCATCGCGTGCATCGGTCCCGCGACGGCGAAGACGGCGGAGGAGCACGGGCTGCGGGTGGACGTCATGGCTCCGGAGCCGTCCGTCCACAAGCTGGCGCAGGCGCTGGCGGACTTCGGTGCGGCCCGGCGTGACGCGGCGGTCTCGGCGGGCGAGCACGTCACCCGCCCCAGCGAACGCCGCCCCGGCGCGAGGCGCCGCCGCACGACTTAGCGCCGCCGCACGAGGTAACGCCGGGCCGGCCCCAACCCGGGGCGCTCCAACCCGGGGCCGGCTCCAACCCCGGGCCAGCCTCAACTCCGGGCTGAGGGTGGCCGCGCCGCGGGTGATCCGCTCGGTGCTGGGTGCCCTACGTCTTTAGGGGCGCGGGGAACTGCGCGGGTGCCCCAGCACGGTCTGCAGACGAAAGCCGGCCGGGGTTGCTGGGGCTCCGCCCCAGGCCCCGGGATGCCCCACCCCGCCCCTTCCCTAAACCCTCCGGGGGTGGGAAGGGGGGCTGAGGTCCAAGCGCCCTGGGGCTCCGCCCCAGACCCCGTTCGCGCCCGAAAGGCGCTCGTCCTCAAACGCCGGACGGGCTGAGGCGGCCGCAACCGGAACTGCGCAAGACGCGAGCACGGCCGCAGGCAAGGGCGGGGTGGGGGAGAGCCCCCTCCGCGGCGGCGTAGCGTGTACGGCATGACTGAGTACGGATCCTTCCCCGGGGCCCGGCCCCGTCGGCTGCGCACCACCCCCGCCATGCGCCGCATGGTCGCGGAGACCCAGCTGCACGCCGCCGACCTCATCCTCCCCGCCTTCGTACGGGAAGGGATCACCGAACCCGTCCCGATCCAGGCGATGCCGGGCGTCGCCCAGCACACCCTGGACACCCTGCGGAAGGCCGCCGTCGAGGCGGTCGGCGCGGGCGTCGCCGGGATCATGCTCTTCGGCGTGCCGGAGGACGAGAAGAAGGACGCGGCCGGCACGGCGGGCACCGACCCCGACGGCATCCTCCAGGTCGCCATCCGCGCCGTACGCGAAGAGGTCGGCGACGACCTGGTCATCATGTCCGACCTGTGCCTGGACGAGTACACCGACCACGGCCACTGCGGCGTCCTCGACGAGCAGGGCCGGGTCGACAACGACGCCACCCTGGAGCGCTACGCGGAGATGGCCCAGGTCCAGGCCGACGCCGGCGTCCACGTCGTGGGCCCCTCCGGCATGATGGACGGCCAAGTCGGCGTCATCCGGGACGCGTTGGACCAGACCGACCACGAGGACGTGTCGATCCTGGCGTACACGGCGAAGTACTCCTCCGCGTTCTACGGCCCGTTCCGCGAGGCCGTCGGCTCCTCCCTGCGCGGCGACCGCAAGACGTACCAGCAGGACCCGGCCAACACCCGTGAATCCATGCGGGAGTTGGCGCTGGACCTGGCCGAGGGTGCGGACATGGTAATGGTGAAGCCGGCCGGCCCGTACCTCGACATCCTGGCCAAGGTCGCCGAGTCGGTGGACGTGCCGGTCGCGGCGTACCAGATCAGCGGCGAGTACGCGATGGTCGAGGCGGCGGCGGAAAGGGGCTGGATCGACCGGGACCGAGCGATCCTGGAAACCCTGACCGGCATCAAGCGCGCCGGCGCGAACATGATCCTCACGTACTGGGCCACCGAGGTAGCCCGAGGCCTCTGACCCCGGCCCCCACCCGGGCCACCCCGGCCCCGCCAGACCCTCCCGCCCCGCCTGCCCGCACATGAGGCAGGCGGGGCGATGCCGGAGAAGGGGGGCGGCCAGCCACGAAGCCGCCCTCCACCGATCAGCTGACGCTCATGCCGCGCTCGGGCCACTGCTTTCGCTCCGCATAGAGGGAGTTGATCTTGCGGGAGGCCTTGAGGTACGTGTAGTCGGCCCGCCCATCCTCCGGCATCGAGTGCCGGGTTGCGGTGTCGACGCTGAGGTGGCGTGTCATGTGCCCCGGAGCGTCACCGAACGCGTACCGCACCGACCCGGGCCGCTCGGCCACCTTCGCGAAGTAGACAAGGGCTGCCACGGGTCAGCTCACACGTGTCGCGTGAGGTGGGCAGGGGCGAGCGTCCTGAAGACCGCCGGATGGAACCGCGGGCATCTACGCGAACCCGAGGCCCTGCTGCCGGTCGCCTTGGTCCCGTTCCCGGGGTCGGGGATGGCTGCTTCCGCTTGAGTGACCGCCTCGTCGGGCATGGGACGACCTCCTTTCGCGAGCCTGCTCATCGTGCCACCCCCTCCGTCAGGCCGTCGATGCCCCGTACCGGACGCGCAGGTCGTCGAGGTAGGCGTCCGGGGTCGGGAAGGGTGCGTCCTGGGCGCCTTGGCGGTGGAGGGTCGGACGGCCGTCGGGGTGCAGGGTCAGTGTGGTCGTGGCTCGGCGGGCGTCGGAGGGGCGCAACTCGGTTTCAACGCGCGGGAGGTGGAGGACCGGCATCTCCTCGGGGAACATCGTCATGGCCTCCACCGGGGTCGCCGCGGGGCGGTGGCCGGTGCGGTTGGCGCTGCTCACGTACAGGACCGGGTGGTCGTCCAGGAGCGGTACGAGCGGGTGCCAGCGCGCGCCGAAGAGCAGGACCCAGCCGTCCTTGGTGGCGGGTGCGAGCCAGGCGGGCGGGCGGGCGTCCGTGCTGAGCGGCAGCAGCAGGGTGAGGTGTTCCTCGGCCAGGAGGCGTGCGGCCAGCGCGGCGCCGGTGGTGTCGAGCGGGGTGCACGCGGTCACCGTGCGGAGGGTTTCCGGGGCGTGGGCCCACAGGGCCACCGGCTGGCCGGCCGGTCGGCCCTTGGACTCGTTCACGGCCTCGGGTCGCGTCGCTGTGACCACGTGGGTCAGCGGCGCCGGATTCGGCAGCACCACCGCCCCGCCCTCGCGTACGGCCCGCCGGGCACCGGCCAGGTCCACCGGCGTGCGGGGCAGGGTGGGGGCGGTGTCGCTGTTCAACGGAGCCCTCCAGTAGAGGAGTTGGGGTCGGTGCGGTTGATCGAGGCCTTGAGGCCTGCCAGGTAGTCGGCGAACGCGGTGTCCTCGACCACGGCCCGCCCCGTCCGGTAGGCGCGTTCCTTGACCCACGCCATCGCCGCCCGGTTCTGCCCGGCGTCGAGCGTGTGGCCCAGGCGACCGGCGACGGCGGTGACGACGCGGGCGCTGGCCAGGTGGGTGAGGACCACCCGCGGCTCGATTCCCAGCACCTCCTCGGGGTCGAACGGCTGGAAGAGCGTGGGGTGGACGAAGGGGGTGCCGGTGGAGATGGACCCCACCCCGGCCCCCACGATCGGCGTGGTCACGGTGAGCGGGACGCCGGTCTCCTCGGCCACTCTGCGCGCGATGCCCGGCAGCCGTGTCAGGTCGGGCTCGGTCCACCACAGACCGGCCTCCGGCCCGGTGGCCGGTCCCCGGCCGTCCCGCGTCGGCGCACCGCCCACCCCCGGCTGTACGCCCCCGCCTCCCAGCAGCTCGTCTCCATGCCGCGCCAGCAGAAACAGCAGCTGTTCCGTGGCGACCATCCCGGCGCGTTCGGCGATGCCCAGCCAGGACGAGGACACCACGCGTACGCCGGCGGCCAGGGCCTCCAGTGTGTTGGCCAGGCCCAGGCCGAGGTCGTTGTGCAGGTGCGACGCCAGTACCACCTCGATGCCGCCCGCAGCCCGTCCCGCCGGTGTGCCGCGGCCCGTGCCGCCGCCTGCCCGCCCCGCCGGTCCCTCGCCTCCCGCGGCGAACCCCACCTCAGCGTCGCCGCCCCCGGCAAGCCCCACCTCGGCGTCGCCGCCCGCAGCCCGCCCCGCCCCTGCACCGCCGCCCGCAACAAGCCCCGCCTCGGCACCGCCGCCCGCGCCACACCCCGCCCGCACCCGGCGGAACATCTCCCCACAGGCGAACGGGAGTTGGGCGCCCACCGTGTCCGCCAGCACGATCACCCCCGCCCCGGCGTCGGTCATCGCCTGTGCGTAGTGCGCCATCAGTGCGTGGTCCGCTCGGGACGCGTCGGCCAGGCAGATGTCCACCGCGACCCCGTCGTCCAGGTCGCGGGCGTGTTTCACCAGATCGACCCCGGCCTGCAGGGCCTCCCGCGCGGTGCGGTGCACCATGACCTGCGCCATCGCCTCCGACGCGGGCACCACGACCATGACCCGCGCATGCCGGCTGCCCCGTACGGACGCCACCGCCTGCTCCAGGTCCCGCCGCGCCCCCCGACAGACCGCCGCGACGCTCACCGCACCCTCGGCCTCGGCAGCGACGCGGCGTACGGCCTCGAACTCCTCCCCGCACACCGCGGGGAACCCGGCGGCGAACACCACGTGCCGGGGCCCGTCCGCGCCGAACATCCGGCCCATCTCGCGCGCCAGTTCCACCCGGAAGCCGGGCGTCATCAACGTCTTGGCCTGCGCGCCGTCCCGCGCAGACTCCTCCCACAGCACGATCCGGCCCGCTCCGGCTGACTCCCGCACCACGTCCACGACCACTACGCCCCTCCACCCTTTTGCCCCGGTGGGTCCGGGCACCGGCCCGGCGCCGGTGTCCCGGCCGGGCCCTGTCCGCCGGATCGCCACGTCACTGTCATCGACACCGGGACCGCGACCGACACCGGCACAGGGACCGCGACCGACACCGGCACCGGCACCGGCACCGGGACCGACACCGGGACCAGCCGTCGGCCACCGCCACCGCCACCGCCACCGTCACCGGTCACACCGCCGTACAGCCGTCGATCACAGCCACAGCCACCGTCACCGTAAGCAATCCGCCAGGCACCCGGGGCCACATTCCCCGAACCTCACCCAGGCGCGCGGGGGTCCGCTCAGGGAGCGGTCAGTCCCACCGGAAGGTCCAACTCCGCGCCCCCACCAGGGACTCCGCGTGCTCCTGGAGGGTCGTCGCTATCGCGTCCGGACAGAACGCGAAGTGTTCCGCCGCCAGCACCAGCGCCTCCTCCCGGTCCTCCGGCGGGGCCGCCACCGACACCAGGAGCTGGTCGTACGTCAGCCCCACGACCCGGATCCCGAACCGGTCCTCCCACGACCGCAGCACCGCGCACAGCCGCGCCACGTCGTTCTCGTGGCTCAGCGCGCCCCGCCAGCCGAGCGCCGCCGGGATGTCCGCGCTGCGCCGCGCCGGGACCAGGGCCATGCGGGCGCCCCGCAGCGGGCCCGCGCCCGTCGCCGCCCCGGCGACCTCCGCCGCCACCCGGTCGGGGTCCGCCCCGGAATCCGGCGCCTCCGCCAGACCCGGCCACTCCTCGCCCCCGTACCCCAGCTCGACCTCCGCGTACGCCTCCCAGAACTCCGCCAGGACGTCCTCCGCGTCGTGGTCCCCCGGATACGACACCTCGCCCGGCGCCAAGTCCCACTGCCCCAAGTCCCTCACCCCGCCCAGCAGTACGGGATGCAGCCCAGCCGTCCTGCGCGCCGGGGCCAGCCGTGCCCAGTCCCGGGGCCCGGCCGGCTCGTCCGCGCACCAGCACCAGGGCTCGTCCGCCGGGCCGACCAGACCGCCCGACGGCAGCACCAGCCCCAGCGCCGCACCGGCTGGGTCGTCCGTCAACCGCGGAAGAGGATTCGCAAGCATCGCCATGTCCCGAATGTAAGTCCCGCCACTGACAACGCGGTTCGGCGCCTCGCCCCGCCCGTCCCGACTCAGCCCCCCCGCCCCGCCAGCCCCCGCAGCCCCCGTGCCGCGCGGGATCCGGGGTCTGCTGTCAGGAGGACGACCTCCTGGTCGTCCTCCGGTACGAGCAGCACGTCGCAGTTCAGGCGGAGCGCCCCCGCCTGCGGGTGCTCCAGGGTCTTGGTGCGGTGCCCCGGCGCGTGGACCGGGCGGGTCTCCCAGATCTGCCGGAACTCCTCGCTGCCCGCGTGCAGTTCGGCTAGCAGCGCCGCCAGTCGCGCGTCCTGCGGATAGCGGTCCGCCGCCCGGCGCAGCCTCGCCACCGCGATGTGCCCGAACTCCTCGGAGCCGGAGCTCTCGTACACCCGCCCCCGGGCGAGGAACCGCCGCCGGGCCAGGTTCGTGGGCCCCTCGCCGGGGTCGGCGCAGAGCAGCGCCCGCGCCAGGGGGTTGCAGGCCACCACGTCGTAGGCCGCGTCCGTGACCACCGCACCCGTCTCCGGCAGCCGCTCCAGCATGCGGGCCACGTGCGGACGCACCCGCCGCACCGCGCTGGTGCCCGGCGGCTCGCCCGTGCCCGCCAGGCGGAACAGATGGCTGCGTTCCGCCCGCGTGAGCCGCAGCGCGCGGGCCAGCGCGTCCAGGATCCGGGCCGACGGCCGCGGCCCCCGGGCCTGCTCAAGCCGGGTGTAGTAGTCGACCGACATGTGGGCCAGCTCCGCGACCTCCTCGCGGCGCAGCCCCGGCGTGCGGCGGACGCCGCCCGTCGCCGTCAGGCCCGTGCCGTCCGGACGCAGCTCCGCCCGGCGCGCCCGCAGGAAGTGGGCCAGCTCCTGTCGCGGCATGTCGCCTCCCGCCACCCGCCTGGTACAGGTTGTCCCTGGCACGCCTCCCGCGACCAGGGAAACCTGGGGGCATGAACCAACGCATCGCTCTGGTCACCGGCGCCAACAAGGGCATCGGGAAGCATATCGCCCGGCTCCTCGCCGCCGAGGGCCTCACCGTGTACGTGGGCTCCCGCGACCCCGGGCGCGGGCAGCGCGCCGCCGAGGAGATCGGCACCGGTGCCCGTCCGCTCGTCCTCGACGTCACCGATCCCCAGACCATCGCCCAGGCGGCGGCGCGGCTGGACCGCCTGGACGTGCTGGTCAACAACGCCGGCATCTCGCCCTCCCTCACCCCACCGGCCGAAACGGCCACCGACGAGTTCCGGCGTACGTACGAGACCAACGTGTTCGGGGTGGTCGCGGTGACCAACGCCTTCCTGCCCGCCCTGCGCCGCTCCCCGCACCCCCGCATCGTCAACGTCTCCAGCGGCACGGCTTCGCTGACCTGGAGCACCGGCCCCAACCCCCAGTTCACCCCGGGAAGCGGGGGCGCCGCCGCCTACCGGTCCTCCAAGGCCGCGCTCAACGCCCTCACCGTCCTGTACGCCCAGACGCTGGCCGGGGACGGTTTCAAGGTCAACGCGCTCGCCCCCGGCCTGCGCGCCACCGACCTCAACCCCCGCGCCGCGCAAACCGGCGGCGACCCGGCCGAGGCCGCCCTCGGCGCCGTACGCCTCGCCCTCCTGCCGGACGACGGCCCCACCGGCGGCTTCTTCTCGTGGGACGGAACGTCCGTGCCGTGGTGAGTGCCATTAGCCCCAACTGTGGTGTACAGGAGGAGAGTTGGGGGTCCCGGCGGGAGTAACGGCGGCGTGCCCGCAGGGCGTTCATGTGGGTCCCCTGTGACAGAACGAAGACCTAGTGGGAGACCGCTCGTAACTCGCTGCGAGTTACAAATAGTTCTGACCGAACGAACGAACGCCTCTCCTGGGGGAACACCATGAAGCTCACCCGCATCGCCGCCATCGCCGCCCTCGGTGTCGCCGCCACGTTCTCGCTCACCGCCTGCAACGGCGACGACTCCTCCAACGGCCAGGCCGCCGGTTCGCCCTCCGCCGCAGCGCCCGCCCCCGTCACCGCCGACCCCGGCTCCTCGGACTCCTCCGGCTCCTCCGCCTCGTCCAACGGCGGCGCGAAGAGCTCCGGCGGCGGAGGTTCGACCTCCGGCAGCGGCAAGTCGGGCGGCGCCAAGGGCTCCGCCAACGGCGCCGTGAACGGCACCGGCCAGGGCGACGGCAAGACCAAGTTCTGCAAGACGGCGGACCTCGCCATCGACGCCCAGAACGCCGCGCCCGACAAGACGTCCGGCCGCGTCAACATCACGATGATCAACCGGGGTTCCACCACCTGCTCCGCGACCGGATTCGCCGGCGTCGACATCAAGGACGCCGACCACACCTCGAACCCCATACCGCGCGGCCAGGCCCAGCCCCGCATCACCACCCTGAAGCCGGGCGACGCCGCCGTCTTCGACATCGCGTACACCATCGACTCCAGCGGCAAGAGCCTCTCCCACCCGACCAACATCCTGGTGACGCCCCCGAACGAGACTCACACCATCACGCTGAACTGGCCCTCCGGTGCGGGCAGCGTCAAGGGCTCCTACGGCGACGTCCAGGTCTACCCCACGCACAACACGAACTGACGCGTCGGCCTCAGAGCGCGGTGAGGAAGCCCTGCCAGGTGGTGGGGTTCAGGGTGAGGGTCGGACCCTCGGGGTTCTTGGAGTCCCGGACGTGGATCGCCGAGGGGTGGGTCGCCACCTCGACGCACTCGCCGCCGTCACTTCCGCTGTAGCTCGACTTCTGCCAGTCGCAGGCCATTTCGACGCAGGCGCCGCCCTCGTCGCTGCTGTAGCTGGACTTGAACCACGCAAGTGCGATGCTCATTGCTCTCCTAGTAGCCGGTCCAACAGGCCCCTTGTCTGCTCGGAGTTGAGAGCCTGCGTTCGCAGCATCGCATATTTCTGGGCGAGGATACTGACCTCATCGGGGTCGGAGATGAGCTGGCTGCCCCGCTGAGTTTCGGTGTAGGCGAGCTGGTGGTGATCCGGGGTTTCCACGAGGATGAAGGGCCCCGCGAGGGCTGCGTGCGTATGCCGTCCCAGCGGCATCACCTGAAGGGTCAGGCCTGGCAGGGAAGCGCACGAACGCAGGTGTCGAAGCGTCTCGACGTACACCTGGTCGCTGCCCAGGCGGTCTCGCAGGATCGCTTCGGAGATGACGAAGCTGATCGTCGGCGGCTCCTTCTGGTGCAGTATCTCCTGCCGCTCCAACCGCTTCGCGGTCTGCGCGATGATCTCGTCCTCGCTCATCGCGGGCACCTTGCTCAGGAAGACCGCCTGCGCGTAGTTCTCCGTCTGGAGCAGGCCCGGCAGTACCTGGTTCTCGAACCAGGACAGCGCGATGGCCTCCCGCTCCAGATCCATGTACTCCTCCGCCCACGCCGGAATCAGATCGATCTCCGGCATGTTGGCCACCGCCGTCTCCAGGGCGCCCTTGGTGTCGAGGATGCCGTCCAGGGAGCGGGCCAGGTCGGGTTTGAGGAGGCGACGGCCCTGTTCGATCGAGGCAATCATCTCCAGGTGAAGGAGCGCACGATGGGCCAGTTCCTTCTGGGTCATGCCGGCGGCTTCCCGGAAGTTCGCCACGAGGGCGCCGACCAGCTTCATCGCCGACGTGTTCTTACGGGACCGCTTCCTTGGGCGTCGCATGTTCGCTCAACTCCCCATACGTACACGTACGTTACGCATTTCCGAGCCGTACAGAAATGTTGTACGGGTCGGCGCACTGCAACCCACCCCGCCTCCTCCGCAACCCTCCCCTCATGACCGAGAACGAAATCCGCGAACGCTTCTACGCCCGGCGGCGCCAATCCGTGCCTGCGGCAAGGGAGTTCGCCGAGGGGGCCGTCGCCGACTGGGGGTTCGCGCACCGGCGCGACGACGTGCTGCTCTGTGTCAGCGAGCTCGTCACCAACGCGCTGCTGCACGGGGTTCCACCCGGGCGGGGGTTTCTGCTGCGGATGGGGTTGTGCGACGGGGCCGTGCTGCGGGTCGAGGTGCAGGACAGCGGGGGCGGGGTGCCCGGGATCGCGGGTGTGCGGGGCGCGGGGGACGAGGGCGGGCGCGGGCTTCTGCTGGTCGAGGCCATGGCCGACAAGTGGGGGGTGGGGGAGCGGGACCCCGGCAAGGCCGTGTGGTGCGAGTTCGTGTGCCCGGGGCCGAGTTGAGGGTGCTGGGCCGGGGGTCCCGAGCCGCGGGTTGAGACGGGTGCCCGGATGCTGGGATGGCCGGATGTCGACGACGGGCCGCTGCGTAGGGTGCCGGGTAGTAGGACGTCCGAGCAACCGACAGGAGCCCGCCCATGACCGCCGCCTCTTCGGCCGCCGCCGTGCCCCCGCTCGCCGCGCGTGCCGCGTCCGTCGGTGCCTCCCCCGTACGGGAGATCCTGGCGCTCACCGCCCGGCCCGAGGTGATCTCCTTCGCCGGCGGCCTCCCCGCGCCCGAGCTGTTCGACGGGGCGGGCATGGCCGCCGCGTTCCGGGCGGTGCTCGACGAGCAGAGCGCCGCCGCGCTCCAGTACTCCACGACCGAGGGCAGCCCGGCGCTGCGTGCCGCCACCGCCGACCGGGTCACCAAGCGCGGGCTCGCCACGGACGCCGACGACCTCCTCATCACCACCGGATCGCAGCAGGGGCTCACCCTGCTCGCCGCCGCCCTGCTCGAACCCGGCGACGTCGTCCTCGTCGAAGACCCCTGCTACCTGGCCGCGTTGCAGGTCTTCGGCTTCGCCGGGGCGCGCGTCATCGCCGTGCCCTGCGACGACGAGGGCCCCGACCCGGCCGCCTTCGACGCGCTCGTGGCCCGCGAGCGGCCGAAGCTGTTCTACTCCGTGCCCACCTTCCAGAACCCCACCGGCCGCACCATGACCGCCGAGCGGCGCCGGGCCGTCGCCGATGTCGCCGTGCGGCGCGGGCTGTGGATCGTGGAGGACGACCCGTACGGCGAGCTGCGCTACGAGGGCGAGCACGTGCCGTGGATCTCCTCGTACGAGGACGCCGCCGACCGCACCGTGCTGCTCAGCAGCTACTCCAAGATCATGGCGCCGGGACTGCGCATCGGCTGGCTGCGCGCTCCCCATGCTCTGCTGCGCGCCTGCGTCATAGCCAAGCAGGCCTCCGACCTGCACACCCCGACCGTGAACCAGCTCGCCGCCGCCCGCTACCTCGCGGACCGCGATCTCGACGCCCACCTCGCCGTGGTGCGGGCCGCCTACGGCGAGCGCCGGGACGCCATGCTCGCCGGCCTCGCCGACGCGCTGCCCTCCGGCTCCACCTGGAACCGGCCCGAGGGCGGCATGTTCCTGTGGGTCAGGCTGCCGGACGGCCACGACGCAACTGCTCTGCTCCCCAAGGTGGTTGAGCACGATGTGGCCTATGTTCCGGGTGCCCCCTTCTTCGCCGGCACCCCGGACGCCGCCTCGCTGCGGCTCTGCTTCGTCACCTCGGCACCCGACGAGATCCGCGAGGGACTGACCCGGCTCGGTCGAGCCCTCAGGGGATAGATTGGTCAACTCCCCGCGCTGTCAGGGAAGTTGGTGGCCTCGCGGCTGCGGCCTCGGCTCTCGCCGCCTACCCCTTCGGCTTCGCCCTCACGTGCATCCGCTCGCCCTGTCTGCCGAACAGGCTCAGCACCTCCACCGGGCGGGCGTCCGCGCTGCTGAACCAGTGCGGCACCTTCGTGTCCCACTCGGCGACCTCGCCCGGACCCAGGACCAGGTCGTGCTCGCCGAGGACGAGCCGCAGCCTGCCGTCGAGGACGTACAGCCACTCGTACCCCTCGTGCGAGCGCAGGTCGGGCTCGGTGCCCCGGTGCGGGATGAGGAGCTTGTACGCCTGGAGGGGACCCGGCGTCCTGGTCAGCGGGACGAACGTGCCGCCGTTCTGCAGCGGGCGCGGGGTGAGGCGCACCCGGGGGTCGCCGACCTCGGGCGCGCCGACCAGGTCGTCGAGCGGTACCCCGTACGCGCTCGCCAGGGGCAGCAGGAGTTCGAGGCTCGGGCGGCGCTGCCCCGACTCCAGGCGGGACAGGGTGCTCTTGGAGATCCCGGTCGTCGTGGCGAGCGAGGCCAGGCTCAGGCCGCGCTTCGCGCGCAGCCGCCGGAGCCGGGGGCCGACCTCGTCCAGAACCGCCTGATGGGGGGAGCGGGCCGGTGCGTCGGGCAGCGGGGCCACGGGTTCGTCGAGCTCGTCGGGTTCGGGGTTCTTCGTGCGCGCCATGGGGGCATTCCACCCCGGCCGTCCCGGAACCGGCAACAGATGTTGCCGTTCCGGCTCCACGGGCGCACCTTCCTCGGCAGGGGTCCCGTCGGCGGGCTCCGGTCCGAGAACGGGGTTCATGGTGACGTCCAGCGAGCGACAGAGACCAGATGCGGCGGCGGCCACCGGGCGCGCCCTCCCGGCACCGGCGCGCGGGCCGGGGCCGGTCCGCTGGGCGCTGGCCGGGCTCTCGCTCTCCGCGCTGCTGTCCTCGCTCGGCACCAGCAGCGCCAATGTCGCCCTGCCGGGCCTGGCCCGCGCCTTCGACGCCTCGTTCCAGCAGGTGCAGTGGGTCGTCCTCGCCTATCTGCTCGCCGTCACCGCCCTCATCGTTGGCGCCGGCCGGCTCGGTGATCTGCTTGGCCGGCGACGGCTGCTCCTCGCGGGGATCCTGCTGTTCACGGCGGCCTCCCTGCTGTGCGGTGCCGCGCCCACCCTGGGGGTGCTCATCGCGGCGCGGGCCGCGCAGGGACTGGGCGCCGCGGTGCTGATGGCCCTCACCCTCGCCTTCGTCGGCGAGACCGTGCCCAAGGAGCGGACCGGGCGGGCGATGGGGCTGCTGGGCACGATGTCCGCGACCGGCACCGCGCTCGGGCCGTCGCTCGGCGGCCTGCTGATCTCCGGGTTCGGCTGGCGTGCGGTCTTCCTCGTCGGCGTGCCGCTCGGCCTCGTGAGCCTGCTGCTGGTGCATCGCCATGTGCCCGCCGACCGGGCGTGGCCGGGTGCGCCCAGGACCGCGTTCGACCGCGTCGGCACGGTGCTGCTCGCCCTCACGCTCACCGCGTACGCGCTGGCCATGACGCTGGGGCACGGCCGGATCGGGGCGCTCGGCGTGGTGCTGCTCGTGGTCGCGGGGGCGGGGGCCGTCGCCTTCGTACGGGCCGAGGCGCGGGCGGTGGCGCCGCTGGTCCGGCCGGCCATGTTCCGCGATCCGGCGCTGAGCGCCGGCCTCGCGATGAGCGCGCTCGTCTCCACGGTGATCATGGCGACCCTGGTGGTCGGGCCGTTCTACCTCTCCCGTGGACTCGGCCTCCAGGACGCCCTGGTGGGGCTCGCCCTGTCCGCGGGACCGCTCGTCGCCGCGCTGTCCGGGGTGCCGGCGGGCCGGGTCGTGGACCGGTTCGGCGCGCACCGCACGACGGTCGCCGGGCTCGCCGCTTCGGCGGTCGGCTGTGTGCTCCTGTCCCTGACGCCGACGGCGTTCGGGGTCCTCGGGTACGTCGTCCCGCTAGTGGTCGTCACCGGCGGCTACGCGCTGTTCCAGACGGCCAACAACACCGCCGTCCTGGCCGATGTCGCACCGGACCGGCGGGGCGTCACCTCCGGCATGCTCCATCTGTCGCGCAACCTCGGCCTCATCACCGGGACGTCGGTGATGGGCGCGGTGTTCGCCGCGGCCTCCGCCACGGACGACGTCACCACGGCGGGCTCGGGAGCCGTGGCCACCGGGATGCGGGTGACGTTCGCGGTGGCGGCCGTCCTGGTCCTTCTCGCGCTGGCCGTCGCGGCCACGGGGCGTGTTCTCACCCGGCGCCCGGCGCAGGGCAGTTGAGGACGCTCGCGTACCGGCGCGAGCGCCGTGGACTACCAGGAGTCGATCGTCGACAGGTCCGACTGCCAGTACGTGACCATGGCCTGGCTCTCCACGACGGCGATGCTCTTGGTGAGCGAGGCGTGCGCGGCGGAGCCCGTGGAACCGTTGTCGTCCTTGCCCTGGAAGTACACCGAGACGCGGGTGGAGTTCCGCGGCTTGCTCCCGTCGTCCTCGCCCTGGGTGCGGACCATCGCGTACGCCGAGGCGCCGGGGGAGAGGGAGACCACTGCCTGCGGGATCGTGTCCTTGTCCACGGCGACCGGCGACTGCTGGTCGCCGAAGAAGGCCACCGACGGCGCGTAGTAGGCGTTGCACCGGGTCGAGCCGGTGTTGGTGACCGTCAGGAGTACGTGGTTGATCGGCCGGGTCACCGGGGTCGCGGTCAGCTTCACGGTGGCGCCCGTGCAGGACGCGTCGGACGAGCCGCCCCCGGAGGGCTTCTTCGCGGACTTTCCGCCCGGGTTGGCGGCGGAGCCGCTGCCGGAACCGGAGCCGGTGTGCCCGCCGGAGGACGAGCCCGCGCTCTTGCCGGACCCCGTACCCGTACCCGAGCCCTTGCTGTCGCCCGCGGGCGTCTGGCCGGGGGTGGCCGGGGTGTCGACGGGGGTCGAAGCCGCCGGCTTCTCGGCCGAGGTCGAGCCGTCCGATCCGTCTCCGCCGCAGGCGGTCAGGGCGAGGGCGGCGACGAGCGTGGAGGTCGCGGCGGCGGCGATGCGGAAGGTGGTGCGCATGGTGAGGGTGCTCCCCGTGTGAGTAGGTGATGCCGGCCCGACGTCGTCGTGAACGCGTCAGCGGCGGTAGTGGTGGATCAGCGTGATGAGGGTGGCGATGGACACGGCCAGGACGACCACGGCCATGGCGTCCGCCACGTTGAACCGGATGCGGAATCGCATGGGTTGCTCCCCGGAGCGAGCTGTTCGGCTGCTTGCTGCACCTACCTTGCGGGCCGGTCCGACGGTCCGGCAACGAGCAAGGGACAATGGGGGAAGCTGGAACGCTGGAACACCCTTTGACCTGGGGAAACAACCTGTCCCTGGAATGCGTTCCTGGGATGGATGGGGAGGGAACCGGGGCATGGCGACAACGGAGTCGGAGCAGTTCGCGGCGTTGCTGCGCGAGTTGAAGGAACGCTCGGGGCGCAGCTACGGGGTGCTCGCGGGCCGCCTGCACATGAGTACGTCCACGCTCCACCGGTACTGCAACGGGGACGCGGTCCCCAACGAGTACGCGCCCGTCGAGCGGCTCGCCCGGCTGTGCGGGGCGAGCCCCGAGGAGTCCGTCGAACTGCACCGGCGCTGGATCCTGGCGGACGAGGCGCGCCGCCGCGCGCGCGGCACGAACCCGGCGGGGGCCGCCCCTGCCGCTGCCCCCGCGCCGGCCGCGGAGCCGGCTGCCGCTCCGGCCGAGACCGGCCGGGCCGCCGACGCCGATGCCCACGCCGACGCCGCCGAGTCCGGCCGGGTCGGCGGGTCCGGCTCCGCCCGCGGGTCCGGCCCCGCCCCCGCGTTCGGCTCCGCGTTCGACTCCGCCCCCGGGCCCGTACCCGGCTCCGCGGCCGGCCCGGACCCGGACCCCGAGCCCGGCCCCCGTGACGAACTGCCCGACGTCGTCGCCTCCGAGGCCGCCGGTACGCCGTCGGCGACGGGCCGGTTCGGCGGGAAGCGGACGCGGCTCGCGCTCATCGGGGCGGCCGTCGTGGCGCTCGCCGTGCCCGCCGTGGCCGTCGCCGCCCTGTCGGGGCCCGACGACAAACCCAGCGGCGCGGTCGCCGACGCCAAGCAGAGCCGCGCGGCCGTGAAGAGCGCGCCCCCGCACACGCCCGGCGCCTCAGCGAGCCCGACGCCCAGCGCTTCGGCATCGTCCTCGGCCGGCCCGTCGGCCTCGGCCGCCGTGTCGCACACGAAGCCCGCACCGAAGGGGGGCGCGACCGGCACGCCCATCAGCGTGGGCATCAGCTCGTACGACTGGGACACGCCGTGCGGCAAGTACTACCTGCTCGACCAGAAGCCCACCGCGGTGCCCCCGCCCCCGCCCAGCGAGCAGGACCGGCGGTCCTGGGCGCGGGCGCTCGGCGGGGTCGACGGCGGGGGTCTCAAACTGGAGCTCACCGCCACGGGCAAGAGCGAAGACGCGGTGGTCATCACCGGGATCAGCGTGCGCGTGGTGGGGCGCGAGGCGCCGCTGGCCTGGACGGCCTACTCGATGGGGCAGGGGTGCGGCGGCGGTGTCGTCCCGCAGACCTTCGACCTCGACCTGGACGCGCCGCAGCCGGTCACCAAGCCCGTCGCCGGTCACCAGGGTGACAACGTTGTGCCGGCCAAGGACTTCCCCTTCAAGGTGTCCGCGCACGACCCCGAGGTCTACGACCTGGACGTGCACACCGAGGACCACGACGTCAGCTGGTATCTGGAGGTCGGCTGGAGCAGCGGCGAACGCTCCGGGAAGGTCACCGTGAACGACGGTGGCAAGCCGTTCCACACCAGCGCGGTCAAGGGCCGGCCGGCGTACGACTACAACCCGTTCGACAACGCGTGGGAGAAGCTGGATGCCCCATGAGCAACCGGCTTCTCCCACGCGGGAGTTGACCCGGGGGGTCAGAGGCGCTCGGGCGTCCTGATGCCGAGCAGGGCCATGCCGCGGTTCAGCGTCCGTGCTGTCAGCTCGGAGAGGAACAGCCGGTTCTCGGTCTGCGCCTCGGTGTCGGCCTTCAGGACCGGGCACTGGTCGTAGAACGTCGTGAACAGCGACGCCAGCTGGAACAGGTACGCGGCCACCTTGTGCGGCGCGTACTCGGCGGCGGCCTCGTAGACCAGGTCGCCGAACGCGTCCAGGTGCAGGGCCATCGCCCGCTCCGCCGGGGCGAGTTCGAGCTCCGGGTGGGCGGCGGGCGCGGTGGTCCCGGCCTTGCGCAGGATCGACTTGATCCGGGCGTACGCGTACTGCAGGTACACCGACGTGTCGCCGTTGAGCGACACCATCTGGTCCAGGTCGAACTTGTAGTCCCGGTTCGCGGAGGTGGAGAGATCGGCGTACTTGACCGCGCCGATGCCGACGTACCGGCCGTTCTCGACGATCTCCTCCTCGCTCAGGCCCACCTTCTCGGCCTTCTCGCGCACGACGGCGGTGGCCCGCTCGGCGGCCTCGTCCAGGAGGTCCTCCAGCTTGACCGTCTCGCCCTCACGGGTCTTGAACGGCTTGCCGTCCGCGCCCAGCACCGTGCCGTAGCCCATGTTGTGCGCGGTGACGTCGTCGCCGAGCCAGCCCGCACGGCGGGCCGTCTCGAAGACCATCTTGAAGTGCAGCGACTGCCGCACGTCCACGACGTAGATCAGCGAGGTCGCGTCGAGCTCGCCGACCCGGTTGCGGATCGCGGAGAGGTCGGAGGCCGCGTAGCCGAAGCCGCCGTCGGCCTTCTGCACGATCAGCGGCACCGGCTGGTCGTCCTTGCCCCGGATCTCGTCGAAGAAGACCACGAGCGCGCCGTCGGAGCGCACCGCGACCCCGGACTCCTCCAGGAGGCGGGCCGTCTCCGGCATCAGGTCGTTGTACGCGGACTCGCCGACGATCTCGTCGTCGCGGATCTCCATGTCGAGCTTCTCGAAGACCGAGTAGAAGTAGACCTTCGACTCGTCCACGAACTGCTGCCACAGCTCCAGGGTCTCCTGGTCGCCCGACTGGAGCGCGACGACCCGCTTGCGCGCCCGCTCCTTGAACTCCTCGTCGGAGTCGAAGACGGCGCGCGAGGCCTTGTAGACCCGGTTCAGGTTGCTCATGGCCTGCTCGCCGTCGACGTCGTCGGCCGGGGCCAGCTCGCCGGGGTTCTCGATCAGGTACTGGATGAGCATGCCGAACTGGGTGCCCCAGTCGCCGATGTGGTGCCGGCCGATCGTCTTCTCGCCGGTGAAGTCGAGCATGGCCCGCAGCGCGTCGCCGATGACCGCCGACCGCAGGTGGCCGACGTGCATCTCCTTGGCGACGTTCGGCTGGGCGTAGTCGATGACGGTGACGCCCGGGTGCTCCTTCAGGGGCACGCCGAGCCGGTCGTCGGCGGCGCGCCCGGCGAGCGTCTCGATGATCGCCCGGTCGGCGAGCGTGATGTTGAGGAAGCCGGGGCCCGAGACCTCGATCTCCTTGATCAGGTCGCCGTCGACCTGCTCGACGACCTTGGTCGCGAGCTCGCGCGGGTTGCCCTTCAGCTTCTTCGCGAGGGCGAGGATCCCGTTGGCCTGGAAGTCGGCCCGGTCGCTTCGGCGCAGCAGCGGGTCGGTGGAGCCGGCCTCCGGCAGGGCAGCCGAGAGGGCGTCCGCCAGGCGCTGCTGGACAGTGGAAGCGAGGGAATGGACCGAGGCCATGAGGTGCCGTTCCTGTCGGGAGTGAGGACGAATGTGCTCCGATTCTCCCACGCGGCCCCCCGCCGTTTCTCCTGCGTTACGGGCAACCCCGGAGGAGCTCGCTCCGTCTGGGAGAATGAGCGTGCCAGCTCCTCCCAGGCATACGAGAAAGAAGGACGTGCCGACCGTGGCTCAGAGCAGCACCGAGACCGACTGGGTCTCCCGTTTCGCGGACGATGTCATCGCCGAGTCGGAGCGACGTGCGCCTGGCGCTGCGAAATCTCCCGCCGAAGCCCCGGTGGTCGTCGTCGCGTCCGGCCTCTCGCCCTCCGGCCCCATCCACCTGGGCAACCTGCGCGAGGTCATGACCCCGCACCTGGTCGCCGACGAGATCCGCCGCCGCGGCTACACCGTGCGGCACCTGATCTCGTGGGACGACTACGACCGCTACCGCAAGGTGCCCAACGGCGTCCCCGGTGTGGACGAGTCGTGGAACGAGCACATCGGCCGCCCGCTGACCTCGGTCCCCGCGCCGGTCGGCTCGGCGTACCCGAACTGGGCCGAGCACTTCAAGGCCGCGATGACCGAGGCCCTCGCCGAGCTGGGCGTCGAGTACGACGGCATCAGCCAGACCGAGCAGTACACCTCGGGCGTCTACCGCGACCAGGTGCTGCACGCGATGAAGCACCGCGGTGACATCGACGCGATCCTGGAGCAGTACCGGACCAAGAAGGCCCCGGGCAAGAAGTCGCAGAAGCCGCTCGACGAGGCCGAGGTCGAGGCCGCCGAGGGCTCCGGCGCCGCGGCCGAGGACGACGGCACCGGCTCGACGGGCTACTACCCGTACAAGCCGTACTGCGGCGGCTGCGGCAAGGACCTCACGGTCGTGTCGGCCTACGACGACGACACCACGGAGCTGACCTACACCTGCTCCGCGTGCGCGTTCTCGGAGACCGTGCGGCTCAGCGAGTTCAACCGCGGCAAGCTGGTCTGGAAGGTCGACTGGCCGATGCGCTGGGCGTACGAGGGCGTGATCTTCGAGCCCTCCGGCGTCGACCACTCCTCGCCGGGCTCCTCGTTCCAGGTCGGCGGCCAGATCGTGTCGATCTTCGACGGCGTCCAGCCGATCGGCCCGATGTACGCCTTCGTCGGCATCAGCGGCATGGCCAAGATGTCCTCGTCCAAGGGCGGCGTGCCGACCCCGGGCGACGCGCTGAAGATCATGGAGCCGCAGCTCCTGCGCTGGCTGTACGCGCGCCGCAGGCCCAACCAGTCCTTCAAGATCGCCTTCGACCAGGAGATCCAGCGGCTGTACGACGAGTGGGACAAGCTGGAGGCGAAGGTCGCCGACGGCTCGGCGCTGCCCGCCGACGCGGCCGCCCACTCCCGGGCCGCCCGCACCGCGGCCGGTGAACTCCCGCGCACCGCACGGCCGTTGCCCTACCGCACGCTCGCCTCGGTGGTGGACGTGACGGCCGGCCACGAGGACCAGACCCTGCGCATCCTGACCGAGCTGGACCCGGCCAACCCGGTCACCTCGCTCGACGAGGTGCGCCCGCGCCTGGACCGCGCCGAGAACTGGATCACCACCCAGGTCCCGGCCGACCAGCGCACCCTGGTCCGCGAGGAGCCCGACACCGAGCTGCTCGCCTCGCTCGACGACCAGGCCCGCGAATCGCTGCGCCTGCTCGTCGAGGGCCTCGATACGCACTGGTCGCTCGACGGCCTGACCACGCTCGTCTACGGCGTGCCGAAGGTGATGGCGGGCCTGGAGCCGGACGCCAAGCCGACGCCCGAGCTGAAGGTCGCGCAGCGCTCGTTCTTCGCGCTGCTCTACACGCTCCTGGTGAGCCGCGAGACGGGCCCGCGCCTGCCCACGCTGCTGCTCGCCGTGGGCGCCGACCGGGTGCGCAAGCTGCTCGCCGTCTGACCGTCACGCACAGCGCAGGGCCGTCACCCGGTGCGGGTGGCGGCCCTGCGCGTTCGCCTCGGCGGGCGGTGCGGTGCGGCGGTCGACGTACCGTCAGGCGATGTGGTCCTCGGTGTCCCGGGTCGCCTCGAAGTGGCGCTTGAACTGCGGGTACAGCTGGCGGAGCACCGTGGCGCTCTCCGGGTAGCCGACGCCGTGCTCGTCCGTGAGCCTTATGTCGAGCGTCTCGACGGTGGGGTAGTCGCCCTCGCTGTTCACGTGCTGGCGGAACACGTCGTAGGCGAGCTCCGCGAACGCCGCGAACTCGTCCTCCGTCGGGACCGCGACCGGAGCCGGGGCCGGCTCGGCGACGGTCTCCTGCTCCGGCGCGGGCCGGGGGCCCTGCGCGCGCGGGGCGGGCACGCCGAGGGGGCGCTCACGGTTGGGCCCCGACGGGACCATCACCGGCTCCGCCGGCTGAGCCTGCTCGGCGACGGGCTCGGCGAAGGCCGGGTCGTAGGTGCCCGCGTACTCCTCGGGCGTGACGTGCTGGGCGGCGAACCACGGGCTCTCGTGCGTGGTCGGGTGCTCCGGCTCGATGTAGCCCGGCTCCTGCTCGGGCCACGGGTCCTGCGCCTGTGCCTGCGCCTGCGCCTCGGTCTGTGCCCGGCGCGGGGGCTCCTCGGGCGGGGTCTGCGCGTGGGCGGGCGGCAGCTCCGGCTGCGGCTCGGGGCGCGGGGGCTCCGGCGCCGGCGGCAGCAGCACCGGGTCCATGCCGGCCGCGGCGAGACCCGCCGGGGCGGTCTCGGCGAGCGGCACGCCGAACTTCGCGAGCCGCAGCGGCATCAGCGACTCGATGGGCGCCTTGCGGCGCCAGGCCCGGCCGTAGACCGCCTGGAGGCGGGCCCGGTAGACGAGTCGGTCCTGTTCGAGCTTGATGACCTGCTCGTAGCTGCGCAGCTCCCACAGCTTCATCCGGCGCCACAGCCGGAACGTGGGGATCGGCGAGAGCAGCCAGCGGGTGAGCCGGACGCCCTCCATGTGCTTGTCGGCGGTGATGTCCGCGATCCGGCCCACCGCGTGCCGTGCCGCCTCGACGGAGACCACGAACAGGACCGGGATGACCGCGTGCATGCCCACGCCCAGCGGGTCCGGCCAGGCCGCGGCGCCGTTGAAGGCGATCGTGGCGGCCGTGAGCAGCCAGGCCGTCTGGCGGAGCAGCGGGAACGGGATCCGCATCCAGGTCAGCAGCAGGTCGAGGGCGAGCAGCACACAGATGCCCGCGTCGACGCCGATCGGGAAGACGTAGGAGAAGTTGCCGAAGCCCTTCTGCAGCGCGAGTTCGCGGACCGCGGCGTACGAACCCGCGAAACCGATCCCGGCGATCACCACGGCACCGGCGACCACCACTCCGATCAGGATGCGGTGCGTCCGTGTCAGCTGAGTCGCGGCCACCCGCGTCCCCTCCCCTTGTCAAGCAACTGGCGGGCACAGCCTGGCACATACGTACGGAGTCCGGCCCACAGGGGAGGGCCGGACTCCGTACGGTTGCGCGAGCGCTACTTGTTGTTGGCGGCGGTCACCGCCGCGACCGCCTCCTTGGCGAGGGCGGTCGCGGCGCCCTGCACGTTGTCGTTGTCGGGCGCGTCGGCGCCCTGGTAGCCGGTGCCGTTGTAGTCGATGGCGACCACGGCGTTGGCGGTGCGCGCCACCACGACGGCGTAACGGAAGGTGGCGTCGTCCTTCTTCAGGTCGAACGTGATCGTCGTGGCCTGGTCGCCGAGACCGGAGGTCGGGGCGGACTTCACGTTCTGCGCGTCACTCGTGGACTGCGCCGCCGAGACCGCGCGGTCGAACTGCTTCTGCGCCAGCGCGTCGCCGCTGCCGAGGCCCGGCGTGGAGTCGTAGCGCTTGAAGTCGATGTCGAGCCAGCGGTACTGCGAGCCGTCGACGCCCTTGTCGTCCAGGCCGTTCCAGGTGCAGCTCGCCTGGGACTGCGGGTCCGAGGTCTTGCCGACCACGCCGGCCTTGGCCTTCGCCTTCGGCACGTACTCGTCGATCGCCTTCGCGCTGATCGACGGGCACGCCTCGGGCAGCTTGGTGAGCTTCGCCGGCGCGAGGGAGGGCGAGGCACTGGACTGCTTGCCGCCGGACGCGGACGAGGAGGAGGACGACGAGGAGCCCGACGCCTTCTTGTCGCCGCCCGAGTCGGAGGAACAGCCCACTGCGACGAGCATCACAGGGACGGCGGCACAGGCGAGGACACGGGCGAGCCGGATGCGCGGGGCCGGGGCGTGCGCCTTTTCGGAGGTGGCCGGGGCTGATCGGTGCATGATTCCTTCGCTTCGTTCTTCGCGCTGGCGCGCTATTCGTTGAACTGCTCGACGAGCTTGCCGGCCATGGCCTGGGCCTGCTCCTGCAGCTCCTTGCTGTCGGGGACCTCGGCGGATGCCATGGCCTGGGCGGTGTACTCGATGGTCACGATGACGTTGGACGTACGGAAGACCACTGTGACGGTACGTTGTCCGGCGCCCGCGCCGCCGCCGGTGCCGGCCGGGGAGGCCACGTCGTCGATGAACGCGGCGTCGCCGAGCCCGCTGAGCCGGCGCGGCTGGAGGCCGTCCGGGTCGGTGCCGCCCGGTGTGCCGGATCCGCCGGCGGAGGGGGTGCCGCCGGGCGACGCCGTGCCGCTCGGGGAGACCGCACGGCCGGGGGCCAGGACGGGGGAGCCGGAGCCGCCGGCCGCCTTCGACGCAGGTGAGGCGGGCGATGCGGGCGATCCGGACGGGGTCGGGGATGCCGCGGGCGCGGAGCTGCGCGGAGCGGGCAGGTTGGCCGCCGCCTCCTTCTTCGCGTACAGCTCCTGCGTCTGGTCGTCGTCGCTGACGGTGGGGTCGTACGACACCACCCGCTCGAAGTCGACCGTGAGCCTTCGCACACCGTCGGCCGTCTCGTCCTTCCAGCGGCAGCCGACCCTGCGGTCGGTGTCGTAGGTCAGGTCGGCGGAGCCCGCGTACTCCTTCGTGGCGTCGGCGTCGGCGAGGCCGGCCGCGCCCGGCAGCATGTCTTTCAGCGCACTGCGGCTCACCGCGTGGCAGGGCTCGGGCAGGGTGCGGTACTTGCCGGCCGGCGCGGGGGCGGACTTGGTCACGCCACCCTTGGAGTCGGTGCTCGATCCGTCGGATCCGGAGGCCGCGGAACAGCCGGAGGCGAGCGCCACCAGAAGTGCGAGACCAGGCACGTACGCCTTTCGCTGCACGGTTCGAAGGCTCCTTCCAGCGGGACGACGGTGAGGGAAAACCGGTTGCCGCCGCGGGGCGGTGGCCGGACACAATGTGTATCGCACGTGCACCTGTGAACGCCGGTCCACTGTCCTGGTTGTGGGCCTGGGCGTCGGTTTTTGCCTTACGTGCCTTTCAGGACCTTGGTGCCGTTTTCCGCCTGCGGTTCTCGCGTACGGGGTGTGGCTTGCGGGTCATCGCTCACAGGTCATCGCTTACAGGTTTTCACTCACGGGGGATCGAAGAATTATGTCGTACACGGAGATGCCCGGTGCTCGGGTGTCCATCAGGATGTGGACCGACCCGGCGTCCATCGACGACGGCGCGATGCAGCAGCTGCACAACGTCGCCACCCTGCCGTGGATCAAGGGGCTCGCGGTGATGCCCGACGTCCACTACGGCAAGGGCGCCACGGTGGGCTCGGTCATCGCCATGCACGGTGCGGTGTGCCCTGCCGCGGTCGGCGTCGACATCGGCTGCGGCATGTCCGCGGTCAAGACCTCGCTGACCGCCAACGACCTGCCGGGCGACCTCTCCCGGCTCCGCTCCAAGATCGAGCAGGCCATCCCGGTGGGGCGCGGCCTGCACAAGTCGCCGGTGGACCCGGGCCGGCTGCACGGCTTCCCGATGGCGGGGTGGGACGGGTTCTGGGAGCGGTTCGGGGGGATCGCCGACGCGGTCAAGTTCCGTGCGGAGCGCGCCGCGCAGCAGATGGGCACGCTCGGCTCCGGCAACCACTTCGTGGAGTTCTGCCTGGACGAGTCGGGCGCGGTCTGGCTGATGCTGCACTCCGGGTCGCGCAACATCGGCAAGGAGCTCGCCGACTTCCACATCGGCGAGGCCCGCGGACTGCCGCACAACCAGGGCCTGGTCGACCGCGACCTCGCCGTCTTCGTCGCGGACACCCCGCAGATGGCGGCGTACCGCAACGACCTGTTCTGGGCGCAGGAATACGCCAAGTACAACCGGGCGATCATGATGGCGCTCTTCCAGGACGTCGTGCGCAAGGAGTTCAAGAAGGCCCGGGTCGCCTTCGACGACGTCATCTCCTGCCACCACAACTACGTGGCGGAGGAGCGGTACGACGGCATGGACCTGCTGGTCACCCGCAAGGGGGCGATCCGGGCGGGCTCGGGGGAGTTCGGGATCATCCCGGGTTCCATGGGCACGGGCTCGTACATCGTGAAGGGCCTCGGCAACGAGGCGTCCTTCAACTCGGCCTCGCACGGCGCGGGCCGGCGGATGAGCCGGAGCGCGGCGAAGCGGGCGTTCACCACGCGCGACCTGGCCGAACAGACGCGGGGCGTGGAGTGCCGCAAGGACGCCGGCGTGGTGGACGAGATCCCGGGCGCGTACAAGCCGATCGAGAGGGTCATGGACCAGCAGCGCGACCTGGTCGAGGTCGTGGCGAAGCTGAAGCAGGTGATCTGCGTCAAGGGGTGAGGGGGGCGCGGGGGCCGGCGGGGGTGTCAGGGCCGGGGCCGGCGGCCGGGCCGGGGGTGTGAACCCCCGGCCGCCGCCTGTTCCCGGCCCGCATGCCGGGAAAGCGCGCACGACCGTGCCCGGCGGCCGGGCACCGCCCTTGCCGCGAGGACGCGACCGGGGGAGACCGGGGAAGGGGGCCGGTTCACCCCGGGCGGCACCGGCCCCAGGATGCGGGAAGCGGCCCCGGTTTTCCGCTGACGATTTATCCGCCGAAAACCGGCAGGGGAAAAGATCCGGCCCGATGCCCGCCGAGCGCTCCGCCCGGAGGCGATGGCAGAGTCGTGGCCGAAAGCCGGAGGTGGCTGTTCCCGATCGCGGCCGCCGACGGTGAAGTCGACGGCCGCGCGTCACCCCGGGGGAGAACCACCGATGGACAAGTCCGCCCTGCGCTCGCTGCTGCGCGAGCGTCGCGCGCTGATCCAGCCCGAGAGCCACGGCCTGAGCAGACCCACCCGGCAGGGGCGGCGCGCGCCCGGCCTGTCGCAGGCGCAGATCGACCAGCTCCTGCACCGGGCCCCCGACACGTACGGCCGCCTGGAGTCGGGCCGCTACCCGAACCCGCCCGCGGACCTGTTGCAGGACGTGGCCCGGCTGCTCGGCATGGACGAGCAGGAGTGGACGGCCCTTTGGCGGTACTGCCTCGGCCAGGACCCGCCGTTCCCCCTCAACGCGCGGTCCGGTGCGGAGATCCCCGGTGTGTGGCAGGAGGCGGTCGACGCCATCGGACACATGGCGTACGTCAACGACCGCTCGTGGAACCTGCTGACCCACAACGACCGCTGGGCGCAGATGTTCCCGGGCCGCAGGGTGCCGGGCAACGTCATGCGGTGGATGGCGCTCGACCCCGCCGCCCGGGAGATCCTCACCGACTGGGAGCACGCCTGGGCGCCGCTGGTCCTGCCCCAGTTGCGGGCCGCGCTCGCCGCCGACCCCGCCGACCGGACGCTCGCGGGGATCGAGCAGGACGTCCTCGCCGACCCGCTCGCCGCCCCGATCTACCACTCGGCGGGCGCGTCGCTGCACCTCGACGGGGACGAACGGCCCCTGCACCACGCGGTTCAGGGGCCGGGCTGGGCAACGGTGTGCGCCGCCCAGCCGATGTCCGCGCCGGGCGCCCGTCTGATCATCCTGGTCTTCCACCCCGGCGAGGAGCGCCGCCACGCGAGGACACCGGTGCTGCGGGCGAAGGGGCGGTAGGGGGCGGAGACCGGCCGGGGGCTTCGCGGGTGGCCGGGACCGGCCCGGCCCGGGGTGGCTACAGGTCGCGGTGGACCTTGGTGTTGGAGGCCTGGGCGCGGGGGCGGACCACCAGCAGGTCGATGTTGACGTGGCTGGGCCGGGTCACCGCCCAGGTGATGGTGTCGGCCACGTCCTCGGCGCTGAGCGGCTCGGCCACGCCCGCGTACACCTTGGCGGCCTTCTCGGTGTCGCCGCGGAAGCGGGTGGTGGCGAACTCGTCGGTCTTCACCATGCCGGGCGCGATCTCGATGACCCGCACCGGGCGGCCGACGATTTCCAGGCGGAGCGTCTCGGCGAGCACGCGCGCGCCGTTCTTCGCGGCCACGTAACCGCCGCCGCCCTCGTAGGTGGCGTGGCCGGCGGTGGAGGACAGGATGACGACCGTGCCGTCGCCGGACGCTTCGAGCGCGGGCAGCAGGGCCTGGGTGACGTTGAGCGAGCCGATGACGTTGGTCTCGTACATCTGCCGCCAGTCGTCGGGGTCGCCGGTGGCGATCGGGTCCGCTCCCAGCGCGCCGCCCGCGTTGTTGACGAGCACGCCGATGGTGCGGAAGGCGGTGGCGAACTCGTCGACGGCGGCACGGTCCGTCACGTCGAGGGGGTACGCCGTCGCCTGGTGGCCCGCCTCGGTGATCTCGGCCGCGAGCGCCTCGATGCGGTCCTTGCGGCGGGCGGTCAGCACCACGCGGTAGCCGGCGGCGGCGAGCCCGCGGGCGGTGGCGGCACCGATCCCGCTGCTCGCTCCGGTGACGACGGCGATCGGGGTCCCGGCGGCAGTCATGTCGTGCTCCTCGCGCGTGTGGTGAGTACGCCGCCAGGATAGGTGGGCCGATGCCGCCCACGCCGCCAGGGGCGCGGGCACGGTCTGCAGGCGAAGGCGGGGTTGCCTGGGGCTCCGCCCCAGGCCCCGTTCGCGCCTTGAGGGCGCTCGTCCTCAATCGCCGGACGGGCTGAGGTGGCCCGGATGGGCCGGGGCCGACCAGCCGGACGGGCTGAAGGGGGCCCCGCGGGCCGGAGTCGAGCAGCCGGGCGGGGTGCTCGGGATGTCGTGCTGCCAAGGTCGACCCACCCAGGGGCGCGGGGAACTGCGCGAGTCGCGGGCACGGTCCGCAGACAGAGGCGGGGTTTCTGGGGCTCCGCCCCAGGCCCCGTTCGCGCCTTGAGGGCGCTCGTCCTCAAACGCCGGACAGGCTGAGGCGGCCCGGGGGCGAGCGGTTGGACGGGCTGGGCTCGGTCAGCGGCCGCGGGGGGCGTACATGATCACGGCCATCCCGGCCAGACAGACCCCCGCGCCCACGACGTCCCAGCGATCCGGACGATAGCCGTCCGCCACCACGCCCCAAGCAATCGAGCCCGCCACAAAAACACCCCCGTACGCGGCAAGGATCCGGCCGAACTCGGCATCCGGCTGCAGCGTCGCCACGAAGCCGTAGACGCCGAGCGCGAGCACACCGGCGCCGATCCAGATCCAGCCCCGGTGCTCCCGCACGCCCTGCCACACCAACCAGGCCCCGCCGATCTCGAACAGGGCGGCCAGGACGAACAGGAGCGCGGAGCGGGCGATGAGCATGGGAGTCAGGGTGGCACGGCCGGCCGCGCACCCGACGAAGCGGCGTCCGGGCAGCGAGCGCGAGCCGGCGGGGCGATCGGGAGGGCTCGGGCGCTATCGGAAGCGCTCGGGGTGGCGTTCCGGCGAAATAAGGGACGAACGGTACCTTTCGCTCATGGTCGTTCGTGTGATGAACAGATTGAACGGATCGGGCCGGGCGTTCGGGCCGGGTCCGTCGCGCAAGCCGGTTGAGCCGGGCGGCGCCGCCCGACCCGCAAGCACCCGCCGCGCAAGCACCCGCCCCACCCGGACGCGCGGCACCCTGGCGACGATCGCCGTCGCCGTCCTGGCCGCGGCGACGCTGATCGCCACCGGCACGCCGAGCGGGGCGACCGGCCCCGGCGACGACGACGGCGGCGCCACGACGGCGGGTTCGGGCCCCGTGGCGGGCGCCGCCGACGCCGGAGTCGAGGCGGACGTCTCGTACCACGGCCACGTCTCGCTGTGGAACGGCCGCGTCGGCCTCTGGCTCACCACCGCCAACCACGGCCCCGCCCCGCTCGCCGGAGCAACCGTGCGGCTGCGCTTCTCGGTGCCGCTCGACCGCGACGCCACCCTGCCGCCGAGCTGTCTGCGTACCGGCCCCGCCGTGGTGCACTGCGGCACCGGCGCGATGCGGGCCGCGGGCAGCGGTGCCCAGCTCGCCCTGGACGTGGCGACCGTGGGCACCCCGAACGAGGTGGGCGTCGACATCGACACCGTCTGGAACGGCGGCATCAGCGACCGCAACCTGGCGAACAACACCCACCGGGTGGTGGCCCTCGCCACGGGCGACGCGTACACGTTCTGAACCGCTGGGCGCCCCGACCTCGACCGTCACCCCCGCCCCTACGAGGCGACCGCCCGCGCCCGCCCCGTCCAGCGGTCGAGCGCCGCGTGCAGCCCGGTCGGGTCCGGGCGGTCGCTCGCCCAGGCCACGTATCCGTCGGGCCGCACGAGCAGCATGCTGCCGCGCCCGCTCCGCCACCGCGCGGACACCACGCCCTCGGACGCGGTGTCCGGGACGCCCCGCGGTGTCACGAGGACGAACTCCCCCCGCCGCAGCGCCTCGTAGAGGCGGCCGTCCGCGAGGTCGAGGTCGGGGGCGCGCTTGCCCGTGAGCGGATGCGCTCCGCGTTCCGCCCCGTAGGAGATGCCCACGCCGCTGATCATCCCGAGCGCCTTGTCGGCGGCCGGGCGTACGGATGTGAGGGTGCGGGTGACCAGTGAACGAGCCGCGCGCTGGAGCGGCGTGCGGGCCATGGCGAGCCGCACCAGGGCCCCGCTGCTGCGCAGCACCGACGCGCCGACCGGGTGGCGTTCCGCCTGGTAACTGTCGAGCAGCGCCTCGGGGTCGGCGGCCCGGCCGCGCAGCGCGGCGGCGAGCTTCCAGGAGAGGTTCGCGGCGTCCTGGAGGCCGGTGTTCATGCCCTGGCCGCCGGCGGGGGAGTGGACGTGGGCGGCGTCTCCGGCGAGGAAGGCCCGGCCGACCCGGTAGGACGGCGCCTGGCGTTCGTCGCTGTGGAAGCGGGAGATCCAGCGGGGGTCGTGCAGCCCGAGGTCGACGCCGAGTGCCTCGCGGGTGATGAGGCGCAGCTCGTCGAGGTCGACGGGGGCGGTGTCGGGGACCTGGTGGTTGCGGTTCCATCCCATGACCCGGAAGTAGCCGTCGCCGAACGGGGCGATGACGGCGAACGAGTCGCCGGAGCCCGTGAGGGTGAGCATCACGTCCGGCTCCGTGTCGAGCCGCACGTCCGCCAGCACGATCGAGCGGATCACGGCCGCGCCGGGGAACGGCACCCCGAGCGCCCCGCGGACCCCGCTGCGCGCGCCGTCGGTGCCGACGAGATAGCGGGAGCGGGCGGTGAGGAGGCGCTCGCCGTCGGTCTCGCGGAGCTGGGCGGTGACGCCGTCGCTGTCCTGCCGCAGGCCCAACAGCTCTGTCCCGTAATGGAATTGGACGCCCTCGGCCACCGCGCGCCGCTCCAGGAGGCGCTCCGTCTCGTACTGCGGGGAGATCAGCAGGAACGGGAAGCGGGAGCGCAGCCGCGTCAGGTCGACGGTGACGTGGCCGAACATGTCCATGCGGCTGACGGTGGTGCCGGTCTTGATCAGTTCCTCGGCCAGGCCCCGGGCGTCGAGCATTTCCAGGGTGCGCGCGTGGACGCCGAAGGCGCGCGTCATGTTGCTGATCCCGTGCGGCCTGCGCTCGACGACAGTGACGCTCGCGCCCGCGGCGGCCAGGTCGCCCGCGAGGAGCAGCCCGGTCGGCCCGGAGCCGACGACGAGGACGTCGCTGGTTAACGCGGAGTCGGGGGTGGGGGTGGAGCCGTTCATGACTGCCTCCTGGATGCCGGCCGGTAAGGGGCCGCCGATGTCGACGGGCACGGACGTCGTCGGTGCCGGTCGTCGGTCACCTCTGCGGGTCGACGGTTATGGGTCTCTACGGGTCGACGGTTGCGCGGGTCAACGGGTGGGGGTCAACGGTTGCGCGGGTCAACGGGTGGGGGTTGACGGCCGTGCGCGTCAACGAGCGTGGGCCAACACCCGTAGGCCAACGCTTGTTGGCCAATGTAGAACCGCGGAAACTGGCGTGTCAACAAGCGTTGGCCTACATTTGTTGGCATGACGACCGAAGCCGCCGCCGGAGGCCCCCGCCGCACCTCCGGAGCCACCAAGGCCGCGATCATCGAAGCCGCCCGTGAGCGCTTCGCGGCCGACGGCTACGAACGCGCGACGATCCGGGCCATCGCCCGGGACGCGGGGATCGACCCGTCGATGGTGATGCGGTACTACGGCAACAAGGCGGGCCTGTTCGCGGCCGCCTGCGACATCCAGCTGGGCTTTCCCGACCCCGGCACACTGCCCGCCGAGGGGCTCGGCGCGGCGCTCGTCGCCCACTTCTTCGACCGCTGGGAGGACGACGACGTGCTGACCGCCCTGTTCCGGGTCGGCGTCACCAACGCGGCCGGCGCCGAGCGGGTGCGGTCGATCTTCTCCGAGCAGATGGTGCCGCTCGCCGCCGCCGTCTGCCCCGACCCGGACGACGCCCCGCGCCGGGCCGCCCTGGTCTCCGCGCAGATCCTGGGCATGGCCGTGACCCGCTATGTGCTGCGCTTCCCGCCGACGGCCGCGATGACCCGCGAGGACGTCATCGCGTGGCTCGGCCCCACGGTCCAGCGCTACTTGACGGCCGAGCGTCCCTGAGCGGCCGGGACGCGTCCCCTCTCGGGCAGAACCCCTGCGCCGTACACTCTCTGCATGGCACAGAAGAAGAGCGCCGAGCGGGTCGATGGGCGCGGCCCGCGGAACGATCTGATGCGTGACCTGGGCGCGGTGGCCCGTCGCTACATGGCCTCGTACGCGCTCTTCAACCAGGCGCTCGCCGACCACCTGGGCCTGCACCCCACGGACCTGCAGTGCCTCAACCTGCTGGGCCTCGAACCCGGGCCCGTCACCACCGGGCGGATCGCCGAGCTGACCGGGCTCACCACGGGGTCCGCGACCCGGCTCGTCGACCGCCTGGAGAAGTCCGGATACGTGACGCGCCGCCGCGACACCGAGGACCGCCGCAAGGTGCTGGTCGCGGTCGTGCCCGAACGGATGGCGGAGCTCGGCGCGGTGTGGGGCCGGCTCAACGGAGCCTGGTGGGAGATGTTCGAGGCGTACGGAGACGACGAGATCGAGCTCATCACCACGCACATGCGCCGCACGATCACCCTCAGCACCACCCAGTCCGAACGCCTCAGAAGCGGCCTCCTCTGACGGATCGACCGGGCTCCGCCCAGCTGATACTCATGCCACCAGTCCTGCTCACGCCACCAAGGTCAACCCACCCAGGGGCGCGGGGAACTGCGCGGGCCGAGGGCAAGCTCAGGCTTCGTCACCCGCCGCGCCGCCCGCATGGCCCCCCGCCGGGCCACCCGCCACGCGAACCCCCACCTCCCCGAACTCACGAACCGCCCCGTCCACAATCGCCTCAAGGCTCGCGTGGTGCGCCCCGCGCCAGTACACCCGCTCGCACGACCCGCACTCCGCGAAGACCTCGTACGCGCTGCGGGTACCGGCCTCCAGACGGTCCCCCACCGACTCCTTGTCGGCCGCGCGCAGCAGCGCGTTGCAGGCGGTACAGCGCGTCCAGGGCGCGAGCGCGGGCGCGAAACGGCCCAGTACGTCCCGGAGTTGCTCATCGGTGCGATGGCTGTAGACGTACGCCCCCGCCCACAGCTCCCTGCGGTGCAGCAGCCCCCGGTCGCGCGAGAGCATGACGCGCCGCTCCCGCGCGGAGAGCGCGGCCAGCGCCGGGTCGCCGATGTCCTCGCTCTCGTACGCCGCGTCGACGCCGAGCAGCCTCAACCGCCGTGCCAGCGTGCCGAGATGGACATCCAGCAGGAACCGCAGCGGAGCGCCCGGCACCGCCTGTGGCCGTTCGACGGGGCGCACCTCGACGGCCTCGCCCGCCACCGGGACGTGCGAGAACGGGACTTCGCGGCCGTCGGCGAGCAGCCGGCCGGCCTCGGTGAGCGGCACGCCCAGCGACTCGACGACATGGCCGAGGCTGGACACGCCGTCCGTGACGACGGCGCTGCGCCCCTCGCGGCGCTTCGCCGGCACGAAGACGTGCAGTTCAGGGGCGAAAGCGATCTGGATCTCCGGTCCGTTCACGCCGCCAGGATCGCATCGCGGCGCCGCTCCGGCCAGGGATTTCGTGGCACGCGCCCCAGCGCAGGCGCCCTGTCGCTCAGGGCCGGAACGCGTCCGCGTTCTCGCGGGCCCAGGACTCGAAGGTGCGGGCCGGGTGACCGGTGAGCTGCTCGACGTCCTGGGTGACGGCGTCGGCGTGGCCCTCGTGGGACGCGAAGTAGTCGAGCAGCGCGTCCGCGACGCCGGCGGGCATGAACTCGGCCATCGACTGCTTCCACGCCTCGGCACTCACGGGAGTGACGGTGAGCGGGCGCCCGGCGGCCTCGGCGACGGCCGCGACCTGCTCGGCCGCGGTGAGCGAGGCCGGACCGGTGAGGTGGTAGGCCTGGCCGCGCAGTTCGGGACGGGTCAGGACGGCGAGGGCGGCCTCGGCGATGTCAGCCTCGTGGATGGGGCTTGCCTGGGTCTCGGGGTACGGCAGGTCCACGGTGCCGGTGGACTTCGCGGCCCAGGACCAGCCGAGCGCGTTGCCCGCGAACCCGCCGGGCCGCAGGAACGTCGACTGGATGCCGGACCGTTCGAGCCCGCGCTCGACCGCGCTGTGCATCGCCGCGATGGCGTTGGTGTCGGCGCCGGGCTCCAGGACGGAGCTGGAGGAGAGCAGCACGATGTGCTGGACGCCGGCCGCCTTCGCCTCGGCGAGGAACGCCTCGATGTGCTGGGGGTTGGCGTAGAGGAAGACCGACTCGACACCGGTCAGGGCGGCCGGGAACGTCGCCGGGTCGTCGAGGTCGCACACGACGCGCTCCACGCCGTCCGGAACGACCAGCTTGTCAGGGCTCGCGGAGGCGGCCCGCACGGTGATGCCCTGCTCGCGCAGGAGCGGAATGAGGGTGGTGGCGACCTTGCCGCGGCTGCCGGTGATCAGGACCGTCATGGTGGAAATACCTTTCGGATCAGGGGAGTTGGGAGGTGCGGGGAGTCTCCGTGGTGCGGCAGGCAGGCCGCAAGGCCACCCACTAAGCTGCGCTGTGCGGAATCTGCGTGACGCAGGTAAATATCCTCGGCAAAGCCAGGACCGTCAAGCGCGTATCGACACCGCCGCTCGGAGCGCGCATACGGGAGCGCGCATACCGGGAGGCTCTCGCGCAGGGAGGCTCTCGCGCAGGGGCGCCTCCGGGAAGGGGCGCCTCCGGGAAGGGGCGCCTCCGGAGGGGACCCCCGAGCGCCGGGGCTCCGTTGACCCGGGGCTCGGTCGACCCGGGACTCTGTTGAACCGCGCCCCGCCCGGACCGGCCCCGCCGCGCCCCGCCCCGCCGCTGCCCAATCCGTGCCGCGCCCTCTACCCTTCCCGGCATGAAGATCATCGACCTTGAGCCGGGCGACCCGCGTCTGACGGACGACCTGCTGCCGGTCCTCAGCGAACTCCGTCCCCACCTCACCGCAGCCCTCTTCGCCGACATCTACGGGGAGGGGCACGCCCAGGGGCTGCGCTTCACCGCCGCGTACAGCGACGCCGGGGTCTGCGTGGGCGCGGCCGGATGGCGGATCATCGTCAATACGAGCGCGGTCCGCAAGCTGTACGTCGACGACCTGGTCACCGCCGCCACCGCCCGCTCCACCGGCGTGGGCCACGCCCTCCTCGCCCACCTGGAAGGCCACGCACGGGCCGCCGGCTGCACCTCCCTCAACCTCGACTCGGGCACCCACCGCACCGACGCGCACCGCTTCTACTTCCGTGAGCGCATGGCGGTGACCGCCTTCAACTTCGACAAGCCGCTGGACTGACGGCCGGTGGGCCCGCCCCGGCTAATCCCCGAGGCCGGTCCACCAGTCGTTGGAGCGGAGCGGTGTGCCCGGCGGGTACTCGAACGCGACCTCGCCGGCGCAAGTGAGCCCCGCCTTGCGGCAGATGGCGTTGGACGCCGTGTGGTCCACGGACGGATAGGCGTGCAGCGTGCGCGGGCCACCGGCGGCGCGTGCCTCCGCCACCACCGCCCGCAACGCGGCGACGGCCAGGCCCCGGCCCCGGAACTCGGGCAGGATGCCGTACCCCGTCTCGTACACCGCCTCGCCCTCCCCTATGCGCGGCCAGTACCCGACCGATCCGACGGCCTCGCCCGAATCCGCGAGGACGACCTTGAACATCCGGCCCTCGGTGGCGGGCCGGGCGCTCAGGGCCGTGTACTTGGCGTGCCGGGACAGCACCTTCTCCTCGGTCTCCGGGCCGCCGAGGTGCTCGGTCATCTCCGGCGCGTTGTTGCGTCGCAGCAGGCCGAGGTCGCCGTCCGACCAGGCCACCAGGTGGATCTGCGGGGGGAGTTCACGGGCTGTTTCGCTCATGTCCAGAACTGTAGGCGCCGGGTCTGACAACACCCCCTGACCTGGAATTACACGGTGTCCCGGCGCCCTGGGCGCCGGGTGAGCCAGAACAGGGAGCCCGCGTACAGCGTGAGCACCAGGACGAGCAGCGGGTAGTACGCGAAGGGGAGCGCGGCCATGCCGAGCAGCGGGCCGAGCGGCGAGAGCGGCAGCAGCAGACCGGTCAGCGCGAGCACGCCCGCGGTGACCGGGACGCCGCCGCCCCGGCCCGTGCGCAGCAGGACCATGACCAGGGCCTGGGTCAGCAGGTTCTCGGTGAACCAGCCCGCGTGGAAGGCGGTTTCGGCCCGCGCGTCGCTGACCGCCCAGGCCAGGACCGCGAAGGTCGCGAGGTCGGCGGCGGCGTTGAGCACGCCGAACCCGGTGACGGAGGCGAGGACTTCGCGCGGGCGCAGCTTCAGCGGATGCCGCAGCGCCCCGGCCCGCGGACGGGCGTACGCGAACGCCAGCTGAGCCGCGTCGAAGCACAGGTTCTGGACGAGGACCTGGGACGGGAGCATCGGCAGGAACGGCAGCAGCAGCCCGGCGGTCAGCATCGCGATGACGTTGCCGAGGTTCGAGGAGAGCGTGATCCGCAGATAGCCGGCGATGGCCGAGCCGCTCCCGCGTCCCGCCATGACGGCGTGGTCGAGCGAGGTCAGATCCTTCGCGGCGAGGACGACGTCGGCCGTCTCGCGGGCCACGTCGACCGCGTCGGGCGGGCAGATACCGACGTCACAGGCGCGCAGCGCGGGCAGGTCGTTGACTCCGTCGCCGAGGAACCCGGTGACATGCCCGCGCTCCCGGAGGACCCGGACGATGCGGGCCTTGTGCTCGGGGGAGCAGCGCGCGAAGACCGTACTACTGTCGGCGATTTCGCCCAGTTCGGCGTCGCTCAGCGCGTCGGTGGAGGAGGCGGTGACGACCTCCCCCGGGGCGAGGCCGAGGTCGCGGCAGGCGCGGGCCGCGGTGCCGGGATGGTCCCCGGTCAGCACCTTCACGGCGATCCCCCGGTGCCGCAGGGCGGCGAGCGCGTCGGCCGCCGTGTCCGCCGTCGCGTCACGCAGCCCCACCAGACCGGTGAAGGTCAGGCCGTGTTCGTCGGAGGGGGCGTACGGGCGGGTGACGGCGGGCCGTTCGGCGCGGGCGACCGCGAGGACGCGCAGCCCTTCGGCGGCCATCCGGTCGGCGAGCGCGGTGACCCGTCGGCGTTCCTCGTCGCCGAGCGCGCACCGCTCCATGACGCTCTCGGTGGCGCCCTTGACCACCAGGGTGTGGTGGCCGAGCCGGCGCGGAGTCCTGATCACGGCGGTGGACAGCCGGCGTACCGGGTCGAAGGGGAGCGCGGTGACGGGGTCGTACTCCAGGGCGTCCGCCCCTTCGGGGAGGCGGTGTTCCGCCGCGTCGAGAATGGCCTCGTCCAGGGCGTCGGCGCTCGGTACTTCCGCCAGCTGCACCGTCCACAGGCTGTTGACGGCGGCCCAGTGCAGCACGGAGTCGTCGGGAGCGCCGTCCGCACCGAGCGCGCACTCCAGGACCGGGCGGTCCTGGGTCAGGGTGCCGGTCTTGTCCAGGCAGACGACGTCGACGGCGCCCAGGTCGTGCAGGGCGGGCAGCCGCTTGACGATCACCTGGTGGGTGCGGGCCAGCGCGGACGCGCCGCGCGCCAGCGTCGTCGTCACGATGACCGGCAGCATTTCGGGGGTGAGTCCGACCGCGACGGCCACCGCGAACGGCAGGGTCTCGATGCCTCGGCCGCGGAGCGCCGCGTTGGCCATCAGGACGAGCGGCGGGGTGAGCAGCATGAAGCGGATCAGGATCCACGAAATCCCGTACACCGACCGGTCGAAGGCGGTCGTGCGCCGGTCGTTCCCGGGCAGCTGGTCGGCCGCCGCGAACCGGGTGCCGGCCCCGGTCGCGATCACCACGCCGGTGCCGCTCCCGGCGGCCACGCTGCTGCCCTGGAAGCACAGCTCCGGCCGGTCGAAGTCGTCCACGGGGCCGGGGCCGGTGTCGTGGTCGGGGGCTGCCGCGGGCGACTCCGCCGTCGCGGGGGGCGGTGAGGGCTCGTCGACCGGGTACTTGGCGACCGGCGCGGTCTCTCCGGTGAGCGCCGCCTGATGCATCGTCAGGCCCGTGGCGCGCAGCAGACGCAGGTCCGCCGGTACGAGGTCGCCGGGCATCAGGCGCACCACGTCGCCCGGCACCACCTGGTCCACCGGGACCTCGCGGGCCACCGGCGCCGCGTCGTCGGACGCCCTGCGCAGCACGGTCGCGGTGCTCGCGACGAGCTGCCGCAGCCCGGCCGCCGAACGGTCGGCGCGGTGCTCGCCGGCCGCCCGCAGCGCGCAGCTCACCACCACGAGCACCGCGATGACAGCGGCCGTCGCCCACGCGGCGACCAGCGCGGACACCAGGGCGAGGGAGGCGAGGACGGCGGTGAACGGGTCGCGCAGACTGCGCAGAAAAATAATCGGCAGGGACGGAACTCGGCGCGTGGGAAGGACGTTTTCCCCATACCGCAGGAGTCGTTTCTCGGCCTCGGACTCCACCAGTCCCCGTGGGCCGGAGCCGAGGGAACGCAGCAGCTGCAGAGGAGTGCTCCTTGACAACTGCAGAGACCGCAACGCAGTCGCGGACCGCAGAGCAGACGCGGACCGCGCAGCGCGTCCGTCCCGCGATGGGCGCCCGGAGAACGGCGAGCGCCCGGAATCCGGCGGAGAGATCCGGTCAGGCGCCCAGGTCACGGACGAGCCCCGACGGTCCCGGCAGCTTGACGCTCCCGCCCAGCCGGGCGACCAGCCAGCGCACCATCTGAGCCACGTCCGGATCGTCCACGAGGTAGACCACCCGGCGCCCCTCCCGCCGGGACCGTACGAGCCCCGCGAGTTTCAGCTTCGCCAGGTGCTGACTGACGGCCGGCAGTGCGCCGCCGACCCTCTCGGCCAGACCCGACACATCCGACTCGCCGTGGCTCAGCGTCCACATGATGTGCAGCCGCGCGGGCGAGGCAAGGAGTCCGAAGACCCCCGCTGCCTCCCCGAGCACCTCGGTCGACGGGTCGGTGCCGCTCGTCGTCACCGTCGTCTCCCGTCTCCTGGGCTTGGCCGTTCTGTCGCCCCGGGCAGCCAGTCTAGAGGCGCCGGCTCACAGGGACACGAGAGTCACCTCGGTCGCCTTCACGCTCGACCACACCGCCGCGCCCTCCACCAGACCCAGCTCGGCCGCGGCCTCCGGGGTGACCTCCGCGATCAGATCGGGCGACTCGGCGGACCCGATGAGCACCCGCAGTCTGCTGCCGCTCGCGGTGACCTCACGGACCGTGCCGGGCCACACATTGCGGGGGCTGCCGTCGGGGCGCGTGCGGTGCAGCGACACCGCCTCCGGCGCGATGATCGCCAGCGCCCGGCCGCCGTCGGGGAGTTGCTCCGCCGCCACGATCCGTCCGCCGCCGGCCAGGCGGAGGCCGTCGGCGCTCACGGTGCCGGGCCAGGCGTTGCGGCCCAGCATGCGCGCCACCCACGGGGAGCGGGGGTTGCGGGTGACCTCCGGGGGAGGCGCGTCCTGGAGGGTGCGGCCGTGATCGAGGACGAGGACGCGGTCGGCCAGTGAGAGGGCCTCGACGGGGTCGTGGGTGACGATCAGACAGACCCCGGTGAAGCCCGCGAGGTGGGTGCGCAGGGTGTGGCGGACGTGGGCGCGGGTGGTCTGGTCGAGGGCGGCCAGGGGCTCGTCGAGCAGGAGCAGACGCGGCCGAGCGGCGAGCGCCCGCGCGAGGGCCACACGCTGGGCCTGGCCGCCGGAGAGCTGGGCGGGCTTGCGCTGGGCGAGACGGCCGACGCCCAGCCGGTCGAGCCAGTGCTGGGCCTCGGCGCGGGCCTCGGCGCGCGGTACGCCCTGGGCGCGCAGCCCGTACGCCGTGTTGGCGAGCGCGGTGAGGTGCGGGAACAGGGCGCCGTCCTGCGGGACCCAGGCGACCCCGCGCTTGTGGGGCGGCAGCGAGGTGACGTCGAGGCCGCCCAGACGCAGCTCGGCGTGGGCGCGCGGGGTGAGCCCGAGCAGGGCCCGCAGCAGGGTGGTCTTGCCCGCGCCGTTCTCTCCGACGACGGCGATGGTGGTGCCGGGGTCGGCGTCGAGGGTCAGCTGATTGAACCCGGTCACGTCGGCATGGAGCGGCCAACTCGCCTTGGGAGAAGCCGAGTTGGCGGCCGCGCTGGGGGCAGCCGCAGGCGCGGGGGCGACGCGGTCCGGACCCTGCGGGTCGGATTCCTGGGCAGGGTCGGTGTCGGTGTCGTGGCCGGCGTCCGGGAGGGCGGCGGTGTCGGGCGCACCGCCGCGCACCGTGGCGGCGCCGGTCCATCGCCCGCGCAGCGCCACCAGGACCGCCATCGCGATGGCGAGGAGGAGCAGGGAGACCGAGGTCGCGGCCTCGGGGGAGTCCTGGAGCAGGAGGTAGACCTGGAGCGGCAGGGTCTGGGTGGTGCCGGGGAGGTTGCCGGCGAAGGTGATGGTCGCGCCGAACTCGCCGAGCGCACGCGCCCAGGTGAGGGCCGCGCCCGCGGCGAGGCCGGGCGCGACCATGGGCAGCGTCACCGTGAGGAAGACCCGGACCGGGGAGGCGCCGAGCGAGGCGGCGGTCTCCTCGTAGCGGGGGCGCAGCCCGCCGAGCGCGCCCTCCAGGCTGATCACGAGGAACGGCATCGCGACGAACGTGGCCGCCACCACCGCGCCGGAGGTGTGGAAGGGCAGCGTGATGCCGAAGGTGTTCTCCAGCCACGGCCCGATCAGGCCGCGCCGCCCGAAGCCGAGCAGCAGCGCCACGCCGCCGACGGTGGGCGGCAGCACCATCGGCAGCAGCACGAGGGAGCGCACCAGCGCCTTGCCGGGGAACTCGACACGGGCCAGCAGCCAGGCCAGGGGCACGCCGAGAAGGAGGGAGAGGCCCAGTGCCCAGAAGGAGACGACGAGGGAGAGCCGCAGCGCCTCGGTGACCTCGGGGCTCGTCAGGTCCGTACCGAGCTCGCCCCAGGAGGTGCGGGTCAGCACACCGAGGAGCGGCATCAGCAGGAACGCGATGGCGAGCAGGGCGGGCAGCGCGAGCGCGACGGGCGGGCGCGGGCGGCGGGAGCGGCCGCGGGTCAGGGGCTTCATGGGGTTCCCCGGTGTCCTGATGGCGCGGAGGCCCGCCCACCCGCCGCGGACGGACGGCGAACGGGCGGGCCCCGCAAGGGAGGTGGACGGTACCGGCCCGGGGGAGGCGGGCCGGACGGGCCGGCTACGGCTGCTGGAAGCCCGCGTCCGTGAGGATCTTCTGCGCCTCGGGGGTGGAGAGCCACTTCACGAACGCCGCGGCGGCGTCGGCGTTCTTCGACGTCTTCAGGGTGGCGGCGGGGTACTTGGCCACGGCGTTCTGCGCGTCGGGGATGTCGACGGTGTCGACCTTGCCCTTGGCGGAGGCGGCGTCGGTCTTGTAGACGATGCCGGCGTCGGCCTCGCCCAGTTCCACCTTGGAGAGGACGGCGCGCACGTTGGGCTCCTGCGAGACGGGCTTCACCGTGAGGTGCTGCGCGTCGAGAACCTGCTTGCTGTAGCGGCCGACCGGGACCTCGGGCGCCGCGAGGACGACCTTCAGGTTGGTGTCGGACAGGTTCTTGAGGGCCTCGACCTTCTTCGGGTTGCCCTTGTCGGTCGCGATGACCAGACGGTTCTTGGCGATGATCGTCGAGTCGTTCACATCGGCCTTGAGGCCGTCCATGGTCTTGGTGTCCGCGGTCACCAGGGCGTCCGCGGGCGCGCCCTGCTTGACCTGCGCGGCCAGCTCCTGCGAACCGGCGAAGGAGAACTTCACCTTCGTACCCGGGTGCTCCTTCTCGTAGGCGGCACCGGCCGCCTTGAAGACGTCCGTGAGCGAGGACGCGGCGAGGACGGTCAGCTGCGCCGCCTTCGGAGCGGCGGCGCTGCCGGACGGCGAGGCGGTCTTGCCGCTGCCGCTGTCCTTGTCGCTGCCGCAGGCCGCGGCGAGCGGGATGAGCAGGGCGGCGGAGACGACGGCCGCGGCGGCGCGGCGGCGCTTGGCGCTGAGTGCCTTGACAGACATGGGTGGAGCTCCTTCGGATGCTTGACGAGCCGCGCCGGGAGGTGAGGGCTTCCCCAGACCGGACCGCCGTGTGCCGGAGGTCCCTGGAAGCGGGGGGAAGGGGCGACGCCGCGGGGACGTACGTGAATGGCCTGTTCTCGACCTAGGTGCGGTCGATGTGCACGTTGGTGGATTTCACGCGTGCGATGGCCTGCATGCCCACCTCAAGGCCCAGCTCTTCGACGGCCTCCCGGGTCAGGAGGGAGACCAGGCGGTGCGGGCCGGCCTGGATCTCGACCTGGGCGGCTACGTCACCGAGCTTGACGGCGGTGACGATGCCGGGGAAGGCGTTGCGGGCGGAGGTGTAGGGCACCTCCTCCTCGCCGTTGGAGGACTGGCCGACCTCGATGGAGAAAGCGGCCAGATCCCGCCCGTCGATGAGTCGGCGGCCGCCTTCGTCACGATGGGTCGTGACGCGGCCGCCGTCGGCCCAGCGGCGCACGGTGTCGGGGCTGACGCCGAGCAGACGCGCTGCCTGGCCGATGGTGTAGGACTGCATGTGCGACAAGATAGGCGTCTTCACGCCGCATATACAAAGGTTCCGTCGGAAAGTACACGGCAGCTGCGAACCCGAATGGACGAAGGTCCAAGGCGCCCGTGAGCCGCCTCGGGGCGTTCCAGCAGGCCGGTCGCGGCGCCGTCCGGGAACCTCTGCGGCTGCCGGCCGCGGAGGATCAGGGCCAGACCAGACAGTACGGCTGGTGGCCTGCCTCGTGGAGGCGGTGGCTGAAGTCCTGCCACTCGTGCAGGAGTTGGTAGACGTTGAACGCGTCGCGCGGACCGCCCCGGTCGGGGACCGTGGACCAGATGAAGGCGGCGGCTCCGACCGATTCCTCCCCGACGCCGCGCAGCGGGTCGACGACCGTCATGGGGAGCTTGACCACCGCGTAGTCGGGGTGGAGGACGACGAGTTCCAGGGGCGGGACCTTGTGCAGGGGTATGCCCTGGATGCCGGTGAGGACCATCGCGGCCATCGTCTCCGGCTTGATCTTGGTGAACATGCCGCCCATGCCCAGTTCGTCACCGCCGAGTTCCTCGGGGCGCATGGTGACGGGCACCCGCGCGGCCGTCGCGCCGTCCGGCGCGCCGAAGTACTTGTAGGTCACCCCCATACGGCCACTTCCGTTCCCCGCCCCTGCGGCGTCTCCCGCCCCTGCGGCGCCAGCGACCCGGTCGATCCGGTCCTGGGCGTCGCGTCGCCGGTGCCGTCCCCGACGGTGGGCGCGCTCGGGACCCCGGTCGTCGGTCCCTTCGCCCAGTCCGCCACCGCGATGCATATCCTTCACCCGACTGCTTGTAGCCCGACTGCTTTGTAGACGGCGCGCGCCCCGCCGCGCAACCCGATCATCCGCCCATGCAACTCGATCATCTGCGGATCATCGTGTCACTGACCTCCCCCGCGCGCGTGCGGTGAAACACCAGTCCGCAAGAACGTCCGGGCCTCTGCCACCATGGCTGTGTGAGCTATCCGTACGAATACGACGCCCCAGTTTCGCAGAACCTCTTCGACCGTGCGTCCGCCGTGACGCCCGGCGGTGTGAACTCCCCCGTCCGTGCCTTCCGGGCCGTGGGCGGTACGCCCCGGTTCATGGTGTCCGGTACGGGGCCCTACCTGACCGACGCCGACGGGCGCGACTACGTCGACCTGGTGTGTTCGTGGGGTCCGATGATCCTCGGTCACGCGCACCCCGAGGTCATCGCCGCCGTGCAGGAGGCCGTCGCCCGCGGCACGTCCTTCGGTACGCCCGGCGAGGGCGAGGTCGCGCTCGCCGAGGAGATCGTGGCCCGCGTCGAGCCGGTCGAGCAGGTCCGCCTGGTCTCCTCGGGCACCGAGGCGACCATGTCCGCGATCCGGCTGGCCCGCGGCTTCACGGGCCGCGCCAAGGTGATCAAGTTCGCCGGCTGCTACCACGGCCATGTGGACGCGCTGCTGGCCGCCGCCGGTTCCGGGGTCGCCACCTTCGGGCTTCCCGACACCCCGGGCGTGACCGGCGCGCAGGCCGGCGACACGATCGTGCTGCCGTACAACGACCTGGACGCGGTGCACGCGGCGTTCCACGCCAACCCGGGCGAGATCGCCTGTGTCATCACCGAGGCCTCTCCCGGCAACATGGGCGTCGTCCCTCCCGCGGACGGCTTCAACGCCGGCCTCAAGGCGGCCTGTGCCAAGAACGGCGCGCTCTACATCTCCGACGAGGTGATGACCGGCTTCCGCACCTCGAAGGCCGGCTGGTACGGGGTCGACGGTGTGAAGCCCGACCTGATGACGTTCGGCAAGGTCATGGGCGGCGGCTTCCCCGCCGCGGCGTTCGGCGGCCGGGCCGACGTCATGGGCCATCTCGCCCCCGCGGGCCCCGTCTACCAGGCGGGCACCCTCTCCGGGAACCCGATCGCCACCGCCGCCGGCCTCGCCCAGCTGCGGCTCCTCGACGACGCGGCGTACGAGAAGGTCGACGCCGTCTCCGCCGAGATCCAGGCGCTCGTCACCGGCGCGCTCAGCAAGGAGGGCGTGGCCCACCGGCTGCAGACGGCGAGCAACATGTTCTCCGTCTTCTTCACCGCCGATGAAGTGCGCGACTACGAGGACGCGAAGAAGCAGGAGTCCTTCCGCTTCAACGGGTTCTTCCACTCGATGCTGGCGCAGGGCGTCTACCTGCCGCCGTCCGCGTTCGAGTCCTGGTTCGTGTCGACCGCCCACGACGAGCGCGCCGTCGAGCGCATCGCGGCCGCGCTGCCCGCCGCCGCCCGCGCCGCAGCGGAGGCCACGGCATGAGCGAGAACAACGCCGGGAACGAACTGACCGTCGTGCACGTGATGCGCCACGGCGAGGTGCACAACCCGGACGGCGTGCTCTACGGCCGCCGTCCCGGCTACCACCTCTCAGAGCTCGGCCGTGAGATGGCCGACCGGGTCGCCGAGCACCTGGCCGGCCGGGACATCACCCATGTCGTCGCCTCCCCGCTGGAGCGCGCGCAGGAGACGGCCACGCCGATCGCCAAGGCCCACGGCCTGGACCTCGGCACCGACCCGCGGCTGATCGAGGCGGGCAACGTCTTCGAGGGCAAGACCTTCGGTGTCGGCGACGGCGCCCTGCGCAAGCCCGCCAACTGGAAGCACCTGACCAACCCGTTCCGCCCGTCCTGGGGCGAGCCGTACGTCGAGCAGGTCGTGCGGATGATGGGCGCGCTGGACGCCGCGCGGGACGCGGCCCGGGGGCACGAGGCGGTGTGCGTCAGCCACCAGCTGCCGATCTGGATCGTGCGCAGCTTCGTCGAGAAGCGCCGCCTGTGGCACGACCCGCGCAAGCGGCAGTGCACGCTGGCCTCGCTGACGAGCTTCACCTATCAGGGCGACCGGATCGTGTCCGTGGGCTACAGCGAGCCCGCCCGCGATCTCGTACCGGCGCACCTGCTGGCAGGCGCCAAGCCGGCCAAGGGCAAGTCGAAGGCGTTCGGCGCCTGACGCTCCGCTCGCCGCCGGACGGACCGGCCGGGATCACCCCGGTCCGTCCGCCCGGCGCCGCCGGCCGCGCGGGGACGATGCTCCCGGCTCACCCCCGGGACGCCCCGGGCCCCCCGGAACGCCCCGCCGCCCCCCCCGGAACGTCCCGGAACGCAGCCGTGTCCGTCCCGGTGAGCGGTCCCGTTCGTCCCGGTGTTCACGCGATCCCCACCCCCCGCCCCCTCGACCCGCACCCCTCATCTCGTACGGTTTACGAAGGTTTGTGCGAGCTGTGGGGAACCACCCCGGTTTCACCTGGCATCTCACACATCGCCCAACTGCGGTGACGCACTTGGGTTCGAGGACGACGAGACGACGGTGCGACGCGATGGGAACGGACGGGCGTATGCGGGAGATCGGACGGAACTTCAGCCGAAGGGGCATGCTGGGACTGGGACTGGGCGCCGCCACGGCGGCCGGCCTCGCCGGATGCGGCACTTCGGGCGGCAGCGGGTCGGACGGCAAGGGTGACCAGGGCGGCAAGAGCGGCGATCCGGCCGCCAAGAAGGCCGACGCCAAACTCATAGGCGACGGTTCCACCGCCGACACCGGCAAGCAGGCGCACCAGCCCGACAAGCCCGTCCCGCTCCAGCCCGGCGAGACCCCGCCGCAGTTCGTGATCTTCTCCTGGGACGGCGCGGGCGAGGTCGGCAACGGGCTCTTCCCGCGCTTCCTCAAGCTCGCCGAGGACCACGGCGCGGGCATGACGTTCTTCCTGTCCGGGCTCTATCTGCTGCCCGAGGCCAAGAAGCGGCTCTACCGCCCGCCGAACAACGCCGTCGGCGCCTCCGACATCGGCTACCTCTCCGACCCGCACATCAAGGAGACGCTGAAGTACGTCCGCCAGGCCTGGACCGACGGCCATGAGATAGGCACGCACTTCAACGGCCACTTCTGCACCGGGCGCGGCACCGTCGAGCACTGGACCCCCGCCCAGTGGCAGAGCGAGATAGACCAGGCCATCGGCTTCGTCACCCAGTGGAAGACCAACACCGGGTGGACGGACGAGGACCCGCTGCCCTTCGACTACAAGCGCGAGCTCGCCGGCGGCCGCACTCCCTGCCTGCTGGGCCAGGACAACCTGCTGCCCACCGCGCAGAAGCTGGGCTGGCGCTACGACGCCTCATCGCCCGGCGGCACCCAGGTGTGGCCGGTCAAGCGGCACGGCCTGTGGGACCTGCCGCTCCAGCAAATACCCTTCCCCGGGCACTCGTTCCAGGTCCTGTCGATGGACTACAACATCCTCGCCAACCAGTCGAAGAACTCGACCAAGGCGCCGCCGGCCAACTACCCGGGCTGGCGCAAGCAGGCCACCGAGGCCTATCTCGCCGGATTCAAGCGGGCCTACGAATCCAATCGCGCGCCGTTCTACATCGGAAACCACTTCGAGCAGTGGAACGGTGGCATCTACATGGACGCCGTCGAAGAGGCGTTCAAGGGCATCGTCGCGCAGCGGGACGCGAAGAAGGATGTGAGGCTCGTCTCCTTCAAGCAGTACTGCGACTGGCTCGACGTGCAGGACCCGAAGGTGCTCGCCAAGCTCCGTACGCTGGGCGTGGGTCAGGCTCCCGCCGGTGGCTGGAACACGTTCATGAAGTCCGTTTAGGCCTTCCTGACAAGGGGCTTTACGGGCATGCAGGGGGGCGCGCAAGATCCCCGAATCCGCCATGCGAAACTTTTCACATGTCCGTGAGTCCTGCATTCCGACGCCGTCGCACCCTGACGCTGGCCGCGGCTGCCGTGGCCGCCGGTGCGCTGACCCTGACGGCCTGCGGTTCCGGTGGCACGTCCGGTGGGTCCGGTGACACGAAGTTCGTCACCGGCACCGGCGGGATCGCCACCGTGGCCAAGGGGGACCGCCGGGCAGCCCCCGAGCTGTCCGGCGCGACCGTCGACGGCAAGCAGCTCGACGTCGCCTCCCTCAAGGGCAAGGTCGTCGTGCTGAATGTGTGGGGTTCCTGGTGCGCCCCGTGCCGGGCCGAGGCGCCGTATCTGGCCAAGGTCTCCAAGGAGGCGAAGGCCAAGGGCGTCGAGTTCGTCGGGATCAATACCCGCGACACGGACAAGGGCCCGGCCCAGCAGTTCGAGAAGGAATTCGGCGTCGACTATCCGAGTCTGTACGACCCGATCGGGAAGCTCATTCTGCGTTTCCCGAAGGGCAGCCTGAATCCGCAGGCCATTCCGTCGACGATCGTTCTCGACCGGAACGGAAAGATCGCCGCACGCGCCCTCATGGCGCTCGACGACACCAAACTGCACCAGATGATCGACCCGCTGATCGCGGAGAAGTGATCGCGTGAGCGCACTGGCCGCCGTCGGCTCGATGAACGAGACCGTCTTCAGCGGGGCCCTCCTCGTGGCCCTGCCGGTCGCCGTGCTCGGCGGCCTCGTCTCGTTCTTCTCGCCCTGCGTACTGCCCCTGGTCCCCGGCTACCTCTCGTACGTCACCGGCGTCACCGGTACCGACCTGGCCGAGGCGCGACGCGGCCGGATGGTCGCCGGCGCCGGCCTGTTCGTCCTCGGCTTCACCGCCGTGTTCGTCTCCGGCGGCGCCCTGTTCGGCTACTTCGGCCAGAACCTCCAGGACCACAGCGCCACGCTCTCCAGGATCCTCGGCGTCCTCATGATCCTCATGGGCGTCTTCTTCATGGGGCTCATGCCGTGGATGACGCAGCGCGAATTCCGCGTCCACAAGCGGCCGGTGACCGGGCTCGCCGGGGCGCCGCTGCTCGGCGCGCTCTTCGGCATCGGCTGGACGCCGTGCCTGGGCCCCACGCTCACCTCGGTCAACGCGCTCGCGATGGACCAGGCGAGCGCCGGCCGCGGAGCGATACTGACGGTCGCGTACTGTCTCGGCCTCGGGCTGCCGTTCGTGCTCGCGGCCGTCGCCTTCCGCAAGGCGCTCGGCGCCTTCGGCTGGGTCAAGAAGCACTACGTATGGGTGATGCGGATCGGCGGCGGAATGATGATCGTGACCGGTGTGCTGCTGCTCACCGGCGCCTGGGCGGAGCTCGTCCAGCAGGTACAGGGCTGGTCCACAGGCTTTCAGGTGGGTGTCTGACGCATGAGCAAGACCGAATCGACTCCGGAGCCCGACCTCGGCGAGGCCGGGGCACAGCTCTCCACCGCCCCCACCGAGGAACGGTCCAACGGGCCCGTCGGCATCGGCGCCTTCGGCTGGCTGCGCTGGTTCTGGCGGCAGCTGACCTCGATGCGGGTCGCCCTCATCCTGCTCTTCCTGCTGTCGCTCGGCGCCATCCCCGGCTCGCTGATCCCGCAGACCAGCGTCGACGAGATGAAGGTCGCCGACTTCCAGAAGCGGCACGACACCCTCACGCCGATCTACGAGAAGCTCGGCCTCTTCCACGTCTACAGCTCGGTGTGGTTCTCCGCGATCTACATCCTGCTGTTCGTCTCGCTCATCGGCTGCATCGTGCCGCGCACCTGGCAGTTCGTCGGCCAGCTGCGCGGGCAGCCGCCGGCCGCGCCGGGCCGCCTGACCCGGCTGCCCGCGTACACGACGTGGCGCACCGACGCCGAGCCCGAGCAGGTCCGCGAGGCCGCGCTCGCCATGCTCCGCAAGCGCCGCTTCCGCTCCCGGATCAGCGGTGACGCCGTCGCCGCCGAGAAGGGCTATCTGCGCGAGGCCGGCAACCTGATCTTCCACGTCTCGCTGATCGTGATCCTGGTCGCGTTCGCCACCGGCCAGCTCTTCAAGTCCGAGGGCGGCAAGCTGATCGTCCAGGGCGACGGGTTCTCCAACACCCTCACCCAGTACGACGACTTCAGGTCGGGCTCGCTCTTCAACACCGAGGACCTGGCCCCCTTCAGCTTCACCCTGGACCGCTTCGACGCGTCGTACGAGCGCAGCGGCCCCGAGCTGGGCACCGCCCGCGAGTTCAAGGCGCACCTCACCTACTCCGAGGGCGCCGAGGGCAAGGAGCAGCAGAAGGTCGTCGAGGTCAACAAGCCCCTCGTCGTCGACGGTTCCAAGGTGTACCTGCTCTCGCACGGGTACGCGCCCTCGGTCACCGTCAGGGACGGCAAGGGCAACGTCGTCTTCCACGGCGCGACGCCGCTGCTGCCGATGGACAACAACCTGACCTCCAGCGGCGCCATCAAGGTGCTCGACGGATACCGCGACGCCCAGGGCAACAAGGACCAGCTCGGCTTCGCCGCGTTCTTCGTGCCGACCTTCGGGGGCAAGGGCACCGGCGCCACCCAGATGTTCTCGAAGTTCCCGGCGCCCGACTTCCCGGTGCTCAACGTCGGCGCCTACCACGGCGACCTCGGCGTCAACTCGGGGCTGCCGCAGAACGTGTACCAGCTGGACACCAGCAGCCGCTCGATCAAGCCCTTCAAGGACGACCAGGGCAAGATCCTCAAGAAGCTGCTGCTGCCGGGCGAGAGCCTCCAGCTCCCCGGCGGCGCGGGGTCGATCACCTTCGACAAGGGCCCCATCAAGCAGTGGGCCAGCTTCCAGATCTCCCACCAGCCCGGCAACGGTCTCGCCCTCACCGGCGCGATCGGTGCCATCGCGGGGCTCGCCGGCTCGCTGTTCATCCAGCGCCGCCGGATCTGGGTCCGGGCCGTCACGGGCGACGACGGCGTGACCGTCGTCGAGATGGCCGGGCTCGGCCGCAGTGAGTCCGCGAAGCTTCCCGAGGAGCTGGCCGATCTCGCGGTCACGCTCATCCCGCAGGCGCCGACCGCGCCGGATCCCGAACCCGAACCCTCAGTTGTTCCTGCCGAAGGGGCTGAGAAGTGAATCTCGCCGCCACCACCAATGAGAGCCTGGCCCACACCAGCAACTACCTGATCTACTCGGCGATGGCCGTGTACCTGCTGGCCTTCTTCGCCAACATGGCCGAGTGGCTCTTCGGCAGCCGCAGCAAGGTCGCCCGCACGGCGGCCGCGCTGACCGGCGCCGGTCAGCAGGCCGCGGGCACCGGCACCGTCAAGGTCGAGGTCGCCACGAAGAGCGGCGGCACCGCGGTCCTGGACCGCCCCAAGGTCGTGACCCGCTCGGCCGCCGGCACCCGCGACGTGCCGGACGGGCCCGGCGCGTCCGGCGGCGACGCGAAGGGCGACCTCTACGGCCGCATCGCCGTCTCCCTGACGGTGCTCGCCTTCCTCATCGAGTTCTGCGGTGTCCTCACCCGCGCGCTGTCCGTGCAGCGGGCGCCGTGGGGCAACATGTACGAGTTCAACCTGACCTTCTCGACGGTCGCCGTCGGCGTGTACCTGACGCTGCTCGCCCTGAAGAAGAACGTCGGCTGGCTCGGCCTCCCGCTGGTCACCACGGTCCTGCTCGACCTGGGCCTCGCCGTCACCGTGCTCTACACCGCCAGCGACCAGCTCGTTCCCGCGCTGCACTCGTACTGGCTGTGGATCCACGTCTCCACCGCGATCTTCTGCGGCGCGGTGTTCTACGTGGGCGCGGTCGCCACGGTCCTCTACCTCTTCCGCGACCGGTACGAGGCGAAGCTCGCCGAGGGCGGCAAGCCGGGCACGTTCGCGACGTCCGTCATGGAGCGGTTGCCTGCCGCGTCCTCGCTCGACAAGTTCGCGTACCGCGTGAACGCGGCGGTCTTCCCGCTGTGGACGTTCACGATCATCGCGGGCGCGATCTGGGCGGGCGACGCGTGGGGCCGCTACTGGGGCTGGGACCCGAAGGAGACCTGGTCCTTCATCACGTGGGTCGCGTACGCCTGCTACCTCCACGCGCGTGCCACGGCGGGCTGGAAGGGGCGCAAGGCGGCGACGCTGGCGCTGATCGCGTTCGGGTGCTGGCTGTTCAACTACTACGGCGTGAACATCTTCGTCAACGGCAAGCACTCCTACGCCGGCGTCTGACACAGCCGCTCGGCTCGGCTCCGGGTGCCCTACGTCTTCAGGGGCGCGGGGCTGTGCCGTTTGCGCGGCTCCGCCGCGGTGGGCGCGACGCCGGGTGCCCTACAGGGGCGCGGGGAACTGCGCGAGACGCGGGCACGGTCCGCAGACGGAAGCCGGGGTTGCTGGGGCTCCGCCCCAGGCCCCGGGGGATGCCCCACCCCGCCCCTTCCCGAAACCCTCCGGGGGCGGGAAGAGGGACTGGGGTTCAGGACCTGGGGCTCCGCCCCAGACCCCGTTCGCGCCTTAAGGGCGCTCGTCCTCAAACGCCGGACGGGCTGAAAGCGCGCTCGTCCTCAAACGCCGGACCGGCTGAGGATGCCGCAACTGGGCACCCTGCCAAGGGCAACCCACCCAGGGGCGCGGGGAACTGCGCGAGACGCGGGCACGGTCCGCAGACGAACCCGGGGCCGCGCACAGGCCGCAGGCGGGGCTCCGTCCAGGCGGCCCCCGGCGTGCCGGGCGGCGCCGAGCAGTCGGGCTCGGCTACGAGTCGTCGCCCCGGTCGCGCCGAGTGCGGTCCTCCAGGGACGCCAGGAACTCCGGGTTGTCGTCCGGCGCCGTCCACCGCGCCGGACGACGGCGGACCTTGCCCGCCACCAGCCACGCCACCGGCCCCACCAGCACCTCCCCGAAGAGCAGCACCACGATGATCCACACCACCTTGGGGAGGCCCTTGACGTCCTCCTCCGGGGTGTTCAGGCAGTCGATGAACGCGTAGATCCACACCGCCAGGACCAGCAGGAACGGCAGATACCTGAGCATGTCGGACGGTCCCCCCGGGAGCGGTTGCGGGCCGTGCCTCGGCCCCGGTGACCGGCCCAGGGTATCGGGTGCCGGATACTGGACCCCATGGCTTACGACGATCTCCGATCGCTGCTCAGGGCGCTGGAGCGCGAGGGCGACCTCAAGCGCATCAAGGCCGAGGTCGACCCGTATCTGGAAGTCGGCGAGATCGTCGACCGGGTCAACAAGGCCGGCGGCCCCGCCCTCCTCTTCGAGAACGTCAAGGGCTCCGCGATGCCCCTGGCCATGAATGTCTACGGGACCGACCGGCGCCTCCTCAAGGCACTCGGGCTCTCGTCGTACGAGGAGATCAGCGACAAGATCGGCGGGCTGCTCAAGCCCGAGCTGCCGCAGGGCTTCGTCGGCATCCGCGAGGCGTTCGGCAAGCTCGGCACGATGGTCCACGTACCGCCGAAGAAGGTGAAGCAGGAGGCCGCCCCCGTCCAGGAGGTCGTGCTGACCGGGGACGACGTCGATCTCGACCGGCTGCCCGCGCTCTTCACCTGGCCCGAGGACGGCGGCTCGTTCTTCAACCTGGGCCTCACCCACACCAAGCACCCCGAGACGGGCGTGCGCAACCTCGGCCTCTACCGCCTCCAGCGCCACGACAAGCGCACCATCGGCATGCACTGGCAGATCCACAAGGACAGCCGCAACCACTACGCGGTCGCCGCCAAGCGGGGCGAGCGGCTGCCGGTCGCGATCGCCTTCGGCTGCCCCCCGGCCGTCACGTACGCCTCCACCGCGCCGCTGCCCGGCGACATCGACGAGTACCTCTTCGCCGGGTTCGTCCAGGGCAAGCGGATCGAGATGGTCGACTGCAAGACCGTGCCGCTCCAGGTGCCGGCCAACGCCGAGGTCGTCATCGAGGGCTGGCTGGAGCCGGGCGAGATGCTGCCCGAGGGGCCGTTCGGCGACCACACCGGGTTCTACACGCCGCAGGAACCGTTCCCCGCGCTCACCATCGACTGCGTCACGATGCGCAAGCGCCCGCTGCTCCAGTCCATCGTGGTCGGCCGCCCGCCGACCGAGGACGGGCCGCTGGGCCGCGCGACGGAGCGTTTCTTCCTGCCGCTCCTCAAGATCATCGTGCCGGACATCGTCGACTACCACCTGCCGGAGTCGGGCGGCTTCCACAACTGCGCGATCGTCTCGATCGACAAGAAGTACCCCAAGCACGCGCAGAAGGTGATGCACGCGATCTGGGGCGCGCACATGATGTCGCTCACCAAGCTCATCGTGATCGTGGACGCCGACTGCGACGTCCACAACCTGCACGAAGTGTCCTGGCGGGCCTTCGGCAACACCGACTACGCCCGCGACCTGACCGTCGTCGAAGGCCCGGTCGACCACCTCGACCACGCCTCCTACCAGCAGTTCTGGGGCGGCAAGGCGGGCATCGACGCGACCGCGAAGTGGCCCGAGGAGGGCTACACGCGCGACGGCGGCTGGCCCGCGATGGTCGAGTCGGACGCGGATACGGCGGCGAAGGTCGACCGCCGCTGGAAGGAGTACGGGCTCTAGTGAGTGCCTCAGCCGCAGCAGTGCCCCAGCCGGGGCGGACCAAGGCCTTCCTGCGCCTCGTCATGATCGAGCACTCGGTCTTCGCGCTGCCCTTCGCCTACACCGCCGCGCTCACGGCGATGTTCCAGCTCGACGGGAACATCCACTGGGGGCGGCTGCTCCTGGTCACCGTCGCCATGGTGGGGCTGCGTACCTTCGCGATGGCGTGCAACCGGATCATCGACCGGGAGATCGACGCCCGTAACCCGCGCACCGCGGGCCGCGAGCTGGTCACCGGCGCGGTGTCGGTGCGCTCGGCGTGGACCGGCGCGCTCATCGCGCTCGTCGTCTTCCTCGGCGCGGCCGCCGCGCTCAACCCGCTGTGCCTGGCGCTCGCGCCGGTCGCGGTGGTTCCGATGGTGGTCTATCCGTACGGGAAGCGGTTCACCAACTTCCCGCAGGCCATCCTCGGCATCGCGCAGGCGATGGGCCCGGTCGGCGCGTGGATCGCGATCACCGGCTCCTGGTCGTGGGACGCGGTGATCCTGGGGCTCGCGATCGGCATCTGGATCGGCGGCTTCGACCTGATCTACGCCTGCCAGGACGTGGAGGCCGACCGCGGCCACGGCGTGAAGTCGGTGCCGGCCCGCTTCGGCATCCCAGCCGCGATCTACGGCGCGCGCGGCTGCCACACCGTGACGATGGCGCTGCTCGTCTGGTACGCGCTGGCGACCGGCGCCGGGATCTTCTTCTGGCTGGGTCTCGTCATCGTGCTCGGGGCCTTCCTCTACGAGCACACCCTGGTCAAGCCGCACGACCTCTCCAAGCTCAACCGCGCCTTCTTCCAGGTCAACGGCTTCATCGGGATCGCGCTCTTCGTGTGCGCGCTGCTTGACCTGGTGGTGCGGGGGCTGACGGTCTAGTACCTGGCGGCGCCCCGCAGGGGGTGCCGGATAGGCTCGGACACGTGGAGCACGTGAACGTACACAGTCAGCAGCGGACGCCGTGGGTCGTGGGGGTGTCGGGCGCGTCGGGCACGCCGTACGCGGCGGCGGTGCTGCGCGCGCTGCTGGCGGCCGGCGAGAGCGTGGACCTGGTGGTCTCGCGCGCCTCGCGGCTGACGCTTCTCGACGAGACGGGCATCGCGTTCCGTGACGCGCACTGGCGGGACGACCTGCGGGCGTGGCTGGCGCGGGGCGCGGACGGCAAGCCGGACGCCTTCGGCGCCGTGGACGTGTCGGACGTGCGGCACTGGGCGGCCGGGGATCTGGCGGCCGGGCCCTCGTCGGGGTCGTACGCGGTGAAGGGGATGCTGATCGTGCCGGCGTCGACGGCCTGTGTGGCCGGGGTCGCGCTCGGGCTTTCGAAGGACCTGTTGCAGCGGGCCGCGAGCGTGACGCTCAAGGAGCGGCGGAAGCTGGTGGTCGCGGTGCGCGAGACGCCGTTGAACGGTCAGACGCTCAAGCACCTGGTGGCGCTGGACGAGGCGGGCGCCGTGGTGCTGCCCGCCTCTCCGGCGTTTTATGCGGGGGCGACGCACATCCAGGATCTGGTGGACTTCGTCGCGGGGCGGGTGCTCGACGCGGCAGGGGTGCCGCACGGTCTGTACCGCCGCTGGGAGGGAGAGCTCGGATCGGGGCACGCCCCGGACGGGCGCGGCCGCGATCTCGAAGGAGGCTCTCGCGGGGATTAGCGCTTCTTGGCGGCGCGCTTGGGGGCGCGGGGCTTCGTCGCGGTCTGGTGGGCACGGGACCGGTTGGCCAGGTCCTGAAGCTCGCGCATGCGGGCGTAGGCCATCTCGATCGTGTACACGGTGACAACTCCTGAAAGATCGTCTTTGATCTGCTGGAAATTTATCCAAACAGCTGCATGATTCGCAGGGTGTCTCCCCTGCGTGCCTTAGATTCTACACGTAAACTCGCGGTATCGCTGAACAATGGAAGGCTTCAGGCATATGGACGCCGTCGATAGGCAGCTCATCCAGGCTCTGCGGGAGAACGGCAGGGCCTCGTACGCGGAACTGGGCCGGCTCGTCGGGCTCTCGGGCCCCAGCGTCACCGACCGCATCAACCGTCTCGAGGCGGCCGGTGTCATCACCGGGTACCGCGCCACGGTGGACTCCGCGTCGCTCGGCCTCGGCGTCACCGCGCTGATCGGCATCTCGCTCTCCGACGCCGCCGACCACGAGGACGTGGCCCGCCGTCTGCGCGACCTCGCGGAGATCGAGGACTGCTGGTTCATCGCCGGCGACGACTCGTACATGCTCAAGATCCGGGCCGGTGACGTGGACGGCCTGGAGAAGACGATCCGCCGCCTCGGCTCGACCAAGGGCGTTTCGCGCACCCGCACCACGATCGTGCTCTCCACGAAGTGGGAGAACCGGGTCGGGGAACTTCCCGAGTAGGGCGGGGCGTACCTTGGGTGGAGCCTGAAAGACACACATATGGGAGGCGGCCTTGATGGACGCGGGACTCAAGCGCGAGCTGGAGCAGAAGGTCCGGGCCGGGGAGCGGCTCAGCCGTGAGGACGGCGTCGCGCTGTACGCGTCGGACGATCTGGCCTGGCTCGGCGGCCTCGCCCACGAGGTGCGCACCCGCAAGAACGGCGACGTCGTCCACTTCAACGTCAACCGTCACCTCAACATGACCAACGTGTGCACCGCGTCGTGCGCGTACTGCTCGTTCCAGCGCAAGCCGGGCGAGAAGGACGCGTACACGATGCGCATCGAGGAGGCCGTCCGCCTCGCCAAGGCGATGGAGAACGACAGCCTCACCGAGCTGCACATCGTCAACGGGCTCCACCCGACGCTCCCTTGGCGCTACTACCCGCGCTCGCTCAAGGCCCTCAAGGAGGCCCTGCCGAACGTCGGGCTCAAGGCGTTCACGGCCACCGAGATCCACCACTTCGAGACGATCTCCGGGCTCAGCGCGAGCGAGATCCTCGACGAGCTGATCGAGGCGGGCCTCGAATCGCTCACCGGCGGCGGCGCCGAGATCTTCGACTGGGAAGTGCGCCAGCACATCGTCGACCACCGCACCCACTGGGAAGACTGGTCGCGCATCCACCGCCTGGCGCACGAGAAGGGGCTCAAGACCCCGGCGACCATGCTGTACGGGCACATCGAGGAGCCGCGCCACCGCGTCGACCACGTGCTGCGCCTGCGCGAGCTCCAGGACGAGACCGGCGGCTTCCAGGTCTTCATCCCGCTGCGCTACCAGCACGACTTCGTGGACATGCAGGACGGCAAGGTCCGCAACAAGCTCCAGGCGCGCACCACGATGGCGACCGGCGCCGAGGCGCTCAAGACCTTCGCGGTCTCGCGCCTGCTCTTCGACAACGTGCCGCACGTGAAGTGCTTCTGGGTCATGCACGGCCTCCAGACCACCCAGCTCGCGCTCCAGCACGGCGCCGACGACATGGACGGCTCGGTCGTCGAGTACAAGATCACGCACGACGCCGACAACTACGGCACGCCGAACAAGCTGACCCGTGACGACCTGCTCGACCTCATCCGCGAGGCCGGCTTCCGTCCCGTGGAGCGCAACACGCGGTACGAGATCATCCGCGAGTACCCGGGCCCGGACACGGAGCTGCGCGAGTCGCCGCAGCCGATGCGTTTCTGAGCGAGGTCCCGTGGCACTGACGTTCCGGCTCGACCCGCCGGTCACCCCCGCCCTGCGGGACGGACTCCTCGCCCTGTGGGCGGAGGTGTCCGACGCGGGCGGGGCCGTCGGCTTCGTGCCGCCGGTCACCGTGGAGGACGTGCGCCCCGAACTGGTCAAGCACTTCGTGGCCATGGCCGAGGGGCGGATGCGGCTGCTCGTCGGGTTCGACGAGGACGGGCGGGTCGCCGCCACCGCGTTCATCGCGTACAACACCCATCGCCTCATGACGCACTGGGTGTGGCTGTACACCGTCATGGTGCACCCCCGGTACCAGGGCGAGGGGTACGGCCGCGACCTGATGGCGGCGACCGCCGACGCGGTGCGCGGCCTCGATGGCATCGAGGCGATCCGGCTCACCTGCCGGGGCGGCACCGGTGTCGACCGTTTCTACGCCTCGTGCGGCTACAAGGAGGTCGGGCGGGTGCCCGGCGCGATCCGGGTGGCCGCCGGGGACGACCGCGACGACATCATCATGCTGCTCCCGCTGGGCTGAGCCGGGTCCGGCGCCGGCCCGTGCCCGCCCGCTGAACTGATCCATTTGTGGGCGTGCTTCACTAGTCGGGCAGGTGCCACCGTAGAGAGAAGGTCAGTCGTGAACGCCGCAAAGCCGAGCGCCACCATCTGGTACACCATGCTGCGCGTGGGCATCTTCATCGGCAGCCTGGTCTTCGTCGGCCTGCTGGTCCAGTTCGGCATCGTGCCCAAGGGCAACGGCAACTCGAACCTCGTCTGGGTCGTCCTGCTCGCGCTGGTCATCTCCGCGCCGCTCAGCTACGTGCTCCTGCGCAAGCAGCGCGACGCGATGTCCGCGCAGATCGTGACCAAGGTGGAGAGCGCCAAGGCGAAGCTGGAGGCGAACCGTTCGCAGGAGGACGGCGTCGTCCAGTAGCCCGCTCCCTCAGCTCCCACGGCCCGGTTCCGAAGCACTCCGCTTCGGGCCGGGCCGTCGTCGTGACCGGGGGCGGGGGTGAGTGGGTCATCACAGGTAAAAGAACTGCTTTGAGGTTCTCAAAGTTCAAGTGTTAACGTGTTCGACATGACGACAGCAGCTGTGCACCAGCACCCCACCGGCGGATCCGTTCCGCTCGTGGCGCGTCTGCATGTCGACCTCTGCCGCTGCATGTCCGCGGTCTGTTGCCGCGACGTCTGACCCCGGCATCATGCGGCGGTGTCCCCAGCCTTACGTGACCGGTCCACGCGACCTGTCCCTCGTGAACGGGCGCCGCGCTCATCTCTGAACGTCGATCAGTCCCCGTCTCCGCTCACCAGGGAGTCTTTCCGTGTCCTCCGCGACCGCTCCGGAGAAGCCCAAGTCCGGCTTCTCCATATCCTCGAAGTTCCCGTTCTGGGCCCAGATCATCGCCGGTCTCGTCCTCGGCGGCCTGCTCGGCTGGCTCGCCCGCAGCCAGGACATCAGCTGGCTCAAGAGCACCCTTGAGCAAATCGGCGACACCTTCGTCCAGCTCCTGAAGCTGGCCGTCGCGCCGCTCGTCTTCTTCGCGATCCTGGTGTCGATCACCAACCTGCGCAAGGTCAACAACGCCGCGCGGCTCGCCTCGCGCACCCTGCTCTGGTTCATGATCACGTCGCTGATCGCGGTGGCCATCGGCCTCGCCATCGGCCTGCTCACCAACCCGGGGTCGGGCACCGGCCTCACCCCGAAGGACGGCAAGCTCCCCAAGCACACGGGCTCCTGGCTGGACTTCCTGACCGGCATCATCCCGACGGACGTCATCACGCCGTTCACCGAACTGAACGTCCTGCAGATCGTGTTCATGGCCGCCGTCGCCGGCATCGCGCTGCTCCAGCTCGGCGAGAAGGCCAAGCCGATCCTCACGCTCAGCGAGGCCGTCCTCGAACTCCTCCAGAAGGCGCTGTGGTGGGTCATCCGGCTCGCCCCGCTCGGCACCCTCGGCCTCATCGGCTTCGCCATCGCCGACTACGGCTGGGACCTCATCGGCAAGTACGCCACCTTCACCGCCGACGTCTACATCGGCTGCGCCCTGGTGATGTTCGGGGTCTACCCGCTGCTGCTCGCCACCGTCGCCAAGGTCAACCCGCTCCAGTTCTTCAAGGGCGCCTGGCCCGCGATCCAGCTGGCCTTCGTCTCCCGCTCCTCCGTGGGCACGATGCCGCTGACGCAGAAGGTCACCGAACGCCTCGGCGTGCCCAAGGAGTACGCGTCCTTCGCGGTGCCCTTCGGCTCGACCACCAAGATGGACGGCTGCGCCGCGATCTACCCGGCGCTCGCCGCGATCTTCATCGCGCAGATCTTCGACGTGCACCTCGGTGTCGGCGACTACGTCCTGATCGCCTTCGTGTCGGTCATCGGCTCCGCCGCGACGGCCGGTCTGACCGGCGCCACGGTCATGCTGACCCTGACCCTCTCCACGCTCGGCCTGCCCCTGGAGGGCGTCGGCCTCCTGATGGCCATCGACCCGGTCCTCGACATGATGCGCACCGCGACCAACGTGGCGGGCCAGGCCCTCGTGCCGGTCATCGTCTCGGCCCGGGAGAAGATCCTGGACCTGGACGCGTTCAACAGGGCGTCGTTCTCCCCGGCGGAGGCCACGACCGCGCCCGCCGAGCCGGAGCAGCCCCGGGTCCCGGCCGCCGCCTGACCCTGCCGGTCCCGGCCCCGCCGCCCCAACCCCGCAACGCCCGCGCCCCGCCTGACGGGGGCGCGGGCGTTGCGCGTTGGGCGTGCGCGGCACGCCCGTGGCGCACCAGGATCGCCCTGGTCGGCCACCGAACGGATTCAGTGATTCTCCGCACAACCCGGCCCCCCTTTTAGGGCACTTCAAGGGAGTTGGTCCGAGTTATTCTTTTCCGGCGCGAGGCCCGGTTTCGCATCATGGTGTGAAGGCCGTGCAACTTTTCGCGTTCGTCGTGCGTCTGCCTGCGGGGGATTGAATGGAACGTGCAGGCAGAAGTGACACATAGGGGAGCGGGCGTGAGGCGCCGTACGGCGATATTCAGCGGGGGCGCCGCCGTGGCGGCTGCGCTCGGCTACGCCGGAATTGAGGCTTCCGGGGCGGGGTCCAAGGCCGTGACGCGGCCCGCGCCGGTAGGGCGCGACCTCGGGCGACGTGATCCGGCCGCCTCTCCCGCGGCCCGCGCGGTATTCGCGATGCTCGCCGATCTGGAGAACGACGCCCGCGCCGGACGGACGACCAAGACGGTCATCGGCCAACACGTGGAACTCCACAATGAGTTGTACAACCCGGACTACGGCGATTACCGGGGTATGAAGCCGCCGGGCTACTACTACCGAAAAGCCTGGGACATCACGGGTAAGTTCCCCGGCTTCGTGGAAATTGATCTTGGGCCCGGATACGGCCAGCAGGGCTGGGGAGTGGACCGTCCGCGTCCCTACTCCGCCGCCTGGCCCAACCACCGTAAGAATTGGGCCTACACGGACGACGCCGTCGACCTCGCCGTCGGCGTGTGGAGCGGGCTGCCCCGCGCCGCGGACGGCACGTACAACACCGACGGACGCGAGCCCCGCAGCGACGGCTCCGCCTCGGCGCTGCCGTCCAACGGAGGCCGGCCGGCCGGGCTGGTGGGCATGTCGTTCCATCAGCCGTGGCCCGGCAGCCCCGTCAAGGGGTACGACGAGACGAAACGGCGCAACTCGCCGGCGGTCCGCGACGGCGACTGGATCCGCCGGCTCCTGACCCCGGGCACGGCGGACCACGGAGCGCTCCTGCACGACCTGTCCTTCGTCGCGGACCACCTCGCCTATCTGGCCGCGCACGACGTACCCGTACTCTTCCGTCCGTACCACGAGATGAACGCCGGGGCCCAGGAGGGCTTCTGGTGGTCGGCGCTCGCACCGGACCAGTACACCCGGTTGTGGCGGACGCTCTACGACTACCTGGTGGGGACCCGCAACCTCCACAACCTCATCTTCGTGTGGTCCCCGAACGCCTGGGACCACATCCACGGCAGCGAACCGTGGGACTACTACCCGGGGGAGAAATATGTGGACGTGGTCGGCGTCGACGACTACAGCGGCAGCCCGCAACAGCCTTTCGACGGCGGGGTGTGGACCAAGCGCTGGTACGACGGGCTCGCCGACTACGGCAAGCCGCGGATGATGGCCGAGTCCTTCCACGTGCCGGTCAACAGCGCCCAGCCGCACACCCTGGACACCACCCCCTGGGTGCTGTGGACGGTCTGGGGCCAGGGCCTGACCCAGCACAACGTGACGGCCCCGCAGGGGCTGAACACCCCGGCCGACGTCAAGGCCACCTACAACTCCCCGCGCACGCTCACCGCGGGCCCCGGCGGCGACGGACAGCGCTGGCTCGCACTCCGGCAACGGTGACCGGAGGCCCGACCACGGGCCGCCACCGGGCCCCGCCCGCCCCGCACCGCACACGGTGGCCGAGAGGCCACCCCATCCCGACGTTCCCCTTGAATCAGACGAGGTGAGAGCAATCTCTGGCTCCATCGCATCGGCATCCGGCCGAGCAGATCTCTCCGCTGTCCCGCGCATCCACCGCGCGGCCGCGTTCATCGCCCTTGCCTGGGCCGTCGTCCTGCTCGCCTGGACCGCGTACAACTGCTTCTGGCAGGTGGGCTTCGCCGACTTCGCCCGCGGCATCGTCTACTACGGCGTGGGCGACGGCTCGGGCCAGGCCGACACCGCCAACCTGAACTGGGCCGTCGTGTACGCGGCGGCCGGCCTGTTCATCCTGCGCGGCAGCATCTGGGCCCGCGGCCTCGCGTGCGGCGCGGCCCTCATCGAGGGCTACAACCGGCTGCGCAGCCTCACCGGTGCGCTCTTCGACGACCGCCAGCACGAGTGGTTCACGCACACCACCGAGGGCCAGCTGAAGCTGGTCACCTTCGCGCTCGGCTTCCTCGTCGCCGTCGCCCTCGTCCTGCTGCTCGTCCGGGACGCCGTCGTGTACGAGCCGTGGACGCCGCCGGCCAACCCCTGGGCCCAGCAGGGCGCTTCCGCCCCGCACCAGCAGCAGGGCTTCCCGCAGCAGGCCCAGCCCGGGTACGTCCAGCCGACCTACCAGGCGCCGCCCGCCCAGGCCCAGCAGCCGTACCAGGCCCCGGCGCAGGCCCAGCCGCCCTACCAGGCGCCGCAGGGCCAGCAGCCGTCGCCGTACTCCTACGGCTATCCGCAGCAGCCGGGCACGCCCCACCCCGGTCAGCAGCCGCCGATGCCCGGCAACTGACCCGAGCCACCGCCCCGTGCCGACCGACCCGGAGAAACGTCCATGACTGCCCCCGCCCAAGACGTGGAGCACATAGCCCCGCCCCCGACCGCCGACATGGCGGAGCGGCACGCCGCCTGGAAGCCGGGCATCGTGCCCTTCCTGCTGCCGTTCCTGGTGCTGCTCGCGTTCGGCCTGTGGTCCTACCTGCCGAACGACACCCCCATGGGCTGGGTCCTGACCATCGTCTGGTCGCTGCCGGTGGTCGGCGTGATGGTGGGCCTCCAGGGCGGGCTGCTGATCCGCCGCCGGGTCAGGCGGGCCGACGAGATGGTGCCGCCGGCCCCGGTGGAGGAGGACTTCCTGATCGTCCTCGTGCCCACCATCGGACGGCACGACACCTACCCGGCGCTGGAACGTTCCGTCCTGTCCTACGTCGACCATCTGCCGCGCTACTTCCCGCAGATGCGGGTGGACGTGCTCACCGAGGAGGGCTGCGAGGCGGGCGACCGCATCCAGGCCCTGGAGGAGCGCAGCCCGCTGATCCGGGTGGTGACCGTGCCGAAGGCGTACGTCACCGACAACGGCACCCGCTTCAAGGCCCGCGCCAACCACTACTCGCACGAGCTGCGGATCGCCGAGGGCGAAGCCCTGGACGACGTGTGGGTGCTCCACATGGACGACGACACCGCAGTGGGGCCCGACACCGCGGGGGCCGTCGCCCAGTTCATCAACCGCCAGCGCCGGGCCCACCCCGACGACGCCAAGCACATGGCGCAGGGCATCCTCACCTATCCGCGTGAGAACGCCGTCAACCTCTTCACCTGGCTCGCCGACGCGGTGCGCCCCGCCGACGACATCGCGCGGTTCCGCGCGCTGACCGGCACGGGCACCCCGGTCGCCGGTGTGCACGGCGAGCTGCTCCTGCTGCGGGCCTCCATCGAGGCCACGATCGGCTGGGACTTCGGCCCCAAGGCCATCGTGGAGGACGCCCAGCTCGCCCTGAACTTCTGCCGCCGCTACCCCGGCCGCAGCGACTGGTTCAACGGCCGCTGCTACGGCGCGTCGCCGGCCAGCGCCCGCGACTTCATCAAGCAGCGCGAACGCTGGGCCTGGGGCCTGGTCGCGCTCTGCTTCAACCGCACCATCCCGCTGCGCTACCGCTGGTTCCTCGCCGTGTGCGTGGCCACCTGGATCCTCGGCCCGCTCCAGCACATCGGCGCCGTCCTCCTGATCGCCTGGTTCACCGGCAACATGAACACCTCGCCGGTGACGCAGTCGGTGGTGGTGCTGTGGTCGCTGAACTTCGCGTACGTCATCTGGACGTACTGGGAAGGGCTGCGGCTCAACGCCCTCGTCTCGAGCAGCGGCCGGCGCAAGTGGTGGGAACCCATCGTCGTCGTCGGGCTCATACCCGTGTTCTCGATCCTGGAAGGCCTGGGCGGGTTCCGCGGATTCATCAAGTTCGTGCGGCGCGAGGAGAACAAGTTCGTCGTGATCGCCAAGCCCGCCTAACGTCTCCCAGGAACTGCTCCCATGAAACGATCCCGATCCCGCATACCCCTCCTCGCGGTCTTCCCCGTCACCGTCATCACCGGTGTGATCGCCGTGCCGCTGGTCCTCGGCAACCAGCCCCTGCGCTGGAGCGCCGGCTCCCTCGTGCCCCACGTGGTCGTGGGCAACGAGACGACCGCGAAGACGACCGTGAAGGCGGCGAAGGCGGACACCGAGGCGGCGCCCACGCCGCCGGCCGTCGTCGAGGGGCCGGCCCCCGGCGCGGCGGACCACGTGGCCAAGCCGTGGAAGCCGGGCATGCCGCAGTGGGGCGTGCAGATCTACTGGGAGGACAACGTCAAGCAGTCCCCCTCCTACCTCACCGCCAAGGCCCAGCTCCAGGCCAAGTACCTGGTGAGCCTCGGGGCGAACTCGGTGTCGCTGACCTTCCCCTTCTACACCGGCACCCCCACCTCGACGAAGACGTTCGCGGGGAAGCACACCCCGAGCCCCGCCCGGCTCACCACCGTGATCCGCGCCTTCCAGGACGCCGGGCTGCGGGTCACGCTCCGCCCGCTGATGGACGAGACCTCGCTCGGCGGGATGCCCAACTGGCGCGGCACCATCAAGCCGTCGAACCGGGACGCCTGGTTCGCCTCGTACACCAAGTTCCTCGCCCCCTTCCTCGACGTGGCGCAGAAGAACAAGGTGGCCACCTTCACCCTCGCCACCGAACTCAACACCCTTGAGGGCGACCCGCACTGGAAGCAGCTCGCCGCCTCGGCGGAGAAGCGGTACTCGGGCGAGATCAGCTACGACGCGAACTACGACAACTACGTGGCCGGCCGCATCAACATGCCCGTGGAACAGCTCGGCGTCGACGCGTACTTCCCGGTGAAGGTGCCCGACAACGCCCCGGTGAAGGACCTGGTGAAGGGCTGGGACGGCTGGCTCGACAAGAAGACGAAGGGCGCCCTGCCCAAGATCGTCCTCTCCGAGGCCGGCATCGCCGCGATGACCGGGGCCTATCACGCGCCGGGCGACTTCTACGTCACGCGTCCCCTCAACACCCAGGTGCAGGCCAACTGGTACACCGCGGTCTGCCAGGTCGTGCAGCAGCGGAAGATGAAGGGCGTCTACTGGTGGTCGATCTACTTCGACGACAACCCGTACGCCAAGCCCACTGACGCCACGTCACGGCTGCACTTCGCCGGCCGGCCCGACACCGAGCAGGCGATCAAGAAGTGCTTCGGCTCCGGATACGCGGGACCCGGCAATGCCCAGCAGTAGCGCCCCCGCACAGAGCCCCACCGTCCCCGGGCCCCGGGGGCCGCGGGCCGGCACCTCCCGATCAAAGGCAGAAACGCGATGAGCGAGGCGATCCTTCTCGTCGGCGGCAAGGGCACCAGGCTCCGCCCGCTGACCACCTTCACCCCCAAGCCCCTGCTGCGGGTGGCCGGGGTGCCCTTCCTCACCCACCAGCTGGCCCGCGCCGCGGCCGCCGGTGTCACCCGGGTGGTGCTCGCCACGTCGTACCTCGCCGAGCTGTTCGAGCAGGAGTACGGCGACGGCGCCCAGCTCGGTCTCGAACTCGTCTACGTGACCGAGGCGGAGCCGCTCGGCACCGGCGGAGCCATCCGCAACGCCGCCCGCCATCTGCGCTCGGGCCCCGACGAGCCGGTCCTCGTCTTCAACGGCGACATCCTGTCCGGCCTCGACATCGCCGCGCTGCGCGAGGGCCACCGGGCGTCGGGCGCCGAGGTGAGCCTGCACCTGACCCGGGTGCCCGATCCGCGCGCCTTCGGCCTCGTGCCCACCGACCCGCACGGCCGGGTCCAGGCGTTCCTCGAAAAGCCCGAGACGCCCGAGGAGATCATCACCGACCAGATCAACGCGGGCTGCTACGTCTTCACCCGCTCGGTCATCGACACGATTCCCGCCGGCCGCGAGGTCTCGGTGGAGCGCGAGACCTTCCCCGGCCTGCTGCGCTCGGGCGGCCATCTGCGCGGCGTCGTGGACGAGAGCTACTGGCTCGACCTCGGCACGCCCGCCGCCTTCGTGCAGGGCTCGGCCGATCTCGTACGGGGCCTGATCGACTCGCCGGCGCTGCCCGGGGCCGTGGGCGAGGCCATCGTGCTGCCCGGCGCCCAGGTGCACGAGCGGGCGCTGCTCAGCGGCGGCACCGTGGTCTGTGAGGGCGCGGTCGTCGAGCGCGGTGCGGTCGTCGAGGCGAGTGTCGTGCTGCCCGGGGCCCGGATCGCGCCGGACACCCTGGTGCACCGCTCGGTGGTCGGCCGGCAGGCGACGGTGGGCGGCGGCTGCGTCGTGCGGGAGGCCGTCGTCGGCGACACCGCCGAGGTGGGCCCGTACAACGAACTGCCGCCCGGGGTGCGGATCGCGTGCGGCGTCCAGCTGCCGGCCCAGGCGGTCCGCGTCTCGGCACCCGTCGCGGCCTGAACGGGGGAGCGCTCAGCGCGGAGGCGGAATCACGTCCTCGCGCACCGCGGCCGGGGCTGCGCGGGGGACGCCGAGGTCGCCGCTGAGCCAGTTCTTGAGGCGGCGGCCGAAGGGGCGCTCCACGAACCGGTGCACCGCCCAGGCGGCCACCAGGAGGGCCGCGACAAGACCCGCCATCAGGAGGTGGGCCGGGATGCGGGTGTGGAGGCGCTCGATCACGGCCCAGCCTATGGACTCGTGCAGGAGATAGAGCGGGTAGGTCAGGGCGCCGGCGGTGGTGAGCCTGCGCCAGTTCAGGAAGTCGGCCTTGCCGAGGGCGACCGCGAGCAGGACGGCGTAGAAGACGCTGACGACGGTCAGCGCCACCGGCCACGACGGGTGCAGACCGGCCCAGTCCTCGTCCTTCACGAGCCCCATCAGCTGCTGTTGGGCCAGCAGCCACGACGCGCCGAGGAGCAGCCACAGGAGCGGCGCGGGCCGGAACCGGTGCATGAGGTAGAGCACGATGCCGCCGACGAAGAACGGGGCGAACTGCGGCTGGAACACCACGGTCAGGAGCGGGATCCCCGAGCTGGGCGCGAGGACCGCGCCGAGGAGCCACAGGCCGCAGAAGGTCACCACGCGCCGGTAGGTCAGGCCCTTGTACGCGACGACCGCGAACAGGAGGTAGAACCGCATCTCGGCCCAGAGCGACCAGTACGAGGGGTCGACGTGGGCGACGCCCAGCGGCTCGTGGACCATCGTGAGGTTGGTCAGGACGCGGGACAGGGTGATCGTCCTGTCGCCGCAGGACCACAGCACGATCGACGTCGTGAGGACGCAGACCCAGAACGCCGGATACAGGCGCACCACACGGGAGATGAAGAAGTCCCGCGGCGTGCGGCCCCAGCAGCTCATGCAGATGACGAATCCGCTGATGAGGAAGAACAGCTCGACGCCGAGCCAGCCGTACCCGGCGACGCTGTGCACGAGGGGGAAGAGCGTCGCGGTGCTCCGGCCCCACGCCCCGTCGTCGCCGTAGCGGTCGTATCCGGCGAAGTGGAAGCCGACCACCATGAGCGCCGCGATCAGCCGCAGCCCGTCGAGCACGTACAGCCGTGGCGGTCTCGTCCGGGCGCCCGGCGGCGCGGAGAGCGGCGGCCGTACCGGGCGGGGGCGGGGGCGGGGGAGTGTGGAACGCAGAGCTGTGTCTGACAAGGCGGGAATCCTAGCCGGAGGGCCGGTCGCGGCCGTTCCGGTCAGTTGGGGGGATGGCGCTGTGTACGGGTGCGGGGAGACCTGGGTTCTTGCTGCACGCTAGTACATACCCCGGATGTTCGAATCCGTGCGGGCCTGTGACCGGTGGGCCAGGCGGTCCTTGGCCCGGCGGCCCCGGCTCTCGATCGGCAGCACGCCCGTGGCCGCCGCCAGGCCGAAGGGGGGCATGTCCGCGTAGATCGACTCATAGCACCCCTCGGGGGCGATGTACGTCTCGTGCCAGAGCCCGACGTGGCCGCGCATTCCGCCTCTGCGTTCCTTGCGGTTGAGGATCGCCCACGCGCGGTGGTGGAACATGTCGGGCGAGTGCGCGTAGGCGTACAGCTTCTCCTTCGACTCCCAGTACTGGACCACGTAGTACGTGCGCGGCGACGCGGTGAGCAGGACGTGGCCGAGGTGCCCGTGGCTCCTGTCCTTCGACAGCTCGCGCAGCATCCGGAGCATGGCGAGCCCCACGGGCACCCACTGGTGCACGGCCCAGAAGTGGTTGACGCGCATCCCGATGAGCAGCACCACCGCGTCGCCCTCGACGGCGGCGGTCGTGCGACCCGGGATCGGCTTGGCGGACATCGTGCCTCCAACTCGCCTGTTGGATAATGGAGTTATCCATGGATGACACCTTGGATGATGGCGTTGTCCGAGGGAGGGCGCAAGGGATGCGGCTTGCGGAGTTGAGCGGGCGGAGCGGGGTCTCCACCGCGATGATCAAGTACTACCTGCGGCAGGGCATGCTGGCCCCGGGCCGCAAGGTCGGCGCTACCACCGCCGAGTACGACGAGAGCCATCTGCGCCGGCTCCGCCTCGTGCGCGCCCTGATCGAGGTCGGCCGGCTCCCCGTGGCGACGGCCAAGGAGGTCATCGGGTACGTCGACGACGAATCCCTCGACCGAACGATCCGGCTCGGCGCCGCCCTGTGGGCACTGCCGCACGGACCCGACCCCGACGACGGCGACGCGTCGGTGGCCGCCGCCCGCACCGAGGTGGACCGGCTCTTCGAACTGCTCGGCTGGGCGACCGCGCGTGAGCTCGGCGACCTCTCGCCCGACCACCGCGCGCTGATCGTCGCCGTCGCCACGCTCAACCGGCTCGGCTACCCCTGGGACGCCGAACTCATGGCGCCGTACGCCCGGTTGATGCACCAGGCCGCAGCCCGCGACCTCGACTTCGTGGAGAGCCACCCCTCCGAGGAGGAGAAGGTGGAGACGGCCGTCGCCGCGACCATCCTCTTCGAACCGGTGCTGCGCGCCCTGCACCGCCTCGCCCAGCAGGAGGAGTCCGCACGCCGGTACGGCCTGTAGCGAGGCCGGCGAGCACGGACGCGAGCCGCGCCCGCCCCGGTGAGCCGGAACGGGCGCGGCAGCAACCGCCCTCTGCTGTCTAGCAGTTGGAGTGCGTCGGCCTGCCCGCGAATCGGTCGCCGAGCCAGTTCGCGGCGGGGACCCCGCCCACCGTCACGCCGCCGATGTGGCCGAGCAGCGGCAGCGCGTGCCACTCCACGTCCGTGCCCCGGGCGCACCAGTCGGCGCGGAGCTGCTGTCCGACCGCGTACGGGATCAGCTCGTCGACGGTGCCGTGGTAGAGGTAGACCGGCGCGTCCGGACGGTGGGTGCCGAGCTTGGACTCGGCCAACCTGGCCTGCCAGTCCGGCTGTTGGAGCGGGTTCTTCACCGTCAGGTCCGTCACGTGCTTGAACGAGCCCACCGTGGTGTCGACCGCCACGCAGTTGTTCTTGAAGTAGTCGACCAGCGACCTGCCCGCCGGGTTCAGATACGCGTCCAGTTTCAGCTCGGGGAAGGCGGCGTCCTGGCCGGCCGCCGCCATGAAGATGAGGCCGGAGCCCAGGCCGCCGTCGTTGGCGGAGGCCACCTTCATCAGGTCGGCCGGGACGCCGCCGGTCGCGGTGCCCTTCACCTTCAGGTCGGGTGCGTAGGAGTCGTGCAGCTCGGCCGCCCAGCTGCTCGCCTGGCCACCCTGCGAGTACCCCATGATCCCCACGGGGGAGCCGGCGTCGACGCCGGGGATGCCGAGGCGCTCGGCGGCGCGGGCCGCGTCCAGGACGGCGGTGCCCTCGGCGCGGCCGACGGTGTAGGTGTGGTCGCCGGGCGTGCCGAGCCCCTCGTAGTCGGTGACCGCGACCGCCCACCCCTTCTGCACCACCTGGTTGATCAGGGTGGCCTCGACGGCCGTGCCGTACGGGAAGTTGGCGCTGGGCGCGCAGGAGTCGCCGAGCCCGACCGTGCCGACGGCGTACGTCACGAGGGGGCGCGGGCCGGTGCGGCCGTCGTTGGGCACGATGACCGTGCCGGAGACGGTGTTCGGGCCGCCCCTGGCGTTGGTGGAACGGTAGGTGACGTGCCAGGCACGGGTGTTGGTCCACTGGCCGGGGAGCGGGTGGAACGCGGTGGGTGACTGGGTGAGGACGTCGCCCGGCGCGGGGGACGGGGCGTCGTCGGCGAATGCGGTGGGGGTGGCTGCCGAGAGGAGGAGTGCGGCGGCTACGGCGCCGGCGACTCGGATACGGACGTGCATGCGGCTCTCCCAACGGTCCGATGGGGCTGGGCAGTTGAGGAGAAGGTAGTGACTGACCGGTAGGTACGGAGCTGACCGTACCGCTCACCTTCACTGACCGGGGTTGACCGCACCGCCCGGCGCGCGGCCGGCGCGGGCTCAGTGCTCCAGGCGGTAGGAGCCCGGTGTCGTCCCCGTCCAGCGGCGGAAGGCACGGTGGAAGCTGGTGTCCTCCGAGAAGCCGAGGCGCGCCGCGATCTCCGCGATGGGCTCGCGGCCCTCGGCGAGCCCCGCGATCGCGGCGTCCCGCCGCACCGCGTCCTTGAGCTGCTGGAACGAGGTGCCCTCGCGCGCGAGGCGGCGGCGCAGGGTCGCCGGTGACATGGCGAGCCTGGCCGCCGTCTCCTCCAGGGTGGGCAGCCGGGGCGAGGCGCGCAGGGCGCCCGAGAGCGCCCGCCCCACCTGCTCGCCCACCGTCGTGCCGTACGTGTGCCGGCTGAGCAGCTCGAAGGGTGAGCGGCGCAGCATCTGGCCCAGGGCCGCCTCGTCCCGTACGAGCGGCGCGGTCAGCCAGCGCGCGTCGAACACCGCCTCGGTACGGGCGCCGCCGAAGCGCACCGGACAGCCGAACAGCGACTCGTACTCGGCCCCGTGCCGGGGCGGCGGATAGCCGAAGGCGGCGCGGGCGAGCGGGATGCGGCGGCCCACCAGCCAGCTGCACAGCCGGTGCCAGATGATCACGAGGCACTCGGTCAGGAACCGGTCCTCGTCCTGGCCCGCGAGATCGCCCCGCACCGTGAACACGGCTTCCCCGCCCGCCACTTCGAGGGCGAGGTCGGGTCCGTGCGCGAACAGGCCGTAGAAGGCGGTGCCCCGGTGCACGGCCCCGCCGAGGTCGCGGCAGCCGAGCACGGCGTAACACATCATCGCGAACGTGCCGGGGCGGCTGGGCGCACCGCCGAGGCCGAGGAACTCGTCGCCCGTCGCCCGGTACAGGGCGCGGAAGAGGTGGGCGAACTGTGCCGGGGTGACCCGCGCCCGGTCGTCCCCGAGCAGCAGCGGAGGGATCCCGGCCGCCTGGAGCAGGGGCACGGTGTCGACGCCGTGCCGCTCGGCGCCGCGCAGCACCGCCCGTACGTGGTGCACGGTGATCGTCGGCGTCGCCATGGTCAACGACCGTAGCCGGATTGAGCGTTGAGGTCAGCCGGGGTGACGTTTCCCGTCATCCCGCACGGCCCCCACCGTACTTACCGTCGGGGCATGACCCCACAGAGTGAGCACCGTGAGCCCACCGAGCACCAGGAGCCGTCCGGCCGTCCCCGCACGCTCGCCGTGTTCACCGAGTGGGCGGCGGAGCGTTATCCGGACCGGCCGGCGCTCCGGTTCCGCGACGCCGCCGGAGGCTGGGTCCCGGTGACCTACACCGAGCTGCGCGCCACCGTACGCCGCACCGCGCTGGGCCTCCTGGCGCTCGGCATCGGGGCCGGCGACCGGGTGGCGATCCTCGCCGAGACCCGGCCCGAGTGGACGTACGCGCACTTCGCCTGTCTCGCGGTGGGCGCGGTCGTGGTGCCGGTGTATCCGACGGCGGGCGACGAGGAGACCTCCTGGGTGCTCTCCGACTCCGGCGCGAAGGCGGTCTTCTGCGAGGGGCCGGCGGAGGCGGCCCGCGTGGCGGAGCTCCGCCCGAAGCTGCCCGCGCTCGCCCACGTCCTGCCGATGACGGGCCCCGACGGGCCGGCCGCGGCGGGCGGGGCGACGGAGGGGCCGACCGCGGCGGGCGGGGCCGAAGTCTCCCTCGGCGACCTGCTCGCACGGGCCGAGGCGGTGCGCCCCGAGGACGACGCCGAACTCGTCTACACCTCCGGAACCACCGGGCTGCCCAAGGGCTGCCGGCTCACCCACGGCAACCTCGGCGCCGTCCAGGACGCCACGCTCCACCTCATCCAGGGCGGGCCGGGCGACCGCACCTACCTCTACCTGCCCCTCGCGCACCTGCTCGCCCAGCTGATCCAGTTCTCCACGCTGCTGTACGGCGGCGAGCTCTGCTACTTCGGCGGGCGCATCGAGGACGTCGTCGGCGAGCTGGCCGAGGCGCAGCCGACCCACCTGCCGTCCGTGCCGCGCCTGTTCGAGAAGGTCTACTCGGTGGTGCGGTCGCTCGCCGAGGCCGAGGAGGGCGGGGCCGAGCGGTTCGACGCGGCGGTCGCGGTCGGCGTCCTCGCGGCCGACGGTGAGCTTCCGCCCGAGCGCCGCGCCGCGTACGAGGCCGCGGACGCCTCGCTGTTCAGCCTGGTCAGGGCCGCGTTCGGCGGGCGCCTCCGCTGGGCCCTGACCGGCGGCGCCCCGATCGACCCGGCCGTCCTCGACTTCCTGCGGGCCTGCGGGATCCAGGTCTTCGAGGGGTACGGGATGACCGAGTCCGCGGGCGTCATCTCGCTCAACCACCCCGGTGCGGTGCGGTACGGCACGGTGGGGCGGCCGGTCCTCGGGTGCGAGGTGCGCATCGCGGACGACGAGGAGGTGCTCGCCCGGGGCCCGATGGTCTTCCCGGGCTACCACGCGAACCCCGGGGGCACGGCGGACGCGCTCGACGCGGAGGGGTGGCTGCACACGGGGGACCTCGGGGCGGTCGACGCGGACGGCTACCTGACGATCACCGGCCGCAAGAAGGACCTGATCATCACGTCCGCCGGCAAGAACCTGACGCCCTCGCACGTCGAGCTGGCCATCGAACGGTCCCGGTTCGTCTCGCACGCGGTGATGGCGGGCGACCGGCGGCCGTATCCGGTCGCGCTGATCACGGTGGAGGCGGAGGCGGTGGCGGGGCGTGATGCGGCGGAGGTGCGCGAGCTGGTGGGGCGTGCCGTGGCTGAGGCCAACGAGCAGGTGTCCCGGCCGGCCCGGATCCGGGCGTTCGCGGTGCTGCCGCGGGACTTCACGGTCGAGGGGGGTGAGCTGACGCCCACGCTCAAGGTGCGGCGGAGGGTGGTGCTCGACCGCTACGCCCAGGAAATAGCCGCGCTGTACAAGTAGCCCGGCCACCCCCCAGCCCCGCGGGCCCGGCGAGAGCCGTTTCGCACAGTTCCGGCTGCGGGCCGGTGGGGCCGTTTCGCGCAGTTCCCCGCGCCCCTGTAGGGCGCCCGACGCTTTCGAGATCCCGGCCCGCACCGGAATCTTTAGGGGCGCGGGGAACTGCGCGGGCAACCCAGCACGGTCCGCGGACGACGGCGGGCCCGGGGTCCCCAGGGGCGCGGGGAACTGCGCGGGCACCCTGCACCCGAAGGCAGCCGCACCCGAAGGCACCCGCAACCGCCGCGCGCAAAAGGCAGGAGCCCCGGTCCACAGGGACGGGGCTCCTTGGGTACTGCTAAGTCAGCGATCGCCAACCCGGAGAAGTTAGGCCGGGATGACGTTCTCCGCCTGCGGGCCCTTCGGGCCCTGAGTGACGTCGAAGTTCACGACCTGGTTCTCCTCCAGGGAGCGGAAACCAGACGCGTTGATCGCGGAGTAGTGGACGAAGACATCCGGGCCGCCGCCGTCCTGGGCGATGAAGCCGAAGCCCTTTTCAGCGTTGAACCACTTCACGGTTCCGGTAGCCATAAGCCCTCCTTGGGCCAAAGGGTTGCCCTGCTCCAGAACCTGCAAACAAGTCTGAAAACTACAAAAGCCTGCGGGTTACATGCTCCGCAGGCTCTGTACTGCAAGGGAAACCAAACTGCAACTTGCGCTGAGCGTAGCACGCAGCTCGGGTGGCGCGGTAGAGGGAAAGATCACTTCACTCGCAAGTATGTGCACCCTCCTCGGGGGCCCCGCGCCCCCGCGCCACACCGCCCCCGGCAGGCCCGGCGCCGTCCACGGAGTGGGACGGGTCTAGCCTCGGCATGTGGACAATTCAACCAGCCCCCAGCACCACGGCGGCCGGCCGCGCGTCGGCCACATCCAGTTCCTCAACTGCCTGCCCCTGTACTGGGGCCTGGCGCGGACCGGAACCCTGCTCGACCTGGAGCTGACCAAGGACAGCCCCGAGAAGCTCAGCGAGCAGTTGGTGAACGGCTCCCTCGACATCGCGCCGATCACCCTCGTCGAGTTCCTGCGCAACGCCGACGACCTGGTCGCCTTCCCGGACATCGCGGTCGGCTGCGACGGGCCGGTCATGTCCTGCGTGATCGTCTCGCAGCGTCCGCTGGAAGACCTGGACCGGGCGCGCGTAGCGCTCGGCTCCACCTCACGGACCTCCGTACGGCTCGCGCAGCTGCTGCTCGCCGAGCGGTACAAGGTCACCCCCGACTACTACACGTGCCCGCCCGACCTCGGCCTGATGATGCGCGAGGCGGACGCCGCCGTGCTCATCGGGGACGCGGCCCTGCGGGCCTCGCTGCACGACGCGCCCCGGCTCGGGCTCCAGGTCCACGACCTGGGCGCGATGTGGAAGGAGTGGACGGGTCTGCCGTTCGTCTTCGCCGTGTGGGCGGCCCGCAAGGACTACCTGGCCCGCGAGCCGCGCGTCGTCCAGCAGGTGCACGAGGCGTTCCTCGCCTCGCGCGACCTCTCCCTGGAGGAGGTCACCAAGGTGGCCGAGCAGGCGGCCCGCTGGGAGGTCTTCGACGCCGATCTCCTGGAGCGCTACTTCACGACGCTCGACTTCCGCTTCGGTGCCGAACAGCTCGAAGGCGTACGGGAGTTCGCGCGGCGCACCGGCCCCACGACGGGCTTCCCGTCGGACGTGGGTGTGGAGCTGCTCGCACCGTAACGCTGCTCGCACCGTAACGCTGCTCGCACCGTAACGCTGCTCGCACCGTAACGCTGCTCGCACCGTAACGGCGTCGGCGGTGCGGTCCGGGACGGGACTCAGGCCGGACTCAGGACGGGGTTCAGGACGACGGGACCGGGGCGAGCATCTGCTTGCTGATCCACTCCATGGTCCCCTCGCCCATCCCCTTCACGTACGTGTGGGCGTTGTGGGTGCCGCCCGGGATCATCTGGAGGCGGGTCTTCACCGGCCCCTTGCCGTACGTCGCGATGAACTGCCTGACCTTCGGCACGACCGTGCCCTCCTTGGTGCCCACCTGGAAGGCGAGGGCGACCTCGGGACCCCTCTTGTCGATCAGCTCCTGCGCCAGCTTCTCCGGGTTGTTCGCCTGCTTCTCGGCGTCATGGCCGGTCCACAGCGGTGAGTCCGGCACGATGTCGGGGCCGGAGGCGATCGCCGCCTTGAACAGGTCGGGCCGCTTGAGCACCGACTTCAGGCCGACGAAGCCGCCCGACGAGGAGCCCATGAAGGCCCAGCCGTCGCGGGAGCTGAAGGTGCGGAAGTTGGCCCGCACCAGGTTCGGCACGTCCTCGGTCATCCAGGTGCCCATCTTCGGCTGCCCCGGGATGTCACTGCCGTCGTAGTAGTGCTTGGCGTCCGGGTTGAGGACCGGCATGACCACGATGAACGGCAGGCTCTTGCCGGTCTTGGACCATTCGCTGATGCTGCTCTGCAGCTTCAGGTCGGTGCCCATCCAGTAGTTCTTGGGGTAACCGTTTCCGCCCGGCAGCGCGATGAGCACCGGGAAGCCGCTGTCGCGGTACTTGGGGTCGAAGTACTGCTTGGGCGCCCACACCCACACCTTGCCCGTGAACCCCGACTTCGCGCCCTTGAGCGTGGTCACGCCGATCTTGGTGCCGTCGCCCAGCGAGCTCTGCGTGGTGAACTCGGCCTTCGGCCCGGTCGGCAGCAGCGTCTGCGCCGCGGCGCCGCTCTTGGCGTCACCGTTCTTCGCGCCCGCGTCACCGTCCTCCTGTCCGGCCCGGATCGACGCCTGGGCGGAGGGGCCGCTCGGACCCGAGTCGAAACTGACCGGCTTGCCCTCGTCCGAGCAGCCGGTGACCAGCACGATCGAGCCGATGACGGCGGCGCCTATCAGAGCGGCGGGACGGCGACGGTTCATTCGGGGGCTCCGTGCGTATGGGGATCGGGGAGGGCGGGGCGGCGGGGCGGGCGCGGCCCGAGCGGAATTGTGGGCGATTGGGCATGAACCACGCCAGTCAAGAGTGCGGAACGCGCTGTTCGGTTCTCTCACAGCGCCCCGGATCCCTCCCGGCCGGGGGTGATCCCGCGCACGTACGCCTCTACGCTGCTGTGCGACCGGCTTGAACGGGTGGGCAGTGGGGGGAGCGCCGCGATGCAGTCGTTGCAGCCGCTGGAAGCGGGCGAACCGCACACGATCGGCTCCTACCGGCTGCTCGGCCGACTCGGCGCGGGCGGCATGGGCCGCGTGTATCTGGGCCGCAGCGCGGGAGGTCGCACCGTCGCCGTGAAGGTGGTGCACCCCCACTTCGCGCTCGACGAACAGTTCCGGGCACGGTTCCGGCACGAGGTCGAGGCGGCCCGCCGGGTCGGCGGCCAGTGGACCGCGCCGGTCCTCGACGCCGACCCGGAGGCGCCGGTGCCGTGGGTGGCGACGGGCTATGTCGCGGGGCCCTCGCTGACCCAGGCCGTCATGGACCGCGGCCCGCTGCCCGAGCGTTCGGTACGCGCGCTCGGCGCCGGGCTCGCCGAAGCGCTGGCCGCCGTCCACGCGCTCGGCCTCGTCCACCGTGACGTGAAGCCGTCCAACGTGCTGCTCACCCTCGACGGCCCGCGCCTCATCGACTTCGGCATCGCCCGCGCCACCGACGGCACCGCGTCGCTCACGGCGAGCGGCGTCTCCATCGGCTCGCCCGGCTACATGTCGCCCGAGCAGATCCTCGGCCGTGGCGTGACCGGTGCCGCCGACCTCTTCTCGCTCGGCGCGGTCCTCGCGTACGCGGCGACCGGCGAGCCGCCCTTCCCCGGCGACTCCTCGGCCGCGCTCCTCTACAAGGTCGTCCACGAGCCGCCCGAGCTGGGCGCGGCCCTCACCGGCGAGGTGCGGGACGCCGTCGCGTCCTGCCTCGCCAAGGACCCCGCGGACCGCCCGGCCCCGACCGCCCTCGCCTCCCGGCTCGCCCCGGCCGGTGCGGCGGACCTGGTGCGCGGGGGCTGGCTGCCGGGACCGCTCGTCGAGGACGTCAGCCGCTCGGCGGTGCGGCTGCTCGACCTGGAGCCCAGGGACACGCTCTCCGGCTCGGGCCCGATCCCCTTCAGCAGCCCGGCGATCGGCGGCGCGGCAGGCACCTTCGGCCCGCCCGACGCCTCCTACGGCCCCGCGGATCCGGACGGCCCCGCGGGCGCAGGCTCGTACGGCCGGGCGGACGCGCACGCGTACGGCCACCCGGAGCCGCCCTCGACCGGTCCCGCCGAGCGGGGTCCGCGCGTCGCCCTGTCGCTCGCGACCGAGAGCGAGCCCGGGGAGCGCGGCCGCGGCCGCCGGGTGAGCTGCACGGTCGCCCTCGCCGTGGCGGGCGCCCTGGCCACCGTCACCCTCGGCGCCGCGTTCCTCTACGACGTCCTGCCGGGCAGCGGCGGCGGCTCCCACAACTCCGGCGCCCAGCACGCGAGTTCCGCCCCGGCCACCGGCTCGCACGCGCCGGACCCGGCGGGCCCGGCCCCGGCGTCACCGTCCGAGGGAGGCCAACTGCCCAGCGTGCCGGGCGAGTTCACCGGTACCTGGAAGGGCGTCCTCGCCCAGGACAACGGCACCTCGGGGTACGAGTACACCGCCGTGATCACCAGGGGCGCCAAGGGGACGGACGTGGTGCACACCACCACGACGGTCGGCCCGCTCCAGTGCCACGGCGTCGGCGTCCTGGACTCCGCCACCGCGCGCGTCCTGCACATCACCGAACGCACCGACCCGTCCGAGCCGTCGACGTTCGGCTGCACGGGCGCCACCGCCACGATGACGTACACCCTCCAGGCGGACGGCACCCTCCGCTTCGTGTCGCAGGAGGCCGCGGCGGGCCGGCCCACGGGAACGCTCAGCAGGCAGTAGCCCTCCCGGGCCGCACGCGTTTCGCACCCGCCCCGCGTACCTACCCGTTCCGCCGCGGCACCCGCCGCCTTACGGGCACCCTGGGGGCGTGAACGTGTTGCTGATCGTCGTCGCGGCCGGGTGGGGTGCGGGCGCGGGGTGGCTGCTGGCGCGGCCGGGGTACCGGCTCGCCGTCGAACCCGGGGAGCCCTGGCGCACCGACTGCCCCGCCGGACACCCGCTCGGCGGCTCGGGCGGAGGGCTGCTCGGGGCCGCCCGGTGCGGGCGGTGCGAAGGGCGGGGCCGCTACGGACGGCCGGAGGCCACCGCCCTCGGCACCGCGTCCCTCTGCGCCGCCCTCGCCGCCGCCACCGGGCCCCGGCCCGAACTCGTGGTCTGGCTGCTGCTCGCCCCGCTCACCGTGCTGCTCTGCCTCGTCGACCTCGCGGTGCGCCGGCTGCCCGACGCCCTGACCTTCGCGCTGGCCGGCGCCGCCGCCGCGCTGCTCGGGCTCGCCGCGCTCGCCCCGCACCACGCCGGCTCCTGGTCCACCGCCCTGCTCGGCGGGCTCGCGCTCGGCGGCGGATACGGGGTGCTGTTCCTCATCAACCCGGCGGGCCTCGGCTTCGGCGACGTGAAACTCGCGCTTGGGCTCGGCGTGATGCTCGGGTGGTACGGGTGGCCGTGCCTGTTCTCCGGGGCGTTGCTCGGGCTCGTCCTGGGCGCGCTGTACGGACTCGGACTCCTGCTGCTGCGCCGGGCGGACCGCAAGGCGGCGTTCCCGCTCGGCCCGTTCCTGATCGCCGGAGCCTTCGGCGGGCTGCTGCTCGGCGCGGCCGCCGCCTGAGGCCGGGTCACAGCCCCCGATCAGCGGGGGACGCCCGCTGGCGTACGCTGGATCGGTCCGCCCGTAACCCTTCCGAAAGGGACACCCCCCGGTGACTGAGAAGGCCGATCTCCAGTCCGTTCTCGACCGCGCCGCCGAGGGTGGGCGGATCACCCCCGAGGAAGCGCTCGACCTGTACCGCTCCGCGCCGCTGCACGCGCTCGGCTCCGCCGCCGACGCGGTGCGCCGCCGCCGGTACGCCGGCACCGAGCACATCGCGACGTACATCATCGAGCGGAACATCAACTACACGAACGTCTGCGTGACGGCGTGCAAGTTCTGCGCCTTCTACGCCGCCCCCAAGGACACCGACAAGGGCTGGACCCGCGACCTCGACGACATCCTGCGCCGCTGCGCGGAGACCGTGGAGCTCGGCGGCACGCAGATCATGTTCCAGGGCGGACACCACCCCGACTACGGCGTCGAGTACTACGAAGAGCACTTCTCGGCGATCAAGAAGGCCTACCCCCAGCTGGTCATCCACTCCCTCGGCGCCTCCGAGGTCGAGCACATGGCCCGCATCTCCAAGGTGAGCGTGGAGGAGGCCATCAGCCGCATCCACGCCGCCGGGCTCGACTCCTTCGCCGGCGCCGGCGCCGAGATCCTCCCCGAGCGCCCGCGCAAGGCGATCGCCCCGCTCAAGGAGTCCGGCGAGCGGTGGCTGGAGATCATGGAGACCGCGCACGGCCTCGGCGTCGAGTCGACGTCCACCATGCTCATGGGCACCGGCGAGACCAACGCCGAGCGCATCGAGCACCTGCGCATGATCCGCGACGTACAGGACCGTACGGGCGGCTTCCGCGCGTTCATCCCGTACACCTACCAGCCCGAGAACAACCACCTCAAGGGCCGCACCCAGGCGACCATCTTCGAGTACCTGCGCATGATCGCCATCGCGCGGATCTTCCTCGACAACGTCGCCCACATCCAGGGTTCCTGGCTGACCACGGGCAAGGAGGCCGGCCAGCTTTCGCTGCACTACGGCGCCGACGACCTGGGCTCGGTCATGCTGGAGGAGAACGTCGTCTCGTCGGCCGGTGCCAAGCACCGCTCCAACCTCATCGAGATGATCGACATGATCCGCAAGGCGGACCGGGTGCCCGCCCAGCGCGCCACCACCTACGAGCACCTCGTCGTGCACGACGACCCGGCCAACGACCCGGTCGACACGCGCGTCCAGTCGCACATCTCCTCCACCGCGCTCGCCGGCGGCACCGCGCACCCGGAGCTCAAGCTCCTCGCCTCCAACTGAGGCCGTGATCCCGAGGTGTTGACGATCCACGCCGCCGAGCTGCTGCTGCCCGGGGACCGCGCGCCGGTCCCGGGCGGCGCGGTCCTCGTCGACGGCGACCGGATCGCGATGATCGCGCCGTACGAGGACGTGGCGGACGCGCATCCCGCCGCCCGCCTGCGCCGCTGGCCCGGCGTGCTCACGCCCGGCCTGGTCAACCGGCACGGCGCGGCCCTCCTGGAGCACACGTACTTCCCCGACGACCCCTTCGAACTCGACGAGCTGGGCGGCGAGCCGCTCACCGGGGCCGCGCTCGCCGCACTCGCGCCGGGCGAGTCCCGCCGGGGCACCTCGCGCACGGCGTGGTCGCGGTGACGGGCCCGCTGGCCACCCCGTCGGTACGAACCGCCGTGCACCGGGCGGGACTTGAGCTCCTGCCGGGCGCCGCGGCCGAGGGCCCCGCGCTCCTCGACCCGTTCGCCGCCACGGAGCCCGCCGACGCCTTCCGGGCGCCGCTCGCGGTGGGCGGGCCGGCCCGGTTCGCGGTCTTCGCGGTCCGCGACGAGGCGGCTCTCGCCGCGGAGGGCGCGGGGACGTGCGTGGCCACCGTCATCGGCGGCCGGCTCCTGCACCGGCGCCGCTAGCGTCGGCCCCGGCCCCGTTCGGCCCCGGTCAGCTCTTCGAGAGCGCCTTCGCGAAGGCGCCCGGTGCCTGGTCCACGCCGCTGCAACTGGCTTGCGCCACCGTCGAGTCGACGCCGTCCGCGCACTTCTGATCGCGGTACGACACCCACATGGACACCCGCCCGACCCCCTTGTCCCGCGCGAACGTCCGCACCTTCGCGGCGTCGTCGAGCGTGAACGTCTCGCCCTTGACGTCGTTGACGCCGATCATCGGCGTGATTCCGAGCCGCTGCCAGGCCGCGCGGTCGGAGAGCCCGAGCACCTGCTTGAGCTGGGCCTGCGCGGCGGTCGCCGCCGCCACCGCGTAGTCGCCCATGTCCGCGCCGAACGACGTGCCGTAGTTCATCGCCATGACGTTGACGGCCGAGACCGTCACCCCGTGCGCCCTGGCCGACGTGAGCAGCGCCGTCGCCTCGGGCGTCAGCCCCGTCGGCATCGCGGCGAGCGTGAACGTCACCTTCAGGGCGCGCTCCTTCTGGAGCAGGGCGATCGCCTCGGCGCGCCGGGTCAGGGCGGCCGGGTCGGTCAGGGCCGCGCCCTCGATGTCGAAGTCCGCCTCGGCGGCGCCGGCCGCGTCGAGCGCCGTGGCGTAGGCGGCGGCGAGCTGGGCCGGGGTGCGGCAGGTGAGCGCGAGTTCCTTGCCGGCCTGCCCGCCGAACGACACCCGTACCGCGGCGCCCGACTTCCTCAGCGCGACGGCCCGGTCCTTGACGTCCTGGTCCACGATCGCGGTGTCGTCGTCCCACACCGCGCGGCACGTGGAGCCGTGGGCGATCACGAAGGCCAGGTTGTAGACGGCGGGGGAGCCGATGGCGTCGGTCGGCGCGGCGGTGGTGGCGCTGACGTAGGGGGAGTAGGTGGTGGTCAGCGGGCCGGCCGCGGCCGGGGTGCCCTGTGCCTTCGGGGCGTCCGGGGCGGTCGGCCCCGCGGAGCACCCCGCGCACACCAGTGCGGCCAGGACACCGGCCGCCGCCCCCGCCGGCACTCTCAGGAAACTCCGCATCGTCGTGTGCTCCCGCTCTCGTGAATGTGCGCCCCCGTGGCACCGAAAGGAGAATGTACGTGGCTGCGCCGTGCCGGTCGGGGCCGGGCGCCCGGGGCTCCGTCGCGTGCTGCTTGAATGGGAAGCGTGACCCGCGCATCCCTGGACAAGCAGCCGCACGAAGTCGCCTCGATGTTCGACGACGTCGCGGCACACTACGACCTCACCAACGACGTGCTCTCCCTCGGGCAGACGCGGCTGTGGCGCAAGGAGGTCGCGAAGGCGGTCGACGCGCGCCCCGCACAGAAGGTGCTCGACCTGGCGGCCGGCACGGCCACGTCCTCGCAGCCCTTCGCCGCGGCCGGGGCGTACACCGTGCCGTGCGACTTCTCACTCGGCATGCTCAAGGTCGGCAAGGAGCGCCAGCCGCACATGCCGTTTACGGCGGGCGACGCGACGAAGCTGCCGTTCCGCGACGACACGTTCGACGCGGTGACGATCTCCTTCGGGCTGCGCAACGTGCAGGACACGGACGTGGCGCTGCGCGAGATGTACCGGGTGACCAAGCCGGGCGGGCGCGTCGTGATCTGCGAGTTCTCGCAGCCGACGTGGAAGCCGTTCCGGACGGTGTACACGGAGTACCTGATGCGCGCGCTGCCGCCGGTCGCGACGGCGGTCTCCTCCAACCCGGAGGCGTACGTCTACCTCGCGGAGTCCATCCGCGCCTGGCCCGCCCAGGACGCCCTGGCGGCGCGCCTCCAGGGAGCGGGCTGGTCGAAGGTGGCCTGGCGCAACCTGACGGGCGGCGTCGTGGCCCTCCACCGGGGCTTCAAGCCGTAGCCCCGCCGGCCCGGGGCGACCGGTCGCGCCACCCCGAACCCGGACCACCGCCCCCGCCCGGCGGGGGCGCCTGCGTTCCCGGGGTGCTCAGGCGTCCAACTCAAGCCCGAAGCACAGCACGTCCACACCGAGCTTCGCCGACGGGTAGGTCGTGGACCGGGTCATCCCGAGGCGTTCTGTCACCGCCACCGAACGTGTGTTGCGGGGATGGACCATCGCCACCACGCGCGGGACGCCCGCGGCGCGGACCCGGGGCAGGGTGGCGTGGGCCGCCGCCGTCGCGTAGCCGCGGCCCCAGTGGGTGCGGGCCAGGCGCCAGCCGATCTCGATCTCGCCGACCGGGCCCCAGTCGTCCAGCGGCCACGGCTGCGCGCCGGTGAAGCCGATGACCTCGTCGTCCTCGTCCAGCAACGTCCACAGACAGAAGCCGTGTTCGGCATCGTGCTTGCGCTGGCGGGCGGTCAGCTCCTCGTAGACCGAGACCTCGGCCGTGCGGCCGCCGTGGAACTCCATCACGTCCGGGTCGTCGAACACCCGGTGCCAGGCGTACGCGTCCTCCTCGGTGGGCACGCGCAGCCGGACCACCGGCAGGGACGTGCGCGGTACGGCGGACTCGGGGGACACAGAGCTCATGGCGGGGGCAACCCTTCGCGATGTCGATCAACGGCCACCCATAGACTGCACATGTCCTGTGCTTCTCGGCACGCAAATTCGAGTCTTCGGGAGATCCCGCTGTGACCGAGCCGCTCTCCGAACACACCGCGGACGTGATCGTCGTCGGCGCCGGCCCGGCCGGTTCGACGACCGCGTACTACCTGGCCAAGGCCGGACTCGACGTGCTGCTCCTGGAGAAGACCGCCTTCCCGCGCGAGAAGGTGTGCGGCGACGGGCTGACCCCGCGCGCCACCAAGCAGCTCGTCTCCATGGGGATCGACATCTCCGAGGAAGCCGGCTGGCTGCGCAACAAGGGGCTGCGGATCATCGGCGGCGGCGTCCGCCTCCAGCTCGACTGGCCGGACCTCGCCTCGTACCCGGACTACGGACTCGTCCGCAAGCGCGACGACTTCGACGAGCAGCTCGCCCGGCAGGCGCAGAAGGCCGGCGCGCGGCTGTACGAGCGCTGCAACGTCGGCGCCCCGATCGTGGACGAGCGCACCGGCCGCATCACCGGCGTCAACGCCAAGCTCGGCGAGGAGAAGACCCCGGTCACCTTCCACGCCCCGCTCGTGGTCGCCGCGGACGGCAACTCGACGCGGCTCTCCCTCGCGATGGGCCTGCACCGGCGCGAGGACCGCCCGATGGGCGTCGCCGTACGGACCTACTTCACCTCGCCCCGCCACGACGACGACTACCTGGAGTCCTGGCTCGAACTCTGGGACCGGCGCGGCCCGCAGGAGCGGCTGCTGCCGGGGTACGGCTGGATCTTCGGCATGGGCGACGGCACGTCCAACGTCGGCCTCGGCATCCTCAACTCCTCGTCCGCCTTCAAGGAGCTCGACTGGCGCGAGATCCTCAAGGCGTGGTGCGCGTCCATGCCGGAGGACTGGGGCTACACCCCGGAGAACATGACGGGCCCGATCCGCGGCGCCGCCCTCCCCATGGCCTTCAACCGCCAGCCGCACTACACCAAGGGCCTGCTGCTCGTCGGTGACGCGGGCGGCCTGGTCAACCCGTTCAACGGCGAGGGCATCGCGTACGCGATGGAATCGGGACAGATCGCCGCGGACGTCATCGTCCAGGCCCACGCCCGCGCGACCCCGTCTCAGCGGGAACTGGCCCTGCACGCCTACCCGAAGATCCTCAAGGACACGTACGGCGGCTACTACACGCTGGGCCGCGCCTTCGTGAAGCTCATCGGCAACCCGAAGGTCATGAAGATCGCCACCCAGCGCGGCCTCACCCACCCGCTCCTGATGAAGTTCACCCTGAAGATGCTGGCCAACCTGACCGACCCGACGGGCGGCGACGCGATGGACCGCATCATCAACGGCCTGTCGAAGGTGGCCCCGAAGGCCTGACCGCGCCGCCGGCCGGTCCCGAGCGGCCGGCCGGTCGGGACGCGGCGATGCCCAGGACGCCGGCGGCCGACGCCCAGAGCAGGAGGGGGAAGGCGGCGGCGCGTTCCATGCCGCCCATGCCGAGCATCAGGTAGTGGCGGGAGAAGCACAGGCCGGTCGCGGTGAGCGCCGCGGCTCCCAGCAGGCCGGTGCCCCACCGCAGGGGTGCCGGTACGTGGTCCCCGAGGCCGGACCCGGCCACCACGAGGCCGATGTTGCCGGCCGCCATGACGAGCAGGGCGCCCAGGACGTGCCTGCCCCGGTCGACGTCGGCGGGGACCACACCGGCCAGCACGTATCCGACGCCTGCGGTCACGAGCAGCAGCCGGGCCGCGGCGGCGGACCGGCTCGCGCGCCAGAGCGGACCGCCGGTCAGGGCGGCGCCCACCACGAGCAGCACCCCCAGGGCCACGAACGCACCGCTCATCAGGCCGTGTTCGGGGGAACAGATGTAGCGCGGATTGGGATCGGAACGCACCGCACAGTGGGCGTTGGTCAGGTCGCTGATGTTGTTCCGGGCCCAGCTGTACGGTCTGGCCCACGCCGACTGGGCGATCCCGTGGACGACGAAGAACTGCGCCACGCCCACGATCCACGCCGCATACCCGGTCCGGACTCTCACCCGTCCACCCTTCCGCCACGCGGACTCCGTGCGGACAGCCGGCTACGCGGTGCCGAGCACGTCGAAGACGTTCTTCTGGAGCCCGTTCGCGTACGCCTCGTGTTCCACGAGACGCAGCCGCTGGGTGTCCTTGTCCGCCGTGCTGAACAGGCGCTTGCCCGCGCCGAGCAGGAGGGGGAAGACCAGCAGGTGGTAACGGTCGATCAGGCCGGCGTCGGACAGCGCGTGGTTCAGGGCGGCGCTGCCGTGCACGATGACCGGGCCGCCCTCGGTCCGCTTCAGGGCGGCCACCTCGTCGAGTGAGCGCAGGATCGTCGTCTCGCCCCAGTCCGCCACCAGGTCGCCCTCCGTGAGGGTGGTGGAGACGACGTACTTCGGCATCGCCTTGTAACCGGCGAACTCCTCCATAGCGGGCCACACCGGGCTGAACGCCTCGTAACTGGCGCGGCCGAGGAGCATCGCGGTGGCCTCCTCCTGCTCGCGGCCCTTGATCTCGAACGCCTCGGGCAGGAACTCGACGTCCTTGAAGGTCCATCCGGCGTTGCGGTAACCGGGCTCGCCGCCCGGGGCCTCCACGACGCCGTCGAGCGAGATGAACGCGGTGCTGATCAGGGTGCGCATCGGGGGCCTCGATTTCTGCTGCTTCTGCGGGCTCAGCGGATTCTGCAAGTTCAGCGGGTGCTGCGGGTTCAGCGGGTGCTGCGGGTTCAGCGGGTTCGAAGGGGCACTCACCGCATTCTGACCCCCGGTCACCGTCAAACCCATCGGCCGCCGCGCGCGCCGCTCAGCTGCGCCGCTCCACCTCGTCCGTCCAGCGGACCGGGACCTCTCCGGCGAACCGGGACAGACCGGTGCGGAGTTCGTCCGGCGAGAGCCCGCCGCCCTGGCGGCGCGCCACGTACTCGTGGCGCCTGCCGTCGTGCAGCGTCACCCACACCGCGCGGTGGTGCTCGTAGCCGCCTGCGGTGCCTTCGTCGCCGATCTCCCAGATCGCGACGGTTCCGACCTCGATCTCCCGCACCTGCGACCAGGGCGCGTCGAACCGGCCGGCCAGATGTATGCCCGCCTCGTCCGCCCGGATGACGGGGCGCAGCGCCCCGTACACGCAGGCGACGACCAGGAACGCCCCGGCGCCGATGACGAACAGCGCGAAGCCCCAACCGAAGGCGAGCTTCGACCAGTCGACGGGGCCCTGCCAGGGGCGGATGCCGGTCAGCATCCACAGGCCGAGCACCATGAACACGATGCCGATCGCGGCGAACATGCCGAGCCCGTCGGCGTAGACCTCATAGGCCCGCGGTTCCGCGTCGTCCCGCGCCTGCTCGTCCATGCGCCCACCCCCTGACAGGGGATGCTGCCCGGATACGGGCAGAGTTCAACAATTCCGGGCATGCCGAAGGGCCGTCGCTCCCGAGCGGGGGAGTAACGGCCCTTGCAGGCGGTGCTTGTACGGCTCAGAAGGCTGCTGTGCGCCTCAGAGAACGCGGACGGCGCCCGAGGGGGAGTCCCAGTCCAGGCTGCGCTCGACGACGCCGGTGGAGGGGTTCTGCGCGCCGACGAAGTTGCCGCCGCCCACGTAGATCGCCACGTGGTACGCGGAGCCCTTGCCGCCCCAGTAAAGGATGTCGCCCGGCTGGAGGTTGGACAGCGACACCTCGGTGCCGGTGGCCGACTGGTCCTGCGAGACGCGCGGCAGGTCGACGCCGACCTGGCGGTAGGCGGCCTGCACGAGACCCGAGCAGTCGTACGCGCTGGAGCCGGTGGCGCCGGAGACGTACGCCTTGCCGACCTGGGCCAGGGCGAAGTTCACGATGGCGGCGGCGGAGCCCGTGGCGTTGGACGACTTGAACGAGGTCGTGCCGGTGGACGCGGCGGTCGAGGCCGACTTGAGCGTGGTGCGCTCGGCGGAGCGGGAGGCGCGCTCGGCGGCGTCGGCCTTCGCCTTGGCCTCGGCTTCGGCCTTCGCCTTGGCTTCGGCGGCCTTGGCCTCGGCGTCGTCCTTGGCCTTCTTGGCGTCCTTGGCGGCGGTGGACGCTGCGGCGTCCTGAGCGGCCTGGAGCTGGAGGTCGGCGGCAACTGCCTTGGTGGCCTGGGCGGAAGCGGCCGCGGTGGTCGCGAGGTCACCGGTCAGCGTGGGCATCTCGATGGTCTCGGTGACCGGCTGGGCGGCGATGGCCGGGGCGGCCGCACCTGCCAGCGCGATGGTGCTGAGTACGCCACCGGCAACTCCGGCCCGGAGCGAGACCTTCGAGGCGCTGCGGCGGGGCTTCCGGTGGCTGGGTATGTGAGCGGTGTGGGACATGGGAATAACCGCTATCAGGGGTTCAGGGTTCCCTTCAAGAAACGTGTGCTGCGCCACAGTTGGCCATGGAAGCGGTGAATCCGCTTCGTGACGGCGTTTATTGACGCCGTAACGGACAAACCCGGCAGGTGCTTTCAGGGCTGTGATCATGCGTTTTCCATGAAACGCCCGAATTGCCCGGCGCTTACCATCCCCTCACGTCGATGGCCAAGCCCCGTTGATTCCACGACCGTTGCTGCGTGACGCAGGTCACAGTGTGAAGGGATCCGGCCGACCGTGGCGAGCGTGCGGGTCTCGTGAACGTGTGCACGCGTCCACCTTTGGGCGGCGAAGTCCCTCTCATGGGTGAGCGGGGACCGCCTACCACTGACGCGCATCCATCGCCAATTTGCCTGTAGCGCACATCTCTTGATAATGCCAGACCGTCGCCGACCAGCGGTAACACCATCGAATGTCACGTCTCGTGATCACTCAGGCGCTTCGCGTATGAAGATCACCGCTCATCCGACTTCATGATCCTTCGTCAGGTGGTGGAGATCACAAAGGCGTTGTCGTACCCCGTGTCGCAGATCACAGACCGCCGGGCATAGGATGCGGGGCAGTCGGGCTTGTGAACTGCCTCACATGTACGCGATCTTCGCGCGGCATGAAGGAATGGCGAGGCGTTCGCAGAGCCCGCTGTGCGGTCCAACGGTCAAGGACGACTGGAAGGAGCGAGGAGCGTGAATGCCTACGCGCCCATCCTCGTGCTCGGCGCCCTCGGGGCAGGGTTTGCGATCTTTTCCGTGGTCATGGCCACGCTTATCGGCCCAAAAAGGTACAACCGGGCCAAACTTGAGGCGTACGAGTGCGGCATCGAACCCACTCCCACGCCGGCCGGCGGCGGTCGCTTCCCGATCAAGTACTACCTGACGGCGATGCTCTTCATCGTCTTCGACATCGAGATCGTCTTCCTCTACCCCTGGGCGGTCACCTTCGACGCCCTGGGGCTTTTCGGGCTCGTGGAGATGCTGCTCTTCGTGCTCACCGTCTTCGTCGCCTACGCGTATGTGTGGCGGCGCGGCGGTCTGGAATGGGACTGAGGGGCTGAGGGGCACCTATGGGACTCGAAGAGAAACTGCCTAGCGGCTTCGTACTGACCACTGTTGAGCAGGCCGCGGGCTGGGTGCGCAAGGCGTCCGTCTTCCCCGCCACCTTCGGCCTCGCCTGCTGCGCCATCGAGATGATGACGACGGGTGCGGGCCGCTACGACCTGGCCCGGTTCGGCATGGAGGTCTTCCGCGGCTCCCCGCGCCAGGCCGACCTGATGATCGTGGCCGGCCGGGTCAGCCAGAAGATGGCGCCGGTCCTGCGGCAGGTCTACGACCAGATGCCCAACCCCAAGTGGGTCATTTCCATGGGGGTTTGCGCCTCATCGGGCGGAATGTTCAACAATTACGCAATTGTTCAGGGCGTTGACCACATTGTTCCGGTTGATATCTATCTGCCCGGTTGCCCACCCCGCCCCGAGATGCTGATCGACGCGATCCTCAAGCTCCACCAGAAGATCCAGGGCTCCAAGCTCGGGGTCAATCAGGTGGAAGCGGCCCGCGAGGCCGAGGACGCGGCCCTCAAGGCGCTCCCCACCATTGAGATGAAGGGGCTGCTGCGGTGAGCTCTCCCGAAACTCCGGACACCCCCGAACAGAACGGCGTGCCCGCCCCGCGCGGGAACACCGGCGACGTCATCGGCGTACGCAAGGGCATGTTCGGCGCGGCCGACGGCGGTGACACCAGCGGCTACGGCGGCGTCATCAAGACCGTCACCCTGCCCGGTGCCACCTCGCGCCCCTACGGCGGCTGGTTCGACGAGGTCGCCGACGAACTCGAAGGCGCCCTGGAGGAGCAGGACCTGCTCCCCGAGAACGCCATCGAGAAGACGGTCGTCGACCGCGGCGAGCTCACCTTCCACGTCGCGCGCGAGCACCTCGTCCGCGTCGCCCGCACCCTGCGCGACGACCCCGCCCTGCGCTTCGAGCTCTGTACGGGCGTCAGCGGCGTCCACTTCCTCGGGGACAAGGGGCGCGAGCTGCACGCCGTCTACCACCTGCGCTCGCTCACCCACGGCCGGCTCATCCGGCTCGAAGTGAGCGCTCCGGACAGCGACCCCCACGTCCCCTCGCTCGTCGAGGTCTACCCGACCAACGACTGGCACGAGCGCGAGACCTACGACTTCTTCGGTCTCGTCTTCGACGGCCACCCGTCGCTCACCCGGATCATGATGCCGGACGACTGGCAGGGCTTCCCGCAGCGCAAGGACTACCCCCTCGGCGGCATCGCGGTCGAGTACAAGGGCGCCCAGATCCCGGCTCCGGACCAGCGGAGGTCGTACACCTGATGTCCACTTCGAACGGAACGTCGCACGCTTCGGCCAGGGAGACCACCGAGGGGACCGTATATACGGTCACCGGTGGCGACTGGGACGACGTCGTCCAGTCCGCGGCCAAGGCCGACGACGAGCGCATCGTCGTCAACATGGGCCCCCAGCACCCCTCCACGCACGGCGTGCTCCGGCTGATCCTGGAGATCGAGGGCGAGACCGTCACCGAGGCCCGCTGCGGAATCGGTTATCTCCACACCGGCATCGAGAAGAACCTCGAATTCCGCACCTGGACGCAGGGCACCACCTTCGTCACGCGCATGGACTACCTGACGCCGTTCTTCAACGAGACGGCGTACTGCCTCGGCGTCGAGAAGCTCCTCGGCATCACCGAGCAGATCCCCGACCGGGCCTCGGTCATCCGCGTCCTGCTCATGGAGCTCAACCGGCTCTCCTCGCACCTGGTGTGCATCGCCACCGGCGGCATGGAGCTCGGCGCGACCACGATCATGATCTACGGTTTCCGCGACCGCGAACTCATCCTCGACCTCTACGAGTTGATCACCGGCCTGCGCATGAACCACGCGTTCATCCGCCCCGGCGGCCTCGCCCAGGACCTGCCGGCGGGCGCCGTGGACCAGCTCCGCGAGTTCGTGAAGACCATGAAGAAGAACCTGCCGGAGTACGACAAGCTCGCCACCGGCAACCCCATCTTCAAGGCCCGCATGCAGGATGTCGGCTACCTCGACCTCACCGGCTGCATGGCGCTCGGCGCCACCGGCCCGATCCTGCGCTCCGCCGGTCTTCCGCACGACCTGCGCAAGACCGACCCGTACTGCGGCTACGAGAACTACGAGTTCGACGTCCCCACCACCGACACCTGCGACTCCTACGGCCGCTTCCTGGTCCGCCTCGAAGAGATGCGCCAGTCGCTCAGGATCGTCGAGCAGTGCCTGGACCGCCTGGAGCCCGGCCCGGTGATGGTCGAGGACAAGAAGATCGCCTGGCCCGCGCAGCTCGCGCTCGGCCCGGACGGACTCGGCAACTCGCTCGACCACATCAAGCAGATCATGGGCACCTCGATGGAGTCCCTCATCCACCACTTCAAGCTGGTGACCGAGGGGTTCCGGGTGCCGGCGGGCCAGGCCTACACGGCCGTCGAATCGCCCAAGGGCGAACTCGGCGTGCACGTCGTCTCCGACGGCGGCACCCGCCCCTACCGGGTCCACTTCCGCGACCCGTCCTTCACCAACCTCCAGGCCATGGCGGCGATGTGCGAGGGCGGCCAGGTCGCCGACGTCATCGTCGCCGTCGCGTCCATCGACCCCGTGATGGGAGGCGTCGACCGGTGACCGACATCCAATTGGGCATGCCCCAACTGCCCGCGCCCGACTACCCGGCCGATGTACGCGCCCGGCTCGTAGCGGACGGCAAGGAGATCGTCGCCCGCTACCCCGACAGCCGCTCCGCGCTACTGCCGCTGCTCCACCTCTGCCAGGCGGAGGAGGGATTCGTCTCGCGCACCGGCATGGCCTTCTGCGCGGAGCTCCTGGAGCTGACGACGGCCGAGGTCACCGCGGTCGCCACCTTCTACTCCATGTACCGGCGCAAGCCGTCCGGCGAGTACCAGGTCGGCGTCTGCACCAACACGCTCTGCGCGGTGATGGGCGGCGACGCCATCTTCGACGAGCTGAAGAGCCATCTGGGCGTCGGCAACAACGAGACGACCGACGACGGCAAGGTCACGCTCGAACACATCGAGTGCAACGCGGCCTGCGACTTCGCGCCCGTCGTGATGGTCAACTGGGAGTTCTTCGACAACCAGGACCCCGAGAGCGCCAAGCGTCTCGTCGACGACCTGCGCGCCGGCCGCCCCGTCGAACCGACCCGGGGCGCCCCCCTGTGCACGTACAAGGAGACCGCGCGGATCCTCGCCGGCTTCCCCGACGAGCGCCCCGGCGCCGTGGCCGCGACCGGCGGCGCAGGCCCCGCCTCGCTCGCCGGGCTGCGGCTCGCCAAGGGCGAGACACCGGGCGCACGCGTGGTGCACCCGCGCGGCGGCCAGGAGCCGCAGGACCGACCCCAGCCGGGCTCGCACCACTTGAGCTCGCACGACGCACCGCAGCAGACCTCGGCGTCCGACCCCGAGCACCCGGCGGGCCCGGTCTCCGAGGAGGGGAAGTGATGACCTTGGCCACCGAGATCGAAGGCAACGGGAACGGAAGCCCGGAGAAGCTCCTGGCACCCGTCCTCTCCGCCTTCTGGGACCAGCCCGATTCGTGGACCCTGGACACCTACCGGCGCCACGACGGCTACGAGGGCCTGCGCAAGGCACTCGCCATGACCCCGGACGACCTCATCGCGTACGTCAAGGACTCCGGTCTGCGCGGCCGCGGCGGCGCCGGCTTCCCCACCGGGATGAAGTGGCAGTTCATCCCGCAGGGCGACGGCAAGCCGCACTACCTCGTCGTCAACGCCGACGAATCGGAGCCCGGGACCTGCAAGGACATCCCGCTCCTGTTCGCCAACCCGCACTCCCTCATCGAGGGCATCGTGATCGCCTGCTACGCGATCCGCTCCTCGCACGCCTTCATCTACCTGCGCGGCGAAGTCGTCCCCGTACTGCGGCGGCTGCACGAGGCCGTGCGCGAGGCGTACGAGGCGGGCTTCCTCGGCAAGGACATCCTCGGCAGCGGCCTCGACCTCGAACTCACCGTGCACGCGGGCGCCGGCGCGTACATCTGCGGCGAGGAGACCGCGCTCCTGGACTCCCTCGAAGGCCGTCGCGGCCAGCCCCGGCTCCGGCCCCCCTTCCCCGCGGTGGCCGGTCTGTACGCGTGCCCCACTGTGGTGAACAACGTCGAATCCATCGCGTCGGTTCCCGCGATCCTGAACCGGGGCAAGGACTGGTTCAAGTCGATGGGCAGCGAGAAGTCCCCGGGTTTCACGCTGTACTCGCTCAGCGGGCACGTCACGAGCCCCGGCCAGTACGAGGCGCCGCTGGGCATCACCCTGCGCCAGCTGCTCGACATGAGCGGCGGGATGCGCAAGGGCCACCGGCTCAAGTTCTGGACGCCGGGCGGCTCCTCCACCCCGATGTTCACCGACGAGCACCTCGACGTGGCCCTCGACTACGAGGGTGTGGGCGCGGCCGGCTCGATGCTCGGCACCAAGGCGCTCCAGTGCTTCGACGAGACGACCTGCGTGGTGCGGGCCGTCACCCGCTGGACCGAGTTCTACGCCCACGAGTCCTGCGGCAAGTGCACGCCCTGCCGTGAAGGGACCTACTGGCTGGTCCAGTTGCTCCGCGACATCGAGGCCGGCAAGGGCTCGATGGACGACCTCGACAAGCTGAACGACATCGCCGACAACATCAACGGCAAGTCGTTCTGCGCGCTCGGCGACGGCGCCGCCTCGCCGATCTTCTCTTCGCTCAAGTACTTCCGCGACGAGTACGAGCGGCACATCACGGGCAAGGGCTGCCCCTTCGACCCCGCCAGGTCCACGGCCTGGGCGGACGACAGCACGGAGGTGAACGCATGACTGTGACGACGAGTAGCGCTTCCTCCGGGGGCGGCGAGGCGGCCGTGCCGCCGGAGGATCTCGTCTCGCTGACCATCGACGGCGTCGGCATCAGCGTCCCCAAGGGCACTCTGGTGATCCGCGCCGCCGAACAGCTCGGCATCGAGATCCCGCGGTTCTGCGACCACCCCCTGCTCGACCCGGCCGGCGCCTGCCGCCAGTGCATCGTCGAGGTCGAGGGCCAGCGCAAGCCGATGGCGTCCTGCACCATCACCTGCACCGACGGCATGGTGGTCAAGTCCCAGCTCTCCTCGCCGGTCGCCGAGAAGGCCCAGCGCGGGGTGATGGAACTCCTCCTGATCAACCACCCGTTGGACTGCCCGGTCTGCGACAAGGGCGGCGAATGCCCCCTGCAGAACCAGGCGATGCAGGTCGGCTCCGCGGACTCGCGCTTCGAGGGCCACAAGCGCACCTACGAGAAGCCGGTCCCGATCTCCACCCAGGTGCTCCTGGACCGCGAGCGCTGCGTGCTGTGCGCGCGCTGCACCCGCTTCTCCAACCAGATCGCCGGCGACCCGATGATCGAGCTGATCGAGCGGGGCGCGCTCCAGCAGGTCGGCACCGGCGAGGGCGACCCGTTCGAGTCGTACTTCTCCGGCAACACCATCCAGATCTGCCCGGTCGGCGCGCTGACCTCGGCGGCGTACCGCTTCCGCTCCCGCCCCTTCGACCTGGTGTCGTCGCCCTCGGTGTGCGAGCACTGCGCGGGCGGCTGCGCGACCCGCACCGACCACCGGCGCGGCAAGGTCATGCGCCGCCTCGCGGCGGAGGACCCCGAGGTCAACGAGGAGTGGATCTGCGACAAGGGCAGGTTCGGCTTCCGGTACGGACAGCAGCACGACCGGCTGACCACGCCGCTGGTGCGCAACGCCGAGGGCGTGCTCGAACCGGCGAGCTGGCCCGAGGCGCTGGAGGCCGCGGCCACCGGGCTCGCCGCCGCGCGCGGCCGGGCCGGAGTCCTCGTCGGCGGACGGCTCACCGTCGAGGACGCGTACGCCTACGCCAAGTTCGCCCGGACCGTCCTCGACACCAACGACATCGACTTCCGGGCCCGGACGCACTCCGCGGAGGAGGCCGACTTCCTGGCGGCCCGCGTCGCCGGCCGGGGCCGTGACCTCGACGGGCGGGGCGCGACCTACGCCTCCGTGGAACAGGCACCGGCCGTCCTCCTGGTGGGCTTCGAGTCCGAGGAGGAGGCGCCCGGCGTCTTCCTGCGGCTGCGCAAGGCCTGGCGCAAGCACGGCCAGCGCACCTTCTCGCTCGCCACCCACATGACGCGGGGCCTCGCGAAGGCGGGCGGCACCCTGCTGCCCGCCGCGCCCGGCACCGAGACCGAGTGGCTCGACGCGCTCGCGGGCGGCGTCGGCCTCGACGACGACGGCGCGAAGGCGGCCGAGGCCCTGCGCTCCCCGGGCGCCGTCCTCATCGTGGGTGAGCGGCTCGCGGGCGTGCCCGGCGCGCTGACCGCCGCGGTGCGCGCGGCCTCCGCCACCGGCGCCGAACTGGTGTGGATCCCGCGCCGGGCCGGCGAGCGCGGCGCGGTGGAGGCGGGCGCGCTCCCGTCGCTGCTGCCCGGCGGCCGCCCGGCCACCGACCCGCGCGCCCGCGACGAGGTCGCCGGCGCCTGGGGCGTACGCGAACTTCCGCACCGCTACGGCCGCGACACCGGACAGATCGTCGAGGCCGCCGTCACCGGCGAACTGGGCGCGCTGCTCGTCGCGGGCGTCGACCCGGCCGACCTGCCGGACCCGGCGCGGGCCCGCCAGGCCCTCGAAGGCGCCTTCGTGGTCAGCCTCGAACTGCGGCCGAGCGCGGTCACCGCCCACGCGGCGGTGGTCTTCCCGGTCGCCTCCGTCACCGAGAAGTCCGGTGCCTTCCTCACCTGGGAAGGCAGGGCCCGCCTGTTCGAGGCCGCGCTCAAGCCGGAGCAGATGACCCGCACCCTGGCGCCCACCGACGCGCGGGTGCTGCACATGCTGGCCGACGCGGTCGCCGACGCCGCGGGCACCGACGACGGCGGCCGGTTCGCCCTGCCCGACGTCCACGCCGTGCGGCGCGAGATGACGCGGCTCGGCACCTGGGACGGGCCGCGCGCGAGCGAGCCCCTGGAGACGGCGCTGGCGCTGCCCCGGCCCGCCGAGGGCGAAGCCGTCCTCGCCGGGCACCGGATGCTGCTCGACCAGGGCTCGCTCCAGGCGGGCGACGAGGCGCTGGCCGGCACCCGGCACGCGGCCGTCGCCCGGCTCTCGGCGGCCACCGCGGCCGAGGCCGGCGTCAAGGACGGCGACCTGCTCCAGGTCACCGGCGCGTCCGGCGGTGTCCAACTCCCGCTCCAGGTGAGCGAGATGCCCGACCGGGTGGTGTGGCTGCCGCTGAACTCCGTCGGAGGCGGGGTCGCCGCCGACACCGGCGCGGTCCCCGGACAGGTCGTCCGCATCGGACCGGCCGTTACGGATGCCCCCTCGGAGGTGGTGGAGGCGTGATCACGCTCGCTGCGGAGGACCTCTCCCTGTTCGGCCGCGACCCCTGGTGGCTCGTCGTCGTCAAGGCCGTCTTCTGCTTCGCGTTCCTCATGGTGACCGTGTTGTTCTCCATCGTGTGGGAGCGCAAGGTCGTCGCCTGGATGCAGCTGCGCATCGGCCCCAACCGGCACGGTCCCTGGGGCATGCTCCAGTCGCTCGCCGACGGCATCAAGCTGATGCTGAAGGAAGACGTCATCGTCAAGAGGGCCGACAAGGTCGTCTACGTCCTGGCCCCGATCATCGCCGCGATCCCCGCGTTCATGGCGATCGCCGTCATCCCGTTCGGGCCCGCCGGCAACGAGGTGTCGATCTTCGGCCACCGCACCACGATGCAACTCACCGACCTGCCGATCGCCATGCTGTACATCCTGGCCGTCGCCTCGGTCGGCATCTACGGCATCGTGCTCGCCGGCTGGTCGTCGGGCTCCACCTATCCGCTCCTGGGCGGCCTGCGCTCCTGCGCGCAGATGATCTCGTACGAGATCGCCATGGGCGCGGCCTTCGCCTCGGTCTTCCTCTACTCCGGGTCGATGTCGACCTCGAAGATCGTGGAGGCGCAGGGCGACCGCTGGTACATCGTGCTGCTGCCGGTCTCGTTCATCATCTACATCGTCACGATGATCGGCGAGACCAACCGGGCGCCGTTCGACATGCCGGAGTCCGAGGGCGACCTGGTCGGCGGCTTCAACACCGAGTACTCGTCGATCAAGTTCGCGATGTTCATGCTCGCCGAGTACGTCAACATGGTCACCGTCTCGGCCGTCTCGGTCACCCTCTTCCTCGGCGGCTGGCGCGCACCCTGGCCGGTCAGCACCTTCTGGGAGGGCGCGAACCACGGCTGGTGGCCGATGCTCTGGTTCGTCATCAAGGTCCAGCTGCTGCTCTTCTTCTTCATCTGGCTGCGCGGCACGCTGCCCCGGGTCCGCTACGACCAGCTGATGAAGCTGGGGTGGAAGGTCCTCATCCCGGTCTCCGTGGTCTGGCTGATGATGGTCGCGACCGTACGGGCACTGCACAACGAGGGCTACGGCTTCTCGAAGATCGTGCTGTACGTCGGCGGCGCCGTCGTCGCGCTGCTGCTGCTCTCCTTCGTCGCGGACGTGTTCCGGAGCAAGAAGGGGGAGGACGAGGAGGCGAAGACGCCGCCCGCCGCCTTCGACCCGATGGCCGGGGGATTCCCGGTGCCGCCGCTGCCCGGACAGACCCTTCCGCCCGTACCCCGCCGACGGCCGCGTCAGGAGCGCGAGTTGATTGTCAGTGGTGGGGCGGATACTCAGAGTGACGGAGAAGGAAGGGAGGGCGACGGTGTCTGACACGCCATCTGACAAGTCCTTGAGCAAGAAGTCGGCGCAGCCGGCGAAGGCCGGGCAGCCGGCCGGGTCGCAGGAGTCGCAGGACAAGTTCCTCAACCCCGTGGCCGGCTTCGGCGTGACCTTCAAGGCCATGTTCAAGAAGCGGCTGACCGAGCAGTACCCGGAGACGCCGAAGGTCACCGCGCCGCGCTTCCACGGCCGCCACCAGCTCAACCGGCATCCGGACGGCCTGGAGAAGTGCATCGGCTGCGAGCTGTGCGCCTGGGCCTGTCCCGCCGACGCCATCTATGTGGAGGGCGCCGACAACACGGAAGAGGAGCGCTACTCGCCGGGCGAGCGCTACGGCCGCGTCTACCAGATCAACTACGCCCGCTGCATCCTGTGCGGTCTGTGCATCGAGGCGTGCCCCACCCGGGCGCTGACGATGACCAACGAGTTCGAACTGGCCGACTCCTCGCGCGAGAACCTGATCTACACCAAGGAGCAGCTCCTCGCCGGGCTCGACGACATTATGGTCGACAGTCCGCACGCGATCTACCCGGGCATGGACGAGCAGGACTACTACCGCGGCCTGGTCACCGAGGCCGCGCCCGGCACCGTCCGCCAGGTCGCGCTCAGCAAGGGGGAGCGGCCCCAGGAGGGCGCGTCCACCTTCGGTGACGACGAGCCCGCGTCCGGCAAGGCGGTGGGGGCATGAGCGCGCCCACCGAGCTGCTGGCCGCCGCGGCCTCGCACACCTCCACCGGTGAGGCCTTCCAGTTCTGGGTGCTCGGCACGGTCGCCGTGGTCGGCGCCCTGTGCACGATCCTCATGAGGAAGGCCGTGCACAGCGCGCTGTGCCTCGCCGGAACCATGATCATCCTCGCGGTGTTCTACCTCGCCAACGGGGCGTACTTCCTGGGCATCGTCCAGATCGTCGTCTACACCGGCGCGATCATGATGCTGTTCCTCTTCGTCGTCATGCTGGTCGGCGTCACCGCCGCCGACTCGCTGAAGGAGACCATCAAGGGCCAGCGCTGGTGGGCCGCGGCCTGCGGGCTCGGCTTCGGTGTGCTCCTCATCGCCGGCATCGCCAACGCCTCGCTCAAGAGCTTCAACGGGCTGGGCCAGGCCAACGCCAACGGAAACGTCGAGGGGCTCGCGACCCTCATCTTCACCAAGTACGTCTTCGCCTTCGAAATCACCGGCGCCCTCCTGATCACCTCGGCGGTCGGCGCGATGGTGCTCACCCACCGGGAGCGCACCGAGCGCGCCAAGACCCAGCGCGAGATGTCCGAAGAGCGCGTACGCGGCAAGCACCTGCCCCCGCTGCCCGCCCCCGGCGTCTACGCCCGGCACAACGCGGTGGACATCGCGGGCCTGCTCCCCGACGGCACCCCGTCCGAGCTCACCGTCAACCAGACCCTCCGCGGCCGCGGCCAGATCCGCGACGTCTCCAACGAGGCGCTCGCCGACCTCAAGGCGCTGGAGCAGCGCTCGGAGGGCCGGCTCGGCCGGGGCAACGACTCGGGACACGGCCGGGATGCCGGGCGCGACCACGACCTCGGGCGCGACCAAGAGGAGGCCGCCAAGTGAATCCGGTCAACTACCTCTATCTGGCAGCCCTGTTGTTCACCATCGGCGCCGCCGGGGTGCTCATCAGGCGGAACGCGATCGTGGTCTTCATGTGCGTCGAGCTGATGCTCAACGCCTGCAACCTCGCCTTCGTCTGCTTCTCCCGGCTGCACGGCAACCTCGACGGCCAGATCATCGCGTTCTTCACGATGGTCGTCGCCGCCGCGGAGGTCGTGGTCGGACTCGCGATCATCGTGTCGCTCTTCCGTTCCCGCCACTCGGCCTCGGTCGACGACGCCAGCCTGATGAAGCTGTAAGGGGTCGCTGCAACCGTGGGAAACACACAGAACCTCATCGCGCTGCTCATCGCGGCGCCCCTGCTCGGAGCCGCCGTCCTGCTGTGCGGCGGCCGGCGCCTCGACCGCGTCGGCCACTGGCTGGGCACCCTGCTCGCGGCCGCGTCCTTCGTCATCGGCGCGGTGCTCTTCTTCGACATGCTGGGCCGCTCCGCCGACCACCGGACGGTGACCCAGCACCTGTTCAGCTGGATCCCCGTCCAGGGCTTCCAGGCCGACGTCGGCTTCCAGCTCGACCAGTTGTCGATGACCTTCGTCCTGCTGATCACCGGTGTGGGCACCCTGATCCACATCTATTCGATCGGCTACATGGAGCACGACGAGAACCGCCGTCGCTTCTTCGGCTACCTCAACCTGTTCCTCGCGGCGATGCTCCTGCTGGTCCTCGCCGACAACTACCTGCTCCTGTACGTCGGCTGGGAAGGCGTGGGCCTCGCGTCCTACCTGCTCATCGGCTTCTGGCAGCACAAGCCCAGCGCGGCGACCGCCGCCAAGAAGGCCTTCCTGGTCAACCGGGTCGGCGACATGGGCCTGTCGATCGCCATCATGGTGATGTTCACGACGTTCGGCTCGTTCGCCTTCTCCACCGTCCTCGGCGGGGCCGGCCAGGCGAGTTCGGGGCGCGACACGGCGATCGGCCTGATGCTGCTGCTCGCCGCGTGCGGCAAGTCGGCGCAGGTCCCGCTCCAGTCCTGGCTCGGTGACGCGATGGAGGGCCCGACCCCGGTCTCGGCCCTCATCCACGCGGCGACCATGGTGACCGCCGGCGTCTACCTGATCACCCGCTCCGGCGCGGTCTTCAACGCGGTGCCCGACGTCCAGACGGTCGTCGTGGTCATCGGCGCGGTCACGCTCCTGTTCGGTGCGATCGTCGGTTGCGCCAAGGACGACATCAAGAAGGCCCTCGCCGGCTCGACGATGTCGCAGATCGGCTACATGGTCCTCGCGACCGGCCTCGGTCCGATCGGCTACGTCTTCGCGATCATGCACCTGGTGACGCACGGCTTCTTCAAGGCCGGGCTCTTCCTCGGCGCCGGCTCCGTCATGCACGGCATGAACGACGAGGTCGACATGCGCAAGTACGGCGGCCTGCGGAAGTACATGCCGGTCACCTTCGTGACCTTCGGCCTCGGCTACCTGGCGATCATCGGCTTCCCGGGCCTGTCCGGATTCTTCTCCAAGGACAAGATCATCGAGGCGGCGTTCGCCAAGGGCGGCACCGAGGGCTGGATCCTCGGCACGGTCACCCTGCTCGGCGCCGCGATCACCGCGTACTACATGACGCGCGTGATGGTGATGACCTTCTTCGGTGAGGAGCGCTGGAAGCACGCGAAGACCGCGTCGCCGGCCGAGCCGGACGTGGAGCCCGCCGCCGACACCCACGGCGCCCACGCCGAACCGCACCCGCACGAGTCTCCGAAGACCATGACGATCCCCATGATCGTCCTCGCCTTCGGATCGGTCTTCGCCGGCGGCATCTTCGGTATCGGCGACCGCTTCGTGAAGTGGCTGGAGCCCGTCACCTCCTTCTCCCACGGCGATTCGCCGGTCGGGGAGTGGACCGTCACCGGCGCCACCATGGTCTGCCTGCTGATCGGCGCGGGCCTCGCGATCGCCCAGTACGGCCGCAAGCCCGTGCCGGCCGTCGCCCCGCGCGGCTCGCTGCTCACCCGGGCCGCCCGCCGCGACCTGCTCCAGGACGACTTCAACCACGTGGTCCTGGTCCGCGGCGGCGAACACCTCACCCGCTCGCTCGTCTACCTCGACCACAGCCTGGTCGACGGAGTCGTCAATGGAACCGCCGCCTCGGTCGGCGGGCTCTCCGGCCGCCTGCGCAAGCTGCAGAACGGCTTCGCCCGCAGCTACGCGGTCTCGATGTTCGGAGGTGCTGTGGTGATCATCGCCGCGACTCTGCTGATGAGGGCGGTGTAACGCGATGTCCTTCCCCCTCCTCACCGCCACGGCCGCCCTGCCGGCGCTCGGCGCGGTCGCGACCGCGGCCGTCCCCGCCGCACGGCGGACCGCCGCCAAGTGGCTGGCGCTGCTGGTCTCGGTCGGCACCCTGGTGCTCGCCGCGATCCAGCTCGTCCGGTTCGAACCGGGCGGCGCCCGCTACCAGTTGACCGAGTCGCACGCCTGGATCAAGGACTTCGGAGTCCGCTACGAACTGGGTATCGACGGCATCGGCGTCGCCCTCATCGGGCTCACCGCGCTGCTCATCCCGTTCATCATCGCGGCCGGCTGGCACGACGCCGACCCCCTGGAGACCCACAGCAGCCGCTGGCGGCCCACCCAGGGCTTCTTCGCCCTGATCCTCGCCGTCGAGGCGATGGTGGTGCTCTCCTTCGAGGCCACCGACGTCTTCCTCTTCTACATCCTGTTCGAAGCCATGCTCATCCCGATGTACTTCCTCATCGGCGGCTTCGGCGACCGGGCCCACAGTCAGGGCGACGAGGCGGCGGCGACCCAACGCTCGTACGCGGCCGTCAAGTTCCTGCTCTACAACCTGGTCGGCGGCCTCATCATGCTGGCCGCGGTCATCGGCCTGTACGTGGTGGCCGGCTCGTTCTCGCTGGACGAGATCGCCTCGGCCCGCGCGAGCGGCTCGCTCCACATGGCGACCGGCACCGAGCGGCTGCTGTTCCTCGGCTTCTTCTTCGCCTTCGCGGTGAAGGCCCCGCTGTGGCCGCTGCACACCTGGCTGCCCAACGCGATGGGCGAGTCGACCGCACCGGTCGCCGTTCTGATCACCGCGGTCGTCGACAAGGTCGGCACCTTCGCGATGCTGCGCTTCTGCCTCCAGCTCTTCCCGGAGGCCAGCAAGTGGGCCACGCCCGTGATCGTGGTGCTCGCCGTGATCAGCATCATCTACGGGGCGCTGCTCGCGGTCGGCCAGCGCGACATCAAGCGCTTGGTGGCGTACGCGTCGATCTCGCACTTCGGCTTCATCGTCATGGGCATCTTCGCGATGACCAGCCAGGGGCAGTCCGGCGCGACGCTCTACATGGTCAACCACGGGATCTCGACGGCCGCGCTGATGCTGGTGGCCGGCTTCCTGATCTCGCGCCGCGGCTCCCGGCTCATCTCGGACTACGGCGGCGTCCAGAAGGTCGCCCCGGTGCTCGCCGGCACGTTCCTGATCGGCGGCCTCGCCACCCTGTCCCTGCCGGGCCTCGCTCCCTTCGTGAGCGAATTCCTCGTCCTGGTCGGCACGTTCAGCCGCTACCCGGTGGCGGGGGTGGTCGCGACCCTCGGCATCGTCCTGGCCGCGCTCTACGTCCTCGTCCTCTACCAGCGGACGATGACCGGGCCGGTCAAGGCCGAGGTCCAGGGCATGCCCGACCTCAAGGTGCGTGAGCTGCTGGTGGTCGCCCCGCTGATCGCGGTGCTGATCTTCCTCGGGGTCTACCCGAAGCCGCTGACGGACATCGTCAACCCGGCGGTGCAGCACACGATGTCGGACGTACACAAGAAGGATCCCAACCCCGCGGTGGAGGCGGCCAAGTGAGCCCATCAGCTGTCCACAGCCTGTGGACCACGGCGGCCGAGGGAAAGCTGGACAAGATCCCCGCGCCGCACATCGAGTACGCGCAGCTCGCACCCACGCTGATCGTGGTGGGCGCGGCGGTCGTCGGCGTCCTCGTCGAGGCCTTCGTCCCGCGCCGCGCCCGGTACTACACGCAGGTCTTCCTCGCGGTGGTCGCGCTCGCCGCGGCCTTCGCGGCGGTCGTCGGCCTCGCGGCCGGTGGCTACGGCACCACCAAGGCACACATCGCGGCGATGGGCGCGGTCGCGGTCGACGGCCCCGCGCTCTTCCTCCAGGGCACGATCCTGCTGGCCTCGATCGTCGCGGTCTTCACCTTCGCCGAGCGCCGCCTCGACCCGGAGGCGCACGGCAGCAGGGTGGACTCCTTCGCCGCCCAGGCGGCCTCGGTGCCGGGCAGCGACAGCGAGAAGGCCGCGGTCAAGGCCGGGTTCACGACCACGGAGGTCTTCCCGCTCGCGCTGTTCGCGGTCTCCGGGATGCTGGTCTTCCCGGCGGCGAACGACCTCCTGACCCTCTTCGTGGCTCTGGAAGTCTTCTCCCTCCCCCTCTACCTGCTGTGCGCGCTCGCCCGCCGCAAGCGGCTCATGTCGCAGGAAGCGGCCGTCAAGTACTTCCTGCTCGGCGCGTTCTCCTCGGCCTTCCTGCTCTTCGGCATCGCGCTCCTGTACGGCTACGCGGGCTCCGTCTCGTACGCCACGATCGCCGATGTCGTCAGCGGCTCCGTCCAGAACGTCGACCCCGCGCTCGCCGGCACCATGGGCAACGACGCGCTGCTGCTCATCGGCGGCGCGATGCTCCTGATGGGCCTGCTGTTCAAGGTCGGCGCGGTGCCGTTCCACATGTGGACCCCGGACGTCTACCAGGGCGCGCCCACCCCGGTGACGGGCTTCATGGCGGCCGCCACCAAGGTCGCCGCCTTCGGTGCGCTGCTGCGTCTGCTGTACGTGGTGCTGCCCGGCATGAGCTGGGACTGGCGGCCGGTCATGTGGGGCGTCGCGATCATCACGATGCTGGGCGGCGCGGTCGTCGCGATCACCCAGACCGACATCAAGCGGCTCCTCGCGTACTCCTCGATCGCGCACGCCGGGTTCATCCTGGCCGGTGTCATCGCCACCAACGCGGACGGCATCTCGTCCGTCCTCTTCTACCTGGGGGCGTACTCCTTCGTGACGATCGGCGCGTTCGCGGTGGTCACGCTGGTGCGGGACGCGGGCGGCGAGGCGACCCACCTGTCCAAGTGGGCGGGGCTCGGCCGGCGCTCGCCGCTGGTCGCGGCGGTCTTCGCGGTCTTCCTGCTCGCCTTCGCCGGCATCCCGCTGACCTCCGGCTTCTCCGGAAAGTTCGCCGTGTTCAAGGCGGCGGCCGAGGGAGGCGCGGGGGCGCTGGTCGTGGTCGGTGTGATTTCCTCCGCCGTCGCGGCGTTCTTCTACATCCGGGTGATCGTGCTGATGTTCTTCAGCGAGCCGAAGGCCGACGGCCCGACGGTGGCGGTCCCGTCCCCGCTGACGATGACGGCGATCGCGGTCGGCGTCGCGGTGACGCTGGTGCTGGGTGTGGCGCCGCAGTACTTCCTCGACCTCGCGCACAACGCGGGGGTGTTCGTGCGCTAGCTCACCCTCGTGAGACGGGCCCCGGCAAGCCACCAACGCCGGGGCCTTCCGCACGCCCGCCCTCAGACGCCGGACGGGCTGAGGGGGCCGGGCCTGGGCGCCCTGCCACGGTCCACCCGGGGCCGGGGTTGTGGATAACTCGGGGGGTGTCCGTGGGGGCGCCTATCGTTGCTGGGGTGAACGGTGACGGACCAGTGCGGGGGACAGAGCGATGAGCGCAACCGGCGGAACGCAGATGGTGGACACGCAGATCACGGAAGCGCAGGACATCGATACGCAGAGCGACGCCCAGCGGACGCTGCACCGCGTCTTCGGGTACGAGACGTTCCGCGGCGCACAGGGCGACATCATCGAGCACGTCGTGGCCGGGGGCGACGCCCTCGTGCTCATGCCCACCGGCGGCGGAAAGTCGCTGTGCTACCAGATCCCCGCCCTCGTCAGGCCCGGCACCGGCGTCGTCGTCTCCCCGCTCATCGCCCTCATGCAGGACCAGGTGGACGCCCTGCGGGCGCTCGGCGTGCGCGCCGGGTTCATCAACTCCACGCAGGACTTCGACGAGCGCCGCACCGTCGAGGCCGAACTCCTCGCCGGCGAGCTCGACCTCCTCTACCTCGCCCCCGAGCGCCTCCGCGTCGAAGCCACCCTCGACCTCCTCTCCCGCGCCAAGATCTCCGTCTTCGCCATCGACGAGGCGCACTGCGTCGCCCAGTGGGGCCACGACTTCCGCCCCGACTACCTCGCCCTGTCCCTGCTCGGCGAGCGCTGGCCCGACGTGCCTCGCATCGCGCTCACCGCCACCGCCACCGACGCGACGCACCGCGAGATCACCCAGCGCCTCGTCATGCCGGACGCGCGGCACTTCGTGGCCAGCTTCGACCGGCCCAACATCCAGTACCGGATCGTGCCCAAGAGCGACCCGAAGAAGCAGCTGCTCACCTTCCTCAAGGAGGAGCACGACGGAGACGCGGGCATCGTCTACTGCCTCTCGCGCGCCTCGGTCGACAAGACCGCGCAGTACCTGAGCGACAACGGCATCCAGGCCGTCCCGTACCACGCGGGGCTCGACGCCGGCACACGAGCCGTCAACCAGTCCCGCTTCCTGCGGGAGGACGGCCTGGTGGTGGTCGCCACCATCGCCTTCGGCATGGGCATCGACAAGCCCGACGTCCGGTTCGTCGCCCACCTCGACCTGCCCAAGTCCGTCGAGGGCTACTACCAGGAGACCGGCCGCGCGGGGCGTGACGGGCTGCCGTCGACGGCCTGGATGGCGTACGGACTGCAGGACGTCGTCCAGCAGCGGAAGATGATCCAGGGCAGCGAGGGCGACGAGGCGTTCCGGCGCCGGGCCGCCGCGCACCTCGACGCGATGCTGGCGCTCTGTGAGACCGCCTCCTGCCGGCGGGCCCAGCTCCTCGGCTACTTCGGCCAGGAGGCCACCGCCGAGAACTGCGGCAACTGCGACACGTGCCTCACCCCGCCCAAGACGTGGGACGGCACGGTGGCGGCGCAGAAGGTGCTCTCCACGGTCGTACGCCTCCAGCGCGAGCGGGGCCAGAAGTTCGGCGCCGGCCAGATCATCGACATCCTGCTCGGCCGCAGGACCGCGAAGATCATCCAGTTCGACCATGACGCGCTGTCGGTCTTCGGTATCGGAGAGGACCTCTCGGAGGCCCAATGGCGGGGCGTTGCGCGGCAGTTGCTCGCGCAGGGGCTGCTGGCGGTGGAGGGGGAGTACGGGACGCTGGTGCTGACCGAGGCGAGCGGGGAGGTGCTCGGGGGGCGGCGCGAGGTCCGGATGCGGACGGAGCCGGAGAAGCCGGCGCGGGCGGCTTCGCGGAGCGGTCCGAAGAAGTCCGGCGGCGCCGCGGCCGCGGCTGACCTGCCGCCCGAGGCGCTGCCCGTCTTCGAGGCGCTGCGGGCGTGGCGGGCGGCGCAGGCGAAGGAGGGCGGGGTTCCGGCGTACGTCATCTTCCACGATGCGACGTTGCGGGAGATCGCTACGGTTCGGCCGGGGTCTCTGGAGGAGTTGGCCACGGTGAGCGGGGTGGGGGAGAACAAGCGAGCCAAGTACGGCGAGGGCGTCCTGACCGTCCTGGCCGACCTCCCCTGACCCCGGGGCTCCGCCCCAGACCCTCTGCTGGTCACCCTGCGAAGGCCAACCCACTTAGGGGCGCGGGGAACTGCGCGAGACGCGGGCACGGTCCGCGGACGAAGGCGGGGTGTCCTGGGGCTCCGCCCCAGACCCTCTGCTGGTCACCCTGCGAAGGCCAACCCACTTAGGGGCGCGGGGAACTGCGCGAGACGCGGGCACGGTCCGCGGACGAAGGCGGGGTGTCCTGGGGCTCCGCCCCAGACCCCGGTTCGCGCCTGAAGGGCGCTCGTCCTCAAACGCCGGACGGGCTGAGGGGGCCTGTACGGGACGGGGCCGGGCAGCTGCCAAAGCCGGGGTGGCCCCCGGTCCGGGCGCCCCGACAAGGGCGAGGGGTCCCGGGCCGGGGCACCCTGCCAAGGGTCGGCCCGGGTGGGCTGCCCTTGGCAGGGCGCCGAGGGCAGCCCTGTCCCGGGTCAGGGGGTGATGCGGCCGAGGACCTCGCCCAGGCCCACCGGGACCCCGTGCGGCCCGGCCGCCCAGGCCGTGAGGGTGACCTCGTCGCCGTCCTCCAGGAACGTCCGCTTGCCCGTGGGCAGTTCCAGCGGCTCCGTGCCGTTCCAGGTGAGTTCGAGGAGCGACCCGCGCTGGTCGCGCTCGGGTCCGCTGACCGTGCCCGAGCCGAACACGTCACCCGTGCGCAGCGACGCGCCGTTCACCGTCATGTGGGCCAGCTGCTGCGCGGCCGTCCAGTACATCGTCGAGAACGGCGGCTCCGCGACCGGCGTGCCGTTGATCGCCACCGTGATCCGCAGGTCGAACCCGCCCGGCACCTCCTCGGCGGAGTCATCCAGATAGGGCAGGAGGGGGAAGTCCCGGGCGGGCGGGGCGGTGCGGGCCGCCGCCAGGGCCTCCAGGGGGGTGACCCACGCCGAGACCGACGTGGCGAAGGACTTGCCGAGGAAGGGGCCGAGCGGCACGTACTCCCAGGCCTGGATGTCCCGAGCGGACCAGTCGTTGAGCAGGAACAGACCGAAGACGTGGTCGTCGAACGAGGCCAGGTCCACCGGCTCGCCCAGCTCGGACGGCGTACCCACCACGAAGCCCACCTCGGCCTCGATGTCCAGCTTGACGGAGGGGCCGAACACCGGCGCGGCGTCCGCGGGGGTCTTGCGCTGCCCCTGCGGGCGGCGCACCTCCGTGCCCGAGACCACGATCGTGCCGGAGCGGCCGTGGTAACCGATCGGCAGGTGCTTCCAGTTGGGGGTGAGCGCGTCGCCGTCGGGGCGGAAGATCTGGCCCACGTTGGTGGCGTGATGCTCGCTCGCGTAGAAGTCGACGTAGTCGGCGACCTCGTACGGCAGGTGCAGCTCGACCTCGGAGAGGGGGTGCAGCAGGGGCTCTATCACCGGGCGGTGCGCGGGCACCGTCACCCAGGCGGTGAGCGCCCGGCGCACATCGCGCCAGGCCGTGCGCCCCGCCGCGAGGAGCGGGTTGAGGCTCGGCTTGGCGAGGAGCGCCGCGTACGGGGAGCCCAGCGCGTGCGCCGCCGCCCCCGCGTCGAGGACGTGGTCGCCGATGCGGACGCCGACCCTGCGGTCGGCCGGGCGGTCCGGCGTGGAGAAGACGCCGTACGGGAGATTGTGCGGGCCGAAGGGGTCGCCCTCGGCCAGTTCGAGCGGGCTCTGCTCGGACATCGGTGCCTGCCTCGCTTTCCACGGGTGTGGGCTACACGTTACGTGGGCGGTGCTCGGCGCGGCAGTGCCTAAAGAGTTCGCAATGTCCGGAAATTCCGTCTCCGGAAGCGGTCGTTCCCCCTTAGCGTCTCTGTCCGGGGCGGGACCGGCGAGGGGGCCGCGCGCCCTGGCGGGGGTGTCGGGCTTTCTGTCCCGAGGGGGGCCGGTGGCGGGCAGTGGCGTGCTGTTCAGGGTGGACCGGGACGTACCCGGACTGATCGTGAAGTTCGGGAACTATCCGCTGCACCACGGCGGGGTCGGCGCCATCCGCAGTCTCGGCAGACTGGGTGTGCCGATGTACGCGATCACCGAGGACCGGTGGACGCCCGCGGCCCACTCCCGCTACCTCACGCGCGCCTTCGCCTGGCCGACGACCGGGACCGAGGAACCGGCCGCGCTGCTCGACGGGCTGCTCGCGGTCGGGCGGCGGATCGGGCGCCCGTCCGTCCTGATCCCCACCGACGAAGAGGCCGCGGTGCTGATCGCCGAGCACCAGAAGGAGCTCGCCGAGCACTTCCTCTTCCCGTCCGTGGCGCCGGAGTTGCCCCGCCGCCTGGCCAGCAAGCAGGGGCTGCACGAGCTGTGCGTGGAGCACGGCGTGCCGTCCCCGGCGGCCGCGTTCCCCGAGACGTACGCCGATGTCGCGGACTTCGCCGAACACGCGCTCTTCCCGGTGGTGGCCAAGAACCGGGAGGCGTTCGTGCGGCGCCGCCGTCCCGCGGTGGCCGGCACGACCCGGGTCGACGACCGCGGGCATCTGCTCGCGCTGGCCCGCCGCTGGGGCGAGCGGCCGGGCGTGATCCTCCAGGAGTACCTGCCGCGCGAACAGGCCGAGGACTGGATCGTGCACGCCTACTTCGACGAGAACTCCACGCCGCTCGCGCTCTTCACCGGGGTGAAGGTGCGGTCCTGGCCGCCGCACGCGGGGATGACGGCCACCGCGTACGTCGTGGACAACCCCGAGCTCGCCGCTCTCGCCGAACAGTTCGTGAAGCGCATCGGCTTCAGCGGCATCGTCGACCTCGATTTGCGCTTCGACCGGCGCGACGGCCGGTACAAGCTCCTCGACTTCAATCCGCGCATGGGCGCCCAGTTCCGCCTCTTCGAGAGCGAGGCCGGCGTCGACGTGGTCCGCGCCCAGCACCTCCACCTCACGGGGCGCCGGGTGCCCGAGGGCGAACAGCGGGCCGGGCACCGCTACGTGGTCGAGAACATCGACCTGCCCGCGCTGCTCGCCTACCGACGCGGCGGCTACACCACGCCGCACGCGCCCGAGCGCCCGGCCGGCACCGAGCTCGCCTGGATCGCGCGGGACGACATCCGTCCCTTCGTCACGATGCTGGCCCGCTTCGCACGGCCCGGGGCCCGGCATCTGTACCGGCTCTGGCAGGGCTCGCGCCGTACCTGAACCGGCGGGTAGCGCGGCTTCGAACTCCCGTCAGCGAGAAGGGATCGCGAGTGAGTACTGCGAGTACGACGGCACGTCCGGTGGTGGTCATCGGGGCGGGGCCCTACGGTCTGTCGGCCGCCGCGCATCTGCGGGCCCGGGGCGTCCCGGTCCGTGTCTTCGGCTCGCCCATGGTGAGCTGGCGCGCGCACATGCCGGCGGGGATGATCCTCAAGTCGACGCCGGTCGCCTCCGTCATCGACGCGCCGCAGCGGGGCCTCGGGCTGCTCGACTTCTGCGCGGAGACCGGTGCGCGGCGCCTCGAATCGGAGTGGGACCTCATCCCGGTCGAGGACTTCGCCGCGTACGGGCAGTGGTTCGCCGCGAAACTGTTCCCCGATCTGGAGCAGGTCGGGGTCGTCTCGGTGGACCGGGCGCGGGGCGGCGGCTTCGCCCTGAAGCTGGACTCGGGGGAGAGCTTCGAGGCGCGGGCGGTCGTCGTGGCCACCGGGCTCTCGGGGCTCGCCCGGCTGCCGCGGGAACTGGCCGCCGCGATACCCGACGGCCCGTCCGCGTCGGGGCCCGTCTCGCACGCCGCCCAGCACCGCGACCTGTCGGGCTTCGCGGGGCGCGAGGTGCTGGTGGTTGGGGCGGGCCAATCGGCGCTGGAGAACGCGGTGTTGATGGCGGAGGCGGGGGCGAGCGTGCGGGTCGTGGCGCGGCGGGCGGGCGCGGTCGGCTTCGGCGTGCCGCCGGACCGGCAGCCCCGCTTCAGTCCCGACTCCCCCTTCGGCAAGGCGTGGTCGCTGTACGCACTTTCGTACCACGCGACCCACGTGCGCCACCTGCCGCCGGCGGCCCGGCACTACCTGGTGCGCAACGTGCTGGGCCCGCTGGGCGCGTGGTGGCTGCGCGAGCGCTTCACCGGGCGGGTCGCGGTGACCGACGGGCGGCGGATCGTCCGGGCCCGGGTGGAGTCGGGCCGGCCGGTGCTCACGCTGAGCGGCGGGGCGGGGGCGGGGCGGGAGCTCGCGGCGGATCACGTCATGGCGGCGACGGGGTACCGCATGGACGTGGCGGCGCTGTCCTTCCTGGGGGACGGCGTGCGGACGGGGCTCGTCGTGTCGCGGGGGGCGCCCGTTCTCGACGCGGGCTTCCAGTCGGCCGTGCGGGGGCTGTACTTCACGGGGTTGCCCGCGGCGTCCTCCTTCGGGCCGCTGATGCGCTTCGTCTGCGGCACGCGGTACGCCTCCCCTCGCCTGGCCGCGGCCCTCTCCCGCGCATGACCCCGCGCAGTTCCCCGCGCCCCTGGGCGGGTTGCCCTTGGCAGGGTGCCCAGCTGCGGCATCCTCAGCCGGTCCGGCGTTTGAGGACGAGCGCCCTTCAGGCGCGAACGGGGTCTGGGGCGGAGCCCCAGGCTCCTGAACCTCAGCCGTCCACAACCCCCGGAGGGTTTCGGGAAGGGGCGGGGTGGGGCATCCCCCGGGGCCTGGGGCGGAGCCCCAGCAACCCCGGCCTTCGTCAGCAGACCGTGCTGGGGCACCCGCGCAGTTCCCCGCGCCCCTAAAAGTAGGGCACCCGGCGTCGACGCCCGCGGCCCGCGCCCGCCGCGGCGGAGCCGCGCAAATGGCACAGCCCCGTGCCCCTGGTAGGGCACCCGGCGTGGACCGTTCGCGCCCGGTGGGGCGCCCGGGGCCGGTCCCGGGTCAGCCCGTGTGGCGGGGGATTCGGCGTTGCCAGGTGCGGTGGAAGACGACTTCGTCGCCCTCGCGGCACACCACCTCGTCCGACGTCACGAAATCCGCCGCATCACACGTGATCTCCGACCGCGTCTCCACGCTCACGTCCCACCCCAGCTCCGGCCGGTGCAGCCGGACCCGCCACTCCGAGCGCGTCCGCGCGGACAGCGGGTCGTCCGACTCGATGACGTACGTCTCCTTCGCGTCCTCCGAGAATTCGAGGCCGTCCGGGTAGACCCGGGTCCCGCCGTACCGCGGGTCGACTTCCAGGCGCCACTCGCCCTTCGCCACGTCGCGTACAACGAGCCGTTCGGGACGGGGCTCGTCGAGCGGGGCCGGGTAGGAGACGCCGAGCGGCTCGGACTGCTCGGGGTCCGCGAAGGCGATCGTGTCGTCCGACGTCCGCTCACGCAGCGGGAGTTCGAGGGCGGAGCCCGCCGGGTCGAGGGTGAAGCCCACCGAGTCGGCCTGCGGCCAGATCCACGGCCAGTACGCGGAGGAGACCGCGAGCCGGATGCGGTGGCCCGGAGGGAAGGCGTGTCCGATGCCGTTCAGGGAGAACACCACGTCCTCCATCGCGCCGAGCGGCCACGCCTCGGCCCGGTCCCGGCCGTGGCGGGCGGAGAGGTTGAGCACGCCCCGCGTCACCAGCGTCGACGAGCCGTCCGGCGCCACGTCGCAGAGGCGCGCGATCGCCTGGCCGAAGGGCACGTCCATGCGCAGACGCAGGGTCACGCGGGGCCGGCCCAGGATTTCCAGCGGACCGGAGTCCGCCGGGACCGGGAAGTCGAAGGCGGCCGAGTGGGCGTCCTCGGCGCGCTGGTCCGGAGGCAGATCCGCGTCGTTGCCGAAGGGGAAGAAGCGGCCGGCGTCGAGCCCGGTGTGCTGCGGCGAGCGCACCCGCACGGGCTCGCCGCCCAGCGCGTACGACACCGGGGTGACGTGCGGAGAGGGCCAGGCGGGGTCGCCGACCCAGCGGCCCGGCAGCTCCGCGTAGACCGTGGCCGGCGGGTGCGACTCGCTGATCCAGGAGCGCAGCAGGGGCTCCTTCATCACCCCCGTCTCCTCGCCCTTGAGGTGGTGGTCCCACCAGCGCAGGGTCTCCTGGAGGAAGCCGATGGCGGGGCCGGGCGGCAGACCGCGGTCCGGGTACTGGTGCGACCAGGGGCCGATGAGGCCGCGTACCCGGTCCGCCGGGAGGTGCTCCACCAGGCGCAGGACCGTGTCGCGGTACGGGTCGTGCCAGCCGCCCACCGCGAGGACGGCCGCGTCGATCGCTCCGTAGTCCTCGCAGACGCTGCCGTGCTTCCAGTAGGCGTCCCGGGTCTGGTGGGCGAGCCAGGTGTGGATGAACGGCTCCACCGCTTCGAGTCGTTCCAGCCACATTTCGCGCCATTTTTCCCCGACGAAGAGGGGGTCCGGCGGGCGCGAGACGAAGGCCAGCATCGTCGCCGCCCAGGCGTGCATGTCGACGGCGAGCACCGAACCGCCCATGTAGTGCACGTCGTTGTCGTAGCGGTCGTCGGCTGAGCAGACCGTCACGATCGCCTTGAGCGGTTCGGGCGCGAGGGCGGCGATCTGGAGGCTGTTGAAGCCGCCCCACGAGATGCCGAACATGCCGACCTTGCCGGTGCACCAGGGCTGCCGCGCCAGCCAGTTGACGACCGCGACCCCGTCGGCCAGCTCCGTCGCGTCGTACTCGTCGCCCGGCAGCCCCTCGGAGCAGCCGTGCCCGCGCACATCGACGCGGACCGAGGCGTAGCCGTGCCCCGCGTACCAGGGGTGGCGCTGCCAGTCGCGCGGCGCCGTCCAGTCGGTGAGGCGGTACGGAAGGTATTCGAGGAGCGCCGGGACGGGCTCCTCGCCGACCGGGCGCCAGACGCGCGCGTACAGCAGGGTGCCGTCCGGGAGCGGGATCCGGACATCCTCGCGCTGTGTCTCGTACGGGAATGCGGTGCGGATGTGCATGGCGGCGACCTCGGGGGAGCGGGGTGCGTGCTCGGGACTCAGTGGACGGGGTGCATGGTGCGCTTGAGCCAGGGGGCGGCGACGATCACGGCGATGCCGACGAGCACCGCGATGGCGCCGTTGACGCCGAAGTACGCCGGATTGGAGACCTTTCCGTACACCTTCACGGTCTGCGCCTGGATGCCGTTGGCGAGCGCGAGGGAGAGGAACCAGAGCGACATCGTCTGGCTGGCGAAGGCCCGCGGGGCGAGCTTGGTGGTGGCCGACATGCCGGAGGTTTCGAGCAGGATGTCGCCGAGCCCGAGCAGCAGGTACGAGCCGACGATCCACCAGGCCGCCATCTTGTAGGTGTCGGTGGCGTGGCCCGACGTCGGCAGGACCATCAGCAGGAACGACAGGCCGCCCAGGATCACACCGAAGGCGATCTTGTTGGAGGCGTGCGGCTGGCGCGGGCCCATGCGGGCCCACACGGCGGCCACCACCGGCGCGAGCGCCACCTCGAACGCGCCGAGCGCGGAGGCGTACCAGCTGGCCGGGAAGTGGAAGCCGAGGATGGTCGTCTCGGCGTTGGTGGAGGCGAGCAGCATCATCGTCGAGTACGCCTGGAACAGGATGAAGTTGAACGCGACCGAGGCGAGGAACAGGACCACGTAGGGCCGCAGGCGGCCGCGTTCCTCGGCGCTCACGCGGGGGCTCGCGAACATCACCGCGAAGTAGACGATCGGTGCGATCACCGAGATCAGGGTGAGCAGGTCGACGAAGCGGCCCATCGTGAGCCAGCCGCCGAGGGAGAGCAGCACGGCGAGCGCGGCCACGATCACCGCGCCGAGGACCATCAGGCGGACCGCGCGCCGCATGCCCTCGGGCGGCAGGGCGAATTCGGCCGCGTGCTTGCGTCCGGCCAGGTGGCGCCGGCCGAGCACGTACTGGATCAGGCCGAACGTCATGCCGATCGCGGCGGCCGAGAAGCCCCAGTGCCAGCCCTTGTGGTCGCCGAGCCAGCCGGTGATCAGCGGGCCGAGGAAGGCGCCGATGTTGATGCCCATGTAGTAGAGGGCGAAGCCGGCGTCGCGCCGCTCGTCGTCGGTGCGGTAGAGCTTGCCGACCATGGTGGCCACATTGGGCTTGAGCAGGCCGGTCCCCGCGCTGATCAGGCCGAGCCCGGCCCAGGTCGCGGCCGGGGCGGGCACGGCCATCGCGTAGTGGCCGCAGGCGATGAGGACGCCGCCGTACAGGACCGCGCGGTAGGAGCCGAGGATGCGGTCGGCGAGCCAGCCGCCTCCCACCGAGACCAGATAGACCAGGGTGCCGTACGCGGCCGAGACCGAGGCCGCGGTGCCGGCGGCCATGCCCATGCCGCCGTGGGCGACCGAGTCGGCGAAGTACAGGACGAGGATTGCCTGCATGCCGAGGAACGAGAATCGCTCCCAGACCTCCAGGCCGGAGAGGGTGACGAGGCCGCGGGGCTGGCCGAAAAGGGCATGATCGTCCTCGGGCGGCGGCTGTTCCGCGGCCGGTTCTTCGGGGGTCTCAGCCATGGTCTCGGACAAAAGCTCCACTCCTGATCGTATGAGCTGATCAAGAACATACCGGGGTACGGGGGACTGTGCGCGGGCGGTGACGGGAAGGCGCCCATGGTGATCGAACAGCGACCCGATACGCTGACTTGAGTGAAGGCAGCGACACATCGACAATCCGTGTGATCGTCAGCAGACAGGAGTACCCCTCGTGACCGTCGTCGGGCCGTTCGGGCTGAGCGTGCGGGACCAGGCACTTGAAGCCGATGTCCAGACCGGATTGGCAGCTGTCGAGGCGGGGCTGCTCGATGCCACCAAGAGCGAGGTCCCGTTCATCACGGAGGCCGCGCAACACCTCATCCGTGCAGGTGGCAAGCGGTTCCGTCCGTTGATCGTGATGCTGGCCGCCCAGTTCGGTGATCCCTACTCGCCCGGCGTCGTGCCCTCGGCCGTGGTCGTCGAGCTCACCCACCTCGCGACGCTGTACCACGACGACGTGATGGACGAGGCCGATGTGCGGCGCGGCGTGGACAGCGCCAACACCCGCTGGGGCAACTCCGTCGCGGTCCTGACGGGTGATTTTCTCTTCGCGCGCGCGTCGCACATACTGGCGGATCTCGGCCCCGAGGCCGTACGCATTCAGGCCGAGGCGTTCGAACGGCTCGTCACGGGACAGATCCTGGAGACCGCGGGCCCCCGCGACGGGCGCGACCCGGTCGACCACTACCTCGACGTGCTGGCCGGCAAGACCGGCTCGCTCGTCGCGGTCTCCGGCCGGTTCGGCGCGATGATGTCCGGCGCCGACGAGTCGGTCGTCGACATCCTCACGCAGTACGGCGAGCGCCTGGGCACCGCCTTCCAGCTCGCCGACGACGTCCTGGACATCGCAAGCGACTCCCACGAGTCCGGCAAGACCCCGGGCACCGACCTGCGCGAGGGCATCCCCACGCTGCCGGTCCTGCATCTGCGGGCCCGCGCCGCCAAGGACGGCCTCCCCGAGGACCTGGAGCTCGTGGCGCTGCTCGACGGCGACCTCAGCGACGACGCCCGGCACGCGGAGGCGCTGCGCCGGCTGCGCGTCCACCCGGCGCTCGAACAGGCGCGCAAGGACACCGTGCGGTACGCGGAGGAGGCGAGGGCCACCCTCGCGCCGCTGCCCTCGGGGTATGCGAAGTCCGCGCTGGAAGAGCTCTGCGACGCGGTCGTGCACCGCGCCGGCTGACCCGACGGGGGCGGCCGCCGCCCCCTACGGGACGGGGCCCCGGTCTCGGGGTTCCGTCATCCCAGAGAGGTACGCCGGGTTGCTCCTGGGGGCTGACGCGCGGGGCCGTGCATTTTGGTCGAATGGATATCACCACTCCTGACCAATTCGGGTGAGAATGGCGGCGCGGGGTGGAACTGAGCACGACGGACGGACGCCGCCGACCACGGAGGTAGGGCACACATGGCACCGAACGACAGCGCACAGGCCACCGACGAGGGCCAGGAGCCCGGCGCCGGGCGCCGAAAGGCGGCGCGCTACATCGTCCCGGTCGCGGTAGCGGGCGTGGCGGCCGCGACCATCGGACTGGTCCCGGCACTCGCCGCGGCCGGTGACCCCAGTCTGCCGAAGATCAGCGCACAGCAGCTCATCGAGAAGATCGCCGCGTCGGACACCCAGCAGCTCTCCGGCACGGTGAAGATCACCACCGACCTGGGCCTGCCCGGCCTGGACAGCCTCGGCTCGTTGGTCCCCAAGGCCGGCGGCTCCGGCAAGTCGGCCGCACCGCAGGACAAGCTCACCGAGCTGGCGTCCGGCACCCACACCCTGCGCGTCGCGGCCGACGGCCCCGACCGCCAGAAGGTGTCGATCCTGGAGGACGCGGCCGAGTACAGCCTCATCCACAACGGCGACGACGTCTGGGCGTACGACAGCGGCTCCAACCAGGCCTATCACGCGCAGCACTCCGCGGCCGACGGGGCGAAGGAGCACGGCGGCCGGGCGCACGGCGGCAAGACGCCGGACGCGGGCGTTCCGACCACGCCGAAGGCGATCGCCGACCAGTTCCTGAAGAACGTCGACCCGACCACCGCGGTCTCGGTCGACGGCACGGCGCAGGTGGCCGGGCACGACGCGTACCAGCTCCTGATCAAGCCCAAGCAGTCCGGTTCGACGATCGGGTCGGTGCGCATCGCCGTCGACGCCAAGACGGGCGTGCCGCTGAAGGTCACGCTCTCGTCGAGCGCGGGCGGCAAGGCCGTGGTCGACGCGGGCTTCACCAAGGTCGACTTCTCCAAGCCGTCCGCGAGCACCTTCGCCTTCACCCCGCCCAAGGGCGCGAAGGTCACCGAGGACGACGGCAAGCAGAAGCAGAGCTTCAAGCCCGAGCAGAGCCTGCCCGGCGGGCTCGGCGGCCTGGGCGACGGCAAGAACACCAAGGTGATCGGCGAGGGCTGGACCGCCATCGCCACGTTCGACACCGGCGGCAAGGGCATGCCGAAGGCGGAGCAGGGCAAGGGCGGCGGCGACGCCCAGAAGTTCCTCGACTCCCTCGGCGACAAGGCGTCCGGCCCGTTCGGCACGGGCACGGTCTTCAAGACCCGCGTGGTCAACGCCTTGATCACGGACAACGGCAAGGTGTACGTGGGTGCCGTGACCAAGGACGCGCTGATCGCGGCGGCCAACTCCAACAAGTAACGGGCACGGGGGGAAGGCGGGTTGGGGGAGGGGAGCCGGGGCTCCGGTTTCCTCCCCCGGCCCGGTCCGGCCCCTCCGGGGACCAGGGGGCTCGGCCTCCGGCCCGGAAAGGGGCGCGGGTGGGCAACAGTTCGGCGGTCATCGAGACGCGGGGGCTGAGCAAGCGGTTCCGCGGCGGCCAGCTGGCCGTGGAGGGGCTCGACCTCACCGTGCCCCGCGGCAGCGTCTTCGGTTTCCTCGGCCCCAACGGGTCCGGCAAGACCACCACCATCCGCATGCTGATGGGGCTCATCGAGCCGACGGCGGGCACCGCGCGGGTCCTGGACAGCCCCATGCCGCGCGCGGCCCGCACCGTGCTGCCCCGGGTCGGCGCCCTCATCGAGGGCCCGGCCCTCTACCCCTTCCTGTCGGGCCGCGACAATCTGCTGCGCTACGACGCGGCCGATCCCACGGCCGACCCGCGCAGCCGCACCGCCCGGGTGGCCGCCGCGCTCGACCGGGTGGGCCTCACCGTCGCGGCCGGCAAGAAGGCACGGGCGTACTCCCTGGGCATGAAGCAGCGCCTCGGCCTGGCGTCCGCGCTGCTCCAGCGCAGGGAGCTGCTCGTCCTCGACGAGCCGACCAACGGGCTCGACCCCCAGGGGATGCGCGAAATCCGCTCCCTGATAAGGGAGTTGGCCGACGACGGGACGACCGTCTTCCTCTCCTCGCACCTGCTCGACGAGATCGAGCAGGTCTGCTCGCACGCCGCGGTGATGAACCAGGGCCGGCTCGTCGTCCAGGGCGAGGTGGCCGAGCTCGCGGCGAGCGCCCGCGGCCGGCTCGCGGTGACCACCCCGGACACCGGCGCGGCGGCCCGCCTCCTCAAGGAGCGCGGGATCGCCGATGTCACCGTCGCCAGAGAGGACCGCGTCACGGGTGAACTCCCGCTGGATGACGTCGAGTTGGCGGACATCAACGCCGGGCTCGTCCGGGCCGGGGTGCGGGTGCGCGGATTCGTGGCCGAGCGGGCCTCCCTGGAGGACGCGTTCGTCGCACTGACCGGGGAGGGCTTCGATGTCGCGGGCTGAGACCGCGGAAGTGGCGGACCGGGCGCCGGACACGGCGCCGGCCCGGAAGCCGGGCGTCCTGTGGTCGCTCGGCCTCTTCCGCTCCGAGATCGTCACCGTGCTGCGCCGCTGGCGCACGCTCGCCCTGCTCGCGGTGCTCGCCGCCGTGCCGGTCCTCATCGGTATCGCGGTGCGGATCGAGACGGGCGACGGCGGGGGCGGCGGCAGGGGCGGCGAGGGCCCGGCCTTCGTCTCCCAGATCACCAACAACGGGCTCTTCCTGGTCTTCGCCGCGCTCGCGGCCACCCTGCCGGTCTTCCTGCCGATGGCGGTCGGCGTGGTGGCGGGCGACGCGGTGGCGGGCGAGGCCGGCTCGGGCACCCTGCGCTATCTGCTGGTCGCCCCGGCCGGGCGCACCCGGCTGCTGCTCGCCAAGTACGCCTCGGTACTGGTGTTCTGTCTGACGGCGACGCTGGTGGTGGCCGCGTCCGCGCTCGCGGTCGGCCTCCTGCTCTTCCCGCTCGGCGACGTCACGACCATCTCCGGTACGCAGATCTCCTTCGCGGACGGGCTGCTGCGGGCGGCGGCGGTCGCCGGGGTGGTCGCCGTCTCGCTATCCGGAATGGCGGCGCTCGGCCTGTTCGTCTCGACGCTGACCAGTAGCGGGATCGCCGCGATGGCCTCGACCGTCGGGCTGCTCGTCACGGTCCAGATCCTGGGCCAGATACCGCAGTTGCACGCGATGGGGCCGTATCTGTTCCCGCACTACTGGCTGTCCTTCGCGGACGTGCTGCGCGAGCCCGTCTACTGGGACCAGCTGGTGAAGAACTTCGAGCTCCAGGCGCTGTACGTCGCGGTCTTCGGCTCGGCGGCGTGGGCCCGCTTCACCACGAAGGACATCACCGCGTGACACCGGGTGGAAGGGAAAGCGGTACGGTCGCGTCGAGCCCACCCCCGTGACGGCTCGACACGACACGTTCCGTTTCCCGTGTCATTGTTGGAGCCGCGCGTTCTGGTGTCAATCCGGTTCCGTGCCTGCTCGTAGAGTGAGGACATGATCACCCCGTCCGAGTCAGCCCCGAGCTCACGGCGGCGCAGCGAGAAGTCGCGTCGTGCGACGTTGTCGGCCGCGCTCGAACTGTGCACGGAGAACGGGTACGGCAAGGTCACCATCGAGGCCATCGCGGCGCGTGCCGGGGTGAGCAAGAAGACGATCTACCGCTGGTGGCCGACGAAGGGCGCGGTCCTGCTCGACGCGGTGACCGAACTCGTGGTCAGCGACACGCCGTTCCCCGACACCGGGGACATCGACGCCGATCTGAGCACCCACATCGGCAGCCTGGTGCAGCTGTTCAGCGCGCCCGTGGCGGGACCCGCGTACACCGGGATCCTCTCCGAGGTGCTGCACGACGAGCGGCTGGCCAGGACGGTCAACGAGCAGTTCGTCATCCCCCGCGTCGCGCTGGTCCACGCACGCATGCGCCGCGCCCAGGAGCAGGGCCAGCTGCCCCCGGACGCGGATCTGCCGCTCGCCGTCGAACTGCTCTACGGCCCGCTCTACTACCGCCACGCGCTGCGCCGCCCGCTCCCTTCGCCGGAGCGGGTGGAGGAGATCGTGGCCCATGTCATGCGGGCGTTGCGGGCGCCGGCGTCGCGCTGAAGAACGTCTTGGCCTGGGCGACGGCGTCCAAGTCGCCCTCGATGTCGCCGGGTTCGGTGCCGGTGCCGAGGAGCGCGCCGCCCCAGCGCATGCCCAGGTACGTGGCCGAGCGCCGCAGGGTGTCCACCAGGGGGTCGGCGGCGGAGTGGTCGGCCCCGGCGAGCACGCTCACACCCCACAGGGTGCGGCCCGTCATGCGCTGCTTGAAGTCCAGCTCGGGGCGGGAGAGCCAGGTCACCCAGTGGTCGAGGTAGTGCTTGACCGGAGCCGAGACGCTGTACCAGTACAGGGGCGAGGCGATCACCAGGTCGGTGGCGGCCAGGGTCGCGTCCAGAAGTCTCGCCGCGTCGCCGGTGGGCGCGGGCGGTACCGGGTCCTCGCCGTGCCGGATGTCGCGGAACGGCGGGAGTTCGAGGTCGACGAGGCTGAGCCAGCGCGCGGTGTCACCGGCGGGCAACTGCTCGGCGGCGTGCCGCGCGAGCGCCTCGGTGTTGCCGCCGCCGCGGGTGCTGCCGAGCAGGAAAAGGAAATCGCGGGCCATGGTCCCCTCCGTCTGTGACCGGGCCGGTCGGGGCCCGGAGAATCATGCACATGCAGTATATGCACATGCATGATTCTCCGGGAGCGGTTGACGGTCCCTCGGTGTGGGCTCAACTCGCCTGATGGCGCGGAGAGATGGGGAGGCGGAGTCGGGCGCGGCGCGCCAGGGTTCGCGGGCGCGGGCGCGGGTGGGGTCTGGGTCTGGGTTGGGGTCGGGGTCGGGGTCGGGGTCGGGTCAGCTCACCGGGGTCCCCGAGCGGAGATCCAGTCGGTCGCCGGTGAAGGACGACCGGAATCGTTCGTCGTGCGAGACCACGACGACCGCGCCCGCGTAGCCGGCCAGGGCCTCCTCCACCTCCTCGACCAGGGCGAGCGAGACGTGGTTGGTCGGCTCGTCCAGTACGAGGAGGTCGGCGGGGCGCGTCACGAGGCGGGCCAGTTCGAGCCGCCGCCGCTGGCCGACGGAGAGCGCCGCGACCGGCACCGCCAGGTCCTCCTCGCGGAACAGCCCGAGGGCGAGCAGCTCGTCGGCGTACTCCTCGGGGTGGCCGGGGCGTCCGGCGGCGTAGGCGGCGAGGAGGGGGACGGGGTGTGGTTCGCGGCCCCGCGCGGAACCCGGCGTGTGCTCCAACTCCTGTGCGAGATAGGCGATATGGCGGCTCGTCCGGCGGACCGTGCCGGTGTCCGGGGTGAGGTCGCCGGCGAGGACGCGCAGCAGGGTGGTCTTGCCGGCGCCGTTGGGGCCCGAGACGAGGAGGCGCTGCCCCGGCCCGACCGTCAGGGCGGGCACGTCGAGCCGGGCGCCCACCCGCACCGCCGTCAGCTCGACGAGCGGGCCTTGCGCGGTGGGTGCCGTGGTGGTCTCCGCGGTGGGTGCCGCGGTGGTGAGGCGGGCCTGGAAACGCAGGGGCGGGGGCGGGGCCGCTACCGGCTCCCGCTCCAGTTGATCCAGGCGGGTCCTGGCCGCCCTGACCTGCCCCGACAGCTTTGCCTCCGAGGAGCGGCGGTGCTTGCCGAAGCCCTGCCCCGGGTCCTTGCCCGCGGATGCGAGCCGCCGGGCCGCCGCCTCGACCAGCTCGCGGGTGCGGGCCAGCTCCTCGACCCACTCCTGGTACGCCAGCTCCCGGCCGCGGCGCGCCGCGGCCCGCGCGGTGCGGTAGCCGGCCCAGCCGTCGCCGTACCGGACGACCGTCCGCAGCTCACGGTCCACCTCCAGGATCGTCGTGGAGACGCGTTCGAGGAAGGCGCGGTCGTGGGTGACCACCACCAACGTGCCGTGGTGGGCCCGGAGTTGACCGGCCAGCCAGTCGACGGCCTCGCGGTCGAGGTGGTTGGTCGGCTCGTCGAGCAGCAGCAGCTCGGGGGCTGCGGCCAGCACGCAGGCCAGCGCCAGCCGGGACCGCTCGCCGCCGGAGAGCGAGCCGAGGGTGCGGTCGCGGGTCACATGGGCGAGGCCGAGCGCGTGCATCGCGGCGTCGGTGCGGGTGTCGGCGCGGTAGCCGTCGCGCTCCTCGTACGCGCTCAACAGGTCGCCGTACGCGGTGAGTTCGGCCTCCGACGCGTCGGCGAGGCGGGTCTCCGCCGCGCGGATCTCCGCTTCGAGGGCACGCAGGTCGGCCAGCGCCAGGTCCACGGCGTCCTGGACGGTGCGGTCGGGGGCGAGCGCGAGGGTCTGGGCGAGGTGGCCGGTGCCGCCCGGGAAGACGGCGGTGACCTCACCGGTGTCGGGCCGCTCGGCGCCGGCGAGCAGCCGCAGCAGGGTCGACTTGCCGGAACCGTTCTCGCCGATGACGGCGGCCTTCTCGCCGGGGCGGACCGTGAACGACACGGCGTCGAGGACGGTGCGGTCGCCGTAGCTCTTGCTGACGTCGCTGAGCGTCAGCTGGGACGGGTGATGGGCGCGTGAGCGCATGGGGGATCCCCTGGGGTACTCGGTACGGGTTCTTCTTCCTGACTCCTGGCTGCTGCCTCACGGCAGGGGGCAGCGCGGGACCGGCACCGCCGGGCGCTGCCGCGGGGGTCAGCGGAAGAAGTAGTACGAGTACGTGGGCATGAGCCCAGGCTAGCCCGGACACCCCGCCCCTGTCGCAACCTTTTCCCCGGGCCCCGCCCCGACACGGTCCGCACCCGAAGGCGGGGTGTCCTGGGGCTCCGCCCCAGACCCCGGTTCGCGCCTGAAGGGCGCTCGTCCTCTATCGCCGGACGGGCTCAGGTGGCCCGCATGGGCCGGAGTCGAGCAGCCGGACAGGCTGGGGGTGTCAGCGCTGGGCATGCTGCCAAGGTTGACCCCCGCCTAGGGGCGCGGGGAACTGCGTGAGGCGCGGGCGCGGTCCGCAGGCGGGGCGGGGTTGCCCGGGGCTCGGCGTGGTGGTCAGGGCGCCGGGGTCGGTGGGGTTCTCGGGGTGGAGGGGGGCCGCGGCTGTGTGGTCGGCGGGGTGATCAGGTTTCGGGCGCCCGCCGTGCCCGGCGCGTTGGCGACCGCTGCCGCGAGGGCGCGGCGGGAGAGGCGGGCGGTGTGGAGGGCGTCCCAGGTCAGCAGGGTCAGGGCGAGCCACACCAGGGCGAAGCCCGCCCAGCGCTCCGGCGGCATCTCCTCGTGGAAGTACACGATGCCCAGCAGGAGTTGGAAGACCGGCGCCAGATACTGGAGCAGGCCGAGCGTGGAGAGCGGCACCCGGATCGCCGCGCCGCCGAAGCAGACCAGCGGGATCGCGGTCACCACGCCCGTCGCGGCGAGCAGCGCCGCGTGCCCCGGGCCGTGGCTCGCGAAGGTGGCGCGGCCCTCGTGGCCGAGCCACAGCAAGTAGCCGAGCGCGGGCAGGAACTGCACGGCGGTCTCGGCGGCCAGCGATTCGAGCCCGCCGAGGTTCACCTGCTTCTTCACCAGGCCGTACGTCGCGAACGAGAACGCCAGCGTGAGCGAGATCCACGGCGGCTGCCCGTAGCCCATCGTCAGGACCACGACGGCCGCCACGCCGATCCCGACCGCCGCCCACTGGGCCCGCCGCAGCCGCTCCTTGAGGATCAGCACGCCCATCGCGATGGTGACGAGCGGGTTGATGAAGTAGCCGAGCGACGCCTCCACCACATGGCCGGAGTTGACCGACCAGATGTAGACACCCCAGTTGACGGTGATCACCACGGCGGCGACGGCTATGAGCCCCAGCTTGCGCGGCGTGCGCACCAGCTCGCCGAGCCAGGCCCAGCGGCGCAGCGCGATCAGGACGACGGCGACGAGGCCGAGGGACCACACCATGCGGTGGGCCAGGATCTCCAGGGCGTCGGCGGGTTCGAGGAGCGGCCAGAACAGGGGGACGAGCCCCCACATCCCGTACGCGCCGATTCCGTACAGCAGGCCGGCCTTGTGCTGCCCGGCTGGTTCCTCGGCCACTGGCCCTCCCTGTGCGCGCGCTCGATCCAGCGAAGGTAGCGCCGAACAGGGAGTGGTGTCATGTCCGTACCGCGATACGGTCCTGACGGGCCGGGGTCAGCCGCTCACGCGGCGAGCGCCGTGCGGACCGACGTGGCCAGCGGAGTCGTCGGGCGGCCGATCAGGCGGGCGAGGTCGCCCGGGGTGGCGGCGAGGCGGCCCCGCTCTATGGCGTGGTCGACGTCGACCAGGAGTTCCGCGACCGGGGCCGGCACGCCCGCGCCGGTCAGCACCGCCGCGTGGGCCTCGGGCGCGACCGGAGTGTGGACGACCGTCCGGCCCGACGCGGTGGCGACCTCCGCCGCGTACTCGGCGAAGGACCACGCCGTGTCGCCGCTCAGCTCGTACGCCCGGCCCAGGTGACCGTCCTCGGTCAGCACCACCGCCGCCGCGGCGGCGTAGTCCGCGCGGGCCGCCGAGGCGACCCGGCCTTCGCCCGCGTTGGAGACGACCGCGCCGTGCGCGAGGACCGGGGCGAGGTTGGCCGTGTAGTTCTCGGTGTACCAGCCGTTGCGCAGGAACGTGTACGGCAGGCCCGACGCGAGGATCAACCGTTCGGTCGCCTTGTGCTCCTCCGCCAGTGCGAAGTCGGCGTCGGGGCCGCCCAGGATGCCGGTGTAGGCGAGCTGGGCCACGCCCGCGGCCTTCGCCGCCTCGATCACCGCCGTGTGCTGCGGCACCCGCCGCCCGACCTCGCTGCCCGAGATCAGCAGGACCCGGTCGCCGGACCGGAAGGCGCCGGCCAGCGTGGCGGGCTCGCTGTAGTCGGCCACCCGCAGCTCGACACCGCGCGCGGCGAGTCCGGCCGCCTTCTCCTTGTCGCGTACGACGGCGACGATCTCGCCCGCCGGTACCCGGGCGAGCAGCTCCTCGACGACGAGGGTGCCCAGCGCTCCGGTGGCTCCGGTGATCACGATGCTCATGGCGGTCTCCTGGGGAAGTGGGAAGGTCGTTCGTGGTTGCTCTGCCATCCTAGGGTTAGTGCTAACTTCTGGAAAGTACCCACTTTGAAGTAAGGTACTGGCATGACAGTAAGTGAGCGAAGCGGGGACGACCGGTCCCGGCGCGAGAGCATGTGTCCGCACCGGCTCGTGCTGGAGCACGTCACGAGCCGGTGGGGCGTCCTGGTCCTGGACGCGCTCCTGGACCGCTCGTACCGCTTCAGCGAGCTGCGCCGCGAGATCGGCAAGGTGAGCGCGCCGGGCAAGGTCAGCGAGAAGATGCTGGCCCAGACCTTGCAGACGCTGGAGCGCGACGGCTTCGTGCACCGCGACGCCAAGCCGGTCATCCCGCCCCGCGTCGACTACTCGCTCACCCCGCTCGGCCGCGAGGCCGCCGAGCAGGTACGGGCGCTGGCGCGCTGGACCGGGGTGCGGATGGACGACGTGCAGCGGGCGCGGGCCGCCTATGACGCGGCCCGGGAGCGCGCTTCCGCGTAGCCGCGCGCGAGGCGGCCGGATCCCCGCCCGCGGGTCAGTCCGGCTGCGGGGCCTGCCCGGACTCCAGGAGGCGCAGGGCGCGCGAGACGTCGAAGGGCAGGATCGTCACCACGACGGACGGAAGGTGTTCCAGGGACTTCGCCATCTGTTCGGCCGTGCCCCGGTGCAGCACCTTGCCCAGCGCGTTGCCGTAGAGGCGCCGGGGGACCAGGACCGTCAGGGACGTCGTGCCGTCCTCGGTGGTGCGCCCCGCCAGCTCCACCATGGCGTGCCGCAGCCGACGGTCGGGACACGCGCTGAGGTGCAGCGGGACCGAGGTCGCCGCCGTCGCCTCCCAGGCCGCCGCGAGGTCGCGCGCCCGCGGCTCGTCGATCGCGAAGTGGACGGCCCTGATCTCGTCTGGCCGCAGCTCGTGCGCGTACCGCAGCGCCTTGAGGGTGGCGAGGTCGAGCGTCTCCACGAGGACGAGCACCATGCGCCGCCCCGGCCGCGGCAGGTCCGCGCCGGGCGCCTGCACCGTGGCGAGCGCCGCGGCCTCGCGCCGGTACTCGCGGTTGATCCGGGTCAGCGCCCACACGCCGAGCGGGAAGACCACCACCACCAGCCAGGCGCCCTCGGTGAACTTGGTGACGGCGAAGATCACGACGACGACGGCAGAGACCACGGCCGCGACCGCGTTGACGGCGAGCTTGAGCCGCCGGTGCCGCTCGCGCCGCCGCCAGTGGTACGCCGTCAGCCCCGCCCCGGCCATCGTGAACGCCGTGAACACGCCGATCGCGTACAGCGCCACCAGCCTGTCCACGTTGGCGCCGGTCGCCACGAGCAGGGCGAGGGAGACGACGGTGAGCGCGATGATGCCGTTGGAGAAGGCGAGCCGGTGGCCGCGCCGGGTCAGCACCCGCGGCAGGAAGCGGTCCTCGGCGACGAAGCTGGCGAGGAACGGGAAGCCGGTGAACGGGGTGTTGGCGCCCGTGTAGAGCACGAGGGCCGTCGCCAGCTGCACGAAGACCAGGCCCACCGTCCCCAACGCCCCGCCCCCGAAGGCGAAGTGGGCCTCCTGTGCGATCACGGTCGGAGTGCCGTCCGCGTAGGGGACCGCGTGGGTGAAGTGGGCGAGCGTGGACACGCCGAGGACCAGGCCGCCCAGGACACAGCTCATGGTGACGAGGGTGCGCCGCGCGTTGCGGCCCTGGGGGTCGCGGAACACCGAGACGCCGTTGGAGATCGCCTCCAGGCCGGTCAGCGAGGAGCCGCCGTTGGCGAAGGCGCGCAGCACGATGAAGAGCGACGCCCCGTACAGCCAGCCGTTGCCTGCGGCGCCGATCGGGACCACACCCGCCGCGTGCAGGTCGGCCCGGGGCAGCCCGCCGGCGAGGCCGCGTACGGCGGAGACGGCGAGCATCAGGCCCACGGCCGCCATGAAGAGGTACGCGGGCAGTGCGAACAGCCGCCCCGCCTCGCGCAGGCCGCGCAGGTTCCCGTACGCGAGGACCAGGATCACCGCGACGGAGAGCGGGAGTTGGAGGTGGTCCATCGCGGTCGGCCCGCCGCCGACCAGGTGGGCGAGGGAGACGATCGCGTTGGTGCCGGCCGACACCTGGACGGCGACGGTCACGATGTAGTCGACGAGCAGGGCGACCGCGGCGATCTGGGCGACGGTCGGGCCGAAGTTCTCGCGGGCCACGACGTAGGAGCCGCCGGCCCGGGTGTAGATCATGACGACATCGCTGTAGCAGAGCGTCAGCAGGAGCAGGACGAGGAGGATCGCCCCGGTCACCGGCATGAGCAGGGAGAACGCGGCGGCCCCCGCCACCGGGACCAGCACCCGGAGCATTTCCTCGGAGCCGTACGCGGACGAACTGATGCAGTCGGACGCCAGCACGCCGAGCGCCGTGCGGTTGCTCAGCCTCTCTTCGCCGGCGCGTTCCGTGGTGAGGGGCCTGCCGAGCAGGCGCCGCTTGACGCGGTAGGCGAGACGGTCCATGCCCCATGAGTACGGGTGCCGGGCCCGGGGTCCGCGCAGACTCCCCGGCCGGGCACCCGGCGCTCATGCCACTGGATCAGCCGACGACGGTCCAGGTGTCCTTGCCCGCGAGCAGCGCGCCCAGGTCGCCCTTGCCGTTCTGCTCGATGGCCGTGTCGAGCTGGTCGGCCATCAGGGTGTCGTAGACCGGCCGGTCCACCGAGCGGAAGACGCCGATCGGGGTGTGGTGCAGGGTGTCCGGGTCGGCGAGGCGGGAGAGCGCGAACGCCGTGGTCGGCGACGCGGTGTGCGCGTCGTGGACCAGGATCTCCGCCTCGTTCTCCGGCGTGACCGGAACGACCTTGAGGTCTCCGGTGGCCGGATCGCGGACCACGCCCTTGGCGGCGTCGGCGCCGAAGCGGATCGGCTGCCCGTGCTCCAGGCGGATCACGGCCTCCTCCGCCTGCTCCTTGTCCTTGAGGACCTCGAAGGCGCCGTCGTTGAAGATGTTGCAGTTCTGGTAGATCTCCACCAGCGCGGTGCCCGGGTGCTCGGCGGCCTGGCGCAGCACCTCGGTGAGGTGCTTGCGGTCGGAGTCGACGGTGCGCGCGACGAACGAGGCCTCGGCGCCGATCGCCAGCGACACCGGGTTGAACGGGGAGTCGAGCGACCCCATCGGAGTCGACTTGGTGATCTTGCCGACCTCGGAGGTCGGGGAGTACTGGCCCTTGGTCAGACCGTAGATCCGGTTGTTGAACAGCAGGATCTTGAGGTTGACGTTGCGGCGCAGCGCGTGGATCAGGTGGTTGCCGCCGATGGAGAGCGCGTCGCCGTCACCGGTCACCACCCACACGCTCAAGTCCCGCCGCGAGGAGGCGAGTCCGGTCGCGATCGCCGGGGCGCGGCCGTGGATGGAGTGCATCCCGTACGTGTTCATGTAGTACGGGAAGCGCGACGAGCAGCCGATGCCCGAGACGAAGACGATGTTCTCCTTGGCCAGGCCGAGCTCGGGCATGAAGCCCTGCACGGCGGCCAGGATCGCGTAGTCGCCGCAGCCGGGGCACCAGCGCACTTCCTGGTCGGACTTGAAGTCCTTCATGGACTGCTTGCCCTCGGCCCTGGGGACCAGCTGCAGGAGCTCGTTGCTGAGAGCGTCAGGCATGGATGGCCTCCTTGAGCGCGGTGGCGAGCTGTTCCGCCTTGAACGGCATGCCGTTGACCTGGTTGTAGGAGTGCGCGTCGACCAGGAACTTGGCGCGGATCAGGGTGGCGAGCTGACCGAGGTTCATCTCCGGCACGACGATCTTGTCGTAGCCGGCCAGGATCTCGCCGAGGTTCTTCGGGAAGGGGTTGATGTGCCGCAGGTGGGCCTGGGCGATGGGCTCGCCCTGGGCGCGCAGCCTGCGTACGGCGGCGGTGATGGGGCCGTAGGTGGAGCCCCAGCCGAGCACGAGCGTGCGGGCGCCGTCGGGGTCGTCCACCGTCAGGTCGGGCACCTCGATGCCGTCGATCTTGGCCTGGCGGATGCGGACCATGAAGTCGTGGTTGGCCGGGTCGTAGGAGATGTTGCCCGTGCCGTCCTGCTTCTCGATGCCGCCGATGCGGTGTTCGAGACCCGGCGTGCCCGGGACCGCCCAGGGGCGGGCCAGGGTCTGGGGGTCGCGCTTGTAGGGCCAGAACACCTCGGTGCCGTCGGCCAGCGTGTGGTTGGGGCCGGAGGCGAACTGCACGCGCAGGTCCGGGAGTTCATCGGTCTCGGGCACCCGCCACGGCTCGGAGCCGTTGGCCAGGTAGCCGTCCGAGAGCAGGAAGACCGGGGTGCGGTAGGCCAGCGCGATGCGCGCCGCGTCCATCGCCGCGTCGAAACAGTCGGCGGGCGTCTTCGGCGCCACGATCGGCACGGGGGCCTCGCCGTTGCGGCCGTACATCGCCTGCAACAGGTCGGCCTGCTCGGTCTTGGTCGGCAGGCCCGTGGAGGGGCCGCCGCGCTGGATGTCCACGATGAGCAGCGGCAGTTCGAGCGAGACCGCGAGACCGATCGCCTCGGACTTCAGGGCGACGCCGGGGCCGGAGGTGGTGGTGACGGCGAGCGAGCCGCCGAACGCCGCACCGAGGGCGGCGCCGATGCCCGCGATCTCGTCCTCCGCCTGGAAGGTGCGCACGCCGAAGTTCTTGTGGCGCGACAGCTCGTGCAGGATGTCGGAGGCCGGCGTGATCGGGTACGAGCCCAGGTAGAGCGGCAGGTCCGCCTGCTGCCCGGCCGCGATCAGACCGTACGAGAGGGCCAGGTTGCCCGAAATGTTGCGGTACGTTCCGGCGGGGAAGGCCGTGGTGGCCGGCGCGACCTCGTAGGAGACGGCGAAGTCCTCGGTGGTCTCACCGAAGTTCCACCCGGCGCGGAACGCCGCCACGTTGGCCTCGGCGATCGCCGGCTTCTTCGCGAACTTGGACCGCAGGAACTTCTCGGTGCCCTCCGTGGGCCGGTGGTACATCCACGAGAGCAGACCGAGCGCGAACATGTTCTTCGAGCGCTCGGCCTCCTTGCGGGAGAGCCCGAACTCCTTGAGCGCCTCGACCGTCAGCGTCGTCAGCGGCACCGGGTGCACGTTGTACGCGTCGAGCGAGCCGTCCTCCAGCGGGGAGGTGTCGTACCCGACCTTGGCCATCGCGCGCTTCGCGAACTCGTCCGTGTTGACGATGATGTCGGCGCCGCGCGGCACGTCCGCCAGGTTCGCCTTCAGCGCCGCCGGGTTCATCGCCACCAGCACGTTGGGCGCGTCGCCCGGCGTGAGGATGTCGTGGTCCGCGAAGTGGAGCTGGAAACTGGAGACGCCCGGCAGCGTTCCGGCAGGTGCCCGGATCTCGGCCGGGAAGTTGGGCAGCGTCGACAAGTCGTTGCCGAACGACGCCGTCTCCGAAGTGAACCGGTCGCCGGTGAGCTGCATGCCGTCGCCCGAGTCACCCGCGAAGCGGATGATGACGCGGTCGAGGCGCCGGACTTCCTTCTCACCGGCGGGCCTGCGCTGCTCCCCGACGAGGGCCTCATCGGCTCCGTCGGCCTGCTCGGCTGGGCTACTGACCTGGCTGGTCACTGAACTGGACCTCCCTCGGGCGGCTGCTCGGGCGCATCCGGCCGACCGGTAGCGCCAAGGCCCACCCTACGTCGGTAAGGGTGGCCTTCCCTGGACCGCTCACATCTTGGACGCTCTTTTGAGACGCCTCACTGCCCTGAACTGCCACGCTCTGCTCGCCCCCGGACCCTTCTGCTCAGACGCCCGGGGTGTCCCCGCAGGTTGCTCGGGGGGCCCGCCGGGCCGCACCGCGCCGGGAGCCCCCGCGAAGGGTGGCCCGATCCGGCCCGGTGACCGACTTTCGCCCCCGGCGGCAGGGTCCCGCTCGATCCCCGACAGGGCGGCGGGCCGTCATGAGTTGATGTACGTCAGGACCGCGAGGACCCGCCGGTGGTCCCCGACGCTCGGCGAGAGCCCGAGCTTCAGGAAGATGTTGCTGACGTGCTTCTCGACGGCGCCGTCGCTGACGACCAGTTGCTTGGCGATCGCGGAGTTGGTGCGGCCCTCCGCCATCAGGCCGAGCACCTCCCGCTCACGCGGCGTCAGATGGGCCAGCACGTCCTGCTTGCGGCTGCGCCCGAGGAGCTGGGCCACCACCTCGGGGTCGAGCGCCGTACCGCCCCGGGCGACCCGCACCACGGCCTCGACGAACTCCCGCACATCGGCGACCCGGTCCTTCAGGAGATAGCCGACGCCACGGCTCGACCCGGCGAGCAGCTCCGTCGCGTACTGCTCCTCCACGTACTGGCTGAGCACCAGCACCCCGATCCCCGGGTACCGCGCGCGCAGCAGCACCGCGGCCCGCACCCCCTCGTCGGTGTGGGTCGGCGGCATCCGTACGTCCGCCACCACCACGTCGGGCGGTGTTCCCGCGTCCGCCAGCTCCCCCACCGTCTTGACCAGCGCGTCCCCGTCGCCCACTCCCGCGACGACGTCATGTCCCCGGTCGGTCAGCAGCCGGGTCAGGCCCTCCCTGAGCAGCACCGAATCCTCGGCGATGACCACCCGCACCCTGTCCTCCACGACTTTGCAGCCCCCCGCGCTCCGTTGCCTCTTCGGGCGGGCTCCCTCGGGGGCCCGCCCCACGGCTCGGTGCGAGCCATGGCGTTGTGCCCACCCAGCATCCCAGCATCCGGCCAAGAATCCGCCCCCGCCAGGCAAAAACCCCCGGCCCCGTGTTTGGGGGCCGGGGGTCGCGTCCGGTCGCGTCGGCGGCGAAGGCGCGGCGCTAGGCCCGCCAGGGCAGCTCCGCGGTGATCGTGGTGGGGCCCCCGCGCGGCGAGTCGACGGCCAGGATGCCGTCCACCGCGTCCAGCCGCTCGGCCAGCCCCGAGAGGCCCGAACCGGCCGAGGCGTCGGCGCCGCCGCGCCCGTTGTCGCCGACCTGGAGCATCAGCCGGTCGCCGGCCCGCCACACATCGACGGTGGCCCGGCTCGCACCGCTGTGCTTGCTGATGTTCTGGAGCAGCTCGGAGACGGTGTAGTACGCGATGCCCTCGATCGCCGGGACCGGCCGGGCCGGCAGGTCCACCTCCACCTGCACCGGGACCGTGCAGCGGGAGGCCACCGAGGAGAGGGCCGCGTCCAGGCCGCGGTCGGTGAGGACGGCGGGGTGGATGCCGCGGGCCAGGTCGCGCAGCTCCTGGAGCGCCACCTTGACCTCGCCGTGCGCCTCGTCGACCATCACGGCCGCCGCCTGCGGGTCCTCCGCCAGCTTCTCCTTCGCCAGACCCAGGTCCATGGCGAGCGCCACAAGCCGGGCCTGGGCGCCGTCGTGCAGATCCCGCTCGATGCGCCGCAGGTCGGCGGCGGTGGTGTCCACCACCACGCCCCGGTCCGACTCCAGCTCGCTCACCCGCTCCTCCAGACGGGACGGGCCGAGGAGCCCCACCACCAGGAGCTTGTCCATCGCGGCGAGCGCCCGGATCAGCCACGGCACGACCAGGGTGATCACGAGCCCGACCAGCGAGGTCAGGGCGATCGTGACCGGCGTGTCCACGTACACGCTGCGCTGCTCGCCGCCGTAGATCTGGATGCCGTCGTGCCCGGTGTACACCGGGAACACCCACTGCCACAGCGGGTACGAGAACAGTGTCCAGCCCACCGTCCACGTGGTGACCGAGGTGACGAACGCGAAGAGTGCCCACGGGAAGTGGACCACCGAGTAGAGCAGGTGGCGCCAGGAGACACCGCTCTTCAAAACCCCGCCGACCCACGCCATGACCCCGCCGCGCGCAGCCACCGGCCGCGGCTCGTCGATCTCCACGTCGAGCAGCGCCCGCGCCCGTGCCCGCTCCACCACACCGAGGGCGCGGCAGCCCAGCAGGCTCACCGCCATCAGCGGGATGCCGACGAAGGTGATCAGGAGCCCGGCGCTCATCGACACCATGGTGACGGCCCAGGAGAACAGCACGATGCTGATCGGCAGGCTGAGCAGCAGATAGCCGAACTCCCGGAACGTCCGCCCCTCGAACGGGGCACGCAGCACCGGCGGGAGGAAGTGCCGCCGAGGCTCCCGGGAGTCCGCCGCGCGGTACCCGTACTCCGTCTCCATGGTCATCGGTCCTGTCCCCGTCCCTCACGTGTGATGCGGCCGCCGCTGTGACCGGGGCCCCTCTTGAACACCAGCTTCGCGCCCGGCGCCGGCCGCGGCCATGGAGCCGGTCACCCTCTTCGGCCGGGGGTTTTCCCTACCCCGGCCGCATCAGGAGCGGAATCAGTCGCTCGGACCCCGGTCGCGCCACGGCAGTTCGGCCGTGACGACCGTCGGGCCACCGACGGGCGATTCGAGGACGAGCAGCCCGTCCACCGCCCCGAGCCGCTCCGCGAGCCCGGCCATCCCGCTGCCGCCGTCGATCCGCGCGCCGCCCACCCCGTCGTCCTCGACCTGGATGAGCAGCCGCTCGGCGCTGCGCCACACCTCGACCGAGGCGGCCCGCGCCCCGCTGTGCTTGCTGACGTTCTGGAGCAGCTCGGAGACGGTGAAGTACGCGATGCCCTCGATGGCGGGGGCGGGCCGGGCCGGCAGGTCGACCGCGACCTTGACCGGGACCGTGCAGCGCGAGGCGACCGAGGACAGCGCCGCGTCCAGACCCCGGTCGGTGAGGACCGCCGGATGGATGCCGCGGGCCAGGTCGCGCAGCTCCTGGAGGGCCAGCTTCACCTCGCCGTGCGCCTCGTCGACCATCACGGCCGCCGCGTCCGGATCCTCCAGCAGCTTCTCCTTCGCGAGACCGAGCCCCATGGCGAGCGCCACAAGCCGGGCCTGGGCGCCGTCGTGCAGATCGCGCTCGATGCGGCGCAGGTCGGCCGCGGCGGTGTCCACGACGACACCCCGGTCGGACTCCAGCTCGGCGATCCGCCGCTCCAGGCTGTCGGAGGGCGACAGCAGGGCCCGCACCATCATCCGGTCGACGTTGGCGAGGCCGCGGACGATGAACCCGAGCAGCGGCCACGCCACGAAGAGTGAGACCAGCGTCACGGTGAAGGTGAGGATGCCCCAGGGCAGCCGCACGAACTCGTACAGCACGTTGCGCCAGGCCACCGGGTCCCGCAGGCTCGTCCACAGCCACGGGAAGAACCCGCCGTGCCTGCTCGGGCTCGCCGGGATGGGCGTGGGCTCGTCGACCCGCACCCCGAGCAGCCCCCGCGCCCTCGCCCGCTCCGCCTTGCCCAGCTGACGCGCGCCGAGCAGGCCGGCCGCGAGCAGCGGCAGACCGATCACCGTGACCGACAGACCGAGCCCCAGCGCGACCATCACGAGGACGTAGACGAAACCGACGATCGCCATCGGGAGGTCGGCGAGGAGGTGCGCGACCTCCTTCCAGGTGTGCCGGTCGTAGGCGAACCGCACCGCCGGCGGGACGTCCGTCCTGTCGCCGGCGGGGCCGCCTGTGGGGTGTGCTGCGGACCGTCGCCGGTCGCGGAGGGTGCTGGTCATGGTCCCCAGGGTGCCGGGCCGCGATGGGCGGCGCCATGGGGTGCCGCACCCTCTTCTCCGGGGGAAAACCCCACCCCGGCGGCCCAGCCCGCGAGACACGGCTTCCAAGGGGGCCCTTATCAGGGCCTAGACTCCCGACCGTACACAGCGTCGAACAGGGCGCGACGAGATCATCGAGGTCAGGGAACGAGGGGCGCGACGTGCCGGAACCGACCGTGCGCCAGACGCCGGCGTTGGCTGCCGACTACTTCCACAGCTATTCCGTCGTCGGCCTCCTCGCCGTGATCGGAGTGCTGTTCGTCGCCGTGGCCTTCGGGGCCGGGCGGCTGCTGCGGCCCGCCGTGCCGACGCCGGAGAAGCTGCTGACGTACGAGTGCGGCGTGGACCCCGTGGGCGAGGGCTGGGCCCACACCCAGGTCCGCTACTACGTCTACGCGTTCCTGTACGTCATCTTCGCCGTCGACTCGATCTTCCTCTTCCCCTGGGCGACCGTCTTCGCGGCCGCGGGCTTCGGCGCCACCACCCTCGTCGAGATGTTCATCTTCCTGGGCTTCCTGGCCCTGGGACTGCTCTACGCATGGAAGAAGGGCGTCCTGGAATGGACGTGACCAACCCCCAGCAGGTGCCCGGACCCCAGCTGCTGCCCGAACCGCAGCGGCTCGGCGTCCTGTCGAGGCTGGCCCCCGCGCCGATGAAGGTGGTCCTCAACTGGGGCCGCCGCTACAGCCTGTGGGTCTTCAACTTCGGCCTCGCCTGCTGCGCCATCGAGTTCATCGCGGCCTCCATGGCCCGCCACGACTTCATCAGGCTCGGCGTGATCCCGTTCGCGCCCGGACCGCGCCAGGCCGACCTCATGATCGTCTCCGGCACGGTGACGGACAAGATGGCGCCCGCGGTCAAGCGGCTGTACGAGCAGATGCCCGAGCCGAAGTACGTCATCTCCTTCGGCGCCTGCTCCAACTGCGGCGGCCCGTACTGGGACTCGTACTCCGTGACCAAGGGCGTCGACCAGATCATCCCCGTCGACGTGTACGTGCCCGGCTGCCCGCCGCGGCCCGAGGCGCTGCTCCAGGGCATCCTCAAGCTCCAGGAGAAGATCGCCCGCGAATCGCTCGGCGAGCGGTACGCGCACGCGGCCACCCCGGCCCAGCTGACCAGCGGGCTCGTCGCCGCGCCGCCGACCCCCGGGGAGGGCCGGGCGTGAACGCGTACGACACCCTGCCGGACGGCGTCACCGACGTCTTCGGCGAACAGGCCACGGCGGCGCGGGCGTACGACCTGCTCACCGTCGACGTGCCCGCCGACGCCTGGATCGCGGCGCTGGAGACCGCCCGCACCGAGCTGGGCTGCACCTACTTCGACTGGCTGAGCGCGGTGGACGAGCCCGGCAAGGGCTTCCAGATCTGCGCCCATGTCGTCGCCCTCGCCGACGGCACGGTCCGCCGGCTCCTCCTGCGCACGACCGTTCCGCACGCGGCGCCCGTGCTGCCCTCCGCGATCGACGTGTACGCGGGCGCGGCCTGGCACGAGCGCGAGACCCACGAGATGTTCGGCGTGGAGTTCACCGGCCACCCGCACCTGGTGCCGCTGCTCCTGCCGGAGAACTTCGAGGGCCACCCGCTGCGCAAGGACTTCGTGCTCGCGGCCCGCGTCGCGAAGGCGTGGCCGGGGGCGAAGGAGCCGGGCGAATCGGAGCACGGCGGCCCCAAGCGCCGCCAGATGCTCCCGCCGGGCGTCCCCGACCCCAACGAGTGGGGCCCCCTCAAGGGCCAGCTCCCCCCGGCCCCGGCCCGCCCGGCCCGCACCCCGCGCGCGGCGGGGGAGCGGCCTGCTCGCGCGGCGGGGGAGCGTCCGGTGCGGCGCGCCCGCAGCGTGTCGGAGGGCTCGGCCTCCCAGGCAGCGGAGGCCGCCCCGGCGACGACTCCGGGTACGACGGCGCCCCGGGCGACCCCCGCCGCCCCGGAAACCCCGGGCACGGGGGCGACCCCGGGTGGGGCGGCGACCGCGGGTGCCCAGGCGGCCCCGAGTGCCCCAGCGACCCCGGGTGGGGCAGCGACCCCGGGTGCCCAGGCGACCCCGGGGACGGAGACGGCTCCGGGCACGGGGTCGGCCCAGGCGGCTCCCGCCGCCCCCAAAACTCCGGGTGCGGGGGCGACACCGACGACTCCGAGCGGGGCCGCGACCCCGGGTGCCCCAGCGACCCCGGGTGCCCCAGCGACCCCTGGTGCCCAGGTGACGCCGGGTGCTTCGGAGGCCGGCGAGACCCCGGGTGCCCCAGCGACCCCGGGTGCCCCAGCGACCCCGGGTGCCCAGGTGACGCAGGGTGCTTCGGAGGCCGCCGGCGAGACCCCGGGTGTCCCAGCGACCCCTGGTGCGGAGACGCCCTCGGTGAGCCCCGGGCCGGAGACGACTCCGGACACGTCCGGTACTCCCGCCGCCCCGGCACCTTCCGTACGTCCTCGGCGGAGCCGCAGCGCCGGGCAGGGGTCGGCCTCGCAGCAGGCGCCCGACGCGGGGCCGGCCGCGGAGCAGGAGCGGGACGCGGAGGGGCGGCCCGCCGCGGCGCCCCGCACGCGCAGTTCCGACGCGCCCTGGCACCACCCGAAACCCGCCTTCGACGAAGGCGAGGGGGGTGGGGCGCCCGCCCCGGCCACCGGGAGCGACGCCCCCGAGCAGTCCGGCCCCGCCGCACCCGAACCGGAGCCCACCGCACCCGAACCGAAGCCCACCGCACCCGCCCCCGCCGGGAAACCCGCCCCGGGCACCGGAACCGACGAACCCGAACCGTCCGACCCCGCCGCACCAACCGACCCCGCCGGAGGCGACCCGCGTGAATGACGCACTCGACGTCGCCCTCCGGATCATCGTCGTCTTCGTCGTGTTCCTCGTCCTCCCGCTGGTCGTAGGGCAGACCGAGCACAAGGTGATGGCGCACATGCAGGGCCGGCTCGGCCCGATGTACGCGGGCGGCTTCCACGGCTGGGCCCAACTCGTCGCGGACGGCGTGAAGTTCGCGCAGAAGGAAGACATCGTCCCGGCCGCGGCCGACCGGCGGATCTTCCAGCTCGCCCCCGCCGTCGCGCTGCTGCCCTACCTCCTCGTCCTCGTGGCCGTCCCCATCGGCCCGAGCGAGGGCGCGGTCGGCCAGGTCGTCGACGCGGGCATCTTCTTCGTGCTCGCCGTGATGGGCGTGGGCGTGCTCGGTTCGCTCATGGCGGGCTGGGCCTCGGCCAACAAGTTCTCCCTCCTCGGCGGCCTGCGCACCGCCGCGCAGCTCCTCGCGTACGAACTGCCGATGCTGCTCGCCGCCGCCTCCGTGGCGATGGCGGCCGGCACGGTCTCGCTGCCCGGCATCCTCAACGCCTTCCACTGGTGGTGGCTGCCCTGGCAGATCGTCGGCGCCCTCGTCTTCTTCACCGCCGGTCTCGCCGAACTCCAGCGTCCGCCCTTCGACATGCCCGTCGCCGACTCCGAGATCATCTTCGGCGCGTACACCGAGTACACGGGGCTGCGCTTCGCGCTGTTCCTGCTCGCCGAGTACGCCGGCATCGTCGTCCTGTGCGGCCTGACCACCGTCCTCTTCCTCGGCGGCTGGCACGGCCCCTGGGGCGCCGACGGGCTCGGCTGGGTCTGGACCCTGCTCAAGACGGCGGTGCTCGCCTTCGTCGTGATCTGGCTCCGGGTCAGCTACCCCCGGCTCCGCGAGGACCAGTTGCAGAAGCTCGCCTGGACCACGCTCATCCCGCTCGCGCTCGCCCAGATCGCGCTCACCGGCATCGTGAAGGTGGCGATCAGCTAATGGCTGTCCCCGGTTCCGGCCTCGCCAAGGGCCTCGCTGTCACGCTCCGCACGATGACGAAGAAGACCGTCACCGCGCAGTACCCCGACGTGCAGCCCGAACTCCCGCCCCGCAGCCGGGGCGTGATCGGCCTGTTCGAGGAGAACTGCACGGTGTGCATGCTGTGCGCCCGCGAGTGCCCCGACTGGTGCATCTACATCGACTCCCACAAGGAGACGGTCCCCGCCGCGGTCGAGGGCGGCCGCGAGCGCAGCCGCAACGTGCTCGACCGTTTCGCCATCGACTTCTCGCTCTGCATGTACTGCGGCATCTGCATCGAGGTGTGTCCTTTCGACGCGCTGTTCTGGTCCCCCGAGTTCGAGTACGCGGAGACCGACATCCACGAGCTCACGCACGAGCGCGACAAGCTGCGCGACTGGATGTGGACGGTGCCGGCCCCGCCCGCGCTCGACCCGGGAGCGGAGGAGCCCAAGGAAGTCGCCGCCGCGCGCAAGGCCGCCGACAAACTGGCCGCCGCGCAGGCGGCGGAGGCCGCGGCCTCCGCGGAGCCGGCCCCCGGCCCCGACGCCGCCTCCGAGGGAGGTCGGGCATGAGCGCGATCCTCGCCCAGGCGGCCCTCACCGCGCCGCAGGGCTTCCTCTCGCCGACCGGTGTGGAGATCGCCTTCGTCCTCGTCGGCATCGCCACCCTCGGCGCGGCCGTCATGACCGTCACGACGCAGCAGCTGGTGCACGCCGCCCTGTGGCTGGTCGTGGCGCTCGGCGGCCTGGCCGTCGAATACCTCCTGCTCACCGCCGAGTTCATCGCCTGGGTGCAGGTCCTCATCTACGTCGGTTCGATCGTGGTGCTCCTCCTGTTCGGACTGATGCTGACCAGGGCGCCCATCGGCCGCTCCCCGGACGCCGACTCCGGCAACCGCTGGGTGGCGCTCGCGGTGGCCGTGGCCGCTGCCGGGACCCTCGTCTGGGTCGTCGTCGACGCCTTCCGCACGAGCTGGATCGACCTCGACGGGCCCGCCCAGGGCTCCACCAAGGTGTCCGGAGAGATCCTCTTCCGGCACTGGGTGCTGCCCTTCGAGGGGCTGTCCGTGCTGCTCCTGGCCGCGCTGGTCGGCGCGATCGTGCTGTCCCGCAAGAGCGCCCCGGACGACGCCCCCGGTGCGGGCTCCGGCGCCGCCCCCCGTGAGACGGAGTCGCGCTGATGCATCTCGCCTATCCCGCCGTGCTCGCCGTCCTCCTGTTCTGCACCGGTCTCTACGGTGTGCTCGCGCGGCGCAACGCGATCCTGGTCCTGATGTCCGTCGAGCTGATGCTCAACGCCGTCAACCTCAACCTCGTCGCCTTCGACGTGTGGCTGCGCGACAGCCTCCACGCCGGCCAGGCGCTCACCCTGTTCACCATCGCCATCGCCGCCGCCGAGATCGGCATCGGCCTGGCGATCGTGCTCGCCGTGTACCGCAACCGCGGCACCGCCGACATCGACAAGCTCCGCGACACCGCCGAGGGCCCCGGTTCGGACCCGGCGGACCCCGACGACCCCGCCGCCCCGGCACAGAAGGCTGAGGCCGCCGCGTGACCACCACGACCCTCGCCGTCCTCGTCCCGCTCCTGCCGTTCCTGGGCGCCGCGGCCGGCCTGCTCCTCGGCCGCCGCGCCCCGGGCTTCGTCCGCCCGCTCGCGGTCCTCCCGACGTTCGCCGCGTTCGTGCTCGCCGTCGTCGTCGCCGTCGACCAGGGCGGCGGCAAGGCCATCGACGCGGCCACCCGGCTCACCCCGACCGGCTCCGTACCGATCGAACTCGCCCTCCACCTGGACGGGTTCGCGGTCCTCGTCGCCGTCCTGGTCGGCCTGGTCGCCACGTGCGTGCAGCTCTACTCGACGGGCTACCTCCGCGACGACCCGCGCTACACCTCGTACGCCGCGCTCGTCTCCCTGTTCACCTCCGCGATGCTGCTCGTCGTCTACTCCGGCGACCTGATGGTGCTCCTGGTCGGCTGGGAGGTCATGGGCATCTGCTCGTACTTCCTGGTCGGCCACTACTGGGAGACCCCCGAGGCGCGCGCCGCCTCCCTCAAGGCCTTCCTCGTCACCAAGCTCGGCGACGTCCCCTTCCTCATCGGTCTGTTCGCGCTCGCCACCGACGCCGGTACGTTCCGGATCACCGGCGTCGTGCAGGCCGCCCTCACCGGCGGCATCGGCCACCCCACCCTCATCGCGCTGCTGCTGCTCGCCGGTGTCGCCGGCAAGTCCGCGCAGTTCCCGCTGCACACCTGGCTGCCCGACGCGATGGCCGGCCCGACGCCGGTCTCCGCGCTGATCCACGCCGCCACGATGGTCGCCGCCGGCATCTACTTCGTGGCCCGGCTGCTGCCCGTCTTCGCCGCGTCGGCCGCCGCGATGACCGTGCTCGCCGTGATGGCCGCGATCACCATGGTCGGCTCGGGCATCGCCGCGCTCGCCCAGGACGACATCAAGCGCGTCCTCGCCTACTCGACCATCGGCCAGCTCGGCTATCTGTCGGGCGCCCTGGCCGTCGGCGACCGCGGCGCCGCCGTCTTCCACCTCCTGTCGCACGGCGCCTTCAAGGCGCTGCTCTTCCTCGCCGCCGGTGTGGTCATCCACGCCGCCGGCACCAACTCGCTGACCGCCATGTCCCGCATGGGCGGCCTCGCCAAGCGGATCCCCGACGCGTACTGGACGATGACCGTCGCCCTGCTCGCGCTCGCCGCGATCCCTCCTTTCGCCGGCTTCTTCTCCAAGGAGGCGGTCCTGTCCGCCGCCGAGCACACCGCGCTCGGCGAGAGCCAGGTCGCCCCGGCCGGCGCCGGCTGGACCGTGCTGATCGCCGGTCTCCTGGCCGCGCTCCTCACCGCCGCTTACGCGATGCGCCTGTGGCTGCTCGCCTTCCGCGGCCGAGGAGCGGAAGCCCCGGACCACGGAAAGCAGCCGGTCGTCATGAACGCCGTGCTGTGGGTGCTCGCCATCCCCTCCCTCGCCTTCGGCCTGACCACCGGCTACCTCGGCGACTGGTTCGACGGGCGCGCCCTCACCCCGGCCGTCACCACCGCCGTCCTCTCCACGGGGGTCGCCCTCGTCGGCGGCCTGGTCACCTATGCCGCCTGGCGCCACACCTCCGCCCTCGCCGCCCGCACCCCGATGGGCGCCGTCGTGGCCCACCCCGAGGGCGACGGCGGGCAGGTCGAGGAGGAGGCCATCGCCAGCCACACCGAGGTCTACGGCTCCATCGCGTCCGCGCCCGACCCGGCCGACCCGGGCCGGCTCCTGCTCGGCCCGCTGCACCGCCACGCGGCCAACGGCTTCCACCTGGACGCCCTGTACTCCGCCCTGTTCGTCCGCCCCGTCCTCGCCGCGGCCGGCCTGGTCCGCTTCCTGGACCGCGAGGTCGTCGAGACGTACGTACGCGCCGCGAGCGCCGGGCCGCGCTGGCTCGGCTGGGCCGTGCGCCGCGCGCAGAACGGCAATGTGCAGAGCTACCTCAGCGCGCTGCTGGCCGGCTCACTCGTCCTGGCGGCCGCCGTGGTCGTCCTTGCCAACGTCACCGCGGGGTCCTGAGCCGTGATCGATATCAGCGAGTCCGTGATGCAGTTCCTTCTGGCGTTCATCGTCGTCGTTCCCCTGATCGGTGCCGTCGCCGCCCTGCTGCCCGCGCCGCCCGGCCTCAAGGGCAAGAGCCCCGACCAGGCCGTGCTGCGCCACGGCGTGAGCGTGACCGGTGTGATCCTGCTCGCCGCGATCGTCCTCGCGCTCGGCTTCGACCACGGCCACCCGTCGAGGATGCAGGCCACGACGGACATCAGGTGGATCCCGGCGCTCGACGTCCACCTCCACCTCGGCATCGACGGCATCTCCCTCCCCCTCCTGGTCCTGACCGCGCTGCTGACCTTCCTGTGCGCGCTGTACAGCTACTTCAAGATGCCTTCCGGGCCGTCCCCGAAGGCGTTCGTCGCGCTCCTGCTCGTCCTGGAGGCCGGCACCCTCGCCACCTTCGCCGTCCTCGACCTCGTGCTGTTCTTCCTCGCGTTCGAGATGGTCCTCATCCCGATGTACTTCCTCATCGCCCGCTGGGGCGGGGCCGGGAGGCAGGCCGCCGCCTGGAAGTTCATCCTCTACACCCTGCTCGGCTCGGTCGTCATGCTGCTCGGCCTGCTCCTGATCGGCGTCAAGGCGGGCACGTTCGACATGGTGGCACTCGCCACTGACAACGGCCGGGGGCTGACCACATCCGTGCAGGTCATCGCCGTTCTGGCGATCGGGATCGGGCTCGCGGTCAAGACCCCGATGTTCCCGCTGCACAGCTGGCTCCCGGACGCCCACACCGCCGCCCCGACCGTCGGCTCGGTGCTGCTCGCCGGTGTGCTCCTGAAAATGGGCACGTACGGCTTCGTCCGCATCGTGCTGCCGATCGCGCCGCACGGCATGCACGCCTTCGCGCCCTACCTGGCCGCCTTCGCCGTCGCCGGGATCATCTACGGCTCGCTCGCCTGCCTCTCCCTCGCGAGGGAGGGCAACAAGGGCGACCTCAAGCGCCTCATCGCGTACTCCTCCGTCGGCCACATGGGCTTCGTGCTGCTCGGCATCGCCTCGATGACCCCGACCGGCGTCAACGGCGCGCTCTTCGCCAACATCGCCCACGGCCTCATCACCGGCCTGCTGTTCTTCCTGGTCGGCGCCCTCAAGGACCGCTACGGCACCGCCGACCTCGACACCCTGGCCGGCGCCACCGGGGCCGCCCTCTACGGCCGGGCACCGCGCCTGGGCGGGCTCCTCGCCTTCGCCGCGGTCGCCTCCCTCGGACTGCCCGGACTCGCCGGGTTCTGGGGCGAGATGCTCTCGATGTTCGGCGCGTTCGACCCGGCGCCGGGCCTGAGCCGACCCGCCTTCCTCACCTTCGTGGCGATCGCCGCGTTCGGCACCCTGCTCACCGCCGCGTACCTGCTGGTCGTGGTCCGCCGGGTCTGCATGGGCGGCAAGCCGGCCGACGGGCCCGTGCTCGCCGACATCCAGGGCTACGAGTTCGCCGCCTGGAGCCCGCTCGTCGCGCTCACCGTCCTCGCCGGGCTCTGGCCCGCGGTCCTCCTCGGCCTCACCGACCCGGCCGTCCAGAAGCTCCTCGCAGGAGGCAAGTCGTGACCCCCGACGTCACCACCGCGGCGGCCGGCACCGCAAGCCTGGTCCAGTCCGTCGACTGGGTCGCGATCGCGCCGCCCCTGATCACCGCGGCCGTCGCCCTGGTCGTGCTGCTCGCCGACCTGTTCCTGTCGCCGAGGCGCAAGGCGCTGCTCGGCTGGATCACCCTCGCGGGCCTGGCCGGGGCGCTCGTCTCGCTGGTGCCGCTGCGCACCGGCAGCCGCTCCACGTTCTGCCTGACCGCCAACCCGGACGCGTGCAGCTACACCGTCGACCAGTTCGCCTTCGTCATCCAGGCGCTGGTCCTCGGCGGCGCCCTGCTCACCACCCTGCTGTCGATGAGGGACACCGAGGAGGGGAAGCTCCCGGCGGGCGAGTTCTGGTTCCTGCTGCTCTCCTCCGCGGCCGGCGCGGCCCTGCTGCCCGCCTCCCGCGACCTCGCGACCCTCGTCGTCGCCCTGGAGGTCGCCTCGCTGCCCGCCTTCGCGCTCGTCGGACTCAAGCGCGGCGACCGGCTCTCCTCCGAGGCGGCCCTGAAGTTCTTCCTGTCGTCGGTGACGGCGACGGCCGTGATGCTGCTCGGCGTCAGCTTCGTGTACGCGGCGACGGGCACCCTGCACCTCACGGAGCTGGCCACCAAACTGGCCACCGTTCCGGGCCAGTTGGAGACGGTCGCCGAGGCGGGCGTCGTCCTCACCCTGGTCGGCTTCGCCTTCAAGACGGCGGCGGCGCCCTTCCACTTCTGGGTGCCCGACACCTATGTGGGCGCGCCCCTGCCCATCGCCGCCTACCTCTCCGTCGTCGGCAAGGCGGTCGGCTTCTCCGGGCTCATCCTGGTGACGGTCGTCGCCTTCCCCGCCTACGCCGACGTGTGGGGTCCCGCGCTCGCCGTGTTCGCGGCGCTGACCATGACCCTCGGCAACGCGGCCGCCCTGCGGCAGTCCGCCACCCGCGCCCACAGCGCGGTCCGGCTGCTCGCCTGGTCCTCGGTGGGCCAGGCCGGCTACCTCCTGGTGCCGATCGCGGCCGCCGCCTACTCCGGCGACGACAAGGTCGGCGCCACCGTGGCGTACGCCCTGATGTACGCCGTCGTGAACCTGGGCGCCTTCGCGGTCGCCGCCCTGGTGGGCCGGGCCAAGCCCCTCAACCGCCTCTCCGACTACCGGGGCCTGTACGCCGAGCGCCCGCTCGCCGCGCTCGCGCTGGCGTTCTTCCTGCTCTGCCTGGCCGGGCTCCCGCCGGGCATCATCGGCCTGTTCGCCAAGGTCACCGTCTTCTCGGCGGCCGTCGACGCGGGGCTCGGCTGGCTCGCCGTCATCATGGCGGTCAACGTGGTCGTCGCCCTCTACTACTACCTGCGGTGGGCCGCGCTCCTGTTCCGCCCGGCGGGCGCGTCCGCCGGCACCGCCCCGCGCCCCGAGCGCCTCCGCGTCCCGGTTCCGCTCGCGGCCGCCATCGGCCTCACCGCGGTCGGCGGGGTCGTTCTGTCCGGACTGCCCCAACTTGCCCTGCACTTCGCCACGGTGACCCTCTTCTGAGTTTTGGCGCGGCCGACGCGAGGGCACGGTTTGGTGCGTACGCCCTTGAGGAGGCACTGTCGTACGCGCACATCCCGGCGCGCACGCACGTGCGACGGCGCGGAACCAGACGAGAGACATCAGGGAGCAGAGCGGTGCTGAGCGGGTTCAAGGACTTCATCCTGCGCGGGAACATAGTGACGATGGCGGTCGGTCTGGCCGTCGGATCGGCCTTCACCGCGGTGGTCACGGGATTCAGCACCGCGTTCATCACCCCCCTGATCGGCCTGGCCACCCGCTCGACCGGCGACTTCAGCGCGGCGACCTTCACCGCCGACAGCGTCACGTTCCCCTACGGCAAGTTCGTCGGCGCGGCCATCGCCTTCGTGATCACCGCCGCGGTGCTCTACTTCGTCGTCGTCGTGCCCATGATGAAGGTGCAGGCCCGCTTCGACCGCAAGGACAAGCCGGTCGACATCAAGGCCGCCCTGCGCGACTGCCCGCGCTGCTACGCGCAGATCCCCGGCATCGCGAGCCGCTGCTCGCACTGCACGAGCGAGATCGAGCCCGACCCGGTGGCGCTGGAGATGGCCGGGCTGCCCGCCCCGCGCTGACCCGACCCGAACGGCGTAACGCGCCCTCCAGCGCGCACAAGGGAACCAGCGTCCCCCGCCTGGCGTTGACCAGTACGGGAGAGTCCACTGGACATCGGAAGGACCACCAGCGAAGGCTCCCCACCGCACCACTTGGAGGGCGTACCGTGCACCGCCGGCACAACGGGCTGAGGACCGCCGTCCTCCTCGGAGGACTGTCCGCGCTCATCATCGTCATCGGCAGCTTCTTCGGGCGCACAGGGCTGATCGTCGCCGTCCTGGTGGCGCTCGGCACCAATGCCTACGCGTACTGGAACAGCGACAAGCTGGCCCTGCGTGCCATGCGGGCGCGCCCGGTGAGCGAGTTCGAGGCCCCGGAGCTCTACCGGATGGTCCGCGACCTCTCCACCCAGGCGCGCCAGCCCATGCCCCGGCTCTACATCTCGCCCACCCAGGCGCCCAACGCGTTCGCGACCGGCCGCAACCCGCGCAACGCGGCGGTGTGCTGCACCGACGGCATCCTGCGGATCCTCGACGAGCGGGAGCTGCGGGGCGTGATCGGCCACGAGCTGAGCCATGTCTACAACCGCGACATCCTGATCTCGTCGGTCGCCGGCGCGCTGGCCTCGGTGATCATGTTCCTGGTCAACTTCGCGTGGCTGATCCCGGTCGGCCGTTCCAACGACGACGAGGGCCCCGGCATCTTCGGCATGCTCCTTGTCATGATCCTGGGCCCGCTCGCCGCCTCGGTGATCCAGCTCGCGATCAGCCGTTCCCGCGAGTACGAGGCGGACGCGTCGGGCGCCCAGCTCACCGGCGACCCGCTGGCCCTGGCCAGCGCGCTGCGCAAGCTCGACGCGGGCACCAAGCAGCTGCCGCTGCCGCCGGAGCCGCGCATCGAGACGGCGAGCCACATGATGATCGCCAACCCCTTCCGGCCCGGTCAGGGAGTGTCCAAACTGTTCTCGACCCACCCGCCGATGGCGGAACGCATCGCCCGACTCGAACAGATGGCAGGTCGCCGCCCATGAAGACAATCCTGAACGTCATCTGGCTGATCCTCTGTGGCTTCTGGATGTTCCTCGGCTACCTGCTCGCGGGCCTGCTGCTCTGCATCACCATCATCGGGATCCCGTTCGGCGTGGCCGCGTTCCGCATCGGCATGTACGCGCTCTGGCCGTTCGGCTACACGGTCGTCGACCGGCGGGGCGCGGGCGCGCCCTCCTGCGTCGGCAATGTGCTGTGGCTGGTTCTGGCCGGCTGGTGGCTGGCGCTCGGCCACATCGTCACCGGCATCGCCCTGTGCGTCACGATCATCGGCATCCCGCTGGGCCTCGCCAACTTCAAGCTGATCCCGGTGTCGCTGCTGCCCCTGGGCAAGGAGATCGTCCGTACGGACGAGCCGTTCGCCGCGCGCTGAACCAGCGGCCGCCGGGCGCCGCAACCGTGCGCGCCATCGGGGCGTCTTCCCTCACGAACCGAATGGTTGCGGGGTTACGCAATACGGCAATGCCCCGCGCAGCGCGTACGTACGAGAGGCAGGTCCCCGGCATGGGCATCGTCAGCTGGATCATCCTCGGCCTGCTGGCCGGGGCGGCCGCCAAGCTCCTGCTCCCCGGCCGCGACCCGGGCGGGCCGATCATCACGACCCTCATCGGCATCGCGGGAGCGTTCGTCGGTGGCTGGATATCGGCGCGCTGGCTGGACCGCCCGATCGCCAACCACTTCTACGACGGCGCCACATGGGCGGCGGCCATCGGCGGCTCGCTGGTGCTGCTGGTCATCTACCGCATCCTGTTCGGCAATTCACGCAGCCGCTGACCAACGGGGCGCGGGAGAACGGGCGATCAGCGGCCGAGACCCGTGTCCCGAAGGGTGATGTTGAGCCGGCCACGCGCCAGACCCGTGGCCGGCTCTCCCGTTCCCGGCAGCACCTTGGGCACGCCGTGGTACGCGAAGCGGGAGGGCCCGCCGAACACGAACAGGTCGCCGGAGACCAGCTCCACATCGGTGTAGGGCCGTCCGCGGTTCTCGGTGTTGCCGAACCGGAAGACACAGCTGTCGCCGATGCTGAGCGAGACCACGGGCGCGTCGGACTTCTCGTCCTTGTCCTGGTGGAGCCCCATCTTCGCGGTGTCGTCATAGAAGTTGACGAGCGCGGCGTCGGGCGCGTAGCGGGCGGCCGCGTCCGCGTCGCCATAGGCGGCGGCCACCGCCGAACGCCCCAACTCGCCCAGCCAGTCCGGGAACGGGGCGACGGGAAGCCCGTTCACATCACCGGCGACGCGGGTGTACCGGTAGGGCTGCCAGTGCCACCCGACGCACACCGTCCGCACCGACATGACACCCCCGCCCGGCAGCTCGGTGCGGCGGATCGGGACGGGCCCCTCGGCCCACGCCCGGCAGGCGACGACGAGCTCCCGCTGACGCCCGGCCGGAAGCCATCCCGGCAGATGCACCGCACCGGGCGCGACCTCGACCCGCTCGGGCCGGGGCAGCCGGAACAGCCCCTCGCTCATGACGCCAGGGCGCCTTCCATGCCGAGCAGCGCCTGCTTGCGGTCGAGACCGCCGGCGTACCCCTTGAGGGAGCCGTCGGAGCCGATCACCCGGTGACAGGGCCGCACCACGAGCAGCGGGTTGCGCCCGATCGCGGTGCCCACCGCGCGCACGAGCACGGGGGAGGCGCCGATCCGCCGGGCGATCTCACCGTACGAGACGGTCGTCCCGTAGGCGATCGCGTCCAGCTCGGCCCAGACCTGGCGCTGGAAGTCGGTGCCGGGCACGCCGGCCGCGTACTCGATGTCGAACCGGGTCAGCTCGCCGGCGAAGTACGCCCGCAGCTGGGCGGCGATCCCCGCGAAGGCTCCGGGCGACTGCCGCCACCCGTCCCGGACGGTCGCACCGCCCTTCTGCCCCGGCACGGAGAGCGAGACCAGCGCGGTCCCGCCCGGCGCGGTCGCCGACTCCTCACCCACGAGCAACAGCTCACCCAGGGGGCTGTCGAGGGTCGCGTAGACAGTCATCGCACATTCCCTTCTTCCTGTACGACACCGAGTCTGCGACCCCCGACCGCCGCGCGCTGGCGGAAATCGGACACCACGGCCGGGCGCCCCGCGAGCGGCGCCGACCGGGTCAGCGGTAGTTGACGAACTGGATCGCGAAGTCGAAGTCCTTGCCCTTGAGCAGCGCCTGGACGGCCTGGAGGTCGTCGCGGCTCTTGGACGAGACACGCAGCTCCTCGCCCTGGACCTGCGCCTTGACGCCCTTGGGGCCCTCGTCGCGGATGGTCTTGGCGACCTTCTTGGCGTTGTCCTGGGAGATGCCCTCCTCGATGGAGGCGAAGATCTTGTACTCCTTGCCGGACAGCTGGGGCTCGCCCGCGTCCAGCGACTTCAGGGAGATGCCGCGCTTGATCAGCTTGGTCTCGAAGATGTCGAGGATCGCCTTGACCCGCTCCTCGCCGTTCGCCTGCATGAGGATCTTCTCGCCGGACCACGAGATCGAGGCGTCCGTGCCCTTGAAGTCGTAGCGCTGCGAGATCTCCTTCGCGGCCTGGTTGAGGGCGTTGTCGACCTCCTGCCGCTCGACCTTCGAGACGATGTCGAAACTGGAGTCGGCCATGTCCTGTGGCTCCTTGGGTCGGGGTGTCGGGGTGCGCCCGAGCCGGCGGCCGAGCGCGCGGCGACCCGGCCCCACTGCCGAACCACCGCCCCAAAGCCTAGTCACCCGCTGCCCGGCACAGCGCTGATCAATGGGGTGGCGGACCACCCCTGGGCATCAGGTATCGTTTACGTCGTTGCCACGGAGCACCGCCGCAAGGCGGGAACCGCAGGCGACATCCCATGGCGGTGTGCCCGAGTGGCCAATGGGAACGGACTGTAAATCCGTCGGCTCTGCCTACCCAGGTTCGAATCCTGGCGCCGCCACAGTGGGTGAAACCCCGGGTGACCTGAGAAGGTCACCCGGGGTTTCTTCGTTGTGCGCCCGCCGGCGGCTCGGGACTTCGGGGCCCCGGCCAAAGGCACGGCCCCGACCCGACCGCTCCCGGGGGCGGACTCAGTTTCCCGCCACGCCCTTCACCGCGACCGTCACCGGCGCCGAGCCGCTGATCAGTTCCAGGGTGAGGCCCGCGGTGGCCGGGCTCTCCAGGAGTTCGGCCAGGACCGCGGCCACGTCGTCGCGGGGGATCGCGCCGCGGCCGGTCGAGGCGGCCAGGGTCACCAGGCCCTTGCCCGCGTCGTTGGTCAGCGAACCGGGGCGCAGGACCGTCCAGTCCAGGGCCGTCCGGGACCGTACGGCGTCGTCCGCCGCGCCCTTCGCACGCAGGTAGGCGTCGAAGACACCGTCGCCCGCGTGGGACGAGCTCGCGCCCATGGACGAGACGATGACGTAGCGCCGCACGCCCGCCCGCTCCGCCGCGTCGGCGAGCAGGATCGCGGCCGCCCGGTCCACCGTCTCCTTGCGTGAGGCGTCGCTGCCCGGACCCGCGCCCGCCGCGAACACCACGGCGTCCGCGCCGCGCAGGGCGTCGGCGACCGCGTCCACCGACGCCGACTCCAGATCCAGGACGACCGGCTCCGCGCCGGCCTTTCGCAGGTCGTCCGCCTGTTCCTTCTTGCGGATGATGCCCGCGACCTCGTCGCCGCGCGCCGCGAGCAGCCTTTCGAGCCGCAGCGCGATCTGACCATGACCTCCAGCGATGACAATGCGCATGGTCACGACGGTACGCGGAGTTGCCGCCGCCCGCCGCCCGCCGCCCGCCGGGCAGGGGTCAGCCGGGCTCGCCGGGCCGCCCGGACTCCGAGCGGCCCTGCCGGGGAAGGTCAAGGGCCACCGCGGCCGCCGAGTCGCAGTACTCGCGCACCGCGCTCGTACGGGCCACCACACGGCCCCGGTGGATGACGATGCGGCTGTACGCGAGGGAGAGCACGCCCGCGATGCGGTCGCCCCGTACGGCGAGCAGCTCGGCGGGGAAGCCCGCCTCCACGCGCACCTCGGGCAGGCCCATCGTCTCGCGGGCCACCGTGCTCACCGCCGCGTACGCGTCATCGGGGCGCAGACCGGCCTGCGACGCGAGGAGGTAGGCGGCCTCCAGCGGGTCGCCGCGGCCGACCGGGTTGGAGACGTCGCGCAAGGAGCCGCTCCCCGCCGCGAGTCGCACCCCGGCCGACCTCAACAGGCGTACGGGAGCTGCGCCTTGACGGTCCGTCATGCCGCAGCCGCCCTGGGGGAGACAGGTCACCGCGACGCCCGCGGAGGCGAGTTGGTCGGCGGCGCGGGCCGCGGTCTCGCGGGGGAGCCGGGAGAGGCCGCCGCACGGGCCGATGACGACGCCGGGGCGCAGCCCGCCGGACATGGCGGCGAGGCGGGCGAGGCGCGCCGGGTCGGCGGCGTCGGTGTGCAGGTCGACGGCGCAGCCGTGCTCGGCGGCGAGTTCGAGGACGGCCTCGGCGTAGCCGGCCGGGTCGGCGTCGAGGTCGGGGCAGCCGCCGACCACGGAGGCGCCCATCTTGACCGCGTCGCGCAGCATGGCGAGCCCGTCGGCGCCTGCCACCCCGGTCAGCAGCCGCGGCACCGCGACGACGGCGAGCTCGGTGAGGCCGCGCAGGGAGCGCCGGGTCTGGAGCACCGCCTCCAGCGGGTCGAGCCCGCTGACCTCGTCGATGCGTACGTGCGAGCGCAGCGCGGTCGCGCCGTGGCCGAGCTGGAGCAGGGCGGCCTCGGTGGCCCGGCGCTGGACCTCCTCGACGGCGTACGAGACCGGGCCGTCCGCGCTGAGGGCGGTCAGCGCGGTGTCGCCGTGGGCGTGCGGCTCGGCGGGGGCCGGAAGCAGCAGGAAGCCGGTCAGGTCCACGCGCGCGGAGCCGTGCGCGGCCAGGCTTCCCACCGTGCCCACCGCCTCGATGCGGCCGCCGCCGAGCCGCACGTCCACGCTCCGGCCGTCGGCGAGTCTGGCGCCGCACAGCAACAGCGAAGAGCCGGAGGTGGGGTCGGGGCCTTCGCCGGTGCCGGGGGAGTGGGCCGGCTGCTGGTGGCTGTCGGACATCGCGCTCCTGATCGGGCTCGGGTGATCGGGCTCGGGCGGGCAAGATCACGCAGCGTGAGCCGAGCCTAGGGCGGCCCCACCCGTGCATCGAGGAGGAGCGGAATAGTCGTACCGGTGTGGCCCTGAGTGGCCTACGGGACCGGTGGGACAGGGCCTCGGGAGACGGCTCGAAGGGCGGCACGAAACGGATTTGGGCGATCGGCGAGAGTGCGTGTAATGTCTTCCTCGCTCGCCCCAATAGCTCAGTCGGTAGAGCGTCTCCATGGTAAGGAGAAGGTCTACGGTTCGATTCCGTATTGGGGCTCTGGTGCGGAAGCCCTCACCTTCGGGTGAGGGACTCCGTATCAAAGCGGTGTAGCTCAGTCGGTAGAGCAAGCGGCTCATAATCGCTGTGTCACCGGTTCAAGTCCGGTCACCGCTACACACGGTAGCCGATTGTGGGGTCGGTCCTTCGATCGGCTACTCTTTTATGCGTTCATCCGTCAACCCGTCCGTCAAGGAGCACTCACGTGGCTGCCACCGACGTCCGCCCGAAGATCACGCTGGCCTGCGTGGAGTGCAAGGAGCGGAACTACATCACCAAGAAGAACCGGCGTAACAACCCGGACCGACTGGAGATGAAGAAGCACTGCCCGCGCTGCAACTCGCACACTGCGCACCGCGAGACCCGCTAACCACGGCGTCTGGCACTCAGGCTCGTTCGAGAGGCCGTTCCCCACATCGGGGAGCGGCCTCTCGGCGTTGGCGCGCGAGCAGCGCGCCACCCCCGTCATGAGCACCCTTCATTCCTGATCAACAGGAGGTAGCCAGCCGATGGCGCTCGACCAGTCCTTCGTGGGGCGGAGCTATCCGCCCACTGACCCGTACGAGGTCGGCCGCGAGAAGATCCGCGAGTTCGCCGTGGCGGTCGGGGACGAGAACCCGGCCTACACCGACCCGGAGGCGGCCAAGGCCCTGGGGCACACCGATGTGATCGCCCCGCCGACCTTCGTGTTCGCCATCACGTTCGGCGCGGCCGGCCAGGTCATCCAGGACCCGCAGCTGGGCCTCGACTACAGCCGGGTGGTGCACGGCGACCAGAAGTTCGCGTACAGCCGTCCCGTCCGCGCGGGCGACCGGCTCACCGTGACCTCGACCATCGAGGCGATCAAGTCCCTCGCGGGCAACGACATCCTGGACATCCGGGGCGAGGTCCACGACGAGGCGGGCGAACACGTCGTCACCGCCTGGACCAAGCTGGTGTCCCGAGCGGCCGAGGGGGCCTGAGATGACCGCGAAGATCCGTTACGAGGACGTCGAGCCCGGCACCGAGCTGCCGTCGGCGTCCTTCCCCGTGACCCGGGCCACGCTCGTGCAGTACGCGGGCGCGTCCGGCGACTTCAACCCGATCCACTGGAACGAGAAGTTCGCGAAGGAGGTCGGGCTCCCCGACGTCATCGCGCACGGCATGTTCACCATGGCCGAGGCGGTCCGCGTGGTCACGGACTGGGTCGGCGACCCGGGCGCGGTCACCGAGTACGGCGTGCGCTTCACCAAGCCGGTCGTGGTGCCGAACGACGACACCGGCGCGCTGATCGAGGTCAGCGCCAAGGTGGCGGCGAAGCTCGACGACGAGGCGCGTACGGTCCGCGTGGACCTCACCGCGATGAGCGCCGGCCAGAAGGTGCTCGGCATGTCCCGGGCGGTCGTGCGCCTGGCCTGATGCCGGAGGGACTCCGGGGGCGAGCCCTCGGAGTCCCGCGGGCTGCCTCCCCTTGACCAAGTTAGTTATCGACCACTAACTTACTGCCCATGGTGAGGATGAGCGCAGAAGAGCGGCGCGAGAGCGTGGTCCGTGCGGCGATGGTCGAATTCGCCCGCAACGGCTACCACGGCACCTCCACCGAGGTGATCGCCAAGCGCGTGGGGGTCTCGCAGCCCTACCTCTTCCGCTTGTTCCCGAACAAGCAGGCCATCTTCCTCGCGGCCTCCGGCCGCTGCGTCGAGGAGATCATCGCGGCCTTCCAGGGCGCGTCCGAGGGGCTCCGCGGCGAGGAGGCCCTCGCGGCGATGGGCGACGCCTACCAGCGGCTGATCACCGAGGACCGGGACAAGCTGCTCCTGCAGATGCAGATCTACGTGACGGCGGCCGCCGCGGAGGCGTCGGGCGACCACGAGTTCGGCAAGGCGGCACGGGCCGGGTGGACGGAGCTGTACGACACGATCCTGCTGGCGCTGGGCGCGGACGCGGCCGGGGCGACGTCGTTCCTGGCGTGCGGGATGCTCATCAACACCCTGGTGGCGCTGGGGTTCCCGCCCGAGGACCGGGTGTGGGAAGGGCTCAACGGGCCGCAGGGGATGTGCGGCGGATAGCCGCCGGAGCGCCTTGCCGGGCCACGGCTGCCGCGCAAAGTTAGTGATCAATAACTAATCCAGAACACTTCACTTCGTAGGGGGAACCATGCCGAAGCAGCAGGAGCGAGCGGACCGACCGACAGGGGGGCGGCCGGGCGGGCAACGCTGGGGTGCGGGCTGGGCGTTGGCGGTGACCAGTGTCGCGGGGTTCATGGCGGCGCTGGACAACCTGGTGGTCACCACCGCGCTCCCCTCGATCCGGGAGGATCTCGGGGGAGCCCTCGACGACCTCGAATGGACGGTGAGCGCGTACACCCTCACCTTCGCGGTGCTGCTCATGTTCGGAGCGGCGCTCGGCGACCGGTTCGGGCGCAGGAGGCTCTTCATCACCGGGCTGACGGTCTTCACCGGCGCCTCGGCGGGTGCGGCGCTGTCGTCCGGGATCGACGGGCTGATCGCGGCCCGCGCGATCCAGGGGGTCGGCGCCGCGATCATGATGCCGCTCACCCTCACGCTGCTGACCGCGGCCGTGCCCGCGGCCAGGCGCGGCCTGATGTACGGGATCTGGGGCGCGGTGAACGGCCTGGCCGTGGCGTCCGGCCCGCTGATCGGCGGCAGCCTGACGGAACACGCGTCCTGGCAGTGGATCTTCTGGCTGAACGTTCCGCTCGGCCTGCTCGTCCTGCCGCTGGCCCGGCTGCGTCTGAACGAGTCGTACGGCACGGGTGCGCCGCTGGACATCGTGGGCACGCTGCTCGCCAGCGGTGGGCTCTTCGGGATCGTGTACGCGCTGATCCGCGGCAACCCGGACGGCTGGACCAGCGCGACCGTGCTCACCGGGCTGATACTCGGCGGCGCTCTGCTGGCCGGCTTCGTGGTGCACGGGATGCGCGCCGCGAACCCGATGCTGCCGATGCGGCTGTTCCGCAGCAGGGCGTTCGCGGCGATCAACGCGGCGAGCCTGCTGATGTTCGTCGGGATGTTCGGCTCGATCTTCCTGCTCAGCCAGTTCCTGCAGAACGTCATCGGATACTCGCCCACCGAGGCGGGCCTGCGCATGCTGCCCTGGACCGGCATGCCGATGATCGCCGCGCCCATCGCGGGCTTCCTGTCCGACAAGATCGGCGGGCGGCCGGTCGTCGCGGCGGGCCTCGCGCTCCAGGCCGCGGGCCTCGCCTGGTTCGCGCTGATCGTCTCGCCGCAGATGTCGTACGCGGAGCAGCTGCCGGCGCTGATCATCAGCGGGATCGGCATGGGCCTGTACTTCGCCCCGGCGGCGAACCTCGTGATGTCGAGCGTGCGCCCCTCCGAACAGGGCATCGCCTCGGGCGCGAACAACGCGCTCCGGGAAGTCGGCGGTGCGCTCGGCATCGCGGTACTGGCGTCGGTCTTCTCCGCACAGGGCGGTTACGGATCGGCGCAGGCCTTCGTCGACGGCCTGGGCCCGGCGCTGTGGGCAGGCGCGGGAGCGGTCGCCGTGGCGGCGGTGGCGGCGGCGCTGCTCCCCCGCCGGGCGACGCCCCTCCCGGGGGTCACCGAGGACCCGGTACCCGAGCGAGAGCTGGTGGCCTGAGCGGCGGCGGCTCTCCCCGCCCGCCCGCCGGGGTAACCACTGGCCATGGGGTTTGAAGGTGGTGGCGCACATGGGGCGGACGCTGTCCGGCCGGGTGGGGACGTGGCGGGGTGCCCCCGCAAGGAGGAGTGCCGGCGCCGGGTTCCCGTAGGGCGGGCCTGTACGGGCGCGACGTATGAGGAGGTACCCCGCCGCGTTCACACCCCCCACCCCCCGATAGGGCGCACCACCCCGGTGGGGACGCGGCGCGGGCCGACCGCACCCGGCCGCACTGCCGACCGCAGGGCGGCGCCCCCTCCACGGCCGATGACGCCGCGGACCCGGCGCGCCCCGCACCCGGCCGCGCTGACCGCCCCGCGCTGACCGCCCCGCACTGCCCGCCGCACGGCCGCGCCCCCGTACGCTGGACCCCGTGCAGGAACTCCACGATGCCCCCCTCGCCCCCCTGACCACCCTCCGCCTCGGCGGCCCGGCGGACCGCCTCGTCACCGCCACCACCGACGACGAGGTCATCGCCGCCGTCCGCGAGGCCGACGACAGCGGCACCCCGCTGCTGATCATCGGCGGCGGCAGCAACCTGCTCATCGGTGACAAGGGCTTCGCCGGCACCGCCCTGCGCATCGCCACCCGGGGCTTCGCGCTCGACGGCACCCGCCTCGAACTGGCCGCAGGCGAAGTGTGGAGCGACGCCGTGGCCCGCAGCGTCGAGGCCGGGCTCGCCGGCATCGAGTGCCTCGCCGGCATCCCCGGCTCGGCCGGCGCGACCCCGATCCAGAACGTCGGCGCGTACGGCCAGGAAGTCTCCAGCACCATCACGCACGTCGTCGCGTACGACCGCCAGGACCGCGCCACCGTCACGCTCACCAACGCCGAGTGCGACTTCTCGTACCGGCACAGCCGCTTCAAGCAGCACCCCGACCGCTACGTCGTGCTCCGCGTGGTCTTCGACCTGGAGGACGCGGGCGGGCTGTCCGCGCCGGTCAAGTACGCCGAGACCGCCCGCACCCTGGGCGTCGAGCCCGGCGACCGCGTCCCGGCCGCCACCGCCCGCGAGACCGTGCTCAAGCTGCGCGCCGGCAAGGGCATGGTGCTCGACCCGGAGGACCACGACACCTGGTCGGCGGGGTCGTTCTTCACCAACCCGATCCTCCCCAACGAGGCGTACGCGGCGTTCCTCGCCCGCGCCCAGGAGCGGCTCGGCGCGGACGTGACGCCCCCGGCGTGGCCCGTCGGCGCCGACCGCACCAAGACCTCGGCGGCCTGGCTGATCGACAAGGCCGGGTTCACCAAGGGGTACGGAACCGGCCCCGCCCGCATCTCCACCAAGCACACCCTCGCCCTCACGAACCGGGGTGCCGCCACGACCGAGGACCTGCTGGCGCTCGCCCGCGAGGTCGTCGCCGGTGTGGAGCGGGCCTTCGGGGTGACCCTGGTGAACGAGCCGGTGGGCGTGGGAGTAGAGCTCTGAGCCCCACCGGACCGAACCGGATCTGACCGGCTCCGGACAAGGCCGGGCCGAAGGGAAGCGCCCCGTGACGCTCCCTTTCGACCCGGCCCGCCCCTACTCTCCCCCTTCACCGGCGGCCCGGCCTCAGTACGCCACCCCCACACCCTGCTTCACCGTGGCGGGGTCGCCGACGCAGGCCAGCATCGCGTGGGCCACATCCGTCCGGGCGATGGTCCGCCCGGCCCGGGGGTTGCCGCCGACGACCCGGCGGTACACGCCGGTGAGCGGCTTGTCGGTGAGCTTGGGAGGGCGTACGGACGTCCAGTCCGTGGCGCTGGCCGCCAACGCGTCCTCCATCGCCCGCAGATCGACGTACACCTCCTTCAGGAGGGTGCTGATCAGGGACCGCATGCCGCGGTCGAGGAGCCCGTCGCCGGGCGCCTCGGGTCCGACGGGGGCCGCGCTCACGACGACGATGCGCCGCGTGCCCTCGGCCTCCATCGCGGCGAGCACCGCCCGGGTGAGCGGGGTCGTGATGCCGGCGTCCGAGCGCTTGCGGGCGCCGAGCCCGGACAGCACCGCGTCCCGTCCGGCGACCGCCGCGCGCAGGGGGTCGGGGGAGGTGAGGTCGGCCCGTACGACGTCGAGGCCGGGGCCGGTCACGGCGAACCGGGCCGGGTCGCGCACCACCGCCGTGACCTCGTGGCCCGAAGCCAGCGCCTGCTTGACGATTTCCTGGCCGATGCCGCCGGTGGCACCGAAGACCGTGAGCCTCATCGCTTCACCCTCCTAGGGTGGGTAAGTATTCACTCACCCCTAGAGTGAGTAAGTACTCACCCACGCGTCAAGTCTCGTTGGAGCACACATGCAATCGCCGCCCGCTCGTGTCCGCATCGTCGACGCCGCGCATGAGCTGATGCACACGATCGGGCTTGCGCGGGCCACGACGAAGGAGATCGCGAAGGCGGCGGGGTGTTCGGAGGCGGCGCTCTACAAGCACTTCGCGAGCAAGGAGGACCTGTTCGTGACGGTCCTCAAGGAGCGGCTGCCGAAGCTCGGCCCGCTGGTCGAGCGGCTCGCGGCGGAGCCGGGGGAGCGGTCGGTGGCGGAGAACCTGACGGAGGTCGCGCGCCAGGCGGCGCTGTTCTACGCGGAGAGCTTCCCGATCGCGGCGTCGCTGTACGCGGATCCGCAGCTCAAGCGCCGCCACGACGACGCGCTGCGGGAACTCGGCGCGGGGCCGCACGTGCCGATGGAGGGTCTCGACGCGTATCTCCGTGCGGAGCAGCGGGCGGGGCGGGTCCGGCAGGACGCGGACACGTACGCCGCGGCGTGCCTGCTGCTGGGGGCGTGCGCGCAGCGGGCTTTCGCGTACGACATGACGCCGGACGGGGTGCCGCCGCAGGGGCTGGAGGATTTCGCGCGGGCCGTCGCGGGGACGGTCCTGCGGGGCATCGGGTAGCGGCCGAGCGGGACCGGCCGGGACCCCCGTGCCCCTGTAGGGCACCCGGCGTCCTGGGAGCTACGGCCCGGTCACTGTGCGAGCCATTGGTCCACTCCGGCCAGCAATCCCTCCCGCACGTCCGCGGGCGCGGCCGTCGCACGGATCGACTGGCGGGCCAGCTCGGCCAGTTCGGGGTCGGTGAAGCCGTGGTCGTGGCGGGCGATCTCGTACTGGGCCGCCAGGCGCGAGCCGAAGAGGAGGGGGTCGTCCGCGCCCAGCGCCATCGGCACGCCCGCGTCGTACAGCACCCGCAGCGGCACGTCCTCGGGCTTCTCGTAGACACCGAGGGCGACGTTGGACGCGGGACACACCTCGCAGGTGATGCCCTTGTCGGCGAGGCGCCGCAGCAGGCGCGGGTCCTCCGCGGCGCGCACCCCGTGCCCGATCCGCCGCGCGTGCAGGTCGTCGAGGCAGTCCCGTACGGAGGAGGGGCCGGCCAGTTCGCCGCCGTGCGGGGCCGCGAGCAGCCCGCCCTCGCGCGCGATGGCGAAGGCCCGGTCGAAGTCCCTTGCCATGCCCCGGCGTTCGTCGTTGGAGAGGCCGAACCCGACCACGCCCCGGTCGGCGTAGCGGACCGCGAGCCGGGCCAGGGTGCGCGCGTCCAGGGGGTGCTTCATACGGTTCGCCGCGACCACGACCCGCATCCCGAGCCCCGTCTCGCGCGAGGCGGCGTCGACCGCGTCCAGGATGATCTCCAGGGCCGGGATGAGGCCACCCAGGAGCGGGGCGTACGAGGTGGGGTCGACCTGGATCTCCAGCCAGCCGGAGCCGTCCCTGACGTCTTCCTCCGCGGCCTCGCGCACCAGGCGCTGAATGTCCTCGGGGGCCCGCAGACACGACCGGGCCGTGTCGTAGAGACGCTGGAAGCGGAACCAGCCGCGCTCGTCGGTGGCCCGCAGCTTCGGGGGTTCCGCGCCGGTCAGCGCGTCGGGCAGCCGTACGCCGTACTTGTCGGCGAGCTCCAGCAGAGTGGCGGGCCGCATGGACCCGGTGAAGTGCAGATGCAGATGGGCCTTCGGCAGGGCAGAGACATCACGTACGTGCTCCATCCAGGGATCTTGCCGCACCCGGCCGGTTTCCGGCAGCCCCTTTCCCCGATCGGGACCGGCCCCGAACGCAGAAACGGGCCCCAGGGGGCCCGCTCCCGCGAGGTGACGCGACGGAACCTAGTCCCGCGCCTCCGCCAGCAGCTTCTGGATGCGCGAGACGCCCTCGACGAGGTCCTCGTCGCCCAGCGCGTACGAGAGGCGCAGGTAACCCGGGGTGCCGAAGGCCTCGCCGGGGACGACCGCGACCTCGGCCTCGTCGAGGATGAGCGCCGCGAGCTCGGCCGACGTCTGCGGGCGCTTGCCGCGGATCTCCTTGCCGAGCAGGCCCTTCACCGACGGGTAGGCGTAGAAGGCGCCCTCCGGCGTCGGGCAGACGACGCCGTCGATCTCGCTCAGCATCCGCACCATCGTCGTACGGCGCCGGTCGAAGGACTCGCGCATCCTCGCGACCGCGTCCAGGTTGCCGGTGACCGCGGCGAGCGCGGCGACCTGGGCCACGTTGGACACGTTGGAGGTGGCGTGCGACTGGAGGTTGGTCGCGGCCTTGACGACGTCCTTCGGGCCGATGATCCACCCGACCCGCCAGCCCGTCATGGCGAAGGTCTTGGCGACGCCGTTGACGACGATGCACTTGTCGCGCAGCTCGGGCACGATCGCCGGCAGCGAGGTGAACGCGGCGCTGCCGTACACCAGGTGCTCGTAGATCTCGTCGGTCATGACCCACAGGCCGTGCTCGACGGCCCAGCGCCCGATGGCCTCGGCGTCGGCCTCGGTGTAGACGGCGCCGGTCGGGTTGGACGGGGAGACGAACAGGACGACCTTCGTCCGCTCCGTGCGCGCCGCCTCCAGCTGCTCCACCGAGACCCGGTAGCCGGTCGTCTCGTCGGCCACCACGTCCACCGGGACGCCGCCCGCGAGGCGGATCGACTCGGGGTAGGTGGTCCAGTACGGAGCCGGCACGATGACCTCGTCGCCCGGGTCGAGGATCGCCGCGAACGCCTCGTAGATCGCCTGCTTGCCGCCGTTGGTCACCAGGACCTGCGAGGCGTCCACCTCGTACCCGGAGTCGCGCAGGGTCTTCGCGGCGATGGCCGCCTTGAGCTCGGGCAGCCCGCCGGCCGGCGTGTACCGGTGGTACTTCGGATTGCGGCAGGCCTCGACCGCGGCGTCGACGATGTAGTCGGGCGTCGGGAAGTCGGGTTCGCCCGCGCCGAAGCCGATCACCGGGCGCCCGGCGGCCTTGAGGGCCTTGGCCTTGGCGTCGACGGCGAGGGTCGCGGACTCGGAGATCGCACCGATGCGCGCGGAGACCCGGCGCTCGGTGGGGGAGGAGGACGAGGGAGTTGCAGCGCTCATGCGGGCCATGGTCCCAGACCTGCCGCGGCGGGAGCACCCGCGTTTCACGGACCGGTCAGCATGTGGACAGGCGTCCGAACCGCGTGCGGTGGGGCGGTGGCGCGGCCGGGATCCGGCGGTGGTGGGGCGAGGGTGCGGAGGTGACCGCGGGGTGTCCGGGGGGAAGCTGTTCGACGCCGGGCCGCCGACCACGTACACTCACTGCCTGTTGGCCCTCACCGACCACACCACCGCATGCGGTAGGTTGGGGGAACCACAAAGGGTCGTAGCTCAATTGGTAGAGCACTGGTCTCCAAAACCAGCGGTTGGGGGTTCAAGTCCCTCCGGCCCTGCTACACACTCCTTCGCCAGGATGTGTGCGCATGTACGTACTTCAATGCACCGCCGTGCGGCTCCACCGGGCGCGGCACGGCCATGACCCGGAATCAGGTGAGAAGCGTGACGGACGCCGTGGGCTCCATCGACATGCCTGATGCCCAGGACGAGGCAGCGGAGTCCAAGGATTCGAAGAAGAAGGCCCGCAAGGGCGGTAAGCGCGGAAAGAAGGGCCCTCTGGGCCGTCTCGCGCTCTTCTACCGGCAGGTTGTCGCCGAACTCCGAAAAGTTGTCTGGCCGACACGCAGTCAGCTGACGACGTACACCTCCGTAGTGATCGTGTTCGTCGTCATCATGATTGGCATCGTGACGTTGATTGACTCCGGCTTCTCGCAGGTAGTCAAGTACGTCTTCGGCTGATCCGCGAAGGGCGCCCCTTTTGGCGCCCCTTTCGCATGTTCCACCCCATCTGTAGCCAGGAAGAAGCAGCCACCGTGTCTGACCCGAACCTGAACGACGCCTCCGAGTCGGTCGAGTCCGTCGAGGACGAGCTCGACATCGTCGAGGCGTCCGACGAGGACGAGGCCGAGGCTGCCGACGCCGCTGCGGGCGAAGCGGCCGAAGAGGCTGCCCTGCACGTCGAGTCCGACGACGCCGAGACCGCCGAGCCCGAGACCGACGAGGTCGAGGCTGCCGCGGCGAGCGACGCAGAGGACGCCGAGTCGGACGAGGAGTCCGCGGAGCCCACCGAGTCCGCCGACGCCGACGAGACCGATGACGCCGAAGCCTCCGATGACGAGGACGAGACCGAGGAGCCGGCGGAGCCCGCCGCCCCGGTCGACCCCGTCGAGGCCCTGCGCCAGGAGCTCCGCTTCCTGCCCGGCGAGTGGTACGTCATCCACACGTACGCCGGTTACGAGAAGCGCGTGAAGGCCAACCTCGAACAGCGTGCCGTCTCGCTGAACGTCGAGGAGTTCATCTACCAGGCCGAGGTCCCCGAAGAGGAGATCGTCCAGATCAAGAACGGCGAGCGCAAGAACGTCCGGCAGAACAAGCTGCCCGGTTACGTTCTCGTCCGCATGGATCTGACGAACGAGTCCTGGGGCGTCGTCCGCAACACCCCCGGTGTCACCGGCTTCGTGGGCAACGCCTACGACCCGTACCCGCTGACCCTCGACGAGATCGTCAAGATGCTCGCCCCCGAGGCCGAGGAGAAGGCGGCCCGCGAGGCCGCCGAGGCCGAGGGCAAGCCGGCCCCGCAGCGCAAGGTCGAGGTCCAGGTCCTGGACTTCGAGGTGGGCGACTCGGTCACCGTCACCGACGGCCCGTTCGCGACGCTGCAGGCGACGATCAACGAGATCAACGCCGACTCGAAGAAGGTCAAGGGCCTCGTCGAGATCTTCGGTCGCGAGACCCCGGTCGAGCTCAGCTTCGACCAGATCCAGAAGAACTAGCGGCACCGCCGGTCGGCGCTTTCTGGAACCAGCACTTCCGAGCAGGTCAGAGAGGCTCTCGCAGCCCCTCTGACCTGCTCGGTTTTTAGCCGCGCAGCTATACCCGTTATCGTTGTGCGGTATGCCTCCATCCGGTTGATCGGATGAAGGCGGTTCACTCTCACTAGGACCCGGAGAGAGCAATGCCTCCCAAGAAGAAGAAGGTCACGGGGCTTATCAAGCTCCAGATCAACGCCGGTGCGGCGAACCCGGCTCCGCCGGTCGGCCCCGCGCTCGGCCAGCACGGCGTCAACATCATGGAGTTCTGCAAGGCCTACAACGCCGCGACCGAGTCGCAGCGTGGCTGGGTGATCCCGGTGGAGATCACGGTCTACGAAGACCGCTCCTTCACCTTCATCACCAAGACGCCGCCGGCCGCGAAGATGATCCTCAAGGCCGCTGGTGTCGAGAAGGGCTCCGGCGAGCCCCACAAGACCAAGGTCGCGAAGATCACGCAGGCCCAGGTGCGCGAGATCGCCACGACGAAGCTCGCCGACCTGAACGCCAATGACCTCGACGCCGCGTCGAAGATCATTGCCGGCACCGCCCGTTCCATGGGCATCACGGTCGAGGGCTGATCTCAGCTCACCCCGTTTGACCTCAGTGGTAGGGCCAAGCGCTGGCCCGCACCACGACTCCATGCCTGAACCAACACAGGAGCTGAAGTGAAGCGCAGCAAGACCCTCCGCGCTGCGGACGCCAAGATCGACGCGGACAAGCTGTACGCGCCGCTCGAAGCGGTCCGTCTCGCCAAGGAGACCTCCACGACCAAGTTCGACGGCACCGTCGAGGTCGCCTTCCGCCTGGGTGTCGACCCGCGCAAGGCCGACCAGATGGTCCGTGGCACCGTGAACCTCCCGCACGGCACCGGTAAGACCGCCCGGGTCCTGGTCTTCGCGACCGGCGACCGTGCCGAGGCCGCGCTTGCCGCGGGCGCCGACATCGTCGGCTCCGACGAGCTCATCGACGAGGTTTCGAAGGGCCGTCTGGACTTCGACGCCGTCGTCGCCACCCCGGACCTCATGGGCAAGGTCGGCCGCCTCGGCCGCGTGCTCGGTCCCCGTGGTCTGATGCCGAACCCGAAGACCGGCACGGTCACCCCCGACGTCGCCAAGGCGGTCGAGGAGATCAAGGGCGGCAAGATCGAGTTCCGCGTCGACAAGCACTCGAACCTGCACTTCATCATCGGCAAGGTGTCCTTCGACGACACCAAGCTGGTGGAGAACTACGGTGCGGCTCTGGAGGAGATCCTCCGTCTGAAGCCGTCCGCCGCCAAGGGCCGCTACATCAAGAAGGCGACCCTCGCCACCACGATGGGCCCCGGTATCACCCTGGACCAGAACCGCACCCGCAACCTCCTCGTCGAGGAGGACCCGGCCGCCGTCTGATCCCACGGATCACCGGCAGTCGCGGGTTCGCGTACGGAGACGTACGCCGCGTACTGAAGCCGGCCCCCGCACCTCTCACGAGGCGCGGGGGCCGGTTTTTTTCATGCGCGGCCTGTCAGTGCGCTGAGTTACCGTTGCGAGGGATTCAGCCGGATTGATCTATGGGGTGGGGCAGATGAGCAGGTCCGTCAAGCGTGCCGGGATATCCGTCGCGGCAGTCGCGGTCCTGGTGGCGGGGGCCGCGGGCTGCCAGAGCGGGGGCGACGCCAAGAAGGCCGACGGGGCGCCCGGGAAGGCCGCCCAGCAGTCGAGCCCCAAGGACGCGCGCACGGCGCTCCAGGCGGCGTACAAGAAGACCTCCGCGGCCAAGTCGGCGCGGGTCACCATGAAGATGTCGGTCCCGGCCGGGGCCAAGGGCACCGCGGGTGACGCCGGCGGCGACATCGAGATGAGCGGCGTCCAGTCGTGGGACCCGGCGGCGATGGACATGACCATGAGCGGCTCGGCCTTCGCCCAGGCCGGCGAGGACGCACCGGACAAGATCCGGATGATCCAGCTCGACAACGTCATGTACATGGACATGGGCTCCGCGCTCTCCAAGGAGATGCAGGGCAAGCGCTGGATGAAGATGGATCTCGGCGCCCTCGCCGACGCCGGCGGTGCCGGGGCGTCCGCCCCCTCGCTGACCAGCGGCGCCGAGAAGCAGGACCCGGCCCAGCAGCTCGCGATCCTGACGGACTCGCCGAACGTGAAGCACCTCGGCACCGAGCAGATCGACGGAGTCCAGGCCGAGCACTACAAGGGCACCCTGACGATCGACGAGATGGCCGCGAGCAACCAGGCGCTCGACGGCATGTCCGCCCAGGACCGCAAGAAGCTCCTCGACACCGCGAAGCAGGCCGGCATCAAGGGCTACGACACCGAGCTGTGGATCAACAAGGACGGCTACCCGGTGCAGATGAACCTCGGCATCACCATGCCGGAGGGAAAGACGTCCATCAGCGCCCACTACTCGGACTACGGCACCAAGGTGGCGGTCGCCGCCCCGCCGGCCGCCCAGACGATCGACTTCGCCGAGATGATCAAGCGCGCCGGCGCGGGTTCGGGCTCGGGCGAGAGCGCCTGACGAACCGGCCGCCCGGCAGCTCCCTGGGGCCTTCCGCACCCCGTACGGGCGGATTTGCTTGACACGGACGCCGTAACGTACGCTTCTCCAGAAGCCAAAGACCGCTGGTCGTTGCCGTGCCTTCATTCGAAGGGGCGGTGGCCGAAGGATCCGCTGAATGCGGACGACCCGCGCAGGTGACCGTGGAAAGTTCCCAGGATTCATTCTGGTTGAGCTACGCCCCGTGCGCCTGCGCCGGGGCGTTTCGTTTGTTCAGCCCCTTCTGAGCGGTCCTCATCACCCGGAAGGAGGCCGACGCTCTATGGCAAGGCCCGACAAGGCTGCCGCGGTAGCCGAGCTCGCGGACCAGTTCCGCAGCTCGAACGCCGCCGTGCTGACCGAGTACCGGGGTCTCACCGTGGCGCAGCTCAAGACGCTGCGTCGTTCGCTCGGTGAGAACGCCCAGTACGCCGTGGTGAAGAACACGCTGACCAAGATTGCGGCCAACGAGGCCGGGATCACTTCGCTCGACGACCAGTTCAACGGTCCGACGGCGGTTGCCTTCATCACCGGTGACCCGGTGGAGTCGGCGAAGGGTCTTCGTGACTTCGCCAAGGAGAACCCGAACCTGATCATCAAGGGCGGTGTCCTTGATGGCAAGGCGCTGTCCGCCGATGAGATCAAGAAGCTTGCGGACCTCGAGTCCCGCGAGGTTCTGCTCAGCAAGCTGGCCGGCGCGTTCAAGGGCAAGCAGTCCCAGGCTGCCTCGCTCTTCCAGGCGCTGCCGTCGAAGTTCGTCCGCACCGCGGAAGCGCTTCGCGTCAAGCTCGCCGAGCAGGGCGGTGCCGAGTAACTCGGCTCGCGCATTGATCGCGGCCCCATAGGGGCGCGGTCGCAGCGGGCCGAACGTACGCCCGCCTACATGTACATCCGGCACCCGCCGAATTAGTGGAAGGATCGCCCATCATGGCGAAGCTCAGCCAGGAAGACCTGCTCGCCCAGTTCGAGGAGATGACCCTCATCGAGCTCTCCGAGTTCGTGAAGGCCTTCGAGGAGAAGTTCGACGTCACCGCCGCCGCGGCCGTCGCCGTTGCCGGCCCCGCGGGCCCGGCCGCCGCTGAGGCCGTCGAGGAGCAGGACGAGTTCGACGTCATCCTCACCGGTGCCGGCGAGAAGAAGATCCAGGTCATCAAGGTCGTGCGCGAGCTGACCTCCCTGGGTCTGAAGGAGGCCAAGGACCTCGTCGACGGCGCCCCGAAGCCCGTCCTCGAGAAGGTCGCCAAGGACGCCGCCGAGAAGGCCGCCGAGTCCCTCAAGGGCGCCGGCGCCTCCGTCGAGGTCAAGTAACACCTCGCGGGTCCTCACGGGCCCGCACCGCCCGGCAGGCGCGCTCGCGCGCCGCTGAGCACCGCCAAGGGCGATCACCCATCCGGGTGGTCGCCCTTCGGCGTACCCGCGACGCGTGCCTTGCACGGGGCCCCTCGGGGAGTATGGTGATCTTCGCCGTCTGCTGGTGAGAACGCAGGCGCAGGCCCCGCGACAACTCCCGCGGCGATCTCCGGGGAGCGGAGGGGTCTTGACGAACCGCACGCAGCGCGCAATTCTCAGGACGCGTCGTCACAACGATCCGCATCCGAGGCATGGATCGACGGCGAAGAGGGCAGTACTAATCTGCGTCTGCGTCTGCGCGGCGCACGGCCGACCGAGGTACCGAGGTACTTGAGAAGAGCAACGCGGGTGTCGAAGAATCCGCCCTGGACATCAGTGAGCCGAGTGGCTACACTGTCCCTTTGCGCTGCCTGTTAGCTGCCCCCTGCCCGTCACCAGGGGCATGCCCTCGCTTGAGCACCTCGGATTGAACCGCCCTGACCTGGCCTTTCCGGCCGAATCAGAAACGTCTCTCTCTGTGCCCACGTGGGACCGGTACGCGCGTAGTGAGTCCGAGCCCTCGGAAGGACCCCCTCTTGGCCGCCTCGCGCAACGCCTCGACCGCCAATACGAACAACGGCGCCAGCACCGCCCCGCTGCGCATCTCCTTTGCAAAGATCAAGGAGCCTCTTGAGGTTCCGAACCTTCTTGCGCTGCAGACCGAGAGCTTTGACTGGCTGCTCGGCAATGCCGCTTGGAAGTCCCGCGTCGAGGCCGCTCTCGAGAGCGGACAGGACGTCCCCACCAAGTCCGGTCTGGAGGAGATCTTCGAAGAGATCTCCCCGATCGAGGACTTCTCAGGGTCGATGTCCCTGACCTTCCGCGACCACCGCTTCGAGCCGCCCAAGAACTCGATCGACGAGTGCAAGGAGCGCGACTTCACGTTCGCGGCCCCGCTCTTCGTCACCGCCGAGTTCACCAACAACGAGACCGGCGAGATCAAGTCCCAGACGGTCTTCATGGGCGACTTCCCGCTCATGACCAACAAGGGCACCTTCGTCATCAACGGCACCGAGCGTGTCGTCGTGTCGCAGCTGGTCCGCTCGCCGGGTGTCTACTTCGACTCCAACATCGACAAGACGTCCGACAAGGACATCTTCACGGCCAAGATCATCCCGTCCCGGGGTGCCTGGCTGGAGATGGAGATCGACAAGCGCGACATGGTCGGTGTCCGCATCGACCGCAAGCGCAAGCAGTCCGTCACCGTCCTCCTGAAGGCTCTCGGCTGGACCACCGAGCAGATCCTCGAGGAGTTCGGCGAGTACGAGTCGATGCGCGCCACCCTGGAGAAGGACCACACCCAGGGCCAGGACGACGCGCTGCTCGACATCTACCGCAAGCTGCGTCCCGGCGAGCCGCCGACGCGCGAGGCCGCTCAGACGCTGCTCGAGAACCTCTACTTCAACCCGAAGCGCTACGACCTCGCGAAGGTCGGCCGCTACAAGGTGAACAAGAAGCTCGGCGCCGACGAGCCGCTGGACGCCGGCGTGCTCACCACCGACGACGTCATCGCGACCATCAAGTACCTGGTCAAGCTGCACGCCGGTGAGACCGAGACGGTCGGCGAGTCGGGTCGGAACATCGTCGTCGAGACCGACGACATCGACCACTTCGGCAACCGTCGTCTGCGCAACGTCGGCGAGCTCATCCAGAACCAGGTCCGCACGGGTCTGGCTCGTATGGAGCGCGTCGTGCGTGAGCGCATGACGACCCAGGACGTCGAGGCGATCACGCCGCAGACCCTGATCAACATCCGGCCGGTCGTCGCCTCCATCAAGGAGTTCTTCGGCACCAGCCAGCTGTCGCAGTTCATGGACCAGAACAACCCGCTCTCGGGTCTCACCCACAAGCGCCGTCTGTCGGCGCTCGGCCCGGGTGGTCTCTCGCGTGAGCGGGCCGGCTTCGAGGTCCGTGACGTGCACCCCTCGCACTACGGCCGCATGTGCCCGATCGAGACGCCCGAAGGCCCGAACATCGGTCTGATCGGTTCGCTCGCCTCGTACGGCCGCGTCAACGCGTTCGGCTTCATCGAGACGCCGTACCGCAAGGTCGTCGACGGCCAGGTCACCGACGAGGTCGACTACGTCACCGCCGACGAGGAGGACCGCTTCGTCATCGCGCAGGCCAACGCCGCGCTCAGCGACGAGATGCGGTTCACCGAGCCGCGCGTCCTGGTCCGCCGTCGTGGCGGCGAGGTCGACTACGTGCCCGGCACCGAGGTCGACTACATGGACGTCTCGCCGCGCCAGATGGTGTCGGTCGCGACCGCCATGATCCCGTTCCTCGAGCACGACGACGCCAACCGTGCCCTCATGGGCGCGAACATGATGCGTCAGGCCGTGCCGCTGATCACGTCCGAGGCGCCGCTCGTCGGCACCGGCATGGAGTACCGCTGCGCGGTCGACGCCGGTGACGTCATCAAGGCGGAGAAGGCGGGTGTCGTCCAGGAGGTCTCCGCGGACTACATCACCGTCGCCAACGACGACGGCACGTACACCACGTACCGGATCGCGAAGTTCTCCCGCTCCAACCAGGGCACCTCGGTCAACCAGAAGGTTGTCGTCGACGAGGGCGCCCGCGTGATCGAGGGCCAGGTCCTGGCCGACGGTCCCGCCACCCGCGAGGGTGAGATGGCGCTGGGCAAGAACCTGCTCGTGGCGTTCATGCCGTGGGAGGGTCACAACTACGAGGACGCGATCATCCTGTCGCAGCGCCTCGTGCAGGACGACGTCCTCTCCTCGATCCACATCGAGGAGCACGAGGTCGACGCCCGTGACACCAAGCTCGGCCCGGAGGAGATCACCCGGGACATCCCGAACGTCTCCGAGGAGGTCCTCGCCGACCTCGACGAGCGCGGCATCATCCGTATCGGTGCCGAGGTCGTCGCCGGCGACATCCTCGTCGGCAAGGTCACGCCCAAGGGCGAGACCGAGCTGACGCCGGAAGAGCGCCTGCTGCGCGCGATCTTCGGTGAGAAGGCCCGCGAGGTGCGTGACACCTCGCTGAAGGTTCCGCACGGCGAGACCGGCAAGGTCATCGGCGTACGTGTCTTCGACCGTGAAGAGGGCGACGAGCTGCCGCCGGGCGTGAACCAGCTGGTTCGTGTCTACGTGGCGCAGAAGCGCAAGATCACGGACGGTGACAAGCTCGCCGGCCGTCACGGCAACAAGGGTGTCATCTCGAAGATCCTTCCGATCGAGGACATGCCGTTCCTCGAGGACGGAACCCCGGTCGACATCATCCTCAACCCGCTCGGTGTCCCGTCCCGAATGAACCCGGGACAGGTCCTGGAGATCCACCTCGGCTGGCTCGCCAGCCGCGGCTGGGACGTCTCCGGTCTGGCCGACGACTGGGCCCAGCGGCTGCAGGCCATCGGCGCCGACCAGGTCGCCGCCGGCACCAACGTCGCCACCCCGGTGTTCGACGGCGCCCGCGAGGACGAGATCACCGGCCTCTTCGAGGCCACGATCCCCAACCGCGACGGCGACCGGCTGGTCCAGCCCTCGGGCAAGGCCAACCTGTTCGACGGCCGCTCCGGCGAGCCGTTCCCGGACCCGATCTCGATCGGGTACATGTACATCCTGAAGCTGCACCACCTGGTCGACGACAAGCTGCACGCGCGCTCGACCGGTCCGTACTCGATGATCACCCAGCAGCCGCTGGGTGGTAAGGCCCAGTTCGGTGGCCAGCGCTTCGGTGAGATGGAGGTGTGGGCGCTGGAGGCATATGGCGCCGCGTACGCACTCCAGGAGCTGCTGACCATCAAGTCCGACGACGTGACCGGCCGTGTGAAGGTCTACGAGGCCATCGTCAAGGGCGAGAACATCCCCGAGCCCGGCATTCCCGAGTCCTTCAAGGTGCTCATCAAGGAAATGCAGTCGCTCTGCCTCAACGTGGAGGTGCTGTCCTCGGACGGCATGTCCATCGAGATGCGCGACACGGACGAGGACGTCTTCCGCGCTGCGGAGGAGCTCGGTATCGACCTGTCCCGGCGCGAGCCGAGCAGCGTCGAAGAGGTCTGACGGGTCTGGCGGGGGCTCGCTAGAGCCCCCGCTGTCCCCGGGACCCCCCTCAGACCATCTTGAAGAATCGACCCCGAAAGAGGGATTGACGACAAGTGCTCGACGTCAACTTCTTCGACGAGCTGCGGATCGGCCTCGCCACTGCTGACGACATTCGTCAGTGGTCACACGGTGAGGTCAAGAAGCCGGAGACCATCAACTACCGCACCCTCAAGCCCGAAAAGGACGGACTCTTCTGCGAGAAGATCTTCGGTCCGACCCGGGACTGGGAGTGCTACTGCGGCAAGTACAAGCGCGTCCGCTTCAAGGGCATCATCTGTGAGCGCTGTGGCGTAGAGGTCACGCGTGCCAAGGTGCGCCGCGAGCGGATGGGCCACATCGAGCTTGCCGCTCCCGTGACCCACATCTGGTACTTCAAGGGCGTTCCGTCGCGTCTTGGCTACCTGCTCGACCTCGCGCCGAAGGACCTCGAAAAGGTCATCTACTTCGCCGCGTACATGATCACGTTCGTGGACGAGGAGCGCCGTACGCGCGACCTGCCGTCGCTGGAGGCGCACGTCTCCGTCGAGCGTCAGCAGATCGAGAACCGTCGCGACTCGGACCTCGAAGCCCGCGCCAAGAAGCTCGAGAGCGACCTGGCCGAGCTTGAGGCCGAGGGTGCCAAGGCCGACGTGCGCCGCAAGGTGCGCGAGGGTGCCGAGCGTGAGATGAAGCAGCTGCGCGACCGTTCGCAGCGCGAGATCGACCGTCTCGACGAGGTGTGGAGCCGCTTCAAGAACCTCAAGGTCCAGGACCTCGAGGGCGACGAGCTGCTCTACCGCGAGCTGCGTGACCGCTTCGGCACGTACTTCGACGGCTCGATGGGTGCCGCTGCCCTGCAGAAGCGCCTGGAGACCTTCGACCTCGACGAGGAGGCCGAGCGCCTCCGCGAGATCATCCGCACCGGCAAGGGCCAGAAGAAGACCCGTGCGCTCAAGCGCCTCAAGGTCGTCTCCGCGTTCCTGCAGACCAGCAACAGCCCCAAGGGCATGGTGCTCGACTGCGTGCCGGTCATCCCGCCGGACCTGCGTCCGATGGTGCAGCTGGACGGTGGCCGCTTCGCGACCTCCGACCTGAACGACCTGTACCGCCGCGTGATCAACCGCAACAACCGCCTGAAGCGACTCCTTGACCTCGGCGCCCCCGAGATCATCGTGAACAACGAGAAGCGCATGCTTCAGGAGGCCGTCGACGCGCTCTTCGACAACGGCCGTCGTGGTCGCCCCGTCACGGGCCCCGGCAACCGTCCGCTGAAGTCGCTCTCCGACATGCTCAAGGGCAAGCAGGGTCGATTCCGTCAGAACCTGCTCGGCAAGCGTGTGGACTACTCCGCGCGTTCCGTCATCGTCGTCGGCCCGCAGCTCAAGCTGCACCAGTGCGGTCTGCCGAAGGCCATGGCGCTGGAGCTCTTCAAGCCGTTCGTGATGAAGCGCCTGGTCGACCTGAACCACGCGCAGAACATCAAGAGCGCCAAGCGGATGGTCGAGCGCGGCCGCACGGTCGTGTACGACGTCCTCGAAGAGGTCATCGCCGAGCACCCGGTTCTCCTGAACCGTGCGCCCACGCTGCACCGCCTCGGCATCCAGGCCTTCGAGCCCCAGCTGGTCGAGGGCAAGGCCATCCAGATCCACCCGCTCGTCTGCACCGCGTTCAACGCGGACTTCGACGGTGACCAGATGGCCGTCCACCTGCCGCTCTCCGCGGAGGCGCAGGCCGAGGCCCGCATCCTGATGCTGTCCTCGAACAACATCCTGAAGCCGGCCGACGGTCGCCCCGTCACGATGCCGACCCAGGACATGGTGCTCGGCCTCTTCTTCCTCACCACGGACGAAGAGGAGCGCGAGGTGAAGGGCGCCGGCCGCGCCTTCAACTCGACCGCCGAGGCGATCATGGCGTTCGACGCCCGGGAGCTCTCGCTCCAGGCGAAGATCGACATCCGCTTCCCGATCGGCACCGTCCCGCCGCGTGGCTGGACCCCGCCGCTCGACGAGGACGGTGAGACGACCTGGCAGCAGGGCGACTCGTTCCGTCTGCGGACGTCCCTGGGCCGCGCGCTCTTCAACGAGCTGCTGCCCGAGGACTACCCGTTCGTCGACTACTCGGTCGGCAAGAAGCAGCTCTCCGAGATCGTCAACGACCTCGCCGAGCGCTACCCCAAGGTCATCGTGGCGGCGACGCTCGACAACCTGAAGGCGGCCGGCTTCTTCTGGGCGACCCGTTCCGGCGTCACCGTCGCCGTCTCGGACATCGTCGTCCCGGAGGCCAAGAAGGCCATCGTCCAGGGCTACGAGGCCCAGGACGAGAAGGTGCAGAAGCAGTACGAGCGCGGCCTGATCACCAAGGACGAGCGCACGCAGGAACTCATCGCGATCTGGACCAAGGCGACCAACGAGGTTGCCGAGGCGATGAACGCGAACTTCCCCAAGACGAACCCCATCTTCATGATGGTTGACTCGGGTGCCCGAGGAAACATGATGCAGATGCGTCAGATCGCCGGTATGCGTGGTCTGGTGTCGAACGCGAAGAACGAGACCATCCCGCGTCCCATCAAGGCCTCGTTCCGCGAGGGCCTGACCGTGCTCGAGTACTTCATCTCGACCCACGGTGCCCGTAAGGGTCTCGCCGACACCGCCCTGCGTACCGCCGACTCGGGTTACCTGACCCGTCGTCTGGTGGACGTCTCGCAGGACGTCATCATCCGCGAGGAGGACTGCGGCACCGACCGCGGCCTCAAGCTCAAGATCGCGGAGCGGGGCGCCGACGGCGTGCTGCGCAAGACCGAGGACGTCGAGACCTCCGTCTACGCCCGCATGCTCGCCGAGGACGTCGTCGTCGACGGCAAGGTCATCGCGCCGGCCAACGTGGACCTCGGTGACGTGCTCATCGACGCCCTCGTGGGTGCGGGTGTCGAGGAGGTCAAGACCCGCTCGGTCCTGACCTGTGAGTCCGCGGTCGGCACCTGTGCCTTCTGCTACGGACGCTCGCTCGCCACCGGCAAGCTGGTCGACATCGGTGAGGCGGTCGGCATCATCGCCGCCCAGTCCATCGGTGAGCCCGGTACCCAGCTGACGATGCGTACCTTCCACACCGGTGGTGTGGCCGGTGACGACATCACGCAGGGTCTGCCGCGTGTCGTCGAGCTCTTCGAGGCCCGTACGCCCAAGGGTGTCGCGCCGATCTCGGAGGCCAAGGGCCGCGTCCGCATCGAGGAGACCGAGAAGACCAAGAAGCTCGTCGTCACCCCGGACGACGGCAGCGAGGAGACGGCGTTCCCGATCTCCAAGCGTGCCCGTCTCCTGGTCGGCGAGGGCGACGCGGTCGAGGTGGGCCAGAAGCTCACCGTCGGTGCCACCAACCCGCACGACGTGCTGCGGATCCTCGGTCAGCGTGCGGTCCAGGTCCACCTGGTCGGCGAAGTCCAGAAGGTCTACAACTCGCAGGGCGTGTCGATCCACGACAAGCACATCGAGATCATCATCCGGCAGATGCTGCGCCGCGTGACGATCATCGAGTCCGGCGACGCGGAGCTGCTGCCGGGCGAGCTCGTCGAGCGCTCGAAGTTCGAGACCGAGAACCGTCGTGTGGTCACGGAAGGCGGCCACCCGGCCTCCGGCCGTCCGCAGCTGATGGGTATCACCAAGGCCTCGCTGGCGACGGAATCCTGGCTGTCGGCCGCCTCCTTCCAGGAGACGACCCGAGTCCTGACGGATGCGGCGATCAACGCCAAGTCCGACAGCCTCATCGGCCTCAAGGAGAACGTCATCATCGGTAAGCTCATCCCGGCCGGTACGGGTCTGTCCCGCTACCGCAACATCCGGGTCGAGCCCACCGAAGAGGCCAAGGCCGCGATGTACTCGGCCGTCGGCTACGACGACATCGACTACTCGCCGTTCGGCACGGGCTCCGGCCAGGCCGTCCCGCTGGAGGACTACGACTACGGTCCGTACAACCAGTAAGGCGTACGTCTGACGCATCGAAGGGCGCCCACTCCGCTTCACGCGGGGTGGGCGCCCTTCGGGGTTCCCGGGGGCCGCCCGTCCTGCGCGCGCCCGGGACGGGGCCCTGGCCGGCCGTGGACGGCCGTCCACGGTGGCGGTGGCCGCCGGGGGGCGCCGCTCGTACGGGCGGGCTCCCGCAGGCGGAGCCGGGCCCGCCTGCGGGAGGGTCCGAAGGCGGGTCGCGAGTGGGGTTCGTCACCGGCGTGTCGTCCTGGACGGCATTTGTTTTGACCCAAGTCGATGCGGTAGGTACGCTCAGACCTTGTGCCTGGGGTGTGCCTGGGCTCCGCTGCGTGCCTACGTCCGCAGTACGAGCTTCTGGACCGGCCACCGCAATCTGCGCCTTCCTGCCTTCGGGCAGGGTCTGCAGTATTCGACACACCCGACCGCGTGGGTCGGAGACGTGTTCCAGGTTAGTTTTACTACGGCACACAGAAACCGGAGAAGTAGTGCCTACGATCCAGCAGCTGGTCCGGAAGGGCCGGCAGGACAAGGTCGAGAAGAACAAGACGCCCGCGCTCGAGGGTTCGCCCCAGCGCCGCGGCGTCTGCACGCGTGTGTTCACGACCACCCCGAAGAAGCCGAACTCGGCGCTCCGTAAGGTCGCGCGTGTGCGTCTGACCTCCGGCATCGAGGTCACGGCCTACATCCCGGGTGAGGGACACAACCTGCAGGAGCACTCCATCGTGCTCGTGCGTGGTGGCCGTGTGAAGGACCTGCCGGGTGTTCGTTACAAGATCATCCGCGGCTCGCTCGACACCCAGGGTGTCAAGAACCGCAAGCAGGCCCGCAGCCGCTACGGCGCCAAGAAGGAGAAGTAAGAATGCCTCGTAAGGGCCCCGCCCCGAAGCGCCCGGTCATCATCGACCCGGTCTACAGCTCTCCTCTTGTCACCTCGCTGATCAACAAGATCCTGCTGGACGGCAAGCGCTCCACCGCCGAGCGCATCGTCTACGGCGCCATGGAGGGCCTCCGCGAGAAGACCGGTGCTGACCCGGTCATCACGCTGAAGCGCGCTCTTGAGAACGTCAAGCCGTCTCTTGAGGTCAAGTCCCGCCGTGTCGGTGGCGCCACCTACCAGGTGCCGATCGAGGTCAAGCCCGGTCGCGCCGCCACCCTCGCGCTGCGCTGGGTCGTGGGTTACTCCCGCGCCCGCCGTGAGAAGACCATGACCGAACGCCTCATGAACGAGCTGCTCGACGCCTCCAACGGCCTCGGCGCTGCGGTCAAGAAGCGTGAGGACACCCACAAGATGGCCGAGTCCAACAAGGCCTTCGCGCACTACCGCTGGTAGTCGCTACCCACATCGAGACCGAGAGAAGACTGAGCCGATATGGCTACCACTTCACTTGACCTGGCCAAGGTCCGCAACATCGGGATCATGGCTCACATCGACGCGGGCAAGACGACCACCACCGAGCGGATCCTGTTCTACACCGGTGTGTCTTACAAGATCGGTGAGGTCCACGACGGCGCTGCCACGATGGACTGGATGGAGCAGGAGCAGGAGCGCGGCATCACCATCACGTCCGCCGCGACGACCTGCCACTGGCCGCTCGAGGACGTCGACCACACCATCAACATCATCGACACCCCGGGCCACGTGGACTTCACGGTCGAGGTGGAGCGTTCGCTCCGCGTCCTCGACGGTGCGGTCACCGTGTTCGACGGTGTCGCCGGTGTGGAGCCGCAGTCCGAGACGGTCTGGCGTCAGGCCGACCGTTACGGCGTTCCGCGTATCTGCTTCGTCAACAAGCTCGACCGGACCGGCGCCGAGTTCCACCGCTGCGTCGACATGATCGTGGACCGCCTCGGCGCCACCCCGATCGTGATGCAGCTGCCGATCGGTGCCGAGGCCAACTTCGAGGGCGTTGTGGACCTGGTCCGCATGAAGGCCCTCGTCTGGTCCGCGGAAGCGACCAAGGGCGAGATGTACGACGTCGTCGACATCCCGGCCACGCACGTCGAGGCTGCTGAAGAGTGGCGCGGCAAGCTGGTCGAGACCGTCGCCGAGAACGACGACCAGATCATGGAGCTCTTCCTGGAGGGCGTCGAGCCCACCGAGGAGCAGCTGTACGCCGCGGTGCGTCGCATCACGATCGCGTCCGGCAAGGGCGGCGACACCACCGTCACCCCCGTGTTCTGTGGCACCGCGTTCAAGAACAAGGGCGTCCAGCCCCTGCTCGACGCCGTCGTCCGCTACCTGCCTTCCCCCCTGGACGTCGAGGCCATCGAGGGCCACGACGTCAAGGACCCGGAGGTCGTGGTCAAGCGCAAGCCGTCCGACGAGGAGCCCCTCTCGGCGCTGGCGTTCAAGATCGCGAGCGACCCGCACCTGGGCAAGCTCACCTTCATCCGGATCTACTCCGGACGCCTTGAGGCCGGCACCGCGGTGCTGAACCCCATCAAGGGCAAGAAGGAGCGCATCGGCAAGATCTACCGCATGCACGCGAACAAGCGTGAGGAGATCGAGTCGGTGGGCGCCGGTGACATCGTCGCCGTCATGGGCCTGAAGCAGACCACCACCGGTGAGACGCTGTGCGACGACAAGGCCCCGGTCATCCTGGAGTCCATGGACTTCCCGGCGCCGGTCATCCAGGTCGCCATCGAGCCCAAGTCCAAGGGTGACCAGGAGAAGCTGGGTGTCGCCATCCAGCGTCTCGCGGAGGAGGACCCCTCCTTCCAGGTTCACTCGGACGAGGAGACCGGCCAGACCATCATCGGTGGTATGGGCGAGCTTCACCTCGACGTCCTCGTCGACCGTATGCGTCGCGAGTTCCGTGTCGAGGCGAACGTCGGCAAGCCGCAGGTCGCTTACCGCGAGACGATCCGCAAGGTCGTCGAGCGCGTGGACTACACCCACAAGAAGCAGACCGGTGGTACCGGTCAGTTCGCCAAGGTGCAGATCGCGATCGAGCCCATCGAGGGCGGCGAGGCGTCGTACGAGTTCGTGAACAAGGTCACCGGTGGCCGTATCCCCCGGGAGTACATCCCGTCGGTGGACGCGGGTGCGCAGGAGGCCATGCAGTTCGGCATCCTGGCCGGCTACGAGATGACTGGCGTCCGCGTCATCCTTCTCGACGGTGGCTACCACGAGGTCGACTCCTCCGAACTCGCGTTCAAGATCGCCGGTTCGCAGGCCTTCAAGGAGGCCGCGCGCAAGGCTTCGCCCGTGCTCCTCGAGCCGATGATGTCCGTCGAGGTCACCACGCCCGAGGACTACATGGGTGAAGTCATCGGCGACATCAACTCCCGCCGTGGCCAGATCCAGGCCATGGAGGAGCGCAGCGGCGCCCGCGTCGTGAAGGGCCTCGTGCCCCTCTCGGAGATGTTCGGCTACGTCGGCGACCTCCGCAGCAAGACCTCGGGTCGCGCAAGCTACTCGATGCAGTTCGACTCCTACGCCGAGGTTCCGCGGAACGTCGCCGAGGAGATCATCGCGAAGGCCAAGGGCGAGTAACTCTTCCGAGTTCACGCTTTAGGCTTGTCACCGGAGCCGCTGGGGCATTCGGCGTAAACCATCAGGTTTACGGTGAATGCCCCGGGCGGCCCCGGCATCCCAGCAAAGATCACCTGGCGCCGATGAGTAAGGCGTACCAGAACCACTCCGCAGGAGGACCCCAGTGGCGAAGGCAAAGTTCGAGCGGACTAAGCCGCACGTCAACATCGGCACCATCGGTCACATTGACCACGGTAAGACGACCCTCACGGCCGCCATTACCAAGGTGCTGCACGACGCGTACCCGGACCTGAACGAGGCCTCGGCCTTCGACCAGATCGACAAGGCTCCTGAGGAGCGCCAGCGCGGTATCACGATCTCGATCGCGCACGTCGAGTACCAGACCGAGTCGCGTCACTACGCCCACGTCGACTGCCCTGGTCACGCGGACTACATCAAGAACATGATCACGGGTGCCGCGCAGATGGACGGCGCGATCCTCGTGGTTGCCGCCACCGACGGCCCGATGCCGCAGACCAAGGAGCACGTGCTCCTGGCCCGCCAGGTCGGCGTTCCGTACATCGTCGTCGCCCTGAACAAGGCCGACATGGTGGACGACGAGGAGATCCTGGAGCTCGTCGAGCTCGAGGTCCGTGAGCTCCTCTCCGAGTACGAGTTCCCGGGCGACGACCTGCCGGTCGTCAAGGTCTCGGCGCTCAAGGCGCTCGAGGGCGACAAGGAGTGGGGCCAGTCGGTCCTGAACCTGATGGCCGCCGTCGACGAGGCGATCCCGCAGCCCGAGCGTGACGTCGACAAGCCGTTCCTGATGCCGATCGAGGACGTCTTCACGATCACCGGTCGTGGCACCGTCGTCACCGGTCGTATCGAGCGTGGTGTCCTCAAGGTCAACGAGACCGTCGACATCGTCGGTATCAAGACCGAGAAGACCACCACCACGGTCACCGGCATCGAGATGTTCCGCAAGCTGCTCGACGAGGGCCAGGCCGGTGAGAACGTCGGTCTGCTGCTTCGTGGCATCAAGCGCGAGGACGTCGAGCGCGGCCAGGTCATCATCAAGCCCGGTTCGGTCACGCCGCACACCGAGTTCGAGGCCCAGGCGTACATCCTGTCCAAGGACGAGGGTGGCCGTCACACGCCGTTCTTCAACAACTACCGCCCGCAGTTCTACTTCCGTACGACTGACGTGACCGGCGTCGTTACCCTCCCCGAGGGCACCGAGATGGTCATGCCGGGCGACAACACCTCCATGAACGTCGCGCTGATCCAGCCCGTCGCCATGGAGGAGGGCCTCAAGTTCGCCATCCGTGAGGGTGGCCGGACCGTGGGCGCCGGCCAGGTCGTCAAGATCACCAAGTAAGTACTTGGCTGTCTGACCTGGTAGCTCGCTGAGCTGTCAGAAGAGCCCCGCACCTTTCGAGGTGCGGGGCTCTTCGCGTTGCCCGCGGGCCGCCGGGCGCTCCGGGGTTCTCCGCGGTTCTTCGGGGTTCTTCGGGGTTCTACGGGCGCCAGGACCAGGGCGCCGCGTCGACGCCGAGCCCGAGGGCGACGGGCTGCCCGTCGTGGACGTACAGCGTGGGCGGCCCGGCCGGGACGACGCCTCGGCTGCGCTTCGACACCCGCCCGGCGCGCGCCAGTTGGACGCGCCCCCGCTCGTCCGTCCCCAGCACATGGCCGCCGGCCGCGGCGACCGGACCGTACCCGTCGAGCGCGACCGGCGGCGCCGGGGTGCCGTCCAGGTGTACGGAGGTGAGGTGCGGGGAGGCGGGGGAGCCGGGGTCCTCGCGGGCCTTCTTCGGGTCGGCGGAGGTGCGGTACAGGAGCTGTACGCCGCCGCCGATGCCTCCGCTGCCGCCGTCACCGAGCGGGACCGGGGCCACCGCGTCCACGGCGAGCGGCAGCCGGGACGGTACGGGGGCGAGGGGCCGGCCCGGGGCGCTCTGCGTCCAGTGGTGGACCGTGTCGGCGCCGGCCGCGAAGACGTGCACGCGCCCGCGCCCGTCGACGGCGGCGCTCAGACCCTCCTGTACGGAGTCGCCGCCCAGGTCGCGCCAGGGGGACCAGGTGCCGTCGGCCCCGCGCACCCGGGTGCTGACACCGCGGTCGGCGTTGCGCACGAAGAGGTGGACGCGTCCGTCGGGCGCCGCGACGGCCGTCGGCGGCCCGATCCGCCGGCCCCGGTCGTCCCCGCGCTCGGGGTTGCCGAGCCCCTGCCAGGCGGTGAACTCCCCGCCGGGCGCGGCCTGTTCGAGCAGGACCACCTCGCGGGTGTTGGCGCCGGACCGGCCCTGGAGCGAGGAGAAGCGCAATGCGCACAGGAGCTGCCGTCCGTCGGGCAGGGTGGCGCCGCCGAGGACGGGGGCGAGCGGCGACCCGCCGAGGTCCTGCGGGCCGCCCCACCGGTCGTCGGCGCTCCGGCTCCAGCGCACGGCCCGCAGGCCGAGGACGCCGTAGGCGTGGGCGCCGTCGTCGGAGACGAGCAGGCGCGGGCCGGGGTGGCGGTGGTGGGTGGACCGCACCCAGCCCTTCCAGTTGGTCAGGGGCCGTTTCCCGCCGACGTTGTAGTCGCCGCATCCGCCGGGGTTGCCGCACTGCCAGTCCTTGTCGCCGCCGTACGGCACGAGGTGCGCCGCCTTCTCGGCGAGGACGCCGGCGGGGAGGTTCTTGGGCCAGTGCCGGTTGTAGTAGGCGCGGTAGGCGGTGGCGAGGAAGGCGTTGCCGCGCTCGGCGTGCCGGATCATCGCGGCCCAGGCGAAGGAGGCGGCGGCGGTGTGGTCGGCGTGGTCGGAGTACCCCGGCTGCTCGGAGTCGTGCGAGCGGTCGGCGGGGGAGCTGTGCTGGATGTCCGGGTCGGGGTCGAGGGTCTGGACGAGGGTGGGGGAGTGGTCGGCGAGGAGCCCTTCGAGTACGTCGACCATGGAGTCGTACGTGTAGGCCTTGGCCCGGGTGAGCGGGGACCCTTCGGCGATGACGACGGGCAGCTGGAGGTGGTGGTCCTCCCACAGGCTCGGCAGTCCCATCCGTCCGCCGAGCGGGGTGTGCATGGCGGTGTTGAGGAACACCAACTCCACGCTGCGGCCCCGGTGTTGGAGCCGGTTGACCTCCGCGCGGTGCCCGCCGCGCAGCTCGGCGACGGACTTCTGCCAGGGCGTGTACTTGTCGAGCCCGAGCAGCGTGGCGTACGCCTGCCGCAGCCCCTGGTGCCGGGCGGACGAATAGGCCGCCTTGTCGTAGACGTGCGGCCCGCTGTCGCTCACCACCCGGTTGTCCCCGTTGGCCTCACCGCCGGTGACATACACACTCACCAGCGGGACGCCGGAGTCGAGGGTGTGCTGGGTGTCGGGGTTCATGAAGTAGAGGTCGTCGTCGGGGTGGGCGAGGATCTGGAGCAGGAGCGGGGTGCGGCCGGCTGCCGCGAGCGGCGCCGTCCCGACGGCCGCCCCGGCCCGCCCGCGCGAGGGCGCGCCACACCCCGCGAGCCCGACCCCGAGCCCGGCCGCGGCCAGCCCCCCCAACACCCCGCGCCGCCCCGGCCCAGCCGTGCCGTCCACGTACGTTCCACCCACCACTCGCCCCAATCCCGGCGACCCCGGGGGACGCGCGCCCAGTGAGACGGAAGAGCGGGGGGTGGGGTTGCCCGCGCGACGAGCGAGCTCTGGATGGCCGCGACGTCCGTGCTCTTCGGACCGCCAACTCGGGTCTGCCGCAACCGGATCCGCCTTTTGCCGAAGGCAGTGGCCCGTCACGGCCCGCCGGGACACACCGTTCGGATGCGCGTACGACGAGGCGGGCCGCCTTGCCGCGGTGAGGGGCGGGCTCGGGCACATCACCCAGGGCCGCGTCACTCTGCGCCAGAAGCAGCGACTGTCCCGCAAGCCGGACACCTGGCGGTACGCCTGGGACCCGGAGGACCGACTCACCTCCGTGATCACCCCGGACGGCGCGGTCTGGCGCTACCGCTACGACCCGCTCGGGCGCCGCGTCGCGAAGGAACGGATGGCGGGGGAGGTGGTGGCGGAGCGGGTGGCGTTCACCTGGGATGGCACCACCCTGTGCGAACAGACGAGCGCGTCGTCCGCGTCTCCCGCCGTGGTCACCCTGACCTGGGATCACGCGGGCATGCGCCCGATCGCCCAGACCGAACGAATATCCACGGCTTCCGAGGACTCGATCGACGAACGCTTCTTCGCGATCGTCACCGACCTGATCGGCACCCCGAGCGAGCTGGTGGACGAGCAGGGCGCCATGGCCTGGCGCACCCGTTCCACCCTGTGGGGCGCCACCACCTGGAACACCGACGCCCACGCCTACACCCCGCTCCGCTTCCCGGGCCAGTATTTCGACCCCGAGACGGGGCTGCACTACAACTACTTCCGGCATTACGACCCGGAAACCGCGCGCTATTTATCACCCGATCCACTGGGCCTGGTGGCGTCGCCAAACGCCGTCGCTTATGTTCCGAATCCCCATATGGGTATGGATCCGCTTGGGCTGTTTCACTGCCTGGACGAAGAGCATCTTTTCCGGGGGACGACACGGGGCTATGATGCGAGCAGCGGAACACAGGCCTCCGGCTTCACGCCGACATCGACCGATCCGGGAGTGGCGACTGTGTTCGCCCGGCACTCGGAGCAGTTCGGCGATGCGGTGGTCCAGTTGATCCCGCGAAGCGCGCTGGACGGGGTTCCGCTGGAGCCGGGATTCATACGAGCCGAAGCGGAAGTCGCAGTTGGTCTGCCTGCGTCCGAGCTCGCCCAGCGAGCCGGCGTCGAGATACCTGTGGGAGTTGCACACGACATTCTCAACCAGATGGGCATCCATGTGCCGAAGGTGCACGGATATCAGGGAATTAGTGATGCACTGGGGTTCGACGTACCAAAACTTTCAGCAGAACAGATCAAGCACTTTGTGGCGGAGGCATACAAGCATGGCGGTGCATAATAAGCTGCAGGTCCACTCGGTGGAGGAGTCGAGTGAGAATTCGGCTGTCTGCATTGTCAGGTGTGTGGGCGGAGTCGTGCGGACCGGACAGAAATTCGTCAGCGAGGCGGCGCCCGATGGCGGCGTTACCGAATGCGAGGTCATGCTGACCGCCATTGATCGCTACGGTCGTGACGTAGATTTCTTCGATCCGCCCCATGCCGCGAAGGTCCACCTGTCGGGCCGGGGGGTCTCCATGTTGCAGCCCGGCCTGATCCTCGTGGAGTGCGGCTGAGGGATCAGGGGCCGGCCCCATGCGGCTGGACCATCCGCGTGCCGCAGGCGTGGGTGTGTGTGACGTGGGGTACGCTTCCCGGCTGCGATTGGCCAGGCCGTGGGCTGGTATGGCAGACTGTCGGGGTTGCTCGGTTGAGTGCCGATGCTGCGCGTCTCCCGCCGGGAGGACCGGAAGCGAGTCCCACAGTACTCGTCGTCCCACGCTTCTCCAGAGATGAGAGGGGCAGGGGCGGACGTACGGGAATCTTCCGGGAAGTGTCAGCGGGGCTCCGGCCAGGCGTCCGGTGGGTGTTCTGCCCCCGATTGCGAGGTCTTGTGGCCCGCATCCCCTTGGTTGGGAAATTCCGTATGGGATTTCTGCGTAGAGGGAGTGCGACACGCCCGACCGCGTGGGTCGGAGACGGAAGTCAGTAGAACCCCCGGGTTCCAGAGCGTTACGAGACAAAGGACTACTAGGTAGCCATGGCGGGACAGAAGATCCGCATCCGGCTCAAGGCCTACGACCACGAGGTCATCGACTCCTCGGCGAAGAAGATCGTCGAGACGGTGACCCGCACTGGTGCGTCGGTCGCAGGCCCGGTGCCGCTGCCCACTGAGAAGAACGTGTACTGCGTCATCAAGTCGCCGCACAAGTACAAGGACTCTCGCGAGCACTTCGAGATGCGCACGCACAAGCGCCTCATCGACATTCTCGACCCCACGCCGAAGACGGTTGACTCGCTGATGCGCCTCGACCTGCCGGCCGGTGTCGACATCGAGATCAAGCTCTGAAGGGACGGGCCGAGATGAGCAAGAACATCAAGGGCGTCCTGGGCGAGAAGCTCGGCATGACCCAGGTCTGGGACGAGAACAACCGGGTTGTCCCGGTCACCGTCATCAAGGCCGGGCCGTGCGTCGTGACGCAGGTCCGCACGAACGACGTCGACGGCTACGAGTCGGTCCAGATCGCCTTCGGCGAGATTGACCCGCGCAAGGTGAACAAGCCCCTCAAGGGTCACTTCGCCAAGGCCGACGTGACGCCCCGCCGCCACCTGGTGGAGCTCCGCACCCCTGACGCCAGCGAGTACACGCTGGGCCAGGAGATCACTGCCGAGGTGTTCGAGTCCGGCGTCAAGGTCGACGTCACGGGCAAGAGCAAGGGCAAGGGCTTCGCCGGTGTCATGAAGCGTCACAACTTCAAGGGCCTCGGCGCCGGACACGGCGTCCAGCGCAAGCACCGCTCGCCCGGTTCCATCGGTGGCTGCGCCACCCCTGGCCGCGTGTTCAAGGGCGTCCGCATGGCGGGCCGCATGGGCAACGAGCGTGTCACCACCCAGAACCTGACCATCCACGCGGTTGACGCGGAGAAGGGTCTGCTCCTCATCAAGGGCGCGGTCCCCGGTCCGAACGGCGGCCTCGTCCTGGTCCGTACCGCGGCCAAGGGGGCTTGAGGTAATGAGCACCATTGACATCCTTTCGCCGGCAGGCGACAAGGCCGGTACCGTCGAGCTCCCCGCGGAGATCTTCGACGCGAAGACCAGCGTTCCGCTGATCCACCAGGTCGTCGTCGCACAGCTGGCAGCTGCCCGTCAGGGCACGCACAAGACCAAGACCCGCGGCGAAGTCCGTGGTGGTGGCCGCAAGCCGTACCGCCAGAAGGGCACCGGCCGCGCGCGCCAGGGTTCGACCCGTGCGCCGCAGTTCGCCGGCGGTGGCGTCGTCCACGGCCCGCAGCCGCGTGACTACTCGCAGCGCACCCCGAAGAAGATGAAGGCCGCCGCCCTGCGCGGTGCCCTCTCCGACCGGGCGCGCCACTCCCGCATCCACGTCGTCACCGGCGTGGTCGAGGGCACGGCTTCCACCAAGGCCGCCAAGACGCTGTTCGGCAAGATCTCGGAGCGCGCCAACCTGCTCCTGGTCGTCGAGCGCGCCGACGAGGCCGCGTGGCTGTCCGCCCGCAACCTGCCCCAGGTCCACATCCTGGAGCCGGGCCAGCTGAACACGTACGACGTGATCGTCTCCGACGACGTGGTCTTCACCCAGGCCGCTTTCGAGTCCTTCGTGTCTGGCCCCAAGGCCGATGACAACGAGGGGAGCGAGGCCTGATGGCCGAGATCACCAGCAAGACCTTCACGGACCCGCGCGACATTCTTGTCAAGCCGGTTGTGTCCGAGAAGAGCTACGCGCTGCTCGACGAGAACAAGTACACGTTCATCGTGAAGCCGGGCTCCAACAAGACCCAGATCAAGCAGGCCGTGGAAGCGGTCTTCTCGGTCAAGGTCACCGGGGTCAACACGATCAACCGCCAGGGCAAGCGCAAGCGCACGAAGACCGGTTTCGGCAAGCGCGCCGACACCAAGCGCGCCATCGTGACCCTTGCTGAGGGCGACCGTATCGACATCTTCGGCCAGGCCTCCTAACGGAGCGCCCTGGTCCGAATATCGGACGAGGACTGAGAAATGGGTATCCGCAAGTACAAGCCGACGACTCCGGGCCGTCGTGGCTCCAGCGTCGCCGACTTCGTCGAGATCACGCGGTCCACGCCGGAGAAGTCGCTGGTCCGCCCCCTGCACAGCAAGGGCGGCCGTAACAACACCGGTCGTGTGACCGTCCGTCACCAGGGCGGTGGCCACAAGCGTGCCTACCGCGTGATCGACTTCCGTCGTCACGACAAGGACGGCGTTCCGGCGAAGGTCGCTCACATCGAGTACGACCCCAACCGCACCGCGCGCATCGCGCTCCTGCACTACGCAGACGGCGAGAAGCGCTACATCATCGCGCCCCGTGGCCTGAACCAGGGTGACCGCGTTGAGAACGGCCCCGGGGCCGACATCAAGCCGGGCAACAACCTGGCGCTGCGCAACATCCCGGTCGGTACGACCATCCACGCCATCGAGCTGCGTCCCGGTGGCGGTGCGAAGTTCGCCCGCTCCGCGGGTGCTTCGGTGCAGCTGCTGGCGAAGGAGGGCACGATGGCCCACCTTCGTATGCCGTCCGGCGAAATTCGCCTGGTCGACGCCCGCTGCCGCGCCACCATCGGTGCGGTCGGCAACGCCGAGCAGTCGAACATCAACTGGGGCAAGGCCGGCCGTATGCGCTGGAAGGGCGTTCGCCCGTCCGTCCGCGGTGTCGCGATGAACCCGGTTGACCACCCGCACGGTGGTGGTGAGGGCAAGACCAGTGGTGGTCGCCACCCGGTCTCCCCGTGGGGTCAGAAGGAGGGTCGTACTCGCTCGCCGAAGAAGGCATCGAGCAAGTACATCGTCCGCCGCCGCAAGACGAACAAGAAGCGCTAGGAGCGGGTTTAGATGCCGCGCAGTCTCAAGAAGGGACCCTTCGTCGACGGACACCTCGTAAAGAAGGTGGACGCTCAGAACGAAGCTGGTACCAAGAACGTCATCAAGACCTGGTCCCGTCGCTCGATGATCATCCCGGCCATGCTCGGCCACACGATCGCGGTGCACAACGGCAAGACCCACGTCCCGGTGTTTGTCTCCGAGTCGATGGTCGGCCACAAGCTCGGCGAGTTCTCGCCGACTCGCACCTTCCGCGGCCACGTCAAGGACGACCGGAAGTCGAAGCGCCGCTAACGCGGGGTGGGTAACGACTATGACTTACACCGAAGGGACAACCATGGAAGCCAGGGCCCAGGCGCGGTACATCCGCGTCACGCCCATGAAGGCCCGCCGCGTGGTGGACCTTATCCGTGGCATGGATGCCACGGAGGCTCAGGCGGTCCTGCGCTTCGCCCCGCAGGCCGCGAGCGTGCCGGTCGGCAAGGTGCTGGACAGCGCCATTGCCAACGCCGCGCACAACTACGACCACACCGACGCCTCTTCGCTGGTCATCAGCGAGGCGTACGTGGACGAGGGCCCGACCCTGAAGCGGTTCCGTCCGCGTGCTCAGGGCCGTGCCTACCGGATCCGTAAGCGGACCAGCCACATCACCGTGGTCGTCAGCAGCAAGGAAGGAACCCGGTAATGGGCCAGAAGGTAAACCCGCACGGGTTCCGGCTCGGCATTACCACGGACTTCAAGTCCCGTTGGTACGCCGACAAGCTGTACAAGGACTACGTCAAGGAAGACGTCGCCATCCGTCGGATGATGACGTCCGGCATGGAGCGCGCCGGCATCTCGAAGGTTGAGATCGAGCGCACCCGTGACCGCGTGCGGGTGGACATCCACACCGCGCGTCCCGGCATCGTCATCGGCCGCCGTGGCGCCGAGGCCGACCGCATCCGCGGCGACCTCGAGAAGCTCACGGGCAAGCAGGTCCAGCTGAACATCCTCGAGGTCAAGAACCCCGAGATGGACGCTCAGCTGGTTGCTCAGGCCGTTGCCGAGCAGCTCTCCTCCCGCGTCTCCTTCCGTCGTGCCATGCGCAAGAGCATGCAGGGCACCATGAAGGCCGGCGCCAAGGGCATCAAGATCCAGTGTGGCGGCCGTCTCGGCGGCGCCGAGATGTCCCGCTCGGAGTTCTACCGCGAAGGCCGTGTGCCGCTGCACACCCTGCGCGCGAACATCGACTACGGCTTCTTCGAGGCCAAGACGACCTTCGGCCGCATCGGCGTGAAGGTCTGGATCTACAAGGGCGACGTCAAGAACATCGCCGAGGTTCGCGCCGAGAACGCAGCGGCCCGTGCGGGTAACCGCCCGGCCCGTGGTGGCGCCAACGACCGTCCGGCCGGTGGCCGCGGTGGTCGTGGCGGCGAGCGTGGCGGTCGCGGCCGCAAGCCGCAGCAGGCTGCGCCGGCTGCCGAGGCCCCCAAGGCCGAGGCTCCCGCCGCTGCCGCTCCGGCTGAGAGCACCGGAACGGAGGCCTGACCGAAATGCTGATCCCCCGTAGGGTCAAGCACCGCAAGCAGCACCACCCCAAGCGTCGCGGTATGGCCAAGGGTGGTACGACGGTTGCGTTCGGCGAGTACGGCATTCAGGCCCTCACGCCGGCGTACGTGACCAACCGCCAGATCGAGGCGGCTCGTATCGCGATGACCCGCCACATCAAGCGTGGCGGCAAGGTCTGGATCAACATCTACCCGGACCGCCCCCTGACGAAGAAGCCTGCCGAGACCCGCATGGGTTCCGGTAAGGGTTCTCCGGAGTGGTGGGTCGCGAACGTTCACCCGGGCCGGGTGATGTTCGAGCTGTCCTACCCGAACGAGAAGATTGCTCGTGAGGCGCTCACCCGAGCCGCTCACAAGCTCCCGATGAAGTGCCGCATCGTCCGGCGCGAGGCAGGTGAGGCGTGATGTCGGCCGGAACCAAGGCGTCCGAACTGCGCGAACTGGGCGACGAGGAGCTCCTCAACAAGCTCCGCGAAGCCAAGGAAGAGCTGTTCAACCTCCGCTTCCAGGCGGCGACGGGCCAGCTCGAGAACCACGGGCGGCTCAAGTCCGTCCGTAAGGACATCGCCCGGATCTACACCCTGATGCGCGAGCGCGAGCTGGGCATCGAGACGGTGGAGAGCGCCTGATGAGCGAGAAGAATGTGACTGAGACGACTGAAGCGCGCGGTTTCCGCAAGACCCGCGAGGGTCTGGTCGTCAGCGACAAGATGGACAAGACCGTCGTCGTCGCTGTCGAGGACCGTGTGAAGCACGCGCTGTACGGCAAGGTCATCCGCCGTACCAACAAGCTCAAGGCGCACGACGAGCAGAACGCTGCCGGCGTCGGCGACCGCGTCCTCATCATGGAGACGCGTCCGCTGTCGGCGAGCAAGCGCTGGCGCATCGTCGAGATCCTCGAGAAGGCCAAGTAATTACCTGAGGGGCTTCCCTCAGGTTGGTTCCGCCAGGCTCGGTCGGGGCTTGAGTCATCAAGCCCCGGCCGGGAACCGGCAGACGATCAGGAGATAGACGTGATCCAGCAGGAGTCGCGACTGCGCGTCGCCGACAACACTGGTGCGAAGGAAATCCTTTGCATCCGTGTGCTCGGTGGCTCCGGTCGCCGCTACGCGGGTATCGGTGACGTCATCGTCGCCACCGTCAAGGACGCGATCCCCGGTGGCAACGTGAAGAAGGGCGACGTCGTCAAGGCTGTCGTCGTGCGCACCGTCAAGGAGCGTCGTCGTCAGGACGGCTCGTACATCCGCTTCGACGAGAACGCGGCCGTCATCCTCAAGAACGATGGCGACCCCCGCGGCACCCGCATCTTCGGCCCGGTGGGCCGGGAGCTGCGCGAGAAGAAGTTCATGAAGATCATCTCGCTCGCGCCGGAGGTGCTGTAAGCATGAAGATCAAGAAGGGCGACCTGGTTCAGGTCATCACCGGTAAGGACAAGGGCAAGCAGGGCAAGGTCATCGCGGCCTTCCCCCGCGAAGACCGCGTCCTGGTCGAGGGTGTCAACCGGGTCAAGAAGCACACCAAGGCCGGCCAGACCGCTCGCGGTTCGCAGACCGGTGGCATTGTGACGACCGAGGCCCCGATCCACGTGAGCAACGTTCAGCTCGTCGTGGAGAAGGACGGCAACAAGGTCGTTACCCGCGTCGGTTTCCGCTTCGACGACGAGGGCAACAAGATCCGCGTTGCCAAGCGGACGGGTGAGGACATCTGATGGCTACCACCACCACTCCGCGTCTCAAGACGAAGTACCGCGAGGAGATCGCGGGCAAGCTGCGCGACGAGTTCTCGTACGAGAACGTCATGCAGATCCCCGGCCTCGTGAAGATCGTGGTCAACATGGGTGTGGGCGACGCCGCCCGCGACTCCAAGCTGATGGATGGCGCGGTTCGCGACCTCACCACGATCACCGGACAGAAGCCGGCCGTCACCAAGGCCCGCAAGTCCATCGCGCAGTTCAAGCTGCGCGAGGGTCAGCCGATCGGCTGCCACGTCACCCTCCGCGGTGACCGCATGTGGGAGTTCCTGGACCGTACGCTGTCGCTCGCGCTGCCGCGTATCCGTGACTTCCGTGGTCTGTCGCCGAAGCAGTTCGACGGCCGTGGCAACTACACCTTCGGTCTCACGGAGCAGGTCATGTTCCACGAGATCGACCAGGACAAGATCGACCGTACCCGGGGTATGGACATCACCGTGGTCACCACGGCGACCAACGACGACGAGGGCCGTGCCCTCCTTCGTCACCTCGGCTTCCCCTTCAAGGAGGCGTAAGCGAGATGGCGAAGAAGGCTCTCATCGCGAAGGCTGCCCGCAAGCCCAAGTTCGGTGTGCGCGGTTACACGCGCTGCCAGCGTTGCGGTCGTCCCCACTCCGTGTACCGCAAGTTCGGCCTGTGCCGCGTGTGCCTCCGTGAGATGGCTCACCGTGGCGAGCTGCCGGGCGTGACCAAGAGCTCCTGGTAATTCCCCGCTGTCCTTAGGGACTTGGGAATTTCCGGACGCTCTCGGTAAGTATCTGGTCGGCGGAGGCCCGACTCCCCATGCCGTAGGCTTGTGGGGTTGGGCGTCCGCCGCCCATAACGACTTACTACGCCGTAGGTCCCCGCACCGCACCCGTCCCGCCACTGAGTGGGGAGAGGGATGGCGCATACAGGAAACCGCGGCGAGAGAGGCCGAAGGCCGATTCATGACCATGACTGACCCGATCGCAGACATGCTCACTCGTCTGCGCAACGCTAACTCGGCGTACCACGACTCTGTCGTGATGCCGCACAGCAAGATCAAGTCGCACATCGCGGAGATCCTCCAGCAGGAGGGCTTCATCACTGGCTGGAAGGTCGAGGACGCCGAAGTCGGCAAGAACCTCGTCCTCGAGCTGAAGTTCGGGCCGAACCGTGAGCGCTCCATCGCGGGCATCAAGCGGATCTCGAAGCCCGGTCTGCGTGTGTACGCGAAGTCCACCAACCTGCCGAAGGTGCTCGGCGGCCTGGGCGTGGCGATCATCTCCACGTCCCACGGTCTGCTCACCGGCCAGCAGGCAGGCAAGAAGGGCGTAGGTGGGGAAGTCCTCGCCTACGTCTGGTAGTCGGGAACGGAGGAAAAGCTAATGTCGCGAATCGGCAAGCTCCCCATCCAGGTTCCCGCCGGTGTGGACGTCACCATCGATGGCCGTACGGTGCACGTGAAGGGCCCCAAGGGCTCCCTCACGCACGCTGTTGCGGCTCCCATCGAGATCGTGAAGGGTGAGGACGGCGTTCTTAACGTCACCCGCCCCAACGACGAGCGTCAGAACAAGGCCCTGCACGGCCTGTCCCGCACGCTGGTGGCCAACATGATCACCGGTGTGACCCAGGGATACATCAAGGCGCTCGAGATCAGCGGTGTCGGTTACCGCGTCCAGGCGAAGGGCTCCAACCTGGAGTTCGCGCTGGGATACAGCCACTCGATCACCGTCGAGGCCCCCGAAGGCATCACCTTCAAGGTCGAGTCGCCCACGAAGTTCTCGGTCGAGGGCATCGACAAGCAGAAGGTCGGCGAGGTCGCCGCGAACATCCGCAAGCTGCGGAAGCCCGACCCGTACAAGGCCAAGGGTGTCAAGTACGCCGGCGAAGTCATCCGCCGCAAGGTCGGAAAGGCTGGTAAGTAAGCCATGGCATACGGTGTGAAGATCGCCAAGGGCGACGCTTACAAGCGTGCCGCCAAGGCACGTCGCCACGTCCGCATCCGCAAGCACGTGTCGGGTACGGCGGAGCGTCCGCGCCTCGTCGTGACGCGTTCCAACCGCGGTATCACCGCTCAGGTCATCGACGACCTCAAGGGTCACACCCTGGCGTCGGCGTCGACTCTGGACGCGTCGATCCGTGGTGGCGAGGGCGACAAGTCCGCGCAGGCCAAGTCGGTCGGGGCCCTGGTCGCCGAGCGCGCCAAGGCCGCGGGCGTCGAGACCGTCGTGTTCGACCGTGGTGGCAACAGGTACGCCGGGCGCATTGCCGCTCTGGCTGACGCCGCCCGCGAAGCCGGGCTGAAGTTCTAAGCCCCGGTTCCGGGACTAACGGACGTAACAGAGAGAGGTAAATCCAATGGCTGGACCCCAGCGCCGCGGAAGCGGTGCCGGTGGCGGCGAGCGGCGGGACCGGAAGGGTCGCGACGGTGGCGCTGCCGCCGAGAAGACCGCTTACGTTGAGCGCGTTGTCGCGATCAACCGCGTTGCCAAGGTTGTCAAGGGTGGTCGCCGCTTCAGCTTCACCGCGCTGGTCGTGGTGGGCGACGGTGACGGCACCGTAGGTGTCGGTTACGGCAAGGCCAAGGAAGTTCCCGCGGCCATCGCCAAGGGTGTCGAGGAAGCCAAGAAGAACTTCTTCAAGGTTCCGCGCATCCAGGGCACGATCCCTCACCCGATCACGGGCGAGCGTGCGGCGGGCGTCGTGCTCCTGAAGCCGGCTGCCCCCGGTACCGGTGTTATCGCCGGTGGCCCGGTGCGCGCCGTTCTGGAGTGCGCCGGCGTTCACGACATCCTGTCGAAGTCGCTCGGCTCTTCCAACGCGATCAACATCGTGCACGCAACCGTGGCGGCCCTCAAGGGCCTGCAGCGTCCCGAGGAGATCGCGGCTCGCCGTGGTCTGCCCCTCGAGGCCGTTGCCCCCGCGGCTCTGCTCCGTGCTCGTGCGGGAGCGGGTGTCTAATGGCCCGCCTCAAGATCACGCAGACGAAGTCGTACATCGGCAGCAAGCAGAACCACCGCGACACCCTGCGTTCGCTCGGGCTCAAGCGCCTGAACGACGTGGTTGTCAAGGAGGACCGCCCCGAGTTCCGCGGCATGGTGCAGACCGTCCGCCACCTCGTGACGGTTGAGGAGGTCGACTGACATGGGCGAGAACAGCCCGCTGAAGGCCCATAACCTCCGTCCTGCCCCGGGAGCCAAGACCGCCAAGACCCGTGTGGGTCGTGGTGAGGCGTCCAAGGGTAAGACCGCAGGTCGTGGTACCAAGGGTACGAAGGCCCGCTACCAGGTTCCGCAGCGCTTCGAGGGTGGCCAGATGCCCCTCCACATGCGCCTGCCGAAGCTCAAGGGTTTCCGCAACCCGTTCCGCACCGAGTTCCAGGTCGTGAACCTGGACAAGCTCGGCGCTCTCTACCCCGAGGGTGGAGAGGTCACGGTGGCCGACCTGGTCGCCAAGGGCGCGGTGCGCAAGAACAGCCTCGTCAAGGTCCTGGGCCAGGGCGAGATCTCCGTGGCGCTGCAGGTTTCGGTTGACGCCGTTTCCGGCTCCGCCAAGGAGAAGATTGCCGCCGCCGGCGGCACCGTCACCGAGCTCGTCTGAGACAGCTTGATGGCTTGAACATCCGACCGGGGATGCCTCTCAAAAGGGGCATCCCCGGTTGGTCGTTCCTAGGGGGGCACGGTCGCCGGTAAGGTGGCGTGCACTGTCTAAGTTCCGTGCTGTGTGCCTGGACGGCTGCGGCACGGATTTTTGGCAGATCAAGACCTTCATTCCTTATTCGTCGAACCTCAAGACCGTCACCCTGACGCACTTGCGCGGGGGTCGCAGGAGGCACCGTGCTCACCGCGTTCGCCCAGGCGTTCAAGACGCCTGACCTGCGCAAGAAGCTGCTCTTCACACTCGGCATCATCGTGATCTACCGGCTCGGTACGCATGTGCCGATGCCCGGCGTGAACTACAAGAACGTGCAGACCTGTGTCGATCAGGCTCAGCAGAACAGCGGTCTGTTCGGCCTGGTCAACATGTTCAGCGGCGGCGCGCTGCTGCAGATCACGATCTTCGCGCTCGGCATCATGCCGTACATCACGGCGAGCATCATTCTGCAGCTGCTGACCGTGGTGATCCCGCGCCTGGAGGCCCTCAAGAAGGAGGGCCAGGCCGGCACGGCGAAGATCACGCAGTACACGCGTTATCTGACCGTGGCGCTGGCGATCCTGCAGGGCACCGGTCTCGTGGCCACGGCCCGCAACGGCGCCCTCTTCAGCGGCTGCCAGGTCGCCACGGAGATCATCCCGAACCGCTCGATCTTCACCACCATCACGATGGTCGTCACGATGACCGCCGGTACCGCCTGCGTCATGTGGCTCGGTGAGGTCATCACCGACCGCGGCATCGGCAACGGCATGTCCATCCTGATGTTCATCTCGATCGCCTCCAGCTTCCCGAGCTCCCTGTGGGCCATCAAGAAGCAGGGCCACCTGGCCGGTGGCTGGATCGAGTTCGGCACCGTGCTCCTGGTCGGCCTCGTCATGGTCGGGCTCGTGGTCTTCGTCGAACAGGCACAGCGGCGCGTTCCCGTGCAGTACGCGAAGCGCATGATCGGCCGCAGGTCGTACGGCGGAACCTCGACCTACATTCCGCTGAAGGTCAATCAGGCGGGTGTGATCCCCGTCATCTTCGCTTCGTCGCTGCTCTACATCCCGGCCCTGATCGTCCAGTTCTCGAACTCGACGGCCGGCTGGGCGACCTGGGTCAAGGACAACTTGACCAAGGGCGACCATCCTTACTACATCGTCAGCTACTTCCTGCTGATCGTTTTCTTCGCGTTCTTCTACGTGGCGATCTCGTTCAACCCCGAGGAAGTCGCCGACAACATGAAGAAGTATGGTGGCTTCATCCCGGGCATCCGGGCTGGCCGACCGACCGCTGAGTACCTGAGCTACGTACTCAACCGGATCACCTGGCCGGGGTCGCTGTATCTGGGGCTGATCGCGCTCGTACCGACAATGGCGTTGATCATCTTCGGCGGCGTCCAGAGCTTCCCGCTCGGCGGGACGAGCATCCTCATCATCGTGGGTGTGGGTCTGGAAACCGTTAAGCAGATCGAGAGCCAGCTTCAGCAGCGCAATTACGAAGGGTTCCTCCGCTGATGCGAATCGTCCTCGTTGGACCGCCCGGTGCGGGCAAGGGAACGCAGGCCGCGTTCCTTGCCAAGAACCTGGCGATCCCGCACATCTCCACGGGCGACCTCTTCCGTGCCAACATCAGCCAGGGCACGGACCTGGGCAAGCAGGCCAAGGCGTACATGGACGCCGGCAACCTGGTGCCGGACGAGGTCACCATCGGGATGGCCAAGGACCGCATGGAAGCGCCGGACGCCGAGAACGGCTTCCTGCTCGACGGCTTCCCGCGCAACGTGGTGCAGGCCGAGGCGCTCGACGAGGTGCTGAAGGCGGACGGCGTCAAGCTGGACGCCGTGCTCGACCTCGAAGTGCCCGAGGACGAGGTCGTCAAGCGGATCGCCGGCCGGCGGATCTGCCGCAACGACAGCGCGCACGTCTTCCACGTGGTGTACAACGCCCCGAAGCGGGACGGCGTCTGCGACGAGTGCGGCGGCGAGCTGTACCAGCGCGGTGACGACACCGAGGACACCGTGCGCAAGCGGCTCGAGGTCTACCACAGCGAGACCGAGCCCATCATCGACTACTACCGGGCGCAGGGGCTGGTCATCACGATCTCCGCGCTGGGCAAGGTGGATGAGGTCACGAAGAAGGCGATGGACGCGTTGCGCCGCGAAGCGGCGTAGTTCTCGCACCCAGCACTGCATGCGGCCGCGGTACCCCTCCGGGGGCGCCGCGGCCGCCGCATCGTACCCCGGTGCACGGCTCCGGGTGGTGCCGGGTGCCCTACTAGGGGCGCGGGGAACTGCGCGGGTGACCCAGCACGGTCCGCAGTCGACGGCCGGGGGCCGGGAGGACGGCCCCACCCCGCCCCTTCCCTAAACCCTCCGGGGGAGGGAAGGGGGGCTGGGGTTCAGGAACTGGGGCTCTGCCCCAGACCCCGTTCGCGCCTGAAGGGTGCTCGTCCTCAAACGCCGGACGGGCTGAGGTGGCCCCGGTCGGGCCGGTGTCGGGCCGCACGGGCAGGGTGGGCGGCACCCTTGGCCGTGGGGCGGGGATGCGTATGCCGCCCGGGTGGGGAACGGGACGCCGTATCGTTGGGGGTGACCCATACCTGTCCAGAAAGGCGTGAGCCGCACATGGTGGAGATCAAGACCCCCGAGCAGATCGCGAAGATGCGCGAGGCGGGACTGGTCGTCGCCGCGATCCACGCCGCCACCCGCGAGGCCGCAGTGCCCGGGTCCACGACGAAGGACCTGGACGAAGTCGCCCGCAAGGTGATCGCCGAGCACGGCGCGAAGTCCAACTTCCTGGGCTACGGCGGGTTCCCCGCCACCATCTGCACCTCGGTCAACGAGGTCGTCGTCCACGGCATCCCCGACGACAAGACCGTCCTCAAGGACGGCGACATCATCTCCATCGACGCCGGCGCGATCATCGACGGCTGGCACGGCGACGCCGCGTACACCGCGTTCGTCGGCTCCGGCCACGCGCCCGAGCTGATCGAGCTCTCCCGGGTGACCGAGGAGTCGATGTGGGCCGGCCTCGCCGCGGTGAAGAAGGGCAACAAGCTCATCGACGTCTCGCGCGCGATCGAGTCGTACATCCGCCGCCAGCCGCGCCCCTCGACCGGCAAGTACGGGATCGTCGAGGACTACGGCGGCCACGGCATCGGTTCCGAGATGCACATGGACCCGCACCTCCTGAACTACGTCGACAAGCGCCGCATGCTCGGCCGCCACAACCCGAAGCTCATCCCCGGCTTCTGCCTGGCGATCGAGCCGATGGTCTCCCTGGGCACGCCCCGCACGGAGGTCCTGGAGGACGACTGGACCGTCATCACGACGGACGGTTCCTGGTCCTCGCACTGGGAGCACTCGGTCGCCCTGACGGAGAACGGCCCGCTGGTCCTGACGATGCCGGACGGCGGCAAGGCGAAGCTGGCGGAGTACGGGGTCACCACGGCTCCTGACCCGCTGGGCTGACCGTCCCCCAGACCCCTGCCGCCCCCCTTCCCGCGAGTCGCCGTGCGACCCGCTGCGGCAGGCATCTATGTCTGGTCGCTTAAGGATCTACGATGGCGGGCAAACTCCCCGGATTCGTCTTTTCGAGTGGCCTGTCGTAGACTGATGCGTCGGCTCTCGTGTACCCGTGTGTCCACACACGGCTGCGGGAGTCGATCAAGGTAGCCGATTCGAAAGGCGAAGCGTGGCCAAGAAGCAAGGTGCCATCGAAATCGAGGGCACCGTGATCGAGTCCCTCCCGAACGCCATGTTCAAGGTGGAACTCCAGAACGGTCACAAGGTCCTCGCGCACATCAGCGGCAAGATGCGGATGCACTACATCCGTATCCTCCCCGATGACCGGGTCGTAGTGGAGCTTTCTCCGTACGACCTGACGCGTGGCCGGATCGTCTACCGGTACAAGTAGATCTTGCCCACGTCGCCCTCAGTGGCGGCGGTGGCACTGACCCGGAGAACCTGACATCCCATGAAGGTCAAGCCGAGCGTCAAGAAGATCTGCGACAAGTGCAAGGTGATCCGCCGTCACGGCCGGGTCATGGTCATCTGCGACAACCTGCGCCACAAGCAGCGCCAGGGCTGACGCACGCCGACCGACCTGCACTCCGCAGTTCTTCGAGCGACGCGAGCAAAACGTACATACGCAGCACCCACCTGGCCGGTTTCCCCGGCTGGTGACACCTCCGGCGGGGGCCGGGGACCCGAAACGTACCTAGTACGGCGGTCGGGAGCGGCGCTGTGGAAGACCCCCGAAAACAACTGGAGCCAGTAAATGGCACGCGTTTCCGGTGTCGACATCCCGCGCGAAAAGCGCGTGGAGATCGCACTCACCTACGTCTTCGGTATCGGGCGTACCCGGTCCAAGGAGATCCTCGCCTCGACCGGCGTGAACCCGAACACCCGCGTTCGTGACCTGGCCGAAGAGGACCTGGTCAAGATCCGCGAGTACGTGGACGCCAACCTCCGCACCGAGGGTGACCTTCGCCGTGAGGTTGCCGCCGACATCCGCCGCAAGGTCGAGATCGGCTGCTACCAGGGTCTGCGCCACCGTCGTGGTCTGCCGGTCCACGGTCAGCGCACCAGCACGAACGCTCGTACCCGCAAGGGCCCGCGTCGCGCCATCGCCGGTAAGAAGAAGCCGGGCAAGAAGTAGTCCACAGCGGACGCTTTTCAGCGGTCTTCGCTGTAGGACCGATCACCTCCCCTCCATCTGGAGTAAGACATGCCCCCCAAGGGTCGTCAGGGCGCTGCCAAGAAGGTGCGCCGCAAGGAAAAGAAGAACGTCGCTCACGGCCACGCGCACATCAAGAGCACGTTCAACAACACCATCGTCTCGATCACGGACCCCTCGGGCAACGTGATCTCCTGGGCGTCCGCCGGCCACGTCGGCTTCAAGGGCTCCCGCAAGTCGACTCCGTTCGCCGCGCAGATGGCCGCCGAGTCGGCCGCCCGCCGCGCGCAGGAGCACGGCATGCGCAAGGTTGACGTCTTCGTCAAGGGTCCGGGCTCCGGCCGCGAGACCGCGATCCGCTCCCTCCAGGCCACTGGCCTCGAGGTCGGCTCGATCCAGGACGTCACCCCGACGCCGCACAACGGCTGCCGTCCCCCGAAGCGCCGCCGCGTCTGATCCGGGGCGGCGCTCCCCGCGCCGCCGCGTCTGACGCGAGGTTGCCTCAAGGATTGCCTTGAAGGCTCGGGCGGTACGGCTCCTTGGAGGCGTGCCGCCCGTACCCTTGCAGTACGCAGTACCCAGCAGGGCATCAAATAGTGGGTGCCCATGACTGAAGGATCTTCCCATGCTTATCGCTCAGCGCCCTTCGCTGACCGAAGAGGTCGTTGACGAGTACCGCTCGCGGTTCGTCATCGAGCCCCTGGAGCCCGGCTTCGGCTACACGCTCGGCAACTCCCTGCGTCGTACGCTCCTCTCCTCGATCCCCGGTGCCGCTGTCACCAGCATCCGGATCGACGGTGTCCTGCACGAGTTCACCACCGTGCCGGGCGTCAAGGAGGACGTCACCGACCTCATCCTCAACATCAAGCAGCTGGTCGTCTCCTCGGAGCACGACGAGCCGGTCGTGATGTACCTGCGCAAGCAGGGTCCCGGCCTGGTCACCGCTGCTGACATCGCCCCGCCGGCCGGTGTCGAGGTGCACAACCCCGACCTGGTGCTCGCCACGCTCAACGGCAAGGGCAAGCTGGAGATGGAGCTGACCGTCGAGCGCGGTCGCGGCTACGTCTCCGCCGTGCAGAACAAGCAGCTGGGCCAGGAGATCGGCCGCATCCCGGTCGACTCCATCTACTCCCCGGTGCTCAAGGTCACGTACAAGGTCGAGGCGACCCGTGTCGAGCAGCGCACCGACTTCGACAAGCTGATCGTCGACGTCGAGACCAAGCAGGCCATGCGTCCCCGTGACGCCATGGCGTCGGCCGGTAAGACCCTGGTCGAGCTGTTCGGTCTGGCGCGCGAGCTCAACATCGACGCCGAGGGCATCGACATGGGCCCGTCCCCGACGGACGCCGCTCTCGCCGCCGATCTCGCCCTGCCGATCGAGGAGCTGGAGCTCACCGTTCGGTCGTACAACTGCCTCAAGCGTGAGGGCATCCACTCCGTGGGTGAGCTCGTGGCGCGCTCCGAGGCCGACCTGCTCGACATCCGCAACTTCGGTGCGAAGTCGATCGACGAGGTCAAGGCGAAGCTGGCCGGTATGGGCCTCGCCCTGAAGGACTCGCCTCCCGGCTTCGACCCGACCGCCGCGGCCGACGCCTTCGGCGCGGACGACGACGCGGATGCCGGGTTCGTGGAGACCGAGCAGTACTGATCGGTCTCCGCCTGCGGGCCGGCCACGGCTGGTCGCGCACACGCGACGGAGTCGCACATCGGCTCTTTCCCGCGCCCCTTACGGGGCGCGGGTCTCCGACAGGTAACCGCCTGCTCGGACACTGACATCGGTACCTCGTACGGCCGGTGCAGATCACTAGGAGAATCACCATGCCGCGTCCCGCAAAGGGTGCACGTCTCGGCGGCAGCGCCGCGCACGAGAAGCTGCTCCTCGCCAACCTGGCGAAGTCGCTCTTCGAGCACGGCCGCATCACGACGACCGAGGCCAAGGCCCGCCGCCTTCGTCCCGTCGCCGAGCGCCTGATCACCAAGGCGAAGAAGGGCGACATCCACAACCGTCGCCTGGTGCTGCAGACGATCACCGACAAGGGCATCGTCCACACCCTCTTCACCGAGATCGCGCCCCGCTACGAGGAGCGTCCGGGTGGCTACACCCGTATCACCAAGATCGGCAACCGCCGTGGTGACAACGCGCCGATGGCCGTGATCGAGCTGGTCGAGGGCGAGATCGCCAAGAAGGCGACCGTCGCCGAGGCCGAGGCCGCCACCGTGCGCGCCGTCAAGGAGTCCGAGGCCAAGGCCGAGGACACCACGCCGGCCGACGAGGCGAAGGACGCGTAAGCGTTCTTGAAGGCTGTGGACGGGCCCGTTCCCTTCGGGGGGCGGGCCCGTTCCGCTGTGTGGATGCTCTGAGAGGATCGGTTACGTGAGCGATGAGGTGGAGCCCGGCCACGTCCGGGTGCGTCTTGACCTGTCGTACGACGGCAAGGACTTCTCCGGCTGGGCCCGGCAGCCGTTCGGCCGCCGGACCGTGCAGGGCGAGATCGAGGACGCGCTGCGCACGGTGACGCGGTCGCAGGTGCCCTACGGCCTGACCGTCGCCGGGCGTACGGACGCCGGGGTGCACGCGCGCGGCCAGGTCGCCCATGTCGACCTGCCCGAGGACGTGTGGGCCGAGCACCGCGAGAAGCTGCTGCGGCGCCTCGCCGGGCGGCTCCCGCACGACGTGCGGATCTGGCGGATCGCCGAGGCGCCCAGCGGGTTCAACGCGCGGTTCGCGGCGATCTGGCGGCGGTACGCGTACCGGGTGACCGACGACATCGGCGGCGTCGACCCGCTGCTGCGGGGTCATGTCCTGTGGCACGACTGGGAGTTGGACGTCGAGGCCATGAACGCGGCGTCGGCCGCGCTGGTCGGCGAGCACGACTTCGCGGCGTACTGCAAGAAGCGCGAGGGCGCCACCACCATCCGTACGCTCCAGGAGCTGTCCTGGGTGCGCGGTGACGACGGGATCGTCACCGCGACCGTGCGGGCGGACGCGTTCTGTCACAACATGGTGCGCTCCCTGGTGGGCGCGCTGCTGCACGTCGGCGACGGGCACCGGGATGTGGAGTGGCCCGGGAAGGTGCTCGATGCCGCCGTGCGCGACTCCTCCGTGCACGTGGTGAAGCCGCACGGTCTCACCCTGGAGGAAGTGGGCTACCCCGCCGACGAGTTGCTAGCCGCGCGGGCCAAGGAGGCACGCAACGTGCGCACGCTGCCCGGGAGTTCAGGCGGCGGGCTGGGCGGCTGCTGCTGACGCCTGGTTGCGGCCCCGGGCGACGATCTGGTCGAAGACGAACTGGGCGAGGTCGTCGCCGGCGGTGAAGACGGGGGTGTCGCCCTTGGTCACGTTCTTGCCGTCGGCGAAGCCGCCGGTCGTGAAGTAGGCGTAGCGGCCGTAGGAGTTGGTGGTCCTGCGGCAGACCGCGCCGTCCCGGCAGAACGTCGCGACGCCCGCGCCGGACAGGGAGGCGATGCCGCCCGATGCCTGTTCCTTCGCCTTCTTGGCGGCGGTGTCCGTGTCGAACACGGCGACGCCCACGGTGACGGCGACACCGGACTTGGTGAAGGTGGCCCGGATGACCTGGCGGCAGCCGTTGTTGGTGAGCGCCGTGCCGAGCGCGCCCTGGGTGGCCGCGGCGCAGGAGGTCACCTGGTCGGTGGGGCCCTTGGCGTAGACGCCGCTGCCCAGGGTCAGGCTCGTGCCGGGGAAGAGGGTGTCGGCGCCGAGCGGCGCCTTGTCCTTCTGGGCGCTCGCTATGTAGTCGTACGGGTTGGGCGGGGGCGGCGGGGCCACCTTGGAGAACGACGGCTGCGGGTGGGCGCTGTCGCTCGGCAGGGCCGGGGGAGAGGGCAGCTCGCTCGCGGATTTTCCGTCGTCCTGGGAACCGGCGCTGACGATCACGGTGGCGACCACCGCGACGACCGCCGCCGTGGCGAGCGCACCGCCCCCGATGAACAGCCACTTGCGGCGCCGGTTGCGCGCGGCCGACGCGTCGGCCAGGGCCGCCCAGTCCGGTGTCTGCTGATCCCCCGGGCCCCACCCGGGTCCCCCTTGCCCAAAGCTCATGCCGCGCATCCTAATTCGATTGTTCAGGGGGGCAGGGGCTGGGCGACAATCCGCACCATGGGACATCTAGAGGCTGCACACCTGGAGTACTACCTGCCGGACGGGCGGGTGCTGCTCGGCGACGCGTCGTTCCGGGTGGCGGAGGGCTCGGTGGTGGCCCTGGTCGGCGCCAACGGGGCCGGGAAGACGACGCTGCTCCGCATGATCTCCGGCGAGCTCCAGCCGCACGGCGGTTCGGTCACGGTGAGCGGCGGCCTCGGCGTGATGCCGCAGTTCGTCGGCTCGGTGCGGGACGAGCGGACCGTGCGCGACCTGCTGGTCTCGGTGGCGCAGCCGCGGATCAAGGAGGCGGCGGCCGCGGTGGACGCGGCCGAGCACCTGATCATGACGGTCGACGACGAGCCCGCGCAGATGCGGTACGCGCAGGCGCTCAGCGACTGGGCGGAGGCGCACGGCTACGAGGCCGAGACGGTGTGGGACATGTGCACCATGGCCGCGCTCGGGATGCCGTACGACAAGGCGCAGTTCCGCGAGGTGCGCACGCTCAGTGGCGGTGAGCAGAAGCGTCTGGTGCTCGAAGCGCTGCTGCGCGGGCCCGACGAGGTGCTGCTCCTGGACGAGCCGGACAACTATCTGGACGTCCCCGGCAAGCGCTGGCTGGAGGAGCGGCTGCGGGAGACCCGTAAGACCGTGCTGTTCGTCTCGCACGACCGGGAGCTGCTCTCGCGGGCCGCGGAGCGGATCGTGAGCCTGGAGCCGAGCCCCGCGGGGACGGACGTGTGGGTGCACGGCGCCGGGTTCGGCACCTACCACGAGGCGCGGCGCGAGCGGTTCGCGCGCTTCGAGGAGCTCAAGCGGCGCTGGGACGAGGAGCACGCGCGGCTGAAGGCGCTGGTCCTGCGGCTGCGCAACCAGGCCGCGATCAGCCCGGACATGGCGTCCAGGTACCACGCGATGCAGACGCGCTTCAAGCGGTTCGAGGACGCAGGCCCGCCGCCGGAGCCGCCGCGCGAGCAGGAGATCACCATGCGGCTGCGCGGCGGTCGTACCGGGGTGCGCGCCCTGACCTGCGAGAACCTTGAGCTGACCGGCTTGATGAAGCCGTTCTCGCTGGAGGTCTTCTACGGCGAGCGCGTCGCGGTGCTCGGCTCCAACGGCTCCGGCAAGTCGCACTTCCTGCGGATGCTCGCGGGGGACGCGTCGGTGGCGCACACCGGGAACTGGAAGCTGGGGGCGCGGGTGGTGCCCGGCCACTTCGCGCAGACCCACGCCCACCCCGAGCTGCTCGGGCGCACCCTGGTGGACATCCTGTGGAGCGAGCACGCCAAGGACCGCGGGGCCGCGATGTCGGTGCTGCGCCGCTACGAGCTGGAGCGGCAGGGCGACCAGCCCTTCGAGAAGCTCTCCGGCGGCCAGCAGGCCCGCTTCCAGATCCTGCTCCTGGAGCTGGCCGGCACCACCGCGCTGCTGCTCGACGAGCCGACGGACAACCTGGACCTGGAGTCGGCGGAGGCGCTGCAGGACGGTCTGGAGTCGTACGACGGGACGGTGCTCGCGGTGACCCACGACCGCTGGTTCTCGAAGTCGTTCGACCGTTATCTGGTCTTCGGCTCGGACGGAGTGGTGCGGGAGACGCCCGAGCCGGTGTGGGACGAGCGCCGAGTGGAGCGGGCGCGCTAGACGTTTGCGCAGGCCAGGGCCGGGGGTGCCGGATGCGGGCCGGGGGCCGTCGGGCGGTTTTGACCCGCCTGGGGGCGCCCGGGTATTCTTCTGGTTTGTTATGCGTATTGGCTCGGTCGTTCTCACGCGAAGAGCCGTTGCGCAGGTTCTCTGGAGCAGTTACCAGTGACTCGCATACGGGCAGCGTTCCCGGCACTGTGGGTCCAAGCTGCATGATCGCTTCAGGGTGCAATGTGTTTGGACCCCATCCACTAAGAAGCGAAGGCTACGAAGTGCGTACGTACAGCCCCAAGCCCGGCGACATCACTCGCCAGTGGCACGTCATTGATGCCCGGGACGTCGTCCTGGGTCGTCTGGCGACCACCGCCGCGAACCTCCTCCGGGGGAAGCACAAGCCTGTCTATGCCCCGCACATGGACATGGGTGACTTCGTCATCATCATCAACGCCGACAAGGTTCACCTGTCCGGCAACAAGAAGACCCAGAAGATGGCCTACCGCCACTCCGGCTACCCGGGCGGTCTCCGCGCGGTGCGCTACGACGACCTCCTGGCGAACAACCCGGAGAAGGCCGTCGAGAAGGCCATCAAGGGCATGATCCCCAAGAACACCCTGGGCCGTCAGATGCTCTCGAAGCTGAAGGTCTACTCGGGCGACCAGCACCCCCACGCTGCCCAGCAGCCGGTGCCGTTCGAGATCACCCAGGTCGCGCAGTAGTTCCGGCCACACCCCCTAAGACAGAAAAGAATCTGAGGAGCATCGTGGCCGAGACCACTGTCGAGACCCCCGTCGAGGGCGAAGAGACCTACGCGGAGGTCACCACCTTCGAGTCCGAGGTCCCCGTCGAGGGCGAGTACACCACCGAGTCGATGGCGTCCCGCTTCGGCGACCCGCAGCCGGCCGCCGGCCTGGGCCGTCGCAAGAACGCCATCGCCCGTGTCCGGATCGTTCCGGGCACCGGCAAGTGGAAGATCAACGGGCGTACGCTCGAGGACTACTTCCCGAACAAGGTCCACCAGCAGGAAGTCAACGAGCCCTTCAAGGTGCTCGAGCTCGACAACCGCTACGACGTCATCGCCCGCATCTCGGGTGGCGGCGTGTCCGGTCAGGCCGGCGCCCTGCGCCTCGGCGTGGCCCGCGCGCTGAACGAGGCCGACGTGGACAACAACCGCGGCGCCCTGAAGAAGGCCGGCTTCCTCTCCCGCGACGACCGTGCGGTCGAGCGCAAGAAGGCCGGTCTCAAGAAGGCCCGCAAGGCTCCGCAGTACAGCAAGCGCTAAATCCGCGCCTGCCACTACGGCTCTCGTTCGCCCCGGCAGCACTCTCCGTGCTGCCGGGGCGTTCGTCTATCTACCCCCCGCAGTTATCTACCCCGCACTTTCAGGTTTTCGGAGGACAGACGTGGGACGACTCTTCGGCACGGACGGCGTGCGCGGTGTCGCCAACTCGGATCTGACGGCCGAGCTCGCGCTCGGGCTTTCGGTCGCGGCGGCACATGTACTCGCCGAGGCGGGGACCTTCGAGGGACATCGGCCGACCGCCGTGGTCGGGCGTGACCCCCGGGCGTCGGGAGAGTTCCTGGAGGCCGCGGTCGTCGCGGGCCTCGCGAGCGCGGGCGTGGACGTCCTGCGGGTCGGTGTGCTGCCCACCCCCGCGGTGGCGTACCTCACCGGCGTGCTCGGCGCCGACCTCGGCGTGATGCTCTCCGCCAGCCACAACGCCATGCCGGACAACGGTGTCAAGTTCTTCGCGCGCGGCGGCCACAAGCTCGCCGACGAGCTGGAGGACCGCATCGAGTCGATCTACGAGCAGCACCGCACGGGTGCCCCGTGGGAGCGGCCGACCGGCGCCGGTGTGGGCCGCATCCGGTCCTACAGCGAGGGCTTCGACCGGTACGTCGCCCATCTGATCGGGGTGCTGCCCAACCGCCTCGACGGCCTGAAGGTCGTCCTGGACGAGGCGCACGGCGCGGCCGCCCGGGTCTCTCCGGAGGCGTTCGCGCGGGCCGGCGCCGAGGTCGTCACGATCGGTGCGGAGCCGGACGGGCTCAACATCAACGACGGCTGCGGCTCCACCCACCTCGGCCTCCTCAAGGCGGCCGTCGTGGAGCACGGCGCCGACCTCGGCATCGCGCACGACGGCGACGCCGACCGCTGCCTGGCCGTGGACGCCGACGGCAACGAGGTCGACGGCGACCAGATCCTCGCGGTGCTCGCGCTCGCCATGCGCGAGGCGGGCACGCTGCGCGGCAACACCGTCGTCGGCACCGTGATGTCCAACCTGGGCTTCAAGCTGGCCATGGAGGGCGAGGGCATCCAGCTCGTCCAGACCGGCGTCGGCGACCGCTACGTCCTGGAGTCGATGAAGGAGCACGGGTACGCGCTCGGCGGCGAGCAGTCCGGCCACGTGATCATCCTGGACCACGCGACCACCGGTGACGGCACGCTGACCGGTCTGATGCTGGCCGCCCGCGTCGCCGCGACCCGCCGCACCCTCGGCGACCTCGCCGGGGTCATGACGCGGCTGCCGCAGGTCCTGGTCAACGTCCCCGACGTCGACAAGTCCCGCGTCGCCACCTGCGCCGAGCTGGGCGTCGCGGTCAACGAGGCCGAGCGCGAGCTGGGCGCCACGGGGCGGGTGCTGCTGCGCCCCTCCGGCACCGAGCCGCTGGTCCGCGTGATGGTCGAGGCCGCCGACATCGAGCACGCCCGCTCGGTCGCGGGCCGCCTCGCCGACGTGGTCAAGTCGACGCTGGGCTAAGGCAGTCGACGCTTGCGCCTGCTCGCCCAGAAGAACTTCTGGGCGAGCAGCGTGAGTGTCCCGGCCAGCACGATGCCGCCGAGGTTGGCGAGCAGCTGCCAGCTGGAGCCCCAGGTCTGTCCGTAGTCCTGGTAGCTGAAGGCCATCGCCGCGTTGGCCGCGGCGGGCACGGTCGTCACCGAGATGGCCACCCCGATCAGCGCGCCGGACTTGGCGGAGGTCAGGGAGAGCGTGCCGGCGATGCCCGCGAGGAACGCGACGACGAACGACATCCAGTCGGGCTGGAAGATGAACGCGGTGTTCGGCCGGGCCGCCTCGATCATCGACTTGTCGAAGAGCCCGAACAGTTCCATCAGCCAGCCGAACCCGGCCGTGAGCAGCATCGCCGAGGCGAAGCCCACCACCAGCGCGAGCAGTGAGCGTCCCACCAGGCGCGGGGCTCGGCGGACCAGCGCGGTACAGATCCCGGCCAGCGGGCCGAACTCCGGCCCCACCGCCATGGCGCCCACGATGAGGATCGCGTTGTCCAGCATCACTCCGCACGCGGCGAGCATGGTGGCGATGGCCAGGAACGCCACGTAGGTCACCGAGAGCGTCGACTCCTCGTGCGTCGCGTCCGTCAGGGACTCCCACAGCACGGCGTCGGCGCCCTCGCCCGGTGCCGCCGTCTCGGCCTCGTCGGCCCGCCGCGACAGGGACAGCTCGATGTGGTCGACGGCGATCGAGCCGTCCCGGTCCAGGCCGAGCGCGCGCAGCTCGGCGATGAGGCCGTCGCCGGCCTCGCGCGCGACGTCGCACAGCACGAGGTCGCCCGCCGGGTCGCGGGCCGCGCCGGACAGCACCACCAGGTGGGCGGTGCCGACCGTCGACTCCACGGTGCGCACCACCGCCTCGGTGCGGTCGGCCGGCACGATCAGTCGTAGGTGCAGCACGGTTCCTCGCCGGGTCGGGGCTTGCGCGTTCTCAGAGCTTGCGGAGCGAGATCTTCTGGATCTTGTGGTCCGGCCCCTTGCGCACGACGAGCGTGGCCCGGCCGCGCGTGGGGGCCACGTTCTCCACCAGGTTGGGCCGGTTGATGGTCCGCCAGGTCGTGCGGGCGTAGTCCAGGGCCTCCTCCTCGGAGACCTGCGTGTACTTGCGGAAGTACGAGAACGGGTTCTGGAACGCCGTCTCGCGCAGCTTGCGGAACCGGTTGAGGTACCAGGTCTCGATGTCCTCGGTGCGGGCGTCGACGTACACACTGAAGTCGAAGTAGTCCGCGAGGCCCACCCGGGTGCGGCCGTCCTGGCCGGGCAGGGCGGGCTGGAGGACGTTGAGGCCCTCCACGATGAGGATGTCGGGGCGGCGCACCACGAGCCGCTCGTCCGGCACGATGTCGTAGATCAGGTGCGAGTAGACGGGCGCGGTGACCTCGTCCTTGCCCGCCTTGATGTCCGCGACGAACCGGGTCAGCGCCCGGCGGTCGTACGACTCGGGGAACCCCTTGCGCGACATCAGGCCGCGCCGCTCCAGCTCCGCCATCGGGTACAGGAAGCCGTCGGTGGTGACCAGCTCGACCCGCGGGTGCTCGGGCCAGCGGGCGAGCAGCGCCTGGAGCAGCCTGGCCACCGTCGACTTGCCGACCGCCACCGAGCCGGCGACGCCTATGACGAACGGGGTGCCGTGCTGGGTGCCGTGCCCGTTGCCGGCGTCGCCCAGGAACGTGTTGAGGGTGCCGCGCAGATGCGCGGTCGCCTCCACGTACAGGTTGAGCAGCCGGGACAGCGGCAGATAGATGTCGCGCACTTCATCGAGGTCGATGACGTCGCCGAGCCCGCGCAGGCGCTCGACCTCGTCGGCGGTGAGCGGCAGCGGCGTCTTGTCGCGCAGTGCGCTCCACTCTGCGCGTGTCAGGTCCACATAGGGAGTCGCCTCCGGCTTGCGGTGGGCGCTCCGTGGCGGCGAAGTGATCACGACTCCATTGTTGCGGCTGTATGACGTGCGTGGGGGGTGGGGTGGGTCACTTGCCGTAAGCCGCGAAAGGCGGACGAACGGTCGCGCCCGCCCCCGGGTGAGGCCGAAATGGGGGGTCACGGTCGTAGGCTGCCGCCATGTGCGGAATCGTGGGTTATGTGGGCGGGCAGTCGGCGCTTGACGTCGTGCTCGCGGGGCTGAAGCGGCTCGAATACCGCGGATACGACTCGGCGGGCGTCGCGGTGCTCTCCGACGGCGGGCTCGCCGCGGCGAAGAAGGCCGGCAAGCTGATCAATCTGGAGAAGGCGCTCCTGGAGGCGCCGCTGCCCGCCGGGGCCACCGGCATCGGGCACACCCGGTGGGCCACGCACGGCGGCCCTACGGACGCCAACGCGCATCCGCACCTGGACAACGCCGGGCGGGTCGCGGTCGTGCACAACGGGATCATCGAGAACTTCGCCGCGCTGCGCGCCGAGCTCGCCGAGCGCGGCCACCAGCTGGAGTCCGAGACGGACACCGAGGTCGTCGCGCACCTCCTGGCCGAGGGCTACTCCTCGGCGCAGGACCTCGCGGAGGCCATGCGGCAGGTGTGCCGGCGCCTCGAAGGCGCCTTCACGCTGGTCGCGGTCCACGCCGACGAGCCGGACGTGGTGGTGGGCGCGCGGCGCAACTCGCCGCTCGTGGTCGGCATCGGCGAGGGCGAGGCCTTCCTCGCCTCCGACGTCGCCGCGTTCATCGCGCACACCCGCTCCGCGATCGAGCTGGGCCAGGACCAGGTCGTCGAGCTGCGCCGGGACGGCGTCACCGTCACCGACTTCGACGGCGCGCCCGCCGAGACCCGGGCCTACCACGTCGACTGGGACGCGTCGGCCGCCGAGAAGGGCGGCTACGACTACTTCATGCTCAAGGAGATCGCCGAGCAGCCCAAGGCGGTCGCCGACACGCTGCTCGGCCGGATCGACGGGGCGGGCTCGCTCACCCTGGACGAGCTGCGCATCCCGCACGCGGTGCTGCGCGAGATCGACAAGGTCGTCGTCGTGGCGTGCGGAACGGCGTACCACGCGGGCATGATCGCGAAGCTGGCCATCGAGCACTGGACGCGGATCCCCTGCGAGACGGAGCTGGCCAGCGAGTTCCGCTACCGCGACCCCATTCTCGACCAGCGCACCCTGGTCATCGCCATCTCGCAGTCCGGCGAGACCATGGACACCCTGATGGCGCTGCGGCACGCTCGCGAGCAGGGCGCGAAGGTGCTCGCGATCTGCAACACCAACGGCTCGACGATCCCGCGCGAATCGGACGCGGTCCTCTACACCCACGCGGGCCCCGAGGTGGCGGTGGCCTCCACCAAGGCCTTCCTCACCCAGCTGGTGGCCTGCTACCTCGTGGCGCTCTACCTCGGCCAGGTGCGCGGCACCAAGTGGGGCGACGAGATCGGGGACGTCGTGCGCGACCTCGCCGAGATCGCCACGGAGGTCGACCGGGTCCTCGAAACGATGGAGCCCGTACGGGAGTTGGCGCGCTCGCTCGCCCACAAGAACACGGTGCTCTTCCTCGGCCGGCACGTGGGCTACCCGGTCGCCCTCGAAGGCGCGCTCAAGCTCAAGGAGCTGGCGTACATGCACGCGGAGGGGTTCGCGGCGGGGGAGCTGAAGCACGGCCCGATCGCGCTGATCGAGCAGGACCTGCCGGTGGTCGTGGTGGTGCCCTCGCCGCGCGGCCGCTCGGTGCTGCACGACAAGATCGTCTCCAACATCCAGGAGATCCGGGCGCGCGGGGCGCGGACCATCGTGATCGCGGAGGAGGGCGACCAGGCGGTCGTCCCCTACGCCGACCACCTCATCCGCATCCCGGCGACGCCCACACTGCTCCAGCCGCTGGTGGCGACCGTGCCGCTCCAGGTCTTCGCCTGCGAGCTCGCGACGGCGCGCGGCAACGAGGTGGACCAGCCGCGGAACCTGGCGAAGTCCGTCACGGTGGAGTGAGCCAATGCATCAGGGAGGGGTCAAGTGATCATCGGGGTCGGCATCGACGTGGCCGAGATCGAACGGTTCGGGGCGTCCATCGAGCGGACGCCCGCGATGCTCGAACGGCTCTTCGTGGAGCGGGAGTTGCTGCTGCCCGGCGGTGAGCGGCGCGGCGTCGCCTCACTGGCGGCCCGCTTCGCCGCGAAGGAGGCCCTCGCGAAGGCGCTGGGCGCGCCGGCGGGGCTGCTGTGGACGGACGCGGAGGTGTACGTCGAGGAGAGCGGCCGGCCCCGGCTCCGCGTCCGCGGGTCCGTGGCCGCGCGGGCGGCCGAGCTGGGGGTTCGGCAGTGGCATGTTTCGCTGAGCCACGATGCGGGGGTGGCGTCTGCGGTGGTGATCGCGGAGGGGTGAGGTCGCGTTGTGCGCGGGGTGCGCTCGCGTCCGGCATGCCGCGTCCGCCTCCAGCGCGGGCCACGCCGACACACCGCCCGCGCAGTTCCCCGCGCCCCTGGGTGGGCTGCCTTTGGCAGGGTGCCTGGCATTGGCATCCCCGCGCCCCTGGGCGGGTTGTCCTTGGCAGGGCGCCCGGCATTGGCATCCCTCACCCTTGGCGGGGTGCCTGGTCTCGGCATCCCTCTCCCTTGGCAGGGCGCCCAATTACGGCATCCTCAGCCTGTCCGGCGTTTGAGGACGAGCGCCTTTCGGGCGCGAACGGGGTCTGGGGCGGAGCCCCAGGGGCCTGGACCTCAGCCCCTCATCTCACCCCCGGAGGGTTTCGGGTAGGGGTGGGGTGGGGTGGGGCATCCCCCATCAACCCCGGTTTTCGTCTGCGGACCGTGCTGGGGCACCCGCGCAGTTCCCCGCGCCCCTAAAGACGTAGGGCACCCGGAGTCACGCCCGCGGCCCGCGCCCGCCGCGGCGGAGCCGCGCAAACGGCACAGCCCCGCGCCCCGAAAGACGTAGGGCACCCGGAGTCGCAGCCCGCACCCGTGCCCACCGCGGCGGAGCCGCGCAAACGGCACAGCCCCGCGCCCCTAAAGACGTAGGGCACCCGGAGTCGACCGGCCGCGCCCCCGTGAGGCACCCGGCGCCGAGGCGGGGAGGTTGGGGGTGGGGCGGAATGGGGAAGGGTGGGCGGCATGCGTACTGCTTATCGTGTGGAATCCGTCCGCGCCGCCGAAGCCGAGCTCATGCACCGCCTTCCCGAAGGCACCCTCATGCAACGAGCCGCCGCCGGCCTCGCCGCAGCCTGCGCCGACATGCTCGGCCGGGTGTACGCGGCGAGGATCGTGCTGCTCGTCGGCAGCGGCGACAACGGCGGCGACACGCTGTACGCCGGGTCCCGCCTCGCCCGCCGGGGCGCCGCCGTCCACGCCGTACTGCTCAGCCCCGACCGCGCCCACCCCGGGGGCCTCGCCGCGCTGAAGCGGGCCGGCGGCCGCGTCGCCGACGACCCGTTCGAGGTGCTGGCCACCGCCGACCTCGTACTCGACGGCATCACCGGCATCGGCGGGCACGGCGGGCTGCGTCCCGACGCGGTCCCCGTGGCCCGCGCCGCCCGGGGATCCAACGCGCTGGTCGTCGCCGTCGACCTGCCCAGCGGCGTGGACGCCGACACCGGCGAGGTGACGGGCGAGGCGCTGCGGGCGGATGCGACCGTCACGTTCGGGGCGTACAAGCCGGGCCTGCTCATCGACCCCGCGCGGGAGTACGCGGGGGCGGTGCGGCTGGTCCCCATCGGGCTCGGCCTGCCGTCCGTGCCGGAGGTCGAGGCGCTCCAACACGCCGATGTGGCCGACCTGTTGCCCACTCCGGCCGGTGAGAGCGACAAGTACCGCAGGGGTGTGGTGGGGGTCGTCGCCGGGTCGGCCCGCTACCCGGGCGCGGCCGTGCTCGCGGTGGCCGGCGCGCTGCGGGGCGGCGCGGGGGCGGTGCGGTACGTCGGTCCCGGCGGGGACGCCGTGCTGGCGCGGTTCCCCGAGACCCTGGTCTCGGACGGCCCGCCCGCCAAGGCCGGACGGGTGCAGGCGTGGGTGGTCGGCCCCGGGCTCGGCGACGGGCCGGGCGTGGACGAGGTGCTCGCGTCGGACGTGCCGGTCCTCGTGGACGCGGACGGGCTGCGCGGGCTCGACCCCCGTACGGTACGGGCCCGCTCGGCGGAGACCCTGCTCACCCCGCACGCGGGCGAGGCGGCCGCGCTGCTCGGGGTGGCGCGCGAGCGGGTGGAGGCCGAACGGCTGGCGTCGGTGCGGGAGCTGGCCGAACGGTTCGGGGCGACGGTGCTCCTGAAGGGGTCGACCACGCTGGTCGCGGAGGCGGGCGGAGCGGCGGTACGGGCCAACGCGACCGGCACGCCCTGGCTGGCGACGGCGGGCAGCGGCGATGTGCTGTCGGGGCTCGCGGGGTCGTTGCTCGCGGCGGGGTGCGGTGCGCGGGACGCGGCGTCGGCCGCGGCCTACTTGCACGGTCTTGCCGGGCGGCGGGCGGCCCAGGGCGCGCCCACGACGGCGTACGCGGTGGCCGAGGCCCTCCCGTCGGCCTGGCGTGACATCACCCGCCCCCCAGCCGCCTGACCCGCCCCGAGGTCCCGCCCCGGCCCGAAGGCCGCCCGCCCTCAAACGCCGGACGGCACCAGTGCCGCCCGGGGGGCGCGGGGAACTGCGCGCCCGGTCCCCGCGGTCCGCACCCGAAGAGCGAACCGGGGCGGCGGTGAACCCACCCCCGGGGTGACACGCACCGCGCGGCTTCCGCGACACGCCGGGGGCGGGGGGTTCGCTGGGGGAATGACACCAGGACATTCACGTAGCAATCGCTACAAATGGGGCACCTGTGGCCTTGCCCTCGCCGCCGCACTCACCCTGGGAGCCGCCGCCCCCGCCCCCGGCGACCCCCCACCCCCGCCGAGCCTCAGACCCGTCGCACCCGGCACCGTCGCCCCCGGCACCACCCCGGGCGCCAGCACCGCCGTCCCCGGCGAACCCGCGCCCCCCGCGCCCGGCAACTCCGCCCCCGAGCCCAGCGAGGCCCTCGTGCCCGGCATCGCCGAGGCCCAGGCGGAGCCGGTCGATACGCCGGACCAGGTGCTGCCGCCGCTCGTCTACCAGCCGGGCGCCGACGAGGACCGGGCCGAGCCCGCCGAGGCGCCGGCCGGCGCGTACCGCCTCGTCGAATACGTACCGCGCAGCGAGGTCGCCGCCAAGCCGGGCAGCTGCACCACCAGGACCGGGCCGCACCAGCGCCAGGTCGAGCAGTGGCTCGGGCTGAAGGCCGACGGGCGGCAGTCGCCCGCGGACTGCGCCGCGATCCGCAAGTTCCAGCAGGCGCAGGGCATCTCACCCACCATCGGCTTCGCGGGCCCGGTCACCTGGTCGCGGATGCAGTTCCTGTCCGCGCGCAAGAACCCCAACGCCGCCCACAAGTGCCCCGTGAAGAAGACGCGGGTGGCCTGCGTCGACCTCAACCGGCAGCTGATGTGGGTACAGACCGGCAAGAAGGTGACGTACGGTCCGGTGCCGATCCGCAGCGGACGGGCCTCGCTGCCCACCCGGGCCGGCTGGCACAAGGTCTACTGGCGGCACAAGAACCACTGGTCGACCATCTACCACCAGTCCATGCCCTACGCCCAGTTCTTCGACGGCGGCCAGGCCTTCCACGCGATCTACCACAGCGTGTACACCACCGTCGGCAGCCAGGGCTGCGTCAACCTCACCCTCGCCGACGCGCGCAGCCTCTGGAACGCCCTGCGCACCGGCGACGGCGTCTATGTGTGGGGGCACCGCGAGGGCACCTGAGCGGCACCGGGGCGGATGTGTCCCGCGGCACAATCCGGGTCCTCGTACGCTCTGAGAGACTTGGCGCGATGACCGCGATGACTCAATACCCCGCCGAGCGCGCCCGCGCCGAGATCGACCTGGGCGCGCTGCGTGCCAACGTCCGGACGCTGCGCGCCTGTTCACCGGGCGCGCAGCTCATGGCCGTGGTGAAGGCGGACGCCTACGGGCACGGCGCGCTGCCGTGCGCGCGGGCCGCGCAGGAGGCGGGCGCCGCCTGGATCGGCACCGCCACCCCCGACGAGGCGCTCGCCCTGCGCGCGGCCGGCGTCGAGGGCCGGATGATGTGCTGGCTGTGGACGCCCGGCGGCCCCTGGCGCGAGGCGGTCGAGGCGGACATCGACGTCTCGGTGAGCGGGATGTGGGCGCTGCGCGAGGTCATCGAGGCGGCCCGCGCCGCCGGGCGCACGGCCAGGGTCCAGCTCAAGGCCGACACCGGCCTCGGCCGCAACGGCTGCCAGCCCGCCGACTGGCCGGAACTGGTGCACGCGGCGCTCGCCGCCCCCGGGGTGAGGGTCACCGGCCTCTGGTCGCACTTCGCCTGCGCCGACGAGCCGGGCCACCCCTCGATCGCGGCCCAGCTCTCGGTGTTCCAGGAGATGACGGCGTACGCGGAGAAGGCGGGCATCACCCCCGAGGTGCGGCACATCGCCAACTCGCCGGCCACCCTCACCCTCCCCGAGTCCCACTTCGACCTCGTCCGCACCGGCATCGCCATGTACGGCGTCTCGCCCGCGCCCGAGCTGGGCACCGCGCGGGAACTCGGGCTGCGTCCGGTCATGACGCTCTCCGCGTCGGTGGCGCTGTCCAAGCACGTTCCGGCGGGTCACGGCGTCAGTTACGGGCATCAGTACGTCACCAGGAGCGAGACCACCCTCGGTCTCGTCCCGCTCGGTTACGCCGACGGCATTCCGCGGCACGCGTCCGGGCGGGGCCCGGTCCTGGTGGGCGGAAAGGTGCGGACCGCGGCGGGCCGCATTGCCATGGACCAGTTCGTGGTCGACCTTGAGGGGGACACGGTCGAGGCGGGCGCGCGGGCGGTGCTGTTCGGTCCGGGCGACGGGGGAGAGCCGACGGCGGAGGACTGGGCGCGGGCGGCGGACACCATCGCCTACGAGATCGTGACGCGCATCGGCGCGCGGGTTCCCCGCGTCTACGTCCACGCGTCGGCCGGCGAGGAAGCGTAAGAGCGGCTACGAGCAGGAGCGGAGCGGCACGGTGAGCGAGACCAGCACGGGGGACGCCGTCGTGTCCGCGGTCCAGGACGCACAGTCGGCGGTGGGCAACTGGCGCCTCGCCTCGATCGCGGGCGCCGCGATAGGCGTGGTCGCCGCGGGCGCGGCGGCCGGCGTGGCCATAGAGCGGCTCACGGTCGGGCGCGGCATGCGCAGGAAGGCGCGGCTCGCCCTCGACGCGACGGGTCCCTACGGGTCGCTGCGGGGCGCGCCGGGCCGGGCGGTCGGCGACGACGGAACGGTCCTGTACTACGAGAGCGACGAGGCCGAGCCGGACGCGGGCGCCCACGGTCCGCGCAAGCGCCGGCTCTTCGGACGCAAGGTCCCGGCCCCGGTCACCGTGGTGTTCTCGCACGGCTACTGCCTCAACCAGGACTCCTGGCACTTCCAGCGGGCCGCGCTGCGCGGGGTGCTGCGCACGGTCCACTGGGACCAGCGCAGCCACGGCCGCTCGGACCGCGGCAAGGCCCAGCGCGACGGCGTGCCCATCGACATCGACCAGCTCGGCCGTGACCTGAAGGCCGTCATCGACGCGGCGGCGCCCGAGGGCCCGCTCGTCCTGGTCGGCCACTCCATGGGCGGCATGACGATCATGGCCCTCGCCGACCAGTACCCCGAGCTGATCCGCGACCGCGTCGTGGGCGTCGCCTTCGTCGGTACGTCGTCGGGCAGGCTCGGCGAGGTCAACTACGGGCTCCCGGTCGCCGGGGTCAACGCGGTGCGGCGGGTGCTGCCGGGCGTCCTCAAGGCGCTGGGCTCGCAGGCCGAGCTGGTGGAGCGGGGCCGGCGGGCCACGGCCGACCTGTTCGCGGGCATGATCAAGCGCTACTCGTTCTCCTCGAAGGACGTCGACCCGGCGATCGCCCGGTTCGCCGAGCGGATGATCGAGAGCACCCCGATCGACGTGGTCGCGGAGTTCTACCCGGCCTTCTCCGACCACGACAAGACGGCGGCGCTCGCGATCTTCGCGGAGGTCCCCGTCCTGGTCCTCGCGGGCGACCGCGACCTGGTCACGCCCAGCTCGCACAGCGAGGCCATCGCGGATCTGCTGCCCGACGCCGAGCTGGTCATCGTGCCGGACGGCGGGCACCTGGTGATGCTGGAGCACCCCGAGACCGTCACCGACCGCCTCGCGGACCTGCTCGCCCGGGTCGGTGCGGTGCCGGGGGCCGCTAACGTTGGGACGTATGGAAGCACCGCACAGCAGCCCGGCCGCTGACGCCGGCACCCGCCTGACCCTCGACTCCCCTTCCGAAATGCAGGAGTTGGGGCGCCGCATCGCCAAACTGCTCCGCCCCGGCGACCTCGTGATGCTCACCGGGGAGCTCGGCGCCGGCAAGACGACCCTGACCCGCGGCCTCGGCGAGGGCCTCGGCGTGCGGGGCGCCGTGACCTCGCCCACCTTCGTCATCGCCCGGGTCCACCCCTCCCTGACCGGCGGCCCCGCCCTGGTGCACGTGGACGCGTACCGCCTCGGCGGAGGCCTCGACGAGATGGAGGACCTCGACCTCGACGTGGAGCTGCCCGAGTCCGTGGTGGTCGTCGAATGGGGCGAGGGCAAGGTCGAGGAGCTCTCCGACAACCGGCTCCAGGTGCTCATCGACCGCGCCGTGGGCGAGAGCGACGACGACCGCAGGACGGTGACCGTCACCGGAATCGGAGCGCGCTGGGCGGGCGCCGGGCTCGAGAACCTCTGAGGCGGCGGTGGGGCGCGGCTTGAGGGCGCCGTACGTTCCGACAAGACGTCGGCAAAATGTTGCGCCGGTCGTACCGGGCGTGGTCACATGGAGGAAGAGACCTGGTTAGGTCTACCTAACCGCGCCTTCTTCCGCAGCCTCAGGAGGCCGCCATGACCGTGCCGGAACGCGAAGCGAAGCCGCAGGCCCCGCGGGGCGTCCCGGTGCCGCCCGGGGTGTCGATACACGATCTGCTCGCCTCGTGCGCCGCGGCGAGCGCCGTGTCGACCCCGCCGCGCGAGAGCGCTCCGGTCGCCGACGAGGGTGAGGTCCGCCAGGACGCGGCGTAGTCCTATCGAGTGGCGTCGCGCGGGCGCGCCCCGGGGCGGTGGCCCCTCAGGGGGTGACGGCAGCGCCCGCTACGGGACGACGACGACCTTGGAGTTGTGCGTCGCGAACGCCCACATCGCGTCGCCGTCGGCCCGCTGCATGCGGATCCCGCCGGTCTTCTTCTCCGTCTTCGGGCTCGACATCGAGTCGTTGACGGCGGCACTGAAGCCCACCACCACGTTCTTGGCGGTGGTGAAGACCACGACGTGCTCGATGGCCACCCCGTCCGAGCCCGTGGTGTGCCCGGTGCGCGAGGTCACGATGTAGGTGCCCGGCTTCGGGCTGACCGCCGAGGGGACGACCGCGAAGGTCCTCGGCGTCTTCGCGACGCCCGCCAGCCACACCCGCTTCGCGCTCAGCGAATACACGACGCGTACGCCCGTGCCCGAGTTGGCCGGCACCGAGAGGTCGGGCTTGCTCGCGGGGGAGCCGGCGGGCGGCACGTTCGACGGCTTGGCCGAGGCCGACGCGCTGCTCGGAGCCGCCAGGTCGGCGGCGGGAGGCGCGCTCGCCGAAGCCTGGTAGGCGAGGAAGCCGACCACCGCGAGAGCGGCCGCGGTGAGCCCGGCCACGAATCCCGTGCTGCTCCTTGCCACCTGGGCTTCCCCTTTCGTACGTACGTGCATGTCTACGGTCATACCTGCGGCTGACGGTAGCAGCAGGTGACGGCTCGGGCGGGACGCCGTGCCCCCGCCGCCTTGGTCGTAGGCTGTTCGCGTGCTCTTGCTCGCCGTTGATACCGCCACCCCCGCCGTCACCGTCGCCCTGCACGACGGCACGTCCGTCGTCGCCGAGGCCCGCCAGATCGACGCCCGCCGGCACGGGGAGCTGCTGCTGCCCGCCGTCGACCGGGTGCTCGCCGAGGCCGGTCTTGACCTCGCCGCCGTGACGGACCTGGTCGTCGGGGTCGGCCCCGGCCCCTACACCGGGCTGCGCGTCGGCCTGGTCACCGCCGCGACCTTCGGTTCGGTGCTCGGCGTGCCCGTCCACGGGCTGTGCAGCCTCGACGGGCTCGCTTACGCCTCCGGGATCGAGGAGCCGTTCGTGGTCGCCACGGACGCCCGCCGCAAGGAGGTCTACTGGGCCCGCTACGACGACTTCCGCACCCGCGCCGGCGACCCCGGTGTCGACCGGCCCGCCGACATCGCCGGCGAGCTGAGCGGTCTGCCCGTCGTCGGCCAGGGCGCGGTGCTCTACCCGGAGGCGTTCCCCGCCGCGCTCGGCCCCGAGCACCAGTCGGCGGGCGCCCTGGCCTCGCTCGCCGCCGAGAAGCTCGCCGCGGGCTCGCCCTTCCTGCCGCCGACGCCGCTGTACCTGCGCAGGCCGGACGCGCAGGTGCCCAAGAACTACAAGGTGGTCACCCCCCAGTGACCCCTCCGTCGCTGCGCGAGATGCGCTGGTGGGACATTGCGCCCGTGCTCGACCTCGAACACGAACTCTTCCCCGAGGACGCCTGGTCCGAGGGGATGTTCTGGTCCGAGCTCGCCCACGCGCGCGGGCCCGGCGCCACCCGCCGTTACGTGGTCGCCGAGACCTTCGACGGCGGAGAGGCGCGGCTGGTGGGGTACGCGGGGCTCGCCGCCGCCGGTGACCTCGGCGACGTCCAGACCATCGCCGCCGCCCGCGACCAGTGGGGCACCGGGCTCGGCGCCCGTCTCCTGACCGACCTCCTCAAGCACGCCACCGCCTTCGAGTGCGACGAGGTCCTGCTCGAAGTGCGCGTGGACAACACCCGGGCCCAGAAGCTGTACGAGCGCTTCGGCTTCGAGCCCATCGGCTTCCGGCGCGGCTACTACCAGCCGGGCAACGTCGACGCGCTCGTGATGCGACTGACCGTCCAGGAATATGTCCAAGGAACAGAAGAGACTGACTGATGGCTGACGAACCGCTCGTACTGGGCATCGAGACCTCCTGCGACGAGACCGGCGTCGGTATCGTCCGCGGGACGACGCTGCTCGCCGATGCCGTGGCCTCCAGCGTGGACACGCACGCCAGGTTCGGCGGCGTGGTCCCCGAGATCGCCTCGCGGGCCCACCTCGAAGCGATGGTCCCCACCATCGAGCGCGCCCTGAAGACCGCCGGTATCTCCGCGCGCGACCTCGACGGCATCGCGGTCACCGCGGGCCCCGGGCTCGCCGGCGCGCTGCTCGTCGGAGTCTCGGCCGCCAAGGCGTACGCGTACGCCCTGAACAAGCCGCTGTACGGGGTCAACCACCTCGCCTCGCACATCTGCGTCGACCAGCTGGAGCACGGGCCGCTGCCCGAGCCGACGATGGCGCTGCTCGTCTCCGGCGGCCACTCCTCGCTGCTGCTCGCCCCCGACATCACCGCCGATGTCCGGCCGCTCGGGGCCACCATCGACGACGCCGCGGGCGAGGCCTTCGACAAGATCGCCCGGGTGCTCGACCTCGGCTTCCCCGGCGGCCCGGTCATCGACCGGCTCGCGCGCGAGGGCGACCCGAAGGCGATCGCGTTCCCGCGCGGCCTGACCGGCTCCCGCGACCCGCTCTACGACTTCTCCTTCTCCGGCCTGAAGACGGCGGTGGCCCGCTGGATCGAGGCCAAGCGCACGGCGGGCGAGGAGGTGCCGGTGCGCGATGTGGCCGCGTCCTTCCAGGAGGCGGTGGTGGACGTGCTGACCCGCAAGGCCGTACGGGCCTGCAAGGACGAGGGCGTCGACCACCTGATGATCGGCGGCGGCGTGGCCGCCAACTCCCGGCTGCGCGCGCTCGCCCAGGAGCGCTGCGAGCGGGCCGGCATCCGGCTGCGGGTGCCGCGGCCCGGCCTGTGCACCGACAACGGCGCGATGGTCGCCGCGCTCGGCGCCGAGATGGTGGCGAGGAACCGGCCCTGCTCCGACCTGGAGCTCTCGGCGGACTCCTCGCTTCCGGTGACCGAGCCGCATGTACCGGGCGAGGCGCACGCGCATGCCCCCGGGCACGACCACGACCATGTGCACGAGGTCAGCAAGAAGAACCTGTACTCATGACGGTCGCGCTGATGTGGGAGGCCCGTGCGGTCGAGGGCCGGGGCGCCGACCTGCTCGCCTGGGTGCGGGAACAGCCCGCCGCCGGTTCGCCGTCGCGCCGCGAGGTGCTGCGCGCGCCCGGCGACCGGGTCCTCGTCATCACGTGGTGGGACGCGCCGTACGACGCCGAGCTGCCCGAACTCCCCGATCCGGCGGGCGGGTTGGTGGCCAGGCCGGTGCACCGCTGGCGCTTCGAATCGGTTGGCTGACCGGAGTCGCGGCCGCCACGGCTGTCGTGGTTCGATCGATTGAGGCAACCCTGCGACCATTTATGTCATCAACCTGTGCGTAGGTTGATGACGGACATGGTCAGTGATGGGGCGGGGTTGTCGTGCGCAAGAAGGCTGTCGGTGCGGCTCTCTTCGGTCTTCTGATGGTCGCGGGCTGCTCGTCGGGCGGGGGCGGCGGCAGCGCCGCGTCCACCGCGACCCCGGGCGGCAAGAACGGCGGTACGCCCCCGGCGGCCTCCCCGGGCGACGACGCGGCCGCCACCGGGGCCGCGTACCGCAAGTGGGGGCTCAAGCCCTTCGCGGCGCCGCCCGCGCCGCCGGCCGAGAAGCCGGTGAAGGCGAAGCCGGGCGAGGTGCCGGTGGTGAGCGACATTCCCACCAAGGAAAAGATCGTCTTCGTGACGTTCGACGACGGGGCCGAGAAGGACCCCAAGTTCGTCGAGATGATGCGGGACTTGAAGGTCCCCTTCACGATGTTCCTGACCGACGACATCATCCGCTCCGACTACGGCTACTTCAAACCGCTCCAGGGGCTCGGCAATTCCATAGAGAACCACACGCTTTCGCACCCCAATCTGCGCACCCTCGGCGAGGCCGCGCAGAAGAACGAGATATGCACCCAGGAGAAGAAACTGGGCAAGGAGTACGGCAAGGCGCCCGGCCTCTTCCGGCCCCCGTACGGCAATTGGAACGAGAACACCCGTGCGGCCGCCAAGGCCTGTGACATCCGGGCGATGGTGCTCTGGCGCGAGACGATGCAGATCACCAACATGCAGTACCAGCGCGGCGACAAGAAGCTGCACCCCGGCGACATCATCCTGGCGCACTTCCGCGGCCCCAAGGAACTCAAGGGCACGTCCATGACGCAGATGACCGCCAACATGCTGCGCCACATACAGGAACAGGGCTTCACGGTGGCCCGCCTGGAGGACTACGTCTAAACGGCGGCGCGGCCGGGATCCTCGGCCGGAATGCTCACGCGGGGCGCACGCGGAGCGGGAAAAACAAAAGGCAAGGAGCACGTGCTCTCCTCGCCACTATCAAGATATAGCGCACTGGGGGGCTTGCGGCAAGGCCCCCGTCGTGCCGCAGAATCACTGGCCTCGGGCCAGTACCTGCGGACATGGGAGTTTCACGAAGTGCGTGGGCAGTTGTCGGTTTCTGAATCCTCCAGCGCGTTCGACCTTCCCGGCCGTCTCGCGGCCAAGGCCGATCCGGCGCTGATCGGGGGCGACGAGCGGCACTTCGCCGCCATCGCCCGCACCCTCGACCAGACGATCACCGAACTCTCCGGCCGCCTCGACGAACTGCGCCGCGCACCCGGCGGCATCGGCCGGGCCGCCATGGACCGCGACATCGAGGTCCACCAGCTCACCGGCCGGCTGCGCACCCTGCGCCGCTTCGGCCTCGACCTGTGCCTGGGGCGCATCGTCGCCGCCGACGACACCGAGCCCCTCTACATCGGCCGGCTCGGCCTCACCGACAGCGAGGGCCGCCGCCTCCTGGTCGACTGGCGCTCCCCGGCCGCCGAGCCGTTCTTCGCGGCGACCCACGCCGGCCCGATGGGCCTGGCCAGCCGCCGCCGCTACCGCTGGACGCGCGGGCGGATCAGCGACTACTGGGACGAGGTGTTCGGCACCGACGGGCTCGAAGGGCACGCCGCCCTCGACGACCAGTCCGCGTTCATCGCGAGCCTCGGCACCAACCGCTCCGCGCGGATGCGCGACGTGCTCTCCACCATCCAGGCCGACCAGGACGCCATCATCCGCGCGGGATCGCGCGGCGCGCTCGTCGTCGACGGCGGCCCCGGCACCGGCAAGACCGTCGTCGCCCTGCACCGCTCGGCCTACCTGCTCTACTCCGACCCGCGCCTGGGCCACCGGCGCGGCGGCGTCCTGTTCGTCGGCCCGCACCGCCCCTACCTGGACTACGTCTCCGACGTGCTGCCGAGCCTCGGTGAGGAGGGCGTACAGACGTGCATCCTGCGCGACCTGGTCGCCGAGGGGGCCGACGCCCAGGAGGAGGGCGACCCGGAGACGGCCCGCCTCAAGGCCTCCGCCGCCATGGTGCGGGCCGTCGAGAAGGCCGTCGCCTTCTACGAGGAGCCGCCCGCCTCGGCCATGACCGTGAGCACCCCCTGGGCCGACCTCCGGCTCACCGCCGACGACTGGGCCGAGGCCTTCGCGGCGCCCGGCCCCGGCACCCCGCACAACGAGGGGCGCGAACTGGTCAGGGAGGCCCTCGTCACGATCCTGCTCGACCAGTACGACGGCGACGACGTCACCCCCGCGGAGTTCCGCAAGGCGCTGCTCCAGGACCCGGAGCTCGCCGAGACGCTCGGCAGTGCCTGGCCGCTCCTGGAGGCCGCCGATGTCGTCGGCGACCTGTGGTCCGTCCCCGCCTACCTGCGGATGTGCGCGCCCTGGCTCGGGCCCGACGACGTACGCCGGCTGCGGCGCACCGACGCGCAGGCCTGGACCGTGTCCGATCTGCCGCTCCTGGACGCCGCCCGGCAGCGGCTCGGCGACCCCGAGGCCGAGCGCCGCAGGCGGCGCCACGAAGCGGTGGTCGCCGCCGAGCGGGAGCGGATGTCCGGGGTCATCGACGAGATCCTCTCGGCCTCCGATTTTCAGTCCGGGGGCGACGAGAGCGAGGGCGCGCTGCGGATGCTGCGCGGCAAGGACCTCCAGGACACCCTGATCGACGAGAGCGCCCTGCCCACCGCCGAGCCGGACCTGCTCGCCGGGCCGTTCGCGCACGTCGTCGTGGACGAGGCGCAGGAGCTCACCGACGCGGAGTGGCAGATGCTGCTGCTGCGCTGCCCCTCGCGCAGCTTCACCATCGTCGGGGACCGCGCGCAGGCCAGGCACGGGTTCACCGAGTCGTGGCCGGAGCGTCTGGAACGGATCGGGCTCGACCGGGCCGAGGTGGCCTCGCTCGGCATCAACTACCGCACCCCGGAAGAGGTGATGGCGGCGGCCGAGCCGGTCATCCGGGCCGCGCTGCCCGACGCCAATGTGCCGACCTCCGTGCGCAGCGGCGGCGTCCCGGTGACGTACGGGTCGGTCGGGGAGCTGGACGCGGTCCTGGAGGGCTGGCTCGCCGCGCACGCGGACGGGACCGCCTGCGTCATCGGGCACCCCGGGTTCCGTGCCACGCCCCGGGTGCGTTCGCTGAGCCCGGAGCTGTCCAAGGGCCTCGAATTCGACCTGGTGGTCCTTGTCGACCCGGAGGATTTCGGCACCGGCATCGAGGGCGCCGTGGACCGCTACGTCGCGATGACCAGGGCGACCCAGCGGCTCGTCGTCCTGTCGTCCTGACCACCCGGTTCCCGGCTCCGCGGGAATCCACGAGATTCTTCCGGGGTGGTGTCGATCCGGCCGGGCTCCGTTCGACGTAGGAGTGAGAGGCGGGGAAAACCCTCCCCGCACCCCGCACCCCGTACGCAGTCGCGCACAGAACGGAGACCGGCCATGCCGCGCTACCTGACGATGGTCCGCATCGACGAGAACAACGCCCCCGAGGGCGGCCCCAGCCCCGAGCTCATGCAGCGGATGGGCGACCTGATCGAGGAGATGACCAAGGCCGGGGTCCTCCTGGACACCGCCGGGCTCACCCCGACCGCCGAGGGCACCCGGATCCGCTGGAACGGCGGCGAGCTGACCGTCACCGACGGCCCGTTCACCGAGACGAAGGAAGTCGTGGGGGGCTACGCGATCATCCAGGCCAAGAACAAGGCGGAGGCGCTGGAGTGGGCCAAGCGCTTCCTCCAGGTCCACGAGAAGGAGTGGGACGTCACCTCCGAGGTGCGCGAGATCGCGGAGGGCTAGGGCACGGCGGGCCACCCGGCGGCACGGAGCCAGATGTTGCCGCCCGGTGGCCGCGGTGATCTGCTGGTACGGCCGGTCCACGGCAAGGGGCGGTGGTTCCCGGCCGAACCGCGATGAGTTCCGCGCGCGGGTCCGGTCTACCCCGTTGAAGCCGCCCACCACGGGACCGGCGACGGCTAGGAGGCCGACGATGACCGCGAAGATCACCCAGAAGATCACCCCCTTCCTCTGGTTCGACAGCCAGGCGGAGGAGGCGGCCAACCACTACATCGCCATCTTCGGCGGCGACTCGCGCATCGTGGGGATCACCCACTACGCCGCCTCGGGGCGGGGCGAGACCGGCTCGGTGATGACCGTCGAATTCTTCCTCGCCGGCCAGCACTTCACCGCCCTCAACGGCGGCCCGCAGTTCACCTTCACCGAGGCGCTCTCGCTCGCGGTGGCCTGCGAGGACCAGGAGGAGATCGACCGGTTCTGGACGCGGCTGAGCGAGGGCGGCGAGGAGGGGCCCTGCGGGTGGCTGAAGGACAAGTACGGCCTGTCCTGGCAGATCGTCCCCGCCGAACTGCCCGAGCTGCTCGCCTCCGGCGCGGAGAAGTCCGACCGGGTCATGGCCGCGGTCATGGACATGAAGAAGCTCGACCTCCAGGCGATGCGGGACGCGTAGCGAAGGGTTTCGGTCGAGTGTTGTGAACATGACCCAGGTCGGGCACCGGGCGCGGGGGCGGCCCCGATAACCTCTGGCGCATGTCGTCGAGTTCGCCGCTCCCTCCCTCTCCGCCACCGGCCGAGATACGTGCCTGGCGCGACCGCAACGCGCTGCTCGCCGACCGCGCCCAGGCTCTGGAGGCGCTGGCCAAGGGGTACTTGGGGGCGGGGCGGCTCGGGCTGCTCTGGCTGTGGGCGGCGCTCTTCGCGCTGGGCTGGTCGCTGGTCGGCGCGGCGCTCACCTCGCTCACCGACGTCCTCACCGCGATCGTGGGCGTGCTTCTGCTGCTGCTCGGCGTGGGGGTGATGATTCCCGCGGGCCTCGCCGTGGGGTTCGGGCTGCGCAAGGACCGCCGGATACGCGAACTCCTGCACCAGTGGGCCGAGTTGGACCACGACCCGGTGCTCGACCGCAACCTGGCCAGGCCGGGCCTCAGCCTGGCGTGGCTGGTGCCCTCGGTGCTGCTGTGCGCGGCGGGCCTGGCCGTGTGCCTGGTGCTGCCGGCGACCGCGGCGCCGGGCCACGACACGTACGCCCTCGTCGTGTACGGCATGGGGCTGGGCCTGATCTGCTGGCTCACCGGGCTCGCGGGCGTGGCGAAGGCGGCGGCGTACCGGCGCTGGGTGCAGCGTTCCCTGGCGGCGGCGGGGCCGCGCTGAACCCCGCGTCCTATCCTGGGGTGTCGCCGCGTCATGCGGGGGCACGGCCCCGGGGGAAGGACGGTCGTCATGGCCTGGTACTGGTGGATCCTGATCGTTTTCTGGATGGGCGGCTTCGGCTGGGCGATCGACAACGCCCGGACGGCGCTGAGGACGCGGCACGAGCGGAAGATGGAGCGGCTGGAGGCGGCCAAGCAGGAACGGCTCGCCGTGGAGGCCGCGCACAAGCCGCCGGAGCCGGTGTGCGGGTGCACGCACCACTTGGCCAAGCATGACAAGGGTGGGAAGTGTCATGAGCGGGTTGAGGTTCCGGTCGCCTGGGACGAGAACAAGAAGCCGCTGCGGTTCGAGTCGGGGCGGTGCAACTGTCAGCAGTACGTGGGGCCTCAGCCTCTCGCGCAGATCTACGCGGAAGACCTCACGGACCTGGCCTGACCCCACCCGCGCAGTTCCCCGCGCCCCTGGGTGGGCTGCCCTTGGCAGGGTGCCCGGCGTCGGCATCCCTCCCCCTTGGCAGGGTGCGTGCTAGCGGCATCCTCAGCCGGTCCGGCGTTTGAGGACGAGCGCCTTTCGGGCGCGAACGGGGTCTGGGGCGGAGCCCCAGGGGTCTGTACCTCGGCCCCTTTCCTGCCCCCGGAGGGTTTCGGGAAGGGGTGGGGTGGGGTCATCTCGGGGTCTGGGGCGGAGCCCCAGCAACCCCGCTTTCGGGTGCGGACCGTGCCCGCGTCTCGCGCAGTTCCCCGCGCCCCTGTAGGGCACCCGGAGTCGCAGCCCGCGCCCGCCGCGGCGGAGCCGCGCAAAGGCTGCAGCCTCGCGCCCCCTGTAGGGCACCCGGCGTCGACCGGGTCAGGGGGCCGGGTGGCCTACGAGCATGGTGGGGGCGCCGGCTACCCGGGTGAGGAAGACCGTCGCCGCGTTCGGCCCCTTCGGCCGCACCCGGCGCCGGATCTCCTCCGGCTCCACCGCCGACCCCCGCTTCTTCACCGTCAGCACCCCCACCTCCCGCTCCCGCAGCAACGCCTTCAACTTCTTTAGGTTGAACGGGAGTTGATCGGTGATCTCGTACGCCGAGGTGTACGGCGACGCGTACCGCTCGTCACTCGTCACGTACGCGATCGTCTCGTCGATCAGCCGCCCCCCGCACCGCTCGACGACCTCGGCGACCAGATGCGCGCGGATGACCGCACCGTCCGGCTCGTACAGATAGCGCCCCACCGGCCCCACCGGCGGCGCGGCGAGCGGCGCGGCCGTCCACAGCGAGGCGGACGCGGGCAGCAGGGTCGCGCGGACCGCGCCCGGCGTCACGCCCGTGCCGAACCACAGCACCGCCTCCTTCACATCGCCCCCGTCCGAGATCCACTCCGCCTCGGCCTGCGGCGGGATCGCCTCGTGCGGGATGCCGGGCGCGATCTTCAGCGCCGCGAAGGGCGCGGCGAGGGCCGCCGAGGTCGCCCAGGAGAGCGGGGGCGAGTACGCCTCGGGGTCGAAGATGCGGCCCCGCCCCCCGCGCCGGGCGGGATCGACGAAGACCGCGTCGTACGGCGCCGTGTCGATCTCGGTCACGTCCGCGCAGCGCACCTCGATCAGCTCCGCGAGGCCCAGCGCCGCCGCGTTGGCGCGGGCCACCGCCGCCGTCAGCGGGTCGCGGTCGACCGCGAGGACCGAGATCCCGGCCCGCGCCAGCGCGAGCGCGTCTCCGCCGATGCCGCAGCACAGGTCGGCGACGCTGCGTACCCCCCGCGAGGCGAAGGCCCGCGCGCGGTGGGTGGCGACCGAGGTGCGCGTCGACTGTTCGACACCGTTGGGCGTGAAGAACATCCGGTGTGCGTCCTGCGCGCCGAACTTCGCCACCGCCCGCTGCCGCAGCCGCGCCTGCCCCAGCGCCGCCGACACCAGCGCAGCGTCGTGGTCGCGGCGCAGCCGGGTGGCGACCGCGAGTTCCTGGGAGGGGTCGTACTCCCGCAGGGATGCGAGCAGGGCGCGGCCCTCGTCGGCCAGCAGCAGGGCGAAGGTGTCGAGGTCGTTCACCCCGTCATTGTCGTCCAGCGGCGGCCCCGCTGTGGGCCAGGCGGGCGATGGTGGGCCCGTGATCGCGGTGTCGTACGGGCGGCGGGGCCCGCGCCTGACAGGATCCGACGCCATGCAACTAGTACGACAAAAGGGAAAAATCAGAACCAAGGCCGCCTGCGCCGTTCTGACCCTCGCCGCCGCCCTGCTCGCCTCCGCCTGCTCCTCCGAGGAAGCGGGCGCGGGCCGGCCGGGGCCGCAGGCCGCCAAGCAGCGGCCCGTCAGCCAGGCCGAGCAGCTCAAGCAGGCCGAGACCGCCCGGCTCGCCGCCGTCAAGAAGTGGGGGCTGGCCAAGGCCCCGCTGCTCGCGCCGGCCGCGCCCGCCGTCAAGCCGAAGATCAAGAACCGGCCGGGGTTCGAGACCGACGGCGGCGACTCGCTGCCGCCCGTCTTCACCACCGTCCCCACCAAGGACAAGATCGTCTTCCTGACGATCGACGACGGCGCCGAGAAGGACCCGACCTTCCTGAAGATGATGCAGGAACTGCGCATCCCCTACAGCGCGTTCCTCAGCGACTACCTCGTGAAGGACAACCACGAGTACTTCAAGAAGATGCAGGGCCTCGGGGTCACGCTCAACAACCACACCCTGAACCACCGGTACATGCCGGCGCTCTCCTACGACGAGCAGCGGCACGAGATCTGCGACCAGCAGGACAAGATCGGCCAGTGGGCCGGCAAGCGTCCCCGGCTGTTCCGGCCGCCGTACGGGAACTACAACGAGGACACCCTCAAGGCCGCCCAGTCGTGCGGGATCCAGGCCGCGCCCCTGTGGGCGGAGGAGGCCTTCACCGACCACATGGAGTGGCGCGAGTGGGACCAGGACCTGCACCCCGGCGACATCATCCTGACCCACTTCCGTGGGCGCGCTGACTGGAACGGGACCATGCCCGACATGGTCCGCCAGGTCATGAAGGTGATCACGGACAAGGGGTACGCCGTGGCCCGTCTGGAGGACTACGTGTGAGCCGGTCCGGGGAGCCGAGGTGAGGCGGGCGCGCCGGTTCCGGGCCGCCCTGGCCGGACTGCTCGCGGCCTGCGCGCTGCTCGGGCCGCTGGCCGGCTGCTCGGAGCCGACCGCGCCCGTCGCCCCCTTCAAACGGCTCGGGCGCAAGGCCGCCCGGCACACCGTGCCGCCCCCCGGTTCCGACGCGCGCATGGCCGCCGCCCGGCGTTGGGGCCTCGCCGCCCCGCTCGGGCCCGCACCCCGGCCGACGGAGGGCCGGGGCGGGCCCGGGGTGCCGTTCGTCGTCGACCGGGTACCCGTGCGGGCCAAGGTGGTCTTCCTGACCTACGACGACGGGCCGCTCACGGACCCCGCCTTCCCCCGCATGGTCCGTGACCTCCGGCTGCCCGTCGCCCTCTTCCTCGCCGGCGACGAGGCCCGCGCCGACGCCGGTTCCGGCACCGGCGCGCATGCCGATCAGGGTGCCGCCGCCGCTTCGGCCTCCGACGCCGGCACGACGGCTGCCGCCCTCGCCGCCCGCGCCCGCGTCGACGCCCTGCGTGCCCTGGGTGCCGGGATCTACAGCCACACGCTCGGCCACCCCGATCTGCGGACGTTGGGCTACGCCCGCCAGCGGGCCGAGATCTGCGGTCAGCAGGACCGGCTCGCCGCCCGGTACGGGACCCGCCCGCGGCTGTTCCGGCCGCCGTACGGCTCCTACGACGCGCGCACCGTACGCGCCGCCAAGGAGTGCGGGGTGCGCGCGCTGGTGCTGGCCCGCGTCACGATGACGGCCGACGGACTGCGCTACGCCGAGGGTGCCCGGATGCTGCGCCCCGGGGACATCGTGCGGACCCGGCTGCCGGGGCCCGGTGCGAGCACGGCCCGCATGACCGCGCAGGTGCTCGAACACATCCGCGCCCGCGGCTTCACCGTGGGCCGCCTGGAGGACTATCTGTGAGCGGTCGCCGCGCGGGTCGCCCCGCTGTCGGCCGGCGCCGTCCGCCCTCGCGGGTCAACTCCTAGGACAGGGAGGCCAGTTGAGCCCCGCGGCCCGTGGTGCGGGCGCGGCGCCGACGGCCCGGCGTCCCCGGAGCGGTCCGCCGCGCAGGCGCGAGATTGGCACTCCGCTTGACCGAGTGCTAACCGCCGTCCTAGTCTCGCTTCTGGCACTCCCCACCGGAGAGTGCCAACACAGCGACGGGCAGGTCCGGCACCCGCGACGACGGATCCACCTGGTCGCCACCCCAAACAGTTAACCCCGTGAGATCTCCGAAGGGGGAGACCGGATCGTGACGACCGCCAGCTCCAAGGTTGCCATCAAGCCGCTTGAGGACCGCATTGTGGTCCAGCCGCTCGACGCCGAGCAGACCACGGCCTCCGGCCTGGTCATTCCGGACACCGCGAAGGAGAAGCCCCAGGAGGGCGCCGTCCTCGCTGTGGGTCCGGGCCGCTTCGAGAACGGCGAGCGCCTGCCGCTCGACGTCAAGGTCGGCGACGTCGTTCTGTACAGCAAGTACGGCGGCACCGAGGTGAAGTACAACGGCGACGAGTACCTCGTCCTCTCGGCTCGCGACGTGCTCGCGATCATCGAGAAGTAATTCACCGAAGTAATTCATCGAAGTACTTCTTCGAAGCGAATGCTTTGAGAGCTGCGCCCCTGGTCACCCCGCTGATTGCCGGGCGGCGAGGGGCGCAGTGTCATTAACCCGAGTTTTCGAGAGGGCTGAACCGCTCCCATGGCGAAGATCCTGAAGTTCGACGAGGACGCCCGTCGCGCCCTTGAGCGCGGCGTCAACAAGCTTGCCGACACGGTGAAGGTGACGATCGGCCCCAAGGGCCGCAACGTCGTCATCGACAAGAAGTTCGGCGCCCCGACCATCACCAACGACGGTGTCACCATCGCCCGCGAGGTCGAGCTCGACGACCCGTACGAGAACCTCGGCGCCCAGCTCGTCAAGGAGGTGGCGACCAAGACCAACGACATCGCGGGTGACGGCACCACCACCGCGACCGTGCTGGCCCAGGCGCTGGTCCGCGAGGGTCTGCGCAACGTCGCCGCCGGCGCGTCCCCGGCCGCCCTGAAGAAGGGCATCGACGCCGCGGTCAAGGCCGTGTCCGAGGAGCTCCTCGCGACCGCCCGTCCGATCGAGGACAAGACCGACATCGCCGCCGTCGCCGCGCTGTCCGCCCAGGACAAGCAGATCGGCGAGCTCATCGCCGAGGCCATGGACAAGGTCGGCAAGGACGGTGTCATCACCGTCGAGGAGTCCAACACCTTCGGTGTGGAGCTGGAGTTCACCGAGGGCATGGCCTTCGACAAGGGCTACCTCTCGCACTACATGGTCACCGACCAGGAGCGTATGGAGGCCGTCCTCGACGACCCGTACATCCTGATCAACCAGGGCAAGATCTCCTCGATCCAGGACCTGCTCCCGCTCCTGGAGAAGGTCATCCAGGGCGGCGCCTCCAAGCCGCTCCTGATCATCGCCGAGGACGTCGAGGGCGAGGCGCTCTCCACCCTGGTGGTCAACAAGATCCGCGGCACGTTCAACGCCGTGGCCGTCAAGGCCCCGGGCTTCGGCGACCGCCGCAAGGCCATGCTCCAGGACATCGCCACCCTCACCGGTGCGACCGTCATCGCCGAAGAGGTCGGCCTCAAGCTCGACCAGGCCGGTCTCGAGGTGCTCGGCACCGCGCGCCGCGTCACCATCACCAAGGACGACACCACGATCGTCGACGGCGGTGGCAACAGCGGCGACGTCGAGGGCCGTGTCAACCAGATCAAGGCCGAGATCGAGGCCACGGACTCCGACTGGGACCGCGAGAAGCTCCAGGAGCGCCTCGCGAAGCTCGCCGGCGGCGTCTGCGTGATCAAGGTCGGTGCCGCCACCGAGGTCGAGCTCAAGGAGCGCAAGCACCGTCTGGAGGACGCCATCTCCGCGACCCGCGCCGCGGTCGAGGAGGGCATCGTCTCCGGTGGTGGCTCCGCTCTGGTGCACGCCGCCAAGGTCCTCGAGGGCAACCTCGACAAGACCGGCGACGAGGCCACCGGCGTCTCCGTCGTCCGCCGCGCCGTCGTCGAGCCGCTGCGCTGGATCGCCGAGAACGCCGGCCTCGAGGGCTACGTCATCACCTCCAAGGTGAGCGAGCTCGACAAGGGCTTCGGCTTCAACGCCGCGACCGGCGAGTACGGCGACCTGGTCAAGGCCGGCGTCATCGACCCGGTCAAGGTCACCCGCTCCGCCCTGGAGAACGCCGCCTCCATCGCCTCCCTGCTGCTCACGACCGAGACCCTGGTCGTCGAGAAGCCGGCCGAGGAGGAGCCCGAGGCCGGTCACGGCCACGGTCACGGCCACTCCCACTGACGTCCTGGACGTCGGGCCCGCACCACGCGCGAAGGCCCCCGCTCCCGCCGTTCCGGCGGGGCGGGGGCCTTCTCCGTCGCGGTGGCCGGCCGTTCAGCCCGAGAGGCCCAGCTGCTTCATCAGCGTCATGGCGTTCCAGTGCCACCAGCCTTCCTGGATCAGGTCGTTCTTGAACCGGAAGATCGTCGTGCCGGTCACGCTGAACGGTCTGCCGGTGGCCGCGAACCCCATGAACTCGCCGGTGTGGGTGCCCCGCAGGGTCCACAGCGTCACCACGTCGTCGCCCTCGCAGATCTGCCGGTCGAGCTCGAAGGTGAAGTCGAAGGCCGCCCTCCACCCGGCGACGTCGGAGCGGATCCCGTCGGAGCCGACGACCGTGTCCTCGTCCTTGAGCGGATCGTGGTCGGCGTAGTCGTCGGCGAACACCTCACCGATGGCGTCGAGGTTGCCGCCCGAGGCGATCTCGTGGAAGAAGCGGCGGGCGGTTGACGCGTTCAACTGGTCGTTGCGCACCACATCCAGGTCCGTGAAGGTGGGCGCGCCGTCGCACAGCGCGACCATCTCCGCGAAGATCCGGTCGGTCTCCGGGAGCTTGGAGTTGGCCATCGCCTCCTCGTACGACGGAAACTCGATGATCTCGACGAAGTGGTTCCGGTCGGCGCGGTCCTTGCCGATGAGGCTGTGGGAGGCGGTCCGTCTGCCCTTGGTCTGATCGATCCAACGGTCCATGAGCCGGTCCAGGTCACCGAAGTGCTCGGTCCTGAAGTCGATCACCTGCGTGAACGTCATGACTCCTCCCGGATGACTATGGGGGCGATATCACCAGTTTAGTGATATATCGCCCCTTTGGCGGGGTGGCCGTGAGTCACGCCGAGTGGTGCAGGGCCGCCGGGTGCACCGGGTCCGCGAACGGCAGGCCGGCCGCGAAGCGCTCCACCTCGTCCAGGGCCTGATCCGCCATGCGGTACAGCTCGTTGCCGAGGGAGCCGGCGATGTGCGGGGTGAGCAGCACGTTGGGCAGGTCGTACAACGGGCTTTCGCGGGGCGGCAGTTCGGGCTCCGTCACGTCCAGGACCGCGTGCAGACGGCCCGAGAGGAGCTCGGCGAGCAGGGCCGGCTCGTCCACCAGGGAGCCGCGGGCGGTGTTGATCAGCGTGGCGCCCGTCGGCATCAGGGCGAGCCGGCGCGCGTCGATCATGTGGTGGGTCTCGGGAAGCTGGGGCGCGTGGACGGAGACGACGCTGCTGCGGGCGCACAGCGCGTCCAGGGACACCTGTTCAACGCCTAGGGACGCCGCTTCGGTTCCGTCGATGTACGGGTCGTACAGAAGGACCTCGAAGTCGAACGGGCGCAGGAGCTCGATCACGCGCCGCCCGATGCGTGACGCGCCTACCAGGCCGACGGTGCGCCGGTAGTTGCCGGTGTGCTCGGTCCTGCTCAGCCACGCGGGCGCGGTGCGCAGCTCGGCGTAGCGCTGGGCGGAGCGCAGCACCTCCTTGCCCGCGAAGAGGATCGCGGCGAGCGTGTACTCGGCGACCGGCAGGGCGTTGGCCGCGGCGGCCGAGGTCACCGCGATGCCGCGCTCCCAGCAGGCGTCGGTGATGTGGTGCTTGACGGAGCCCGCCGCGTGGACGACCGCGCGCAGGCGCGGGGCCGCGTCCAGGACGTCCGCGGTGAGCGGGGGAGCGCCCCAGCAGGTGAGCAGGACCTCGGCATCGGCGAGGGCCTTCGCGACCGCCGCCGTGGGCGCCGCCAGGTCGTGCGCGACGAGGTGCGGGTCGGTACGGGTGAGGGCGGCGAGCCGGGTGCGGTGGCGGTCGGCGAGAAGGTGGCCGGCGATGCCGGGGCCCATCGCGAGCAGCAGGGCGGGCCGGTTGTCAGTGGTGTGGTGCATGGTGGGACTCGGGCTCCTCACGAGGCGCTGGCCGGGGGGTAACGGGGTCTCCGGGCCGGTCATTTGAGGCTGCCGGCGGTGAGTCCGGCCTTCCAGTGCCGCTGGAGGGAGACGAAGGCGACGATCAGGGGGATGACGGCGAGGAGGGAGCCGGTGACGACGAGAGGGTAGTAGCTCGGCTCGGCATGGGTGTTGCTGTTCCAGGCGTACAGACCGAGGCTCAGCGGGAAGAGCTTCTGGTCGCTGAGCATGACCAGGGGGAGGAAGAAGTTGTTCCAGATCGCGGTGAACTGGAAGAGGAAGACGGTCACGAAGCCCGGCATCACCATGCGCAGACCGATCGACCAGAAGGTGCGCAGCTCGCCGGCGCCGTCGATACGGGCGGCCTCCAGCGCCTCGCCGGGGATGTAGCTCGCGCTGAACACGCGGGACAGATACACCCCGAACGGATTGACCAGAACGGGTATCAGAACCGACCAGTACGTGTTGACCAGGCCGACCTTGCTCGCCAGCAGGTACATGGGCAGGGCGAGCGCCGTGGTCGGCACGAGCACGCCGAGCAGCACGACACCGAACAGCTTCTCCTTGCCGCGGAAGGCGTACTTGTCGAAGGCGTACCCGGCGGCGACGGAGACCAGCGCGCAGATGGCCGCGCCCGCGCCCGCGTAGAGCAGGGAGTTGAGGTACCAGCGGAAGTAGACGCCGTCGTTGTACGCCGCGAGCTGCGACAGGTTGTGGCCCAGGTCGAAGCCCTTGAAGGAGAAGGCCTCGCCGGACAGCAGGCTGCCGGTGTCCTTGGTGGCGGCCGTGACCAGCCACACCAGGGGGAAGAGCGTGTAGAGGACGGACAGCAGGAGCGCGCCGTTGACCGCGGTCCTGGACAGCCAGCGGCTCGACGGCCGCCGGGGTCCCGTGGCGGTGGAGGAGGTCACGCCGTGGCCCCCTTCCGGTTGGTGAGGCGGGTGACGACGAAGGAGAGCAGGGCCGCGGCGAGCGCGAGGAGCACGGCGGAGGCGGCGGCGAGCCCGTAGTCGTTACGGCTGAACGCGGCGGTGTAGGCGTACATGTTGGGCGTCCAGGTGGAGGTGACCGTGGAGCTGCCGCCCTGGTTGAGGATGAGCGGCTCGGTGAAGAGCTGGAGCGAGCCGATGACGGTGAAGAGCGCCACCATCACCAACGAGCTCCGGATCAGCGGCAGTTTGATGCCGAACGCGGTGCGCCACTCGCCCGCGCCGTCCATCCTGGCCGCCTCCAGGACGGAGCGGTCGATGGCCTGGAGCGCCGCGTAGAAGATGACCATGTTGTAGCCGAGCCATTCCCACAGGGCGATGTTGACGACGGAGGGGAGCGTGCCGCCGGAGGAGAAGAAGTCGAAGCCGATGCCGCCGGAGTTCATCGCCTTCACGACCGGGCTGAGGCCCGGGGTGTAGAGGTAGACCCAGACCAGCGCGGCGATGATGCCGGGCACCGCGTGCGGCAGGAACAGGGCGAGCTGGAAGAAACGGCGGGCGCGGGCCAGCGTCGAGTCGAGCAGCAGCGCGAGCGCGAGGGCGCCGCCGACCATCAGCGGGATGTAGACCACGCAGTAGCCGGCGAGCACCCAGAAGCCCTCGCGGAAGGCACGGTCGCCCAGCGCCGCCGTGTAGTTGTCGAGCCCGCTGAACACGGTCGTGGCGCCGCCGAACCCGAGCCCCGACTGCTTCTCGGTGAACAGGCTCAGCCAGATCGCGTACCCGATCGGCACCACCGTCACGGCGGTGAACAGGACGAAGAACGGGCTGAGCAGCACGCCGGCGGCGGCGTTGGTGCGGCTGCGTGCGCCGCGGGGCCCCTTGCGGAGACGGGAGGCGGGGCGGGCGGAACGGCGGGCTGGGCCGAGCCCGGGGCGGCCGGATGCGCCTTGACCGCCTGGGACGCCTTGACGGCCGGGGGTGCCTTGCTCGCCGGCCGGCTCCGGTGCGGCCGGGGTGTCGGCCTGCGCGGAGCCGGGTGCCCCGGTGCGTACGGGTGTCGTTGCGTCGTCGTCCGCCGGGGTCGGGCGGTCGCCCTGCTCGCCGGCCGGGCCCGGGGCGGCCGGGGTGCCGGCCGTACCGGAACCGGGCGGGCCGGCGCGCCGCTTCGTCCTCATCCGGTCAGCCCTCGACCTTCAGCCCGCGCTTCTTCAGCTCGGTCACGGTCGCGTCGTGCGCGGCCTTGATCGCGTCGGTGATCGTGACGGAACCGCCGGCGACCTTGCCGAGCTGATCCTTGAGCGTGGTGTTGGTGGTGCCCATGCTCGGGCCCCAGCCCCAGTTGGCGTTGATCGAGCCGCCCGCGGCGTCGAAGAGCTGGTACACGTCCTGGCCGGTGTAGAACTTCGCGTCGAACGCCTTCTTCGCGGCCGGGCGCAGCGCGATGTCGGCCGGGAAGGCGCTCGACGTACCGGACTTGATGCGTGCGTCGATGCCCGCCTCGGTGGTCGACATCCACTGGGCGAATTCGAGGGCGGCCTCGGTCTTGGTGCTGCCCTTGGTCACCGCCCAGGTGGAGCCGCCGAGCATGCCGCTGGCGGGCTTGCCGTCCCAGGTGGGGACGGGGGCCACGGCCCACTTGCCGCTCTGGTCCGGCACTGTTCCGCTGAGCACGCCCGCGCCCCACGAGGCGCCGAGATAGCCGACGGTGGAGCCGTCCTTGAGCGACGCCGTCCACTCGGGGCTGAAGGAGACCGCGTTCTGCACCAGCTTGTCGTCGAGCAGGCCCTGCCAGTAGGCGGCGACCTTGTTGGTGGCGGCGTCGGCGGTGTTGAGCTTCCAGGTGTCGCCGTCGGCCTTGAACCACTGGGCGCCGGCCTGCCAGGCCATCGCCTCGAACGTGGTCGGGTCGTCGGGGAAGAACGTGCCGATGCGGGCCTTGGGGTCGGCGGCCTTGGCCTTCTGTGCGGCCTCCTTGAACTCGGCCCAGGTCCTGGGGACTTCGATCTTGTTCTTCTCGAAGAAGTCCTTGCGGTAGAAGTACGCCTGCGGTGCCGCGTCGAAGGGGATCGCCCAGTTCTTGCCGCCGAGCGTCGTCTGCTGGATCGCCTGCGGCAGGAACTGCTTCTTCACGTCGTCGGTGACGTACTTGCTGATGTCCTGGAACGAGCCCTGGCTCACGAACTCGGGGAGCATCGGGTACTCGACGGTGACGAGGTCGGGCGCGTTGCCCGCCTTCACGGCGTTGGAGATCTTCGCGTAGCCGCCGGCGTTGCCGGAGGGGATCTCCTCGAACTTCACGTGGATGTTCTTGTGGGACGCGTTGAAGGCGTCCACCACGTCCTTGGTGCCCTTCTGCCAGGCCCAGAACGTGATGGTGACGGGCTTGTCGGCGGTGCCCTTGCCCGCGTCGCTCGTCTTGCTGTCCCCGCCGCCGCAGGCCGTGAGCACGGCGAGAGCGGTGGCGGTGCCGACGAGGGCGGAGGTCGATCTGGTCCAACTGCGGCTCACGGAACGGCTCCTGAACGTGAGGGGACGAGGCGATGGCCGCGATCCTTGGCCCAGTTCTGACCGAAGTCAAGAGCGAAAGTTCGATTGATCGAAAAAAGATCAGAGAGTGAGTGAATGTTCGCGGGCTGAGATTGAACGCTCAGGGGGTGGCCCAGCGGGTTGCCCTGGGTTCGCCTAGTGGCGGGGCGGGTTCGCCCACGGGCGGGCCGGGTTCGCTCGACCATCTCTCGGGCCCGAGCACGGGGCGGTCGGCTCGCGGGGCCTTCCGTGGAGCCGCTCGTGTGGGCTCACGGTGCGCTCGCCGCACTCCGCAGGGGTTCGGAGGGCGCTCCGCACGAGGCCCGCACGCGCAGCCTCGGCAGCAGGTCGACATGGCGCCGAGGGGCCGCCTCGCCGCCGGGGCCGTGCGCCGCCGTGCCGCGCAGCCGCTCGATCAGCAGCTCGGCCGCGTACCGTCCGACCTCGTGCTTGGGCGGGGCGACCGCGGTCAGCGGGGTGTCCGCGAGGGCCGCCACCTCGTCGTCGTACGCCACGAGCGCCAAGTCGTCCGGGACCCGTACGCCCAGTTCGGCCAGGCGCTGCACGAGCCGGATGGCATCCACGTCGTTGTGGACGAGCGCCGCCGTGGCGCTGCCCTCCGCGACCGCGGTACGCACCGCCCGCACCGCCCCCTCGAACCCGCTCGGATCCGCCTCCGCCGAGACCGAATCGATCACGGGGAGCGGCGACTTGAGGCCCAGCGCGTCGAGCGCGTGCCGGTATCCGGCCCGTACCGCGATCGCGGTGGGGCTGTCGGACCGCGCCACGAGCAGGGGTGTCGGATGGCCGAGCCCGAGCAGGTGGCGCACCGCGACGAGCACGCCGTGGCCGTGGTCGGAGCAGACCCGGTCAAGATCGTCGAGTTCGCTGCCCGGCACCCCGCGCCGCTCCAGGAGCACCGTCGGCACCGGGAGCCCGGCGATCCAGGCGCCGTGCTCGACCGGGTCGTCCGGCTCCTTCCAACCCGGCGCGATCAGCAGGCCGTCGGCCCCGGCGGCGAGCAGCCCGGCCGCCCGGCCCGCGTCCTCCTGCGGCCGGTAGTCCGAGATCCGCAGGACGAGCCGGGCCCCGGCGGCCGCCGCCGCCTCGTGCGCACCCCGGATGACCTCGGCGAAGTAGTACGTGGCGTTGGGTGCGAGCATGCCGATGACGAGCTCGCGCGAGCCGGCGGGGGCGGTGGCGCCGGGGCCGCGGTCCTGGCGCGGGGTTCCCGCGGGCAGGCCGGCCGCCGAGGCGGTGTTCCCCGCGTCCGGCCAGGAGACGGAGCCGTGCGCCCGGTCGAGGCGGCCCTCGGTGGCCAGGAACTCCACGTCACGCCGCACGGTCACCGGTGAGACGCCCAGCCGGGCCGCGAGATCGGAGACCCGGGCCGTGCCGTGCCGGCGCACCAGTTCCAGCAGTCGGTCATGACGTTCAGCAGCGCTTTCACGCACGGCGGCATCCCCTTCGCGGTGTGGTGGCCCCGGTGGGCCATGACCCTAGTACGGCGTGATCGAACGACAGGAGTTTCGATCATTCGGTCTGACCCATTGACGTTCGATCAAACCGGGTTCTAAGTTCCCAGATATTTCGCGCAGGCTCCCGACCGTGGACCTGGCGCGCAGGTCCCGACGACGCAGACGCCGCCGCCCCACATCCAGCCCGGCCCTCCCGCACCCCCGCCTCCGAGGAGCACCGCACCATGTTCGTCGCGCCCGAGAACCGTGAGCTCAGCCCCTACACCGGCTGGACCCGCGAGCACTGGGAGCGGTCGGCGGACCGGCTCCTGCTGGCCGTACGGGCCCACGCCTCGCCCGGCGGGGGCCTGATCAATCTGCCCGGTGCGCGGCCCAGTTGGTCGGGGCCGCGCTCGGACGGACTGGAAGGCTATGCCCGCACCTGGCTCCTTGCCGCCTTCCGGGTGGCCGGGGCCAGGGGCGACGATCCGCACGGCCATCTGGAGCGGTATGCCGAGGGCCTGGCCGCGGGCACACGACATCCGCTTGCGAGCGGCGCGTTGGACACGGCGTCTCCCGACGCCTGGCCGGCGCCCACCCATGTCCGGCAGGCCGTCGTCGAGGCGGCCTCCGTCGCCCTGGGACTCCGGCTCACCCGCCCCTGGCTGTGGGACACGCTCGACGACCGCGTACGCCGGCGCGTCGTCGACTGGCTGCTGCCCGTCCTCGGGCCGTCCCCGGTCGACAACAACTGGTGGCTGTTCGGCCTCACCGTCGCCGGCTTCCTGCAGGACGCCGGCATCGAGACCGACCGGGCCGCGGCCACCATCGAGCGCGCCCTGGAACGCATCGACCAGTGGTACCTCGGCGACGGCTGGTACAGCGACGGCCCGAACCGCTCCTTCGACCACTACAACGCCTGGGCCCTCCACTTCTATCCCGTTCTGCACGCCCATCTCGCCGGCGACCAGGAACTCCTGGCCCGCTACGGTCCCCGGCTGCGCGCGCAACTCGACGCCCACAGCCGCCTGTTCGGTGCCGACGGCGCGCCGATGCCGTACGGGCGCTCGCTCACCTACCGGTTCGCCGCCGCGGCCGCGCCCTGGCTCGGCACGCTCACCGGCCACACCCCGCTCACCCCCGGCGCCACCCGCCGCCTGGCCTCCGGCACCCTGAAGTACTTCCTCGACCGGCCGGCCGGTGCGGGAGCCACCGACGCCGCAGGGCTGCTCACCCTGGGCTGGCACGGCCCGTACCCGCCGGTGATCCAGAACTACTCGGGCCCGGCCTCCCCGTACTGGGCGGCCAAGGGCTATCTCGGGCTGCTGCTTCCGCCCGAGCACCCGGCCTGGACGGCGGTCGAGGAGCCGCTGCCCGCCGAGACCGCCGACGCCACCCGCACCCTCGGCCCGCCCGGTCTGCTGATCCAGTCGACCGCGGCGGACGGCCTGGTCCGCCTCCACAACCACGGCACCAACAACCATGTGGACGGCGGCAAGGACGAGGACCCCTGCTATGCCCGCTTCGCCTACTCGACCCGGACCGGCCCCACCTCGGACGGTGTGCCCGACAACCACTTCGGACTGCTCTCCCAGGGCGCGTCCACCACTCGGGGGCCCGCCGTCTCGCTGGGCAACGGACCGGGCTGGGCCGCATCGCTTTCCGAGCCGCGACCCGGGCCGCCGGGGGTGCGGATCGTCTCGGTCACCCTGGCGCACGGCCGGGCCGAGGTCCGCGTCCACCTGGTGACCGGCGCCGCCCCCGGCACCCCCGTCCGGCAGACCGGCTGGGCCGTCGCTCCCGGCCGCACCGCCCAGCTCCACCCCGTGCACGGCTATGCGGGGGAGGCCTGCCAACTGGCCGCTGGATCAACCCTGTTCGGCCCGGACTCGCAAGTGCTGGCGCTGCACGGCGAGACCGGAACGGCACCGGCCCTGTTCGTCGCGCTCGCCTCGCTCACCGCCGAACCGGAGCTGGCCCCGGTCCACTCCCTCGCCGACATCGTGGTCGCCGGCCACACCATCCGCGTGAGCTGGCGGGGCGGTACCACCCGGCGCCTGGTGCTCGACCCCACCTCCCCGACGGTCCACGTGGGGGAGGTGGGGTAGGGGTCCGCGGTCATGGGTGCACGGGACCGCATGCGCTGCTGGGAGCCGTACGCCGTTACTGGGGGCCGTACTTGCGGCCCGTCTTCGAGCTGATCCCGCCGAGCAGGCCGCGCGGCGCCAGCTTCACCGCGCCCATGAGCGCCTTGTAGCGCGGGTCGGGGATCGAGAGCGTCTTGCCGCGCGCGAGGTCGGTGAGGGCGGCCGCCACCAGCTTGTCGGCGTCCAGCCACATCCAGCCCGGGATGTTGTCGGTGCCCATCCCGGCCCGCTCGTGGAACTCGGTCCTCACGAACCCGGGGCACAGCGCCATGAGCCGTACTCCGGACCCGGCGAGGTCACGGGCCGCGCCCTGGGTGAACTGCACGACCCACGCCTTGGACGCGCCATAGGTGCCGCGCGGTACGAAGGCCGCGACCGAGGCCACGTTGACGACACCGCCGCGACCGCGCTCGCGCATGGCGACGGTCGCCGCCGAGGTCAGCCGCAGCACCGCCTCGATGTGCACCTTCACCATGGTCAGCTCGTCCGCCATGGACACTTCGAGATAGCGGCCCTTGTTGCCGAACCCGGCGTTGTTGACCAGGAGGTCGACCGGCCGCCGGGGCAGCGAGAGACGGGCCTCCACCGCGGCGATCCCGTCCTCCGTCGACAGGTCGGCGCTCAGCACCTCGGCCTCGATGCCGTGCCGGTCGTGCAGCTCGGTGGCCTGCTCGCTGAGCCGCTTGCCGTCCCGGGCCACCAGCACCAGATCGTGTCCATCGGCCGCGAGGCGCCGCGCGAACGCGGCACCGATGCCGGCCGTCGCTCCCGTAATCAGTGCAGTCGTCATAGGCGCACGTTAATGCCCCCGCCCGGCGCCCGATGACCGGCCCCGCCCCGCCGCCGAACCGGTGCCGACCGCCATGAACTGCCGCAATGACGGCGGTTCTTCGTCGCCCTTCACCGGCCTCCACCGGTCTCTCCGGCACTTCTTCACGAGCGTTCACCGGTTCGACGACGCCTCAGCGGCCCCGAACCGCCGTGAACCTTCACGGACACCACCGAACCGCCCACAACGGTCTGAACGTCACCGAACCGCCGCCCGCCGCGGGCCCCGCTAGGAACCGTGCTTCGTCAGATACGTCCGCACCATCTCGTGTGCCTCGGGCTCCAGCGCGTCGCCCGCCGCGAGGACGCGCGGCATCAGCGTCCGCTCCGTCGTGAACGCACGGAACCAGAACGCGACCGAAACTTCGTGATCCGGTCGTTCGATCACCTCGACCGAGTCGCCCGCCTGGATCTCGCCCGGCTCGATCACCCGGAAGTACGCGCCAGGCACGGCCGCCTGCGTGAAGCGCCGCACCCATCCCTTCTGGTCCAGCCAGCTCGCGAACGTACGGCAGGGGATGCGTCCCGAGGCGACCTCCAGGACCGCGGACCGCCCTATCCGCCAGCGCTCGCCGATCCGGGCGTCGTTGACGTCGACGCCGTACATGGTGAGGTTCTCGCCGAACGATCCGTTGGGCAGGGCGCGGCCGAGTTCCTTCTCCCAGGCGTCCAGGTCCTCACGGGCATAGGCGTAGACGGCCTGGTGGTCGCCGCCGTGGAAGCGCAGGTCGCAGACGTCGTCGCCCTCCACGCCGCTGGCGCCCACACCGCGCGGGCCGGGCGCGAACACCCGGACGGCGGTGTGCACCGGGCGCTTGTCCACGCCTGTGAGGCCGCCCTCGTTGTCGGTGTAGTCGACGGCCTTCGCGCGGCCCACGTTCACAGAGAGAAGCTCCATGGGGGAACGCTAGCCGAGTCGAACTCAAAGCCGCATTCCATTTTTTCTCGCCGTCCCCAAGATTCGCTTATGCTCGAAGAATGATCGAGGCCCGTCATCTCCGCGTCCTGCGCGCCGTCGCCGCCACCGGCTCCTTCTCGGCGGCCGCCCGCGAGCTGGGCTGCACCCAGCCCGCCGTCAGTCAGCAGATGAAGGCGCTCGAATCCTCCGCAGGGACCCCGCTCCTGATCCGCACCGGCCGCGAGATGCGCCTGACCCAGGCCGGCGAGGTCCTGGTCCGGCACGCGTCCGGCATCCTGGCCGGCCTGACCGCGGCGGAGGAGGAGGTCGCCGCCATCGCGGGGCTGCGGGCCGGCCGGGTGCGCCTGGTCTCCTTCCCGAGCGGCTCCTCCACGCTGGTACCGACCGCGCTCGCCGCGCTGCGCGCCGCCCACCCGGGCACCCGGGTCTCCCTCGTCGAGGCCGAGCCGCCGCGCTCCGTGGAGATGCTGCGCGAAGGCGACTGCGACATCGCGCTGGCCTTCCGCTACGGCTCGAACGCCACCGAGTGGGACGACCTGGTGGTGCGCCCGCTGCTCGTCGACCGGCTGGTCGGCCTCGTGCCGCAGGGGCACCCGCTGGCCGACGCCGGCGCCGTCGCGATCAGGGACCTGGCGGACGAGTCCTGGATCGCGGGCTGTCCGCGCTGCCGGCGTCAACTGGTGGAGGTCTGCGAGGAGTCAGGCTTCACTCCGAGGATCGACTTCGCGACCGACGACTACCCGGCGGTGATCGGGCTCGTGGGCGCCGGGCTGGGCGTCGCGGTGATGCCGGAGCTGGCCATCGAGTCCGTACGGCCCAAGGGCGCGCGTACGGTCACCGTCGAGCCCGCCGTCGAGCGGGAGATCGTCGCGCTCACGCTGCCCGACCTCGCCCAGGTCCCGGCCGTCGCGGCCACCCTGGACCAGCTCACCAAGGCCGCGGCGCGCGACTAGGCGCCGCGTGCCTCACAACGCGGCGGCCCGGAGCCGTCGCTGTGCGGCCGGTGCTGGGCCAAACGGCGCAGGAACGTTTCTTCTGATCCGGTCCGCTCCGCCGCCGTCAAGGCGCCTCCATGCTGCCCGTCATGGGTGCGGCGGCCGACACCAGGCGGTTGCGCGCCCGGCCCATGAGTTCTTCGCGCTCGTCCTCGGTGAGCCCTCCCCAGACCCCGTAGGGCTCGCGCACCGCGAGGGCGTGGGCCGCGCACTGCGCCCGCACCGGGCAGCGCATGCACACCTCTTTCGCCGAACTCTCGCGCGCACTCCGCGCCGCGCCGCGCTCCCCCTCGGGGTGGAAGAAGAGCGAGCTGTCGACCCCACGGCAGGCGGCGAGTAGCTGCCAGTCCCACAGATCGGCGTTGGGTCCGGGAAGGCGGGAGAAATCTGCCATTGCTCTTGTCCCCTTGAAACCGTGCTGACGCGGATGGGCGGGCCGGTACGGGACGGGTGCGCACGGGGGCTCATCCGAAACGTACGTACCGACGAAGGTACATCTCTTGTGTAAGTAGATGTAAATATGACTCATTGGGAATCTAGCCACAGACACCAGCAAAAGGGAAGAAAAGCCGCTAAATGGGGCATAGCGCCAAAAGGTGGGCGGACGGCGCGCCAGACTCTCCTGTGTGCACGCTTCCTCACGTAGAGTGCCGAACGTGCCCGCCGAAGCCGTAACTCTTTCGAGTGACCGTCGTTGAGAGTGCGGAGGCGATTGAAAGAACAAGCGCTCGGGCAGGTGTCCGAGAGCGTCAATCGCTCAGGTGACACATGTACCCAGCCTGGAGGCTCAAGGTGACGCGCATCAGCTGCGGAGGGCGGCCATGACATCAGTCCTCGTCTGCGACGACTCCCCGCTTGCCCGCGAGGCGCTCCGCCGCGCGGTTGCGACCGTGCCCGGCGTCGAGCGTGTGACGACGGCGGCCAACGGCGAGGAAGTCCTCCGCCGCTGGGGTGCCGACCGCTCGGACCTGATTCTGATGGACGTACGCATGCCCGGTCTGGGCGGCGTGGAGACCGTCCGTCGGCTGCTGTCCGCAGATCCGGGCGCCCGGATCATCATGCTCACGGTCGCCGAGGACCTCGACGGGGTCGCGCTCGCGGTCGCCGCCGGTGCCCGCGGCTACCTGCACAAGGACGCCTCGCGCGCCGAACTGCGCGCGACCGTCACCCAGGCGCTCGCCGACCCGACCTGGCGGCTCGCCCCGCGCAGACTGCGGTCGGCCGAGATGGGCGCGGCGCCCACGCTCACCGCGCGGGAGATCCAGGTGCTCGAAGGCATGAGCCACGGCCGCTCCAACGCCGAGATCGGCCGTGAGCTGTTCCTCTCGGAGGACACGGTCAAGACGCACGCCCGGCGTCTGTTCAAGAAGCTCGGCGCCTCGGACCGCGCGCACGCCGTCGCGCTCGGTTTCCGCTGGGGCCTGGTGCGCTGACGGCAGGTGCGACAGCCGGTCGGAGCCCCGTCCGCCACCCCGCGGACGGGCCCGGTCGCCCCGCGAACGGCAGCAGTAGGTGTTGCTTCCGCCGCGATGCCGCATCCTTGTAGGTGTGGAGTTCCTCGGGGACAGGTCGGTCGAGCGGGAGGGGGGTGCAGGGGATGGGTTCCGGCGCACCCGCTCATAACGCTTCAGTGCACAACTACGGACGCGGTGCCACGGACGGGACACCCCCGGGGCACCATGGACCGATGCGCGACGACGAGGCTACGGCGCAAGGGGTCATCGGTGCCCTCGTGCACCGTGCTGTCGACGGCGACGAGCAGGCCACGCACGATCTGCTCGCCCATGTCCACCCGCTCGCGCTGCGCTACTGCCGTACGCGGCTGAACCGGCTGCCGGGTGATGCTCGCCACTTCGTGGAGGACCTCGCCCAGGAAGTCTGCGTGGCCGTCCTGATGGCGCTGCCGCGCTACCGCGACACCGGGCGCCCCTTCGAAGCGTTCGTCTTCGCCATCGCCTCGCACAAGGTCGCCGACCTCCAGCGCGCCGCGATGCGCCACCCCGGTTCGACCGCCGTGCCCTCCGACGAGATGCCGGAGCGGCCCGACGACTCGTTGGGCCCGGAGGAGCGCGCCCTGCTCAGCAGCGACGCGGCCTGGGCCAAGAAGCTCCTCGCCAACCTTCCGGAGAACCAGCGGGAGCTGTTGGTGCTGCGGGTCGCCGTGGGCCTCACCGCCGAGGAGACCGGGCAGATGCTGGGCATGTCGCCCGGCGCCGTCCGCGTCGCCCAGCACCGCGCCCTGAGCCGCCTGCGCGCCCTGGCCGAGCAGTAGCAGCGGGCGGTGCCGGCCGGGGGCGAACCATGGGCGCGGGGTGCGCCCGCCAACCCCCGGGATCCACGTGCGAACGTACAAAGAATCGTGATGATCTTGCTCGTGGAATGAGACACCCGCACAGCCCGTTAGCATGGACATCCGCACCGATCAAGGCCATTGGGGAAGGTGTCATGACTGCAAACGTCGACGGAGTGCCCGAGAAGTTCGCGACGCTCGGGCTGACATACGACGACGTGCTGCTCCTGCCGGGCGCGTCCGACATGGCGCCGGAGCAGATCGACACCTCCTCGTATCTCTCGAAGAACGTCAAGGTGAACGTCCCGCTGCTCTCGGCGGCGATGGACAAGGTCACCGAGGCGCGCATGGCCATCGCCATGGCCCGTCAGGGCGGCGCCGGCGTGCTGCACCGCAACCTCTCCATCGAGGACCAGGCCAATCAGGTCGACCTGGTGAAGCGCTCCGAGTCCGGCATGGTCACCGACCCGATCACGGTGCACCCGGACGCCACGCTGCGCGAGGCGGACGAGCTGTGCGCCAAGTTCCGTATCAGCGGTGTCCCGGTGACCGACGCGGCGGGCAAGCTGCTCGGCATCGTCACCAACCGCGACATGGCCTTCGAGTCGGACCGCAGCCGCCAGGTGCGCGAGGTCATGACGCCGATGCCGCTCGTCACCGGCAAGGTCGGCATCTCCGGCGTCGACGCCATGGAGCTGTTGCGCCGCCACAAGATCGAGAAGCTGCCGCTCGTCGACGACGCGGGCATCCTCAAGGGCCTCATCACCGTCAAGGACTTCGTCAAGGCCGAGAAGTACCCCAACGCGGCGAAGGACGAGGACGGCCGGCTGCTCGTCGGCGCGGCCGTCGGTGTCGCGGGTGACGCCTACGAGCGCGCCCAGGCGCTGATCGCCGCGGGTGTCGACTTCATCGTCGTCGACACCGCGCACGGCCACTCCCGCCTGGTCGGCGACATGGTCGCCAAGATCAAGTCGAACTCCTCGGGCGTCGACCTCATCGGCGGCAACATCGCCACCCGTGACGGCGCCCAGGCGCTCATCGACTCGGGCGTCGACGGCATCAAGGTCGGCGTCGGCCCCGGCTCCATCTGCACCACCCGCGTCGTCGCCGGCATCGGCGTCCCGCAGGTCACCGCGATCTACGAGGCCTCGCTCGCCGCCAAGGCCGCGGGCGTCCCGGTCATCGGCGACGGCGGCCTCCAGTACTCCGGCGACATCGCCAAGGCCCTGGTCGCGGGCGCCGACACCGTGATGCTCGGCTCGCTGCTCGCCGGCTGCGAGGAGTCCCCGGGCGAGCTGCTCTTCATCAACGGCAAGCAGTTCAAGTCGTACCGCGGCATGGGCTCGCTCGGCGCGATGCAGACCCGCGGCGACCAGCGTTCGTTCTCCAAGGACCGGTACTTCCAGGAGACCGTCTCCACCGACGACAAGCTGATCCCCGAGGGCATCGAGGGCCAGGTGCCCTACCGCGGCCCGCTCTCCGCCGTCGTCCACCAGCTCGTCGGCGGTCTGCGCCAGTCGATGTTCTACGTCGGCGGGCGTACCGTTCCCGAGCTCCAGGCCAACGGCAGGTTCGTCCGGATCACCTCGGCGGGCCTCAAGGAGAGCCACCCGCACGACATCCAGATGACGGTCGAGGCGCCCAACTACAACAAGCGCTGACGCCCGCAGAGCGCCCGAGGGGCGGTCCCGGAGTTCCCGGGGCCGCCCCTCGTCCGTGTGTCGGGGATACTGGAGCATGCAGACGTAGAGGGAAAGGCCCACACAACGTGACTGAGATCGAGATCGGGCGCGGCAAGCGCGGCCGCAGGGCGTACGCGTTCGACGACATCGCCATCGTCCCGAGCCGGCGCACCCGGGACCCGAAGGAGGTCTCGATCGCCTGGCAGATCGACGCCTACCGTTTCGAGCTGCCCTTCCTGGCCGCCCCCATGGACTCCGTGGTCTCGCCGCAGACGGCGATCCGCATCGGCGAGCTGGGCGGCCTCGGCGTGCTCAACCTCGAGGGTCTGTGGACCCGGTACGAGGACCCGCAGCCGCTGCTCGACGAGATCGCCGATCTCGACGAGGCGACCGCGAGCCGCCGCCTCCAGGAGATCTACGCGGCGCCCATCAAGGAAGAGCTGATCGGGCAGCGCATCAAGGAGGTGCGCGACTCCGGTGTCGTCACCGCCGCCGCGCTCTCCCCGCAGCGCACCGCCCAGTTCTCCAAGGCGGTCGTGGACGCGGGGGTCGACATCTTCGTCATCCGCGGCACCACCGTCTCGGCCGAGCACGTCTCGGGCGCGGCCGAGCCGCTCAACCTGAAGCAGTTCATCTACGAGCTGGACGTTCCGGTCATCGTCGGCGGCTGCGCCACGTACACGGCGGCGCTGCACCTGATGCGCACCGGTGCGGCCGGCGTCCTGGTGGGCTTCGGCGGCGGCGCCGCGCACACCACCCGCAACGTCCTGGGCATCCAGGTCCCGATGGCCACCGCCGTCGCCGATGTCGCCGCGGCCCGCCGCGACTACATGGACGAGTCCGGCGGCCGTTACGTCCACGTCATCGCGGACGGCGGCGTGGGCTGGTCCGGCGACATCCCGAAGGCCGTCGCCTGCGGCGCCGACGCGGTGATGATGGGCTCCCCGCTGGCCCGCGCCACCGACGCGCCGGGCCGCGGTCACCACTGGGGCATGGAGGCCGTCCACGAGGACGTGCCGCGCGGCAAGCTCGTCGACCTGGGCATCGTGGGCACCACGGAGGAGATCCTCACCGGTCCCTCGCATACCCCGGACGGTTCGATGAACCTGTTCGGCGCGCTGCGCCGCTCGATGGCGACGACCGGCTACAGCGAGCTCAAGGAGTTCCAGCGGGTCGAGGTCACGGTCGCGGACGCGCAGCACAAGCGCTGACGTCTGCACCGCTGACGTTTCACACATACGGAAGGGCCCGGATCGATCAATCGATCCGGGCCCTTCCGTATGGCGTGCGTTCCGATCAGGCGGAGGCCCTCTTGGCGCCCGAGAAGGCGGCGACGGCCGCGATCAGGAAGAAGAGGAAGGTCATCGGGTCGGCGTCGGCCTTCCATGCCTCGTTCAGGAGGCCGAAGTGCTGGAAGAACAGCTCCGACACGGTCACCGGCAGCTCCTTGGCGGCGATGATCGCCTCGCCGAGGAGCTGGCCGAAGTAGACGGCGACCAGGGAGAGCACGGCACCGAGGACGGGCAGCGCGGGGTTGCGGCCGCCCGCCTTGCCGGTCGCGAAGCCCACGATGAAGCCGACCGCCACGGCCGCGTAGCCGATCTCGTGCTTGGTGGCGCCGATGATCGCGCCGTAGATGCCCGCCGTGACGACGGCGGCGACGATCGCGGTGATCAGGCCGAGCGCGAAGTTGTTGCGCACCGGAGCGGCCGGCGGCGCCATGGGGTAACCGAAACCGCCGGCCTGCGGCGGCTGGGCCTGGTCGAGCGGGCCCGGCTGCTGAGGCTGGTGCGGTGGCGGAAAGGACTGGCTCATCTTCGCGTTCCCCCTGGAAACAAACATGGACAAGCGCACGGTTGTGCGATTGAGCGGCCCCGAAGAGTAACAGGCCGATCCGCGTTCGCGTAGGGGATAAATAAAGGCTGGAATCAGAGCCGGTGCGCCGCCCCCGCAGGGGTCGCGCCCCGGGTGTCCAGGAGGAGCTGTGCCTTGACCGCGAGGCCCTGGAGGTCGTAGGTGCGGTGGTGCTGGAGAAGCACCGTCAGATCGGCGTGGGCGGCGGCCTCGTAGAGCGAATCGGCGCGCGGCACCGGCTGGTCGCGCACGCGCCAGGTCGGCACGAGCGGGTCGTGGTACGTGATCTGCGCGCCCAGATCCATCAGGCGTCCGGCGATCTCCTGGGCGGGTGAGCCCTCCTCGTCGGCGAAGTCCGGCTTGTAGGTGACGCCGAGGAGCAGGACGCGGGCCCCGCGTGCCGACTTGCCGTGCTCGTTGAGGAGCGTGGTCGAGCGCTGGATGACGTAGCTGGGCATGTGCGCGTTGATCTCGCGCGCCAGGCCGACCATGCGCAGGCCCGCGTAGGGCAGCGGGGCCGGATCGAGCGGGATGCCGTGGCCGCCGACGCCGGGGCCCGGCCGGAAGGCCTGGAAGCCGAACGGCTTGGTCTCCGAGCAGCGGATGACGTCCCAGAGGTCGACGCCCATGTCGTGGCAGAGCACGGCCATCTCGTTGACCAGGGCGATGTTGACGTGCCGGAAGTTGGTTTCGAGCAGCTTGGACATCTCGGCCTCGCGAAGCCCCCGGGCGCGCACCACCTTGTCGGTGAGGCGGCCGTAGAACGCGGCGGCCGATTCCGTGCAGGCCGGGGTCAGCCCGCCGATGACCTTGGGTGTCGCGGCGAAGCTGTGGGTGCGGTTGCCGGGGTCGATGCGGCTCGGCGAGCAGGCGAGGTGGAAGTCGCGCCCGGCCCGCAGACCGGATCCCTCTTCAAGGAGCGGGCGGAGGAATTCCTCGGTGGTTCCGGGGTATCCGGCCGACTCCAGGATGACGGTGGTGTGCGGCCGCAGCCGGCCGGCGAGTGCCCGTGCGGCGTCGGCCACCGCGCCCAGGTCGAGGGTGCGGTCGGCACCCAGGGAGGTGGGGGCGCAGATGACGGCGGTACGGACCCGGCCCAGCTCGGCGGGGTCGGTCGTGGTGCGGAAGCCTCCCGCGGACATGCGGCGCAGATCGGCCGGGGTGAGCGAGCCGTCGACAGGAGTGCGCCCCGCGGCGAGTTCGGCGACGGCTCGTGGATCGGTGTCGTGGCCGACGGTCTGGATGCCGGCGGCGACGGCGGCTTGGGCGAGGGGCAGGCCCAGGTGGCCGAGTCCGATGACGGCGAGGTCTGCGGGCATGTGACCGTCCTTCCCTTAGCCGGAGGGGACATGGAGCGCAAGCCCTGTGGACAGAATGGGCGTGCGGAATGTCAGACTAAGAGGAAATATGACTGATTTGCGGCATTGGGAGGGTGTGGGGGAGCGAGTGTTGTCCACAGGCGGTGGCCGATGTCGGTGGTCCCGTCCAGAATCGAGTGTGTGAGCCAGACCACCCGGTCTGCGGGACCACCCCGACCAACCGGAGGCATGCCGTGAGGACAGCGACACTGGGACCCGAGCAGCGCGCACATGCGCTCGCCGCCATGACGGAGGGCGAGCTCGACGTGCTGGTCGTGGGCGCGGGGGTGGTCGGCGCCGGCACGGCACTCGACGCGGCGACCCGCGGCCTGGCCACCGGCCTCGTCGAGGCGCGGGACTGGGCGTCGGGCACGTCCAGCCGCTCCAGCAAGCTGATCCACGGCGGGCTGCGCTATCTGGAAATGCTCGACTTCGCCCTCGTGCGCGAAGCGCTCAAGGAGCGGGGCCTGCTGCTCGAACGGCTCGCGCCGCACCTCGTGAAGCCCGTCCCGTTCCTCTACCCGCTCCAGCACAAGGGCTGGGAGCGGCTGTACGCGGGATCCGGCGTCGCGCTCTACGACGCGATGTCCCTGTCGTCGGGCCACGGCAGGGGCCTGCCGACACACCGTCACCTGAGCCGCCGCCACGCCCTGCGCGTGGCCCCCGCGTTGAAGAAGGACGCGCTGGTCGGAGCGTTGCAGTACTACGACGCGCAGATGGACGACGCCCGCTATGTGACCACCCTGGTGCGCACCGCGTCCTCGTACGGTGCGCAGGTCGCCAACCGGGCCCGGGTGGTGGGCTTCCTGCGCGAGGGCGAACGCGTGGTCGGTGCCCGGGTGCAGGATGGAGAGGCGGGCGGGGAGTACGAGATCCGCGCCAAGCAGGTCGTCAACGCGACAGGGGTGTGGACCGACGACACCCAGGCGCTGATCGGGGAGAGGGGGCAGTTCCATGTACGGGCCTCGAAGGGCATCCACCTGGTGGTGCCCAAGGACCGGATCCACTCGAATACCGGCCTGATCCTGCGGACCGAGAAGTCCGTGCTCTTCGTCATCCCCTGGGGCCGGCACTGGATCGTCGGCACCACCGACACCGACTGGGACCTCGACAAGGCGCACCCGGCCGCGTCCAGCGCGGACATCGACTACCTGCTCGAACACGTCAACTCCGTGCTCGCGGTGCCCCTGACCCGGGACGACGTCCAAGGCGTGTACGCCGGCCTGCGGCCGCTGCTCGCCGGCGAGTCGGACGCCACGAGCAAGCTCTCGCGCGAACACACCGTCGCGCACCCGGTGCCCGGCCTCGTCGTGGTGGCCGGCGGAAAGTACACGACGTACCGGGTGATGGCGAAGGACGCCGTCGACGAGGCGGTGCACGCGCTCGACCAGCGGGTGGCGGCCTGCGTCACCGAGGACGTTCCGCTGCTCGGCGCCGAGGGCTACAAGGCGCTGTGGAACGCTAGGGCGAGGATCGCGGCCAGGACCGGGCTGCATGTGGTGCGCGTGGAGCACCTGTTGAACCGGTACGGCTCGATGGCGGAGGACCTCCTGGAGCTGATCACCGCCGACCCCGCGCTGGGCGAGCCGCTCGCCGCGGCGGACGACTACCTGCGCGCCGAGATCGTGTACGCGGCCTCGCACGAGGGCGCGCGCCACCTGGACGACGTGCTGACCCGGCGCACCCGGATCTCCATCGAGACCTTCGACCGCGGGACCCGCTCGGCCCGGGAGTGCGCGGAGTTGATGGCGCCGGTCCTCGGCTGGGACACCAAGCAGATCGAGAAGGAGGTGGAGCACTACGAGAAGCGGGTGGAGGCCGAGCGGGAGTCGCAGCGCCAGCCCGACGACCTGACGGCGGACGCGGCCAGGCTCGGGGCGCCCGACATCGCCCCGGTCTGAGACGTGGGGGCGTAGCCGGCGGGGCCGGTCCCGCCGGGCCGTGCGGAACCGGAGCGGTGCCCCCTGCCGTGTAGTTGACGAGGCTGCTGGTGCGGCAGGTGCAGGAGTGGGGCCGGCGGGTCGGCGCGTCCCGGTCCGTACGCGGCGTTCGTACGCGGCTTCGTGCTCCGGCTCTGTACTCAGCGGCCCGTCGCGGCACTACGGTGGCCACGAACGTCTTGGTGCATGCCGCCCGCGCGGAGAGTCCGAGCGGGTGGAGGTGCCGGCGGGTGCGGTGCGGTGCCGAGCGGCGCGATCCCGCCGTCGGTGGCCGGTCGTGTCCGAGCGGTGAACGGGCACGGAAGGGGCCCGCTTTGCCGGGTTTTGACGCCGTGTCGATGACGCACAGTGGTGTGGTCATCGCTGGGACGAACGGGCCCGGAAGCCTCGGCACGCTGGGCTTCCTCCACTCCGCCGTCAACTTGGCGGCCGACGGACCCGGGACCATCACCGGTCCCGGCGTGAGGGACAATGGGGGCTCTGCCAGGGCGGGTTACGGGCCTCGCGCGGACGCCGGGTTCGCGTACGGCTCCGGGCGGGTCGGGCACCCGGCCGGGCAAGCAGGTCGGAGCGGTGCGCCGGGCCGCCTCCCACGAGGCAGGTCGCGGCGGGCCGCGGGCCGAGGCCGGCGCGGGCGAAGATCAGGAATCGCAGAGGGGACGCATGTCGGAGGCGGAGCAGTCGCGGGAACCCCAGCGGGACGAGCGACAGGAGCCGGGGGCGTCGTCGACGCCCGCAGAATCCGCCTCGGGCGAGGCGGGCACGAAGTCCGGGCGGCGCCCGGCGGATGCGGCGGACGCCGCGGCCGCGGGCGACCGGGCGGACGAGCCCGGCCGGGGCTCGGCTTCGCGTGCCGCCGAGCCGGACCGGACCTCCGCGGCGACGCCGGGCGAGGCCGGGCCGCCGGACACCGGGCGGGGCACGGCCGCCGCCAAGGGCCGGCCGGACCCGAGGACATCGGTCGCCAAGTCCGGTACGGACGCGGAAGGTGCGACGGGGTCTGCCGCATGCGCCGCCGGAGCGAAGACCAAGTCGCCGCAGACGGAGGGCACCGCGAAGTCGACGAGCACCACGGCCGGCAGGGCGGCTGACACGTCGTCCGGCACGTTGTCCGGCACGCAGGCCGAGAAGGCGCAGGACACCGAGCCGTCCGCCCAGCCGCAGGACGCCAAGCCGGAAGCCGCCAAGCCGTCCCCCCAGTCGCAGGACGCCAAGCCGGAAGACGCCAAGCTGTCCCCCCAGCCGCAAGACGCCAAGCCCGCCTCCCGAGCCACCGGCGCCACCTCCGGTGCCAAGTCCGGAGTCAAGACGAGCCCCCAACTCTCCAAGGCCAAGCCCGCCCCCGAGTCTGACGCGCTGAAGTCGGCCTCTGGGGCGAGCGATGCCAGGCCCGACGCCGTGAAGTCGGCCTCCGTGCCGGCCGATCGGAAGCCCGCTGCCCAGGAGGGTCCCGGTGCCAAGTCCGGCGCGGGGCTTGCCAAGGGCGGGGCGTCCGGCGCCGCGGCCGGGGCCGACAGCGGTGGGGAAGGGCGGCTGCTCGCCGGGCGGTACCGGCTCGGTGGTGTGCTCGGGCGGGGCGGGATGGGCACGGTCTGGCGGGCCGTCGACGAGACGCTCGGTCGGACCGTCGCCGTCAAGGAGCTCCGCTTCCCCTCCAGCATCGACGAGGACGAGAAGCGCCGGCTCATCACGCGCACCCTGCGCGAGGCCAAGGCGATCGCCCGGATCCGCAACACCGCCGCCGTCACCGTCTACGACGTGGTGGACGAGGACGACCGGCCCTGGATCGTCATGGAGCTCGTCGAGGGCAAGTCGCTCGCCGAAGCGGTGCGCGAGGACGGCACCCTGACGCCCCGCCGGGCCGCCGAGGTGGGTCTCGCCATCCTCGACGTGCTGCGCTCCGCGCACCGTGAGGGCATCCTGCACCGCGACGTGAAGCCGTCCAACGTGCTGATCGCCGAGGACGGCCGGGTCGTCCTGACCGACTTCGGCATCGCCCAGGTGGAGGGCGACCCCTCCATCACCTCCACCGGCATGCTCGTCGGCGCGCCCTCGTACATCTCGCCGGAGCGGGCCCGCGGCCACAAGCCGGGCCCGGCCGCCGACCTCTGGTCGCTCGGCGGGCTGCTGTACGCGAGCGTGGAAGGCGTGCCTCCGTACGACAAGGGCTCGGCGATCGCGACGCTCACCGCCGTGATGACCGAGCCGGTCGACCCGCCCAAGAACGCCGGGCCCCTGCTTGAGCAGGTCATCTACGGGCTGCTCGCCAAGGACCCGGCGCAGCGACTGGACAACGCGGCCGCGCGCAAACTGCTGACCGAGGTGTTCAACGCGCCCGAGCACGAGGAGATCGTGCCCGAGCCGGTGTCGTCCGAGGCGACGCGGGTGGTTCCGCTGCCCCCGCTGCCGCGTGAGCCGAAGACCGACGCGGCGGCCGAGCGGATGCGCGGCGCGCTCAAGTCCGTACGGAACGCGGCGGCCGAGGCCAAGGCGTCGGCCAAGGAGAAGGCCCAGGGCGCCCGGGAGGCGCGCGACGTGCGCGCCAAGGCGGTGCCCGCGCCGCGGTCGAGGCCCGGTTCGCCGTCCGGCCCGGTCCCGCCGCCGCGCGCCTCGCTCACCGACGTCGTGCCGCGCCGCACCCTGATCATCATCGCGGTGGTCGCGGCGCTCGCCATCCTCGGCACGGTGCTCGCCCTCTCGCTCGGCGGGGGAGACGACACGTCGGGCAAGCCCAAGAGCGACAAGGCCGCCGCCTCCAGCGGACCCGCGGCCGGGGGCTCGCCCGCGAGCAGCAAGAAGGGCGGGGGCGGGCAGTCGTCCGGCGGGAGCACCCCGTCGGGCCAGGGCTCGTCGAGCGGCCAGGCCGCCACCGCCGGACAGGGCGACGGCAAGGGCACCGGCGACGCCACGGGCACGGGCGACGGAACCGGTACCGGCGCCACCGCGGGCAGTGGTGACGGCGGCAAGGGCGGCGCCGGCTCCGTGGCCACCACGCCGTACAAGTCGGACCAGGGCTTCTCCATAGGGCTGCCCGCGGGGTGGTCGTACAAGTCGACCGACGACGCGGGCGCCCGCTTCACCGGCCCCAACGGGCAGCGCCTGCTGATCGGCTGGACCGACACCCCGAAGTCGAACCCGGTGGCCGACTGGATGAGCCAGGAGTCGTCCATGACGAGGCCGAACTACAAGCGGGTGAAGATATCCGCGGTGAACTACCGGGGATGGCCCGCGGCCGACTGGGAGTTCACCTACGACGACAGCGGCACCAGGTACCACTCGGTGGACCGCGGCTTCGTGGTCAGCACGAGCCGGGGCTACGGCATCATGTTCTCGGCCAAGGACGAGGACTGGTCGAAGCCGGAGACGCAGGCGACGCTGGCCGCGCTCTTCGCCACCTTCCAGCCCGCCTGAGCCGGCGGACCCGGCCCGGTGCCGGGGCCATGGCCGCGCGGCCCGGGGAAACGGGGTATCCCCCGGACGTGACGCGCCGGGGCCACGTATCGTGAGAGCTCGCGGACGGTACGCAGCCGCAATGGGCCGGTAAACGACCGGAATTGACGGGTTGCGGCGGGTGTGAGCGCCGTGATCCGGGGGAACAGCGCGCTGTGGGGAGGCGTCGTGGACGACTATGCGGGTCGGGTGCTTGCCGACCGCTATCGGCTGCCGCTGCCCCTCGACGACAGTTACGACCTGGTCGAGACGCGCGCCTTTGACACCTACAGCGGGCAGCAAGTCCTCGTCCGCCAGATCCCGTTGCCCGAGGTCGTCGACGCGGAAGTGCTCGAAGGCGACGACGCGTACGGAACCCCCGACGCCTATATGCGCGGCGGTGGCGACGTCGGCGAATACGGCGGCGGCGCCTCCGGCAACGGCGCGGCCTACGGCGACACCGGGGCGTACGGCAGTACCGGGGCGTATGGCGGCGGCCCCGGCAGCGAGAGCGGATACGGCGGGGCGCCGGGGTACGGGCGCACCACCCGCAGGCCGGCCGACCCCGCCGTGCGGCGCGCCGTCGAGGCGGCCCAGGCGGCCGCGCAGATCCCCGACCACCCCCGCCTCGACCAGGTCTTCGACGTCTTCGCGCAGGACGGCTCGCTGTGGATCGTCAGCGAACTGATCGCCGCACGGCCCCTGTCCGCGCTCCTCGCGGACCGTCCGATGAACCCCTTTCGTGCCGCGGAGGTCGCCTCCGACGTGCTGACCGCGCTGCGGGTGCTGCACGCGCACGGCTGGACCCACCGCAACATCACGGCTCGTACCGTCTTGATATGCGACGACGGACGGGTCGTCCTGACCGGCCTCGCGGTGGGCGCCGCACAGGAAGCGCTCTGCGGGTACGCGCCCGTGCCGCTCGCCGCGGACGACGACGGCTTCGGCGGCGCGCCGCGGCCCGTGGACGCGCCCGAGGCCAACGAGGCCGTCCCGCAGGGCACTTCGGCCCTGGAGCCCGCTCCCGGAGCCACCCCGGAGTCCGCCGCGCGCCCCGCCCCGCCCGGGGCCGCCGGACGGGCCGGGGTGATCGCCGCGTACCGCGCGGGCGCGAGGGCGGCAGCGCGGGCCGGCGCGGACGCCGTCCTGCCCGACCAGCGGCCGGCCGGCCCGGAGCCCGACCCGAATGACCGGCCCCTCCTGCCCGGTCAGGGCGATCCGGGCCGGTCGGACGAGGGTGCGACCGGTGCCGGTCCGGGCATGTACGACCCCGTGCGCGGGGTGCGGGTGCCCAGCGGCGGCGCCAGTCCGTACGCCGACGACGAGGGGCCGGACTCCGGCCGCACCCGGCGCCAGTACGACCCCGTGACGGGCCGCTGGGTGCCCCGCCCGGCGGGGCGCCCGGCCGGGGCCCCGAATTCCGACGCCGAGCGTCCGTACCAGGACCCCGACGGCGACCCGCACGCCTCCGAAGCCGCACGCCCCCACAACGGGGCCGACGCATCCGTCAACGCCACCGGCTCCACCGGATCCGCCCGGTCCGCCCGCGCCGAAGGCTTCGAGCCGCCCCGCGCCCCCGCGCCCAGGACGCCCGCGCTGCCGCCCGGGTTCCGCGCCGACGCCTTCCGCGCCGACTCCCAGCGCGTACCGCACCCGGGCCCCCCGGCGTCCGCTCCCGCCTCCCAGCGCACGGCCGCGCCTCAGCCCCGCTCCACCCCCGACCGGCACCCCGCCCCCGACGCGCCCTACCGCGGCCCCGCCAACCGGCTCGCCGCCGAGCGGGCCCGGCACACCCGGATGGCCGTCGTGGGCGCGGTCACCGAGCGGTGGGCGCCCGAGCAGGCCGGGCCCATACACGAGAACTGGCGCCTCGCCCCGCCGATCGGCCCGGCCACCGACCTGTGGGCCCTCGGCGCCCTGCTGTTCCGCGCGGTCCAGGGGCACGCCCCGTACCCCGAGGAGAGCGCGGCCGACCTCGTACAGATGGTGTGCGGTGAACCGCCCGCGTTCGCCGAGGAGTGCGGGCCGCTGCGGCCCGTCGTGGAGTCGCTGCTGCGTCAGGACCCCACCGAACGCCCGGAGTTCGAGGAGCTGCGCGGCTGGCTGCGCTCGCTGGTGCGGTCGGCGCCCGAGCCCGAGGCCGGCACCCGGATCGCCCCGGTGATCGTGCCGGACGACAAGAAGCTCCCCATCGTGCGCCGCCGGGGCGAACTGGTGCGGCGCAGAAGGAAATCCGCCGCTGCCTCCGCCGCTGCCCCCGTCGCGGCCCCCGCCGAGCACGGCCGGCACCGGCACCGGCAGGCCGCGCCGCCGAGCGGAAAACCGAGATCGCTCGGCCGGCTGCTGCTCGTCCTCGTCCTCCTGCTGCTGGCCGGCGCGATCGCGTACGCGGTGCTGTTCATGCCCCGTTCCGGCTCCGGGCAGGACACGGGCAGCGCCCCTCCGGCCGGCAGTGCCGGGCAGCAGAGCCCCGGCACTTCGGGCCAGAGCCCTCCCGCGCCGACGCCCAGCGGCACGCCCCCGTCCCAGCAGACACAGACCACCGGCCCCGGCGGCACGAGTTCCCCGCCGGCCGCCGGCTACGTCGTGCGCAAGGACCCCGAGGGGTTCCAGGTCGGCGTGGACAGCGGCTGGCAGCGTCAGCCGATGAACGATGCCGGGCAAGTCCGGTATGTCGGGGGCGACTTCACGCTGATCGTCGTCCCGGGCCGGGACACCGTCCGGGCGGACGGCTCCGATCCGCTGGCCTACCAGGCGGACAAGGAGCGCGAACTCCAGCCGTTCCGGGACTCCAGCTGGTCCACCTCGACGGGCCTGCGCCGCATCGACGTGGGGCAGCAGTCCATGGCCGAAGGGCAGTTCACCTGGCGCGACAGCAGCGGACGGCAGGTGTACGTCCGCAATCTCGCCCTGATTGTCAATGGCCGATATCACGTGGTTCAGGTGATCGGCCCCGAGTCCCAGCGTGACAAGGTGACAGAGATCTTCGGGCAGGCCACCGGCGCCTACCGGGCCACCCGCTGACGCCCGGTCACGCTCCGCACTCTCCGAAATCGCCCCGCGGACACGGGTTTCACCGTGTGTGCGGATTGCGTTGCTCGGGTGAAAGACCAGGTCATCGCGGTAAGGGCGGTTCGCGGGGTCACGGTTGGGTGCCCCGAGGTTCCCTGGCCGGATTCCGCTCCGTAATCTGGCTCCGTAGGAAAGGTCTGGGCGGGCGGGGGACGTGGAAAACACTCACAGCACGAGCGGCTCCGGAGCGGGGCTGTTGCTGGCCGGGCGCTATCGGCTCGGTGACGCGATAGGCCGCGGCGGCATGGGCAAGGTCTGGCGTGCCCACGACGAGGTGCTGCACCGCACCGTCGCCGTCAAGGAACTGACCGCCGCCCTGTACGTCGCCGAGGCCGACCGGGCGGTACTGCACGCCCGTACGCAGAAGGAGGCGCGGGCCGCGGCCCGCATCACCCACCCCGGCGTGGTCACCGTCCATGACGTCCTCGACCACGACAACCGGCCCTGGATCGTCATGCAGTACGTCGACGGGCCCTCGCTCGCCGACGCCGTCAAGGAGGCCGACGGCAACCGCATCGAGGCGCGCGAGGCCGCCCGGATCGGGCTGCACGTCCTCGGCGCGCTGCGCGCCGCGCATACGGCCGGCGTCCTGCACCGCGACGTGAAGCCCGGCAACGTGCTGCTCGCCCGGGACGGCCGGGTCCTGCTCACCGACTTCGGCATCGCCGCCATCGAGGGCGACGTCACCATCACCAAGACCGGTGAACTCGTCGGCTCCATCGACTATCTGGCGCCCGAGCGGGTCCAGGGCGCCCACCCGGGGCCCGCCTCCGACCTGTGGTCGCTCGGCGCCACCCTGTACGCGGCGGTGCAGGGCGTCTCGCCGTTCCGCAGGGACTCGCCGATCTCCACCATGCAGGCCGTGGTGGAGGAGGAGCCCCCGACGCCGGACCGCGCGGGAGCGCTGGGGCCCGTCATCGTCGCGCTGCTGCGCAAGACGCCGGAGGAGCGGCCCTCGGTCGAGCAGGCCGAGCGGATGTTCCTCGACGCGATGGAGGGACGCGACTCCCTGGCCGCGCAGGCCCATGTGCCGACCGGCCCGCTCTCCGCCGCGGAGCTGCGCTCGGCGGCGGGCGCACAGACCGGGCCCACCGTGGTCAACTCCGCCTCGCGCCCGCAGCCCGCCGCCGAGCGGCCCGCGCCCGCACCGCCGCAGCCCCGGGCGGCGGCGATGGCGCCCGCACCGCCGCAGGCACCGGCGCCGCGCAGGCGGCGCTGGCGGACCGTCGCGCTGGTGGTCGCGCTGGCCGCCCTGGTCGGCGTGGGCACCGGGTTCGCCTATCTGAAGTACCAGGAGGGCAGGGACAGTTCGGGCACCGGCAACGCCGCAGGGCCGTCCGGCCCCGCCGCGTCCTCCTCTCCGGAGGCCGGCCGGTCGCCGAGCGGCGGCGACCAGTCCGTGCCCGCCGGCTGGCAGCGCGTCAAGGACAAAGCCGGCTTCAGCCTGCTCGTGCCCAAGGGCTGGAAGCGCCAGATGGACGGCGCCGAGATCGACTACACACCGGACAACGGCAAGCACCGCATCCGGATCAGCGTCGACAAGGTGCCGGACTTCGAGAACCCGTACATGCACATGCTCAACATGGAGAAGTCGCTCCGGGACCGGCTGCCGCAGTACCGGCGGATCACGCTCCACAGCAACAACTACCGCGACCAGGTGAAGTCGTCCCTCTGGGAGTTCACCTACACGGAGAAGCAGGACTTCCCCGGCAAGCGGCACGCCATCGACCAGATGTATTACGGAGACGGCGGCAAGCCCGAGTACGCCCTCTACATGTCGGGCCCCGACGAGGACTGGGCGACCACGCGCCAGCAGTTCGACACGGTGCTCCAGGGCTGGCAGCCCTCGGCGTCGACGGGCAGCTGACGGGGCGGCCCGACGGGCAGCGGACGGGGCTTCCCGCCACGTGCGGCGAACGCCGTCGGAGGCCGCCGGGGTGCGGCATGATGGGCCTTCACGCGTGCGGGGAGATCGAGGGGGAACCCCATGCCCACAGCAGAGCAGCATCCGCGAGAACCCCGTGACCGGCCCGACTCCCGCCTGATCGCGGGGCGTTACCGCCTCGGGAGACGGCTCGGCCGCGGCGGGATGGGCACGGTCTGGCGGGCGCACGACGAACTGCTCGGCCGCCAGGTCGCCGTCAAGGAGCTCCACCCCGAGGGCGGCGCCCCGGCCACCGCGGCGCTGCGCGAGGCCCGTGCGGTGGCCCAGATCAAACACCCGCATGTCATCGTCGTGCACGACGTCGTCGAGGACGGCGCGCCGGACGACGCGGCCGGGGCCCGGCGTTCGTACATCGTGATGGAGCTCGTCGACGGCGGCTCGCTCGCCGACGTGCTCGCCGCCAAGGGGCCCGTCGGGGCGGACGAGGCCGCGCGGATCGGGGTGGCGCTCCTCGGCGCGCTGGCCACGGCCCACGCCCGGGGCGTGCTCCACCGCGACCTCAAGCCCGCCAACGTCCTCATCGAGGAGGACGGCGGCCGGGTCGTGCTCACCGACTTCGGCATCGCCCAGGTGCCCGGCACCTCGACGATCAGCGAGGAGGGCGCGTTCGTCGGCTCGCCCGAGTACACCGCGCCGGAGCGGATGCAGGGCGCGGGGGCCGGGCCCGAGTCGGACCTGTGGTCGCTCGGCGCGCTGCTCTGCGCCGCGCTCAGCGGCGAATCCCCCTTCCACCGCGACTCGTTGGGCGGGGTCCTGCACGCCGTCGTCATCGACGAGATCCGGCCGCCCGCCGCAGCGCGCCCGCTGCTGCCCGTCGTCCAGGGCCTCCTGGAGCGGGACCCGGCACACCGCCTGGGCGCGGCGGAGGCGGAATCGCTGCTGCGCGCCTTCGTCGCGACGGGCAGCACACCCCCACGCCGCCCCACACCGGCCGACCGCGTCGGACCCGCGACGGCGGCCGTCACCAAGGACCCGCCGGGGACCGCCGCGCCCCCGACGGCCTCCTCGTCGCCGTCGCCCGCGCCCTCGTCCGCCGCATCCGCCTCCGCTCCCGCGCCCGTCCCCGGGCGGTACGCCGCCGAGCCGGCCGACACTCCCGTCGACTCGACCACGTCCGTCGCCCGGCCGTGGCGCAAACGGAGCCTCCTCGCGGGGGCCGCCCTCGTGCTCGTGCTGACCGGCGCGGGCGCGGCCGTCGCGGTGTTCGCGCTCGACGGTCTGGGAACGGACCGCGACGCGGCGCCGGGAACCTCGCCGAGCGTCGTCGCCGGCACGCCCGACGCCGGTGCGGGCCCGCCGCGCAGCGAGGCGCCGCGGCGCCCGCCCCCGCCTCCTCCGCCGGCCCCGGAGCAGGCCGCCGTGCCGCCGCTTCCCGACGGGTTCCGCTTCGTGCGCGACTCGGACGGCTTCGGCATCGCGCTGCCCGACGGCTACGTACGCTCCACCGACGCGCAGCGCGTCTTCTACACCTCACCGGACGGCGCCCTCAAGGTGGGGATCAGGACCCAGCACACCGTGGCCGGGGGGCCGCTCGGCGTCATGCGGCAGTCGGCCGCCAACGGGCCGGTCACCAACCCCGGGTACCGGGACGGCAAGGTCACCGCGACCACGCACCACGGACACGACGCGGCGCTGTGGGAGTTCACCTGGAACGGCTTCACCAAGGCCGAGGGCCCCCGGCACACGTACGACATCTCCTGGGACGTCCCGGGGCGGATGTACGACGTGTGGGTGTCCGCGCCGGTCGGCCGGCTCGACGAGGCCAAGCGCACCTTCGACACCGCGCTCGACTCCTTCGTGCCCGAGTTCTGAACCCCCCTTCTCGCGGCCTGGGTTCGGGGCTTCTGTCACGGGTCTGCATCCGCACCGGGCCCGGCGTGGCACCGGGCCGGGCCGTTCGTCAGGATGTGAGCATGACGAACGACGGAGGGCGGGCGGACGAGCCCACCAGCTACGCCCTGCGGCCCCCGGAGCCCGCTCCGGTGCCGCGGCAGCAGCCGCACGACCCGGCGCCGCACCGCCCGGTGCCGTACGCGCCGGCGCAGCCGCACGAGGCGGCCCACGAGCCGACAGGGCGGGGGCCCGTCGAGGACGGCGCCGGCCGGCTGCTGGGCGGCCGGTACCGGCTCGTCGCACGGCTCGGGCACGGCGGGATGGGCACGGTCTGGCGGGCCCGCGACGAGGTCGTCGAGCGGGACGTGGCGGTCAAGGAGCCCCGCGTGCCGGACCACTTGGGGGAGGGCGACCGGGCCACCGTCCATCTGCGCATGCGGCGCGAGGCCCGCGCCGCGGCCCGCATCGAGCATCCGTCCGTGGTCACCGTGCACGACGTCGTCATGGAGGACGGCAGGCCGTGGATCGTGATGGAGCTCGTCCGCGGCCCGTCGCTCGCCGACCGGCTCCAGGAGGGCACGCTCGATGTCCGCGAGGCGGCCAGGATCGGTATCGCCGTGCTCGCCGCGGCACACGAGGCCGGCGTCCTGCACCGCGACGTCAAGCCGGCCAATGTGCTGCTCGGGCGCGGGGACCGGGTCGTGCTCACCGACTTCGGGATCGCCCAGGTCGAGGGCGAGCAGGGCCTGACCGAGACCGGCGCGCTGATCGGCTCGCCCGAATTCATCGCGCCGGAACGCGTGCTGGGCCGGCGGCCGGGCCCCGAGTCCGACCTGTGGTCGCTCGGCGTCGTGCTGTACGCGGCGGTCGAGGGCATGTCGCCCTACCGGCGCAGCAACGCCCCGGCCACGCTCCAGGCCGTGCTCTCCGCCGAGCCGCAGATGCCGGCTCGCGGCTCCGGCGCGTTCGGCACCCTCGTCATGCAGCTGCTGCGCAAGGACCCCGCGGCCAGGCCGTCGTCGGCGGAGGTCAGGGCCGCGCTGGAGGCCGTCGCCGCCCCCGCGCGGGCCGCGTCCTCGACGGCCCAAGGGCCCGGGGGAGGGGACGGCCGGTCCGCCGCGGGCGGGACGCCGTCCGGCGCGAGCCGCTGGGTGCCGCCGGTCCTCGCCGGGAGCCGCCGTGCGCGGTACGGGCTCGGCGGCGGCTTCGTGGCCGCGGCGGCCGTGCTCGTGCTGCTGCTCGCGAACCCCTTCGGCGGTGGCGGAGGGCTGCCCGCCGGGTGGCAGGTCCGGCCCGAGAACGAGGTGCTGCACGCCGACATGACCGTCCCCGACGACTACGCCCGCACCCAGGGCAGCGACGGCGACAGCGTCACGTACGACGATCCGAGCGCCGTCTTCACGATCTACGCCGACCGGCTCGACCCGGCCACCGACAAGAGCGGCGACCCCACGCTGCCCGCCGACCCCGAGGCCTGGAAGGCGTACTACGAAAAGGGCGGCAGGAACGGCGTCGAGTTCAAGGACGCCAAGGTGACCACCACGACCGTCGAGCACCAGGGCAGGAGGGCGTACGACCTGGTCACGGAGTACACCCCGATCTCGTCGTCGGCCACCCACCCGGTCCGCTACCGCTACCACGAGCTGCTCGTGCCGGGCGCGGGAACGGGCTACTGGCGGCTGCGCGTCTCGATGCCGGCGGCGGGCAAGGCGTCCGAGGACGGCGCGGCGCTCTTCGCCGAGGTCGAGAAGGGGCTGAAGATCCACGGCCTGTGACCGAGGCGGTCCTCATCGTTCCGGATCCGCCCTGATCCGTCACCACCCGCCATAAGTCGCTGATCAGCACTTATGCGGCCAGTGATCGCTGGCATGATCGAAGAGGTCCGAAAACCTGTTACCGACGGGTACCGAAAGTGCCCGTCCCGGCATACGCTCCCCCCATGACGGACTCGCAGGCCTCGCCCACGACCACCCGCACGCCCGCCGGAACCAACCCGGTGGCCCCGGCCCCGGCGGGCGCGCGCACCGCCGCCGACGTGGTCACGGCGCAGCTCGTCGCCCAGCTCACCCGGGGCGTGGTCGGCTCGGGGCGGACCGCCAACCACACGCCGTTCAACGGGGAGAAGCTCGCCGACCTGCCCGAGTCCACCCCCGAGGACGTCGCCGAGGCGTTCGCGCGCGCCCGCGCGGCGCAGCACGCCTGGGCCGCGACGCCGGTGCGCGTCCGGGCCGCCGTACTGCTCCGCTTCCACGATCTGGTGCTCGCCCGCCAGGCCGAGGTGCTCGACCTGATCCAGCTGGAGACGGGCAAGGCGCGGCTGCACGCGCACGAGGAGGTCCAGGCGGTCGCGGTCGCCGCCCGCCACTACGGGCGCAAGGCCCCCGCCTACCTGAAGCCCAAGCGGCACACGGGCGTCGTGCCCACCCTGACCAAGGTCACCGAGCTGCGCCGGCCGCGCGGGGTCGTCGGGCAGATCGCGCCCTGGAACTACCCGCTGGAGCTGTCGGTGGGCGACGCGCTGCCCGCGTTCGTCTCCGGCAACGCCGTCGTGATGAAGCCCGACGCCGAGACCGCGCTCACCGCCCTGTGGGCGCGCGACCTGCTCGTCGAGGCGGGCCTGCCCGCCGAGGTCTTCCAGGTCGTCATCGGCGACGGCCCCGTCGTCGGCCCCGAGGTCGTCAAGCACGCCGACTACGTCTCCTTCACCGGCTCGACCCGCACCGGCCGCGAGGTCGCCCAGGGCGCCGCGGCCCGACTGGTGGGCGTATCACTGGAGTTGGGCGGCAAGAACGCGATGCTCGTGCTGCGCGACGCCGACGTGGAGAAGGCGGCCGCGGGCGCGGTCCGCGCGTGCTTCTCCTCCGCGGGCCAGCTCTGCATCTCGATCGAACGACTGTACGTGCACGCGTCGATCGCCGACGCCTTCCTCGACCGGTTCGCCGCACGGACGAAGGCGATGCGGCTCGGCCGATCGCTGGCGTACGGAGCGGACATGGGCTCGCTGGTCGGCGAGCGCCAGCTGGAGACCGTCACCCGGCACGTCGACGAGGCAGTCGCCAAGGGCGCCAGGCTCGTCGCCGGCGGCGTGGCCCGCCCCGACATCGGCCCCCTCTTCTACGAGCCCACCATCCTGGACGGCGTCGAGGCCCCCATGGCGGTGTGCACCGAGGAGACCTTCGGGCCGGTCGTCTCCATCTACCGCTTCACCGACGAGGACGAGGTGATCGAGCAGGCCAACGGCACGCCGTACGGCCTCAACTCCTCGGTGTGGACCAAGGATTCGCGCCGCGGCCACGACGTGGCGGCGAAGCTGAGCACCGGCACGGTCAACATCAACGAGGGGTACGCCCCCGCCTACGGCAGCGTCCAGTCGCCGATGGGCGGCATGAAGGACTCCGGGCTCGGCCGCCGGCACGGCTCCGAGGGCATCCTCAAGTACACCGAGGCGCAGACCGTGGCCCAGCAGCGCCTCATGCCGCTCGCCCCCTCCTTCGGCATGGACGACGAGAAGTACGCGGCCTTCATGACCCGCAGTCTCAAGGCGATGAAGGCGCTGCGTCTGCGCTAGGCCGTCCCTTCCGGATTCCGCTCCCGCCGAAGACCAGTCCGCCCCCGTGCACGAGGAGAGCCATGTCCCAGGTACCCCCAGCGCAGAATCCGGACGAGGACGGCCGGTACGACTACGACGTCGTCGTGGTCGGCTCGGGCTTCGGCGGCTCGGTGACGGCGCTGCGGCTGACCGAGAAGGGGTACCGGGTCGGTGTGCTCGAAGCGGGCCGCCGCTTCACCGCGGCGACCCTGCCGAAGAACTCCTGGGACATCAAGAACTACCTGTGGGCGCCCAGGCTCGGCCTGTACGGCATCCAGCGCGTCCATCTCCTGGGCAATGTGATGGTCCTCGCCGGCGCCGGCGTGGGCGGCGGCTCGCTCAACTACGCCAACACCCTCTACGTGCCGCCGCGGCAGTTCTTCGACGACCCGCAGTGGAAGGACATCACCGACTGGCAGGACGAGCTCGCGCCCTACTACGACCAGGCGCGGCGCATGCTCGGGGTGCGCCTCAACCCGACGATGACCCCCTCCGACGTCCACCTCAAGGCCGCGGCCCAGCGCATGGGGGTCGGCGACACCTTCCACATGGCGCCCGTCGGGGTCTTCTTCGGCGACGGCCAGGACGGCGACGGCACGGCGAAGGCCCGCCCCGGTGCGGCCGTCGACGACCCGTACTTCGGCGGCGCGGGCCCCTCCCGCAAGGCGTGCACCGAGTGCGGCGAGTGCATGACGGGGTGCCGGCACGGCGCGAAGAACACCCTCAACGAGAACTACCTGTACCTCGCCGAGAGGGCGGGCGCGGTCGTCCACCCCATGACGACGGTCGTCTCGGTGACCGGCGACTCGCGCGGCGGCCACGCCGTGGCGACGCTGCCCACCGACCGCAAGGGAGCCGCGGGCCGCCTGTTCACCGCCCGCCACGTGGTCGTCGCGGCAGGCACCTACGGCACCCAGACCCTGCTGCACCGGATGAAGGCCGGCGGTCAACTCCCTTACATATCGAAGCGGTTGGGTGAGCTGACCCGTACCAACTCCGAGGCGCTCGTCGGCGCGCAGACCACCGGCCGCCGCTACCGCAAGCAGCACGGCGCGCCCAGGGTCGACTTCACCCGGGGCGTCGCCATCACCTCCTCGATCCATCCGGACGAGAACACCCACATCGAGCCCGTCCGCTACGGCAAGGGCTCGAACGCGATGGGCAGCATGTCGATCCTCCAGGTGCCGTACGGCGTCAACCGGGTCCGCAACTGGCTCGGCAACGCGGCCAAGCACCCCCTGCTCCTCGCCCGTTCGATCAGCAATCACCACTGGTCCGAGCGAACGATCATCGGCTTGGTCATGCAGTCACTCGACAATTCGCTCACCACGCACCTCAAGCGGGACGGTGTGGGCAAGGGCCTGCTGACCGCGGAGCAGGGGCACGGCGCGCCCAACCCCAAGCAGATCAAGGCGGCCACCCAGGGAGCCGCAGCGATCGCGGCGGAGATCAACGGCTTCGCGGGGTCCAACGTCGGTGAACTGATGGGCACCCCGCTCACCGCGCACTTCCTCGGCGGCTGCCCGATCGGCGACTCGGCCGAGACCGGCGTGATCGACCCGTACCACCGGCTGTACGGGCACCCGGGGATCTCGGTGGTCGACGGCGCGGCCGTCTCGGCCAACCTCGGGGTGAACCCGTCCCTGACGATCACCGCGCAGGCCGAGCGGGCGATGTCGCTGTGGCCGAACAAGGGCGAGGAGGACCTCCGTCCGGCGCAGGGCGCCGCCTATGTCCGGCTCGCTCCGGTCGAGCCCAGGACGCCGGCGGTTCCGGCGGAGGCGTTCGGCGCGCTGAAGCTGCCGTTCCTCGGCCTGCCGCAGGTGCCGCCGAAGAAGCAGGCGCGGGCGAAGACGGCGCAGGAGACGGCGGAGGCCCCGAAGCCGAAGCCGTAGCGACCGCGGTCGCGACCGCACGGCGGGCCGGGCTCGCCCCGGTCCGGACGCGGCGAGAGGCGCTGCACCCCCCTCCGAGTGCAGCGCCTCTCTCATGCGCGGAGACCTGGTGGAGCCCCGCAGGCGTGAACAGAAAACGGGCGAGGCTGTTGGTTCCGACTGCATGACCTGTGACGGACGTGAATGGTTGTCCACCTTCACGAAATCCTTATGTGATCCACGCCACTTCCGGGTGAGGGCAACCATCGCCCGGTTCCGCATGTCGAACGGCTGCCGCGGCCGCCCGTGCCGCCCAGGACATGTCAAGAGGACCACGTGAGTGAGAAGCAGCCGCCCCCGGGAGGGTCGTCGGGTGACGACGCGGTGTCGGACGAGGTGTGGGAGCGGTTCGTCCGCGACAGCGAGCTGGACATCAAGACGTCCGCCGCTCCCAAGGAGCCCTCGGCCCGCGCCCGGCTCGTGACGGACCGGCTGCGCAAGGAGCGGGACGCCGCCGAGGCGAAGGGCCGCGGCCGCAAGGACAAGCGGCGCCCGGCCGAGCCGGAGGGATGGCGCACCGGGCCGGCCTGGCAGGAGATGAACGGGCGGGCCGCGCGCAAGCGCCGCGGCTGGGCCCTGCTCGGCATCGTCCTGTGCGCCGGCCTCCTGCTGGTCGCGCTCAACCCCGCCCGCGCCCTGTCCGTGCTGACCGGCGAGGACGGCTCCGGTGACACCGCCGCGTCCCCGCTCCCGGCGGAGACCGGGGCCCCCACCGGCGCCCCGCCGTCCTCGGACCCGGACGTGCCGACGCTGAAGGAGCCGTTCCGCGGCTCCCCCGCTGCCCAGTACGCGGACGGCGCCGCCGGAATCGAGGCGCCCGAGGCCACCGCGCTCGGCGGAGTCCCGAAGAAGCGGGTGGCCGCCGCCCTCGCCGACACCCGGGCCCTGCTCATCGACGCCGACCTGAATCCGGCCACCCTGCGCGGCGGCCGTCCGGAGGCGGCGTTCGCCCTCATGGACCCGGCGCAGAAGCACTTCCTCGGTTTCCTCGACACCGCGCTCACCAAGCCGGACGAGGACCACGACCCGCTGAACTTCTTCACCCGCTTCGACCCGACGAAGGTCAGGCTCGTGGGGGACGTGGTCAAGACCCGCGGGCGCATGACGTTCGGCGCCAGGTCCGGCGGGGGAGTCACCGTCCACGCCGACTACACCTTCGTCTACCCGCTGGTGGAATTCGCGCCGGGCTCGAAGGAGGTGGAACGTACGATCGTGCGCCGGATCCTGGACGTCGAGATCGCCGGCGAGGACGCACGGGCGTCCGCCAACGGCAGGCTCTGGGTCACCAAGTACGACGTGGACATCGCCAACTCGGCCTGCGATCTCTACGACGGCTACGCGCATCCGCAGTTCCACAGTGAGCCCGACACGGGCCCCGCGCCGAGCGGTCCGGCCGTCGACCCGTACGACCGCAGCAAGCCGCTGGACGCGAAGCGCCAGGAAGGGTGCGGAGTCGTCAGCCGCACCTGAGCCGGTACGGCCCGGCCGGGTGCGGTGAAAGGTGTGTCGAGGAAAAGAGCTGGAGACGGGTCCGCGACCGGGACGGTCGGCCGACCGGATGCGGCCGGTTCCGGGCGTCCCCGGAACCGACCGCTCTTGGGTGTGACCGGGCTGCTGTCCCCTGCCGTCCGGTCACGCACACTGGGGCGAGGTCCCACGACGTACTTGCAGATACGTCACACGCCCCAGCGGAGCCACGCGTGGTTTTCTTCGGGCCCGCCCCTGGCTGGCACGGACACCCCACCAACGAAGCCGGGCCGGGGACGGTCACGGCGCCGTACGGGTGAGGAGCGCCCGAACTCAGATACGGCCCCGGCACAGCTCCAGCACCGTCATCGCGAGGGCGGTGCCGGGCCTGCCCAGGGCGTCGCTGAAGTGGGCCAGGACCTCCATCTCGCGGTTGAGGTTGACCCGGCGCCCGCCGGAGGCGATGCGGGACTCCTGGATGACGGACGAGACGGCCATGCGTTCCTGGATCAGGCCGATGATGCGGTCGTCGAGCGCGTCGATGCGTTCGCGCGCTCCGGTGATCACCGCGGCGGCCTCGTCGGTGCGGGCGCCGGTCCGTTCGGCGACGGCCCGGTCCGCGGGGTGCGGGGCGGCGACGGTCGCGGTGGTGGCGGAGAGGGTCATGGGGGCTCCTCGAAGGGATGGGGCGCCCCGGATCGGCAAGGACCGGAAAACACTGAGCGCCCCGGGCCTTGTCGGCCCGGGGCGCTCAGGGGAAGTCGCTTGTCAGATGCTCAAGCAGCACAACCGACGTTCCCATGGCGCCCGGCGGGCCGGGTGCCATAGGTAAAGACGAAGGTCTGGTGCTCGCGCATGGGCACAGTATGGACCGGCGCCACCAAGGCGGGCCAATCCCGGTTCGGATGGTGAGACGAAAGGGCCACCGCCCGCCCCGGTAGAATCGACAAATACCGACCCCCTCCCACCGCCGGAAGGCCGCCACCCGTGCCAGCAGCACCCTCCGCAGCCGCGCCCGACAACAACCCGGACGTCGTCCTGGTCGTCGACTTCGGCGCGCAGTACGCCCAGCTCATCGCCCGCCGCGTCCGCGAGGCCCGGGTCTACAGCGAGATCGTCCCGAGCAGCATGCCCGTGGCCGAGATGCTGGCCAAGAACCCCAAGGCGATCATCCTCTCCGGCGGCCCGTCCTCCGTCTACGCCGAGGGCGCCCCGCGCCTGGACCGCGCGATCTTCGAGGCCGGGGTGCCGGTCTTCGGCATGTGCTACGGCTTCCAGCTGATGGCGACCACGCTCGGCGGCACGGTCGACGACAACGGCGCCCGCGAGTACGGCCGCACCCCGCTGACCGTCTCCAAGCAGGGCTCCACGCTCTTCGAGGGCACCCCGGCCGAGCAGTCGGTGTGGATGTCGCACGGCGACGCCTGCTCGGCGGCGCCCGAGGGCTTCGCGGTGACGGCCTCCACCGACGTCGTTCCCGTCGCCGCCTTCGAGAACGACGAGAAGAAGCTGTACGGCGTCCAGTACCACCCCGAGGTGCTGCACTCCACGCACGGCCAGCAGATCCTGGAGCACTTCCTCTACCGCGGCGCCGGCATCGAGCCGACGTGGACGACGCACAACGTCGTCGAGGAGCAGGTCGCCCTCATCCGCGAGCAGGTCGGCACCAAGCGCGCCATCTGCGGGCTGTCCGGCGGGGTGGACTCCGCGGTCGCCGCCGCCCTCGTGCAGAAGGCCATCGGCTCCCAGCTCACCTGCGTGTACGTCGACCACGGTCTGATGCGCAAGGGCGAGACCGAGCAGGTCGAGAAGGACTTCGTGGCCGCGACCGGCGCCAACCTGAAGGTCGTCGACGCGCAGGAACGCTTCCTGAACGCGCTGGCCGGGGTCTCCGACCCCGAGGAGAAGCGCAAGATCATCGGCCGTGAGTTCATCCGCGTCTTCGAGCAGGCCCAGCTGGAGATCCTCCAGGAGGACGGCCCCGAGGTCGCCTTCCTCGTGCAGGGCACCCTCTACCCGGACGTCGTCGAGTCCGGCGGCGGCACCGGCACGGCGAACATCAAGTCGCACCACAACGTGGGCGGCCTGCCCGACGACATCGAGTTCGAGCTCGTCGAGCCGCTGCGCAAGCTGTTCAAGGACGAGGTCCGCATGGTCGGCCAGGAGCTCGGCCTGCCGGACGAGATCGTCCAGCGCCAGCCGTTCCCCGGCCCCGGCCTCGGTATCCGCATCGTCGGCGAGGTCACCAAGGACCGCCTCGACCTGCTGCGCGAGGCCGACGCGATCGCCCGCGAGGAGCTGACCGCGGCCGGCCTCGACCGCGAGATCTGGCAGTGCCCGGTCGTGCTGCTCGCCGATGTGCGCTCGGTGGGCGTCCAGGGCGACGGCCGGACCTACGGCCACCCGATCGTGCTGCGCCCGGTCTCCTCCGAGGACGCCATGACGGCGGACTGGACGCGGATGCCGTACGACGTGCTCGCGAAGATCTCCACCCGCATCACCAACGAGGTCGCCGACGTCAACCGCGTCGTCCTCGACGTGACGAGCAAGCCGCCGGGCACCATCGAGTGGGAGTGACCCGGTACCGGGAGTAGCTCCACCGCACGGCCGACGGCGTCGCCCCTCACCCGGGGCGGCGCCGTCGTCGTGCCGGGCCCGCTCAGTGCGCCTTGAGGTGCTCCCGCGCCGCCGCGATGAACTCCGTACGGAGCCGGGTGAAGTCCTCCCAGACGCCGGGCGGCTCCTCGTCGGCCTCGTGCATGGCCCGGATCGCCGCCACGAGCGCCGCGGCCTCCGCGGCCGCGCCCACGGCCTCCAGATCGATCATGTTGAAGGCGGCCTGTGTCGTCGAGAAGGCGGCATCGGTCGCGGCGAGCGCCTGCTGCCCGTCCTCGTACTCGCCGCGCCAGCGGTGCCACGACACCCGGGCCTCCATGTCCGTCGCGGTCAAGAACGCGGCGTACGTCTCGCGGTGTGCCAGATAGACCGCCGTCCAGTCCTGCGCCACGTCAGTGACCTCCCACTCGCCCAGTCCGCTGTCTGACATCCAGTCAGATCACGATGGCACGAGCGGGCGGCGACGAGAAGATCCGTGCGGGGTCCTACTTGTTGACCGCGAAGCGCAGCAGGCTCTCCTGATCGCCCTGCTTGACCGTGCCGCGGGTGTTGATGACCTCCAGCTTCCAGGACGCGCCCACGCGGTAGGCCTTCGCGACGGCGATGGCGTTGCCGGAGCCCAGGAGCGAGGGCCATATGTCGGCGACCTGCTGGGTGGAGCCGCCGGTGCTGTCGTAGACCTTGAAGGACACGTTGGCGGCCTTCTTGAAGTCGCTGCCCTTCTTGTAGGCGGCGCAGATGAACACGATGCTGGTGACCTGCGCCGGCACCCGGTCGAAGGTGACCTCGATCAGCTCGTCGTCGCCGTCGCCGCGCCCGGTCTGGTTGTCGCCGGTGGACGTCACGGCGCCGTTCTGGAGGGGGTCGGTCACGTCCAGGCCGGCGTAGCGCACCGGGTCGTTGCCGTTCAGGAGGATGGCGAACACGTCCAGGTCGGTGCCGCGCGCCTTGCGCAGGGCGCCGAGCAGGGCGCCGCTCCCGCCGGACGTGGTGTCCCAGGAGGCGCCGATGCCCATCTTCGTCACACCGTCGAGGTCGGCGGCGCCGTGGTCCTTGGTCAGAGTGAGGACGCTGGGGGTGGGCGGAGTAGTCATGATGTGAAGCCTTTCCAGTGTCTGATTTGTCAAGTCACGTGACGTGATGTCGCTATTCAATCATCCGGATGGGTTAAAAAGGCGGGCTCGGTGTCGCACCGTCATGAGGCGTCATCCGTCCCTTCCTTCACACACGCCTCACATGGGGGAGGCGGTTCCGAGGGCGGTCGAGCACGTCGGAGGCCCCGCCCGGCTCCCGAACTCGTGTCGTAGTACGTCAATTTGATGGTGCGTCAATCACCCCCAGGGCCGGGCCGCACCCGCCTCCGGGGGCGATTCGTGCGCGACAATTCCCTCCACGGTTCAAGGGGTTTGACGGAAGGCGGAGTCCCGGTGGCGGTCCAGGAGGCTCGGCAATGCGGCGGTGACTGCGCGCACGGCGCGCGGGACGGGCACCGGCGCGCGGTGGCGGAGTTCCTCGCCAAGCGGGACGGGCTCGCCGCGGGCCAGGGCCTGCCGGCCGCCCTCGCCCACTCCGCGGGAGCGTCCCGGCAGTGGGTCTCGGACGAACTGACCCAGTCCGCAAGGGCGGTGGCCGAGCGCGGCAGGGAAGCCGGCCGCAGCTGGCCGGAGCGGGTGTGGCGGGGGACGCTCGCCGTGGTGTGGGGCGCGGTGGTCGCCCTGGCCCTCGCCGAGGCGTCCACCGCCGTCGGAGCGGGCTGGACGGCGGCCCGCACCGCCGGGCTCCTGGCCGCGCTCGCCGTCGCGGTCCTCCTCACCACCACGGCGTACCTGCACCGCTCGGGCGGCGGCTTGCTCGCCCCGGTGCTCGGCGAGGACAACCGCCTGTCGACCTCACGCGCGGTCGCCACGGCCTGGATCCTCTTCGCGCTCTTCACGACCCTGGTCCTCGCCCTGCGCCTGGCCGCCGCGTCGGACGCCGCCGAACGCGAGCGGGTCCTGCACGGCCTCGAACTCGCCCGGTGCGGCGGCCTGCTGACCGTCGTCTTCCTCACCTCGTCGATCGCGGTGCTGGTCCGCAGGGTCGTGACCGTACGCATCCTCGGACAGCGCCTCCAGAAGGTGCGGGCCGACCGCCCGCGCGGCGCCGACCTCCTGGCCGACGACGCGGGCCGGGGCAGTTTCGCGGACGTCCAGTACGTGGCGGCGAGCCTGGCCGCGCTCCTCTTCACGGCCGTACGCCTGGCGCGCCGCCCCGAACAACTCCCCGACCTGCCCTGGGGCCTGGCGGTGCTCGTCGTGGTGTCGGCGGCGACGTACCTCTCGGCGAAGTACGCGGAGGGCGGCCGTCCGGTGGTCCTGTCCGTCGTACGGGCCCGGGAGGCCGGCGATCTGGACGCACCCATCAGGACCGGCGACGACATCGAGATCCGGGGTGTCGGCTTCGTGCCGCCCGGCGCCGGCACCCCCGACCGGCTCGCGCGGATGGTGGTGCGCATCGGCGCCGTCCATGTCCACGTCCCGCTGATCCCCGTCCCGGGCGGCTTCGCCAACCCGACGGACACGGTGCTGACGGTGCCGGTTCCGGTGGACGTCGAGGCGGGGCGGGTGGAGGTGCGGGTCGTGACGGCCGCCGGGGTGGAGACCAACGGGGTGCTGGTGGAGGTCGCCGACTAGCGCGACGCGGAGCGGCTGCCGGTGGGGGATTGAGACACGCGTTCCCCCCGTCCGTATCGTCTGGTGACAGGTGAATCGGATGGAGGCGGGATCAGCCATGTCTCATGGATATGCGACCGGAGAGCGGGCCGGGGCGGGCCGGGCCCGGGGATGGCGGGCCACGGCCCGGACGTACGCACTGGTGCCGCTGCGCGTCTTCCTCGGGGTGACGTTCATCTACGCCGGCCTCGACAAGCTCACGGACAGCTCGTTCCTGCACGCGAGCGGGACCGGCTCCATCGGCGAACTGATGCACGGGGTGCGGGACAGCGCCGCGATCCCCGCCCTCGTGGACCTCGCCCTCAAGAGCCCCGTCGGTTTCGGGTACGCCATCGCGCTGGGCGAGCTGGCCGTCGGCATCGGCACCCTGCTCGGCCTGTTCGGGCGGATCGCCGCGCTGGGCGGGGCCCTCATCTCGCTCTCCCTGTGGCTGACGGTGAGCTGGCAGACGACCCCGTACTACTACGGCAACGACCTGGCCTACTTGATGGCGTGGCTGCCGCTGGTGCTGGCCGGGACGCCCCTGCTCTCCGCCGACGCCTTCCTGGCCAGGCGGCGCCGCCGGAACCCGTAGTCGACCCAGCTCACCAGGGACGCGATCCCGAGGCCGCCGCAGATCAGCGGGACCGCGACCGGCGACGGGGTGTTCCAGCGGCCCGCCGCGTCCCCGGCGAACAGCACGGCGGTGGCGATCAGGGCGAGCCCGGCGACGACCCGGCCGGGGCGGAACTCATGACGCGGCACGGTCGACCTCCGCCTGGCCGACGGCGACCGCGAGACGCAGCTCCAGGGTGCCGGACGGGGTGGTGCCGGCCGGCGGCGCCAGCGTGGTCGTGCCCTTGTCGTCCGCCGAGATCCTCAGGTCGTCCGGTTTCTCGCCGGGCAGCCGGATGTCGGCGACGCCGAGGTCGAAGCTCACCTTCACGGTCACGTCCTTCGGTACGACGACCCTGGCGCGGCCTGCGCCGACCTCCGCGCGGGTCGTGAGGGTCTGTCCCGCCGGCACGGTGATCCGGCTGAGGTCGAGGGTGGCGACGCCCGTGCCGAGCCGGTACTCGGGCCGCACCTCGCCGATCGCGGCCGGCGTCCAGCCCGTCCGTCGCCAGTGCGTGTCGATGGTCTTGGGGAGCGCGGCGGAGCCGGCCAGCAGGGCCGCCGTGAGCACCGCGAGGAAAAGGGTGCCGAAGCCCGTGCGGCCGACGACCGAACTGAGCAGCAGGCCGAGCCCGAACACGGCGAGCGCGGCAGCGAACCCGATCTGCAGGCCGGTGCCGAGCGGCTGGTGGCCCCAGCGGGCACCGAGGCCCGCGCCGAAGGCGAGCAGCGCCGCGAGGAGGACGGGACCGCCGATGGGACGCGGCCCCCGGTCGGCGCGCACCGCCGCCTTCGCGGCTCTGCCGGGCTTGGCGGCCGGGACCTCGCACGCGTCGGCGGGGCCCCACAGGTAGCCCGTGGCGACCGGGCCCGTGGTGCCGTCCTTGATGATCGGGTCCCGCCACCAGGACGGCGGGGACGGCGTGGGCGGCGCCTTCGTCTCGGGCGGCGCGTCCGCCACGGCCTGGGCCGCGGCCGGGTCGAGCGGGGTGTCCGCCGGGGTCGCCGCGCGGCGTTGCGACCAGACGCCCGCCCCCGCGGTGAGCAGGACGAGCAGCACGGCGAACGTCATCACCGGGCCGTTCTTCAGCATCGTCAAAAAGATCCCGCAGCCGGCCAGGGCCATCAGGACGGCGACGAGCGCCGCGCCCTCGACGCGGCCGGTGAGCAGGCGCCTGGCCTCGTTCTCCTCCTCGCCGTCGAGCGGCAGGAGCAGCCAGGCGAAGCCGTACAGGACCAGCCCGAGGCCGCCGGTGGCCGCGAGCACACCGAGCGCGATGCGGAAGATCACCGGGTCGAGGTCGCAGTACCGGCCGAGCCCGCCACAGACCCCGCCGATGACCTTGTTGCGGCCGCTGCGGCGCAGCTGCGGGGGCCCGGGGGCCGGGTCGGTCGGCGCGAGGGGCGTCTCGGTCGGTGTGCTCATACGGACACCTCGGTCGGCGTGCTCATACGTACATGGTGACGGGCCCATGCGGCACACGGCACCCGCCCCGACCCTGGCCTCTCCCTGATTTCGATCCCCGAGGCTCCCCCGTGCGGGGGCCCCGGGCTCCTCCGCGGAAGGTCCGGGTGCTCCCCCGGGGAGGGGAGGTGGCCCCCCTCTCGTGCGGGGGCCGGCCTCAGGGAAGCCTGGGGGCCAACCCTGATGCTCCGGGGGCCGCGGCCGTGTGACGATCGGGGTATGCCAGTCGCCACCCCCCGCCTGTCGTCGCCGCCCGAGGCCGACGAGGCGCCGGTCCGCAAGCTGTACCGCTCCGCCGAGGGGCGGATGCTCGGCGGCGTCGCGCGCGGGCTCGCCGGACACCTCGGCCTTCCGGTGGTGTGGGTGCGGATCGTCTTCCTGGGGCTGCTGTCGGTCAACGGCCTGGGGGCGCTGCTCTACGCGGCGTTCTGGTTCGTGGTGCCGCTCGGCCTCGGCGGTACGACGACGGGGCAGCGCTCCGCGTTCGAGATGAGCGCGGACGGCCGGCGCCGGCTGCGCAAGCCCGACAAGGGGCAGGTCGTCGCGTTGATCGCGCTGGTCTTCGGCGCCGCGATCTTCGCCTCCAAGGTGGACGTGGGCGGCTGGGCCAATCCGTACGTCCTGCCCAGCCTCCTCATCGGCGTCGGCGTCATCCTGGTGTGGCGCCAGGCCGACAACACGCGCCGGGCCCGCTGGACCGAGGGCGCCCGCCGCAGCCGCTGGCTCCCGGTGGCGCGGGGCCTGGCCGGGGTCGCCCTGGTCGGCACCGGCCTGACCGGATTCGTGGTGGTCAACGGCTCGGCCGCGCAGCTCGGCAACGTCCTGACCGCGGCGATAGCCGTCCTCGCGGGCATCGCGCTGCTCGCCGGGCCCTACCTGGTGCGCATGACGCAGGACCTGTCCGAGGAGCGCCTGATGCGCATCCGCGCCCAGGAGCGGGCCGAAGTCGCCGCCCATGTCCACGACTCGGTGCTGCACACCCTGACCCTGATCCAGCGCAACGCGGAGAACGTCGGAGAGGTCCGGCGCCTGGCGCGGGCCCAGGAGCGGGAGTTGCGGGCCTGGCTCTACAAGCCGGAAGGCACGGGAAAGGACAAGGAGGAGGAGCCCCGGACGCTGGCCGAGGCCGTGAAGAAGGCGGCGGCCGAGGTCGAGGACAAGCACGGAGTCCCCATCGAGGTGGTCGTCGTCGGCGACTGCCCGCTGGACGACGGCCTGTCCGCACAGATGCAGGCCGCACGCGAGGCAATGGTCAACGCGGCCAAGTACGGTGGCGAGGGCGGCGCCGTCCAGGTGTACGCGGAGGTCGAGGGTCGCACGGTCTTCGTCTCGGTACGCGACCGGGGACCCGGATTCGACCTGGACGCGGTGCCCGGTGACCGGATGGGCGTACGAGAATCAATCATCGGCCGGATGCAGCGCAACGGCGGTACGGCGAGGCTGCGTTCGGTGCCCGGCGGGGGCACGGAGGTCGAGCTGGAGATGGAGAGGGCACAGGGATGACCGAGGAAACGACAGGCCGTCAGGTCAGGGTGGTCCTCGTCGACGACCACCGGATGTTCCGCACCGGAGTCCAGGCGGAGATCGGCCGGACCGAGACCACGGGCGTCGAGGTGGTCGGCGAGGCCGCCGACGTCGACCAGGCGGTCACGGTCATCACCGCGACCCGCCCCGAGGTGGTGCTGCTCGACGTCCATCTGCCCGGTGGCGGCGGCGTCGAGGTGCTGCGCCGCTCGGCGGCGATGATGGCCGATCCCGAGAACCCGGTGCGCTTCCTGGCGCTGTCCGTCTCGGACGCGGCGGAGGACGTGATCGGGGTGATCCGTGGCGGCGCTCGCGGCTACGTCACCAAGACCATCACCGGCGCCGACCTCATCGACTCGATCTTCCGGGTGCAGGACGGCGACGCGGTGTTCTCGCCGCGCCTCGCGGGCTTCGTCCTCGACGCGTTCGCCTCCACGGACGCGCCGCCGGCGGACGAGGACATGGACCGCCTCACCCAGCGCGAGCGCGAGGTGCTGCGCCTGATCGCCCGGGGCTACGCCTACAAGGAGATCGCCAAGCAGCTCTTCATCTCCGTCAAGACGGTCGAGTCGCACGTCTCGGCGGTGCTGCGCAAGCTCCAGCTCTCCAACCGCCACGAGCTGACCCGGTGGGCGACGGCACGACGGCTGGTCTGAGTTCCGGGCTCCTGGTTCCGCGCCGCTGGTTCCGCGCTCGGAGGCATCCGTACGGTCCACCCGCGTGTGGTTTCACCCGCGTAAAACCATGGCAAAACCGGCAACCCGGGCGCGCTCATGTCACTCTTGCCGGACGTGATGAGCCTGACCGGGACGCCCTTCTTCGTCACCACGATCGTGGTGGCCGCGCTCGCCGTGCTGGTGCCGCTGTTCCTGTGGCACCGGGTCGGCGGGCCGGCCGTCGTGCGCGGCGCCGTGCGGCTCTTCATGGTGGTCGTCGCGCAGGCCACGGCGGTCCTCGTGGTGTTCGTCGCCGTCAACAACGCCAACGGTCTCTACGACACCTGGGGCGATCTGCTCGGCACCGACAGCCATGTCGCCGCGGCCCCCAACCTCGGTGCCGACGGCACCGGCGGGCGCCGCATCGGCGAGGAGCCGCGCATCAGGCAGGCCTTCACGCCGGCGGCCGATCCCGACCTGGGCACCGGCGTCCGGGTCACCCAGCTGACCGGCCGGGTCTCCGGGGCGGAGGGCGAGGTGTATGTGTGGCTGCCACCGCAGTACGACGAGCCGGCGTACCGGAACAAGGACTTCCCCGTGGTCGAGCTGCTGCCCGGCCACCCCGGCTCGGCCCGGGACTGGTTCACCAACCTCGACGTCACCGAGCAGCTCGCGCCGCTGATGACGGGCGGTGAGGTCAAGCCGTTCATCCTGGTCGCGCCGCGCACCGCGCTGCTCGCCGGGGGACAGGACACCGGGTGCGCCAACGTGCCGGGCATCGTCAACGCCGACACCTGGCTCAGCGTGGACGTCCGCAAGATGGTCACCGACACCTTCCGCGCCCTCACCGGCCCCGACGGCTGGGCCGTCGCCGGGATATCGGCCGGCGCGCACTGCTCGGCCAAGCTCGCCGTCGAACACCCCGACCGCTACCGCGCGGCCATCGCGCTCTCCGGCTACAACGACCCGGCCGCCGAGTCCGACTCGATCACGGCGAGCGATCCCGTGCTGCGGCGCGAGACCGATCCGCTGTGGATGCTCACCCACGCCAAGCACCCGCCGCGCACCTCCCTCTACCTCACCGGCCAGCCGGGCGACGGCTACGAGGACGGGCTGGCGCTGCGCGCCGCCGCCAAGGCGCCCACCCAGGTGTGGGTGCGCAGAACGGGCGGCGGCCATCTGAACGTGGTGTGGAAGCCGCTGGTGCCGCGGGTGTTCCGCTGGCTTTCCGGCCAGGTGAGCGGGGTCCAGACCGTCAAGCCCCCGGCCACGGAGCTGCGGAACACCGGGCCCGGGAAGGCCGAGCCCCGGACCACCGGGCTCCGGGGCGCGGCCACAGGGCACACGGGCTGAGAAGTAAAGGGCACGAGGCGTCACCTTTGAGTAAAACGCTGGCAAAGGGGGCAACTGGTGTCCGTGGCCGTCCCTCTTCGGGGGCGTGATGAGCCTGACCGGAACCCCCTTCTTCGTGACCGCGATCATCGCGGCCGCGGCCGCCCTGCTGCTGCCCCTCCTCCTGTGGACCAGGGTCGGCGGCCCGGCGCTCGTCCGCTGGGTCTCGCGGCTCCTCATGCTCGGCTTCGCGCAGGTCACCGCGATCCTCGTGGTCTTCCTGCTCGTCAACAACGCCAACGGCCTCTACGACACCTGGGACGACCTGCTCGGCGGCGGCGACCACGTCAACGCCGCGCCCGACCTCGGACCCGACGGCACCGGCGGCATGAACACGGCCACCGAGCCCAAGGTGAAGCAGAAGTTCGTGCCGTACACCAGCAAGGTCGGCAAGGGCGTCATGAAGACCATGCTCAAGGGGCAGGTCTCGGGCGTCGAGGGCGAGGTGGCGGTGTGGCTGCCGCCGCAGTACGACGACCCCGCCTACCAGGGCAAGACCTTCCCCGTCGTCGAGCTGCTCCCCGGCTACCCCGGCTCGATAGGCGCCTGGTTCGGCACCCTGAAGTCGCAGGAGCAGCTCACGCCGCTGATGGAGCGGGGCGAGGTCGCGCCCTTCATCCTCGTGTCGCCGCGCACCACGCTCCTGAGCGGCAAGGACACCGGCTGCGCCAATGTGCCGGGCGTCGTCAACGCCGACACCTGGCTCAGCGTGGACGTCCGCAAGATGATCACCGACAACTTCCGCGCGACCCCCGGCGCGGACGGCTGGGCCGTCGCCGGATACTCCGCGGGCGCCCACTGCGCCGCCAAGCTCGCCATCGAGCACCCCGACCGTTACCGCGCCGGCGTCACCCTGTCCGGCTACAACGACCCGGCCGCCGAGAAGGACTCGATCACCGCGAAGGACCCCAAGCTGCGCACGGAGTCCAACCCGCTGTGGATCCTCAAGCACGCGCCGAAGCCGCCGCACGTCTCGCTGTTCGCCTCCGGGGAGCAGAACGACGGCTACAGCGACGGGCTCGCCCTGAAGAAGGCCGCCAAGGCGCCCACCACGGTGAACGTGGTCAAGCTCAACGGCGGAGGCCACGCGAGTTCGGTGTGGAAGGCACAGGTCCCGGACGTCTTCCGCTGGCTCACCAAGGAGATGGGCGCGGGCGCCAAGCCGGCCGTGGGCCGCGGGGTCTGACACACCGTCAGTACATGGGCGCCGTCGCGGGTCCGGGGTGCTGCCGTGCCCGGCTCAGGCGGGCCGCACGGCCCCCGCGAACGGCATCTCGTCGATCGGCGCGACCCGCACCGGAGCCCCCGGATGCGGCGCGTGGATCATGTTGCCGCCGCCGATGTAGAGCCCGACGTGGCTGATCCCGGAGTAGAAGAAGACCAGGTCGCCCGGGGCGAGCTGGGAACGCGGCACCGGGGTCCCCGCGTTGATCTGGGTGTACGTGGTCCGCGGCAGCTGCACCCCGGCCGAGCGCCAGGCGGCCTGGGTCAGCCCCGAGCAGTCGAAGGACGAGGGGCCCGTCGCGCCCCAGACGTACGGCTTGCCGAGCGCGCCGTACGCGAAGGCGACGGCGGCCGCGGCGCGTGAACTGGGCGCGGCCACGACCGGCCCGCGCGGGGTGTCGGACGACCGGCTGGCCCGGGTGTCGGCGGCCGCCCCGTCGCCCTGCTCGTACGCCGCCCGCTCGGGCCGGCTGAGCTGGGCGAGCAGCGCCTCCGCCGAGGTGATCTTCGACTGGATGTCGCTCTTCTGCTTCCGCAGCGTCGACTGCCGGCCGCGCAGCTCGGTGAGCTTGGTGTCGGCCGTGGAGTGCAGCCGGTCGAGCTCCGAGAGCTGCTTGCGCACCCCGGCGACGGCGATCGCGGTCCGGTCCCCGGCGTGCTGGGCGAGCGCGGCGTCGTCCAGGTAGCGCGTCGGGTCGGACGACAGGAAGAGCTGGAGCTCGGGGGCGACGGTTCCGCTGCGGTACTGCGCGGCCGCGAGGGAGCCGAGCGCGGTGCGCGCGGTGTTGAGCTGCGCGGTCTTGCGCGCGGCCTCGTCCCGCAGCGCGTTCAGTGAGCGCTCGGCCTCGTCCGCCTTCTCCTTCGTCCCGTCGTACGCCTCCGTCGCGGCCTCCGCTTCGTGGTACAGCTGGTCGACCTTGGCCTTCACCTGCGCGGGTGTGAGCTTCGGATCCGCGTGCCCGGACCCCTCGAAGAGGGTCGCGGTGGCCGCCGACGCCAGAGCGAGCGTCGCGGCGGTGCGGGCGGCGGGACCGGTGAGCGGATGCTGCTTGGGCTTTCGGTGCGCAGCCACGAGGGCCTTCACGTCCTTCCGTACGGCAGTGCTTCCGGGCTGCGGCACCCCGGGAGGGGAGCCGTTCCGACGACGGACCGCACAGGGGGAGCGGCCCGCCGCCGGACCTTTCGGCGGGATGACCGACGACCGTCCAGCGATGCGACGGCGGTGGGGAGTCGGCCACCTGGGGGAGGACGCTAAACCTGGGCGACACGGCCCAGCCAGGTCATGACGGGAAGTGCCGTCTTCCGGCGACTCGATGACAGGATCCGACCGGAGCCGGGGCATTGGTCCCCGGTCTGTGCGCCTGCTGTGACCGAAGTGCCGGTTGGGCCCCACCCGCCGCAAGGAGCCTGATAAGCGGGAATTAGGCTCCGGGCCATGGACGTACTCATCAATGTCGTCGTCGGCCTGCACATCATCGGCATCGCCGCGCTGCTCGGCGGATTCCTCACGCAGATGAAGGCGATGAGCGCGGGCACCGCCCGCTTCGTCCCCGGGATGCTGCACGGCGCCCTGACCATGCTGGTCACCGGCGTCGCCCTGGTCGGTCTCAGCCAGGCCAACGACGAGAGCGTGAACACCCTCAAGATCGGCGTGAAGCTCGCCGTCCTGATCGTCATCCTCGGCCTGGTCTACGTGAAGCGCGACGACGAGAAGATCGCGAAGGGCCTCTTCGGCGCGGTCGGCGCCCTCACCGTGGTGAACATCTTCATCGCGCTGCTCTGGCACTGAGCCGCCGCGCTGCTCCGGCGCCGAGCCCCGGTTCCCGCCGGGTTCCCGCCGAGTTCCCGCCCCGGTTCCCGCCGGGTTCTCGAAGGCGGGGACGCGGTGTCAGAGGGGCGGCCTAGACTCGGGAGACGATGAGCAGCCTCTTTGACGACAGCTTCCTGGCGGACCTCCAGCCCTCGCAGGAGGAGCACCCGCCGCCGCCCGAGGAGTCGCACGCGCCCGAAGCGGTGCCGGACGACCTGTTCGGGGGCCGGTTCGACGCACCCGTGGACCGCGACGCGTACTACCGCGGCGGCGCCCCGCGCCCCGCGCTCGACGCGGCGGCCCTTCTGGAGGGGCTGAACGAACAGCAGCGCGCCGCCGTGGCGCACGCCGGCTCGCCCCTGCTCATCGTCGCCGGCGCCGGTTCAGGCAAGACCCGGGTGCTCACCCACCGCATCGCCCACCTCCTGGCGACCCGCGGCGTGCACCCCGGCCAGATCCTCGCGATCACCTTCACCAACAAGGCCGCCGGCGAGATGAAGGAGCGCGTCGAGCAGCTGGTCGGCCCGCGCGCCAACGCCATGTGGGTCATGACCTTCCACAGCGCGTGCGTGCGCATCCTGCGCCGCGAGTCGAAGAAGCTCGGCTTCACCTCATCGTTCTCGATCTACGACGCCGCCGACTCCAAGCGCCTCATGGCCCTGGTCTGCCGCGACCTCGACCTCGACCCGAAGAAGTTCCCGCCGAAGGCGTTCAGCGCCAAGGTGTCCAACCTGAAGAACGAGCTGATCGACGAGGAGACCTTCGCGGGCCAGGCCGCGGACGGCTTCGAGAAGACGCTCGCGCAGGCCTACACGCTCTACCAGGCGAGGCTGCGCGAGGCCAACGCGCTCGACTTCGACGACATCATCATGACCACGGTCCACCTGCTCCAGGCCTTCCCCGACGTGGCCGAGCACTACCGGCTGCGCTTCCGGCACGTCCTGGTCGACGAGTACCAGGACACCAACCACGCCCAGTACACCCTCGTCCGGGAACTGGTCGGCCCCTCCGGCGAGGCGCAGGCCCCGGGCGAGCTGTGCGTGGTGGGCGACGCCGACCAGTCGATCTACGCCTTCCGCGGCGCGACGATCCGCAACATCCTCCAGTTCGAGGAGGACTACCCGGACGCGACGACGATCCTCCTGGAGCAGAACTACCGCTCCACCCAGACGATCCTGTCCGCGGCCAACGCGGTGATCGAACGCAACGAGGGCCGCCGCCCCAAGAACCTGTGGACCGACGCCGGGCCCGGCTCCCAGATCGCCGGTTACGTCGCCGACACCGAGCACGACGAGGCGCAGTTCGTCGCCGACGAGATCGACCGGCTCACCGACAAGGGCGAGGCCAAGGCGGGTGACGTCGCGGTCTTCTACCGCACCAACGCGCAGTCCCGTGTCTTCGAAGAGATCTTCATCAGGGTCGGCCTGCCCTACAAGGTCGTCGGCGGCGTCCGCTTCTACGAGCGCAAGGAGGTCAGGGACGTCCTGGCCTATCTGCGCGTCCTGTCCAACGCCGAGGACACCGTCCCGCTGCGCCGCATCCTCAACGTGCCCAAGCGCGGCATCGGCGACCGCGCCGAAGCCATGATCGACGCCCTGTCGCTGCGCGAGAAGATCAGCTTCCCGCAGGCGCTGCGCCGCGTCGACGAGGCGTACGGCATGGCGGCCCGCTCGGCCAACGCCGTCAAGCGCTTCAACACGCTGATGGAGGAGCTCCGTACGATCGTCGACTCGGGCGCGGGCCCCGCCGTCGTCCTCGAAGCGGTGCTCGAACGGACCGGCTACCTCGCGGAGTTGCAGGCCTCGACCGACCCGCAGGACGAGACCCGCATCGAGAACCTCCAGGAACTGGCCGCCGTGGCCCTGGAGTTCGAGCAGGAGCGCGCCGAGGAGGAAGGCGCGGGGACCCTCGCGGAGTTCCTGGAGAAGGTCGCCCTGGTCGCCGACTCCGATCAGATCCCCGACGAGGACGAGGACGGCTCAGGGGTCATCACCCTGATGACGCTCCACACCGCCAAGGGCCTCGAATTCCCCGTCGTGTTCCTCACCGGCATGGAGGACGGCGTCTTCCCGCACATGCGGGCGCTCGGCCAGGCCAAGGAGCTCGAAGAGGAGCGCCGCCTCGCCTACGTCGGCATCACCCGCGCCCGCGAGCGGCTCTACCTCACCCGCTCCTCGATGCGCAGCGCCTGGGGACAGCCCTCGTACAACCCGGCGTCGCGCTTCCTCGAAGAGATCCCGGCCGCACACCTGGAGTGGAAGCGGACCGGGCCGATGGCCGCGCCCGCCGGCCCGATGTCCGGCAAGTCGCTCGGCGGCGGCATCGGCGGCTCGCTGTCGTCGTCGCGCTCCAAGTCGGGCCCCTCGGGCTTCGCGACCCGGCGCGGCAGCGACAAGCCGGTGATCGCCCTGTCGGTCGGCGACCGCGTCACCCACGACCAGTTCGGCCTGGGCACCGTGATGACGGTGACGGGATCCGGCTCGGACGCACAGGCCACGATCGACTTCGGCGACGAACGCCCGAAGAAGCTCCTGCTGCGGTACGCGCCGGTCGAGAAGCTGTAGCCGGGCGTTCGCGTCCTTCGTTACGTCGGGTCCAGGCCGTGGCTGCGCAGCCACGGCAGGGGGTCTATCGACGAGCCGCCGTGCGGTCGCACCTCGAAGTGGAGGTGCGGCCCGGTGGAGTTGCCGGAGCTGCCCGAGTAGGCGATGACCTCGCCGGCCTTCACCGGACCCGAGCGGATCTTGGTGCTGGACAGATGGCAGTACCAGGTCTCCGTGCCGTCGGCGCCGGTCACTATGGCCATGTTGCCGTAGGCGCTGTTCCACTGGGTGCGGACCGTGCCGTCGATCGCCGACATCACGGGGGTGCCCATCGAGACCGGGAAGTCGATGCCGGTGTGCACCGACATCCAGTTGACGCCGGCCTGCCCGTAGTACGCGCTGAGCCCCTTCTGCGTCACCGGCAGGACGAACTTGGGACGAGCGGCCTCCTTGGCGGCGGCCGCGTCCTCCTTTTTCTTCTTCTCCAGGTCCTGGCGGGCCTTGAGGTCGATACGTTCCTGCGTCCTGCTGGCACGGTCGGCGAAGCTGTTGGCGTCGGCGCTGAGGTTGGCGAGCTGGGTGTCGAGGTTCTTGTTGGCGGCGACCGGCTTGACCGAGGCGGGGTCGGACGCGGCCATCACGGCGGTGCCGCCCTCGTCCTTGCCGCCGCCGAGCCCGCCCACCGAGGCGACCGCGACACCGGCGACCCCCATCACGCACACGGACGGCACCGCGACGGTCAGCAGCGCCGACCGCTTGGCGGGAGTACGCCGTCGACGGCTCCCGGCGGCGCGCCGCGCCTCCGCCCGCGAGGCCGGTACGGCGACGTCGGGCAGCTCGGCGCTCCCGTCGTGCCCGTCGCCGGGGGTTTCGCCCACCGTGTCAGGGGCCTCGGAGCCGAGCGCTTCCGCGAGCTCCACCTGGGGGAACTCGGCGGTCTCGTACGGGAGTTGGGGCTCGGTCGTCGGGGTGACCGGGGCGGCCGGGGTGGCCGGGGCGGCGTTCCACGCGGTCGCGTCGTAGGTACCGGTGTCGGCGTGGGTGCCGGGCACGGCCCACTGGCCGGTGGTGTCGTACGCGGCGGCGAAGGCGCGGGTGTCGTACTGGCCGGTGTCCTGCGCCTGGGTCCAGGCGCGGGCGTCCCACTGGCCCGTCGTGTCGAAGCTGCCGGTGTCGAACTGGCCGGTGTCGAGAGCACCGCTCTGGAACGCGCCGGTCTGCGGGGCGCTGTTGTGCAGGGCGCCCGTGTGGAAAGCACCGGTGTCGAAGGTGCCGGTGCCGAAGGCGCCCGTGTGGAAAGCACCGGTGTGGAAGGAACCGGTGTCGAGAGTGCCGGTCGCGCCGTCCGGTTCGTACGCCGTCGCCTGGGCCGGAACGGTCCACTGGCCGGTGCTGTCGTACGGGGAGGCGAAGGCGCCGGTGTCGAACTGGCCCGTGTGGCCTGCCGCGTAGCCGCTCTGCGCGGTGGGGCCGGCCGGGGCTTGCTGCCCGCCCTGCGTCGCGCTGTGCGTGGCGTCCCGCATCGCGCCGAAGAGCGGATCGACGTCGAAACTGCCGGTGCTGTGGACGTGGGGGCCGCTGCCGCCAGGGCCGTTGCTGCCGCTGAGGTAACCGTCGTGTCCGACGAACCCGGCGTGGGCGTGCTGGTCAGTCACCAACTTCTCTCTCGCCTCGGCAACAGAACCTGCGGCCGGGGTCCCCACTGGGGTGGGGGTCCCGGGGGCAGCAGTGGCGTGACTGTACCCGGCGGTACGCGACGCCGACAATCTTCGGGGGGTTCCGGAGCCGCGAGAAACGGGCAATCGGCCGCCTTTCGGCGGACTATGGGCAGAGCCTTGGCCCTGCGTTCGAGGCACGTTCGACGTGTGTTCGGTGCGACGGGGGTGTCATCCGGCCATAGGGAGCGGGCGCGCCCGCGCGTTCCGGGCGCGGTCGTGGCGGGTGAAGTGGCAGGTTCAGGCGACCGAGAACGCGTCCTGATCGGCCGATTCCGGCTCCCCGGCGGTCAGCGCCTGCCGTACGCCCGCCGCTACGGCCGGGTGAACCGGCAGGGCGAGGTGGCCGATTCCGGTCACCTGGACGTTCTGGACGAGCAGATCGGGGTGGTCGAGGCGCGCCGTCGCCACCGGGATCATCAGCGTGTCGAGGTCGCTCCAGAAGCTCACGAAGCGGGTTCGGATGCCGGGCGCGGGGGCGCGCAGCTCCTCGATCAGCTCGGAACCGGGGCACATCTGCCGCACGATCGGATGGGCGTGCGCGAGCTGTGCCGAGCGGGTCCCGGAGTGCGGGGTGCCCAGGGTGACGAGCGTACGGACCTTCGCGTCGCCGCCCAGGCGCTGCACGTAGTAGCGGGCTATCAGGCCGCCCAGGCTGTGCCCCACTATGTCCACCTCGGGGTGGCCGGTGCGGGAGCAGATCTCCTCGACATGGCGGCCGAGCAGCTCTGCGGCGACCCTGATGTCGACGGTCAGCGGCGAGTAGTTGAGCGATTCGAGGTGCCGCCAGCCGTGCCGGGCCAGCGACCGGCGGAGCAGGACGAAGACGGACCGGTTGTCGATGAAGCCGTGCAGCAGGACCACGGGCGGGTGCGACCGGCCGGAGGTGGGCAGCTGCGGTGTGGCGGCGGGATCGGTCACGGGGTGGCGCTCCGGTGTCAGGCCGGACGGATAGAGGAGCAGGTGCCCGGCGAGGACGGCCAGATCGAGCGCGGTGGCCCGGATCAGCGCCGCCGACAGCCACGCTCGGCGCAGGAACGGCGGCAGGGCGAGGGGTAAGAACGACAAGACCGGCACGGCGGCGACCTCCCGAATGGCATACGGAAGGCCACTCCGTCCCCCGTATGCCCTCATGGGGCTCCGCCGCTGAAGGGCCGCCGCCGGGGCCGGCCCCGAAAGAGCGAGGGCCGGACCACCGTGCTGCGCGGCTGGCAGCACGGTGGTGCGGCGCCTTCGTAGCGGCTCCCCTTGCGCCGCGCCCGACCGGATGGGCGGGCTCTGCGGCGGCTGCCGAGGGCCGACTCATGCGGGTACGGTGCAAAACGAACGTGTCCCACGTGTGATTTCCCCCTCCCTCCCCACCGCGAAACGGCGGGGTGCGGGATGCTGTGGATAACGTTCGTTCACTTCCCCGGCTCTTTGGCGCGGGGTGCGCAGGTGGGACATGTGGAGGCAGTGATGGGTGTAACTGGTCCGATCCGCGTGGTGGTGGCCAAGCCGGGGCTCGACGGTCACGATCGCGGGGCCAAGGTCATCGCGCGGGCGCTGCGTGACGCCGGCATGGAGGTCATCTACACCGGGCTGCACCAGACGCCCGAGCAGATCGTGGACACCGCGATCCAGGAGGACGCCGACGCGATCGGCCTCTCCATCCTCTCCGGGGCGCACAACACGCTGTTCGCGAAGGTGATCGAGCTGTTGAAGGAGCGGGACGCGGAGGACATCAAGGTGTTCGGCGGGGGGATCATTCCCGAGGCCGACATTCCTCCGCTGAAGGAACTCGGCGTGGCGGAGATCTTCACGCCCGGGGCGACCACGGGGTCCATCGTGACCTGGGTCAACGCGAACGTCCGCCAGCCGACCGACGCCTGACCCCCACCCCGCCCCTTCCGGGGGCGCCTGCTTCCGCCCGAGGGGCGCCAGCCGCCGGGCACCGGACGGGCTGAGGATGCCGAGGTGGGCCGGGCATCGAGTAGCTGAGGGGCGCGGGGAACTGCGCGAGCAACCCAGCACGGCCCGCACCCGAAAACCGGGGTCCACGGGGCTCGGCCCCGAGGGGCACCGGACGGGCTGGGGATGCGCATGCGGGCCGGCATCGAGTAGTCAGGGGCACGGGGAACTGCCCGGGTGGGCGGCTAGTTCGTCGCGCATCGCCGCGCGCAGCGACAACGTGGCGACGAGGCGCTGGAACGCCTCGGCCCAGTACCCCCCGGCCCCCGGCGACGCCCCCTCCTCCTCCGGCGGCGTAGCCGTCAGCGCCTCCAGGCGGGGCGACTCCGCAGGATCGAGGCAGCGCTCGGCCAGGCCCATGACCCCGCTGAAGCTCCACGGGTAGCTGCCCGCGTCCCGGGCGATCTCCAGGGCGTCCACCACGGCCCGCCCCAGCGCCCCGGCCCACGGGACCACACATCCTCCGAGCAGCTGGAACGCCTCCGACAACCCGTGCGCGGAGATGAACCGGGCCACCCAGTCCGCCCGTTCGTCGGGCGGCAGGACGGACAGGAGCTTGGCCCGCTCGGCGAGGGAGCCCGTGCCCGCGCCCTCCCCGGGCGGCGCTGACGGCGCGCCGAGCAGCGCCCGGGACCACTCCGCGTTCCCCTGCCGCGCCGCCGCCCGGCACCACGCCGCGTGCAGCTCCGCGCCCCAGTCGTCGGCCACGGGCAGCGCCACGATCTCGATCGCGGTCCGTCCTCCGAGGCGGCCCGGCCAACCGCCGAGCGGCGCGCACTCCACCAACTGGCCCAGCCACCAAGACCGTTCGCCCCGCCCGGCCGGGGGCCGGGGGACGATCCCGTCCCGTTGCATGTCCGCGTCGCACTCGTGCGGCGCCTCCACCGATATCGCCGCCCCGCCGCCCGTCCGGTCCAGGGACACGCACGACGCCGCGCGCCGCGCCATCCGTCCCGCGAGGGCCGAGCCGGGCAGCGCCGAGAGGAGTTCCGCAGCCGTCGCCCGCACAGTGCGGCTCCGGTCGGCGAGCGCCGCCTCCAGGAACGGCTCGTCCGCCGGTGAGAGGCCGCCGCGCAGCGAGTCCAGGAACATCAGCCGGTCCTCGGCCCGCTCCGTCGTCCATGTCCCGGCGAGCAGCGCCCGCCCCGCCTCGGGATCGTGCGCCCGCACCGCCCCGAGCAGCGCCACCCGCTCCGCGAACAGCCCCTCGTCCCACAGGAGTCGCACCGCTTCGGTGTCCCCGGGGCCGGGCAGCGCCGCACCGCCGGCCGCGCCTCGCAGCGCGAAGCGCCACTCGGAGTTGAACCGGGCCAGCCACAGCCCGTACGGCCCCGCGAAGGCGAGGGCCTGGGGACGCAGATCCGTACGGGCGCGAGCCGCGTCGAGCAGCGCCGGTATCAGCTCCGCGGGCGGTCGCAGCCCCCGCTCGTTCGCCATGGCCAGCCACTGCGGAAGCAGCTCCCCGAGATCGGGCGCGGTCCCGCGCCGGCCCCCGGCATGGGCGGGCGCGGACCGGTCGGCGAGGAGCAGCGCCAGGCGACGCCGGGCCGCCGCCGGCACCGCGGGGCGCCCGTCCGGCGGTGCCGCGCCCGGACGCCCGCCCGCCGCCGCCGGAACCAGCCCCGCCCTGCGCCGTACGGTCAGGGCCGCCGCGGTGTCGAGAAGCCGCTCCGCGGTGCCGGCCGCCGGGCGCCGCTCGGTGCCGAGGAGCGCCGTGGTCACCAGCTCCTCCCAGGAGCAGGCGCTCGCCCGCAGGTCAGCGTCGCCCTCGGTGATCGTGGTGGTGCTGGTCATCGGCTCCCTCGTTCCGTCGTGCCTCGTGCGCTCCATGCGTTCCGCCCGGCCGCCGGCCCGTCCCGTCATGTCAGCGCCACCTCCTCACCCGCGCCCTCGGCCCAGGCCGCCAGCGGCGCGAAGCCCCGGTGGCCGCACTCGCCGAAGACCGTCACCGGAGCGCCGCCGGACAGCGCAAGGAGCCGCCACAGGCCCGCGTGGGCGGCGCCGGCCGCGATGACCGGCAACGCCAACCCGCCCTTGGCGTCGGCCAGTTGCCAGGTGTCGCCGCCCTCGCCCGGCGGGACCGGTATCACCTCGGCCAGCGTCGCCGGGCTCGCTTCGAGCCAGGGGTCGTCCAGGAGCGCCCGCCCGTACCGCTCCACCGCGTCGGCCGTCGTGCCGCCCGGCGGCGGTCCGCCGGCCGCGACCGGGGCCGCGTACCGCTCGCCGAGGGCCGCCCGCAGTTGGCCGGCGCCCGGGTACGGCGTCAGGTCGGCGTCGATCGCCAGGCCGACCGGCAGCGCGAGCGCCGGGGCCCGGCCCGCGGCGCCGAAGTCCAGGACCAGCGCCGAGCGGCCCGACTCCCGTCCGTACAGCCAGATCCGGCGGGTGGTGAGCTTCGCGTCGGCCGTGTCGTACTGGGCGAGGACCTGCCAGGTGTCGCGGATCGCGGGGCCCTGCGGAGCGGTGGGCGCGCCGACGCGGGTACGTACCGTCGCGGCCAGGGGCTCGGGGAGCGCGGCGCGGCCCAGCCAGGCCCGGTCGAGCAGATGCAGCAGCGCGCACTCCTCCAGCAGCCGCGTGGGCCACCCCGGACCCGAGCCCGGTATCGCCCCCAACTCCCTCACCCGCGCCGCCAGTCCGGGCGCCTGGGCGTCGACCATGCGGGCCGCCGTCTCCTCCCACAGGCCGTAGCCGGGCCGTTCCGCCGTCGCGAGGCCGCCGCGCAGCAGATCCGCGAGGCGCTGCTCCAACTCCAGGGCCCCGGAGGTGATCCGCTCCGCCCGCTTCTCGGCCCGGCGGCGGGCCGCCTCCGGGTCGGCGACGCCGCCCGCGCCCGCCGCGTCAAGGCGCTTGTCCGCCGTTCTCCCCGCGCGCCCCGCGAGCCACTGCTCCGCCCAGTCGGGCGGCGCCCCGTCCGGCACCGCCCACCCGTCGCCCGACCGGAGCAGCAGCAGCCCCAGCGCGTGCTTGCACGGGAACTTCCGGCTCGGGCAACTGCACTTGTACGCGGGGCCGCTGGTGTCGACCACCGTCCGGTACGGCGTGCTGCCGCTGCCCTTGCACAGACCCCACACCGCCCCCGCTCCGTCGCACCCGTGCTGTGACCACGGCCCGGCGGCGCCGAGCCTGCTTCCCGCCTTGCGTGACGCATCGTCAGGCGCCAGTGCGAGCACCTGCTCCGCCGTCCAGCGGACCCCCTGCTGAGTCATGTCCCCGAAGGTACGTGCGACCACTGACAATTGGCCCTGACCTGCGGCGATTGCCGGTCCGACGCTGATTGTCAGTGGCGTGGTGCACGGTGGTGACACAAGCCGGTCGAACGTCTCGAACGATCTGGAGGGGGAGCCATGACCGTGTCCGAAAACGAGTGTGCGGCAGCATCCGCAACCGAGCCCGCCCGCGTCGATTCCCGCGCCGACGCCACCGACGCCCATATCGCGCCGCGCGCCGATTCCCGTCTCCCGGCGCCTTCCGCGGCGCCCGGGGAAGGCGCCGGGCAGGAGGCGCTGCGTCCGCACGCCGAGGACGCCTTCGCGGGCGAACTCGCGGCGCTCGCCGCGGCCGACGACCGCCCGCGCCCGGCCCGTTGGCGGCTCTCGCCGTGGGCCGTCGCCACCTATCTGCTCGGCGGCACCCTGCCCGACGGCACCGTGATCACCCCCAAGTACGTGGGCCCGCGGCGCATCGTCGAGGTGGCCGTCACCACCCTCGCCACCGACCGCGCGCTGCTCCTGCTCGGCGTGCCCGGCACCGCCAAGACCTGGGTGTCGGAGCATCTCGCGGCCGCCGTCAGCGGCGACTCGACCCTGCTCGTGCAGGGCACCGCCGGCACCCCGGAGGAGGCGATCCGTTATGGCTGGAACTACGCCCAGCTGCTCGCCCACGGCCCCAGCCGCGACGCGCTGGTGCCGAGCCCCGTCATGCGGGCCATGGCGCAGGGCATGACCGCACGGGTCGAGGAGCTGACCCGCATCCCGGCGGACGTGCAGGACTCACTGATCACGATCCTGTCCGAAAAGACGCTGCCGATCCCGGAGTTGGGCGCGGAGACGCAGGCGGTGCGCGGCTTCAACCTGATCGCCACCGCCAACGACCGCGACCGCGGCGTCAACGAACTGTCCAGCGCTCTGCGCCGCCGCTTCAACACGGTGGTGCTGCCGCTGCCCGCGACCGCGGAGGCCGAGGTGGACATCGTGTCGCGCCGCGTCGACCAGCTGGGCCGCTCGCTCGACCTGCCGGCCGTACCCGACGGCATGGCGGAGATCCATCGGGTCGTCACCGTCTTCCGGGAGCTGCGCGAGGGCGTGACCACCGACGGCCGCACCAAGCTCAAATCCCCTTCGGGGACGCTCTCCACGGCCGAGGCGATCTCCGTCGTGACCGGTGGTCTCGCGCTCGCCGCCCACTTCGGCGACGGGGTCCTCAGGTCCGGCGACGTGGCCGCCGGCATCCTCGGCGCCGTGGTGCGCGATCCGGCGGCGGACCGCGTCATCTGGCAGGAGTACCTGGAGACCGTGGTCCGCGAGCGGGACGGCTGGAAGGACTTCTACCGCGCCTGCCGTGAGGTGTCCGTATGACCGCGTCCGCGCCCGGCGCCGCCCCGCCCCGCGCGGCAGGGCCGCTGCTGCTCGGGGTGCGTCACCACGGGCCCGGCTCCGCGCGGGCGGTGCGCGCCGCGCTGGAGCGCGCACGGCCGCGCGCCGTCCTCGTCGAGGGGCCGCCCGAGGGCGATGCCCTGCTGGCCCTCGCCGCCGACGAGGCCATGCGCCCGCCGGTCGCGCTGCTCGCCCATGTCGTCGACGATCCGGGCCGGGCCGCGTTCTGGCCGATGGCCGAGTTCTCGCCGGAGTGGGTGGCGATCCGCTGGGCGCTGGCCAATGACGCCCGGGTCCGCCTCATCGACCTGCCCGCCGCCCACTCGCTCGCGATGGAGCCCGACCCGGCGGACCCGGAAGCGCCCGAGCCCCCCGAGGACGGCCGGCCGCTCGACCCGCTCGATCCGATCGGCGCGCTCGCCGAGGCCGCCGGCTACGACGACCCGGAGCGCTGGTGGGAGGACGTCGTCGAGCACCGGGGCGCCGCCGCGGACCCGCGGGCGCCGTTCGCCGCGCTCGGCGAAGCCATGGCCGCGCTGCGCGAGGCGTACGGCGACGGCGGCCACCCGCGCGACCTGGTCCGCGAGGCGTACATGCGGCAACAACTACGCGCGGCGGTAAAGGAGTTCGGGCCGGGCGAGGTCGCCGTGGTCTGCGGGGCGTGGCACATGCCGGCGCTCGCCGGGAAGTTCACCGTCGCCGCCGACCGCGCGCTGCTCAAGGGACTGCCCAAGGTCAAGGCCGACCTGACGTGGGTGCCGTGGACCCACCGCAGGCTCGCCCGGCGCAGCGGCTACGGCGCGGGCATCGACTCGCCGGGGTGGTACGGGCATCTGTTCAGCGCCCCCGACCGGCCGGTGGAGCGCTGGATGACCAAGGTGGCGGGGCTGCTCCGCGCGGAGGACCACCAGGTCTCCTCGGCCCATGTCATCGAGGCCGTCCGCCTCGCGGCCACGCTCGCCGCGCTGCGCGGCCGCCCGCTGCCCGGCCTCGCCGAGACCACGGACGCCGTACGGGCCGTCATGTGCGAGGGGTCCGACGTGCCGCTCGCCCTGATCCAGGACCGCCTCGTCGTGGGCGATGTGCTCGGCGAGGTGCCCGATGCCGCGCCGGCCGTGCCGCTCCAGCGCGACCTCGTACGGACGCAGCGGACCCTGCGGCTCAAACCGGAGGCGCTGGAGCGGGAGTTGGAGCTCGACCTGCGCAAGGAGACCGACGCGGCGCGCAGCCGGCTGCTGCACCGGCTGCGGCTGCTCGGCATCGGCTGGGGCGAGCGGACCGAGGCCCGCTCCACCGGCACCTTCCGGGAGAACTGGCGGCTGCGCTGGGAGCCCGAGCTGTCGGTGCGGGTCGCCGAAGCCGGGGTGTGGGGCACCACCGTGGAAGCCGCGGCCACCGCAAGGGCGGCGTCGGACGCGGTCGCCACGACCGCCCTCGGCGCCATCGCCACGCTCGCCGAGTGCTGCCTCGCGGCCGAACTGCCGGACGCGCTGCCGGTGGTGATGCGGGCCCTGGCCGACCGGGCCGCGCTCGACACGGACGTCGCCCACCTCGCACAGGCCCTGCCGGCCCTCGCCCGCACCCTGCGCTACGGCGATGTGCGCGGCACCCCGGCCGCCGGTCTCGCCGACGTCGCGGCGGGCCTCGCCGACCGGATCTGCGTGGGCCTGCCGCCCGCCTGCGCCGGCCTCGACGCGGACGGCGCGGCCGAGATGCGGACGCACCTCGACGCCGTCCACGCCTCCATCTGCCTCCTCCCGGACCCGGCCGGGGGCGGGGCGGGCGGCCTGCGCGACCGCTGGTCCGCGATGCTCGCCCGGCTCGCCGCGCGCGACACGGTGCCCGGCGTCCTCCGCGGCCGCGCGGTGCGGCTGCTGCTCGACGACGGGCGCGTCGAGAGCGAGGAAGCGGCCCGCTCCATGGGGCTCGCGCTCTCCCCGGGCACGGCGCCGGCCGACGCGGCCGCGTGGATCGAGGGGTTCGTCGGCGGGGCCTCGGGCGGCGGCATGCTCCTGGTCCACGACGACCGGCTGCGCGCCCTGGTCGACGGCTGGCTCACCAGCGTGACCCCGGAGGCGTTCACCGACGTACTGCCGCTGCTGCGCCGCACGTTCGCCGCCTACGAGGCCGGGGTGCGGCGCACCTTGGGGGAGCTGGCGCGGCGCGGCCCCGCGGTGCGCACCGCGCCCGGTGACGCGGCCGCCCCCGGATTCGGCGCGGGGCTCGACACCGCGCGCGCCGATGCGGTCCTGCCCCTCCTGTCCCTGCTCCTGGGCCGGGACGGATCGCCCGGATCCGCCCGCCACGACGCGACCCACGCGCCGGCCGCGCCCTGTGCGGCCACCGCCCCCGACCGAACCGGCGCCCTCACCGATCCCGACGAGCGGAATGGAACCGACGCCCTTGCCGGACCCGACGGCCCTCACGGACCCGACGACCACGATGGCTCCAGCGACCCCGAAGACTCCAGCGACCCCGAGGACTCCATCGGCACGGAAGGCTCCAACAACCCTGTGGGGGTGGGCAGATGACGACCAGCATGCGACCAAGTGACGACGAGCGGCTGCGGCGCTGGCGGCTCGTGCTCGGCGGCGAGCCGGGCGCCGACGGCACCGGCCACGCCCTCACCGGACGGGACGCCGCGATGGACGGCGCGCTCACCGCCCTCTACGGCGGCAACAGGAACGGCGCCCAGAACGGCGCCAGGAACACCGCCAAGGACCGGGGCGCCGGGCTCGGGGCGTCCGCGCCGTCCGTCGCGCGCTGGCTCGGCGACATCCGTACGTACTTCCCGAGCTCCGTCGTGCAGGTCATGCAGCGCGACGCCATCGAGCGGCTCGGCCTCGCCGCGCTGCTCCTCGAACCGGAGATGCTGGAGGCCGTCGAGGCCGACGTCCACCTCGTGGGCACCCTGCTCTCGCTCAACAAGGCGATGCCCGAGACCACCCGGGAGACCGCGCGCGCCGTGGTGCGCAAGGTCGTCGACGATCTGGAGAAGCGGCTCGCCACCCGCACCAGGGCCACCCTCACCGGCGCCCTCGACCGCACCGCCAGGATCAGCAGGCCCCGCCACCGCGACATCGACTGGGACCGCACGATCCGGGCCAACCTGAAGAACTACCTGCCCGAGCACGGCACGGTCGTGCCCGAGCGGCTCGTCGGATTCGGGCGGGCGGCGCGGGGCGTGAAGAAGGACGTCGTGCTCTGCATCGACCAGTCCGGGTCGATGGCCGCGTCCGTCGTGTACGCCTCCGTCTTCGGGGCCGTGCTCGCCTCGATGCGCTCGATCGCGACGCGCCTGGTGGTCTTCGACACCGCCGTCGTCGACCTCACCGACCAGCTCGACGACCCGGTCGACGTCCTGTTCGGCACCCAGCTCGGCGGCGGCACCGACATCAACCGGGCCCTCGCGTACTGCCAGTCGCAGATCACCCGCCCCGCCGACACCGTCGTCGTACTGATCAGCGACCTCTACGAGGGCGGGATACGGGACGAGATGCTGAAGCGGGTCGCCGCGATGAAGGCCGCCGGGGTGCAGTTCGTGGCCCTGCTCGCCCTGTCCGACGAGGGCGCCCCAGCCTACGACCGCGAGCACGCCGCGGCGCTCGCCGCGCTCGGCGCCCCGGCCTTCGCCTGCACCCCGGACCTCTTCCCCGACGTGATGGCCGCGGCGATCGAGCGCCGCCCCCTGCCGATACCCGACGCGTGAGGCCGGCCCCGCCCGGACGCGCGCCGAGCAGGTGATCTGTGACAGGTATCACCGCTCAGGTGTGATCTGCGATTTAGGGAGGCAGGGCCTGCGGAGATAACCTGCGAGACGGACATGCCGCGTACTCGGACACCGTGTACGCCTCCCTCAGTGACAGCGCCGTCACGTTGCCCTTCGCGGCACGCCCAGCAGACAACGCAACCGCGATACCACTGAAAAGGGACGGACGCGCGTGGACCTGTTCGAGTACCAGGCGAGGGACCTCTTCGCCAAGCACGGTGTACCGGTGCTGGCCGGTGAAGTGATCGACACGCCTGAGGCGGCGCGCGAGGCCACTGAGCGTCTCGGCGGCAAGTCGGTCGTCAAGGCGCAGGTGAAGGTCGGTGGCCGCGGCAAGGCCGGCGGCGTGAAGCTGGCCGCCGACGCGGACGAGGCCGTCGCCCGCGCCACCGACATCCTCGGCATGGACATCAAGGGCCACACGGTCCACAAGGTGATGATCGCCGAGCTGTCTCCGGAGATCGAGGCGGAGTACTACGTCTCGTACCTCCTCGACCGCACCAACCGCACCTTCCTCGCCATGGCGTCGGTGCAGGGCGGCATGGACATCGAGGAGGTCGCGGAGAAGACCCCCGAGGCCCTCGCGAAGGTCCCGGTCAACGCCGTCGACGGCGTCGACATCGAGAAGGCCCGCGAGATCGTGGCCCTGGCGAAGTTCCCGGCCGACGTGGCCGAGGGCGTCGCCGAGGCCATGGTCACCCTGTGGAAGACCTTCGTCGCCGAGGACGCGCTCCTCGTCGAGGTCAACCCGCTGGTGAAGACCAAGGACGGCCGCATCCTCGCCCTCGACGGCAAGGTGTCGCTCGACGAGAACGCCGAGTTCCGTCAGCCGGAGCACGAGGCGCTCGAGGACAAGGCCGCGGCCAACCCCCTCGAGGCGGCGGCCAAGGCCAAGAACCTCAACTACGTGAAGCTCGACGGCGAGGTCGGCATCATCGGCAACGGCGCGGGTCTCGTCATGAGCACCCTCGACGTCGTCGCGTACGCCGGTGAGAACCACGGCGGCGTGAAGCCGGCCAACTTCCTCGACATCGGCGGCGGCGCGTCCGCCCAGGTGATGGCGAACGGCCTGGAGATCATCCTCGGCGACGCGGACGTCAAGTCCGTGTTCGTCAACGTCTTCGGCGGCATCACCGCCTGCGACGAGGTCGCCAACGGCATCATCCAGGCGCTGGCCCTGCTCGCCGAGAAGGGCGAAGAGGTCACCAAGCCGCTCGTCGTCCGTCTCGACGGCAACAACGCGGAGCTGGGTCGCAAGATCCTCAGCGACGCCAACCACCCGCTCGTGCAGCGCGTGGACACCATGGACGGCGCGGCCGACAAGGCCGCCGAGCTCGCGGCTGCGAAGTAAGGGAAGAGGTTAAGACACCACCATGGCTATCTTCCTCACCAAGGACAGCAAGGTCATCGTCCAGGGCATGACCGGCGCCACGGGCATGAAGCACACCAAGCTCATGCTGGCCGACGGCACCAACATCGTCGGTGGCGTGAACCCGCGCAAGGCCGGCCAGTCCGTCGACTTCGACGGCACGGACGTCCCGGTCTTCGGCTCCGTCAAGGAAGCGATGGAGAAGACGGGCGCCGACGTCTCCGTCCTCTTCGTGCCCCCGGCCCACGCCAAGGCCGCCGTCGTCGAGGCCATCGACGCCGAGATCGGTCTCGCCGTCGTCATCACCGAGGGCATCGCGGTCCACGACTCCGCCGCCTTCTGGGCGTACGCGAACTCCAAGGGCAACAAGACCCGCATCATCGGCCCGAACTGCCCCGGTCTGATCACGCCGGGCCAGTCCAACGCCGGCATCATCCCGGGCGACATCACCAAGCCGGGCCGTATCGGCTTGGTGTCGAAGTCCGGCACGCTGACCTACCAGATGATGTACGAGCTGCGTGACATCGGCTTCTCGTCCGCCGTCGGCATCGGTGGCGACCCGGTCATCGGCACCACGCACATCGACGCGCTCGCCGCGTTCGAGGCCGACCCCGAGACCGACCTGATCGTCATGATCGGCGAGATCGGCGGCGACGCCGAGGAGCGTGCGGCCGACTACATCAAGGCCAACGTCACCAAGCCGGTCGTCGGCTACGTCGCGGGCTTCACCGCGCCCGAGGGCAAGACCATGGGCCACGCCGGCGCCATCGTCTCCGGCTCCTCCGGCACCGCCCAGGCGAAGAAGGAGGCCCTGGAGGCCGCAGGCGTCAAGGTCGGCAAGACGCCGACCGAGACCGCCAAGCTCGCGCGCGCCATCCTCGGCAGCTGAGCACCGCCTGAGCACCGCCGCGCGGAGCCCGGCTCCACGCGTACGCATGAAGGGCCCGCACCCCACCCCGGGGTGCGGGCCCTCGTGCGTGCGGGGCCGCGGACGGACGACCGGGTCAGCGGATGTCGAGGACCAGGCGGTGCGGGCCCCGCGCCGGTTCCCTGCGCAGCTTGTCGCGCAGCTCGATGTCCTCGCCGGTCAGCCGCTGAGGACCGCTGTTGACGGGCACACCCCCGACCCGCTCGCCCACCGGCACCGGGCGCACGTGGTAGTGCGGGACCGTCACCACGGTGAAGGCCGTCGCGCCCACGATCAGCGTGGTGAAGGCGATCGCGGCCCGGGTCCAGAAGCGGCGGCGCCGCTCGCCCCCGACCCGTACCGTCCGCGCCTTCGGCAGCGCGGTCAGGGCGGCGGGCCCGGCCTGCGCGAGATCGGTGATGCGGTCGCGCAGCACCGAGGAGAGGGCCTGCGCGGACGGGGCGCGGCCCGCCGCCGGCACCCGTTCGGCGAGGGCGGCGCGCGCGTTCAGCACCCGGTTCGCGGCGGCCGGGGTGCTGGCCTGCGTCTCGGCCGCCGTCTCCGGCAGGTCGAGCCCGAGCCCGTCGTAGAGCAGCACCGTGCGGCGGTAGGCGGGCGGCAGGGCGAGCAGCGCGTCGAGCAGCGCCCGGCGTTCGGGCTCGACGGGCGGCTGGTCGGGGTGTTTGTGGGTGCGCCGGAAGCGGTGCCAGGGCGCCATCGCGTACTCGTACGCGGCCGTCCGCACCCACCCCACCGGGTCCCGGTCGGTGGCGACCTGGGGCCAGTTCTCCCAGGCCAGGTGGAAGGCGCGCGCCACCGATTCCCGGGCGAGCCGGGTGCGCCCGGTGAGCAGATACGTCTGCTGGGCCAGCGCGGGCGCGGTGGCCGCGTACAGCGCGTCGAACGCCTCGGCGGGGGTGAGCCCCGGCTGGTCCACGCCCGAAGGGTCGGCGTGCGCAGCGGGCTCGGGCACGGCGGAATCGGGGGTTCCGGCCGCTGCGGGGGCGGTGCGCGCCTTGGGCGTGGCGCCGCCGTGCGCTTCGTCGGGCGCATCCGGGCCGGGCGCGCCGCCCGACTCCGGCGGCCGCTCGGGGAGGGTGCGGACGCCGCCCTTGGCCGTCGCACCCGCACCCGTCAGCGCGGTGGACTTCAGCGCCTCCTTGGCGGGTTCGGGCACGGTGACGGCCGCGGAGGGGGAGGCGGGCCCGGCGGGTGCGGGCGCCGGGTGGGGCGAGACGGAGGGCTTGGCGGTCCTGCCCCCGGGCCGCGAGGACCTGGGGGCGGCGCCGTCGGCGGCCGGCTTGGGCCGGGTGTTCACCGCGTGCGGTTTGGCCGGCGGTTTGGCCGGGTTCACCGACTGGGCACGGGCGCCGGTGGAGTGACGGTCGGCCCTGGGCCCACCACCGCCCGCGCCGTCACCGGCCGGGTCGTCACCGCCCGCGCCGTCACTGCCCGGGGCCACTGGGGCCACCGGTGCCGGCGGTGTCGCCTCCAGCGCCCCGGCCGGTGTCCCGGCCGCCTCCGGCGCCCCCGTCGGCTGCGGTGACGTTTCTGCCTCGTAGGCGGTGAGCAGCTTCGCGTAACCGGCGAGTCTGCGTCCGCGCGGTGTGGTGCGGCCGGTCTCCCAGGAGCGGACGGTCGCCCGCGTCACGCCGAGGGCCTTCGCGACCTGCGCTTCACTGAGCGCCTTCGCCTCGCGCAGCCGGCGCCGCTCCTTGGGGGTGGGCAGGGGGGACATGGGGTCGGTGTCATCGGTACCGGCCGTGCTCTGTGTCATCAAGGGCTCCCAGGACTCCCCGCGAAGGCCGTGTCGGCGCGTGCACCCGGGGCGAGGCGGCTCGAGAGGACCCGGGTGAAAAGTACATAACCGTATATTGGGCGACACATCGGGCATTCGCCTATTACGCGTAGAAAGCGCGTGTCGTTGGGAGCATGGACGGCGTGACCCAAGTGACCGACCGCGGCCTGCCGTTGCTTTCCGTCCAGGCGCGCTCCTCCGTGCTCGCCACCTGCCTGCTGCGCGGCGCGATCGCGGCGGGGCTCGGGCTCGGCGCCCTTGCCGTGCTCGTGATGGTGCTGTGGATCAGCTCCCCGTACCCGGACAGCGGGCCCGGCGGCGCCCTGCGCACCGCGGCCTCGCTCTGGCTGCTCGCCCATGGAACACAGCTGGTCAGACCCGAAACGCTGACCGGAACACCCGCCCCGGTCGGCGTCGTTCCGCTCCTCCTGATGGCCCTGCCCGGCTGGCTCGCCCACCGCGCCGCGCGCGACGCCCTGATGCCCGACGACGACGGCCAGGACGAGGACGGGGCGTACGGAGCGGAGGAGCCCGCGCCGCTCCCCTCGGGGTGGCTCGTACTCGCGGCCGTCAGCTGCGGCTACCTCGTGGTCGCGGGCGCCACCGTGCTGTACGCGGCCGCGGGACCGCTCCCCGCCGTCCCGCTCAGCGCCGCCCTGCACCTGCCGCTCACCGTGGTGCTCGCCACCGCCGCCGGGGTCTGGACCGCGCACGGCCGCCCGCTCGGGCCGCTGCCCGCCCGGGTCCCGGCCCGGCTGCGCGCCGCCCTCCTGGACTTCCGTACCAGCGCCGCGGCACGCGCGGCCGGAGCCACCGCGGTCACGCTGTTCGGCGGCGGGGCGCTGCTCGCGGCGGCCGGTCTTGCCTGGCACATCGGGGTGGCCGAGGACGCGTTCCTCCGGCTCGCCGAGGACTGGTCGGGGCGGTTCGCGGTCCTGCTGCTGGCCCTCGCCCTGGTGCCGAACGCGGCGGTGTGGGGAGCCGCGTACGGGCTCGGGCCGGGGTTCGCCGTGGGCGCGGGCGCGGTGGCGAGCCCGCTCGGCCTGGCGGGCTCGCCCGCCCTGCCGCACTTCCCGCTGCTCGCGGCCGTACCCGCGGGCGCGCACGGCTCCTGGTGGAACTGGGCGGCTGCCGCGGTGCCGCTCGCGGCGGGCCTCGTCCTGGCCCGGTTCACCGCGCGCGCGGCCGTCGCCGAGGGGTGGGGGCGTCGGCAGACCGCGCGGATCGCCCTGCTCGGCGCGGCCCTGTGCGGCTGCGCCCTGGCGGTGCTCGCGGCCCTCGCGGGCGGGCCGCTGGGCAGTGGAGCGCTCGCCGCGCTCGGCCCGGTGTGGTGGCGCACCGGGGGCGCGGCCCTGCTGTGGACCGCGGTCGTGGGCGCGCCGTGCGCGGTGCTCCTGCGGGGCCTGCGGCTGCGCGCGGCGGCCCCGGACGCGGCGGCGGACCCGGAGCCGACGAGGTCGCCGGAGGACACCGGGGCGACCGGGCGGCCCTCCGCGCGGGCCCGGATCGCCGGGGTCTTCAGGTGGCGGCGGACCGGGCGCGCGAAGACCGCCGACGCGGTGCCGACGCCCGGCGCGTACGGCGGATACGACCCGTTCGATGGCCCGGCCGTGGCCGACGACGGCGACTTCGAGCCGTACGAGTTCCTGCCGGTCGGCGGGGCCGGGCTGTGGCACGAGGACGGGGCGCGCGAGGCCCGCTGGGCCGCGCTCAAGGAGGCGTCGGGCGGCCTGATGGCGGACATCCCCGCCGCGGTGGACATCCCCCCGGCCCTGCGTCCCGACGGAGCGGCGGAGGTTCCCCCGCCCGGTGGCGAGCCGGACCTGCGGCAGGGCCCCGCCCCGGAACCCCACCGGGATCTCGGCCCCACCCCCGAATCGGCATCGGAGCCCGAGCGGGGGCCCGAGCCGCAGCCCGAGCCGAAAAAGCCGGAACTATGGCGCGACCCGGAGCCGGAGCCGGAACCGGAGCCGGAACCACGGCGAGACCCGGAGCCGGAGTCGGGACCAGGGCCGGGACCAGGGCCGACGCCCCACCCGGCCGGCCCGGACACCCCCGCCGGCTAGCGGGTGCCCCGAGGCGCGGATCCCGGGCGACCGCAGGCCGGATCCGGCGTCTACTCCGCCACCGGCCTCGCGGGCTACTCCTTCACGCCGAACAGCGGAACGAGCTTCTTCGGCAGGAGGTCGTTGCAGGAGAGCTGGCCCGTCTTGGTCAGGGCGTCGTCCACGCAGCTGTAGTAGTCGCGGTACACGATCTGCATCGTGAAGCTCGACGCCACCACCATCAGCGCGAGCGCCGCCGTGACCAGGCCGGTCACCGCCGCCGTCACCTGCGGCCTGCCCGAAGCGGGCCGGGGCGCCTGCTGGGGCGCGGGCCGGGGCGCCGTCTGAGCCGTCGGCTGCGGCGGGGCGTGCGGCAGGGGCTGGGCCCCGGCACCGGCGGGCGCGGCCGACGGATCCTGCGGAGCCTTCGGCTTCGCCCGCAGCGAGCTGATCGCCCAGTACAGGCCGAGCGCCCCGAGCAGCAGCGCGATCTCCGGCATGTCGAACAGGGCGAAGAAGAAGGCCCACATGCCGGAGAGCAGCGCGTACCGGGCGCGGCGCTGGGCCGGGTCGGTGGGGTCCCAGCGCAGGCCGGGCGTGGGCGGAGGGTTCTGGCCCGGTCCGCCCTCCGGCCGCTCGGGCCGCTGCCCGAACCCGCCCGGGGCGCGGCCGGGCTGCCGGTCGCTCCACTGGCTGCCCCACGGCGAACCCTGGCCGGGCCCTTGACCGGAGCCCTGACCGGAACCGCCCTCGCCACCCTGACCGCCGTGGCCCCCCTGACCCCCGTGCACCGGATGGCGCGGCTGCCAGGGCTGGTCGGGCCGGCCCTCGGGCGGCGGGGCGAAGGGGTTGTCGTCGGAAGGGCCCGCTCCGGCGCCGTTCCCCGTGCCCTGCGGTCCCGAGTCCTCCGGGTCCGTCGAATGAGGGGAGCCGGGGGAGGAGGACTGGCGGGCTGCGAACAGATGGTGGCGTCGGTCCGGCATCTGGTGAACGTCTTCCCCTCGGACCCCCGACCGGCCGGTCGGGCCGGAGGGGTCGCATCTCGCATGTAAGTGAAACAAGTACGTCGTCGGTCAAGTCGAACACGTGGGTGGGGCCGGTCCTGTTCCCGGTCCCGCCCCCGGGAGGGCCGGTCGCGCCCCCCAGGGGGCTGGTCCCGTCTCGCGGCGTCCTCGCAGACGCTACCTGCCGGTCCGGCCCCCGTCCCGTGGGGGCCGTGCGGTGTGCCGGTATCGTTGCTGACGGTCGGCGCTTTCGTAGAGTTCCCCGTATCGAGGGGCACGATTCGTTCGTACGACCATACAAAGACGTACGACCGCGAGAAAGAGCCCCGCCGTGGCCTCCCCGCCCCCCTCCGCGTCCGCCTCTCCTGACGAAATCCCACCCGGAAGCACCACCCGCCCCGCCCGGCTCGTGGTGCTGGTCTCCGGATCCGGTACGAATCTGCAGGCCCTGCTGGATGCCATCGCGGCCGATCCGGCCGGGTACGGCGCCGAGATCGTGGCCGTCGGCGCCGACCGGGACGCCATCGCCGGCCTGGAGCGCGCCGAGCGGGCCGGCATCCCGACCTTCGTGTGCCGGGTCAAGGACCACGGATCGCGTGCGGAGTGGGACGCGGCGCTGGCCGCCGCCACCGGGGCGTACGCGCCGGACCTGGTCGTCTCGGCCGGGTTCATGAAGATCGTGGGCAAGGAATTCCTCGCCCGGTTCGGCGGGCGCGTGGTCAACACCCACCCCGCGCTGCTGCCCAGTTTTCCCGGTGCCCACGGCGTACGCGACGCACTCGCGTACGGCGCGCGGGTGACCGGGTGCACCGTCCACTTCGTCGACGACGGCGTCGACACCGGTCCGATCATCGCCCAGGGCGTGGTCGAGATCCGGGACGAGGACGATGAAGCCGCTCTCCATGAGCGGATCAAGGAAGTCGAGCGCACGCTGCTCGTCGATGTCGTGGGGCGTCTGGCCCGTAACGGCTACCGCATTGAGGGACGAAAGGTTCAGATCGGTGAACTCGGTTAACACGGACACCGTCAAGCCCATCCGGCGGGCGCTGGTCAGCGTCTACGACAAGACGGGCCTCGAAGAGCTGGCGCAAGGGCTCCACGCGGCCGGGGTCGAGCTGGTGTCCACCGGGTCGACCGCCGCGAAGATCGCCGCCGCAGGGGTGCCCGTCACCAAGGTCGAGGAGCTCACCGGGTTCCCCGAGTGCCTCGACGGGCGGGTCAAGACGCTGCACCCCAAGGTGCACGCCGGCATCCTCGCCGACCTGCGCCTGGACGCGCACCGGGCGCAGCTCGACGAGCTGGGCGTGCGCCCCTTTGAGCTCGTCGTCGTGAACCTCTACCCGTTCAAGGAGACCGTCGCCTCCGGCGCGAGCCCCGACGAGTGCGTGGAGCAGATCGACATCGGCGGCCCCTCGATGGTGCGCGCCGCCGCCAAGAACCACCCCTCGGTCGCCGTCGTCACCAGCCCGGCGCGGTACGCGGCCGTCCTGGACGCCGTCAAGAACGGCGGCTTCGACCTGACCGCGCGCAAGCGGCTGGCCGCAGAAGCGTTCCAGCACACCGCCGCGTACGACGTGGCCGTCGCGTCCTGGATGACCAACGTGTACGCGCCCGAGGAGGGCGACGCCCCGCTGCCCGAGTTCCTCGGCGCGACCTGGGAGCGCAAGTCGGCGCTGCGTTACGGCGAGAACCCGCACCAGGCCGCGGCCCTCTACACCGACGGTCAGCCGGGCGGGCTCGCCAACGCCGAGCAGCTGCACGGCAAGGAGATGTCCTTCAACAACTACGTGGACACCGAGGCCGCGCGCCGCGCCGCCTACGACCACGACGAGCCCTGTGTCGCGATCATCAAGCACGCCAACCCGTGCGGCATCGCGGTCGACGCGGACCTCGCCGCGGCGCACCGCAAGGCCCACGAGTGCGACCCGCTCTCGGCGTTCGGCGGCGTCATCGCCGTCAACCGGCCGGTGACGGTGGCGATGGCCGAGCAGGTCGCCGAGATCTTCACCGAGGTCATCGCGGCCCCGGGCTACGAGGACGGCGCGGTCGAGGTGCTCGCCCGCAAGAAGAACATCCGGGTGCTCAAGGTGGACGGCGCCCCGCACCAGCCCGGCGACCTCAAGGCGGTCTCGGGCGGCGCGGTGCTCCAGCACACCGACGTCTTCCAGGCCGAGGGCGACGACCCCGCGAACTGGACGCTGGCGAGCGGCGAGGCGCTGAGCGAGGCCGAGTTGAAGGAACTCGCCTTCGCGTGGATCGCCTGCCGCGCCGTCAAGTCCAACGCGATCCTGCTCGCCAAGGACGGCGCGTCGGTCGGCGTCGGCATGGGCCAGGTCAACCGGGTCGACTCCGCGAAGCTCGCGGTGGAGCGGGCCGGCGAGGAGCGCGCGCGGGGTTCGTACGCCGCGTCCGACGCGTTCTTCCCGTTCCCGGACGGCTTCGAGATCCTGGCCGACGCCGGGGTCAAGGCCGTGGTCCAGCCCGGCGGTTCGGTCCGCGACGAGCTGGTCGTCGAGGCGGCGAAGAAGGCGGGCGTGACGATGTACTTCACGGGCACGCGGCACTTCTTCCACTGAGCCGGAACCCGCGGCCCCGGATACGCGAAGGGCCGCGCTCCCCTTGCGAGGAGCGCGGCCCGGCGGCCGTACGGCGGAGGTCAGGCCTTCTTGATGACCAGCGTGCCGGCGGCCCGGTCGTGCCAGCCCTGCAGCTTGCCGGAGTTGTCGAAGAACGGCGAGAGGTAGACCAGGATGGCGCCGATGTAGCACAGGAACGCGCCGACGATCGGGATGATGTAGCGGATGAAGCCCGCACCCAGGCCCGGGTTCTGGCCGGTGTTCTCCTTCACGACGCGCAGGCCCAGGGCGAGCTTGCCCAGGGTCGCGCCGACGAGGGACACCATCAGCCACTCGTAGAGCAGCGTGAAGCCCGCGACGACGGCGAGCCAGGTGAACATCACGGTGATGAGCCCGGCACTGGCGTTGTTCACGCAGGACGAGTAGTCGCTGGAGTTCGGGTCGCAGTCCTTGGCGACGCCCACGGCGCCGGCGAGGCCGATGGCCATGATGATGCCGACGATGATTCCGATCGCGGCACCGTCGATCAGACGCGCGCAGAGGCGGCGGCCCATCGAGGCGACCTCGACGGTGCCGAGCACCGGCACGTTGATGTAGCCGTTGTTGGCCTGGAGGGTGCCCGGCGCCTGCGGGTAGCCGTAGCCGGGAGCCTGGCCCGGCTGCTGCGGGTAACCGTAGCCCTGCTGCGGCACTCCCTGCGGGGCCTGCTGGCCCTGCGGGTAGCCGTAGCCGGGCTGGCCCTGCGGCTGGCCGTACTGGCCACCCTGCGGCGGCTGCTGGGGCTGCTGCCCGTAGGGGTTGTTCGGGTCGCCGAAGCTCATGGCGGATTTCCTCCGTTGGGTGGTGCGGGGACGACGCGGCCCGAGCGGAGGAATTGCTGTTCTGAGCGGATGCCCCCCCCGACACTGCCCGCGGCACTGCGCGGATCATCGTTCTAAATAAGACATAAGTTTGTCCAGCCGAACGCTGGATGTGTTGTGCAAGTGCAACTTGGGCGATCAAGCGTCGCCCTGAAAGAATGGGAAACATGACCGCCCAGATTCTCGATGGCAAGGCCACCGCCGCAGCGATCAAGTCCGAACTGGCCGTCCGTGTGGCGGCCCTGAAGGAGCGGGGCATCACCCCCGGTCTGGGGACGGTGCTCGTCGGGGAGGACCCCGGCAGCCAGAAGTACGTCGCGGGCAAGCACCGCGACTGCGCCCAGGTCGGCATCGCCTCCATCCAGCGCGAGCTGCCCGCGACCGCGACGCAGGACGAGATCGAGGCGGTGGTGCGGGAGCTGAACGACAACCCCGAGTGCACCGGCTACATCGTCCAGTTGCCGCTGCCCAAGGGCATCGACGAGAACCGCGTCCTGGAGCTCATGGACCCGGCGAAGGACGCGGACGGGCTGCACCCGATGAGCCTGGGCCGTCTCGTCCTCAACGAGCCGGGCCCGCTGCCCTGCACCCCGTACGGCATCATCCAGCTGCTCCGCAAGCACGGCGTGGAGATCAACGGCGCCGAGGTCGTCGTGGTCGGACGCGGCGTCACCATCGGCCGCTCCATGCCGCTGCTGCTGACCCGCCGCTCCGAGAACGCGACGGTCACCCAGTGCCACACCGGCACCCGCGACCTGTCGAAGCACCTGAAGCAGGCCGACATCATCATCGCGGCGGCCGGTGTCCCGCACCTCATCAAGCCCGAGGACGTGAAGCCGGGCGCGGCCGTGCTCGACGTCGGCGTCAGCCGCGACGAGACCGGGAAGATCGTCGGCGATGTGCACCCCGGCGTCGCCGAGGTCGCGGGCTGGCTCTCGCCCAACCCGGGCGGCGTCGGTCCGATGACCCGCGCCCAACTGCTCGTCAACGTCGTCGAAGCGGCCGAGCTCGCCGCGGCGGGCTGACACGAAAGGGCCTGACCCCATGGGTGCTGGTAGGAGTCACGAGCCGTCCGGAGACGCGGAGCGTTCCGTGCCCGAGGAGGGCGAACCCGGCGCGCCCGCACGGGCGGGCGGTTCGCGACGGCCCCCCTCCGTCACCCGGGACACCGCGCGTCCCGAGGGCGGCGGCCGGGCCGCGGCGGGCGACGCACCCGCGCCCGCCCGCCAGTGGCCGCTGCTCTCCGTGCTGCTCGCGGTGGGGCTCGGGCTGCTGATGGTGGCGGTCGAGCCGTTCGACAGCGCGTTCCGGATCGGGCTCGTCATCATCGGCGCCGCCCTCATGACGGGCGCGGCGCTGCGCTGGACGCTGCCGTCGGTCGGCATGCTCGCCGTCAGGTCCCGCTTCACCGACATCTCCACGTACGGGGTGCTCGGCGTGGCCATCGTGCTGCTCGCGCTCATGGCCCAGCCGCGCCCCTGGCTGAACGTGCCGTTCCTGGAGGACGCGGTCCACTTCACCGTGCGCTAGTCCCCGCCGGAGCGGCGGGCGGCCCGCACTCACCCCCCCGGGCGAGTGCGGGCCGCCCCCATGTCGCGCGCCGGTGCGCACCACCCCCGGAGCTGCCATCCTGGACCGGTGCGTGCCGTGCGCGCCGGGGGATGCGACGACTCTGGGGGAAGCGATGCCTCGCTGGAAGGCGCTGCCGGACGAACTCGACCCGCAGGTACGGGAGTTCGCGAGCCAGCTCCGCAGGCTGGTGGACCGCAGCGGGCTCAGCGTCGCGGCCATAGCCGATCGCACCGGGTACGGCAGGACGTCGTGGGAGCGGTACCTCGGCGGGCGCCTCCTCGCGCCCAGGGCGGCCGTCGTCGCGCTCGCCGAGGTGACCGGCACGAACCCCGTCCATCTGGCGACCATGTGGGAGCTGGCCGAGCGGGCCTGGAGCCGTTCGGAGCAGCGGCACGAGCGCACGGTGGAGGCGATGCGGGCCGACCGGGCGCGCGGCACGGCGCCGGGCGCGTCCGGACCGCCGGAGCCGCCGCGCGGGGCGCGCGCCGGGACGCCGGGCACGGGGCTCGCCGACCGGCCGCCGCGCGGCGCGGGCGCCGGGCCCGCCGACCGGCCGCCGCAGCAGAGGGGCGCCGGGCGGGGCCCCGCCCGGCCCGCGCCGAGCCGGGCGCCCGCGGGGCCGGGGCGCCGCCGCCGGATCGTCATGTTCCTGGCCGGGGTCGTCGGCGCGCTCCTGGTCATCACGTCGGCCGTCCTCCTGACCGACCTCGGCAGGAGCGGCAAGGCGCCCGCGGCGGCGGGCCCGTCGCCGTCGCCGTCGGCGTCCCCGAGCCGCTCGGCCCCGGTGGCCGTGACGCCCGCCGGCGTGACGTGCGTCGCCGCCTCGTGCGCCGGCCAGGACCCCGAACTGACGCACTGCTCCGACCGGTTGGTGCGCACCGTGAGCAGCGCCACGATCGGGGCCGCCGTCGTCGAGGTGCGCTACAGCACGACCTGCGGGGCCGCCTGGGCCCGGCTCCGGGGCGTCGCCCCCGGCGACCGGGTGGAGATCGCCTCCACCGCCGCGGCGCAGGAAGCGGTGGTCGCCGTGGCCCGCCGCGACGTCTACACGAAGATGATCGCCGTCGACGGGCCCGCCGCGGCCAAGGCGTGCGCCACGCTGAAGAACGGCCGGAGCGGCTGTGCCGCGGGGAAGGCCGCGACGGCCGCCGCCGGCCGATGATCGATCAGCGTGAGCCGTCCCACAGGGCGGCGGGGGTGTAGAACCCCCCGGGTCGGATAGCCTGACCGCTGGACATCTCTTCACGTCAAGATTCAGACGGTCGCTCGTCAGGCTCCCGGCGTTTACGGGGTGCCCGGAGCCGAGGGGCAACCCCCCACCACCCGCTGTTTCCAACGGAGATCGCCATGACCCGCACTCCCGTGAATGTCACCGTGACCGGCGCGGCCGGCCAGATCGGCTACGCGCTGCTCTTCCGCATCGCCTCCGGTCACCTGCTCGGCCCGGACGTGCCGGTCAACCTGCGCCTCCTGGAGATCACCCCGGCCCTGAAGGCTGCCGAGGGCACCGCCATGGAGCTCGACGACTGCGCCTTCCCGCTGCTGCGCGGCATCACCATCACCGACGACGCCAACGTCGCCTTCGACGGCGCCAACGTGGCCCTGCTCGTCGGCGCCCGCCCGCGCACCAAGGGCATGGAGCGCGGCGACCTGCTCTCCGCCAACGGCGGCATCTTCAAGCCGCAGGGCAAGGCCATCAACGACAACGCCGCGGACGACATCAAGGTCCTCGTCGTCGGCAACCCGGCCAACACCAACGCGCTCATCGCACAGGCCTCGGCCCCGGACGTTCCGGCCGAGCGCTTCACCGCGATGACCCGCCTCGACCACAACCGGGCGATCTCGCAGCTGGCGAAGAAGACCGGCACCACGGTCTCCGACATCAAGCGCCTGACCATCTGGGGCAACCACTCGGCCACCCAGTACCCCGACATCTTCCACGCGGAGATCGCCGGCAAGAACGCCGCCGAGGTCGTCAACGACGAGCAGTGGCTGGCCGACGAGTTCATCCCGACCGTCGCCAAGCGCGGCGCGGCGATCATCGAGGCCCGTGGCGCGTCCTCGGCCGCCTCGGCCGCCAACGCCGCCATCGACCACGTGCACACCTGGGTCAACGGCACCGCCGAGGGCGACTGGACCTCGATGGGCATTCCCTCCGACGGCTCCTACGGCGTCCCCGAGGGCATCATCTCCTCCTTCCCGGTCACCGTGAAGGACGGCGTCTACTCGATCGTCCAGGGCCTGGACATCAACGAGTTCTCGCGCAAGCGCATCGACGCCTCCGTCAAGGAGCTCACCGAGGAGCGCGACGCGGTCCGCGAGCTCGGCCTCATCTGAGCCCGCCCGCGCGTCGGTTGACGTATCCGTGACGAAGCCCCGGCAGCCACTGCCGGGGCTTCGCCCGTTCCCGCCCCGCGCCGCTACGCGCGCACCGCGTCCCGGGTCAGCTGGACCGCGGCGAGCAGGCTCAGCTCCGGCTGGGCCGTGCGCAGCGCCTTGACCGCGTGCACCGACTCGTCGTCAGGGCCCGTGTAGCCGACCGCGGCCCGCTGTTCGCGCACCCAGCGCCCGCGCAGCTCCCGCTCCGGCACGGCCGCCGCCTCCTCGGCCACCCGCAGCGCCACTTCCAGGCCGGGCCGCTCGGCCTCCCCGGCATCCGCCAGTGCCTCCCGCAGCGCCCGCACGATGTCGTCGGCGTCGCGCACGATCAGGACCGACAGTTCCTTGCGGCCGAATGAGCCGAAAAAGCTCCCCATGACGATCTCCCCGCTCGTTGTGTTCCTGCGCATCAATGTAGTACTTCTTATACATGAGTGAGCAGGTGCACAACAGGCTGGCGATGGTGCGTGCCGAGCGGAAGGTGTCCCGGCAGGCCCTCGCCGAGGCGGTGGGGGTCCACTACCAGACCGTCGGCTACATCGAGCGGGGCCAGTACAACCCGAGCCTCGACCTGGCGCTGAAGATCGCGGAGCACTTCGGGCTCCCGGTCGAGGCGCTGTTCTCCCTGACACCGTTCCGCCCGCTCACCGACGAGGCCTACGGGAGGCACCAGTGAGCGACGCGCCGCTGACGCGTTACGACCGGTGGATGCACCGGACCATGAACCGGCGCGAGTCGGCCGCGCTGTACGCGACCGCGGCCCGCAGGCGGGTGCTGTTCGGCGCGCACCTCGCGCTGACCGCCGCGTCCGTGACGGCCTGGCTCGCCGCGGCCGCCGGCGCCTCGACGGCCGCGGTCTGGGTGATGCTCGCCCTGGTGCTGCCGTGGTGCGTCGCCACCGGCGCCATCAACGCCTCGACCCGCGGCCTGCTCGAACTGCGCCGCCGCGCCCTCGACGAGCGCCAGCGCGCGGAGCGCAGCGAGGTCCTGGCCCGCGCCCAGCGCATCACCACCGCCCTCCTGCTCGCCACCGCGGTGGCCGTCGGCGCGTACGGGTACGCCGGCCGGGACCTGGCGCCCGTGACGCTCCCGGTGCTCGTCGGCGCCCTGGTCACGCACTGGCTGATGCCGATGTGGGTGGCGGCCCTGCGCGTCCGGGACGAGCCGGACGACGAGTAGCGCCGGACGGCGAGCAGCGGGGGAGCGTGGTTACAGCTCGCGCACCTGGCGGGCGATGTCCCGCAGCGCGTGTGTCGCGCGGATGTGGAGACCGGGGCCGAACGTGACGCGCCCCGCGCCCAGTTCGCCCAGGCGGCGCGGTGTCGGGTCGACGGGCCGGGCCACCATGTTGACCGGGACCGGCACGGCCGCGGCGATCTCCGGGAGGTGCTCCGGCAGCGCCGCGAACGGATAGACGCCGTCCGCGCCGGCCGCGACATAGGCGCGGGCGCGGGCGATGGTCTCGTCCAGCTCGGGACGGCCGCGCAGATAGGTGTCGACGCGGGCGTTGATGAAGATCCGGTCGCCCGCCTCGGCCCGTACCTCGGCCAGGTAGTCGGCGTGCCGGGCCGGGTCCTTCAGGGCGCCGTCGGCGGTGTCCTCCAGGTTGCAGCCGACCGCGCCGGTCTCCAGGAGCCGGTCCACCAGCTCCTTGGCGGCGAGCCCGTAACCGCCCTCGATGTCCGCCGACACCGGGACCGACACCGACCGGACGATCCGGGCCACCGCGGCGAACATCTCGTCCGCCGGGGCCGACCCGTCCTCGTACCCCAGCGACGCCGAGACCCCCGCGCTCGGCGTGGCCAGGGCCGGGAAGCCGGCCTCCTCGAAGACGCGGGCGCTGGCCGCGTCCCACGGGCCCGGCAGGATCAGCGGATCGCCGGCGGCGCGTCCCTGGTGCAGGGCGCGAAAGGTGGCGGCGGGGTTCAGCTGTGCCATTCCGTCTCTCCAGGTGCTGTGCGGCGGGTCACCATCAGCCGGTTCCAGCTGTTGATGACGGTGATCGCCGCGATGAGATGGGCGAGTTGGGCCTCGGTGAAGTGCGCGGCGGCGCTCTCGTACACCGCGTCCGGTACGAAGCCCTCGGTGAGGACCGTGACCGCCTCGGTGAGGGCGAGCGCGGCGCGCTCCCGCCCGGTGAAGGCCTCACCGGCCTCCTCCCATGCGGCGAGGAGGCCGAGCCGCTCCTCGGACTCGCCGCCCTCGCGCGCGGCGGCCAGGTGCATGTCCAGGCAGAACGCGCAGTGGTTGAGCTGCGAGGCCCGGACCATCACCAGCTCCGCGAGGACCGGGTCGCCCAGGCCCCGCTTGGCGGCGGCGCCGAGCCCCGCGAGGCTCAGGTACACCTGCTTCGGGATCCGGAACTCCCGTGCCGCGAGGCTCACTTGTACATCCCGGCGGTGTAGTGGCCCGGGACGCCGCGGGTGGTCACGCCGAAGCGGTTCCAGGCGTTGATGACGGTGATCGCCGCGATGAGGTGGGCCAGCTCGGCCTCGTCGAACTGCTTGGCGGCCTTCTCGTACGCCTCGTCCGGTACGAAGCCGTCGGTCAGGACGGTGATCGCCTCGGTCAGCTCCAGGGCCGCGAGCTCCTTCTCGGTGTAGAAGTGCCGGGACTCCTCCCAGGCGCTGAGCTGGATGATCCGCTCCACCGACTCGCCGGCGGCCAGCGCGTCCTTGGTGTGCATGTCCAGGCAGAGCGCGCAGTGGTTGAGCTGCGAGGCGCGGATCTTGACCAGCTCGGCGATGGTCGGGTCCAGGCCCTGCTCGGCGGCGGCGTTCAGCTTGATCATGGCCTTGTAGACCTCGGGCGCGGCCTTGGCCCAGGCGAGGCGGGGGGTGTGCTCGGGCGCGTAGTTCGTGTTCTCGTTCGTGGTCATGGAACGAAGGTACGTCGCGTGTGGCACACGGGTATGGTCCATTTCCATGGTGAAATCTTGGGCCACTTCCCCGGAGACACTCGGCGTCGACCTGCACATCGACGTGAGCGGCGCGGGCGGCCTGCGCGCCGGCCTCATGAGCGCCCTGCGCGAGGCCGTCCGCGGCGGACGGCTCGCGCCCGGCGCCCGGCTGCCGTCCTCGCGCACGCTCGCCGCCGACCTGGGCATCGCCCGCAACACCGTCGCCGACGCCTACGCCGAGCTGGTGGCGGAGGGCTGGCTCACCGCGCGCCAGGGCTCCGGCACACAGGTGGCCCGGCGCGCCGAGGCCCGCCAGGACCGCGGCCACACCCACCGCCTGCCCACCCGCCGCAAGCCCACGTACAACCTGCTGGCGGGCGCGCCCGACCTGGCCTCCTTCCCGCGCGCCGAATGGCTCAGGGCGGCCCGCCGGGCCCTGACCGCGGCCCCGCACGAGGCGTTCGGCCTCGGCGATCCGCGCGGCCGTATCGAGCTGCGCACGGTCCTCGCCGACTACCTGGCCCGCGCGCGCGGCGTGTACGCCTCGCCGGACCGCATCGTCATCTGCTCCGGCTTCGTGCACGGGCTCACGCTGATGGGCCGGGCGCTGCGGGCGCGGCGGGTGCGGGAGGTGGCGGTCGAGGCGTACGGACTCGACTTCCACTGGAAGCTCCTGACGGAGGCGGGACTGCGCACCCCGGCGCTGCCGCTGGACGAACAGGGCACGCGCACGGAGGAGTTGGGGGAGCTGCGTGGTGCGGGGGCGGTGCTGATGACGCCCGCGCACCAGTTCCCCATCGGGTTTCCGCTGCTGCCCGACCGGCGGGCGGCGGCGGTCGACTGGGCGCGCGCCAGGGGCGGCCTGATCCTGGAGGACGACTACGACGGCGAGTTCCGCTTCGACCGCCAGCCGGTCGGCGCGCTCCAGGGCCTCGACCCCGAGCACGTCGTCTACCTGGGCACCGCGAGCAAGTCCCTCGCGCCCGGCCTCCGCCTGGGCTGGATGGTGCTGCCCGAGCACCTGGTGGACGAGGTCGTCGAGGGGAAGGGCCTGGCCGACTGGTCGTGCGGCGTCCTCGACCAGCTCACCCTCGCCGAGTTCATCTCCTCCGGCGCGTACGACCGCCATGTACGCGGCATGCGCCTGCACTACCGGCGCCGCCGCGACCAGTTGGTGACCGCCCTCGCCGAGCAGGCCCCCCACCTCCACGTCTCCGGCGTCGCAGCAGGCCTGCACGTCCTCCTCGAACTCCCGCCCGGCACCGAACGCTCCGTGGTCCAGGGCGCCGCCTGGCAGGGCCTGGCCCTGGAGGGCCTCTCCCGCTACCGCCACCCGTCCACCCCGGGCCCCCGCCGGGACGCCCTGGTCATCGGCTACGGCACACCGTCGGACAGCGAGTGGACGGGGGCGCTGGACGCGTTGATGCGGGTGCTGCCGTAGGACGGCCTCAGGTCGGGGAGTCGCCGCGCAGGACGCAGAACTCGTTGCCCTCCGGATCCGCGAGGACCGCCCAGCCCGTGCCGTCCGGCTCCCGGCGGTCGGCCACGAGCGTGGCGCCGAGACGCAGGAGCCGCGTGACTTCCTCCTCGCGCGAGACGTCCGGGCGCAGGCACAGGTGGATCCGGTTCTTGACGGTCTTCGGCTCGGGCACCTCATGGAAGTGGAGCCAGGGGCCTTCCGGGAGCATCACGTCGATCTCCGGGTCCCCGGGCCGGTCGTCCGGGTGCAGCGGGCAGCCCGTCACCTCGCTCCAGAACCGGCCCAGTTCATAGGCGTCCGCACAGTCCACCGACACGTTCCGCACCACAGAGACCATGGGCCCGAGCCTGCCCGAGGGCCGGGCATCCGATCAAGGGCCGGCACCGTCGCCGTGGCGGGCACCCTGCCCCTCGCGACCCGCTGCCGCCCCCGGCTCCGTCTCCGGGGCCTCGCCGAAGCGGGCCAGGGCGAGGGCGCCCGCCACCGCCACCGCGAAGCCCGCGATCGTCAGCCAGCCGAGGCCCGCGCGGGTCTGGTCGCCGAGCCAGGCGACGCCCACCACCGCCGGGCCGATGGTCTCGCCGAGCACCATGCCCGCCGTGGCCGTGGTGACCGAGCCGTGCGACAGGGCGGACGTGAGCAGCAGGAACGCGGCGCCCCCGCCGAGCAGCAGCGCGTACAGCGCCGGGTTGGTCAGGTCGAAGGGGTCGTCGATGAGGCGCACCGCCACCTCGACCACGCCGAACCCGCACCCCGCGCCCAGCCCGAGGACCAGGGAGCGGGCCCGCCCCGGCAGCCGGCCGCCGAGCGCCCCCGCGGCGAGCACCGCCGCCGCGACCCCCAGCAGCCACCAGCGCAGCGAGTCCGGGCCGCCCTCGTCGCCCTCGGCGCCGGACGACAGGGCGAGCATCGCGAGCCCCGCGCACACCACCCCGACCGCCGCCCACTCCGTGCCGGAGAGCCGCACCTTCAGGACGCGCGCCGCGACCACCGCCGTCACCGCGAGGGACGCCGCGAGCGCCGCACCCACCGCGTAGATCGGCAGCGAGCGCAGGGCGACGATCTGGAAGACGAAGCCGAGCCCGTCGAGCGCGAGCCCCACGACATAGCGCCACTGGCGCACCGCGCGCAGCAGCAGCGCCGCGTCGACGCCGGAGCCGGCCCCCGCCCCCGTACTGGGCTCGGCGGCGCGCGTCGCGGCGGCCTGGAGGACGGTGGCCGTGCCGAAGCAGACCGAGGAGGCGAGCGCGCAGATCATCCCGAGGAACACAAGGGGACTGTAGCCGCAGGCCCGAACGGCCGGAGAAAGCCCGGGGGAGGGTCGCCGCAGCCCGGGAACTAGGGTGTGGCCGGAACGCGTCCCACAGCAGAGTTCACGGCAGGGACAGGACAAGCAGGACACGACGGCAACGGCAGGACGAGCGGGGGAGGCCGGACAATGCGCAGGTTCAGGTCCACGACGGTGGTGCTCGGCGGCATGGGCGTGCTCGCCGCGACGCTCACGGCATGCAGCGACGAGCCGGACCGGCGGTGCGTCGACCCGGTCACGTACAAGGAACTCCCGTCGTACCAGTGCAAGAGCGGCGGCACCGGCCAGTACTACTACGGCGGGAAGAGCCGCAGCGGCAAGGTGTCCGGCGGCTCCTTCGACAAGTCCGGGGTGTCGCGCGGCGGGTTCGGCCACGGCAGCGACGGCGGCAGCAGCGGCGGCTGAGCGCCCCGGCCCACCGGCCCCGGCCCACCCGCTCGCAGGAACGACGTAGGGCGAACACATGGAACGCCATCACATACAGCCCCGCCCCGACTGGCAGCGGACGGTCGAGGAACAGGGCGTGATCTATCCGCTCACCCGCTACCCCGACGACTCGCTGCGCCCCTACTGGGACGAGAGCGCCTACTACTCCTTCACCCCGGACGAGGTCGAGGCGCTGGAGGAGACCGTCGAGGAGCTGCACGCCATGTGCCTCGCCGCGGCGGCGCACATCGTGGAGAAGGGCCGCTTCGCCGACCTCGGCATCATGGACGGCCGGCTCGCCGACCTCATCGCCGAATCCTGGCGCAGACGGGCCGAACTCCCCTCCCTGTACGGCCGGTTCGACCTGCGGTACGACGGCACCGGCCCCGCCAAGATGCTGGAGTACAACGCCGACACCCCGACCTCGCTCGTCGAGGCGGCGAGCGCGCAGTGGTTCTGGATGGAGGACCGCTTCCCCAGCGCCGACCAGTGGAACTCGCTGCACGAACGCCTCGTCGAGGCCTGGCGGCGACAGGCCCCGCTGCTGCCGCCCGGACCCGTGCACTTCGCCCACTCCGACGGCGACGAGCTGGGCGAGGACCTCATGACCGTCGCCTATCTGCGCGAGACCGCCGAGCAGGCGGGCCTCGACACGGAGGCCCTGTCGGTGGAGAGCATCGGCTGGGACAGCGTCACCGGCCGCTTCGTCGACGAGCGGCTCCGCTTCATCCGCGCCTGCTTCAAGCTGTACCCGTGGGAGTGGCTCGCGTCGGACGCGTTCGGGCCGCAGGTCCTCGACACCCTCGACAACGGCGGCGGCACGGGGACGACGTGCTGGATCGAGCCGGCCTGGAAGATGCTGCTCTCCAACAAGGCGCTCCTCGCGATCCTGTGGGAGCTGTACCCCGGCCACCCCCACCTGCTCCCCGCCTACCTGGACGGACCGCGCGACCTCGCCACCGGCCGGGGGTACGTCGCCAAGCCGCTGCTCGGCCGCGAGGGCGCGGGCGTCACCCTCCACCCGCCGGGCTCACCTCCCGCGCTCACACCCGAAGAGCCCTGCTGCTACCAGGAGTTGGCCCCGCTGCCCGACTTCGACGGCAACCGGGTGGTCCTCGGGGCGTGGGTCGTGGAGGACGAGGCGGCCGGTCTCGGCATCCGCGAGTCCGCGGGGCTCGTCACGGACGAGTACGCGAGGTTCCTGCCGCACGTGATCAGGGGCTGACGGCGGCTGCCGGCCGGGTGTGCCGCGCCTCTCGCGCCGTGCGCCCCCGCGTGCCCCCTCTGCCCCCGCGTGATGCCCCGCAAAAGGTGGTGGGGAGGGTGTGAACAGGGCGGCGCCAGAGGTGACGCACCGCTACCATGTCCAGCTGGCGGCGCCCCGGAACACCCCTTCCGCCCAAGCGGGTTGAGGAATGCGGCGTCCGCCCGTCGCCCCGGGGAGCAGGACATGACGCAGACTCAGGTGCCAGAGCAGGCGCAACCGCCGGGCGAGCGGCCCGGCGCGCTGCCGCCGGTCCACCCCTCGCTCAGCGAGGCGACGCGTCTGATGGCGGCGGGCACCTACCTCGACCCGGAGTACCGCGACGCGGTCATCGACGAGCTGTACGTCCACGAGGAGCGGGTCGCCGCGCCCTCGCTGGGCTTCGACGCGGCCCGCGTCCTCGCCCACGCGCTGCGCGCCCGGACCCTCGAACTCGCCTGGTCCATCGGCATGCTGGCGCTCTGGGCGCTCAGCTCGGTCGTCACCCGCAACGCGATCCTGTTCCTCTTCGTGGTGCCGTCCCTCTACATCGGAGTCGGCCGCCTCGTCCGCGGCACGGCCCGCACCGCGCCCTGGTACCGCACCGTGCCCGCCTTCCTGCTGCGCTGGTGGGGCCGCGTGCTGATGACCGTGTTCGCCGTCGCGGTGGTCATCTCCCTCTTCGGCGGCTACGACTCCTCCTCGCAGGACTCCTACACGAGCTACGAGGACCCGTACGGCGACGCCTACGCCGGCGCGGGCAACACCGTCCCGCCGCTCGTCGCGGGGCCCGCGCAGCTCGTCGGCGGCACCGCCTTCACCGCGGCGAACGAGGGGTTCAGCCCCGGCCTCGGCTGGGGCATCCTCGCCTGCTTCGCCGTGCTCGCCCTCTGCGTCCTCCTGCGGCGCCTCCAGCTCGGCCGGATCATGGCGGGCGAGCTCTCCCCGGACGGCTTCAAGGACTTCGCGGCCGACCCCGCGCAGAACAACGACAACGGCCGGCTCCGGCGGCTCAGCGCCCTGATCCGCGCCGAACAGCACGCGCCGCTCGCGGTCTACCGCGCCGACGCGCCCTTCCGCGGCGCGGGCGACGCCCTCGACCCCTGGTCGGTCTCCATCCAGCTGCGGCCCCGCGCGTCGCTCGGAGAGAAGCGCCCCCTGCCGATCAGCAACGCCGAGGTCCTGCGCATCGTCGAGCCCCTCATCACCCAGCTGCGCGTCCCCGCGCCCGCCGCGCCGGACCGGGCCACCGCCGTGCGCGACCGGCTGCGCCAGCTGGAGGTGACCGAGTACGTCTTCCTGCCCGTCGACGGGCTGCCCTCGCGCAGCCACGCGCCGTACCGCGAAGGCGACTTCGAGCAGCATCGCGCCGCCGCCCTGGAGGAGGGCGGCGAGGCGCGCCGGCACTACCTGCGGATCCGGGTCGGCGGCTGGGAGGAGCACCTCGTCACCACCGTCTTCGTCCGCGTCCACACCCAGGGCGGCATGCTGGTCCTGGAGATCGCGCCGCACGTCCTGGCCCCGCTGCGCGAGGACTTCTTCCGCGCCGACCGCACCGCGCACGACTTCGGCTGCCGCACCCCGCTGGGCAAGGCCGGCTGGGCGCTGCGGCGCACCCCGGGCTCGCTCGTGGCCTCCCTCGTCGTGGTGGTCCGCGCGCTCTGCTCCGGCTGGGTCCGCCTGACCGGCGGGTTCGGGCGGGCGCTGCCCGACGGCCCGGCCCGCTCGGTGCGCGAGCTGGCCGCGGCGCCCGAGGCCTCGCTGTTCCAGGCGATGGACTGCCGGCGGTATGTGAAGTCCATCGAGGACCGGGTGACCAGCGGGGTGCGCAGCGCGCTGTACGAAGCCGGCTACGACACCGGGCAGTTCGAGCAGAAGATCGTCAACATCGCCCAGGGCGGCGTCATGATCGAGAACTCCCGAGGGGCGATCAGCGTCGGCGACCACAACACCGTCAAGAACGAGGGCTGAGATGACCATGCCGGGAGACGACAGCACACAGCGGGACCGGGACGAGGCGCGCCGCGACCGCGCCCAGCGGTCGGTGCAGATCAGCGGAGTGACCGGATCCGTCTCGGTCGGCGACCACAACACGGTGCACAGCACCTACCACTCGGGCACCGCAGACGACGAGGCCCACCGTCAACTCCTGGACGCCATCGTCGAGTTCAGGGCCGGGCTCGCCCAGCTCGTGGTCAACGACCGTACCCGCGCCCTGGACACCGAGCTCGCCGGCGCCGAGGACGAGATCCGCGCCGACGGACGCGCGGCGCCGGGACGCCTGGCCCGGCTCGGTGAACTCCTGGCGGGCGCCACCTCCCTCACGGGCCTGCTCGCCTCCGGCGAGGCGCTGGTCCAGCGCGTCCACGCCCTGATCGGCGGGTGAGGGCGCGGTGAGCGGTGGCCAGGGCGAGGTCCGCTGGAACGCGGAGACGCAGAAGTGGGAGCCGGTGGCGGCCGGACCGTCGGCCCCGCCGGGGGTGCCGGCCGTGCCGCCGGCGCCCCCGGCGCCGCCCTTCGTGCCGCCGGCGCAGGCCGCCGACGGGCCCCGGCCGGACGGGTACGCGCACCCCGACGGGTACGCGCACCCCGAGGGCGGATATCAGACGGCGGACGGGCACTCGGCGTACCAGCCCGAGTCCCTGCCGCCCACCGGACCGTCCCGCGGGCGGCGCGTGCCCGTCGCGGTCCTGGTCGCGCTGGTCGTCGTCGCGGTGGCCGGCGCGGGCGGCGGCTATCTGCTTGCGCGCGGCGGCCCGCACCACGCCAAGGCCGCACCCGCCTCCTCCGTCTCCGGCGCGCCCTCCGCCACCCCGGACCGCGCCGCCGACGGCAAGGGAAGCCCCTCACCCACGGCGTCGCCCTCGCCGACCGCGACCGTGCCCGCCGGGTTCCTGCTCACCCAGGACCCCCAGGGGTTCCGGCTCTACGTGCCGCAGGGCTGGACCCGCGAGGACCAGGGCAGCCACGGCATCTTCTTCAACGCCCCCGACGGCAAGCGCCTGATCCAGGTGTACGCGCTCGGCGCGAGCGGCCTCACCCCGTACGACGCGCTGAAGCAGACCTCCGGCGAACTCGCGTCCAAGTCCGGCTACCAGGAGATCAGCCTCGCCGACGACGCCACCGTGCCCGGCATCTCCGGGCCGGTCGCACGGCTCGTCTACGCCTACGACAACACGGAGCTCGGCCACCGGCGCCAGGTGGCGGACTACGCATTCGTGACGCCCGGCGGACAGCAGTACGCCGTCCTGTCCGCGGCCCCCGCCGACGCCTGGCCGGAACAGGAGTCCACGCTCAAGACGGCGCTCAGCGTCTTCTGCGCGGGCGCCAACTGCGGCTCTCCGTCGCCGAGTTGACGCCCCGCAGCCGACTGCCGCCGCCGGACGGGCCCTAGTGCTCGTCGAGCACGGCGCGCAGCTGGTCGAGCCCCCAGTCCAGGTCCTCCTTGCTGATGACCAGCGGCGGGGCGATGCGGATGGTCGAGCCGTGGGTGTCCTTGACCAGGACCCCGCGGCCCATCAGCTTCTCCGAGATCTCGCGCCCGGTGCCGTACGAGGGGTTGATGTCCACGCCCGCCCACAGGCCGCGCCCGCGGACCGCCTCCACCGCGCCGCCGCCGGTCAGCAGCCCCAGCTCGCGGTGGAGATGGTCGCCCAGCTCGGTGGCCCGCTGCTGGTACTCACCGCCGCGCAGCATCGCGATGACCTCCAGGGCGACCGCGCAGGCCAGCGGGTTGCCGCCGAACGTCGAGCCGTGCTCGCCCGGCCGGAACACCCCGAGCACCTCCGCCGACGCGGCGACCGCCGACACCGGCACCACGCCGCCGCCCAGCGCCTTGCCCAGGATGTAGACGTCGGGCACCACGCCCTCGTGCTCGCACGCGAACGTCCTGCCGGTGCGGCCGAGCCCGGACTGGATCTCGTCCGCCATGAACAGCACGTTCCGCTCGCGCGTCAACTCCCGTACGCCCGCGAGGTATCCGGGCGGCGGAACCAGTACGCCCGCCTCGCCCTGGATCGGCTCGATGAGCACCGCCACGGTGGTGTCGGTGACCGCGGCGCGCATCGCGGTGAGGTCGCCGTACGGGACGATCTCGAAGCCCGGCGTGTAGGGGCCGTAGTCCGCGCGGGCCTCCGGATCGGTGGAGAAGCTGACGATCGTGGTCGTACGGCCGTGGAAGTTGTTCCGGGCGACGACGATCTTCGCCTGCCCGTCCGGTACGCCCTTGACCCGGTAGCCCCACTTGCGGGCGGTCTTGACGGCGGTCTCCACCGCCTCCGCCCCCGTGTTCATGGGCAGCACCATCTCCTTGCCGCACAACTCGGCGAGCTCCGTACAGAATTGGGCGAAGCGGTCGTGGTGGAACGCCCTCGACGTGAGGGTCACGCGCTCCAGCTGGGCCTTGGCGGCGTCGATGAGACGGCGGTTGCCGTGGCCGAAGTTGAGCGCCGAGTAGCCGGCCAGCATGTCGAGATAGCGCCGGCCCTCGACATCCGTCATCCAGGCGCCCTCGGCGGAGGCGACGACGACGGGCAGGGGATGGTAGTTGTGCGCACTGTGTGCCTCGGCGGAACGGATGGCGTCTTCGGTCGCTGCGTGGGTCGACACGGGTTCTCCGATCGTCATGCGGCATGGGGCGTCGATGGTGCCCTTTTCTATCGTCGCTCGGATGCTGGACGAAGAAACCTTGCCGTTCGAGGCGGCCGGTAGGGTGTTCGGTACGCGCGGCGACTGGCGAGCGGGGAAGCGACCCCGGGGGAGCCGTGCGCGGCCTGCCGCAGAGGTGCCGCCCGCCTGGGCACCCCGGGAACCCGACCACGGACCCCGGAGGACGCCATGAGCCTTCCCCTTTCCCACCCAGCCCTGCTGGCCGCCGACCCCGAGCTGGCCGGCCTGGTCGCCGCCGAGGAGCGGCTCCAGTCCGACACCCTGCGCCTGATCCCCAGCGAGAACTACGTCTCGACGGCGGTCCTCGAAGCGTCGGGGACGGTGCTCCAGAACAAGTACAGCGAGGGGTACGCGGGCCGCCGCTACTACGAGGGCCAGCAGAACATCGACAAGGTCGAGACGCTCGCGGTGGAGCGCGCCAGGGCCCTGTTCGGCGTCGAGCACGCCAATGTCCAGCCGTACTCGGGCTCGCCCGCCAACTTCGCCGTGTACCTCGCCTTCGCCGAGCCGGGCGACACCGTCATGGGCATGGCGCTGCCCATGGGCGGCCACCTCACGCACGGCTGGGGCGTCTCGGCGACCGGCAAGTGGTTCCGCGGGGTGCAGTACGGGGTGCGGGCCGACACGGGCCTCATCGACTTCGACGAGGTACGGGAGCTCGCGCTCAAGGAGCGGCCCAAGCTGATCTTCTGCGGGGGCACCGCGCTGCCCCGCACGATCGACTTCGCCGCGTTCGCGGAGATCGCGAAGGAAGCGGGGGCGGTGCTCGTCGCGGACATCGCGCACATCGCGGGGCTCGTCGCGGGCGGCGCGCACCCGTCGCCGGCGCCGTACGCGGACGTCATCTCGACGACCACGCACAAGACGCTGCGGGGGCCGCGGGGCGCGATGCTGATGTCCCGCGAGGAGCATGCGAAAGCCCTCGACAAGGCGGTCTTCCCGGGGCTCCAGGGAGGGCCCCACAACCAGACCACCGCGGCGATCGCGGTCGCGCTGCACGAGGCGGCGCAGCCGGCGTTCTGCGCGTACGCGCACCAGGTCGTGGCCAATGCGAAGGCCCTCGCGGACGCGCTGCTCGACCGGGGGTTCGACCTGGTGTCCGGCGGCACGGACAACCACCTGATCCTGATGGACCTGACGGCGCGCGACGTGTCCGGCAAGATCGCGGCGAAGGGGCTTGACCGGGCGGGGATCGTCGTCAACTACAACACGGTTCCGTACGACCCCCGCAAGCCGTTCGACCCGTCCGGGATCCGCATCGGTACGCCGTCCCTGACGTCACGGGGTCTGGTGGTCGAGCACATGCCGCTGGTCGCGGAGTGGATCGACCGGGGTGTCGCGGCGGCCCGGTCCGGTGACGAGGGCGCCCTGTCGGCCATCCGCTCCGAGGTGACCGACCTCCTCTCCACCCACCCGGCCCCCGGCCTCCCCCTGACCTGACCCCGCCCCACCTGGGACCCCGCCCGGTTCGTCCTCAATCGCCGGACGGGCTGAAGATGCCGAAGCTGGGCATCCCGCCAAGAGCAGCCCACCCAGGGGCGCGGGGAACTGCGCGAGACGCGAGCACGGTCCGCAGCCGAAGGCGGGGTTGCCTGGGGCTCCGCCCCAGACCCCGTTCGCGCCTTGAGGGCGCTCGTCCTCAATCGCCGGACGGGCTGAGGTGGCCCGGGATGGGCATGCTGCCCGGCACCAGTGCCGCCAGGGGCGCGGGGCTGTGACCCGTGCGCGGCTCCGCCGCGGTGGGCGCGACGCAGGGAGCCCTACAGGGGCGCGGGGAACTGCGCGACCAGCCCCGCACGGTCCGCAGACGAAACCGGGGTCGCTGGGGCTCCGCCCCAGGCCCCGAACGCGCCTGAACGGCGCTCGTCCTCAAACGCCGGACAGGCTGAGGATGCGCATGCTGCCCGGCATGGAGTAGTCAGGGGCGCGGGGAACTGCGCGGGACGCGGGCACGGTCCGCAGACGGAGGCCGGGGTTCCTGGGGCTTTGCCCCGGGCCTCGTTCGGTTGTGGGGGCGGTCACAAGTGTGGGGTTTCCGGGTGGGCGCGCCCACCTGAGAGAATGCTGAGCATGGCCCTGAATCGTCCGCGCGTGCTCTCCGGAATCCAGCCCACCGCAGGCTCGTTCCACCTCGGCAACTACCTCGGCGCGGTCCGCCAGTGGGTGGCGCTGCAAGAGTCCCACGACGCGTTCTACATGGTCGTGGACCTCCACGCGATCACCGTCCCGCAGGACCCCGCCGAGCTGCGCGCCAACACCCGGCTCGCCGTGGCGCAGCTGCTCGCCGCCGGGGTCGACCCCGAGCGCTGCACCCTGTTCGTGCAGAGCCACGTGCCCGAGCACGCCCAGCTCGCCTGGATCATGAACTGCCTGGCCGGTTTCGGCGAGGCCAGCCGGATGACGCAGTTCAAGGACAAGTCGGCCAAGCAGGGCGCCGGCAACGCCACGGTCGGCCTGTTCACGTACCCGATCCTCCAGGTCGCCGACATCCTGCTGTACCAGGCCAACCAGGTCCCGGTCGGCGAGGACCAGCGCCAGCACATCGAGCTCACCCGGGACCTCGCCGAGCGGTTCAACGGCCGCTTCGGCGACACGTTCACCGTCCCGGAGCCGTACATCCTCAAGGAGACGGCGAAGATCTACGACCTCCAGGACCCGTCGATCAAGATGAGCAAGTCGGCGTCGACGCCGAAGGGCCTCATCAACCTGCTCGACGAGCCGAAGACGACGGCGAAGAAGGTCAAGAGCGCGGTCACCGACACCGACACGGTGATCAAGTACGACACCGAGAACAAGCCGGGCGTCTCCAACCTGCTGACCATCTACTCGACGCTCACGGGCCGCACGGTCGCCGAGCTCGAAGCCGACTACGAGGGCAAGATGTACGGCGCGCTCAAGACCGACCTCGCCGAGGTCATGGTGGAGTTCGTCACCCCGTTCCGGTCCCGTACGCAGCAGTACCTCGACGACCCCGAGACGCTGGACGCGCTGCTCGCCAAGGGCGCGGAGAAGGCCCGCGCGGTCGCCGCCGAGACGCTGGCGACGGCGTACGACAAGGTCGGCATGTTGCCCGCCAAGCACTGACCGGGTCCGGATCGGGACGGCGTGGCCGGAGCCCGGCCCCGGCCTCTGGTCAGCGGCCGTCCGGCGCGTCACACTGCACACCATCGACACCACAGCACGGAGGAGAACGACGTGGGGACCGTAACGCTCGGCGTTTCGATCGCGGTCCCGGAGCCCTACGGCAGCCTGCTCCAGGAGCGGCGCGCGGGCTTCGGTGACCCCGCCGCGCACGGCATCCCCACGCACGTCACGCTGCTGCCGCCGCACGAGGTCGAGGCGGCGTGCCTGCCGGAGATCGAGGCCCACCTGGCCTCGGTCGCGGCGGCGGGCCGCGTCTTCACGATGCGGCTCGGCGGCACGGGCACGTTCCGCCCGCTCTCCCCGGTCGTCTTCGTGCAGGTCGCCGAGGGGGCCGGCGAGTGCGCGTGGCTCCAGCAGCGGGTGCGCGACGAGGCGGGCCCGCTGGTGCGCGAGCTCCAGTTCCCGTACCACCCCCACGTCACCGTGGCGCACGGCATCTCCGAGGAGGCGATGGACGTGGCGTACGAGTCCCTCGCCGGCTTCTCGGCGTCCTGGACGTGCGACGGGTTCGCCCTCTACGAGCAGGGCGCCGACGGGGTGTGGCGCAAGCTGCGCGACTACCCCTTCGGCATCGGGGCGCTCGGCGTCCCCGCGCAGGGCGCCTGCCTGGACCACCCCTCCCTGCGCTAGCTCCGGCCGCTCACACCGGCAGCCGGCGGAACACCCCGCGCGGCACGTGCCGCAGCGCGGACATCACCAGCCGCATCGCGCCGGGCACCCACACCACCTCGGCCCGTCGCCGCAGCCCCGTCTCGATGGCGAGGGCCACCGCCTCGGGCGTCGTGGCGAGCGGCGCCTCGGTGAGCCCGGCCGTCATCTTCGTACGGACGAATCCGGGGCGTACGACCATGACGTGCACCCCGCTGCCGTGCAGCGCGTCGCCGAGGCCCTGGGCGAACACGTCGAGTCCGGCCTTGCTCGATCCGTAGATGAAGTTGCTGCGCCGGGCGCGCTCGCCGGCCACCGACGACAGCACGACGAGCGAGCCGTGGCCCTGGGCCTGGAGCGCCTTCGCGCAGACGAGGCCGGCGGAGACCGCGCCGGTGTAGTTGGTCTGCGCGACGCGTACCGCGGCGAGCGGCTCGCCCTCGTCGCGGGACTGGTCGCCGAGCACCCCGAACGCGAGCAGCACCATGTCGATGTCGCCCTCGGCGAACACCTTGCCGAGGGCGACCTCGTGCGCGGCGGGGTCGAGGGCGTCGAAGGCGACGGTGTGGACGTCCGCGCCCAGCTCGCGCAGACCGGCCGCCGCCGCGTCGAGGGCGGGCGAGGGGCGGCCCGCGAGCCAGACCGTACGGGTGCGGCGGGCCACCAGGCGGCGGGCGGTGGCGAGGCCGATCTCGGACGTACCACCGAGCACGAGCAGCGATTGCGGGGTGCCGAACGCGTCCTTCATCAGGGCTCCTTGAGGCAGAAGGGGAGGGGCGGGGGAGCGGCGCGGGTCACAGGCCCAGGCGGCGGCTCATGTCCGAGGTGAAGACTCCGCGTGGGTCCAACTCGGCGCGCAGCGAACGGAATTGGGGCAGCATCGGATACATGCGCTCGACCAGCTCCGGGCGCATCCGCGCGTCCTTCGCGAGGTAGACGCGGCCGCCCGCGCCGGCCACCTGCTCGTCCAGCTCGTCGAGGAGGAGGCCGAGACCCGGCAGCTTGGCGGGGATGTCGAGGGCGAGGGTCCAGCCGGGGAGGGGGAACGACAGCCAGCCGGGGTCGGCCTCGCCGAAGCGTTTGAGCACGGCGAGGAACGAGGGGCAGCCGTGCCGCGAGATGCGGCGCACGATGGCGCGCAGGGCCTCCTCCTGGCCGTACCCGACGACGAACTGGTACTGCACGAAGCCGCCGCGCCCGTAGACGCGGTTCCAGTGCGGCACCCCGTCGAGGGGGTGGAAGAAGGTCGAGATGCGCTGGAGTTCGCCCGTGCGGTGCTTGGGCGCCTTGCGGTACCAGAGCTCGTTGAACGCGGTGACGGAGGCGCGGCCGAGCAGCCCCTCGGGCAGGAAGGACGGCGCGGCCGGCAGCCGGCGCGGCCGGAAGGCGAGCGGGGTGCGGGCGGCGCGGGGCGGCAGCATGTCGAGCGGGGCGTGTTCGCCGCGGGTCAGCACCGCGCGCCCGGTCGCGCCGCCCCGTGCGAGCAGGTCGATCCAGGCCACCGAGTAGCGGTAGCGGTGGTCGCCCGATTCGAGCCGCGTCATCAAGTCGTCCAGGTCCACCGCCCGTTCGGTGTCGACGGCCATCAACGAGGTCTGGACCGGCAGGAGTTGGATCGTGGCGCGCAGGATCACTCCGGTCAGGCCCATGCCGCCGGCCGTCGCGTCGAACAGCTCGCTGTCCGCGTCGACGGTGCGTACCGTGCCGTCGGCGGTGAGCAGGTCGAGGGAGCGGACATGGCGGGTGAAGGAGCCCGAGACGTGGTGGTTCTTGCCGTGGATGTCGGCGCCGATCGCCCCGCCGACCGTGACGTAGCGGGTGCCGGGGGTCACCGGGACGAACCAGCCGAGCGGCAGCAGCACCTCCATCAGGCGGTGCAGGCTGACGCCCGCGTCGCAGACGACCACGCCGGCCTCGACGTCCACGGTGCGGATGCGGTCGAGTCCGGTCATGTCGAGGACCGCGCCGCCCGCGTTCTGTGCGGCGTCCCCGTACGCCCTGCCGAGCCCGCGGGCGATGGTGCCGCGCGCGCCGCACGCCCGCACGGCGTCCGCCGCCTCCTCGTAGCTGCGGGGGCGGAACAGCCGGGCCGTGGTGGGGGAGGTGCGGCCCCAGCCGCTCACGGACGTCGGGGCGCCGGCGGGTGCGGGCACGGTGTCGGGCCCGGTGGTGGGCGCCGTGTCGGGTGTCGTCTCGGCAGACATGAATGTGACCGTATCGCCTAACTCATCCCCTTTGCCCCACTCGCGCCGCTCCCTCGCCCGCGTCGCGCCGGGCGTGCAGATCATCACTCACCGAAATGGGTGATTACCTGAGTGTCAGTCCCATTTGTCCCGTAATACACCCGTGAGGCGCAGGAGAGTCGCCGGTGGCCTGCGGCCAGTTGGCGGGCCGACGACGTCATGGAAGAGGGGTGGCAGATGCAGAGACCGTCGTGCGCCGACGCCGACGAGCGGCTCCTGGCCGCGCTGCGCGACTGCGGCGCGGACCCGCGGGTGGCCGCCGCCGCCCGCACCCTGTCCTGGGCCGGTGAGCACGGCGCGCTCTGGCTCGCGGCCGGGCTCGCGGGCGCCGCAGTCGACCGGGACCGGCGCGGCCCCTGGCTGCGCGGTACCGCCCTGGTCGCCGCCGCCCACCTCGCCAGCATGGGCGTCAAGCGCCTGGTGCGCCGACCGCGCCCGTCGCTCGCCGCGGCCGAACCCCTGGTGCGGACCGCGGGGCGGCACTCCTTCCCCAGCTCGCACGCCAGCTCCGCGGCGGCCGCCGCCGTCGCCTACGGGGCGCTGCGGCCCGCCGGCGCGCACCTGGTGCCGCCGCTCGCCGCCGCCGTGTGCGTCTCGCGCCTGGTCGCCGGGGTGCACTACCCGAGCGACATCGCGGCCGGCGCGCTGCTCGGCGGTGTCACCGCGCGGGCGGGCGCGGCCTGGATGCTGGGCGCCCTCGAAGGAGCGCGCCGATGACCGAGCCCGGCGTCGTCCTCCTCGACGACCACGGGGCCGCGGCGGCCCCGGCGCACCGGCGCCTGCTCGCGCTGCCCGGCGCCCTCGTGCGGACCGCGCGGCCCCGGCAGTGGGTCAAGAACGTGCTCGTGATGGCGGCGCCGGCCGCCGCGGGACGGCTGTCGAGTCCGCACGACATCACCCGACTCGCCCTGGTCTTCTGCCTGTTCACCGCCGCGGCGTCGGCCGTCTACCTCATCAACGACGCCCGCGACGCCGAGGCCGACCGCGCCCACCCCGACAAGTGCCGCCGCCCGGTCGCCGCCGGGCAGGTGCCGGTCGCCGCCGCCTACGCGGCCGGCGGGGTCCTCGCGGTGCTCGCTCCGCTGGCCGCCGCGCTGACCTGCAACGCGATGACGGCCACGCTGCTGTCGTCGTACGTCGTCATGCAGCTCGCCTACTGCGTCAAGCTCAAGCACGTCCTCGTCGTCGACCTGGTCGTGGTCACCACCGGGTTCCTGATGCGGGCGATGACCGGCGGAGTCGCGCTCGGCATCCCGCTCTCCCGCTGGTTCCTCATCACCGCCGGGTTCGGCGCCCTGTTCATGGTCTCGGCCAAGCGGTACTCCGAGGCGCTCCGGATGGAGGGCAAGGGCGCCGCCACCCGCGCGCTCCTCGACGCCTACACCACCGGCTATCTGCGCTTCGTGTGGCAGCTCGCCGCGGGCGTCGCCGTGCTCGCGTACTGCATGTGGGCGCTGGAGGCGGGCGGTGTCGCCAACGGCGCGCTGCTGCCCTGGCGGCAGCTGTCGATGGTGCCCTTCATCGGGGCGATCCTGCGCTACGCCGTCTTCGCCGACCGGGGCAGCGCCGGCGCCCCCGAGGACGTCGTGCTGCACGACCGCGCCCTCGCCGTCATCGGCCTCGTCTGGGTCGCCATGTACGCGCTCGCGGTGACCGACCTGTGAGCACCGCCCGCTCCATCGCCCGGTCCGAGGTGGTCGGCTTCGCACTGGCCGGGGTCTGCGCGTACGCCGTCGACCTCGGCCTCTTCGTGTGGCTGCGCTCGGGCCTCGGCTGGGACCCGGTCGCCGCCAAGTCCCTCTCGTTCGTGGCCGGTTGCACGGTCGCCTACCTCGGCAACGCCTTCGGCACCTACCGGGGGCGCGGGGCCGGCCGGCGCGAGTACGTCGTCTTCCTCGCCGTGAACCTCGCGGGTGCCCTGGTCCAGCTCCTGTGCATCGCGGTCACGCACTACGGCCTCGGGTACACGTCGCCGCGCGCCGACACCCTCTCGGGAGCGGTGTTCGGCATGGCCCTCGCGACCTGTTTGCGCTTCTGGGGAACGAGAACGCTGGTCTTCGGCGGGGGACCGGAAGGATTGCCTCCGCACGGACACGGTCGAGCCGGAGAGGGTAGTCGTACGTCATGGACTGGCTGAAGAAACTTCCCGTTGTGGGGCCCTGGATCGTCCGGCTCATGCGGACCCACGCCTGGCGCTCCTACGAGCGGCTCGACCGCGTCTACTGGTCCAGGCTGGCCGCCGCCATCACCTTCATCAGCTTCCTCGCGCTGTTCCCGCTGCTCACCGTAGGCGCCGCCGTCGCGGCCGCGCTGCTCTCCGGCGACCAGGTGCAGAAGTTCCAGCACACCATCGCCGAGCAGGTCCCCGGCATCTCCGACCAGCTCGACCTCCAGTCCCTGATCGACAACGCGGGCACCGTCGGCCTCGTGGCCGGTGCCCTGCTGCTCTTCACGGGCATCGGCTGGGTCTCCCAGATGCGCGGCTGTCTGCGCGTGGTGTGGGAGGCCGAGGACACCGACGCCGAGGAGAACCCCGTCCTGCGCAAGCTCAAGGACGGCGGCATCCTGCTGGGCCTCGGCGCCGCGGGGCTCGCCTCCTGGGCCGCGTCCTCCGTCGGCTCCACCGCCGTCGGCTGGACCGCCGACAAGCTCGGCATCGACCAGGGCGGCGCGGGGGGCGTGTTCCTGCGCGTCGCGGCGATCGCCGTCGCCGTCGTCGCGGACTTCCTGCTCCTGCTGTACGTCCTGACGCTGCTGCCCGGCGTGAGCCCGCCGCGCCGGAGGCTCTTCGTGGCGGCGCTGGTCTTCGCGATCGGCTTCGAACTCCTGAAGCTGCTGCTCGGCGGCTACATCAAGGGCGTCGCGGCCAAGAGCATGTACGGGGCCTTCGGGGTGCCCATCGCGCTGCTGCTCTGGATCAACTTCACGGCGAAGCTGCTCCTGTTCTGCGCGGCGTGGACGGCCACCCCGTCGAAGGAGGACGACCCGGCTCTCGCCGAGGACCCCGGCCCCGGCGCCTCCGGAGCGGTCGCCACCGACTGAGGTCAGCGCCGCCGGAGCGGCCAGCGCCGGTTGATCAGGAAGACCGCGCCGGCCACCAGGGCCAGTGCGCCGCCGGCGATCCCGAGCGCGGTGCCGGCGCCGCCGCTCTCGCCCTTGGCCGCGGACGCCTGCCCGGGGCGGTTCTTCGCCCCGGCCTGCGCGCTGCCGGCGCTCGCGCCCGTGCTCGTGCCGGTCTTGGCCGTCGCCGACTTCGGCGGGACCAGGTCACCGACCGGGGTGACCTTCCCGCTGGCCGCGAACCCCCAGTCGAGCAGCCGCGCCGCCTCCTTGTAGACGGCCTGGCTCTCGCGCGCCTCGGGGTTCATGACGGTGACGAGGAGCACCTTGCCGTTCCGCTCGGCGACCCCGGTGAAGGTGGCACCCGCGTTGGTGGTGTTGCCGTTCTTGACGCCCGCGATGCCCTTGTACGGGTTGAGCCCGAAGTCGCCGGTGAGCAGCCGGTTGGTGTTCTGGATCTCGAACGTCTCGCGCTTCTTGTCCTTGTTCTCGGCGCCGGGGAACTTGGCGGTCGCCGTCGCGCAGTACTCGCGGAAGTCCTTGTTCTGCAGCCCCGAGCGGGCGAACAGCGTCAGGTCGTAGGCGCTGGAGACCTGGCCCGGCATGTCGTAGCCGTCCGGTGAGACGACCCGTGTGTCGAGGGCCTGGAGGTCGTCGGCCTGGGTCTGCATGTCCTGGACGGTCTTGGCCACGCCGCCGTTCATCGAGGACAGCACGTGCACGGCGTCGTTGCCCGAGCGCAGGAAGACCCCGAGCCACAGGTCGTGCACCGAGTACGACAGGTTCTCCTTCACGCCGACCAGGCTGCTGCCCGCGCCGAGCCCGGCCAGGTCCTTCGCGACCACCAGGTGCTGCTCGTCCCGGGGGAACTTGGGCAGCACGGTGTCGGCGAAGAGCATCTTCAGGGTGGACGCGGGGGGCAGCCGCCAGTGCGGATTGTGCGAGGCGAGCACCTTGCCGCTCTCGGCGTCCGCGACGATCCAGGACCGTCCCGTCACGTCCTTGGGGAGCACGGGCGCACCGGCGCCCAGCCGCACCTGCGTGCCGGCCTCGCCGAGCAGGTCCCCGCCCACCTTCGACATGCCGGTGGGCGGCGCGTCATTGCGCTGGCCCGGGGCGCCGGGCGTCGGCGAGGCGGCCGGCTTGTCGTCCCGGGGCGCCGCCGCGGCGGGTGCCGCCGCGAGCGCGGGCAGCACGGCGGCGGCCACGGCGACGGACAGGGCCAGCCCGGCGGCCCGCTTCGGCGCGCGCGGACGCGACGCGGGGAGGAGGGGATGCTCGGCGCTCTTGATCACGTTCACGGGAGACACGTTCGAGAACGTACAGGCTGCGACCGGCGATCCGATCATCGTACGGATGACCCGCCGGGAGCTCCCACCCGGCCGGAGGTGTCCGAGGGCGGACGCCGATACTGGAGCCATGAAACTCAGCCGCCCCCTCTCCTGGTTCCTGCTCGTCTTCGGTGCGTGGAGCTGGGTCATCTGGATCACTTTCGTGAAGAACCTGTGGAAGGACGGCAGCGGGCTCGCCTTCGACGCCGCCGGTGACCCCACCGCGTACTTCTGGGTCCACCTGCTGCTCGCCATCACGTCGTTTCTCCTGGGGACGGCGGTGGGGGCGATCGGGTTCCGTTCGCTGCGGGTCCTGCGCCGTGAACAGGCGGCTACGGAGGGTTCCGTCACGCTCGGCTAACGAGTGGCTGTGAGTGATTGGTTGTCTCTTCCACAATGTGAAGGTCGTGTGATTGGCTGAGCCCCATCACGGGCGCAGCGTGCCGACTCCGCGCGCCCGGCAAGGGTGGGGCGTTCCGAGGAGAGCACGGCGATGCGGTCGATCCGTATGCGGATGGTGGCAATAGGCGCGGCGGTGGTGGTCGCCGGCGTAGGGGGTTGGCAGCTGCTGCCGTCCGATCACGAGAAGAAGGACCCCATCGTCGTCGGCACGACCGACGTCATCACGTCGCTCGACCCGGCGGGCGCCTACGACGCGGGGTCCTGGGCGGTCTACAACAATGTCTACCAGTCGCTGCTCACCTTCCGTGAGGGAAGCTCGACGCCGGTGCCGGACGCCGCCAAGAGCTGCACCTTCGTCGGGCAGAAGCTCCAGACGTACCAGTGCGAACTCCGCGACGACGTCAGCTTCTCCAGCGGGCACAAGATGACCGCCGAGGACGTGAAGTTCTCCTTCGACCGCATCTTCAAGATCAAATCGGACCTCGGCCCCGAGCCGCTGTTCTCGATGATCGCCTCGGTGAAGGCCGAGGGGAACACGGTCACCTTCAACCTGAAGACGAAGGACGCCACCTTCCCCTCGAAGCTCGCCACCGGCGCGGGCTCCATCGTCGACAGCAGCCAGTACCCGGCGGACGGGCTGCGCAAGGGCGACTCGGTGAGCGGCTCGGGCCCGTACCTGCTCAAGGGGTACACGAAGGACTCCTCGGGGCACCCCGTCAGCGCGAGCCTGGAGCCCAATCCGCATTACCACGGCGCCGTGACCAAGTCGGGGCTGCCCATCACGGTGCGCTACTTCGCCGAGGCCGACCAGCTCAACGACGCCTGGCAGGCGAAGCAGGTCGACGTCACCCACCGTGAGATGCCGCCGTCGGTGCTGGCCAAGCTGTCGCCGGGCCCCGATCTGCGCATCACCACCTCGCCCGGCTACGACATCCGCGCGATGAACTTCAACCTCAAGTCGCCGAGCCCGGTCTCCAGGGTCAAGGTCCGCGAGGCCGCCGCGGCGCTCATCGACCGCGGAGCGCTCGTCAACGCCGTCTACAGCGGCACCGTCGACCCGCTGTACTCGGTGATCCCGCAGGGCTTCACCGGCCACAGCACCGCGTTCTTCGACGCCTACCCGCAGCCCGACGCGGTCAAGGCGAAGTCGCTCCTGAAGGGCGAACAGCTCCCGGTCCGCTTCGACATGGCGTACCGCAAGCTCGGCGCCAACGGCGCGGAGGCCGAGGAGATCAAGAAGCAGCTCGAAAAGGACGGCCTGTTCAAGGTCAACCTGATCGCCGAGGCCGACTGGCCGAAGATGCAGCAGAACTACGCCGAGGGCAAGTACGACGCGTACACGGCGGGCTGGCTCGCCGACTTCCCCGACCCCGACAACTTCAGCCAGCCGCTCGTCGGCACCGGCAACAGCCTCCACAACAACTACTCCGACAAGACGGCGGACGAACTCATCCGCCAGACCCAGGAGTACACCGACCGCGGCCGCACCGCCGAGGACTTCAAGGCGCTCCAGGAGAAGGTCGCCGAGGACGTTCCGCTGATCCCGCTGTGGCAGGGCAAGAACTACGTGCTCGGCAACAAGGACATCAGCGGCTCGCAGTACCTCTCGGACGGCACGGGCGTATGGCGGCTGTGGGAGCTGGGCTGGATCTGAGCCGCGGGCCGCACGCCGGCCGGGCCGCCGGGGGCGGTGGGGCCGGCCCCGGGCCGCGTCCGGTGGCGTCGGGCCGATGGGGCCCGTGGGGCCGGAGTGAACCGGTGGGGTTCACCCAAAGGGCTTCTGTCCAAGCCGCCACCGGTTCTGCTCCATTGACCCCGCCCGGACTCGCTGCTTCCGTCGAGGGATGCGCCTTTCCCGCCGTACGCTCCTGAGCTCGCTCGCCGGATCGGCCCTCGCCCTCGGGGCGGGCACCGGGACCGGACACGCCGCCGGGGCCCGGGGCCCCGCCGCGCCGGACCCGGCCGCGCGGGCCCTGGCCCGGCTGCTGCCCCGCCACACCGGCCAGGTCACCTTCCGCGCCCCGGCGGACGCGGCCGACCGCGACCGGGACCGCGATCGCTTCCGCGTCTCGGGCGGCGCCGGCCGCATCCTCGTCGAGGGCACCACCCCGGCCGTCCAACTCACCGGATTCCACTGGTACTTGCGGCAGGTGGCCCACGCCCACATCTCCTGGGCCGGCGAGCAGACCGCCCTGCCCGCCACCCTGCCCGCCGTGCCCGCGCCCATCGAGAGGTCGGCCGGCGTCACCCACCGCTTCGCCTTCAACGACACCAACGACGGCTACACCGGCCCGTACCACGACTGGGCCTACTGGGAGCGCGAACTCGACGTCCTGGCCCTGCACGGCTACAACGAGGTGCTCGTCTACCTCGGCGCGGACAGCGTCTACCACCGCACCTTCCTCCAGCACGGCTACGACGACGCCGAACTGCGCGCCTGGCTCCCCGGGCCCGCGCACCAGCCCTGGTGGCTGCTCCAGAACATGTCCGGGTTCGGCGGTCCGCTCAGCCGTCAACTCCTCGACGAGCGCGCCGAGTTGGCGGTCCGTGTCGTGACCCGGCTGCGCGAACTCGGCATGAGTCCGGTGCTGCCCGGCTACTTCGGCACGGTCCCGCCGGGCTTCACCGACCGCGACCCGGAGGCCCGTGTGGTGCCGCAGGGCGTCTGGGGCGGCTTCCCCCGGCCCGACTGGCTCGACCCGCGCACCGACTCCTTCGCCCGGGTCGCGCAGACGTTCTACGATGTACAGACCGAACTGCTCGGCGCCGCACCGGCCTACAAGATGGACCTGCTGCACGAGGGCGGCACCCCCGGCGACGTGCCGATCGGCGACGCCGCGCGGGCCGTCGAAACGGCGCTGCGCACGGCGCACCCCGGGGCGCTCTGGACCATCCTGGGCTGGCAGAACAACCCGCACCGCGAGATCGTCGAAGCCGTCGACACGACCCGGCTCCTCATCGTCGACGGCCTCTCCGACCGCTTCCCCTCCGTCACCGACCGCGAGAAGAGCTGGGAGGGCACGCCCTACGCCTTCGGCTCCATCTGGAACTTCGGCGGCCACACCGCGATGGGAGCCAACACCCCCGACTGGGCGTCCCTGTACGAGAAGTGGCGCACCAAGCCCGACAGCGCGCTCGACGGGATCGCGCTCATGCCGGAGGGCGCGGACAACAACCCCGCCGCGTTCGCCCTCTTCTCCGACCTGCCCTGGACGGACGGCCCGCTCGATCTCCAGGAGTGGTTCCGGCAGTGGCCGCGCTACCGGTACGGCGCCGACGACCCGCACGCGGCCCTCGCGTGGGACGTGCTGCGCCGCACCGCGTACGGCACCACGCGCGCCGACTCCTGGAGCGAGGGCGCGGACGGCCTGTTCGGCGCCCGCCCCGACCTGAACGTCCTGGCGGCCGCATACTTCTCGCCCCACCAACTGCGGTACGACGCGGCCGAGTTCGCCAAGGCGCTGCCCGCGCTCCTGGCCGTGGCGCCCGCCCTGCGCACCTCGTCGGCCTACCGCTACGACCTGCTGGACGTGGCCCGCCAGACCCTCTCCAACCGGTCCCGCCGGCTGCTCCCGGACATCCGCGCCGCCTACACGGCTAAGGACACCCAGCGCTTCGCGAGCCTCACGGGGGAGTGGCTGCGCGACCTGGACCTCCTGGAACGCGTCGTCGCGACCGACCGGGGCCATCTCCTGGGGCGGTGGCTCGCAGACGCCCGGTCGTGGGGCGCGACGGCCGAGGAGAAGGGCCGCCTGGAGTACGACGCGCTGACCCTCCTCACGGTGTGGGGGCCCCGCGCGGCGGCCGACGACGGGCATCTGCGGGACTACGCCAACCGCGAGTGGTCCGGCCTGGTCGGCGGCCTCTACACCCTGCGCTGGCGCACCTTCTTCGACACCCTGACCACGGCCCTCACCACGGGCCGCCCCCCGGCCCCCGTCGACTGGTACGCCCTGGAGGACACCTGGGTGCGCACCCACCCGCCGTTCGCGACGGAGCCCAGGGGCGACATCGTGAAGGTGGCGGGGGAGGTGAGCCGGACCCTCGGCCTCGGCTAACTCTTCTTGCGGGAGGCCGCGGCCTGCGACATCCCCGGCAGGAAGTCCGTGAACAGCTCGTGCACCTCGTGGACCAGGGGCCGCAGCACCCGGAACCGGGCGAGCGCGACGCCCCGGGTGGTGAGCTTGGCGCCCCGCGCCGCGAGCCGGTAGCTGCGCTCGCGGCCCTCGGAGCGGTCGAACACCCAGTACAGGACGAGCCCCATCTGCGACAGCCACATCAACTCGGGCAGTACGTCGACGAGTTCGGCCGGCACCTTGGTCTTCGTGCCGGCCAGGACCTCGCGGTGCACGGAGATCGCGGCCTCGCGGGCGTGCTCCGACTCCGTGGAGAACGGGCTGAGCGGGCTGTCCGGATCCGCCGCGTTCTTGAAGAACTGCGCCGCGAACTCGTGGTACGGCGACGCGATGTCGAGCCAGACCCGCAGCACCCCGGCGAGCCGCGCCTCCAGATCCGTCTCGGTGTCCAGGACCTCCCGCACGGCCGCGTGGTGCTGGGCGGCGATCCGGTCGTAGAAGCCCTGGATCAGGTGCTCCTTGCCGGCGAAGTAGTAGTACGCGTTGCCGACCGAGACCCCGGCCTCCTGGGCGATGGCCCGCATCGTGGTCTTGTCGTACCCCCGCTCCTGGAAGAGCCGCATCGCGGTCTCCAGGATCAGGGTGCGGGTCTGCTCGCCCTTGGCGGGCCGGGACCCGGCCCCATCCGGGGCCGTCTCTTCGGACACGTTCTCTGCTGGCACGCCACGAGCCTAATCGGCCAGGTGGAAGCGCGGAGGCCAGGGTTCACACCCGCGCGCGGCAGCCCCGTCACGTTCATCACCAGGGAGCACTGGGAGGCGAGGACGCGCAGTCGCCCCGGGTGCATGTGCCGTACGGGTCGCACCGGCGGCGCTGCGCCAGGGTGTGCCCAACGGGCCGGACCGCCCCCGGGCGCCGTCGATGACGAGCCGATCCGGCACTCGTCATGATCTACACCGGCCGCCCGCTGTAGCGTGACCGTCGGACAGGGGAGGGTGATCCGGCGGTGGCGGTGATTCTCGGGGCGGGCCAAGCACTGGCCCAAGGCCGTTATGTCATTGAGGAGTTGATCGGCGAGGGCGGCATGGCCGCGGTGTACCGGGCCGTGGACACCTCGCTTGGCAGGGTCGTCGCGGTCAAGACGATGAACGCCGCCGTGGCATCCGTGCCCGGCAACCGCGAGCGGTTCCGCCGCGAGGCCCGGATGATGGCCCGGCTGAGCGAACCCCATGTGGTCGCGGTGCACGACGTGGGGGAGGAGAGCCTGGCCGGGGCCGTCGTTCCCTTCCTCGTCATGGAGTACGTAAGAGGGCGCGACCTCGGCGCGTATCTTCGGGAACGGCCCGGCGGCCTTCCTCTCGACCAAGCACTGCGCATCACCGCGGACGTGCTGATGGCACTCGCCGCGAGCCACGCCCAGGGGCTGGTACACCGGGACATCAAACCCGCCAACGTCCTGGTGACCGAGCGCGGGTCGGTGAAAGTGACGGACTTCGGCATCGCTCGGGCGCTCTGCCAGGACGGCGCGGGCACGGCTCTCACAGGAACCGGCTTCGTCATCGGCACACCGCACTACATGGCGCCCGAGCAGTTCGAGGGGCGCGGAGCCATCGACGAGCGGGCAGACCTGTACGCGGTGGGCGTCATGCTCTTCGAACTGCTCACCGGCGCTGTCCCGTTCGACGCGGACACCGGGAACGCGATCGGCTACCAGCACTGCACGATGACACCCCCGACACTCGCCGAGGCGGGCGCCGACGTTCCCTCCGCGGTCGAGGACATCGTGGCGCGCGCCTTGGCCAAGAGCCGGCAGGACCGGTTCCCCGACGCACCGTCCATGCGGCTGGCGCTGGTGCGGTTGCTGCCCAAACGCCTTGAGGAGGAGGCGGGAAATCGCCCGACCGTGCTGGACAGCGGTGCAACGGCGGCCGATACCGACCTGCACGCGGCGCGCACGCGGACCGGGCCCGTGCCCGGGGGTGGGCCCGGCCGCCCGCCCGCACTTCTGGCTCCGCCGGTCCACCCGCCCGTCCCGGCGGGACCGGCATCAGAGCCCGCCCATGTGCCCGCGCCGCCCCAGTCTCCGCCCACGCTCGCGTACGTCCTGCCGCCGACCGCCCCGTTCGCCGGACCAGCGCCCACGACGCCTCGTGGCCTGCGCGAGCGTCGGCGTTTGATCGGCCGCTCGTACGCGCTGATCGTGCTGACCCTGCTGCTCGACGTTCTGGTGTACCGCGCGAACATCCCACGGGGCCTGGTCGTGCTGCCCGCGGTGTCCTCCGCCTGTGGATTCTGGCTGGCGGGCAAGGGCGGTGTGGCATCACTGACCGAATCGCGTCGCGTGGGGTCCGGGCTCCTTCAGGTGAGCGCCCTGCTGCCGCTGGTGATCCACTCCGCACTCGGACTCGCCGCCCTGGTCGACATCGCTACGGTGCTGTCGGCGCCGTAGGGGGCGTGGACGCGGTGGGGGGCGTACAGGACGGGCCGGCTCCCCGGAGGGGATCACCGCGCGTTCACCGGTACGGGTGAGGGCCCCGCCCCCGGAAGCGAACTTCCAGGTGCGGGGCCCTCGCACACGTACGGCCGGGAAGGGTCAGAAGCGGCGCGTGATCAGCGCGCGCTTCACTTCCTGGATGGCCTTGGTGACCTCGATGCCACGGGGGCACGCGTCGGTGCAGTTGAACGTCGTGCGGCAACGCCACACGCCGTCCTTGTCGTTGAGGATCTCCAGGCGCTGCTCGCCCGCCTCGTCACGGCTGTCGAAGATGAAGCGGTGCGCGTTCACGATCGCGGCCGGGCCGAAGTACTGGCCGTCGTTCCAGAAGACCGGGCAGGACGACGTGCACGCGGCGCACAGGATGCACTTGGTCGTGTCGTCGAAGCGCTCGCGGTCCTCCGGCGACTGCAGACGCTCGCGCGTCGGCTCGTTGCCCTTCGTGATGAGGAAGGGCATCACGTCGCGGTAGGCCTGGAAGAACGGCTCCATGTCCACCACCAGGTCCTTCTGGACCGTGAGGCCCTTGATGGCCTCGATGGTGATGGGCTTGGCGGGGTTGATGTCCTTGATCAGGGTCTTGCAGGCGAGGCGGTTCTTGCCGTTGATGCGCATGGCGTCGGAACCGCAGATGCCGTGGGCGCAGGAGCGACGGAAGGTCAGCGACCCGTCGATCTCCCACTTGATCTTGTGGAGACCGTCGAGCACACGCTCCTTCGGGTCGATCTCCAGCTGGAAGTCCTGCCACTGCGCCTCGTCCGAGACCTCCGGGTTGAACCGGCGGATCCGGAAGGTGACGGTGATGTACGGCGAGTCGGCGAAGCCGGGCTCCGGCGCTCCGGTGGTGCCGGGCTTGTCCATCGTCGGGGTTGCCATCAGTACTTACGCTCCATCGGCTGGTAGCGGGTCTGGACGACGGGCTTGTAGTCGAGGCGGATCGAGTCCTTGCCGCCGTCCGCGACCTCGCGGTACGCCATGGTGTGGCGCATGAAGTTGACGTCGTCGCGGTTGGGGTAGTCCTCGCGGTAGTGACCGCCGCGGGACTCCTTGCGCGCCAGGGCGGAGACGGCCATGACCTCGGCCAGGTCGAGCAGGTTGCCCAGCTCGATGGCCTCCAGGAGGTCGGTGTTGAACCGCTTGCCCTTGTCCTGGACGGACACGTTCCGGTAGCGCTCGCGCAGCTCGCCGATCTTCTCGACCGCCGTCTTGATCGTCTGCTCGGTGCGGAAGACCATGACGTTGGCGTCCATGGTCTCCTGCAGCTCCTTGCGGATGACCGCCACGCGCTCGGTGCCGGTCGCCGACAGCAGGTTCGCGACCTGCGCCTCGACCTGCGCCGCCGGGTTCTCCGGAAGCTCGGTGTACTCGGTGGTGTGCGCGTACTCGGCCGCGGCGATGCCCGCGCGCTTGCCGAACACGTTGATGTCCAGGAGCGAGTTGGTGCCCAGACGGTTGGCGCCGTGCACGGAGACACAGGCGACCTCGCCGGCCGCGTACAGACCCCGCACGACCGTGGTGTTGTCGCTGAGGACCTCACCCTGGACGTTGGTCGGGATGCCGCCCATGGCGTAGTGCGCGGTGGGCTGGATCGGGATCGGGTCCGTGTACGGCTCGATGCCGAGGTAGGTGCGCGCGAACTCCGTGATGTCCGGGAGCTTGGCGTCGAGCTGCTCCGGCGGGAGGTGCGTCAGGTCGAGGTAGACGTGGTCGCCCTCGGGACCGCAGCCGCGGCCCTCGCGGATCTCCGTGTAGATGGAGCGCGAGACGACGTCACGGGACGCGAGGTCCTTCATGACCGGCGCGTACTTCTCCATGAAGCGCTCGCCGTCCTTGTTGCGGAGGATGCCGCCCTCACCGCGGGCGCCCTCCGTCAGCAGGATGCCCATGCGCCAGATGCCCGTCGGGTGGAACTGGAAGAACTCCATGTCCTCCAGGGGCAGCCCGCGGCGGTAGCACGCGGCCTGGCCGTCACCGGTCAGGGTGTGGGCGTTGGACGTCACCTTGAAGAACTTGCCGGTGCCGCCGGAGGCGTAGATGACCGACTTGGCCTGGAAGACGTGGATCTCGCCGGTGGCCAGCTCGTACGCGACGACGCCCGCGGACTTCTTGACGCCGTCCTCCTCGACCAGGAGCTGATCGAGGACGTAGAACTCGTTGAAGAACTCCACGCCCTCCTTGATGCAGTTCTGGTAGAGGGTCTGGAGGATCATGTGGCCGGTGCGGTCGCCCGAGTAGCAGGCACGGCGGACCGGGGCCTCGCCGTGGTTGCGGGAGTGACCGCCGAAGCGGCGCTGGTCGATCTCACCGGCGGGCGTGCGGCCGAACGGCAGGCCCATCTTCTCCAGGTCGAGGACCGCGTCGATGGCCTCCTTCGCCAGGATCTCGGCGGCGTCCTGGTCGACCAGGTAGTCGCCGCCCTTGATCGTGTCGAAGGTGTGCCACTCCCAGTTGTCCTCCTCCACGTTGGCGAGCGCGGCAGCCATGCCGCCCTGCGCCGCACCGGTGTGGGAGCGGGTGGGGTAGAGCTTGGTCAGCACGGCGGTGCGGCTGCGCTTGGTCGACTCGATGGCCGCGCGCATGCCGGCGCCGCCGGCGCCGACGATGACGGTGTCGTACTTGTGGATCTTCATCAGAGAATTCCTCAGTCCCTCAGCCCGTGGCCTAGCGGATGTTCGGGTCGAAGGTGAAGATCACCAGCGTGCCCAGCAGGACGGTGAACACCGTGGCGGTGTAGAGCAGCATCTTCAGCCAGAAGCGGGTGTTGTCCCGCTGCGCGTAGTCGTTGACGACGGTGCGCAGGCCGTTGGCGCCGTGCAGCATGGCCAGCCACAGCATGGCCAGGTCCCAGATCTGCCAGAACGGGGACGCCCAGCGGCCCGCGACGAACGCGAAGCCGACCTTGGAGACGCCGCCGTCGAGGACGAGCTGGATCAGCAGGTGCCCGAGGACCAGGACGACCAGCACGATGCCGGACAGCCGCATGAACATCCAGCCGTACAGCTCGAAGTTCGTACGGGTGGACTTCGGGGTCTTCTTGGTGCGCCGGCGCGGGGCCTCGATGAGCGGGGCCGGGTGATCGGTGTCGTACAGGCTCGCGCCCTCGACTTCCCCGATGGCGGCGGCGGAAGAGGTTTCGGCAGACATCTCAGTCCTCAGCTCCCGAACAGTTCACGGACGGCGTGGCCGAGCACCGGGTAGAGCGCGCCCACCATCAGCACGACCCAGATACCGACGACGGTCCAGAGCATCTGCTTCTGGTAGCGCGGGCCCTTGGCCCAGAAGTCGACGGCGATGATGCGCAGGCCGTTGAGCGCGTGGAACAGGATCGCGGCGACGAGGCCGTATTCCAGACACGCAACGATGGGCGTCTTGTAGGTGGCCACGACCTTGTCGTACGCCTCGGGGGAGACACGCACGAGAGCGGTGTCGAGGACGTGGACGAACAGGAAGAAGAAAATGAGGACGCCGGTGACTCGATGAGCCACCCAGGACCACATTCCTTCCCGGCCGCGGTACAGCGTTCCAGCCGGCACGGAAGAACCCTCCGGGAGCGGTGTGAAGGGCCGGCCGGCTTCAGTGTCGGTCTGACCCGGCCGGGTACGGTCCACCGGCCCCGGTCATCGTAGCGACGAGTTGTCGGTTCCCTCGCGCCGGGTCCATAGGTGTGATCAAACAGGCAATCAAACAGGCTCGTACGGCCTAGAGGACGGGCGGGAGGCCGACCTGCGCGACGGCCCTACAGGAAGTGGGGTGCGGCACTCCACGCGTCGGGTTCGGGGTGGCTCGCCACCAGATGGGCGAGCCGGGCGCGGGCCAGCCGGCGCAGTTCGTCCGCGGCGATCGAGCGCTCCTCGTCCCGCTCGTTGCTCATCCGTACGCGGATCCCGGTGAGCACCCGGTCCAGGTGCTCGGCCGGGTCGACGCCGTCGAGGCAGATCACGAAGGCGTGCCGGAAGCTGCTCTCGTACGCCGCGTGTGCCGCCGCGAGCGCCGTGTGCGCGGCCTGCGGGGCGCTCTCGTGCAGGCCGGGCGAGGACTCGTCGGCCAGCGCCTCGTCGAGATCGGCGGCGCTCAGGTCGTAGCTCGCCTCGTCGGCCGCGGCGAGAAGGGAGCCCAGGTCGGGGTAGGGGCGGTGGGCGGCGATCCGCAGCGCCCAGCGGCGGCTTGCGCAGCAGGCGAGCAGGGCGGCCTCGGCCGCGCCGGACGACGCGTGGTTGAACCGGTCGAGTCCGCCGAGGCGCGGCGGGGCAGCCGGAACGGATGTGCCCCGTACCTGATTCGGTATGGCCGCCCGCCCCTGGGCACGAGGAGTGTGATGGAGTGTCGGCGGTCGCTTCCGGGGGCCGGTGTGGGAATCGCTGGACAGCGTGGGCTCCTCGAAACACCGCGCGGGACGGTGCAGTGCGGGACGGACGGGCTCGGAGCGCGAAAACTGGAGGGGACAGAGAGGTGGGAGTGCCGCCACGCTATCGACGTGGAGCGGGAGGCGTCCGAGGGTTGCGCGAAATTTCACCCGGACGTGAGCACCGGGCCACGCGCGGTGGACGGTTTCCCCGGCACTTCGGCGCCAGGTCGCCGGGTTGCCGGGCCGTCCGGTCGACGGGCGGGGGACCCGGCTTGGCCCTTACCCTTGGGCGACGGGAGGTTTCTGAGTGATGTCGCGTTTCAGGATGTCACGGGCCCGGACGCCGCGGTCCGGCGACCCGAAGGGGTCGTCCTCGCCGTCGTCCGAGGCGCGCGCCTCCCAGCCGCGCCCGTGGGCCCGGCCCGCCTGGCTCCACCGGCCGCGCGGCCGGCGTGCCCTGATGCTGAAGGTCGGCCTCGGCTGCCTCGCGGTCCTCGCGCTGATCATCGCGGTCTGGCCGGACGACGACACCCACGGCGGCCACGGCGGCCCGGTCGACACCCGGCGCGCCTCCTCGGCGCTGCCGGCCCCCTCGCCGATCTACCCGATCTCGTCACCGCCCCGCACGATCCCCTCCGTACGGGAACACCGCGCGGCCCGGGGGCCCGGGTTCCGGCCGGTCGGTTCGACCCGGGTGATCGTGGCCACCGGCAGCGAGAGCCTCGCCGACGAGGGGAAGCTGTTCGCGCAGGAGCTGGGCGTCGGCTACACCACCGGCGCGAAGCCGGGCGCGGGCGACATCGAGCTGGCGCTGAACCGGCCGCCCGCCGGGCAGAAGCCCGTGCCCGAGTCGTACACCCTCACCACCACCGACCGCCGGGTGCGGATCACCGGCGACGACGACGCCGGGGTGTTCTACGGCACCCGCACCCTCAAGCAGGCGCTCAAGGGCGGCGGGGTGATGCCCGAGGGCGTCGTCAAGGACCGCCCCGACAAGCCGCAGCGGGGGCTCAACCTCGACATCGCGCGCAAGCCGTACAGCGAGACCTGGATCGAGGACCAGCTGCGGCAGATGGCCGACCTGAAGATGAACCAGCTCGGCCTGCACTTCTCCGACGACCAGGCCTTCCGCATCGAGTCGCAGAGCCACCCCGAGATCGTCTCCCGCGACCACCTCAGCAAGCGCGACGTCCAGCGGATCGTGGCCCTCGCGACCAAGCTGCACATCACGGTGGTCCCCGAGATCGACTCGCCGGGCCACCTCGGCGCGGTGATCGCCGCCCACCCCGACCTCCAGCTGCGCGACAAGGACGGCAAGGCCGTCAAGGGCGCCATCGACATCGCCAACCCCGACTCGGCGCGCATCGTCGACGACCTGCTGCGCGAGTACGCCGACCTCTTCCCCGGCCAGTACTGGCACCTGGGCGGCGACGAGTACCAGGCGCTCGTGGTGAAGGCGCCGGCCACCCCCGAATCCGCCTTCCCCGGTCTCGCGGACGCGGCCCGCGCCAAGTACGGCGCCAAGGGTGACATCAAGGACCTGGCGACGGGCTGGCTCAACGACCGCGAGGAGACGGTCGATTCGGCGAGCGCGGGCCGCACCTTCAAGGCGTGGAACGACGGCTTCTTCGCCGGCGGCCAGGTCTCGGCCGACCAGGGCCGCGAGGTCGAGTACTGGACGGGCAAGGAGATCGGGGTGCGCCCGCCCGAGGACTACCTCGCCGAGGGCCGCCCGGTGGTCAACCTCAACGACGAGTACCTGTACTACGTGGTCGGCGAGCCCAACACCTTCAAGTACCCGACGGGCAAGCGGATCTACGAGGAGTGGACCCCGCTGGTCCTGCGCTCCACCAAGCCGGTGGACGCCAAGTACGCGGGCCAGATCCTCGGCGGCCGGTTCGCCGTCTGGTCGGACATCCCCGGCGCCCAGACCGAGGAACAGGTGGCCCGCGGCATCCGGATGCCGCTGCGCGCGACGGCCCAGAAGCTGTGGGACACGCGCGCGCCGTCGATGGCGTGGGAAGAGTTCAAGTCCCTGGCCGACCGGCTGGGCTGAGCGCGGCTCCTGCTCTCCGCGAGCGGCGGAGGGCCCCGCGGGTGCGGAGGACGACCGGGGCCGCCACCCCCCACAGGAGAGGCCCCGGCCGTCTTCCGGCGGGGTCGTTGTGGCGACCCCGTACTCCCTTCAGCGCCGAGGGTGCGTTTTCTGTCACACCGCGCTGCGTCAGGAGATAGTTGCGGGTTGTACAAGGCGTGGACTTATGGGGCGTCAAGGCCGTAGCGTGCAGATTCGCGTACGCGGATGCGACCGTGATGACCAGCGGTGACATCGAGACAGTCAGTCAAGACAGGGTGCAGGGATTGCTGGGGGACGACGCGGAGCTGACCGCCGCGGTGCTCAGGGCGCAGGACGGGGACGAGGACGCGTTCCGTGCCGTCTACCGCGCCGTGCACCCGCGCCTGCTCGGCTACATCCGCACGCTGGTCGGCGAACCCGACTCCGAGGACGTCGCCTCCGAGGCCTGGCTCCAGATCGCCCGCGACCTGGAACGCTTCACGGGCGACGCCGACCGGTTCCGCGGCTGGGCCGCCCGCATCGCCCGCAACCGGGCCCTCGACCACATCCGGATGCGCGGCCGCAGGCCCGCCGTCGGCGGCGACGAGAGCGAGCTGACCGCGCGCCCCGCCGAGTCGGACACCGCCGACGAGGCGATGGAGGCGCTCGGCACCGGACGTACGATGGCGCTCATCGCCCAGCTCCCGCAGGACCAGGCCGAGGCCGTGGTGTTGCGCGTGGTGGTCGGCCTCGACGCGAAGAGCGCGGCGCAGACCCTGGGCAAACGGCCCGGCGCGGTGCGGACCGCCGCGCACCGGGGCCTGAAGCGGCTTGCTGAACTGCTCGGCGCGGAGGGCTCCGCGGAGGATGTGGCCCAGGATGCGGAGGAGCTGGGCGCCATGCCGTCGCAGCGCGCGCCGGAACGCGGTGTGACGCAATCGCCCGCCCGGACGCAGAAGGACATGTGATGGCTGACGAGCGGCACGAGTGGCTTGACGGGGATGCCGCCGAGCGACTGCTGCGCGGCGAAGGCGTCGAGCCCGGCGACGAGCGGGCCCGCGAAGACGCAGCCGTCCTCGCGGCCCTGCTGCGTTCCCTCGGCGCCACCGAGCCGGCCACCACCGAACTGCCCGGCGAGGCGGCCGCCCTCGCCGCCTTCCGCAAGGCCCGCACCGCCGATGCCGCGGACACCGAAGGTCTCGGCCTCGTCAAGGTCGGGCGCGTGGCACGGCAGGCCGACGCCCCCCGGCGCAGACGCTTCGCGCCCGTGCGCCTCGGACTCGCCGCCGCGCTGGCCTGCTGTGCGCTCGGCGGGGTCGCCGTCGCCGCGGGCACCGGTGTGCTGCCGGGTCCCTTCGCCTTCGACGAGCAGGACCCCACCCCCGCGTCGACCGTGTCCGCCGACATGACTCCGGGACCCGTCGACACCTCGCCCTCGCACTCGCTGCCGCCCGGCCCCTCCACCGCGACCCCCGGCGACCGGCACGGGCAGCCGACCGCGCCCGGCAGCACCGGCGGCGACCCCTCGGCCGCGGCCACCCCGGGCGGGCCGAGCGCGGACACCGGCACCGGCCCCGGCCACGGGGACGGGGACGGCACCGAGCAGGGCGGCCCGGCCCCCGGCGCGGGGACCGAGGGCGGCGGCACCCAGCAGTGGCTCGCGAACAGGGCCGACGACTGCCGCGACTACCGTTCGGGCCGGCTCGACCAGAGCAAGCGCCGCACCCTGGAGTCGGCCGCCCACGGCCCGGCCGCGGTGAAGGCGTTCTGCGATCTGCTGCTCGACCACAAGGGCGGCAAGGGCGACGGCGCCGACAAGGGCGGCAGGCCCGGCGGAGCGGACGGCGGCGGCGGATCGGGCGGTCCGGGCGCCCCGGGCAAGGGGAAGGGCGACGTCCCCGGGAAGACCGCCGGCGGCGGGGGCGGCGGCAAGCAGTCCTCGGTGACCAGGCCCGACGGGCTGCTCGGCCGGCTCAGCCCCGCCGCACCCGCACTCGCCTGAACGCCCCGCACGCACTCGCCTGAACGCCCCGCCCCGCACCGAACGCTCCCGATCCCTCTGCGGTCGCGTCCCGAGCGCGCGGAAAAGGGCCCGGTCAAAACCGGGAGTAACGTTTTTTGAGACGGCGGCGCAGTACTGAGTGAGCCGACTGGTCATCGGCGGCGCAGATGAGCCGGGGTTCCCCCCGTACCCACGGCTCCGCGCGAATGGCGCGGGCGGGACACGTTCCCCCGGTCCCGCCCGCGCCCCCCTTCTTGGCCGGCCCCGACCGGCCCCGGGCGGCTCACCAGTAGACGACGACCTTGTCGCCGTTCCGCACCTGGTCGAAGAGCGCCGCGATCTTCGCCTTGTCCCGGACGTTGACGCAGCCGTGCGAGGCGCCGTTGTAGCCGCGGGCCGCGAAGTCCGACGAGTAGTGCACCGCCTGGCCGCCGCTGAAGAACATCGCGTACGGCATGGCCGTGTGGTAGATCGTCGAGACGTGGTTGCGGCTCTTCTCGAACACCTTGAAGACGCCCTCGCGGGTCGGCGTGTACTCCGAGCCGAAGCGCACGTCCATCGTCGACTGGACCTTGCCGTCGACGACCCAGGACAGCGTCCGGCTCGTCTTGCTGATGCACATCGTGCGGCCGGTCATACAGCGCGGGTCGAGCTTGGCGGCCGGCTTGTTGACGGCCGTGCCCGCCAGCTCCTGCGCCGTCGGTTCGGTGGTCATGGCGAGCAGCCGGTCCCAGGTCACGCTGTCCGTCTTCCCCGTCGCGGGGAGCCCGCGCTTGCCCTGGAAGCCCTTGACGGCGGCGGTCGTCGCGGCACCGTACGTGCCCGTCGGGGCGGAGTCGAACCAGCCGATCTGGGCGAGCCGGGCCTGGAGCTCCTTGACCTGGGCGCCCTTGGAGCCGTTCGCCATCAGCACCTTGGGCGCGGGCCCGGCCGACGGCTTGGCGGCGGGCTTGGCGGCGGCGGCCGACGCGCTGGGCGCGGCGGCGGGCTTGTCGTCGGTGGAAGCCGCCGCGGAGGGGGAGTGCGAGGAGGACGCGGACGACGACGGGGCCGCGGGCGATCCGGGGGCGGCCGGACCGTCCGACAGCGGCTTGGCGCCCGGCCCGCAGCCGACGGCGGCCACCGCGACGACGGCGCTCGCGGCGAGGGTCTTGGCTATGACAGTGGTGCGGTGGTTCTGGCGCATCGGTCGCCCCCCTGATTCTCTGTGTCCCCAGAGACAGATTCCCGCGCCGAACGGTTGCAAAAGCGGGCGACCGCGTCGCGAAAGTTGTGAGCAAGCTCCCAGCGTGCGCCTGTCCACCCGTGGCGCCCGCGCCGCTACAGTCCGTCGCGAGGGTGGGTACCAGTGAGTAATAAAGCAGCGGAACTCCAACGGGAGGCACAGCACATGACGCGCGAGTCCGAATCCGGTCTGCCTATCGAGCCGGTCTACGGGCCGGACACCCTCGCCGGCTGGGACCCCGCCGAGAAGCTCGGCGAGCCCGGCGCGTACCCCTTCACGCGCGGCGTCTACCCGTCGATGTACACCGGCCGGCCCTGGACCATGCGGCAGTACGCCGGCTTCGGCACCGCCGTCGAGTCCAACGCCCGCTACAAGCAGCTCATCGCCAACGGCACCATGGGCCTCTCGGTCGCCTTCGACCTGCCGACCCAGATGGGCCACGACTCCGACGCCGCGATCGCCTCCGGCGAGGTCGGCAAGGTGGGCGTCGCCATCGACTCCCTCGACGACATGCGGATCCTGTTCGGCGGCATCCCGCTCGACAAGGTCTCCACGTCGATGACGATCAACGCCCCGGCCGCGCTGCTGCTCCTGATGTACCAGCTCGTCGGCGAGGAACAGGGCGTCGCCGCCGACCAGTTGACCGGCACGATCCAGAACGACGTGCTGAAGGAGTACATCGCGCGGGGCACCTACATCTTCCCGCCGAAGCCCTCGCTGCGGCTGATCGCCGACATCTTCAAGTACTGCAGGGCCGAGATCCCCAAGTGGAACACCATCTCGATCTCCGGCTACCACATGGCTGAGGCCGGCGCCTCGCCCGCGCAGGAGATCGCGTTCACGCTGGCCGACGGCATCGAGTACGTACGCACCGCCGTCGCGGCCGGCATGGACGTGGACGACTTCGCGCCGCGCCTCTCCTTCTTCTTCGTCTCCCGTACGACCATCCTCGAAGAGGTCGCCAAGTTCCGTGCCGCGCGCCGCATCTGGGCCCGGGTGATGCGCGACGAGTTCGGCGCCGAGAACCCCAAGTCGCTGATGCTGCGCTTCCACACCCAGACCGCGGGTGTGCAGCTCACCGCCCAGCAGCCCGAGGTCAACCTGGTCCGCGTCGCCGTCCAGGGCCTCGCGGCCGTGCTCGGCGGCACCCAGTCGCTGCACACCAACTCCTTCGACGAGGCGATCGCCCTGCCGACGGACAAGAGCGCCCGGCTCGCCCTGCGCACCCAGCAGGTCCTGGCCTACGAGACCGACGTGACCGCGACCGTCGACCCCTTCGCCGGGTCGTACGTGGTCGAGAGGATGACGGACGAGGTGGAGGCGGCCGCCCTCCACCTGATGGAGCGCGTCGAGGACTTGGGCGGCGCGGTCACCGCGATCGAGCACGGCTTCCAGAAGGGCGAGATCGAGCGCTCCGCCTACCGCATCGCCCAGGAGACCGACGCGGGCGAGCGCGTGGTGGTCGGCGTCAACCGCTTCCAGGTCGAGACCGAGGACCCGTACGAGCCGCTCCGCGTCGACCCGGCGATCGAGGCCCAGCAGGCGGCCCGCCTCGCCGCCCTGCGCGCCGAGCGCGATCAGGCGGCGGTGGACGCGGCCCTGTCCGAGCTGAAGAAGGCGGCGGCGGGCGAGGACAACGTGCTGTACCCGATGAAGACCGCCCTGAAGGCCCGCGCGACCGTGGGCGAGGTCTGCGACGCGCTCCGCGAGGTGTGGGGGACGTACGTGCCGACGGACGCGTTCTGAGGGAGCCGACGGAACGGTCTGTTCCGCTCCGTGAAACCCGGATGCCCGGTGTCGTACCCGCATGCGACACTCGGCCGCATGCTGGGTGTGACCGATCTTCCGACCTATCTTGCCGGCGTGGCGCTGATCGTCCTGCTGCCGGGGCCGAACTCGCTGTACGTGCTGTCCGTCGCCGCGCGCCGCGGGGTGCGCACCGGGTACGCGGCCGCCGCCGGGGTCTTCACCGGTGACACGGTGCTGATGACGCTCTCCGCGCTCGGTGTGGCCTCGCTGCTCCAGACGACGCCGGTGCTGTTCGCCGTCGTCAAGTACGCGGGCGCGGGCTATCTGAGCTGGCTGGCGTTCGGGATGCTCCGGCAGGCGGTGGCGATGTGGCGCTCCCGGCACGACAAGGCGCAGGAGGGGCCGGTCGCGGCGCCCGACGCGGCGGGCGAGCGGCCCTACCGGCGGGCGCTGATGCTGAGCCTGTTCAACCCGAAGGCGATCCTCTTCATGATCTCCTTCTTCGTGCAGTTCGTGCGGCCCGACTACGCCTACCCGGCCCTGTCGTTCCTGCTGCTCGGCGCGCTGCTCCAGCTCGGCAGCTTCCTCTATCTGTCGACGCTGATATTCAGCGGCACCCGCCTCGCGGCCGCGTTCCGCCGCCGCAAGCGGCTCTCGGCGGGCGCGGCGTCCGCGGCGGGCGCGCTCTTCCTCGGCTTCGCGGTGAAGCTGTCGCTCAGCGGGGTGTGACCGGCTGCCGGGTGTCCGGCTGCCGGGTGTCCGGCCGTCGTGTGAGCGCCCCGCGCAGCAGCGGTGTCGCCCAGCGTTCCACGAAGCGGTGGAGCAGCCACGCCAGGAGCAGCATCGAGGCGATGGTGAGGCCGAAGGTGACCGGCGCGGGGATGCCGAACCCGCGGTGGAGTACGCCGACGACGACCCAGCCCAGGTGCTCGTGGACCAGGTAGAACGGGTAGGTCAGGGCCCCCGCCACGGTGAGCCAGCGCCAGTTCGCCCAGTGCAGGTGGCCCAACGCGATCGCGCCGACGAGCACGAAGCCCAGCGTGATGATGAGGATGATCACCGAGGCGTGCCGGTTGGAGAAGGCGGCCGCGCTGGGCTTGTGCCACAGGCCCGCGACCGCCCAGTGCTGGCCGATGGCCCAGCTGACGGCGACGATGCCCCACGCGGTCACGTCGCGCCGGTTGCGGTGGAGCAGGTACAGGCCCATGCCGCCGATGAAGAAGGACGCGTACTCGGGCATGAACACGGCGTCCAGGAACGGCTGTCGGGTCGTCGCGGTGAGCGCGGCGGCCAGGGTCCAGCCCGCGCAGAACAGCACGACGCGGCGCCGGGTCGCGCCGGGCAGCACCACGCAGACGGCGAACAGGGCGTAGAAGCGCAGCTCGGCCCAGAGCGTCCAGCAGACCCCGAGCACCCGGTGCGCGCCGACGGGCATCTGGAGCATGGTCAGGTTCACCACGAACTCGCTGGGCGTGACGGTCCGGTAGACCACCCAGGGCAGTGCGAACACCGCGGTGACGATGATCAGCGCCGCCCAGTACGCCGGGTAGAGCCGCGCGACGCGCGAGGCGAAGAACGCGCGCAGGGGGCGGCCCCAGCCGCTCATGCAGATGACGAAGCCGCTGATGACGAAGAAGATCTGCACCCCGAGGCAGCCGTAGGAGAACCATTCGTGGGTGGCGGGGAACAGCTTCTTCGGCGAGACGCCCCAGCCCCTGCTGATGTCGCCGGAGCGGCCGCCGTAGTGGTAGAGCGCGACCATCAGGGCGGCGACGAGCCGCAGTCCGTCGAGGGCACGGAGCCGGGAGACGGGGGCCGCGACCGGGGTGTGCCGGTCCGTCGGCCGGTGCGGCCCGCGGGCGGCGGTGGTGTCTGCCCGCGGCAGGGTGTTGGTCACGGCTCTCCTCTTGCCCGGCGTTCGGCCGCGGCCCGGTGGGCGGCGGCGTCGACAGAGTAGGACCGCCGGGAGCCGCAGAAGGGGCCGCCGCCGGGGAGTTCCCGCACCCGACGCGGCCCGTTCATCTGCCGCCGCGGCGCGTTTGCCCGCGCGTCGGTTTCACCGGGACCGGCCGCCCCCGGGCGCGGGTCGTCCGGCCGCGCGGGAGGGCTCAACTCCGCCCGGAACCAGCCGAGTCCGGCGTCATCAGAGATGGTCCGTGACCCCCAGCGCCGCGAGGTAGCCGTCGAGGCCCGTCGCGTCCTCGCCCGCCCAGCCGATGTACCCGTCGGGACGCACCAGGAACAGGCCGCGCCCGTACGCCTTGTACGCGCCCAGTTCGTGGACGTGGACCTGCGCGGACGCGAGCGCGGGGGCGGGGGTGCCGAAGGCGAGGAGGGTGAAGTGCGGGCCGCGCAGCAGGTCGAAGATCCTCCCGTCGGGCAGCGGGCCGTCCGGGGCGCGGTCGCCCGCCTCCAGGGCGCCCGCGCACCCGGTGGCGAGCGGGCCGCCGCGGTAGCCGAGGCCGAGCTGGCGGGTCTCCCCGCGGGCCTGGTTGTTCTCGGCGAGCATGCGGTAGCGGTGCAGCCGGGTGCTCATGCCGAGCACACCGGCCGCGATGGGCCGCCGCTCGTCCTCGTAGGTGTCGAGGAGTTCGTCGGGGGCGCCGTGGCGGAGCACCTGGGCGAGCTTCCAGCCGAGGTTGTAGGCGTCCTGGACGCTGGTGTTGAGACCCTGGCCGCCGGCCGGGGAGTGGATGTGCGCGGCGTCGCCCGCGAGGAGGACCCGGCCCGCGCGGTAGCGGGTGGCCAGCGCGGCGCGCGGCCGGAAGTCGGAGGCCCAGACGACCTCGGTGACCTGGCCGGCCGTGATCGGGGTGTGCGCGGTGAGGTGGCCGACGACGCCGGCGTCGCTGGTGTCGGGGGCCGCGTGCTCGTCGTCGAACCGGACGATCAGCTGGTAGAGGCCGGGCTCGCCGGGCAGCGGGCAGAGCACGGCGCCGCTGTCCGTCGGGGTGCGCCACACATGCCAGTTGAGGTCGTCGACGAGGACGTCGGGGGTGAGCAGGACGTCCGCGACGAGCATCGGCCTGGGGTCGATGCTCTCGCCCTCCATCGCGATGCCGACCGCCCGCCGGACCGCCGAGCGGCCGCCGTCGGCGGCGACGAGGTGGCGGGCGCGGACGGTGCGCCCGTCGGCGAAGGCGGCGGTGACGCCGTCGGCGTCCTGGACGAGCCCGGTCACCTCGGCGCCGAAGAGAACCTCGCCGCCGAGCGCGCGCAGATGGGCGTGGAGCACGTCCTGGAGGCGGGACTGGCCGATGAGCAGGGCGTTGGCGTAGGGCTCCTGCTCGGTGGGGGTCGCGCGCTCGATCATGTCCCACTCGCGTCCGCGCACGGCGCCGTCCGGGCCCTCCCAGCTGAGCATCCGGGGGTAGGCGCGGCCGGCGCGCAGGACGGCTTCGACGAGCCCGAGGTCGTCGAGGAGCTCCAGGGTGCGCGGCTGGACGCCCTTGCCGCGCGAGCCGGGGAAGAGGCGGTCGGACTTCTCGACGAGCAGGGCGGGGATGCCACGGCGGGCCAGGTCGATGGCGAGGACGAGGCCGGTGGGGCCCGCGCCGACCACGAGGACGTCGGTGGTGGCGTCGGGGCCGGGTTCCTTAACGACGTTAAGTTCCATGCCGGGAAGCGTGCACTTAACGGTGTTAAGTTGTCAAGGCGGGGGCGACGCTAGATTGGCGGGGTGGCTACGACGAAGATCGACCGGGCGCAGGTCGCCGACACCGCGCTGCGGCTCCTGAACGAGGTGGGCCTCGACGGCCTCACCCTGCGCGCGATCGCCAAGGAGCTGGGCGTCCAGGCGCCCGCGCTCTACTGGCACTTCAAGAACAAGCAGGCCCTGCTCGACGAGATGGCCACCGTCATGTACCGGCGGATGACCGCCGACGGTCCGCCCGGCGCCGACGCGCCCACCTGGCAGGAGCAGCTGCGCACCGTCAACCGCACCCTGCGCGCGATGCTGCTCAGCCACCGCGACGGCGCGAAGGTGTACGGCGGCGCCCGCTTCACCGGCACCGAGCACGCGGAGTCCCTGGAGGTCTACCTCGGCCGGATGCGTCAGGAGGGCTTCGAGCCGCGCGACGCGGTACGGGCCGGAACGCTGGTGTACGCCTACACGATGGGCTTCGTCGCGGAGGAACAGGGCAGCGCGCCCCGGCCGGACGACAAGGACGGCCCCGTCGACATCGCCGCCCGCGCCGAGCGCCTGGCCGCCTACCCCCTGGCCGCCGCGGCCGGCCCCGAGATCTTCGCCTCGTACGACGAACGCTTCGAGGAAGGCCTGACCGTCCTGGTGGCGGGCATCGAGGCCACGTACCGCCCCGGCGGGTAAGGCGAGCGCGGCCCGTTGTCAGTGGTGGCGGATAGCGTGCGCGCACCACGGACGGCGAGGAAACGGGGAGGGTCCACATGGAGTTCCGGATCGAGCGGGGCGCGCTGGCCGAGGCGGTCGCGTGGGCGGCCCGCTCCCTGCCCGCCCGGTCACCGGTCCCGGTCCTAGGCGGCCTGCTCCTGACGGCGGGAGAGGGCCGGCTCGCCCTGTCGGGGTTCGACTACGAGGCCTCCGCGTACATCGAGGTCGCGGCCGACACCGGACGCGCCGGCCAGGCACTGGTGCTGGGCCGCAGACTGCTCGACATCTGCAAGGTGCTGCCCGAGTCGACGCTGACCTGCGCGACGGAAGGCGCACGCTTCACGGTCGAGGGCGGCGGCACCCGCTTCGGCCTGTCCACCCTGCCGGTGGGGGAGTACCCGGCGCTGCCCGCACTCCCGGCGCCGCGCGGCACGGTGGACGCGGCACGGTTCGCCGAAGCGGTCGCCCAGGTGGCGATCGCCGCGGGCCGCGACGAGGCGCTGCCGGTGCTCACCGGCATTCAGCTCCGCCTCGACGGAGCGTCCATGACCCTGGCCGCCTCCGACCGCTACCGCTACGCCGTGCGCACCCTGCCCTGGCAGCCGGACACCGCGGACCCGCAGGCGGTCGAGGTGGTGGTGCCGGGCCGCCGCCTGACCGAGCTGGCACGCTCCCTCGCGAAGACGGGCACGGTACGCATCGGTCTCAACGGGCCGGCGGAGCATGGCGGTTCGGGCGCCGGCCTGATCGCCTTCGAGGGCGTCCGGATGCGCACCACCCTGCGGCTCCTCGACGGTCGCCTTCCGCGCTACGGCAAGCTGTTCGCGCTGGAGAACCCGGCCGTCGCGGTCACCGGGCGCGAGGCGCTCGCCGACGCGGTCCGCCGGGTCGCCGTCGTCGCCGAACCCAACAGCCCGGTGCGGCTCGACTTCCGTGCCGACGGCACGGTGCTCCTCCAGGCCGGCTACGAGGACGACGTCGCCTCGCAGCGCCTCCCCGCCACCCTGGCCGACGCCGACGAGCTGTCCGTGGCCTTCAACCCCGCGTATCTGCTGGACGCCCTGGCCTCCTTCCGCTCGCCCAGGGTCCGCTTCGAACTCCTGGGCGCCGGCCAGCGCAGCCTGCTCAGCGGCGCCCCGGACGCCGAGGCGGAGGAGGCCCCGGCGCCGCAGGACCACCGGCATCTGCTGATGTCCGTACGCCAGCTCAGCTGAGTCGGGGCGCCCACCCGGCCGCGGCCGGGACCGCCTCAGCGCCGGGCCGGAGTGCGGAGCAGGGGGTGGTTGCGGGTCAGGGCTCGGGCGCGGCGGGCGATTCTGCGGACCGTCGCGTTGCGCGGTACGAAGCCGAGCCGGGCCGGGACCGCGCCCGGCAGGCCGAGCACGGTCAGCCGGCGCCGCTTGAAGTAGCGCCAGGTGTGGGCGTCGAGCGACCCCGCGAGGTAGCGCTCGGCCGCGCCGCGCAGGTCCGGCCGCAGCTCGGGCTGCATCGCGTACCCGACCGCGCCGAGCAGCCCGGGAAGGTCGACGGACGGCGCGTCCGGGCCCGCTTCGAGGGGCGGGAGCAGGGCGTCCGCGATGGTCACCGGCACCCGGTTGCTGTTCTGGTAGGGCGCGAGCCGGTCCAAGAGCAGCTCGGTGCCGACCCGGGCGACCGGGAGGCCGTAGAACGCCGACGCCGTGAGCAGCGCCGTGGAGAAGCAGCCCACCACGAGCGCGGGGGAGAGCCGTTCGTACAGGACCTCGGCGAGCAACGGGCTGTCCAGGACCGTGAGGTGGACGCCGAGCGCCGTCGCCTCGCGCACCAGGGCCTCCGACCCGGCGGCCGGCGCCGAGGGGTGCGGCTTGAACACGAGGCGGCGGTGCCCGCGCGCCGCGGCGCCCCGCACCATCCGCAGATGCAGCTCCTCCTCCTGCTCCGGGGTGAGGATGGAGAGCGCGGACAGGTACTGGCCGAGCAGGAGCGCGATCGGTTCGCCGTCGCCGCCCACCTCCAACTCGGTCGCGGTGACGCCGAGTTCACTCACCACCTTGAGAAAGGCCGCCGTCGGCACCGGCTCGGACGGCACGCCGAACTCGCCGAGCAGCAGCGGCGCGAGCCCCGGCACCAGATCCAGATGGAGCACCCGGCGCGCCCGGCCGCCGATCAGCGGGTCGAGCTTGTTGCGCGTCGGGCCGTACGTCATCAGGCCGTCCGCGTACACCGTGATCGGCGCGTCCGGGAAGAGCTGGGCCACCGCCTGCGCCGGGTTCACCTGGATGGACTCCAGGGCGAGCTCGACACGGTCGTCGCCGAGCTCCCACAAGGTCCTCAACTGTCGCTCCCACAACGGCGCGTCGTCGGCGCGCGGGGACCATCCGGCGGGGTGGAAGGGGGCGATGGTGTCGTTCCAGGAGAGCACGCCGTCGAAGCGGCCCCGCAGCCGCTCGAACCCCGACAGCGCGTCGAGCGGCGCCGAAGTCTCCGGCGCGTAGGCGTTGTTGCTGAGCAGCAGCAGCCGCCGGCCGGCCGCCGGGAAGCAGCCGCTGTCGAGCGCGGCCGCCAGCGTGGCCACCCCGTACAGCGTGGACGCGGCGAAGATCTGTGTCGTGCGCGGACCCGGTGCCGTACCCATCAGGCGACCGCCCCCGCCGAGACCCCGGCCGGCCGGCGGCGCAGCCGGCGCAACCGGGCGGCGCGGCGGGAGTCCATGGAATTCAGCGCGTCCTTGAGGTGGTCCTGCGGCAGCCGCCGCAGGGCACCCGCGGTCAGCGACCGCAGTTTTCTGGCCACGGCGGGTTCGAACCTCTCGATGCTGCTCATGTGGTGGGAAATGATCGCGCAGTACGTCCGTACCGCTTTGGGGAGCAGCTCCGCGGCATCGCGGTCCTTCGCCGTTTCCTCGATGACCTGGTCGAAGGCGCGAATGAAGTCGAGCTGGCGCACATCGCCGATCTGGGTGAGCGAGGACGCGACACCGCGCCGGTAGAAGACGCCGAGCTGCCCGGTGACCGCGAACGACTCCGCCTCGCGGTGCAGCCGCCATATCCAGGGCCGGTCCTCGGCGGTGCGCAGCCCGTCGGTGAAGTGCAGCAGGCCGCGGTCGACGAGCCTGCGGTGGTACATCCCGGCCCAGGCGTACGCGTAGTCCACGGAGGTGGAGCGGGTGGCGGGCAGGATGGCGTCCCGCGGCGACATCACCTCGCCGCGCCTGCCGTGCGGTACGCGGTGCACCGTACGCTCCGTGCCGGTCACCTGGATGTGGTCGGTGCGTATGAAGTCGCAGCCCAACTCCTCCATGGAGGAGAGCAGTTGGGCGAAGTAGCCGGGTGCCACCCAGTCGTCGCCGTCCAGGTAGGCGAGATAGGTGCCGCGGGCCGCGTCGAGGCCCGTGTTGCGTGCCGTCGCGAGGCCGCCGTTGCGGGCGTGCCGCAGCAGCACCGCCCCCGGCAGCTCGCGCTCGGCGCGTTCGAGCAGCTCGACCGTGCCGTCCGACGAGCAGTCGTCGACGAGCAGGAACTCGAAGTCGTCACGGGTGTTCGCGCGCAGACTTCGCAGGGTGTCGGGTGCGTAGGAGCGCACGTTGTAGAACGGCACGATGACGGAGAGCTTGACCACGGCGGTGACGCTAGGGGCGCCGCGCGTCCTGCGTCCTGTCCGGCGCCCGGATGCCGGGTGAACGAAGAAAGGCGGGACCGTTAACCGGCCCGTGCGATCACCCCGGGCGCCGGGCGTAGTCACGCTGTTAACCCGTTGTTGCAGCCGAGTTGGGCCGCGAATCCGCCCGGCTTCCTAGTTTCTACGGCGTGCCATCACGTACCGACTCACGGCTGCGGATCGCGGTTCTCGCGGATTCGGACACCCGGTGGAAATGGGGCGCGCTCACCGCGCGCCGTCTCGCCGACGAGGTGCCCGGAACCGACACCGCCGTGCCCCGGCCCACCACCCCCGACCTGGACGGCTTCCTGCTCCGCGGCCGCGCCACCCCCACCTCGCGTCAGCTCGACGAGGTCGGGGCGAGCGCCGACAGCCTGCGCGAAGTGACGATGGCTCAATTCCTGGACCGGGCAAGTGGGTTGGGAGACGGCGGGCAGGTCGGGGAGGCGTACGACGTGATCGTGCTCGCGCTCGTCGGCGGCGCCGCCCAGGCGGCGCTGCACGGGCTCGCCGCCCGGTGGCGGGGCCGCGCACGGCGGCCCGTCGTCGTCACCGGCTACGTCGGCGTCGTCTACGAGAAGCTCGCCGACGGCCTGCTGCTGCGCCACGGCGCGGACATCGTGCTCGCCAACTCCCGCCACGACGCGGACCGCTTCCGCGCGGTCTACGAGGGCGTGGGCGCCGGCGCCGGCGCGGTCACCGAGGCCGCGCTACCCTTCCTCGGCGGCGCTCCCTACCGGCCCGAGCCGGGACGCGACACGGTCGTCTTCGCCGCCCAGCCCTCCGTGCCGGAGAGCCGAGCCGACCGGCAGTACCTGCTGCGCCGCCTGGTCGAGCACGCCCGCCGCCACCCCGGACGCGAGGTGGTCCTCAAGCTCCGCTCCAAGCCGGGCGAGCACACCACCCACATCGAGGAACACCCCTACCAGCGACTCGTCAAAGGCATGGACGTGCCGCCCAACTTCCGTCTCGCGTACGGAAACATGGGCGACCTCCTGGACCGCGCCGACCTCCTGGTGACGGTCTCCTCGACCGCCGCGCTCGAATCCCTGCACCGCTCGGTACCGACCGCCGTCCTGACCGACCTCGGGGTGCGCGAGCCCCTCGGCAACCACCACTTCCTCGGCTCCGGCTGCCTCACCTCCTGGGACCGGCTGGACGCCGGGGACCGGCCGGCGCCCGACGCCGGCTGGCTCGCCGACCAGGGCGTGGCTCCCGGCGCGGCCTACCGGCGCGCCTTCGACCGGGCACGCGGGCGCCTCGGCGCGCTGCTGGCACAGGAGGGTCTGCCGCCGATCGCGCCGTACTACACCGCCACCACCGCACCCGGCTATCTGCCGGGCCTTCTCGCCCGGCACCACCTCGCCCCCGACGGCACCCCGCTGCCGGGCGCGGCCCCCGCGCACGAACCGAGCGGGCTGCGCCGGCTGATCAGGGACGCCGTGCGCGACACGGCGCGCGGCGCCTACCGCCACGGCGTACAGCGGGTCGCGCCCGTGATCCGCCGGATGGGAGAACTGTGATGAGCACAGCGACCGCCGCCCCCGCCCGAAGGGTCCTCGCCGTGATCCCCGCGCGCGGCGGCTCCAAGGGCGTGCCCGGCAAGAACCTCGCGCCCGTCGCCGGAGTCCCGCTCGTCGTACGGGCCGTGCTCGCCTGCCGCGCCGCGCGTCACGTCACCGACGTCGCCGTCTCCACCGACGACCCCGCGATCGCCGCCGCGGCCCGTGCGGCCGGCGCCGACGTGGTGGTCCGCCCGGCCGCCATCGCGGGCGACACCGCCTCCAGCGAAGCCGCCGTGCTGCACGCCCTCGACGCCTACCCCGGCACCGCCACCGTGCTGCTCGTGCAGTGCACCAGCCCCTTCCTCACCCGCGAGGACGTCGAGGGCGTGGCGGGCGCGGTCGTCGAGGACGGCGCCGACACCGCCGTCACCGTCGCCCCCTTCCATGGCTTCCTGTGGCGCGAGTCCCTCGAGGACGGGGCCCCCTGCGGCCAGGGCATGGGCCACGACAAGACGGTCCGGCCGCGCCGCCAGGACCGCCCCCAGGACTTCCTGGAGACGGGCGCCGCCTACGCCATGGACGCGGCCGGGTTCCGCATCCACCGCCACCGTTTCTTCGGCCGCACCGCGCTGGTACGCACCGACCCGGCCCGGGTCCTGGAGATCGACGAGCCGCACGACCTGGCACGGGCCCGCGCGCTCGCCCCCCTCGTCGACCGCGCCGCCGCCCCCACCCTCGACGACGTCGACGCGGTCGTCCTCGACTTCGACGGCACCCAGACCGACGACAAGGTGCTCATCGACGCCGAGGGACGCGAACTCGTCGCCGTGCACCGGGGCGACGGCCTCGGCATCGCCGCCCTGCGCCGCGCCGGACTGAAGCTGCTCATCCTCTCCACCGAGCAGAACCCCGTCGTCGCCGCCCGCGCCCGCAAGCTCAGGATCCCCGTCCTGCACGGCATCGACCGCAAGGACCTCGCCCTCAAGCAGTGGTGCGAGGACGAGCACGTCGACCCGCAACGCGTGCTCTACGCCGGCAACGACGTCAACGACCTGCCCTGCTTCGCGCTCGCCGGCTGGCCCGTCGCCGTCGCGAGCGCCCACGACTCGGTGCGCGCCGCCGCGCGCGCCGTCACCGCCGCCCCCGGCGGCGAGGGAGCGATCCGCGAGATCGCCGCCTGGCTCCTCGGACCCGAGCTCGACCGCACCCCGTCACCCCGGCCCGACCCCCAGCCCCACCACACCCCCGCACAGTCCCCCACCACACCCCAGCACAGCTAAGGAACCCTCCTCATGAGCAACCGTCTGCGCACCCTCGGCAGCCGCACCGCAGGTCCGGGCCACCCCGTGTACGTCACCGGCGAGATCGGCATCAACCACAACGGCGACCTCGACACCGCGCTCGCCCTCATCGACGTCGCCGCCGACGCCGGCTGCGACGCGGTCAAGTTCCAGAAGCGCACCCCCGAGATCTGCACCCCGCGCGACCAGTGGGACATCGAGCGGGACACGCCGTGGGGGCGGATGACGTACATCGACTACCGCCACCGGGTGGAGTTCGGCGAGGACGAGTACCGCGCCATCGACGCGCACTGCGCCCGGCGCGGCATCGACTGGTTCGCCTCCCCGTGGGACACCGAGGCCGTCGCCTTCCTGGAGAAGTTCGACGTGCCGGCCCACAAGGTGGCCTCCGCCTCCCTCACCGACGACGAGCTCCTGCGCGCCCTGCGCGCCACCGGCCGCACCGTCGTCCTCTCCACCGGCATGTCCACGCCGCAGCAGATCCGCCACGCCGTCGAGGTGCTCGGCAGCGCCAACATCCTTCTCTGCCACGCCACTTCGACGTACCCGGCGAAGGCCGAGGAGCTCAACCTGCGCGTGATCAACAGCCTGATGGCCGAGTACCCGAACGTGCCCATCGGCTACAGCGGCCACGAGACGGGCCTGCAGACCACGCTCGCCGCCGTCGCGCTCGGCGCCGCCTTCGTCGAGCGCCACATCACCCTGGACCGCGCGATGTGGGGCTCCGACCAGGCCGCGTCCGTCGAGCCCGGCGGCCTGACCCGCCTGGTCCGTGACATCCGCACCATCGAGGCGGCGCTCGGCGACGGCGTCAAGAAGGTCTACGACTCCGAGCTCGCCCCCATGAAGAAGCTGCGCCGCGTCCCCGGTGTCGTCGCCCAGCCGGACGGCGACACCAACGCCGACCAGGCCGGCGCCGCCACCGGGGACCGCGCTCCGGCCGCGGTCTGAGGGGGCGTACCCGCCGTGCCTCGGGAGACCACCGACACCGTCGCCTTCGTGGAGAGCCCGGTCCAGCTCCTCAACGTCCTGGAGTGGGCCCACGCGCCCGGCCCGCTGCTCGACGGCGTGCCCGCACAGCAGCGCTCCGTCGCGCCGGACCTGGCGGGCCTAACCGTCGTGGTGCTCTCGCCGACCGACCCCATGTCGCGCGGCCAGCTGCGCCGGATGGCGGAGCTGGCCCGCGACGCGGGCGCGAAGGTGCGGTGGGAGGAGGCCAGGGGCGGGCCCACCGCCCCGCTGCACACCGTGGCCGGGCTCACCCCGATGCTGCGGCGCGCGGAGCGGATCGTCATGGGCGACCCGTTCTCGCGCTACGTACAGCTGCTCCTGACCGTCTCCCGCGCCCGCGACCTGGTGGTCGTCGACGACGGGACCGCCACCATGGAGTTCGTCTCCCAACTCGCCCGCGGCGAGCGCCTGGTGCGCTGGCACCGGCGCGGCAGCAGGGCCGGTGCGCGCGAGCTGCTGTTCGCGCCGGTCTCCGCCGCCGCCCGGCGCCGGCTCACCCCCGCGCGGCGCCGCGCCGTCGAAGTGTTCAGCGCGATGCCGATAGAGGCGCCCGAGGGCGTCACGGTCACGCCCAACACCTTCGGCTGGACCCGGGCGCACTTCGGCCCGCCGCGGCTGACCAAGGGCGCCGACCTGGTGGGGACGTCGCTGGTGGAGACCGGTGTCGTCGACCCCGAGAGCTATCTCGACGCGGTCGGCCAGCTGGCCCGCGCGCACGGGGTGACCCGCTACTTCGCGCACCGCCGCGAATCCGCCGACAAGCTGCACGCCCTGCACGCCAGGACCGGGCTCGAAGTGGTCAGGCCCGACCTGCCGCTCGAACTCATCGCACGCCGGGGGCCCATCGGCCGGACGGTCCTGAGCTTCCCCTCCACCGTCGTCCACACCCTGCCGCTCGCGCTCGCCGGCACCGGCGTGACCGTCGTGGTCTGCGACATAGACCCGCGCTGGCTCACGGAACGCGCCTCGCCCCGGGCCCAGGGCTTCCTCGACGGGGTGACGGGAACCGCCCGCAAGGCCCACGGGCTCGCGACGGTGGCGGCCTGAGCCCTCCTGCGGGGGGAACGCCCGTTCCCGGCATCGGGCAGAAGGACGAAATACCTTACCCAGCCGAAGCGATCGACATGCGCCATGCGACCGGCTTTCTTTCCCCTATGCGGCTGAACTTTTGTTGATCGCGAGCGAGTTGAGCCTCGAAAAGGCCTACCCTCAACGAGTGAACCAGTTGATGTCCCGTGAGTCCGAAGCCGATCTGCCCGGCGAAGCACCGCTGCCCGGCGAGCTGAGCGAGGCCCTGTGTGCCGAACTCATCGCCTTCCGGCGGGACTTGCACATGCACCCCGAGCTGGGCAACCAGGAGTTCAGGACCACCGCCGCGATCAGAGCCCGCCTCGAAGCGGCCGGCCTCGAACCCCGCGTCCTGCCGGGCGGCACCGGGCTCATCTGCGACATCGGCACACCGCCCGCGCGCACCCAGGCCCAGAGCGGCGGGGCGCGCCCCATGCTCGCCATCCGCGCGGACATCGACGCCCTGCCCATCCCCGACGCGAAGGCCGGCGTCCCCTACCGCTCCACGGTCCCGGACCGCGCCCACGCCTGCGGCCACGACGTGCACACCACCACCGTCCTCGGCACCGGCCTGGTCCTGGCGGAGCTGCACCGCGAGGGCCTGCTGCCCGCGCCGGTGCGGCTGCTGTTCCAGCCCGCCGAGGAGGTGCTGCCCGGCGGCGCCGCCGACGCCATCGTGGCCGGGGTGCTGGACGGGGTGGGCCGGATCATCGCCGTGCACTGCGACCCGCGGGTGGACGCCGGCCGGATCGGGCTGCGGCCCGGCCCCATCACCTCGGCCTGCGACCGCCTGGAGGTCTTCCTCGACGGGCCGGGCGGCCACACCGCGCGCCCCCACCTCACCACCGACCTGGTGACCGCGGTCGCGCGCGTCGCCGCCGATGTGCCCGCGCTGCTCGCCCGCCGGATCGACGCCCGCGCCGGGCTCGCCCTCACCTGGGGCCGCATCGAGTCGGGCCACGCCTGCAACGTGATCCCGATGCACGCCGAGCTGGCCGGTACGGTGCGCTGCCTCGACCTGTCGGCGTGGCGCGACGCGCCCGACCTCGTACACGCCGCGATCGACGAGGTGGCCACCCTGCACGGGGCCAAATCGGAGATCAACTACGTGCGGGGGGTGCCCCCGGTCGTCAACGATCCGGTCGTGACCGAGCTGCTGCGCGACGCGATGTCGGCCCGCCGGGGTGCCTTCTCGGTCGAGGACACGGAACAGTCGCTGGGTGGCGAGGACTTTTCGTGGTACCTGGAGCACGTACCAGGGGCGATGGCCCGCCTCGGGGTCCGTACGCCGGGCTCCCATGCCCGGCTTGACCTCCATCGGGGTGATTTCGACGCGGACGAGGCCGCCATCAAGGTGGGAGTGGAGCTCTTCACCGCCGCTGCGCTCCTCGATGGCAACCGCTCGTAACCGGACACTTCATCCCCTGTTCGCGGCGATTCGATAACGGCTTCCGAACAGGGCTTTACGCGACATCTACGCGCGTTACGATCCGACGCGAAACCAGCGCCGGTAGGGGCGCCTCGGTTCAGGTTTGAAGGGACCTCCTCTTGCGCCGGGTATCCAAGATCGCTGCGGCAGGTATCGCCACCGCCGCGCTCGCGCTTTCCGCCACCGCCTGTGGCTCCACGTCCACCCAGAAGGACTCGGGCACCTCTTCGTCGTCCTCCGCGGGCGGCAAGGGCGTCAAGATCGGTGTCGCGTACGACGTCGGTGGCCGCGGTGACCACTCGTTCAACGACTCCGCCGCGCGCGGCATCGACAAGGCCAAGGCCGAGTTCGGCGGTGACGTCAAGGAGCTGACCGCCAAGACCACCGACACCGAGGCCGACCGCGAGCAGCGGCTGACCGACCTCGCGGGCGCGGGGTACAACCCGGTCATCGGCATCGGCTACGCGTACGCGAACTCGATGAAGAAGGTCGCGGTCAAGTACCCGAACGTCACCTTCGGCATCGTCGACTCCGTCGTCGAGGGCCCGAAGAACATCGACAACATCGTCTTCACCGAGGAGCAGGGCTCCTACCTCGCGGGTGTCGCCGCGGCGCTGAAGACCAAGACCAACCACGTCGGCTTCATCGGCGGCGTCGACGTCCCCCTCATCAAGAAGTTCGAGGCGGGCTTCAACCAGGGCGTCAAGGACACCAAGCCCGACGTCAAGGTCGACAACCAGTACCTGTCGCACGGCTCGGACACGTCCGGCTTCGCCAGCCCCGACAAGGGCAAGGAAGCCGCGCAGGGCATGCTCGACAACGGCGCCGACGTGATCTACACCGCGGCCGGCTCCTCCGGCACCGGCGCGATCGAGGCCGTCGCGGGCAAGAAGGGCGCCTGGGCGATCGGTGTCGACTCCGACCAGTACCAGCAGGCCTCGCTCTCCAAGTACAAGAACTCGATCCTGACCTCGGTCGTGAAGAACGTCGACATCGGCGTCTACGACCTGATCAAGTCGATCAAGGACGGCAAGCCGCTGGTCGGCACCAACAGCTACCCGCTGGCCAAGGGCGGCGTTTCGCTCGCCACCAGCGGTGGCTTCATCGACGACCTGAAGTCGCAGCTCGACGCGGCCCAGAAGAAGATCGTCGACGGCACCATCAAGGTCAAGACGACCCCGTGACCCACGGCGGTCGCTGACCGCCCCCGTCGCGAACCGGCCCGGTGAGCAGGGACCGCCCTGCCTCACCGGGCCGTAACGAAGTGTCAACTCTACGCGCGTAGGCCGGAGTTGGCGCGCCGTGAGTGTGCTGAACTACTACGCCGGAGGCCCGGCGTGGCACATCAGTACGCTTCCCGGCTTCCCCGGAAGCTCCCCGCCCCCCTGCTCCTGCCCACGAGGAGAGTGCGCCATCAACGCGTCCAGCCCTCCCGCCGTCGAACTGCGCGGCATCACCAAACGATTCCCCGGTGTCGTCGCCAACAAGGACATCGACATCACCGTCCGCAAGGGCACCGTGCACGCCCTGTGCGGTGAGAACGGCGCCGGCAAGTCGACCCTGATGAAGATCCTCTACGGCATGCAGAAGCCGGACGAGGGCACCATCACCATCGACGGCACCCAGGCCTCCTTCTCCAGCCCCGCGGACGCCATCGCGCTCGGCATCGGCATGGTCCACCAGCACTTCATGCTGGCCGACAACCTGACCGTCCTGGAGAACGTCGTCCTGGGCGGCGAGAAGCTGTACGGCATCGGCGCCAAGGCCCGCGCCAAGATCAAGGAGATCTCCGACGCGTACGGCCTCGGGGTCCGCCCCGACGTCCTCGTCGAGGACCTCGGCGTCGCCGACCGCCAGCGCGTGGAGATCCTCAAGGTCCTCTACCGCGGCGCGCGCACCCTCATCCTCGACGAGCCGACCGCGGTCCTCGTCCCGCAGGAGGTCGAGGCGCTCTTCGACAACCTGCGCGAGCTCAAGGCCGAGGGCCTGACCGTCATCTTCATCTCGCACAAGCTCGGCGAAGTCCTCTCCGTCGCCGACGAGATCACGGTGATCCGGCGCGGCACCACGGTCGGCACCGCCGACCCCCGCACGACCACCACCAAGCAGCTCGCCGAGCTGATGGTGGGCAGCGAGCTGCCCTCGCCCGAGACCCGCGAGTCGACCGTCACCACGACGCCGATGCTCCGGGTCGAGGGGTTGCGCCTCGCCGCCACCGACCCCGACGGGATGGTGCGCGAAGTGCTGTCCTCGGTCTCCTTCACCATCCACAAGGGTGAGGTGCTCGGCATCGCCGGCGTCGAGGGCAACGGCCAGGCCGAGCTCGTCGAGGCCATCATGGGCATGCGCATCCCCGACGGCGGCGTCATCACGCTCGACACCACCGACATCTCGACGGCTCCGACGCGCAAGCGCCGTGAGAGCGGCGTCGGCTACATCCCCGAGGACCGCCACCGCCACGGCCTGCTCCTGGAAGCGCCGCTGTGGGAGAACCGCATCCTCGGCCACGTCACCGAGAGGCCCAACTCCAAGGGCGCCCTCCTCGACAACAAGGCCGCCCGCCACGACACCGAGCGGATCGTGCGCGAGTACGACGTGCGCACTCCCGGCATCGAGGTCACCGCGGCGTCGCTGTCCGGCGGCAACCAGCAGAAGCTGATCGTCGGCCGCGAGATGAGCCACAACCCCAAGCTGCTGATCGCCGCGCACCCCACCCGGGGCGTCGACGTCGGCGCGCAGGCGCAGATCTGGGACCAGATCCGCGAGGCCCGCCGTGAGGGCCTCGCCGTGCTGCTGATCTCCGCCGACCTGGACGAGCTGATCGGCCTGTCCGACACCCTGCGGGTGATGTACCGGGGCCGTCTGGTCGCCGACGCCGACCCCGCCACGATCACCCCCGAGGAACTGGGCTCCGCCATGACCGGTGCCGCCAGCGGCCACCTGGAGCACCAGCAGAACACTGGGGGAGAGGACCGATGAAGAAGCTCATCTCCCGGATCGACAAGGAGAAGCTGCTCCTCGCGATCGCGGCCCCCGTGCTCGCGCTCGTCGCGGCCCTTGTCGTCACCGCCCTGATCATCCTGGCCACCGGCAAGAACCCGTTCCCGGCCTTCAACGACATGCTGTCGTACGGCTCGGCGAGCGACAGCCAGGTCTACATCCTCAACAAGGCGACGACGTACTACCTGGCGGGCATCGCGGTGGCCATCGGCTTCCGCATGAACCTCTTCAACATCGGCGTCGACGGCCAGTACCGCCTCGCGGCGTTCCTCGCGGCCGTCGTCGGCGGCGCGATGAGCCTGCCCGGCATCGTCCAGATCCCGATCATCATCATCGTCGCCATGCTGGTCGGCGCGATGTGGTCGGCGGTCGCGGGCATCCTCAAGGTCACCCGGGGCGTCAGCGAGGTCATCTCGACCATCATGCTGAACGCCATCGCGACCGCGATCATCGCCTATCTGCTCCAGCCCGACCGGCTCGGCCAGCTCGACGAGGCCGGCACGCTGGTCTCCACCAAGCCGCTGCCCAGCTCGTCCTGGTTCTTCACCCTGGACATGGGCCCGGCCGGCCAGCTGTGGGGCTTCATCGTCGTCGCGGTCCTGGTCGGCGTGGCGTACTGGTTCACGCTCGGCCGCACCCGCTTCGGGTTCGACCTGCGGGCCGTCGGCCAGTCCGAGTCCGCGGCCGCGGCGAGCGGCGCCAACGTCAAGAAGATGATCGTCACCAGCATGATCATCTCGGGCGCGGTGGCCGGCCTCGTCGGCATGCCGACGCTGCTCAACGACAGCCACCAGTTCGACAACAGCTTCCCGCTCGGACTCGGCTTCACCGGCATCGCCATCGCGCTGCTCGGCCGCAACAACCCGGTGGGCGTCGCGCTCGCCGCGCTGCTCTGGGGGTACCTGGAGCGCACCACCGGCCACTTCGAAGTGATCGGCTACGACAAGGAGATCCTCGGCGTGATCCAGGGCGTCATCGTCCTGTGCGTCGTGATCGCCTACGAACTCGTCCGCCGTTACGGCATCAAGCGCCAGCAGCAGCGCGTCGGCGCCGAGCTGGCCGCCCAGGCCGCCAAGACCGAGACGGAGGTGACGGCATGAGCGTCACGACCGACACGACCACGACCCCACCGCCTCCGGCCGGGGTCAAGCGGGGCAACGCCAAGCGCAAGTTCTCCCTCGCGCAGGTCCTGATGATCATCGCGGGCGCGCTGATCCTCGTCTCCGCCGTCCGCATCATCACCGGCGCCGACCAGCTCACCAGCGAGGGCCAGATCAGCGCCGCGCTCGGCCTCGCCGTGCCGATCGGGCTCGCGGGCCTGGCCGGCCTGTGGTCCGAGCGGGCCGGCGTGGTCAACATCGGCCTCGAAGGCATGATGATCCTCGGCACCTTCGGCGCCGGCTGGGTCGGCTGGCAGTCCAGCCCCTGGCTCGGCCTGCTCGCCGGCATCGGCTTCGGTGTCCTCGGCGGTCTCGTCCACGCGGTCGCCACCATCACCTTCGGCGTCGACCACATCGTCTCCGGTGTCGCGGTCAACCTGCTCGCGCTCGGCGTGACGCAGTACCTCGCCAAGCTCTTCTTCAACGGCGGCGAGGCCCAGGTCAAGGGCGGCAACCCCAAGCAGTCGCCGCCCGCCGACTCGCTGCCCAGCTTCAGCATCCCGGGCCTCTCCTCGGGCCTGGAGTCGATCCAGAACCACCACTGGTTCCTGATCTCCGACCTCGCCGGCATCATCGGCGGCCTGGTCACCGAGGTCTCCTGGGTCACCGTCATCGCCGCGGCGCTCTTCGTCGGCACCTGGTGGGTGCTGTGGAAGACCGCCTTCGGCCTGCGCCTGCGCTCCTGCGGCGAGAACCCGATCGCGGCGGAGTCGCTCGGCGTCAACGTGTACTCCTACAAGTACGCCGCGGTCGCCATCTCCGGCGGTCTCGCCGGACTCGGCGGTGCCTTCCTCGCCCTGGTCACCTCGCACATCTACCTGGAGAACCAGACCGGCGGCCGCGGCTACATCGGCCTCGCCGCGATGATCTTCGGCAACTGGCGTCCGGGCGGACTCGCCATGGGCGCCGGCCTGTTCGGCTTCTCCGACGCGCTCCAGCTCCGCAACGGCGGCACCACCGTGCACGCCCTGCTGCTCCTGCTCGTCGTGCTCCTCGCGGTGCTCGCCGGCTGGAAGGCGTACAAGAAGGCCACGATCCAGGCCGTGGTCAGCGCGGTGATGGCCGCGCTCATCCTGGTCTGGTACCTGGTCACCGACGACGTGCCCGGCGACTTCGTCGGCGCGACGCCGTACGTCGTGACGCTGCTGGTCCTCTCGCTCTCCGCCCAGCGTCTGCGGATGCCCAAGGCGGACGGCATGCGCTACCGGAAGGGCCAGGGCAAGTGACGCCGACGCCCGACTGGGACGCCCTGCGGACCGCGGCGCGCGAGGCCATGTCCCGCGCGTACGCGCCGTACTCGGGCTACCCGGTCGGCGCGGCCGCCCTCGTCGACGACGGGCGCACCGTCACCGGCTGCAATGTGGAGAACGCCTCGTACGGCATCGGCCTGTGCGCCGAGTGCGGGCTCGTCTCGGCGCTCCAGCTCTCCGGCGGCGGCCGGCTGACGCACTTCACCTGCGTCGACGGTCACGGCGACGTGCTCGTGCCGTGCGGCCGCTGCCGTCAGCTGCTCTTCGAATTCGGGGGCCCCGAGCTCCTGTTGGAGACCCCGAAGGGCATCCTCACCCTCTCGGAGATGCTGCCCCAGGCCTTCGGCCCGGACCACCTGAAGTAACCCCGCGGCCCCCGCACTCCGGTGCGGGGGCCGCACTCTCACCACCCCTCTATGCGCGTAGAGTCGCGCAGGTACCAACGTGCACCAAGCCGGAAGGAATGCCATGGACGTCATCTCCGTCATCCGCACCAAGCGAGACCGGGGCGAGCTGTCTCCCGAGCAGATCGACTGGGTCATCGACGCGTACACGCGCGGCGTCGTCGCCGACGAGCAGATGTCGGCCCTGGCCATGGCGATCCTCCTCAACGGCATGAACCGCACGGAGATCGCCCGCTGGACCGCGGCGATGATCGCCTCCGGCGAGCGCATGAACTTCGACGCGCTCTCCCGGCCGACCGCCGACAAGCACTCCACCGGCGGCGTCGGCGACAAGATCACCCTGCCGCTCGCCCCGCTGGTCGCCGCGTGCGGCGCGGCCGTGCCGCAGCTCTCCGGCCGGGGCCTCGGCCACACCGGCGGCACCCTCGACAAGCTGGAGTCGATCCCCGGCTGGCGCGCGCTGCTCTCCAACGAGGAGATGCTGAACGTCCTCGACACCACCGGCGCGGTGATCTGCGCCGCGGGCGACGGCCTGGCCCCCGCCGACAAGAAGCTGTACGCGCTGCGCGACGTCACCGGCACGGTCGAGGCGATCCCGCTCATCGCCTCCTCCATCATGTCGAAGAAGATCGCGGAGGGCACCGGCTCCCTGGTCCTCGACGTGAAGGTCGGCACCGGCGCGTTCATGAAGACCATCGAGGACGCGCGCGAACTGGCCTCCACGATGGTCGCGTTGGGCACGGACAGCGGCGTGAAGACGGTGGCGCTCCTCACCGACATGTCCACCCCGCTCGGCCTCACCGCCGGCAACGCCCTCGAAGTCCGGGAATCCGTCGAGGTGTTGGCGGGCGGCGGTCCCTCCGACGTCGTCGAGCTCACCATCGCGCTGGCCCGCGAGATGCTGGACGCGGCGGGCATCAAGGACGCCGACCCGGCGAAGGCCCTCGCGGACGGCTCCGCGATGGACGTGTGGCGCCGGATGATCGCGGCGCAGGGCGGCGACCCGGACGCGACCCTGCCGGTCGCCCGCGAGCAGCACGTCGTAACGGCCCCCTCCTCGGGCGTCCTGACCCGCCTCGACGCGTACGACATCGGCGTGGCCGCCTGGCGCCTCGGTGCGGGCCGCGCTCGCAAGGAGGACCCGGTGCAGGCCGGCGCGGGCGTCGAACTCCACGCCAAGCCCGGCGACACGGTGACCGCGGGCCAGCCCCTGCTGACCCTGCACACGGACACGCCGGAGAAGTTCGAGTACGCGCTGGAGTCCCTGGGCGGCTCGTACGACGTGGCACCCGCCGGAACGGCCTTCTCGGCCACCCCGATCGTGCGGGAACGTATCGCCTGACCTGCGCTTCTGGGCTGACGCCCACGTATGGGTGAACGGGACCGGTGGACCATCGCCGGTCCCGTTCGGCATGCTGGGCTGTGTGACGAACCGACGTAGGGAGACCGCCGTGAGCGCACTCAGCGTGATCGACACCGGGAGCTTCCCGGTTCGCTAGCCCCGTCCGCGCCCTACCGATGAGTTCGGCGCGCCGATCCGGTCTCATCGGTGTGGAAGCCACCGATCCCCTGGAGCAGCCCCCTGTCCTCGTCCTCCCCGACCCCCTCACCTTCGCCGACGTCCCGCTGCTGTGCGAGCGGCTGCGCCGGCTGTACGGCGCGGGTGCCCGTGTCGTGGTGTGCGATCTCGCCGCGCTGAGCCGGGCCGACCTGGCGGCGGTCGAGGCGGTGGCGAGACTGCGGCTCACCGCGCGCCGGGCCGGGGGCCGCGTGGTGCTGCGCAACGCCGGGGCGGGGCTGGTGGCGTTGCTGGATCTGGCGGGGCTGGGGCTGGAAGCTCCGTAGGCCCCGGCTCCGGCCCCGCTTTTGAAGGCCGCGCCTACGTGTGCGCGTCGCCCACGGCCGGGACGGGGTGGTCCGGGGAGTCGAGCCAGGCCCGCTCACCGTCGCCGTCGACGGTCAGCCCGAACCGCTCGAACCCGGGCCGGCCCCGCGCGTCCCACCAGAGGTACGCGGCCTCCGTCTCGTCCCACAGCCTGCGGGGGCCGCTCTGCACGACCTCGAAGCGGTCCGCCCCCGGCTCGTAGTCGATGGATGCCCAGGACAGCGCGTCGGTGCTGTACGTCCACAGCGTGTACGAGCCGTCGTCGTAGCGCTCCACGCTCCAGAACGCCCCGGGCATCTGGAGCCCGGTGACGAACTGTTCCACCCACCCGCTCAGGTCGACCGGGGAGAGGGCGGTGGTCGTCCGGGCGCCGTCGGCCGGCCACTCCTGACCGCCGAGGAAGGCGGTGTGCGGAGGCAGGACACGGCGTTGTTGGCGGAGCCGCATGAAGGCACTTGAGCGCGTGAACCGGCCGTGGGCGGTGCCGTCGCCGCCCACTGTCAGCCTGGCGATCGCCTCGCCGCCGTACAGCGTCCCCCAAGGGGTCACGACCAGGCCGCCGGGGGATGTCTGCTCCACCCACGCCCGCGGAATCCTGCCGACCGAACAGGTGGCGACGACCCGTTTGTACGGCGCCCCACGGGCGTGGCCGAGCTGCCCGTCCCCGACGACGACGAGGGGGGACGGCCCGGCACGGCGCTGGTTCTCCTGGGCCGCCCTCGCGACCCCGGGGTCGTATTCGACGGAAACGACGTTCCCCGCGCCGAGCCGGTGCGCGAGCAGGGCGGAGGTCCAGCCCGTCCCCGTCCCGATCTCCAACACCCGCTGTCCGTCCCGCACATCGAGATCGGCCAGCATGGAGAACACCATGGAGGGCTGGGAACTGGAGCTGGAAGGGGCCCTGCCCAGGCCGTCCCCGGTATGGCTGCCGTCGTCCCACTGCGTGGTCAGCGGGATGTCGGAGTACACCGCCCGGAGCCATGCGTCCGGGTCCTTCCCGCGGTCGACCAGGGGGTTCTGCCGGGTGCCGTCAGAGATGCCCGGCCAGATGCGGTCGGGGACGAACAAGTCCCGGGGGACTGCGTGGAAGGCCGGCAGCCAGTCCGATCTCAGGGCGCCGGCAGCGACGAGCGCAGAGGCGAGCCGCGCGGGGCCCGCCCCCTCGGTGCGCGTGATCATCGGGCGCTACTTCTTCGCGGGGCCGGAGCCGTCGGAGGAGTTGCCGCCACTCGTCTCGGAGCCGCCGCCACCGTGGCCGCGACCGCTGTTGCTGTCGTCCTGCTGGCTGCCGCCCTGTCCGCTTCCGGTACCGCCGCCGTGCTTGGGCATGTGCTGCTCCTTCTCTCGTGAGGACGGGGGATGGGGGTCAGTCGGTTCGGGTGCACGGGAGATGCCAGTAGGCGACGCGGGCCGGTCCGTCCCTGGGGGCAAGCATTCCGCGCCGGGCGGGGAGGTGGAGGGGGATCGGCTCGCGACAGGCCGGGCACGTCTCGCGCTCGGCGGTGTAGGTCACGTACTCGAACTGGGCTGTCGTGTCAGCTGACTTGGCTTCGATGGCCGTCATCCTCGTCCTTCGGTCGTGCACCTTGTCCCTCCGGGCGGTTCGGCACCTCACGACTCGGTCCGCACGTCGTCGGCGGCGCGGTCGGCCAGTACGACGGCGGCCGTGTCCTGGACCGTGCGGGAGAAGACGGCGTGACCGGTGCGCGCGGTGTGCTGTTGCATGTGTTCGTCGACCTCGTTGTGGTTGCCGGTGGGGAACACCGCGAAGTGGCAGGTCCCGTGGGTGCACGTGGCCGAGATGCGGAACGACCCGTCCGGGTGGGCCATGACCCGGTACCGGGCCGGGCGTTCGTCGATCCGGTAGCGGGCCGGGCTCTCGTGGGTCATGGGCGCCGCCGCCCCTCGACCGGGGTGTCGAGTACGCGTACCCGGGCCAGCTCGGCGGGCGTCGGCGGGCGCAGGGCCTCGGGCGAGGTGGCCCATCCGGCCCCGCCGCCTGGCGGGCGCAGGTACACGCTCCCCTCGAAGCGTTCCTGTACGACGCCGACTCGGTTGCCGTTCGCGGTGTCCACCGCGTACTCGGCGGGGCTTTCGGGGGCGTCCTCTGCCCGGTGCATGGTGCTGTGCACGTCCACGGCGCGGTTCCTTTCTCGGTGGCCTCTCCTGTCTCTAAGCAACCGCATGACCACGCTCAGCGGTACCGTTGGTGCAGCGGAACGAATTTAGAGCGTTTAAAGCGCCTACCTGCGTGGGGAGTTGAGCGCGATCATGCCGAACACGCCCAACGATCACCTGCGACGCCTCTTCGCCGAGACTGGCTGGACGCTCAGCCAATGGGCGCGGGCCGTGAACCTGGTGGGGAGCGAGAACGGCACACCCCTGCGATACAACGCCTCCGCGGCTCATCACTGGCTGGGCGGTACGACGCCACGGGAGCGGGTGCGGCGCTTCATCGTCGAAGCGCTGTCGCGACGGCTTCAGCGGCCGGTGACCCACGCCGAGGCGGGCTTCGGCAGCCTCTCTGCCCCGTCGACGCCCGCGCCGGATACGGTGGAAGGGCTGGTCGAGTTGGGGAGGGGGGACATGGACCCGTCACGTCGAGGCGTGCTCGGTGCGGGCCTCTTCTCCGTGGCGCTCACGATCCCCGGATGGCCGGACGTCGTAGGCCGTGCGGAAGCTTTGCAGTCAGGGAAGGCCACGCATATCGGCCCGCACGACGTCGACATGGTCGTCGCCATGACTGAGCGCGTCTCCGACCTGGACGACGAGTTCGGGGGGCGGTACGCACGCCCCATGGCTGCCGCGTTTCTCGTCAACACGGTGGCACCCGCCCTCCGCGCCGACGGCTCCGAAGCGGTCAAGAACGCCATGCGGTCGGCCGCTTCGGACCTCAGCTACCTGACCGGATACATGGCGGTGGACGAGGGGCTGCACGGGCTGGCCCAGGGCTACTACGTGAAGGCCCTTGAGCTCGCGGGTGCGGCCGACGACCATCTGACCTACTGCACCACGCTGCGGGGGATGAGTGTTCAGGCCGTCGATCTGGGGCACGGCCGAACGGCGGCGCGGCTTGCCGACTCGGCAGCCGCGGCCTCGCCGGCCGCAGGGCCGCGCATGCGGGCCTTCCTGGCCGGGCAACAAGCTCATGCCGCCGCGCAGACCGGAGACCGAGTCGGCGCGCTGCGATACATCAGTGAGGCCGAGGTCGCCATGGACCGAGCCGAATCCCGGGGGAAGGCCTTCGGCTCGTACGATCCCGCTTCCCTTCACTACCACGTGAGTCAGGTCCGGTACGAGCTGGGCGATGTGGCCGGCTCGGTCGAGGCCATGCTGGAGTCCGACCGAAGTCGGCACAGCGTCTACCGGCGCTCCCGTGTGCACCGCCGGGGGCTTCTGGCGGAACGGCAATTGCAGGTTGGACACCTCGAAGCGGCTTGCCATACCTGGGGTCTGGCGCTCGACGACTATCCGCTGGTGCAGTCGGGGCGAGCGGATGACCGGATGTCCCGCATGGTGGGGATGCTGCGGCCCCATGCCAAGAACGCGGTGGCCCGTGAACTGCTCGACCGCGCACGTGTGGTGGTGCCGGGCCGGCTCTACGCGTAGGGCTCGTGACCCGCTCTCACTGGCCCTGGTCGCGTCTCGCGCAGTTCCTCCCGGCCCCTGCAGGGGCGCCCGGTGCCCACCGGTCGCGGACGTCGCACTGAAACCGCGCACAAGGCTCCGCTCCGCGCCCCTACAGGGCACCCTGGGCCGCGGCCCCCGGTCAGGCCGGCTCACCCTCCCCGTCCAGACGGGCCGGAAGGTTGAAGAGGGGGAACCAGCGGGACGTGTCCAGGAAGGAGGTGATGCCCGAGACCTTGCCCTCGGTCGTCTCGATGACCATCAGCGCCCATGGGGTGAACCCGCCCTCGGGGTCCGGGTGGTAGTGGGCGAAGGCCGGGGTGCCGTTGGCCACCGTCGGCAGGAGGCGGGAGTTGCGGCAGACCGAGCCCACCCCCAGCATCCAGCCCACGATGTCGTCGTGGCCCCGCAGCCACAGGTCGTACGGCGGCATGGACAGCGTCGCGTCCTCGTGGAGCAGGGCGGTCAGGGCCGTCATGTCGTAGCCCTCGAAGGCCGCCACATAGCGGTCGAGGAGCTTCTGCTGTTCCTCGTCGAGGGGGTCCGCCGGGTCCGTCTGCTTCGGGCCGGAGTCCGCCAGCGTCGAACGGGCGCGCTGGAGCGCCGAGTTGACCGACGCGACCGTCGTGCCGAGGAGTTCGGCGACCTCCGCCGCCTTCCACGCGAGGACCTCCCGAAGGATCAGCACCGCGCGCTGCCTGGGCGGCAGGTGCTGGAGCGCCGCGACGAAGGCGAGCCGCACCGACTCGCGGGCCAGCGCCGCCTCCGCCGGGTCCTCGATGGTGGGTAGCACCCGCCCGTCCGGCACCGGCTCCAGCCAGGTCACCTCGGGGCGCGAGTTGAGCTGGGCGTTGGCCACCGGGGTGGCGGCCGTCAGGTCCATGGGGCGGGCCCGCTTGTTGCCCGCCGTCAGCATGTCCAGGCACACATTGGTCGCGATGCGGTACAGCCACGAGCGCAGCGAGGAGCGGCCCTCGAACGTGTCGATGCCTCGCCACGCCCGCACCAGGGTGTCCTGTACCGCGTCCTCCGCCTCGAAGGCCGAGCCGAGCATCCGGTAGCAGTACCCCGTCAGCTCCCTGCGGTGCTCTTCGAGGCGTACGTCCAGATCCGTCGCCGTCACCAGATCACTCATCGGTCCACCCCGTGTCGTGCCGCGCGATACCAGCACTTCGGAAGCTACCCGACCCCACTGACAATCGCGCGGGAACCCGCGAAGGCGCAGGTCAGTGGCGGGCGTGTGCCAGGTGCAGGCGCTGGGTGCGGCGCTCGGCGCGGGCCGCGTGCGAGCCGTACAGGGTGACGGAGACGACGCCGAGCACCGCGAGGAGCCCGAGCAGCACGGTGGCCGGCCAGCCCGCCGCGTGGAAGGCGACCGCGCCGAGCGTGCCGCCCGCGCTGGAGCCCAGGTAGTAGGCGGACTGGTACAGCGCGGACGCCTGGGCGCGACCCTGCTTGGCGGTGTGGCTGACCGAGGAGGACGCGACCGCGTGGCCCGCGAAGAATCCGGCGGTGATCAGGACGAGGCCCGCGAGGATCGCGGGGAGCGACGAGGCCAGCGAGAGCAGCAGGCCCGCCGTCGTGGTGGACACCGCCAGGTACAGGGCGCCCCGGCGGCCCACCCGCGCCACCAGCCTGCCGGCCGCGGCCGAGGAGACCGTACCGACCAGGTAGACCAGGAAGATCGAGCCGATCAAACCCTGCGGCAGGTGGAAGGGGGCCGCGGTGAGGCGGTAGCCGATCACCGTGTAGACCGCGCCGAACACCGTCATGAACAGCGCGCCGATCATGTACAGGCGCACCAGGAGCGGGTCGGTGAGGTGGCCGCGCACGGTGCGGGCCAGGGCGCGCGGGTTCAGCGAACCCGGCGTGAAGTTGCGGGCCTTGGGGAGGAGCAGGCGGAACACCACCGCGCACACGGCGGCCAGTGCGCCCACCGCGACGAGCGCCGCGCGCCAGCCCCAGGCCTGCGCCACCCAGCCGGTCAGGATGCGGCCGCTCATGCCGCCGATCGAGTTGCCCGCGACGAACAGGCCGATCGCCGCGACCAGCGCCTTCGGCTTCACTTCCTCCGCCAGGTACGCCATCGCCGACGCGGGGAGTCCCGCGATCGCCGCGCCCTGCACCGCGCGCAGCGCCACCAGCCAGCCCACGCTGGGCGCGAACGGCACGAGGAGACCCACCAGGACCGCGACCGCCAGGGACACCGTCATCATCCGGGTCCGCCCGAACCGCTCGGACAGGGCGGACAGCGGCAGCACGAACAGGGCGAGCGCGCCGGTCGCGGCCGACACCGTCCAACTGGCCGCGCTCGCCGTGGCGCCGAGGTCGGCGGAGATCAGCGGCAGCAGGGCCTGGGTGGAGTAGAGGAGGGCGAAGGTGGCGACACCGGCGGCGAAGAGCGCGAAGCTCATCCGGCGGTAACCGGCGGCGCCCGGGGTGAGCTGGAGCGGGGACGGCGAGGTCGAGGCGGCCACGGTGGTGGACGCCCCGGTACTGGCGGGAGGCATGACCAAACCGTAGGCCCGCCTGCATTTATGCGTCCAATGCACAGATGGGGGATAATCGATCCACTCCCGCATCAGCCGAGGCCAGAGGCGCGCGTGTCATTGAACAGTTACGAAGAATCCATGGAAGACGCCGCGATGAAGCTCGCGCCGCGCCTCGCCGGCTTCGTCGGGGTGGCCCGGCACGAGCACGTCACCCGGGCCGCCGTCGAGCTGGGCGTGCCGCAGTCGACGCTCTCGCGCGCCATGGTCCGCCTCGAACAGGACCTGGGGGTCGCCCTGTTCGCGCGCAAGGGCCGCACCGTCGCGCTGACCGCCGCGGGCCGCGCCTTCCTCGGCTCGGCCGAACGGGCGCTCGCCGAGATCGCCCGCGCCGCCGAGTCGGTGCGCGCCGACGCCGACCCCGGCACCGGCAAGGTCGCCTTCGGCTTTCTGCACACCATGGGCTCCGAGACCGTGCCGGGCCTCATCCGCGCCTTCCGGGCCGACCACCCCCGGATCCGCTTCACCCTCGTACAGAACTACGGCGAGGCGATGATCGAGCGGCTGCGGGCCGGTGAGCTCGACCTGTGTCTGACCTCGCCGGTGCCCGACGCGCCCGATCTGGTGGCCCGGCGCCTCGACGAGCAGCGGCTGCGTCTGGTGGTGCCGGACGACCACCGGCTCGCGGGGCGCAAGCGGGTGCGGCTCGCGGAGGCCGCCGACGAGACGTTCGTGACCCTGGAGCCCGGCTACGGCCTGCGCCGCATCACCGACGACCTGTGCGCGGAGGCCGGGTTCGCGCCGCGCATCGCCTTCGAGGGCGAGGAGGCCGAGACGCTGCGCGGGCTCGTCGCGGCCGGGCTCGGGGTGGCGCTGCTCCCGCCGCCCGCGGTGGCGCGGCCGGGCGTCGTCGAGCTGACCGTGACCGCCCCGCGCGCGGTGCGCGAGATCGGTGTCGCCTGGCTCGACGGCCACCCGGACACCCCGCCGGTGGCCGCCTTCAAGGCCTTCCTGCTCTCCCGGCGGGGCAAGCTGATCCCCGAATAGGGAGCGTGCGCCAAGTCCCCTACGGATGGAGGGACTTGCCGAATCCGGCGGCCAGCGGCATGCGCAGCCCCAGCGGCGGGGGTGCGGCGAAGGCGTCCTCGACCGGCCGGGCGTACGGGCGCGAGAGCAGGGTGCCGAGGACGAAGTCCACGGCCAGGGCGTGGACTTCGGGCCGGTGCTGGCGCATCGTGTGGCCGTCGGAGTGGACCTCGAAGCGGCAGGTGTCGCGGTTGGCCTTCTTGGCGCGCTCGGCGAGCCGAAAGGACAGCTCCGGGTCGCAGCGCGCGTCATTGGTGCCGTGCACGATCATCACGCGGCGGCCCACCAGCTGCTTCACCGGCTCGGGATCGGCCGCCACGTCGTCCGGCGGGATCCACGGGGCCAGCGCCAGAACGGAGTTGACCGCGGGGTGGCCCGCCGCCCGCAGCGCCGCCCGGCCGCCCATGCCGTGCCCGGCCAGGCACACCTGCACGTCCCCGTAGCGGCGTACGGCCTCGTCGGCCGCCCACTCCGCGTCCAGGGCGAGCCGGGCGTCGCCGCCGTTCCAGCCGTTGCCGCGGTAGTGCACGCCGTGCGCCACCAGTCCCGCTCCGCGTCCGTCCCGCGCCAGTCTGCGGGCGAGCGGCAGCGCGGCCGCGTACGCCAGGGGGGAGGGCCGGCGTACCGAGACGGGATCGCCGTCCGGCAGTACGAGGACCACGCCGCTGACCGTCGCGCCGGTGCCGGTCGCACCGACGGCCCGTCCCAGCCGGGCAGCAGGCAGGGGAATCGCTTGCTGTGCCATGGCAGAACAGTCTCAGAAGCCGAGGTGTACTCCACCCGTCCGCACGGTCACTGTTACGTATCGACGGCGTTCGGACGCCCGGCGATCTACGCGCGTAGGGGCTAGAGTGCCCAGATGACGAGCCAGACCGCATCCGTGCCCACCCCGGATCAGATCAGCCGTGCCCCGAAGGTGCTGCTCCACGACCACCTCGACGGGGGTCTGCGTCCCGGGACCATCATCGACATCGCCCGCGAGACCGGGTATGACGGACTGCCCGAGACCGAGGCCGACAAGCTCGGCATCTGGTTCCGCGAGGCCGCCGACTCCGGTTCGCTGGAACGGTACTTGGAGACCTTCGCGCACACCTGCGCCGTCATGCAGACCCGCGACGCGCTGTTCCGCGTCGCCGCCGAGTGCGCCGAGGACCTCGCCGAGGACGGCGTCGTCTACGCCGAGGTGCGGTACGCGCCCGAGCAGCACCTGGAGCAGGGCCTCACCCTCGACGAGGTCGTCGAGGCGGTCAACGCGGGCTTCCGCGAAGGGGAGAGGCGGGCCCGCGCGGGCGGACACCGCATCCGCGTCGGTGCGCTGCTCACCGCGATGCGGCACGCCGCCCGCGCCCTGGAGATCGCCGAACTCGCCAACTCCTACCGGGACTCGGGCGTCGTCGGCTTCGACATCGCGGGCGCCGAGGCGGGCTTCCCGCCCACCCGCCACCTCGACGCCTTCGAGTACCTCAAGCGCGAGAACAACCACTTCACCATCCACGCCGGTGAGGCCTTCGGCCTGCCGTCGATCTGGCAGGCGCTCCAGTGGTGCGGCGCCGACCGGCTCGGCCACGGCGTGCGCATCATCGACGACATCGAGGTCGCCGAGGACGGCACGGTGAAGCTCGGCCGGCTCGCCTCGTACGTGCGCGACAAGCGGATCCCGCTGGAGATGTGCCCCACCTCCAACCTCCAGACCGGGGCCGCGACCTCGTACGCCGACCACCCCATCGGGCTGCTGCGCAAGCTGCACTTCCGGGCCACGGTCAACACCGACAACCGGCTCATGTCGGGCACCAGCATGAGCCAGGAATTCGAGCACCTGACGAAGGCGTTCGGCTACACACTCGATGACATGCAGTGGTTCACAGTCAATGCGATGAAATCAGCATTCATTCCTTTCGACGAACGGCTGGCCATGATCAATGACGTGATCAAGCCCGGTTATGCCGAGCTGAAGTCCGAATGGCTGTTCCAGCAGACCGCTACGACCAGCGGTTCTTCGGTACAGGGCGACTGATCCCGAGGGGCGTGAAACGGCCGGACGTGTGAACGACCGGCCGTTTTCGGGTGTTTGCGGCACGAGCCGTTCGCTGACTAACTTGGCGAGCCGCTCACCCTCCCCACCCCAAGGACGAATTTCTGATGAAGCAGTCTGCCAAGACGCTCGGTGTCGTTGCCCTCGGTGCCGCCTTCGCCGCCGCTGCCGCCGGGACGGCGTCCGCCGCCCCCGCGCTCCCGATGGGCACGCTGTCGAGCGTGACCGCCGGGACCCCGCTCGGCCTCGTCTCCAAGGCGCTGCCCGCTGCCTCCCCCGAGGCGCTGGCCGGCGGCCAGAAGGGTTCGGACTCCAACCCCGTCACCGGGCTGCTCGGCGGTCTGCCCACCGGCCCCGTGGCGAGCAACCTCGCCGGCGGCGGCCTGCCCGGCCTCAGCTGACCCACGCCGACCCCCGCAGGGGCGCACACCCGTGAGCCGGGTGCGCGCCCCTGCGGCGTGTGAGTAGGGTCGGGATCATGCGTCCGACGGCATCCGCCCGAGCGGCGGTGCTCACCCTGACCGCGCTGCTCGCCGCGACCGCCTGCACCGGAGCGCCGCCCGGCCCGGTCGAATCCGTCGGCGGCGCCTCCCGGACCCCGGCCGCCCTCGAACGCGCCGCCCTCGCCCCGGCCGACGTGCCCGGCTACCAGGTCTCCGGCGATCCCCCGCCCGACGCCACCCGGGGCACCCCGCGGGCCGACCGCGCCGCCTGCGCGCCGCTGGCCGAGGTCATGGGCGAGCGGCCCGACGACCGCGCCCGCGCGACCGTGAGCCGGGGGCTCGGCGCGCGCGACACCCCCGGCCTCGCCGTCTCCGCGTCGCTCTCCGCCTACGCGGCCCCGGACGCCCGGGAGCTCCTCGGCCGCCTGCGCACCGCCCTGACCCGCTGCGGCGGCGGGTTCGGCACCGTACTCGACGGCCGTGCGGCGGCCTACCGCGAGGTGCGGCCCCTGCCGTACGCGGTCGGCGGCGACGAGTCGGTCAGCTGGACGGCGTCGGTGCTCGGCCAGGGCGAGACCGCGCCCGTGCACATCGTCGTGGTGCGCCGGGGCGCCACCGTCGTACGGTTCATGGCGATCGACCTGTCTCCGCGGGCGCCCACGACGGTGACCGTGCCGCACGAGGTGGCTGACGCGCAGCTCACCAAGCTCGCCAGGACCCTGCCGGGCTGAGCACCGGGGCTACCAGGCGGCGCGCGGCGACTTCTCGCCGGGGATCAGGGCCCACATGGCCAGGTAGACCAGGAACTGCGGTCCCGGCAGCAGGCACGACACCAGGAAGATCACGCGCACCGTGGTGGCGGAGGTGCCGAAGCGCCGTGCGAGCGCTGCGCACACCCCGCCGATCCTGCGGCCTTCGGTGGGGCGGATGAGAGGGGCGCTCATGGAAGGCTCCTTCGGAGCTGGAGGGGAGCCGCTCCGTGTGGGCTCCCTCGCGATGTGTCCATGGTCCCGCCGCACGCGCCGGGGGGCGTCGGGCTACGGGGCGATACCGACCCTGGGAATCGTCGGGGTACGCCCCTGAGGAGACTCCTCCCGAAGGACGGGCGCGGGGTGCTCGCGCTGGTTCCTGCGACGGAGATTGCGCCGGCCCGCCGGCACCACCGCGAGGTGGGCGAGGGCCACGCCCGCGGTGTTCAGGAGCAGCGCGTCCACATCGGGCACCTGTCCCGGCACGGACGTCTGGAGCAGGGCGATGCCGAGCGAGATCAGCGCCCCGGCCAGGACCGTGCGGACCAGCGAGGCGAACGGGGAGACCGAGAGCCGGCCGCCGGCCAGGGGGAGCAGTATCCCCAGCGGGGCCAGGAGCAGCAGGCCCTCGCCGATGCGGTGGGCCGCCTCCAGGGGGCCGAGCGCGAGGTCGGCCTTGATGCCGGCGAACGGTGTGAGGTTGGTGGGCGTCACCCACATCACGTCCCGTGGCCGGAGCGTGACCCACGCCACGAGCAGCAGATGCGCCAGGAGGAGCACGCCTCCCACCACGCGGAACCGGATGACGGCGCCGCCGTCGTGACCAAGTTGCTGCTGCACGCTGCCCAAGACGCGGCCCGCGCCGCGAACGGTTCCGCCGCACCCGGGTGATTCCGGGTGCGCGACGCGTCACACTCCCGCCGCTCCGTACGCGCCCGGCGCCGTGCGCGCCCTAGGAGCCCGGCGAGCGCAGGGGAGCGGGGATCTCGCCGAGGGTGGCCGTGCTGTCCGGGCGGGACTTCATCTCCGCGGTGCAGGTGTACCCGCGCGCCGGGTCCTCGCCGGGCCCGCCGAGCACCACCTGCTGGGTGCCGGGCGCGGCCGGGGTGTTCTCCGCGAACGTGCACACCACCTGCGAGAGGGCGAGCGCGGACAGGTCGTCGGGCTCACGGCTCAGCCGCAGGGCGCCCGCCGCGTCGTGGGCGCGGGCCGCCGTGACGGTGAGCGGGCCCTTGACCTCCGTGGTGTACCCGGCGTCCTTCTCCGCCGCCGAGGGCTCGGTGATGAGCTGGTCGAGCAGCGTCTGCGCGAAGCGGACCCGGTCGGCCGCGCCCTTGCTCTCGGGGATGCGCACCGAACGCTCGGCCGTGACCAGTTGCGCTCCGCACACCAGATAGACCTCGACGGTGACGCCCTCGAACTGCGGCGTCATCGCGGACTGCGGGACCGTGCACGCCACCCGCGAGGGAGCGGGGCCCGCGTCGACGGGGACGGAGGTGGGGCGGATGCCGCAGCCGCTGGTGGCGCCCAGCGCGAGCAGCCCGGCCAGCACGACGGCTGCCCGGTGACGGAGGTTCCTCACGGCGCCCCGCTCCCTTCCGGCGTCTCGGGGTCGGCGGGCGGGGTGGCGTCCAGGGGCAGGCGCAGCACGAACACGGCGCCGCCCTCGGGCGAGTTGGCGGCGGTGATGTCGCCGCCGTGGATGTGCGCGTTCTCCATGGCGATGGACAGGCCGAGCCCGCTGCCCTCCGAGCGCGGCCGCGAGGCGCTGGCCTTGTAGAAGCGGTCGAAGACGTGCGGCAGTACGTCCTCGGGGATGCCGGGCCCGTGGTCGCGTACCGCGATCACCAGCTCGTCGCCCTCGACGCGGACCGCGACCCGCACCGGGGAGCCGCCGTGCTTGAGGGCGTTGCCGATCAGGTTGGCGAGCACCACGTCCAGGCGGCGCGGGTCGACGCGGGCCATGATCCCGCGCTCCGCGTCGAGCTCGACGGCGTCCAGCCAGGCCCGGGTGTCGATGCAGGCGGTGATCTGGTCGGCGATGTCCACGTCGTCCAGGACCAGCCGGGCGGTGCCCGCGTCGAAGCGGGTCACCTCCATCAGGTTCTCGACCAGGACGTTGAGCCGCCGGGTCTCGGAGACCACGAGCCGCACCGCGGGCGCGATCATCGGGTCGAGGCTGTCCTCCTCGTCTTCGAGGACCTCGGCGACGGCGGTCAGCGCGGTCAGCGGCGTGCGCAGCTCGTGCGACATGTCGGCGACGAAGCGGCGGCTCGCCTCCTCGCGCGCGCTCATGTCGGTGACCTTCTTCTCCAGGTTCTCGGCCGTCCGGTTGAACGTCCGTGACAGATCGGCGAGTTCATCGGTGCCGGAGACCCGCAGCCGGGTGTCGAGCTTGCCCTCACCGAGCCGGCGCGCCGCGTCCCCGAGCCGCTGCACGGGCCGCAGCACGGTGGTCGCGGCGGCCTGCGCGAGCAGCGCGGAGGCGAGCAGCGCGAGGAAGGTGGCGATGCCGAGCGACCAGGCGAGCGAGTTGAGGTCGCGCCGCTCCTGGTCGAGCGGGGCCAGCATGTATCCGGTCGGACCGGCCCCGATGATCTTCGTGCCGCCGACCAGGTACGGATGGCCGTGCAGCGTGATCCGCTGCCAGAACAGGTGGTACGGGTAGGCGTTGGCCTGGGTGACCTTCTGCTTCTTGGTCACCGCGTCCTGGAGCGGGTCGGGGACGTCGTCGAGCGTGAAGTCGTCGAGGTTCGAGGCGCCCGCGACCGGCTTGCCCGGGGCGCGCTCGTCCACGAGCACCACGTTGTAACGGGAGTTGGAGCTGTCCGCCATCTGCTGCGCGGCCACCTGGAGGTCGTGCTCGGACGGCTGGAGCGGCAGGGACGCCGCCCGGTTCTGCATGCCCTGGCGGAAGTCGTTGAGCGCCGAGTCCTGCGTACGGACGAGTACGGCCTCGCGGTTGAGCCAGTAGGCGATGCCGGACGCGGAGACGGCGGCGGTGAGCGCGACGAGCGCGAACACGACGACGAGCCGCAGACGCAGACTGGTCCAGCGCAGACCGGCGAGGACGGCTCGCTTCACTTGCCCTGCTTCTCGGGGGTACGGGGACGGTGCGACAGGTTCACGACGGGGTGTCCAGGCGGTAGCCGACGCCGCGGACCGTACGGATCAGGGTCGGTGACGACGGTACGTCCTCGACCTTGGCGCGCAGCCGCTGCACACAGGCGTCGACGAGCCGGGAGTCGCCGAGGTAGTCGTGCTCCCACACGAGCCGGAGCAGCTGCTGACGGGAGAGCGCCTGGCCGGGCCTGCGGCTCAGTTCGAGCAGCAACCGCAGCTCGGTGGGGGTGAGTTGAAGGTCCTCGCCGTTCTTGGTGACGGTCATCGCGGCCCGGTCGATCACCACGCTGCCGAACGCCGCCGAGTCGGTGGCCTCCCGTTCGCCGCGGCGCAGCACCGCCCGGATCCGGGCGTCGAGGACCCGTCCCTGGACCGGCTTGACCACATAGTCGTCGGCGCCGGACTCCAGGCCCACCACCACGTCGATGTCGTCGTTGCGCGCGGTCAGCAGAATGATCGGCAGCTGGTCGGTGCGCCGGATACGGCGGCACACCTCGAAACCGTCGATCCCGGGCAGCATCACATCCAGCACGATCAGGTCCGGCCGCTGCTCGCGCAGCAGTTTCAGGCCGTCCTCTCCCGTCGCCGCGGTGGCCACACGGTGGCCCTGGCGTGACAGGGAGAGTTCGAGGGCCGTGCGGATGGCGTCGTCGTCCTCGATCAGCAACAGGAAAGGCACAGAGGTCATTCTGGCCCATGGGGAGAAGGAGCACGACCCCCGTCCGCCCCCGGGACCGCACCGGCGCGCGGCGGGAGCGCTGTGACAGGCCTGTGACACTCGGCGGACAGCTCGATGAACTCCCCCGGGCAGGCTCTTCCTCGTAACCAAGCACGCCGATGAAACACAGACTCCACCCGACGGGGGGCGCGAGATGAACGCACTGCACAGCACCAACTCCAGCGCAGTTGTGACGCGTCTCCACGACGTCGTACGGAGCACCGAGAAGTCCGGTGCCGCGAGCATGCGGGGGTGCGCCCGCGGCGCCGGGCGTCAGCACCCGTCGTCCGCACAGCCGAACCTCGTGCCCTACATGACGGTGCTCGACACTCCCGCGGTTCCGGCCGCGGGCAACATTCCGGGGGGAACCGGAGAGGCGGCGTACCGGGAGGGCTCGGGGGAGCGCGCGACGGTGTCGGAGGCGGAGTTCACCGCCTACGTCCAGGAGCGCCGCGCCTCCCTGTACGCCACCGCCTACCACCTGACCGGCGACCGCTTCGAGGCGGAGGACCTGCTCCAGAGCGCGCTGTTCTCCACCTACCGCGCCTGGGACCGCATCAGCGACAAGGCGGCGGTCGGCGGCTACCTGCGCCGCACCATGACCAACCTGCACATCAGCGCCTGGCGGCGGCGCAAGCTGAACGAGTACCCGACCGAGGAGCTGCCGGAGACGGCGGGCGACACGGACGCGATGCGCGGCACCGAACTGCGCGCGGTGCTCTGGCAGGCGCTGGCCCGCCTGCCCGAGACGCAGCGCACGATGCTGGTCCTGCGGTACTACGAGGGGCGTACCGACCCGGAGATCGCGGACATACTCGACATCAGTGTCGGCACGGTGAAGTCCAGCATCTGGCGCTCGCTGCGCCGGCTGCGCGAGGACGAGGTCCTCAGCTTCGGCCGTGACGAGGAGGAGTCCTTCGGCGAGCTGGTGGCCTGAAGGCAGGGGGAGGGGACGCGGGGTCCACGGGGGACCCGCGGGGGGACACGGGGAAGCGGCGGGGCCATCGGCCCCGCCGCTTCGTTGTGTCCCGGCGGATCCGGACGGGTCCGGGCGGATCAGGGGTCCGGGCGCGCTAGACGGCGGTGGCCGCCGTGCGGGAGCGGCCCGCCGCCGCTCCGGCGATACGGCCCAGCGCCTCCCCCTTGTCGCACGGGTGCGCGCCGAGCGCCGACTGGCGGGCCACGATCGCACGCTCGTCGCGCATCAGCCGCCAGCCGCGGCGCAGCAGGAACGCCACCGACTTGCGGCCCTCCCTCAGGTCGCGCAGCAGCCGGCGGCGGAAGGTCGTGGCAGGGCGGCCGCGCAGACAGATCGCGTCCGCGAGCACCCCCAGCTCCTGGCAGCGCGTGACGATGTCGGCGGCGAAGATGCCCTCCGCGATGAACAGCGGGGTGCGGCCGATGGCGAGCGCGGTGCTGCCGGTGATGGAGCTCGTCGCGATCGAGTACACGGGCACCTCGGTACGGCCCGTCCCGCACAGCTCGACGACGGCGCGGACCGCGGCGTCGGCGTCCCAGGACAGCGGGGAGTCCCAGTCGATGTCCGAACTGCCCGCCACCAGCGGCAGGGTCGGGTCGTCGGCTTCCTTGTAGAAGTCGTCGAGGCGCAGCACGGGCAGGTCGGTGCGGGCCGCGAGGGACGACTTGCCGGAGCCGGAGGGCCCCGAGAGCAGAACGACGCGCGTGACAATGGCAGATGAACTCACGGGTCACCAGTGTGGGCCATGCACCCGTGCGTGGGACCCCTCCGGGACGCCGTTGGTATCGAGCATCACATCTCAACTACGCTTCGCGATCGCGTGATTACGCTCCATTTCGTACGAGAGTGAGTGGGAACCCCATGGGACATCACGAGGCCCCCAACCCCGCCGGGGCCCGGCGTCGCCGGGCGCTGCTGCGTGCCGGGCTCACCGTCACCGCGGCCGGCGCGGCCCTCGCCGGCGCGGGCACGGCCGCCCAGGCCGCGCCGCTCCCCGCGGCCGCGCTCGGTCACAGCGCGACCGCCGACGACCTCACGGCCGCCGCGCAGGGTCTGACCGGGTCGGTGGGCCACGCCGTCGGACCGCTGACGGGGCTCCGGCTCGACCCGCTGGCCAACACCGGCGTCGACCCGCTCACCAACGGCGTCGCCACCCAGGTCGCCGACTTCAAGCCGGTGTCGACGACCGCCGCGACCGGCGTCCTGACCAGCGGCGCCGCCCTCAAGGACCTCCCGCTGGTGGAGGGGGTCACCGGCATCCTGCCGAGCTGACCCGGCGCACGCGAAGGGGCCCCGCCGTCACCGGCGGGGCCCCTTCGCGTGGTCGGAACGGCCCGGGTGGCCCACCCGGGCCCCGTACGTCGGCTCAGTACGCCGAGCCGGAAGCGCCGAGCGAGCCCGTCGGGTGCCACACCGTCTTGGTCTCCAGGAACGCGGTGAGGCGGTCGGTGCCCGGGTCCGCGGTGAAGTCCACGGCCTTGGCGCGCAGCACGCGCTTGAGGTTGTCCGCCGCCGCGATCTCCAGATCGCGCGCGAGGTCGGCGCCCGCGCCCGTCAGGTCGATCGCATTGACGTCCTGGTGCGCGGCGAGCGGCGCCGCGATCTCGGCGGTCCTGCCCGACAGGATGTTGACGACGCCGCCCGGCAGGTCGGAGGTGGCGAGCACCTCGCCCAGCGAGAGCGCCGGCAGGGGCGCCTTCTCGGAGGCGATGACGACCGCGGTGTTGCCGGTCGCGATGACCGGCGCGATCACCGAGACCAGGCCGAGGAAGGACGAGTCCTGGGGGGCCAGGACCGTCACGACGCCGGTCGGCTCGGGCGTGGAGAGGTTGAAGAACGGGCCGGCGACCGGGTTGGCCCCGCCCACGACCTGGGCGATCTTGTCGGTCCAGCCCGCGTACCAGACCCAGCGGTCGATCGCCGCGTCCACGACGGCGCCCGCCTTGGACTTGGAGAGCCCCTCGGCCTCGGCGACCTCGTGCGTGAACTGGGCCCTGCGGCCCTCCAGCATCTCGGCGACGCGGTAGAGGATCTGGCCCCGGTTGTACGCGGTCGCGCCGGACCAGCCGCCGAACGCCTTGCGGGCCGCGACGACCGCGTCCCGCGCGTCCTTGCGGGAGGACTGCGGAGCGTTGGCCAGCCACGTGCCCTTGCTGTCGACCACTTCGTACACCCGGCCGCTCTCGGAACGCGGGAACTTCCCGCCGACGTACAGCTTGTAGGTCTTGAAGACGCGCAGCCGCGTCGGAGTCTCAGACATCGAGGTAGCCCTCCAGGCCGTGCCGGCCGCCCTCGCGGCCGAAGCCCGACTCCTTGTAGCCGCCGAACGGCGAGGTCGGGTCGAACTTGTTGAACGTGTTGGCCCACACCACTCCGGCCCGGAGCTTGCTCGCCACCGAGAGGATGCGCGAGCCCTTCTCCGTCCAGATGCCGGCCGACAGGCCGTACTGGCTGTTGTTGGCCTTGGCGACGGCCTCGTCCGGGGTGCGGAAGCTCAGCACCGACAGGACCGGGCCGAAGATCTCGTCGCGGGCGATGGTGTGCGCCTGGGTGACGTTGGTGAACAGCGTCGGCGCGAACCAGTAGCCCGCCGACGGCAGTTCGCACGGGGCGGACCAGCGCTCGGCGCCCTCCGCCTCGCCGGTCTCGGTGAGCGCGGTGATACGGGCCAGCTGCTCGGCGGAGTTGATGGCGCCGATGTCGGTGTTCTTGTCCAGCGGGTCGCCGAGGCGCAGCGTGGACAGGCGCCGCTTGAGCGAGTCGAGCAGCTCGTCCTGGATCGACTCCTGGACCAGGAGGCGCGAGCCCGCGCAGCAGACCTGGCCCTGGTTGAAGAAGATGCCGGTGACGATGCCCTCGACGGCCTGGTCGATGGGGGCGTCGTCGAAGACGATGTTGGCGCCCTTGCCGCCCAGCTCCAGGGTGACCTTCTTGGAGGTGCCGGCCACCGAGCGGGCGATGGCCTTGCCGACGTTGGTCGAGCCGGTGAAGGCGACCTTGTCGACGTCGGGGTGCTCGACCAGGGCCGCGCCCGCGTCGCCGTACCCGGTGAGGATGTTGACGACGCCCTTGGGCAGGCCCGCCTGGCGGCAGATGTCCGCGAAGAACAGCGCGGAGAGCGGGGTGGTCTCGGCGGGCTTCAGGACGACCGTGTTGCCGGTGGCGAGCGCCGGGGCGATCTTCCAGGCCAGCATCAGGAGCGGGAAGTTCCACGGGATGACCTGGCCCGCGACGCCCAGCGGACGGGGGTTCGCACCGCTGTGCCCGTCTGTCGTCCTCCGGCCGAACCCGGCGTGGTCGAGCTTGTCGGCCCAGCCCGCGTAGTAGAAGAAGTGCGCGGCGACCAGGGGGAGGTCCGCGTCGCGGGTCTCCTTGATCGGCTTGCCGTTGTCCAGGGTCTCCAGGACGGCCAGCTCGCGGCTGCGCTCCTGGATGATCCGGGCGATGCGGAACAGGTACTTGGCGCGCTCCGAGCCGGGCAGCGCCGACCACTTCACGAACGCCCTGCGCGCGGCCTTCACGGCGCGGTCCACGTCCTCGGCGCCGGCGCGGGCGACCTCGGACAGGACCTCCTCGGTGGACGGCGAGACGGTCTTGAAGACCTTGCCGTCGGCGGCCTCGGTGAACTCGCCGTCGATGAACAGGCCGTAGGACGGCGCGATGTCGACGACCGAGCGGGACTCGGGAGCCGGCGCGTAGTCAAAAACAGATGTCGGTGTCTTCATGTCCATGGTCTCAGTCCACCGTCACGTAGTCAGGGCCGGAGTAGCGGCCGGTCGCCAGCTTCTGACGCTGCATCAGGAGGTCGTTGAGCAGCGAGGAGGCGCCGAAGCGGAACCAGTGGTTGTCCAGCCAGTCCGCGCCCACGGTCTCGTTGACCAGGACCAGGAACTTGATGGCTTCCTTGGTGTTGCGGATGCCGCCGGCCGGCTTCACGCCGACCTGGGTCCCGGTCTGGGAGCGGAAGTCCCGTACGGCTTCGAGCAGGACCAGGGTGTTGGCGGGGGTGGCGTTGACCGCGACCTTGCCCGTCGACGTCTTGATGAAGTCGGCGCCGGCCATCATGCCGAGCCAGCTGGCGCGGCGGATGTTGTCGTACGTCGACAGCTCGCCGGTCTCGAAGATGACCTTGAGGCGGGCCCGGTCGCCGCACTCGGCGCGGACGGCCGCGATCTCCTCGTAGACCTTGAGGTAGTGACCGGCGAGGAACGCGCCCCGGTCGATCACCATGTCGATCTCGTCGGCGCCGGCCGCGATCGCGTCCCGTACGTCGGCGAGCTTGACGGGCAGGGCGGCGCGGCCCGCCGGGAAGGCGGTGGCGACGGACGCGACCTTGACGTCCGAGCCCTTCAGCACCTCCTTGGCGGTCGCCACCATGTCCGGGTACACGCAGACGGCGGCGGTGTGCGGAGCGGAGCGGTCGGTCGGATCGGGGTTGACGGCCTTGGCGGCGAGCGCCCGGACCTTGCCCGGGGTGTCCGCGCCTTCCAGCGTCGTCAGGTCGATCATCGAAATGGCCAGGTCGATGGCGTACGCCTTGGCCGACGTCTTGATCGAGCGGGTGCCGAGGGACGCGGCACGCGCTTCCAGGCCCACCGGGTCGATGCCGGGGAGCCCGTGGAGGAAGCGACGCAGCGCGCCGTCGGACGCGGTCGCGTCGGCGAGGGCAGCAGAAGGTGCATTGGTGGGCATGGTCACCAGATGAGCATATCTACGCGCGTAGCTGCCTGTACAGCCCTCCCGGGGCAGCCGACCCCGGGTGAGGTCTGTCACACCGCTGTGACATGGAATGGACCCTTCTCGTACAGGTGATCCATAGATTTCTCCTTGCAGCCCCGCCCAGCCTCAACGGCCCCACCCGGCAGAGGAGGCGGCATGCGACCTCCACCACCACTGTCTCCGGCCCTTCGGCCGCCCTGTTCCACGGAGTCGTTCATGTCGACCTACGCCCGCACCTCCCTCCGCACCCCGCTCCGCGCCACGATCGCCGTCGCCGCGCTCGCCGGAGCCCTCCTCACCCCGGCCGCCGCCTTCGCGGCCACCCCGGCCGCCGCCCCCTGCCACGTGACCAAGACCGTCGTGTCGCAGCTGCCGGACACCACCGTCGTCCTCAGCAACGACCTGGCCAAGGGCCCCAAGGCGGAGCTCCTGGACACCAAGGGCGCCGTCCTCGCCACCGTCGACCGCGCCCACCCGATGGACTACGGCCACGGCATCCGGCTCGAAGAGGGCACCGACGGCAAGGTGACCTTCTTCCAGCGCACCGAGACCGGCGACAAGTCCTGGAAGGCGCAGCCCTTCCCGGCGCTGCCCGCCTCCTGCCTCGTCTCCGGCACCTACAAGCTGGTCGACGGCGAGAAGGTCGAGGTGACCAGGACCGCCCAGGGCCGCTACCGCGCCGACCTCGCGAGCAGCGGCAGGACGGTGCTCCGCACCGAGGGCCAGGACGTCGACGGCTTCTACGGCGGCATGCACCTGACGCTCAACGCCTCGACGGGCGCGGTGCTTTCGGAGTACACCGCGACCCGCTCGGGCTGCACCGTGACGCTGGTCGTCAGCAGCGTCTACGGAGCCGGTGACTCCGTGAAGCTCACCAACAGCCCCCAGGGTCCGAAGGCGGTCCTGCGGGACACCCGGTTCAAGACCGTCTCCACCGTCGACCGCGCCCACCCGAACGACAAGGCCCTCGGCGTGATCATCGACGGCGCGAACACCAGCACGCCGAGGCTCGGACAGCGCACCCAGGGCGGGACCCCGTACGGCTACACCGCCTTCCCCAAGCTCCCGGCCGGCTGCGTGAACACCACGCCCGCCAAGACCGCGGCGAGCCTCCCCGCCGCCAACACCCCCGCCCAGAACGCCGGCCAGACCACCGTCGTGCCCAAGGGCGCCGTCGCGGCCGGCGCCGAGTTCCAGCAGGACGGCAACGACAAGGGCGTGCTGATCGGGGGCGCGGCCGCGGTCGCCGCCGCCGGCGCGGTCGGGTTCGTCGCGGTGCGGCGCCGCTCGGCCGCCCGCATCTGATCGTCCACGGCGGGCCTCCCCCCGGGGAGGCCCGCCGCTCTTCCGTCCCCGGAGCGCCCCATGTCCCGTACCCGCGCCGCCCGTTCGGCCGCCGCCGCCCTGTTCCTGCTCGCCGCCGGCGCCTCGGCCACCGGCTGCGGATCCGACGCCGCGCAGCCCGCCACCCCGCCGCCGAGCATCTCCGCCGCCTCCAGCGCACCCGCCTCCCCCCGGGCCGCGGCCCCGCTGCCCGCCTCCAGGCCGGTGCGCGTACGGATCCCGTCGGCCGGGGTCGACGCCGCTCCCGTCCTCGACCTCGGGCTCGCCGCCGACGGCTCCGTCGAGGTGCCCTCCGTCGCCGACGCCGACCGGATCGGCTGGTACGACAAGGGGGTCACCCCGGGCCAGACCGGACCCGCCGTGCTCATCGGCCACTTCGACACCGTCGAGGGCCCGGCCGTCCTGCGCGATGTCTCCAAGGTCAAGGTCGGTGATCTCGTCACCGTCGACCGCGCCGACGGAAGAACGGCACGCTTCACGGTCCGGGCCCTGGAACAGGTCGACAAGAAGACCTTCCCGACCGCGAAGGTGTACGGCGACACCGACCGCCCCGAGCTGCGGATCATCACCTGCGGCGGAGCGCTGACCGGCGGCCACCGGCCCGACAACATCATCGTCTACGCGGATCTGGTGGCCTGAGGAAGACCGGCTCCGGGGGCGTGAGGCAGAATCGGGCCATGACGAGCCCCAAGCCGCCCACCGAGCCGGCCTACGCCGACCGGACCTACCGCTCGACCGCCGGCATCGCGGGCGGCTCGCTGCTGCTCGCGCTCGGCCTCTGGCTCGGCATCGACGCCGTAGTCCAGGGCCACGGCAACGCCCCCTGGCTGTCGCTCGCCGTGCTGCTCTGCGTGGTGCCGCTGATCGTCGCGTTCAGCCTGCGCCCCGTGGTCTTCGCCAGTGCCGACCGGCTCCTGGTCCGCAACCCGTTCCGCACCATCACCCTGCCGTGGGCGTCGGTCGCGGACGTACGAGCCGGCTACTCCAGCGAGGTCTTCGACCAGTCGGGCGGCAAGTACCAGCTGTGGGCGCTCCCCGTCTCGCTGCGCCAGCGCAAGCGCGCCGCCCGCCGCCAGGCACGGGACGCCTCGCTCGACGCGGGCCGCGGCGTGTCGGCGACCGCCGACGTCACCGACTCCACCGCGCGGATGGCGTCGACCGACCAGAACATCCGCGACCTACGCGACCTCGCCGAACAGGGCGCGTCACGCGAGAGCGCGCAGGGTGCGGTGGGCATCCGCTGGGCGTACGAGGTCATCGTCCCCGCGGTCGTCGGGGCGGTCCTGTTCGTGGTCCTGCTCGCCATCGGCTGACCCGCTCGCAGGTGGCCGGGCCCCCTCACGGCGGGCCCGGCCACACCAGCAGCATGTACGCGCCGAGCCACGCCGACGACAGGGTGGCCGCGCCGAGCACCAGGACGGTCGTCGTACGCCGGGCCCGCGCCAGGGCGAGCGCGAGCGGGAGCAGCAGCGGGAAGCCGGGGACGAGGAAGCGGGCCCGCGGGAAGTAGACGCCGCCGCTGCCGAGCACCACCACGAGCAGGACGCCCGTGAAGGCCAGCAGCACCAGCGGCTGTCGGTCCGCGAGCGAGAGCACGTACAGCGCGGCGGACAGGATCAGGACCACGGTCACCAGGACCAGGAACAGCGGCGGACGGTTCGCGTACACGAGCAGCTCGCGCATGTCGCGCAGGGTGCCGATGCCGCCGTCCCACTGGTTCTCCCACACCTTCTGCACCGCGAAGTAGCCGTCCCAGCGCCCCATCCGCACCCCCACCCACGCCACGTAGGCGCACCAGCCGGCCGGTGCGAGCAGCCCGCCGAGGACCACGGCGCGCGCCGGGCGCCCCGCCACGTGCCGGTCGCGCACGAGGGCGACGAGCGCGGCCAGCGAGACCGCGGCGGCGAGCGCGACGCCGGTCGGGCGGGTGAGGCCCGCGAGCGCCGCGAGGGAGCCCGCGAGGACCCAGCGCCGGGTCAGGACGGCATACAGCGACCAGGCGGTCAGCGCGGTGAAAAGGGACTCGGTGTACCCCATCCACTGCACCACCCCGACCGGCAGCGCGGCCCACGCCACCGTGAGCAGGGTGCCCGTGCGGCGGCCGTGCAGCCGGTCGCCGACCGCGAAGACCCCGCAGGCGGCGACGAGCGAGAACGCGACGGCGAGCAGCAGCCCGACACTGGCCCGGGAGCCCGGCGTGACCGCGGCGACCGCCTTCACCAGGACCGGGTACAGCGGGAAGAACGCGAGGTCGCTGGGCTCCTTGGGGTCGGCGGGCAGCACATAGCCGTGGTTCGCGATGCCCAGGTACCAGTTGGAGTCCCAGGACTTCGCGAGCACCGGCCACAGGCCGTGGTGGCGGACGTGCGCCCACTGCGCGAGGACGGCCACCCCGAAGAGGCGTACCGCGAGATAGCCGAGCAGTGCGGGCCCCGCGTACCGCAGGGCGGTGCGGGCGCGCTCACGGGCCGGGGGCCGGGCGGCCGCGCCGCGCGGGACCGCCCGGCGGCGGGCGGCGGGGACGGGGCCGCGACGGTCCGTGGCCGTCGCTGGGGGCGGGCCGGTCGGGGGCACGTGGGGCAGCTCCTTGGCTCGGGCACGGCGAGAGGTACGGGTCACCCTTTCTCGCGCGTCCCGGCTCCCGGGGGCACCCTTGCGTCAACTGCCGTACGAAATCACCCGAAAGCAGGACCGGGGCGGTGGTCGATTGACCACCGCCCCGGTTCGCGCGCCCGTGTCCGTCAGATGCCGGCGGCGGCCGCCAGGTCCTTCTTGATGCCGGCGAGCAGCTCGGCGCCCTTGGCGCGGGCCGCGTCGAGCCCCTCGGCGGAGGCGACCGGCACGACGACCTCCAGGTAGCACTTGAGCTTCGGCTCGGTGCCGCTCGGGCGCACGATCACCCGGGCGCCCTCCAGGTAGTAGCGCAGGCCGTCGGTGGGCGGCAGGTGCTCGGTGCCCTCGGTGAGGTCCTCGGCCTTCGTCACCGCGAGGCCGGCCAGCGAGGCGGGCGGCTGCTCGCGCAGGCGCGCCATCGCGTCGGAGATCACGGTGAGGTCGTCCACGCGGACCGACAGCTGGTCGGTGGCGTGCAGGCCGTGCGCAAGGGCCAGCTCGTCGAGGAGGTCCAGGACCGTGCGGCCCTGCTCCTTCAGGGCGGAGGCCAGCTCGGCGAAGACCAGGGCGGCCGTGATGCCGTCCTTGTCGCGCACTCCCTCGGGGTCCACGCAGTAGCCGAGCGCCTCCTCGTAGCCGTAGCGCAGGTCCTCGACGCGGGCGATCCACTTGAACCCGGTGAGCGTCTCCTCGTAGCCGAGGCCCGCGGCTTCGGCGATGCGGCCGAGCAGCGAGGACGACACGATCGACTCGGCGAACACGCCGGTCACGCCCTTGGCGACCAGGTGGGCGGCGAGCAGCGCGCCGACCTCGTCGCCGCGCAGCATCCGCCACTGGCCGTCGCGGTCCTTGACCGCGGCGGCGCAGCGGTCGGCGTCCGGGTCGTTGGCGATCACGAGGTCCACCCCGCCGGCCCGGCTCTCCTCGCGGCGGGCCGTGGCGAACGCCAGGTCCATCGCGCCCGGCTCCTCCGGGTTGGGGAACGCCACGGTCGGGAACGCCGGGTCCGGTTCGGCCTGTTCGGCCACGAGCACCGGCTCGGGGAACCCGGCCCGTGCGAACGCGGCGAGCAGCACGTCCTTGCCGACGCCGTGCATCGCCGTGTAGACGACGTTCGCGGTGCGGGGGGACCCGGGGGTCAACACCGCGTCGGTACGCTCCAGATAGGCGTCCAGGACCTCGTCCCCGAGCACCTCCCAGCCGCTCTCGGGGCGCGGCACGTCGTGCAGCGAGGCGACCGCGTCGATCTCGGCGGCGATCTCCGCGTCGGCCGGCGGCACGATCTGGGAGCCGTCGCCGAGGTACACCTTGTAGCCGTTGTCGCGCGGCGGGTTGTGGCTCGCCGTCACCTCGACACCGGCGACGGCGCCCAAGTGCCTTATGGCGTAGGCCAGTACGGGCGTGGGCAGCGGTCGCGGCAGGACCGTCGCCTTCAGCCCGGCGCCGACCATGACGGCCGCGGTGTCCCGCGCGAAGTCCGCCGACTTGTAGCGGGCGTCGTACCCGATGACCACCAGTCCGTCGCCCTGCCCCTTGGCCTTCAGGTACGCGGCGAGGCCGGCGGCGGCACGGATCACGACGGAGCGGTTCATCCGCATCGGCCCGGCGCCCAGCTCACCGCGGAGCCCGGCGGTGCCGAACTGGAGCGTGCCACTGAACCGCGCGGCCAGTTCCGCGGCGTGCCCGGCGTCGGCCGAACTCTCGATGAGCTTGGCCAGCTCGTCGCGCGTCTCGCTGTCGGGGTCCTCGGCCAGCCAGGCCTTGGCCCGCGCGATCAGATCCTGCGTCACGTTGTCAGCCTTTCGGGGAGGGCTTTCGGTGCTGTAGGTGCTTCGGTTCGGGGGAGGGCGCCGGTGCGGCTCAGATGCGGTCGAGCACCCGGGTGAGGAGCTCGCCCATGCGTGCCGCCGAGTCGCGGCCGGCCTGGAGGACCTCTTCGTGGTTGAGCGGCTCGCCGGTCAGGCCGGCGGCGAGGTTGGTGACCAGGGAGATGCCGAGGACCTCCGCGCCGGCCTCGCGGGCGGCGATGGCTTCGAGCACGGTGGACATGCCGACGAGGTCGCCGCCGAGCACGCGGACCATGTTGATCTCGGCCGGGGTCTCGTAGTGCGGGCCGGGGAACTGGACGTAGACGCCCTCTTCCAGCGTCTCGTCGACCTCCTTGCACAGCGCACGCAGGCGCGGCGAGTACAGGTCGGTGAGGTCCACGAAGTTGGCGCCGATGATCGGCGAGGTGGCCGTCAGGTTGATGTGGTCGCTGATCAGGACGGGCTGGCCGGGGCGCATGCCGTCGCGCAGACCGCCGCAGCCGTTGGTCAGGACGACGGTCTTGCAGCCGGCGGCGACGGCGGTGCGCACGCCGTGCGAGACGGAGGCGACGCCGCGGCCCTCGTAGAAGTGCGTACGGCCGAGGAAGACCAGGACGCGCTTGGCGCCGATCTTGTAGGAGCGGATCTTGCCGCCGTGGCCCTCGACGGCCGGCGCCGGGAAGCCGGGCAGCTCGGTCACGGGGAACTCGGCCTCGGGGGTGCCGAGCGCGTCGACGGCGGGGGCCCAGCCGGAGCCCATCACCAGGGCGACGTCGTGGGTCTCGGCGCCGGTGAGTTCGCGCAGGCGCGTGGCGGCGGCGTCGGCGGCGGCGTGGGGGTCGTCCTGGAGCAGGTCCGGGATGGCAGATGCGTTCACTGGGTCTCTCGCCTCGCGAAGGAACGTCGTCCCGCCCGGGTCTGTCCGGCCGGGTCCGGGGGGTTTTCCCCCGGTAAAGAAGAAGTACGCGCACGAGCGTAACCGCTGAAGTCCTACGCGCGTAGATGTGCAGGATAACGGAACTGTCCGATCCGTTTGTGGCTTCACACGAAAGCCCGGCCACACGAGGTGACCGGGCGCCCGTGACCTGCGGCGGGCCTCAGCAGGGCCGCTTGCGCAGCTCCATCACGTAGTCGTGGGGCGCGCCCGCGGACTCGGCCGCGTCGGCCAGCTCGCCGAGGTAGCGGGCGGAGGGCAGGCCGCCCTCGTACCCGTTCAGGACGTACAGCCAGGCCGCGTCCTCCCCGTCCAGGGTGTGCACGCGCACCCGCATCCGGCGGTAGATGTCGAGCCCGACACCCTCCCACCGGTCCATCGACTCCTCGTCGAGCGGCGCGATGTCGTACAGGGCGACGAAGACCTGCGAGCGCGGTGCCTCGACGATCGTCGCGAGGGCGCCCTCCCAGCCCATCTGCTCCCCGCCGAACGTCAGGCGCCAGCCGTTGAGCCAGCCGGTGCCGCGCAGCGGAGAGTGCGGGGCGCGGCGGGTCATCAGCCGCGGATCCAGGTTGCCGGCGTACGCGGCGTAGAGCGACATGGTGTCGAGGGTACGACAGTGGCCCGCGGGGGCTCTTCGCGCCGCCCGCCCGCGGCGGGGCCGCGCCGTGATCCGCCACCACGGCCGAATGGCGCCCCCGGGGCGAAGACGCTTGAAGCGTGCGGGACAATGAGGTACGTACTGCGTTCCCCCGGGGCCCCGCCCCGGACCCCCGGCCGGGCGGGCAGGCAGGCCGGGATCGACACTACGAGGCGGACTTTTTCGTGACGCGGATCGTGATCATCGGTGGCGGACCGGGCGGATACGAGGCGGCCCTGGTGGGCGCCCAGCTCGGCGCGGAGGTGACCGTCGTGGACTGCGACGGTCTGGGCGGGGCGTCGGTGCTCACCGACTGCGTGCCGTCGAAGACCCTGATCGCGACGGCCGAGGTGATGACGACCTTCGACTCTTCGTACGAGGAGTTGGGCATCCTCGTCGCCGACGACACCCCGCCGGAGGAGCAGTCGGCCCGGGTCGTCGGCGTGGACCTCGGCAAGGTGAACCGGCGCGTCAAGCGCCTCGCGCTCGCCCAGTCCCACGACATCACCGCCTCCGTGACGCGTGCGGGCGCCCGCGTCATGCGGGGCCGCGGCCGGCTCGCCGGACCCCAGGGCATCGACGGCACCCGCGACGTGATCGTGACCGCCGCCGACGGCACCGAGGAGATCCTCACCTGCGAGGCCGTCCTCATCGCCACCGGCGGCAGCCCGCGCGAGCTGCCCGACGCGCAGCCCGACGGCGAGCGGATCCTCAACTGGACGCAGGTGTACGACCTGGACGAGCTGCCCGAGGAGCTCATCGTGGTCGGCTCCGGCGTCACCGGCGCCGAGTTCGCCGGCGCCTACCAGGCGCTCGGCTCCAAGGTCACCCTCGTCTCCTCGCGCGACCGCGTGCTGCCCGGCGAGGACCCGGACGCGGCCGCCGTCCTGGAGGACGTGTTCCGCCGCCGCGGCATGAACGTCATGGCCCGCTCGCGCGCCGAGTCCGCCAAGCGCGTGGGCGACCGTGTCGAGGTCACCCTCTCCGACGGCCGTGTCATCAGCGGCAGCCACTGCCTCATGGCGGTCGGCGCGATCCCCAACACCGCGAACATGGCCCTGGAGGAGTCGGGCGTCCGCCTGAAGGAGTCGGGCCACATCTGGACCGACAAGGTCTCGCGCACCTCCGCCCCCGGCGTGTACGCGGCCGGCGACGTGACCGGCATCTTCGCGCTCGCCTCGGTCGCCGCCATGCAGGGCCGCATCGCGATGTACCACTTCCTGGGCGACGCGGTGGCCCCGCTGAACCTGAAGACGGTCTCCTCCAACGTCTTCACCGACCCCGAGATCGCGACCGTCGGCTACACCCAGGCCGACGTCGACGCGGGCAAGATCGACGCCCGGGTCGTGAAGCTGCCGCTGCTGCGCAACCCGCGCGCCAAGATGCAGGGCATCAGGGACGGCTTCGTGAAGATCTTCTGCCGCCCCGGCACCGGCATCATCGTCGGCGGCTGTGTCGTCGCGCCGCGCGCCAGCGAGCTGATCCACCCCATCTCGATCGCGGTCGACAACAACCTGACGGTGGAGCAGATCGCGAACGCGTTCACCGTGTACCCCTCGCTGTCGGGATCGATCGCCGAGGTGGCCCGCCAGCTGCACACCCGTAAGAAGGCGGGCGAGGCGTAACTCCCCTGGTGGGGCTGGGGGTTGGCGAGGGAGGAACGGGCCCGGGGAACACTCGGGGCCCGTATACCACTCGGCGACCCCCTTTGGGTGCACCTTCCGTTATTCGGCGGAAACTGCTGAGAAGATTCGGCCGCCCAGGTTACTGTCAGTTTCGTGTTCGCTGCAGAACGTCGCCAATTGATCCTCGAAATGGTGCGCGCCAACGGGGCGGTATCGCTCCGTGAGCTCGCCCGTGTCGTCCAGACCTCCGAAGTGACCGTACGGCGGGACGTGCGGGCGCTGGAGGCCGAAGGACTCCTCGACCGCCGGCACGGCGGTGCGGTACTGCCGGGCGGGTTCACCCGCGAGTCCGGCTTCCCGCAGAAATCCCATCTAGCCACCGCGGAGAAGACGGCCATCGCCGACCTCGCCGCCGGTCTCGTCGAAGAGGGCGAGGCCATCGTCGTCGGAGCGGGGACCACCACGCAGGAGCTGGCCCGCCGGCTCGCGCGGATCCCCGGCCTGACCGTCGTCACCAACTCCCTGTTGGTGGCCCAGGCGTTGGCCCACGCCAACCGGGTCGAGGTCGTCATGACCGGAGGCACCCTGCGCGGCTCCAACTACGCCCTCGTGGGCAGCGGAGCCGAGCAGTCCCTCCAGGGCCTCCGGGTCTCGCGCGCCTTCCTGTCCGGAAGCGGCCTCACCGCCGAGCGCGGTCTGTCCACCTCCAACATGCTCTCCGCGAGCGTGGACCGGGCGCTGGTCCAGGCGGCGGCCGAGGTCGTGGTCCTCGCCGACCACACCAAGCTGGGCGCCGACACCATGTTCCAGACGGTGCCGACGGACGTGATCACACGCCTGGTCACCGACGAGCCCCCGGGCCACGACGACCGGGCCGCGACCGAGTTGCAGGCGCTGGCCGACCAGGGGGTGCAGATCGCCGTGGCGGGCTCGTCGGGAGCGCCCTCCGGCGAGGCCGCGCCCGGCCGGCCGCCCCGCCGCGACATGCCCCTCCCCGGCCAGCGCCGCACCCACGCACCCGGTACGGGACCGCAGTTGCGCAGCGCGGCGGCGATGGGCGAGCCGCAGGGTTCGGCGGAGCGCGCGAGGGTGGCGGACCTGCGCCGGCGTTAGCCCTTGAGCCCCCGGTAGGTGAGGGCGAGCAGCCGGTCGGCCAACTCCGGGTCGTCCGGGGTCTGTTCGGCCGCGAGCGCGATGGCGTTGGTCAGCTGCATGAGGTCGGCGATGGTGACGTCGGCGCGTACGGAACCGGCTTCACGGGCCCGTACGAGCAGGGCGTCGCCCGCCTCCCGCATCGGCTCGCTGCACCGCGCGAGGGCGGAACTCGCGTCGCCCGACGCGGACATGAGGGCGCGGGCCAGGCCGCGGTACACCCCGGCGTGCGTGATGATGGCGCGCAGCCACTCGATGAGGGCGGTGCAGGGCTGCTCGGCGTCGAGCAACTCCCGTGACCGCGCGAGCAGTATGTCGACCTCGCTCTGGAAGACGGCGCTCAGCAGGGCGTGCCGGGTGGGGAAGTGCCGGTACAGGGTGCCGATGCCCACACCGGCCCCGCGGGCCACGTCCTCCAGGGAGGTGTCCGTGCCGTGTTCCGCGAAGGCGGTTCTGGCCGTGGTGAGGAGGCGGGTGTGGTTGCGGCGCGCGTCCGCCCGCAACGGCCGCCCCGATGTCCCATCCATACCCCCAGGATGCCACCCCGGCGACCCCACCTCCGTCCGCGGACCGTGCCCGCGTCTCGCGCAGTTCCCCGCGCCCCTGGGTGCGTTGCCCATGGCAGGGTGCCATGCCGAGACCACCTCAGCGTGTACGGCTGCCCGACCCGGCCCATGCGGGCCCCCTCAGCCTGTCCGGCGTTTGAGGACGAGCGCCCTTAAGGCGCGTACGGGGTCTGGGGCGGAGCCCCAGCAACCCCGCTTTCGTCTGCGGACCGTGCTCGCGTCTCGCGCAGTTCCCCGCGCCCCTGGCTACTCCAGGCCGGGCGGCATGCCCAGTACAGGTCGCCCCAGCCCGTCCGGCGTTTGAGGACGAGCGGCCTTCAGGCGCGAACGGGGGCTGGGGCGGAGCCCCAGGGGGTGTGGGGGAGCCCCGGCCCGTGTGCTCGGCCGGGGCTCTCCGCGTGGACGCGTCAGTCCTTGATCTCGCAGATCATCGCGCCGGACGACACCGACGCCCCCACCTCCGCGGAGAGGCTCTTCACCGTCCCCGCCCGGTGCGCGTTCAGCGGCTGCTCCATCTTCATGGCTTCGAGTACGACGATGAGGTCGCCCTCCTTGACCTCCTGGCCCTCCTCGACCGCCACCTTCACGATCGTGCCCTGCATGGGCGATGCGAGGGTGTCGCCGGAGGCGGCGGAGCCGGCCTTCTTGGCGGCGCGGCGCTTGGGCTTGGCGCCGCCGGCCGCGGCGGTGCGCGCCAGCGTCATGCCGAGCGACGAGGGCAGCGAGACCTCAAGACGCTTGCCGCCGACCTCGACGACCACCGTCTCGCGCCCCGGCTCCTCGTCCGTGTCCGCGTCGGCCGTGGCCGTGAACGCCGGGATCTCGTTGACGAACTCCGTCTCGATCCACCGGGTGTGGATGGTGAACGGGTCGGAGGTGAACGCGGGGTCGGCGACGACAGCGCGGTGGAAGGGGATCGCGGTCGCCATGCCCTCCACGGTGAACTCCGCCAGTGCACGGGCCGCTCGCTGGAGCGCCTGCTCACGCGTCGCGCCGGTCACGATGAGCTTGGCGAGGAGCGAGTCCCAGGCGGGGCCGATGACCGAGCCGGACTCGACGCCCGCGTCGAGGCGCACGCCGGGACCGGACGGCGGTGCGAACAGGGTGACGGTGCCGGGCGCGGGCAGGAAGCCGCGGCCCGGGTCCTCGCCGTTGATACGGAACTCGAAGGAGTGACCGCGCATGGCCGGGTCGTCGTAACCCAGCTCCTCGCCGTCGGCGATGCGGAACATCTCGCGGACCAGGTCGATGCCGGTGACCTCTTCGGTGACCGGGTGCTCGACCTGGAGGCGGGTGTTGACCTCAAGGAAGGAGATCGTGCCGTCGGTGCCGACGAGAAACTCGACGGTGCCCGCGCCGACGTAGCCGGCCTCCTTCAGGATCGCCTTCGACGCGGCGTACAGCTCCGCGTTCTGCGCCTGGGTCAGGAAGGGCGCCGGGGCCTCCTCCACCAGCTTCTGGTGGCGGCGCTGGAGCGAGCAGTCACGAGTGGAGACGACGACCACGTTGCCGTGGGTGTCGGCCAGGCACTGCGTCTCGACGTGGCGCGGCTTGTCGAGGTAGCGCTCGACGAAGCACTCGCCCCGGCCGAACGCCGCCACGGCCTCGCGTACGGCCGAGTCGTAGAGCTCGGGCACCTCTTCGAGGGTGCGGGCGACCTTCAGGCCGCGGCCGCCACCGCCGAAGGCGGCCTTGATCGCGATGGGCAGGCCGTGTTCGCGGGCGAACGCCACGACCTCGTCCGAACCCGACACCGGGTCCGGCGTGCCCGCGACGAGCGGGGCGCCCGCGCGCTGGGCGATGTGACGGGCCGCCACCTTGTCACCCAGGTCACGGATGGCCTGCGGCGGCGGGCCGATCCACGTCAGACCCGCGTCGAGCACCGCCTGGGCGAACTCGGCGTTCTCGGAAAGGAATCCGTAACCCGGGTGGACGGCGTCCGCTCCCGAGTCGGCCGCGGCCGCGAGCACCTTGGCGATGTCCAGATAGCTGGCCGCCGGGGTGTCACCGCCCAGGGCGAATGCCTCGTCCGCTGCCCGGACATGCAACGCATCCCGGTCCGGATCGGCGTAGACGGCTACGCTCGCGATTCCGGCATCCCGGCAGGCCCGAGCAACGCGGACAGCGATTTCGCCTCGGTTGGCGATGAGCACCTTGCGCACGATGGCTCCCTCCTTGAAACAAGCTGAGTTTAGGGAAGCCGCACACTGGCTTACGACCCGTCCCCAATGGTGAGCTTGCCCACACGGAGTGTGATTCGAGGCACGCTCAAGTCGCGAAATCCCTTGTCGCACCACGGTACGCCGGGCTCCCGTACCGCACAGTAGCGGTGGGGTGTGGTCAAGGTCTCTGTCTCGGGCACCAGCAGGTCCCTGCGTTTCTTTGTCGGGTCCCTACGAAGGGCCGAATGATTCTTTGCGACCGGAACGCCGCGCGGCGGGACGCCCGGCCGCGCGGGCGCGACCGTTCTCGCCCGGACCCTTGTACGAACCATTACTGGTTAGTAGCCTGCGCGCCACAGCCGTACTAGGGGTAACAGGGGGTCGTGCCGTGCTGCGACGACTGATCGCCATCGTGGCCGCGCTCGTTCTCTTCGCCGAGGCCTGCGCCATCGTGCTCGTCAACTGGGTGCTGGGGAGGGTCGCGGCGAACCAGCACATGTCCCTCGCGGGCGTCGATCCGAAGGCGATCTCCAGCGGCGCCTGGGTCGCGGGCGGACTCTTCGGGCTCTTCCTCACGGTGTGCGGGATCCTGCTGCTGATCATCGGGATACGCGACCGCGCGCCCGGCCGGGTCGCGCGCATCACGCTCATCGCCTGCGCGGTGGTGCACGCCGTGCTCGGCGCGTTCCTGGTCGGCCTGGTCGGCTGGTCCGCGTTCGCGTGCCTGATGGTCGTGCTGGCGCTGCTCGTCTTCGTACTCCTTGCGTACGCGAAGGAGCGGCCCGCGCCGGGACCGGAGCCGGAGGACGCGCCCGGAGGAGCCCCGGCCACCGCCTGAGCGTCCGCGCCCCGGCGCCCTTACGCCCAGAGGTCGGTGACCGAGAGCCCCAGCTGGGCGAGCAGCCTGCGCAGGAGCGGCAGCGAGAGGCCGATGACGTTGCCGTGATCGCCCTCGATGGAGTCGACGAACGGCGCCGAGCGGCCGTCGAGCGTGAACGCGCCCGCCACGTACAGGGGTTCACCGCTCGCCACGTACGCCGCGATCTCCGCGTCGGTGGGCTCGCCGAACCGTACGACCGTCGACGCGGTGCGCGCGGCGCGCTCGCCCGTCGCCGTGTCGATCACGCAGTGGCCGGTCTGGAGGACGCCGGAGCGGCCGCGCATCGACTTCCAGCGGGCCGTCGCGTCCTCGGCGTCGGCGGGCTTGCCGAGCGCGCGGCCGTCGAGTTCGAGCACGGAGTCGCAGCCGATGACGAGGGCGCCCGCGGCCTCGGGGCGGCCGGCCACGGCGTCGGCCTTCGCCTCGGCGAGGACGAGGGCGAGTTCGGCGGGGCTCGGCGCGGTCAGGGCGTCCTCGTCGACGCCGCTGACGATCACCTCGGGCGCGAAGCCGGCCTGCCGGAGCAGCCCGAGCCGGGCGGGGGATTGGGAGGCGAGGACGAGGCGGCGCTGAGCAGTCATGGGCGCCATCGTAGGCGCCCCGCGCGGCCCGCTCAGTGGAGACCGACGACGACCATCGCCACGACCATGGCGAGGGCGAGGAAGAGCCCCGCCCGGCGCATCATCGCCTGCGCGTCGCGCAGTTCCTTGGGCGGCTCGTTCTCGGGGTCTGACCACAGCATGCAACCGATAGTGCGGCGGGTGCCTGTTGCCGCGCCTGAGTACGGGTACTCACTCCCCTGAGCCGCAACTCAGCCCCGCCGCGCCGGGCGCGGGGCTGTGCCCTTGCGCGGCTCCGCCGCGGTGGGCGCGGGCGGTGGGCTGCGACGCCGGGTGCCCTACCTCTTTAGGGGCGCGGGGAACTGCGCGAGACGCGGGCACGGTCCGCAGACGTAGACCGGGGTTGCTGGGGCTCCGCCCCAGGCCCCGGGATGGCCCCACCCCGCCCCTTCCCGAAACCTCCGGGGGAAAGGGGCTGGGGTTCAGGACCTGGGGCTCTGCCCCAGACCCCGTTCGCGCCTGAAGGGCGCTCGTCCTCAAACGCCGGACGGGCTGAAAGGGCGCTGGGCTCCCTGCCCAGGGGAGGCTACGACGGCCAGTACGTGCGGGCCCAGGTGCGGGTGCCCGGGTGGGGCAGGGTGCGGCGGGCGATGCGGGCCGGGTCGGACCAGCCCTCGGGGGGCTGGGGAGGACCCGGCACCGCGGACGCCGTCGCCGCGGCCCGCGCCTGCACCACCGCGAGCGCGGCAGCCAACTCCTCCGGGGTCGGATTGCCCCGAACTACCTTGATCACAGCGCCTCCTGACGGCACGTCATGGTTAGAGAGGGATGTTGCCGTGCTTCTTGGGCGGCAGCGCTTCCCGCTTCGTCCGCAGCTGACGCAACCCCTTCACGATGTGCGCCCGCGTCTCCGACGGCATGATCACCGCGTCCACGTACCCCCGCTCGGCCGCGATGTACGGGTTCAGGAGCGTGTCCTCGTAATCCGCGATCAGCTCGGCCCGCGTCGACTCCTGGTCCTCGGCCGCGGCGATCGTGCGGCGGTGCAGGATGTTGACCGCGCCCTGCGCGCCCATCACCGCGATCTGCGCCGTCGGCCACGCCAGGTTGAGGTCCGCGCCCAGGTGCTTGGAGCCCATGACGTCGTACGCGCCGCCGAACGCCTTGCGCGTGATGACGGTGATCAGCGGCACCGTCGCCTCCGCGTACGCGTAGATCAGCTTGGCGCCGCGCCGGATGATGCCGCCGTACTCCTGGTCGACACCGGGCAGGAAGCCCGGCACGTCCACGAAGGTCAGCACCGGCACGTTGAACGCGTCGCAGGTCCGCACGAACCGCGCGGCCTTCTCGGACGCGTCGATGTCGAGGCAACCCGCGAACTGCATCGGCTGGTTGGCGACGATGCCGACCGGGAAGCCCTCCACGCGGCCGAAGCCGGTGATGATGTTCGGCGCGAACAGGGCCTGGGTCTCCAGGAATTCGCCGTCGTCCAGGACGTGCTCGATCGCCGTGTGCATGTCGTACGGCTGGTTCGCGGAGTCCGGGATGAGCGTGTCGAGCTCGCGGTCCTCGTCCGAGGTCTCCAGATCGGCCACCTCGGGGAAGGCCGGCGCCTCGCTCAGGTTGTTCGAAGGGAGGTAGGAGAGAAGGGACTTGACGTACTCGATGGCGTCCTTCTCGTCGCCCGCCATGTGGTGCGCCACGCCCGACGTGGTGTTGTGGGTGCGGGCGCCGCCGAGCTCCTCGAAGCCGACGTCCTCGCCGGTGACCGTCTTGATGACGTCGGGCCCGGTGATGAACATGTGCGAGGTCTGGTCGACCATCACGGTGAAGTCGGTGATCGCGGGGGAGTACACCGCGCCGCCCGCGCACGGGCCGACGATCAGCGAGATCTGCGGCACGACGCCCGAGGCGTGGACGTTGCGGCGGAAGATCTCGGCGAACAGGCCGAGCGCGACGACGCCCTCCTGGATGCGCGCGCCGCCACCGTCGTTGATGCCGATGACCGGACAGCCGGTCTTCATCGCGAAGTCCATGACCTTCACGATCTTCTCGCCGTACACCTCGCCGAGCGAGCCGCCGAAAATGGTGAAGTCCTGCGAGTACACGCAGACCGGGCGGCCGTCGACCGTTCCGTACCCGGTCACGACACCGTCGCCGTAGGGGCGGTTCTTCTCGATCCCGAAGTTGGTCGAGCGGTGCCGGGCGAACTCGTCGAGCTCCACGAACGAGCCCTCGTCCAGGAGGAGTTCGACCCGCTCACGGGCCGTCAGCTTCCCCTTGGCGTGCTGCTTCTCGATCGCACGCGCGGAGCCGGCGTGGGTCGCCTCGTCGATGCGGCGCTGAAGATCCGCGAGCTTTCCGGCGGTGGTGTGGACGTCGACGGTGGCGTCGCTCTGGGCGTTTTCCGGCTCGGACATCGGGATGCGGCTCCCTGCCTGGTCACGGGGATGGTGGCTACTGACTCGTAGGGTAGTGGTGCCGATACGGTTCGGCAGTGCGGCATTGGCCACACCCGGAGGCCCTTGCATTTGCCGCCTAACCTGGCTGCATGACACCCCCGGACGCTTCCGACAGCCGCTGGTCCGACCTCGACCGGCCGCCCCTGAACGCCACCGCGCTGCGCCGCGCCCTGCTGCGGCCGGACGCGCTGTGGACCTCCCTGGACGTGGTCACGGCGACCGGCTCCACCAACTCCGACCTCGCGGCGAAGGCCGACGCGCTCGACGAGGGGGCGGTCCTGGTCGCCGAGGAGCAGACCGCGGGGCGCGGAAGGCTCGACCGGCGCTGGTCCGCTCCGGCCCGCTCGGGGCTCTTCTTCTCCGTCCTGCTCAAGCCGGGCGAGGCGGTCCCGGTGGAGCGCTGGGGATGGCTGCCGCTGCTCACCGGCGTCGCGGTCGCGACCGGGCTCGCGCGCGCGGCGGGCGTCGACACAGCCCTGAAATGGCCCAACGACCTGCTGGTCACCGTGGACGGGGACGAGCGCAAGGCCGGCGGCATCCTCGCCGAGCGGGCCGGCGCGGACGGTGTCGTCGTCGGCATCGGCCTCAACGTGACGCTGCGCGCGGACGAACTCCCGGTGCCGGGCGCGGGCTCCCTCGCGCTCGCCGGCGCCGTCTCCACCGATCGCGACACCCTGCTGCGGGCCGTGCTGCGCTCTCTTGAGCAGGGGTACGGGGGCTGGCGCGCGGCGGCGGGCGACCCCGCGGCGTCCGGGCTCCAGGAGACGTACGCGGCGGGCTGCGCGACCCTGGGCCGCACCGTGCGGGCGGAGCTGCCCGGCGGGCAGTCGGTGCGGGGCGAGGCGGTGGCCGTCGACGGCGACGGGCGGCTCGTCCTGGCCACCGGGGAGGGCGTGCAGCGCCCGGTGGCGGCGGGCGACATCGTCCACCTGCGCCCGGACGCACCGTAAGCCCTGGCCGGGACACGCTCCCGCGACGTGAGCTACGGCACACCTGCCGTATCGTGGAGCCCGATCCAGCGACAGATCGGCAGGGCAGTGCGCAGGCAACGGGCAGGAGGCGGCCGGTGACCGTCGACGAGACACGGTCCGGTGCGGAGGACGGTGGCGACACCGGCAGCGGCTCCGGGGCCACCTCGGGCAGCTCCCGTACCCCCGCCGAACCCGCGTCGTCCGCGTACCCGACCCCGCACCACGCCGTCGACCACACCGCCGAGCCCACCGACGACCCGCTCGCCATCCGTCTGGAGCAGCTCATCCTCGGCGCGGACCGGCGCTACACGCCGTTCCAGGCGGCCCGGACCGCCGGGGTGTCGATGGAGCTGGCGTCCCGGTTCTGGCGGGCGATGGGGTTCGCCGACATCGGGCAGGCCAAGGCGCTCACCGAGGCCGACGTGCTGGCCCTGCGCCGGCTCGCCGGTCTCGTCGAGGCGGGGCTGCTCAGCGAGCCGATGGCGGTGCAGGTCGCGCGCTCCACGGGGCAGACCACCGCCCGGCTGGCCGAATGGCAGATCGATTCTTTTCTGGAGGGCCTGACCGAGCCCCCCGAGCCCGGCATGACCCGCACCGAGGTCACGTATCCGCTGGTCGAGCTGCTCCTGCCCGAGCTGGAGGAGTTCCTCGTGTACGTGTGGCGGCGCCAGCTGGCCGCCGCGACCGGGCGTGTGGTGCAGGCGGCCGACGACGAGGAGATGGTGGACCGCCGCCTCGCGGTGGGCTTCGCCGACCTCGTCGGGTTCACCCGGCTCACCCGGCGCCTGGAGGAGGAGGAGCTCGGCGAGCTGGTCGAGGCCTTCGAGACCACCGCCGCCGACCTGGTCGCGGCGCACGGCGGGCGGCTCATCAAGACGCTGGGCGACGAGGTGCTGTTCGCCGCCGACGACGCGGGTACGGCCGCCGAGATCTCGCTGCGGCTCATCGAGACGATGGCCGGCGACGAGACGATGCCGGCCCTGCGCGTGGGCATCGCCTTCGGCACCGTCACGACCCGCATGGGCGACGTGTTCGGCACCACCGTGAACCTCGCGAGCCGGCTCACCTCGATAGCCCCCAAGGACGCCGTCCTGGTCGACGGGGCGTTCGCCGAGGAGCTGGCCCGCGCCGGGGACGCACCCGTCTCCGAGGCGCAGGCCGCCCAGGACGCGCTGGCCGCCGAGAAGGAGGGCGAGGAGCCCGTACCGGCCGCGAAGTACCGCTTCGCGCTCCAGCCCATGTGGCAGCGGCCCGTGCGCGGCCTCGGCGTGGTCGAGCCCTGGCTGCTGCACCGCCGCGAGGCCCAGGGCCCGTCCTAGAGGGCCGGGCCGGGCACGGCCTAGGATCGCCCCGACGTAACGTTCGTTAACGGAGGGGTTGCCATGGCTGAGCAGCGGTTCGGGGAGTTCGTCGTCGTACGGCGCGAGGGGCACGTCGCCGAGCTGGTGCTCGACCGGCCCAAGGCCATGAACGCGGTCTCCAGCGAGATGGCCCGCTCCATCGCGGCCGCCTGCGACGCGCTCGGCGCCGACCCCGACGCCCGGGTCACCGTGGTGACCTCGACCCATGAGCGGGCCTTCTGTGTGGGCGCCGACCTCAAGGAGCGCAACTCCTTCAGCGACGCCGAGCTGGTACGCCAGCGGCCCACCGCCCGCGCCGCCTACACCGGCGTGCTCGACCTGCCCATGCCGACCGTCGCCGCCGTGCACGGCTTCGCGCTCGGCGGCGGCTTCGAGCTGGCGCTCGCCTGCGACGTGATCGTGGCCGACGCGACCGCCGTGGTCGGCCTGCCCGAGGTCTCCGTCGGCGTCATCCCCGGCGGCGGCGGTACGCAGCTCCTGCCGCGCCGGGTCGGCGCCGCCCGCGCGGCCGAGCTGGTCTTCACCGCGCGCCGCGTCGAGGCCGCGGAGGCAAGGGAGTTGGGGCTCGTCGACATCCTCGCGGAGGACGCCCGTACGGAGGCGCTCGCGCTCGCGGGGCGCATCGCGGTCAACTCGCCGGTCGGGCTGCGCGCGGCGAAGCGGGCGATGCGGCTCGGGCACGGGCTCGATCTGCGGGCCGGCCTGGAGGTCGAGGACGCGGCGTGGCGTTCGGTGGCGTTCTCGGGGGACCGGGCGGAGGGTGTGGCCGCGTTCAACGAGAAGCGGAAGCCGGAGTGGCCCGGGGAGTGACCGTACCGCCGGGTGGACCGGCGGACGCGTGAGGGAATACGCGTCGACGCCCCCATGGGTCAAAACCTCCCAAACCTCCCTAAGCTGGAGGAATGGGTGGAGAGGATGCCCGGCTGCGGGCCGTGGTTTCGCTGGCACAGGCCATGGCCGCGGCACACACGCCGCGCGAATCCTGGCGCGCGGCGGCGCTCGGGGCGCAGGAAGCGCTCGGCGGGAGCTTCGCCGCGCTCTCGGTGTGGGAGCGCGAGCTGGGCCGGCTGCGCGTGCTGGTGAACGAGGGCGAACGGGCCCACGGGGAGGAGGAGTTCCCCGAGGACGAGACGTATCCGGTGCACCAGTTCCCCGAGATCACCGAGTTCCTGCACGAGCGGTGGGGGTCTCCGCTGCTCTTCAAGAGCCCGGGGGAGGGCCGCGGCGAGCCCAACGCGTGGGTCGAGACGGCCGTCGCGCCCCCCGAGGGCGACGCGGGCTACTGCCACGAGCGCGTGGCCGCGCTGCGCCGCCGCGGCCGTGGCTGCTGTGTGGTCGCCCCGATCGTGCTGCACGGGCGGGCGTGGGGCGAGCTGTATGTGGCGCGGCCCGTCGGCGCGGCCGTCTTCGACGCGGCGGACGCGGACTTCGCGACCGTGCTGGCCTCCGTCGTGGCCGCCGGGATCGCCCAGACCGAGCGGCTCGAAGAGGTGCGCCGCCTCGCCTTCACCGACCCGCTGACCGGTCTCGCCAACCGGCGCGCCGTCGACATGCACCTCGACGAGGCGGTCGAGCGGCACCGGGTGGGCGGCTCCGTGGTCAGCCTGGTGGTGTGCGACCTGAACGGGCTCAAGCGGGTCAACGACACGCTCGGCCACGCGGTGGGGGACCGGCTCCTCGAACGCTTCGGCTCGGTGCTCTCGCTGTGCGGGGCGAAGCTGCCGGGGGCGCTGGCGGCGCGGCTCGGCGGGGACGAGTTCTGCCTCCTCGCGGTCGGGCCCTCCGCGGACGAGGTCGTGGCGGTGGGCGAGGAACTGTGCCTGCGCGCAGGGGAGTTGGAGCTCGGCGAGGGCGTCGCGTGCGGGGTGGCCTCGACGGGCGACCCGATCGGCGAGGTGCGCTCGGCACGCCGCCTGTTCCGCCTCGCGGACGCGGCGCAGTACCGGGCGAAGGCGGCGCGGTCGGCGAAGCCGGTGGTGGCGGGGCGGGACGGAGCGGTCCTCGCCCTCGCCGAAAACCCGCCCACCCCGCCGCACGACCGCCGCCGCTTCCGGGGCCGAAGCTGACCCTTCGGCTGGGCGCCGAACGGAAACCGCCTCAGCCCGCCCGCCCCGGCCCATGCGGCCACCGCGGCCCCGATCAACCCCGCTTTCGTCTGCGGACCGTGCCCGCGTCTCGCGCAGTTCCCCGCGCCCCTGGCGGGGTTCGTGCCGGGCGGCATGTGCTTCCTCGGCCTGCTGGCGGCTCTGCTAGTGACACGCGACGATTCAATCCGTAGGGTGCTGAATATGGATATGCACACTGTCGTGGTGGGGACCTCCGGGACCACCCCCGAGGACGTCATCGCCGTGGCCCGCGGCAACGCGAAGGTCGAGCTCTCCGCCGACGCGCTCGCCGCTCTGGCGCGGGCGCGGGAGATCGTCGACGCGCTGGCTGCCAAGCCGGAGCCGGTGTACGGCGTCTCCACCGGCTTCGGCGCCCTCGCCTCCCGGCACATCAGCCCCGAGCTCCGCGCCCAGCTGCAGCGCAACATCGTGCGCTCGCACGCGGCCGGCATGGGACCCCGCGTGGAGCGCGAGGTCGTGCGCGCGCTGATGTTCCTGCGCCTGAAGACCGTCGCCTCCGGGCACACCGGCGTACGCCCCTCCGTCGCGCAGACCATGGCCGACGTGCTCAACGCGGGCATCACCCCGGTCGTCCACGAGTTCGGCTCGCTCGGCTGCTCCGGCGACCTCGCGCCGCTCTCGCACTGCGCCCTGACGCTGATGGGCGAGGGCGACGCCGAGGGCCCCGACGGGGTCGTGAAGCCCGCCGGTGAACTGCTCGCCGCCGCCGGCATCGAACCCGTCGAGCTGCGCGAGAAGGAGGGCCTCGCCCTCCTCAACGGCACCGACGGCATGCTCGGCATGCTGTGCATGGCCATCGCCGACCTGAAGAAGCTCTACACCTCCGCCGACATCACCGCTGCCCTCTCCCTCGAAGCGCTCCTCGGCACCGACAAGGTGCTCGCGCCCGAGCTGCACGCCATCCGCCCGCACCCCGGCCAGGGCGCGTCCGCCGCCAACATGCTCGCCGTGCTCAAGGGGTCGGGCCTCGTCGGCCACTTCCAGGAGGAAGAGGCGCCGCGCGTCCAGGACGCGTACTCGGTGCGCTGCGCCCCGCAGGTCAACGGCGCCGGGCGCGACACCATCGCGTACGCCCTGACCGTCGCCGAGCGCGAACTCGCCTCCGCTGTCGACAATCCGGTGGTGCTGGCCGACGGCCGCGTCGAGTCCAACGGCAACTTCCACGGCGCCCCGGTCGCGTACGTCCTGGACTTCCTCGCCATCGTCGCCGCCGACCTCGGCTCGATCGCCGAGCGCCGCACCGACCGGCTCCTCGACAAGAACCGCAGCCACGGCCTGCCCCCGTTCCTCGCCGACGACGCCGGCGTCGACTCGGGCCTGATGATCGCTCAGTACACCCAGGCCGCCCTGGTCAGCGAGATGAAGCGGCTCGCGGTGCCGGCCTCCGCCGACTCCATCCCGTCCTCCGCCATGCAGGAGGACCACGTCTCCATGGGCTGGTCGGCCGCGCGCAAGCTGCGTACCGCCGTCGACAACCTGGCCCGCATCATCGCCGTCGAGATGTACGCGGCGACCCGCGGCATCGAACTGCGCAAGGGCCTCACCCCGGCGCCCGCCTCGCAGGCCGCCATCGCCGCGGCCCGCGCGGCCGGCGTCCAGGGCCCCGGCCCCGACCGCTTCCTCGCCCCCGACCTGGCCGCCGCGGACACGTTCGTCCGCGAGGGCGGGCTGGTCGCCGCGGTGGAACCGGTGACGGGCCCGCTCGCCTGACCCGTTCCCGCCGTACGCGAAGGGCCGCCCGGGATGTCACCTCCCGGGCGGCCCTTTCGCGTACGCCCGCTCCGGCACCCGTGCCGGCAGGCTCAGCAGGGCTTCGAGCGGCGGACCGAATACATCACGAACCCCGCCCCGAGGCCCAGGAACAGCGTGCCGCCGACCAAGTAGGGGGAGGTGTCGGCGCCGCCGGTGTCGGCGAGGGCGAGGGGGGCCTCGTCCTGGGCCGGACCGGTCCGGTAGGCGGAGCGGGGGGTGGCGGTGGTGGGGTGGTGTTCATCCGTGGCGTTGGCGGACGGCACGAACCACAGAGCGCAGAGCAGAGTCCCCGCCGCGGTGGCGGTGAGCAGGGGACGACGAGCGACGGACAAGTGAGCGATCCCCTTGCGAGTACGTCGAATTGACGGGATGCGCTGATGCTAGTGAAAGCAGCGGGTCGCGGGAAAGTCGCGGATGGCTTGAGCTCTACGCTCCCTCGCATGAGCGAAGAAGAGACATCACGGTATGTGCGGCTGCGCGTCGATTTGGTCCTGGAGATCGAGGACGCCGGGCAGTTGGCGGCGGCCGCGCTGACCCGCGTCGCCGAGGATCCGGCGATGCGCCCCGAGGAACGCGCGCATGCCGAGGCGGCGGTACGGGAAGACGGAGCGGAGGCCCTCGCCTACCTGGTGGACCCGGTCGGCCTCGTGGAGGCGCTGCCCGGCGCGGAACTGGTCCAGGCCTCCTGGAGCAGCGAGCGCGTCGGATACGACCCCGATGACGAGGAGTGGGACCTCGACGATGAGGACAGCAATGACGAGGACTGAAGACGACCGCGGGACGGACGGTGCCCCGGGCAGGTGCGGTGCGCCCGGGAGAGACGGCGATCGCGTGAGGGACGGTGACCGCCGGCTGGACGGCGGCTGACGGCCGGGGCCCGAACGACGGCCTCGGCGACAACGACCGACGGACGCGCCCCGCCCGGCGGCGGCCGGGGCGGGACGGCGCGACAGGGACGCCTTTCGGCGATCTTGTACCGTCCCGCCCCGACCCGTCCTCCGACGCGTGGTGTGTCCCACATTCACCCCCGCTGCGGAACTGGGTAGAGCAGTCTGATGTTCTAGTGGTGATGACGTGGGGGACGGCGACGATGGAGAAGCGTGTGAAGACGGAGAGTAAGCGGCGCAGGCAGGGGCTCGCGGCGGCGTGCGCGGTGCTCGGCGGCGTACTGGTCCTTTCTGCCTGCAACGGCGGCGGCGACAAGGGCGCCAAGGCCGACAGCTCGTCATCGGCGCAGGCGGCGGCCGACAAGGCCGCCGAGAAGGACACCTCCGACGCCAAGATCACCATCACCCCGAAGAACGGTGCCACCAACGTCGGCATCAACAGCGACACCAAGGTCGCCGTCGCCGACGGCAAGCTGACCGATGTGACCATGACCTCCGCCGAGGGCGCCAAGGTCGACGGGAAGATATCCGCGGACGGCCTGAGCTGGGCGCCCGACAAGGCGCTGAAGCGTTCGGCCACGTACAAGATCACGGCGACCGCGGCGGACGCCAAGGGGCGCCAGGCGCACGAGAACACCTCCTTCACCACCGTCTCCCCGAAGAACAGCTTCATAGGGAACTTCACGCCGGAGGACGGCTCGACCGTCGGCGTGGGCATGCCGGTGTCGATCAACTTCGACAAGGCGATCACCAACAAGAAGGATGTTCAGTCCAAGATCACCGTCTCCTCCAGCAGCGGTCAGGAAGTCGTCGGGCACTGGTTCGGCTCGCAGCGCATCGACTTCCGCCCGCAGGAGTACTGGAAGGAGAACTCGACCGTCACCATGAAGATGGACCTCGACGGCGTCCAGGGTGCCAACGGGATCACCGGCGTCCAGGAGAAGACGGTCACCTTCAAGATCGGCCGCAACCAGGTCTCCACCGTCGACGCGAACACCCACACCATGACCGTCACGCAGGACGGCAAGGTCGTGAAGACCATCCCGATCTCCGCGGGCTCGCCCGAGCACCCGACGTACAACGGCCAGATGGTGATCTCCGAGAAGTACAAGGAGACCCGCATGAACGGTGCGACGGTCGGCTTCACGGACGACGACGGCAAGGGTGAGTACGACATCAAGGACGTGCCGCACGCCATGCGCCTGTCCGCGTCCGGCACCTTCATCCACGGCAACTACTGGGGCGCGAAGTCCGTCTTCGGCAGCGCCAACACCAGCCACGGCTGTGTGGGCCTGTCCGACACCAAGGGCGCCGGCGACGACAGCACCCAGGCCGCCTGGTTCTACGACCACTCGATCACCGGCGACGTCGTCATCATGAAGAACTCCCACGACAAGACGATCCAGCCGGACAACGGCCTCAACGGCTGGAACATGAGCTGGGACCAGTGGACGGCGGGCTCCGCCGCCTGACCCTCGACCCGCAGCGCACGACGGGGGCCCTCCGGGGCCCCCGTTCGCATGCCGCGCGCCCCCCGGGCCCGCTCAGGCCACCCGCACCGGCTGATCGGCGCTCCAGCTGCCGAGCAGCCGCAACGACTCCTCGGAGGCCGAGCCCGGCTCCGCGTGGAAGGTGACCAGCGACAGGTCGTGCTCCTCGGGCAGCGTCAGCGTCTCGTACGCCAGCGTCAGCTCACCCACCACCGGGTGGCGCAGCCGCTTGACGCCGTGCCCCTTGTCGGCGACGGTGTGCGCCGCCCACATGGTGCGGAACTCCTCGCTCTTCACCGACAACTCGCCCACCAGCGAGGACAGTTGAGGATCGTCCGGGTAGCAGCCCGCGCACAGCCGCAGAATGCTGACCACGTCGACCGCCTTGCCGTGCCAGTCCACGTACAGCGAGCGGGCCGCCGGGTCGAGGAAGACATGGCGCGCCATGTTCCGTTCCTGCGGCGGCAGTTGCGCCATGTCACCGAGGAGCGCCGCCGCCATCCGGTTCCAGCCGAGGATGTCGAGACGGCGGCCGATGAGCTGGGCCGGCACGTTGTCCATCGCGTCCATCAGCTGCTGCAGCGCCGGGCGCACATGCTGGGGCCGGCACGCCGCGCGCTTCTTCTTCGTCTTGCCCTTGGCGAGGTGGGTGAGGTGGTCGTGCTCGATGTCGGTGAGGCGCAGCGCCCGACCGATCGCGTCCAGGACCTCCACCGAGACGTTCTGCGCGTTGCCCTGCTCCAGGCGCGTGTAGTACGCGACCGACACCCCGGCCAGCTGCGCCAGCTCCTCCCGGCGCAGGCCCGGCACCCTGCGGTGGCGCCCGAGGTCGGGCAGCCCCACGTCCTCGGGCTTCAGCCGGGCCCGGCGGGAGCGGAGGAATTCGCTGAGTTCGGCGCGCTGGTCCATGACACCCCAGTATCCGCGCCCGACGGCGTGGACGTAGGACCGGGAGCCTGTCCCTGCCAGTGGTACGCACGCTGGTCGTAGGCAGAACAGGGGCCTGGGTGACAGGAGGGAAGTCGGGCAGGCTGATCGGGTACCCCAAAGATCTGAGGAGAACGGCATGACCACCGTCGCCGCCTACGCCGCACCCGCCCCCAAGGCTCCCCTGGAGCGCACCACCATCGAGCGCCGTCCGGTGGGCGCGAACGACGTGCTCATCGAGATCAAGTACGCCGGCATCTGCCACTCCGACATCCACCAGGTGAACGAGGGCTGGGGCCAGGCCATCTTCCCGATGGTGCCCGGCCACGAGATCGCCGGTGTGATCACCGAGGTCGGCTCGGACGTCACCACGTTCCAGGTGGGCGACCACGCGGGCGTCGGCTGCTTCGTCGACTCCTGCGGGAAGTGCGAGGCCTGCCGGTCGGGGCAGAACCAGTTCTGCTCGGACGGCGTCTCGACGTACAACGCCATCGGCCGGGACGGCAAGCCCGCCTACGGCGGCTACTCCACGCACATCGTGGTCGACGCCGACCACACCCTGCGCATTCCCGAGGGCGTCTCGCTCGACGTCGCGGCCCCGCTGCTGTGCGCCGGCATCACCCTGTACTCGCCCCTCAAGCGCTGGCAGGCGGGCCCCGGCAAGAAGGTCGCCATCCTCGGGCTCGGCGGCCTCGGCCACATGGGCGTGAAGATCGCGCACGCGCTGGGCGCCGAGGTGACCGTGCTCAGCCAGTCGCTCCGCAAGAAGGACGACGGGCTCAAGCTGGGCGCGGACCATTACTACGCGACGAGCGACGAGGCCACCTTCAAGGAGCTCGCCGGCTCCTTCGACCTCATCGTGTCCACGGTCTCCGCGCCGCTGGACCTGGGCGCGTACCTGGCGCTCCTGAAGACGGGCGGGGCGTTCGTCAACGTGGGCGCGCCCGAGGAGCCCAACTCGCTCAACATGTTCGGCCTCATCGGCGGCAACAAGATCCTCGCGGGGTCGATGATCGGCTCCATCGACGAGACCCAGGAGATGCTGGACTTCTGCGCGGAGCACGGGCTGGGCGCGGAGATCGAGCTGATCCGGGCGGATCAGATCAACGAGGCGTACGGGCGGGTCGAGGCGAGCGATGTCCGCTACCGCTTCGTCATCGACACCGCCACGATCTGACCCACCCTGGGGCTCCGCCCCAGACCCCGTTTCGCGCCTGAAGGCCGCTCGTCCTCAAACGCCGGACAGGCTGAGGTGGCCTCGACATGGCACCTTGCCAAGGTCGGCCTACCTGGGGGCGCGGGGAACTGCGCGGGACGCGGGCACGGTCTGCAGACGTAGGCGGGGTTGCCTGGGCATGGCACCCTGCCAGGGGCAGCCCACCTGGGGGCGCGGGGAACTGCGCGGGACGCGGGCACGGTCCGCAGACGAAGGCGGGGTTGGGGGCGCGGTCCAGGCGGCGCGGTGGCGCGGGTGGTAGGGGAGTAACTGCCGCGTAAGAGAGGATGGTTGGGGCCCGGCCGGGGCGAAGTGCGGCGAGGCCCAGTCGTGCCCCACCCCTCCCCGGAGCCCACCATCCTCTACACCGCCATCCTCCTCCTGACGCTCCCCGCCACCGCCCTCCTCCTCGCCAAGGCCGTCCACCTGCTCGCGACCCGGCGCGCCGGATACGCCAGGACCCGCCCCGGCCGCTGCGCCGAGGCGGCCACGCTCTGCCTGAGCGTCGCCGTCGTCACGCTCACCTTCGCCAACCTGAGCGGCTTCGACACCCGGCCCACCCGGGCCTGCGTCACGGCACGCACCGGTCGCGATGCCGCGCAGGCCTACCGAGACGGCGGCAACGACGGCATCACGATCGTCAGCCGGACCCTTCCCCCGTCGACCCTCTGCACCTGGCCGGACGGCACCACGGTGCAACTCGTGCCGTCCTGGGTCGATCCGGTGCTGCTGCTCTCCCTGGCCGGGGCCGCCGGGTCCGCCGCGATGGGCTGCCGGGCCGCGGTCGGGAAGGGACGGAGCGGGCGGACCCGGCGCGCCTACCCGGGCCCGGGATAGACCCGCTCGTCCGGCAACAGCTCCCGCGCGGCAGCGAGCTCCCCGGCCCGCACAAGGCCGTGGACGCGGTGCGCGAGCGGCGTGTGGCCAGCGAATATGTGCGGCGGCCCGAGCTAGTCGCCGTCGGGGGTCGGCCGGTGCTCGACGTACTCCACCACCGTGCCGTCCGGGTGCCGGGCGTAGAAGGCGGCGCCCGTGGGCACCTGGTGCAGCGGCTCGACGATCTCCGCGCCGCGCTCCGTCAGCCGCGCCAGATGCGCGGCCGCGTCGTCGACGAGCAGGGTGCCGGCGGCGGACAGGAACGGTGCGATGTCCTCGTCCGCCCCCTCGATGACGAGGAATCCGCCGACCGCCGCCAGCGCGAGCCCCTTGGCCGGATAGGTGATCCACATGTCCCGTTCGAGGCCCTGCACCTCCTCGTAGAAGCGGGTGCGGGACTCAAGGGTGCCCGGCGCGGTGAACACGCGGATGAAGGCGCGCGGCGCGGTGAGGGCGGAGGAGTCGTTGCTGCGCCGCCGTACCAGAGGGAGGGTGTCCTGTTGCTTCGTCATGACGGCAGCTTCCGTGCTCCAGCCGGGCGGAACCAGCACCCGGTTGATGCGGTGACTGCCGGTCATAGGCTGAGGGCGGGCAGAGGGTGCCGGCGCGGAGCGGGTGCGGGCGTACGCGCCCGCAGAGAGGGGCGGACGACATGGTGACGGACACGAGCACGGACACCGGCGCGGGACAGCCGTCTCGGCGGCGCGAACTGGGCGGTTTCCTGCGCGCCCACCGCGAACGCCTGCGCCCCGCCGATCTGGGCCTCCCCGAAGGCCGTCGGCGCCGCACGCCGGGCCTGCGCCGCGAGGAGGTCGCCGCCCTGTCCGGGGTGGGCGTGGCCTGGTACTCCTGGCTCGAACAGGGCAGGGTCGAGACATCGCGCCACGTCCTCGACGCGGTGAGCCGCACCCTGCGCCTGGACGCGACGGCCCACGCCCACGCGCTGACTCTCGCCGGGTACGCGGCACCCGAGCAGTCAGCCGCGACACACGACCCCAACACCCTTGCCCTGATGGAGAGTTGGACCGAGACCCCGGCCGTGGCCCTGGACCCGGCGCTCTTCATCACCGCATGGAACGAGGCGTACGCACGCCTGTGGCCCGACCCGGGACGCATCCCCGCCCCGGACCGCAATCTGCTCCTGCTGCTGCTCACCGACCCGGCCCACCAGCGGTTGCTGCCCGCGTGGGAACCGGTCGCGAGGGACCTGCACCGGCACTTCCGCGGCCGCGCGGACCGCAGCCCCGACGACGACCGGGTCCGCCGCCTGAGCGCCCGCCTGCGCGAGGCCCGCTCCGACCTGGACGCCTGGTGGTCCTGCCGCTCGGTGGGCGACTTCGCCTCCCGCACGGTGGACCTGGTCCCCGCGCCGCCCGCGCCCCCGCTCCGCTCGACGATGACCGTGCTCCGCCCCGGGACGGCGTCGGGCACGGACGCGATCCTGGTCCAGCGCCTGGACCGGTCCTAGCGCCGCCGCCCGCGCCCCGGATGGGGATGGTGGCGGATCTCCACATCGGCGTCCGTGGCGGCCGAGAAGTCCCCCCGGTCCCGCGCCGTCCGCCGCCGTACGGCCAGCTCCGCGCAGACCGGACACCCCGGCGCCGGCTTCGGCGGGGCGGACGGCAGCCGCAGATGCACCGCGTCCCCCATGGTCGTCCTCGGATCACTCACGCCCGCCGCCCGTCGCCCGCTCAGCTCTCACGCGAGCCATTCACCCCGACGACGGGCCCGTCCGCGACCGCCCGGCCCCCTCCGCCGCGCAACATCACCCGACCACGCGTGCCGCTTACGCCAGGAAGGGCAACGCACCACACGGCCGGACGCCCGGGGCGGTCCGGCCGCAGCGCCCTCGGCTACTCGCTCGTCTCCGACGTGACCCCCGGCGCGGGAGCGATCCCCGTCGGGCAGGACGCGCCCCAGTTCGTCTCGAAGGGGGCCGTCAGCTTGACGCCCGTGCCGCCGATACCGCAGTAGCCGTCCGGATTCTTGTCCAAGTACTGCTGGTGGTACGGCTCGGCCGCGTAGAACGGGCGGCCCTCCGCGGGCAGCAGCTCCGTCGTGATCGTGCGGTGGCCCGCGGCCGTGAGGACCTTCTGGTACGCCTCGCGGGAGGCCTGGGCCGTGGCCGCCTGGGCCGGGGTGTGGGTGTAGATCGCCGAGCGGTACTGGGTGCCCACGTCATTGCCCTGGCGGAAGCCCTGCGTCGGGTCGTGGTTCTCCCAGAACACCTTCAGGAGCTGCTCGTACGGGACGACCGCGGGGTCGTACACCACCCTGACCGCCTCGGTGTGCCCGGTCAGGCCGGAGCAGACCTCTTCGTACGCAGGGTTCACGGTGCTGCCGCCCTGGTAGCCGACGAGCGTCGTCCAGACGCCCGGCGTCTGCCAGAACTTGCGCTCGGCGCCCCAGAAACAGCCCATCCCGAAGTCCGCGACCTCCAGGGCCTCGGGGTAGGGGCCGCCCAGCGGGTTGCCGAGGACCGTGTGCCGTGCGGGCAGGGTGAATTCGGGCTCCGGGCGGCCCTTCAGGGCCTGCTCGGGGGTGGGCAGCTCGGGCGGGCGGCGGCCGAAGATCATCGTGGGCTCCTCGGAGAGATCCGGTGCCTAGGGGCAACGTACGGGCGGGCCCAGAGATTCCGCACCGGTCAGGGACCCGAACCCCCGCCGCGCCGACCCGCGCCTAGAGCCGCCCCAGCGTCGCCGGGTTCCCGCCGTTCGCCTCGTAGCCGGCCACCGCGAGGGCCCGGCACAGGGTGTACTGCGCCGCCGGGTCCTCGGAGACCGTCCACGGCACGGCGCCCACATGGCCGTCGAGGGCGACGAACTGCTCCATCGCCTCCGCCCACCGCTGCGCCGGCACCAGGAAGGAGGCCAGCAGATGGCGGACGAGCGGCAGGGCCGGGTCCTCGGGACGGGCCTGGTGCACGGCGTGCAGGGCGCCGTCCATGGCCCGGCTCACCACCGCCGTACCGTAGAAGTCGCTGACCAGCACGATGTCGGTCATGTGCTCGTACACCGCGAAGAGCGGCAGCGCGGGGAGCAGGGACCCCCGGGAGGCGCGGGCCGCGGACGCCGTGGCGAACTCGTCGGCCTGGGCGCGCGAGCCGTGCCACTTCTCGCAGTGGTAGTGCAGCGCCGCGAGGTGCGCCCCCATGTGCTGCGGGGCGCGGTCGAGCACCTTCGCCCACAGCTGGTCGAACTCCGCGCGCGGGTAAGCGAGTCCGCGGGCCACGGCGAGTTCGACGATGTACGGCACCGGGTCGCCCGGGGCGAGCAGCGCGGCCTCGCCGCACACCGTGCGGGCCTCCTCCAGGATGATGCGGAAGTCGTCCCGGCCCACCGACGAGGAGCGCCACGCCTGCTGCACCAGGAACTCGGCGTGCACCTGCGCGGCCCCCGCGTCCTTCGGCGCCTCCGAGCGCCACTTGCGCAGCCAGGCCCCGCCGACGCCGGGGTGCCCGGCCAGTTCGAGGGAGGCCGCGCCCGCGAAGGCCTGGACGCGCTGCCAGCGCCGCTCGCCCTCCTTGGGCGTCGCCGCGAGCAGCCGCTGGGCCGGCTTCCAGTCCTGGGTGCCCTGCACCACCGCGAGCACGTCGAGGAGTTCCTGGTCGGGGCCCGGCAGGCGCACGTCGAGCTCCTCCTGCCGGACGAACCCGTACGCCGCCGGGTCCGCGGCGTCCGGCGCACCGGGCCGGGACAGCCGGATGCCGCCGCCGCGCCGCAGGACGAGCCGGGTGAGGATCGCGGCGAGCAAGCCCAGCGCGAGCAGGGTCCACAGAATCTCCATGAGCACCAGCGAACCAGACCGGCCCCCGATCCGGCGAACCAGACCGCGCACCGATCCGGCGAACCTGAGCCCGCTTCCCGGCCCCGCGCAATGGGCCGCTCATGAAAGGGCGCCCCGTGTCCCATGGACGAACTAGGCTCTGGCTCATGAGCCACGAGCACCACGACAAGAGCTTCGAGACCCTCGCGATCCACGCCGGGAACACCGCGGATCCGCTGACCGGTGCGGTCGTACCCCCGATCTACCAGGTCTCCACGTACAAGCAGGACGGCGTCGGCGGGCTGCGCGGCGGCTATGAGTACAGCCGCAGCGCCAACCCGACGAGGACCGCCCTCGAAGAGAATCTGGCGGCCCTCGAAGGCGGCCGCCGCGGCCTCGCGTTCGCCTCCGGGCTCGCCGCGGAGGACTGCCTGCTGCGTACGCTGCTGGCGCCCGGCGACCACGTGGTGATCCCGAACGACGCGTACGGCGGCACGTTCCGCCTGTTCGCGAAGGTCGTCTCGCGCTGGGGCGTCGAGTGGTCGGTCGCCGACACCTCCGACCCGGCTGCCGTACGGGCCGCGGTCACCAACCGCACGAAGGTCATCTGGGTCGAGACGCCGTCCAACCCGCTGCTCGGCATCACCGACATCGCGGCCGTCGCCCAGGTCGCCGCCGACACCGGCGCCCGGCTCGTCGTCGACAACACGTTCGCGAGCCCCTACCTCCAGCAGCCGCTCTCGCTCGGCGCGGACATCGTGGTGCACTCGCTGACCAAGTACATGGGCGGTCACTCCGACGTCGTGGGCGGCGCGCTCGTCACCGGCTCGGCGGAGATCGGCGAGGAGCTGGCGTACCACCAGAACGCGATGGGCGCGGTCGCCGGGCCCTTCGACTCCTGGCTGGTGCTGCGCGGCATCAAGACGCTTCCGGTGCGCATGGACCGGCACAGCGAGAACGCGGGCAAGGTCGCCGAGATGCTCTCCCGGCACTCCAAGGTCAGCCACGTCCTGTACCCGGGGCTGCCCGAGCACCCCGGTCACGAGGTGGCGGCCAAGCAGATGCGCGCCTTCGGCGGCATGGTGTCGTTCCGCGTCGAGGGCGGCGAGGAGGCGGCGGTCGAGGTCTGCAACCGTACGAAGCTGTTCACGCTCGGTGAGTCCCTCGGCGGCGTCGAGTCGCTGATCGAGCACCCCGGCCGGATGACGCACGCCAGCGTCGCGGGTTCCGCCCTCGAAGTCCCCGCGGACCTGGTCCGGGTGTCGGTGGGCATCGAGAACGCGGACGACCTGCTCGCCGACCTCCAGCAGGCGCTCGGCTAGCGAGGCACGGGGTCCGGGGCCGGCCTGTCCTGTCCGTCCGAGGGCCGGCCCCTAAATCCCGACGGGTGGTGTCACCGTGGACGGCGGCGCCACCCAGGGCTGGGCGATCGAGGCCCAGACCGCGAAGACGACCGCGGCCGCCGCGACGAGCAGCCACAGCAACCGCCGCACCGCGCGCCGTCTGCGCAGCATCCGCAGGCCCAACTCGGCCGCCCGGTCGGCGAGTTCGGCGGGTACGGCCGGGTGCGCCGCGCTCTCCAGGAGCCGGCGGACCTCGGCGGTCTTGCGGTCGGGCGTACTCATCGCCGGGCCCGCCCTTCCCGGCCCGCGCGCCGCGTCACGGTGCGGCGCCGGGGGCGGGCGCCGCGGTGGAGCGCATCGCGGTGATGGCGCGGGTGCAGATGGCGCGGACCCGGTCGACCGGCAGGCCGACAAGCGCCGCCGTCTGTTCCTCGGCGACCCCTTCGTGCAGGCGCAGGACCAGGATCAGGCGTTCCTGCGGGGTCAGCCGCGCGAGGATCCCCTCGTCGGCGGGGGGCCGGGGGATGCCGGGCACGGCCGGCCGGTGGTGGCGCCAGGCGGTGCGGGCGAATCGGGCGGCGAGCTCCTGGCGGGTGCGGTCGTAGGGATCCTCACCGCGCAGCCGGTGCCAGCGCGCGTACGTCTCGGCGAGGGCGGCGGTCAACAGGTGCCGGGCGCGCGGGTTGGCGTCGGGCGGCTCGGCGGTCAGCAGGGTGGCGGCATGGAGCAGCCGGCCCCCCGCGCCCGCGACGAATGCCTCGAACTCCCGGGTGCGGCGGCGGTGTCGGGTGAACTGCCGCTCGCGCATGAGCCTCATATGAGGGCAGGCGCGAGCTCCGGGTCAAGAGGTCGGCGGCGCCGGCTCGTGCGAGGCCGACTGGCGGGCCGAGAGCGCCGAGTTGAAGCGGGTCAGCAGCGCGCAGAACGACTCCCGCTCGTCGTCCGTCCAGCCGTCCGTGACCTGTGCCATCAGCTCGCGCCGCGAGGAGCGCACCTCTTCGAGGCGGGACTGGCCGCGCGGGGACAGCTGGAGCACGACGGCCCGCCCGTCCTCGGGGTGCGAGGTGCGCTTGACCAGGCCGGTGTCGACGAGCGGCGCGACCTGGCGGGTCACGGTCGAGGAGTCGATCCCCATGCCCGCGGCGAGCGCCTTGACGCCCATCGGGCCCTCCAGGTCGAGCCGGTTGAGCAGCAGGTACGCCGCCCGGTCCATCGAGTTGCGGACCTGTCCGACGCCGCCGAGCCTGGTCTGCTCTGCGCGGCGGGCGAACACGGCCACCTGGTGCTGGAGGGCATCGAGGAGGCCGGGGTCGAGCGGAGGAGTCATGTCCTGAACTGGCGGCATGGCCGGGGCTCTCTCGTGCGGGTGTCGGTGTGGTGGGGAAAGAGTACGCGGCCGGACCGGCATACGTACCGGCGGTGCACAATCCTGTGGACAACTGCCCCGGCGCCCGGAATCCGGACGGCCGGGGCGGGGGTGAGCTGCGAGACTTGAGGTCATGAGCTTCGGTACGCCCAGCCCCCTGCACCACTTGATCCTCGACGACGTCCGCGGCGCGCAGAAGATGCTGTCGGGCGTGGCCCGCATGACCGCGATGGAAGGATCGCGCCACCTGTCGTCGCTCGTGGGCGCCCCCGTCCACCTCAAGTGCGAGAACCTCCAGCGCACCGGTTCGTTCAAGCTGCGCGGCGCGTACGTACGGATCGCGGGGCTCCGGCCCGAGGAGCGGGCGGCCGGGGTGGTCGCGGCGAGCGCGGGCAACCACGCGCAGGGCGTGGCCCTCGCCTCGTCGCTGCTCGGGGTGCACTCCACGGTGTTCATGCCGCTCGGCGCCCCGCTGCCGAAGGTGGCGGCGACGCGGCACTACGGCGCCGAGGTGATCCTGCACGGCACGGTCGTCGACGAGACGCTGGCCGCCGCCCAGGCGTACGCGGAGGAGCGGGGCGCGGTCTTCATCCACCCCTTCGACCACCCGGACATCATCGCGGGGCAGGGCACGGTGGGCCTGGAGATCCTGGAGCAGTGCCCCGAGGTGCGCACCATCGTCGTCGGCATCGGCGGTGGCGGGCTCGCGGCCGGCATCGCCGTCGCGGTCAAGGCGCTGCGGCCGGACGTCAGGATCGTCGGGGTGCAGGCCGCGGCCGCGGCCTCGTATCCGCCCTCACTCGCGGCGGGCCGCCCGGTCGCGATCGAACCGTCGCCGACGATGGCCGACGGGATCAAGGTGGGGCGGCCGGGCGACATACCGTTCTCGCTGGTCAGCGAGTTGGTGGACGAGGTGCGCACGGTCTCGGAGGACGAGCTCGCCGGTGCGCTGCTGCTCTGCCTGGAGCGGGCGAAGCTGGTGGTGGAGCCGGCGGGGGCGAGCCCGGTGGCCGCGCTGCTCAGCGACCCCGGGTCGTTCCGCGGACCGGTGGTCGCGGTCCTGTCGGGCGGCAATGTGGACCCGCTCCTGATGCAGCGCATACTGCGGCACGGCATGTCGGCGGCGGGCCGCTACCTGTCGGTGCGGCTGCGCCTGAAGGACCGTCCCGGCGCGCTGGCGTCCCTGCTCGGGGAGCTGACGGTGCTCGATGTGAACGTCCTCGACGTGAGCCATGTACGGACCGATCCCCGGCTCGGCCTCACCGAGGTCGAGGTCGAGCTGCACCTGGAGACGAAGGGGCCCGAGCACTGCGCCGAGGTGACGGCGGCGCTCGGGGAGGCGGGGTACATCGTCCTGGGCTGAACCGCTGACAGGACGCGATGTATCGCGTTATGGTGTGGCCCGGTCGAGCTCGACCGGCTCCATCGGGCGTTCCCTGCCCGGCAAATCTAGGATTTGTCCAGGAAGTCACACCCAAACTGGGGGTACTCACATGCCAGGCGCCATCTATGCCGAAGGCCTGGTGAAGACGTTCGGCGACGTCACGGCTCTGGACGGCGTGGACCTCGACGTCCCCGAAGGCACCGTCCTCGGCCTGCTCGGTCCCAACGGCGCCGGCAAGACCACCGCCGTACGCGTCCTGACCACCCTGCTCCAGCCCGACCGCGGTAAGGCGGTCGTCGCGGGCATCGACGTGCTCAAGCATCCCACCGAAGTGCGGCGCGCGATCGGCCTGTCCGGCCAGTTCGCCGCCGTCGACGAATACCTCACCGGCCGCGAGAACCTGCGCATGGTCGGCCGGCTCTACCAGATGAGCGGCAAGGCCGCGAAGGTGCGGGCGGGCGAACTGCTCGACCGCTTCAACCTCGCCGACGCCGCCGACCGCCCCGCCAAGACGTACTCCGGCGGCATGCGCCGCCGCCTCGACCTCGCGGCCGCCCTCGTGGTCTCGCCGCCCGTCATGTTCATGGACGAGCCGACCACCGGCCTCGACCCGCGCAACCGGCAGCAACTGTGGGAAGTCATCCAGGAGTTGGTGGCCGGCGGCACCACCCTGCTGCTCACCACCCAGTACCTGGAGGAGGCCGACCGCCTGGCCCACGACATCTGCGTCGTCGACCACGGCAAGGTCATCGCCCGCGGCAGCTCCGACCAGCTCAAGGCCCGCACCGGCGGCGAGCGCGTCGAGGTCGTCGTCCACCAGGGCGACCAGATGGAGCCGGCCCGCGGCGTCCTCGCCGGCTTCGGCAAGGGCGCGGTCAAGGTCGAGGAACACACCCGCCGCCTCACCGTCCCGGTCTCCGGCGGCGCCAAGCTGCTCGCCGAGGTCATCCGCGAACTCGACGCCAGGGGAGTCGAGATCGACGACATCGGCCTGCGCCGCCCCACCCTCGACGACGTCTTCATCTCCCTGACCGGCCACGCGGCCGAGACCGCCGCGGACGGAACCGCGGACGGAACCGGGGACGGACCGGGCCCGGACGGCGAAACGGTCCGCCGGCCCGACGTACAGAAGGAGCAGACCCCGTGAGCGCCCTGAGCGATTCCCTGGTCCTCGCCCAGCGGAATCTGATCCGCATGAAGCGGATCCCCGAAGTGGTCCTGTTCGGCCTGATCCAGCCGATCATGTTCGTCGTCCTGTTCACCTACGTCTTCGGCGGATCCATCCAGGTCGGCGGCTCGCTCTCGCAGCAGAGCTACCGCGAGTTCCTCATGGCCGGCATCTTCGCGCAGACCGTCACCTTCGCGACGGCCGGCGCCGGCGCCGGCATCGCGGACGACATGCACAAGGGCCTCATCGACCGCTTCCGCTCGCTGCCCATGGCGCGCGGCGCGGTGCTCACCGGACGCACCCTGGCGGACCTGGCACAGACCGCCGTGACCCTGGTGGTGCTGGCCGGGGTCGCCCTCCTGATCGGCTGGCGCATCCACGACGGCGTCCCCAAGGCCCTCGCCGCGTTCGGCCTGCTGCTCCTGCTCGGGTACGCGTTCTCGTGGATCGGCGCCCTGATCGGCCTGTCCGTGCGCACCCCCGAGGCGGCCACCTCCGGCGGACTGATCTGGCTGTTCCCGCTGACCTTCATCTCCAACGCGTTCGTGGACTCCAACAACCTGCCGGCGTTCTTCCGGCACATCGCGGAGTGGAACCCGTTCAGCACCACCGTCCAGGCGTCCAGGGAGCTGTTCGGCAATCTGCCGCCCGGCTTCCAGACACCGGACGCCTGGCCGATGCGGCACGCGATCCTCGCCTCGGTGCTGTGGTCGCTGCTGATCCTGGTGGTCTTCCGGGCACTCGCGGTCCGCAAGTACCGCAGGGCGGCGGGCTGAGCGGACGGGCGGAAGGGACGGACCGAGGAGGCTCCGGACACGCCTACACTCCCTGCATGGCACAGAAGATCGTCACCATCTACACCGATGACCTCACGGGTGAAGAAACCACCGAGGCGGCCACGCACCAGATCGTCATCGACGGCGTGGCTTACGAGATCGACCTCGCTCCGGAGAGCTACGACAAGTTCCTCGAAGCGGTGGCCCCCTTCACCAAGGCGGGCCGCCGGGTCCGCGCCGGCAAGGCCAAGGCGGCGCCCGCACGGCCGAACGGCGCCGGCGGCAACGACACCGCGGCCATCAGGGCCTGGGCCAAGGAGAACGGCCACCACGTGAACGACCGCGGCCGGGTCCCCGCCGAGGTCCGCGAGGCCTACGAGAAGGCCGCGAAGTAACGGAGCCCGGCCCCAGGGCGGCCTCCACGCCGCGGGGACACGACGCGAAGCCCCCGGCCGCTCGAAGGCGGCCGGGGGCTTCCTGGTGCGTACGGCGCTCCGTTCGGCGCGGGCTCGTCAGCCGTTGAACGGGACGGCCGCGAGGATCTTCACCGAGGCCTTGTTGCCGTTGGGCAGCTCGTACTCGGCGTCCTCGCCGACCTTCTTGCCGTTCACGCCGGAGCCGAGCGGCGACTGCGGCGAGTACGTCTCGATCTCCGTCGAGGCGTACTCACGCGAGGCCATCAGGAATTCCAGGGTGTCGTCCGGGTCGCCGTCGAAGGCGATCGTGACGAGCATGCCGGGGGCCACCACGCCGTCCGCGGCAGGGGCCTCACCGACCTTGGCGTGCTCGAGGAGCTGGGTCAGCTGGCGCACCCGGAGCTCCATCTTGCCCTGCTCCTCCTTGGCCGCGTGGTACCCGCCGTTCTCCCGGAGGTCACCCTCCTCACGGGCCGCCGCGATCTTTACGGCGATCTCCGTGCGCGCGGGACCAGACAGGTACTCCAGCTCGGCCCTGAGCTGGTTGTACGCCTCCTGGGTCAGCCAGGTGACGTTGTCGCTGGTCTGGGTCACAGGTGCTCCTCGTCGGTACTGGGTATACAAAGCATCGCCCTACCCAGAAGCATGTGCCTGGTTGGGTGGGCGAAACCACGAGCCTAACAATTCAGGTGCCCCAGGGGGAGGACATAAACCGCTAGAACTTCATCGACGCAGGTCAGAAACGGTACGTCGGCACGGTTGACGTCCGCCGCCCGGACGGCGGGCGGGGCGGACCGGTCAGCCGGACTGGCAGCTGACCAGATCGGCGGCGGTGGCCCGCGAGGTCGTGGTGATCGTGACCACCCGGTCGACCTGCTTGACCGGCTCGTCGAACCGGAAGTCCGCCCGGCCCACGTCGTCCCCGCTGGTCTGCTGGGCGCGCAGGGTGCAGGTGCCCTTGGCGTCCTTGCCCTTGGTCACTTCGAGGTGCACCTCGACCTTGGTGTCCGAGACGACCTTGAACTTGATCACCTGGGCGGAGAGCGACTGCCCGCCCACGTAGTCCACGCCGATCCAGACGACCACACCGAGCAGCGCGGCGCCGAGCACCGAGCCGACGACCTTCAGCTTGCGGTCCGCGCGCTGGTCCGCCGAGCGCCCGTAGCGCCCCTGGGGAAGCTGCTCGCGCACAGCGGCCATGATCGTCCTCCTGCTGGTGGGGATACCCGGAATTTTCCGTCCCCCGATTCGGTCACTATAGAAGCCGCCCCACGCACGGATCACAGAGGGCGCCCCGTTTACTTACTGAGTCACCGAGGATCGAGTCTTGACTGAGCAGCTGCGACTGATGGCCGTCCACGCCCACCCCGACGACGAGTCGAGCAAGGGCGCGGCCACCATGGCGAAGTATGTGTCCGAGGGGGTGGACGTGCTGGTCGTGACCTGCACGGGAGGCGAGCGCGGCTCCATCCTCAATCCCAAGCTCCAGGGCGACGCCTACATCGAGGCGAACATCCACGAGGTCCGCAAGCGCGAGATGGACGAGGCCCGCGAGATCCTCGGCGTCCGCCAGGAGTGGCTCGGTTTCGTCGATTCGGGCCTGCCCGAGGGCGACCCGCTGCCGCCGCTGCCCGAGGGCTGCTTCGCCCTGGAGGACGTCGACACCGCGGCCGGCCGTCTGGTCCGTTCCATCCGTCACTTCCGTCCCCAGGTCATCACGACCTACGACGAGAACGGCGGCTACCCGCACCCCGACCACATCATGACCCACAAGATCACGATGGTGGCCTTCGACGGAGCGGCCGACACCGAGAAGTTCCCCGAGGCCGAGTTCGGCCCGGCCCACCAGCCGCAGAAGCTGTACTACAACCAGGGCTTCAACAAGCCGCGCACGGTTGCCCTGCACGAGGCGCTCCTCGCCCGCGGCATGGAGTCCCCCTACGGCGACTGGCTGGAGCGGTGGAAGGAGTTCGGCCGCGCCGAACGCACGCTGACCACGCACGTTCCCTGCGCCGAGTTCTTCGAGATCCGGGACAAGGCGCTGATCGCGCACGCCACGCAGATCGACCCCGACGGCGGCTGGTTCCGCGTTCCGCTCGACCTCCAGAAGGACGTCTGGCCGACCGAGGAGTACGAGCTGGCGAAGTCGCTCGTGGACACTTCCCTCCCCGAGGACGACCTCTTCGCGGGCGTACGCGACAATGCCTGATATGAGCGCAAGCCTCGCAATGACGCACTTGGTCCCGCTGGCCGCCGAACTCAACGACGACAAGGTGACGCCGGGCGTCCTCGGGTTCGTCGTCTTCGCGGCACTCGCCCTCGGCGTGTGGATGCTGATGAAGTCGATGAACCGCCACATGGGGAAGGTCTCCTTCGAGGAGGCGCCGGACGCCTCCCCGTCCACGGACACCCCGGCGGCGGCCCCGGCCAAGGGCGCACCGAACAAGGCCTGACCCCGGCCCACCGGCCGCCGAACGCCCCCGCCGCGCCCGTCCAGGGCGCGGGGCGGGGGCGGCGTTCGGCCGTGGCCGGGCGTCAGCGTCCCGACGCCACCGGCACCCCCATGACCTCCCGGGCGTGCCGGTCCGGGACCATGCCCAGCTGCCAGGCCTGCCACCCCGCCTCCAGGGAGATCCCGCGCTCCAGCATGAGCGCGAAGGCCTCCGCGCAGTCCTCCAGCTTGCCGTCGCGCGCGTCGTGCGCGGCCCGCAGCAGCTGGGCCACCTCCTCCTGCGCCACCGCGGTCCCGACGTCCACACCGCCGGCGCCCGCGAAGGGGAGCAGCGTGCAGCGCAGGAAGCGCGACCAGTCCCCGCCGCGCCGGTCGTCGTACGAGGCGAACAGCGCGGTCGCCTCGTCGCACAGGGCGAGCGCCGGGCCCGGACGGCTGTTGCCCGCGTCGATCAACGCCAGCTCCAGACAGGTCCAGGCCTCGCCGTGCGCCACCCCGATGCGGTGGAAGTCGGCGCGCGCGTCGACCAGGAGCTGCCGCGCGAAGCCCGAATTGCGGAGATTGCCGGTCTGGGCGGCCCGCTGGTCGCGGGTGACCCGGCCCGAGTGGTGGCGGGCGCACGCGAGACCGTACACATCGCGCATCCGCGAGAACATCGTGCGGGCCCGCTCCAGCTCCCGCACCGCCTGGTCGCGGTCGCCGCGCTCCTCGAGGGCCTGGCCCAGGTAGTACAGCGTCCACGCCTCGCCGCGCGCGTCCTCCTGCTCGCGGTGGCGCGACAGGGCCTGGCGGAGCCCGTCCGCCGCGGCCGTCGCGTCGCCCTCGACGAGCCGGGCCCGCGCCAGCTGGGTCAGCGCCCACGCCTCGCCGCGCCCGTCACGCGTACGCCCGTACAGTTCGAGCGCGGTGCGCAACTCGCCCTCCGCGCGCGGTACTTCACCGGTGCGCAGATAGAGCTGACCGAGCTGGAAGTGGGTCCACGCCTCGCCGTGCAGCGACTCGTTCTCGCGGTGCAGGGCGAGGGCGGTGGCCAGCAGGGTCCGCGCGGCGGCGAGGTTCGAGCGGTCGCGCTCGACGGCCGCCAGGGCGTGCAGCGACCAGGCGCGGTCGCCCGCCAGCTCCTCGCCCGCCTGGAGATCGATCGCCTCGCGCAGCCGGGCCGCGGCCTCCGCGAGATTGCCCTGGTGGTGCAGGGTGATGCCGAGCGAACACAGCGCGAGCGCCTGGCCCGCGTCGTGCTGCGCCTCGCGGTAGAGGTTGACCACGGACGACAGCGTGGTGCGCGCGGTGTCGAGCTCGCCGAGCTGGCGGGCCGCGATGCCGGTGCGCCACTGCACGGACCGTACGAGCAGCCCCTGGTCGACGGCCTGCGTCAACTCGCTGATCTCGCCCAGGCGGTAGAGGTCGCCGCGCAGCAGGCAGTAGTCGCAGAGCGCACCCAGCAGGCTGAGGACGGCCTCCTGGTCGACGCCCTCGGCCTGGCGCAGGGCCGCCGTGATGAAGCTCGACTCGTCGTCCAGCCAGCGCAGCGCCGCGTCGAGCGAGGGGAAGCCGTGACCGCCGAACTGACCGGCCCGCGTCGACATCTTGCCGTCGACCATGCGGCCCACCGCGTCCGCGAGTTCGGCGTAGTTGCGGATCAGGCGCTCCTGCGCGGCGACCCGCTCGGCCTGCTCCTCCTCGTCGGCGAGCCGCGCCTCGGCGAAGGCCCGCACCACGTCGTGCAGCCGGTAGCGGCTGCCGCGCACATGGTCGATGAGCCCGGCGCGGGCGAGCGCGGTGAGCTGGCGCTGTGCCTCCTGCTCGTCCGCGCCGAGCAGCGCCGCCGCGGCCGCCGCGCCCAGTGAGGCCCGGCCCGCCAGCGCGAGCCGGCGCAGGAGGCGGCGGGCCGGCTCGGACTGGTCGGTGTAGCGCAGCCACAGCGCCCGCTCGGTGGGCGCGACCGGGCCGTACGCGCCGAGATCCGCGGCGAGCGCCCGCGCCGAGCGCGGCCCGAGCGAGGACCCGGCGACGCGCAGCGCCAGCGGCAGCCCGCCGCACAACTGCCGTACCAGCTCGGCCGATTCGCCGTCGTAGGGATCGGTGTCCGTCCCCTCGGCGGCCTCCCGCAGAAGCTCCTCGGCGCCCGCCGCGTCCAGCGGCTCGACCGCGAGCTGGTGGACCCAGGCGGGGAAGTCGGCGGGCAGGTCGAGCGGCTTGGACGAGGTGACGAGGACCAGGCCCTCGGAGCGCTGCGGCACCAGAGTGCTCACCTGCTCCGCGTCGTCGGTGTCGTCGAGGACGACGGTGACCGGGAGGTCCGTCAGATGCTGGTGGTAGAGCTCGGTGAGCCGGCGTACCTGCTGCTCGGGCGAGGTCCTTCCCCGCGGGCTCGGCTCCGCCCGGTCGGGGGAGACCCCGTTGCGGAAGAGGAGCTGTTCGCGGGGCGCGCCGAGCCGGTTGAGCAGGTGGAGCAGCGCGTCGCGGGTGGGCAGCGGGTGCTCGCCCGCGAGGCCGCCGCCGCGCATGTCGACGAGGCAGGCGCCGCGGAACTGGTCGCGCAGCCCGTGCGCCGCCCGCAGCGCCAGGGTGCTGCGGCCCGAGCCCGGTGCGCCGTGCAGGACGACGACGACCGGGCGGGTCTCGGTCGAGGCGCGGGCGGCCTGCACCCACTGCGCGATCCGCGCCAGCTCGGGCCGCCGCCCCGCGAACGGGCCCTGCGGGTCGGGCAGATGACCGAACGACTGCTCGAGGACCGACCTGCGTCGGGCCGCCGCGCTCTTGTCGGTGCCGCGCAGCTGCGTCGGCACCTTCTTCTTCTGCTGCGGCTTGGGACTCACCGCCCGCTGCTGGTCGAGGAAGGGCCGGATGCCGCGTACTTCGAGCGCGGTCAGCCACTGCAGCCGCAGCTGTTCGAGGCCGCCGGGCTGGGCGAGCGCCCCGGCCCTGCGGTGCGCGGCCGGCAGGTGCGAGAGCGTCACCTTGGCGACCGTGGCGGCGGCCCCGGCCACCAGCACGGCCGCGCCCGTGCCCACCGCGCCGCCCGCGCCGAGCCCCAGCGCCAGATCGACGACCACGGCGACGAGCGCGCCAACACCCGTGGCCAGTACGCCCGTTGTTCCCCCGTCCCGCCGGAACCGCTCCCCGAACGAGAGCTGCCCGACCGCCGCCTCGTCCAGCGCGTCGGTGTACGCCGCGTACTCCTCCGCCGCGCTCTCGGCCAGCGCATCGAGCGCGCCCCGGCCCCGGGAGAGCAGCGCGCTGCCGTCGGACCGCCCGCCGGAGCGCCGCACCTCTTCCTCCACGGCCCGCACCAACAGCCTCTCGGCCTCGGCCCGATGGCTGTCCCGCATATCCGTCCCCCTCAAGAGAGCCCCGTCGTCCGCGTGCGCATCCAGTGTCGTGCGTGACGTGGCCGGGCGCGAGGGAGTCGGCGGATCATCTCCCTTGTGGGGGAGGGGGATTGTGGGGCGTTGGCCCTACTTCCTGCACCACGCGGTGGTGACGCCAGCAGCTGTGGTCCGTGCCGAACCTCAGCCCTGCGTGTGATCTGGCTCACGCGCTTACTCGTCATTGGTTGCGTCGGCGGCTCAGACGCCTCAGACATCCGACCCGTTGGAGCTGCACTAAGCGTGTGTGGGAGTGTGCGCAGCTACGCTGCGCAGATGACGCGCCGGGCTATGGCAGCCACTCGTAGCCCAGCGATTCAACGCTAATCTCGGGGCAGATCGATCATCTGTGGGGGGTTCAGCCCGTGCAGTCGAACGATCTCTTGCATGCGCAGAAGAGCTGCGCATATTTCCTACCGAGGGAGTCGGGAGCAATGAGGGCGTTCATCGAACTGCTGGGCAAGGCCATGCAGACCACGGGGGCAACGCTGAGGTTGTCCCTCCTGATCGCGGTCATCGCGGGGGCGTACTTCATCAGTCATGTCAAATAGGGCAAGAAGGGTCGAGAAGGAGAGGCATTCGATGATCGGACAAGCGGCGGGCCGGGCAGCGGAAGTCGCCGAGCGGTTGTGGCGGTCCTACGTGCCCTACCGGCGCGGCCGCGGTACGGCCGGGGACCTCGACGTGATGCTGGCGATTCTGGTGCTGGCCGACTTCGCGGCGGCGGAAGGCCGACCCGATAGCGACTTCGTCAAGCGGTGGAATCGTGCGTCGGCTGAGGCCGCCATCGGGTTCTCCCCGGTGGCAGACCTGCGGGGTGCTCTGCAGGAGGCGGCTAGGCGGCCGGGGTTTCCGCTGCCCTGGTCCGCCGACCTCGATCTTGGGAGTGAGTCGGACGATGCCGCCTGGATGACGGCTTTCGTGGCGGCGTTGGAGTCGAGCCCCGGCCTTCGAGAGGCCAAGGCGGCCGATGTCTCTGAGCTTCTGCTCCAACGGCATGCCGCTGAAGGAGCTTTGCCGGGCGGTGAGTTCTACACGCCGCGAGGGGTCGCTGACCTGTTGGTCGAGCTGACCGAGCCCGGCCTCGGAGACCGGATCATGGATCCGGCCTGCGGTACCGGAAGCGTGCTCGCGGCCGCCGCTCGATATCTGGCTGGCCGGGGGGGTGTCGGCGGCAACTCGTTCGAGGCGTATGCGGTGGATCGGAACAACGTGCGTCCGGCGATGTTGAACCTGGCCCTCCACGGCGTGAGTGTGCCGCAGGTGCAGCCAGCAGATCCGGCGACGCTGCTGCAGGATCGGAACTTGGGCCGCGCCGACCGGGTGCTGAGTAACCCACCGTTCAATCAACGACTTGAGGGGTGGGGACAGCAGCAGATCATCGCACCACCGGAGTCGAGCGCCAACTTCGCCTGGTTGCAGCTTGCTTGGTCTCAGCTCAAGGAGGGCGGTACCGCGGCGGTGGTGATGCCTGCTCGGGCGGCTTGGGCGGGCGGGGCGGAGGCCGTGATCCGCCGTGAAATGGTTGCTGTGGGCGCGGTTCTTGGTGTGATCGCCCTGCCGGCACGCCTGTTTGCGGGTACCAATATCGCCGTTGACGTTTGGGTCCTCGGGCGAGGCCTCGCATCTCGCCCGGAGCACAGTCCCGACTCGGTGTTCTTTGTCGACGCGCGAAGAGCCGCGGGCCAGGTGGCGGAGCGACCGCGCGTATTGTCCGGAGAAGACATCGAACGCATCGCGGATCGCTTTCATCGCTGGCGCGAAGGCGCGGAGGGTACGGACGAACCTGGTTTCTCTCGATCGGTCGCCTACGCCGAACTCATCGAAAATGCGGGTAATTTGGACCCGCGATCATATCTTCGGACGGAGGCAGCGCAGGGTGGGGCCGCGAGCCTGAGCGCAACGCTGGCCGCGTTCCAACGCCACAACCGCGAGACATCCGCGCATGGCGAGGAACTGGCACAGATCGCCGAAACGCAGGATCAGCTGGCGCAGGACGGCATCCCATGTCACAACCTGCCGCTGAGGGACGTGGTGGGCGGCGGCACGTCCGTCCGTGGTGGTCCCGTTCGTCTGCTCGCAGGGCCTTCGGGAAGCCTGGTGCCGGCCCAGAATTACGTACAGGCCGGGGGAGTTCCTGTGGTGATGCCCAAGGACATCTCAGATATCGGGTTCATCGAGGACGGCATCAAGTACATCTCCGAGGAGCATGCGGAACGGCTTGACCGCTTTCGGCTGAATCCCGGGGACGTCGTGGTCGCCCGTCGGGGCGATCTCGGGCGCTGCGCCGTGGCCGGACGGGAACAGGCGGGCTGGGTCTGTGGCACCGGATGCTTTGTGATCAGGCCGCCGGACACCGTTGACTCCCATTATCTGGCGGCATTCCTGCGCAGCCCAGGCGCTCGGAATTGGCTCGACGCCCATTCGACCGGGAGTCACGCCTTGCGCACTATTTCGCTGGAGGTACTTGGCATGCTGCCCGTCGCCCTTCCCGATCTCGATGCCCAGAGGTCCATCGGTGAGGTCTTGGAAAGGTTCGGCGCCCACGAGAAGCGGTTGCTGGAACAGTTGGCCGAAACGCGGGACATCCGCGACAGGGCACTGAACAGCTTTCTGACTAGGTGAGCGCGGTGGGGCGCGAGACGAGAGCCCGGCGCAGCAGGATTTCGGTTCGGCCGGATTCCATTCGCTTGCCGTCGTGCTACGGGCGTCGGTAAGAGGGATAGCGACATGGACTCGGCCACGTGACCCTCGTGGAATGCTGCCGCGAGCCTGCCGAGGAGGCGGCGATGGACGTCGTGCCCGACGTGCTGTGGGCGACGGCTCAGATGTACGGGTGGATAGGTTGCTCGAAGTGCAACTGGGCCCCGAGCCAAGGCGGTTGTTCCCGCCGGCCGCCCTGAGGAGGCCGCCGGGAACTGCGATGTCGGCACTGACGGTCAAGTGCCGACCGCAGGCGCCCTCTCCACTTCTCAGGTGACCCTGAGATCGACAGCGATGGAGAAAGGCGCAGTGGCCTTCACTACGCCGGTGAACATCTCGCCGTCCCTGTAAGCCTTGGTGGCGGGGTCGAGGACGTAGGTGTAGACGATCGGGACGCCGGTGGCGGCCTGCTCGATCCGCCAGTAGAAGGGGATGCCTGCCTTGGCGTACTGGTCGACCTTCACGACGCGGTCGGTTGTCTCCGAACCGGGTGACACGACCTCGACGACCAGGAGCACGTGCTCGGGGCGGGTGGGTGTGAGGTCGATGGTCTCGGCCCGGTAGACGATGACGTCCGGACGGCGGTTGGTGAGGGGAACGTCCTGCAAGCGGACGTCGAAGTCCGTGTCCGCGTTCCAGTCCGGGCCCGCGGCGGCGTCCAGGGCGTTGGCCAGGATGCGGGCCAGCCGGTTGTGGCGCTTGGAGGCGCTCGGGCTCACGACGACCATCCCGTCCACGATCTCGATGCCGGCGCACTGCTCCTCGGACCAGGAGTCGTACTGCTCCGCGCTGATCTGCGTGTGCATCCACGCGGGCGCCACCATCTCGGCGGTCATGTGTACCTCCTTCGAGGAAGCCTCAGCAGTCCCGGTGCTGCTGAGGCCAGCCTACTGTCCGTCGATGTCGCGCTGCCCGGTGTCAGCGGTGCCCGCCCGTCGCACCCCCCGTTCGCACCCCGACCCGTGGCGCAGCCGCGTCGTGGGGGCCGGTGCGCGAGGATTGGGGCATGGCCAACCGACTCGCGCAGACCACCTCCCCGTACCTCCTCCAGCACGCCGACAATCCCGTCGACTGGTGGCCCTGGTCGCCCGAGGCGTTCGAGGAGGCCAGAAAGCGGGATGTGCCTGTTCTGCTGTCCGTCGGCTACTCGGCGTGCCACTGGTGTCACGTCCTCGCGCACGAGTCGTTCGAGGACGAGGTCACTGCGGCCTACATGAACGAGCACTTCGTCAGCGTCAAGGTCGACCGTGAGGAGCGGCCCGACGTCGACGCCGTCTACATGGAGGCCGTGCAGGCCGCTACCGGGCAGGGCGGCTGGCCCATGACCGTGTTCATGACGCCGGACGGCGAGCCCTTCTACTTCGGTACGTACTTCCCGCCCGAGCCGCGGCACGGCATGCCCTCGTTCCGGCAGGTGCTCGAAGGTGTGCAGGGCGCGTGGGCCGGCCGGCGCGACGAGGTGGCCGAGGTCGCCGGGAAGATCACGCGTGATCTGGCCGCGCGCGAGCTCGACCACGGCGCGGGCGGGTTGCCCGGCGAGGACGAGCTGGCGCAGGCGCTGCTCGGGATCACCCGGGAGTACGACCCCGCGAGCGGCTGGCTGGGCGGCGGGGACACCAAGTTCCCGCCGAGCATGGTCATCGAGTTCCTGCTGCGCCACCACACGCGTACCGGCTCCGAGGCGGCCCTCGAAATGGCCGAGGGCATCTGCGAGGCGATGGCCCGCTCCAGCCTCTACGACCAGCTGGGCGGCGGCTTCCACCGCTACGTCCTGCGCCCGCGCCCGGGGGGCACGCTCGTACCGCACTTCGAGAAGATGCTGTACGACAACGCCCTGCTGTGCCGGGTCTACGCCCACCTGTGGCGCGTCACCGGCTCCGCGCTCGCGCGCCGCGTCGCCCTGGAGACCGCCGACTTCATGGTGCGCGAGCTGCGCACGAATGAGGGCGGCTACGCCTCCGCGCTCGACGCCGACAGCGAGGACGGTGCGGGGCACCATGTCGAGGGCGCGTTCTATGTGTGGACGCCCGCGCAGCTCAGCGAGGTGCTCGGTGAACCGGACGGAGCGGCTGCGGCGCGGCACTTCGGGGTGACCGAGGAGGGCACGTTCGAGGAGGGCTCGTCCGTGCTCCAACTCCCTGAGGGTGGCGGGGAATTGGCGGACGGGGTACGCGAGCGGCTCCTCGCGGCGCGTGAGCTGCGGGTGCGGCCGGGGCGGGACGACAAGCTCGTCGCGGCCTGGAACGGCCTGGCGATCGCGGCGCTCGCCGAGGTCGGCGCGCTCTTCGACCGGCCGGACCTGGTAGAGCGAGCGACCGAGGTGGCGGACGTCGTCGTACGCGTCCACATGGACGACCACGCCCGGCTCTCCCGTACCTCCAAGGACGGCCAAGTCGGCGCCAACAGCGGGGTGTTGGAGGACTACGCCGATGCCGCCGAGGGCTTCCTCGCGCTGGCGTCGGTGACGGGGGAGGGGGTGTGGCTGGAGTTCGCCGGCTTCCTGCTCGACATCGTCCTCGACCAGTTCGTCGGCGAGGGCGGCGCGCTGTACGACACCGCGCACGACGCGGAGCAGCTCATCCGGCGCCCCCAGGACCCGACGGACAACGCGACGCCCTCCGGGTGGACGGCGGCGGCCTCGGCCCTGCTGAGCTATGCGGCACACACCGGGTCCTCGGCACACCGGGAGGCCGCGGAGGGGGCGTTGGGGGTGGTCCGGGCGCTCGGGCCGCGGGCGCCGCGGTTCATCGGGTGGGGGCTGGCGGCGGCCGAGGCGGTGCTCGACGGGCCCCGGGAGGTGGCGGTGGTGGGCGCGCCCACCGATCCGCTGACGGGGGCGCTGCACCGCGCGGCGCTGCTCTCGGCCGCGCCGGGGGCGGTGGTGGCGGTGGGGGTGCCGGACGGTGAGTTCCCGCTGCTTGCGGGGCGGTCGTTGGTGGGTGGGGTGCCGGCGGCGTATGTGTGCCGCCGCTTCACCTGTGACGCGCCGGTGACCACCCCGGAGGGGCTGGCGGAGGCCCTGACCTGACCCCGGCCGGCGGCGGGGCTTCCCTGCCCCCCAACTCCCTGGGGCTCCGCCCCGACCCCGTCCGCGTTCTCCCGCCCACCTCCCGTGCGGCGAGGCCCCCTGGGGCCCGGCCCCCTGGGGCTCTGCCCCAGACCCCGTTCGCGCCTTGAGGGCGCTTGTCCTCAAGCGCCGGACGGGCTGGGGGTGTGCATGCTGCCCGGCATCGATCCTGCTGGGGGCGCGGGGAACTGCGCGGGACGCGGGCACGGTCTGCAGGCGAAGGCGGGGTTGCTGGGGCTCCGCCCCAGACGCCGTTCGCGCCTGAACGGCGCTTGTCCTCAATCGCCGGACGGGCTGGGGATGTGCATGCTGCCCGGCATCGATCCTGCTGGGGGCGCGGGGAACTGCGCGGGACGCGGGCACGGTCGGCAGGCGAAGGCGGGGTTGCCTGGGGCTCCGCCCCAGACCCCGGTTCGGGCCTGAACGGCCCTCGTCCTCAATCGCCGGAAGGGCTGAGGTCGCCTCGATGGGCCGGGGTCGAGTGGCCGGGCGGGTGCGTGGGGGTCGGTGGGCCGGTGATCGCGGTGAGGCGGAGCCTGGTCTCGTCCTCGCTGCCCGGCACGGCGGTCATGATGACGATCTTGCGTTCGGAGTCGCCGTCGGTCAGGACGTCGCAGTCCACCGTGACCGGCCCCACCGACGGGTGGTCGATCGTCTTGTGGTCCTCGCGGTGCGCGGCCACCTCCCCGGTCGCCCACAGCCCGGCGAACCTCCCGTTGCCCGCGTTCAGTTCGCGGATCAGCGCGGCCAGGCGGCTGTCCTGGGGGAAGCGGCCGGTGGCGCGGCGCAGGTCGGAGACGACGGCGGCGTCGGTGGCGTCGCGGTCCGCCTCGGTCACCGGCCACAGCGCGAGGTGGGCGGGGCCGGCGTCCACCGGGAACCTGTCGCGGGCGAAGTTGCGCAGCCGCGGTGGCGAGGCGGAGGGGTCGCCCAGCAGGGCGGCCCACCCGCGGTTCCACCACACCAGCTGCCAGTCCGCCGCGAACACGGCGACCGCCACGTCCCCGAGGCGGGCGAGCACCCGTTGCACGCCGGGCGGGAGGTGGTCGGAGATCGTTCCGTCCACCGGCGGTACGAGCTGGGCTAGGCGGTACAGGTGGTCCCGCTCGGCGGTGGACAGTTGCAGGGCCCGCGCCAGGGACGCCACCACCGACGCCGAGGGTGTCGTGGCACGCCCCTGTTCCAGGCGCACGATGTAGTCGACCGACACCCCGGCCAGGTCGGCCAGTTCTTCGCGCCGCAGCCCGGCCGCCCGGCGCCCGCGGGCCACCGGCAGCCCGGCGGCCGACGGGGGCAGCCGGTCCCGCCACGTGCGGATCATCACGCCCAGTCCGGTTCCAGGTGTCGCCGACATGAGCTCCATCCTCCTGCATCCCCGGTCGCGCACGGGGGCGCGAGGGTGGTACTGGGCTTCCTACCGTCGAACCGTCCCTGGTCCGCCGCCCCGGCCGGGAGCAGAGTCGACGGCATGACGATCACCTTCATCACCGGAGCCAACAAGGGACTCGGCCGCGAGACCGCCCGCCGCCTCATCGAGTGCGGCCACACCGTGCTCGTCGGAGCACGCGACCGCGAACAGGGCGAAGAGGCCGCCGCTGCGCTCGGCGCGCGCTTCGTCCCCATCGACGTGACGGACGACGCCTCCGTGGCCGCCGCGGCCGCGGACGTCGCCGGACACGAGGGCAGGATCGACGTCCTGATCAACAACGCTGGTGTGCACGGTCCCGTCGGCGATCCCAGTGGCCTCACCGCCGCCGACGCCCGCGACGTCCTCGACGTCAACGTCATCGGTGTCATCCGGACCACCACCGCGTTCCTGCCGCTGCTGCGCCGCTCGGACGACCCGGCGATCGTCAACGTCAGCAGCGGCATGGGGTCCCTCGCCCTCACCCACGACGCCGGCCGGCCCGAGTCGCACGTCGTCGCGCCGCTGTACACCTCCTCGAAGGCGGCGCTGACGATGTTGACCACGCAGTACGCCAAGGGGCTCAAGGGTGTCCGCGTCAACGCTGCCGACCCCGGCTACACCGCGACCGACCTCAACGGGCACAGCGGCTTCCAGACCGTCACCGAGGGCACGGACGCGATCGTCGCTCTCGCCACCGAGGGGCCCGGCGCCGGCAGTGGACGCTTCGTCTCCCGCCATGGCGAGATCGCCTGGTCCTGACACCGCCCCCGCCTACACCGCCCGCGCCCATACCGCCCGTGCCTTCACCGCTCGTGCCCACACCGCCGTGCCCATACCGCCCGTGCCCACCACGGCGCCGCGGGGATGCACCTTGATTACGACTCGTACGCGCCCTAGGTGCCCAGCGGGAGGCCCGCCTCAAGGGTGTCCAGGGTCTGACCGATGAGCGTCAGGATGTCGTCCTCATGGCCCCGTTCCGCCCAGTACACCGTCGTCTCGTGCAGCGCGCCCAGCACCGCCATCGCGAACACCCGCACCTCCAGATCGACTTCCCGCCCGCTCCGCTCCGCGAGCACCTCGCAGAGCTGCCGACTCGTCGAGGCCATCGACTCCATCATCCGGGCCCGCAGCGCCGGCACCTCCACCATCAGCCGCGTCCGCTGCACCGTCTCCTCGCGGTCGTCGAGCAGCGCGAGCCGGGTCGCCTCGGTCACCACGTGCCGCAGGGACCGCAGCGGCGGCTCCCCGGCCGGCCGGGCCCGCATCTCCCGCAGCAGGATCGGGTCGAACTCGTCGGTGAGGACGATGTCCTCCTTCGTCGGGAAGTAGCGGAACACCGTCGAGGGGGACACCTCCGCCGCCTCCGCGATCTGCTCGACCGTCGTGGCCTCGTACCCCTGCTCCGCGGTCAGCCGGTACATGGCCCGGCGGATCGCGACGCGCGTCTTGATCTTCTTGCGCTCGCGCAGGCTCAGTCGTGGTCGCAGGCCGTCCTCGGACACGGCGGAACTGGCGCTGGTACGGGGCGTGGCGTGCATGGGCTTCATTGTCCGGCAGGAGGCAGGAGGCAGGAGGCAGGAGGCAGGAGGCAGGAGGCAGGAGGCAGGAGGCAGTCGGCGTCCCCGCGCAGGGCGAGGGCCCCGGCGCATCACGCGCGCCGGGGCCCTCGCGGCCGAGCCGGGTCCGGAGGGCTACCCGTGCTGGTAGGCCACCAGCGAGATGCCCACGTAGTGCACGACGAACGCCGCGAGCGTCAAGGAGTGGAAGACCTCGTGGAAGCCGAAGAAACGCGGCGACGGGTTCGGGCGCTTGAGGCCGTAGATGACGCCGCCCGCGCTGTAGAGGAGCCCGCCCACGATCACCAGGACCAGCACCGCGATGCCGCCGGTGCGCATGAAGTCGGGCAGGAAGAAGACCGCGGCCCAGCCCATCGCCAGGTAGCACGGGGTGTAGAGCCAGCGCGGGGCGCCGATCCAGAAGACCCGGAAGACGATGCCGGCCGCCGCGGCCGCCCAGATCGCCCACAGCAGGACGCGGCCCGTGGAGCCGGGCAGCAGGAGCAGGGTGAGCGGGGTGTAGGTGCCCGCGATGATGAGGAAGATGTTGGCGTGGTCCAGGCGGCGCAGGATCGCCTCGCCGCGCGGGCCCCAGTTCCCCCGGTGGTAGAGGCCGCTGACTCCGAAGAGCAGACAGGCGGTCAGGGCGAAGATCCCGCAGGCGATCCGCGCCTTGGCGGACCCCGCGAAGGCGGTCAGCACCAGGCCCGAGATCAGCGCGGCCGGGAACATCCCGGCGTGCAGCCAGCCGCGCATCTTCGGCTTCACCATCTGCGTCACCGGGTCGATCACGTCAGCCATCACCTGATCAGTCATGGTCCGCATGCTACCTACGGCTCCGTAAGTTACGCATAGGTACGGCCTGTTACTCAGGGTCCGGCGGCCGTCGGGTAAGTGAACGGCAAATGGCAGTTAAGAAGGCGGTAAGTGGTGATGCTCACGTGAGAGGCCCCCTGGACATATGGGCGATCGACGCGGAAGATCAGATGAGTGCGGTCGGCACCGGATGAGCGCCAAGAGGATCCACGGGGTCAAGCATCCGGGTCGCAGCCCCCACGGGGCGGCAATGAAGTAGTTCGTCAAACCCTCCCGAAGACCTCATCTAGGAGCGATCGTGGCGCGCGATATCGCGGCTCCCCTCTCTGTCCCCACCAAGCACCAGGAACTGATCTCGTGGGTCAACGAGATCGCGGAACTGACCCAGCCGGACAGTGTGGTCTGGTGCGACGGATCCGAGACCGAGTACGAGCGCCTGTGCGGGGAGCTCGTCGCCAAGGGCACGTTCAAGAAGCTGGACGAGGCCAAGCGCCCCAACTCGTACTACGCCGCCTCCGACCCGCGTGACGTCGCCCGGGTCGAGGACCGCACCTTCATCTGCTCCGAGAAGGAGGAGGACGCGGGCCCGACCAACCACTGGAAGGCCCCGGCCGAGATGAAGGACATCTTCGCGGGGGAGAAGGGCATCTTCCGCGGGTCGATGCGCGGCCGCACGATGTACGTCGTGCCCTTCTGCATGGGCCCCGTCGGCTCGCCGCTCTCCGCGATCGGCGTCGAGATCACCGACTCCGCGTACGTCGCCGTGTCGATGCGCACCATGACCCGCATGGGACAGCGCGTCCTGGACGAGCTCGGCACCGACGGCTTCTTCGTGAAGGCCGTCCACACCCTGGGCGCCCCGCTGGCCGAGGGCGAGGCCGACGTGCCGTGGCCCTGCAACACCACCAAGTACATCTCGCACTTCCCCGAGTCGCGCGAGATCTGGTCCTACGGCTCGGGCTACGGCGGCAACGCCCTGCTCGGCAAGAAGTGCTACGCGCTGCGCATCGCCTCCGTCATGGCGCGCGACGAGGGCTGGCTCGCCGAGCACATGCTCGTGCTCAAGCTGACCCCGCCGAACGGCGAGGCCAAGTACGTCACGGCGGCCTTCCCGAGCGCCTGCGGCAAGACCAACCTCGCCATGCTGGAGCCGACCATCCCCGGCTGGAAGGTCGAGACGATCGGCGACGACATCGCCTGGATGCGCTTCGGCGAGGACGGCCAGCTGTACGCGATCAACCCCGAGGCGGGGTTCTTCGGCGTCGCGCCCGGCACCGGCGAGCACACCAACGCCAACGCCATGAAGACCCTGTGGGGCAACTCCGTCTTCACCAACGTCGCGCTCACCGACGACGGCGACGTGTGGTGGGAGGGCATGACCGAGACGACGCCCGCGCACCTCACGGACTGGAAGGGCAACGACTGGACGCCCGCGTCCGACACTCCGGCCGCCCACCCCAACGCCCGCTTCACCACGCCGGCCGGGCAGTGCCCCACCATCGCGCCGGAGTGGGAGGACCCCAAGGGCGTGCCGATCTCGGCCATCCTCTTCGGCGGCCGCCGCGCCTCCGCGGTGCCGCTGGTGACCGAGTCCTTCGACTGGAACCACGGCGTCTTCCTCGGCGCGAACGTGGCGTCCGAGAAGACCGCGGCCGCCGAGGGCAAGGTCGGCGAGCTGCGCCGCGACCCGTTCGCGATGCTGCCGTTCTGCGGCTACAACATGGGCGACTACATGGCCCACTGGGTCAAGGTCGGCGCCACCGCGGACGCCGCGAAGCTCCCGAAGATCTACTACGTCAACTGGTTCCGCAAGAACGACGCGGGCAAGTTCGTGTGGCCCGGCTTCGGCGAGAACAGCCGCGTCCTGAAGTGGATCGTGGAGCGCCTCGAAGGCAAGGCGGAGGGCGTCGAGACGCCCATCGGCATCCTGCCGACGAAGGAGTCCCTCGACACCGAGGGCCTCGACCTGCCCGAGGCCGACCTCGACTTCCTGCTCAAGGTCGACACCGAGATCTGGCGCGAGGAGGCGGCGCTGGTCCCCGAGCACCTCAACACCTTCGGCGACCACGCGCCCAAGGAGCTGTGGGACGAGTACCGCGCCCTGGTCTCCCGCCTCGGCTGAACCGTTCCCTCGAAAACCCCCTCCGGTGCGGGCCCGCCGCCTGTCCTGGCACGGCCCGGCCGGAGGTGAAGCGGCGGGTCGGTTCGACATCCGCCCTGACCTGTGGGGTCACGCGTGACCCGCCGCGCATCGCCGGCCCCCGGAGCCCCCTCACGGCTCCGGGGGCCGGCCCCTTTCCTTCCTCGGTACGAGGCCGTCCCGGCTCAGCTGAGCAGCCAGGCTCCGATCCCCAGCGCGGCCAGGACGCCGACGACCGTCAGATTGACGCGCCGGTGCGCGAGGAAGATCGCCGCGAACTCGCGGAGCGTGGCGCTGGGCCAGAAGTACGCCGCCGTGGGCGACCCCACGACCTGCCCGTCGACCCCGGTGGCGCGCGCCGTCAGCGCCGCCCGGAACGCGTGGAAGTTGTTGGTCACGATGACGCACCTGTAGTCGGGCGACGGCCCGGCGGACATCAGCTCCGCGCTGTAGCGCAGGTTCTCCTCGGTCGTACGGGAGCGGTCCTCCAGCAGGATGTCCCCGGCCGGAACGCCCTTCGCGGTCAGGTACGCGGCCATCGCGTGGGACTCGGGCAGCTTCTCGTCGGAGCCCTTGCCGCCCGAGACGAGGAGCAACGGGCGTTTGCCCCGGTCGCGTTGGGACTCGTAGATCCGGCGTCCGCGCTCCAGCCGGCTGGCCAGGAGCGGCGGCACCCGGTCGCCGCCGGTGAGGCCGCAGCCGAGGACCACCACGTAGTCGAGGTCCTTGCGCGGCTGGAGGCGCCCGTACAGAAAGGCGTAGGCGATGAAGCAGAAGAAGAGGAACGACACGTAGCCGACGATCAGCGTCAGGGTGACGCCCGCGATCGCCAGCGTGCGGGAGCCGCTCGCCACGGCGGTGATGAGCAGGGCCACGAGGCCGAGGATGCCGAGGCCGGCCAGGAAGGACAGCAGGTTGGCCGGGCTGCGGCCCTCCCTGCGGATCATCTTCACGCCGTTGGAGAGCAGCAGGAACGGCAGCGCGCACGCGCCGACGACCGGCACCAGGAGCAGGGCGACCGTGGCCCATTTGAGGACCGGGTGCGCGGGGCCGGTCGTGTCGTCGACCAGCACGAGCAGGGCGAGGGTCAGGAAGACGACGGCGAGGCCGAGGTAGACGGCGTTGCTGAAGCGTCGGCGGTCGCGCAGGACGCCGATGCCGAACAGGACGAGGAACAGAGCCGCTAGGGCATAGGCGAACACGCCCACATCGTAGGCAGCGCGGGGGAGTTGCACGGGGCCGGGCCGAAGCCCGGCCCCGCACCATCGGTGGCACCCGGTCCGCGGACCTCCGCGGCTCGCGGACCGGGGCCGATCAGGGGCCGCTCAGGAAGCGGCGGTGAGCGCGGTGGCCGCGGCGTGGGCGTCCATGCGCTCCGCGGCCAGGATCGCCGACGCGGTGTCCGCGCGCGAGGCGGCGACGACCAGGGCGCGGCCCGCGAGCGCGTGGGCGCGGGCGTGCAGGGCGCCGGCGTCGGCGCCGCTGAGCCCCGCGTGGCGCACCGGGGGGAGGCCGCCGCGCAGCCGGGCGACCTGGCGGGCGATGGCGTCGCCTGCGTCGGTGAGGCCGAGCTCGTCGGTGACGGCGAGCAGCGCGGAGAGATGGCCGGCCAGCTGGATGTCCAGTTCGTCCTCGCGGGAGCGGTGCGGGACGCGCTCACTGTCGGCGGCCATCGTGCGGTGGACCGACTTGGTGCGGATCGGCTCGTACATGGGAATGGCCTCCTGAACGTCTCAGGAAGCCATCCTAGCTTAGATTCTGTCTAAAGTTGACCCCGATCGGGTGTGCGACCGGGCCCGGCTACATCTGGCTGTAGCCGTCGAGGAACTTCCCGATCCGCGTCACCGCGTCGGCCAGGTCCTTCGCGGCAGGCAGGGTCACGATGCGGAAGTGGTCGGGCTCGGGCCAGTTGAACCCCGAGCCGTGCACCACCATGATCTTCTCGGCCCTGAGCAGGTCGAGGACCATCTGGCGGTCGTCCTTGACCTTGTAGACGGCCGGGTCGAGGCGCGGGAACAGATACAGCGCGCCCTTCGGCTTCACACAGGTCACGCCGGGGATCTGGGTGAGCAGGTCGTACGCCGTGTCCCGCTGCTCCAGGAGGCGGCCGCCCGGCAGGACCAGCTGCTCGATCGACTGCCGGCCGCCGAGCGCGGTGGCCACCGCGTGCTGGGACGGCATGTTCGCGCACAGGCGCATGTTCGCGAGGATGGTCAGGCCCTCGATGTACGAGGTCGCGTGGGCCTTCGGCCCGCACACCGCGAGCCAGCCCGAGCGGTAGCCGGCCACCCGGTAGTTCTTCGAGAGCCCGTTGAAGGTGAGCACCATCAGGTCGGGGGCGATCACCGCGGTCGGGGTGTGGGTGGCGCCGTCGTACAGGATGCGGTCGTAGATCTCGTCCGAGCAGACCACCAGGTTGTGGCGGCGGGCGATCTCGGTGAGCCCGCGCAGCATCTCGTCGTCGTACACCGCACCCGTCGGATTGTTCGGGTTGATGATGACGATGGCCTTGGTGCGGTCGGTGACCTTGCGCTCGATGTCGGCGAGGTCCGGCATCCAGTCGGCCTGCTCGTCGCAGCGGTAGTGCACGGCGGTGCCGCCCGCGAGGGAGACCGAGGCCGTCCACAGGGGGTAGTCCGGCGCGGGGACGAGCACCTCGTCGCCGTCGTCGAGCAGCGCCTGCATCGACATCTGGATCAGCTCGGAGACGCCGTTGCCGATGTAGACGTCCTCGACGCCGAGCTCGATGCCCTTGGTCTGGTAGTGCTGCATCACCGCGCGGCGCGCGGACAGCAGGCCCTTCGCGTCGCCGTAGCCGTGCGCGCCCGACAGGTTGCGGAGGATGTCCTCCAGGATCTCGGGCGGGCACTCGAAGCCGAACGCCGCGGGGTTGCCCGTGTTCAGCTTGAGGATGCGGTGGCCCTGCGCTTCGAGGCGCATCGCCTCTTCGAGCACCGGGCCCCGGATCTCGTAACAGACATTCGCGAGCTTCGTCGACTGGATCACCTGCATGACGGCCACCTTACGGGCGCGTTTCGCGGCATGCCGCGTGTTTTGGGGCCGGGCGGGTGGGTGCGGCGCGCCCGGCGCGCGTCCCCTTCCCTTCCTGGCTTCCATCGCAATGTGGCGGGGCGGGGTGGGGTGGGGGGCGTGGGGGTTGGGTGGAGCCCTGGGCTTGGATTACGGGCCCACCCGCACGAGGTGAGATCTTCCCCACCCGAGCCCCCTGGGGCTCCGCCCCAGACCCCGGTTCGCGCCTTAAGGGCGCTCGTCCTCAATCGCCGGACGGGCTGGGGTTGCCGAGACCGGGCATGTCGCCCAAGCCGACCCACCTAGGGGCGCGGGGAACTGCGCGAGACGCGGGCACGGTCCGCAGACGTAGGCGGGTTGCCTGGGGCTCCGCCCCAGACCCCGAACGCGCCTGAAGGGCGCTCGTCCTCAATCGCCGGACGGGCTGAGGTGGCCTGCACGGGCCGGGGGCGAGCTGCCGGACGGGCTGGGTGTCCTCGGGGTGGCCGTGCCGCCCAGGCCGACCTACCTAGGGGCGCGGGGAACTGCGCGAGACGCGGGCACGGTCCGCAGACGTAGGCGGGGTGTCCTGGGGCTCCGCCCCAGACCCCGAACGCGCCTGAAGGGCGCTCGTCCTCAATCGCCGGACGGGCTGAGGTGGCCTGCACGGGCCGGGGGCGAGCAGCCGGATGGGCTGGGGGTGCTCGGGTGGCCGTGCTGCCCAGGCCGACCTACCTAGGGGCGCGGGGAACTGCGCGGGACGCCGGCGCGGTCCGCAGGCGTGGGCGGCGGGATGCTGACGCCGGGCGCCCCAGGGCCCGCCCAGCCGGCCGCGGCCGCGGCGGGGAGCCAGCCGAGGAGCAGCCCCCACGCCGCCCCGAGCACCACCCCCACCACCCCGTACACCACCCAGCCCCCCACCCCCGCGTCAGCGACCCGCGCCGTCACCAGTCCGCGCCACAGGCCCGACGCCGCCCCGCCCGCGACGAGGGCGGTCCAGCCCGCGAGGGCGCGGCGCGCGCGGCCCGCCGCAGGGCGCAGGCGCACATGGCGGCGCATGCGCAGCCCCGCCACCGTCAGCAGCACCGCCACCGCGAAGTCCTCGCAGAGCAGTTGGAGCAGGGTCAGGCCGCCCAGCGGCACCGCACGCAGCGGCGGCAGGGCCAGGGGCGCCCCGAGCGCGCTCGGGACCAGGATCCAGCCCGCGTGCGCGGTGAGCGCGGTCAGGACCGGGGTGACGCCGAGGAGCAGGGCGAGCAGCAGGCAGGCCCCGGTCACCGCGACCACCGCCGGCTCGGTTCTGGGCAGACGCATGGCCGGACCCTAGGGCCCCCGCCCCACGAACGGAAGATGGTGAACAAATCTCAACTATGGCCGTCGGTGGGGGTGTTGGCGGCTCGCCCCAGCCCTTAGAGTCCGGCCATGCGGCCAAGGGTGACGACACCACGAGCGGCCCGAGCGGCAGCGGTCAGGGCGGTGACGGCCGTCGCGGCCGCAGCCGTCGCCGCCGCGCTCCTCGTGGCGGTCGGCCCCGCAGGAGCCGGCCCCGCGCACACGGCCACCGGCCACCGCTGGATCACCGACGACCGGGGCCGCGCGCTCGTGCTGTCCGGCCTCAACACCGCGAGCAGCGCCAAGTCCCGCCCCGACGGCCTCCCTTGGATCACGGAGGCCGACGTGCGGCGCGAGACGGACCAGCTGGGCTCCGACTTCGTACGCCTGCTCATCCAGTGGCGCACCGTGGAGCCGAGCCCCGGCACGTACGACGACGGCTACCTCGCCCGGGTCGCGGAACGGGTGCGCTGGTACGGGGCGCGCGGCGTCCACGTCATGCTCGACCTGCACCAGGACGTGTACGGCCCCGCCGTCAAAGGCAACGGAGCGCCCGCCTGGGCCACCGAGTCCGACGGGCTGCCGGTCGCCGCGCGGGACCCGTGGGAGCTCACGTACATCGAGCCCGGCACGGTGCGCGCCTTCGACCACTTCTGGGGCACGCGGAAGGCGAGCCGCGATCTTCGCGCGCACTACGCCGCCGCGTGGGCGCACGTCGCCGCGCGGTTCGCCGACGATCCGGCCGTCCTCGGCTACGACCTGATGAACGAGCCCTTCGGCGGCAGCGTCGAGGGACCCGCCTTCGAGGCGGGACCGCTCGCCGCCCTCTACCGGGAGACCATCGCCGCCGTCCGCGCCGTCGACCACGACTCGTGGATCTTCGTGGAACCCGAGGCGGTCAGCGCCAACTGGGGCCTGCCGAGCGGGCTTCCCCACCTCACCGACCCGCGCGGCACCGGCGACGCGGCCCGCATCGCCTACGCGCCGCACCTCTACCCGCTCCCCATGGACCTCGGCGGCGGCTACACCGGTGACGGCAAGAAGTGGGTCGACCGCACGCTCGCCTCCTGGCGCGAGCAGACCGAGAAGACCGCCCGGCGGCTCGGCGCGCCCGTCGTCATCGGCGAGTACGGCCTCGACGCGACCCTGCCCGGGGCCCTGGACTACGTCGCCACGGTGCGCGCCCTCGCCGACACGATGGGCGCCGGCACCGCCTACTGGTCCAACGACCCCGGATCCTGGGCCCCTTGGGACCACCAACTGCGCCCCACCCCGCTCCTGCCGGTCCTCGACCGGCCCCGCCCGCGCGCAATCGCCGGGGACCCGGTCGCGTACGACTGGGACGAGCCGCGCCGCACCCTGACGGTGAGCTGGCGTCCGGAGCCGGGCGTGCGGGGCGACACCGAGCTGTACCTGCCCGCCCGGTTCTTCCCGCACGGCGGCACGGTCACCGGCGGCACGGCGGGGGAGTGGGACACCGCGTCGCGCACCCTGCACGTCACTCCGGCCGGGGGCACGGACACGGTGACGGTACGGGTCCGTCCGCGCACGGGCCCCGGAGCGGAATGAGCCACGCGCGGCCCCGCGGTGTTGTGCCGGTGCGCGGGGTGTTCCTAGCGTCCTGTGGCACGGCCGCACGTCCGTCGCCCGTACGCACCTGGAGGCAGTGGCCATGACCGTGACCGACGGGTCCCCTGGACGGCTGCGCCGGCGGAGGCTGCTCGCCGCCGCGCGGCGGGAGTACGACGCCCCCGCACCCCACTACGACAGGGTGATCGAGCTGCTCGACCAGGTGATCGACGCCGCCGTGCCCGGCGCCGCGCTGCGCAGCGCCAAGGCCCTGCAGGCCCTCGCCCTCACTCAGCTCGCCTACTCGGCCGAGTACGGCCCGCTGCGCACCGTCTATCTGACGGCGGCGCGCGCCCTGGCGACGGGACCGCTCAGCGAGCCCAGGGCGTCCGCCGTACCGAGCGGCCCGCCAGGACGTCGGTCCGCTTTCCGTCCTCGATGACGAACCGGCCGTCGATCAGGACGTGCGGGATGCCGACGGGCAAGGTGCGCGGGGCCGCGAACGTGGAGCCCGCCGCGACGGTGTCCGGGTCGAACAGGACGAGGTCCGCGCGGTAGCCCTCACGGATCAGGCCCCGGTCGGGCAGCCGCAGCCGCGCCGCCGGGCGCGAGGTGAGGTGGGCGACGGTCTCTTCGAGCGTGAGGACGCCCAACTCCCGTGCGTAGTGCCCGAGATAGTGCGGGAAGGTGCCGTAGGCGCGCGGGTGGGGCTTGTCGCCCTGGAGGATGCCGTCGCTGCCGCCGGTGTGCACGGGGTGGCGCATGATGGCCCGCACGTTCTCCTCGTGGCCGACGTGCTGGAGGATGGTCGACCCCAGCTCGTCGTCGATGAGCAGCCGGCGCGCGGTCGCCCAGGGCGTCTCGCCGCGCAGGGCGGCCGTTTCGGCGACGGTCCTGCCGACATGCGAGGTGAGCGCGGGGTGGCTCACGCCCGAGATCTCGATGGTGCTCCAGTCGATGGGCACGCCGTGGCAGCCGTCGGCGCCGATCACCTCCATGTGGTGCCGGATGCGCTCGGCGCTCGCTTCCTCACGGAGCCGCGCGAGCACGGCCCCGGGCCCGCCCTCACCGGCCCAGCTGGGCAGCATCGCCACGAGCGTCGTGCAGCCGGGGGTGTACGGGTACGTGTCGAGCGAGATGTCGGCGCCGGCGGCGAGGGCGCCGTCGAGCAGCGCGATCAGCTCGGGCGCGCGGCCCTCGTTCACGCCGAAGTTCATCGTGGCGTGGGCGAGGTGGAGGGCGCAGCCGGCGTCCTGGGTGAGCCGCATCATCTCCTCGTACGCAGCGAGGGCGCCCGCGCCGTAGGAGCGGTGGTGGGGGCAGTAGTAGCCGTCGTACCGGGCCACGACCCGGCACAGCTCGGTGAGCTCGGCGTCGGTGGCGTACATGCCCGGGGTGTAGGTGAGGCCGGAGGACATGCCGACGGCGCCCTGTTCGAGCCCCTCGGCCACCAACTGCCGCATGTGGTCGAGCTGTTGGGACGTGGCGGGGCGGTCGTCCCAGCCGACGGCGTGCATCCGGACGGTGCCCTGCGGGACGAGGTAGGCGGCGTTGACCGCGATGCCGCGGTCGAGGCGGTCGAGGTACTCGCCGACGGTGCGCCAGTCGAAGTCGATGTCGCCGCCGTCGCCGTTCCAGCCCGTGATGGCGCGGCGGACCTCGCCGAGGGTGCGGTCGTCGACGGGCGCGTAGGAGAGCCCGTCCTGGCCCAGCACCTCCAGGGTGACGCCCTGGGCGGCCTTCGCGCTGTGGTCGGGGTCGCGGAGCAGGGCGAGGTCGGAGTGGGCGTGCATGTCGATGAACCCGGGGGCGATCGCGAGCCCGGCCGCGTCGACCACGCGGGTGGGCCGTGCGGCGCCGGTGAGGGTGGGGTCGCCGGGGCGTCTGATCGCGGCGATGCGGCCTCGGGTGAGGTGGAGGTCGGCGCGGTAGGAGGGGGTCGCCGTGCCGTCGATGACGCGCGCGTCGCGAATAACCAGGTCCATGGGTGGGCCTCTCTGTGAGTCGTGCTTCCCCCGAATGACGTCTGCGGACGGTGCGTGGCTGGTCGCGCAGTTCCCCGCGCCCCTGTAGGGCACCCTGCGTCGCGCCCACGCGGCGGAGCCGCGCATGTGTCACAGCCCCGCGCCCCTGTAGGGCACCCCGCGTCGCGCCCACCGCGGTGGAGCCGCGCATGTGTCGCAGCCCCGCGCCCCCAGGTGAGCCGGCCTGGGCAGCGTGGCCATCCCGAGCAATCCCAGCCCGTCCGGCGTTTGAGGACAAGCGCCCTTAAGGCGCGAACGGGGTCTGGGGCGGAGCCCCAGGGGGTCAGAACAGGGTGCGGATGTAGGACGTCACCGTGCCGTCCCGCTCGGCGAGCGGAATGAGCTCCCACTTGTCGAACACCGTGCACGGATGCGAGAGCCCCACCCCCACCCAGTCCCCGACGGCGAGCGAAACCCCCGGCTCCGTACGAAGCCACCCGTGCTGGTCGGAGAGCCCCGTCACCGAGATGCCGGAGGCGTCCCGCACCTCTCCCGTCCGGGCGTCGCGCACCACCTGCGCCTCGGGCAGGTCGAGGTCGTACGCCGCGTCCCGCTTGCCCGCGTTGATGAACGCCTGCTCCGGGGAGGGCCGGGAGACGACCTGGGCCCAGAGCCGGAACGCCGGCTGGAGGGCGCCCTCGGACGGCACCCGGTTGAACGGCGTCAGCTTCCGGTAGTGCCCGTCGTCGTGCGACACGTACGCCCCGGAACGCAGCAACTTCAGTACGGGAAGCGACAGTTCGGGCACGGACGCGAACACGTCCGCGACCGAGTCGAACCACGCGGAGCCCCCCGCGCTGAGCACGATCTCGTCGACACCGAGCGTGCCGAACCGCCCCGCCTCGTCGAAGTCGGCCGCGAGCGAGACGAGCCGGGCGAGGTAGGCCCGTACCCGCTCGGGGTCGGCCGACGGCACCTCGCCCTCGTACCCCGCGACCCCGACGAGCCGCAGCGTGTCCGTGCCGGCCACCGCGTCGGCGACCCGCGCGCACTCCGCCTCGGTCCGCACCCCGGTGCGCGCGCCCTCGCCCGCCGCGAGCTCCACCACCACGTCCACCCGCCGGGCGCAACCGCCCCGCAGCGCCTCGTCCATGAGCTCGACGCCGCGCACGGAGTCGACGTAGCAGACGAAGCGGAAGGCGGGGTCGCGCTCCAGCTCGCCGGCGACCCAGCGCAGGGCCGCCGCGTCGACGAGCTCGTTGGCGAGGAAGATCCGCTCGACCCCGAACGCGCGGGCCACGCGCACCTGGTGGGGCACCGCGAGGGTGATCCCCCAGGCCCCGCGCTCGATCTGGCGGGCGAAGAGCTGGGGCGCCATCGAGGTCTTGCCGTGCGGCGCGAACGCCAGGCCGTGGCGCTCCGCGTACGTCTCCAGGAGGGCGAGGTTGTGGTCGAGCGACTCCGCGGACAGTGCGAGGACCGGCGTGGTGAAGCCACCGGTGAACAGGTTGCGGCGCTCTGCGGCCAGCTCGGCCACGGTGAGCCCCTCCGCGTCCGGCGGCAGCCCCTTGAAGCGGTGGTCGACGCGTTCGGCGTCGAGCGCCGCAAGCCTGTCTTCGCGATCGGTGGCTGCCACGGAAACCTCGCCCTCCTCGGGGTGGCGTTGCATCATTTGCAACACCCATTGCGCATATCGCTTGAAGCTGTCTAACATCCGGGCCAACGCCGGGTCAATGACCAGCCAGCCAGCAGCACGGCAGTCGCCCCGGGCCGCCCAGCAGTGAGGAGCCAGCAGTGACCACCGGATCCCCGGCCGGCGCGGACGCCGTCGACCCACCCGTCGACACCGCCGTCGACGTCGTGTGCCTGGGAGAGTCCATGGTCACCTTCCTTCCCGTCCGGCCGGGCCGCCTCGCCGACGTACCCGCCTTCGAGCGGACGATCGGCGGCGCCGAGTCCAACGTCGCCTGCGCGCTCGCCGCCGCCGGGCACACCGCGCGCTGGGTCAGCCGGGTCGGCGCGGACGGGTTCGGCGACCACCTCGTGGAGGCGATCGGCTCGTACGGCGTCGATGTGCGCGCCGTGCGCCGCGATCCGCACCGCCCCACCGGCATCTACTTCCGCACCGCCGACGACCGCGCCGCCGACGGCCACGAGGTGCTCTACTATCGCGCCGGATCCGCGGCCTCCGCCATGTCGCCGGCCACCGTGCCCCACCGCGACCTGTGGGCCGGCCGGATCCTGCACCTCTCGGGGATCACCGCCGCGCTCTCCGCCGACTGCCTGGCCCTGATGCGCGACCTGACCGTGCGCAGGCCCGGCCGTCCGCTGGTCTCCTTCGACGTCAACCACCGGCCGGGCCTGTGGCGGGACGCGGCCGGGCCCCGGGTCCTGCTCGACCTCGCCCGCGGCGCCGACCTCGTCTTCGTCGGCGAGGACGAGGCCGAGGACGCGTGGGGGATGCGCGGGCCCGAGGCCGTGCGGGCCGCGCTGCCCGAGCCGGACGTCCTCGTCGTGAAGCGGGGCGCGGCCGGCGCGACCGTCTTCGCCCGCGGCGCCGGCCGGGTCGCCGAGCCGGCGCTGCGCGTCGACGTGGTCGCCCCGGTCGGCGCGGGCGACGCCTTCGCCGCCGGGTTCCTCAGCGCCACCCTGCGCGACCTGCCCGTGCGCGACCGCATCCGGCACGGGCACCTGATGGCCGCCGCCGTCCTCACCGTGCCGGGCGACCTCACCCAGCCGCCGCCGCGCGCCCACGCCGACCGGCTCGTGGCCCTGGACGCCACCGCCTGGGGGAGACTTCGTCTCGGCCCCGGGTGGACGGGGGACGACCAGGAGGTACGTACGTCATGAGCCAGACCGTCGACCGGGCGCTGAGCATCCTGCCGCTGCTCGCGCAGGGCCCCGCCGACCTCGGGCAGGTCGCCGACCGGCTCGGGGTGCACAAGTCCACCGCGCTGCGGCTCCTGCGGACCCTGCACGAGCACGGGCTCGTCTACCGCCAGGAGGACCAGCGCTACCGGCTCGGCGCCCGCCTCTTCGCGCTCGCCCAGGAGGCCGTCGAGAACCTGGACGTGCGCGAGATCGCCCACCCCCACCTGGTCGCCCTCAACGAGCGCATCGGGCACACCGTCCACCTCGCCGTGCACGAGGAGGGCGAGGTCCTCTACATCGACAAGGTCGAGAGCCGCTACCCGGTGCGGATGTACTCGCGCATCGGCAAGCCCGTCGCCATCACCGTGGCGGCCGTGGCCAAGCTGCTCCTCGCCGACCTGCCGGAGGCCGAGCGCCGCGCCGTCGCGGAGAAGCTCGACTACCCCACCTACACGTCCCGTTCGACACCCAACGCCGCCGCCTTCCTCAAGGAACTCGCGGCGGTGCGCGAACAGGGCTGGGCCACCGACCTCGGTGGCCACGAGGAGTCCATCAACTGCATCGGGGCCCCCATCCACGGTGCGGACGGCCGGATCGTCGCCGCCATGTCGGTGTCCGCGCCGAACGTCGTCGTCACCGCCGAGGAACTCCTCACCCTGCTTCCCCAGGTGCGCAGCACCGCGGAAGCCATCAGCCGCGAGTACTCCGGCACCGCACCCAACACCCCATCCGCACAAGGAAGTTCCGATGAACGATAAGACCGCCATCACCCCGTCCACGCACACCGCCCCGCCCGCCAAGTTCTCGCACGGCGTGAAGAAGGGGAACATCCTCCAGGTCGCGGGCCAGGTCGGCTTCCTTCCCGCCGTCGAGGGCCAGGCCCCGACCCCGGCCGGCCCCACCCTGCGCGAGCAGACCCTCCAGACCTTCGCCAACGTCAAGGCGATCCTGGAGGAGGGCGGCGCGAGCTGGGACGACGTGATGATGATGCGCGTCTACCTCACCGACGTGGACCACTTCGCGGAGATGAACGAGATCTACAACGCGTACTTCGAGGAGCAGGGCCTCAAGGCCCCCGCCGCCGCCCGCACCACCGTGTACGTCGGGCTCCCGGCCGGCCTCCTCATCGAGATCGACGCCCTCGCGGTCCTGGACGCCTAGTTCCTTGACCGCCTTAGTCAAACCGCTCGACCCGCCGCACGGTGCGGCGCCCCGGACCGCCGGGGCGCCGTGCCGCGGTCCCCCCTGCCCTGGAACCCCCCTGCTCGACAACGGAGTTGGCACATGTTGTTCCACGCTGTCGCGGCCGCCACCCCGCCGCCCCCCGTCCACACGGGCGGCATCCTGCCCCTCGTCGGCGGCACCGCCGGTCTGCTGACCGTCGCCGTCCTCGGCATCGCGCTCCTCCTCTTCCTGATCATCAAGGTCAGGCTCCAGCCCTTCGTGGCGCTGCTCGCGGTCTCCATAGCCGTCGGCCTCGGCGCCGGGCTCTCGGTCACCGAACTCTTCGGCACCGTCCAGAAGTCCGCGGCCGTCTCGGTCATCGAGTCCGGCATGGGCGGCATCCTCGGACACGTCGCGATCATCATCGGGCTCGGCACGATGCTCGGCGCGATCCTCGAAGTCAGCGGCGGCGCCGAGGTGTTGAGCGGCCGGCTGCTCCGGCTGTTCGGCGAGAAGCGCGCCCCTCTCGCGATGGGCCTGACCGGCCTGATCTTCGGCATCCCGGTCTTCTTCGACGTCGGCATCTTCGTCCTCGCGCCGATCGTGTACGCCGCCGCCAAACGGTCCGGCAAGTCGATCCTGCTCTACTGCATGCCGCTGCTCGCGGGCCTGTCCATGACCCACGCCTTCCTGCCGCCGCACCCCGGCCCGGTCGCCGCCGCCGGCCTGTTCCACGTCTCGCTCGGCTGGGTCATCCTGATGGGCGCCCTCGTCGGCATCCCGGCCGTGCTGGCCGCCTGGGGCTACGCCGCCTGGATCGGCAAGCGCATCTTCGTCGAGGTCCCGCAGGACATGGTGGAGGCCGCCGAGGAGGCGAAGGCCGCCGTCGCCGCCGAGCAGGAGGCCTCCGGCGTCACCCCGCGCGAGGAGCCGGTGTCGCTCGGCGCGGTGCTCGCCATCATCGGCACCCCGCTGATCCTCATCCTCGCCGCCACGTTCTCCTCGATCGCCCTGGACCCCTCCACGCTCCGCTCGGTGCTGGAGTTCTTCGGCAACCCGTTCGTCGCCCTGACCATCGCGCTCGTCCTCGCCTACCTCCTGCTCGGCATCCGGCGCGGCTGGTCCCGCAAGTCGCTCGAAACGGTCTCGACCTCATCGCTCAAGCCGGTCGGCAACATCCTGCTCGTGGTCGGCGCGGGCGGCATCTTCGGCGCGGTCCTGAAGGCCTCCGGCATCGCGGACGCGCTCGCCGGCACCTTCCACAGCGTCGGCCTCCCGGTGATCCTCCTCGCCTGGCTGATCTCGGTCGTCCTGCGCGTGGCCCAGGGCTCGGCGACGGTCGCGATCGTCACCACGGCCGGCATCGTGGTCCCCCTGGTGGAGGGCTCCGGCTACTCGCAGGCCCACCTCGCCCTGATCATCATGGCGATCTCGGCGGGCTCGATCTTCGCCTCGCACGTCAACGACGGCGGGTTCTGGATGGTCGCCAAGTACTTCGGCATCACCGAGCGCGACACCCTGAAGTCCTGGACGGTCCTGGAAACGGTCCTCTCGGTGGCGGGCTTCGTCGTGGCGGCCCTGCTCAGCCTGGTCATCTAGCGCCCGAGTGCATCACTTTCGGGTACCAACTCGACGTAACACGAGGCACGTTGAACAAGCCGGAGCGCTAAAGTGCTGTGTTCGATCGAGTGGACTCGGAGGGCCGGCGGAATGCGCGGAGAGGCATCCGGCGACGGGCGCGTGTACCAGGCGCGCCGCGATCAGCGGATCGAGCAGCGGGACTACACCCTCAACGTCTTCCTCGACCGGGGTGCGGACGCCGAGACCTACCGCGGCGAGGCCGACCGCATCGTCACCGTGCTGCTGCACGCGGTGGGCTCCCTGGAGGAGCGGTGCGAGGCGCTGGAACGCAAGGCCGTCCGCGCCCGCGCCGCGGGCCGGGCCGAGGCGTACGCCGAGATCCAGGCCGAGCTCCAGGAATCGGGCCTCAAACTCCGCTCCGTGCAGGGAAAGTTGAAGGAGGCCCAGCAGGATCGCGAGGTGGCCGAGCGGCTGCTGACCGAGGCCCGTCGCGCGGCGGAGGAGTACCGCAGGGAGGCCGAGGAACTGCGGCTCCTGCACGCCGCCCCGGAGCAGCGCGACGAACCCGCGGCGGAGCCCGGCCTCACGCTCGACGAGTACGACCGCTTCATCGACACCGCCGACGCCGAACTGGCTGCCCTGCGCGTCTCGTTGGAGCGGCTGGGCGACGAGATGTCCCTGCGCGGCGACGGCGGGGCGGACGGCCGGGTGGTGGCGGGGGAGGTGGCCGGCCAGGAGACGACCTACGGGCTGGGCACGATGTCCCCGGCCGGGAACGCGGGTGATGCCGGTGTCGCGGTCGCCGGGGTCGTGGTCTCCGGTGTGAAGGTGACCGTGCCGAAGAGTGCGCTGCCGGAGGGTGCCGCGCCGGAGGGTGCCGCGCCGGAGGGTGCCGCGCCGGACGGTGCCGCGCCGGAGGGCGCCCCGGCGAAGAGTGGTCGGGCGAAGCTGGGTACCGACGTCGGCTTCTGGATGGGGACGCCGGCGTTCCTGCTCTCGAACGCCGCTCTGCTGCTGGCCGGCGTGAGCATCCGCGAGATGTACGCGAGCCCGCACGGGCCGGCCGTGATGTGGGGGGTGGTCTACGTCCTGGGCTCCCTCGTCGGCGGCCACCTCCTCGGGTCCCTCCTGAAGGTCCTCGCGCTCATGGCGGCGGGCTGTTCCGGCGACTACCTCATCGAAAAGTGGGCCAACTTCACGTTGTTCGCGCCCCTCCCGCTCATCTACGCCCTCTGCCTCCCCGCCTCCCTCGGCCCCTGGGTGTCCACCGCCGCGCGGTTCATCGCGCAGGGGCTGGGCCCCGTATAGGCGAAGAACCTGGCGGGACGGGGCAATTCGGCGACGATCAACTGCGTTCGCCCACTTGTCGGTTGGGGCGCCAGGCCCCAAGAATGGCGGTGCCCATGACAAGCCGAAAGATCTTCGGCACCGTCATTCAGAGGGGAACCCCCACATGAAGAAGCCTCTCGTCGGCGCGCTGCTCGGCCTGCTCCTCGTCGGAGCCTCCGCAGCCCCGGCCCTGGCCGCACCATCGGCGACGTCCGCCAAGCCCGCCGCCAAGCCCGCCGTGAAGGCGGTCAACTTCGCCGGCACGGTGGCGCTGAGCAACTGCTCCGGCTCCGTGGTCCGGATGCCCAACTCGCAGCCGAACGACCCCGCGCTCGTCCTCTCCAACGGCCACTGCCTGGAGACCGGCTTCCCCGCCGCCGGCGAAGTCATCACCGACCAGCCGTCGTCCCGGTCGTTCTCGCTCCTGAACGCCGCGGGTTCCAAGGTCGCGACCCTGCGCGCCGGCAAGGTCGCGTACGCCACGATGACCGACACGGACATATCGATCTACCAGCTCACCACCACGTACGCCAAGATCCAGAGCCAGTACGGGATCAGCGCGCTCACCCTCAACGACGCGCACCCGACGCAGGGGACGGCCATCAAGGTCGTCTCCGGGTACTGGAAGCGGACGTACAGCTGCAACGTGGACGGCTTCGTCTACCGCCTGAAGGAGGGCGACTGGACCTGGAAGGACTCGGTCCGCTACACCTCGTCCTGCAACACCATCGGCGGCACCTCCGGCTCCCCGGTGATCGACACGACCACCGGCAAGGTCGTCGCCGTCAACAACACCGGCAATGAGGACGGCGAGCGGTGCACGGAGAACAACCCGTGCGAGGTCGACCAGAACGGCAACGTCACCGTCCGTCAGGGCATCAACTACGCCGAGGAGACCTACCTCATCGTCCCCTGCGTCGGCGCCGGCAACAAGATCGACCTGAACCGCGCGGGGTGCACCCTGCCCAAGCCGTGACCCGCTAGACGGCACAGGACAGCACGCGGCGGCGCCTCCCGGGGGAGCGGGGGGCGCCGCCGTCGTACGTCGTGCGGGTTACGGCAGGGCGTGGACGTGCGGCCCGACCGCGTTGATCCAGGCGTTGCCCGACTTGGCGTCCCAGTTGGTGGACCAGCTCATCGCGCCGCGCAGGGTCGGATAGGTCTTGGCGGGCTTGAAGTTCCCGCAGCTCGTGCCCTTGGTCAGGCAGTCGAGCGCCGCGTTCACCACGGACGGCGAGACGTAGCCGCTGCCCGCGCCGGACGGGGAGGCCGGCAGGCCGAGGCCGACCTGCGAGGGGTCGAGGCCGCCCTGGAGCTGGATGCAGGCGAGCGAGGTCAGGAAGTCGACCGTGCCCTGCGAGTAGACGTTGCCGTCGCAGCCGTTCATCGAACCGCTGTTGTAGTACTGCATGTTGACGACGGTCAGGATGTCCTTGATGTTGAGCGCCGTCTTGAAGTACTCGTTCGACGGGGACTGCATGTCGATGGTCTGCGGGGCCATCGTGATGACGGTGCTGCTGCCGCCCTTCGCGGCGATCGACTTCAACGCCTGTGTCATGTACGTGGAGTTGAGGCCGTTCTCCAGGTCGATGTCGACGCCGTCGAAGCCGTACGTCTGCATCAGGGCGTAGACCGAGTTGGCGAAGTTGTTCGCCGAGGCGGAGTCGCTCACCGAGATCGTGCCGTTCTGGCCGCCGATCGAGATGACCACCGACTTCCCGGCCGCGTGCTTGGCCGCGATGTCCGCCTTGAACTGGTCGACGGTGTAGCCGCCGAGGTCCGCCGAGTCGAGCGTGAAGCTCACCGCGCCCGGCGTGGTCGTGGCGTCGGCGAAGGCGACCGCGATGATGTCGTAGTTCGCCGGCACGTCACTGATCTTCTGGACGGTGGCGCCGTTGTTGAAGTTCTGCCAGTAGCCGGTCACGGCGTGCTTGGGCACGGTGCCGCCGCCGCTCGGCGGGGTGCCGCCGGAGGCCGAGGTGGTGGCGGTGACCGCCGCCGACTTCGGGGACTCGCCCGCCGCGTTGGTCGCGGTCACCTGGAACGGGTACGAGGTCGACGCGCTCAGCCCGGTCACGGTCGCCGAACTGCCCGTCACCGACTGCACCTTGGTGCCGCCCTGGTAGACGTTGTACCCGGTCGCGTTGGAGACCGCGCCCCACGACAGGTTCACCGAGGACGAGGTCACCGAGCCGACCGAGAGGCCGCCGGGCGCCGCCGGAACCGTCGGAGCCGGGTCGCCGCCCCCGCCGCCGTCGGGCCCGTACACGGAGATGTCGTCGGCGTAGTACGCGGGCTGGCCGTACCAGCCGTGCGTGTAGATCTGCACCGAGGTGGTCGAGGCGCCGGTCTTGAAGGTGGTGGTCAGCTGGGCGTAGCCGCTGCCGGTGCCGGGCGTCCAGGTCGAGACGTCGGTGGTGCCGGTGCCGCTCGCGCCGAGGTAGACGTAACTGCCCTGCACCCAGGCGCTCAGCGTGTACGTCGAGTTGGGCTTGACGCTGACGGTCTGCGCGCACTGGGCGTTGTCGGAGCCCGCGGGGGTGGCCTTCAGGGCGGCGGTCCCGCCGTGCACCGGGGACGACACGGTGGCGCCGCTGCCGCCCGAACAGGTCCAGCCGCCGAGGCCCGACTCGAACCCGGCGTTCTTGGCGTTGTTGACGTCCGCCGCCTGGGCGGTGCCGGACAGTCCGGCTATGGACAGGGCGCCGGCCGCGGCCACGGCCAGGCCCAGCCTTGCATGTCTCGCGCGGTTCACGTGCTGCCTCCGGAAGGGGAGTGGGGAGGGTGGGGAGTGGGACGGAGAGAGGGGGTGGGCGCCCTGGTCGCACAAGATGGTCCAGACCAATTGGGTTGTCAAGGGTTCGCGCGGAGACCCGTCCGCGGACACCCCGCACGCCCCGGCCCCCGGGCGCCCCCGGCCGGGCATCAGGAGGGAGGGATCAATTCAGGCCGTGGAACTGGCCGAGTTTGCACGCAACTGCCGCCCCACTGGTACCAATTCCGGCCGCGGGGGCACACAGGAAAGGAGAAGACGGTTCTCCCGCCCGTATGTCGTGGATAAAGTGCTGAGGCAGGTGGGAAACGCAGTGATCAGTTGCGGTCGTGGGGGCGCGCACGGGCCCTCCCGGCCGAGGGAACCGGGGGCCGCAGGTGGCGACCGCGATCAGTGAACGGGGGCCCGCGCCATGCCGACCGCGATAGCTGTCACCAGCCCCGATCTGGTGCTGGCGCCGACCGATCCGCAGACGCCGCTCGCGGCGCTGCTCCAGTCGCCGGCCGCCCAGCCCCTCGATTCGGCGCTCGTCGACATGAGCCGTCTCCTGGAACAGCACGGTTACGTCGTCGCCTGTTATCCGGCGTCCCTTTCCGCCGCCCATGAACGCCGGCTGCACACGGTGCGCTCGCTTCTGGAAACCGACCGGATCACGCTGATCAAATCCCCGCTGCCGCCGCTCGGACTCGCCGTACTGGTCCGTCAGTTGAGGCAGCTCTCCGTATGCGACTTCAGTCCCGGCGTCATCGCGTCGGCCGCCAGGCTGCTCTCCCACTACATCCACGCGGGCGCCGTCCTGAACTCGGTGACCCGCCTGGAGCGCATCCCGGTCGGCCTCACCGCGCACGCCAGGTCCTGGATGCCGGGCAGCCAGTTCGCGGTGCTCGCCAACCCGCAGCCCCAGCTCGTCAAGGTCGGCTCGGCGGAAACGCTCACGGGGCCCGACTTCGCCTCCCACCTCCTGGTGGCCAGGGGCGCCGTGGGCGCCGACTGGGTCACCGCCACCCTCGCCCCCGCCTGGGGAGCCGGAGCCGTGCAGGAGGCCGCGCCGCCCGCCGACTCGGCCGCCTGGTGGGGCACCGGCAAGCTGACCGAGTTCGTCGCCTACCTCCCCGACATCGCGGTCCTCTACCAGCTCGTCGCCTCCGTACGGCGCGAACAGTGCCGCTGGTGCGCCATGGAACTCATCGGCGACCGCTGCGGATTCTGCTCCTCGCAGCAGCCGCCCGATGAGGAGCCCGCCACCGCGTACGGCCCCTCCGCGCTCGGCCCCGTCCCCGCCTCCGCCCACCACGCGAGGCCCCTCACCCGCGCCGAGCGCCGCCGCGCCATCGCCCCGGGCCCCTGACCCCGACGCGCCTCAGCAGCCCGCCACTTGCCCGCCCTGCCCCACGTCAGCGAACGAGGTCGTACGGTCGATGAACTCCCGCCAGCGCCGTGGCATCATCCTTCTCCTCCTCTCGGCCCTCTGCGCCCTCGGCGCGTTCGCCGGGGTGTTCACGGTGATCAGCGACGTGGACTCCAAGGTGGGCCCCGAGGTGACGGCGTACCAGCTCAAGGACGACATAGACGCCTACGCGACGCTCAGGTCCGACCAGTTCGAGAAGACGAGCATGCCCAAACGCTGGCTCTCCCAGGGCGCCGTCACCGACCTCTCCGACGTCATCGGCAAGATGGCCGCCACCCACCTCACCAAGGGCTCCCTGCTCCAGGACGGCATGTTCACCGACCGGCCCCAACTCAAGCCCGGTGAACAGGAGATCGCCATCATGATCGACGCGGCGACCGGAGTGGCAGGAAAGATCAACGGGAACGACAGCGTCAACATCTTCGCCACGTTCGCCGCCACCAAACAGGGCGACACCCCGGAGTCCAAGCTCATCGTCGCGAACGCCCGGGTGATCCAGGTGGGCGCCGTCCAGGCCCTCACGCCGAGCGCGTCCGACAAGAACCAGACCACCCAGGCCGTCCCGATCACCTTCGCCCTCAGCACCCTCGACGCCCAACGCGTCGCCTACGCCGAGTCGTTCGCCACCCATGTCCGCCTCGCGCTCGTCGGCCGCGGCAACGGTGACACCACGATCCCGCCCGGTGACCGTACGTACCGGCTCGAAAAGGACCAGTGAGGCGCGGATGACCACTCGCATCCTTCCGGCGGTCGCCGACGCGGACGCCGCCCGATCCGTCACCACCCTGCTCAGCCAGCTCCCCGACGCCGAACCCGCCATGCCCGTCGGCGACTCCACGCAGCTCCTCGACACCCTGGCCAGGCTCGCGGCCGAGTCCCTCGACGAACTCCCCGAAGTCGTCCTCGTCCACGAACGCATCGGCCCCGTCCCCGCCCTGGAACTGATCCGCGAGGTCGCCCTGCGCTTCCCCGCCGTCGGCGTCGTCCTGATCTCCTCCGACACCGGGCCCGCCGTCTTCTCCGCCGCCATGGACTCCGGCGCCCGGGGCCTGGTCGCGCTGCCCCTGTCGTACGAAGAGCTCGCGGTACGCGTCCAGGCGGCGGCCCAGTGGTCCGCGGGAGTCCGCCGTCACCTCGGGGCGAGCCTCGACGTCTTCACCGGGCCCGGCGGAACCGTCACCACCGTCACCGGCGCCAAGGGCGGCGTCGGCACCACCCTCGTTGCCGTCCAACTCGCCCTCGCCGCCAGGGCATCGGGCCGCACCACCGTGCTGCTCGACATGGACCTCCAGGCCGGCGACGTCGCCTCCTACCTCGACGTCCAGTTCCGGCGCTCCATCGCCGACCTCGCCACGATCACCGACATCTCGCCGCGCGTCCTGGCCGACGCCGTCTTCAACCACGAGAGCGGCCTCGCCCTGCTGCTCGCCCCCGGCGAGGGCGAACGCGGCGAGGAGGTCACCGACCGCGCCGCCCGCCAGATCATCGGTGCCCTGCGCACCCGGTACGAGGCCGTCGTCGTGGACTGCGGCACGCAGATGACCGCCGCCAACGCCGCCGTGGTGGAGATGGCCGACGTGGCGCTCCTCGTCACCACCCCGGACGTCGTATCCGTGCGGGGCGCCAAACGCACCGTACGCATGTGGGACCGGCTCCAGATCCGCAAGGCCGAGGAGACCACCACCGTCGTCAACCGGCACACCCGCAACACCGAGATCCAGCCCCCGCTCGTCCAGAAGATCACCGGCACCCGGGTCGCCCAGACCGCCGTGCCGGCCCACTTCAAGGAGTTGCAGGCCGTCGTGGACGCGGGCCGGCTGCACGACCTCGACGGCAGGAGCACCATCAGAACGGCCCTGTGGGCGCTCGCCGGTGAACTGGGCCTGCTCAAGGCCCCCGAGGGCCGGGCGAAGGCGCGGGCCGCGCGCGGCTCGGGCCTCGTCCTGCGGCGCAGGGGCGGCTGATGAACCCGGGGCGGGGGACGGCGCCCGTGGGGCGCGTACGGGAGCTGCTCACGCGTCCGTCGCGGCGGACACGGCAACGGCTCGCGCGCGTCCCCGCCGGCGAGCGGGACCGGGGGCAGACCGTCATCGAGTTCATCGGCGTCGTCCCGCTGATCCTGCTGCTGCTCGTCGCGCTGTGGCAGTGCGCCCTGGTCGGCTACGCCTTCGTCCTCGCGGGCAACGCGGCGGACGAGGGCGCGCGGGCCGGGGCCGCGGCCGAGAGTGACCCGGGCGGCGCGTGCCGTACGGCGGCGGAGGGCGAGCTGCCGTCGTCCTTCGACGCCGTTCCGGCGTGCGGCGACGACGGGACCGGTATGTACCGGGCCACGGTCACCCTGAAGATCCCCGTCCTGATCCCGGGCGTCCTCAACGGCTTCCCCGTCGAGGGCACCGCCGCCCATGTGAAGGAGCGCTGAGCCGTGCGCATCCCTCCGCACCGAGAGCGCGACCGGGGTCAAGTGGCGCTGGAATACATCGGGTTCGTCGCCATTCTGCTGCTCGTCGGCCTCGCCGCGATCCAGCTCGGGATCGCCGCGTACGCCGCCAACCAGGCGGGCACGGGCGCGCGGGCGGCGGCGCGCGCGGCCAGCCTGGACCGCGCGAGACCGGGCGAACCGGCGGCGGTCACCCCGGAGGCCGCGGCGCGGGCCGCGGTCGGGGGATGGCTGCACCCGGTGCCGGCCGGGGGATCCGGCGGCGACGAGGCCACGTACACCGTCACCGTGACCATCCCCAGCGTCATCCCCGGCATCGGCGACTTCGGCACCGCCACCCGCACCTCCACCATGCCGAAGCTTCAGCCCCACCCCTGACCCGAGACGACTGGAGACGAGACACATGAGTCTGCGGGCACGCATCGCGGTCCCCGAGGAGACCGGCCCCGGGCGCGAGGACGGCCACCTCGTCGCCTCCTACCGGGCCAAGCTCCTGGAGGAGATCGACCTCGCGGAGATGTCCGCGCTGGCCGCCGCCGAGCGCCGGGCCCGCCTGGAGCGGGTGCTCGGGCACATCATCAGCCGCGAGGGTCCGGTCCTGTCCACGTCCGAACGGGCCGGGCTGATCCGCCGGGTCGTCGACGAGGCGCTCGGCCTCGGCATCCTGGAGCCGCTCCTCGAAGACGCCTCCATCACCGAGATCATGGTCAACGGCCCCGACCAGATCTTCGTAGAGCGCGGCGGACGCGTGGAACAGCTCCCGCTCCGCTTCGCCTCGCACGAGCAGCTGATGCAGACGATCGAGCGGATCGTGTCGACGGTCAACCGCCGCGTCGACGAGTCGAACCCGATGGTCGACGCCCGCCTCCCGTCCGGCGAGCGCGTCAACGTGATCATCCCGCCGCTCTCGCTGACCGGCGCGACGCTCACCATCCGCCGCTTCCCCCGGTCGTTCACGCTCCAGGAAATGATCACCTTCGGCTCGCTCGACGAGCACATGCTCCTGCTGCTCGCCGGGCTCGTGCAGGCCCGGTTCAACATCATCGTGTCGGGCGCCACCGGCACCGGCAAGACCACCCTCCTCAACGCCCTGTCCGGCCTGATCCCGCCGCACGAACGCATCATCACCATCGAGGACTCCGCCGAACTCCAGCTCCAGCAGGCCCACGTCATCCGCCTGGAGGCGCGGCCCCCGAACGTCGAGGGCAAGGGCCACATCTCCATCCGCGACCTCGTACGCAACTCGCTGCGCATGCGCCCCGACCGGATCGTCGTCGGTGAGGTCCGGGGCGGCGAGTCGCTCGACATGCTCCAGGCGATGTCCACCGGTCACGACGGCTCGCTCGCCACCGTCCACGCCAACAGCGCCGAGGACGCCCTGATGCGCCTCCAGACGCTCGCCTCGATGTCGGAGGTCGAGGTCCCCTTCGAGGCGCTGCACGACCAGATCAACTCCGCCGTCGACGTCATCGTGCAGCTCACCCGGCACGCCGACGGCGCCCGCAAGATCACCGAGATCGCCCTCCTCGAATCGCACGGCCGCGACCCGTACCGCATCACCACCGTCTGCCGCTTCGACGCCCGGCCGATGGCCGCCGACGGCCTCATCCACGGCCGCTTCCACTACTTCCCGCTGCCCCGCCGCGTCGCCGACCGCCTCTACCTCGCCAACCAGCCGGTCCCGCAGGCGTACGGAGTCGCGTCGAGCGCGGAACAGCTCGCCGTCCGCCACACCAACTGACCGTCCCGCACCCGACCACCCGACCCGCACCACGCCAACTGACAGGGAACGCGCAGATGAACCTCTCCTTCCTCACGCTCGGCGTCGCCCTGCTCGCCGGGGTGCTGGCGGTCCTGGGGCTGCGCTCCTACAGTGCCGGGCGCGCCCGGCGCGACGCCCTCATCGACCGGCTCAGCAACCAGGGCGACCCGGCGGGAACGGGCCGGCACCGGCCGTTCGGGGCCGTGGACCGGCGGCTGCGCGGCACCAAGCTCGGCCGCCGCATCGAGCTGAAGCTGGCCGCGACCGGCCTCGACCTCACCCCCGGCGAGTTCTTCGTTTACATGCTGGCCGGGGTGGCCGCGCTGTGGCTGATCGCCGCGGCCGTCCTCGCCTCGTTCTTCGGCCCCCTCGCCGGCCTCGCGGGGCTGTGGGGAGCCAACTCCTTCCTCAACTGGCAGCGTCAGAAACGCATCGAGCGCTTCATCAACCAGCTGCCCGAACTCTCCCGCATCCTCGCCAACGCCACCCAGGCCGGCCTCGCGCTGCGTACCGCCATCGCCATGGCGGCCGAGGAGATGGAGGCGCCGGCGGGCGAGGAGCTGGGCCGGGTCACCGACCGGCTCGCGGTGGGGGAGTCCCTGGACGACGCGCTCGGCGAGATCGCGGAACGACTGCCCTCGCGCGAACTCGTCGTCCTGGTCACGACGTTGGTGCTCGCCAACCGGGCCGGCGGCACCGTCGTCAGCTCGCTGCGCAACCTCACCACCACCCTGGAGGAGCGCAAGGAGACCCGGCGCGAGGTGCGCACCACGCTGGCCCAGGTGACGGTCACCGCGTACGCCGTCCCCGGCTTCGGGATGGCCGCGCTGCTCATGCTGAACGCGGTGATGCCCGGCGCGCTCGACCGCATGACGGGCGCGTTCATCGGCCAGGCCGCGGTCCTGATCTCGATCGCCCTGTACGCACTCGGATTCTTCGTGGTCCGCCGCCTGTCCCGCATCGACGTATGACCACCCGACACCGGAGAGGGGAGTGAGCGGCACATGGGACTGCTCTTCGCGGCCCTGATGGGCCTGAGCGTGTACGGGATGTTCCTCGGCATCCGCATGTACCGGGCCGAGGTGAAGCTCCCGAGCGACCTGTCGGTGGCCCTGGAGGTGGGCGCGACCCGCACCACCGCCGTCGGCTCGGCCGTCGACCGGCTCGGCATGCGCTGGGCACCGGCCGTGCTGCGGATGATGGGACCCGGGCGCGTCGCGAAGAAGCGCCGCCAGATCGACCTCGCGGGCAACCCCGGCGGCCTCACCGTGGACCGGTACGCGGCGCGCCGCGCGGTGTACGGCGCGCTCGGCGCGGCGGCCGCCCTGATCATGCTGCTCGAAGGCCACTGGATCGTCGCCCTGGTGATGGTGGCGTTCGCCCTGTTCTGGGTGGAGGTCGGCATCTGGTCGGCGGTCCGGGTCCGCCGCGACCACATCGAACGCACCCTGCCCGACTTCCTCGACGTCCTCGCCGTCGTGGTCAGCGCGGGCCTCGGCTTCCGCCAGGCCCTCGACCGGGTCGCCGACAAGTACGAGGGCCCCTGGGCCGACGAACTGCGGATCACCCTGCGCCAGATGGACATGGGCGTCAGCCGCCGCCAGGCCTTCGAGGAGCTGCGCAGGCGCAACGACTCCGAGCAGGTCGCGATGTTCGTGACCGCGCTCCAGCAGGGCGAGGAGCTGGGCGCGCCCATCGTGGAGACGCTGATAGCGATCGCCGCCGACATGCGCCGCACCGACGCGCAGAACGCCCGCCGCAAGGCCGCCCGCGCCGTCCCCAAGGCCACCTTCGCCGTGACGACCTTCCTGCTCCCGGGCACCCTGATCCTGCTCAGCGTCGGTTTCGTGTACGGCGCCAACCTCGACTTCGGGGGCTTCCTCGGAGGCCCCAAGTGACCCTTCAACTGGCGCCCGTATCCAGGGGGTTGAGCATGCCGAGTCTGCGCGGAGCGGCTCCGGCCGTGCCGCCCCCCACCCTCACCCTCCAGATCAACGCGCTCCAGGCGATGTGCCGCCAGGTGTTCGGCTTCCGCCTGGCGATGATCGCCATAGGCGCCCCGTTCGCCCTGGCCGGCGCCGCCCACGGGGCACCGGGACTGCTGGTGGGGGCGGCGGTCCTGGTCACCTTCATGGGCTCGTACGTCCTGTTCCGCGACTGGGAGCGGTTCGGCCCGCTGCTCCTGAACCACCCGTGGCTGCTCGCCGTCGACGCCGTGTTCGGCGCCCTCCTCCTGATCACGGCGACCCCGGAGTCCCCGCTCGGCTACGTCACGATCTGCACCCCGCTGCTGGCGGGCCTGGTCTACGGCTGGCGCGGCGCGGGCGTCTTCGCGGGGCTCCAGGTCGCGATCCTGACCCTGGTGTACGCGACCGGGCCCCGCCATCAACTCGACGATGCCTCGGCCCTGTTGCTCCCGGGCTTCTGCGTGATCGTCGGCGCGATCGGGGTGACGATCCGCAATCTCCTGTTCCGGTTCGGCGCGGCGAGTCAGGCCCTCACCGAGACCCGGGCCCGGCTCGCCGTGCACGACGCGGTGGAGGAGGAGCGGGCGCGCCTGGCCCGGGACATGCACGACTCGGTGGCGAAGACCCTGCACGGTCTGGCGCTCGCCGCGGACGGCCTGGCCGCGTCCGCCGACCGCATGGACCCGGCCGCCGTCCGCGACAAGGCCGCCCTGGTGGCCCGCGCCGCGCGCCGCGCCGCCGCGGAATCCAGGGAACTGCTGGGCGACCTGCGGCGCACCCGGGGCGAGGTGGACCTGCTGCCCGAACTGGCCTCACTGGTTCGGGACTTCGCTGAACGCACCGGGCTGCGGACGGAGTGGGCGGTGCTCGGGGCCGGCCCGTCGCCGACGCTCCCGGCGGGGGCGGCCCGCCAGCTCCTGACGATCGCGAGCGAGGCCCTGGACAACGCCCACCGGCACGCCGGCCCGGCACGGGTGGAGGTGACGGCGGAGGTGGAGGTGGCGGCCGGGGTGGCCGGGGGCGGCGCGGTGTTCCGCCTCCGCGTCCAGGACGACGGCCCGGGGCTCCCGGCCGGCACCACCCTGGACGCCCTGAAACGCACCGGCCACTTCGGCCTGGTGGGCATGGTGGAGCGGGCCGCCGCGATGGGCGCCCGCATCAGGATCGGCCGGGGCGCGGCGCCGACCGGCACGGAGGTACGCGTGGAACTCCCGCTGCCCGCGCGGCATGAGCCGAGCGGTCCGATGCCATGAATCCCTGGACAGGAGGTGCCGCCATGCCGGACACGACCCCGCATCCGCCCTCGGACCCGGCTGCGCATCCGCTTCGGGCGCCGCGGGTTCCCCTGCGCGTGATCGTCGCGGACGACAACCCGGTCGTACGGGCGGGCCTTGCGGCGCTGCTGCACGGGCGCCACGACATCGAGGTGGCAGGGGAGGCCGCCGACGGCAACGAGGCGTACGAGGCCGCGGTGCGCCACCGCCCCGACGTGATCCTGCTCGACGTCCGCATGCCGGGCGTCGACGGCATGACCGCGCTTCCGCACCTGGTGCGCCTCGCGCCGGTCATGATGCTGACGTACAGCCGGGAGAGCGAGATCGTCCGGGCGGCGCTGCGGCTCGGGGCCGGGGGCTACCTGGTCCACGGCGAGTTCACGGCGGACGAACTGGTCGCGGCGGTACGGGGGATGAGGGAGGGGCGGGCCGCGTTCACCGCCACGGCGGCGAACGCCCTGCTGGCCCACGTGCGCGAGCACCCGCCGCCGGCCCTCGGCCCGGATCCGCTCTCCACCATTTCCGCACAATCTCTTTCGCAACTGCAACCGGTTGTGGCACAGTCTTCAACTGCGCGACGGGCAACGCCCATGCGCAACAGGGAAGATTCCAGGCTGAGTTCACGGGAGGCCGAGGTGATGGAGTTGATCGCTGCGGGCATGAGCAATCAGCAAATCGCGGCCACGTGCTTCATCAGTGAGAAGACGGTCAAGAACCACATCAACCGCATCTTCGCCAAGCTGCATGCGACGACGCGCAGCGAGGCGATCGCGCGATGGCTGGGGGCGGGCCATGCGTAACCCCGCGCTTTGGGCCCGCATTTGGGCCCCTGGGCCCTCGGCGCGCTCCCGGCCCCCGGCTTACGTTCCCGGTGACGTACGCGATGCCGCAACCGGAGGAGAGCCGCGAGATGCCGCAGGACACGCTGCTGAGGACCGCCGTCGCTGCGCAGATGCGGGTGAGCGGCTGGAAGAACACGGCCGTGACGCGTGCCCGACGCCGGTACGCGGCGGCGGGACGCGATCGGGGGCAGACCTCGTTCGAGTATCTGGGGATCATTTTGGTGGTGGTGGCGATCATCGGCGGGATCATGGCGACGGGGATCGGCACGTCCATCACCAACAAGATCAAAGAGCAGATCGACAAGATCAAGGCCGGCGGCTGATCGCATACCTTCGCCAGGACCGAGGGCAGGCCTTCCCCATCTACGTAGTGATGGTGGCGGGCTTGCTCTTTCTTGCGTTCGCGTTCTTCGCGGTCGGGCAGGCGTCGGCGACCCGCAACGGGGCCCAGGGGGCGGCTGATTCAGCGGCTCTGGCCGCAGCTCAGCGTGCTCGGGAGGAACTGGTCCCGAGGGTCCTGGCCGCGCTCATGACGCCCGGCGGCCTCGACACCCTCTTCGATGACGGCGTCGTCCTCGGAGATGCGCGCGCCGAGGCCACGAACTTCGCGGCGAAGAACCACGCCGACCTGCTGGCACTGGACGGTCGCCTCGGCGGAGCCGGCCGGTTCACCTTCAAGGCGAGTGTCACAACGCAGTACACGGTGGGCAATTCGGTGATCCCGGGTACCGAGCAGGACCACGGCACCGCCACCGCCACAGCGCTGATCGAGCTGCGGTGCGCCCTTCCGCCCGGCGGGGGTGCCGGCGCCAGTCCGACGCCCGCCCCCACTCGGACGCCCGTACCTACTCCGACGTCCACGCCGCCCTCTCCTGTCACGATCACGTGCGACGGCAAGGACCTGCCCACCGACCCCATGCCCGCTCCGGAAGAGTTGTTCACCGTGAAACTGGTCGACTGACCGCAAGTGACGAGCAGAGGAATGGCATCGATGAGCGTTCGGCATACGTTGAGAGCCCGTAGGGGGGCGACGGCGGCAGCGATGGCTGTGGCCCTGGCGTTGGCTGTCGGCGGATGCGGCAGCGACAGTAAAGGTGACAAATCCGGTACCGCGAGCAGTAGTTCGCAGTCGAAGGGAGGGTCCGGAGGCAGCCGGCAGTCGGGCACCTCGGTGCCCGCGCCGTCTCCGACGGCCAAACTCGCGGAGTCGACCGGGCAGGGCGGGATCGTCCTCACCATCAACAGCGTGGCGCGTGACTCCGGCGGATTCGTCACGGTGGCCGGCCAGCTGAAGAACCCCGGCGCGGAGAACTTCGTCGACACGTCCGGCTGGGTCGGTACCGAGAAGGATGTCTTGGCGAGCGGCGACTCGGTGGCGGGGGCGACGCTGATCGACAAGGTGGGTAAGAAGCGCTACTACGTGTTGCGGGACACAGGTGGGAAATGCCTGTGCACGATGGGCATCGTCGGAGTGAAGGCGGGGCAGACCATCCCGTTCTTCGCCCAATTCCCGGCCCCCCCGAACGGCACCCAACAGGTCGACTTCCAACTCCCCACCTTCCCCACCATGACCGTCCCCGTCTCCGGGTGATCACGCCATGAACAGAACCCGGCACACAGCCGCCCTGCACGCAGCCGCAGTGTTCGCCGTCGCGCTGGTCCTGGCCGCCGGCACCAGTACCGTCTACGCCGACGACACACCCAGCAGTCCGCCGCTGCCCGGCACCGAGGCGACCAGCGATCCCTCGATGAAGGTCGACGGGACGGCGCCGAACCTCAAGCTCCCCGAGGGCGGCACGCTCGCCGCGCCCAAGGTGCTGGACATCAAGTCGATCGTCGAGGACCAGGGCGGCGAGGAGCGGCGCTCGGACACCAATACCAGCGTCACGTTCGCGCTGCAGGCGGAGGTGTTGTTCGGGATGGACAGCGCGGCCCTGTCGCCCGACGCCAACGACCGCATCCAGGGCATCGCCGCGGAGATCAAGAAGCAGAAGGCGACCAGCGTCCGCGTCTTCGGCTTCACGGACAACCTCGGTACGCACGAACACGGCGTGACCCTGTCGAAGGAGCGCGCGGACGCCGTCCAGAAGGCACTCTCCCTGTCCCTGCCCCCTGACATCACGTTCGAGATCCGCGGCTACGCGGAGGACTACCCGATCTCCGACAACTCCACGGAGGACGGCCGCAAGAAGAACCGACGCGTGGAGGTCAGTTTCACCCGGAGCGGCGGCTAGTCGACGGGCAGCCGGCGGACGGACGGCCCGTGCGAACCCTGGTGCGCCGAGCACCGCGGCGTTATTCGCTCCTGTGCGGGGTACGCGGAGGCTGCCGGGTCGGTGCCCGGCCCCCCTCGGGCGGAATTCGGTCGGGCGACGCCCAGCCAATCCACAGGAGTCGTTGTTACGGTGCTGGGTATGAAGCCAAGGCTGCTACGGAGCCGTGCGGCGACGGCCGGGGTGTGTCTCGTCGCGCTCGCCGCCGCGGCCTCGTGCGGGCCCGCCGACGCGGGGGCCAAGGGCGCGGGAGGCTCGGTGCGGGACACCGGAGCCGCACCCGGGCCGAGCGCGAGCACCGAGGTGCGGGCGGCGCCCGGCGCCCTCAGCAGCGACCAGCTCGCCGCCGCCGCGCTCGTGACCGGGGACGTGAAGGACTACTCGGCCGAGCCCATGGAGGGCGGCACCCCCACCGGCAGCTCGCGGACCTCGAAGGACGCCTGCATGCCCTTCGTGTCCGTCATCAACGGCACACCCCAGCCCGCCCCCTCCGCGACGGTCTTCCGGCGGCTCACCAACACCACCGAGGACGGGCAGGCCGACCAGACCGTCGTCACCGAGGTGCTGGGCGCCCACCCGTCCGGCGCGACGGATGTGCTGCCCCGGCTGCGCAGCGCCATCGCGGCCTGCGCCGACGGGTTCACGACCAAGGGCGGCGATCTGGAGCCCTCCGCCTTCACCGAGGTCAAGGAGCTGCCCGCGCCGAAGGCCGGCGACGAGGCGCTCTCGTACGAGCTGATGGGCGAGGCGCAGGGCGATCCGGTGCCGATGGTCTTCCTGGTGGTGCGGAGCGGGACGACCGTGGTGACGTACTACGCGGTCGATGTGACCGGGGACGACACGCCCCAGATCCCCGTCGAGCTCGCCGTTGCGCAGGCGGCCAAGCTCAAGTCCTGAGATCCTGACCGGTCGCGACCGATACGAGGACGCCCGGCCGCAGCCCCCACCCCGCCATCGCGCCCGCCTCCGCCTCCAGGACGTGCCGTGCGCGCGGCCGGAGCGCGCCGAGCCGGCCCGGCACCATGGTGCGTACCGCGATCACCCTCAGCCGCCGGTCCAGATGGGCCACGTCGATCGCGAAACGCATGCGGAAGGTGTGCACACTGCTCGCCGGGGTGAGCAGGAGCGCGCCCTCGATGCCGTCCCGCCCGAGCAGGCCCCGGGTGCGGGACCGGTAGGACGCCGCGATCTCCAGCGGAACCTCCGTGCCGGCGCCGTCGAGCACGCTCAACACGCCCGTTCCGTCCCTCCATCGGCCCATGGATAAACGGTAGTGGCTCGCGGGGCCGCCGCGTAGGGTCCGCAACATGGGCCGAAACATCAGGAACCACAACAACCGCCCCTTCGAGGAACTGATCGACGAGGCCGCGTCCGTCTCCGTCGACGGCTGGGACTTCTCCTGGCTCGACGGCCGGGCCAGCGAAGAGCGGCCGTCCTGGGGGTACGCCCGTGCGATGGCCGGGCGGATGGCCAAGGCGACCGCCGCCCTCGACATCCAGACCGGCGGCGGCGAAGTCCTCGCCGCCGTGCCCCAGCTGCCGCCGCTCACCGTCGCCACCGAAGGCTGGCCGCCCAACGTCGCCCGCGCCACCGGCCTGCTCCACCCGCGCGGAGTGGCGGTCGTCGCCGACGAGGACAAGCCGCCGCTGCCGTTCGCCGACGGCGCGTTCGACCTGGTGGTCAGCCGGCACCCCGTCACCACCTGGTGGAGCGAGATCGCCCGCGTCCTCTCCCCGGGCGGCACGTACTTCTCCCAACAGGTGGGCCCGGCCAGCGTGTTCGAGCTCGTCGAGTACTTCCTGGGGCCGCAGCCGCCCGAGGTGCGCGGCGGCCGCGACCCCGGCAAGGCGCGCAAGGAGGCGGAGAGCGCGGGGCTCGAAGTGGCCGACCTGCGCCTGGAGAAGCTGCGGACCGAGTTCAACGACATCGGCGCCGTCGTCTACTTCCTGCGCAAGGTCATCTGGATGGTGCCGGGCTTCACCGTCGAGGAGTACCACGACCGGTTGAAGGCGCTGGACGAGCAGATCCGTACCGAAGGCCCCTTCGTCGCGCACACGACACGCTTCCTGATCGAAGCACGGAAGCCCCTGAGGCCCACCCGCACTGGCTAGGGCCTGTCCGGCGGATCTTGTCTGGGACGCCAAGGCCGGGCGGCCTTGACGGCGACCAGATCCGCCGGACAGGCCCTAGCATCGGGACACATGGGGACAATCGCTGACCAAAGGGTAGGGCGGCGTGCGCAGTCGTCGACCATGCCTCTGCCCGCCGCCTTCCGCATCCCGCGCGTACGCATCGGCAGGCCCGCCCTCCTGTGGTGGGGGTGGGCCGCCGCGCTCTTCCTCCTGTACGCGACCGTCTCCGCCCGCCGCCAGGCGCTGGTCCGCACCACCGGCTACGACCTCGGCATCTTCGAGCAGGCGGTCCGCGCCTACGCCCACCTCGACGCGCCCGTCGCCCCGCTGCGCGGCGACGGCTTCAACCTCCTCGGCGACCACTTCCACCCGGTGCTCGCCGTCCTCGCCCCGCTCTACCGCCTCGCCCCCTCGCCGTACACGCTGCTCCTCGCGCAGGCCGCGCTGCTCGCGCTCGCCGTGGTGCCGCTCGCCCGGCAGGCCGTGCGCGTCATGGGCCGCCGCGCCGCCCATGTCGTCGCCCTCGGATACGGGCTGAGCTGGGGCATCGCCTCGGCGGTCGGCTTCGACTTCCACGAGGTGTGCTTCGCGGTCCCGCTGGTCTCCTGGGCCCTCGAGGCGCTGGCCCGCCGCAACTGGCGGCGCGCGGTCGCCTGGGGTGTGCCGCTGCTGCTGGTCAAGGAGGACCTCGGTCTCACCCTGGCCGCGATCGGGGCGTACGTCGCCTGGCGCGGGCCGCGCCGGCTCGGGCTCGCCACCGCCGCGCTCGGACTCCTCGGCAGCGCCCTGGAGTTCAAGGTGGCGATGCCGTTCTTCAACCCGGCGGGCACCTACGCACACGCCGCCAACCTCGCCCCCGCCCACCACTCCCTGCTCACCACGCTCCTGCTGGCGCCGCTCGACGCGGTGCGCCCCGAGGTGAAGGCGACCACCCTCGTCCTGGTCTTCGCACCCGCCGCGCTGATCGCCCTGCGCTCGCCGCTCGCCCTGATCGCGGTGCCCACGCTCGGCTGGCGGATGCTGTCCACCAACGCCTTCCACTGGGGGACCGCCTTCCACTACACGGCCGTCCTGATGCCCGTCGTGTTCGCGGCGCTCATCGACGCGCTGCGGCCCTACGCCGCCGCCGGCGACCCGCTCGCCCGGCGCCATGTGCGGGCCTCGCTCGCGACGGTCCTGGCCGTCACCCTCGTCCTCGTGCCGTCCTTCCCCCTCGCCCAGCTCGCGCACCGCTCCACCTGGCGCACCGACCCGCACGTCCTCGCCGTACGCGGGCTGCTGCGCCACATCCCCGACGGCGCGACGGTCGCCGCCTCCAACCGCCTTGCGCCCCAGCTCACTTCACGCACCACGGTCGTCCTGTTCCCGACCTTCCCGGTGGAGGGCAGGCTGTACGAGAGGGACCCGGCCGTCCCGCGACCCACGGCGCAGTGGATCGCCTACGACCGCAGGCCCGCGCCGTCCTGGCCCTACCCGCCCGGCACCTGGCCCTACCCGGCCGACCGTCAGGAACGGGAGTACGCCCTCGCGCTCACCCGGTACGGATACGTACGGGTCGCCGAGGCGGACGGGGTCTCGCTGCTGCGGCGCGCGGCACGGGACTCCGCGCGGTAAGCGCTGTCGTGTACGGAGCGGCACCGGACCGTCACATGGCGCCGCGCTGCTTGCGCCGGAGGGGTGATGTGCGGCCGGAGCGATTTCTCGGCCCTCCAGGGCGGTGCTCCGCGCCGCTTCTCTCCGCCGTCACCCCCTCTGACCTGCACGGTCAAGGTGAGAGCTCAGGCCGGGGTCACCCCTGCGGGGGACCACGAAACCGTACTGGCCCGGTTTCGGAGCGTAGTTCTGGAGCGCCGTGGCACCCAGCAGCACTTACGAAGGGTTATGGTGGAAACCCCCCCTCGGGCCGGTCCGTATCCCCCCCACGGACCGGCCCGTTTTTTCTTCCGCTCCCTCTCCGGGACCGCCGGACCCGAGTGCCGTCAGCGGCGTCCGGCCCAGATGTTGGTGCCCTCGGTGTCCACGGCGAAGGTGTCGATCTCCTTCAACTCCCCGTCGCTGAGCGCCGGTCCGGCCAGCGCCGCCACGTTCTGCTCCAACTGCCGCACGCTGGACGCGCCGATCAGCGCCGACGTCATGCGCGGGTCGCGCAGCACCCAGGTCAGCGCCAGCTGCGCGAGCGACTGGCCGCGGCGGGCGGCGATGTCGTTCAGGCCGCGCAGTCGGCGTACGACGTCCTCGGAGAGCAGGTTCGGGTCGAGCGACTTGCCCTGCGACGCGCGGGAGCCCTCCGGGATGCCCGAGAGGTACTTGTCGGTGAGCAGCCCCTGGGCGAGCGGCGCGAACGAGATGCAGCCCATGCCGGCCGCCTCCAGCGTGTCGAGCAGCCCGTCCTGCTCCGTCCAGCGGTTGATCATCGAGTACGAGGGCTGGTGGATCAGGGCCGGCACCCCCATCTCGCGCAGCATCCGCGCCGCCTGCCCGGTCTGCTCGCTGTTGTACGAGGAGACGCCCACGTACAGCGCCTTGCCCTGCTGGACGGCGGAGGCGAGCGCGCCCATCGTCTCCTCCAGCGGGGTGTGGGGGTCGAAGCGGTGCGAGTAGAAGATGTCGACGTAGTCGAGGCCCATGCGCCGGAGCGAGGCGTCGAGCGAGGACATCAGGTACTTGCGCGAACCCCACTCGCCGTACGGCCCGGGGTGCATCAGATAGCCGGCCTTGGTGGAGATGACGAGCTCGTCCCGGTACGGGGAGAGGTCCTGGCCGAAAATCTTGCCGAAGTTCAGCTCGGCCGAGCCGGGCGGCGGGCCGTAGTTGTTGGCCAGGTCGAAGTGGGTGATGCCCAGGTCGAAGGCGCGGCGCAGGATCGCGCGCTGGGTGTTCAGGGCGCGGTCGTCACCGAAGTTGTGCCACAGGCCGAGCGAGACGGCGGGGAGCTTGAGGCCGCTGAGGCCGGTGCGGCGGTACTCCATCGAGTCGTAGCGGTCGGGGGCGGGGAGGAAGCGGAGCGATTCAGTCACGTTTCCCTGCTTATCACGGACTTGTGACAGACCGAGTTGGGCCGCCATGTCCCGTGCGCAGTACTGTGCTTTCCCTGGGGCGGCCGGTGTGCGGGGCGGCGGCGGGCCCCCGGAAGGCAACGAGAGGGTGGAATCGGTGAGTTTGCGCGACCTGGTCTACAGGCTCTATGCGCGCCGGGTGGAAGGCCGCCTCGACCACGACCAGGTGCCCAAGCACATCGGCGTCATCCTGGACGGCAACCGGCGCTGGGCCAAGGCATCGGCCCGCAGCCCCGAGCAGGGCCACCAGGCCGGCGCCAGCAAGATCCAGGAGCTGCTCGGCTGGTGTGCCGAGACGGACGTCGAGGTCGTCACCCTCTGGCTGCTCTCCACCGACAACCTGGACCGCCCCGAGGACCAGTTGATCCCGCTGCTCGGCATCATCGAGGACGCGGTGCGGGACTTGGCGGCGGACGGGCGCTGGCGCGTGCACCACGTGGGCAACGCGGACCTGCTCCCCGGCCACACCCAGGCCGTCCTCAAGGAGGCCGAGCAGGCCACGCACGACATCGACGGGATACTGGTCAATGTCGCCGTCGGCTACGGCGGGCGCCAGGAGATCGCGGACGCGGTCCGCTCGCTGCTCCTGGAGCACGCGGCGAAGGGGACGTCCTTCGAGGAGCTCGCGGAGATCGTCGATGTCGAGCACATCTCGGAGCACCTGTACACGCGGGGGCAGCCCGACCCCGACCTCGTGATCCGCACGAGCGGGGAGCAGCGCCTGTCGGGCTTCATGCTCTGGCAGTCCGCGCACTCCGAGTACTACTTCTGCGAAGTGTTCTGGCCGGCGTTCCGCAAGGTGGACTTTCTGCGGGCTCTGCGCGATTACGCTGCGCGGCATCGGAGGTACGGCACCTGACGGTGCGTTCCGGCACCCCGGCCGAGCCCGCCCCGCGCAGTTCCCCGCGCCCCCGGGCGGGCTGCCCTCTGCCAGGATGCCCAGCGCCGGCATCCTCGCACCTCCTGGCAGGGCGCCCGGCATCGGCATCCCTCTCCCTTGGCAGGGCGCTTGGTTTGGGCATCTTCAGCCTGTCCGGCGTTTGAGGACGAGCGCCCTTCAGGCGCGAACGGGGTCTGGGGCGGAGCCCCAGGGGTCTGTACCTCAGCCCATTTCATAACCCCCGGAGGGTTTCGGGAAGGGGCGGGGTGGGGCATCCCGGGGCCTGGGGCGGAGCCCCAGCAACCCCGGCCGGCTTTCGTCTGCGGACCGTGCTGGGGCACCCGCGCAGTTCCCCGCGCCCCTAGTAGGGCACCCGGAGTCGCCACCCGCACCCACCGCGGCGGAGCCGGTAGGGCATCCGGCACCGAGCCGCGCGGCCGCGCCCACCGCGGCGGAGCCGGTAGGGCACCCGGCGTGGGCTTCTCGGGCCGGCCGGGGGCTGGGGTCCGGCGGCCTCAAGGGGGCTTCCGGGGGTCGGGGCGGAGCCCCAGGGGGAACTCTGGGCATATGACGGGGCATGGCTTCGCGTGTTCGAGGGCATAACCCCACCAGGTCGACGCCCGGACCACGGGCGTCGGATCTCAGTGGGTGGCCGCAACGCCACCCGCCCGGGAGGCCCTTTGCACCAGGACGACCGCGCACCGCGCGCGGGCGACGTGGAGGGCCGGAGCTCGGCCCGCGCAGCGCGGTCGAAGCCCGGTCCCCGTATCCGCGACGCCGTCGCACCCCGACCTCATGCGCCTCTTACGAGGGGGTACGTCCTTCCGTGGTGACCAGCACAAAGCGCCGCATGCCCGACCGGCGCACCTACGTCCTCGACACCAGCGTCCTGCTGGCCGACCCCAACGCGATGACCCGGTTCGAGGAGCACGAAGTGGTGCTCCCCATCGTCGTGGTCACGGAGCTGGAGGCAAAGAGGCACCATCCCGAGCTCGGCTACTTCGCCCGGCAGGCGCTGCGCCTGCTCGACGACTTCCGGGTCCGGTACGGACGTCTCGACGCCCCCATCCCGATGGGCGAGCTAGGCGGCACCCTCCGTGTCGAGCTGAACCATTCCGATCCCGGCGTACTGCCCGCCGGCTACAGGTTGGGGGACAACGACTCCCGGATCCTCGCCGTCGCCCGGAACCTCCAGGCGGAGGGGTACGACGTCACCGTCGTATCGAAGGACCTGCCGCTCAGGATCAAGGCGTCGTCGGTGGGGCTGCTCGCGGAGGAGTACCGCGCGGAGCTGGCCATCACCGACTCCGGCTGGAACGGCATGGCCGAACTGCCGCTCAGCGGCGAGCAGGTCGATCTGCTCTTCGAGGAGGAGACGCTCTACGTCCCCGAGGCGGCGGGGCTCCCCGTCCACACCGGCCTCGTGCTGCTCTCCGAGCGCGGCAAGGCGCTCGGAAGGGTCGCGCCGGACGGCAACGTCAAGCTGGTGCGGGGCGACCGCGAGGCGTTCGGCATCCACGGCCGCAGCGCCGAACAGCGGATCGCGCTCGATCTGCTGCTCGACCCCGAGATCGGCATCATCTCGATGGGCGGCCGGGCCGGCACGGGCAAGTCGGCGCTCGCGCTCTGCGCGGGCCTCGAAGCGGTCCTGGAGCGCAGGCAGCACAAGAAGGTGATGGTCTTCCGGCCGCTGTACGCGGTGGGCGGTCAGGAACTCGGCTACCTTCCGGGCTCCGAGGCCGAGAAGATGGGCCCCTGGGCCCAGGCCGTCTTCGACACGCTGTCCGCGGTGACGAGCCGTGAGGTCATCGAGGAGATCACCTCGCGCGGCATGCTCGAAGTGCTGCCCCTCACCCACATCCGGGGGCGCTCGCTGCACGACGCCTTCGTGATCGTGGACGAGGCGCAGTCCCTGGAACGGAACGTCCTGCTGACCGTTCTGTCCAGGATCGGGGCCAATTCGCGCGTGGTGCTCACCCACGACGTGGCCCAGCGCGACAACTTGAGGGTCGGCCGGTACGACGGTGTCGTGGCGGTCGTCGAAAAGCTCAAGGGGCACCCGCTGTTCGCGCATGTCACCCTCACCCGGTCCGAGCGTTCACAGATCGCCGCACTGGTGACCGAAATGCTGGAGGACGTCTCGATCTGAGGCAGTAAGCACCAGTTGGCGCCGCCGGGCAAGCGCAGCAGCTTAGCCGGGCGGCGCCTTCCTGTGCGGGTGGACGGGGGAAAATTCTGAGGCGGACGAGGTGTGAGGTTTCACACGCGGCCGGGAATTGCTTAGCGGCGCCGGCTTCCGGCAGAGTCTTGCATCCGTCAGGCCCCGCATACGGCACCCCTGTATCCCGGGTACCCCGGTACCCACGCAACTCAATAGCTGAGCCGTATGCCGCCCGCGCATCACGCGGCACTTCCCGCAGGGGAGTTGCCCACCGGGTCAGTTCCTCCCGTGACCCAGCAGTTGGGAGGAGAGAGCCAGGGGCACGATTGCGTCCGCGAGGTCACCCGTGCGGATGCTGCTGGAAGGAAACCGTGTGAGCCGGATCTCGGTCCGGGGGTTCGCGGTGGCATCTGCCACTGCGGTCACCACCGTTGGCGCCGTCGTCGGCGTTGCCGCAGGCAGCCCCGCCGCCGCCTCGAACGACAACTTCGAGGCCACCGCCGCCGATTCGACGCTCCTGGCGGACATCCCCGCAGGACAGCAGGCCCAGGTCCAGACCGCGTCCCTGACGCAGCAGGCGGACGCGCAGTCCGCCCAGGCCAGTGCCGCGGCGAAGAAGTCCGCCGAGGAGGCCGCGCGCGTCCAGGCCGCGCAGGACGCCAAGTCCAAGAAGGACGCGGCGGACAAGGACAAGGCCGACAAGGCCGCAGCGGACGCCAAGGCCCGCGATCTGGAGACCCAGGCCGCCAGCCGTTCGGCCAGCCGCACCGACTTCGCGGTCAAGAGCTCCTACTCGATCTCCGAGATCCAGTCGATCGCCCGTCAGATAGTGCCGTCGGACCAGTTCCAGTGCTTCAGCCACATCGTGAACAACGAGTCGAGCTGGAACTACACGGCGACCAACTCGGGTTCCGGCGCCTACGGCCTCGTCCAGGCGCTGCCGGGCTCCAAGATGAGCTCGGTCGGCTCCGACTGGCGGACCAACCCGGCCACGCAGATCAAGTGGGGCCTCAACTACATGAACGACCGCTACGGCAGCCCCTGCGGCGCCTGGTCGTACTGGCAGTCCCACAGCTGGTACTAGAACCACTCGGTGGGCCGGCCCGGCGCAGAAACACTCCGGGGCCGCTCAACCTTCCGGAGCCCCGCACCGTCCTTCGGTGCGGGGCTCCGCCCGTGTACGGTCATCTGCACGGTTCGGGGGTAGGCGGTGGGGAGACTCAACTGCGGGGACAAGGGAAACGGCGGGAACATGTCGAGAGTGCCCAGTTTGCTCGGACGGCTCGGCGCCGGGCTGACGCGGATGGGGGAGCGCCTTGAGGAGCGCCGGGCCGAGGCGGACGCCGACGCCGGGCCCGACCCGGCGATCGCCGATCCCGCGCCGCCCGCTCCCACGCCTTCCGGTTCCGTGACGGCCCCCGCGCACACCGGCCCGGTAAAGGGCGCTGCCGCGCACACCGGGCCGGGCCCGTCCGGCCTCGCCGAGAGCGGCCCCGCGTCCGGCCCGGCGCCCGGCGCCGAGGACGCGCCGTCGGCCGAGCCCGGCTCCCCGGACGAGCAGGCCCCCGAACACGTACCGCCGCCGCCCTCGTACGCGCCCGCGGTCGCCGCGCGTCCCGATCCGGTCGACGCCGTGCCGTGGAGCATGCGGGTCGCGGCCGCCGTCGGCTGGCGGCTGCTCGTGCTGGCCGGCTCCCTCTACGTACTGACGCAGATCATCAGCGCGGTCAGCCTGGTGGTCCTCGCGTTCGTCGCGGCGCTCCTGATCACCGCGCTGCTCCAGCCGACCGTCGCCCGGCTCAAGCGGATGGGGCTGCCGCGCGGCCTCGCCACCGCCGTCACCGCGATCTCCGGGTTCGTCATCATGGGCCTCGTCGGCTGGTTCGTGGTGTGGCAGGTGATGGACAACCTCGACGACCTGTCCAGCAAGGTGCGGGCCGGTATCGAGGAGCTCAAGCGCTGGGCGCTGAACAGCCCGTTCCACGTCACCGAGGACCAGATCAACCAGATCGCCAAGAACCTCAGCGACACCATCGGGGCCAACACCAACGAGATCACCTCGGCCGGCCTCCAGGGCGTGACCGTCCTCGTCGAGGTGCTCACCGGCATCCTGCTCGCGATGTTCTCGACGCTGTTCCTGCTGTACGACGGCCCGAAGATCTGGCAGTGGGTCCTCAACCTGGTGCCCGCCGCCGCCCGTCCGGGCGTCGCGGGCGCGGGGCCCAAGGCCTGGCGCACGCTCACCGCCTATGTGCGCGGCACGGTGATAGTGGCCCTGATCGACGCGATCTGCATCGGCATCGGCATCTACTTCCTGGGCGTGCCCATGGCGGTGCCGCTGGCCGTGTTCATCTTCCTGTTCGCGTTCATCCCGCTGGTCGGCGCGGTCGTCTCGGGCGCCCTCGCCGTGGTGGTCGCGCTGGTCACCGACGGGGTGTTCAACGCCCTGATGGTGCTGCTCGTGGTCCTGGCCGTGCAGCAGATCGAGGGGCACGTCCTGCAGCCGTTCATCCTGGGCCGAGCGGTGCGGGTGCATCCGCTCGCCGTGGTCCTCTCGGTGGCAGCGGGCGGCCTGGTGGGCGGCATCGGCGGAGCCGTCGTCGCGGTCCCGCTGGTCGCGGTCACCAACACGGTCGTCGGCTACCTGCGCAAGTACGCCCGTGACAACGCCCTGCGCAGCGCCCAGGCGGTCGAGGCGGGCCCGCCGCCCGCCGTCCCGCTGCCCGCCGCGTCCGGGGGCGAGCGGGAGTAGCCGAGCCCCGGGCGCCGGGGCCGTCCGTCCCGCAAGGACATGCGCAAGGGCCCCGCCGGGATCGACCGGCGGGGCCCTTGTGGTGGTGCGGTACGCGGCCTACTGGGCCAGCGCGGCCTCGGAGTCGAGGGTGACGCCCACGGCCTGGACCACCGCGGCGATCTTGAAGGCTTCCTGGATCGTCTCGCGGTCGACACCGGCCTTGCGCAGGACCTGCTCGTGCGAGTCGAGGCACTGGCCGCAGCCGTTCACCGCGGAGACGGCGAGCGACCACAGCTCGAAGTCGACCTTCTCCACGCCCGGGTTGCCGATGACGTTCATCCGCAGACCGGCCCGCAGCGTGCCGTACTCCGGGTCGGAGAGCAGGTGGCGGGTGCGGTAGAAGACGTTGTTCATCGCCATGACGGCGGCGGCGGCCTTCGCGGCCGTGTACGCCTCGGGCGACAGGTTGGCCTTGGCCTCCGGCTCCAGCTCACGCAGCACGATCGGGCTGCGCGAGGCGATGGCGGTGGCGAGCACCGTGCCCCACAGCTGCTGGGCCGGGAGCTCGGAGTTGCCGATGACCGAGCCGAGGTTCAGCTTGAGGTCCTTGGCGTAGTCCGGGACCGCGGACTTCAGCGCGTCGAGGGACATGGGTCACTCACCGGCCAGGAGGGCGACCGGGTCGAGGGTGGTCTCGCCCTTGGTCCAGTTGCACGGGCACAGCTCGTCGGTCTGCAGGGCGTCGAGGACCCGCAGGACCTCCTTGGGGTTACGGCCCACGGAACCGGCGGTCACCATCGTGAACTGGATCTCGTTGTTCGGGTCGACGATGAAGACGGCGCGCTGCGCGAAGCCGTCCTCGCCCTCGATGCCGAGGTCGCGCATGAGCTCGTGCTTCGAGTCGGCGAGCATCGGGAAGGGCAGGTCGGTCAGGTCCGGGTGGTCCTTGCGCCAGGCGTGGTGCACGAACTCGGAGTCACCGGAGAAGCCGAGGACCTGGGCGTCGCGGTCGGCGAACTCGTCGTTCAGCTTGCCGAACGCGGCGATCTCGGTCGGGCAGACGAAGGTGAAGTCCTTGGGCCACGCGAAGACCACACGCCACTTGCCCTCGTAGGTCTTGTGGTCGATCTGCTGGAACTCGTTGCCGCTCTCCAGCGACACGCAGGCAGTCAGGTCGTACGTGGGGAACTGGTCACCAACAGTGAGCACGCGCTCTCCTTGCAAAACGAGGAAGCCCGAATCGAGCGGATTCGGGAAGTTTCCTGTGGGGTTGGACGGATTACCGATCCTGGCACAGCCGCCATTGATCAGGGAAATAGCTAGACTGGGTCACCGTGATCGGAGGTGCCTATCAGTGGCCATGAGTAATAGGGGCAAGCAGCCCAGCCTGGCGCAGCTGCGCGCGTTCGCGGCCGTCGCGGAGCATCTGCACTTCCGCGATGCCGCCGCCGCGATCGGCATGAGCCAGCCCGCGCTGTCCGGCGCGGTCTCGGCCCTTGAGGAGGCGCTCGGGGTGCAGCTCCTGGAGCGTACGACCCGCAAGGTGCTGCTCTCGCCGGCGGGGGAGCGGCTCGCGGTGCGGGCCAAGGCGGTGCTCGACGCGGTCGGCGAGCTGATGGAGGAGGCCGAGGCGGTACGGGCGCCGTTCACCGGGGTGCTCAGGCTCGGCGTGATCCCCACCGTCGCGCCCTATCTGCTCCCCGCCGTGCTGCGGCTCGTCCACGAGCGCTACCCGGAGCTCGACCTCCAGGTCCATGAGGAGCAGACGTCGTCGCTGCTCGAAGGGCTCGCCGCGGGGCGGCTCGACCTGCTGCTGCTCGCCGTACCGCTCGGGGTGCCCGGGGTCACCGAACTCCCGCTGTTCGACGAGGACTTCGTGCTGGTCACGCCGCAGGACCACTGGCTCGGCGGGCGCAGCGGCATCCCCCGTGAGGCGCTGCGCGAGCTGCATCTGCTGCTGCTCGACGAGGGGCACTGCCTGCGCGACCAGGCGCTCGACATATGCCGGGAGGCCGGGCGGACCGAAGGGGCGCCGGTGACGACGACCGCGGCCGGCCTCTCCACGCTGGTGCAGCTCGTGGCCGGCGGGCTCGGGGTGACGCTGCTGCCCCGGACGGCGGTCGAGATCGAGACGGGCCGCAACGACCGTCTCGTCACCGGGTACTTCGCAGAACCGGCGCCCTCGCGCACGATCGCCCTGGCGATGCGGGCGGGTGCCGCGCGCCAGGGCGAGTTCGAGGAGTTCGCCGCCGCCCTGCGCGGGGCGCTGCGCGACCTTCCGGTACGGGTCTCCACGTAACGCGGTGCGCCCGAACTCCCCTGCGTCACAGGGGAGTTCGGGCGCGACCGGCTACTCCGTCCGCAGCCCCTCCGGGCGCATCAGGCGCCACAGCGGGGGCAGGGACAGAGCCGTCACGAGCAGGACCACGCCCGCGCCGATGCCCACCATCGACACCGCCGGGACCCAGTCGACGGCGACCGGGCGGCCCACCATCCGCAGCAGCACCGAGCCGAGCCCGAGGCCCACCGCCGCCGCGAGCGCCAGGCCGAGGGCCACCGGCACCGTGGTCTGCCACAGGACCGAGTAACTCAGCGTGGAGCGCCGTGTGCCGAAGGCGACCAGGGCGGAGAGCAGTTTCTTGCGTTCGCGCAGCTGCTCCAGCATCGACACCAGCAGGCTCGCCCCGATCAGCATCAGGACCGCCGCGGCCCCGATGTAGAGGCCCTGGCGCACGCCCGCGAACCGGGCGTTGGTCTGGGTGCCGGTCAGGGAGCGCGCCGGGCTGAGCGGGTCGGCCTTGGCGGCCAGGGTCAGTACCCGCTCCTTGGCGAGGGCGTCGCCGGGCGTGGTGGAGACGAACACCGTGGAGTGGACCGGGAGCTTCGCGCCGGGCGGCAGCGCACCCGGGGTGACCAGGATGCCGGGGCGGCGCTGGCCTGCCGGGTCGGGGCGGGCCACGGCCTTGCCGGTCGTCGCCGGAACGGTCCAGCGGACCTCCGCGCCCTTGGCGGCGGAGCCGCCGTTGGTCGGGTCGAGGTAGAGCGTGCCGCCCGGGGTGGGCAGCCCCTCGGGCTGCCAGTCGCCGCCGGTCACGATGAACGCGTCGCCGTCCTTGCACGAGGGCAGGGTGGCGGCCTGGCGGAGGTCCGCGCAGGTGCCGACCGTGACCGGGGTGTAGTGCTGGGGCTCCTTGGCCGTGTCGCCGCCGTCGAGCGAGCCGAGCACCACCGCGGCGCTCACGCCTTCGGTGCCCTTCAGCGCGGCGATCTCGCGGGCCTGCGCGTCGGGAGAGGCGCCACCGAGCGGAACCATCACCTGCGCCCGGCTGGTGTCCTCGCCGTTCGCCTTCACGTAGTCGCCCTCGACCGCGCCGAACAGCATCTGCAGGGCGATCGCTCCGGCCACCGCCACCGCGATGCCGTTCACCATGCGGGCGGCCGAGCCGGACGTCAACTGAAGCCTGCGCATGGCGAGTTGCCAGCCGACCGGGCCGCCGCCGAGCCTGCCCACGACCGCCTCCACCAGCCAGGGCAGCAGCGCGGTCACGCCGATGAGCAGCAGCACGGTGCCGCTGATCACCTGGGCCTGGTTGAACATGCCGTGGTCGCGGCCCCGGCCCATCATCGGCAGCAGCAGCCCCGCGCCGGCGAGCGGCGGCAGCACCCGCCACCACATGCGGCGCCTGCGCGGCGCCGAGGTGCGGACGACGCCGAGGGGCTCCACCACCACCGAGCGCATCGCGAACAGGGTCACCGCGACCGCCGACGCCGGCACCGCGAGCGCCACGACCACCGCGAGCAGCGGACTCGGGTCGATGTCGGAGGGGAAGACGTTGAGCCCCGCCACCGACACGTCGCCCACGTACTGGCGGCCGATCAGGAAGAACACGGCGCCGACGACGACGCCGACCGCGGCGCCGGCCAGTGCCTCGCCCGCCGCCATCCAGCGGGTCATGCGGCGGTCGGCGCCCGCCAGGCGCAGCGCCGCGAGCCGGCGGTCGCGCCGGTCGCCGCCGAAGCGCACGGCGGCCGCGATGAACACGCCGACGGGCATCAGCAGCACCACGAAGATGATGACGATGAGCAGCGCCAGGATCGGATCGAGCTTCTCCTGCACGGCGTGGACGAACGCCTTGACCCGCTGCACATCGCCGCCGCCGTCGTTCGCCGCGCTCTTGCGCTGCGCGAGGGTGTCGCTGCCCGCGTAGTAGGCGAGTTCGTGCGGGCCCATCAGGCCCTGGTCGGCGATGGTCGCGGTGATCCGGTACGGGATGCGCTCGCGCAGCAGCGCGCCGTCGGGGGAGGCGAGCAGGTCGCGCAGGGCGGGCGAGGCGACCATGGTGCCGGGGGCCGGAAGCTTCGCGACGCCGGGCGGCACCGGCGCCTGCGGGCCCTCCGCCTGGACCAGCCGGCCCCGTACGTCGGCGCCCTTGTACTGGGTGTCGGCGCGCCCGAGCAGGAGGGTGTCCTTGGCGGGTCCGCCGTCGATCGAGGCCCCGTAGTCGTTGCGGGCGTTGTCGCGGTTCTGCCGGGCGGTCAGCGCGCCGGGCAGCGCGGTGGTGCCGAGCAGCAGGGCGACGCCCAGGCCCACGCCGACCGCGGTGAGCAGGGTGCGCGTCCAGCCCTCGCGGCCGCCCGCCAGGGCGAACCGGGCGCCGAAGGCGAGATCGCGGAACAGGCTCATACCGCGTGCTCCAGCATCATGTCGCGGGACTTTCCGTCGCGTACGACGATCTCGCGGTCCGAGTAGGCCGCGACCCGCGCCTCGTGGGTGACCAGGACGACCGCCGCGTTGGTGGAGCGGGCCGCCTCGGTGAGCAACTGCATGACGCGCTCGCCGTTGAGGGAGTCGAGCGCGCCGGTCGGCTCGTCGGCGAAGACGACACGGGGCTGGGTGACGAGCGAGCGGGCCACGGCCACCCGCTGGCCCTGGCCGCCGGAGACCTCGCCGGGCCGCTTGTTCCCGAGGTCGGCGACCTCCAGGCGCTCCATCCACTCCAGGGACCTGCGCTCGGCCTCCCTGCGCTTGACGCCGGTCAGCCGCAGCGGCAGCGCCACGTTCTCCACGCACGTCAACTCGGGTACCAGCTGACCGAATTGGAAGACGAAGCCGAACTCGGTGCGGCGCAGGGCGCTGCGCTCGGCGTCCGGCATCGCGGACAGCTCGCGGCCGTCGTACGTGATGGTGCCCGAGTCCGGGGTGACGATCCCGGCGAGGCAGTGCAGCAGGGTCGACTTGCCGGAGCCGGAGGGGCCCATCACCGCGACGACCTCGCCGGGGTGGATGGAGAACCCGGCGCCGTCGAGGGCCGGGGTCGGGCCGTAGGCCTTGTGCAGGTCCTTGGCGACGAGCAGGGAGCCGGCGGGCGTCATGTGCGTACCTCCGTGGCGAGCTGGACGAGGCGCGCGGCGGTCAGTTCGAGCCACCGCAGATCGGCCTCCAGGTGGAACAGGGCGTGATCGCAGATCAGTTGGTCGGTGAGGTCGCCGTGGCGCTTGCGGTCGGTGAGGACGCGCATCAGGCGCAGGTGTTCGGCGCGCTGGGTGTCCAGGACGTCGCCCGCGTCGCGGCCGGTCAGCAGGGCGAGGACGACCTTGGTGTAGAGGGTCGACTGGAGGTAGGGCTCGGGCTTCTCGGGCTGCCTGATCCACGTCTCGACGTCGGTGACGCCGGCCTCGGTGATGGCGTACCGCTTGCGCTCGGGGCCGCCGCCGGCCTCCACGCCGTCGACCTCGACGAGGCCGTTCTTCAGGAGCCGGGACATCGTCGAGTAGACCTGCCCGTAGTGCAGCGGGCGGTCGTGCCCGAACTTCTCGTCGAAGGCGCGCTTCAGGTCGTACCCGTGGCGCGGGCCCGACTCAAGGAGCCCGAGGAGGGTGTGGCCGATGGACATGGGGCGTTCCTTCCTTCTCAACTACCGCGATGCGTAAGGGGAATGGGACTGTCGGACGGGAGTGCCGGTGGTCATTCGGTGCGCAGCCCCTCGGGGCGCATCTGGCGCCACAGGACCGGCAGGCTCAGCAGGGTGACCGCGAGGATCACCGCGGCGCCGGCCCCGGCCAGCGGCAGGAAGAGCCACCAGCCGGTGACGCTCTTGTCGATGATCCGCAGCATGAGGGCGCCGAGCGCGGTACCGCCCGCCACGGCGAGCGCGATCCCGAGGGCCACCGGCACCGCGGTCTGCCACAGGACGGATCCGGCGAGGGTGGAGCGCCGGGTGCCGAAGGCGACCAGCGCCGCCAGCAGGCGCCTGCGCTCGCGCAATTGCTCCACCTGCGAGACGAGCATGCCGGCCGCGATCAGGCCGAGCGTGGCGAGCGAGGCGGCCTGCAGCCCGGTCTGGATCCCGGCGTACTGGCGGTCGCGCTCGATGGTGCGCACGGTGGCGACGCGCAGCTGCGGCGAGAGCCGGGCCGCGGTGTTGCGGATGTGCTCGGCGGCGTCCGGCACCCGCTGGTCGACGGTGAGCATGGCGGAGGTGCGGGCCCCCGAGGTGAGCAGCGAGGTGTCCATCGCACCGGGGGTGGCGAAGATGCCGTCCTGTACCTCGCCCGTGGGGTCCGGGCGCCCCGCGACGGTACGGGCGGCGGCGGGCAGCGTCCACAGCTTCGGCGGTACGCCGCTCTCGTCCGGAGCGGTGTTGACCGGCTCGCCCGGCCGGGCCGTGCGGTCGACCCAGGCCGCCTGCTCGGCGTCCGCAGGGTGCACCACGAAGGTGTCGCCGTCCGTGCACGTGTCGATGCGGGCCAGCTCGCGCAGGGTCGCGCAGTCGCCGAGGGTCAGCTGGGTGATGGGCCTGATGTCGCCGGCGGGGACCGGCCCCGGGCGGGTCACATAGCTGCTGACGGAGCCGATCACCTTGCTCACGCCGGGCGTTCCGCGGAACGCGCCGATCATGCGCTCGGCGAGCGCGGCGTCGGGGTAGTCGGTGAGCACGGTGTACTGGGCGCGGCTCGCGTCCGCGCCCGTCACCTTGGTGAAGTCGTCGTGGATGCCGACGAAGAACATCTGGAGCGCCACCGACCCGGCGACCGCCACCGTGATGCCGCTGACGGCCCGCGAGGCGGCGCCGCTGCTCAACTGGAGCCTGCGGACGGCCAGTTGCCAGGAGGGAGAGCCGCCGTGCAGTCGGCCCACCACCGCCTCGACCAGCCAGGGCAGCAGGGTGATGAGGCCGGCCAGGACCAGGGTGGCGCCCGCGGCGATGGCGACCGGCGCCATGGCGTCCATCAGCTGGGCCCCGATGCCGGACGGCGCCACCGACAGCGACACGGTGCGGGCGTCCGGGCTCTGGGAGACGAAGAGCAGCACCACGCCGAGGCCCGGCATCGCGACCCGCCACCACACCCTGCGGCGCCGGGTGCGTCCGCCCCGTACGACACCGAGGGGCTCGACGCTCACCGAGCGCATCGCGGCCAGGGTGACGCCCACCGCGAGGGCGGGCACCGCGACGGCGACCAGCAGCGCCAGCCAGGGCAGCGGCCTGAGGTCGCCGGGGAAGAAGCCGAAGCTCCACAGGCCGAGCGGGCCGATGAGCTCGGCGAGGCCGAGGAAGAGCAGGGTGCCGACGGCGAGGCCGAGCACGGCGCCGGCCAGGGCCTCGCCGCCCGCGACCCAGCGGGTGGTCCGGGTATCGGCGCCGACCAGGCGCAGGGCCGCGAGCCGGCGGTCGCGCCGCTCGCCGCCGAACCGTACGGCGGTCGCGATGAAGATGGCGACGGGCATCAGGAGCACGACGCAGCTCAGGATGACGAGCACCACCAGCATCGGATCGAGCGGCTGCGTCTCGTCGACGGCGCCGAAGCCGGCCGCGGACGAGGCGCCGGCATCGGTGGCAAGGGTCGCGTCGCCCGCGTAGTAGTAGAGCTCCGACGGTTCGACCAGGCCCGCGTCCGCGATCGTCGCGGTGATCTCGTAGGGGAGCCGCGGGCGCAGCAGTTCGCCCTCGGGAGAGGCGAGCAGGTCGCGCAGGGCGGGGGAGACGGCCATGGTGCCGGGGGCGGGTATCGAGGTGAGGCCGGGCGGCAGCACCGGGTCCGCGTTGGCCGGGCGTAGCACCTTCCCGCCGATGGTGTCGTCGCGGTACTCGGTGTCGGCGACGGCGTAGAGGAGCGAGACCTTGCGGTGCGCGACGTTCCGGTCGGAGCCGGCCGCGAACGGCTGCCGGTCATGAATGCGGTCGGCCCGCGCGTCGTTGAGGTGCGGCACGGAGGCGGCGCCGAGGAGCAGGGCGACCCCGAGGCCGACACCGACCGCGGTGAGCAGGGTGCGGACCCAGCCCTCGCGGCCGCCGCTGACGGCGAACCGGATGCCGAGGCCCAGATCGTGGAGGCGTCGCTTCATGGGAGAGCACTATACGCACGAGGTATACCCCCTGTGTATACCCGGGGTGCATAGCGCCGTAGAGCTGTGTCATTGCGGGACAAAAAGGGGCGGTGTCAGGAACTCTCGCAACCCTTGGGACGATTCGATCGTCGGTTCCCATGGGGCAGGTGCTGATTCTCACGTACGGAAAAGGCGTGATCGAATCCGCTTTGTCCATACGTGCGGTGTTAGTTTTCTGAGCTGATCTGGCGAGTCTGGTGAGTCATATGAAGGCGAGCGACTGAGGTTATGGGCCGAGCGGAAGAGCGGCGCGCCCGCCAGGGCGGGGCGCGCCGAGGCAAAAAGCAGAAGGTGAAGAAGAAGGGCATACGCCGGTTCTTCACCTGGAAGAAGATGCTCGGCACCTTCTTCGGGCTCTGCCTCCTCGCGATGGGCGCGTTCTACGTCATCTACCTGATGGTGCCGATCCCGTCGGGCAACGCGGACGCCCAGCTGGAGAGCAACGTCTACAAGCTCCCCAACGGCCAGATCCTCGCTCGCTCCGGCAAGGTGAACCGCGAGGCCGTCAAGCTGGAGCAGGTGCCCGTGCCGATCCAGCACAGCTTCGTCGCGCTGGAGAACAAGACGTTCTACGAGGACAAGGGCGTCGACTTCAAGGGCACCTCCCGCGGCATCCTCAAGACCCTGATGGGCAAGGGCGCGCAGGGCGGCTCGACCATCACCCAGCAGTACGTGAAGAACAACTACCTGACGCAGGAGCAGACGGTCACCCGCAAGCTGAAGGAGATCGTGATCTCCCTCAAGGTGGACCAGCGCTACAGCAAGGAAGAGATCCTCGTCGGGTACATGAACACCAGCTTCTACGGCCGGAACGCCTATGGCATCCAGGCCGCGGCGCAGGCGTACTACGGCAAGGACGTCAACAAGCTCACGCTGTCGGAGGGCACGTACCTCGCCGCGCTGCTCCAGGCGCCCAGCCAGTACGACTGGCAGACGGCCAGCGACAATGGCAAGCGACTGGTGCAGGGCCGCTGGAACAAGGCCCTCGACAACATGGTCGAGAAGAAGTGGCTGACCCCGGAAGAGCGCAAGGCGACGAAGTTCGAGCCGCCGATGAAGCCGAAGGTCGCGCCGGGCATGGAGGGCCAGACCGGCTACCTGATCGACGCCGCCAACGACGAGCTGAGCGCCAACGGGGTCAGCGACGCCCTGCGGGCGCGCGGCGGCTGGACGATCACGCTGAACATCGACCCCGCCAAGCAGAAGCTCCTGGAGAGCGCGGTCAAGGAGAAGCTGACCGGCAAGCTCGACCCGAATAAGCGCAAGGTCGACGCCGACCTCCAGGCCGGCGCCGCCTCGGTCGATCCGAAGACCGGTGCCGTGGTCGCGCTCTACGGCGGCCAGGACTACGTGAAGCACCAGATCAGCAACGCGACCAACGAGACCTACCAGCCCGCCTCGACGTTCAAGCCGGTGATCCTCGCCGCGGCGCTCAACGAGGGCGCCGAGACGCAGGACGGCAAGCCGATCAAGGCCAACACGGTCTACGACGGTGACAACAGGCGCCCGGTCAAGGGCAGCAAGATCGCCTTCGCCCCGCCGAACGAGGACGAGGCCAGCTACGGCCCCGTCAGCGTCCAGGTCGCGATGAACAAGTCGATCAACTCCGTCTTCGCGCAGATGGGTGTCGACGCGGACCTCTCCAAGGTCCGTGACATCGGTGTGTCGATGGGCATGCAATCCATCGAGGGCAAGGCTCCGGTGCCCTCCATGACGCTGGGCTCCCTGGGCGCGAGCCCGCTCCAGATGGCCGCGGTCTACGCCACGCTCGACAACCACGGCAAGAAGGTCACGCCGTCGATCGTGAAGTCGGCCGTGCACAAGGACCACAAGTACAACAAGCCCGACCCCATCGGCAGCCAGGTCATCAGCCGGGACGCGGCCGACGCCGTGACCTCGGTGCTGACCGGCGTGGTCGACGACGGTACGGCCCAGAAGTCGGTGGCCGAGGCCGACGGCCGCGACGGCCGCCAGGTCGCGGGCAAGACCGGTACCTCCGACGACAACAAGTCGGCCTGGTTCACCGGCTATACGCCGGAGCTCGTCACCTCGGTCGGGATGTGGGGCGAGGCCGCCGATCCGCGCGTCGTGAAGGTCGACGGCAAGGACGTCCACATCCCCACGGGCGGCCAGGTCACGATGGTCAACGGCGCCGGCGAGCCGGGCCGTGTCAACGGTGGCTCCATCCCGGCCCGCATCTGGGCCGCGTACACCTTCGGCGCCGTCAAGGACGGTGCCAACAAGTTCGACCTGGAGACCGACCAGGGCGCGGCCGTCGAGCCCGCCTACACGCCGTCGAAGTCGCCGAGCGCCACCGTGTCGAAGTCGCCCAGCGCCACCACGTCGAAGTCGCCGAGCATGACGCCGTCGAAGTCGCCCAGCGGTACGCCGTCGAAGTCGCCGAGCATGACGCCGAGCGGGACGGCTTCGCACCGTCCGCCGAAGTCGCCGCCGGCCACGCCGACCAACTCGGGCGGACCGAGCCTGCCGGGCGATCCGTTCGACCCCAGCGGCTGACCCACCTCACGGCGACGGCCCCCGCCCCGGGAAACCGGGGACGGGGGCCGTCGTGTGCCGTGGGTGGGCGCCCTGGAGCCTCAGGGGCGGGTGGGCAGCTCGAACCAGACCACCTTGCCGCCGGAGAGCCGGGTCGCGCCCCAGCGCCGCGCCAGGCGGTTGACGAGGAACAGGCCGCGCCCGCCCTCGTCGGTCTCGCGGGCCCGCCGCTGGCGCGGCAGTTGGGGCGAATCGTCACCGACCTCGCAGCGCAACACGTCCGTCTTGAGCAGCCGCAGCGTGACCGGCCGCTCGGCATAGCGCACGGCGTTGGTGACGACCTCGCTCACCAGGAGCTCCACCGAGTCGGTCAACTCCTCAAGACCCCACCGCTCCAGGGCCCTGCGGGCCAGGCGCCGGGCGCGGCCGGGCGCCGTCTCCTCCGGGTCGAGGAACCAGTACGCCACATCGCTCGGCGCGATCCCGTCGAAGCGGGCGGCGAGCAGCGCGATGTCGTCGTCCCGGTCGCCGGGGCCGAGCATGTCCAGCACGTCGTCGCAGAGCGCTTCGAGCGGCGGCGAGTGGTCGGGGCCGGTCAACTGGGCGGTGGCGGCGAGCCGTTCGCGCAGCTGCTCGATGCCGGTCCACACATCGCGCAGCCGCGACTCGACCAGGCCGTCGGTGTACAGGAGCAGCGTGGCGCCCGCCGGGGCGTCCAGCTCGACCGCCTCGAAGTCGACGCCGCCCACCCCGATGGGGGCGCCCGGCGGCACCCGCAGGACCTCGGCGCGGCCCCCGAGGTGGAGCAGCACCGGTGGCGGATGGCCGGCGTTGGCGATGGTGATGCGGTGCGCGACCGGGTCGTACACCGCGTACAGGCAGGTCGCCATGCGGTCGGTGCCGAGCCGCTGGGCCTGCTCGTCGAGGTGGTGGAGGACCTCGGCGGGCGGCAGATCGAGGCCGGCCAGGGTCTGCGCGGTGGTGCGGAGCTGACCCATGATCGCGGCGGACGTCATGGAGTGGCCCATGACGTCGCCGACCACGAGCGCGACCCGGCTGCCGGGCAGCGGGATCGCGTCGTACCAGTCGCCGCCGACCCGGGCCGTCTCGGCCGCCGGAAGGTAGCGCGAGGCGAGCCGCACGCCGGTGGGCTGGGGGAGGCTGTCGGGCAGCATGGTGCGCTGGAGTTCGTCGGCGATGTACGCCTCACGGCCGTAGAGCACCGCCTTGTCGATGCCGAGCGCGGTGTGGGTGGCCAACTGGGCCGCCACGAGCAGGTCGTTGGCCTCGAAGGCGGGTCGTTCGGGGCCGCGGACGAAGACGGCGGCGCCGATCACCCGGCGCCGGCCGCGCAGCGGCGCCAGGATCGCCCGCCGGCCGCCGGGCACCGTACGGTCGGGTCCGAGCAGCTCGGCCAGGGCGGCGCGGGCGGCGGGAGACTCCGCGAAGACCGGACGCACCCCGCGCAGCACCTCGTTCAGCTCGCCGCCCGTGCGCACCTCGCACAGCTCGGACGCCGGGGTGAGGTCGGGGCCGGAGCCGCCGAGCACGGTCAGGCCCTCGGCCTCCGCGCTCTCGCTCAGCGCCTCGTCGACTAAACGCAGCCGGTCGGTACGGCGAAGGCGCAGCACGAACGGGGTCGCCGGGCGCTCGTCGCCGACCGGCAGCGGGTCGCGCAGATGGACCAGGATCGCGTCGGAGAACGTCGGCACGGTGGCCCGGCACAGGCCGAGCACGATCTCGTCGAGGTCTATGCCGCGGGCGATCCGGCGGGTCGCGGCGCCCACGAAGCGCAGCCGGTCGCCCTCGCGCCGTGCCACGTCGACGCCGTCACCGGATGCCGGGACGCCTGATCCGCCGCCCGGGGTGCCTTCGCCGGGTCCGCCGCTGCCGGGCGCTCCGGCTCCGGGTCCGCCGCTGCCGGTGCCGCCGACGCCGGGCACGGCCGCCGCGGCCGCCGCGTCCCGGCCGGCGCGTTCGGGCTGGCCCGGCACGGAGGCCGTCACGCCGCCGCTCCGGTCGGCCGGACGGGCGCCCGTCCGGCCGCGCCGGCCGGGGCCGCGCGCGGCGTCCTGGCCGGCGGGCGCGGCGGCGTGATCGCCTCCGTGCCCGCCGCGCGGGTCCGCGCCCGCCTCCGCGGCGGGCGGTGTGTCTGCATGAGGCCTCCCCTGCTCCTCAAGAGCGTGAGGAAGGGTCTGCTCGGAGGGCCGGGCGCGTTCCTTGTGCCGGCTCTCGTGCGAGGTGGGCTGGGGCTCCGTCACGCGTCGGGTTCCGTCCGTCCGGGATGAGACATCCGCCCTGCCGCGAGCGGCGGCAGTGGCAGCGGCAGGGCAAGGATGCGCGAAGCGGTCGCTTCACGCGCAGTACCCTCCCCCAGGTCCTTGGGGTGCGGGGGAGGTCCCGTCCGGGCGGCGGCGACACCGGGCATGCTCCACCCCCCTGTGGTGACATACGGTCAATTCTTGCACCGGGACTGCCGATTGGCGCGGGTGGCTCCTGCGCGGCCCCGCGGAGGACGATCCTACGTTTGAACCCCGGGGGCGCATCAAGGGTCTCACGACGTCATGTGCGCCGGAGTGCGATCCCAGTCCACCGGGAGCGCGGGAACGGGCCAGCGCGGATCGGGCCGCCAGGCCTCCCAGCCGTCCGAGAACGGGCGGCCCCACGCGGCGATCACCTCGACCGCGGCGCGCCCGGCCGCCCGGACCCGCCCCGCCTGCCCGTCGTCGATCAGGCCCACCCGCTGGGCCTGCGCGAACTCGTCCTCGTCGAGCCAGCTCCAACTGCGGTCCGGCTCGACCGAGATGTCGAGGAAGTGGTCCGTGGAGTCGATGCCGCCCGACCACCGCGCGCGCGGCTCCTCCAGGTTCACGTACCAGTTCTTGAAACGCCAGCCCCGCTCCCAGAACAGCCACACCGACCAGGGTTCCCCGGGGCGGGCCAGTTTGAGCACGCCGGTGCCGAACCACTGGGAGCGCTGCGTGGTGCGCGGCGCGGTGTATCGGGTGGCCAGCGGCTCCTGGTAGAGCGGGCGGCCGTCCGCGAGCACCGGCCGTACGCACTGGGTGCCGGGCGCCATCCACACCGCGAGCACGTCGTCGGTGTCCTCGACGACGGTGACCGGGCGGCAGATGTGCACACGCCCCTTCCCGCCCGGGGCATGGTCGCGATAGCGCCAGAGGATCTGGTCCCCCGGCGCCCAGTGTGGGGTGCCGCCTCCTGTGCCTGCCATGTGCAGATATTACGGAGTGCGGTCAAGACCCCGCTGCGACGTGGATCACGAGGGGGTCAGGGCCGGGTCATCCGCAGGACGTCCAACGCCTCGTCGAGCTGGTCGACCGTCAGGTCGCCGCGCTCCACGTACCCCGATTCCAGGACGACTTCACGGATCGTCTTCCGCTCGGCCAGGGACTTCTTGGCCACCTTGGCCGCCTCCTCGTACCCGATGTACTTGTTGAGCGGGGTGACCACCGACGGCGAGGACTCGGCGTACTCGCGGGCCCGCTCCACGTGTGCGGTGACGCCGTCGACGGTGCGGTCGGCGAGCAGCCGCGACACATGGGCGAGGAGCCGCACCGACTCCAGGAGGTTCTTGGCGATCACCGGCAGCATGACGTTGAGCTCGAAGTTGCCGGCCGCGCCCGCGGTCGCCACCGTCGCGTCGTTGCCGATCACCTGGGCCGCGACCATCAGGACGGCCTCCGGAATGACCGGATTGACCTTTCCCGGCATGATCGACGAGCCCGGCTGGAGGTCGGGAAGGCTGATCTCGGCCAATCCTGTGCGCGGGCCCGACGCCATCCAGCGCAGGTCGTTGGAGATCTTCGTGAGCGAGACCGCGATGGTGCGCAGCTGACCGCTGGTCTCCACCAGGCCGTCGCGCGCGCCCTGCGCCTCGAAGTGGTTCCTCGCCTCGGTCAGCGGAAGCCCGGTGGTGCGCGCGACCTCGGCGATGACGGCCGCCGAGAAGCCGTGCGGGGTGTTGATGCCGGTGCCGACCGCGGTGCCGCCCAGCGGGAGTTCGGCCAGGCGGGGCAGGGCGGAGCGCAGCCGCTCGACGCCGTAGCGCACCTGCGCCGCGTAGCCGCCGAACTCCTGGCCGAGGGTGACCGGGGTGGCGTCCATCAGATGGGTGCGCCCCGACTTGACCACGTCCGCGAACTCGTCCGACTTGCGCTCCAGGGCGGCCGCCAGGTGGTCGAGGGCCGGGATCAGATCGGCGGTGACGGCGGCGGTCGCCGCGATGTGGATGGACGACGGGAAGACGTCGTTGGAGGACTGCGAGGCGTTCACGTGGTCGTTGGGGTGGACGTCGCGGCCCAGCTTCTCGGTGGCCAGCGTCGCCACGACCTCGTTCATGTTCATGTTCGACGAGGTGCCGGAGCCGGTCTGGAAGACGTCGACCGGGAAGTGCTCGTCCCAGCGGCCGTCGGCGACCTCGCCGGCCGCCGCCTCGATGGCGCCCGCGATGTCCTTGTCGACCACTCCGAGCTCGGCGTTGACCTTGGCGGCGGCTGCCTTGATGCGGGCCAGCGCCTCGATGTGGGCACGTTCGAGGCGCTGCCCCGAGACGGGGAAGTTCTCCACCGCCCGCTGGGTCTGGGCCCGCCACTTGGCGTGCGCGGGGACCCGCACCTCGCCCATCGAGTCGTGCTCGGTCCGGTACTCGCTGTCGTTCATGGGATGGAACCTCCTGCAAAAGTTGAGCAGTTGTCTTGTTCTACCTATTCCCAACACGCCTTACCGGCCAGTAAATACCGGTGGGCTGCATTTCCCCGGGGGGACGACCCTCGTACCCCCGGAGCCCACCAGGGAGGCGTAATGACGCGCACCAGGCACAGACTCCGCTGTACGTTCGCGGCGGTGGTGGCCGCCGCGGCGGCGTTCGGCGGCATGGCGGCCGGCGCGACCACGGCGCAGGCCGCGTCCGCACCGTCCGTCCAGTCCACCCCGCTCCCGCCCGACCTGGAGAAGATCCGGGCGGCGGAGGCCACCCAGCTGTACGGCGACCCGGCCGAGCGGCCCCTGGCCGACCGCAAGACCGGCCTGATCTCGCTGGGGGACAGCGAGATCTCCGGCGAGGGCGTCGGCACCTACGAAGCCGGCACCAACGGGCCCGACAACTGGTGCCACCGCTCGCCCGACTCCGCGATCCACCGCACCGGCATCCCGGCCGACGAGACGTACAACGTCGCCTGCTCCGGCGCGTACACCGGCAACATCAGGATCGGCGGGACCAAGCAGTACGCCGACGAACTCGTGCAGAGCGACAGCCTCGCCATCAAGGCGCGCAACACCCGCATCAAGATGGTGCTCCTGGTCGCCGGGGCCAACGACGACCTCCAGTTCGGCCCGGTCATGACCGACTGCGTCGAGCGCTACCTGCTGCTCCAGGGCCCGTGCCAGTCGAAGTACGATCCCGGCTGGCAGGCCCGGGTCGACGCGCTCGTGCCCAAGGTCGAAGCGACCGTGAGCGACCTCAAGACCGTGATGCGCGACGCCGGTTACGCCGACGGCTCGTACCAGCTCGTCGTGATGGGCTACCCGAGCCCGATCGGCCCCGACTTCCACGACAACCCCGCCTTCCCCGGCAAGCTCGTCTGCGGCGGCCTCGGCTACGACTCCGACACGGTGTGGGGCCGCAACACCGCGGTGCCCGCCTTCGAGGTCGGCATGCGCAAGGCGGCCGAGGACACCGGTGCCACCTACCTCGACGACTCCCGGCTCTTCAACGGCCATGAGGTCTGCATGGAGGACACCTGGGCCCGGGGCCTCTACATCGACCTCTCCAAGCCCGGCCTGCCGGACTCCAACTCCGTGCGGCAGTCCTTCCACCCCAACTACCGGGGCCACGGCGCCTTCGCCTCCTGCCTCACCCAGCTCTACAACTCCGGCGCGAAGGAAGGCAGTTGTGCCGACCCCGCCTCCACCGGGACTCCGACGCTCTACCCGCTCGCCTGGGACGACGCGTACCGGCCGCTGAAGAACGAGGCGACCGGAAGCTGCGCCGACGTCACCGCGTCCACCAGCGCGAACGGCACGGCCGTCATCGGCTGGGACTGCCACGGCGGACGCAACCAGGGCTGGTGGTACGACGCAGGCCGCAAGTCCGTCCACACCCAGCTCACCCAGGACCGCTGCCTGGACGTGCCGGGGGCGAACTACACCGCCGGCGCCCAGCTGATCATCTGGAACTGCTCGGGCTCGGGCAACCAGGAGTGGGTGCGCGCCTCGGGCACCCTGCGCCCGGCCGCGGCCACCAGCCTGTGCGCCACCCTCGGCGCCGCCAAGGACCCGCTCACCCTGCGCACCTGCGACGGCTCCGCGAGCCAGCGCTTCGCCTGACCGGCACGGCACCCGGCCCCGTCATGGACGCCCGTCCACGGCGGGGCCGAGGTGCGCCACCTCGATGGCGGAGGGAGACAGGGCCGCCGACACCCGCACCCGCGCGCCGAAGTCGAGCGGGACGCGGGCCCGCGCCGCGTACTTCAGCGGCCGGCCGTGCACACAGAACAGCACCTCGCCGTAGCCGCCGCGCGGGATCGGCGTGACCACACGGCCCGCGGCGCCGACCATCGCCTGTGCCGCGGGCGACGCCTTCGCGCGCCGCCGGAGCCACGCCCGGCCGAGCCCCGCGCGTAACCCGCCGGGCTCGCTGAACCACCCCAACTGCGCCACCCCTCCCGGTGGTTGAACCACCCCGGCCGATGCGGCGGCCGGGGCGATTGCGGACACATGCCAGGATAGGCAGCCAATTCACCAGGCCCTTAGGGCCTTTGGACCCTATTCGCCGACCGGTTTACCGCCGGACGGCGAACGGGGTCCGGGGGGTCAGGCCTGGACGGCGCCCCGCAGGGGGATGTTCAGGAAGGTCGGCGGCTCGGCCGGGGCCTGGAAGAAGTCGTTGCCCTTGTCGTCGACGACGACGAACGCCGGGAAGTCCTCGACCTCGATCTTCCACACCGCTTCCATGCCGAGCTCCTCGTACTCGACGACCTCGACCTTCTTGATGCAGTCCTGCGCGAGCCGGGCGGCCGGGCCGCCGATCGAGCCGAGGTAGAAGCCGCCGTGCGCGTCGCAGGCGTCGGTGACCTGCTTCGAGCGGTTGCCCTTGGCCAGCATCACCTTGGAGCCGCCGGCCGCCTGGAACTGCTCGACGTAGGAGTCCATCCGGCCGGCCGTGGTCGGGCCGAACGAACCGGAGGCGTACCCCTCGGGCGTCTTGGCCGGGCCCGCGTAGTACACGGGGTGGTCCTTGAGGTACTGCGGCATCTCCTCGCCCGCGTCGAGCCGCTCCTTGATCTTGGCGTGCGCGATGTCGCGGGCCACGACCAGCGGGCCGGTGAGCGAGAGGCGGGTCTTGACCGGGTGCTTGGTCAGCTCGGCCAGGATCGCGTCCATCGGCTGGTTGAGGTCGATGCGGACGACGGTGTCGTCGGCCGCGTCCAGGTGCTCGTCCGTGGTGTCCGGCAGGAAGCGCGCCGGGTCGGTCTCCAGCTGCTCCAGGAAGACGCCCTCGGCGGTGATCTTCGCGACGGCCTGGCGGTCGGCCGAGCAGGACACGGCGATCGCGACGGGCAGCGAGGCGCCGTGCCGCGGCAGGCGCACCACGCGCACGTCGTGGCAGAAGTACTTGCCGCCGAACTGCGCGCCGATGCCGATCTTCTGCGTCAGCTCGAAGACCTTCTTCTCCAGCTCCTCGTCGCGGAAGCCGTGGCCCAGCTCCGAGCCCTCGGAGGGCAGCTCGTCGAGGTAGTGCGCGGAGGCGTACTTCGCGGTCTTCAGGGCGAACTCGGCGCTGGTGCCGCCCACCACGATCGCCAGGTGGTACGGCGGGCACGCGGCGGTGCCGAGCGAGCGGATCTTCTCCTCCAGGAACTTCATCATGGAGGCCTCGTTCAGGACGGCCTTCGTCTCCTGGTAGAGGAACGACTTGTTGGCCGAGCCGCCGCCCTTGGCCATGAAGAGGAACTTGTAGGCGCCGCCGTCGGTCGCGTACAGCTCGATCTGCGCGGGCAGGTTGGAGCCGGTGTTCTTCTCGTCCCACATGGTCAGGGGCGCCATCTGCGAGTACCGCAGGTTCAGGTTCAGGTATGCGTCGTAGATGCCGCGCGACAGGGCCGCCTCGTCGCCGCCCCCGGTCAGAACGTTCTGGCCGCGCTTGCCCATCACGATCGCGGTGCCGGTGTCCTGGCACATCGGCAGGACGCCCGCCGCGGCGATGTTCGCGTTCTTCAGGAGGTCGAGCGCGACGAACTTGTCGTTGCCCGACGCCTCCGGGTCGTCGATGATCTTGCGCAGCTGGGCCAGGTGGGCCGGGCGGAGGTAGTGCTGGATGTCGTGGATCGCCTCGGCGGCCAGCGTCCGCAGCGCCTCCGGCTCGACCTTGAGGAACGTACGGCCGTCGGCCTCGAAGGTGGAGACACCCTCGGCGGTCACCAGGCGGTAGGGCGTGGTGTCCTCTCCCAGGGGGAGCAGATCGGAGTACTGAAACTCTGGCATTGCGGCCATTCCTCACTCGGCAGACAGCTGCTGGGCCTCCATTGGCACAGCACCCTCCAGCGTATGCCGCGCCCCCGGCGCCGCTGCTGTGAGGTAGGGCTCAGTTGCGGCGCCGGCCCGTTCGACCGGCTCGTACCCTCCCGCGACTAGTCGCGATCTATCGCGTTTGGGTACGCTGCCTCCGTGGACCTCGAAAAGCACGCCAAGGCGGACCCGGCCGAGCCCGCGAAGGCCGACCTCATCAAGCATGCCGAGCCCCCGGCGCTGCGGGCCTCCGACGCCGACCGGGACCGGATCGCCGACATCCTGCGCGACGCGCTGGCCGAGGGGCGCCTCGACGCGGCCGAGCACTCCGAACGGATCGACGCGGTCTACCGCGCCAAGACCGTGGGTGAACTGGAGCCGCTGGTACGGGACTTGCCCGTGAGCGGCGCCCGCCCCCGCCCCGTGGCGGCGGCCGCCCCGCGCGAGGCGGAGGAGACGGGCGCACCGGTCGACGCGGAGAACCTCGTCGCCGTCTTCTCCGCCTCCACCCGCAAGGGCCGCTGGCGGGTCGGCCGGCGCACCAATGTCTTCTCGCTCTTCGGCAGCGTGGACATCGATCTCACCGAGGCGCTGTTCGAGCAGCGCCTGACCGTCATCAACGCGACCGCGATTTTCGGCAATGTGGAGGTGCGGGTACCGGAAAACCTGAGCCTGCGCGGCAGCGGCACCGGAATTTTCGGCAACTTCGAGGTGCACACCCTGGAGTCCGACGATCCCGAGGCGCCGGTCGTCGTCGTCCATGGGTACTCGGTCTTCGGCAACATCGAGGCCAAGCCGAAGCGGGGCAAGCTCATCGCCGACCTGCATCAGCGGCTGCGCAAGCGGCTCGAATCCTGACGTACGGACCGGCGCACGACGGCGACGAGTTCAGGCCATCGCGCACCCGAGCGCAGTTCCGCTCGTCGGAACTCAGTGCATAGGCCCGCGTACAGCGGGTAGGGACTGTGCCATCGTCGCTCGCTCGCGAAGCCGTCGTCAGGAGTAGACCGTGCTGCATCCGCCGCATCATTCCCTGCAGGTCGCCGCCGTTCCGCCGCAGCGTGGTCAAGCCAGGGAGGATCAGGCGGGCCCGTGGCACGCGGAGGCGGTCTGCCGCCGGGACGAGGCGGGCCTGTTCTTCGCCCCCTCGAAGGAGCCGACGGCCGCGCGGCTCTCCCGCGAGGAGGCCGCCAAGCGCGTCTGCGCCCGCTGTCCGGTCATGGTGGAGTGCCGCGAGCACGCCCTGCTCATGCCCGAGCCGTACGGGGTCTGGGGCGGCCTCACCGCGGCCGAGCGCCGCGTCGTGATCGCCCGCCGACGCCGGCGCGAGGTCGACCTCAAGAAGTCCGCGTCCGCCGCGTAGCCCCGCCCGGCTTCCTGCGGCCCGCGCAGCTCCGCGTACGTGAAGGGGCGCCCCCGCCGCACAACGGGGACGCCCCTTCACCTACGTACGAACTGCTGAACCGCCGTGCTCCCGGCCCTACTTGGCCCGGTCGAAGTCGATCGCGCTGTACGCGCGCAGCTTGGAGAGCCGGTGCGTGGAGTCGATCTGGCGGATCGTGCCCGACTTCGAGCGCATCACGAGCGACTGCGTCGTGGCGGTCTCGCCGCGGTAGCGGACCCCGCGCAGGAGCTCGCCGTCGGTGATGCCGGTGGCCACGAAGAACACGTTGTCGCCGCTGACCAGGTCGTTGGTGGAGAGCGTACGGTCCAGGTCGTGCCCGGCGTCGAGCGCGCGGCGGCGCTCGGCCTCGTCCTTGGGCCACAGCTTGCCCTGGATCACACCGCCCAGGCACTTGATCGCGCAGGCCGAGATGATGCCCTCGGGGGTGCCGCCGATGCCCATGAGCAGGTCGACGCCGGTGCCCTCGCGCACGGCCATGATCGAACCGGCGACGTCGCCGTCCGAGATGAACTTGATGCGCGCGCCGGTCTCGCGGATCTCCTTGACGATGCCCTCGTGGCGGGGGCGGTCCAGGATGACGACGGTGACGTCCTCGGGCGAGGAGTTCTTGGCCTTGGCCACCCGGCGGATGTTCACCGAGACCGGGGCGTTGATGTCGACGAAGTCGGCGGCCTCGGGGCCGGTGACCAGCTTGTCCATGTAGAACACCGCGGACGGGTCGAACATGGCGCCGCGGTCGGCGGCGGCGAGCACGGCGATCGCGTTCGGCATGCCCTTGGCGTTCAGGGTGGTGCCGTCGATGGGGTCGACGGCGATGTCGACCTCCGCGCCGGTGCCGTCGCCGATGCGCTCCCCGTTGTAGAGCATGGGGGCCTCGTCCTTCTCGCCCTCACCGATGACGACGATGCCGTTCATCGAGACGGTGGAGACGAGGGTCCGCATGGCGTTGACCGCGGCGCCGTCCGCGCCGATCTTGTCCCCGCGGCCGACCCAGCGGCCGGCGGCCATGGCCGCCGCCTCGGTGACCCGGACCAGCTCGAGGGCGAGGTTGCGGTCGGGAGCCTCGGGCGAGACTTCGAGTTCGGACGGCAGATGATGCTCGGTCATCGGAGCGCACCTTTCTGTACGGCGACGGCCGCAAGGTAAGAGGGTGCTAGGACTCTATCGGCACGTCGACAAATTGAGCAGAGGGGCCCACGTATGAGCGGCGACATGACCTGAGAACATAGGGTCGTGGCAGGAACGCGCAGCAGCAAGCAGACAGTCCGGAACATGCTGCAGTCGCTGGCGGTGATCGGCATCGCGGCGGCTGTGATCTATGTGTTCATCCCGCACGACGAATCGGACGCACCCCCGCTCAAGGCGGTCAACTACACGGTCGAGCTCACGACCGTGCGCCGGGCCGCGCCCTACCCGGTGGCGGCCCCGGTCGGCCTGCCCGACCAGGACAAGTGGAAGGCGACCTCGGTCTCGTACGACGGGACCAAGGACAACGCCTGGCACCTGGGCTTCCTCGACCCGCAGAACCAGTACGTCGCCGTCGAGCAGTCGACCGCGCCGTCGGAGAAGTTCGTGGCCGAGGTCAGCAAGAGCGCGCAGAAGACCGAGAAGTCGCAGCAGATCGCGGGTGCGACCTGGACCTTCTGGGACGGCCCCAAGTACGACGCGCTGGTCCGCCTGGACAAGGGTTCCACCACGGTGGTGACCGGCACGGCGCCGTACGGGCAGCTGGTGGCGATGGCGGGGGCGCTGGAGTCGAAGAAGACGGCGGTCTGACGGCGGTCTGACGACGGCGGTCTGCGGGCTTCCGGGACCGCACGCACGGCGAGGGCCGCCGCACCCATTCGGTGCGGCGGCCCTCGCCGTGCGTCGTGCCGCCCTGTCGGGCGGGCTCGCTCAGACGGTGGTGACGACGTCGTCGTAGGCCAGGCGCGGGCTGCGCGGGAACCAGGCGTCCTCGCCCGGCTTGCCGATGTTGACGACCATCAGCGGGGTGTGGTCGGCGTCCAGGAACTCCTTCTGCACACCGGCGGCGTCGTAACCCGTCATCGGGCCGGCGGCCAGACCGGCGGCGCGGACGCCGACGATGAAGTAGGCGGCCTGCAGCGCGGAGTTGAACAGGGCCGCGCCCTCGCGGACCGGGCGCTCCGAGAAGAAGGCGTCCTTGGCGGCGGGGAAGTGCGGGAAGAGGGTGGGCAGTTCCTCGTGGAACTCGTTGTCGGCGGAGAGGATCGCTACGAGCGGCGCCGCGGCGGTCTTCGGGCGGTTACCCTCGGCCATGTGCTGCACGAGACGCTCACGGGCCTCGGGGGAGCGGACCAGGGTGACGCGCAGGGGCGACTGGTTGAACGCGGTCGGGCCGTACTTGACCAGGTCGTAGATCGCCTGGACCTGCTCGTCGGTCACCGGCTCGTCGGTGAACGTGTTGGCGGTGCGGGCCTCGCGGAAGAGGAGGTCCTGGGCGGCGGGGTCAAGAACGAGAGACATCTGGAATTACCTTCCGGGCTATTGATCAACCGATGCGTCCGACGGTACGTGGGTTTAGATTAACTTTCAACTAAGTTGGCGCCTGGGTGAGCAGGGTCACAGGGTGCGGGCCCTTGCAGGGAGCTGTGCGGAGGTCACCTCAGCCTGTCCGGCGTTTGAGGACGAGCGCCTTTCGGGCGCGAACGGGGTCTGGGGCGGAGCCCCAGGGCGCTTGAACCTCAGCCGTTTCATAACCCCCGGAGGGTTTCGGGAAGGGGTGGGGTGGGGCATCCCCCGGGGTCTGGGGCGGAGCCCCAGCAACCCCGGCTTTCGTCTGCGGACCGTGCCCGCGTCTCGCGCAGTTCCCCGCGCCCCTAAAGACGTAGGGCACCCGGCACCGAGCCACGCGGCCACGCCCACCGCGGCGGAGCCGCGCACGTGTCACAGCCCCGCGCCCCTGGTAGGGCACCCGGAGCGGATCACCCGCGTCCGCCGCGGCGGAGCCGCGCAAACGGCACAGCCCCGCGCCCCTGTAGGGCACCCGGCGTCGGCCGGGCGGGTCCGGCGGGGTCAGGCTTCCTCGGCCGGGTCGGCCAGCGCAGCGTCGAGGCGGGCCCGCGCTCCTTCGAGCCAGCGACGGCAGACCTTGGCCAGCTCCTCGCCCCGCTCCCACAGCGCGAGCGACTCCTCCAGCGTCGTGCCGCCCGCCTCGAGGCGGCGTACGACATCGATCAGCTCGTCCCGCGCCTGCTCGTACCCCAGCGCCGCGTCCTCGTCCGTCTTGGCCATGCGCTCCACCCTAAGTCCGCGGTACGACAGTGACATGCAGCTCGCCCTCGGCCACCCGGGCGCGCAGATCCTCCCCGGGGGCGACCTCCTCGGGGGAGCGGACCACCTCGCCGCCCGGCCGCTGGAGCACCGCGTACCCCCGCTGAAGGGTCGCCGCGGGGGAGAGCCCCACGACGCGGGCGTGGGTGTGGGAGAGCTCGGAGTCGGCCCGGTCCAGGAGGTGGCCGAGCACCCGGCGCGACCGGTGCAGCAGCGCGTCCACCTCGTCGGCCCGGTCGTCCACCATCCGCTGCGGGCGCTCCATCCAGGGCCGCCCCAGCACCCCCGCGAGCCCCCGCTCCTCACGGTCGACGAGGCCGACGACATGGCGGCGCGCCCGGTCCCGCAGCAGCCGGACCCGGTCCAGCTCCTCGCCGACGTCCGGCACGACCTTCTTCGCCGCGTCCGTCGGGGTCGAGGCCCGCAGGTCCGCGACCAGGTCGAGCAACGGCGCGTCCGGCTCGTGCCCGATCGCCGACACCACCGGCGTACGGCACCGGCCGACCGCCCGTACGAGCTCCTCGTCCGAGAACGGCAGCAGGTCCTCGACGCTGCCGCCGCCCCGCGCCACGATGATCACGTCGACGTCGTCCAGCTCGTCCAGCTCCTGCACCGCCCGGACCACCTGCGGCACCGCGTGCACCCCCTGCACCGCCACGTTGCGCACCTCGAAGCGGACCGCGGGCCAGCGCCGCCGCGCGTTCTCCAGGACGTCCCGCTCGGCCGCCGAGGCGCGCCCCACGACGAGCCCGACGAGCTGCGGCAGGAACGGCAGCGGACGCTTGCGGTCCAGCGCGAAGAGCCCCTCCGACGCCAGGGTCCGCTTCAACTGCTCCAGCCTGGCGAGCAGTTCGCCGATGCCGACCGGCTTTATCTCCACCGCCCGCAGCGAGAGCTGACCGCGCGGCGCGTACCACTCGGGCTTCGCGTGGACGACGACGCGCGCGCCCTCGGACACCACGTCGGCGACCGCGTCGAAGACCTGGCGGTAGCAGGTGACGCCCACCGAGATGTCGTGCGAGGGATCGCGCAGGGTCAGGAAGACCACGCCCGCGCCGGGCCGCCGCGAGAGCTGGGTGATCTGCCCCTCCACCCAGACCGCGCCGAGGCGGTTGATCCACCCCCCGATCAGGCGCGACACCTCGCCGACGGGGAGCGGCGCGTCCGCACTCGTATTCAGAGCCATGTACGCAGGCTAGCCCGCGCCACCGACACCGCCGCCGTGCTGCGGCCGCTCCGGGCCGGGGCCCGAGCGCCGGCCCCACTGCATGGCGAGCACCACCAGACCCACCGCGAGCCAGCCGAGGCCGACCAGCTGGGCCGTGGCCGTCGCCTCCCAGACCACCGCGACGATGACGGCCGCGCCGAGCACCGGAACCACGACATGGCTCAGCCAGTTGAAGCCGCCCTCCATGCGGCGCACCGCGTACCAGGCGATCACCGAGACGTGCAGCAGGAAGAACGCGGTCAGGGCGCCCATGTCGACGACCGAGACGAGGTGGTCCATGCCGTCGTCGCGCCGGGCCGCCCACACCGCGGCGACCAGCGTGACCACCGCCGCGAGCAGCAGCGCGGGCCGGGGCACCCCGGCGCCGGTGTGCGACAGGACGCGGGGCAGCCGCCGGTCGCGGGCCATCGCGAAGACCAGCCGGCCCGCGGCGGCCTGCCCGGCGAGCGCCGCGAACGCCGCCCCGATCGCCTTGCTGACCGCGACCAGGGTGTGCAGCCAGCCGCCGACCGAGGTCTCCACGGTGTCGTAGAACGCCGAGCCCTGCTTGACCGGATCGGCTGCCAGCTGCGCGGACGACATCGGTTCGAGCAGCGCCGCCAGATAGGACTGCACGACGAACAGGGTCCCGGCGAGGACCAGGCAGAGCAGCACGGCCCGCGCCACCTTCGCCGAGCCGCCCGTCACCTCCTCGGCGAACGTCGCGATCGCGTCGAAGCCCAGGTAGGAGAGGACCGCGACCGACACCGCGCCGAGGACCGCGCCGAGCGTGAACCCCGCGTCCCCGCTGAGCGGCGAGAGCCAGCCCCGCTGCGCCCCGTCCCGTACCAGCACGACCACCGCGGACACGACGAAGACGAGCAGCACCACGATCTCCATGGCGAGCACCGCGAAACCGACCCGGGCCGCGGCCCGTACGCCCCACAGGTTCAGGAGGGTGGTGATCACCACGGCGAGCGCGGTCCACACCCAGCGCGAGACCGACGGCACGAGGGAGTTCATCGCGATGCCGGAGAAGAGGTAGGCGACGGCCGGGATCAGCAGGTAGTCGAGCATCGCCATCCACCCGGCGATGAACCCGGGCCCCTCGCCGAGCGCCTTGCGCGCGTACGCGAACACCGAGCCGGCGAGCGGCACGACCCGCACCATCTGCGCGTAGCTGTACGCGGTGAACCCCATGGCGATCGTCGCCACCAGGTAGACGAGCGCGACCGCGCCGTGCGATTTGGCGTCCAGGGTGCCGAAGATGCCGACCGGGGCCATGGGCGCGATGAAGAGGAGGCCGTAGACCACGAGGTCCCGGAACCCGAGACTCCGCCGGAGCTGCCCGGCCCCCTCGGCCACGTCGCCGGGGCCCGGCCCGTCATCCGTACGGCGGGACGCGCCGTGCCCTGCGCGCTCCCCGGACCGCCCGCGCTCCTCGTGTACGCCGCTCATGCCGCCAGTCTCACCGGCCGGGCGATCTTTGGCCCGCCGGGCACGCCGGTCGGGCGCGGGTCGGCACCGGCCCGCCCCGGCGAATGAGGTGGCGGGGCCGGTCGACGGGTCGGCGGGGCTGTCTGCGCCAGCCCCTACCATGGACGGCATGACTGCTACCGCCCACCCGTCGCCCACCACCGCCCCCAGTGGAGGCGCTGCGCGCCACAGTGACAAGCGGGTCCTGCTCGCCGCTCCCCGTGGCTACTGCGCGGGCGTGGACCGTGCCGTGATCGCCGTGGAGAAGGCCCTGGAGCAGTACGGGGCGCCCATCTACGTCCGGCACGAGATCGTCCACAACAAGTACGTCGTGCAGACCCTGGAGAAGAAGGGCGCGATCTTCGTCGAGCGGACGGATGAGGTGCCCGAGGGCTCCATCGTGATGTTCTCCGCGCACGGCGTGGCCCCGACGGTCCACGCGGAGGCCGCCGAGCGCAGGCTCGCCACCATCGACGCCACGTGCCCGCTGGTCACCAAGGTCCACAAGGAAGCCGTGCGGTACGCGAAGGAGGACTACGACATCCTCCTGATCGGCCACGAGGGTCATGAGGAGGTCATCGGCACCTCCGGCGAGGCCCCGGACCACATCACGCTGGTCGACGGCCCGGACGACGTGGCCAACGTCGAGGTCCGCGACGAGTCGAAGGTCGTCTGGCTCTCGCAGACCACGCTCTCGGTCGACGAGACGATGGAGACGGTCGGCGCGCTCAAGAACAAGTTCCCCAACCTGCTCTCGCCGCCCAGCGACGACATCTGCTACGCCACGCAGAACCGCCAGGTCGCGGTGAAGAAGCTCGCCGAGGACGCGCAGCTGGTCATCGTGGTCGGCTCCAAGAACTCCTCGAACTCGATCCGCATGGTCGAGGTGGCCCTCGACGCGGGCGCCGCCGCCGCCCACCTGGTCGACTTCGCCGACGAGATCGACGAGGCCTGGCTCGAAGGCGTCACCACGGTCGGCCTGACCTCGGGCGCCTCCGTACCGGACGTGCTGGTGGACGGCGTCCTGGAGTGGCTGGCCCAGCGCGGCTACGGCGATGTCGAGACGGTGAAGACGGCTGACGAGTCGATCACGTTCTCGCTGCCCAAGGAGCTCCGCCGCGACCTGCGCGCCGAGGCCGCCGAGCTCTCGGGCGAGTAGCCCCGCCGCCGCGCCGCGTCCACCCGTACGGTGGGTCTCATGAACGCCATGAGGAACGTGTTCGGAGTGGACGTCGGCGGATCCGGCATCAAGGGTGCCCCGGTCGACCTGGCCCGCGGTGATGTGGCGCAGGAGCGCCACAAGGTGCTGACGCCGCACCCCGCGACCCCTGAGGCGGTCGTGGAGGGCATCGCGGAGGTGGTCGGCCACTTCGGCTGGTCGGGCCCGGTCGGCCTGACGTTTCCGGGGGTGATCGCCGCGAACACCGTACGGACCGCGGCGAACGTGGCCAAGGAGTGGGTGGGCGTCGACGCGGCCCGCCTCGTCGCCGACCGCCTCGGGGGCATGCCGGTCACCGTCGTGAACGACGCGGACGCGGCGGGCGTGGCCGAGATGAACTTCGGCGCGGGCCGCGGCCGCAAGGGCACGGTGATCCTGCTGACCTTCGGCACGGGCATCGGCAGCGCGCTCTTCGTGGACGGCCGCCTCGTGCCCAACACCGAACTCGGCCATCTGGAACTCCACGGCCACGAGGCGGAGAAGCACGCGTCGACCAAGGTCAAGGAGGACGAGGACCTGAGCTGGTCGCACTGGGCGCGCCGGGTCCAGAAGTACCTCGCCCACGTGGAGATGCTGTTCTCGCCCGAGCTGTTCATCATCGGCGGCGGCGTCAGCCGCAAGGCCGACAAGTTCCTCCCGCTGATCGAGGGCATCACGGCCGAGATCGTCCCGGCGGAGCTCCAGAACAACGCGGGGATCGTGGGGGCGGCGATGGTGGCGGCGGAACGGTAGGGCGGTGTGCCGGGGGCGGGTGTGGAGGTGCCCGGTGGGGGCGCCCCCGCACCCCACCTGCCCCCGTACGGCGGCCCCGTCTCCTTGCCCGCCGGATACCGCCTGCCTGCCCGCTGCCGCAGGTCTGCCGGCTACCGCCTGCCTGCGGGGCCGCCGGAATTCTTCAGGCTCTTGGCACCATTGACGCCCTTGACGCCCTTGACGGCCTCGACCCTCTTGGGGCTGCGGCGGCGCCCCATCAGCCGGACCTTGCGTACGGTCGCGATGACACCCGCCACCAGCGTCCCGGCGTAGAGCCAGCCCGCATGCAGGGCGAGCGCCGTCACGACGGCCATCGTCTGCCCGCCGAAGCCACCGGTGCCGCCCGCGATCGGGACGATCCCGAAAGCGAAGGCGATGGGCACGCAGATCGGCGCGGTGATGAGGTCGGCGGGCCGCACCCAGAGCGCGATGGCAGCGCTGACCAGCAGGAACAGCACCCCGTACACCGCCGGTGAGCCGTCGAGGAGCAGCCAGTCGAGGCCGCCGAGCGCGAACATCAGGGCGGCGGCGAGAAGGCCGCCGCCGAGCCCGGTGAGCCGTGGGGAGGGGAGTCTGCGCAGCGCGAGGACGATGGGGGGCACCGGCCGGGTGCGGCCGGCCGCCCGGTAGACGGCGGCGCTCTCACCGCTCACCGCCGCCCCGGCGGCCCCGCCGAGGGGCGCCCGGGAAGCCGCCGGCCCCGGTGTCCGGGGTCGCTGTCCGCGCTGCGGGGTGCGTGTCCTGTATTGCTCCACCGCACCAACGTAGGTCGCCGCGGGGGAGTAACCGCCCATAGGACACGCCCTTTGGCCGAGCTTGCCCACACGTTCGACGGCGCGGGGCGGCCCGGACGGCCCCGGGCCTGGAATCCGAGGGCGGCGACGGGGCCGTCACCCCCGGCACCGGGCGCCCGTAAACTGGTGGGCGGTCCACTCTCGGACCGTCCACCGCCCTCGTACCGGGAAGTCGCCACGTGTCGCTCACGATCGGAATCGTCGGTCTGCCGAATGTCGGCAAGTCGACCCTGTTCAACGCCCTGACCAAGAACGACGTACTGGCGGCCAACTACCCGTTCGCCACCATCGAGCCGAACGTCGGCGTCGTCGGCGTCCCCGACCCCCGCCTGGCCAAGCTGGCCGAGGTCTTCAACTCGCAGCGGCTGCTCCCGGCCACGGTCGACTTCGTCGACATCGCCGGCATCGTGCGCGGCGCGAGCGAGGGCGAGGGCCTCGGCAACAAGTTCCTCGCGAACATCCGCGAGTCGGACGCGATCTGCCAGGTCATCCGCGCCTTCAAGGATGAGAACGTCGTCCACGTGGACGGCAAGGTGTCCCCGAAGGACGACATCGAGACGATCAACACCGAGCTGATCCTCGCCGACCTCCAGTCCGTGGAGAAGGCGGTGCCGCGCCTGACGAAGGAGTCCCGCCTCCAGAAGGACAAGATCGCGGTCCTGGCGGCGGTGGAGAAGGCCCAGAAGATCCTCGAGGCGGGCGACACCCTCTTCTCGCACGGCATCACCAAGGGCACGGAGCAGGGCGACCTACTGCACGAGCTGCACCTGCTGACGACGAAGCCGTTCCTGTACGTGTTCAACGTCGACGAGGACGAGCTGGTCGACGAGGACTTCAAGAACGAGCAGCGCGCGCTGGTCGCCCCGGCGGAGGCGATCTTCCTCAACGCGAAGATCGAGTCCGAGCTGATCGAGCTCGACGACGCGGAGGCGCTCGAACTCCTCCAGTCCATGGGCCAGGAGGAGCCCGGCCTGGCCACCCTCGGCCGCGTCGGCTTCGCCACCCTGGGCCTGCAGACCTACCTGACCGCCGGCCCCAAGGAAACCCGCGCCTGGACCATCCCCCAGGGCGCCACGGCCCCCGAGGCGGCCGGTGTCATCCACACCGACTTCCAGAAGGGCTTCATCAAGGCCGAGGTCATCTCCTTCGACGACCTGATCGACGCGGGCTCGGTGGCCGAGGCCCGCTCGCGCGGCAAGGCGCGGATGGAGGGCAAGGAGTACGTGATGCAGGACGGGGATGTGGTGGAGTTCCGCTTCAACGTCTGATACATCCGGCGAAAGGCCGTCCGACCTGCGGTGGAGCGGGTTGGGCGGCCTTTCGCGGTCCGTGCGCGTCCGTAACATGCCGACTGCGCCGGTGGGGAGGACGAGACCGCAGTTCAGCCAGCTCAGCCCTACCGATGGACGCAAGGGGTCATCACGGGTGATCGATAGCATCGGGCCATGATGGGGAGTCCCGTGGTCGAGCTGCTCGACGCCGAGTACCGACGCGTCTGGGACCGCTTCTACGACGAGTTCGAGTTCCGGCCGAGTATGAGTTCCTTCGCGTGGCCGGCCATCAAGGAGCCCGTCGCATCGGTTACCTGGAGCCTTGCCGCGCTTGACGACGACCTTGAAGGCGAGCGTCTGGACCGCTTGGTCGAGGTGGTCGAGCAGGGGCTGACTTCCTGCATCGGCCCGAGCGGAACACTGCTCGCACTCGACTGGCAGCACACGTCGTACCGCTTCGCGCCGCAGCGCGTCGGTGGCCCTGGACGGCCCGCCTGGCCTTTGAGTCCGTATCCCGATGGGGACTACTACATCTACCTCTCGGAAGACTTCCGTACGGGCAGCTTCGGGCACCCCTGGGAAGAGTCCCTCTGCCTGTTCGGCCAGGAATTCCTCGACGCCGCATCCGCGGAGGTGGAGAAGCTTCTCGGCCGGGCCCATCCGTACGTCCGGCAGGGCAGACGGCGCCGCCTGAGGTGGCCGCGATCGACGCGATGGCTCGGCGTGGTGGTCCGGGCGTGGTGGGGCTCGCGGTAGTGGGGCGCTCCTGTCCCATCAGCCCCATCCGCCCCAACTGGCTTGGATCATACGCAAGTTGAAGTCACCCGTCCTACAATCGAGCGCACGTCGCGGTCGTACGTGATCGTGGCGTGGCTCACTGGGAGCGGGGGCGACCGGGGGCGCGTGCGGGGAGAGCGGGGCTTGCGGATGGTGGGTGCGGACGGGGGCGGGGGGCTGTTCGGGGTGCCCATGGTGGTGCCCCGGGCCACCGAGTACGCGCGGCTCGGGGTCGCGCCCGAGGCCACCGCGGAGGAGATCCGCGCGGCCGCCGCCCGGTACGACGCCCAGCTCCAGGCGCGCGGGGCCGGGCACGACGAGATCGTCGCCGCGCACGCCGTCAACCTGGAGAGCGCCGAGGCCCGTGCCGCGCACGACGCGCGGTTCCCGCCGCTTCCGCTGCTGCGGCTCGAACCCACCTGGGAGCCCGTGCTCGACGACCGGGACGCCGGGATCACTGTGCTGCGCCGGGAGATCGAGACCTTCCTGGCCGCCGCCGGCGAGAGCGTGCACCACCCCATGGACACCACCCGCACCGACTTCACCAGCGATTTCACCCGTACCCACGTGCTCGACGGCTTCGCCGACGAGTGAGCGACGAGACAGCGACGACTGAGCGGCACGTGAGCCCCGCGTGAGCGGTGCGTGAGCGATCGAGTCGACGACGAGTGACGACGAGCGACCCCGGAGGGTCCCGCATGGAAGACGAGCTGCACCGGGTCGTCGGCATCGACCTCGGCACGACCTACTCCGCCGTCTCGGCCTACGACCCCGACGATTTCGCGCCGAAGATCCTCGCCGACCCGGAGCACGAGGGCGCGGCCGCCGTCGCCACGCCCTCGGTGGTGCGGATCGATCCCGCCACCGGCGCGCTGGTCGTCGGACACGACGCCAAGGACGCCATCAGCCAGGAGGCGGGCGCGGGCGACGCGCTGGTCGAGATCAAGCGCGAGATGGGCGCCGTCTTCACCCCGGAACTGCTCCAGCACTTCGGGGCGAGCGGCAGTTACGCGGTCGGCGATCCGGTACGGGCCAGGCTCGGCACCGAATGGCTGCGCCCGCAGGAGATCAGCGCCCTCGTCCTGATGCGGATGAAGCGCATCGCCGAACAGGCGCTCGGCGCCGACATCCATGACGCGGTGGTCACCGTGCCCGCGTACTTCATGGAGCGGCAGAAGAAGGCCACCGAGGAAGCCGCCCTGCTCGCCGGGCTCTACCCCCGCCAGCTCATCCCCGAGCCCACCGCCGCCGCCATCGCCTACGGCGTCGACCGGGCCGAGTCCGAGCGGCAGATCTACCTCGTCTTCGACCTCGGCGGCGGCACCTTCGACGTGTCGATCATCGAGACCCGGGACGACGAGATCGAGGTCATCGCGACCGCCGGCGACCAGCGGCTCGGCGGGGGCGACTTCGACGACGCCGTCGCCGCGTGGATCGTCGAGAGCCTCGGCGAGACGCTGCCCAAGGACATGGACCGGCTGCGGATCAAGGCCGCCGCCGAGGTCGCCAAGCGCGAGCTGTCCCTCCGCTCGACCACCACCCTCGACCTCGGCGCGGGCACCACCCCCCTCGCACTCGACCGGCCCGGCTTCGAGGCGCTGATCCAGCCCATCCTCGACCGCTCCCTGCGCCAGGTCGACGAGGCGCTCACCTTCGCCAGGACCGCCAAGGGTGTGGAGCGCGACCACATCAACGCGGTGCTCCTGGTGGGCGGCTCCACCCGCATCCCGCGCGTCAAGCAGATGCTGCTCGACTACTTCGACCAGGACGAGGGTTTCGTACGCGGCGACGCCAACCCCGACACCCTCGTCGCCCGGGGCGCCGCCATCGTGGCCAACCGGTTCGAGCCGTCACCGGCGTTCGACCTCGCGACGCGGCCCGACGCCGAGCGGTCCGCGGACGAGCAGGACTACACGGTCACCCTGATCACCGAACACACCCTGGGCGTCGGGGTCCAGCAGGGCCGGTTCAACGCGCTGATCCCGCGCGGCACCAAGATCCCGGCCCGCCAGGTGAAGTCGTACACCAACCCCGAGCAGGCCGACCGCATCGAGGCGGCGATCTACCAGGGCGAGGGCGAGTACGTCTACGACAACTCCCTCATCGGCACCATCCACCTCGACGAGATCGAGCCGAGGCCGGAGGGCTACCACCAGTTCGAGGTCGAGTTCTCGCTCGATGTGAACGGGCTGCTCGGGGTGCAGGTCACCCACACCAACACCGGGCGCGAGTACCAGGCCACCTTCGACCAGAGCACGACCATCGGCAAGGTCGACGAACTTGCAGAACGGCGTGGGGTGTTGGTGGACCTCTACGCCACCGTCCGCCCGGCGGGGTCCGGTCCGGCCCCGCACACAGGAGCCCGTCCGGGGCAGCCCGCCGGAGCGGGCGCCGACGGGGGAGCCGGCGCCGCGCCGGACGCCGGGCCCGGGGCCTTCACCGTCCCCGCCCCCATCGCCCCGCCCGCCGCACCCCCCACCCCGCCCGTCACCAGCACCACCCCGCCCGCGCAGCCCGCCGCCACCGTGCCCGCGCAGCCCGCCCCCGTGGACGACGGTGAGGCCGATGTTCCCGCCGAGTACCGCCGGATGGTCAAGAAGGCGCTGCGCGCCGCCAAGGACGGGCAGGCGCCGCCCGAACTCACCGGCGCGCTCGGCGCGTTCCTCGCCGGGGTGCGCTCCGGAGTGGACGAGGACACCCTGGACGAGCTCGCCGACCGGCTAGAGGACGCATATGACCACAGCCGTCGATGACCGCACCCGGGTCATCGAGGAGGAGCTGGGCGCCGCCTACGCGGGGGCCGGCTGGTGGGGCTCGCTCTACCGGGCGCCCCGGCGCCGGCGCTGGTACCGGCTGATCCCCGTCGAGGAGATCAGCGGGGAGCAGCGGGCCGAGCTGCTCGCCTGGCAGACCCGGCCGCGCCGGCCCGATCTGGTCCCCGTGGTACGCGAAGAGGGCGGCGAGCAGCGGCAGTTGGGCGACCGCTGGTTCCAGGTCGTCAGCTACGAGACCGACGCCGGACGCAGCCTCAGCGACGCCATCGCCGAGCAGGAGCCCGCGCACCGGGTCGCTTCGGTGGCCGCCGCGCTGCGCGCGTTCCCCGGCTGGCGCGAGGCGATCGGCGCCGGACTCGTCGCGCTGCCCGCCGACATCGTGCTGGCCGGGCACCGCCCGCTGCTGCTGCCGCTGCCGGCCTGGGGCACGCCCTCGCTCGGCGAGGTCTTCGCCGAGCCGGAGCGGATCGCGCACCTGACGCCGGAAGGCGCCCGCGGGCTGCCGGCCGGGCCCCGCGACCCCGGGCTGCACAGCCTGGGCGTCATGGCGCTGCGCTGCTTCGAGGTGCTGCCCGACGACGACCCGGAGCGGCTGCTCCAACGCGCCGCCTGCGCCGCCGTGTTCGCCCCGCCGCGCCGCGAGGGCCGGCTCGCGCCCTGGACGCGGCGGGTGGAACCCGTACGCCTGGTCCGTCAGGAGCTGGGTGAGCTGACCGGGCCGCGGGCCGCCGCGCTCGACGACGCGGCGCTGCGCCGGCTCACCGACTCCCTCGACCGCGCCCGCCGCGCCATGGACCCGCTGACGGCCGTACGGTCGCTGCGCGAGGCGGGCGAGCCGCGCCGGGCGGTCGGGCTCGCCCACGCGGCCCTCGTCGACCGGCCCGGCTACGCGCTGCTGCTCCTCGCGGCCGAGATCGCCCACCAGGACCTGGGCGAGCCCCTGGAGGCCCTGTCGCTCCTGGAGCGCGCGGTGGCGACCGACCCCGGGCGCACCGAGGCGTACACGGCGCAGCTCTCCGTCATCGGCGGCTGGGCCGCGGTCCAGGTCCGGCTCGCCGGGGCCACCGACGGCTCCTATGCCCGGCGGCTGCGGGAGACGGCCCGCGCCGCCTTCGACCGGCTGCCGCACGAGCTGCGCCGCGAACACGCCCACACGATGGCGTCCTGCCTGCTCGGCCAGGGCGAACTCGCCGAGGCCAACACCTTCGTGCACCAGTGGCTGCACGACGGCGGCACGCTGATGTGGTGGCGGTTCGACCTGATGCTCGACTACGGCGAGACCTTCCTCGGCCTCGGCCACCTCGACGCCGCCGCCCACATCGGGGAACAGGTCAGGGCGGGGCTGCGCCGCGTGCGCGAGAACGGCCAGATGGGCCGCGCCGAGATCCACGAACACGGCCTGCGGCTGGCCGACTTCACCCTGCGGCTGCACGCCGCGCAGGGCACGGCGGGAGGCCCCGGGGCGCAGCGCGCACCCGGCGCGGAACCCGGCCGCGGCGCACCGGACGGGAAGGCACCCGCATGACCACGATCCTCCTCCTCGTCGTGCTGCCGCTCCTCTTCCTGACGAGCGTGGCCAGCGCCGGCTACTTCCTCCTCGTGCTGCCCAGCCGCTGGCGGCTGCCGTACGAGGAGGCGCTCGCCCTGCTCGCCAGCGACGACCGCGACGCCCTCGAACGCGCCGACCGGCTGCTCGGGCAGGCCGTCAACGAGGGCCCGCGCGGCCGGGCGCTCAACCGGATCCGCTTCGCCCAGGCCTATGTGCGGGCCATGCTGGGCACGTACGAGCCGGCCCGCTACGCCGCCGCGGCGACCGTGCTCGACGAACTGACCGCCGCCGAGGGGCCGACGCGGGACACCGCCCACCTGGAGCTGTACGTCCAGGCGCGGCTCGGCAACCACGACCGCGTCGCCGACCTGTACGCCGCCCACCACGACCTGCTCGACGACCGGCCCGGCAGCCGCCGCACCGCTGCCATCTCCCACCTCCAGCTCGCCACCGGGCACTGGCGGCGACGCGAGACCGACGGCGCGCTGCACCACTTCGACCGCGTACGGGAGCTGGGCGAGCTCACCGAGCACATCCCCGCCGAGGTGAACGACCTCCAGCTCGTCAAGGGCGTCCAGGCCGTGTTCGACGGGCGTTCCGACGATGCGCGGGAGGCGTTCGCCGATGCCCGCGCACGGGCCGTCGCACGCGAACGGCCCACCGTGCAGGCCGAGTTGGGGCTCCTCGTGTGCGACTGGGCGGACGGCGACCCCGCACAGCTCGGCGAGTGGCTCGCGCGGCTCGCCGAGCAGGCCGGCCCCGACGACACGACCCTCACCGACGAGGAGCGCGACACGGCGGGGCGGCTCCGTACCGGCATCGCCGTCCTGCGGCTCGTCGCGCTGCCGCGGGAGTGGCTGGCCAGGCCCGCCCTGTCCGGGGCGCCCACGCCGGAGGAGTTCGAGGAACTGCGGCGCCGGGTCGAGGCGGTGCGCGAGGAGGACCCGGAGCTGGGCGACGCCGCCCTCGTGGACGGGCTCGTGCGCTACTACTTCGCCCTCAGCCAGCCCGAGCGCGAACAGGCCCTCGCGACCCTGGACGCCGGCACCGGGCTCGCCAAGGGCATCCTGCTGCCCGAAGTGCTCGACCTCATGGAACGCGAGCGCGCGCTCGGCGGGGAGGGCGACGCCATCTCGCGCTACCTCACCCTCGTCGGGGAGCTCCTCGACGACCCCGACCGGTCCGAGGAGGACCGGGCCCGCTTCCGGCGCATCAAGGCCAAGTTCACCGCGTACGGCGACCCGGGCCCGCTGCCGGAAGGCGCCGTCCCGCACCAGCGGGCCGCCGCCGAGGACCACCGGCGCCGCTCCCGCGCGCTGCGCCGGCGCATCGAGCTGATCGTCTACCCCCGCATCCGCGACCTCCCCGACGACGCCCCCGCCAAGCGCGCCCTGCGCGACCTGCTCGCCGACCTCGACCGGGCCTCCGGCGTGTACGCCGAGGGCGCCGAGGTCCTGCACGGCGCCGAGCAGCAGCTCATCGCCCGCACGGGAGAGATCCTGCTGCCCGAGGAGCCCTAGGAGACCGATGACCAGGAACCTGCCGAGCCGGCGGGCCGGGGCGACTCCCGGGCGCCTCAGGCGGCTTCTGCCGCACAAGCACCCCGTGGCCGACCACGCCGGGCTGCTCGACCGGCTGCCGCCGGTGGAGCACAAGCCCGCGGCCGACGAGGACCAGCTCTTCGAGCAGAGCTCGCTCGCGCGGGTGCTGCTCCTGCTGGCGAAGGTGGACCAGGAAGCCGAGTACCTGCTGTGCCGGCAGCTCGCCGAGCACGCACTCGGCACGGTTCCCGACCCCGGCGAGGCACCGGACGAAGGGGAGCGCGCATGACCGGCACCGGCCGTGACCACACGTTTCAGGAAATCCGCCCCGTGCAGTCGCTGGTGGCGCCGGCCTTCGAGTTCGCCGAGGTCGCCGGGCACGGCGACTTCGCCGAGCACGACCGGCGGCTCGAAGAGCTGGCGCGGGACGCGGCGGCGGCCGTCGCCTCGGAGACCGCCCTGATCCTCGCGCCGCCCGTCTCCGCGCTCCTGGAGATGTCCCTCGACCTGGGCAGCGGCGACGAGGACCTCCTCGAAGACGCCCGCGCCAACGCCGCGGAGCAGCAGTACGCCATCGCCCTCGAACTGCTCGACGAGTACCTGGAGGCGCACCCCGGCCATCAGGAAGGGCGCTATCTGCGCGCCTACTGCCTCTACCACCTGGGCGGCGACGGCCAGGTGGAGGCGCTGCGCACCCTGCTCCCGCTGCGCGAGGACCCGCCGGACGACGAGGGCCTGCGCGAGCGGGCCGGGGAGCTGCGCCGCGAACTGCGGCGCCGGCTCACCCCGTTGGAGATCACCGCGTACACCGAGACCGTGCGGAGCGACCCGCGGGGCGCCCTCGCCCGTATCGAGGCGTTCGTGGAGCTGGCGCCCGAAGAGGGCACCCTCTCCTACCTCCTCGCCCTCGGCCAGTCCCGCACGGGGGACCTGGAGCGGGCGCTGGGCACCGCGGAGCGCGGCGCCCGGCAGGCCGACACCGACCGCGAGCGGGTGGCGGCGCTGGCGCGCCGGCTGCTGCTCGCGCTGCTCGCACCCCATGTGGCGCCGGCCGTCTCCGCGTTCAAGACGGGCGATGTGGACCGTGCCCGGCGCGAGCTGGCGCGCCTGGCGCCCGGATGGCGGCACAGCGTCGTCGTCGTCGACTTCGACGCGTACCTCTCCCAGCTCGCCCGCCGGACCGACCGGCACGCGCCGCCCCCCGCACCGCCGCTGCCCGCCGACCGCGCCGACGACCTGTACTCGCTGATCGCCGACGCCGACGGGCAGCGCGCCGCCGAGCTGATGCGCACCGGCCGGGCCGAGCAGGCCGAGCGCCTCCTCGCCCATGTGCTCGCCCTCGTGCCCGGCTTCCCCTGGCTCAACTTCCTGTACGCGGCCTGCCTCTACCAGCTGCTGCGCGACCCCGACCGGGCGGCCGCCTGCGCCAGGACCGCGCTGCGCGACCCGACCATCACCCAGGCCGGGGAGCTGCTGGAGGCGATCAGGAGCTGGCAGGAGGCCTCCCTCGTCAACCCCGTCGTGGACGCCTACGTCGACGCCATGGAGTCCGTGCGCGGAGGCGTCGATGTCGCACGCCTCACGGCGCTGCGCCAGCGCCTCACCGACCTGGGCGGCGTCCTGCCCGTCCTGGCGTCGGCCGTGCACAGCGAGACCGGCACCCGGATCGTCCGGGAGCTCGAACAGGCCGTCCGGCAGCGGCTGGTGGAGATCGCCGACTCCCTGGTCGTGGGCTCCCTCTACGAGACGTACGACCGCCTCATGTCGTCGGTCGGCGGCGGCATCTCCACCGCGCGCGACGCGGACCGGCTCGGCCAGTCCCTGGACAGGATCTCCGCCGAGATCAAGAGCGCGCGCACGACCGCGAGGCAGGGCGCGGGCGGCCAGCTCGACGAACTGGCCGCTCTCGTGGGCTCGCGCCGCGCGGAGGTCGACAAGGTGAAGGGGAGCATCGAAGTCTCCGCCCTGGTACGCCGGTTCAACGACCTCGCCGCCCGGCAGTCCGAGCCCCTCGCGCGGCTGCGCGCCGATCCGTACACGGTACGCACCGAACTCGGCCGGATCATCGAGGACGCGCGCCGCGTGCGCCGCGGCGGCAAGCGCGGCCTGGACCCCCGCGACCTGAAACTGCTCGACGAACTGATCCAGACGATCGCCGGGACGCTGCGATGACGACGGCGGGACAGGACACCGCGACGGCGAGCGGCGGGGCGGTACCGCCCGGCGGCGGCCAGTGGGACGTGTTCATCAGCTACGCGCGCGAGGACTACATCCAGGCCAAGGACCTGCACGACGCCCTCAGCGGCTGTGTGACCGCGCACGGCTCGGCCCCGCGGATCTACCTCGACGTGTCCCGCACCAGCGGCACCCCGCTGGGCGTCGACTGGCAGACCTTCCTCGAAGAGGCACTGCCGCGCAGCCGCCATGTCGTCGCGCTCTACTCGGCGACCTACTTCGACAAGCCCGTCTGCCAGTGGGAGCTGCACGAGGCGTACAAGCTGAACCCGCCCGAGGGCGGCCGGCTCATTCCGCTGCTCATCGACCCGGGCGCCGCCGCGAAGGTCCCGTACATCGTGAACCGGATCAACTGGATCCCCACCACGCGTCCGCACTGGATCGAGGAGGTGCGCAGGGCGGTCGGTCTGCGCACCGCGGGGACGCGCACCACCCTGCGGTTCGACACCGCCGTCGCGGGGGCGGTGGTCGGCCACACCCTCGCGCCGGTCAGCGTCACCGGATCCGTGCCGGAGGGCGCCCCGCAGTGGCCGGCCGACGGCACGGTCACCATCGGCGCCGAACCGGCCGACGCCGAGCTGACGGGCACGCTCACCGTGCCGGTCGTGCGGAACAGGGCGGTCTTCGCCGACCTCGCGTTCCGCAACGCCGCCGCCGAGGTGCGGCTCGTCACGACCGCGCCGGGCTGCGAGCCCGCCACCACCGGGCCCTTCGCGGTCGGGGCGCCCGAGGAGCCGCCCTCCTGGAACGAGCCGGACCGGCCCGTGCTGGCCGCGCGCGGCCGTCCGGTGTTCTTCCCCGACGGCCGCGCGCTCGCCGTCCTCGACGGCCGCACCCTGACCGTGCACACCGCGGAGCACGAGGCCGCGGGCGTCGTGGAGCTGAGGGACCGGCCCCGGCTCTGGGCGCGCGGACGGCGTCTGCTCGCCGTCGCCGACTGGTCGGGCCGTGTGGTGCTCGCCGCCCCGGACGGCCGGGTCCGCGCCGTGGACCTCCCGGCGCGGACCGGCGCCCGGCTCACCGTGCCGGGCGCGCTGGCCTTCGACGCCGACGACACCCTGTACGCGGGTCTGTGGGGCGGGGCGGTCTGGCGCCTGACCCTCGACGGGGCCGGGCCGGAGCGGGTGCTCGAACACCGGGCGGGCGTCCAGGTGTTGACCGCCGACGGCGAGGGCCTGCTGGTGGGCGGCCTCGACGGGAGGCTCACCCGCTACACCGCGGGCCGGGCCGGCGCCGAGCACACCCTGGAGCCGATGCTGCTGGCCATGGCCCGGACGCGGGGCTTCGTGCTGGCCGTCGGCGAGCAGCGGATCCACCGCCTCGACCCGGCGGGAGGACGGCTGCTCCAGGTCGCCCAGCCGATCGGCGCGGTCACCGCGGCCCTGCCCGGGGAGGAGCTGACGGCGATCGTCGACGCGGCCGGCCACGGCGTGTGCTTCGACGCCGAACTCGCGGTGCGCGTCGGCTTCCACTCGGTGCCGGGCGCCCGGCCGGTGGCCGCCGCGCGGGGCGGACGGCTCCTGGTCCTCGCCCACCCCGACGGCTCGCACGCGCTGGTCCGCGACGGCCGTACGACCTATGTGTCGCGGCATCCGATGACCCTGTCCGGGGACGGGGAGCGGGCCGCGGTGTCGGACGGCGAGCGGATCCTCATCGTGCCGCCCGGCGAACTGGGCGGCGGCGGGCCGGTCCAGGGGGAGCGGGCATGAGCGCACCGAGAGCGCTGGAGAGCCGGCCGGATGTGCTGGAGCGGCTGACCGGACAGCTGTGGGCCGACATGGAGCAGCAACTGCCCGTCACGCAGGGGCAGTTGGACGCCGTCGTCGAGGCCTGCTTCCGGATCGGCGTGCATCCCTCGACCGAGCCCGCGCGGGCACTGACCCTGCTCGCCCGCGCCCACCGCCTCGACAACGCCAACCCCAAGCACCCGTACCACGTGGGGCTGCTCTATTTGCGCCACGGCCGTCTGGAGGCCGCGGTGCGCTGGCTGACGGCCGCGGCCGATCTTGCCCCCACCCACCACCGGATCTGGGCCCATCTGAGCCTCGCGCACCGCCGGCTCGACGAGGCCCGCGCCGGAACCGAGGGGTACGCAGGTGACGACCGCACCCGCGCGCAGACCATCGCCGACACGATCCGGGCGGGCCGCGACGACTTCGAACCGGAAGGTGACCCGGACGGCCCGGAGGGTGACCCGGACGGCTCGGACCGGCGCGCCGAGCCCCCGCTGCCGCTGCTGCGGCCCGGGGAGTGCCGCTGGTCCGGCGTCCACGACATGGCGGCCGACGGGCGGCTGCGCGGCCGCACCGCGGAGCGCGGCCGGGACGCGCTCGCCGAGGAACTCGCCCACATCGCCGAACTGGCGGGGCGGCGGCACGGCGGGAGCGCCGCGTTCGCGGTGCTCGCCGTGGAGTGGATGGTGTACGGCTATCCGCCCGCGACGGTACGCCGCCTGGCGCAGCGGCTGCCCCGCCAGGACGGGCCCGCGCTCCGCCTGCTGCACCTGGTCTGCGACCTGTTCGAGACCGACCGCGCCGAACTCCCCGACCGGCTCGCGGCCTGCCTCGCGGACGGGTCGCTGCCCGACACGCTCACCGCGCTCATCCACCGGCAGCGGCTGTTCTGGCGGCCCCTGCGCTTCCCCGACCTCGGCGCCCACGCGGCCGCCAGGGCCTTCACCGACGGCGACCCCGCCCGGCACGAGAAGGCCCTGCGCGCCGCGGAGAAGGCACTCGGCGCGGCCCCGCCCGAGCCGATGCGGGACGTGGTGGCGCCGGACGCCTCCGCCGGGCCCGCGGGTCCGGCGGGACCCGACGAACGGCTCGCGGTGTTCGAGGCGGCCGCCGGCCGGCTGGGCGGGCTCGGCGACGACGCGCTCGCCCACGCGAAGGCGCTGGCGAAGGGGGCGCTCGGCGCCGCCGAGGACTTCGCGCGGGTCACGGGGGACAAGGAGATCCTCGGCGGTCTCGTGCCCCGCCTCGAAGCGGTGCGGCAGGGGTGGCTGGAGGCGCTCCAGCGGTTCAAGGACGCCGAACCGGCCGGCCTGGTCATGGAGTTCGCGGAGTTCCGCCGCCGGGTCGAGGAGTGCGAGGCGCTGTTCCAGCAGCCGCTGGGCAGCCTGCGCAGCATCCTGACGAAGAAGGTCGAGCGCAAACTGGGCGCCAAGGCAGGGGAGTTCGCGGGTGTGGAGCCCGCGCCGTCCGCGCACGGACTGGCCCTCGGCGCACGCCTCGCGGAGCTGGAGAGCGAACAGCTTCCCGGGTCCGGTGCCGTCGCCGCGGCGGCCCCGCCCGCCGACCGGATCCCGGCGCCCGCGCCGCCGCCCGCCGACGCGGGACCGCGCGAACGCGTCACCCACGCCCTGCGGGCCGCCGAGGCCCGGCTCGACGCCAACTTCGACGAGGCCTGGCGCACCCTCGACGCCTATCCGCCCGCGCTGCGCCACCGCGAGGCCGTCGCCCTGCTCCGCGCCTACTTGGGCGGCCGGCAGGCCGAGTCCGATCTGCGTCTGGGTCGGACGACCGCCGCCCGGCAGCGCTGGGGCGCCATGCTCAGGGACGACCCGCTCCACCCCGGCGTGCTGCGCAACCTCGCGGTGGCGCACACCTCCGCCGGGGACCTGGCCCCGGCCGCGCAGGCGTGGCGCCGCCATCTCGAAGCGCTGTACCTCAAGGACCTGGCCCACGGCGACATCCGGCGCGGGGCGGCCGAGCGGGCCGAGGTGCACCGGGTCCTGGCCGGCTCCTTCGGCACGGCCCCGCTGTGCGCGGGCTCGGCGCCCCACAACGAGCTGGACGGCGACCCGCGCGACGTGCCGGTGGTCCTCGCCAGTACCGGCAAGGTCGCGGTCGCCACGGCCCATCTGCGCCTCGAAGAGCTCAACCACACGCTCGCCCACCGCGCTCCGACCCTGCTGCTCGGAGTCGGCCGCTCGGTCGGCGAGGAGGAGCTGGCCGCCGCCCGCGACCGCGCCGAACAGAGCGTGGCCACGGCCGTGCGCGAACTGCCGCCCCGGGTACGGGAGCCGTTCGCGAAGCTGTGCCGGCAGCGGATCGACGAGGCGTACCGGGACGCGTCACAGGCCCAGGGGCGCACCCGCAGGGCCAGTGACGAGGCCGAGGAGCAGGAGCACGAAACATGGGTGCGCGGCCGTGTCCTGTGGCGGCTGCGGCTCGTGGGGGCGCTGACCGCGGCGGAGGCGGAGTGGCCGCTCACCGAGTACTGCGGCGACGTCATCGCCAACCTGCGCCTCGTCGACGCGATGCCGCTCGACCCGGCCAACGAGGTGGTACTGCGCGCCGCGCGGCTCCTCGGCATCCCGGGCAACCCGGCCGAAACCCTCGCGCGCCACAACCAACTGGCCCAGCTGGCCTGCAACTTCGCCCTCGGGAAGATCTACGACGCGGCCGAGGAGACCTCCGCGGGCGCCGCCACCCAGGACTTCCCCGAACGGTTCCGGCGTACCGCCCGCTCCTGGGGCCGCAACGGCGACAGCATTCCCGAACGGTACGCCGACCTCCTCGACGACCCGACCCAGCTCTACCACCCCTCCGCGCGCTCCGCGTTCGCCATCCTGGAGACGTCCGCGGCGCCCGGTGACGACACCGAGCGGCGCGTCGTCGAGGCCGCCGTGACCGGGCTCGAACGGTGGGTGGCACGGCTGCCCGGCGCCACCGGCCCCGCCCGCGCCCTGGCCAGGCTGCTCACCAGCCTCGACCGGCACGACGAGGCGAGCGAGGTGCTGTCGACGGCGCGGCGCGAGGCGTTCGGCGAGCGCGGCAGGCAGCGGCTCGCGGCGGCGTTCGTCCGCCACGACATCGACCGCGGCGCGTACGCCGAAGCCGTCGCGCGGCTCCGGGCGCTCCTGGACGGCGGCTCGGACGACGAGCGGCTGCGCCACCTCATGGTCGAGACGTACAGCCGGTGGATCGGCGCGGGCGGGCAGTTGCCCGCGGTGCAGCGCATCGCCGAGGACCTGGCGCGGTGGAGCGACGAGGAGACGGTCGAGAGCCGCCGCGCCCTGGTGGTGGCGGCGACCATGGCCGCGCACCGGGACCGCCCCGACGACCTCCGCCTGCTCGTGGACGAACTGCGCGCCCTGTGGACGGCGGATCCGGGCAACGTGGAAGCGCGCTACCACCTGGTCACCGCGCTGTACGGGCAGGCCTGGCAGCTCCGCGAGCAGATCCGCTCGGCCGCCGGCGCGGGCCGCCGCACCCTGCGCGACCGGCTCGACCTGGCCCGCACGGAGTGCGCCCACCACGCCACCGCCCTCCTCGGCACCGGAGAGACGCGGTTCGCCGGCTCCGAGGCCGGCTCCCAGGAACGCGTCCCGGACACGGGCCCCCTGAAGGACGAGACCCGCCGGGCGAAACTGACGGAGATCCTGTCCGCGATCGGCCCGGCCGGAACCTGACGGGGGCGCAGGGCGGCGCGGCGCGCCCCGGACGCACCCGCAGCTACGCGCGCTTGCGTTTCGGCTTGGGGGCGGTGGCTGGTTCGGGAGTGTCCGCGGTGGGGCCCGCTGCCGCGTCCTCCGCCACTGCTGCCAGGATGGTGGCGAGGTTCACGTGCAGGTCGAAGGGGGCGAGCTCGAAGTACTTGAGGGCCTTGCCGTCGTCCGAGAGTTCCAGGCTGCCGAGGACCAGACCGGCTTTTTCCAGCCGCTCCAGGTGCATGTAGAGCAACGGGCGGGACATGCCGAGACGGCGGGCCAGTTCGCTGACGTACATCCGGCCCTCGGAGAGCTCGGCGATGACCCTCAGTCGCTGGGCATGGCCGACGGCGGCAAGTACAGCCAGAAGCTCCTCGCTCGTCATGGCCCACCTCTAGCAATCCCGGAAACCTGTAGGCCGAGACTTTCCCATGGAATGAACGGCTGTCAAACGTTCGTCCCGGCCTACAGGCAGGCGGAGGGGGTGACGAGGTCGGCCACCGCCGCCAGGAGGAAGTCCTCCGTCGCCAGCCAGCGACCGGGGAAGCGGGCCGATCCCGGGCGGCCGGGCAGCACCTCGGCGTCGAAGGCGCCCCGGTCGGGGCGGTGGCCGGGGGGTGCGGGGCGCAGGGTGACGCGGATGTCGTGCAGGCTGCGCGGACGCGCGGGGCCGGAGCGTACGCCCTCGGGGAACCACGCCTTGAACGCCGCCTCCTTGGCGCAGAACAACAGCCGGTCCCAGTGGACGGACGGGGCCAGGAGGAGGAGCGCCGCCTGGCGCTCGCGCTCCTCGGGGAGCGCCACCGACGCCAGGACGCCCGCGCGCAGCGGGCGGTGCGGTTCGGCGTCGATGCCGAGCGCCCGGACGTCGGTGCGCCGGGCGGCGACGGCGGCGCGGTAGCCGCGGCAGTGGGTCATGCTTCCGACGGTCCCGGCCGGCCAGCGCGGGGCGCCCTCGGCGTCGGGCAGGAGCGGGGCAGGCGCCACGCCGAGCGCGCCCAGGGCGACGCGGGCGCAGTGCCGCACGGTGGTGAACTCCCGGCGCCGCCCGGCCCCCACCCCCTTCATCAGGGCCCGCTCGGCTGGGAAGAGACCCTCGTCCGGGGTGTCGCCGAAGTGCTCCGCGCAGGCGACCCCCTCCGGCAGTGCCGATGCGATCAACTCGGCTGATCGGCCGGCGCGTCGGTCTCCTTGGAGACCTTCGGGCCGGGGTTCGCGCCGGGCCGGGTGCGGTTCAGGGCCGCGACCACGTCCTCGGCCACCTCGGCGACGCTCGGCCGGTCGAGCAGCACCGCGCGGTCGATCTCGACCCCGCACCGCCGGCCGAGCTCGCCCGACAGCCAGGTGCTGGTCATCGAGTCGATCCCGTACGCACTGAGCGGCACCTCCCGGTCGATGAGGTGGCGCTCCAACTCCAGTAGTTCACTGAGGAGTTGGACGAGGTGGTCGCCCACCTGCCGTTCGGTGACCGCGACCTGCGCGGCGGGCGCGGAGCTCTCCATGGCCATGCTCTCCTTCGCTTGGGCCGGACGCGGGGCACCCGGACCGGACGCCCGCTTCACCGGCTCGACCACTGGGCGAGCAGCGGCAGCCGCCCGGCCCGTACGTCCTTGGCGCAGTCGCGGCGCCGGGTCTTGCCGCTGGTGGTGCGGGGCACCTGGTTGCGGGCGACGGCGAAGACGCTCACCGGAGCCGGCAGCGCCCGCGCGACGGCGATGCCCGCCGCCCGTACGGCGTGGGCGAGCACCTCGGGGTCGCGCTCGGTCGTCTCGACGACCACCGCGACCCCCGGCGCCGCCTCGTCCAGCGGCCAGGCGGCGGCCCGCTGGTGCGCGAACGCGGCGTGCGCGGCGCCCGCGACCGCCTCGATGTCCTGCGGGAAGTAGTTCTCGCCGCCGACCACGAGGACGTCCTTGAGGCGTCCCGTGATGAACAGTTCGCCGCCCTCGACGCACCCGAGGTCGCCGGTGCGCACATAGGACGTCGCCCCCGGGGCCACGCCGTCCGGGCCGTCGGGTCCGGCGGGTCCGTCGAGGTTCTCGCCTTCGAGCCGCGCCGCGAACACCTGCGCCGACTCCGCCTCGCGGCCCCAGTAGCCGAGGCAGTTCCCGGGTGAGTCCACCCAGATCTCGCCGACCGACCCCTCGGGCAGCGGGCGCCGCGTCTCGGGGTCGACGACGCGGATCCGTACCCCGTCCAACACCGTTCCGCAGCCGACCAGTTCGACCGCCGAGCCGGGCGACGCCGCGGGCAGCGCCGCGCCGCGCGCCAGCGCGTCCCGGTCGTAGCGGCGCACGGGCGCCTCGTACAGGGGGCGGCCCAGGGTGACGCTCAGCGTGCACTCGGCGAGGCCGTACCCCGGCGAGAACACCTCCGTACGGAAGAACGAGGGCCGGAAGGCGTCCGCGAACCGGCGCAGGGTCTCGGCGCGCACCGGCTCCGCCCCGTTGGCCGCCACCCGCCAGGTGGACAGGTCGAGCCGGTCGCGCTCCCGCGCGGGGACGCGCCGTACGCACAGCTCGTACGCGAAGTCCGGCGCGGCCGCGAAGACGTCCTCCTCGGCCTCGATCGCGCGCAGCCACACCAGCGGGTCGCGTACGAACGTGGCGGGCTCCATCGTGACGGCCGCGGCGCCCGAGACCAGCGGCAGCGCGACGCCGGTGCAGAGTCCCATGTCGTGGAAGAAGGGGAGCCAACTCACCACGGTGGTACCGGAGTCGACGTCACAGCGGTCGCGCAGCGCGATCTGGTTGGCGACCAGGTTGCCGTGGCCGACGATCACGCCGCGGGGGTCGCTGGTCGACCCCGAGGTGTACTGGAGCAGGGCGACGGCCGCGGCGTCGAGGGCCGCGGGCGCGGCGGGCAGGAAGCTGTCCGCATGGGCCGGCGACCGTGCCACGGCGACGCGGGCGAAGCCGTCCGTGTCCGGCCCGTCCGCACCCGCCTCGTCGCCCGGGGACACCAGGACCGCGACCGCGCCGCAGTCCCCGCGGATCACCGCGAGCCGGTCGGCGCGCTCGCTCGTCCGGGCGCGGGCGCCGGTCCGCAGCGGCGGTACGGGCACGGCGATGAGCCCCGCGTACAGGCAGGCCAGGAACCCGACGGGGAAGTCGGCGCCGGGCAGCGCCGGGACGACGACCCGGTCGCCGGGCGACGTCACGGTCCGCAGGGCCGCGGCGGTGGCACGGACCCGGCCGAGCAGCTCCGCCGCCGTGACCCGGTCGACGCGCTCGCCGGCGGCGCCGAGGGCGGTGAAGACGGGACGGTCGGCGTCGGGCCCCGCGGCGCGGAGCAGGAGCGCCTCCACGACGGTCGCGGGGCGGGGCGTTCGTGCGGTGGGGACCGGCTGGTTCACGGTCGGCTCCTCTCGGTCGACGCGGTGCGTTCGACGGTGCGGCCGGGCAGGGCGCCGTCGTCGAGCCACTCCTGGAACGCGGGCAGGTCCGGCAGGATCACCGTCGAGCAGGCCAGCACGGCGAGGTTCTGGCACATGGCGGTGATGGCCACGACGGTGCGGCCCGCGCGGTACGCGGAGAGCATCTCCGCGGCCGTCCCCATGCTGGGTTCGTGCCCCGGCAGCCAGGCCACACAGATGTCGCTGCGCGCGGCGAGCCGTGTCAGGTGGTGGAACATCTCGGTCAGGGCGACGAGTTCGGGTGCCAGGGCGTCGCGGTGGACGGCCGGCAGCGCGCCGAGCGCGGCGTGTGCGGCCCGCACATCGGCCGTGCACTCGGCCTCCCACCGGGCCATCAGGGCCCCCGGGTCGTGGATGACGGCGTCGGGGCGCCGGGTGAGGATCGTCGAGGTGAGCGCCGCGCGGTAGGACTGGTCGACGAGGTTGGAGCCGGTCCTCGCGCCCTGCATGGTGCCGGCCAGGAAGAACGAGGGCGCCCGCTCGGCGGTGCGCGGCGGCGCGGTGGTCATCACTCGTCCTCCAGGCTGTAATCGGCGAGTTCGAGCCCGGCCGGTGCGGCCGCCCGGTGCAGGGCCGCCGCCTCCAGGAGGAAGGCGTACACATCGGCGCGGCCCACGGCGACGGCGTCCGCGACGAGTTCGCTGTCGCGGTCGAACGCGGCGGTCCCGTACCGTGCGACCGCGCCCTGGTTGTTCTTGCTGATCAGGCGGGGCAGCAGCGAGCTCGTGGGCGCGCCGGGCCACGGCCCCGCGAGCGGCAGGACGAGTTCGGCGAGCCGGCGCTCCCCGGGGTGCAGCACCCGCACCGACACGCTGTGCTGCTCCGGGTGGAGCAGCTGCGGCCGTACCCAGTCGGGGTCCGGCGGCACGGCGCCGAGCACCCGGTCGGCCGCGAGGAGGAAGGAGCGCGAGATGACGTTGTGGCCACGGCGCGGGCTGAACCGTACGTAGGTGAGGCGCACCGAGTCGTCGTCGAGCCGCCACTGCACCCGTACGCCGCTCGGTGCGGGCGAGCCGTCCGCGCGTACCCGGTGGGGATAGGCCTCGGCCGCGAGGTGGACCACGCCGTCCACGGCCCCGGCCCGCGTCAGCCGGAGCGGACGGCAGTGCAGCAGATAGGGGTCGAGCACGGTGATGCCGTGGGCGTCGCGGTGGACGGCCCCCACGTGGCGGCCGTCGATGCGGTACTCGACATCGCGGCCCGCCATCTCGGTCACCAGGCCGCCCGCCTCGAAGGACTGCCAGGCGCAGGACCCGCCGAACGGTCGCGGCACGCGACCCGTGCCGAAGTACTCGTGCAGCTGGGAGCCGCTGTTGTACGGGAACGACAGGAGGACCTCGTCCAGGACGAGGTCCTCGACCGCGCGGAGCGACCGTTCGACCGCCTCCGCCGATCCCGTGGCGCTGATCACGCTCATCCCGGCCTCCGCATCGCTCACTGGTCGTGGCACCGGGCCTCCGGCATGGCGCAGGCCCGGTGACGATGGTCGTCTCCGGGCCTGACAGGGAGCTGACGGGAGAGCTGGTCCCTGGGGAAGGAAGAAGAGGAACAAGCAGACGCCGGACCGTCGGGGGATTCCAGTCCGGCGTCCGTTCATGGGCCCGGCGGCTAGCGGTAGACCTGGGCCGCCGGGTGGGGGGCCGGGGCGCCGCCGACCGGTGCGGGTGCGGCGTGCTCCTGGGCCCGGCGCATCTTGCGGGACGGCCACCAGCTGGCGTTGCCGAGCAGCATCAGGGCGGCGGGCAGGATCATGACGCGGATGATGAAGGCGTCCAGGAGGACCGCCACCGCGAGGCTGAAGCCGATCTGCTTCATCTCGGCGAGGTGCAGGAACATGAAGCTCGCGAACACCGTCACCATCACGACCGCCGCACTGGTGACCACCTTGGCCGAGTGCGCGATCCCGTCGATGACCGCCTGCCGCGTCGGTACCCCGCGCAGCGCGGCCTCCTTGATCCGGCTGACCACGAAGACCTGGTAGTCCATCGACAGGCCGAACAGGATCACGAAGAGGAAGAGCGGGACGCGCGAGCCGATCGCATGGGTGGCGCTGTCCTCGAAGCCGAACACCGTGGAGGCGAGGCCCCATTGGAAGAAGACGACGACCAGGCCGAACGAGGCTCCGACGGAGAGCAGGTTGAGCAGGACACCGAGCGCGGCGATGGTCGCCGAGCCGAAGACGAAGAGCGTCAGGATGAAGGTCAGCAGGAGCAGGAACCCGACGACGATGGGCAGCTTGTCGTTCTGGTGGGCGAGGTAGTCGGCGTCCTGGGCAACCGGCCCGCTGACCCCGAAGTCGGCGCCCTTCACCTTGCCGAGGGTTTCCGGCAGATACGTCTGGCGCAGTTCCGTCAGTGAGTCGTGCGCCTGGGAGGAGCTGAGGTTGTACGGGACGGAGAGCGTCATGACGCTGATCCGGCCGTCGGGCGTGGTCTCCAGCTTCGGCGGCTTCTTGGAGAACATCGGGTCGGCCTGTGCCTTGGCGGCCAGGTCCTTCAGGGCCGACTGCACCTCGGTCTTCTCACCGGGGTTGTTGTCGCGCACCATCACCCAGTGCTCGGCCAGCAGGTCGGGGAAGGCCTCGTTGAGCCGGTCGTAGGTCTTCAGCTCCGGGATGGCCCGGGACTGGGTGGCCAGGTTGAGGACCCGCAGGTGCATGCCGAACGCGGGGACCGCGAGGCCGACCATGACGAGCACCGAGATGAGCAGGGTGGCCGCCGGGCGGGTCCGTGCCGGCTTCAGGAGCGCGGACCACATCCGGCCCGTCTCCTCCGACTTGTGACGCTTGACCCGCTTGCCGCGCTGCACGGCGCGGGCGCTCTTGCGGTCCAGGCGCCGGCCGATCAGGACGAGCAGGGCGGGCAGCGCGGTCATGGAGCTGAGGACCGCGACCAGGACCACCACGATGGTGGCGACGGCCAGCGAGGTGAAGACGATGTCGGTGGCGAGGAAGAGGGTGGCGGTGGACAGGGCCACGGCGAGTCCGGAGACCGCGATCGCCCGGCCGGAGGTCGCGGCCGCGATGCCCACCAGGGCTTCGGGGCTCAACCGGCCGTTGGCCAGCGCCCGTTCCTCCCGTTCGCGCTTGAGGTAGAAGAGCGTGTAGTCGACGCCGACCGCCATGCCGATCAGCAGGATGACGCTCTTGCCGACACCCGCGTCGGGCACCAGGTGGGAGATCAGCTGGGAGAGCCCCATCGCGGCGCCGATCGAGGAGACCGCGAGCAGCAGCGGCACCCCGACCATGATCAGCGAGCCGAACACGACCAGCAGGGTGATGAGAGTGATCGGGAAGGTGATCTTCTCCGAGGCGGAGAGGTCGTCGTCACGGGACTTGTCCAGGCCCATCTCGACCGAGGCGTCGCCGGACTCCTCGACCTTCACCTCCGGGTGCTTCTTCTGCACCTCGGCGGTCTGGTCGAGCAGCGGCTGGATGTGCTTCTGGGCCTCCAGTCGCAGGCCCTTCATGGTCACTTCGACCATGAGCATCTTGCCGTTGGCCGAGCGGACCGGGGCGGCGACGGCGGCGACCTCGGGCAGCTGCTTCATCCGGGCGGCGACGTCCTCGGCGGCGCTCCGGGCGGCTGCTCCGGGGGCCGCGCCGGACGGGTCGGTGATCATGATCCGCTCGGCGGACTTGTGCTGGAGGTTGCCTTCGGTGGCGATCGACTCGGCGTGGCCGGCCTCACCCACCCAGTAGTCCTTGTCCCCGGCGTCGACCGTGCCGACGGCACCGCCGATGACGAGGCACAGGGCGACAAAGACGAACCAACCGATGATGGCCCGCGCCGGGTGCAGGGCACTCCAGCTCGCCACCCTCACGGTGATTGGCTGCTTCTTCACTGAACCCAGCTCCTTACGGCAGTCACTGCTACCCAACGGGTGTAAGTCGAGAATTACATGTGGTGCTGTGGACCGTCAACCCTGAACGGCGGGGTGTCCGCGTCGGCGTTCCGCACGGCTGCCCGGCGGACGCCGAACGGCCCCCGCCACCTGCGGGGCAGGTGGCGGGGGCCGCCAAAAACCGGTCAGGACAACTGTTTTGACGGTTCGTCATCAATGGGCTTGGACGGAGCTGAAGTCCAGCGCGTGGGCGCCGTAGAGCTCGCTCACCCAGTTGCTCTGGTAGATCGAGTCGAGGTAGCGCTCACCCAGATCCGGCGAGACGGCCACGGCCGTGCACGGCCTGCCGCCCCGGTGCTCGGCCAGCCACCCGATCGCACCGGAGATGACGGTTCCGGTCGAGCCGCCGAACAGGAAGCCGCCCGCGGCCAGTTGGTGCGCGACACGAATTGTGTCGATCTCCGGCACGTGCACCACGTCGTCCACGAACGACGTGTCGAGCAGCTGCGGCCGTACGCCGGAGCCCAGGCCCGGGATCATCCGCGGCGAGGGCGGCCCGCCGAAGGTGACCGAGCCGACCGAGTCGACGGCGACCACGGTGACCGGCCGGCCCGAGTCCTTGAAGTATCGGGCGCAGCCCATCAGCGTCCCGGTGGTGCCCGCCCCGACGAAGAGCACGTCGAGATCCGGGAAGCGTTCGGCGATGGCGGGGGCCGTACTGCGGTAGTGCGCTTGCCAGTTGCACGGGTTGGCGTACTGGTTGAGCCACACATGGCGGCTGTCGGACGCGCACAGCTTGCGTACGAAGTCGAGTCTGGCGCCGAGGAATCCGCTCTCGGGGTCGGGCTCGGTGATGGTGTGCACCTGGGCGCCCATCGCTTCCATCAACCGTCTGGTGTTGAGGTTGCAGCGGGTGTCCGTGACGCACAGGAACGAATAGCCCCGGCTCGCCGCGATCATGCTCAGGGCGACCCCGAGGTTCCCCGACGACGACTCGACGATCACCGAGTCCCGGGTGAGGAGCCCCTTGCGCTCGGCGTCCGCGATCATCGACCGCGCCGCCTTGAGTTTGATCGACCCGGCGAAGTTGAAGCCTTCGCACTTCAGATACAGCGGAGCGTCCAGGACGGACCGCAGGTCCACATAGAGATCCTCCGTGTGGAAGTCCTCCGGTACGGAGATCACCGGCACTTGGGCCCCCTCGCCTCAGGAACGGCCACGGGACGCACCGGCGCCGCCGTACCGGTCCACCTCGTGGAAGAAGCCCTCGATCACGCCGAGTTCGCCGCGCGCGAGCACCTCGTCGTACACGAACTTGCCGACCGCGAGGTCGAGGACCCCGAGCCCGAACGGCGAGAACACCACCGGGCGGTCCGCCGGGACCTCCACCTTCCCCGCCATCACCTCCGCCAGCGTGCCGTCGATGAACTCCCGCGACCCGGTGAGCTGTTCGGTCAGATGGGGGGAGGTGTCGGCCTTCAGGCAGTGCTCGATGTCGTCGACCACGTTGGCCGACGCCAGCAGCACCTCGGGCGCCAGGTCGCGCAGCGAGATGTTGAGGACCACCGGGTTGTGCGCGAACCAGTCGGGGTCGTGCACGTGCGGGGCGGACGCGACGGTCGCGAAGACGACCAGGTCGCAGGAGCGGATCAGCTCCTCGGCGCTCCCGTGCACGGTGATCCGCCCGCTCTCGCCCGAACCCTCCAGGTAGGAACGGAAGCCGCCCGCGTACTCGGCGGACAGGTCGTGCACCCCCACCTCGTCGAAGGACCAGCCGGCCCCCGCGAGATAGGTGTGGATGTGGCGAGCGATGAAGCCCGTACCGATGAACCCGACCCGCCTGGGCCGGGTGCGGCCCGGCGCGCGGGAGAGCAGGTCGGCGCCGAGCGCCGCGGAGGCCGCCGTACGCGCGGCGCTGATGATCGAGCTCTCCAGGCACGCCAGGGGATACCCCGTGTCGTGGTCGTTGAGCACGAGGACCGCGGAGGCGCGCGGGATCCCCGCGGCCACGTTCTCCGGGAAGCTGGAGATCCACTTCAGCCCGTCGACCCTGGTCTCGCCGCCTATGGAGGCGGGCAGCGCGATGATCCGGGAGGAGGGGCGGTCCGGAAAGCGCAGGAAATACGACGGTGGGTTGACCGTGTCGCCCTCGCCGTGCACCCGGTAGGCGGCCTCCACCAGATCAATGGTGCGCTGCTCATGGCCGGTGAGAATGCCGTGGACCTGCGAGCCAGGGATCACGGCGAACGGCGGGACAAGTTCTTCCTTTGTCATCCAACTCTCCATTGCAGCGGGCGGGCGGAGCTATTCCCACCCGGTAACCCCGCGTTTCATGCTCCTCATCGGCACTGACAGAGGGCTGACGTCCCTCCGGCACCCCCAGTCGGGGCCCCCGACTGGCCGCCCAACCGGCTTCACCTGCGCTTTTCGGCCATCACTTAATGATCTGTGCGCCGATTTGACCCGGCCGTAGTGTCCTTTCCCGGTGGCGCCACCCAGCACATTCACTCCATGGGCCGGAGCCACTGTCCGGAACTCATCGAGCTGCCAACAGGGGAGTCACCAGTGCTCAACAAAGTCGTGATCGTGGGTGGCGGTACCGCGGGATGGATGACGGCCTCGTACCTCAAGGCCGCGTTCGGAGAACGCATCGACATCACGCTCGTGGAGTCGGGGCACGTCGGCGCGGTCGGCGTCGGCGAGGCCACCTTCAGCGACATCCGCCACTTCTTCGAGTTCCTCGGACTCAAGGAGAAGGACTGGATGCCGGCCTGCAACGCCACGTACAAGCTCGCGGTCCGGTTCGAGAACTGGCGCGAGAAGGGCCACTACTTCTACCACCCCTTCGAGCAGATGCGGTCGGTCAACGGCTTCCCGCTCACCGACTGGTGGCTCCAGCAGGGACCGACGGACCGTTTCGACAAGGACTGCTTCGTCATGGCCTCGGTCATCGACGCCGGCCTCAGCCCGCGCCGCCTCGACGGCACGCTCATCGACCAGCCCTTCGACGAGGGCGCGGACGAGATGCAGGGCCTGACGATGTCCGAGCACCAGGGCAAGACGCAGTTCCCGTACGCCTACCAGTTCGAGGCGGCGCTGCTCGCCAAGTACCTCACGAAGTACTCGGTGGAGCGCGGCGTCAAGCACATCGTGGACGACGTCAAGCAGGTCAACCTGGACGACCGCGGCTGGATCAGCGGGGTCACCACCGCCGACCACGGCGACATCACGGGCGACCTGTACATCGACTGCACCGGGTTCCGCGCGCTGCTCATCAACAAGGCGCTCGACGAGCCGTTCATCTCCTACAAGGACACGCTGCCCAACGACAGCGCGGTCGCCCTCCAGGTCCCGATGGACATGGAGAAGCGCGGCATCCTGCCCTGCACCACCGCCACCGCCCAGGACGCCGGCTGGATCTGGACGATCCCGCTGATGGGCCGGGTCGGCACCGGATACGTCTACGCCAAGGACTACCTCTCGCCCGAGGACGCCGAGCGCACCCTGCGCGAGTTCGTCGGCCCCGCAGCCGCCGACGTCAACGCCAACCACATCAACATGCGCATCGGCCGCAGCCGCAATTCCTGGGTCAACAACTGCGTGGCCGTCGGCCTTTCCAGCGGATTCGTCGAGCCGCTGGAATCCACCGGAATCTTCTTCATCCACCACGCCATCGAGCAGATAGCGAAGAACTTCCCGAACGAGGACTGGAACCCCAACCAGCGGACGCTCTACAACCGGTCCGTCGCCCATGTCATGGACGGAATCCGCGAATTCCTGGTCCTGCACTACGTCTCGGCCAAGCGTCAGGACACGCAGTACTGGAAGGACACCAAGACCCGGGCCATTCCCGACGCGCTCGCCGAGCGCCTGGAAATGTGGAAGACGCAGGTCCCGGACTCCGAGAGCATCTTCCCCTATTACCACGGCCTGCCCGCCTATTCGTACATGTGCGTCCTGCTCGGCATGGGCGGCATCGAAATGAAGCCGTCCCCCGCGCTCGCGCTCTCCGACCCGGGCGCGGCGGAGCGGGAGTTCGCGGAGATCCGCGAGAAGACCCGCCGGCTCACCGAGACGCTTCCCAAGGCGTACGAGTACTTCGCGCAGCACCACTGAGCGGGCGACGGGCCGAGCCCATGGAAACGCTGGGAAGGTTCATCGGCGACGCGCCGCGCATCGCCCACGTCGCACTGGCGCTCGCCGTCATCCTGCTCGTCGCCCTGGCGGGCCGGGCCCTCGCCAGGACGCTGCGCCAGCCCGAGGTGATCGGGGAGATCGTGGTGGGTCTGCTGTCGGGGCCCGCCGTGATCGCCCTCCTCGGGCGGCCCGCCCTCGACGCGGTGCTCCCGGCCCCCGTGTTCGACGTCATCAAGCTGGTGTCCCAGGCCGGACTCGTCCTGTTCCTGGTCGGTCTCGCCCACAAGCTGGGCGCGGCCTCCGGCGGGGCGCCGCGCGGCGGCACGCTGCGGGTGGCGGCCGGCGCGCTGGCGGTGCCGCTCCTCACCGGGCTCGCCCTGGCCGGCCTGGTGCTGGTCAGCGACGACAGTGCGGCGCGCGGCAGCGCCCCGCTGCCCGCCTTCGTGCTGATGGTGGCGGTGTCGATGTCCATCACCGCGGTCCCCGTCATGGCCCGGATCCTCGCGGACCGGGGCAGGACAGGAACCCCCGCGGGCCAGACCGCGCTCGCCGCGGCCATCGCGATCGACGCGGTGGGCTGGCTGCTGCTGACCCTCGCCATCAGTCTCGGCAAGGGAAGCCTCGACGGAGTGCTGCACTCGCTGCGGGCGCTCGCCTTCGGCGGGGTGTGCGCGCTGGCCGTCCGGTACGGGCTGCGCACCCGGTTCGCCCGCACCGGCTGCCTGCGGATGCCGCGCACCTCGGCGGCGCTCCTGGGTGCGACGGCCCTGGCCGTGGCGCTCGCCATGGAACACCTGGGGATGACCGCGATCCTCGGCGCCGCGCTCGTCGGCATGGCGATCCCCGGGGGCGAGGACGCGCCCTGGGAGCGCGCGGTGACCAGCGTCTCGCGGCTGGGCGCCGCTCTGGCCCCGGCCTTCTTCGTGGTCACCGGCGTCACCGTGCTCACCGGCTCGTTCGCCGACACGTCCTGGCTGCTGCTCGTTTCGGCGGTGGTCCTCGGCTGCGCGGGCAAGGGGATCGGCAGCTATCTGGGGGCCCGCTGGAGCGGCCGGCCCCGGGGGACGGCGCGCCGGATCGCCGTCCTCATGAACACCCGCGGCCTCACCGAACTCATCGCCCTCCAGGCCGGCCTCAGCGCCGGGATCCTGACGGGGCCGGTGGTCCTCGCGCTGATCGTGATGGCGCTGACGACGACGGCCATGACGGGACCGCTCCTGAATCTCCTCGACCGGGGAGAGCGCCGCCTCACGACCGGGGCGTTTGCCGTAGCGACAGAAAGCAGTGTCCGATGACCGAACGCGCCCTCAACGTCGAAGCGCCGGCCGACCTGGCGACACCCGATCGCTTCCGCGCCATGATGAGCGGTTTCCCGACCGGTGTCGGCGTGGTCACCACCACCGGGCACGACGGTGCGCCCCGGGGCATGACGTGCTCCTCGGTGTGCAGCGTCACGCTCAGCCCGCCGACCCTCCTGGTCTGCCTGCGGGACGGCAGCCCGACCCTGGAAGCCATCCTGGAGCGGGGCACCTTCGCGGTGAACCTGCTGCACGAAGGGGCCCGGGAAACAGCCGAGTTGTTCGCCTCCGGCAACCCCGAGCGGTTCCACCTGGTCCCCTGGGAGCAGGAGACCGAGGCCGGCGGACCGCACCTGGTGCGCGACGCGCACACCGTCGCCGACTGCGACGTGTCCGCCGTGCACCGGATCGGCGACCACGTCACCGTGTTCGGGGAGGCCCGGCTGCTCACCCGGCACCACGAACTCCCGCCGCTGCTCTACGGGTTGCGCCAGTTCCGCTCCTGGTCCCAGCTCTGATCCCCCTCCCGCTTCCGACCGTACGGCGCCACCAGGTCCGTCCCTGCCCCGAGGGTCGGACCTTCGCGCATGTCCCGACGCCGGGCCGGGCCGGACTGCCGAGACTTACCCTTGACCGCACTCATCGTCATGTGTAAGTCTCGACTTACAGGCTTCGGGGTGACGGAGAGGGTGAACCATGACGAGCGACGATCTGCTGGCAGTTCTCGCCGCGGTGGGCCACCGGCAACGGCTCCGCGCCATCGCCGAACTCGCGGGCGGCAGGCTGTACGTCAGCGAGCTGGCCCGCCGGCTGGAGATGTCGAGGCCCCTGCTCTACATGCACCTGGAACGCCTGGAGAAGGCCGAACTGGTCGTGAGCAACCTCGAACTCTCCCCGGACGGCAAGGCGTTGAAGTACTTCGAGCTGGCACCGTTCGACCTGCACGTCAATCTCGCCACGATCGTCGGGGCCATGGCCCAGGACACGGAAGGGCCCGTCAACATGAAGAAGGGGACCGCGGCATGACCGGCGCCGTCATCACCATCACCATCACCCTGCTCGTCGTGGGCGGGATCACGGGCAGCGTGGTCGCCTACTTCCGGCTGCTGCGCCATCGCGCCGACGCGGTCGCCATGGCCGAATTCCGCAAACTGGCCGAGGAGTTGCCCGGTGTCCAGCTGGCGCTCCAGGCGCAGCTCGGCGCGCTCGACGAACGGATGAAGTCGATCGAGAACCTGCTGCGGAGCGTCGGATGATCGCGCTCAGGGACGGCCGCAAGCTGCCCGTCGACCGCAACCCGCTACGGATGCTCCGCTCGGCCGCGCCCTGGCGCGCTACCGGGTACCTGGCCAGCTATCTGGTGGCAGGCCCGGTCCTGTTCGCGGTCGGTGCCCTCGCCCTCGTGGCCGGCCTCGTCTTCATGCAGCTCACCCTCACGGTCGCGCTGACCGTCGGCTCGGCATGGGTGGTCCGCTGCTGCGCCCAGGTCGAGCGGGGGCGCGCCGTCCTCGTGGACGCGCCCGTCCCGTACGCCTACCGGGAAGCCGAGAAGCCGGGCCTGGTGGGGCAGTTCAAGGCGCGCTGCGGCGACCCCGTGACCTTCCGCGACATCGCCTGCCTGGTCCTGCTCTTCCCCTTCCTGCTCCTGCTCGACGTCCTCGCGCTCGTGGTGTGGCTCGGGCTCCTCGCCGGCGTCTCCCTGCCGCTGTGGTTCTGGAGCATCAACTCCCGGCAGAGCGACGGAAGTTCGGTGCGGGGCGTATGGCTGGGCGGGCCCGACGACGGCGATGCCGGCCTGTGGATCGACAGCTGGCCCGCCGCCCTCCTCACCGCGGTGCTCTGCCTCGCGGTCCTCCTGTACGCCTCCTACCTGGTGGTCGGGGCGGCCCGGCTGCACCTGACCGTCGCCCACACCCTGCTCCGCCCGCCGCCGGACCCGCTGGAGCGGGCCAAGCGGATCCTCACCGAGCCCGGCCCCCTGGCGCTCGTATCGAACCGCCCGCCACCCGGGCTCACCCTCAGCGAAGGACACAGCTCATGACGGGGACGCCGAGCCCGCAGTACCGGCAGGACGTCGTACGGCTCGAATCCGTACGCAAGGTCTACGGCGGGTCCAGGAACCGGGTGGCCGCCCTCGACGGCGTCACCCTCGGCCTGCCGCGCGGCACCTTCACCGCGGTGATGGGCCCCTCCGGGTCCGGCAAGTCCACCTTCCTGCACTGCGCGGCCGGACTCGACCGGCCGACCTCGGGAACGGTGTCGCTCGACGGCGTCGACCTCACGCCGCTCAAGGAACGCGAGCTGACCAAGCTGCGCCGCGAGCGGATCGGCTTCATCTTCCAGGCGTTCAACCTGCTCCCCGCGCTGAGCGTCCTCGACAACGTCGGCCTGCCGCTCCGGCTCGCCGGCCACCGGCCCAAGAAGGCCGCGGTCGAGGAGGTCCTGGAACGGGTCGGCCTCGCGGACAAGCGGGGCAGCCGCCCCGGTGAGCTCTCCGGCGGCCAGCAGCAGCGCGTCGCCATCGCCCGCGCCCTGATCACCAAGCCCGCCGTCATCTTCGGCGACGAACCGACCGGCGCCCTCGACACCTACGCCGCCCGCGAAGTGCTGATGCTGCTGCGCGAAGCGGTGCGCGAGGCCGGCCAGACCATGGTGATGGTCACCCACGACCCGGTCGCCGCCTCCCACGCCGACCGTGTGCTCTTCCTCGCGGACGGACAGTTCGTCAGCCACCTCGACCGGCCCACGGCCGACCAGGTCGCCGAACGCATGACGGGGCTCGGCGCCTGGGGCCAGGACTCCGCCGCGGTCCGCGCCGGACACGGGGTGCCCCGATGATCCGCATCGCGCTGCGCACCCTGCGCTTCCACAAGGGCGGCTTCATCGCCTCGTTCATCGCGCTGTTCTTCGGCGCCGCCATCGTGATCGGCTGCGGCGGCCTCTTCGAGACCGGGCTGCGCAGCGCCGCACCGCCCGGCCGGCTCGGCGCCGCGCCGATCGTCGTCACCGGCGACCAGAGCCACCCCGGCACCCACGGCGAGACCGTCTTCACCGAACGCGTCCCCCTCGACGCCTCCCTCGCCACCACCATCAAGACCCTGCCCGGCGTGGCCGACGCCGTGCCGGACCTCTCCTTCGACGCCACGCTGGCGCACGACGGCGCCGCGGCCGGGCCCCTCAAGGTCACCGGCCACGGCTGGTCCTCCGCCAAACTCGGCCCCTACCGGCTCACCGCGGGCACCGCGCCCACCGGACCCGGCCAGGTCGTCCTCGACGCGAGGCTCGCCGCGAAGGCCGGCATCGGCGCCGGGCAGCGTGTCCAGCTCCTCGTCCACGGCGGCGCCAAGACGCTCACCGTCGCCGGGCTCGCCGACGGAACCGGTGAGAGCGACACCCTCTTCCTCTCCGACCCGCTCGCCGCCCAGGTCGCGGCGCGGCCGGGCAAGCTCGACACCATCGGCGTGCTCACCACGCCCGGAGCCGACCGCGGCCAGGTCGTCGCCGCGATCAAGAAGGCGGCCGAAGGTAGCCCGGTCTCCGTCCTGACCGGGGACAGGCGCGGCTGGGCCGAGAACCCCTCGATCATCACCGACGGCACCAAACTGGTCACCCTGGCCTCGGTGTTCGGCGGGCTCTCCGCCATGGTCACCGTGTTCGTGGTGTCCAGCACCACCGGGCTCTCCATCCAGCAGCGGCAGCGCGAAATGGCCCTGCTGCGGGCGATCGGCACCACACCGGGACAGCTGCGCCGGCTGATCCTCGGCGAGACCCTGTTCATCGCCGTCATCGCCACCGGCCTCGCCTGCTACCCCGGCCCACGCGTCGGCAGATGGCTGCTCGCCGCGTTCGCCCGCGGCGACGTGGTGCCCGACGCCCTGGCCTACCGCGCCGGGTGGATCCCGATGGTGACCGGCGTGGGCGCGGCCCTGCTCACCGCGCTCGGCGCGGCCTTCATCTCCGCCCGCGGCGCGGCCCGCACCCGGCCGACCGAGGCACTCGCCGAGGCCTCCCTGCAACGCAAGTGGGTCAGCGTCCCGCGGCTCGCCTTCGCGCTGCTCTTCCTCGGCGGCGGCACCGCGCTCGCCCTGGTCACCGCGAACATGTCGGGCCCCATGGCCGGCAGCACCGCGACCCCGGCCGCGATGCTGTGGACCGCCGGGTTCGGACTGCTCGGACCCGGGCTCGCCAAGGTGATCACGGCCGTACTCCGCTGGCCGCTGCGGGCCCTGACCGGACTCGCCGGACGCCTCGCCACGCTCAACGCCAAGGCGCGGATCGGGCGGATGGCCGGAGCGGTCATGCCCGTCATGCTCGCCACCGGCCTCGCCACCGCGCTCATCTACCTCCAGACCACCCAGTCGAGCGGCTCGCAGCAGGCGTTCAGCGACAACATGCGGGCCGACCTCGCGGTCACCTCGGTCTCCGGCGGCCTCCCGCTGTCCATGGTGGACACCATCAGGAAGCAGCCCGGAGTGGCGGCCGCCTCCGCCCAGATCTCCAGCCTCGGATACCTGGAGCCCAAGACGCCGCCGTCGCAGTCCGAGATCGACGAGGGCGACTTCGAGCCCACCGAGATGCCGATGCAGGGCGTCACCGCCGAGGGCGTGGCCGGCACCACCGCCTTCCACGCCACGAGCGGCAGCCTCGACGAGCTGCACGGCGACACCGTCGCGCTCCCGGCCTCCGAGGCGGGCGGGTTCCACCTCGGCGACCAGGTCCCGATGCGGTTCGGCGACGGTGCGGAGGCCTCCCTCAAGCTGGTGGCGACGGTGGACGCGCGCCGCGGCTACGAGACCGCGCTGCTCCCCGCGTCGCTGCTGGTCCAGCACACCGACGCCGGACTCGTCCCGCAGATCACGGTGACCGCGCAGCAGGGCACCGACCCCGCCCGGCTCGTCCAGAACCTGTCGGCCCTCGCCCAGCAGCACCCGGGCCTGAGCGTGCTGCCCCGTGCCATGGTGAGCGCGGTGCACCAGAGCGAGGACGACACCCAGGCCTGGATGGCCTATCTGGTGCTCGGCGTGGTCGTCGCGTACGCCACGATCGCCCTGGTCAACACGCAGGTCCTGGCCACCACCGAGCGGCGCCGCGAGTTCATGCTGCAACGGCTCATCGGGGCCACCCGGCGGCAGGTGCTGCGCATGATGACGGTGGAGGCCATCCTCGTGGCGGTCGCGGGCCTGGTCCTCGGGTCGCTGGTCGCGGTGCTGACCCTGGTGCCGCTGAGCGAGAGCGTCCTCGGCTCGCCCGTCCCGGAGGGCTCACCGTGGATCTTCGCCACGGTGGTGGTCGCCGCCTTCGTCCTGACCCTGGTCACCACCCTGATCTCGGCCGCGCTCGTCCTGCGCAGCCGGCCCGGCGCGATGGTGGGCCTGCGCGAGTGACGCGGACCGCGTGAGGAACGACGCATCCCCGGCCACGGAAGACCGTGGCCGGGGATGGGCGTGCGCGGGGGAAGTGGCGCCCGTACGTCAGTAGGCGGCCTGCGCGACCTGTGCCTGCTGGGGGATGGCGTCCAGGGCGTGCCGCCACATCTCGGGGGGCGAGCCCTGCGCGGGCACCCGCTCCGCGGTGGAGCGGGCGGGCAGACCGTCGAGGAGGGCGAGGCCCAGCGGGGTGACCGTGTGCAGCACCGTGTTGCGGATGCGGCGGGTGGTGATGAGGCCGGTCTGGCGCAGCACCGTCGTGTGCTGGCTCGCGCCGGCCGCGGAGATGCCGAGCCGGTGGGCCAACTGGCTCGTGGTGCACGTGGCGCGCAGCACCCGCAGCGCGGCGGCCCGGGTCTGGCCGACCAGAGCGCCGAGCGACTGGGCGCTGTCGTCGGGCTCGTCCCACAGGTTGGCCGCCCGCTGCACGTCCGGCGGCGCGGCGAAGGCGAGCACCAGCTCGCCGCCCTCGCTGCGCTTGCCGGTGAGCTGCGCCGGGCGGTGGTTGAGGAACACGGACGGGGTCAGGACCAGGCCGCGGCGGTCGAGGAAGACGTCCTCGTCGGGGCCGCCGGGGATCTCCAGGACCTGCGAGCGCCACTTGATCTTCGGGTGCAGCGTGGCGAGCAGCAGTCCCACGCCGCCGGCCATCACCACCCGTCCGCGGGCCTCGCACTCGACCTGGAGGTAGGCCTCCATGTGGTCCCAGTACGGTGCGATCGCGGCCTGCCAGACCTCGGAGAGACCGGCCGCCTCCCGGTACGCGGACAACTGGGCCACCAGGGCGTCCTGGCCGGCCGCGTCGGCGGTGTCACCGCCGGGGCCGCCCTCGCTCCCGTCGTGCTCGATCAGATCCAGGAGCGCCTCGGGGTCGTTGACGAGGCTGACGCCACCCGATCGCAGCCGGGGCCACGACGGCAGCCGCTTGGCGACCTGCTTGCGCCAGCGCGCGTACGCCGGCGGGACGCCCTTGCCGAGCAGACCGTGGGCGAACGCCGTTTCGATGAGGGGACCGGCGCTCGTCTTCAGTCTCGTCTTGGCTATATCGGCAGCGGTGAAGTGAATTCTTTGCATAACTGCCCCCGTAAATAAGCTCGTTTGCAAGGAAACCGTTCAGGCCGACTGGCCGGTGAGCGTCACGAAGACGTCGTCCAGGGTGGGCCTGCGCAGCGCGAAATCGACCACCTCCACGCCCTCTTCGCGCAGTGCGGTGGCCGCGTTGGCGATGCCGGTCATTCCGTCGCCGAGCGCGATCGAGACCAGGCGCCGCTCCAGGTCGACGGAGGGTTCGTCCGCCGACGTCCGGCGCAGCGCGGTGACCGCCGCGGAGACCTCGTCCGGGCGCGCCACCTCCACTTCGAGGCGCTCGTCACCGACCTTGCGCTTGAGCTCGTCCGGGGTGCCCTCGGCGATGACCCGGCCTGTGTCGACCACGGCGATCCGGTCGGCGAGGGCGTCCGCCTCGTCCAGGTACTGCGTGGTCAGCAGGACGGTGACGCCGTCCGCGACGAGTTCGCGGACCGCGTTCCACAGCGCCATCCGGCTGACCGGGTCGAGGCCCGTGGTGGGCTCGTCGAGGAAGAGCACCGACGGCGTGGTGACCAGGCAGACCGCCAGGTCGAGGCGCCGGCGCATGCCGCCCGAGTAGGTGTGGGCGGGGCGGTCCGCCGCTTCGGTGAGGTCGAACCGGGAGAGCAGCCGGGTGGCACGCTCGCGCGCCGCCCGCCCGCCCAGGTGCAGCAGCCGGCCGATGAGGACGAGGTTCTCCCGCCCGGTGAGGAGTTCGTCCACCGCCGCGTACTGGCCGGCGAGACCGATCCGCCGCCGCACCTCGTGCGGCTGGCGCACCACGTCGAACCCCGCCACCTCGGCGCGCCCGCCGTCGGGCTCGTTGAGGGTCGCCAGCATGCGCACCGTGGTGGTCTTGCCGGCCCCGTTGGGGCCGAGGAGACCGAACACCGTGCCGCTGGGGACTGCGAGGTCGACACCGCTGAGCGCTTCGTGCTGCTTGTACCGCTTGCGCAGCCCATCCGCCTGAATCGCCATGCTCACTGTTGTTCCTCCGGCCTGCGGGCGAACCGACGGATACTCAAGAAACCCGGGCTTCGGCGGCCTCGCGCAGACTGCGCGGCCGCATATCGGTCCAGTGCTCCTCGATGAAGGCGAGGGCGGCGTCGCGCGGGCCCTCGGCGAGCGCCACGGTCCAGCCGGCGGGCTGCTCGGCGAAGGCGGGCCAGAGGGAGTGCTGGCCTTCGTCGTTCACCAGTACGAGAAAGGTTCCGTCCTGGTCATCAAAAGGATTCGACACGTCGCGAACTCCGGTATCCGAGTCGTATGGAGGCACGGGCCCCACGGCCCGTGCCTGCATGCTTCCGGCGTCCGCTGACGCGGAGCTGACAGCTCCGCGCGGGCGTCAGTCGACGCTGCGCAGCAGGGACTCGACGGACTTGACGCGGTCGTTGAGCTCGGCCAACTGGCCTTGCAGGACCTCCTGGTTGGCGACCGCCTCGTCGGCGAGCCTGCGGTATTCGGCCATGGCGACGGCGTCGGCGCGGTGGCGCTGGAGTCTGAAGTACGCGACCACACTCGCCGTTATCCCGCCGATGACGATCAAAACGATGGCAATGGCGATGACAGCGCCGGTCATGTGGGCTTCCCCTTAGGTTCGTTGAGTCCTTCGTACCCGTGGCCTCAAGGATCGTATCCAGGTTCGCGGACAGGTCGGCTCCACGTCAGGCGGTTGTCAGCCGCCGCCCGGCCCCGCCGGGAACGCCGACAGCCCGCCCGGCCCCCCGCGAAGGGGGACGGGACGGGCTGCCGGCGTGGGCCGTCGAGGGGGGTCAGACGGCCGGCTCGGGGGTGAGCTCGACGGGCAGGCCGCTGTAGCCGTACACGAAGTTCGAGTACAACCGCTGCGGCGGGCCCTGGAGTTGGATGTGTGCGACCCGTGTACGGAGCGCCTCGACCATGGCGTTCACATGGACGCGGCCGAGGAAGGCGCCGAGGCAGAAGTGCGGGCCGTGGCCGAACGCGACGTGCTTGTTGGGCGTACGGGCGATGTCGAACGTGTCGGGATCGGGGAAGACGTCCTCGTCGAAGTTGGCCGAGCTGTTCCACAGCGTCACCACGTCACCGGCCTTGATCACCTGGTCGCGCACCGGGACATCCACCAGGGCGCGGCGGCCGAAGTGCATGGCCGGCGTGGTCCACCGCATCACCTCCTCGGTGGCGCTGTCCGCGCCCACCTCGCCCGCCTTCAGCCTGCGCCACTGCTCGGGGTGCTCGCTGAAGGCGATGAGGCCGCCGATGGACGACATGCGGCTCGACTCGTCGCCGCCGAGGATGAGGCTGTAGCAGTTGAAGACGATCTCGTCCTCGGAGAGCGGCTTGCCGTCCACGGTGGCCGTCGCGAGGGCCGAGATGACGTCCTCGCCGGGGTGCCTGCGCCGCTCGGCGGCGAGCTCGGAGAAGTAGAGCAGGATCTCGTTGCGGGCCATCACCTCGTCGAGCGCGCTGTCCTCGGAGCTGTGCCGCGACAGCGTCTGGGTGTTCCACTCCACGAGCCGCTCCCGGTCGCCGGCCGGGATGTCCATCAGGTCGCCGATCGTGTTGATCGGGATGTGGTCGGCGACATCGGTCACGAAGTCCAACGAGCCCAGCCGCAGGGCCTGTTCGACCAGTTCGCGGGTGCGCCGGTGAATGCCCGCCACGACGGGTTCCAGGACCCGGGGCGAGAACGACTTGAGCATCAGATTGCGGATCTCGCGGTGCCGCGGGCCGTCGGTGACGGCCAGCATCTTGCGCGACGCCGAGTCCTCGCCCTGCAACAGCGTCACCAGGACGTTGCCCCGCTCGGAGGTGAAGTCCTTGTTGTTGCGGTAGATGTCCACCACGTCGGCGTACTTGGTGACGGCCCAGAAACCGGGCATGTTGCTGCCGCTCACCGGCTGCCAGTGGACCGGGCTCTCCTCGCGGTAACGGCGCCACATCGCCTTCGGGTCGACGTCGAGGAACGTCTGCGGGTCGGTGAGGTCGACGGTGCTCGGATCCGGTACGGCGCGCTGCTCCTGAGCAGTGGTCATGGTGTCTCCTTCCGGGATGGGGCGGTCAGGAACCGGCGGTGCGGTAGCGGCGCAGGCTCACGGTGAAACAGGCCGCGAACAGCACGCCGAGGGTGACCACGATCACCACCCCGGGATGCTGGGCGGGGAAGCTGTCGCCGGTAGTGGCGGGGTTGCCCCACAGGTCGCGGCAGGACGCGATGACGGCGCTGATCGGGTTCCACTCGGCGAGCGGGCGGACCAGGGCGGGCATCGAGTCGGGGGAGAGGAAGGCGCTGGAGACGAACGGCAGCACGATGACGATGAACGGCGTCCACACGTTGATCGTCTCGACGCTGCCCAGCGTCATCGCGAACAGCACGCCGAGCCACAGCATCACGTAGGTCAGGACCACGATCAGGCCGAACCCGGCCAGCACGGAGAGGGCGTCGGTGTGCGGCCGCCAGCCGAGCGCGAGCCCCGCGCCGGTGACGACGACCAGACCGAGCAGCCCCACCAGGAGGTCGGCGAAGGTGTGGGCGAAGAGCACCGCGGAGCGGCTGATGGGCAGCGATCTGAACCGGTCGACCAGGCCGCCCTGGAGGTCCATCGCCACCGACACGGCGGTCGGTCCGACGCAAGCGAGCGCCACCTGGACCGCGCCGCCGGCGAAGACGTACTCGCCGTAGTCGCCGCCCGCCGGCAGGGCGATGGCGTCCCGGAACAGATAGCCGACCATGACCATCGAGACCAGGGGGCTCATCGCGACCCCGAGGACCCGGCCGGGCGCCCGGCGCAGGTGCAGCAGCCGCCGGCCGGTGATCGCGAACATCTCGGACAGGGCCGAGCGCAGACCGCCCGGGGCGCTCGGCAGCTCCGCGCCGAGGCCCGTCGTGGCGGGGTTGGTGAGGGTGGTCATCGCTGTCCACGTCCGTCCCGGTCGAGGTGGTGGCGCTCGAGCTCGGCCGCGATGGCCGGGCCGATCTGGGCCAGGGGGCCGGGGTTGAGCAGGTCGTCGTGGTCGGAGTCGACGCGGTGCACGTCGAGCGTGCCGCTGAAGTACGGCTTCCACCGCTCGGCGGGGTCGCTCTCGCCCGGGACCGGGTCCGCCTGCCCCGCGACGAAGAGCCGCATCGTGGTGTCGAGGTCCCGGGGCGTGTAATGCCGGTGCAGTACCTGGTGGTTGGCCATCAGATCGACCATGCGGGCCATGCGCTCCTCACCCATCTGAGCCAGCGGACTGTTGTCGTGCCGCAGTGTGTCGATGACGTCCCCGACGCTCAGCGCGCGGGCGCCGAACTCGGAGCGGTCGTGGCCGATGCCCTCCAACAGCCAGGCGAGCATGGCCTGTTGGTCCGGATCGGGCCGGTTCTCGTCCGCCGCGGTGCGCGGGTAGGAGTCGAGGTTGGCGAGCAGGCCGACCTCGTCGCCCGCCGCACGCAGCTGTACGGCGATCTCATAGGCGAGGAGGCCGCCGAGCGACCAGCCGAGCAGGTGGTACGGGCCCTCGGGCCGCACCTTCCTGATCAGCTCGATGTACTCGGCCGCGGTCTCCTCGATGCTCGTCGGCAGCGGCGCGCCCGCCACCACGTACGGCGACTGGATGCCGTACACGGGGTGCTCGGCGCCGAGGTGACGCACGAGCGGCAGGTAGGAGAGCGCGAACCCGACGCCGCTGTGCAGGCAGAACACCGGTGGGCGGCTGCCCGTCGGCTTCATGCACAGCACGGTGCCGTACGGGTCGGCGTACTCCAGGGCGCCGGTCTCCTCCAGGGCGTCGGCCATGATCTGGGTGCTCCGGCGGCGTGCGGGGGCTTCCTCGGCGGCGGCCGTGGCCTGCCCCGCGACGGCCGCGAGCGCCCGGACCGTCTGGTGCTCGAAGACGTCCGCGATGGTGATCTCCACCCCGGCCTTGCGGGCGAGCGCCACCAGACGCAGCGACTTCATGCTCGTCATCGAGGTGTCGAAGAAGTTCTCCTCGACGTCGAACCCGTCACGGCCCAGCACCTGGGCGACGATCGCGCACAGCGTCTCCTCGACCCCGGTCGCGGCCGCCGGCCCGGCGGGCCGCTCGGCCGCCGTCGCGCCGGGCTCGGCAGGGGCCGGTGGCGCCTCCGGGGCCAGCAGCTCGCCGTCGGTGCCCCACTTCGCCCGCTGCCCGGTCCGCAGCAGCCGCGAGCCCGCCGGACCGTAGGGGTTCGCCACGAAGTGCTCGGCGGTCGCGCCGGGCGCACCGGCGTAGCCGCGCGCCAGCGTGGCACCGCCGGTGTACACCTCGCCCACCACCCCCGGCGGAACGGGCGCGAGCCATTCGTCGAGGACGTACAGCTGGGTGTTCCACACCGCCTTGCCCGGCGCGTACGTCCGCGGAGTCGGCCAGTCGGCGGCCGGCGGCTCCGTGGCCCGTACCCCGGCCCCCGAGAGCAGCGGCCCGAAGAGCCCGGCCGCCGCCGTCTCCCCGTGCGCGAGCGCCCACGCGAGGTGGGCGGCGGCCGCCCGGTGCTCGACGACCGTGCCGCGAGGCCGGCCCGCCGCGTCGTCGCCCCGGATCACATAGGCCGCGTGCGCGGGCAGCAGGGGAGCCGCGCGGTCCGCGTCGGTGACCGGCGCGGACGGACCGCCCCGTACCTCGGGAGCGTCGAGCACCACCGCGGTGACGCCGGTGCTGCGCAGCCTGCTCGCGAGCCCCGCGGTCGTCAGGACGCACAGCGGGTCGGTCTCGGCGAACAGCGCCTTGATCCGCCCGACCGGCTCGTCCGCCGCGACCGGCACGTACGCCGCACCCGACTTGAGCACCGCGAGCACCGCGAGCGTCTGCTCCGGGGCGCGCGGCACCGCGAGGGCGACGATCCGGTCCGGACCGGCGCCCTGTGCGATGAGATGGCGCGCCAACTGATCGGCCCGTGCGTCCAGTTGGGCGTAGGTGAGCGCCTTGGCCCCGCTGCCGGTGGCCGGCGCGTCGGGGGTGGCGGCCACCCGCGCCGCGAACAGGTCGGTGAGGGTCGCGGCGGGCAGTTCGTGCGCGGTGTCGTTCCAGCCGCGCAGTACCTGCTCCCGCTCGTCGTCGGTGAGCAGGTCGAGGCCGCTCAGGCGCAGCTCGGGATCGGCGACCACCTCCCGCAGCACCCGCTGGAACTGCTCGGCCATGCGCTCGGCGGTGGCCCGGGTGAACAGGTCGGTGCTGAAGCTGAGCAGGCCCCGGACGCCGCCACCGCCGGGCCACGGCAGCAGCTCCAGCATCAGGTCGAGCTTGGCGCGGTCGGAACCCACGTACTCGGGCCGGACACTCAGGCCCGGCAGGTCGAGGGGCAGGTTGCCCTGGTTCTGCACGCTGAGCATCACCTGGAACAGCGGGTGCAGACTCCGCGAGCGGGCCGGCCTGAGCGCCTCGACCACCTGGTCGAAGGGGATGTCCTGGTGGGAGTAGGCCGCCAGGTTGGTCTCCCTGATCCGTTCGAGGAGCTCACGGAAGGTCGGGTCGCCGCTGGTGTCGCCGCGCAGCACCAGGGAGTTGATGAACATCCCCACGAGGTCGTTGAGGGCCTCGTCGGTGCGCCCCGCGATGGGGGAGCCCACCGGAATGTCGGTGCCGGCGCCCAGCCTGGTCAGCAGGGCGCACAGCGCGGCCTGGAAGACGATGAACTCGGTGGTGCCGGTCCGGCGCGCGAGCTCGGTCAGGGCGGCGTGCAGGCCGGACTCCAGCTCGAACATCACCATGTCGCCCGAGGACGTGCTCGCCTCGGGGCGCGCGAAGTCGGTGGGCAGCGCCAGCTCACCGGGTGCGCCCGCCAGCGCGTCCCGCCAGAAGGCGACCTGCTCCGCGGCGAGGCTGTCCGGGTCGTCGGCCGAGCCGAGCAGCGTGCGCTGCCAGAGCGCGAAGTCGGCGTACTGCACGGGCAGCGGGGTCCACCGCGGCGCCCGGCCGTCGCACCTGGCCCGGTAGGCGGCGGCCAGATCGCCGAGCATCGGCGCGATCGACCAGCCGTCGAAGACGATGTGGTGGAGGACGAGCACCAGGACCCACTCGTCGACGCCGACCGCGAACAGCCGGGCCCGCAGCGGGGTCTGGGACCTCAGGTCGAAGCCGATGTCGCCCTCGGCGAGCAGCGCGGCCTCCAGCTTCGCCGCCGACACCGTCCGCGTCCGCAGCACCGGGGCGCCCGCCACGGCGTCGAGGACCCGCACCGACGGCACCCCGTCGCTCTCCGGAAGCACCGTCCGCAGCACCTCGTGCCGCTCCACCAGGTCGTTCAACGCCTCTTGCAGCGCCGCCTCGTTGAGGGTGCCGGTGAGGCGGAACGCCATCGGGGTGTTGTACGTGCCGTCGGTGTGCTCCTGGCTGCGGTTGATGAACCACTGCTGCTGCTGGGCGAAGGACAGCACCGGGGTGGCGTCCTTCGGCGCGGGCACGAGCGGGGGCCTCGCCCGGTCCGCCGACTCGACATGACCGGCGAGCGCGACCACCGTCCGCGCCTCGAAGAGCGCCCGGATCGGCAGCTCCACACCGAGGGCGCCGCGGGCCCTGCTGACCAGCCGCGTCGCCAGCAGTGAGTGGCCGCCGATCTCGAAGAAGTCGTCGTCGATGGAGACCTGGGCGACGCCGAGGATGTCCGCGAACAGGCCGCAGAGGATCTCCTCGACCGGGGTGCGCGGCGCACGCCCCTTCAGGGTGTGCCCGAGGTCCGGCGCGGGCAGCGCCTTGCGGTCGAGCTTGCCCTGCGCGGTGAGCGGCAGGGCGTCGAGCGCGACCACCGCCGACGGCACCATGTACTCGGGCATCGACCGGCCGAGCTGCTCGCGCAGGCCCTCGGCGACCGCGGGTTCGCTCACCACGACGTACGCCACCAGGCGGCGGTCGCCGTCCCCGCTCTCGGAGACGACCACGGCGGCCTGCTCGACGCCGGCCAGCGCCAGCAACGCCGTGGAGATCTCGCCGAGTTCGATGCGGAAGCCGCGCAGCTGCACCTGGTCGTCGGCGCGGCCCTGGTAGTCGAGCTGTCCGTCCGGCAGCCACCGCACCAGGTCGCCGGTGCGGTACATCCGGGCGCCCGCCGGGCCGTAGGGGTCGGCGACGAAGCGCTGCGCGGTCAGGTCGGGTCGGCCCAGATAGCCGCGGGCCAGACCGCCGCTCACGTACAGCTCGCCGACCACCCCGCGCGGGGTGGGCCGCAGGTGGTGGTCGAGGACGTACACGCGGTGGGCGTTGGTCGGGCGGCCGATCGGCGGCCGGCCGGTCTCCGTCAGCGGGCCGCCGACGGTGGAGCTCACCACGGCCTCGGTCGGGCCGTAGCCGTTGTAGAGCCGCACCGCCGACGACCAGCGCTCGACGACGCTCGCCGGAACCGCCTCGCCGGCCACCGCGAGGCGCAGGTCGGCGGGGAGCGTGCTGCCCTCGGGCAGCCCGCCCACCACGACCGGCGGCAGGCCGGCGAGGTTGACGCGAGCGGTGTTGATCAGGTCGACCAGCGGCTGCCCCGGCGCCCGGCACTCCTCGTCCGCGATCACCAGCGTGCCGCCGGTGAGCAGCGCCAGCATGATCTCCCAGACGGAGGCGTCGAAGCTGAACGAGGCGAACTGAAGGACTCGGGTCTCCTCGTCGAGGCCGAAACGCTCGACGAGGCTGTCGACCATCGAGAGCAGCCCGGTGTGGGCCACCACGACTCCCTTGGGCCGCCCGGTGGAGCCCGAGGTGTAGATCACGTACGCCGGGTGCTCCGGGCGCAGCGGGCCCGTCCGGTCGGCGTCGGTGAGGTCGGCGGCCCCGAGCGCGGCCAGCCGCTGTACGGTGCCGGGCGCGTCGAGGACGAGCGGCTCTGCCGCCAACTCCGCTACCTCGTCGAGGCGTTGGCGCGTCGAGACGTCGGTGAGCACCGCCGTCGGACGGGCGTCCGCCAGCATGTAGGAGATGCGGTCCACGGGGTAGGCGGAGTCCACCGGCAGATACCCGGCGCCCGTCTTGAGTACCGCGAGCGCCGCCACGATCACCTCGGGGGAGCGCGGCAGCATCACCGCGACGGTCTGCTCGGGGCCGATGCCGCGCTCGACGAGGAGCCGGGCCAACCGGTTGGCGCGCCCGTTGAGTTCCGCGTACGTGACCTCTTCGGAGCCGAGTGACACGGCCGTCTTGCGGGGGGTGCGGGCGGCGCGGGCCTCGAAGACCCTGGTGGTCAGCTCGCCGGACGACTCCTTGGCGCCGGCCGCCCCCGACCAGTCGCCGAGCAGCAGGCCGCGCTCGTCGTCGCCGAGCGCGTCGAACCGGCCGAGCGAGGTGGTGGGGGAGGCGGCGAGCTGCTCCAGGACGCGCACGAAGCGCCGCAGGATCTCGTCGACCTCGCCGGCGGCGAAGATGTCCGGGCGGTACTGCGCTTCGAGGCGCATCCGGCTGCCCGGGAACACATTGAGCGCGAAGGGGTATTCGGCGATGACCCGGGCTTCCCAGGCACGCATGCTCAGCCCCGGCACGCGCTCGCCGATGTGGTCGAGGGCGCCGGTCGGATAGTTGTGGAAGGAGACCACGGTGTCGAAGAGTTCGCCGATCCCGGCGCCCTGCTGGACCTCCGCGAGCCCGAGGTGCTGGTGCGGCTCCAGGTCGAGCTGACGCTCCTGGAGGGTGTGCAGCATCTCCTCGAAGGTCAGCGCGGGGGTGAGGGCGACGCGCACCGGGAGGGTGCTGAGGAAGGAGCCCACCGTCTGCTCGATGCCGGGCACCTCCTCGGAGCGGCCCGAGACGACCGCGCCGAACGTGACGTCCCGGCGCCCGGTCAGCCGGCCGAGGGCGAGCGCCCACGACCCCTGCATGACCGTGCTCATCGTCAGGCCCCGGGAGGTCGCCCAGGCGGTGACCGCCCCGGTCAGCGCCTCGGGCAGGTCCAGGGAGCGGGAGCCGGGCAGCACCGAGACGCGCGGGCGGTCGGCGGGGCCGAGCCGGGTGGGCTCGTCGATGCCGGCGAGCTCCTTCTGCCAGGCCTCGCGCGCCGCCGCCTTGTCCTGCGCGGCCGACCACTCCAGATAGCCGCGCAGCGGGACGACCGGCGCGAGGGCCGTGCTGTCACCCCCGTTGGCCCACAGGGTGACCAGCTCCTCGGCGAGGACCGCGGAGAGCGACCAGCCGTCCACCAGCATGTGGTGGGCGGTCCACACCACACGGTGGCGACGCTCGTCGACGCGGTAGACGGTGAAGCGGGTCAGGGGCGCGACGGTCACGTCGAAGCGGTCGAGCCACTCCTCTTCCGTGCGCCGCCGCACCTCGGCGTCGACCTCCGCCTCGGGGCGCCCCGAGGCGAACTGCCTGAGGTCGACCTCCGTCCAGGCGAGCTCGACGGCCGAGGAGATCAGCTGGACCGGGTCGCCCTCGTCGCGCTCGCGGAAGCACGCCCGGAGGCTGGGGTTGCGGTCGAGCAGTGCCGTGGCGGCCGCGCGCAGGGCGGAGCGGTCGAGCGGACCGTCGATGTCCATCGTCACCTGGAGCGTGTACGCGTCCATGCCCTGCTGGTCGAACTCGGCCTGGAAGAGCAGGCCGCGCTGGAGCGGCGAGAGCGGCAGGATGTCATCGAGCCCCTCGATGTCACGCTCGTACGCCTCGATCTCCTGCTGGGTGAGCGGCACCAGCGGGAAGTCGGACGGGGTGCGCCCGCCCGCCTCGGGGCGTTCGGCGTGCGCGGCGAGCGCCGTGAGCGCGCGGAACCAGTCGTCCGCGATCCCGCGGACGTCGGCCTCCGCGAGCAGGCCGCCGGCCCAGGTCCACTCGGCGACCAGGACCGGCCCCTCGGCGCGGTCCTCGGTCGTCGCGACCAGTTCGAGGGCGTGGCGCAGCGGGGAGCCGGGTGCGGCGGTGAGGCCGAAGGCTCCCGCCTCCATCGCCCAGTCGCCCCGGGCGGAGCCGGTGGCGAACCGGCCCAGGTAGTTGAAGCCGATCCGGGGGGTGGCCGCGCGGGCGAGCACCGCGGAGGTCTGCGGGTTGAGATGGCGCAGCAGGCCGTGCCCGATGCCGTGGTCGGGCAGCGCGCGCAGCGTCTCCTTGACCCGCTTGAGGGCGGCGCCCACGGCGTTCGTGCCGTTCCACACCTGCTCCCAGTCCGGCTCGCCCACGTCGAGCCCGACGGGGAAGACGCTGGTGAACCAGCCGACCGTACGGGACAGGTCGAGCCCGTCGGCGAGCTGTTCGCGGCCGTGGCCCTCCAGCTCCACCAGGGCGCGGGAGCCGCCGCCGCGGTGGGCGAGGGCCAGCGCGAAGCCGGTGAGGAGCACCTCGTTGACCTCGGCGTGGAAGGCGTCGGGCACCCGGCCGAGCACCGCGGCGCTCTGCTCGGTGGGCAGTTCGAGCCGCAGCCGGCCCGCGGCGGCGTGCACATCGCGGGCCGGGTCGAGCGGACGCGTGCCGAGTTCGATCGAAGCGCCGTCCAACTGCTCGTTCCACAAGGGGAGTTCGGCGACACGGCGCGGGGTGCGGGCCTGCTCGGAGAGGGTGGTGGCCCAGCGCCGGAAGGACGTGGCGACGGGGGCGGGCTGCGCACCCTGCCACGCGGCTTCCAGATCGGGCAGCAGGATCCGCCAGGACACGCCGTCCACGGCGAGGTGGTGGATCACCAGGAGCAGCCGGCCGGGGCCGCGGTCGCCGTTGCCGCCGTCCGCGCCGCCGCCCTCGCTCTCGTCGAGGACCACCGCCTGGACCAGCAGCCCGTCCGCGGGGCGAAGCCGCTCCCGCGCCGCCGTGATCTGCTCGGCGAGCACCGCGTCGCGGTCCGCGCCCGGAGCGGATTCGACCCGGCTCAGGACGGCTGCTGCGGATATCGCGCCCTGCGGCAGCGTCTCCAGCGACCACAGGCCCGCGACCGGCGAGGTGAGCCGGATGCGCAGCGCGTCGTGCCGGTCGAGCACCGCCTGGAGGGCGCGCTCCAGCCGGGCCCGGTCGCCGGCCGCGCCGGCGGGAAGGGTGACCGTGACGTACTGGGCGAACTGCGCTGCCGTCTCCGGCGAACCGGCGAGGTCCTCGCGCAACTGGTCGATGACCGGAGTGAGTTCGAGCGCGCCGACCCCGTCGGCCACGCCGTCACCGGCGCCCGCCGCGGGCTGTCCGGCCGGCCGGGCGACGGTCGCGATGGCGGCCGGCGTGCGGTGCTGGAAGACGTCGCGCGAGGTGATGAGGAGCCCCGCGGCGCGGGCCCGGCCCACCACCTGGATGGCGCTGATGCTGTCGCCGCCCAGCGCGAAGAAGCTGTCGTCGACGCCGATGCGGTCCACGCCGAGCACCTCGGCGAGCACCCGGCACAGCGTCTCCTCCTGCGGGGTGCTCGCGGTGCGCCCGGCGGCCGTCACCGCGAACTGGGGGGCGGGCAGCGCCTTGCGGTCCACCTTGCCGTGCGCGGTGAGCGGCATCCGGTCCAGGGTCAACAGGACGGCGGGCACCATCTGTTCGGGCAGGACGGTGCCGAGCCGCTCCCGCAGCGCGACGGTGTCGCAGGGGGCGCCCGCCGTGGCCACCACGTAGCCGATCAGGCGGTGGTTGCCGGCCGGGTCCGCGACGGCGGCGGCCGCCGCGTCCGCGACGCCGGGCAGCGCGCGCAGCGCCGCCTCGACCTCGCCCAGTTCGATGCGCTGGCCGCGGATCTTGACCTGGTGGTCGCGCCGGCCACCGAAGACGAGCTGACCGTCGGCGAGCAGCACCACCTGGTCGCCGGTGCGGTACATGCGGGAGCCGTCGCCCGCGAACGGGTCGGGCACGAACGTGGTGGCGGTGCGGGCCGGGTCGCCGAGGTAGCCGCGTCCGACGCCCGCGCCGGCGATGTGCAGCTCGCCCGGGACACCGCGCGGCACCGGACGCAGGTCGTCGCCCAGGACGTAGAGGCGGGTGTCGCGCAGCGGACGGCCGATCGGCATGGAGGCGCCGCTCACCTCGGCCGCGGCGTACGCGTAGCCGTGGGTGACGTCGTCCGAGCACTCGGTCGGGCCGTACACGTTGGCGAGCGGGACGCCGGGATGGCGGGCGAACCAGCGGGCACACAGCTCGGCGGGGAGCGCCTCTCCGTTGGAGATCATCCAGCGCAGCGCCGGCAGGGCGGGTCCGCCGCCGGAGGCGTCCCACACGTCGAGGGTCGCCCGCAGGAGCGAGGGCACCACTTCGAGGACGGTCAGCCGCTCGGCCGCGATCACACCGAACAGGGCCTCGGGGTCGGCGGCGTCGGCGCGCGCGACGGCCCGGACCCGGCCGCCGACGAGCAGCGTGGCGAGGGACTGCCATACGGAGACGTCGAAGGTGACGGGCGCGTTGTGGACGAGCGCGTCGGAGGCGTCGAGCGCCAGCTCCTCGACCTTGGCGAGCAGGTGGTTGACGAGGCCGCCGCGCTGCACCATGGCGCCCTTGGGCTTGCCGGTGGAGCCCGAGGTGTAGATCACGTAGGCCAGGTCGAGGGGGCCGCCCGCCACGGGCGCCAGGGTGTCCGCGCCGTCCCGCGCGCCGTCGAGCACGTGCACCGGCAGCGCGGAACCGGTGGCCGCGGCGGCGCGCTCGGCCGACGCGCGGTGGGTGGTGTCGGCGAGGATCCGGACGGCGCCGCTGTCCTTGAGGAGCTGCGTCAGCCGGGCGAGCGGGGCGCGCGGGTCGAGCGGCAGGAAGGCTCCGCCGGCCCCGAGCACGGCGAGTTCCGCGGTGACGAAGTCCCGGCCCGGCTCGCTCACCACGGCCACGAGGCCGTCATCGGCGAGGTGCCGGGAGACGGCCGAGGCCCGGCCGACGAGTTCGGCGTAGGTGAGGCTTCCGCCGTCGTCGGTGACCGCGACCGCGTCGGGCCGCTCGGCGGCGTGCGCCCGCACCCGCTCCACGACGCCCAGGTAGGGCTCCTGGCGCGCGGGTCCGGTCAGGGCGGCGGTCAGTTCCGCCTCCTCGCCGGCCGAGAACAGGCCGAGGGAGGAGAGCGGTTCGTCGGCGCCCGCGTCGAGGAACCGGTCGAGGTAGGCGACGAAGCGGGTCAGGTGACCGCGGACGTCGTCCGGTGTGTAGCGGGCCTCGTTGCCGCTGAGGTCGACGCCGATCCCGTCGGCGCCCTTGTCGGCGACGGTGAATTCCAGGTCGTCGACGAGACCGGTGGAGGGGCTGAGGATGGTCGCGGCGCACGGACCGATCCGCAACTCCTCGACCTGCGGCATCATGTTGATGAACGGGCCGAAGGGCCTGCGGTCGTCGCTGGGCAGACCCATCGCGCGCCGGATCCGGCTCACTCGGTACCGCTGGTGCTTGAGCCCCTGCGAGAACGCCTTGTAGGTGGTGGCGAGCAGCTCGCCCCGCGTCATCGCGGGCCGCAGCGCGAGCCGCAGCGGCAGGTAGTTGACGACCATGCCCGGGATGTTCTGCATGGCGCCGCCCACCCGCGCGGTGACGGGCAGCGACAGCAGGACGTCGTCGGTGCCCTTGAGCCGTCCCGCGTACGCGCCGAGCGCGGCGACGAGCACGGTCTGCCAGGTCACGCGGGCGTCCCAGCCCACGGAGCGCATCCGCTCGGCGATCGACTCGGGCAGCACGGTCGCCTCGCGCAGGAAGGTCTGCGCCGGGTCCACGTCACGGGTGGCGAGGCTGAGCGGCGCCGGGTGGTCGGCGAGCTCCTTCTCCCAGTAGGCGCGGTCACGCTCCATGCGCGGGGAGCCGGTGTAGGCGGCCTCGGCCTCGACGAGCGTGCTGAGCGGCGGGAAGCGGTCCTCGTCGAGGGGGGTGCCGGCCAGCATCGCCTCGTAGATCGCGGAGAGCCGCTGCCAGTAGATGACGTAGCTGAAGCCGTCCGATACGAGGTGGTGGTTGAGCAGGCAGAAGAACGTGCGGTCCTCGGCGAGGGTGAAGACGCTCAGCCGGAACAGCGGCACCGCGGGGACCGCGGTGGTCGGCAGGGGGATCCGCAGATCGGCGTGGATGGCGGCGAGAGCCGCGGCGGCCGGGTCGTCGGCGGTGCTGACATCGGTGACGGTCAGCGGAAGCTCGCCGAGCGGCTCCACGAACTGCCGCGGCTCGCCGTCCACTTCGGTGAAGCGCAGCCGCAGGCACTCGGACTCCTCCACGAGGCGCACGAGTGCCGCCCGGAACAGCGCCCGGTCCAGCGGCCCGCGGATGTCCCAGTAGATGGCGGTGTTGTACGTCGCGCCTCCGCCGGAGAGCTTCTCGTCGAACCAGATGTCCTTCTGGCCAGCGGTGAGGGGCAGGCCGCCCGTCTGAACATGAGTCATAGCAATCCCCTAGCGAAGGTCACCGAGTGCACACCGTCGATCATCGAGAAAGCCGCTGACAGCGGACTGACTCCCAACTGCCCTGCACCTCACGCGAGTTGTGCGCCCTCTCGGAGCGGAGAGGGGCGGGGGGCCGGGCGGACGGGCCCGGCCGCCGCGCGGCCCGGGTCTCAGCCGCAGCCGCCCGCGTGGGCGTCCTCGACCGAACGGCCGAGACCCACCGCGCCGGCCGGCCCGGCCAGGGCGCGGGCGGGAGCCTGCTTCGACTCCAGGTGGGCGACGAAGTCGTCGAGCCGGTCCAGGCCCCAGAAACGGGTGTATCCGTGCACGAAGAACGGGACGCCGAACACGCCGTCCTTGCACACGCTGAGCAGGATCCGGACGCCCTCGGCGCGCAGATCGGGGTCGTCGCTCGCGTCGGCGATCAGATCGCGGTCGATGCCGAGCCGGCCGCCGATGTCCGCGATGGTGCGGCGGTCGCAGATGTCGAGCCCCTTGCCGAAACGGGCCTCGTAGACCGCGGTGATGTACTCGTGCGCGAGGCCGTGCTCCTGCGCGACGAGGTAGCCCAGGTGCGGGACCTCCCACACCGGGGCGCGATCGACCGGCCAGGTCACCGTGATGCCCCGGGCCTTGGTGAGCCGGCCGACGTCCTGGAGGACGTACCGGTTCTTCTCGCGGGACATCTCCGAGTACGGGAACGCGCCGCCCTGCTCGACGAGTTCGCGGCTGCTCTCCGCGTCCGGCTCGAAGAAGGGAAGCCACTCCAGCCGGTCGACGAGGTCCTTGTGGTTGCTCAGCACCTCGCGGTGGGCGAGCCAGGAGTAGGGGCTGCGCAGATTGAAATAGAACCGCGGTGTCTTGTTCTTGGCGGCGGGGGGCATGGTCAGTTCCACTCCTGAATCTCGGGGGCCCGGTGTTCGGTGGGACGCGGGCCCGGGAAGGCATGGGGGCCGGGCGCCCGGTTCAGACGACGAGGCCGCCGTCGACCCCGAAGACCTGCCCGGTGATGTAGGAGGCGCGGTCGGAGGCGAGGAAGGACACCAGGTCGGCGACCTCGTCGGGGCGGCCGAAGCGGCCGAGCGGGATCCGCTCGGTCATCCTGCGGGTGTGCTCGTCGGTGAGCGCCGACAGCATGTCCGTGTCGATGAAGCCCGGCGCCACCGCGTTGGCACGGATCCCGTACCGCCCGGCCTCCTTGGCGAGCGCCTTGGTGAAGCCGATGATCCCGGCCTTCGTCGCCGAGTAGTTGGTCTGGGTGGCGTTGCCGTACACGCCCGCGACCGAGGACAGCGTGACCACCGCGCCGGAGCGGCGCTTCATCATCGAGAAGACCGCCGCCTTGCACACGTTGTACGTGCCGTCGAGGTTGACCCGGAGCACGGCGTCCCAGTCCGCCTCCGCCAGCATCACCAGCGGGTTGTCGCGCACGATGCCCGCGCAGGACACGACGGTGTGCAGCGGCCCGAGGGCCTTCTCGCTGTCGCGTACGAAGTCGCGTACGGCGCCGTGTCCGGCCACGTCCACCTGCGCCGCGTACACGCGGGCACCGGCGGCGGTCGCCTCCGCGGCCACCGCGTCGGCGGCCTCCTTGTTGGACTGGTAGCAGAAGGCCACGTCGTAGCCGTCCCCGGCGAGCCGGGTCACCACGTGCCGGCCGATGCCGCGGGAGCCCCCGGTCACCAGCGCGACGCGTCGTTCGTTCGCGGTCATGCGCGCATCTCCTCTCCATGGGTGTGGCCCGACTCCCGTGTCGGATACGGGAAGTGGGCTCGCCAAGGTGCGGCACGAAGCTCGTGCCGCACCTTCGCTCTCGTGGTGGGTCGGCTAGCCGCGGTCCGCGCCGCCGAGCACCGCGCAGCCGACCGTGCCGTCCCGGTCGACGCCGGTGACCAGGGCCGCCTCGCCGGGGGCGAGCCCCGACGCGCCCGCCGTGGCGAGCACCGCGGCCAGCTGCAGGCTGTTGGAGGCCGCGGAGGTGTCGCCGAGCAGCGGCCGGCAGCGCAGCCACTCGGGGTCCGCGGTGCCGAGCGCGTCCTTGATCCCGGCGTCCTCCAGGGCGGCGAGTTCGGCGCCCGCGCCGAGCGGCGCGACCAGGCGGACGGATTCGGGGGCCACCCCGGCCCGGTCCAGGGCGCTGCCCACGCACTCGGCGAGTGCCTTCTGCGCCTCGGCCCGCTCGGCGTACGCCCGGAACCGTGTCGCGAGGACCCTGGCGAGCGGCGTGCGGCCCGCGGCGTGCGCGTCGGACGCCCTCTCCATCAGGAAGACGGCCGCGCCCTCGCCGAGCGGGGTCTCCCGCTCCTCCGGGGCCCGCCCGTGCCATTCGAGCCAGGCGCGCTGCGTGGAGTACTCCTCGGCCGCGCCGCACAGCACCCGCTCGCAGTGTCCGCCGCGGTGCAGCCGCACCGCGTAGCTCAACGCGAGCAGACCGGTGAGCCGGCCGCCCGCGACCGTGGTGTTGGGGCCCTTGATGCCGTGCCAGATCGCGCTCTGGCCGGCCGCCCGGTTCATCACCGTGTTCGGGAAGCGGGCCGGGTCGACGTGGTAGGGACGCTCGCCCACGAGGGAGTCCCGGGTGAAGTCCATGATGCTCTGGACGCTGCCCGAGCCGGTGCCGAGCACCAGGCCGATCTGCTCGGGCCGCGCGGTGAGGTCGTCGCCGCACGAGGCGAGGAGCCGGCCCACCGCGGTCACGGCGATCGCCGTGACGCGGTCCATGGTGCGGGTGCCCTTCTTGCCGACGTATTCGGCGGCGGTGAAGTCGGGCACCAGGCCGCACCGGTCGAACGGGCCGGGCCAGGCGTCCCGGTCGAGCGCGCCGACCGCGCTCGTGCCCCCGCCGAAACCGGCGCCGAAGGGCTCGCTGCCCACGCCGTAGGGGGAGACCACCGACCAGGCGGAGAGGACCAGTTCGGACATCACTCGGCCTCCCGGTACCGGCCCAGGATGAGCACGGCGTTGTTGCCCGCGAACGCGAGCGCGTTGTTCTGGACCACGTTCAGCTCGGCGGGCCGCGCCTCGTTGGGCACACAGTCGAGGCCGCACTCGGGGTCGGTCTCACGGTGGTTGATCGTCGGCGGGATGAAACCCTCGGTGAGGGCCAGGGCACAGGCGGCGGACGCCAGCGCGCTCGCGGCGCCCATGGAGTGCCCGATCATCGACTTGATCGAGATGGTGGGCGGGGGCGTCGCGAAGACCTGCCGGATCGCGCCCGCCTCGGTGACGTCGTTGGCCCGGGTGCCCGTGCCGTGCGCGGAGATGAAGTCGATGTCCTCCGGCTTGACCCCGGCGTTGCGGTGCGCGATCTCCATGCACCGCGCCAGGCTGTCCCGGTCGGGCGCGACCGGGTGGTGCGCGTCGCAGTTGAGCCCGTAGCCGAGCACCTCGGCGTGGATGCGGGCGCCGCGGGCCAGCGCGGAGTCCAGGCTCTCCATCAGCAGGATGCCCGCGCCCTCGCCGGTGAGGATGCCCTTGCGGTCCTTGTCGAAGGGCTGGCACACCTCGGGGGCGATGGTGCCGAGCCGGTAGAACCCGGCGAAGGTCTTGCGGCAGACGGCGTCCGCGCCGCCGCACAGCGCCACGTCGACCTCGCCGTCACGGATGGCGTCGAAGCCGCTGCCGATCGCGTAGTTGCCGGCCGCGCAGGCGGTGGGGATGGTGAGCGCCTCGACGTCGACCAGGCCCAGCTCGCGGATGATGCCGGTGGAGAGCCGCCCGGCCTGCGCCCTGCGGGCGACGGTGGGCGCCAACTGGTCCGGACCGTCCGCCAGTTGGACGCTCACCAGGGTGTCGAGGTCGCGGGACTCGGCGTCGGTGGTGCCCACCGAGACCAGCGCCCTGCGCCGCCTGAGCTCGTCGAGAGTGAGGCCCGAGTCCGCCACCGCCATGTTGGCGGCGGCGACCGAGAACTGGGTGGCACGCCCCAGCTCCTCGGGGTCCACCTGGTGGATCCACTCGGCGGGATCGAAGTCGTCGACCTCGCATCCGTTGGCGTGGGCGAAGCCCGCCGTGTCGAAGGCCGTGATCGGCTTGGCGCCGCTGCGCCCCGCCCGCAGCCCCGCCCGGAAGGCCTCGACGCCCAGGCCGATACTGGTGACCGTGCCGAGCCCGGTGATCACCACTCGGCGCGGTCGCTCGTCGTTGTCGTACAACCTGCGCTCCCCTCACTCGGTCCCGGTGCCTAGAGGGCCGCGGCCGCCTTGGCCGCGACGGCCTCGTCGACCACCGTGACGACGCCTTCGAGATGGACCATGCGGGCCAGTTCGGCCTGGTCGATGTCGATCCCGAAGGCGCGTTCGAGCTGGGAGAGGATCTCGATGGCGCCCATCGAGTCCGCTTCGTGGTCCTCCTTGAAGCGGCTCGTGTCGGTCATCTCGGCCTCGTCGATCTCAAGGATGTCGCAGATGATGCCCTTGATCGTGGCACGGCCCTCGGCGTCCACGTGCTGTGTCGTAGTCATGCGGGCGATGCTGCCGAAGGGCCCTGACAGCGAACTGACAGCCCCTCATCCCGCCTGGGCCCGAACCGGCAGGAAGCGCTCCAACTCCGGGAAGTCCGCGGGGTGTTCCATGATCCAGGAGAGATAGCGGGGGATGGAGCGCGCGTAGGCGCAGTAGTACTCCCGTACGGTGTCGACGAGTCGGCACAGGGTGTCGCGGGCCACCGTGTCTCGGCGCCACACGAGCAGTTGGGCGATGCACTGCGTCTCGCGGATCGGCACGAGACCCACATCGTTGGTGGCACCGGTCGCGGTGGTCAGCGCGGCGGCGTCGGCGTCCCTGACCCAGCTCATCGCCTCGTGGTGGCCGTCGGCGTAGTGCGCCGCCCCGAGGTCGGTGTGGTGGAGCTTGGCGAGGAGCTTCTTCTCGATGTCGTGGAACCAGTGGTCCCGCGAATAGTGGACCCAGCGGAGCGAGGCGAGGTGGGTGCCGTCCACGAAGGGGCGGCCGGCCAGCGGATGGCCGCGCGGCACCGCGAGCCAGATCGGCTCCCGGACGACGACCTTGGTCTCAAGTCCCGCCTGCAGCAGGGAATCCGGCATGTCCGTGGCCGAGCAGGGCACCATGGCCACGGTGAGCGCCCCGCGGTGGACCGCGTCGACGGCCGCGGCCGGCGCGAGCGTCTCGGTCTCCACGTCCACGGTGGGCACCGCCGCCTGGATCGCGCCGAGCAGGGTCGGCGGTGTCCACTCGGTGTTGCCGAAACGCAGCGTGATGGTGGTGCTCGCGGCGGCCTCGCCGATCACGTCGTCGGCCTGCTGGACGAGGTCGGCCAGCATCGGAATCAAGCGCTTTCCCCGCGGGGTCGGCACGATCCCGGAACTCGACCGTACGAAAAGGTCCCCGCCGAGCATTTTCTCTATCCTGCGCAATTGGGCGGTCAGGCTGGGCTGTGGAAGATTCAGCCGGACTGCCGCCTTGGATATGCTCCCGGCCTCTGCGATGATGGAAACAGCCCGTGCATGTCTGAGTTCCAGATCCATATTCCTGCAATCTCGTGATTCAAATGGCGCGGCTGAATTGTAATGATGCCCGCTGTCAGGCCGCCCCTTCCTTCCCCCGAATCACTGGTCCAGGCATCGTCATCCCCCTCCCGGCCTGGGCCGGGAGCTGCCGGAATGCGCAAGGCCCCCGCCCCGTTCCGCCACCCCGCTATCGGTGCCGACTACATGCTTTCGGCTGCGCGCCGGAGCATCCGGACGGCGAGGATCCTTTCCGCCGCCCGCCCCTCTCCGGGTGATCGCAGGGTGTCCACTCACGTTAACATTTAGCCATCGTGGCGCACCCGCTGCAAGCAAATTCGAAATGCTGCGAAACATTATTGCGGGTAAACCGGACATTGCCCGCAACGAGGCGCCCGGTCGCGGGGGCCGTGCCGCACGCGTGAGCCGGCCCCGGCACGCACGAGCCCGCCCGCCCCCGGAGCCCGTGGGTTCCACGGATCGGGCGGGCGGGCGGGCTCGGGGTCAGCGGGTCGCGTCGGCCGACGGGGCGCCGGGTCCGGCCAGGCGGACCGGGTCACCGAACAGGGCGACGATCCGGCGCTCGCCCTCGTAGGGGTCGCGGCCGTGCGCCATCCGCAGGTTGTCCAGGACCAGAAGGTCGCCCTGCTGCCACGGCTCGCTCCAACAGGCCTCCTCGTAGGCCTTGTTGATGGTGGCGACGGTGTCGGTGGAGATGGGCTCGCCATTGCCGTACGTCGTGCGGAACGGCAGGCCCTCGGGCCCGTAGAGGCTCTCCAGGTACTCCCGCACGACGGGGTCGAGCGCCGACTCGTGCAGGAAGGCCGCCTGGTTGAACCAGCCGCGCCGGCCGGTCACCGGATGGCGCAGCAGGGCCGGCCGGCGCTGGCGGGTGCGCAGGCCGCCCTCCTCGGTCCAGGTGTGGTCGAGGGCGTTGGCCGCGCAGTACTCCTCCACTCGTGCCCGGTCGTCGGTACCGAAGGCCTCGGCCCAGCCGAGGCCGAACTCGTAGTAGGTGCGGGCCAGTTCCCAGCCGTCGCGCTCGAACCCTGCGACCAGGTCACCGGGGAGCAGGCCGAGCACGCGCTCCCCGTCGGCCACCGTGGTGGCGCCGCCCCGCTGCGGCGCCACCAGGCAGCCGAAGAGGGCGATCGACGGCACGACGGCGGCATAGCTCAGCTCGTGGTGCATGCAGAGCTGGTCCTCGGCGGCCCACTCGGAGGTGGAGTACACGCCGTCGGGATGGGCCTGGCGGCCGGTGAAGCCCTCGCGCTCGGTCGTGCCGCGCACACCCAACGCCCGTGCGGCCACGGCCAGATCGGCCGGCTCCGCAAGGCCGAGGCCCCGTACGAGGACCGCGCCGTGCTCGGCGAGGAGCGCCCGTACCTCCGGCGCCGGAAGGTGTTCCGCGTCGCTGGGGCCCGTGTGGAGCACCGGCGGACGGCCCTCCTCGTGCGTCAGGTGCCGGCCCGGCGCACGGGCCGCCACGCTCCCCGGATCGTTGACCGTCGTCATCGCGCTGTCTCCCTGTGTGGGCCGGCCCGGCCGCGCGGACCGCGCGGCCGGGCCGAAGTGGTGGACGTGGAGCGGCTGTTCAGGCGGGCTGCGGCGCCTTGCCGTCGATGAGCAGGGCGGCCGCGCTCAGGACCGGGGCCCTGGCCAGCTCCGGCGCGGTCACCACCTGGTCGAGGGCGATGACCACACGCAGCAGGGCGATGGAACTGCCGCCCGCCTCGTAGAAGTCGGTGGCGCGGCCGATGGTCTCGACGGGCACCTTGAGGGTGGTCGCCCACAGCGCCGCGAGCCGGTGCTCGGTGGGCGTGCGCGGCGGCTCCGTGGCGCCCGCGGGCCCGCCGTCCGCCTGCTCGGGGGCGGCCTCGGCCCGCTGGGTGAGGAGCTTGCGGTCGATCTTGCCGTTCGGGGTGAGCGGCAGCTCCTCATGGTGGTGGAAGCGGCCGGGGAGCATGTACGCGGGCAGCGACCGGGCGAGGGCCGTGCGCAGCGCGTCGGCGGGGACCGGCTCCGCCGACGCGTAGAAGGCGGCGAGCCGGCGGGCGTCGCCCGTGCCCACGACCACGACGGCGGCGTCGCGCACCCCCTCGAACCGGAGCAGCTGGTTCTCCACCTCGCCGATCTCGATCCGGAAGCCACGGATCTTGATCTGGGCGTCGCGGCGGCCCAGGAACTCCAGCCGCCCGTCGGGCTGCCACCGCCCGAAGTCGCCCGAGCGGTAGAGCCGTCCGCCGGGGCGGTCCGGGTCGGGGAGGTAGGCGGCCCGGGTGCGTTCCTCGTCGTTGACGTAGCCGCGTCCGACACAGACCCCGGAGAAGACCAGCTCCCCCGGCGAGCCGAGCGGCACCGGCCTGAGCCGCTCGTCGAGGACGGCCACCCGCACATTGCGCACCGGCCGGCCCAGCGGCACCGACGCGCCTGCCGGGGGGCGCCGCAGCACCTCGTGGTTGGTGTCGTCCGACGTCTCGGTGAGCCCGTAGGCGTTGACGAGGACGATGTCGGGAAGCGCCGCGAACCAGCGCTCGGTGAGCTCCTTCTTGAGCGCCTCGCCGGTCGCCGAGACACAGCGCAGCCGGGGCAGCGGCCGGGGTGAGCGGCGCAGGTGGTCGAGGACCACCTCCAGGTAGGACGGCACCAGCTGGGCCACCTCCACCTCGCGTTCGGCGAGCAGCGCGACGAAGCGCGGGACCTCCAGGATGTCGCGCTGCGCGACGATCAGGGTGCGGCCCCCCACGGCGAGCGCGGCGACGAGCTGCCACAGCGAGATGTCGAAGCACTGCGGCGCGGTCTGCGCCACCACGGTGCCGCGCTCCACGCCGAGGTCCTCGATCTTGGCGAGGAGGTGGTTGAGGAACCCCTCGTGCTCGCACATCGCGCCCTTGGGCTGTCCGGTGGAGCCGGAGGTGAAGTAGATGTAGGCGAGGCGTCCTGCGGCGATCGCGAGGGCGGGATCCGCGTCCGAGCCGGCATGGCTCTCGTCGGCGCGCAGGCGGGACACGAACTCGGCGCGGACCTCGGTGAGTTCGGCCAGCGCCTCGTCGAGCCCCGGGCTCACGCCGGGCTCGGTCAGCACCCGGCGGCAGTCGCTGCGGGTGAGCATGGCGGTGATCCGGTCGACCGGGAACTGCGGCTCGACGGGGAGGTAGACGCCGCCCGCCTTGAACACCGCGAGCACCGCCGTCAGCCACTCCAGATCGCGTTCGGTGACGACGGCGACGACGTCCTCGTCGCGCAGCCCGTCCCGGCGCAACGCGTGGGCGACCCGGTTGGCGTTCCGGTTGAGTTCCCCATAGGTCCACGACCGGTCCTCGTGGACGGCGGCCACCGCGTCCGGCGTCAACCGGGCCTGCTCCTCGAAGAGTTCGTGGAAGCGCCGGTCGGGCAGCGGGCGCCGGGGGCCGGCCAGCGCGTCCCGCAGATGTGCGGCTTCGCCGGCGGTGACCGGGTGCCACAGGTGCTGCGCCGAGTCCGGGCGGGTGGCGAGCCGTTCGAGGGCCGCCAGGAGATAGCCGGCGATCCGGCCGGCCGCGCTCGCGTCCAGGGTGGCCACGCGGTGCAGGACGGCCAGTTCCAGCCGTCCGCCCCGCGGCAGGAGGCCGAGGGCGAGGACGGTGCCGGGTCCGAGGTCGGCCGCCTCGGGCGGCCGCCCCGCCACCACGATGGTGTCGAACAGGGCGTCCGTACGGCCGAGTTCGGCGCGTACGCGCTCCGGCGAGACGCTCCGGTGGCGCTCGGCGGCGGACCGCACGGCGGCGGCCGTCCCGACCAGCTCCCGCCAGGTGCCGTCGCCGAGGTGCAGTGGGCAGGGGAGGGTGTGCGCCACTGGGTCCGTGGCGCCGGGCGGCAGATAGCCGGTCACGACCGTCGGATCGCCGGTCACGGTGGCCAGCACCCGGGCGGCGGCGGCGATCAGGAGCGTCTCCAGGGGCTCGGCGCCGCCGGTGGCCGGCCCGAGCAGCGCGGCCGACGTGGTGGGCGAGAGCAGGGTGCGGCGCGTCGCGATCCGGTCCTCGGCCGGGACGTCGGCGCACCAGCCGGGCAGGGGGGTGTGGCGGCCCGCCGACAGGACCTCCTGCCAGAACGCCGTCGCCTCGGCCTCCGTCGCCCCGGCCTCCGTCACCCGGGCTGCCCCGGGCGCGGCGGCCCGCGTCTGCGGTCGGTCTCCGGATCCGCTCTGCCTAGCCGTCACTGGCCCTGCCTTCCTGATGGTCGTCCGGCGCGGCCGGAGCTGTGTGGTGGTGGTCCGGGCTCCGGGCCGGCGCGGGAGGCGCGTGCGGGAGGCCGGGTCGGGGCGCGTGGTCTCAGAGCGCCCGGCCGGAGCCGAGCAACGCCCGGCGCGGCAGGCCGAGTTCGACGTCCTGCTTCAGGATCGCCTCGTACGCCAGGTGCAGGGCCGGACCCGGCTCCAGGGCCAGGTCGCTGGCGAGCCGGCGGCGGGCGCCGTGGAACACCTCCAGGGCCTCCGTCTGGCGGCCGTCGCGGTACAGCGCCAGCATCAGCAGCTCGCTCAGCCGCTCCCGCTCGGAGTGCTCGGCGGCGAGCTGGCGCAGCTCGGACATGGAGACGCGCTCGACGTCGACCGCGAGCTTGGCCATGGTGAGGTCCTCGAAGGCGGTGATGCGGCGCTCTTCGAGGCCGACCGCGTGGATCTGGCAGCGCATCCCGTCCCGCGCGTCCATCAGGGCCGGCCCGCGCCACAGGTCGAGCGCCTGCTCCAGGGCGACGATCGCGCCCGCCGGGTCGCGGTGGACCAGGGCGGCGCCCCGCTCGGCGAGTGCGAGGAAGCGGTGTGCGTCGACCGTCCCGGCGGGAACGTCGAGGAGGTAGCCGTTGCTGCCGGTGCGGACGATCTCGTCGCCCTTCAGGCCGGTCACCGACTCCAGGAGCTTGCGCAGCCGGCTGACGATCGCCTGGAGGGCGTTGCGCGGGTTGGTCATCGTCTGGTCCGCCCACAGCTCGTCCACGAGCTGGTCGAAGAGGACCGGGACCTGGGGAGTCATGGCGAGCAGGGTCAGGACGGTGCTCGCGCGCTTCGACGCCACGGGGGAGTAGCGGTCCCCGTCGGACAGAGAGAGTTCACCCAGGACCTTGATTTCCACAGCAGTAACCCCCGTTATCAGCAAGTGTTGATGCCACTGTCGGCCACGCCGCGGGGGCCGGGGAAATATCACTTGCCCTTCGGCCACGGGCGCCGATGGTATGGCTTTAAAAAACCCACTAACCGGTTTGTGGGACGGGGCGATCCGGGGTGAAGAAAACGTGTGGATTCGGGGGAGTTGGTGCCGTTGACGCAGGTCGGAGCGGTGTTTAGGGCGCTGACACGAAGCTGACATCCAAGGTGCTGTTCGGTGAATTCCTTTCATCGCCGAGTTCCCACCTGTGACATTCAGCCAAGTCTTAAGGAGGTGGTCGGCGGTATGCGCGGCTCCCTACTGTTCCCCTCCGTGGCGCCACCCACCGGGCACCCGCCGGACCGGCTCCGGGGCCTTCGGCGTCCGAACCGGGAGGGACCCACCATGAACACACTCGACCAGCTCGTCGAGGGAGCCCGCGAGGACCTGGCCCTGCGCCGGCGGCGGGTGCCGCTCGCCGAGGTGCGGGCACGGGCACTCGCCGCGGGCCCGGGGCGGGACGCCGCGGCGCTGCTGCGCGACCCCTCGGGCGTACGGGTCGTCGCGGAGGTCAAGCGGTCCAGCCCCTCCAAGGGCGCGCTCGCCGCGATAGCCGACCCCGCCGAACTCGCCGCCGCCTACCAGGACGGCGGGGCGGCGGCCGTCAGCGTGCTCACCGAGGGGCGCCGCTTCGGCGGCTCGCTCGCCGACCTGGACGCCGTGGCGGCCCGCGTCGACGTGCCGCTGCTGCGCAAGGACTTCATCGTCGACCCCTACCAGCTGTGGGAGGCGCGGGCCCACGGCGCGGAGCTCGTGCTGCTCGTCGTCGCCGCCCTCACCCAGCCCCATCTGGACGAACTGCACGCCCTGGCAGAGGAGATCGGGCTGACCCCGCTGGTGGAGGCGCACGACGCGAAGGAGGTGGAGCGGGCGCTCGAAGCGGGCGCCCGGGTGATCGGGGTCAACGCCCGTGACCTGCGCACCCTCGACGTCGACCGCACCACCTTCGCCCGCCTGGCGCCGGGGATCCCCGAGGGCGTGGTCCGCATCGCCGAGTCGGGCGTCCGCGGCCCCGCGGACGTCATCGAGTACGCCGCGCACGGGGCCGACGCCGTCCTGGTCGGCGAGGCGGTGGTCACGGGCGCGAGCCCGGCCGCTGCCGTCGCCGCCCTGGTCGAGGCGGGCCGGCGCGCACCCGCCCCTGCCCGGCCTCTCTAGGCGCCCTGCGCCGCGTACTTGGCGGTGACGCTCGTCCAGCGTTCCAGGACGGCCGCCGCCGCGCCCGAGTCGATCGCCTCCGCGGCGCGCTCCACCCCCGCGCCGAGCCGCTCCGCCACGGGGCGCCCGCTCGGGGCGAGCGCCGCGAGGCCCGCGGCGGCCGAGAGCAGCACCGAGTCCCTGACCGGGCCGCGCGCGCCCGCGAAGATCTCGCGGGCCACCCGGGCGTTGTGCGCACGGTCGCCGCCGCGCAGCGCGTCGGGCGAGGCGTAGCCGATGCCGATGGACCGCGGGTCGAACGACTCGCGCCGCACCCGGGACTCGTGGACCGACCAGACCGTGGAGGTAGTGGTGACCGTCAGTTCGTCCATCCCGTCGTCGCCCCGGAAGACCAGCGCCGACACGTCGCGGCGGGCCAGCACCTCGGCGAGCAGCGGCGCCAGGCGCGGGTCGGCGACCCCGACCGCCTGCGCGGTGGGGTCGGCCGGATTGCTGATCGGGCCGAGCGCGTTGAAGACCGTACGGATCCCCAGCTCACGGCGGGGCGGGGCCGCGTGCCGCATCGACGGGTGGAACACCGAGGCGAAGCAGAAGGTGATGCCGGTCTCCTCGGCGACCGTCGCCACCACCTCCGGTTCGAGGTCGAGCGCGACCCCGAGCTCTTCGAGGACGTCGGCGGAGCCGCAGGCGGACGACGCCGAGCGGTTGCCGTGCTTGACGACCCGGGCGCCCGCGGCGGCGGCCACCACCGCCGACATGGTGGAGACGTTGACGCTGTTCGAGCCGTCCCCTCCGGTCCCGACGATGTCGAGGGTGGCCCCGGGGACGTGCAGCGGCACCGCGTGCCGGCGCATCGAGTCCACCAGGCCCTCGATCTCGTCGGCGGTCTCGCCCTTGGCGCGCAGCGCCACCACGAAGGCGGCGAGCCGGGCGGGACCGGCGCTCCCCGTCATCACCTGGTCCATCGCCCAGGCGGCGTCCGCGGGGCTCAGGTCCCGGCGGTCCAGAAGTGAGTTCAGCAATTCCGGCCAGGTACGACCCTGCGGCTCGGCAGTCACGGGGAATCTCCTTGAACGGCGCCATCGGAAGTGTGCGCAACCCATTGTGTGAGGCGCGCAAAGCGCCCTCCAGACCACTGTCCGGCGAGAACTACGGTCCAATTCGTAAAGGGGGGCAGGAGCCGTGGCCCTGCACATGGCGGTGGCGGTGGTCAGGGACTCGTCGAATTCCCTGACCTCGCAGATCCAGAATTTCATCAAGCGGGAGATAGCCGAGGGAATTCTCCATCCCGGCACCCGGCTGCCGTCCAGCCGGCGGCTCGCCGACGACCTCGACGTGTCACGCAGCGTGGTGGTGGAGGCGTACGGGCAACTCGTCGCCGAGGGCTACCTGGAGGCGGTGCAGGGCGCCGGCACCCGGGTCGTACGCCATCTCGGCGGTGAGCTCTCGGTGGTGCCGGCGCTCCTGGACGAGCCCGGCGCGGCCGGCCGGGACGACGGGACGCCGCCCGCCCCGGTCCGCTGGGACCTGCGGCCGGGCGGCGGCAACCTGCCCGCCTTCCCGCGCCGCGAATGGCTCAGCTGCTACCAGCGCGTGCTGTACGAGGCGGACTCGGGCGACCACGACTACCCCTCGCTCGCCGGCGAGCACGGCCTGCGCCTCGAACTCGCCCAGTATCTCGGCCGGTTGCGCGGGGTGCGGACCTCCGCCGAGCAGCTGATGGTGGTGGCCGGCTTCGCGCAGACGCTCGGCCTGATGTGCACCGTGCTGCCCCGGCTCGGCATCGACGCGCTCGCCATCGAGGACCCGGGCCACCCCGGGCAGCGGCAGTTCGTGCGCGAGAGCGGGCTGCGGGCCGTGCCCGTACCGGTCGACGCCGAGGGCATCGACGTCGACGCGCTCGCCGCGAGCGGGGCCCGCGCCGTGCTGGTCACCCCCGCCCACCAGTTCCCGACCGGAGTCACCCTCTCCCCGCGCCGCCGCGAGGCGCTGGCCCGCTGGGCCCGCGACGTCGACGGCTGGGTCATCGAGGACGACTACGACGGAGGCCTGTGGTACGAACGCGGGGCGCGGCCCCTGGCGCTGCAGCGCACCGACCCCGAACGGGTCGTCTACGCCGGCACCGCGAGCAAGTCCCTCGCGCCCGGCCTGCGCCTCGGCTGGCTCGCGGCGCCCGAGCCCCTGCTCGAACTCCTGATGCGGGCCCGCGCGCGGCAGGACCTCGGCACCGAGACCCTCACCCAGCTGGCCTTCGCCGAACTGCTGCGCACCGGCCTCTTCGACCGCCATCTGCGCCGGCTCAACTCGCTGTGCCGCAGCCGTCGGGAGTCCCTGGAGGAGGCGGTGCGCCGCCATCTGCCGGGCGCCGCGGTCCTGGGCCGGGGCGCGGGACTGCACGCCTACCTCCAACTGCCCCGCGGCAGCGACGAGGCGGCCGTGGTGGCGAAGGCGCTGCGCCGCTCCGTGCTGCTGCGCGGCGCGGGCGCCTTCCACGCGGGGCCCGGCCGCGCCGCCCCCGCGCTGGTGGTCGGCCACGCGCACCTGCCGCGCTCCGGGGTGGCCGAAGCCGTCCGCGCGCTGGCGGCGGCCACCCGCTGGTGACGGCCGCAGGCCGGGGTCAGACGCCGGCGAGCGGCGCCCGGGACGCCCAACGGGCCGCTGAGCCAAGGAAGTTGTCCAGCATGGCGAGTCCGCCCGTGGTGGTGATGGACTCCGGGTGGAACTGCACCCCCTCGATCGGCAGGGTGCGGTGGCGCAGCCCCATCAGATAGCCGTGGTCGACCGCGACGGCCGTGGAGACCAGCTCGGCGGGGAGCGGTTCGGCGACGATCAGCGAGTGGTACCGGGTCACTTCCAGGGTGTGGCCGAGCCCGTCGAAGAGACCGGCCCCGTCGTGCCGCACCGTGCTGGTCCGCCCGTGCATCACCTGGTCCGCGACCTCGACGCGGCCGCCGTGCGCCAGCGCGATCGCCTGGTGCCCCAGGCACACCCCGAGCAGCGGCACCCGCCCCGCGAACCGGTGCACGAGCTCCACATGGCCCGAATCGGCGGGGTGCCCGGGGCCGGGCCCCAGCACCACCGCGTCGGGCTCGCGGGCGGCGAGCTCGTCGGGCGAGAGCGTCCGCGACCGTACGACCTCCGTGCGCGCCCCCAGGGTGCGCAGGTACTGGTCGATGATGTGCACGAAGCTGTCGTACGCGTCGATCAGAAGCACCTTGGTCATGCGATCAGCTCCTCACCGGTGAGCGCCCAGTAGGCGGCTCCCATCTTCGCCAGGGTCTCGCGCCACTCGGAGGCGGGATCGGACTGCGCGACCATGCCCGCCGAACTCTGCGTGGAGTACGTCTCGCCGTCGTACTCGATGGTGCGGATGGTGAGCGCGAGCTCGCTCCAGCCGCGCACGTCGACCAGGCCCACCGCGCCCGCGTAACTGCCGCGGCGTTCCTGTTCCAGGGAGTCGATGATCTCCATGGCGCGGACCTTGGGCGCGCCCGTCATGGTGCCGGCCGGGAACGTCGCGCGGAGCGCCTGCCAGGCGTCGACGTCCGGCTCCAGGCGTCCGGTGACCGTCGAGACCAGGTGGAAGACGTGCGAGTACGTCTCCACCGCCATCAGCTGGTCCACCGGCTGGGTGCTCGGCCGGGTCACCCGCCCGATGTCGTTGCGGCACAGGTCGACCAGCATGATGTGCTCGGCCTGTTCCTTGGTGCTCTCGCGCATCTCCTTGACGCGGCGCTCGTTCTCCTCCGGGTCCGCGCAGCGCCGGGCGGTGCCCGCGATGGGGCGCATCGTGATCGCGTCGCCCTCGATCCGCACGAACAGCTCGGGGCTCGCGCCGATGAGGGTCCGGCCGGCGCGCGGCATCAGATACATGTAGGGCGACGGGTTGCGGCCGCGCAGCCTGCGGTAGACGCCGACCGGGTCCAACTCGGTCCGCACGTCGATCCGGTGGCCGATCTGGATCTGGTAGATGTCGCCGACCCGGATGTGTTCGAGGCACCGCTCGGCCCAGCCGAGGAACGTCTCGCGGCTCACGCTGTCCCGCACCGAGAGCGGCGCGGGCGCCTCGGGCGCGACGACCGCGCCGGTGCGTCCGGCGCCCCACGCGTCGCCCGCGGCCCGTACCGCGTCCGCCGTCCTCGGGCGGTCGGTGAACGCCGGGCTCTCCGCCCGGAGTTGGCGCACCGAGCCGGTGACCAGGTCGTACCAGACGGTGTCGCGGAACAGCGTGAGCGTGATGTCCGGGCCGTGCGGCGCCTTGGTGCGCCGGGGCAGGGACTCCATGTGCCAGGCCGACTCGTAGGCGAACGTCGTCAGGAATCCGAAGGCGTACGCCGTCGTCGGGATGTCGGTGGCGACGTGGAACAGGGCCTGCGCGCCGGCCAGTACGTCCCACATCTGCCCGGCGCTCGTGAAGGTGAGCCGGTGCGTGCCGTCGTCGGCCGTGTGCTCCGCCATCCCGGCGGCGGCCGCGCGGGCGGCGAGGGCGTCGGCGACCTGTGCCGCGCCGTCGATCTCCACATAGCCGTCGTGGACCCGGATCTCGGCGAGCCGGCCGAAGCCGACGACCGCCCAGCGGCGGTCCTGGTCGGCGCCGTCCACGCTTTCGAAGAGGAATACGTCGGACGCGGCGAGGCCTTCCCGCAACCGGACGTACAAATCGAGAGGATCGTGGTGCGGCAGCGCCGTATCGGTGACCCGCACACCGATCGTGCTGATTCCCGGCATGGTGAACTCCTCGTTCTTTCGGGGCGTTTGGCAATTCCGCCGTCGCGGACCACTCGGCCGTGCTCAGCAAAACAGCGGGCATACCACCGGTGCCAGACCAATCGGCGGCGCCCGATGCGGTCCACTCGGGATTCGCTTGACCCCGGCGGGGCGACTGGGCTGATCTGGTGCAGGCCCGCCGAACGATTTCCTTGCCGATCATCCGTTCTTACCTCTCCCCGTCCGCCCGTACCGGAGGCAGTAATGAGAAACAGCATCTGGGACACCGAAGTGAAGAATCCGGCCGCGCCGGCCGAGGCCGCCGAATCCTGGCGGGCCCGTCCCGCCGCCCAGCAGCCCGTCTGGCCGGACCCCGCCGAACTGCGCGCCGTCACCGACGGGCTCGCACAGGCACCCCCGCTGGTCTTCGCCGCGGAGTGCGACCTGCTGCGCCGGCGCATGGCGGCGGTCGCCCGCGGGGAGGCGGTGCTGCTCCAGGGCGGCGACTGCGCCGAGACGTTCGCGCGCACCACGTCGGACGGCATCCACGGCAAGCTCAAGACGCTGCTCCAGATGGCCGTGGTGCTGACCCACGCGACCGCCCTGCCGGTCGTCAAGATCGGCCGGATGGCCGGGCAGTACGCCAAGCCGCGCTCCCGGAACGAGGAGACGCGCGACGGTGTGACGCTGCCCTCGTACCGAGGCGACGCCGTCAACGGCCTGGAGTTCACCGCCCAGGCGCGCCGCCCCGACCCGCACCGGCTGCGCACCATGTACGAGGCGTCGACCACCACGCTCAACCTGGTCCGCGCCCTCACCACCGGCGGCTTCGCGGATCTCGGCCAAGTGCACGCCTGGAACCGGGGGTTCGTGGCCGACTCGCACGTGGGCGAGCAGTACGAGGAGCTCGCCGACGAGATCGACCGCAGCCTCGCCTTCATGAAGGCGTGCGGGGTGGACACGCGGGAGCTGGGCACCGCCGAGTTCTTCGTCGGCCACGAGGGGCTGCTCCTCGACTACGAGGCGGCCCTGACCCGCACCGAGGCCGGCACCGGGCGTACGTACGCCACCAGCGCCCATCTGCTGTGGATCGGCGAGCGGACCCGGGACCTGGACGGAGCCCACGTCGAGTACTTCTCCCGCATCGACAATCCCATCGCGGTCAAGCTGGGGCCGGCCACGACTCCCGACACCGTGCTCGGGCTGCTCGACCGGCTCGACCCGGACCGCGAGGCGGGCCGGCTGACCTTCGTGGTGCGGGCCGGAGCGGAGCGCGTCCGTGACGTGCTGCCCACCCTGATCGAGAAGGTCAACGCCGAGGGCGCCCAGGTCTGCTGGGTCAGCGACCCCATGCACGGCAACACGATCACCGCCGCGAGCGGGCACAAGACCCGCCGATTCGACGCGATCCTGGACGAGGTGCGGGGCTTCGTGGAGGTCCACGACGCGCTGGGCAGCCACCCGGGCGGCATCCATGTGGAGCTCACCGGCGACGACGTCACCGAGTGCGTGGGCGGCGGCAACGCGGTGCTCGCCGAGGAGTTGCACCACCGGTACGAGACGGCGTGCGACCCCCGGCTCAACCACACCCAATCGCTCGACCTGGCCTTCCAACTGGCCCGGATGTACCGCGAGCGGGGCCGGGTCAGCGCCCGGCCGCGGACCCTTCGATGATCTGGAACGGCGGGTTCTGGGCGAGGTAGAAGTGGTCGCCGGGCAGCGTGCGCACCTCGAAGGGGCCCCGGGTCGTCTCCTGCCAGGCGGTGGCCTGCCGGAGCGAGACCCGGGGGTCCGCCTCCCCGACCAGGGCGGTCACGGCGCAGCCCAGCGGGGCGTGCCGTGCGCCCTCGTACGAGGCGAGCATGCGGAAATCGGCGCCGATGTACGGCATCACGAGTTCCACGAAAGCGGGATTGCGCAGGAGTTCGGCGTCGGTGCCGCCGAGTTCCACCAAAGTGGCCGCGATGGATTCGTCGTCCCACCGGGCGGAGGGGTCGGGACGCATCAGCCGGGGCGCCCGCGCGCCCGAGGCGAAGAAATGGTCGAGCCCCATGGACCGGTTCTCCAGGGCCACGGCGGTCTCGTACGCGACGATGGCGCCCATGCTGTGGCCGAAGAACACGGTGGGCCGCGCGTCCTCGGTCATCAACCGGACCACTTCACCGGCGATTTCATGGGCCATCGGTATCAGCTCGGCGGCCGGTTTCTCGCCTATCCGTTCGGCCCGGCCCGGATAGCAGACCGCGTACACCTCACAGGCGCCGAGCGCCTTGCCCCAGCTCCGGAAGAAATACGGCGACCCCCCGGCGTGCGGGAAACAGATCACCCGTCGTGCCGCGAACGGCTGAGGCACGACGCGTTGTATCCAGACCATTCCGCCCCCAAGTCCCGTGCCCGACTTCCGTGCCGGAGACCGGTGTCGGCCGGATCCGCACACGCGTCGCCAAGGATCGGGCGGGGGACTGACAGCGGTCTGACACCGGCCCCGGGCCCCCGGCGCGCCGGGCGGCCGAAAGCGACGCACCCGGTGTCGCGAGTGCGCCGCTTCCGTTCTGGGGGGGAGTGCGACGCGTCAGACGTCGTAGTCCTGGTCGAGGCGGTCCTGCGCGTCGCGCTGGGCGCTCCGGGTGGCGTCGCGGCCCTTGTCCTGGGCCTGACGTGCGCGGTCCTGCGCCTCGTCCTTCTTGCCGCCCGCCGCCTGCTTGGCGTTCTGCCCGAGCTCCTGGGCCTTGTCCTCGAACTGGTCCTTGATACCCATCCGGTGCACTCCTACAGGGTGTGACGAGGCCGGGGTCCGGGGCCTGTTCCCGCGGCTCCTCCGGGCCTCGACCAGCGTGGCACGAGGGAACATCACGCGCATTCCGGACGATTACGGATGGTGATCGGGCCCGGAAGCGGCACCGCGCGGAGGGTCGCGTGCGCCCGCGTACGATGCGCATTCGCGCAGCCGTTCGCAGCGCCTTCGCACCACCCGATGAGGAGCACCGTTCCCGTGGAGATACCGCCGCCGCCCGCACCCGGGCAGCCCCAGGAGCCCCAGCCGGGCCAGGGGTTCGGATGGCCGACGCCGCCCCAGGCGCCGGGGGCCCCGGGCCCGTATCCGGGGCAGCCGATGAACGGCGGGCCCTGGTACCCCTACCCGATGGCGCCGCAGCGGCCGCCCGTGAGCGGGCTCGCCGTCGCCTCCCTCGTCACCGGCATCCTGTGCTGCATACCCCCGCTCGGCCTGGTCCTGGGCGCCCTCGGGCTCAGGCGGATCAAGAAGGAGGGGCAGCGCGGCAAGGGCCTCGCCATCGCCGGCATCGCGCTCTCCACGGTCGGCACGGTCCTGCTCGTCATCTCGATCGTGACGGGTGGACTCAGCGGCGGCTGGCGGGACTTCAAGGACGGCTGGAACAGCTCCACCGCGTCGGGTTCCTCGCGCAGCACCCTCAACCTGCGCAAGGGCGACTGCTTCGACGTGCCGGGCGGCAAGCTGGAGCGCGAGGTCGTCTCGGTACGGATCGTGCCGTGTGCGGGCAAGCACGACGCCGAGGTGTCCGGCTCGTTCCGGGTCCCGGGTGACAGTGCCTACCCGGGTCAGGACACCATCGCCGCCCAGGCCGACGCGCGCTGCCTCGACCTGGAGCAGGCGTACGCCATGGACCGGTGGAAGGTGCCGGCCGAGGCGGACCCGTACTACTACACGCCGAGCCGGCAGAGCTGGTCGATGGGTGACCACACGGTGACCTGTGCGTTCGCCTCGCAGGGCGCTCAGCTCGAAGGGTCCGTGCGCAATGACGCCGCCACCCTCGACCCCGACCAGATCGCGTTCCTGAAGGCGGCCGACGCGGTCGAGAGCGCGATGGCCAAGGCCCCCGACGCGGACCGGGTCGAGGACGACCTGTCCGGGTTCAGGCAGTGGGCGGGGCGGACGGCCCGCGCGATGGACGCGCAGACCCGGGAGTTGGACGCGTACTCCTGGCAGCCCGGCAGTCGCACGGCCGTCCAGCCGTACATCGCCGGTCTGAAGGTCGCGCAGAAGGAGTGGGCGAAGGCGGCGGTCGCCACCGACGCGAACGACTTCTACATGCACTCCGGGGCGGCCGACGCCGCGCAGAAGCAGGCGGACGAGATCACCGCCCGCGGCGCGCTCGGCCTCGCCACGACCCCGCCCTCCACCGACAGCGGCTCGGACGGCGGCTCCGGCGACTCCGGTGGTTCCAGCGGCTCCGACGGCTCCGACGGCTCCGACGGCGGAAGTGGCGACGGTTCCGGAACCGGTGGTTCCAAGAGCGTCTGAGAAGGTCACGGGCCGGGCAGAACGTATCCGCTGTACCGCGGGTACGCCCTGGGCAGAGGCAAGTCATCACTTCGAGTGAATGTCTGGCCTTCGCTTGCGGGAGTCAACCCACGGTTGCCACGCTGTTGCAGTCTGTCAACCTGATGGGAGTGGCCCGTGACTTTCGGTGAGCAGCCGGCCTATCTGCGCGTAGCCAGCGATCTGCGGGAGAAGATCGTGAGTGGCTCGCTGCCGCCGCACACCCGGCTTCCCTCGCAGGCCAGGATCCGCGAGGAGTACGGGGTTTCGGACACCGTGGCGCTCGAAGCGCGCAAGGTGCTGATGGCCGAGGGCCTGGTCGAGGGGCGCTCCGGATCGGGTACGTACGTACGCGAGCGCCCGGTGCCGCGCCGCGTCGCCCGCTCCGGCTACCGCACCGCCAAGGGTGCGAGCCCGTTCCGCCAGGAGCAGGCGGAGGAGGCCGCGCGCGGCACGTGGGAGTCGAACAGCGAGCAGGAGGAGGCGACCCCGGAGATCGCCAAGCGGCTCGGCATCCGCCCCGGCGACCGCGTGATGCGCACGCGGTACGTGTTCCGTGACGCGGGCGAGCAGATGATGCTGTCCACGTCGTGGGAGCCGCTGGCCGTCACCGGCCGCTCGCCGGTGATGCTGCCCGAGGAGGGGCCGCTCGGCGGATGCGGTGTGGTGGAGCGGATGGCGGCGATCGACGTCGTGGTGGACAACGTGGTCGAGGAGGTCGGTGCGCGCCCGGGGCTCGCGGAGGAGCTCCTGGCGCTCGGCGGCGTCCCTGGCCATGTCGTCCTCGTCATCGAGCGGACGTACTACGCCTCGGGGCTGGCGGTCGAGACCGCCGACGTCGTGGTCCCGGCCGACCGGTACCGGATCGCGTACCACCTTCCGGTGAAATAGCCGGCACGGCCCGAGCGCGCGCGGCCCGGACACGGGGGTGCACCCAGGAGGGTGCGCCCCCGTTCGCATGGGCCCCGTTGACCGAATTCGTATCTCTTTGTGCAAAGTCAGATCCGCTGAGTAAAGGTCAGGCGTAGGCTCGGGCATATGCGGATTGCGGTTTCCTGGGGATCCTTACTGACCTGCACGCCGACGCCGGGAGAGATGCGATGAACGACAGTGGCGCTGTGCTCAGCTGGCTGGTGATACGTCAGGACGACAACGGCAACCAGTACCGCGTCGGCAAGTACGCGACGCAGGCGGAGGCCCAGCGCATCGCGGACAGCCTCGACGACCGCGGGCACAAGCAGCTCTACTGGGTCGAGCGGATCGGGGCCCCCGCCCAGCAGTGACCGCGCGCGTTACGCTCCGGCGCATGAACGAGACCGTGGTGGTGGCCGGAGCCGTGTACGACCGGGGCCGTCTGCTCGCCGCCCGCCGCAGCGCCCCGCCGGAGCTCGCCGGACGCTGGGAACTGCCCGGCGGCAAGGTGGAGCCGGGCGAAAGCCCCCAGCAGGCGCTCGTCCGCGAACTGCGCGAGGAACTCGGCATCGAGACCGAGCCGCTGGAGCGGATCGCGGGGGAGTGGCCGCTGCGGCCCGGCCTGGTCCTGCACGCGTGGACGGCGCGGCTGCTCGAAGGCGAGGCCCGCCCGCTCCAGGACCACGACGAACTGCGCTGGCTCGCGCCCGGCGAGGCCGACGCCGTCGACTGGCTCCCCCAGGACCGCCCCGCGGTCGCCGAAGCCATGCGCATTCTGGGGAACCTGGGTCATTAGTGCCGCCATCCGCCCCACTTGGGGATAGGACGTCCCAATTACCGGGTATGTGCCTATTAATCGTTTCTAAACCCCCCGAACCATCGGATGCGGGTGATCGGCGTGATCGACACCTCGGGCGAGTGCGCCGAGTGGACCTTCCCTGCTGAGCCGGGGGCCGTACGGACCGCCCGGCATGCCGTACGGGACGCGCTGCGCGGCTGGGAGCTCGAATCCGGGGCCGTCGACGTGGCGGTCCTCCTGGTCAGCGAGCTGGTGACCAACGCGCTGCGCTACGCCTCGGGGCCCATCGGAGTGCGGCTCGACCGGCTCGACAGCACCACCCTTCTGGTGGAGGTCTCCGATCCGCTGCCCGATCCGCCCGTCGAACGCACCGCCGGAATCGACGACGAAGGGGGCCGGGGAATGCAGCTCGTGGCCTGTTCCGCGCGGCGCTGGGGAACCCGCCGCGGCAGAACGGGCAAGACCGTGTGGTTCGAGCTGGCTCTGCATGGTTAGAAGGAGGGAGGGACGGACGATCACAACCCTCACGTGAACCCGCCGACAACGGCTGGAAAAGAACGAGACCGGGATGTGATCGTGAACGCCGTGCCGCCTGGGGCCGTAGTGCTGAATACTGCGGGTCAAGGCCGGTCCGGTGCGGTGAGCTGGAGGGGACGGTCGCGTGAGCGAGATACCTGAGACGGCTGGCGATGTCGTGTGGCAGAGCAGTCCGCCTGGCTCGATCTATGACTACATCCGCGTCGCCTCGTTCTCGATCGGGCCGGACGGACTGATCGAGCAGTGGAGCCTGCGGGCCGAGGAGCAGTTCGGCCTGTCCGCGTCCGCCGTGGTCGGGCGCGATCCCGTCGAGGCGTTCATGCCTCCCGAGCTGCGCCCACGCGGCCACCGCCGGGTCGCCGAGATCCTCGACGGCAGGGAGTGGACGGGCGTCGTCCCCTTCCGCGTGCCGTCACCCGAGGGCGGCGGACGCGCCGAGGGCCTCGCGGAGCTGTACGTCATGCCGAGCCGAACGGCCACCGACGAGCGAGCCGCGCTCTGTATCGTCGTCGACGTACGCGCTCTGCGCGGGATCGAGACGGACCTGGCCGCCTCGCAGGCCATTTTTGGTCAATCTCCCTACGGGTTCCTGTTGTTCGGTACGGACCTCACCGTGCTGCGCGCCAACCGGCGCTTCGCCACCGTCTTCGGCGGCGCCCCCGAGGAGCACCGCGGCCACACCGTGCACGACTACCTCTCCCGCGCCGAGGCCGACCGGATGTCCGCCGCGCTCCAGCGGGTCCTGGACACCGGCGAGTCCGTCACCGACCTCCAGATAGTGGGCTCGTCCCCCGGGGGCCGCGACCGCAGGCACTGGTCGATCAACCTCTACCGCGTGCACAGCGGCACCGGCCGGCCCATCGGCGTCGCAGGCCTCGGCATCGACGTGACCCGCCGTCACAACGCGGCCCGCGAGGCCGCCGACGCCCGCCGCAACCTCGCCCTCCTCAACGAGGCCGGCGCCCGCATGGGCAACACCCTCGACCTGGAGACCACCGCCCGCGAGCTCCTCGACATCGCCGTCCCCGGCTTCTGCGACCTCGCGTCCGTCGACCTCTACCAGTCGCTGCTCGCCGGCGACGACCCCGGCGGGGGCAGCTCCGACGGGCGCGGCGAGCTGCGCCGGGTCGCCTTCGCGAGCGCCGTGTCGGACGGGCCCCTGCCCGGCGGCGAGCCCGAGGTGGGCGTCGGCGACCTGCACCGCTACCGGTTCCACTCCCCGTACGCCAGCGCCCTGCGGACCGCGCGGATCCACACCGTGCCCGCGGGCGACGGCGGCCTCGTGCAGACCACGCTCGCCGTGCCCATGGTCGCCCACGACACCGTCGTCGGCCTGGTGCAGTTCGCCCGCGCCAAGGGCAGCGAGCCCTTCGGCGAACGCGACCGCGCGCTCGCCACCGAACTCGCCTCGCGGGCCGCCGTCTGCATCGACAACGCCCGCCTCTACCGCAGGGAGCACGAGCGCGCGCTGATCCTCCAGCGCTCCCTGCTGCCCCCCGGCGCCCCCGAGGCCGCCGGACTCGACATCGCCTGCCGCTACCTTCCCGGCAGCGCCGAGTCCGAGGTCGGCGGCGACTGGTTCGACGTCATCGAGCTGCCCGGCCACCGCACCGCGCTCGTCATCGGCGACGTCATGGGCCGCGGTCTGCGCGCCGCCGTCGCCATGGGCGAACTGCGCACCGCAGTCCGCACCCTGGCGCTGCTCGACCTCGAACCCGCGGAGGTCCTCTCGCACCTCGACGAGATCGCCCGGGGCCTCGGCGCGCCGGGCGGCAGCCAGCAGGCGTCCCGGGTCGCCCACAAGTCCCGCGACGCCGACCTCTCCGAGGTCTACCTCGCCACCTGTGTGTACGCGGTCTACGACCCGGTCACCCGCCGCTGCACGTTCGCCAACGCCGGGCACCTGCCGCCCCTCCTGGTCGAGCCCGGCGACGACCCCGGGGAGCCCGCGATGCTCCTCGACGTGCCACCCGGGCTGCCGCTCGGCGTCGGCGGCGAGCCCTTCGAGGAGGTCGAGGTGGACCTGCCCGAGGGCGCCCTGCTCGCCCTCTACACCGACGGGCTCGTCGAGTCCCGCGACCATCCGCTCGACGAGGGCCTCAACGCCTTCCGCAAGACCCTCACCGACCCGGACCGTCCCCTTGAGGACGTCTGCGACCAGGTGCTCGGCTCGCTCGACACGCGGCACGGCGAGGACGACATCGCCCTGCTGCTCGCCCGTATCCAGGGGCTTCCGGTGGACGCGGTCGGCGACTGGCGGCTGCCGCGCGAACCCCGCTCGGTGGGCCGCGCCCGCGAACTCGCCCGCACCCAGCTGCTCGCCTGGGACCTCGACGACCTCGTCGACACCACCGAACTCCTGGTCAGTGAACTCGTCACCAACGCCCTGCGCTACGGCGACGGCGAGATCAGGCTCCGCCTGCTCCGCGACCGCACGCTGGTGTGCGAGGTGTGGGACGCGGGCCTGGTGCAGCCCAGGCGGCGCAGGGCCCGCGACACCGACGAGGGCGGCCGCGGACTCCAGCTGGTCGGCCTGCTCAGCGCCGCCTGGGGGGCCAGGCGCACCCCGCGCGGCAAGACGGTCTGGTTCGAACTCGCGCTGCCGGACGGCGAGTCGGGCCCGGTGGAGCTGACCGAGGAGCAGATCCTGAGCATGTTCTGACGTCACGTCAGGTGCCGGGGCGGGTACTCGGCCTCCTCAGGTGGTGGCCTTCAGGGCGGCGAGCCGCGCCTCGACCTCCGCCGTGTCGCCGGGGTCGTCCAGCCGCTCGAACTGCGAGTCCAGACAGGAATCCCCGACGTCCCGGCCCGCCAGCCGTGCCTCCTCGCGCCGCACCTTGTCCTCGAAGCGCCCCAACTCGGTCGTGGTGTCCAGGGCGTTGACGCTCTCGGCCGCACCCGTCGTCCGGCTCATCGCCCGCACCCCGTCGTGCCGGGACTTCAGCGCGCCGAGCCGGGTCCGCATCCCGTCGAGCGCCGCTCCGAGCCGGGCCACGAGGTCGCGCTGGGCGGCGATCGCGGGCTCCGCGGCCGTGGCCTCCCGCTCCGACCTGAGCTGCCGGGCGAGCGCCACCTTGGCGAGCCGGTCGAAGGTGTCGGCCGCCGCGGCCGCACCGGACGCCCGCAGCGCGTCGGCCTTCCGGCTCACCGCACGGGCCCGCGCGCCCCACTCGCCGTCCGCCTTCACGTCCTCGGCGTGGTCCTGTTCGAGCAGCCGCAGCGTGCCGAGCGTGGTGGAGACGGCGCGCTCGGCGTCGGCGATGGCGTCGGTGTAGTCGCGCACGAGCTGGTCGAGCACGGCCCTCGGGTCCTCGGCCCGCTCCACGAGGGCGCCGACGTCGGTGCTGGACAGGCGCACCGCGCGGCCGAGTACGGACTGCTTGTCGCTCATGGCGTGTCTCCTCGTACGTGACCGGCCCCCGCAGGCCGCCCCGCTCCGCCGCTCACCAGGACCCGCCGGCTCTGCGGGCCCGGGTCGCGGGGCCGCCGAAACAGGCGGGGCCGCCCGCGTGGGCCCGGGTGCCGTCGCCGGGCTCGCCGTCCGGGACGGTCAGGACGATGCCGCCGAGCAGAGCGCCGCCGAGACCCCCGTCCCCGGCCCGGCCCGCGACGTCCCGCTGCCCGTACGCCGCCGCGTCCTGCTCGGAGCGGGCCAGCGCCCCGCGGGCCAGGGCGTCGGCGGCGGCCGCCGCGTGCAGGGCGCCGGCCGGGTCCGAGGCGGCGGGCGGCGCCGACTCCAGCCGGCTCAGGGCCGCCGCGAGCCCGGTGCGGGCGTGGCTGCCCACGGCGCCTCGGTGCGTGGCGATGTGGACCCCGGCCGCCGCGACCGAGGCCCGCGCGACGAGCGTGGCGGTGTCGAGTGCGGCGGTGTCGACCTTGTCCGTGGGGCCGCCGGCCCGGTGGACCCGGCGCAGCGCGTCGAGCGGATCGTACGGTCCGGCGGTGGACTCCTCGCGGACGGCGGCGAGTTCCGCGGGATGCGCGTGACCGGCCTCGTACGCGGCGAGCAGACCGGGCAACATCCTTGCCGCGTCGGAGAGTTCGCGCTCCCTTCGCTCGACCGAGGCGACCAGGACGGCCGCCTGGTCGACGGCGCCCTCGGCGGCCCGCACCCATGCCGCGGCGCCCGCGCCGTCGCCCGCGTCGAGCGCTTGGCGGGCGCCGCCGAGGCTCGTCGTCGCGAACATCAGCCGGTCCTTGGCCTCCTCGACGTGCCGGGCCACGGGGGCCGAGGCGGCGGGGGCGTACTGCCGGAGCAGCGCGGTGAGGGTGGCTTCCGCGGCGCCGGTGCGGGCGGTCAGCTCACGGAAGACGGTTTCGGCGGCGGCGACGGCGGGGGCGGCGTCGCGGTCGAGGGCGCGGAGCCGGTCGAAGGCGTCCGCCTCGGCGTCCAGGCGGCGGCCGGCGTCCTCGCAGCGCGCGGCGATCTCCGCCAGGACGCCGCGCCGGGCCGCCTCGTCCTCGGGCCGGCCCTCGTCGAGCTCCTGCCGCAGCCGGAACGCGGCGGCGAGTTGGCTCCGCGCGTGGGCGAGGGCGTCGGCGAACGGGCGCACCGCCTCCGCGCCGGCTGCCGCCCGCGCGCTGTCCAGCTCCTCCTCGCTGGTGCGGACCGCCTCGTCGGCGGCGACGAGGGCGGCGCGGGTGTCGGTGTCGAGTACGTCGAAGGCCGGGGCGGCGGGTGGCACGGGCCGGGGCCGTGCCCCCGAACCCCCCGGTGTGGTGCGGGAGTTCAGCCGCCGCTTCCGCGTGAGGTAGGCGTAGGCGGCGAGCACGCACGCCACGACGAGGACGCCTACGGGGAGCACGAGGTAGCTGCTGGAACCGGCTGCGCCGTGCGCACCGAGTACGGCCAGCGGGGGCCAGGCCGCCGCCCCGAAGCGTTGGGCGGCGGCACGGGGCCGGGCTCTCCTGACGGGCGGCGTCACACGACCGAGCGTATGACCGCCCCCCTGCCCCCGCGACCGGAGCGGCTCCGCCGCGGTGGGCGCGGGCGGGGGGCGCGACGCCGGGTGCCCTACTAGGGGCGCGGGGCTGTGCCGTTTGCGCGGCTCCGCCGCGGCGGGCGTGGGCGGTGGGCTGCGACTCCGGGTGCCCTACAGGGGCGCGGGGAACTGCGCGACCAGCCCAGCACGGTCTGCACCCGAAAGCGGGGTTGCTGGGGCTTCGCCCCAGGCCCCGGGATGCCCCACCCCGCCCCTTCCCGAAACCCTCCGGGGGTTAGGAACGGGCTGAGGTCCAAACCCCCTGGGGCTCCGCCCCAGACCCCGTTCGCGCCTGAAGGGCGCTCGTCCTCAAACGCCGGACAGGCTGAAGCGCGCTCGTCCTCAAACGCCGGACAGGCTGAAGCGCGCTCGTCCTCAAACGCCGGACAGGCTGAAGCGCGCTCGTCCTCAATCGCCGGACCGGCTGAGGGGGCCGAGACTGGGCGCCCTGCCAAGGGGGAGCGATGCCGAGCACCCGGCAAGGGGGAGGTATGCCGATGCCGAGCACCCTGCCAAGGGCGAGCACCCCATGCCGCGCCCCGGCGCCACGCCGCTACGCTGGCCCCCGGAGCGAGCCGGGGGGACGCGGATGGTGGGGATACGGGGCTGGTGGCGGGGGCGGGGCGGGCGGATCGCCCGGCGCGCGGTGCTCACGCTCACCCTGACCGTCGTCGTCGCGGTCGCCGCCGCGGGAGCCGGCCTGCGCGCCCAGTACGCCGGCGTCCCGGGCGACGACACCAGAACCCGGGGCCGCGACGCGTACTGGCTCGGGCACGCCTGGGTCGACGGGCGCAAGGGCGAGCGGGACCTCGACGCCTTCGCCGCCAAGGTGCGCGGCAGCGGCATCAAGGACCTCTTCGTGCACACCGGCCCCCTGGAACACGACGGCACGCTCCCCGCCGCGCGCTACCCCCGGGCCCGCTGGCTGGTGGACGGCGTCCACCGCAGGCTGCCCGGCGTGCGCGTCCAGGCCTGGCTGGGCGACGAGCTGGCGAGCGAGGGCCCCGTGGGGATGCGGCTCGGCGACGCCGCGACCCGTACCGCCGTCGTCACGACCGCCCGCCAGGTGCTCGACACCGCCCACGTCGACGGCGTCCACTTCGACCTGGAGCCGCTCCCCTCCGGGGACCGGAACTACCTCGCCCTGCTCGACGCCCTGCGCGCCCTCACCCGCCCCCGTGGCGCCCTGCTGTCGGTCGCCGCGCACCAGATAGACCCGCTGCCCGCCCTGCACACCGCCGCGGAGGGCCTCACCGGGCACGGGAAGTGGTGGTCGCAGGCGTACTTCGGCCAAGTGGCCCGCCGCGTCGACCAGATCGCCGTGATGTCGTACGACACGTCCATGCCCCTGCAGAGCCTGTACGGCGGGTATGTGGCCCGGCAGACCGCTCTGGCCCTCCAAGTCACGCCGCCCGACACCGACTTGCTCATGGGGCTGCCGTTCTACGACGACGAGAGCATGAGCCACCACGGCTCCGCCGAGACCGTGGAGGCGGCCGTGCGCGGAGCCCGGCTCGGGCTCGCCCGCACCGACCGCCACCGTCAGCACTTCGGCGTCGCCCTCTACGTCGACTTCGCCGAGCGCGGCCAGGACTGGGACGCCTACCGCAGGGGATGGAGCTGACGCAGCGTCAGGCCTCGCGCCGGCGGATCTTGTTGCCCAGCCACACCAGCGGGTCGTACGCCCGGTCCACCACCCGCTCCTTCAGCGGGATCAGGGCGTTGTCGGTGATCTTGATGTGTTCGGGGCACACCTCCGTACAGCATTTGGTGATGTTGCAGTAGCCGAGACCGTGGTCGTCCTGCGCGGTGCTCTTGCGGTCGAGGCCGGCCTCGGACGCCGCGTCCAGCGGGTGCATGTCGAGTTCGGCGACGCGCATCAGGAAGCGCGGGCCCGCGAACGCCGCCTTGTTCTCCTCGTGGTCGCGCACCACATGGCAGGTGTCCTGGCACAGGAAGCACTCGATGCACTTGCGGAACTCCTGCGAGCGCTCCACGTCGATCTGCTGCATCCGGTACTCGCCGGGCGCCACCCCCTGGGGCGGCACGAACGCCGGGACCTCCCGCGCCTTCGCGTAGTTGAAGGACACGTCCGTCACCAGGTCGCGCACGACGGGGAAGGCACGCAGGGGAGTTACCGTGATGACGTCCGACGTGTCGAACACCGACATCCGGGTCATGCACATCAGGCGAGGCCGCCCGTTGATCTCCGCGCTGCACGAACCGCACTTGCCCGCCTTGCAGTTCCAGCGCACCGCGAGGTCCGGGGCCTGGGTCGCCTGGAGGCGGTGGATGATGTCGAGGACCACCTCGCCGTCGTTCACCTCGACGGTGAAGTCGGTGAGGTCACCGCCGCCGCTGTCGCCCCGCCAGACCCGGAAGCTCGCATCGTACGTGCTCAACTCTTCAGCTCCTCTTCGGCGAGGTACTTGACCAGCTCCTCCTTCTCGAAGAGGGAGAGCAGATCGGCACGGATGGGGTCGGTCTCCTCGCGCACGAGCCGGATCTGGCCGCGCTCGGAGTCGGGCGGCGCCAGGCCCTCCGTGGGGTCGGCGAGTTGGCACAGCAGGTTCACGCGGCGCCAGGAGCGGTCCATCGAGGGCCAGTCCTCGCGGGTGTGACCGCCCCGGCTCTCGGTCCGCTCCAGGGCGGCCCGCGCCACGCACTCGCTCACGAGCAGCATGTTGCGCAGGTCGAGCGCGAGGTGCCAGCCGGGGTTGAACTGGCGGTGCCCCTCGACCCCGGCCCGCCGGGCCCGCGCGCGCAGCTCGGCGAGCTTGCGCAGCGCTTGGTGCATCTCGCCCTCCCGGCGGATGATCCCGACGAGGTCGTTCATGGCCTGCTGGAGCTCCTGGTGCAGGGTGTACGGGTTCTCCGGGGGCGAGCCGTCCTCGGGGGCCTCCGCGCTGAAGGGGCGCAGCGCCTCCGCGGCGGCCGAGTCGATCTGGGCCTCGTCCACCGGCGGCCGGACGGCGAGCGAGTCGGCGTACCGCGCGGCGTGCAGCCCGGCCCTGCGGCCGAAGACCAGGAGGTCGGAGAGGGAGTTGCCGCCGAGCCGGTTGGAGCCGTGCATGCCGCCCGCGACCTCGCCCGCGGCGAAGAGCCCCGGCACGCCGCGGGCCGCCGCAGAGTCGGAGTCGACCGCGATGCCGCCCATCACGTAGTGACAGGTGGGTCCGACCTCCATCGCCTCCGCCGTGATGTCGACGTCCGCCAGCTCCTTGAACTGGTGGTACATCGAGGGCAGCCGGCGCCGGATCACCTCGGCCGGCATCCGTGTGGAGACGTCGAGGAAGACTCCGCCGTGCGGGGTGCCCCGGCCGGCCTTGACCTCGGCGTTGATGGCGCGGGCGACCTCGTCGCGGGGGAGCAGCTCGGGCGGGCGGCGGTTGTGGTCGGGGTCCTCGTACCAGCGGTCGCCCTCCTCCTCGGACTCCGCGTACTTCTCCTTGAAGACGTCCGGCACGTAGTCGAACATGAACCGCTTGCCCTCGGAGTTCCTGAGCACCCCGCCGTCGCCGCGCACCGATTCGGTGACCAGGATGCCCTTGACCGACGGCGGCCAGACCATGCCGGTGGGATGGAACTGCACGAACTCCATGTTCAGGAGCGGCGCCCCGGCGAGCAGCGCCAGCGCGTGGCCGTCGCCGGTGTACTCCCACGAGTTCGACGTCACCTTGAACGACTTGCCGATCCCGCCGGTGGCGAGCACCACCGCGGGTGCCTCCAGGACGAAGAAGCGGCCGCTCTCGCGCTCGTAGCAGAAGGCGCCGGACACCCGGCCGCCCGAGGCGGAGCCGCTGTCGGAGGATTCCTTCAACACGCGGGTGACCGTGCACTCCTGAAAGACCTTCAGGCGGGCCTCGTAGTCCCCGAACTCCCTCTTGTCCTCCTGCTGGAGGCTCACGATCTTCTGCTGGAGGGTGCGGATGAGTTCCAGGCCCGTACGGTCGCCGACGTGCGCGAGGCGCGGGTACTCGTGGCCGCCGAAGTTTCGCTGGGAGATCCGGCCGTCGGCGGTCCGGTCGAACAGGGCGCCCCAGGTCTCCAGCTCCCAGACGCGCTCGGGGGCCTCGCGCGCGTGCAGCTCCGCCATCCGCCACTGGTTGAGGAACTTTCCGCCGCGCATGGTGTCGCGGAAGTGGACCTGCCAGTTGTCGCCGGAGTTCACGTTGCCCATCGAGGCGGCGATGCCGCCCTCGGCCATCACGGTGTGCGCCTTGCCGAAGAGGGACTTGCAGATCACCGCGGTACGGGCGCCCCGCTCGCGCGCCTCGATCGCGGCCCGCAGTCCGGCGCCGCCCGCGCCCACCACGACGACGTCCCACTGCTGCCGTTCCAGCTGAGTCATCTACGCTGCCTTCACTTAGAAGAACCTCGGATCGTCGAACACCCCGGTGGCGAGCAGGTACACGTAGAAGTCGGCGAGCGCCACGCTGATCAACGAGGCCCAGGCGAGCAGCATGTGACGCTCATTCAGTTGTCCGACCCAGCCCCAGAGCCGGTAGCGCACCGGGTGTTTGGAGAAGTGCCGCAGCCGTCCGCCGATGATGTGCCGGCAGGAGTGGCAGGACAGGGTGTACGTCCAGATCAGCGCGATGTTGATCAGGAACAGGAGGCTGCCGAGCCCCATGTGGCCCCACCGGTAGTGCTCGTCGCGGAACGAGAGCGCCGTGTCGTAGGTGAGGATGCCGGCCACCACGACCGCGAAGTAGAAGAAGTACCGGTGGACGTTCTGCAGGATCAGCGGGAAGCGCGTCTCGCCGGAGTACTTCTTGTGCGGCTCGGCGACGGCGCAGGCCGGCGGCGAGGCCCAGAAGCCCCGGTAGTACGCCTTGCGGTAGTAGTAGCAGGTGAGCCGGAAGCCGAGCGGGAAGATCAGGATGAGGAGCGCGGGGGACAGGCCCCACCAGCTGCCGAAGACGTCCGCGTTCGGGCCGTGCCGCATCGGCGCGCAGTTGTCCGCGAGGCACGGCGAGTAGAACGGCGAGACGTAGGGCGCGTGGTAGTAGTCCGCGTTCGCGAACGCCCGCCAGGTCGAGTAGACGACGAAGGCGAGCAGCCCCGCGGCGGTGACGGCCGGCGCGAGCCACCAGCGGTCGGTGCGCAGATGGCGGGGGGCGATCGCGGCGCGTGAGGCGTCATGGACGCCGGTGCCGTCCCCGGTCAGGGGAGAGGGTTCCGTGCCTGTGGCCAAGAGTGGCTCCCGTGGAGGAGGTCAGGGGGTGCGCCGGCCGCGGGACCGGGTGCTCCCGAGCCCCTCGTCGTCCGAGTCGGTCCAGAGCGAGGCGTCGTACGGGGCGTCGGGGATGGTGACCAGGTCGGGGCGGGCGGGGGTGCCGCCGGGCGGTGCGGCCTCGCGGAGCAGGGCGAGGCTCTCGCGCAGATGGTCGGCGTCGGTCCGTACCCGCCGGATGTCCAGGCCGTGCCCTACCTGTTTCTCCAGCCGCCCCACGGCGCGCACCAGATCGTCGAGACAGCGCTGAGTGGTCGTCAACTCGTCGTGCAGGGACATGACTTGCCTGCCTTTCGCCGGAGCGGGTGGCAATGTTCATGCGCCTGAGAGTGTCGCGCCTCACATGCGCGGTTGTGAAGGTGCGTGCACGGGGTTGTGGGGTCGCGCGGTTCCCGGGCGCCCCCTGGGGAGCCGGTGTCGGCCATGCGGGCGACACGGGGCGGCCGTGTTCGCGGATGCGTTCGGCCGCACGGGTGGGGTTCGGGGCCCGCTGCGCCGTGTCGCCGCCCCGGGGGCGCAGGCGTCCTCTTCAGTGGCTGGGATACGTGTGATCATCGCGAAATGCCATCAAATCCCATAAGTCTGACGAAGAGGTACAAGCCATGTCCCACGTCGGTGACCCGAACGGGAGGGCGCCCCGGATCGTCGCGGCGATCCGGACCGCGGCCTCTCTGCGGTCGCGCTCCGTCGCGCTCCTGACCAGCGGAGTGCTCGCGCTCCCCGTGCTGACCGGCTGCGGCTCCGCCGACAGCGGGACCGCGGCAGGCGCCGCGCCCCAGGACATCGGGGCCGCGGCCCGGTCGCAAGTCGCCGACGGGGGCACCCTGAAGTGGGCCGTCGACGCGATGCCCGAGACGCTCAACACCTTCCAGGCCGACGCCGACGCCACGACCCAGCGGGTCGCCCAGGCGGTGCTCCCGGCCCTGTTCACGCTGGACGACCACGGCCGTCCACAGCGCAACGCCGACTACCTGGAGTCGGCCGAGGTGGTCCAGCGCGAGCCCAAGCAGGTCGTGCTCTACAAGCTCAACCAGAAGGCGGTGTGGAGCGACGGCCGCGAGATCGGCGCCCCCGACTTCGTCGCCCAGTGGCGCGCCCTGAGCGGCAAGGACTCGGCGTACTGGACCGCACGCAACGCCGGGTACGAGCGCATCGAGAAGATCGAGAAGGGCGCCAACGACCTGGAGGTCAAGGTCACCTTCGCCAAGCCCTACGCGGACTGGCGCTCCCTGTTCAGCCCGCTCTACCCGAAGGACGTCACCGGCACCCCCGACGCCTTCAACGACGGCGCCCGCACCACGCTGAAGGCGACCGCGGGCGCCTTCCGGCTCAAGGAGGCCGACCGCGCCAAGGGCACCGTCTCCCTGGAGCGCAACCCCCGCTGGTGGGGCCTGCCCGCCAAGCTCGACGCGGTCGTCCTGCAGGCCGTGCCGCGCGACAAGAGGGCCGCGGCGCTCGCCGCCGGCTCGGTCGACATGGCCGAGATCGACCGGGCCGACGCCGACCGCATCGCGCTCGCCGAACGCGACAAGGGGCAGGCCGTCACGCACGGGCCGGGTGCCGCCATCACCCCCGCCTCCGCGCTGCGCTCCTGGGCCGTCGCGCACAGCGGCGAGGAGGAGAAGGCCGAGGCGGAGCGGCAGGCCCGCAACGAGACCCTGGCCGCCGTCGACAAGTACGCCGCCGAGCAGGCCGGGCTGCGCGGCTTCGCCGTCCGCAAGACCCTGGAGCCCGCTTACACCCAGCTCGCCCTCAACGGCGCGTCCGGGCCGCTCTCCGACGAGCGGGTCCGGCGCGCGGTGGCCCGCGCCCTGAACCGCAAGGAGCTCGCCGAGGCGGTCCTCAAGCCGCTCGGCCTGCCCGCCCAGCCGCCCGGCAGCCACCTCGCGCTCGCCGGACAGGACGCGTACACCGACAACAGCGACGCCCTCGGCAGCCAGGACACCCAGGAGGCGCGGGCGCTGCTCGCGGACGCCGGGTGGACGGCCGGCGGCGCCCGGCAGAAGCCCAAGCAGGACGCGGCGAAGGCCGGCAGCAAGCCCGAGGGCGAGCAGGAGTCCGAGGACGGCAAGCGCCTGGCCACCGGGAACCACCCCGACGACGAGGGCACGTACATCGTCGGCGACGACAAGCCCGGCAGCTCGGGCGCGGGCGCCGCGTCCCGTACGTATGTGCTGGCGCCCGGCCGGGTCGCCGCGCTCCAGCAGGCCGCACTGATGAGCCAGGCCCGCCTCTTCGACGGCGAGCCCGCCGAGCAGGTCAACAAGGGCGCCGACAAGCACACCAAGACCGAGGCCAGGCCCAAGGGCGGCGCTCCCGGCGCGTACGCCCCGAAGGGCACCGCGGCGCCCGCGCCCCAGAGCGGACCGCTCGGCAAGGACGGCAAGCCGCTCACCCTGCGCTTCGTGCTGCCGTCGGGCCCCGGCTCCCAGTCGCTGCGCGACGTCGGCGACAAGGTCGCCGCCATGCTGAAGTCGGTCGGCATCAACACCGAGATCATCAAGGTCGCCGACGACAGCTACTTCAAGGACCACATCGCGTCGGGCGACTTCGACCTGGCGCTCTACTCGTGGCCCGGCACCGCCTACCCGGCCACCGACGACCGGCCCATCTTCGCCAAGCCGGAGCCGGCGGCCGACGGTTCGCTCCTCGTCGAGCAGAACTACAGCCGGGTCGGCACCGACCACATCGACCAGCTCTTCGAGCAGGCCGCCGGCGAACTGGACGAGGACGAGGCCCGCGACCTGGTCCAGAAGGCCGACGCGAGGATCTGGGCGGCGGCGGGCTCGATCCCGCTCTACCAGCGTCCGCAGCTCGTCGCCGTGAAACCGAACGTGGCCAATGCGGGAGCCTTCGGTTTCGCCGGCCCGCGCTTCCAGGACATCGGGTTCAAGAAGCCGGAAACGGCGCACAACGGATCGAAGAACACCAAGGAGTAGAAGAGCAAACCAGCAGGTCAGAAGCGGGACGAGGTAACCGCTCCAAGCTCAGAACCTGCTCAATTCCCTTGCCCGCCGGCCCTGCCGGCGGGCAAGGTCGTGTACGCCCCTGACCCAGGCTCAAGCACGCCGCGGACCCTGATGGACCCCCTGCTCAAGATCGCCGAAATCGGCCCGGGAGGCCGCCGGTGCGGCTGCCCCGTACCATGGGAGGCAGCCGTGGCCTGTCTGCCCGGCGGGCGGACGAGGACTCGACCGCGTCAGACGCCTGATCCCACGATCGAGAGAAGCGCCAGTCAGTATGCCCACGCGCCACGACATCCGTAACGTCGCCATCGTCGCCCACGTCGACCACGGCAAGACCACGCTGGTCGACGCCATGCTCAAGCAGGCGGGCGCCTTCGCCGCGCACGCCGCCGAGTCGCTCGACGACCGCATGATGGACAGCAACGATCTGGAGCGTGAGAAGGGCATCACGATCCTGGCCAAGAACACGGCCGTGAAGTACCACCCCAAGGATGGCGGCGACGTCATCACCATCAACATCATCGACACCCCGGGCCACGCCGACTTCGGTGGCGAGGTCGAGCGCGGTCTGTCGATGGTGGACGCGGTGGTCCTGCTCGTGGACGCCTCCGAGGGCCCGCTGCCGCAGACCCGCTTCGTGCTGCGCAAGGCGCTCCAGCAGCGTCTGCCCGTCATCCTGTGCATCAACAAGACGGACCGGCCCGACTCCCGGATCGACGAGGTCGTCAACGAGACGTACGACCTCTTCCTCGACCTGGACGCGGACGAGGACCAGATCGAGTTCCCGATCGTCTACGCCTGCGCCCGTGACGGCGTGGCCTCGCTGACCAAGCCGGAGGACGGCACCGTCCCGGCCGACAGCGAGAACCTGGAGCCGTTCTTCTCGACGATCCTCTCCAGCGTCCCGGCCCCCGAGTACGACGACGCCGCCCCGCTGCAGGCGCACGTCACCAACCTCGACGCCGACAACTTCCTCGGCCGCATCGCGCTGCTCCGCGTCGAGCAGGGCGAGCTGCGCAAGGGTCAGACCGTCGCGTGGATCAAGCGGGACGGCACGATCTCCAACGTCCGCATCACCGAGCTGATGATGACCGAGGCGCTCACCCGCAAGCCGGCCGAGGTGGCCGGTCCCGGTGACATCTGCGCGGTCGCCGGTATCCCCGAGATCATGATCGGCGAGACCCTGGCCGACCCGGAGAACCCGATCGCGCTGCCGCTGATCACGGTCGACCAGCCCGCCATCTCCATGACCATCGGCACCAACACCTCGCCGCTGGTCGGCCGCGGTGGTTCCGGCAAGGGCGCGGACGCCAAGGCGACCGTCAAGGACCGCAAGGTCACCGCCCGCCAGGTCAAGGACCGCCTCGACCGCGAGCTCATCGGCAACGTCTCGCTCCGCGTGCTCGACACCGAGCGTCCGGACGCGTGGGAGGTCCAGGGCCGTGGTGAGCTGGCGCTCGCCATCCTGGTCGAGCAGATGCGCCGCGAGGGCTTCGAGCTGACCATCGGCAAGCCGCAGGTGGTCACCAAGCAGGTCGACGGCAAGACCCACGAGCCGGTCGAGCGCCTCACGGTGGACGTCCCCGAGGAGCACATGGGCGCGGTCACGCAGCTCATGGGCGTCCGCAAGGGCCGCATGGACAACATGTCGAACCACGGCTCCGGCTGGGTCCGCATGGAGTTCGTGGTCCCCTCCCGCGGCCTCATCGGCTTCCGTACGGAGTTCCTCACGAACACCCGCGGCACCGGTATCGCCCACTCGATCCACGAGGGCCACGAGCCGTGGTTCGGCACCCTGACGACCCGTAACAACGGCTCGCTCGTGGCCGACCGCGCCGGTTCGGTCACCCCCTTCGCGATGATCAACCTGCAGGAGCGCGGTGTGCTGTTCACCGAGCCCGGCACCGAGGTCTACGAGGGCATGATCGTCGGTGAGAACTCGCGCGCCGACGACATGGACGTGAACATCACCAAGGAGAAGAAGCTCACCAACATGCGTGCCGCTTCCGCCGACAACACCGAGAACGTGGTGCCGGCGCGCAAGCTCTCCCTGGAGCAGTCCCTGGAGTTCTGCCGCGACGACGAGTGCGTCGAGGTGACCCCGGAGGCCGTGCGCATCCGCAAGGTCGTCCTGGACGCCAAGGAGCGCGGCCGCACCGCGTCGCGCGCCAAGCGCAACTGACGTACCGCGTACGCCCCGAAGGCCCGGCCCCGCTCACCGCGGGGCCGGGCCTTCGGCGTTGGGGGCGGGGGGAGCGCCAAGGGGGAGAGGGAGGGCGCCGAGGGGTTTGGACGGCGGGGTACACACGCGCGGGTGATCAGTGCCGAAGAGGCTCGTACGCTCCGGTCGGCGGCCTCTAGGGTCAAGTTGTTTTAAGGGGCATCCTGTTCGGATATCGACCGTCGCTCTCCGGAAGATGTGTTAACGGTCCGTTTCGGGTGTGTCTGTCTGTGCTCATTTTGTCCGGATTTCGGGCCGTTGCCCGAAGCTGATGTTGTCAAAACGAGACCCTTTAAGTGTGGTTTACAGCCCGGCCGTACTTAATAGTTGGCTCCATTGAGCTCGGGTCAATGGGTCACGCACTGTGGGGAGTGCCGACTCACGAGCACACTCGGGGTACTTGACGTAGAAGCGCTGTCAGGGGTGTCAGCGCGCGTAGAAGTACCCCTCTTGTAGTGACAAGTGGACTCATGAGGAGGAAACCCATGCGTGGTGCTACGAGCGCCAAGTGGGTCGCGGGAGCGGCAATCATCGCCCTGGCTGCGACCGCTTGTGGTGGCGGCAAGGACAGCACGGACAACTCGGGCGCGGCTGCGGACCCGACAGGTGTCTTCAGCTACCAGAGCAGCGAACCGCAGCACCCGATCCAGCCGGCCAACGTGATGGAGACCGGCGGCGGCCGCATCACCGACGTCCTCTTCTCCAAGCTGGTCGACTTCGACCCGAAGTCCGGCGCGATCGAGAACGTCGTCGCCGACTCGATCAAGCAGGACGACGCCAGCCACTACACCATCAAGGTGAAGCAGGGCTGGACGTTCCACAACGGCGAGAAGGTCACCGCCAAGTCCTTCGTGGACGCCTGGAACTGGGGCGCCAACGCCAAGAACGCGCAGCAGAACGCTTCGTGGTTCTCGGACATCAAGGGCTACGACGAGGTCCACCCGGAGAAGGGTGACCCGAAGGCCGACAAGATGTCGGGTCTGTCCACCCCGGACGACTACACGATCAAGGTCGAGCTCGCCAACCCGGCGCCGTACTGGACCTACAAGCTCGGCTACAGCGCCTACGCGCCGCTGCCGTCGGTGTTCTACACCAACCCGAAGAAGTACGGCGAAGAGCCCATCGGCAACGGCCCGTACCAGTTCGTGAAGTGGAACCACAACCAGGACTTCCTCACCAAGGCGTACGACAAGTACGCCGGTGCGGACAAGCCGAAGAACGGTGGTGTGGACTTCAAGTTCTACACGACCTCCGAGGCCGCCTATAAGGACACCGTCTCCAACAACCTGGACGTGCTGGACCAGGTCGCCCCGAGCGGCATGGCCACGTACCACCAGGACCTCGGCAAGCGCGCCGTGGACGCCCCGCAGAACTCGATCCAGACGATCGCCGTCGCCACCTACGCGGACGCGATCAAGGGTGTCAAGGACCGCGGCAAGTTCATGCAGGGCATCTCGATGGCGATCGACCGGGACACCATCACCAAGACGGTGCTCCAGGGCTCGCGTACCCCGGCCACCGGCTACGTGCCGCCGGCCGTCAAGGGCTACCTCGCCGACGCCTGTGGTGACGTCTGCAAGTACAACCCGACCAAGGCCAAGCAGCTCGTGACCGAGGCCGGCGGCGCCAACGCGTCCATCTCGGTCCTCTACAACGCCGACGGCGGCCACAAGGAATGGGTCACGGCGGTCTGCGCCAACATCACCCAGGCCACCGGCGTCAAGTGCGAGAGCGACTCCAAGGCGGACTTCAAGACCGTCCTGGACGTCCGCACCAACAAGAAGGTCCAGAGCTTCTACCGCTCGGGCTGGGTGCAGGACTACCCGCTGAACGCCAACTTCCTCAAGGACCTGTACGGCACCACCGCCGCGGGCAACGAGGGCGGCTACTCGAACAAGACGTTCGACGACCTGACGGCCAAGGCCGACAAGGCGGCGACCCTCGACGAGTCGGTCAAGCTGTACCAGGACGCCGAGAAGTCCCTCTACGCGGACATGCCGGCCATCCCGCTCTGGTACTACAAGACGAACGCCGGCTACTCGGCCAACGTCAAGAGCGTCACGTACGACACCTTCGGCAAGCCGGTCTTCACGGCCGTCGAGGTTCTGAAGAAGTAGCGACCAGGCCGCTAACGGTCGATCCACCCCGGCGTTCCGACATCGCGTCGGCGCCACACCGTTCGCGCAGGGCAGCCGGCCCGCCCCTCCCACGAGGAGCGGGGCGGGCCGGCTGCTGAGCGGCTGACTATGGAGGCTCGATGGGGCGCTACGTCGCAAGGCGACTGCTCCAGATGATCCCGGTGTTCATCGGGACCACTCTGCTCATCTTTCTGATGGTGTACTCACTTCCCGGCGACCCCGTCCGGGCTCTGTGGGGCGACAGACCTGCCGACCCGCAGGCGATGGCGCGGCTGCGCCACGAGTACTGGTTCGACCGACCGGTCCTCGCGCAGTACTGGCACTATCTCAGCAACGTCGTCACCGGCAACTTCGGCACCAGCTTCGTCACCGGCCGTAAGGTGATCGACGTCATGGCCGAGACGTTCCCCGTGACGATCCGGCTGGCACTGATCGCTTTCGCCGTCGAGATTGTGGTGGGCCTCTCGCTGGGCCTCGTGGCCGGCCTGAACCGCGGTCGCGTCTGGGACAAGCTGGTGCTCGTGATCACGCTGCTGCTGATCTCGATCCCGATCTTCGTCCTCGGCTTCATCTTCCAGACGATCTTCGCGGACCAACTCGGCTGGGTCACACCGACCGTGCAGGACTCCAACGACATCACGCAGCTGATTCTGCCCGGTGCCGTCCTCGGTTCCCTGTCGTTCGCCTACATCGCGCGGCTCAGCAGAACCTCGCTCGCCGAGAACCTGCGCGCGGACTACATCCGCACCGCCATCGCCAAGGGCCTGCCGCGCCGTCGCGTCGTGGGCATCCACCTGATGCGCAACTCGCTCATCCCGGTGGTCACCTTCCTCGGTACGGACCTCGGCGCCCTCATGGGCGGCGCGATCGTGACCGAGGGAATCTTCAACGTGCACGGCATCGGCAACACGCTGTACCGGTCGATCAATCAGTCGGACAACGCCACGGTGGTCGGCATCGTGACGATCCTCGTGATCGTCTACCTGCTCTCCAGCCTGCTGGTCGACCTGCTGTACGCCGCTCTGGACCCGAGGATCCGCTATGCCTGAGACCCTCAACAAGGCTTCCGCCGGGGCCGCCGAGACCCCCGCCGTCACCCCGGTGCCCGTCACCGCGGAGAAGGCCCGCAGTCTCTGGTCGGACGCGTGGCGCGACCTGCGCCGCAACCCCGTCTTCGTGATCTCGGCGGTCCTCATCGTCCTGCTGCTCGTGATCGCGGCCTTCCCCGGCCTGTTCACGTCGGTCGACCCGGACCACGCCGACCTCGCCAAGCACTACCTGGGCGTGCCGAACTACAGCCACGTGTTCCAGGAGGACTGGTTCGGCTACGACGTCCAGGGACGCAGCATCTTCGCGCGCGTCCTGTTCGGCGCCCGCGCCTCGATCATCGTCGGCGTCTGCGTGACGCTGGTCGTGACCATCCTCGGCGGAGTCGTCGGCATGCTCGCCGGCTACTTCGGCGGCTGGTTCGACTCGCTGCTCTCCCGCATCACCGACGTGTTCTTCGGCATCCCGCTGCTGCTCGGCGCGATCGTCGTCCTCAACGCCTTCACCCACCGCAGCGTGTGGACCGTGGTCCTCGCACTCGGCGTCCTCGGCTGGACCCAGCTCGCCCGCGTCATGCGCGGCTCGGTGCTGACGGTCAAGCAGGCCGACTACGTGCAGGCCGCCAAGGCGCTCGGCGCCGGCACCGGGCGGATCATGCTCCGGCACATCCTGCCGAACGCGATCGCCCCGGTGATCGTCGTCGCCACCATCGCGCTCGGCGGCTACATCGCCGCCGAGGCGACGCTGTCCTTCCTCGGTATCGGGCTTCCGCCCAGCACCGTCTCCTGGGGCAACGACATCTCATCCGGCCAGACCGTCATCCGTACCGCCCCGCACGTGCTGTTCTTCCCCAGCGCCATGCTGAGCATCACGGTGCTCGCGTTCATCATGCTCGGTGACGCGGTGCGCGACGCTCTCGACCCCAAGCTGCGCTGAGGAGGGCGTACGACGTGACCATCATCGAAGAAACCGCGAGCGTCCCGGCGCCCCGTGCGGGCGACGACAAGGGCGGCCCGCTGCTCGAAGTCCGCGACCTGCACGTCGAGTTCCACACCCGTGACGGTGTGGCCAAGGCAGTCAACGGCGTCAACTACAGCGTCGACGCCGGCGAGACCCTTGCCGTGCTCGGCGAGTCCGGCTCCGGCAAGTCCGTGACCGCTCAGGCGATCATGGGCATCCTGGACATGCCGCCCGGCAAGATCCCGCAGGGCGAGATCCGCTTCCGCGGCCAGGACATGCTCAAGATGTCCGCCGAGGAGCGCCGCGCCATCCGTGGCCGGAAGATCGCCATGATCTTCCAGGACGCGCTCTCCGCGCTGAACCCCGTGCTGAGCGTCGGCTACCAGCTCGGCGAGATGTACCGGGTGCACCAGGGCCTGTCCAAGAAGGACGCCAAGGTCAAGGCCATCGAGCTGATGGACAAGGTCAAGATCCCGGCCGCCAAGGCCCGGGTCGGCGACTACCCCCACCAGTTCTCCGGCGGTATGCGCCAGCGCATCATGATCGCCATGGCGCTCGCCCTCGAACCGGACCTGATCATCGCCGACGAGCCGACCACCGCGCTCGACGTGACCGTCCAGGCCCAGGTCATGGACCTGCTCGCGGAGTTGCAGCGCGAGTACAACATGGGTCTGATCCTGATCACCCACGACCTCGGCGTCGTCGCCGACGTCGCGGACAAGATCGCGGTCATGTACGCGGGCCGGATCGTCGAGACGGCCCCGGTGCACGAGATCTACAAGCGCCCCGCGCACCCGTACACCAAGGGTCTGCTCGAATCGATCCCGCGCCTGGACCAGAAGGGCCAGGAGCTCTTCGCGATCAAGGGCCTGCCGCCCAACCTGATGCGCATCCCCGACGGTTGTGCGTTCAACCCGCGCTGCACCATGGCGCAGGACGTGTGCCGCACCGACGTTCCGGTGCTGCACCAGGTGACCGAGCAGGACGGCACCGAGCTGGTCGGTCGCGGCAGCGCCTGCCACTTCTGGAAGGAGACGATCCATGGCTGACCTCGAAAAGAAGGACGAGGCCGTGGACGCCACCCCCAACGTCACCTCCGTCGTCAAGACCGACGCCTCCACGACCACCGAGGTCGAGGCGATCCTCGACGCGCCGGTCGACCGGGGCGAGCCGATCCTTCAGGTCCGCAACCTGGTCAAGCACTTCCCGCTGACCAGCGGCATCCTGTTCCGGCGGCAGGTCGGCGCGGTCAAGGCCGTCGACGGCGTCTCCTTCGACCTGTTCCAGGGCGAGACCCTGGGCATCGTGGGCGAGTCCGGCTGTGGCAAGTCCACCGTCGCCCGGCTCCTGATGACGCTGGAGCGGGCGACCGCCGGCGAGGTCTTCTACAAGGGCCAGGACATCACCAAGCTGTCCGGGCGTGCGCTGAAGGCGGTCCGCCGCAACATCCAGATGGTCTTCCAGGACCCGTACACCTCGCTGAACCCGCGCATGACGGTCGGCGACATCATCGGGGAGCCCTTCGACATCCACCCCGAGGTGGCTCCGAAGGGCGACCGGCGGCGCAAGGTCCAGGAGCTCCTGGACGTCGTGGGCCTGAACCCGGAGTACATCAACCGGTACCCGCACCAGTTCTCCGGCGGTCAGCGCCAGCGCATCGGCATCGCCCGCGGCCTGGCCCTCAACCCCGAGATCATCATCTGCGACGAGCCGGTCTCCGCCCTGGACGTCTCCGTCCAGGCGCAGGTCATCAACCTGATGGAGAAGCTCCAGGACGAGTTCAACCTGTCCTACCTCTTCATCGCGCACGACCTGTCGATCGTCCGGCACATCTCCGACCGGGTCGGTGTGATGTACCTCGGCAAGATGGCCGAGATCGGCACCGATCAGCAGATCTACGAGCACCCGACGCACCCCTACACCCAGGCGCTGCTCTCCGCCGTCCCGGTCCCCGACCCGGACGCGCGCGAGCACCGCGAGCGGATCATCCTCACCGGTGACGTCCCCTCGCCCGCCAACCCGCCGTCGGGCTGCCGCTTCCGCACCCGCTGCTGGAAGGCGGAGGACCGCTGCTCCACGGAGGTCCCGCTGCTCGCGATCCCGGAGCGCTTCCAGGGCATGGACAGCCCGGTGGCGCACGAGTCGGCGTGCCACTTCGCCGAGGAGAAGGACGTGGTCGGCGCGGCCTGACGCGCTCCGCACGGGTGGGCCCGCGGTTTCCTCACCGGAACCGCGGGCCCACCCGTCCGTGTGCCCGTCCGTGCGCCCGTACGGCGCTGGTAAAGGTGCGGTACGCGTATCTCCGGGGTGATATTTGGGCCTAAGTGAGACTTGGACTCAAGTGGGACTCTAGGAGGACTCCATGCGCGGAGCCACGCTCGCCAAGTGGGCCGCAGGTGCGGTGGTCGTCGCCCTCGCGGCGACGGCCTGCGGTGGAGGGGGGAGCAGCGGCGGCAGTGGGGCCGACGGCATCGTGAGTTCCTCCTGGGGCGATCCGCAGAACCCGCTGGAGCCGGCCAACACCAACGAGGTGCAGGGCGGCAAGGTCCTCGACATGCTGATGCGCGGACTCAAGCGGTACGACCCGAAGACCGGCGCGGCGCAGAACATGCTCGCCGACAAGATCGACACGTCGGACTCGCAGAACTTCACGGTCACCCTGAAGGACGGCTGGACGTTCTCCAACGGCGAGAAGATCACCGCCAAGTCCTTCGTGGACGCCTGGAACTACGGCGCCAACCTGAAGAACAACCAGAAGAACGCGTCGATGTTCTCCTACATCGACGGCTACGACCAGATCCACCCCAAGAGCGGCACCCCGGCCAGCGACACCATGTCGGGCCTGAAGGTCGTCGACGACAAGACCTTCACGGTCAAGCTCAACCAGAAGTTCTCCACCTGGCCCGACACCCTCGGCTACCCCGCGTTCGCGCCGCTGCCCCGGGCGTTCTTCGACAACCACGCGGCCTGGCTCTCCAAGCCCGTCGGCAACGGCCCGTACACGGTGGACTCGTACACCAAGGGCTCCAAGCTGTCGATGCGGAAGTGGGCGAACTACCCGGGCTCGGACAAGGCGCAGAACGGCGGGATCGACCTCAAGGTCTACACCGACAACAACACCGCCTACACCGACCTGACGGCCGGCAACCTCGACCTCGTCGACGACGTGCCCGCCTCCCAGCTCAAGAACGTCAAGGCCGACCTCGGCAGCCGGTACATCAACACCCCCGCCGGCATCATCCAGACGCTCGCCTTCCCGTACTACGACGCGGCCTGGAACACCCCGAACGCGGCCAAGGTCCGCAAGGGCATCTCGATGGCGATCAACCGTCAGCAGATCACCGACACCATCTTCCAGAAGACCCGCACCCCCGCCACCGACTGGACCTCGCCGGTGCTCGGCGTGGCCGGCGGCTACAAGGCCGGGCTGTGCGGCGACGGCTGCGACTACAACCCCACCGAGGCGAAGAAGCTCATCGCCGACGGCGGCGGCATCCCCGGCGGGCAGCTGAAGATCGCGTACAACGGCGACACCGGCTCGCACAAGGAGTGGGTCGACGCGGTCTGCAACAGCATCAACAACGCGCTCGGCAACGACAAGGCGTGCGTCGGCGGCCCGGTCGGCACCTTCGCCGACTTCCGCAGCCAGATCACCCAGTCCAAGATGAGCGGCCCCTTCCGGGCGGGCTGGCAGATGGACTACCCGCTGATCCAGAACTTCCTGCAGCCGCTCTACTACACCGGCGCCTCCTCCAACGACGGCAAGTGGACCAACGCCGAGTTCGACAAGCTCGTCGACCAGGCCAACGCCGACACCGACACCGCCAAGGCGGTCGCCGACTTCCAGCAGGCCGAAGGCGTCGTACGGGACCAGATGGCGGCCATCCCGCTCTGGTACCAGAACGGCAGCGCGGGCTACTCCGAGCGCGTCTCCAACGTCGCCCTGAACCCGTTCAGCGTCCCGGTCTACAACGAGATCAAGGTCAGCTGACGCCACCGGAGCACGGCCCGGCGCTCAACTCGACGCCGGGCCCGTGCCGTTGAGAGTTCCGACGACCCCCGGAGGGCCTCATGGGACGGTATGTGATCCGGCGTCTGCTCCAGATGATCCCGGTCTTCTTCGGGGCCACGCTGCTGATCTTCCTCATGGTGAACGTGATGGGCGACCCGATCGCCGGTCTCTGCGGGGACAAGGCGTGCGACCCCGCCACCGCGGCGCAGCTCAAGAAGGAGTTCGGGCTCGACAAGCCGGTGTGGCAGCAGTACCTGACGTACATGGGGAACGTGTTCACCGGCGACTTCGGGACCGCGTTCAACGGACAGAAGGTCACCGAGCTGATGGGTACCGCCTTCCCCGTCACCATCCGCCTGACCATTGTGGCGATCGTCTTCGAGGTCGTCATCGGCATCACCCTCGGCGTGATCACCGGGCTGCGGCGCGGCCGTCCCGTCGACACCGTCGTCCTGATGCTGACGCTCATCGTCATCGCCATCCCCGTCTTCGTCACGGGCCTGCTGCTCCAGCTGCTCCTCGGCGTCGAGTGGGGGGTGATCAGACCCACCGTCTCGCCGGAGGCCCCGTTCAACGAACTCCTCATCCCGGGGCTGGTCCTGGCGTCCGTGTCACTGGCGTACGTCACCCGGCTCACCCGGACCTCCATCGCCGAGAACTCCCGCGCCGACTACGTCCGCACCGCCGTCGCCAAGGGCCTGCCGCGGCGCCGGGTGATCACCAAGCACCTGCTGCGCAACTCGCTGATCCCCGTGGTCACCTTCATCGGCACCGATGTCGGCGCCCTGATGGGCGGCGCGATCGTCACCGAGCGGATCTTCAACATCCACGGCGTCGGCTACCAGCTCTACCAGGGCATCCTGCGCCAGAGTACCCAGACCGTGGTCGGTTTCGTGACCGTGCTCGTGCTGGTCTTCCTGCTCGCCAACCTCATCGTCGACCTCCTGTACGCCGTACTCGACCCGAGGATCCGCTATGCCTGAGCCGTACGACGACGGAGCGATCGCCGGCACCGGGGCCGGCGGGGCGATGGACCTCGCGGCGAGCGAGGCGACCACGCTGGAGCGCACCCCGGGCGGACCGCAGGGCACCGGGCCCGCCGAGAAGCCGCGGTCGCTGTGGTCGGACGCCTGGCGCGACCTGCGGCGCAACCCCGTCTTCATCATCTCGGGGCTCGTCATCCTCTTCCTGGTCGTCATCTCCCTGTGGCCCTCCCTGATCGCCGACGGCAACCCGCTCCAGTGCGACCTCGCCAAGGCGCAGGAGGGCTCCCAGCCGGGACACCCCTTCGGCTACAACGGGCAGGGCTGCGACGTCTACACGCGGACGGTCTACGGCGCCCGCACCTCGGTCACCGTCGGCGTGTGCACCACCGTCGGCGTGGCCCTGTTCGGCTCGTTCGTCGGCGGGCTCGCCGGGTTCTTCGGCGGCGGCTGGGACGCGCTGCTCTCCCGCGTCACCGACATCTTCTTCGGCATCCCGGTGGTCCTGGGCGGCCTGGTCTTCCTCTCGGTGGTCACCTCCTCCACCGTCTGGCCGGTCATCGGCTTCATGATCCTGCTGGGCTGGCCGCAGATCGCCCGCATCGCCCGCGGCTCCGTCATCACCGCCAAACAGAACGACTACGTCCAGGCGGCCCGCGCGCTCGGCGCCTCCAACTCCCGCATGCTGCTGCGCCACATCACGCCCAACGCCGTCGCCCCGGTCATCGTCGTGGCGACCATCGCGCTCGGCACGTACATCGCCCTGGAGGCGACGCTCTCCTACCTCGGTGTCGGCCTCAAGCCGCCCACGGTCTCCTGGGGCATCGACATCTCGTCCGCCTCGCAGTACATCCGCAACGCCCCGCACATGCTGCTCTGGCCGGCCGGAGCGCTGGCCCTGACCGTGCTCGCGTTCATCATGCTCGGCGACGCGGTGCGCGACGCCCTCGACCCCAAGCTGCGGTGAGGAGCCCCGTCATGCTGCTCGAAGTACGTGATCTCCAGGTGGAGTTCAAGACGCGGGACGGGGTAGCCAAGGCCGTCAACGGGGTCGCCTACTCGGTGGACGCGGGCGAGACGCTCGCCGTGCTCGGCGAGTCCGGCTCCGGCAAGTCCGTCACCGCACAGGCCGTCATGGGCATCCTGGACATGCCGCCCGGACGGATCGCCGGCGGCGAGATCCTCTTCAAGGGCCAAGACCTCCTGAAGCTCAAGGAGGACGAGCGGCGCAAGGTCCGCGGCTCCGAGATGGCGATGATCTTCCAGGACGCGCTGTCCTCCCTCAACCCCGTGCTCAGCGTGGGCGACCAGCTCTCCGAGATGTTCACCGTCCACCGCGGCATGTCCCGCAAGGACGGCAAGGCCAAGGCGGTCGAGCTGATGGACCGGGTGCGCATCCCGGCCGCGAAGGAACGCGTGGGCCAGTACCCCCACCAGTTCTCCGGCGGCATGCGCCAGCGCATCATGATCGCGATGGCGATGGCCCTGGAGCCCTCACTGATCATCGCCGACGAGCCGACCACCGCCCTCGACGTCACCGTGCAGGCCCAAGTCATGGACCTGCTGGGTGAGTTGAGGAACGAGCTGTCCATGGGGCTCATCCTCATCACCCACGACCTGGGCGTCGTCGCCGACGTCGCCGACAAGATCGCCGTCATGTACGCGGGCCGCATCGTCGAGCGGGCCCCGGTCCACGAGATCTACAAGGCGCCCGCGCACCCGTACACCAAGGGCCTGCTCGAATCGATCCCGCGCCTGGACCAGAAGGGCCGGGAGCTGTACGCGATCAAGGGCCTGCCGCCCAACCTGATGCGCATCCCGCCCGGCTGCGCCTTCAATCCGCGCTGCCCGATGGCCCAGGACATCTGCCGCAGCGAGGTGCCGCCCCTGTTCGACGTGGGCCCGAACCGGCAGAGCGCGTGCTTCTTCTGGAAGGAGACCCTCGATGGCTGAGGCCATTCTGGAGGTCAGGGACCTGGTCAAGCACTACCCGCTGACCCAGGGCATCCTCTTCAGGAAGCAGATCGGCGCGGTCAAGGCCGTCGACGGGGTCTCCTTCGACCTGACGGCGGGCGAGACCCTCGGCATCGTGGGCGAGTCCGGCTGCGGCAAGTCGACGGTCGCCAAGATGCTGGTCAACCTGGAGCGCCCCACTGCCGGGCAGATCAAGTACAAGGGCGAGGACATCACCCGGATGTCGGGCCGCGCCCTCAAGGCGGTGCGCCGCAACATCCAGATGGTCTTCCAGGACCCGTACACCTCGCTGAACCCGCGCATGACGGTCGGCGACATCATCGGCGAGCCGTACGAGATCCACCCCGAGGTCGCGCCCAAGGGCAGCCGCCGCACCAAGGTCCAGGACCTGCTGGACGTGGTGGGGCTCAACCCCGAGTACATCAACCGCTATCCGCACCAGTTCTCCGGCGGCCAGCGCCAGCGCATCGGCATCGCCCGGGGGCTGGCGCTCCGGCCCGAGGTCATCGTGGCCGACGAGCCGGTCTCCGCGCTCGACGTGTCGGTACAGGCCCAGGTCGTCAACCTCCTGGACCGCCTCCAGAGCGAGTTCTCCCTCAGTTACGTCTTCATCGCCCACGACCTGTCCATCGTGCGGCACATCTCGGACCGGGTCGGCGTGATGTACCTGGGGCGGATCGTGGAGATCGGCCGCGACGAGGAGATCTACGAGCACCCGACGCACCCCTACACCCAGGCGCTGCTCTCCGCGGTGCCGGTGCCCGACCCCTCCGCGCGGGAACGCCGCGAGCGGATCATCCTGACCGGTGACGTCCCCTCGCCCGCCAACCCGCCGTCGGGCTGCCGCTTCCGTACGCGCTGCTGGAAGGCGCGGGAGCGGTGCGCGCAGGAAGTGCCGCTGCTCGCCGTGCCCGCCGAGTTCCGCGATGTGCCGGGCCCGGCGCACCACCCCTCGGCCTGCCACTTCGCAGAGGAGAAGCGCGTGGTGCCGCCGGAGACGCGCCAGGCGCCCTAGGGCCTGTCCGGCTGCCCGCGCCTCGGCCCCGTTCACCAGGGGCGCGGTACGACCGTGACGCCCATCGGCTGGAGCGCCAGGGCGGGGCGTGGGGTGATGCGCTCCGGGTCGAGGAGTTCGAGGCGGTGGCGGCGCCAGATGTCGGCCACGATGTGCACGGTCTCGGTGGTGGCGAGCGAGGCGCCGATGCAGGCCCGCGCGCCGAGCCCGAACGGGAAGTAGGAGCCGCGCGGCATCTTCCTCGCGCCGCCCTCCAGCCAGCGCTCGGGGTCGAACTCCCCGGCGCGCTCCCAGTGCCGGGGATCGCGGTGGTTGACCCACTGGCTCACCGTCACGGTGGTGCCGGCCGGGACGGCGAAGCCGCCGAACTCCAGGTCGGCCGTCGAGTCGCGGCTCGTCATCCAGGCCGGCGAGTACAGCCGCAGCGACTCGCGGACCGCCGCGTTGGTGTACGGCAGCCGCTCCATCCGGGCCAGGCCCGGCGGTGTCGAGCCGAAGGCGGCGACCGCCTCGTCGCGCACCCGGGCGGCGGCGCCGGGGTGGCGGGCGAGCAGCACGCTCGTCCACACCACGGCGTCGTTGGAGGTCTCGAACGCCGACAGGACGAGGGTCGCCAGCTCGTCGCGCAGCTCGTCGGGGGAGGGGGCGGGGGTGCCGGTCACGAGGGCGTGCAGGACGGGGGCGCGCTCCGGGTCGACGGCGGCCGGGTCCGCGGTGAGCCTGCGCAGGAGCCGGTCCATGTCGCGCAGACCGCGCTTGAGCCGCAGATGGCGCGGGGTCGGCAGCCAGTCGGGCAGCAGCAGCGGTGAGGTGGACAGCTCCATGATCGGGCGGACCAGCCGGGCCACCACCGCCGCGTCGCGTGCCGTGAACTCGTCGCCGAACATCAGCCCGGTGACCAGGCGCAGCACGAGCACCGAGACGTCACGGTGCAGATCGCGCGGCTCGCCGGGCCGCCAGCCGGCCAGCATGCGCTCGCCCTGCGCGTCGACGAGTTCGGCGGCCTTCACGGCGAGGGTGCGGCCGAAGGCGGGCTGAAGACGGTGGCGCTTGGCCTTCCAGTCGGCCCCGTCGCTGTTCATCATGGCGCGAGGAAATCCCCTGCCGCGGGCCGCCCTGCCGGAATTCTCCACTCCTTTTTTGCTGAATACCTCATTCCGGTCCACCAGCATCCGCTCGACGAGTTCGGGACCGGTCAACAGCACATTGTGGTCGCCGAGCCGCACCACGTCACCGTACTCGCGGGCGCACCGGGTGAGGAATGCGAGCGGATCGCTGGAGAAGGCGTGCAGATTCCCCAGGTAGGAGTCTTCGGCCGGGCCGGGGATGTCGGCCAAGGTCACAACTGCGGTCATGGCGGCCTCGTTTGGCATCGCGTCTGAGCTGGGGAAACGCCGATGGCCGGGGCGTGTGCGCCCCGGCCACCGGATCATGGGTCTACGCCTGGCGCCGGTTCGGCCTAGTAGTAGATGTACGCCTTGGTGAGACGGTCCTTGCGGGAAAGGCGGGCGAACAGGGCACCGGTCAGGATGAGCTTGCGCATCGTGTGTCTCCCTCTCAGCAAAGCGTCCACGATCTGGTTATCGGGCCGCGATCTGCTGTGAACACTAGGCAACTGGCGCAGGAGTGACAAGAGTTCACTTTCGCTCGGTCGGAATTCCCTGTACGTCCCCGTCGTTCACCTGCGGCAATCGGAATTCATACATGCGGGGCGCCGGGCATGGAGCAGCCCGCGCCCGTGTGGTGCTGGGGTGTACGGGCGCGGGCCTCTTCCGAGCGGAGGCTGCGGACTCGGGTCAATGGGTGTCCGGTGCCGCCTCCTCGATCGCGACCAGCGCCGGGTCGAGGACCACGTCCTCGGCCCGTGCCGCGACCGTCGGTTCCTCCGGGAAGTGGCACGCCGTCAGGTGCCCCTCCCGGTTGCCCTCGATGCGGACCAGCGGGGGAGTCTCCGCGGCGCACTTGTCCTGCGCCTTCCAGCACCGGGTGCGGAAGCGGCACCCGGACGGCGGGTTCACCGGCGACGGCACGTCGCCCGCGAGCCGGATCCGCTCCCGGCCCTCGCCCTCCTCCTCCACCACGGCCTCCGGCACCGCCGACAGGAGTGCGTGGGTGTACGGGTGGCGGGGGCGGCGGTAGATCGAGTCGCGGTCGCCGACCTCCACGATCCTGCCCAGGTACATGACGGCGACGCGCTGCGAGAAGTGCCGCACGATCGCCAGGTCGTGCGCGATGAAGAGGAAGGCGATGTCCAGCTCCCGCTGGAGCTTCTGGAGCAGGTTGACCACCTGCGCCTGGATCGACACGTCGAGCGCGGAGACCGGCTCGTCGGCCACGATCAGCTTCGGCCCCATCCCCAACGCCCGCGCCACACCGATGCGTTGGCGCTGACCGCCGGAGAACTCGTGCGGGAAGCGGTTGTAGTGCTCCGGGTTGAGGCCGACGGTCTCCAGGAGCTCGCGGACCCGGCGCTCGGTGCCGCCCGGCGGCTTGATGCCGTTGACCACCATCGGGTTGGCGATGATGTCGCCGACCGTCTGGCGCGGGTTGAGGGAGGCGTACGGGTCCTGGAAGATCATCTGGATCTCGGACCTGATCGGCGCCAGCGCACGGCGTGAGGCGTGCGTGATGTCCTGTCCCGCGTAGCGGACCTGGCCCGCGGTGGGTTCCAGGAGCCGGGTGACCAGGCGTCCGGTGGTCGACTTGCCGCACCCCGACTCGCCGACGAGTCCGAGGGTCTCGCCGGGGCCGATGCTGAAGTCGATCCCGTCCACGGCCCGCACGTCCCCGACGTGCCGCTTGAAGAACGACCCCATGGTGATCGGGAAGTACTTGGCGAGCCCTTCCACTTCGAGCAGCGGGGTCGTGGTGCCGGACCCGGGAGCGGCTCCCGGGGACTCGGCGACGCTGGTGGCATTCTCACTCATGGCGATGTCCCGCATCCTTCTCAGCGCAGCCGGGGGCGGATCTGTTCGGTGAAGAAGACTTCTTTCTGATCACCCGTCAAGTGACAGGCGGAGCCGCGTCGTTCACCCTCCGGCAGCGTGGGCCGCACGGTGTGGCAGGCGCCCGCCGGCGCCTCGTCGGTGAAGCCGCACCGCGGATGGAACGGGCAGCCGGGCGGTGGCGAGAGCAGGCTCGGCGGGGCGCCGGGGATCGGCACCAGCGGGATGTCCACGGAGGAGTCGAGCCGCGGGATCGAGCTGATCAGGCCCCAGCTGTACGGGTGCTGGGGGTGGTGCATGACCTCCCTGACCGTGCCGCGCTCCACGCACCGGCCGGCGTACATCACCATCACGTCGTCGGCGGTCTTGGTGATCACCCCCAGGTCGTGGGTGATGATGATGATCGCCGCGCCGGTCTCCTGCTGGAGGTCCTTGAGCAGATCGAGGATCTGCGCCTGGACGGTGACGTCGAGCGCGGTGGTCGGCTCGTCGGCGATGACCAGCTCCGGGTCGCAGACCAGTGCCATCGCGATCATCGCGCGCTGGCGCATGCCGCCGGAGAACTGGTGCGGATAGTCGTCGACACGCAGCTCGGGCTGCGGGATGCCGACCTTGCGCAGCATGTCCACGGCCCGTGCCCGCGCCTCGCGGCGGTTGGCGCCGGTGTGCTTCATGAAGGGCTCGGCTATCTGGCGGCCCACGGTGTAGAAGGGCGAGAGCGCGGCCAGCGAGTCCTGGAAGATCATCGCCATCTTCTTGCCGCGCAGCCGGTTCAGCTGCCGTTCGGAGGCGCCGGTCAGCTCCTGCCCGTCGAGCAGGATCTCGCCCTGGATCGTGGTGTTGCGCGGGTTGTGCAGACCCAGGACCGCGAGGTTGGTCACCGACTTGCCGGAGCCCGACTCGCCGACGATGCCGAGCGTGGAGCCGCGCTCCAGGTCGAAGGAGAGTCCGTCGACGGCCTTGACGGTGCCGTCCTCGGTGGCGAAATGGACGTACAGGTCGCGGACCGAGAGGAAGGAGGAGGACCCTCGGGCCGCCGGTATGGCGGCGGTCTGGCTCAAGGTGGACACGGGCGGTTCTCCTGTGGGTGGGGCTGCGGCTGTCAGGCGAGCCTGATCCGGGGGTCGATGAAGGCGTACGCCATGTCGACGACGATGTTGCAGAGCACGATGAGGGTGGCGCCGATGAGCATGACGGCCATCTCCAGCGGCAGGTCGCTGCGGAGGACGGCCTGCACCGCGAGGGTTCCGAGGCCGTGCAGGCTGAACGTCGCCTCGGTGATGATCGCGCCGCCGAGCACCGCGCTGAGGTCCACGCCGAAGATGGTGATGATGGTGGCCATCGCGCCGCGCAGGGCGTAGCGCAGGAAGACGTACCGCGACGACATGCCCTTGGCGCGGGCCGCCCTGATGTGGTCCTCGGACATCTGCTCGACCATCAACGACCGTGTCTGCCGGCTGTAGTTGGACCAGAAGATCACCGACATCACCAGACAGGGCAGGATCATTCCGCTGATCGATCCCATGGCGTCGTGTTTCCAGTCGACGTCATGGCCCCGGTCCAGCCAGCCCAGTTTGGTGGAGAGGAACAGGATCGCCAGCGGGCCGATGAAGTAGATCTGCACGGACTGGCCGAGCAGGGAGGTGGCGCTCGCGACGCGGTCGAAGACGGTGCCCTGGCGCCAGGCGGAGACGAGACCGAGCCCGACACCGATGGTGAGGAAGACCGCCGCGCCGCCGACGGCGAGCGTCAGCGTGGTCGGATAGCTGTCGGAGATCTGCGACCAGACGGGCTGCTGGTTGGCGAAGGAGTAGCCGAAGCAGGGGGCGGGACAGTTCCCGATCGGCATGTGCCGGCCCGCGAATATGCCCACCATGTAATGCCAGTACTGCGTCCAGATCGGCAGGTCGAGGCCGAGGTTCTTGCGGATCAGGGCGACATTCTGCGGGTCGCATTGTTTTCCGCAGGAAAGCAGCGCCGGGTCGGCGGGCAGGAAGAAGAAGAGGAAATAGGTGATCATGCTGATCAGCAGCAGGATGACCACGGCACCGAGCACGCGGCGCACGAGGAAACGCAACATCGGTTGACTCTTCCGTCGCTAAGCGGTTTCCCCGGCCCGTCCGGGGCCGGGGAAACCGAGCCGCAGATGCTATTGCTTCACGAAGATCGTGTTCGGGTTGACCGTCCCGTAGACCTGGTTGTAGGTCACGCCGCCGAGCCCGGAACCGTACAGGTTGAAGTACTTGTCGAAGATGAACGGAATCTGCGACGTGTCGGTCTTGAGCACGTACTCGGAGAGCGTGCGCCACTCGTCCGCCTGCTTGGTCAGGTCCGTGATCTGGTTGATGCGGTCGATCTCGGAGTTGACCTTCGGGTCATTCAGGAACGAGTAGTTGTTGGTGCCGTCCGCCAGGTTGCGGCCGTCCAGGGTCGGCGGGATGACCGTCGAGCCGCTCGGCCAGTCGGCGCCCCAGCCGGTGCGGTACATGTCGTAGGGGGTGTCCACCTTGCCGACCACCGTGTAGTACGAGGTCGGGTCGATCGCCTTGCGGTCGACCTTGAAGCCGGCCTTCTGCAACGCGTTCTGGATGGTCAGCGTGACGTTGTCCCAGCGCGGGGTGTTCGCGTACGCCAGCGAGATCTTGTACGGGGTGGTGACGCCGGCCTCCTTCAGGAGGTCGAGCGACTTCTGCGGGTCACCCATGGGCTTGGCGAGCTTGCCGAACGGGTCGAACTTCTGCCAGCCGGCCACGGTCGGGCTGATCAGCGTGGTGCCGAGGTCGCCCTGCGCGCCGCCGCCGAACGCCTGCTGCACCTGCTGCATCGGGAAGGCGTAGGCCAGAGCCTGGCGGACCTTCGGGTCCTTGATGCGCTTGGTGTTGAGGTTGAAGACCTCGACGTACGGCTGGTACTCGTTGACCGTCCGGCTCTTGTACTGCGGGTCCGAGGTCAGCGACTGCATCTTCGACGGGTCGGCCGAGCCCGACATGTTGATGGCGAACTTGTCGGTCCCGGTGTCCGCCGCGAGCCGGTTGGTGAGGCCCGGCTCCTGGATGCCGAGCTGGAACTCCCACTTGTCCGGGTAGGCGTTGCGGATCGGGTCCGTCTTCGGGTCCCAGTTGGTGTTGCGGACGAACGAGAGCGATTTGCCCGGCTGGTAGCTCGCGATCTTGTAGGGACCGGTGGAGACCGGGTGGTTGTTGTACTTCTGCTTGTCGTCCTTGGCCTTCGGCACCGGCGAGATGTTGGGCATCGCCATCGCGTACGGCGTGTCCGCGTGCGGCTTGAGGAAGTGGAAGACGATCGTCTTGGCGTCAGGGGTGGAGATCAGGCTGTCCGGGATCTCCTTGCCGTCGTACGGCCCCGTGTACTGCTTGCGGTAGTCGTCGCCGTAGATCCACTTCTGGACGTACTGCGGGCCCTGCGTCTGGTAGTCCGCGAAGAGCCGCTCGATGCCGTACTTGACGTCCTTCGCGGTGATCGGCGTGCCGTCCTCGAACTTCACCCCGTCCTTCAGGGTGTACGTCCAGGTCTTCGAGCCGTCGGACGGGGTGCCCGCGTCGGTCGCGAGATCGCCGACGACGGTGGTCTTGCCGGTCTTCGGGTCGACCTTGTAACCGGTGAGCGAGCGGTTGTAGAGCAGCTGCACCGACAGCTGGTCGCTCACGTACTGCTGGCCCGGGTCGAGGTAGTCGAAGCCCGCCTGGTCGAGGCTGTAGGCGGTGCCGCCCTTCTTCGCACCGGCGACATCGACGGCCGGGCCGGTCGAGTCCGCCTTGGTGCCCACGCCGAAGTTCTGGACCTCGGCCTTCTTGCCCGAGTCCGGGCCCGAGCCGTTGTCGGTGGCGCCGCCGCTGCTGCACGCGGCCGTCAGCGCCAGGGCCCCCACCGCCAGAACCGCGGAAACCTGGCGCGCCTTGTTTATTCTCATGGATTCCTGCCTGTCAGGATGATCGGAATTCAGCGCACGGTCTTGGGGTCGAGAGCGTCCCGGACCGAATCCCCGAGCAGGTTGAACGCGACGACGAAGACGACCATCGCGATGCCGGGGAAGAACATGAAGGTCAGGTCGGAGTCGTAGTACGTGGCACCGGCCTGGAAGAGCAGCCCCCAGTCGGGGGTGGGGTTGTGCACCCCGACGCCGAGGTAGGAGAGCCCGGCCTCCGCGGTCACGTTCACCGGCAGCAGCAGCGTCGCCTGCACGAGCACGGTCGACCAGATGTTGGGCAGCAGCTCCTTGCGGATGATCCGCCACCCCGACGCGCCGCTGAGCCGGGCCGCCTCGATGAACTCGCGTTCGCGCAGCGACAGCACCTGGGCCCGGATGAGCCGGCCCATCGTCATCCAGCCGAGGAGCAGCTGCACCAGGATCAGCGCGACGACGCGGACGTACGTCGGCTCCTCCTCGGTGGGCGAGACGAACAGGGCCACGATGACCGGGGTGAACGCGATGAAGAACAGCTGGGCGGGGAAGGACAGCATCAGGTCCGAGAACCGGCCGACGAAGTAGTCGGTCCTGCCGCCCATGTACCCCTGCACCAGCCCCACGAGCACACCGATGATCACCGCGACCACGGTCACCGCGAGCGCGATGAGCAGCGAGGTGCGGATGCCGTAGATCAACAAGGTGAAGACGTCACGTCCCAGCCGCGGTTCGACGCCGAACCAGAACTCGCCGTCGACCCCGCCGTTGGGTTTGAGCGGAATGCCGTAACTGTTCAGCAGTCCGCGGTCCTGCCCGTACAGCTGATACGGGTCCTTGCCGTACAGCTTGGAGATGAGCGGAGCGGCCACCGCGACGAAGATGAATCCGAGAACCGTCAGGGCGCACAGGATTCCGACTTTGTCGCGTTTGAACCTGACCCACGCAAGACGTCCGGGCGAACGTCCGACGAGTTCACTCGTCTTTACGTCTATACCACCGTCAGGGGTGGGTCCGTCGCCCTCTCCGGAAAGTGGATCGGTCGGCTCCATGGCAGCTCTTGTGGAACTAGACATTTCGCATTGCCCCCCGCGCCGGAAGGTTTCATCAGAGCCGAGTGGCGTCCTTTGTTGATCGGAAGATTCAACCGTCCGGCGGTGGCCGTCAAGGGGTTTGAGCAGGCCGAGTAGAACTCATCGGTTAACTTGGCTCAAGATTTTCGTCTTTGGTGCGGGCGCGTGCTTGACAGCCTTCCGGCATACCCGGAATCTGGCGCTAAATGCCCATCAAATTCCTTAACACGCAGGGAACTTGACGGTTGTGTCCCCGCTATGCGAACACGCCGTGATGGGCACCGTACGGCGGGCCGCTCCCGCGGCCGTCCGGGGCGCCTTCGCGCGGGCCGGCCGGCCGCCGGGCAGAGGTACCGGCTAGCCGCGCGGGACCCCCAAGGACCTTCGCAGGAAGTCCACTTGGAGCACCAACAGGTTTTCGGCGACCTGCTCCTGCGGGGTCATGTGCGTCACCCCGGTGAGCGGGAGCACCTCGTGCGGATGGCCCGCGGCCAGCAGGGCGGAGGACAGGCGCAGCGAGTGCGCCACCACCACGTTGTCGTCGGCCATGCCGTGGATGACCATGAGGGGCCGGGCCGGCTTCGCCGGACGCACCAACTGGCCTTCGGATACCAGGGAGTTGGCGGCGTAGACCTCGGGGTTCTCGGCCGGCAGTCCCAAGTACCGCTCCGTGTAATGGGTGTCGTACAGTTCCCAGTCCGTCACCGGGGCGCCCGCGATCCCGGCGTGGAAGACGTCGGGGCGCCGCAGCACGGCGAGCGCGGAGAGGTAGCCCCCGAAGGACCAGCCCCGCATCGCCACCCGGCCGAGGTCCAGGGGGTAGGCGCCGGCCAGGCCGTGCAGCGCCTCGATCTGGTCGTCGAGGGCGAGCGTGAAGTCGTCCCTGACCGACTTCTCCCACGCCGGGGAGCGGCCCGGAGTGCCGCGGCCGTCGGCTACCACCACGGCGAATCCCTGGTCGGCCAGCCACTGCGAGGCGAGGTGCGCGTTCTGCGCGGCCAGCACCCGCTGTCCGTGCGGTCCGCCGTACGGATCCATCAGTACGGGCAGCGGACCGTCGGCCTCCCGGTAGTGGGATGGAAGCAGCACGGCGCACGGGATGCGCTGTGCGCCCCCTTCCGTCAGCCGGAGCCGCGGCGAGAGACCCGGCGTCGCGGCATATGACACGATCCTGGCCAGTTCCTTGCCGTCCCGCATCACCCGGGCGGCTGTCCCCGGGCGGTCGGACCGCGCCGAGTTCACCACGGTGACCGCGCCGGATCGCACCGCGGAGTGCACTCCGGGCCCGTCCGAGACGCGTTCCATGCCCAGCTCATTGACCCGGTACACATGGATCTCGCCGATTTCGGAGGCGCCGGGTCCGGCGGCGGTCGCCTCGCGCCCGGCGGACGCGGAGATCAGCACATCGCCCTCGCCGATGTCGAGCACCGCCCTGACGTGCAACCGCGTCCCGGTCAGCGTCCGGTCGCCCACGGCGAGCACCCGCGCCCCGCCCTCGTCGGCGATCCGCACGAGACGGCCGTCCGGCGCCCAGGCCGGTACGCCCGGGTGGAGTTCGAGCCAGTCGGGGTCCTCGTCGACGTGCACGGTCCGGGTCGTACCCGAGGCGGGGTCCACGGCGAGATGGAGCTGGGTGCGCTGGTCCCGGGACTGCACGAGCAGCAGCGGCGCCCCGTCGGACGACCAGTGCACGCTCGCGAGATAGGGGAGGCGGGCCCGGTCCCAGACCACCTCGGTGCGGGCGCCGTCCAGGGCGTACAGGAAGAGCCGCACCTCGGCGTTGGGGGTGCCGGCGGCCGGATAGGCGACCCGCGCGGGCTCCTGGCCCGGGTTGGCCGGGTCGGCGATCCACCAGCGGCGCACCGGCGCCTCGTCCGCGCGGGCCACCAGCAGCCGGTCCGAATCCGGGCTCCACCAGTGGCCGCGCGAGCGCGACATCTCCTCCGCGGCGATGAACTCCGCTAGTCCGTACGTCACTTCGGCCGCCTCGGGCTCCGCGAGCGCGCGGTCGTCCTCGCCCTCGGCCCCCACGACCCGCAGCGCGCCCCCCGCCACATAGGCCACATGGCGCCCGTCGGGGGAGGGGCGGGGGTCCAGCACCGGTCCGGGCACGGCCAGTTCGCGCGCCGTGCCGGCCCGCAGCTCGGCCGTGAAGAGCCGCCCGGAGAGCGCGAAGGCGGCCAGCTCGACCGCGGCGTCGGTGGCGTAGCCGACGATTCCGGCCGAACCCTCCCTGCTGCGCTCGCGCCGCGCCCGCTCCTGCGCGGAGAGCTGCTCGCCGTCACCGCCGAGCAGGGCGCCGGGATCCGCCGCGAGGCGCTCCGTACCCCCGCGCACCAGGTCAAGCACCCAGAGCAGATGGCTGCGTTCGGTGCCCGACGCAGAGCGGAGGAAGACGACCCGCTCACCGTCGGGCGAGACGGTGAAGGCGCGGGGCGCACCGAGGGTGAAGCGCTGGGTGCGTGCTGAGTGCCGGGGGAAGGAGAGCTGCCCGGGGCCCTTGTGGTCTGTGGATGCGGTGGTCGTCATGAGGGGAACCTAGTCCGGCACCGCGCGAGCCGCTCGGGCACGAGCCTCGTGCGCCCCTCGTGCGCCCATGCCCCGATCAATGCGTTCCCACGGATAGTTATGATCCGTAGCGCTCAGTGGGTATCAACCCGCTGGCTGTACGCACTGCTGGGTCCGTCCGCCCACCGGAACAGATGGAGGTGAACCGCCGTGGCACTCTCGATTTCGGCGGTGGTGCTGCTGGCGATCGTCGTCTTCCTGCTGGTCCGGAAATCCGGGCTGAAGGGCGGACACGCGGCGATCTGCATCCTGCTCGGCTTCTATCTGGCGAGCTCGTCGATCGCCCCGACCATCAGCCAAGTCACCAGCAATGTGGCGGGGATGATCGGGGGGATCAAGTTCTAGCGGACACCCCCGCTCCGCCCTGATCGCGGCGGGCGGTCCGGCGCCGTCGGCACGCCCGGCCCCGGGCCTCGTAGGCTTGCCCCATGTCGGAACTTCCCGCCCGCCGTCTGCTCCTGGTGCACGCGCACCCGGACGACGAGTCGATCAACAACGGCGCCACCATGGCCAAGTACGCCGCCGAGGGCGTGCACGTCACCCTGGTGACCTGCACGCTCGGCGAGGAGGGCGAGGTCATCCCGGCCGGGCTCGCCCACCTCGCACCCGACCGGGAGGGCGGGCTCGGCGGGTACCGGGCCGGCGAACTGGCCGCCGCGATGAAGGAACTCGGCGTCACCGACCACCGCTTCCTCGGCGGCCCCGGGCGGTACCACGACTCCGGGATGATGGGCGTCGAGCAGAACCACCGCCCCGGCGCGTTCTGGAACACCGACGTGGACGAGGCCGCCGCGTCCCTCGTAGAGGTGATCCGTTCCGTGCGCCCCCAGGTGCTCGTCACCTACGACCCCGACGGCGGCTACGGCCACCCCGACCACATCCAGGCGCACCGGGTCGCGACCCGCGCCGCCGAACTCGCCGCCGATCCCGGCCACGGCCGCGACCGGGGCGAGCCGCACACCATCGCGAAGATCTACTGGAACCGCGTGCCCCGCCCGGTCGCCGAACGCGCCTTCGCCGAGCTGCGCGCCGCCGAACCGGACTTCCCGGGCATCGCGGCCATCGACGACGTACCGGGCGTGGTCGACGAGTCGGAGATCACGGCCGAGATCGACGGCAGCGCCCACGCGTCCGCCAAGTACGCCGCGATGCGCGCCCACGCGACCCAGATCGCCCTCCAGGAGCCCTACTTCGCGCTCTCCAACGATCTGGGCCAGCCGGTCTTCACCACCGAGTACTACCAATTGGCGTCCGGTGTTTCCGGCGCCGCGGCCGGGCAGCGCGAGCGCGACCTGTTTGAAGGTGTGGACAAGTGAGTAGTCGTACCGCCATGGATGACGCAAGGACGGGCGGCCGCGCGGCCCGCATCGCGCTGTACGCGCTGTTCGTCGTCCTCGGCGCGCTCGTCGCCGCCGCGGGCGCGCTGGTCCAGACGGCCTGGTTCCCGGGCGGCCTCCTGCTGTCCCTCGCCGGCGCCGTCGGCCTCTTCTGGACCGGCACCCAACTGATGGGCGGCCGGGGCGGAGTGGCCGCGCCCGCGGCCGGCTGGCTCGTCACCGTCGTTCTGCTCACCACCTCGCGCCCCGAGGGCGACTTCGTGTTCGGCGCCGGAATCGGCTCGTACGTCTTCCTCCTCGGCGGCATGGTCGGTGCTGTGATCTGCGCCACGATCGGCGGATTCGCGCAACCCGACGGCCCGGCCGGCCGACTGGGCAAGTGACGTGCACGGCCCCCGCGACGCAGTAGAAGGGGACGGGGTGCGCCTTTCACGGCCCGCCCGGTACGCAAGGACGGCGGCCAGTATGGTGGTGCGCGCCGCCGAGCCGCCCGCACAGAAGGACCACACGAACCAAACCGGGTGGCGGAGCCAATCGGGAGAGAACCAGCCTTGAGTCGTGAAACTGACAGTCCGTCCTCCGGCCCCCAGGGACGGGGCACAGCCGGGTACCCCTCGGGGACTCCGCCGTACGGGACTCCGTCGTCCGCGGGCCAGGACGCTCCTGAACCCGCCGCGGAGCCGGACGAGCCGAAGACCGAGACCACGCTGACGACGCGGATCCGGATCAACATCCCGGGCTCGCGCCCCATCCCGCCGGTCGTGATGCGTACGCCGATGAGCGACGTGACCAAGGCGCCGGACGCGGAAGGCGTGGCCGAGCGCACCGGTTCGGTGCCGCGGCCCGACGCGCCCGAGGCCGCGCCCGACGAGCCGGCCGCCGGGGAGCCCCCGGCCAGCGACTGGTTCGCGCCGCGCAAGTCACCGGCGTCGCCCGCCCCTTCGACGACTCCGGCCTCCGGCACGCCGGCCACCCCCGGCCTGCCGTACTTCTCGGACGGTACGGACGGTTCGGGTGCCGGGCTCGCGGGCGCCGGCGGTCCCGCCGCGCCGCCGTCGGGCCCGACCACGGGCCCCGCCACCGGCCAGGCGGCGCTGCCGACCCGGCCCGTCGGCAACCGCGCGGGCATGAACCAGGGCGCGGCGCCCGGCCGGAGCGCACACCCGCCGCTGGGCGCGCCCGACCCGCTGGGCGCGCTCAACGGCCCGAACGGCATGGGTGGCCCCAACGGCCGCGGCGGTCTGAACGGCCAAAGCGGCCAGAACGCGCAGAACGGTCAGGGTGGCTGGAACGGCGACACGTCGGACTTCGGCATGGGCTCGGGCCAACACCCGGGCCAGGGGCCGGGGCCCGGCGAGGAGACCGGTCAAAGCCCCTTCCCGGGCGGCGACATGGGCCGCGGTGACGGCACGCGGCAGGGCGCGGAGCAGGGCGGCGTCCATCCCTTCGCGCCCGGCGGGCAGCAGCGGCCCGCGCCCGCGCTCTCCGACGACACGGCGATCCTCACGCCGCAGGTCCCGGCGCCGAGCCCGTTCGCGCAGTCCTCGGTGGGCAACCCGCTCGCGAACCCCTTGGTCAACCCCGCGGCGGGCGCGCCCGGCGGCCATGTCTCCGGTGACACCCTCACCAGCGGCATCCCCGTCGTGCCGCCGGAGCACCGCGGCGCGTCCTTCCCGTCCGGCGGCCCCGGCGCGGCCGGTCCGCAGCTCACTCCGCCGCCGGGGCCCGACCCCGACGCCGAGGCGGCCGAGCCCCCGGCGCCGCCGGCCCGCACCAGCAAGCCCGCGGCGCCCGCCAAGAAGGGCCGCTCCAAGCTGGGGCTGCTCGGCGGCGGCCTGGTGGCGCTGGTCGCGGTGGCGTACGGCGCGGGACTCGTCCTCAACCACTCCGAGGTCCCCAAGGGCACCACGGTGCTCGGCGTCGACATCGGCGGCGGCACGAAGGAGGCGGCGGTCTCCAAGCTCGACCAGACGCTCGGCAAGCGCGCCAACCAGCCGCTGCACGTCACGGTCGACGGCAAGCAGGAGGAGCTGAAGCCGGAGATCGCGGGCCTCTCGCTGGACAGCCAGTCCACCGTGCGGGCCGCGGCGGGCGCCGACTACAACCCGATGTCCGTGATCGGCTCGCTCTTCGGCGGCAAGCGCGTCGCCGAGCCGGTGATCCCGGTCGACGAGGAGAAGCTCGGCGTCGCGCTGACCGACCTCGCGGGCGCGTCGGGTTCGGCGACCGAGGGCACGGTCAAGTTCGTACCGGGCAACGCGGTGGCCGTGCCGGGCAAGGCGGGCAAGGCGCTCGACGTGAACCGGTCGATGATCGCGGTCAAGGACGCGTACCGGACGCTGGTGCAGACCGGGAAGGCCGGCGCGGTGCCGCTGCCGGTCTCGGTCCGGCAGCCCACGATCAGCCAGGCGGAGATCGATCGGGCGATGAACGAGTTCGCGAAGCCGGCGATGTCGGCGAACGTGACGATCAAGGCGGGCGGGAAGTCGCTGCCCTTCGGGCCGAAGAAGTCGCTGCCGAAGATCCTGTCGATGAAGGCGGTCGACGGGAAGCTGGTCGAGGTGTACGACAAGGCGGCGATCACGGAGCTGATCGGGAGCACGTTCAAGGGTGTTTCGGTGGGGCAGGGGGGTCAGAAGCACGAGGTGTCTGCGGATGACGTTGCTGCGGCGATGAAGACGGCGTTGCGGGGGCGGACGGCGGCGGAGCGCACGGTCACGATCCAGTGACCTAGGGCCGCCTCCGGGCCCCGCCCGGCCCGGGGCCGCGTCCCGGCCCCTGCGGGGTTGCTCGCGCCCCTGACCCTGCTGTGCGGGGTTGCCCGCGCAGTTCCCCGCGCCCCTGGGCGGGTTGCCCTTGGCAGGGTGCCCGGCATCGGCATCCTTCGCCCTGGGCAGGGTGCCTGGCGTCGGCATCCCTCTCCCTTGGCGGGGTGCCCAGTTTCGGCATCTTCAGCCGGTCCGGCGTTTGAGGACGAGCGCCCTTCAGGCGCGAACGGGGTCTGGGGCGGAGCCCCAGGCTCCTGAACCTCAGCCGTTTCATAACCCCCGGAGGGTTTCGGGAAGGGGCGGGGTGGGGCATCCCCCGGGGCCTGGGGCAGAGCCCCAGGAACCCCGCTTTCGTCTGCGGACCGTGCCCGCGTCTCGCGCAGTTCCCCGCGCCCCTAGTAGGGCACCCGGAGTCGCAGCCCGTGCCCACCGCGGCGGAGCCGCGCAAACGGCACAGCCCCGCGCCCCTAAAGACGTAGGGCACCCGGAGCCGCAGCCCCCGGCCCGCGCCCACCGCGGCGGAGCCGTGCGAAGGACACAGCCCCGCGCCCCTAAGTAGGGCACCCGGCACCGCAGCCCACCGCCCGCGCCCGCCGCGGCGGAGCCGCGCGCAAGGCGCGGCCCCGCGGCCTCGTAGGGCGCCCGGCGCCCACCGGTCCCGACCGTAGGGCACCCCGCGTCGGAGAAGGCGGGGCGTATGACATCCGTCATGGCGGAGTCACGACGCGGGGCACTGCCGGCCGGCCCGGCCCCCGCGGCACCCTGGGGGGCATGACGCAGACAGCCCCTCCCGCTCAGCGGACCGCGCAGGCCGTGGTCAGTTTCGAGAACGTGAACAAGAGCTACGGCGACGTCCGAGCCGTGGCCGACCTGTCGCTGCGGCTCCACCCCGGTGAGACGGTCGCGCTGCTCGGGCCCAACGGCGCCGGCAAGTCCTCCACGCTCGATCTGCTGCTCGGGCTGCGCAACGCCGACTCCGGCACCGTCAGCCTCTTCGGCATGACGCCCGCGCAGGCCATCAACGCCGGGAAGGTCGGCGCGATGCTCCAGAGCGGCGGCCTCATGGAGGACGTGACCGTGCGCGAGCTGGTCAAGCTCGGCTGCGACCTGCACCCCGAGCCGCACCCCGTGGCGGAGGTCATGGACCGCGCGGGCATCGCGCAGATCGCCGACCGCAAGGTCAACAAGCTCAGCGGCGGCCAGGAGCAGCGCGTCCGCTTCGCCCTCGCGACCGCCGGCGCCAACGACCTGATCGTCCTCGACGAGCCGACCACCGGCATGGACGTCACCGCCCGCCAGGCGTTCTGGGCGACCATGCGCGAGCAGGCGGCCCAGGGACGTACGGTCCTGTTCGCCACGCACTACCTCGAAGAGGCCGACGCGATCGCCGACCGGGTGCTCGTCCTGCACCGGGGCAAGCTCCTCGCGGACGGCACCGCCGCCGAGATCAAGGCCAAGGCCGGCGCCCGCCGGGTCAGCTTCGACCTGGAGGGCGCGATCGACGAGACCGCCCTGCGCGCGCTGCCGTTCCTGTCCACGATCGACATCTCGGGCCGCACCGTCCGCATCCAGTCGCACGACGCCGACGCCACGATGCACGCGGTGTACGGGCTCGGCCTCTACCCGCGCAACCTCGAAGTCGCGGGCCTCGGCCTGGAGCAGGCCTTCGTCGCCATCACCTCGGCCGAGGAGGCCACCGCACGATGAACACGCTGATCAAGCTCGAAATCGTTCGCACCCTGCGGAACAAGAAGTTCATGTTCTTCTCGGTGGTCTACCCCTCGGCGCTCTACCTGCTCTTCGCGGCCTCGCAGAACAGCACCGACAAGGTCAAGGGCACCGACCTGACCTTCCCCGCCCTCTACATGGTCTCGATGGCGTCGTTCGGCGCGATCACCGCCGTCCTCATGGGCAACAGCGAGAAGATCGCCAAGGAGCGCGAGAAGGGCTGGGTGCGCCAGCTGCGCCTGACCACCCTGCCGGGCCGCGGCTACGTCCTCGCGAAGATCGCCAGCGCCGCCGTGGTGACCCTGCCGTGCATCGTGGTCGTCTTCCTCGTGGCCGCCGCCACCAAGGGCGTACGGTTCGAGGCCTGGCAGTGGGGTGCGCTGACCGTCGCCATCTGGGCCGGTTCGCTCTGCTTCGCCGCGCTCGGCGTGGCCATCGGCTACATCGCGAGCGGTGACGCGGTCCGCCCGATCACGATGATCATCTACTTCGGCATGTCGATCCTGGGCGGCCTGTGGATGCCCAGCACCGTCTTCCCGCAGTGGCTGCAGAACATCGCGGAGTGGCTGCCCACCCACGCGTACGCTGCTCTCGGACAGGCCATCGAGCTGGGCGACGCCCCGCACGGCAAGGACCTCGCCATCCTCGTCTTCTACTTCCTGCTCTTCGCGGGCGGCGCGGCATGGCTGTACCGGAAGGACACCTTGAAGGCGTGAGTGCCGTGAACCAGGGCCCCGGCAGGCCGTCGGCGGTGCGGATCGGGCTCAGCCCCGAGACGCGCCGCCAGATGTGGCAGAAGCTGATGTGGGTCGGCATCTGGCTGGCGTTCATGGGCGCCCCGATCGGCGACCTGCTCGACGGCAACCACACCGCCGTGCCCACCGCGCTCGGCTGGGCCGGCCTCGCGGGCTTCGTGACCGTCTATCTGGCCCTGGTGCTGCGGCACACCGCCCGCCCGCTCGCCACCGGCACCGTCTACGGCCTCCTCGGCTTCCTCGCGGCCCTCGCCGTCACGCTGTCGCTGACCCTCGGCGGCGCCTGGCTGGTGCTCTTCGTCTACGTCTCCGTCTCCTGCGGCGCCACCCTGCCGTTGGCGCTCGCGACGTGGGCGATCCTCGGGACCACCGCCGGCATGACCGTGATCGGGACGCACCTGGCCCACGTGGCCGACGTCCTGCCGGGCCTCGCCATCCCCGCGCTGCTCGGCGGGTTCGCGATGACCGGCGTACGGCATCTGATCCGCACCTCCGTCGAGCTGCGCGAGGCGCGCGCCACCGTCGCCCAACTCGCCGCGAACGAGGAGCGGTTGAGGATGGCGCGCGATCTGCACGACTTGCTCGGCCATTCCCTGTCCCTCATCACGCTCAAGAGCGAGCTGGCCGGACGGATGCTGCCCGGACAGCCCGAGCAGGCGGCCCAGCAGGTGGCCGACATCGAGCGGGTGAGCCGGCAGGCCCTCGTCGACGTACGGGCCGCCGTGACCGGCTACCGCAGGGTCACCCTGCCCGCCGAACTCGCGGGCGCACGCACCGTGTTGAACGCCGCAGGCATCCAGGCGGACGTGCCGACCGAGGCCCCCGAAGGGCTGCCCGCCGCCGAGGAGGAGGTGCTCGCCTGGGTCCTGCGCGAGGCGGCCACCAATGTCGTACGCCACAGCGGCGCCCGGCACTGCACCGTCACGCTCGCCGAACTCCAGACCCTGGACGGCCGGTTCCTCGAACTGCGGGTCCAGGACGACGGTCCCGGCCGGACCGGTGGGGGCGCGCCCGTCGCCGGCAACGGTCTGACCGGCGTCGCGGAGCGTCTGGAGAAGGTGGCGGGGGTCCTGGAGACCGAGGCGCGCCGCAAGGGCTTCACGCTGATCGCGCGGATCCCGCTGATTCCGGACCCGCCCGGAACCCCTCTAGTATCCGGATCATGATCCGACTTCTCCTGGCGGAAGACCAGTCCATGGTCCGCGAGGCCCTCGCCGCCCTGCTCGGCCTGGAGCCGGACCTGGAGGTCGTCGCGCAGGCCGCCCGGGGTGACGAGGTCCTGGCGGCGGCCCGCGCCCACGCGGTCGACGTGGCCCTGCTCGACATCGAGATGCCGGGCCTCACCGGCATCGAGGCGGCGGCCGTCCTGCGCCGCGAGCTGCCCGCCGTCAAGATCGTGATCCTGACCACCTTCGGGCGGCCGGGCTATCTGCGCAGCGCCATGGAGGCCGGCGCGGACGCGTTCCTCGTCAAGGACGCTCCCGCCGCCCAACTGGCCACCGCCGTAAGGACGGTGCTCGCCGGGGAGCGGGTCATCGACCCGACGCTCGCGGCGGCCGCCCTCGCCGAGGGGGCCAACCCCCTGACCGACCGCGAACGCGATGTGCTGCGCGCCGCCCAGGACGGCGCGACCAACGCCGAACTCGCCACCGCCCTCCACCTCTCGCAGGGCACGGTCCGCAACTACCTCTCCATGGCGATCCAGAAGCTCGCGGCCCGCAATAGGGCGGAGGCGGTCCGCATCGCCCGCGAGAAGGGCTGGCTGTAGGCACCGCCGGTGCGGCCGGTGGGGGAGGCCCACCGGCCGGAACGTGTCTCAGCAGCTCACCAGGAGCAGGGTGAGGGCCGAACAGACGCGGACCGCCGAGTTGTTGCCCGGGTCCGGGTCGGCGGGGGCCAGGTCGACCAGGGCCGCCGTGACGGGCAGGTTGCCGCTCATCGTCAGGAGCCCGGCGTGCAGGGTCAGCTTCTTGGTGACGGTCGCGCCGGACGCGATCGCGCCGAGCGAGCACACCGCGGTCCGGTTCGCCCTGTCGAGGGTGCAGCCCGGCGCGGACGGCGCCGTGAAACCGGCCGGATAGCTGAACCACACGTGGGCCGCGGCGGCGTCGGAGGGGCCGGTGTTGGTGACGCGGGCGCTGAACGTGGCCGCGTTGATGGCGAGCCCGTGGGGCGACACGTCGAGCGCGACGGAGAGGTCGGCCTGCGCGGCGTCGGCGTGCGCGGGCGCCGCCAGGCCCAGACCGGCGAGGAGCGGCAGGAGCAGGGCGGGGGCCAGACGGGCGGCTATGGGTCTGAGGCGTGACAAGGGGACTCCCGGCGTAGCGGTGGCATGGAGCGGGACAGAGCGGTACTGAGGGTGCTCACGTCAACAGGTGGTGTGGCACGGCCTGTTGGGGGAGCGTCAACAGATTGTGACCGCTGGCCGCCGTTCGGGCAGGGTTTTCCGGGCGCGCGCCCACATTGGCCGGATGTCGCGGTTCAGTGCTCCGGGCGACCGGTGCCGGGACCCAGCACCACGCCGCGCCCGGCGTAGAACCGGTCGAGCTCCGCCCACCCGATGGAGACGTACTCCTGGGAGCGGCCCTTGAAGCCGGACGGGTTGTGGAAGACCAGGGTGTCCTCACTCGCCCCCACCGCCAGGACCAGGTGGCCGCCCCGGCGTTCCGGGGCCGGTGCCGGCTCGCGGATCGAGGGGTGGACCGAGAGCAGCAGGAGGTGCCCGGCCTCGATCAGACGGCGCAGCTCGGCGAGGGGCAGGTGAGGGCGCGCCGCCGCCCGCAGACCCCAGCGTTCCTGGGCGTACGCCGCGAACGGGGCGTAGATCAGGCCGTCGAGGCCGTCGCCGCGGCGCACGTACGCCCCCGCCGCCACGCACTCGCGCGCGAGCTCCATCGCGGTGGGCGCCGAGCCCTGCCAGTACTCCAGGGCCATCCGCAGGCACGCCACCCCGCACAGCCGCCACGACCACCAGGCGTACTCCTCGCGGCTCTCCGCGCCGTAGGCGCGCCACAGCGGGTCCTCGGCAGCGTCGAGCGTCCCGCCGACGATCGCCTCCACCAGCTCGGGCGAGGCCCACTGGGCGTGGTACGGGACGGGGTGGACGGTCCTGGGCGCACGGCGGTCGGTCATGATCACGACCCTAAGCGGCGGAACGCGGACCGGGGCGGACCGGGCGGCACGGGGTGGACCGGCCGGATCAGTTCAGCATGGCCCGCGCCGCGCGTGCCCGGCGCCGGACCGTCTCCGCGACGGCCGGCTCCACCGGCTCCACCACAGCGGCGTACTCGTCGAGTTCGGCGGCGCCGGCCACGAAGTCGCCCCGCTGGACCAGGAGTTCGGCACGTTCGTAGCGCAGCCTCGCCGGGTGCGCGGGCAGCAGGAGGGAGAGCTCCACGGCCCACAGGGCGACGGCGCTGTGCTCCGGGCGGGCCGCGGCCCACGCGCGGATGTTGTTCAGGACGCGCAGCACGATGTCGAGCGGCGCGGCCGGGCTCAGCATCGACTCCTCCAGGGGCGCGCCCGTCGCGCCGGCCACCAGGATCTCCGCGTCGTCCGGGTCGAGGAGGCGTCCCCCGTCGAACGGATCGGCCAGGACTCGCTCCTCGGGCGGGCCGAAGCCCACCACGAAGTGGCCGGGCAGCGCCACCCCGTACACCGGGGCGCCGGCCCGCCGGGCGACCTCGATCCACACCACCGAGAGCAGGATGGGCAGGCCGCGCCGGCGCCGCAGCACCTCGTGCAGCAGGGACGATTCGAGACGCTCGTAGTCGTGGGCGGTGCCCCGGAACCCGCACTCGCCGCCCAGGAGGGCGGCCAGCGCCCCGGCCCAGGCGCGGGGCCCGGTGAGGCCGAAGGGGAGCAGCCCCGCGAGGCGGTCGAGTTCGATGTGGGCGGCGTCGATGCCGCGGCGGCCGAGCGGCGGGTCGGCGACCGCGCCGAGCAGCAGGCAGAGCGTCGCCACATCGGGGCGCTCGGCGCGGGCCTGGTCGGCGAACTCCCGCCGCCAGTCGGTGTCTTCCGGTTCCATGTCGCCCTCGTACCCGGTCAGCGGGACCGGAAGTGGTGGTAGCTGTGGTGCGTCGCGAAGCCGAGGCCGTCGTAGAGGGCGCGGGCGCCCTCGTTGTCCGTCTCGACCTGGAGCCAGGCCGCGGAGGCGCCCTCGTCCAGGGCCCTGCGGGCCAGGGCGGCCATCACGGCGCTCGCGAGGCCCTGGCGGCGCCGCGCCGGGTCGACCTCGACCGCCATGAACCCGGCCCAGCGGCCGTCCACCACGCACCGCCCGATCGCGGCGGGCGCCGGGCCCTCGCCGGGGACCGAGGCGAACCACACCGAGGGGCCCGAGCCCAGGACCTGCAGAACGTGCTCGCCGGGGACGGACGACCGCTGGTAGCGGCTCAGCCAGGCCTCGTCGACGGTGCGCGCGAGGCGCACCTGGGAGACGTCCGCCGCCAGGTCGCCGATGGGCGCGAGCGCGGCGATCCGCACCTCGGCGCTGACCTCACGCTCCCAGCCGGCCCGTTCGAGCTCCGCGCAGAGCGGCTCCTGGGTGCCCGCGGCGCCCGTGGCGGTCTGCACATAGGCGGGCAGGCCCCGCGCGGCGTACCAGTCCCGTACGCGGCCGAGGGCGTCCGGCAGGGGGAGGCCCGGGTCGCCGAGGGGGAGGGCCGAGTTGGCGCGGCGGGTGAAACCGTCGGCCGCGCGCAGCGTCCACTCTCCCAGCGGCTCGCTCTCCACCGGCTGCCAGGCGCGGGCCAGGACCGGCGCGAGCTCGGCGAAGGAGGCGGCCGGTCCCCGGCGCCGGGCCGGGGCCGCGGGGACGACCTTGCCCGCGACGAGAGCGGATTCCTCGATGCGCACCGTCTCACCGCTCTTTCGTGTGATCGACAACACACCCAGGTCCCAGGAAACGAGGACGCCGACGGTGTCCGTGAACAAGGAGCCCGGAGTTCCGCTGGAGCTCAGGCGCCGGACTGATACGCGTTTGCCCGTATCGGCCGGTGTAATCCGGACCTCAAGCCGTCCGCCGGTGGTGAATTCCACAGGTCTCTCCGCCCCTCCTGTTCGGATCGTGCCCCGAACCGGAGATACTAGGTGCGGGCATCGACGACGCCGCGCTCCCGCGCGCCACGTGGACGGAGCCGCAGATCGGCCCGCCGCGCCCTATCGAGGAGGAACGACAGCGTGACCTACGTCATCGCGCAGCCTTGTGTCGACGTCAAGGACAAGGCGTGTATCGAAGAGTGCCCGGTCGACTGCATCTACGAGGGCTCCCGGTCCTTGTACATCCACCCGGATGAATGCGTCGACTGTGGCGCCTGCGAGCCGGTGTGCCCGGTCGAGGCGATCTTCTACGAGGACGACACCCCGGACGAGTGGAAGGACTACTACAAGGCGAACGTGGAGTTCTTCGACGAGCTCGGCTCGCCCGGTGGCGCCTCCAAGCTCGGCCTGATCGAGCGGGACCACCCCTTCATCGCAGCGCTGCCGCCGCAGAACGGCTGATCGCGCTTCCCCGGTCCCCGTACGGCTCAGCTGCCGTACGGGGCCGTGGTGTTTCCCGGCACCGCCGCAGCACCGTACGTACGAGAAAGTGAGCACTTCCGTGAGCGCAGTCTCCTCACGTCTTCCCGTCTTCCCCTGGGACAAGCTGGAGCCGTACAAGGCGACGGCCGCGGCCCACCCGGACGGCATCGTGGACCTGTCCGTCGGCACGCCCGTCGACCCGGTCCCCGCGCTCATCCAGGAGGCCCTGGCCGGGGCAGCCGACTCGCCGGGCTATCCCACGGTGTGGGGCACGCCCGCGATGCGGGACGCGATCAAGGGATGGCTGGAGAAGCGCCTGGGCGCGCGCTCGGTCGAGCACACCAACATCCTGCCCGTGGTCGGCTCCAAGGAGCTGGTGGCCTGGCTGCCGACCCAGCTCGGCCTCGGCGCCGGCGACCAGGTCGCCTACCCGCGGCTCGCGTACCCGACGTACGAGGTCGGCGCGCGGCTGTGCGGCGCGGAGCCCGTCGTCTACGACGACCCGACGACGCTCGACCCCACCCGCCTGAAGCTGCTCTGGCTCAACTCGCCGTCCAACCCGACCGGCCGCGTCCTTCCCAAGGACGACCTCGTCCGCATCGTGGCGTGGGCCCGCGAGCACGACGTGCTGGTCTTCTCCGACGAGTGCTACCTGGAGCTGGGCTGGGAGGCCGAGCCCGTCTCGGTGCTCCACCCCGACGTCTGCGGCGACACCTTCGACGGCATCGTGGCCGTCCACTCGCTCTCCAAGCGCTCCAACCTGGCCGGCTACCGGGCGGCCTTCATCGCCGGTGACGCCCGGGTGCTCGGCGAGCTGCTCCAGATCCGCAAGCACGGCGGCATGATGACCGCCGCGCCCGTCCAGGCGGCCACCGTGGCGGCGCTCGGCGACGACGTCCACGTACAGGAGCAGCGCGCCCGGTACGCGGCCCGGCGCGCCGCCCTGCGCGAGGCGCTGGAGCGGCACGGCTTCCGCATCGAGCACAGCGAGGCCAGCCTCTACCTGTGGGCCACCCGCGACGAGGGCTGCTGGGAGACGGTGGCCCACCTCGCCGGGCTCGGCATCCTGGTGGCGCCGGGCGACTTCTACGGCGAGGCCGGCGAGCGGTTCGTGCGGGTCGCGTTCACGGCGACCGACGAGCGCGTCGAGGCGGCCGTGAAGCGCTTGGCGCGCTAGACGGCGTACGGACGCGAAGGGGCCCGGGGAGTGCGCACTCCCCGGGCCCCTTCGCATCACCCGCGCCCCGGTCAGCCGAGCGGCAGGCTCTTCAGGGGGAGCTGGTCGGTGCTCGGCACGCCCTGGGTGGGCAGGCTCGGCAGGCCGCTCTGGGTGGCGGTCTTGGCGGTCGAGCCGAGGATGTCGCCCGCGCTGCCCGCCGCGTCACCGGCCGCCTTCTGCGCGGCGGGGGTCGCCACCTTGCCCGTCTGGCCGACCGTCCTGCCCGCGGCCGGCACGGCCTTCTTGACGGCGTCGGCGCCGGTGGAGCCGGCCATGGTGGTGGCCTTCTGGGTCACCCCGTCGACGGCGTTGCTGACCGAGCTCGGGTCCATCTGGGTCAGGCCGCTGAGGTTCGGGGCGACCTGCGGGACGTCAACGGCGCTTGCGGAGCCGGCCGCACCGACCACGGGCGCTGCACCTGCCGCGATGAGCAGCGCGGCGCGGGCGATCCGACGGGTCAGGGGGAGGGACATGATGCTCCTTCAGACGGGTTGGAAATGTGTCGCTGTCCGGCGTTGGACGCAGTGACAACCGCCATGAGGGGAGGAGAGGTTGCGGTGGGCCGGGGTAAAGAGTTCGCAATGCGTCGCATTATCTACTCTGGATAAAAACGGGCAAATGAAGCGTACCCGCGATACCTGACGTGACGTCAGATCCCTTTTCCCGCAAGGGAATGGACGATTTTCCGTGTCGGCGTCCGGACGCGGGTGCGAAACACGGTGACGGGCGTGGCGCCGCCCCCCGGACGAGTGCCCGGACGAACGGGTGCCCGGTTAGGACGCGAGGGTGATCCGTACCTCTTGTGCCCCGCCCTGTGTCCCGCCCCGGGCCCCGCCGCCCTCGGTGGCCGACGCGGAGGCCGCCCGGGTGGCGGGCGCGGCGGACCAGCCGTCCGCCGAGTCCTCGGCGCTCCAGACGCGGCCCGCGTAGGAGACTCGCGCGATGTGCAGCTCCTCGGCCTGTGCCACCGCCCAGTGCGCGAGCGCCCAGCCGCGCTGGTCCCGGCCGGTCCCCGAGGCCGCCGCGCCGTCGGTGACCCGCACCGGCACGACGACGTCGCGCGCCGCGGCCGCGGGCTGCCGCGCCTCCACCACGCCGTCACCGAAGACCAGCCGCAGCTCCTCGCGCACCCGCGCCGGATCACCCGGCTCGGCCTCCTTGGCCACCCTGCAGGTCAGCGCGGCCGACTCGCGGCCGGTCAGCGCGGCCATCAGCACCGTCGCGTCCGGCTCGTGCTTGGCGTACGCCTGCGGGAAGGCGCTGCGCTGCACCTCCTGCGCCGCCACCGTCAGCGGAAGCCGCGAGTAGCCCGGAACCTCGGCGAGGTGCTGGTAGAACTTCCCGGCCGAGTACACCGGGTCCATGATCTGCTCCGCGGTGCCCCAGCCCATCGAGGGCCGCTGCTGGAACAGGCCGAGCGAGTCGCGGTCGCCGTGGTCGAGGTTGCGCAGCCCGGACTCCTGGAGGGCGGTGGCAAGGGCGATCGTCACCGCCCGCTCCGGCATCCCGCGCGAGGTGCCGACCGCCGTGATCGTCGCGGCGTTGCGCGCCTGCTCGGGGCTGAGCGCGAACGCCGAGCCCTGCCCGTCGCCCGTGCCCGCCACACAGCCCGGGGCGCCGGGACCCCCGCTCAGGTACTGCACCACCACATAACCGGCGACCGCCAGCAGCACGGCGAAGGCCGCCCCGACACGCAGGAGGCGGCCGCGACGGGTGGGGCGCGGGAGGTCGATGGGCTCGGACACGGGGCCCACCGTACTGGAGCGCGAAGGCAGGTCCGACGAGCGAGTTAGGGTCGGGCGCATGGCCACCACCACCCTGGATCTCACCGCCGACGCGCCCACGCTCACCGCACGCCTCGTCGACTTCGCCTCCGTGAGCGGCGAGGAGCAGCCGCTGGCGGACGCCATCGAGCGCGAGCTGCGCAAGCTGGCGCACCTCACCGTCGACCGGTACGGCAACAACATCGTGGCCCGCACCGATCTGGGCCGGGCCGAGCGGATCATCCTGGCCGGGCACATCGACACGGTGCCGATCGCCGACAACGTGCCCTCCCGCCTCGACGACCACGGCATCCTGTGGGGCTGCGGAACGAGCGACATGAAGTCGGGCGTGGCGGTGCAGCTGCGGATCGCGCAGACGGTGACCGCGCCCAACCGGGACCTCACCTTCGTGTTCTACGACAACGAGGAGGTCGCGGCGCACCTCAACGGCCTCGGCAGGATCGCCGACGCCCACCCCGAGTGGCTGGCCGGCGACTTCGCGGTGCTCCTCGAACCCTCCGACACCGAGGTCGAGGGCGGCTGCCAGGGCACCCTGCGGGTCCTGCTGACGACCAAGGGCGAGCGGGCCCACTCCGCGCGCAGCTGGATGGGGTCGAACGCCATCCACACGGCCGCCCCCATCCTCGCGAAGCTGGCCGCCTACGAGCCGCGCCGGCCGGTGATCGACGGCCTGGAGTACCACGAGGGCCTCAACGCGGTACGGATCGAGGGCGGCGTCGCCGGCAACGTGATCCCGGACGCGTGCACGGTCACCGTCAACTACCGGTACGCGCCCGACCTCAGCGGCGACCAGGCGCTGGCCCACGTCCGCGAGGTCTTCGCCGACTGCGACATCGCCGAGTTCGTCGTGGACGACCACTCCGGGGCCGCGCTGCCCGGCCTCTCGCACCCCGCGGCGGCCGCCTTCATGGCGGCGGTCGGCGGCACCGCGCGGCCCAAGTTCGGCTGGACCGACGTCTCGCGCTTCGGCGACCTCGGCGTCCCCGCCGTCAACTACGGCCCCGGTGACGCCCTCCTGGCCCACAAGCGGGACGAGCACGTCGCCGTCGAGCGGATCACCCAGTGCGAGCAGCGGCTGCGGTCCTGGCTGACCGACTGAGCGCGCGCGGCGCCCCGCCGGACGCGGGGCACCGCACAGTTCAGGGGTTCGCAAGGGGCGTGGCCTGCCGGAATTCCGCCATTCGTCACGTTGACCGACCTACCCTGGCTGAGCACGCGCAACATCGTCAGCGGAGGGAGCACGGCATGGCCAACCCCGAGGGAGCATTTCCGGCGGAGCAGCGGCTAGAGCAGCGGCTCGGCCCGGTACTGCGCCGCCGCGATCAGGTGCAGGCCGGCACCACGGACCAGCGCCTCCTGGACACCGAGGGCGACTCCCAGTGGGTGCACACCGACCCCTGGCGGGTCATGCGCATCCAGTCGGAGTTCGTCGAGGGCTTCGGCGCCCTGGCCGAACTGCCCAGCGCGATCAGCGTGTTCGGCTCGGCCCGTACGCCGGCCGGCTCGCCCGAGTACGAGGCGGGCGTACGGATCGGACGGGCCCTGGTCGACGCGGGCTTCGCCGTGATCACCGGCGGCGGCCCCGGCGCGATGGAGGCCGCGAACAGGGGCGCGCGCGAGGGCAACGGCGTCTCCGTCGGCCTCGGCATCGAGCTCCCCTTCGAGCAGGGGCTCAACCCGCACGTCGACATCGGGATCAACTTCCGCTACTTCTTCGTCCGCAAGACCATGTTCGTCAAGTACGCACAGGGCTTCGTGGTGCTGCCGGGCGGACTCGGCACCCTGGACGAGCTGTTCGAGGCGCTGACCCTGGTGCAGACCCGCAAGGTCACCCGCTTCCCGATCGTGCTGTTCGGCACGGAGTACTGGGGCGGCCTCGTGGACTGGCTGCGCACCACCGTGATCGCCCAGGGCAAGGCGTCCGAGGGCGACCTGCTGCTCTTCCACGTCACCGACGACGTGGACGAGGCCGTCGCCCTCGTCACCAAGGAGACGGGCCACTAGGACCCGGCGGCCCGCCCGGGGCCGGGCCTCAGGCCAGGCCCCGACGGGCCACCGCCGGCGCGCGGTGGCCCGCGATCGAGGCGACCATGTCGAGGACCTGACGGGTCTGTGCCACCTCGTGCACCCGGTAGATCCGGGCGCCGAGCCACGCGGAGACCGCCGTCGTCGCCAGTGTCCCGATCAGCCGCTCCTTCACCGGCCGGTCGAGGGTCTCGCCGACGAAGTCCTTGTTGGAGAGCGAGACCAGGACCGGCCACCCGGTGTCGGTCATCTCCTCCAAACGCCGCGTCGCCTCCAGGCTGTGCCGGGTGTTCTTCCCGAAGTCGTGCCCGGGGTCGATCATGATCCCGTCCGGCCGCACCCCCAGCTCCGCCGCCCGCTCGGCCAGGCCGACCGTGACCCGCAGGATGTCCGCCATCACGTCGTCGTACGCGATCCGGTGCGGCCGGGTGCGCGGCTCCACGCCGCCCGCGTGGGTGCAGACGAGGCCCGCGCCGTAGCGCGCCGCGACCTCGGCGAGCTTCGGATCGACGCCGCCCCAGGCGTCGTTGAGGACATCGGCCCCGGCCTCGCAGACCGCCGCGCCGACGTCGTGCCGCCAGGTGTCCACGCTGATGACGACCTCGGGGAACCTCTTGCGGACCTCGGCGACGAACCCCACGGTGCGCCGCGCCTCCTCCTCGGCCGTGACCTCCTCGCCGGGGCCCGCCTTCACCCCGCCGATGTCGATGATGGCCGCGCCCTCGGCGACCGCCTGCTCCACGCGGGCCAGCGCGGGTTCGTCGTGGAAGGTCGCGCCCTGGTCGTAGAAGGAGTCGGGGGTCCGGTTCACGATCGCCATGATCACCGGTTCGTCCGCGCCGAATTCGCGCCGGCCAAGCCGCAGCGTGCCGCGGTCCGTTCCGCTGTGCATCCCCTGTGTCCTTTGCTGTGGTCCGGGCCGTTGTCCGCCTGCGACCCTAACTGTCAGTGCCGCATGGCACGATCGGACCCGACAGTTTCCGGCGTCGGGAAGAGGCTCGCTCGTGTTCTGGTTCTTGCTGATCGCGATGGTCGTCGTGGTCACCGCCGTGACCCTCGCCGTGGTGGGCGGCGGCGGGGACGACGCCGCGGTGCTGCCCGAGGCCGAGCCGGAGAACTTGGTCGACCCGCTGCCCGAACACCGCCCGGTGGGCCGGGCCGACGTGGAGGGGCTGCGCCTCCCGGTGGTCCTGCGCGGCTACCGGATGGCCGACGTGGACGACGTGCTGAGCCGCCTCGGCGCGGAGCTCGCCGAGCGCGACGCGCGGATCGCCGAGCTCCAGTCGGCCGCCGCCGGGGGCCGCCCCGCGGCCGTCGCGGGCGCCCAGGACCCCCAGCCGCACCCGTTCGCCCCCGAGCCGCAGCGGCTCGCGCCCGAACCGAACCCCTTCGCCGCGCCCGAGCCGAATCCCTTCGCCGCGCCCGAACCCCACCGGCCCGATGCGGATCCCGGCGCGAGCGGGCCGTCCGACGAGGAGCCGCGGCGATGAGCGGGGCCGTGCCCGGCCCCGACGGGCGGCTGCGCTGCCCCTGGGGGCTGTCCACCGAGGACTACGTGGCGTACCACGACACCGAGTGGGGCCGCCCGGTCCACGGCGACGACGCGCTGTACGAACGGCTCAGCCTGGAGGCCTTCCAGTCCGGGCTCTCCTGGATCACGATCCTGCGCCGCCGCGAGGGCTTCCGGCGCGCCTTCGCCGACTTCGAGATCGCGGCGGTCGCGGAGTTCACCGACGCCGACAAGGAGCGGCTCCTCGGCGACACGGGCATCATCCGCAACCGCCTCAAGATCGAGGCGACCGTCGCCAACGCGCAGGCGCTCGCCGCCTGGTCACCGGGCGAGCTCACCGCCCTCATCTGGTCGTACGCGCCGGACCCGGCCACCCGCCCGGCCCCCCGCACCCTCGCCGACGTCCCGGCCGTCACCGACGAGTCGACGGCCCTGTCGAAGGCCCTGAAGAAGCGCGGCCTGCGCTTCATCGGCCCGACCACGGCGTACGCCCTGATGCAGGCGTGCGGCCTGGTCGACGACCACCTCGCCGACTGCGTGGCACGGGGCGCCGCCTGAGCACCGCCCCGGCCCCGGCCGGTCCGCTCAGCGGCCGACGTACTTCGGCTTCTCCTTGGCGAGGAACGCGGCCACCGCGATGGCGTGGTCCTCGGAGGCACCCGCCTTCGCCTGGAGCTCGTCCTCCTTCTCCAGCGCCTCGGCGAGCGTGTGGCCCGCGCCGTACGCCAGGGAGGCCTTCAGGGCGCCGTACGCCACCGTGGGGCCCCCGGCCAGGGTGCGGGCCACCGCGAGGGCCTGCGCGGCCAGCTCGTCGGCCGGTACGACCTTGTTGACCAGGCCGATCTCGTACGCCTCCTGCGCGGAGATCGAGCGCGGGAACAGCAGCAGATCGGCGGCGCGGGACTGGCCGATCAGGCGCGGCAGGGTCCATGAGACACCCGAGTCGGCGGTCAGGGCGACGCCCGCGAACGAGGTGTTGAACGCGGCGGTGTCCGCGACCACCCGGTAGTCCGCCGCCAGCGCGAAGCCGAGTCCGGCCCCCGCCGCCACGCCGTTGACGCCCGCCACCACGGGCTTCGGCATCCCGGTGAGCGCCGTCAGGATCGGGTTGTAGTGCTCGCGCACGGTGCTCATGGTCTGCCCGGTGCCGGCCTCGCGGTCCGCGGTCAGCGAGGCGACGTGCTCCTTGAGGTCCTGGCCGACGCAGAACGCCCGGCCGGCCGCGGTGAGCAGCACGGCGCGCACCGCGGGATCCGCGGCGGCGGAGCGTACCGCCTCGCGGAGCGCGACCTTCGCCTCGGTGTTCATCGCGTTCATGGCCTCGGGCCGGTTGATCGTGATCGTCGCGAGCCCGTCGCTCACCTCGTAGAGCACGGTGTCGGCCATGGTGGGATCCCCTCCGTCGCGGATGCTGCTTCGTCGTCGTATCCGCTCAGCATGGCGGAGATCACGGCGGCCGGGCATGTGACCTGCGTCAAACAATCCGGGTGCCGGGGGGATCCGGCGGCGGCGAAGTATCGCAGGCGGATCGCCGAATTGTGTGGTTTTGATAGAGCGCGTTGCGCAAGCGATGCGGACCGATGTTGGTCATCGGGTCCTGGGATGCGGGATAATGACCTGGAAGCAATGTGTTCGATGCCGTGACGCGTACCCAATCCCGGGGGCCGTCGGCTGACGATGAGCTGGTTTCAGGAAGGGGAACGAGCATGGCGGCCATGAAGCCGCGGACGGGCGACGGCCCGCTCGAGGTGACCAAGGAGGGGCGGGGCATTGTCATGCGCGTTCCGCTCGAAGGCGGCGGTCGGCTAGTCGTCGAGCTGACTCCGGACGAGGCCGATGCGCTCGGCGATGCCCTCAAGAAGGTCGTCGGCTGAGTTAGCGGGTCCGACGCAGACTCTTCACCGCCCCGGTTCGGTGTGCACGATCGTGCATGCCGTGCCGGGGCGGTGTTGTGCGTGGGGGCGGGCGCTGCGGGTGTGGTGAGTGCGGCAGGGGCCGGACGGTCCCGGCGGGCCCGGGGCGTGAGGGCGCCGGGTCAGCCGCGGCGCACGGCGCAGAGCAGACCGTCGCCGACCGGCAGCAGGGACGCCACCAGCTCGGGGCTCTCGCGCACCGAGCGCAGCAGCTCCCGCAGCCGCAGGACCTCCGGCGGCTGGGCCGCGGAGTCGACGGTGCGGCCGTCCGCGAAGACGCCCTCGAAACAGACGATTCCGCCGGGCCGCAGCAGGCGCAACGATTCAGCGAGCACGTCGAGGGACTCCATGCGGTCACCGTCGCAGAACACCAGGTCGTAGCCGCCGTCCGCGAGTCTCGGCAGGACGTCGAGGGCGCGGCCGGGGATGAAGCGGGCCCGGTTCGTGGCGAAGCCCGCGGCGCGGAACGCCTGCTTGGCGAACTGCTGGCGCTCCGGCTCCGGGTCGACGGTGGTCAGCACGCCGTCCGGCCGCAGCCCTTGCAGCAGATAGATGCCGGAGACGCCGGTCCCCGTGCCGATCTCCGCGACCGCCTTGGCGTCCGCCGTGGCAGCGAGCAGACGCAGTGCGGCGCCCGTCCCCGGGGACACCGAACGCAGGCCTGCCTCCCGGGCCCGGTCACGGGCCCAGCGCAGCGCGTCGTCCTCGGCGACAAAGGCGTCGGCGAACGCCCAGCTCGTCTGCCGGTTGGCGGTAATGGCCCTCTCCTGTCCCCTTGGTTGGCGCAACGGTGACTGTATCCGCTGGAGTCGGGAACCCGCAGATGGGACCGCGCGTTATGCAGGACAGGGGAACCGCGGGGGGAGCACATGGTCGCGATCACGGAAGAGGGGCGGAAGCCGTCCCCAAATGCACGTAAAGATTCTTATCCGGAGCTAACGGGCGAGGTGGCTATGGTAGGGGCTCCACTGGACACCACCAGAGCCGACAGGGGAGGTGCGGCTGCGCCTGTGGATCGGGGAGGAGTGCTGCGGCGCTTTCTCAGGTCGGCGGGTGAGCCGAAATCCGTGACCGACATTGCTGACCGTTCCCGCGCTACCAGCTCCGCAACTACCGCGACGTTCGCCGACGCGGATTCCCAGGCGTGGACTCCCCCTACGTGGGAGGAGATCGTCAGCACGCACAGTGGCCGCGTCTACCGCCTCGCCTACCGTCTGACGGGCAATCAGCACGACGCCGAGGACCTCACCCAGGAAGTCTTCGTCCGCGTCTTCCGCTCGCTGTCGACGTACACGCCGGGCACCTTCGAGGGCTGGCTGCACCGCATCACCACCAACCTCTTCCTCGACATGGTCCGCCGCCGTCAGCGCATCCGTTTCGACGCGCTCGGCGACGACGCGGCGGAGCGACTGCCCAGCCGCGAGCCCAACCCCCAACAGGCGTTCAACGACGCCCACTTCGACGCCGATGTGCAGCAGGCGCTGGACACGCTCGCGCCCGAGTTCCGCGCGGCCGTCGTGCTCTGTGACATCGAGGGGCTCTCCTACGAGGAGATCGCGGCCACCCTCGGAGTGAAGCTCGGCACGGTCCGCAGCCGGATCCACCGTGGCCGCTCCCATCTGCGCAAGGCCCTCCAGCACCGTTCGCCCGAAGCCCGCGCCGAGCAGCAGCGTGCGCTGGCGGGGGTGGCGCCCGGAGCGCTCGGGGTGGCCGGAGAGGGGATGGCGTGAGTGATACGGATCCCACCCCCGCGGAACAGCACCTCGGCGACCGGCTCGCGGCCCTCGTCGACGGCGAGCTGAACCACGACGCACGCGAACGCGTCCTGTCCCACCTGGCGACCTGCGCCAAGTGCAAGGCGGAGGCCGACGCCCAGCGCAACCTGAAGAGCGTCTTCGCGCGCACCGCGCCGCCACCGCCGTCGGAGAACTTCCTCGCCCGGCTCCAGGGGCTGCCCGGCGGCCCCGTGGGAAGAGGCGGTGACGACGACGGCTCGCAGGGACCGTTCGGCGGGGGACACCACGCCGACGGCTTCTTCGGAAGACTCGGCGAGGCGCACCCCGAGCCCGGCGGCCCCGCCGACCCGCGCGTCTCCCGCCCCGGTGACTTCGGATACGTGCCCGCCGGCTCCCACGCCGCGGTCCTGCCCGGCGCGCTGACGGGCGGCTTCCGCATCCACGAGGTGGGCCGCTCCGAGCAGGACCGGCCGGGCTCGCCCTGGCGCGGGCGCAGGTTCGCCTTCGCCGCCGCGAGCGCCGTGTCTCTCGCGGCCATCGCTCTCGGCGGGACGCTTCCGCTCGGCTCGGCCTCCGGTGCCCGCGCGGCGGGCAGCGGCAGCAGTGTCGTGCCGCTGCGTTCCGGCAGCGCCGCGCAGAGCAGCGGCTCCGCCGAGGACCGCCGTCGCGGGGGCGCCACCGCAGGGCTGCTGTCCGCGATGGCGGCCCAGCCCACCGCGCCCGCCACCCCGGGATTCCGCGGGCTGAGCGCGATGCCCGCGCAGAACGGGCCGGTGCGGCCGCTCGGCGGCGCGTTCCCCGTCGGCCGGCTGAACGGCTCGTCCTTGCCGCCGTTGATACGGCCGGCCGTGGCGACGCTCCCGCTCACCACGACCGACCTCACCCAGAGCGTGCTCGCCGCCACCCCGACCGTGACCCCGGCGGCGCCGGTGCGGTCGGCTGCGCCGGTGGCGTCGGGGCTCCCCCTCTACGCCCGGCGCTGACCGCGCCGCGACCCCTGCCGGGGCCGGCCCCGGCAGGGGTCGCCCGTAGGCGCCACGCCCAGCCCGAGCCGGGTCCAGGGGCCGCGCTCTGCCGCCGCCGCGGGCGACCTGGTTGAATCCGGGGAGGGGTGCTCGCCGGAGCACGCGGGTCAGTCGCGGGGAGAGCATGAACGAGCAGCAGCCCACCGGACCGAAGCCCAGGTGGTGGAACCGTCCGTCGACGGGCCACCCCCGCGCCACCGAGCCCGCTCCGGCGACCGGCCCCGCCGAGCCCCTCGACGAGGCACGCCCCGCGCCGGCCGCCGCCGACTCCATCGAGTCACCCGGTCCGGCCGAAGCCCCGGTCGACACCTACGACTTGGCGCCGCCGGCCCCGACCCGCCCCGCCCCCGTGGACGAGGGCGCCGCGGCCCCCGCGGCCGCCGGGACCGCCGCCGCGCCCGGCACCGAGAGCGCACACCTCCCTGCCGTCGACGCCCCCCGCGCCGAGCGGATTGGGCCGCTGCACGCGCCGGATCCCTATGGCACCCCGCCCTACGGCGGGCCCGGACCGTGGGCGCCCGCGCCGCCCGTGCAGCGGCCGGTGCCGACGCCGCCCGGGGGGACGGTGCTGCCGCCTCAGGGCACCTATGCCGCAGCTCAGGCACCAGCCACCCCGGCGCCGCCGTACCCGGGACCCGCCCCGGCGGAGGCCGCACCCGCCGTACCCGGACCCGGCCCGCAGGGCCCGGCGGGTCCCGCCCCGCAGTGGGGCGCGTACGACCCGTGGGGTGCGCCACACGAGCCGTTCAGCGCCGCCGGGCCGGTGCCGGAGCCGAGGAGGCGGCGGCGCGGGGCGCTGCTCGCCGGGGCGGTGCTGCTCGCGCTGGTCGCGGGAGGCATCGGCGGCGGCGTAGGGGCGTACGTGGAGCGCAACGGCAGGCTCACCAGCGTGCACCTGCCGCAGGCCGACAAGGAGCCGCAGGGCCGCGCGCCGGACAGCGTCGCCGGGATCGCCGCGAGCGCGCTGCCGAGCGTGGTCACCATCCATGTCACCGGGGCCACCGAGTCCGGCACCGGTACCGGCTTCGTGCTCGACAACGCCGGGCACATCCTGACCAACAACCACGTCGTGCAGCCCGCCGGCACCTCGGGCAAGATCTCCGTGACGTTCAGCGGCGGCGAGAGCGCGTCCGCGCAGGTGGTCGGGCGCGACGCCGGGTACGACCTCGCGGTCGTCCGGGTCGACGGCGTATCGGGGATGAAGCCCCTGGCGCTCGGCAACTCCGACAACGTGATGGTCGGCGACCCGGTGGTGGCGATCGGGGCGCCCTTCGACCTCTCCAACACCGTGACGTCCGGCATCATCAGCGCCAAGGAGCGCCCCATCACCGCGGGCGGCGAGAGCGGGGACGGCAGCGACGTCAGCTATGTGGACGCGCTCCAGACCGACGCCCCGATAAACCCGGGCAACTCCGGCGGCCCGCTCGTCGACTCCAAGGCGCGCGTCATCGGCATCAACAGCGCGATCCGGTCCGCGGGCAGCGGCAGCACCGAGGCCGGCGGCCAGGCCGGATCGATCGGGCTCGGCTTCGCCATACCGGTCAACCAGGCCAAGCGCGTCGCCGAGGAGCTGATCAACACGGGCCGGGCCACCCACCCGGTGATCGGCGTCACGCTCGACATGAAGTACAGCGGCGACGGCGCGCGCGTCGGCGACAAGGCGAGCGACGGCAAGCCGGCCGTCGTCCCGGGCGGCCCCGGCGACAAGGCCGGCGTCAAGGCGCAGGACGTGATCACCAAGGTGGACGGTCAGCGGGTGCACGGCGGCGAGGAGTTGATCGTCAAGATCCGCGCCCACCGCCCCGGGGACCGGCTGGTTCTGACCGTGCTGCGGGGCGGCACGGAGCGGGAGCTGACCCTGACCCTCGGCTCGGCGTCCTGAGCGCGGGACACCGCCGTACGGGCGGTCCCCGCCCGTCCGGCCCTGTTCCGACGTCCAATGGTCACCCCGGAGGTACCGCGTCGACAGTTCGGCCGGGTACCGTGGAGCGGTCCATGACGGGACGCGGAGCTGAGACCGGGCGCCGGGATCGCGAGCAATGAGAACACGAGGAGCAGCGGGTGTTCACTGACATAGGGCCCATGGAGCTGGGCACCCTCGTAATCCTCGCCGTGCTCATCTTCGGCCCGGACAAGCTGCCCAAGCTGATTCAGGACGTCTCGAACGTGATCCGCAAGGTGCGCTCCTTCTCGGAGAGCGCCAAGCAGGACATCCGGGCCGAGCTCGGCCCCGAGTTCAAGGACTTCGAGTTCGAGGACCTGAACCCCAAGACGTTCGTCCGCAAGCAGCTGATGGAGAACGACGACCTGGGCCTGAAGGAGATCCGCAACAGCTTCGACCTCCGCAAGGACATGGAAGAGGTCGCGGACGCCGTGAACGGCCGCGAGTCCGCCCCGGCCGCCGCGGCGGTCAACGGGTCGGTGAACGGCTCGGGCGGCGGCCCCGACCTGGTCAAGAAGCGTGCTCAGCTCGACCCGGGCGAGCGTCCCCCGTTCGACGCGGACGCCACCTGACGGACGCCGCTCCGCGCCGATACACGCCAATCCCACATGGGCTTTTCCGGCGAGCCGCGATCAGGTGGCTATCCTCCATCTGTCCGGAAGCCAGGACGCCCGAGGGGGGCGGGCCGCTCCGGACGCTACTGATCTAGGAGGCGGCCGGGCAGATGGAGACGACAAGCCGGGCAGCGGGGCAGTCCGCTCAAGGGGCGCCCCAGGGCGCCCAGTCCACACCGGAGGGAGTGCCGGCGGCCCGGCGTATGGTCGACGGCTATCTGCGCGCGCCCTTCCCCTGGTACGGCCTCGACGAGGCGTTCACCGGGCCGCGCTGGCTGATGCAGGTGACCGCGGCCGCCGACGGCACGGTCCAGCACGGCTCGATCGGGCACGGCGACGAGCCGTCGATACGGCCCGAGGCGGCGGCCGTGAGCGACCGTGAGCGGTTCGCGGTGGTCGTGAGCATCCCCGCCACCCCCGTGCGCCGCAGCGGGGACGGTACGGGCGTCCTGGAGGCCACCTCGGTCTCCTCGGCGGCCTGGCTCGCCGGGTCGGGGCTGCTGTCCTTCACCTGGCCCGCGCAGATGGACCACGTGCTGCGCGGCGACTGGCTCGACCAGCAGACCGAGACGGCCTGGGAGCTCGCCGACGACCTGGCGGGGTCCGACTGGTCGACGCTCTCGCTGCCCGTCGACGGCGAGCCGACCGAGTTCCACTACCGCGAGTCCGAGTTCGGCTGGGTCCTCGCGGGCTCCGCGCGCAGCGGTGTGCACCTGGGCGCCTACGGGCGTGGCCTGAGCGCGTACGGGCTCGGATTCTCGGTGATCGAGGACCTCGCCTCGTACGCGTGAGGCCGGCCCGGCACCCTCACGCGTGAGGGTCGCCCGGTGACCGCATCCAGGCACGCGTGAGGGGCGCCCGCAATGGCGGGCGCCCCTTACCGCTGCCGATACCGGCCACCGCGGCCGTACGCGGCCTAGAACTTGTTGCGCGGGGTGATCCCGAGCGACATGCCCGACAGGCCGCGGGCGCGGCCGCCCAGCTTGCCCGCGATGGCGCGCAGCGCGGCGCCGGCGGGGGAGTCGGGGTTGGACAGGACGACGGGCCTGCCGTCGTCGCCGCCCTCGCGCAGCCGCACGTCGATCGGGATGGAGCCGAGCACCGGCACGGTGGCGCCGGTCGTCTTGGTCAGGCCGTCGGCGACCTTCTGGCCGCCGCCCGTGCCGAACACGTCGACCATCTCGTCGCAGTGCGGGCAGGGCAGACCCGCCATGTTCTCGACGACGCCGACGATCTTCTGGTGGGTCTGCACGGCGATGGATCCGGCCCGCTCGGCGACCTCGGCGGCGGCCTGCTGCGGGGTGGTCACCACGAGGATCTCGGCGTTGGGCACCAGCTGGGCCACCGAGATCGCGATGTCACCGGTGCCCGGCGGCAGGTCGAGCAGGAGCACGTCCAGGTCGCCCCAGTACACGTCCGCGAGGAACTGCTGGAGCGCGCGGTGCAGCATCGGGCCGCGCCACACGACCGGGGCGTTGCCCGGCGTGAACATGCCGATGGAGATGACCTTCACGCCGTGCGCGGACGGCGGCATGATCATGTTCTCGACCTGGGTGGGCTTCCCGTCGGCGCCCAGCATGCGGGGCACGGAGTGACCGTAGATGTCCGCGTCCACGACGCCGACCTTCAGGCCGTCCGCCGCCATCGCGGCCGCCAGGTTGACCGTCACCGAGGACTTGCCCACGCCGCCCTTGCCGGAGGCGACCGCGTACACGCGGGTCAGCGAGCCGGGCTGGGCGAAGGGCACCTCGCGCTCGGCGGTGCCGCCGCGCAGCGCGGACGCCAGGTCCTTGCGCTGCTCGTCGCTCATCACGTCGAGCGTCACGTCGACGCGGCTGACGCCCTCGACCCGCTCGACCGCCTCCGTCACGTTCTTCGTGATGGTCTCGCGCATCGGGCAGCCGGAGACGGTCAGGTACACCGTGACGGCAACCGCCCCGTCCGTCCCGATCTCCACCGATTTGACCATGCCGAGCTCAGTGATCGGTCGGTGGATCTCGGGGTCGTTCACCGTCGCCAGTGCCTCAAGCACCGCGTCTTCCGTAGCCATACGGTGATGGTACGGCGCTTACCGCACGGTACGGAAAGCCCTGTCAGCGGTCGCCTTCGTCACGTCCGTGGGCGCGCTCGTGCGGGAATACGTTCCGGCGCTCGTCCATCTCCTTGACCAGGTCCTGGAGTTCGGAGCGGATCCAGTCGCGGGTGGCCACCTCGCCGAGGCCCATGCGCAGCGCCGCGATTTCCCGGGTGAGGTACTCGGTGTCGGCGATGGACCGCTCGTTCTGCTTGCGGTCCTGCTCGTGGGTGACCCGGTCGCGGTCGTCCTGCCGGTTCTGCGCGAGCAGGATCAGCGGGGCCGCGTACGAGGCCTGGAGGGAGAGGGCGAGCGTGAGGAAGATGAACGGGTAGTTGTCGAAGCGCAGGCTGCCCGGCGCGAAGATGTTCCAGGCGACCCACAGGATGATGATCAGGGTCATCCAGACGATGAACCGTCCGGTGCCGAGGAAGCGCGCGATCCGCTCGCTGAACCGGCCGAACGCCTCCGGGTCCCACTCCGGCAGCAGCCGCCCCCGCCCCGAGCGCGGCTGGTCGAGCCGGGCGCGGCCGCGCGTCACGGCGCTCGCGCCGCTCGCCCGGGTGCGCTCGTCCGTGCGGTCAGTGCCGCCCATCCGGCACCCCCTCGGGACCGTGGAACTCCGTCTCGCGCCAGTCGTCGGGCAGCAGGTGGTCGAGTACGTCGTCGACGGTGACCGCGCCGAGCAGGGAGCCGCTGTCGTCCACCACGGGCGCGGCCACCATGTTGTACGCGGCGAGGAAGCTGGTCACCGACGGCAGCGAGGCGTTCGGCGGCAGCGGTTTCAGGTCGCTGTCCACCACCGAGCTGACCAGCGTGAACGGCGGCTCCCGCAGCAGCCGCTGGAAGTGCACCATGCCGAGGTACTTGCCGGTCGGCGTCTCGTCCGGCGGCCGGCAGACGTAGACCTGTGCGGCGAGCGCCGGCGAGAGGTCCTGCTGGCGCACCCGGGCCAGCGCGTCGGCGACCGTGGCGTCGGGGCGCAGCACGATCGGCTCGGTCGTCATCAGACCGCCCGCCGTGCGCTCCTCGTACGACAGCAGCCGGCGCACGTCCGCCGCGTCGTCGGGCTGCATCAGGGTGAGGAGGCGCTCCTTGTCCTCCTCGGGCAGCTCCGAGAGCAGGTCGGCGGCGTCGTCCGGGTCCATCGCCTCCAGGACGTCGGCGGCCCGCTCGTCCTTCAGCTTGCCGAGGATCTCGACCTGGTCGTCGTCGGGCAGCTCCTCCAGGACGTCGGCGAGCCGGTCGTCATCGAGGGCGGCGGCCACCTCGGCGCGCCGCTTGGGGGAGAGGTGGTGCATGACGTTGGCGAGGTCCGCGGGGCGCAGCTGCTCGAACGTGGCGACGAGGTTCTCGGCGCCCTGCCCGTGCTCCTCCAGCGAGAACCCGGTGACGGCCGACCACTCCACGGTGAGCGTCTCGCCCTTGCGCCGCAGCGCGCCCGACTTGCCGCGGCGTACGAAGACCTTGTCGATCTCCCAGTCGCGACGGGCCGGGAGCTGCTGGATCGCCACGTCGAGCACGGTGACCTGCTCGCCGCTCTCGACCAGCGTGACCCGCCGGTCCAGGAGTTCGCCCAGCACCAGCCGCTCGGTGGGACGCTGCTCGAACCGGCGCAGGTTGACCACGCCCGTGGTGATGACCTGACCGGACTCCACGCCGGTGACCCGGGTCATCGGCAGGAAGATGAGCCGGCGGCTCACCACCTCGACGACGATGCCGAGCAGCCTCGGGGGCCGGCGGCCGACCCGCAGCATCGCCACCAGGTCGCGCACCCGGCCGACCTGGTCGCCGTTGGGGTCGAAGACGGCGACACCGGAGAGGTGGGAGACGAAGACCCGGGGGGCGCCTGCCGCCATGTGAGCGCCTCCTTCTGTTCCGGGTGTCCCGCGCGTGTCCCACGTGCCGCGATGCACCGCGCGACAAGGGCTTCAGGCTAGCCGGTGGTCGCACGGTACGCCCTTGCGGGTCGTCCGTACGGCGCCCCGGCGGGCGGCGGCGACCGTGCGGGTAGGGTGCGGTCTGCCGACCCCCACATCCATGCGAGAGGCAGTGCGCAGGTGACCTCGCCATCCCCCCGGTCCCCGCGGGTACGGGCCCGCCGGGCCGCCCTGTCCCTCGTGCTGTGCGCGGGGCTCGCCGCGGGCCTCACCGCGTGCGGCTCGGATCCGGACGAAGGGACCAACGGAGTCGGCAAGCTGTCCGCCCCCGAGATCGAGGACAAGGCGCGGGCCGCGGCCGACGGCGCGGACGCGGTGCGCCTGTCGGGCACGCTGGTCAGCAAGGGCGGCTCGTACAAGATCGACATGAAGCTGAAGAGCAGCGGCGCCACGGGCACGGTCACCTCGCAGAAGAGCACGTTCGGGCTGCTGCGGGTGGGCGAGGACCTGTTCCTGAAGGCGGACGCCGGGTTCTGGGCGCGGGGCGACTCCGGCGGCGCGAGCGCGGCCGCGGGCAAGCTCGACGACAAGTACGTCAAGGTGCCGTCGCGCGACCCGGCCTATCTGCAACTGCGCGGGTTCACCGAGAAGACGGTGCTGCTCAAGGGTGTGCTCGGCCTTGAGGGCACGCTCTCCAAGGGCGACCGCTCCGAGGTCGGCGCGGTCCGTACCGTACGGATCGAGGCGGGCAAGGACGGCGAGGGCGGCACCCTCGACGTCTCCCTCAAGGGCACGCCCTACCCCCTGCGCTTCGAGCGGGCCGGCGGGGCGGGCGTCCTCGAACTGGCCGACTGGAACAAGGACTTCACGCTGGCGCCGCCGGCCAAGGACGCCACCGTGGACTACGGCAAACAGCTCCCGACGACCTAGGCCCGCGGAACCTGAACCGGGGCTCAGCGCCGCTTGCGCTTGAACAGCAGCTTGGGCAGCGCGGCCGGCACCGGGTGCCGGGTCGTGGCGGGGGACGCCACCGGGGCCGCCGCGAGCGAGCCCTCCGGGGCCGGCGCCAGGGGGCCCTGCGGCGTCAGGCTCAGCAGGCGGCACTCGGCCGCCCAGCGCGCCGGCATCGCCTCGCCGTCGGGCGCGTTGAGCCGCTTGCCCTTCAGCTCCGCCACCGCCGTGTCCCACGCGGGGGAGCCCGACGGGATCTCGCGGACGCGGGCCTCCCAGGTCACCAGGCGCCCGCCCTTGTCCTTGGAGCGGACGAGCACCTGCGCCGTGCCGCCGTCCGCGAGGCCGTCGAGCGGCTGCTCGCCCGGTCCGCCGCCCACGACGTACGCGGCCCCGTCGATCCACGCGTGCCACAGGGCCCGCTCGGCCACCCCGGTGCCGCGCACCCAGATGAGCCCCGACTTCTTGGTGGCCTCCTCGACAAGGGCCTGGTCGAGCAACGTCTGCGTCATGGGCACCACAGTAGAGGCCCCGCAGAATAGTCAGTTCCGTAATCCCGCCATGGCCCTTACGCTGCGCCCGTGACCACTGCCACCACCCCCGCGCCGCAGCTCGCCGCGCCCCGCACCGACTTCGTACTGCTCGGAGTCGCCATCGCCGGCGTCTCCCTGTCCGCGCCGCTGATCGCCGCGACCGCCGCGCCCGCGCTCGCCGTCGCGTTCTGGCGCAACGCCTTCGCGGTGGGCGCCCTGACGCCGGTGGCCTGGTTCAGGTACCGGGCGCGGCTGCGCGCCCTGACCCGGCGCGAGGTGAGCCTGACGGTCGGCGCGGGCGCCCTCCTCGCGCTGCACTTCGCGCTGTGGCTGCCGAGCCTGAGCATGACGTCCGTCGCCTCCTCGACCGCGCTGTGCACCACCACGCCGATCTGGACGACCCTCGCGCTGCGGCTGCGCGGACACCGGCCCCCGGCCCTGGTGTGGAGCGGCACGCTGGCCGCCTGCGTGGGCGTCATGATGCTCACCGGCGTCGACCTCAGCCTGTCGCCGCGCGCCCTCGCCGGGGACGCGCTCGCCCTCGGCGGGGGCATCGCGGCCGCCGGGTACGTGCTGCTCGGCGCCGAGGTCCGCAGGAGCGTGGACACCGTGCCGTACACCTACCTCTGTTACGGCACGGCCGCCGCCGGGCTCCTGGCCGCGTCCCTCCTCAGCGGCGCCGACCTCACCTCGTACTCCGGTGCGACCTGGGTGAAGCTCGCCGTGCTCACGCTCGCCGCCCAGCTGATCGGGCACTCGCTGCTCAACCGCGTGGTGGCGAACCTGGGCGCGTCCGTCACCTCCACGGCGATCCTGCTGGAGACCCCCGGCGCCGCCCTCATCGCCGCGCTCTGGCTCGGCCAGCAGCCCCCGGCGCTCGCCTACCCGGCGCTGCTGGTGATCATGGCCGGACTCGCCCTCGTCGTCCGGGCGGGCCGCGCCAACTGACCTCTCAGAGCCAGCCGTTGCGCTTCAGGGTGCGGTGGATGACGAGGCAGGCCACGGCCACCAGGCCCATCGAGATCGGGTAGCCGTACTTCCAGTGCAGCTCCGGCATGTGGTCGAAGTTCATGCCGTACACGCCGCAGACCATCGTCGGGACGGCGATGATGGCGGCCCAGGACGTGATCTTGCGCATGTCCTCGTTCTGCGCGACGGAGGCCTGGGCGAGGTTGGCCTGGAGGATCGAGTTGAGCAGTTCGTCGAAGCCGACGACCTGTTCCTGTACGCGGGCGAGGTGGTCGGCCACGTCACGGAAGTACTTCTGGATGTCCGGGTCGACCAGGCGCATCGGGCGCTCGCTCAGGAGCTGCATGGGACGGAGCAGCGGCGAGACCGCGCGCTTGAACTCCAGCACCTCGCGCTTGAGTTGGTAGATCCGGCCGGCGTCCACGCCGCGCGGGCTGCCCTTGGCCGGGGCCGAGAACACCTCGATCTCGACCTCGTCGATGTCGTCCTGCACCGCGTCCACGACCGCCAGATATCCGTCGACCACCTGGTCGGCGATGGCGTGGAGGACGGCGGAGGGGCCCTTGGCGAGGAGTTCGGGGTCGCTCTGGAGCCGGTTGCGCAGCGCGCGCAGCGAGCCCTGGCCGCCGTGCCGCACGGTGATGACGAAGTCCCGGCCGGTGAAGCACATCACCTCGCCGGTCTCGACGACCTCGCTGGTCGCGGTGAGCTCGGCGTGCTCCACGTAGTGGATCGTCTTGAAGACGGTGAACAGGGTGTCGTCGTACCGCTCCAGCTTCGGCCGCTGGTGCGCGTGGACCGCGTCCTCCACGGCGAGCGGGTGGAGCCCGAACTCGGCCGCGATACCGGCGAATTCGGCCTCGGTCGGCTCGTGCAGGCCGATCCACGCGAAGCCCCCGTCCTCGCGCACCCGGCGCATCGCCTCACGCGGCGTCAGGCACACCGGCTCTTGCGTGGACGCGCCGGCCGGCGCCGGGACGCACTGCGGGGACTGCACGCGCCGCCCGTCGCGGTAGACCGCGCAGTCCACGACGGCGCTGCTCGCCGACGGGTCGCGGGTGGTGTCGTAGCCGTTGTACGGGGTGCTGGTCTTGCGCAGTGCGGGGCGGACCACGGCGCGCAGGTCACGGATCATCGACATGGCAGGACTCCTTCACGGAGGGCCGTCGCAGGGCGTGACGCTCTGGAACTGCCCGGAATGAGGACGTGCTGCGGCGAAGGAGACCGAGGGGCGAAGGGCCCCGTAAGGCGTCAATTGCACACGTTCGCAAAGCGGGCGGCACCACAGGGGCACGCGCGGACGGCGTTCGCTACTGAAACGGACAAGGCGAGGCGATGTGCTCTTCCGTTGGGCGAAACGCCATGAGACTCAGGTGTTTCCGGGCGCGGAGGCCGGGTAAAGAGGCTCTCGGATCACCGAGAGATTCAGATCACCGGGAACAACGCAGCCGTGCGGAAGAGCGGTTGGTACTGCCAGGCCGACTTCGATCCATCGCAGCCCCACCTCCTCCAGCCGGTCCCCCGTGGGGAACTTCCTGCTGTCCCGAACAGCGGCCAAGACTATCAGCCCACCGTTGCGCAAGCCCCCTCTTTGCCGCTTGCATACGCCTTCTATGCTCGGCCCATGGTTGATGTTCTTGCTCTGGTTGAGGCCCGGCTGCGCACCGCGCTGGGCGAGCCGGACGCGCGCGCCGCGGTCACCTTTCTCGGTACGGACCGGATCGAGGTGCTGCGGTTCACCGAGGGCGACATCGTCCGGTACGCGACCCTCGGCATGTCCGCCCAGCCGATGGCCGATCCGACCGCCGCGCTCGCCGACCCGGTCAAGGGCCCGCGGGCCGAGCTGATCCTGTCCGTGCGGGCCGGGCTCGCCGATACCGACAAGGTGCTCCGCGCGCTCGCCGTGCTCGCCGCGTCGCCCCAGGTGGAGGGTGTGGTGGTGGCCCCGGGCGCCTCGCTCGACACCGGCGAGGCGCTGTGGCCCGGCGCCCCCTTCACCTCGGTCCTGGTGGCCGAGCCGGGCGGCCTCGTCGAAGACCTGGAGCTGGACGAGCCGATGGATCCGGTCCGGTTCCTGCCGTTGTTGCCGATGACTGCGAATGAGGCGGCGTGGAAGCGGGTGCGGGGGGCGGAGGAGCTGCAGGAGCGCTGGCTCGCCCAGGGCACGGACCTCCGCGACCCGCTCCGCCCGTCGGTCCCCCTGACCTGACCCCGCCACACCTGGGGCTCCGCCCCAGACCCCGTGTCGCGCCTTGAGGGCGCTCGTCCTCAATCGCCGGACGGGCTGGGGTTGCCCGGGGTGGGCATGCCGCCCAGGCCGACCCACCTAGGGGCGCGGGGAACTGCGCGAGACGCAGGCACGGTCCGCAGACGGAAGCGGGGTTGCCCGGGGCTCCGCCCCAGACCCTGTTCGCGCCCGAAAGGCGCTCGTCCTCAATCGCCGGACGGGCTGAGGTGGCCCGCATGGGCCGGGGTCGAGCAGTCGGGCGGGCTGAGGATGGGCATGCTGCCCGGCACCCATGCCGCCAGGGGCGCGGGGAACTGCGCGAGAAGCGGGCACGGTCCGCATCCGAAGGCGGGGTTGCCTGGGGCTCCGCCCCAGACCCCGGTTCGGGCCTGAACGGCCCTCGTCCTCAATCGCCGGACGGGCTGGGGTGGCCTCTGCTGGGCCGGGGTCGGGCAGCCGGACAAGCTGGGGTGGCTCCGTAGGCCGGGGTCGGGCGGCCGGACAAGCTGGGGTGGCCTCCACAGGCCGGGGTCGGGCAGCCGGGCCGGGGGCTCAGTTCGCGAACGCCGAGACCCCGTCCTCGGCCGCATGCGCCGGCCGCAGCTCCTCCGCCTCGTGCGTGAGCGACGCCCGCCGCACCCACACGATCACCGCGCCGACGACCGCCGCCACCGCCGCCACCACGAACGGGACGTGGATGTCGCTCCACTCCTCGATCTTCGGTGCGAAGTACGGCGCCGCGGCCGCCGCGAACCAGCGGACGAAGTTGTAGCCCGCGCTCGCCACCGGCCGGGGCGCGTCCGAGACGCCGAGCGCCAACTCCGTGTAGACGGTGTTGTTGAGGCCGATGAACGCGCCGGAGGCGACCGTCGCCGCCACCGCCGTCGTGTGGCTGCCATAGCCGAGCACGACCAGGTCCGCCGCGAGCAGCACCAGCGATCCGCCGAGCACCTTCAGGGAGCCGAACCGCTCCTGGAGCCGCGGCGCGACGAGCACCGAGAACACCGCGAGCAGCACGCCCCAGGCGAAGAAGACGCCACCCGACTTGTACGGCGACATGTTCAGGACGAACGGGGTGAAGGCGAGGACCGTGAAGAACGCGTAGTTGTAGAAGAAGGCGGACGCGGCCGCCGAGGCGAGCCCGCCGTGGCCGAGCGCCTTGATCGGGTCGAGCAGCGAGGTCTTGCGCGCCGGCTTCGGCTGCTCCTTCAGGAACGCCGTGATCGCGATGAAGCCGATCGCCATGAGCGCCGCGGTGCCGAAGAAGGGGTAGCGCCACTTCATGTCGCCGAGGATCGCGCCGAGCAGCGGCCCGCACGCCATGCCGAGTCCGAGCGCGGACTCGTAGAGCAGGATCGCCGCCGCGCTGCCGCCGGCCGCCGCGCCCACGATGACGGCGAGCGCCGTGGAGACGAACAGCGCGTTGCCCAGCCCCCAGCCGGCCCGGAAGCCGACGAGTTCGCCCACCGAGTTCGACGTGCCGGCGAGCGCCGCGAAGACGACCACCAGGGCGAGCCCCACAAGCAGGGTCTTCTTGCCGCCGATCCGGCTGGACACGAACCCCGTGACCAGCATCGCGACGGCGGTGATCAGGAAGTACGAGGTGAAGAGCAGGGACACCTGGCTCGGCGTGGCGTCCAGGCCCTTGGCGATGGAGGGCAGAATCGGGTCGACCAGTCCGATGCCCATGAAGGCGACGACGGAGGCGCCCGCGGTCGCCCAGACCGCCTTGGGCTGACGCAGCAGACTGCCGGCTCCCGCGCCCGCGCCTTCGTCGAGTGGGTCCTTTACTTGCCGCATGGCCGCTCCCGCTTCCCTTGAGTTCCCTTGAGGGGTGATCACAAGATCGTTGTGCAATACACACGATAACTTAGCAAGGCTAATGACTGCAACGTGAAACTACTTTTTCGTGCCTCCGTGCGACGAACCCGGCGGCCTCCGGACGGGTGATCGTCCTTGACGGGGCGACGGCCGGGGAGGAGCGTGGGGCCTTATGAGGGGCGAACCCAGTTGCCCGAAGTGCGGAGGCCGGGTCAGGGCGCCCGGTCTCTTCGCCGACACCTGGCAGTGCGATGTCCACGGCCCGGTCCAGCCGCTCCAGCCGATCCTGCCGCCGAGCGTCGAGGGCCTCGAAGTCGTCGTCCGCAGATCACAGGTGCCGGTGTGGATGCCCTGGCCGCTCCCGGTCGGCTGGCTGTTCACCGGCGTCGGGTACGCGGGTGACGACCGCAGCGGAGGCCGCGCCACCGCCGTCGCGTGCTCGGGCCCGGGGCCCCTCGGCGGTCTGGGGGAGCTGATCCTGGTCGCGGAGGAGCTGGGCGTCGGGCTCGGCGCCCGTTTCGCGGGCATCGAGGGACCCGACCCCGGCCCGTACATGAACGTCGACAAGCCCCCGCACACCAAGGTCCTCGCGGCCGGCCGCCCCACCCCGCTGTGGCACGTCACCCGGACCCCGGACGACCGCGCGGTCTTCGCGGGCGAGGCGTGCGGCCTGTGGCTGTGGGCGATCGTGTGGCCCGAGCAGTCGGGTCTGCTGATGTACGACGAACTCGTCCTGACCGACCTGCGCGACGCGGGCGCCGAAGTCGAACTCGTGCCGTGCGGGGCCCTCACCCCGCGCATCCTGTCCTGACGTCCCCGCGCGCCACCTCCCCGGCGCGTCCGGCCCCGCCCGCGCCCCGCGCGCCCCGTCCCGGCGGCGCGCCCACGCGGGCGGCGGGGCGCGGGCGGGCGGTTATCCTTGACTGTCCCCTGATCCGCCCTTATGCCCTGGAGTACGCGTCGTGCGCATCGATCTGCACACCCACTCCACGGCGTCGGACGGCACGGACACCCCCGCCGAACTGGTCCGCAACGCGGCGGCCGCGGGGCTCGACGTCGTCGCGCTGACCGACCACGACACCACCCGGGGATACGCCGAGGCCATCGCCGCCCTCCCCGACCTCGACCTCACCCTCGTCACCGGCGCCGAACTCTCCTGCCGCGTCGACGGCATCGGCCTGCACATGCTGGCCTACCTCTTCGACCCCGAGGAGCCCGAGCTCTCCCGCGAGCGCGAGCTCGTGCGCGACGACCGGGTGCCGCGCGCCCAGGGCATGGTCGCCAAGCTCCAGGAACTCGGCGTGCCCCTCACCTGGGAGCGGGTCGCGCGGATCGCGGGCGACGGCTCGGTCGGCCGCCCGCACGTCGCGGAGGCGCTCGTCGAACTCGGCGTGGTCGCCTCCGTCTCCGACGCGTTCGTGCCGGAGTGGCTCGCCGACGGTGGCCGCGCCTACGTCGGCAAGCACGAGCTCGACCCGTTCGACGCGATCCGCCTCGTCAAGGCCGCGGGCGGCGTCACCGTCTTCGCGCACCCGCTCGCCCACAAGCGCGGCCAGGTCGTGCCCGAGTCGGTCATAGCGGAACTGGCCGCCGCCGGGCTCGACGGCATCGAGGTCGACCACACCGACCACGACGCCCCCACCCGGACCCGGCTGCGCGCCCTCGCGGGCGACCTGGGGCTGCTGACCACCGGCTCCAGCGACTACCACGGCAGCCGCAAGACCGTACGGCTCGGCCAGTGCACCACCGACCCCGAGATCTACGGCGAGATCACCCGCCGCGCCACCGGGGCCTTCCCCGTGCCCGGCGCGGGCGGAAGCGACCGCCCGTAGCGGGAGCCGCCCTCCCGCCCGCGGGGTATCACCCCGCACCCCCCCTTCACTCACCCCCGGCCGCCGCCGTGCGACCCCGGGGGCCGTGCCCGGCCGTCCCGCGCGCCACGCGGCGCCCGGCCCTCCCTCCGTACACCCCTCATCCTGCAAGGCTCACCGTGTTCGACGCTGCCGTTTTCGGCTCCCTCTTCCTCACCCTGTTCGTCATCATGGATCCCCCCGGGATCACGCCGATCTTCCTCGCGCTCACCGCGGGCCGGGCCGCCAAGGTCCAGCGCAGGATGGCCTGGCAGGCCGCCGCCGTCGCACTCGGAGTGATCACGCTCTTCGGCCTCGTCGGGCACCAGATCCTCAGCTATCTGCACATCGACGTGCCCGCGCTGATGATCGCGGGCGGCCTGCTGCTGCTCCTGATCGCGCTCGACCTGCTCACCGGCAAGACCGACGAGCCCCAGCAGACCAAGGACGTCAACGTCGCGCTCGTGCCGCTCGGCATGCCGCTGCTCGCCGGCCCCGGCGCGATCGTCCAGGTGATCCTCGCGGTGCAGAACCACGACTCGTTCTCCGGCCAGGTCTCGGTCTGGGCCGCGATCATCGCCATCCACGTCGTGCTGTACGTGACCATGCGGTACTCGCTGCTGATCATCCGCGTGATCAAGGACGGCGGCGTCGTCCTGGTGACCCGGCTCGCCGGCATGATGCTCTCCGCCCTCGCGGTGCAGCAGATCATCAACGGCGTCACCCAGGTCATCCACGGCGCCTGAGGCCCACGCCCCCGTACATGCGGAAGCGCCCCCGTACATCCGTGTACGGGGGCGCTCTTCACATACGGCACCCGCCGCCGGTCTTCACCGGGCGAGCGGGAGCGCTACCTCTGACGCGCACTGCCTCGACGCGTACTGCTTCGGACGCGTTACGAGGCCGCGGATTCGGCCGGGCGGATGTAGATGCGCTGGCCCATTGCGGCGGCCTGCTGCACGATCCGGTTGACGGAGGCGGCGTCCACGACGGTGGTGTCAACGGCGATACCGTCGACGTCGTCCAGGCGCATGATTTCGAAGCGCAAGGCTTCTCCCTTCGTCTGATCCTCCTGCTAGGAGAACTACTGGTGCGGGGGGCTGATGCTCAGCCTGCTCCCGCGAGGCGTCGGGGCGGTTGCCCGCCCGTTACGTGTGGATTGCGTGGCTGCTGTGCAACGCGTTCCGTAAGGGACAACGAGTTGCCTCCAGCAAACATTCCCTACGCTAAGGAAATTTTTCGCGTGGCTAAGGATCGGCCTCGTGTCGGACTGCTTGTGCCCGGTTGTGCCCCGTCCGTAACGGCGCGGACAATGGACGGCGTATGGACGACTCCCAGGAACCCCCAGCGCTCCACGGCCTCGCGGACCGGCTCGACCGCAAGCTGGACCGCACCAACGAGCTGCTCCAGCGCATGCTCGCCGAGGTCGCGAAGACCCCCTCCACGCACGCGATCTTCGTCGACGCGGGCTATGTCTACGCGGCCGCGGGCCTCCTCGTCACCGGCACCGAGGACCGCCGCTCCTTCGACCTCGACGCAGAGGGACTCATCGAGGCCCTCATCGACAAGGCGCGCACGATCTTCGCGGACAGCCGGCTGCTCCGCGTGTACTGGTACGACGGCGCCCGCCGCCGCATCCACACCACCGAGCAGCAGTCGATCGCCGAACTCCCCGACGTCAAAGTCAGACTCGGCAACCTCAACGCCAACAACCAGCAGAAGGGCGTCGACTCGCTGATCCGTTCCGACCTGGAGTCCCTGGCCAGGCACCGCGCGATCAGTGACGCCGCGCTGATCGGCGGCGACGAGGACCTCGTCTCCGCCGTCGAGGCGGCGCAGGGCTACGGCGCCCGCGTCCACCTCTGGGGCATCGAGGCGGCCGAGGGCCGCAACCAGGCGGAGCCCCTGCTCTGGGAGGTCGACAGCCAGCGCACGTTCGACCTCGACTTCTGCAAGCCGTACGTGACGCGCCGGCCCGTCACCCTGTACGAGCAGGAGGGCCCCGCGCCCAGCCGCGAGGACGTGCGCTTCGTCGGTGCGCGGATCGCCGCGACGTGGCTCTCCGAGCGGGGGCGCGCCGCGCTCGCCGACCTCCTGCCCGGCCATCCCTACCTCCCGGGCCCGGTCGACCAGGACCTCCTCATCGAGGCGGAACGCCTCCTCCAGTACTCCCTGCGCGGCCATGCCGACCTGCGGCGGGCCCTGCGCGACGGGTTCTGGCACCACCTGCAGGGCCAGTACTGAGGGCTCCGCCGCGGGGGGCCGCCCCTCGGCAGAGCGCCAAGCCCTGGGAGCCCCGCCTACGTCCGCGGACCGTGCCCGCGTCCCGCGCAGTTCCCCGCGCCCCTGGAGGGCCGGCTCAGCCGGCGAGGGGGTGGGGCGCCGGGTGGAGGGGGTCGAAGGGCGCCCAGCCCGGATCCCCGGTGCGGGCGAACGCCACCCACGCCCCGTGGGTCCGGGCCGCAAGGCCCACCGGAGCCGGGCCGGACCCCAGCAGCCCGGCCTCCCCGTGCAGCCAGGGTTCGTCGGCGACGTCGAAGACGAAGGGCAGCTCCACGGTGTGGGCCGCGCCGAGCCGCCCGCCCAGCCCCGGCGAGCGGTATCCGAACGAGTACAGGTGCGTGCGACCGCCCGAGATCCGCGCGTGGGCCCGCGCCATGCGCGCCGTACCCTCCGAGAACAGGGCCTGCCCGAGCACCGCGGCCCGCAGCTCGCCCGGTGTCGCCTCCGGCCGCGCCGCACGGAGCCCGGCGAGCACGGCCGCCGGGTCGGCGTGGGTCCGGGCCGCGACGGCGGTCAGCTCGGCCTCCGTGGTGGACTCCAGCGCCCCCTGCGGCACGACGTACAGCCTGCCCTCCTCGGTGGTGGTGCCGATGAGCAGATCGACGTCGGCGGCCGGGCCCTCGGCCAGGGCATCGACGGGCTGCACCGGGAGCACCGGGGCGAAGGGGCTCAGCCCGGCCAGCGGGTCCCCGGCGGTGGCGGTGGCGAGGTCGAGGCCGGCCAGCGCGGGCAGCACCGCGAGGAAACGCTCGTCCGGGACCGGGGCGAACGCCTCGGCACCCGGTTCGACACCCAGCGCGGCGGCCACCGCGACGGTGACCCGGCGCGCCTGCTCCGGGGTGAACGCGCCGGCGCCGTTGCCGCTCTGCACGATCGCCCGCCGGAAGAGCCCCCTCGCCGCCGGCGTCGCGAGCAGCGCGCCCACCAGCGTGGCCCCCGCCGACTGCCCGAAGAGCGTGACGTTCCCGGGGTCGCCGCCGAACGCGGCGACGCTGTCCCGGACCCAGCCGAGCGCGGCGAGCACGTCGAGCAGCCCGCGGTTGGCCGCCGCGTCCGGCAGGTCGAGGAACCCGGGGATGCCGAGCCGGTAGGCGACCGTCACGAGGACCACACCGTCGCGGACGAACGCACCGCCGTCGTAGAGCGCGGCGCGGCTCGACCCGGCGACGAACCCGCCCCCGTGCACGAAGACCATGACGGGGCGGCGCCCGCCGTCGGCGGCGGGCGTGTGGACATCGACGGTCAGATACGCGTCGGCGGGCACCCAGCCCGGCCCGAAGTAGGGGCTCATGTCGAGCGGGCCGAAGTCGCGGACCGGCTGGGGCGCCGTGGGCGCGGGCCGCGTGGCGTCCCGTACCCCGGGCCAGCGCGGGTGCGGCACGGGCGGCGCGAAGCGGGCGGCGCCGGTGGGCGCGGCCGCGTAGGGGAGGGCGAGGTAGCGCTCGCCGGAGGCGTCCCGGATGCCGCGCACGGCGCCGGCCGGGGTTTCGGCCACCGGATCTGTGGGGTGGGGCACGAGGGCCCTTCCTTTCTGCAAGGGGCGGGCGGGGTGTGCGGGCGTCAGGACAGGCGCGTGAAGGGCGCCCACTCCTTGATCGCGAACTTCGACCCGTCGCGCACGACCTCGGCGGCGCCCCGGCCGCCGAAGTGCGCGGGGAAGACGAGCGTGTTGGTGTCGGCGGCACGGCCGAGCAGCCGGTGCCGGGTCGCGCGGGACTCCACCGGGTCCTCGCAGAAACAGGAGTTGGTCCCCGGCTCCGCGATCTGCAGCGCGGTGTGCACCAGATCTCCGACGAACAGGGCCCGCTCGCCACCGGACTCCAGGGTGAGGACGGACGAGCCGGGCGTGTGCCCCGCGGCGAGATCGAGCCGCAGGTTCTTGTCGATCCGGTACGAGCCGTCCCACAGGTGGATGAGTCCGGCCCGGTGGACCGGCGTCACACTGTCCTCGAACACGTTCTGGTTCCCGCGGCCCAGCACGGACCGGTGGTCGTTGGCCGGGTCCCAGAACGCGAAGTCGCGCCGGTTGATCAGATAGGTGGCGTTCGGGAAGGTCGGCACCCAACTCCGGCCTTCGAGGCGGGTGTTCCAGCCGACGTGGTCGATGTGGAGATGGGTGTTGATCACCAGGTCGACGTCCTCGGGCCGCACCCCGGCGGCGGCGAGGTGGTCGAGATAGGGCGTGTCCAGGCGGTTCCACACCGGCGCGTAGGGCCGGTCCTTGTGGTTGCCCACCCCCGTGTCGACGAGGATGGTGCGCCCCTCGCTGCGCAGCAGCCAGGACTGGATCGCGGTGTGGCACTCGTCGGTGGCCGGGTCCCAGAAGTCGGGCGCCAGCCAGGCACGGTGCTCGTCCCACGAGCCGTCGGGGCTGTCGGGGAAGAACTCGCCGGGCGCCATCTCGGCCGAGCCGTAGAACTCCTTGACGCGGGTGACACCGACGTCGCCGAAGGTGAGCTGCTCCGGGGGATGGATCATGGGTACGTCCTCGGTTCCGTACGGGCAGTCGAACAAAACCGAGCCTGGAGGCGGCGGCGGGCGGGTGCCACACCCGGCTCGTCCTACCCCTCGCAGGGTGTGGCTGCGGACGGAGCGCCCGGCGAGACTGGGGCGATGAACGGACCCGGCCCCCTCGGCACCTTCCTCCTGGCCCGACGGGCGCGGCTGCGCCCCGAGGACGTCGGCCTGCGCGACTTCGGCCCCCGCAGACGGGTGGCGGGCCTGCGGCGTGAGGAGCTGGCCCAGCTGGCCGGCGTCAGCGTCTCGTACTACGCCCGGCTCGAACAGGGCCTGTCGCGCGGCGCCTCCGCCGAGGTGCTCGACGCGATCGGACGCGCCCTCCTGCTCGACGGCCACGAACGCGAACACCTCGACCGGCTCGCCGAAGCCGCCCGCCACACGCCCCGGATGCGCCGCCCGCGGCCCGAGAAGCTCGCCGACGAGACGCGCGACCTGCTCCGCGCGGTCGACGGCGTCCCCGCGATCGTGCTCGGCCGCCGCACCGACGTCCTGGCCTGGAACACGCTCGGACACGCCCTGCTCGCCGGCCACCTCGACGTCCGCGCCCCGGACGACCCGGCCCGCCGCCCGAACATGAGCCGCATGCTCTTCCTCGACCCGCACTGCCGGGCGCTGTACGCCGACTGGAAGCGCAAGGCGCGCGCGGTGGTCGGCAATCTGCGCGTCGCCGTCGGCCGGTACCCCGACGACGCGCTGCTCGCCGAGCTGATCGGCGAACTGACCATGAAGAGCGAGGCGTTCGTGAAGCTGTGGCGCGACCATCGGGTGACGCCGTGCGAGGCCACCTGCTACGAACTGCGCCACCCCGTCGTCGGCACGGTGACCGTGACCCAGCAGGCCCTGTCGGTCGCCCGCTCGCCGGAGCAGGTGCTCACCGTGTGCACCACGCCCGCCGGCTCCCCTTCCGAGACGGCCGTCGCGCTGCTGCGGCAGGCTGCGGCCGGGCGCTGAACCGGGTCGCTAGGCCGCACCCGAGCCGGCCGTGACACCGGCCCAGAACTCGGTGAGGGCGGCGGTCAGTTCCTGGGGATGGGAGACGTTGGGGGAGTGGTCGGCGCCGCGGATCACGGTGTGCCGGGCGCCGGTGCTGCGCGCCATGTGGGCCAACTCGCTGAGGGACCACACCATTTCGCCGTCCCCGTACGCCACATGGAGCGGCAGCGGCAGCTTCGCGAGCCCCTCGGTGCGGTCCGGTTCGATCCTCAACTGCCGTCCGGTGGCGATGAGTTGGGCGGGCTGAGTGCTGAACCAGCGGCGGCCGAGAAACGCCACGATCTCCGGCGGGTCCGGTACGAACGCCGGGTCCCTGCCGTCCAGCCACTGCGTCACCGACCACACCCACGACGCGGGCAGTACCGGCAGCGCCGCCTGCAACAGCCGGATCTTGGTGCGCTGTTCGGGCGCGACCCGCCCCGGCCCCGACGCGAGCAGCGTCAGCGAGCGGAACGCGGAGGGATCGAGCCGGGCCGCCGACCGGGCGACGAACCCGCCGAAGGAGTGCCCCACGAGATGGACGGGGCCGTCGCCCAGCGCCGCGGCCTGCGCGAGGACGTCGCCGCCGAGGGCGCGCGGCGTGTACCCGGCGGGCCACCGCGGCCCCGGGCTCTCGAACTGCCCGCGCCCGTCGACCGCCACCGCCCGGTACCCGGCGTCCGCCAGCGGATCGAGCAGCGCGAGGAAGTCCTCCTTGCTGCCGGTGTACCCGGGCACCAGGAGCACGGTCCCGCGCGGCTGCCCGTCGGGCCGCGAATCGAGTACGGCGAACTCCTGACGCGGGGTGCGAAGCCGGTACGCACGCGTACGCGCCGGGAGGTCGAGGGAGCGCGGCTTACTCATGAGTAGAGCGTATCCGCCCTGCCCAGGAGCCCTCTCGCCGCGTGAGCCCGGCACGCGAACGGCCCGGCCCCCATCGAGGGGAACCGGGCCGTTCGCGTGGTGCTGGTGGTGCGGGTTACGCCTCGGGCGCGACCGCCGCCTTCTTGGCGCGGCTGCGACGGGGCTTGGCCGGGGCTTCGGCGTCCGCCGGCGCCTCGACGGCCTCGACGACGGCCTCGGCGGCCTTCTTGCGCGTGCGACGCGGCTTCACCGGAGCCTCCTCGGCCTCGACGGCCGCCTCGGGGGCGGACGCCACGGCCTTCTTGGCGCGGGTGCGGCGCGGCTTGGCAGCCGGGGCCTCGGCCTCGACGGCCGCCTCGACGACCGCTTCGGGGGCGGCCTCCGCGACCTTCTTGGCGCGGGTGCGGCGCGGCTTGGCAGCCGGGGCCTCGGCCTCGACGGCCACCGGCGCTTCGACCGTCTCGACGACGGCCTCGGCGGCCTTCTTGCGCGTGCGACGCGGCTTCACGGGAGCCTCGGCCTCGACGGCCGTTTCGACGACCGCCTCGGGAGCGGCCTCGACGGCCTTTTTGGCGCGGGTGCGGCGCGGCTTGGCAGCCGGGGCCTCGGCCTCGACGGCCACCGGTGCCTCGACCGTCTCGACGACGGCCTCGGCGGCCTTCTTGGCCCGCGTGCGCCGCGTCTTCGCCGGCGCTTCCTCCACCGGCGCCACGGCGACCGGGGCCTCCGCGACGACGGTCATCGCGGCGGTGGTCGCGGCCTTCGCCGCCCTGGCCAGTTCGAGCGCGGCCGACTCGGGCGTCATGAATCCGACCTCGGAGGCCGGGTCGGCCTTGCGGACCCGACGACGGCGCGCCTTGGCCTCGACGGAAGCGGCGACGGGCTCGACGACCGGCGCGGAACGGCGACGCGACTGCGCCTTGACCGGAGCCGCGGCGGGCTCGGCCTTGGCCCGCGCTGCGACCGGCTCGGCGACGGCGACCCGGGCGGCCGGAGCGGCGGCCTGGGCCACCGGCGCGGCGGCGGCCTGCGGCGCGGACGACGGGGCGCCCACACGGGTACGGCGACGGCGGCGCGGGGTGCGCGGCTCCGTACCGGTCTCGACGGCGTCGACGGCCGGGGCCGCGGCGGGCGCGGGCACGGTCTCGACGGCCTCGGCCTGCGAACCGCCCCGGGTGCGGCGACGCTGACGCGGCGTCCGCGTACGCTCCGGGCGCTCCTCGGTGACGACGGGGGCCGCAGCGGCGGACTTGCGGCCGCGCCCACCGGTCTCGCCGAGGTCCTCGACCTCTTCGGCGGCGAGCCCGGCGCGGGTGCGGGCGCCACGGGGCAGCACGCCCTTCGTGCCCGCCGGGATCTTCAGCTCCTCGAAGAGGTGCGGCGACGTGGAGTACGTCTCCGGCGGGTCCGGGAACTTCAGGTCGAGCGCCTTGTTGATCAGCTGCCAGCGCGGGATGTCGTCCCAGTCGACCAGCGTGATCGCGATGCCCTTCTTGCCCGCGCGGCCGGTGCGGCCGATGCGGTGGAGGTAGGTCTTCTCCTCCTCGGGCGACTGGTAGTTGATGACGTGCGTGACGCCCTCGACGTCGATGCCGCGCGCGGCGACGTCGGTGCAGACCAGCACGTCGACCTTGCCGTTGCGGAAGGCGCGCAGCGCCTGCTCGCGGGCGCCCTGGCCGAGGTCGCCGTGGACCGCGCCGGAGGCGAAGCCGCGCTTGGCGAGCTGCTCGGCGATGTCGGCGGCGGTGCGCTTGGTGCGGCAGAAGATCATCGCGAGCCCGCGGCCCTCGGCCTGCAGGATGCGCGCGACCATCTCCGGCTTGTCCATGGAGTGGGCGCGGTAGACGAACTGCTCGGTGTTGGCGACGGTCGTGCCCTCGTCGTCCGGCGACGTGGCGCGGATGTGCGTGGGCTGCGACATGTAGCGGCGGGCGAGGCCGATGACGGCGCCCGGCATGGTCGCCGAGAACAGCATCGTCTGACGCTTCGGCGGCAGGTGCTGGATGATCTTCTCGACGTCCGGCAGGAAGCCGAGGTCGAGCATCTCGTCGGCCTCGTCGAGGACGAGCGCCTTGACGTGGGAGAGGTCGAGCTTCTTCTGCCCGGCGAGGTCGAGCAGGCGGCCCGGGGTGCCGACGATCACGTCGACGCCCTTCTTGAGCGCCTCGACCTGGGGCTCGTACGCCCGGCCGCCGTAGATGGCGAGCACGCGCACGTTGCGCACCTTGCCGGCGGTCAACAGGTCGTTGGTCACCTGCTGGCACAGCTCGCGCGTCGGGACGACGACGAGGGCCTGCGGGGTGTTGGTGAGCTGGGCGGTGGTGGCCCGGCCGGCCTCGACGTCGGCCGGCACGGTCACGCGCTCCAGGAGCGGGAGGCCGAAGCCGAGCGTCTTGCCGGTGCCGGTCTTGGCCTGCCCGATGATGTCGGCGCCGGAGAGCGCGACGGGGAGCGTGAGCTCCTGGATGGGGAACGGGGACACGATGCCGACGGCTTCAAGGGCTTCGGCGGTCTCGGGAAGGATCCCGAGCTCTCGGAACGTAGTCAGGGTGCTGCCTCTTCTGTGAGACGCGGCACGGAGGCGAACGCGGCGGGTCGTACCGTGCCCATGTCGTCCGGCGGGATCAGATTCGATCGGGTTGCCGGGGGGCGCGGGACCACTGCCGTCGCTCAAGCGCGCGTGCCGCTGAGGGATCCCTCTTGGGTGGCACGTGGGGAAACGTGCCCCGCGAAGGGCTGTCGGGTCGGAGCCGACCGGGGAACCGACCGGGCATCCTCATTCGTGCGGCCCGTCGACATACTCGGCAGGCGCATTACCACTGTACCCCGGATTCGCGCATGTGTGTCGGGAGAATTCACGGGGCGGGTGCGACGGGTGTGATCGAGTAGGCCCTTACAGCGTGCCCCGGGCGGGCTATTGTGCGGCTTATGGAGACGTCTGACAACGCCACTGCGGCCGAAGAAACCACCCCGGAACCCGAGCGCACCGGGATCGCCGCCCAGGACTGGGCGACGGCCTCCGCGCTTCCCCAGTACCGGGCGGCGGTCGTGGACCTCCTCGGCGCCCTCGCCTACGGCGAGCTCGCCGCCTTCGAGCGGCTCGCCGACGACGCGAAGCTGGCGCCCACCCTCGCCGACAAGGCGGAGCTGGCGAAGATGGCCTCCGCCGAGTTCCTCCACTTCGAGCGGCTGCGGAACCGGCTCGCGCAGATCGACGCGGAGCCGACGGCCGCGATGGAGCCCTTCGCCAAGGCGCTCGACGACTTCCACCAGCAGACCGCCCCGTCGGACTGGCTCGAAGGCCTGGTCAAGGCGTACGTGGGGGACTCGATCGCGAGCGACTTCTACCGCGAGGTCGCCAACCACCTGGACTCCGACACCCGCTCACTGGTGCTCGCGGTGCTCGACGACACCGGACACGGCAACTTCGCCGTGGAGAAGGTGCGCGCCGCGATCGAGGCGGACCCGAGGGTCGGCGGCCGGCTCGCGCTGTGGGCGCGCCGTCTGATGGGCGAGGCGCTCTCGCAGGCCCAGCGGGTGGTGGCCGAGCGCGACGCGCTCTCCACGATGCTGGTCGGCGGCGTGGACGGCGTGGCCGCGGGCTTCGACCTCGCGGCCGTGGGCGAGATGTTCACGCGGATCACCAAGGCCCACACCAAGCGGATGGCGGCCCTGGGCCTCGCCGCCTGAGCCCTGACGCGCCGTCAACCGGCCGGTGCCGCCTACGCCGCCGAGCGGCGCAGGCGGCGCGTGGGGCGCAGCAGCAGCGACAGCAGGACGGTCGCGACGAAGACCGCGCCGAGCACGGTGGTCACGCCGTGGCCGGGGCCGATCGCCGAGTGGGTCAGGAAAGCGCCGAAGAGACCGGCGAGCGGCCCCACGGCGAGGACGGTGCGGCGGTCGGGCAGCCGGTGGGCGAGGCGGGTCGCGGCGGCCCACGCGAGCGCGAATCCCAGCAGTGCGGAGCCGAGGGCTTCCAGAAGCATGTACGTCGCCTCCCAGGGGGTGTGGCCAGGGCGGAACCGGTCACACCCGTCCTACCCGACGCTCGCGGAACGCAACCCTCCCCTCACTGGGAGGAAGCAACGGCCCAGGCACGGGCGCGGGCATGCGGAAGGGGTGCCCCCAGTCCTCGACTGGGGGCACCCCTTCCGCGGTGTCCGGTGTACTACAGCGCGCCGAAGCCCACCCGACGGACGGCCGGTTCGCCGATCTCCACATAAGCGATCTTGTCGGCAGGCACCAGGACCCTGCGGCCCTTGTCGTCCGCGAGGCTGAGCAGCTGCGCCTTGCCGGCGAGGGCGTCGGCAACCGCGCTCTCGACCTCTTCGGCGGACTGCCCGCTCTCCAGAACGATCTCCCGGGGTGCGTGCTGCACGCCGATCTTGACCTCCACGGCTATGTCCCTCCGACCTCGTGCGGTGCGCGGTCAGCCGCGCCGTACGCTGCACACATTAGCCCGGCGAGCGGGCCTGAAATGGCCCGCCCCTGAACGCCAGGAGCGAACAGAATTCAGGAATGACCGCGCCGCGGCCGGTTCAGTGGCCCTCGATGCCGTGCAGCGGGAAGCCCGCGATGCCGCGCCAGGCGAGCGAGGTGAGCAGTTCGACCGCCTTGTCGCGGGGGATGGTCGACTCGCTGGAGAGCCAGTAACGGGCCACCACCTGGGAGACACCGCCGAGCCCCACGGCGAGCAGCATCGACTCGTCCTTGGACAGGCCGGTGTCCTCGGCGATGACGTCCGAGATGGCCTCCGCGCACTGGAGGCTGACCCGGTCCACGCGCTCGCGCACGGCCGGCTCGTTGGTCAGGTCCGACTCGAAGACCAGCCGGAACGCGCCGCCCTCGTCCTCGACGTACGCGAAGTAGGCGTCCATCGTCGCGGCGACCCTGAGCTTGTTGTCCGAGGTCGACGCGAGCGCGGTGCGTACGGCGTGGAGCAGCGACTCGCAGTGCTGGTCCAACAGGGCCAGGTACAGCTCAAGCTTGCCGGGAAAGTGCTGGTAGAGCACCGGCTTGGAGACGCCGGCGCGCTCCGCGATGTCGTCCATGGCGGCCGCGTGGTAACCCTGCGCGACGAAGACTTCCTGGGCCGCGCCCAGAAGCTGATTGCGGCGGGCCCGGCGCGGCAGGCGCGTGCCTCGCGGGCGCGCCGCCTCGGTCTGCTCGATGGCTGTCACGCCGCCTCCCAAAGTTGTTCTGGTGCGCGATGCACGCGCGTCGCCATCGTACTTTTGGGTAACCCGGCTGTGCGCGGTGCGAACGCAGAATTTCACGGACCGGACGCGCTGGGTAGCCGGAGGTATCGGGAGGAACCCGGCCAATTCACCGGTAGTCGTCCTCGTCGAGGGCGACCACGCGGGCCTGTTCGACGGCGTCCGCCTCATTGGCGGCATCGGGGTCGAGGCGGGTCAGCGGGTCGTCGTGGCTCTGCCGTACGTCCGTGTGCTGCTCGGCCGCGTCCGCCTCGGGGGTCTCTCCGGACAGCTCCGCGGGGGCGTCGGCTTCTTCCTGGAAGGTTTCCGGATCGCTGGGATCGACCGGCATGACTGCTCCCTTTTCGTCCTCTTCGAGTGATTCGGGGGCTTCCTTACGAGCCTAGGAGTTCCCCGGACACACCGCTATACGGCCTGTGACGGCGAACACATGAACCACGGTGTGATCGTCTCGTAACATTGCCCGCATGTCTTCGACCGAGCTGCCGGAAACCCCCGCCGCTGCCGCCCTGGCGCCACGGGTGAGCGCGGTCGGGGTCGCCGAGGGCGAGGAGCTGCGCTCCGTGAGCCTGCCCGGCCTCTCCCTGACCGTCCGGTCCCGGCCCGGCACCACCCCCGGCCTCGAACCCGCGCTGTACGTCCACGGGCTCGGCGGCTCCTCGCAGAACTGGTCGGCGCTGATGCCGCTCCTCGCGGACCGGGTCGACGGCGAGGCCCTCGATCTGCCCGGCTTCGGGGACTCCCCGCCGCCCGACGACGGCAACTACTCGATCACCGCGCAGGCCCGCGCCGTGATCCGCCTGCTCGACGCCTCCGGCCGCGGCCCCGTCCACCTCATCGGGAACTCGCTCGGCGGCGCCGTCTCGACCCGGGTCGCGGCCGTCCGCCCCGACCTGGTGCGCACCCTGACGCTCGTCTCGCCGGCGCTGCCCGAGATCCGCGTCCAGCGCAGCGCCTGGCCGACGGCGCTGGTCGCGCTGCCCGGCGTGGCCTCCCTCTTCGCGAAGCTGAGCCGGGACTGGACCGCGGAGGACCGTACCCGCGGGGTCATGGCGCTCTGCTACGGAGACCCGGAGCGGGTGAGCCCCGAGGGGTTCGACGCGGCGGTCAAGGAGATGGAGCGCCGCCTCCAACTGCCGTACTTCTGGGACGCGATGGCGCGCTCGGCGCGTGGCATCGTGGACGCGTACACCCTGGGCGGCCAGCACAGCCTGTGGCGGCAGGCCGAGCGCGTGCTCGCGCCGACGCTGCTCGTGTACGGGAGGCGTGACCAGCTCGTCTCGTTCCGGATGGCCCGTCGCGCGGCGGCCGCCTTCCGTGACGCGCGGCTGCTGACCCTGCCCGACGCCGGGCACGTGGCGATGATGGAGTACCCCGCGACGGTCGCGAAGGCCGTGCGGGAGCTGATGGACGACAGCAGCGGCGGCGCACGCCGCCACGACCGAGGAAACAGGAGCTGATCCGGGGCGTGGGACGACACAGCCGACCCAAGGAGTCCGGCGAAGCGGCGCCGATACCCCAGGCGCCCCAGGCCCCCGAGGCCGAGCCGGCCGGCGCCTCCGGCAGCGGCCGGCGCAGACGACGGGCGGACGACGCCCACGACGGACACCACGACACGGCGGGCACCCCCGCCTCCGGCACCCCCCGGGTGCGCGGCGGGCACCCCCAGCACCACGAGGACGGTCCGGGCGGCGCGGCGGCCCGCTACGGCGACCGGCGCGGCACGCCCCGCCCGGCCCAGCGTGATTCCCGCGACGGCGGAACTCCGCGCATCCCGGGCCCGCGCCGCTCCTACACCGAGGCCTTCGACGGCCCCGACACCCGGTCCGCCGCGGCGTCGAACACCGTCGCCGTCCCGACGGTCCCGGTGCCCCTGCGCGACGGTCCGAACGCGCCCGCCGCGAAGGCGAAGGGGTCCCAGGAGACCGGCGCGGCCAAGGCCTCCAAGGTGTCCAAGGGGAGGACGTTCACCGGGATCGCGGCCGCCGCGGTGACCACCGTGCTCGCGGTCGTCGTCGCGGGCCAGGTCACGTCCGACGACAACCGGCACGACGCCGCGGGACAGTCGGCGGCCGACAAGGGGCGGGACGACGACGGCTCCGCGTCGCGCGGCAGCGGGCGCTCCACCCCGCAGGCCGCCCCCGCGGTCCTGACGTACGACCAGAAGATGGCCCAGCAGTTCCCGCTCGACGCCAAGCTCAAGGGCCCCGGCGACTTCGAGACGGTGCCGGGCGCGGCCGCCGCCCCGGGCAAGGGGCGCAAGTACCGCTACCGGGTCGATCTGGAGAAGGGGCTCGGCCTCGACGGCGCCCTGTTCGCCGAGGCGGTGCAGAAGACGCTCAACGACGACCGCAGCTGGTCGCACAACGGGGCGATGACCTTCGAGCGGATCTCGTCGGGCAAGCCGGACTTCGTGGTCACCCTGGCGAGCCCCGGCACCACCGGCGTGTGGTGCCAGAAGTCGGGCCTGGACACCACGGAGGACAACGTCTCCTGCGACTCCGCCGCCACCGACCGCGTGATGATCAACGCGTTCCGCTGGGCGCAGGGCTCGGAGACCTTCGGCTGGGGCAAGGCGATGGTCGCGTACCGGCAGATGCTCATCAACCACGAGGTGGGCCACCGCCTCGGGCACAACCACGTGAGCTGCCGCACGCCCGGCGCGCTCGCCCCGGTGATGCAGCAGCAGACCAAGTCCCTCGACATCGACGGCATCGCCTGCCGGCCCAACCCCTGGGTCTATCCCACGAGTTGACGGCTGTCCGATGCCGACGCGGTGCGACATGTCCACGATGTGGGACGGCCGTCTCGTTCCCGATTGACAGTGAACAGCGGTTCGTTCATATTTCTCGGCATGTCGCACCGTCACGCCACCACCGAACGCGCCGCCATCGAGCTGGCGCTCATCGGCGTGACCGGGCACAGCGTGGCCGACGTTCTCTGTAGCTGACGCAGTCCCGAGCGCGTTCGACTCCTTCCTTTTCCCTTTTTGCGCCCGGGTATCGCCGTGCTTCCCGCACGGCCTCCGCACACGGGCGCAGCCACCCCCTCCCCGCCACCCCCTTTCGGTACGGGTCCGGCGCTGCGGCGCCCGCGTCCGCCGCCTGCCCCGCAGCCACCGAGAGGTCTCCTTCCGATGCGTCACACGTCCCTTTCCCCAGGAAATGTCGCCAGAGCGGCCGCGATAGCCGTGGTCCTCGCCGTGGGCGCCGTCGCCTGCGGCCCCGAGGGCGGCGGCGTCGGCAGTGCCGCGTCCGGCGCGTCCGGCACGCCCCACAATGGCGGCACGCTCAGCGTCCTCAACAACGAGGCGCAGACCGACTTCGACCCGGCCAGGCTCTACACCTCGGGCGGCGGCAACGTGCCCTCGCTCGTCTTCCGCACCCTGACCACCCGCAACCGCGAGAACGGCGCCGAGGGCACCAAGGTCGTCCCCGACCTCGCCACCGACACCGGCAGGCCCAACGCCGACGCCACCGTGTGGACGTACACGCTCAAGGACGGCCTCACCTACGAGGACGGCAGCCCGATCACCACCGCCGACATCAAGTACGGCATCGAGCGCTCCTTCGCGGCCGAACTCTCCGGCGGCGCACCGTACTTGAGGGACTGGCTGGTCGGCGGCGCCACCTACGCGGGCCCCTACAAGGACGGCGGCAAGGGCCTCGGCTCCATCGAGACGCCCGACGCCAGAACCATCGTGTTCCATCTGAACAAGCCCGAGGGCGAGTTCCCCTTCCTCGCCACCCAGACCCAGTTCGCACCCGTCCCCAAGGCCAAGGACGACGGCACCAAGTACGAGGAGCACCCCGTCTCGTCGGGCCCCTACAAGGTGGTCAAGAACGAGAACGACGGCGAGCACCTCGTCCTGGCCCGCAACCCCCACTGGTCCGAGGCCACCGACAGCGAGCGCAAGGCCTACCCCGACACCATCGACGTGCGCTCCGGGCTCGATCAGGCCGTCATCAACCAGCGGCTCTCCGCGTCCCAGGGCCCGGACGCCGCCGCCGTCACCACCGACACCAACCTCGGCCCCGCCGAACTCGCCAAGGTCGGCGGCGACAAGCAGCTCGCCGCGCGCGTCGGCACCGGCCACTTCGGCTACACCAACTACATCGCGTTCAACCCGAACGTGAAGCCGTTCGACAACCCCAAGGTCCGCCAGGCCATCGCGTACGCCGTCGACCGCACCTCCGTCGTCAACGCCGTCGGCGGCTCCTCGCTCGCCGAGCCCGCGACCACCTTCCTGCCGGACCAGAAGGCCTTCGGGTACACCCCGTACGACCCCTTCCCTGCGGGCCCCTCCGGCAACGCGGACAAGGCCAAGGAGCTGCTCAAGGAGGCCGGTTACGCCGACGGCCTGACCGTCACGCTCACCCACTCCAACGCCAAGGGCGGCCCCAAGGGGCCCGAGGTCGCCACCGCCCTCCAGGACGCCCTGAAGAAGGCGGGCATCACCGTCAAGCTCCAGGGCCTCGAAGGCAACGACTACAACGACACCGTCGCGAGCGTGACCAAGGAGCCCGGCTTCTTCCTGCGCGGCTGGGGCGCCGACTGGCCCTCCGGCGGCCCCTTCCTCGCGCCCATCTTCGACGGCCGCCAGATCGTCAAGGACGGCGCCAACTTCAACACCGGCTTCCTGAACGAGCCGTCCGTCAACACCGAGATCGACGAGATCAACAAGCTCACCGACCTCGCCGCGGCGGCGCCCCGCTGGGGCGCGCTCGACAAGAGGATCGGCGACCGGGCCGTGGTCGTGCCGCTGTTCCACCCCGTCTACAAGCGCCTCGTCGGCAAGGACGTCAAGAACGTCGTCATCAGCGACTGGACCGGCGTGCTCGACATCTCGCAGACAGCGGTCAAGTAGCCATGTCAGAAACCCTGTTGGCCACCGGGGCGGGCGTCGCCGCGCCCGCTCCCGGCGGCCGTCTCTTCTGGCGGCGGCTGCGCGCCCAGCGCGCGGTCACCGCCGCGGCGGCCGTCTTCGCCCTGCTCGTCCTCGTGGCGCTCGCCGCGCCCCTGCTCACCGCGCTCGAAGGCCAGGACCCCAACGCCTACCACCCCGCCCTCGTCGACTCGGCGAGCGGCGGCGTGCCCATCGGCCCGTTCGGCGGGATCAGCGGCTCGCACTGGCTCGGCGTCGAACCGGGGACCGGCCGCGACCTGTTCGCCCGCCTCGTCCACGGCGCCCGCGTCTCGCTCGGCGTCGCCTTCGTGGCCACCCTCATCCAGGTCGCGCTCGGCGTCGGGCTCGGCCTGTTCGCCGCGCTCGGCGGGAGCTGGGCCGACCAGATCGTCAGCCGCGTCACCGACGTCGCGGCCGCCCTGCCCATGCTCGTCATCACCCTCGGACTGCTCGCCGTGGCCCCCGCGTCCGTCCCGCGCCCCGTCCTGATCACGCTGATCATCGCCGGGCTCGGCTGGTTCGGCACCTCGAAGATCGTGCGGGCCGCCGCCCTGTCGCTCAAGACCCTCGACCACGTATCGGCGGCCCGGCTCAGCGGCTGGGGCAGCTGGGCGATCGCCCGCCGCGAGCTGCTCCCCGCGCTCGCGGCCCCCGTGATCACCTACGCCGTGCTGCTCGTCCCCGGCAACGTGGTGGCCGAGGCGGCCCTGTCCTTCCTCGGGGTGGGCATCAAGCCGCCCACCCCGTCCTGGGGCCAGATGCTCACCGACGCCAACACCTGGTACCAGGCCGCCCCGACCTATCTGCTCCTGCCGGCCGGGCTCCTCTTCATCACCGTCCTCTCCCTGACGGTGATCGGCGAGGGAGTGCGCACGGCCCTCGACCCGAGAGCCGCGTCGCGCCTGCGGGCCGGAACCCCCAAGTCCCGCAAGGAAACGGCACGTTGATGAACTCCACGGGACTCGCGACCTTCCTCCTGAAACGGGTCGCCGGAGCCGTCTTCGTGCTCCTCGCCCTCTCGGTCATCGTGTACGCGGTCTTCTACGTCGCCCCCGGCAACGTCGCCCAGATCGTCTGCGGCGAACGCTGCTCACCGGCGCAAGTCGCCCTGGTGCACGACAAGTTGGGGCTCGGCGACCCGCTGTACCTCCAGTACGCCCACTTCATCCAGGGCATCTTCGCCGGCCGCGACTTCTCCTCCGGCACCGCGATGGTGCACTGCTCCGCACCCTGCCTCGGGCAGTCCTACCGCACCGACGCACAGGTCACCGACCTCATCCTCGGCAAGCTCCCCGTCACCGGCTCGCTGGTGGTCGGCGCGTTCGCGCTGTGGCTGCTGATCGGGGTCGGAACGGGAGTGCTCTCCGCGTGGAAGCGCGGCGGAGCCGTCGAGCGGCTGCTCACCTGGCTGACCCTGGCCGGCACCTCCACTCCGGTGTTCGTCATCGGGCTGCTGCTGATCATCGTCCTCTGCTCCACCCTGCAGTGGCTGCCGTTCCCGCAGTACGTGCCGTTCACCGACAACCCCGAGCAGTGGTTCTGGGGCCTGCTCCTGCCGTGGTTCTCGCTCGCACTGATCGAATCGGCCAAGTACGCGCGCCTGACGCGGAGTTCGATGCTGGAGACGCTCGCCGAGGACCATGTGCGCACGTTCCGGGCGTACGGGCTCACCGAGCGGGCGATCGTCGGGCGGCACGCGCTGCGCGGCGCGGTCGCCCCGGTCATCGCGCTCAGCGCACTCGACGCGGGCACGATGTTCGGCAGCGCGGTGCTCACCGAAACGCTCTTCGGCATCCCCGGCATCGGGCGCCAGCTCGTGGAGTCGGTGCGCACGGTCGACCTGCCGGTGGTGGTCGGCGTGGTCCTGACCACCGGATTCTTCGTGGTGCTCGCCAATACCGTCGCGGACGTCCTGTACGCGATGGCGGACCGACGGGTGGTGCTCTCATGACGCCGATTCCTGATGCGGAGCCGCTGGTCGAAGTGACCGACCTCGGCATCTCCTTCGGCGGGGTACGCGCCGTCGACGGCCTCTCCTTCACACTCCGGCCCGGCGCGGCGCTGGGGGTCGTCGGTGAATCCGGCTCCGGCAAGAGCGCGTCGGCGTACGCGCTGCTCGGCCTCCACCGGGGCACGGGGGCGCGGGTCACCGGCGCGGTCCGGGTGGCCGGGGTGGATGTCGGGTCGGCCTCCGACGCCGAACTCCGCGCACTGCGCGGCGGGTTGGCGGCCATGGTCTTCCAGGACCCGCTCTCCTCGCTCGACCCCTACTACACGATCGGCGACCAGATCGCCGAGGTGTACCGGGTGCACAAGGGCGGCTCGCGGCGGGCGGCCCGAGCGCGCGCGGTCTCGGTCCTCGACCGGGTCGGGATCCCCGACGCGGCCCGCAAGTCCCGGGCGCGGCCGCACGAGTTCAGCGGCGGCATGCGGCAGCGGGCGCTCATCGCGATGGCGCTGGCGTGCGAGCCGCGGCTGCTGATCGCCGACGAACCGACGACCGCGCTCGACGTGACCGTCCAGGCGCAGATCCTGGACCTCCTGCACGACCTGCGCCGCGAGACGGGCCTCGGCCTGCTCCTGGTCACCCACGACGTGGGAGTGGCGGCGGAGAGCGTGTCCGATGTGCTGGTGATGCGGGCGGGCAGGGAGGTGGAGCGGGGACCGGTCGAGACGGTCCTGACGGCGCCGAGAGAGCCGTACACGCGGGCACTCCTGGCGGCAGTCCCGCAACTGTCCCCGGCTCAGCCCCCGGCCCAGCCCCCGGCGGGGCCCGGCCATCCGGCGTCCCCGGCCCGTCCGGCGTTCGAGGACGAGCGCCCGTCAGGCGCGAACGGGGTCCGGGGCGGAGCTCCGGCAGGCAGACCCGTCATCGAAGCCCTCGGCGTCAGCCGGGCGTTCGGGCGGGGCCGGGCCGCGTTCCGGGCGGTCGACGACGTCACCCTCACCCTCCACCCCGGACAGACCCTCGGCATCGTCGGCGAGAGCGGCAGCGGCAAGACCACCCTCGGCCGCATGCTCGTCGGGCTCCTGGAACCGAGCGCCGGGCGCGTCACCCGTACCGGCTCCGTGCAGATGGTCTTCCAGGACCCCGTCTCCTCCCTCAACCCCCGCCGCTCGATCGGCGAATCCGTCGCCGACCCCCTGCGCGCCGCCGGCGGGCGCGACGAGGCCCGCATCCGCGCCCGCGTCGCCGAACTCCTCACCCGGGTAGGGCTCGACCCGGACCGGTACGACGGCTACCCGCACGAGTTCAGCGGCGGCCAGCGCCAGCGCGTGGGCATCGCGCGGGCCCTCGCCGCCGAGCCGCGGCTCATCGTCTGCGACGAACCCGTGTCGGCGCTCGACGTCACCACCCAGGCCCAGGTCATCGCGCTGCTCGGCGAGTTGCAGCGGGAACTCGGCCTCGCGCTGGTCTTCATAGCCCACGACCTCGCCGTCGTGCGGCAGGTCAGCGACCGCGTGGCCGTGATGCGCCGGGGCCGGATCGTGGAGGAGGGGGAGGCGGACGTGGTGTACGGGGCGCCGAAGGACCCGTACACCCGGCAGCTGCTCGCCGCCGTCCCCTCCCTCGACCCCGCAAGGGCCGCCGCCCGCCGGGCCGCACGCCGCACGCCGCCGCGCGAGGAGGTACCCGTGGCGTAGCCCAGAGTGACCGGGACGACCCGTAGCGCCACTGAACGCCACCGGGTCGGGAAAGTTACGTGCATTCACCCCTTCTGGTGGCGCGATGGACAACCGTCCGTCGCGCCATCGGCATATCCGCTTACGTTCATCCCGCTGCGAGTCGCCGTTGCCAACGGTGGCCGCCCACAAGGGAGATCGGGGGTGCGCACATGCGGATCGGACTGCTCACGGACGGCGGTTATCCGTACACGACCGGCGAGTCCGGACTGTGGTGCGACCGGCTCGTGCGCGGGCTCGCGCGGCACGAGTTCGACATATTCGCGCTGAGCCGGAGCCGGGATCAGGAAACGCGCGGCCTCGTCGCGCTGCCGCCCCAGGTGCGCCGGGTGCGGACCGCCCCGCTGTGGTCCGCACCGGAGACCCGCACCGGCCGCGGCCGGAGCGAGCGCGCCTACGGACGGCGCGAACGCCGGGCGTTCGCCGCCCACTTCGGCCGCCTCGCCGCCGCCGTGTGCACCGAGGAGAGGGGCGGCGACGCCGGGACGGACCCCGCCGACACCCCCGCCCGCGCCTTCGCCGACGGGCTCTACGGACTCGCCGCCCTCGCCCGCGAACACGGCGGACTCGGCGCCGAGCTGCGCTCCGAGACGGCCGTCCGCATGCTGGAGGCCGCCTGCCGTGCGCCCGGCGCGAACCGGGCCGTGCGCGCCGCCCGGGTCCCCGACCACCTCGCCTTCGCGGCCTTCCTCGAACGCACCCTGCGCCCGCTGTCGCTCGACTGGTACGGCGAGGACGCCCTCGGCTCGGTCGACCTCAGCCATGCCGCGTCCGGCGGCCGTGCGGCGCTGCCCGGCCTCCTGGCCAAACGCTTCTGCGGAATCCCGCTGCTGGTCACCGAGTACGGCGTGCAGCTGCGCACCCAGTACCTGGCGAGTGCCCAACTCTCCGCCCCTGTCCGGGCGTTGCAGTCCGGATTCGAGCGCCGCCTCGCCGTCGAGGTGTACGCGCGGGCCGAGCTGATCACCCCCGGAAACACCCACGCCCGGCGCTGGCAGGAGCGCTGCGGTGCCGACCGCGCCAAGCTGCGGACCGTCTACCCCGGCATGGCGGCCGACCGGTTCCACGCGGTCGGCGAGGGCGCGTACGGCGGAGACCCGCACACCCTGGTCTGGGTCGGCCGGATCGAGCCCGCCAAGGACCTCATCGCTCTGCTGCACGCCTTCGCCGAGGTCCGCAAGGCCGAACCCGCCGCGCGCCTGAGGCTGTTCTCGGCGCCCGCGCAGGACGCCGGGTCCGCCGGCTACCTCGCCCACTGCCGCGCGCTCGCCGCCCAGCTCTTCCCCGACGAGGCCGCCGACCCGCACGCGGTCGGCGACAACCCCGTGTCGTTCGAGGAGATCGGCGGACCCGAGGCGCCGGAACTCGCCGACGCGTACGCCACGGGAAGCGTCGTCGTCCTGTCCAGCGTCGTCGAGGGATTCCCGCTGAGCCTCGTCGAGGCGATGTTCTGCGGCCGGGCCACCGTCTCCACCGACAGCGGCGCCGTCGTCGAAGTGATCGGCGGCACGGGCCTCGTCGTGCCCCCGCGCAACCCCCGCGCCCTCGCCGACGCCTGCCTCGCGCTGCTGCGCGACCCCGAGCGGCGGGCGCGTCTCGGCGCCGCCGCCCGAGCCCGCGCGCTCGAACTGTTCACCGTCGAGCAGAACCTCGCGGCATTTCGCGGCATTTACCTGGAGCTCATGTCCCACAACCCGGTCCACCGCGAGAGCGCCCGCGAGGCCGTCGCGCCCCAGCCCTTCGCGCACCCGGCCGAAGCCCATGTGCCGGGACGCTGGGCGGCACCGACCGCGGCCCGCGTCCCCGCCGCGCCCGGCGGCCACGGGCCCGGCTGGGCGGTCGGCCCCCTCGGCGTGCTCGCGCAGGAACGTCTCGACACGGCGGCGGAAGGGGCGGGCGCGTGAGCGACACCCCCTCGGCCCCGGCCACCGGAACCGCCTGGGACGGCCCGCCGCAGGACGCCCTCGCCGCTCCGGAGGACCGGCGGGCCGCCGCCGAAAAGCCCCGCCCCCCGCAGGAGACCCGCACCCCCGAGCCCGCCCCGCGCGGCGCGGGACGCGGCGCCCCCGCGCGGCGCGGCCCCGCCGACCCGGTCAAGGCGCTGATGCACCGCCATCGTGCGCTGTGCGAGCGGGCCGTCGACCCGTTGGAGATCGCGGCCGGCCTCGAAGCGCACGGCGTCACCGACCGCACCGCCGCCCGCTTCCGGCACCGCGACGTCTTCTCGCTCGCCGAAGAGCTCTACGCCCGTGTGCCGCGCGACACCGAAACCACCCTGCCCACACCGGAGTTGGCGACCGCACCCGTCGGCTGGGCGGTCTGGGCGCTGCTGCCCGGCGCCCTCGGTGTCCTCGCCGTCACCGGCACCGAAGCCACCCCCGCGGGCATCCGCCCCGCGGTCGGCGCCCTCGGCGCCGTGGCCTTCGTCGCGGCCCTCACCCTGGCGCTGCGCCGCGCCCCCCTGCGCACCGCCCCCCGCGCCGGACTCGCCGTCCGGCTCTGCGCCGGCTGGCTGACGGCGTACGCGATCGGCGGTGACGGACTGCTCGCCGACGCGGTGCGCGGCGGCCCCGACGGCGGCTGGCCACTGAACCCCGCGGCGGCCACCGGCCTCGCGCTGGCCGTCGCCCCCGGGATCTGGTGCGCGCACCTCTTCTCCGTGCGGACCCGCCGCAAGCTCGCGTCGAGCCGGGGCCTCGCCGAGTTCGCCGGACGGTCCAGACCGCTGCTCCTGGCGACCGCGGCGCTGTTCGCCGTCGGGCTGGGCGTATGTCTGGCAGGCGCTCAACTCGCCTACAGCGCGCCTTATGTGACCGGCGCCTTCGCGCTCGGCATGCTGCTCTGGCTCGCCCGTCTGCTCGCCGCGCACGGTTTCGCCCGCGCCGCCGCCAAGGTGCTCGCCGCCGCGGCCGGCGCCGAACTCCTCGCGCTGTGCAGCGTGTTCGCCGGGCGGCTGCCCGGTCTCTCCCTCGTCGGCCGGCCCGTCGCGACCGCCGTCCAGAACTGGGGCGCCGGCGTGCTGCCCGCCGCCGTGTGCGGCGCCGCCGCCCTCGCCCTGCTCGTCCGGGCCACCGCGGTACTCGCCCGCGCCTCGGCCCACTGCGACCAGTGAGGCGCCCGTCGACCGACGCGCCCACCCCACCGAAGCGCCGAACCCGCCTGACCGCCCCACGGAGCAGGCGACGAGGCATTGAAGGAGAACGACACATGACCGCCCTGCCACCGGCCTCCCGCCGCACGCACGGAAGGACCGCGCGATGAGGGTGCTGCTGCTCGGAGCCAACGGATACCTCGGCCGGTTCGTCGCCGACCGCCTGCTCGCCGACCCCGCCGTCCAGCTCACCGCGCTCGGACGCGGCGACGACGCCGACGTACGGTTCGACCTCGCCACCGGCAGCCCGGGAGCCCTCACCCGCTTCCTGGACGCCGTCCACCCCGGGGTCGTCGTCAACTGCGCCGGAGCGATCCGCGGCGGCGCACGCGAACTGACGCGGCACAACACCGTCGCCGTCGCCACCGTCTGCGAGGCCCTGCGCCGCAGCGGCTGCGGCGCCCGCCTCGTGCAGATCGGCTGCGCCTCCGAATACGGTCCCTCGCAGCCCGGCTCCTCGACCGCCGAGGACGCGGTGCCGCGCCCCGGCGGCCCGTACGGCGTCTCCAAGCTCGCCGCGACCGAACTGGTCCTCGGCTCCGGGCTCGATGCGATCGTCCTGCGCGTCTTCTCGCCCGTAGGGCCCGGCACCCCGGCCGGCTCGCCGCTCGGCCGGCTCGCCGAGGCGATGCGCCGCGCCATGCAGTCCGGCGACGGCGAGCTGAAGCTCGGCGGCCTCGGCGTGCAGCGGGACTTCGTGGACGTACGCGATGTGGCGCGGGCCGTACACGCCGCCTCGCTCTCCGCAGCCCAGGGCGTCGTCAACATCGGCACCGGGCGCTCGGTGAAGCTCCGCGACGCCGCCGCCGTCCTCGCCAGGGTCGCCGGTTACGCGGGCGCCCTGCACGAGCTGGACGGCCCGCCAGTCATGCGGCCCGGCCTCATCGGATCCCCGCGCTCCGGCGAGGCCGTGCTCGACCACCTCGCCGCGCCCTCGCCGTACCCCGACGGCTGCGGCAGCTGGCAGCAGGCCGATGTGCGCACCGCCCGCGACCGGCTCGGCTGGCGGCCCCGGATCAACCTGGAGGAATCCCTCGCCGACATCTGGATGGAGGCGGCATGCCGAATCTGACCCGGACCGCCCGGCAGAAGGCGGCCACCGGCGCCGACCGGCTCGGCCTCGGTGTCCCCGGGTACGCCCATCCTCTCGTCGCCCCCGTCGAATGGGCCGAACTCACCCGTCCGGGAACGCCGTTGCACTGGGCCGTGCTCAACGTGGCGGGCGGCGCCAGGGGCGGGCCCGGCAGCCGTCCCGACCCGCACTGCCTCGAAGCGGCGGGCAAGCTCCGCAACGCCGGGATCCGGGTGCTCGGCCACCTCGACGCGGCGCACGGCACCCGGGCCTTCGGCGACCAGATCTCCGAGGCCCAGCGCTACCTCGACTGGTACCGGGTCGACGGCTTCTACCTGGACCGCTGTCCCACGGATCGAGACGACCTTCTCGGCATGCGGCGCACCGCGGAGACCCTGCGCGCCCTGCGCGAGGGCGCCCACCTGGTCTTCGGCCACGGCGCCCACCCGTGCCCCGGTTACGCCGAGCTCGCCGACCAGCTGGTCACCTTCACCGGACCGTGGAGCGAATACCGCTGGTCGCAGGTGGCGGAATGGACCGCCGACCATCCGCCGGAGCGCTTCTGCCACCTGGTGCACGGGGTGCCGAGGACCCACCTGGAAGAGGCGCTGCGGATCGCCCGCTGGCAGGGCGCGGGCACGATCTACTTCACGGACCGCCCCGATCGGGCCCCGCGGGGAAAGGGGCGTATCGACCCATTTGAGACACTGCCCGGCTACTGGGACGAAATCGTCTCGCGGATCGGACCCGGTATCTCGGAATGAGGGGGAGCGTGGCAGTGTTACGGAGAGAACAACCGTACTGACATACCGACCGACGGAGTTTCCGTGTCGCTGCCACCCCTGGTCGAGCCAGCAGCTGAGCTCACCGTAGACGAGGTCCGCAGGTATTCGCGCCACCTGATCATCCCCGACGTCGGGATGGACGGGCAGAAGCGGCTGAAGAACGCGAAGGTGCTCGCCGTGGGCGCCGGCGGTCTCGGCTCCCCGGCCCTGATGTACCTGGCCGCCGCCGGTGTCGGCACGCTCGGCATCGTGGAGTTCGACGAGGTCGACGAGTCGAACCTCCAGCGCCAGATCATCCACAGCCAGGCCGACATCGGCCGCTCCAAGGCGGAGTCCGCGCGTGACTCCGTGCTCGGCATCAACCCGTACGTGAACGTGGTCCTGCACGAAGAGCGGCTCGAAGCCGAGAACGTGATGGACATCTTCAGCCAGTACGACCTGATCGTCGACGGCACGGACAACTTCGCGACCCGTTACCTGGTCAACGACGCGTGCGTGCTGCTCAACAAGCCGTACGTGTGGGGTTCGATCTACCGCTTCGACGGCCAGGCCTCGGTGTTCTGGTCCGAGCACGGCCCCTGCTACCGCTGCCTCTACCCGGAGCCCCCGCCGCCGGGCATGGTTCCGAGCTGCGCCGAGGGCGGCGTGCTGGGCGTGCTCTGCGCGTCCATCGGTTCCATCCAGGTCAACGAGGCGATCAAGCTCCTCGCGGGCATCGGCGAGCCGCTGGTCGGCCGTCTGATGATCTACGACGCCCTGGAGATGCAGTACCGCCAGGTCAAGGTCCGCAAGGACCCGAACTGCGCGGTCTGCGGCGAGAACCCGACCGTCACCGAACTCATCGACTACGAGGCCTTCTGCGGCGTCGTGTCCGAGGAGGCCCAGGAAGCGGCCATGGGTTCGACGATCACTCCCAAGCAGCTCAAGGAGTGGATCGACGCGGACGAGAAGATCGAGATCATCGACGTCCGCGAGCCGAACGAGTACGAGATCGTCTCGATCCCGGGCGCCAAGCTGATCCCGAAGAACGAGTTCCTGATGGGCACGGCCCTCCAGTCGATGCCCCAGGACAAGCGCATCGTCCTGCACTGCAAGACGGGCGTCCGCTCCGCGGAGGTCCTCGCGGTCCTCAAGTCGGCGGGCTTCTCGGACGCGGTCCACGTGGGCGGCGGCGTGATCGGCTGGGTCAACCAGATCGAACCGGAGAAGCCGATCTACTGAGGCGCCTACGGCTCCCCCTGGGGCCGGCCCGCACTCCCTGTGCGGGGCCGGCCCCAGCGGCATGTCCGGCGACCCGAGCGCACGACGCCGGGGGCCCATAAGGGGCGCGGGGAACTGCGCGAACGGCCCCCGCCCCGGGGGCACCCCGGTCACGCGCTGCCCACCCCCGCAATGACCGGCGCCGGGTCACGCGCAGACGGCCCCCGCAGAAGGCACCCTCCCCTCCAGGAGGTACGCGTTGACCGCGTTCTGCACGCACTTGTTGCCGCTGTCGTACGCCCCGTGCCCCTGGCCCTTGTACGTGAGTTCCACGCCGACCCCCGGGCCCAGCTTGTCCACCATGTTCTTGGCGCCCTCGTACGGCGTCGCCGGGTCCCCGGTGTTGCCGACGACCACGATGGGCGGTGCGCCCGGCGCGCTCACGTCCGGCGTGGTCCACTGGCCGGCGACCGGCCACTCGGAGCAGCCGAGCAGTCCCCACGCCATGAAGTCGCCGAAGACGGGCGACGCCGCGCGGAACTCCGGAAGCTTCGCCTTCGCCTGGTCCACCGTGTAACGCTGTTTGAAGTCAACGCAGTTGATGGCCGCGTTGGCCGCCTGGATGTTGCTGTACGAGCCGTCCTTGGCGCGCCCGTTCATGGAGTCCGACAGGACGAGCAGCAGGGCGCCGTCGCCGCCCTCCGCGTCGTCCACGCCCTGTTCGAGCAGCTGCCAGTACTCCTTGGAGTACAGGGCCTGCGCGATGCCGTTGGTGGCCTGGGTCTGGGTGAGCTGCCGCCCGCTGTTGCCGGCCGGGATGGGCTTCTGTCCGAGCTGGGCGAGCAGCTTGACGATGGTGCCCTCGACCTCCTTGGCGGTGGAGCCGCGCAGCAGGCACTGGTCACCGCGGTTCACGCAGTCCTGGGCGAAGTTGTCGAGGGCGAGCTGGAACCCCTTGGCCTGGCCGAGGGCGCCCTGCTCGACATCGTTCGTGGGGTCGACGACGCCGTCGAAGACGGCCCGCCCCACGTTCTTGGGGAACAGATGGGCGTAGACGCCGCCGAGTTCGGTGCCGTACGAGATGCCCATGTAGTGGAGCTTCTGGTCGCCGAGCACCTGGCGCATCAGGTCCATGTCGCGGGCCGCGTTGGTGGTCCCGACGTGGGGGAGCACCGTGCCGGAGTTGTCCTGGCAGGCCGTCGCGAACGACTTGAGGCTCTCGACGTACGACTTCTCCTGGGCGGGGGTGTCGGGCGTGGCGTCCTGCGCGAAGTAGGTGTCGAGCTGGGAGTCGTTCTCGCAGCGCACCGGCGCGCTCGCGCCCACCCCGCGCGGGTCGAAGCTCACCAGGTCGTAACGGGCACGCAGCCCCTTGTAGTCGGTCGCGGCGGCGGGCAGGGTGGTCACGCCGGAGCCGCCGGGGCCGCCGAAGTTGAAGACGAGCGAGCCGATGCGGTGGGCCTTGTCGGTGGCCTCGGCGCGGATCAGGGCCAGGTCGACGGTGCCGGCCTTCGGGTCGGCGTAGTCGAGCGGCACCTTCATGGTGGCGCACTTCCACTCGCCGCCGCCGGGCGGCGCCGACGGGGCCGAGCCCGTGCCCTCCGCCGCGGTGGGCGCCGCGCACGGCTTCCAGCTCAGCTTCTGCGAGGCGAGCTTGGCCGGGTCGGCGGCGCTGGAGCTGAGCCCGTTGTCGTCCTTGTCGCCGCTGGAACAGCCGGCGGCGAGCAGGAGGGCGGCGGCGCCGAACGCGGTCGCGCGCGTCCGCTTGCGAGGGGCACGGTGGTGTTCCATTCCCCCATCCTGCGGGCCGGGCCCCCGGGGTGCGCGAGCGGGGCGCCATGCGGGTGGCGCCGTCACCGGGCCGCCGGGTCAGCCCTCCGAGACCCGCAGCGCCGCGGCCAGCCCCGTCGCCACGCACGCCGCGATGCCGACGCCCTCGTACGCGGCGCCGCACACGGCGAGGCCGGACAGGCGGGCGAGGTCCTCGCGGATCCGGGCCGTGCGCTCGGCGTGGCCGACCGTGTACTGCGGCAGGCCGCGATCCCAGCGGGTGACGCGGGCCGCGACCGGCTCGCCGATCGCGCCCACCGCGTGGTGCAGGTCGTGGAGGGCGGCGCGGACGAGATGGCGGTCCGTGCGCTCCAGGAGGTGTTCCTCGCCGGCCCTGCCCACCGAGGCGCGCAGCAGGAAGTGGCCGGGCGCCGCCTTCGCCTGCCAGTCCCATTTGTTGGAGAGGAAGGTGGCCGCCTTCACGGTGTGGCCGTCCACCGGCGGCACCAGGAAGCCGTTGCCGGTGGGCAGCCCCGCGAGCCCGGACCGTTCGCGCGCGAAGGCCATCGTCACCACGGCCGTGCTCGCGTAGGGGATCGCCGAGAGCCCGATGTGGGCGTCCGGCGCCAACGGGCGGAGCAGGGTCGCCGCCGCGAAGGCGGGCACGGCGAGGATCACCGCGTCGGCGCCGAGCAGCAGCGGACCGTCGGCGGTGGCCGCCTGGACCCGCCAGCCGCCGGACGCGGTGCGTTCGACGGCGCGTACGGTCGTGCCGGTCAGGACGCGGGCCCCGCTCTCCGCGGCGACCGCGAGCGGCAGCCGCCCGGTGCCGCCCGCGATGCCGCGCACCAGGGAACCCCGGGGGCGCGGGCGGCCGCGCAGGGCCGCGAGGAGCGGCTCGCCGCGCTCGGCGACCCTGGCCACGCCCGGCATCGCCGAGCGCAGGGAGAGCCGGTCGGTGCGGCCCGCGTACACACCGCCGAGCAGCGGTTCGACCAGCCGGTCCACCGCTTCCCGGCCGATCCGGCCGATGAGGTAGTCGGAGATGGCGACATCCTCGGTGATGGGCCCCGCCGGCCGCTCCGGCTCGTCGCGCAGCCGCGCGAGGCCCTCGTCCGACAGCAGGCCCGTACCGGCGAGCGCCGCCGGGTCGGACGGGATGCCGAGCATGTGCCCGGCGGGCATCGCGCGCAGCGCGCCGCGCGTCCACACCGTGACCGGCGCGGGCGCCGGGTCGGTGAGCGCGGGGCCGAGCCCGACCGCCGTGGCGAGGTCGACGGCCTCCGGCCGCAGCGCCATCACGGACTCGGCGCCCTCGTCGACGGGCACCCCGGCGAGCGTGCCGGTGCGGAGCTTGCCGCCGATGCGGGCCTCGCTCTCCAGGACCGTGACGTCGGCGCGGCCGCGCAGCTGCCAGGCGGCGGCGAGGCCGCTGATGCCGCCGCCGATGACGATGACCGATCGCGTCGATCTCATGGAACCAGCTCTCGGAGTTCGTCCTGATGGGGGAAGGTGCCGGGCTCGTACGCGCACCCCGGGTCGGCGGCGAGCACATCGCCGGTCAGGCCGTACGCCCGTGAACGCGAGCCGCCGCACACGGTGTTGAACTCGCAGCGCCCGCACGCGCCGCGCAGCAGGGCGGGGTCGCGGAGCGTCGTGAAGAGGGCCGAGCCGCGGTAGATCTCGGCCAGTGGATGGTGCTTCACATTGCCCGCGGTGACCGGCAGGAAACCGCTGGGGTGGACCTCGCCGGTGTGTGAAACGAAGACGAAGCCGCGGCCCGACGACACGTCCATCGGTGGCCTGCGCACCGGGCGCCGCGCACCGTCGAAGAAGCCCAACTCCTGTGCCCTGGCGGACAGTTGGCGATAGAGCGGGCCCAGTTCCGGCTGCTCTTCGTGGCGGGCCAGGATCGCGCGCTGCAGCGCGACCCGCCGGAAGTGGTGGCCCTCCGTCGTCTTGGTGGCGATGACCGAGCCGCAGTCGTACAGGAAGTGCAGGACGTCCTCGATCTCGTGCGGGGCGGGCGCCCCCAGGTCGGCGCCGCGCCCGGTCGGCACCAGGACGAAGCCGGACCAGAGCATCGCGCCCTCGCGCCGGACCAGGGCCGCGATGTCGGCGAGGTCCGGCAGGGCGGCGCGGGTCACGGTGGTGTTGATCTGCACCTTGAGGCCCAGCGCGCGGGCGGTGCGCCAGCCGTCCAGGGTCCAGTCGAAGACGCCGTCCACGCCCCGGAAGGCGTCGTGCCGTTCGGCCGTCGACCCGTCGAGGGAGAGCGAGAGCGCCACCGCGCCCGCGTCCCGCACCGCCGTCAGACGGGCGCGGGTCAGGGTCGGCGTGCCGGACGGCGACACCGCGACCCTGAGCCCCAGTGACGTCCCGTACGCCACCAGGTCGTTGAGGTCGGGGCGCTGGAAGGGGTCGCCGCCGGTGATGACGAACAGCGGACTCGGCTTGCCGAACGCGGCGATCTGGTCCATGAGGCGCCGGGCGTCCGTCCCGTCGAGCTCGCCCGGATCGCGGTCCGGCTGCGCCTCGGCCCGGCAGTGCAGACAGGCCAGCGGACAGGCGCGGGTGGCCTCCCAGATCACGATGAAGGGCCGCTCCGCCAGGGCGTGCCGGGGCCTGCGCACCAGGGTGCGGCGCTCGCTCATCGCACCCGCTCCCAGCCGCGCCGGTCCGCCCGGTTGGCGGTCAGCGCGGGGTCGCGGCGGCGGTAGACGACGTACGGGCGGAACAGATACTGCACGGGTGCGCTGAAGATGTGCACGAGGCGCGAGTACGGGATCAGCGCGAACAGGGTGAAGCCGAACAGGATGTGCAGCTGGAAGGCGAGCGGGGCCGCGCCCATCAGGTGGTAGTCCGGTTGGAAGGTGAACAGCGACCGGAACCAGAGGGAAATGCCCCCGCGGTAGTTGTAATCGCCGGTCGCCCCCGTCGAGTTGAGGATCGTCGCGGTGAGGCCGAGCACCATCGCGCCGAGCAGGAACGTGTACATCAGGTGGTCGCTGCGCAGGGTCGCCCGGCGCACCGCCGGGACCTTCAGGCGGCGGTACACGAGGAGGCCGATGCCGGCCGCCGCGGCGATCCCCGCGACCGCGCCCGTCGACACGGCGAGCAGATGGTAGGTGTGGTCGTCGACCCCGGCCGCGTCGGTCCAGCTCTGCGGGATCACCAGGCCCACCACATGGCCGAGGACGACGAAGGCCATCCCGAAGTGGAAGAGCGGCGAACCGATGCGCAGCAGCCGCGACTCGTGGACCTGGCTGGAGTGGGTGGTCCAGCCGAACCGGTCGTAGCGGGCCCGCCACAGGACACCCGCGACCAGCAGCGCGATCGACACATAGGGCAGTACGCCCCACAGGAGCAGGTCCATCAGGATGCCTTCCTCTCGGGGAAGCCGGGCCAGGGGAGTTCGACGCCGGGCCCGAGGGGTTCGAGGCCGACCGTTTCCTGGGGCGGCCCCGCCTTGGCCAGCGCCTTCGCCTCGGCCTTCGTCGTGGGTGAGGCGCCGGGCAGAGTCGCGCAGACCGCTTCGAGCACATCGGCGTACGGGGTGCCGGCCTCGGTCAGGGCGAGCCGCAGCAGTTCGAGGCCGGCCCGGTGCTCCTGGAGCAGCCGGGTGCCGGACTCCTCGTGCCGCCCGGCGAATTCGAGCGCGGCCGGCAGGAAGTCGGGCAGCTCCTCGTGGCTGAACTCCAGGCCGTGGTCGCGGTAGATCCGCTTGAGCCGGACGAGCGAGAGGCCGCGGCGCCGGGTGTCGCCGTCGGTCCACCACGTCAGATACAGACAGCGCCGGTTGCGGGTGTCGAACGTCGACGTGTAGTGCGCGGCCAGGTCCAGCGGATCGGTGGCCGCCGCGGTCTCCACGAACACCTGGAGCCGCTCGGCGGCCGGCCCCGGGAAACGGAGCAATGCCTCGCGCAGCAGCGGGAGTTGGGCGTGGAGCATCTCGTCCGGGTAGCGCAGGCAGCGGGCCGCGACCAGACGCAGGACGGCTGAGGTCTCGGGGTTCATGCGATTCTCCGGGTGGGGGAGAGGTTCAGCAGGACGCGGTCCTGCGCGATGTCGCCGACCGGGCAGGCGGCGTCGAGCGGGTGGGAGTCGGCGAGGGCGTCGGCGTCGGCGCGGGCCGCGCTGGGCACCACGTACCGGTCCTCGTACTTGGCGATCGCGAGCAGCCGGAACAGGTCCTCCATCTCGGTGCCGGTGAGCCCGACGGCCGTGGCGATGGACTCGTCGCGCGCCTCGCCGAGGTTGACGCGGCGCATGTAGGCGCGCATGGCGGCCATCCGGTGCAGCACCGCCTCCACGGGGTGGGGGTCGCCCGCGGTGAGGATCTCGGCCAGGTACTCCACGGGTATCCGCAGGGCATCGATCGCGCCGAACAGGTTCCCCGCGTCCTCACCGTCGTGGCCGCTCGCGGCGACCGCCTCGACGACGGGGGAGAGCGGCGGCACGTACCAGACCATCGGCATCGTGCGGTACTCCGGATGGAGCGGCAGCGCGACCTGGTAGGTGGCGATCAGGTCGTACACCGGAGAGCGGCGGGCCGCCTCGATCCATTCGCGGGTGATGCCCGAGGCCTGGGCCGCGGCGACGACCGCCGGGTCGTCCGGGTCGAGGAAACACTCCAACTGGCTCGGATACAGGTCGTGTTCGTCCTCCACGGCCGCGGCTTCGGCCACCTTGTCCGCGTCGTACAGCATGACGCCGAGGTAGCGCATCCGGCCCACGCAGGTCTCCGAGCAGACGGTCGGCAGGCCGACCTCGATCCGCGGGAAGCAGAACGTGCACTTCTCGGCCTTGCCGGTGGCGTGGTTGAAGTACACCTTCTTGTACGGGCAGCCCGTCACGCACATCCGCCAGCCGCGGCACTGGTCCTGGTCGACGAGGACGATGCCGTCCTCCTCGCGCTTGTACATCGCGCCCGACGGGCACGACGAGACGCACGCCGGGTTCAGGCAGTGCTCGCACACGCGCGGCAGGTAGAACATGAAGCTCTGCTCGAACTCGAAGCGGATCTTCTCGCCGACCTCGTCGCGGATCTTCTCCACGACCGGGTCGAGCGGCGCGTTCTGGGGCGCGCCGCCCAGGTTGTCGTCCCAGTTGGGGCCCCACTCGATCGTGTCGACGGGCTCACCGGTCAGGCTGGACACGGGCCGTGCGACCGGCAGGTCGTCGCCCGCCGGGGCATCGATGAGGTTCTTGTACTCGTACGTCCACGGCTGGTAGTAGTCGTCGATCTCCGGTAGCTGGGGGTTGGCGAAGATGTTCCCGAGCCGCTTGAGCCGGCTGCCCGCGCGCAGGCGCAGCTTGCCGGAGCGGGTGCGCTCCCAGCCGCCCTTCCACTTCTCCTGGTCCTCCCAGCGGCGCGGATAGCCCTGGCCCGGGAGGGTCTCGACGTTGTTGAACCAGACGTACTCGGTGCCCTGCCGGTTGGTCCAGGCCTGCTTGCAGGTGACCGAGCAGGTGTGGCAGCCGATGCACTTGTCGAGGTTCATGACCATGGCGATCTGGGCCATCACACGCATCAGTACTGGACCTCCTGGGTGCGGCGGCGGATGACGGTGACCTCGTCGCGCTGGTTGCCGGTCGGGCCGAGATAGTTGAACGCCCACGTCAACTGGGCGTAGCCGCCCACGAGATGGGTGGGCTTGAGCATGATCCGGGTGAGCGAGTTGTGGATGCCGCCGCGCCTGCCGGTCTTCTCCGTCTTCGGCACGCCGACCGTGCGCTCCTGCGCGTGGTTCATGTAGACGGTGCCGGCGGGCATCTTGTGCGAGACGATCGCGCGGGCGGTGACCACGCCGTTGCGGTTGACGGCCTCGATCCAGTCGTTGTCGGCCACGCCGATCGCGTCGGCGTCCCGCGGTGACATCCAGATGGTCTGGCCGCCCCGGCCGAGCGTCATCATGTACAGGTTGTCCTGGTACTGGCTGTGGATCGCCCACTTGTTGTGCGGCGTGAGGTAGCGGACCGCGACCTGCGTGCCGTCGGTGGAGCCCAGCTCCGGCTCCCCGTACAGGCGGTGCATGTCGAGCGGCGGCTTGTAGACGGGCAGCGCCTCGCCGACCTCGTGGATCCAGTCGTGGTCGAGGAAGAAGTGCTGACGCCCCGTCAAGGTGTGCCAGGGCTTGAGGTGTTCGGTGTTGACGGTGAACGCGGTGTAGCGCCGCCCGCCGGACTCGCTGCCCGACCACTCCGGCGAGGTGATCACCGGAACCGGCCGCGCCTGGGTGTCCGCGAACGTGATGCGCTTGCCCTCGGCCTCGGCGGCCAGATGCGCCATGTGCTGCCCGGTCCTCTTCTCCAGGGTCTCGAACCCCTGCGTCGCGAGGCGCCCGTTGGAGGTGCCGGACAGCGAGAGGATCGCCTCGCAGGCGCGCTGCGCGGTGTCCAGACGAGGCCGCCCCTCGGCGACCCCCGTCCGCACCAGGCCGTTCTTCTCGCCCAGGTACGTGATCTCCTCGGCTACGTCGAAGGTGATCGCCTTGGTGGTGACACCCAGCGTGTCGACGAGGGGGCCGAGCGCGGCGAACTTCTCGCCGACGGCGCCGTAGTCCCGCTCGACCACGGCCAGGTTGTACATGGTGCGCCCCGGCACCGGGTCGCACTCGCCCTTCGACCAGTCGAGCGCCACCCCGCCGGGCTGCGCCATCTCACCGCCGGGGGTGTCGTGCTGAAGGGCGGTGGCGACCACGTCCTTGCGCACCCCGAGGTGCTCCTTGGCCAGCTCGCCGAAGCGCTCGGCCAGCGCGTGGAAGGCGTCGTAGTCGGAGCGGGCCTGCCAGGGCGGGTCCACGGCCGGGGTGAAGGCGTGCAGGAAGGGGTGCATGTCGGTCGAGGACAGGTCGTGCTTCTCGTACCAGGTCGCGGCGGGCAGCACGACATCGCTGAGCAGCGTCGTCGACGTCATCCGGAAGTCCATCGCGAGCAGCAGGTCGAGCTTGCCCTCCACGTCGTCCTGGTGCCAGGCCACGTCGCGCGGGGCGCAACGGGGGCCGTCGTCGGGCAGGTTGGAGTGGGTGCCGAGCAGATGCTTGAGGAAGTACTCGTTGCCCTTGGAGCTGGAGCCGAGCAGGTTGGCGCGCCATACGTTCAGGACGCGCGGCCAGTTGCGCGGTGCGTCCGGGTCCTCGCCGGCGAAGCCGAGCCGGCCCGCCTTCAGCTCGTCCACGACGTGCTGGACGGGGTCGTCGGCCTCGCCGAGCTCCAGGGGGTTGCGGTCGAAGGTCGGGTACGACGGCATCCAGCCCATGCGGGCCGAGGCGGCCAGGCAGTCGGCGCCGGTCATGCCCTCGAACCGCCCGTCGCCCAGCGGCGAGGCCAGCGCCTCGGTGGGCAGCGTGTCGTAGCGCCACTGGTCGGTGTGGAGGTAGAACCAGCCCGCGCCGATCATGTGGCGGGGCGGCCGGGTCCAGTCCGATGCGCTCGCCAGGGTGGCCCAGCCGGTGACCGGGCGGCACTTCTCCTGCCCGACGTAATGCCCCCAGCCGCCCCCGTTGCGGCCCTGGCAGCCGGTCAGGGTGAGCAGGGCGAGGAAGGCGCGGTAGATGGTCTCGGAGTGGAACCAGTGGTTGGTGCCGGCCCCCATCAGGATCATGCAGCGGCCCCCGGACCTCTCGGCGGTGTCCGCGAACTCCCGTGCCACGCGCGCCGCTTGGGCCGCCGGTACGGAGGTGAGGGTCTCCTGCCAGGCGGGCGTGCCGGGCGTCGTCGCGTCCTCGTACGACGTGGGCCAGACGCCGGGCAGGCCCGCGCGGCCCACCCCGTACTGCGCCAGCATCAGGTCGAACACCGTCGTGACGGGGCGCCCGCCGACGCGACGGACCGGGACGCCACGGCGTACGACACCCTCGGCGCCCTCGCCGGTCTCCTCGAAGCGGGGCAGCACGACCTCGGCGCTCTCGCCGCCGCTCTCGCCCAGGAGGGTGAGCCGGGGCACGGTGTCGCCCAGGTCCAGGTTCCACTCGGGCGTCGAGCCCCAGCGGTGTCCCAACGTGCCGTTGGGCACGGTCGGTTCACCCGTGGCGTCGTCGACGAGCACCGTCTTCCACTGAGCGTTCTCCGTCTCGTCACCGAGATCGGCGGCGGTCACGAACTTGTGCGGCACGAGCCCTTCCTCGGTCTCCTTCAGGGAGACCAGGAAAGGAAGATCGGTGTACTTCCGCACGTAATCCGTGAAGAAAGGCGTCTGCCGCTCCACGAAGAATTCCTTGAGAATCACATGGCCCATGGCGAGGGCCAGTGCGCCGTCCGTCCCGGGGTGCGGGTGCATCCACTCGTCGGCGAATTTCGTGTTGTCCGCGTAATCCGGGGAGACGGTGACGACCTTCTGGCCGCGATAGCGCGCCTCGGTCATCCAGTGCGCGTCGGGGGTGCGGGTGACGGGGACGTTGGAGCCCCACATCATCAGATACGCCGCGTCCCACCAGTCGCCGGACTCCGGAACGTCCGTCTGGTCGCCGAAGACCTGCGGGGACGCGACGGGCAGGTCCGCGTACCAGTCGTAGAAGGAGAGCATCGGCGCGCCGATGAGCGAGTGGAAGCGGGCGCCCGCCGCGTGCGAGGCCATCGACATCGCCGGGATGGGGGAGAAGCCCGCGACCCGGTCCGGGCCGTGCTCCTTGATGGTGTGGACGTGGGCGGCCGCGACGATCTCGACGGCCTCCTCCCAACTGGCGCGTACGAGACCGCCCTTGCCGCGCGCCTTCTGGTAGCGGCGGCGCCGCTCGGGATCGCCCTGGATGTCGGCCCACGCCAGGACCGGATCGCCGAGGCGCGCCTTGGCCTCGCGGTACATCTTCAGGAGCTCGCCGCGCACATGCGGGTACCGGACGCGGGTGGGGGAGTAGCTGTACCACGAGAAGGAGGCGCCGCGGGGGCAGCCGCGGGGCTCGTACTCGGGGCGGTCGGGGCCGACGGAGGGGTAGTCGGTGGCCTGCGTCTCCCAGGTGATGATGCCGTCCTTGACGTACACCTTCCACCGGCAGGAGCCCGTGCAGTTCACGCCGTGCGTCGAGTACACGACCTTGTCGTGGCTCCAGCGGTCCCGGTAGAAGGACTCCGCGTGCCGGCCGCCCGTACGGTGCACGGTGCGCAGGTCGTCGGAGACCTCGGCGCGGGTGAAGAAGCTGCCCGCGCGCACCAGCGCGTCGGCGGCGTCGTGCCGGTGCTGCGCCTTCTGGTGCGCTTTCTGCTGCGCCTTCGCCTTCTGTTGCAACGGAAACTCCTGTGGCCCGGAGAAAAGAATTTGAGCGGGCCTTTCCGGACGGACTGTCGGGAAAAGCGGACGCCTCCGGACGGCCACCAACGACACTACGCCCGGGGTTTCTTGGAACTCGGGGTCTTTGGTCCCACCCGGCGGTGACCTAATTCCGCAAATGTCCCGGGTGCGGGCTGAGAAACTGGGAAACGCGCCGGGTCCGTACGGCGTCCAGTACTTTTGGCCATTTCGGGACAGCGGAGGATGCCGTGGGATTCGGCCGGGGTGGTGGCGCCGGGCGGAGCCGGTGGCTGCCGAACCAGCACGGGGCGTGGGCGATGCTCGCCGTGCCGTTCCTCGCGGGTACGTTCCTCGGGGACCCGCGCTGGGCGCAGCTGCCGCTCTTCGCGACATGGCTGCTCGGGTACCTCGCGGTCCATCACGGCCAGCAGTGGCTGCGGCTGACCCGGATATCCCGCAACCCGCGGGCGCCGCGCCGCCATGTCCGGCCCGCGCTGTGCTTCGGCGCGGGCGCGGCGGTGTGCGGAGTCCCGCTCGCGGCCCGCCACTCCTGGCTGCTGCTCGCGGCGGCGTGCGCGGTGCCGTTCGTCGCGGTCAACTTCCTTTACGCGTACCGCAATCGGGAGCGTTCCCTGTGGAACGGGCTCGCGGCGGTCGTCCCGGCGTGCGCGATGCTGCTGGTCGCTCTGCGTCTGGGCGGCGGGTCATGGGGCTCGGGAGTCGCTCCCGCGCTCGCCTGCCTGCTGTACTTCGCGGGGACGGTGCCGTACGTGAAGACGATGATCCGCGAGCGGAACTCCCGGGCGTACTACCGGGGTTCGGTCGCGTACCACGCGACGGCGCTGCCCCTGGCCCTCCTGCTCAGCCCCTGGCTGGCGATCCCGTTCACCCTGTACCTGACGCGAGCCGTCGCCCTGCCGGGGCGGGGGGTACGGGTGGGGGTTGTGGGGGCGGTCGAGGTGGCGGGGTCGGTGATGTTGCTCGGGGTTGTGGTGGGGGCGTTCTGAGGAAGCCCGCGCCCGCGCGGGTGGCCCCCGTGCAAGCGACCCTCCGCGCCCGGGGTGCTACAGCTGGCCCTTCCTCGTCAAGTAGTTGAAGCACAGCCACCCCGGCAGCACCGGCAGCCAGAAGGTGAGGAGGCGGTACAGCAGCACCGCCGACGTCGCGGTCTCGGCCGTCATGCCGGCGATCGTGAGCGCGGTGGACAGCGCCAGCTCGACCGCGCCGACACCGCCCGGCGTCGGCGCCGCCGAGCCGAGCGCGTTGGCCGTCAGGAAGACCACCGCCACGCTCGCGTAGCTCAGCGTGTGGTCACTGCCCGTACCGAACGCCCGGATCGACGCGTCGAGGCACATCACGAACACGCCGGTCAGGAGCAGCATGCCGCCGATCCCCGTGACCAGCTTCTGCGGACGCTGGAGCACGTCCAGCATGCGCGGCACCACCCCCGCGAACAGCGAGCGGACCCGGCTCACCACGAACTTGCGCAGGAACGGCACCGCGGTCACGACCAGGATCAGGACGGCCGCCGTGAGCAGCCCCGCGATCACCGTGCGGGACGGCGACAGCTCCGAGGTCTGCTCGGTACCGGTCACGTACCCGAAGATCAGCAGCAGCGAGATGTGCGAGGCCAGCCCGAAGAGCTGCGACGCGCCCACACTCGCCACCGCGAGCCCCGGCCGCACCCCCGCACGCTGCAGGAAGCGCGTGTTGAGGGCGACACCGCCGACCGCGGCCGGCGCCACCAGCTTCACGAACGACCCCGCGACCTGCGCGACCACCGCCCGCCAGAACGGCACCCGCTCCGGTACGAAGCCGAGCAGGCTGGCCGCGGCGGCCGGATAGGACAGCGCCGAGAACAGCGCGGCGGCCGCGACCCAGCCCCACTGGGCGTTCGCGACCAGCTCGCCGAACTTGATGTTGGTGAGCTGCACCAGCAGGAAGTACGCCGCGAAGGCGCCCGCCACGAAACTGATCAGCGTCTTCACCTTGATGCGTTCAAGACGCACCGGCTCCACCGGGGCCAGCGGCCGGATCAGCAGCACCTGGTGGCGGATCTGGGTGAGCAGATCGTCCTCGTGCGCCTCGTCGAGCGCCTCGTCGATGGCCACCTTCTCGGCCTTCTTCTCGGCCTTGACCGCCTTGCGGTCCTCCGGGGCGGCCACGGCCTCGGGGTGCGCCGCCGCCTCCTTCGCCGCGGCGGCCTCCGCGGCCTTCGCCTCGCGCGCCGCGTCCGACGCGTCGAGCACCGCCTCGCGCTCGCGCTGCGCCTGCTCGCGCCCGAGCCTGCGCAGCGTCGCGCGGGTGGAGCGGCTCAGCGCGATGGGCTGGAGCAGCGGAAGGCTGTCGGCGACCGCGTCGGGGCCGAGCACATCGAGCGCGGACGCGACCGAACGCTCGGCGCCGACCCGCAGGCCGAGCGTGGTGAGCAGCTGGGCGACGTCCATCCGGAGCACGATGTCGCCGGCCGCGATCTCGCCGCCGCGCAGATCCGTCACGATCACACTGCCGGAACGATCCACCAGGATCGCGTCCCCGGCCAGCCTGCGGTGCGCGATCCGCCGCGACTGGAGCGCCTCGACCTGCCGCCACGTCTCGCGCAGCAGGTCGTCGGTGATCTCCTTGTCGTCAAGGGAGTCCAGGGAGCGCCCGCCGGTGTGCTCGTAGACCAGCATCACGGCGTCCGGGCCGAGTTCGGAGGTGGCGATCAGTTTGGGCGCGTTGGCCCCGGCCGCGATGGCCGCGTACGCGAGCAGCGCCTCCTGCTCCAGGGCCTGCCGCAGCGACTGGATCGAGCGGCGGGTGGTGATGGAGCGCAGCGTCAGACGGCGCCAGACCCGGTAGAAGAAGCCCTGTGCCTGCTGTTCGCGGTCGACGACCGTGACGTCGAGCGGCGGGCCGTCCTCCAGGGTGACGAGATAGCGCCGGCCCCGCTCGCCCTGCTCCATCGAGTCCGGTACGTCCTCGGCGCGCAGCGCGGTCACCGGGTTGAAGCCGACGTGGCGCAGGCCCGCGAGGAGGGTCTGCCCGGTGGGCCGCACATTGGGCGAGCCGACCGCGTAGAGCGTTCCGTACGCGACGGTCCAGCCGATGAGGATCGTCACCATGATCGAGAACGGGGTGGTCTGGCCGCCGACGAGAACCGCGAAGGAGTTGAGCAGCAGCACCGCCCACAGCGCCACCCGCCACCGTGGTCTGCGGGCCATGCCGACGGCCGTCATGTAGGCGATGACGGGGGCGAGGTAGCCGTGCACGGGGTCGGTGAGGGTGCCGGACGCGGACTGCTGGGTCAGCGCCTCGGTGATCGAGCCGGGCGCCGATTTGGCGACCCACAGGTCGGTGGCGAGCGCCACGCCGTGCGCGAGGACGGCGGCGAGCACACCGTCCGCGATCCGCAGCCCGTCGCGTTTGATCAGCCGTTCGATCGCGAAGGCGACGGGCAGCACGAGGACGGCGATGCTGGAGGCGAGCCCGGCGAGCCGGATCAGGACGTCGGGGGTGCCGGTGGTGCCCTTGGTGATGTCGTCCTCGAGGCCGGACGTGGTGCCGTGCGCGAACGCGGCGATGGCGAGGACGACGGCGATCGCCAGGACGCCGGTGAGCAGCCGCAGCAGGTCGGAGGGGCGGTGCACGCGTGCGGGCAGCAGCGGTTCGTCCACGGAGACGCGCTCGATGGCCCCGGAGTCCTCACACCGCCCGCCCCCGGCCTCCCCGGTCTCCCCGTCCTCACCGTCGGAAAGCCCGGCTCCCTGCGCGCCCTCGGGCCCCCCTGGGCCCGAAGCGCCCGAGGCGTCCTCGGGCCCCGCGGGGGATTCGGAGTCGGAGGATCCGGTCGTGCCGGCCGGTGTTCCGGGGGCGTCCGTGGACGCCGGGTCCTGGGACGCGGCGGCCTGCCGCCCCGCTTCGGGGCTGCTGCTCGCCGCCGCCTCGGGTGGCTGCACGCCCCGCTCCTTCGCCGACTCGTCCGTCTTGTCTCTGTCTCGTATCACCGCTCACCGCCCGCATGATGGTGGCATGTCCAGAGATCCCAGAGGGGCAGCAGGGTGTATTCGCCGGGCGTGCGCGGTGTGACTTGCGCCCCTTCGCCACGCCCCGAACCCGTCCCCGCACAGGAGCGGACCCGGGGCGGCTGTCGGTGGCGTACGGCAGGATGGGGCGGATGAGCGAGCAGCGCAGGGACCGGGCGGGCGAGCCGCCCGAGCTTCCCGAGTACGCGGAACGGGTGCTCGACGTGGCCGAGCACATTCCGCCCGGCCGGGTGATGACGTACGGGGACGTCGCCGAATGGCTCGGCGAGGGAGGGCCGCGCCAGGTCGGCCGGGTCATGGCGCTCTACGGCGCCGCGGCGCCCTGGTGGCGCGTGGTGCGCTCGGACGGCGCGCTGCTGCCCGGCCACGAACTGCGCGCCCTCGGCCACTACCGGGACGAGGCCACACCGCTGCGCGAGGCCGGCCGGTCCGCCGAGGGGCACCTGCCCCGGCTCGACATGAAGCGGGCACGCTGGGACGGCCACGGCGGCGGCACGGTCGGCGGGCTCGGCGGCGAGGCGGCTCATACCTGACAGCTTGTGGCATCCCGCGTCGCCCCGGGCGGCCGGAGGACCGTACGGATGACCCGCTGCGTCGCGGGCACGGTTCGGCGTACCGTCGAGGGTCCGCGCCGAGCGCGCGGTTCCCGCACTCACCATCACGACCAGCACACCCACCAGGACCGGCGATCCACGTGAGCTCCTCCTCCTCCACCGGGCGTACGGCGTACCAACAGGTGCGCCGGGCGGCCCCCGGCGCGTACCGGCTGGTGCGCACACCGCCGGCCCCGGTGGAGCCCCCTCTCCTTGACGCACCCCAGCGCAGGGTGGTTGACCACCGCGCGGGTCCACTTCTGGTGCTCGCGGGACCCGGCACCGGCAAGACCACCACCCTGGTCGAGGCCGTCGCGGCCAAGGTGGCGGCGGGCGCCGACCCCGAGCGGATCCTGGTGCTCACCTTCAGCCGCAAGGCCGCCGTGGAACTCCGCGACCGCATGGCGCTGCGCCTCGGCGCCGGCACGAAGAGCCCGCAGGCCACCACCTTCCACTCCTACTGCTACGCCCTGGTCAGGGCCCACCAGGACGCCGAGCTCTTCCGTGAACCGCTGCGCCTGCTGTCCGGGCCCGAACAGGACGTGGCCGTACGCGACCTCCTGGCCGGCCAGATCGACCTCCAGCGCACCGGCCTCGCCCATGTGCGCTGGCCCGACGAGCTGCGCGCCTGCCTCACCACGCGCGGCTTCGCCGACGAGGTCCGCGCGGTCCTCGCCCGCAGCCGCGAACTGGGCCTCGGCCCGGACGAGCTGGCCCGCTTCGCCGAGCGCGCAGGACGTCCGGACTGGACGGCCGCCGCGGCCTTCCTCGCCGAATACCTCGACGTGCTCGACCTCCAGGGCGTCCTCGACTACGCGGAGCTGGTGCACCGCGCGGTACTGCTCGCGGACCGCACCCCGCTGCCCTCCTACGACGCGGTGTTCGTCGACGAGTACCAGGACACCGACCCCGCGCAGGTACGCCTCCTCACGGCGCTCGCGGGCGGCGGACGCACCCTGGTCGCGTTCGGCGACCCCGACCAGTCGATCTACACCTTCCGGGGCGCCGACATCAACGGCATCCTCGACTTCCCCGACACCTTCGCGCGGACCGACGGAACGCCCGCGCCGGTCGAAGTCCTCACCACCTCGCGCCGCTCCGGCACCGCGCTCCTGGACGCGACGCGGCTCCTGACGCGCCGCATGCCGATGCCGCGGCTGCCCGCCGAACAGGTCCGCGCCCACCGCGACCTGCGGCCGACCCGCACCGGCGGCCGGGTCGAGACGTACACCTATCCGACGGCCTCCACCGAACTCGACAACATCGCCGACCTGCTGCGCCGCGCCCACCTCGAAGAGGGCGTCCCGTGGCAGGAGATGGCGGTCCTGGTCCGCGCGAGCACCCGCGCCATCCCGGCGCTGCGCCGCGCCCTGACCACCGCGGGCGTCCCCGTCGACACCTCCGGCGCCGACACCCCGCTGCGCGACGAGCCCGCGGTGGCGCCCCTCCTGACGGCGCTGCGGGTGGTCGCGGAGGCGGCGCTCGGCCGCGCCGGGCAGGGCCCCGCGGCGCCCGCGCCCCCGCGGGTCAGCCTGATCCACCCCGGCCGGACCGCGCCGGCCGAGCCCGCCGCGCCCCCCGCCGGACTCGACACCGAAACCGCGCACACCCTGCTCACCTCGCCGCTCGGCGGCATGGACACCGCCGACCTGCGGCGCCTCGGCCGGGCCCTGCGCGACGAGGAGCGGGCCGCCGGGGCCCGCGTTCCCGCGCCCTCCGACGTGCTGCTCGCCCGCGCCCTCGCCGAACCCGAACGGCTCGTCGCGCACGACCCCTCGTACGCCCGCGGCGCCCAGCGCCTGGCCGCGCTGCTGCGCAAGGCACGTGAACTCCTCGAAGGCGGCGGCACCGCGGCCGAGGCACTGTGGGAGCTGTGGAACGGCACCCCGTGGCCGGGGCGCCTGGAGCGCTCGGCCCTGCGTGGCGGACCCGGCGGGCGCGCCGCCGACCGCGACCTCGACGCGGTGTGCGCCCTGTTCGACACCGCGGCCCGCGCCGAGGAACGCACCGGAGGGCGGGGCGCGCTCAACTTCCTCGACGAGGTCGACGCGCAGGACATAGCGGCCGACACCCTCACCCGCAGGGCGGCCCGCCCGGACGCGGTCCGCGTCATGACCGCCCACCGCTCCAAGGGCCTGGAGTGGAGCCTCGTCGTGGTGGCCGGAGTCCAGGAAGGGCTCTGGCCCGACCTGCGCCGGCGCGGCTCGCTCCTGGAGGCCGACCGCATCGGACGCGACGGCCTGGCCGAGCCGCTCACCCCGGGCGCGCTCCTCGCCGAGGAACGGCGCCTGTTCTACGTGGCGGCGACCCGCGCCCGCGACCGCCTGATCGTGACCGCCGTGAAGGCGCCCGCCGACGACGGCGACCAGCCGTCCCGCTTCCTCACCGAGTTGGGCGTCGAGCCCCGCGACACCACCGGCCGCCCCCGCCGCCCCCTCGCGGTCGCGGCGCTCGTCGCCGAACTGCGCGCCACCACCGTCGACCCGGCGGCCTCCGACGCGCTGCGCGAGGCCGCCGCCGAACGCCTGGGCCGGCTTGCCGCGCTCACCGACGACGAGGGCCAGCCGCTGGTCCCGGCGGCGCACCCGCACCGCTGGTGGGGCCTGTACGACCCGACCCGCTCCGAGGTCCCGCTGCGCGACCGCGAGCTGCCCCTCGCGCTGTCCGGCAGCGCCCTCGACCAGCTCGCCAACACGTGTGCGCTGCAATGGTTCCTCGGCCGCGAAGTGAAGGCGGACGCGCCGGCGACGGCCGCGCAGGGCTTCGGCAACGTGGTCCACGTCCTCGCCGACGAGGTCGCCTCCGGCCGTACGCCCGCCGACCTGGCCGTCCTCATGGAACGGCTCGACTCCGTGTGGGACGCGCTCGCCTTCGACGCGCCCTGGAAGTCGCTCCAGGAGAAGCAGAACGCGCGCGCCGCCCTGGAGCGGTTCCTCCAGTGGCACACCCTCGACCGCGCCGGCCGCACCCCGGTCGCCACGGAACACGGCTTCGACGTGACCCTGGAGGCGGGGGAGTACGCCGTCCGCATCCGGGGCTCCATGGACCGGGTGGAGCAGGACGTCGAGGGCCGCGCCTACGTGGTCGACTTCAAGACCGGCAAGCAGGCGCCGACGGCGGCCGAGGTCGCCGCCCACCCGCAGCTGGCCGTCTACCAGCTGGCGGTCCGCGAGGGCGCCCTGGACGAGGCCTTCGACGGCCGCCGCCCCGACCCCGCGGGCGCGGAACTCGTCCACCTCCGTCAGGCCGCGCCCCAGCGCGAGGGCGGCGAGGCGTACCCCAAGGTGCAGTCCCAGCAGCCCCTGGAGGGCGAATGGGTCGGCGACCTCCTCGCGACGGCGGCGGGCAAGGTCCTGGACGAACACTTCACCCCGACACCGGGCACGCACTGCACCCACTGCACGTTCCGCGCCTCCTGCACGGCCCAGCCGGAGGGGAGGCAGGTGGTGGAGTAGGGCGTCGACCCGTGCGGGTCGGCTCAGGAGCCGGCGCCCCCGCCGGGCGAGCCGGTGATACGCAGTACCCCGCGCCCCGGAGCCCGCTTCCGCCCGCGAGCCGTAGAGCCGGGCCGCGCAGTTCCCCGCGCCCCCAAGGGGTTCGATTTCGTCTGCGGGCTGTGGGGGGCTGGTCGCGCAGTTCCCCGCGCCCCCAAGGGGTGCGTCTTCGTCTGCGGGCTGTGGGGGGCTGGTCGCGCAGTTCCCCGCGCCCCTAAGGGGTGCGTCTTCGTCTGCGGGCTGTGGGGGCTGGCCGCGCAGTTCCTCGCGCCCCTAGGGCGCGCCTTCGTCTGCGGGCTGTGGGGGGCTGGTCGCGCAGTTCCTCGCGGCCCTGGGGGCGGCTTCGTCTGCGGGCGGTGGGGGTTGGGCGCGTCGTTTGCCGGGCCTCTCCAGGGCGGTGCGTCTCGGCGGTGCTGTTTGGGGGCGCGGGGAACTGCGCGGGTGACCACGCACGGTCCGCGGACGAAGTTCTCGGGGTCCGGGGCGGAGCCCCGTGGGGGGTGTCGGGGCGGAGCCCCGTGGTGGGACGGGGCGGAGCCCAGTGGAGGGGCAGGGGCTCCGCCTCGGGAAGGACCCTTCGCCTCGTCCGCCGCAGGCGCCCCCACCTGCACAAACCCCGCATTGTCGGCACCCCCCACTACCCTTCCAAGCGTGCCCACCCACCTCACCGACCCCGAACAGCTCAAAGAGCTGCTCGGCATCCCCTTCACCCCGGAGCAGACGGCCTGCATCATCGCCCCGCCCGCCCCGCAGGTCATCGTGGCCGGAGCCGGTTCCGGCAAGACGACCGTCATGGCGGCCCGCGTCGTATGGCTGGTGGGCACCGGCCAGGTCGCGCCCGAGCAGGTCCTCGGCCTGACCTTCACCAACAAGGCCGCGGGCGAGCTCGCGGAGCGCGTGCGCACCGCGCTGGTCAGGGCCGGCATCACCGACCCCGACGCCCCCGAGCCGGAGCAGGGCGAGCCCGGCATCTCCACGTACCACGCCTTCGCCGGCCGGCTCCTCACCGACCACGGCCTGCGCATAGGCCTGGAGCCCACCTCCCGCCTCCTCGCCGACGCCACCCGCTTCCAGCTCGCCGCCCGCGTGCTGCGCGAGGCCCCGGGCCCGTACCCCGCGCTGACCAAGTCGTTCGCCTCCCTGGTCAGCGACCTGCTCGCGCTCGACGCCGAGCTGGCGGAACACCTCGTACGCCCGGAGCGTCTCGCCGCGTACGACCACGACCTGCTGCGCACCCTCGCGGACGCCAGGCTCAGCAACGCCGAGCTGCGCAAGGTGCCCGAAGCCGCCACCGCCCGGCTCGAACTGCTCGACCTCACCACCCGCTACCGCGCCGCGAAGAAGAGCCGCGACCTCCTCGACTTCGGCGACCAGATCGCGCTCTCCGCCGAGCTCGCCCTCACCCACCCCGAGGTCGGCCGGATCCTGCGCGAGGAGTTCAAGGTGGTGCTCCTCGACGAGTACCAGGACACCTCGGTCGCCCAGCGCCGCCTGCTCGCCGCGCTCTTCGGCGGCGGCACCGGCCACGCGGTGACCGCCGTCGGCGACCCCTGCCAGGCGATCTACGGCTGGCGCGGCGCATCGGTGGCCAACCTCGACGACTTCCCCCGCCACTTCGCGTACGCCGATGGCCGCCCCGCCACCCGCCACGCGCTCTCCGAGAACCGCCGCAGCGGCGGCCGCCTGCTCGACCTCGCCAACTCCCTTGCCGCACCGCTGCGTTCGATGCACGAAGGGGTCGAGGCGCTGCGCCCCGCGCCCGGCGCCGAGCGCGACGGCAGCGTGCGCATCGCCCTGCACACCACCCACGAGGAGGAGATCGAGTGGCTCGCCGACTCGATCGCCCACCTGGTGCGCACCGGCAAGGCGCCCGGCGAGATCGCCGTCCTGTGCCGCACCGCGGGTGACTTCCCGGGGATCCAGGGCGCCCTGGTGGCCCGGGACATCCCCGTCGAGGTCGTCGGGCTCTCCGGGCTGCTCCACCTGCCCGAGGTCGCCGACCTGGTGGCGGTCTGCGAAGTCCTCCAGGACCCGGGCGCCAACGCCTCCCTGGTACGGATCCTGACCGGCCCGCGCTGGCGCATCGGCCCCCGCGACCTGGCGCTGCTCGGCCGCCGCGCGCGCCTTCTCGTACGGCGCGCATCGGCCGGTTCCGACGACCCCGACCAGCGTCTCGCCGACGCCGTCGAGGGTGTCGATCCCGCCGAGGTGATCTCCCTCGCCGACGCGCTCGACACCTTCCTGGAGGGCGCCGAGGACGACGGCCTGCCCTTCTCCGCAGAGGCTCGCGTCCGCTTCGCCCGTCTCGCCGCCGAACTGCGCGATCTGCGCCGCTCGCTCGCCGACCCGCTCATGGACGTCCTGCACCGCGTCCTGACCGTCACGGGCCTGGAGGTCGAACTCTCCGCATCGCCGCACGCGTTGGCGGCCCGCCGCCGCGAGACGCTCTCCGGCTTCCTCGACATAGCGGCGAGTTTCGCCGCGCTCGACGGCGAGGCCTCGCTGCTCGCCTTCCTCGGCTTCCTGCGGACCGCCGCCCAGTACGAGAAGGGGCTCGACACGGCGCTGCCCGGCGGCGAGAACACGGTCAAGGTGCTCACCGCGCACAAGTCGAAGGGCCTGGAGTGGGACGTGGTGGCCGTGCCCGGCCTGGTCACCGGCACGTTCCCGTCGACCAGGGCGAGGGAGGCCTGGACCGCCCAGGCGAAGGTCCTCCCGCACGCGCTGCGCGGCGACGCCCCGACGCTGCCGGCCGTCGACAAGTGGGACGCGAAGGGGCTCAAGTCCTTCAAGGAGGCGATGAAGGACCACCAGCACACGGAGGAACTGCGCCTGGGATACGTCACGTTCACCCGCCCCCGCACCCTGCTGCTCGGCTCCGGCCACTGGTGGGGGCCGAGCCAGAAGAAGCCCCGCGGCCCGTCCGCCTTCCTGCACGCGCTGTACGAGCACTGCGCGGCCGGCCACGGCGAGATCGAGGCGTGGGCGGACGAGCCGGCCGAGGACGCGGAGAACCCCGTGCTCCACGAGTCCGCGGTCTCCCACGCCTGGCCGCTCCCACTCGACGCGGCATCCCTCGCACGCCGCCGCGCCGCCGCGGAGCGGGTCCTGGCCCACGTGGCGGCGGCCCCCGCGCCCGAGGACGCAACGCCTCCCGGCCATGCCGTAACGCCCTCCTCCTATGAGGACGAGGCATACGCGGACGCGCCCTACAGGGACGCGCCCTTGGACGACGCGCCCTATGAGGACGCTCCCTTCGGGGACGAGCCGTACGGGGCCGAGGAGTTCGGCCTCCCCGAGGATCTCGACGACGGCGACTGGGACCTGCTCCCCACCGAGCGCCCGGCCTCCTCCGTACCGCCCGCCGACCGCCCGGCCCCTTCCGAGCAGACCCGCACCGAGCCTTCCGCCGAGCACACCCGCACCGCGGCCCCCGACGGAACCGGTGCCCGCGACCACGCCCAGGCCGGTGCGCCCCTCGCCATCCCCGCTCCTCGGCTCACCCCCGAAGACCGCCGTGCGCTGCACTCCTGGGACCGCGACCTGGAGGCGCTCACCACCGAGCTGCGCCGGGCCCGCGCCGCCACCCGCGAGGTCGCGGTGCCCGCCTCGCTCACCGCGTCCGAACTGCTGCGACTGGCCGCCGACCCGGATGCCTTCGCACGGGAACTGGCCCGGCCCATGCCGAGCCGCCCCCAGCCGGCCGCCCGCAGGGGCACCCGGTTCCACGCCTGGGTGGAGTCCCGCTTCGACGAGCTCCCGCTGCCCATGCTCGGCCCCGACGAGCTGCCGGGCGCCGACGACAGCGAGGCCGACATCGCGGACGAGCAGGACCTGGCCGCGCTCAAGGACGCCTTCGAGCGCACCCCGTACGCGACGCGCACCCCCTTCCGCACCGAGGCGCCCATCCAGCTGACCCTCGCGGGCCGGGTGATCAGGGGCCGGATCGACGCCGTCTACAAGGAGGGCGAGGGCGCGCTCGCCACGTACGAGATCGTCGACTGGAAGACCGGGCGCCAGGCCACCGCCGACCCCCTGCAGCTGGCGGTCTACCGGGTCGCCTGGGCCGAGCAGATGGGTGTGCCGCCGGAGTCGGTCGAAGCCGCGTTCGTCTACGTACGCACAGGTGAGACGGTGCGTCCCGGGCGTCTGCCGGGCCGCGCCGAGCTGGAGGCGATCCTGTTGGGCCCGCGTCCGCAGGGCGGACCGGGGGACGGGCCACCGCCCCCGGCCGGATAGGGTCGAGGCCATGAGCGAGACCCCGGACAGCGCCGTCCAGACCGCCACCGCGTCGGTGCGCACGTACATCGAGCAGCACCGCGACGCGTTCCTCGACGACCTCGCGCAGTGGCTGCGCATCCCGTCGGTGTCGGCCCAGCCCGACCACGGCGCCGATGTGCGCCGCAGCGCCGAATGGCTCGCCGCGAAGCTCCGCGAGACGGGCTTCCCGGTGGTCGAGATCCTGGACACCCCGGGCGCTCCCGCCGTCTGCGCCGAGTGGCCTTCGGGCGACGCCGGCGCGCCGACCGTCCTGGTCTACGGCCACCACGACGTGCAGCCCGCGGCCCGTGAGGACGGCTGGGACACCGACCCGTTCGAGCCGGTGATCAGCGACGGGCGGATGTACGGGCGCGGCGCCGCCGACGACAAGGGCCAGGTGTTCTTCCACACGCTCGGCGTCCGCGCGCACCTCGCCGCCACCGGCCGCACGGCGCCCGCCGTCAACCTGAAGCTCCTGATCGAGGGCGAGGAGGAGTCCGGCTCGCCGCACTTCCGCGCCCTGGTCGAGCAGCACGCCGAGCGGCTCGCCGCGGACACCGTGATCGTCTCCGACACCGGCATGTGGTCGGAGAACACCCCCACCGTGTGCACCGGCATGCGCGGCCTCGCCGAGTGCGAGATCCAGCTGTACGGACCGGGCCAGGACATCCACTCCGGTTCCTTCGGCGGTGCCGTACCCAACCCGGCGACGGCCGCGGCCCGCCTGGTCGCGGCCCTGCACGACGCGGACGGACACGTCACCGTCCCCGGCTTCTACGACGGCATCGCCGAGCTGACCGACGCGGAGCGCGAGCTCTTCGCCGAGCTGCCCTTCGACGAGGCCGAGTGGCTGGACACCGCCAAGTCGCGGGCGGTCCACGGCGAGGCCGGGTTCTCCACCCTGGAGCGGATCTGGGCCCGGCCGACCGCCGAGGTCAACGGCATCGGCGGCGGCTACCAGGGCCCCGGCGGGAAGACGATCATCCCGTCGTCGGCGATGGTGAAGCTGTCCTTCCGCCTGGTCGCCGGCCAGGACCCGGCGCACATCGAGAAACTCGTCACGGAGTGGGCCGCGGGCCAGGTCCCCGCCGGGATCCGGCACGAGATCAGCTGGAGCGCGGGCACCCGCCCGTGTCTGACGCCGCTCGGCCACCCGGCGCTCCAGGCCGTCGTGCGGGCGATGGGCACCGCCTTCGGCACCAAGGTCCGCTTCACCCGTGAGGGCGGCTCGGGCCCCGCCGCCGACCTCCAGGACGTCCTGCGGGCGCCCGTCCTGTTCCTCGGGATCTCGGTCCCCTCGGACGGCTGGCACGCGCCCAACGAGAAGGTCGAGCTCGACCTCCTGTTCAAGGGCGTCGAGACGGCGGCCCACCTGTGGAGCGACCTCGCGGCCACCGCGGCCCCGTCCGTCACCTGAGCCCCACGTGCAGCCCCACCGCGCAGCCCGCCGGCCCGAGCACCGGCTGCCAGAAATCGCTGAACACACCGTCCACCCGGGGGAGTTGGAAGCACCTGTGAGCACCACCAGCAGTGACGTCTTCACGGACCGGCCGACCGGGCTCGCCACGCCCATCGGCCTCACCGAGCCGAACGGCATCGACCGCGCCGCCCACCACCGCCTCGACGAGGCCTGGCTCGCGGCGGCCTGGAGCCACCCGACCACCCGGGTCTTCGTGGTCTCCGGCGGCCAGGTCCTGATCGACGAACCCGCGAATGGCGCGGACGGCACGGACGGCGAGCCCGGCCGCACCGAGCTGGTCATGACCCCCGCCTTCGAGGCCCCGGTCACCGAGACCCACCGCTACTTCCTGGGCACCGACGAGGACGGCGTGAGCTACTTCGCGCTGCAGAAGGACGCGCTGCCCGGCCGCATGGACCAGTCGGCGAGGCCCGCGGGGCTGCGCGAGGCCGGCCTGCTGCTGTCGGCGCGCGAGGCCAGTCTGGTGACGCACGCCGTCGCCCTGGAGAACTGGCAGCGGCTGCACCGCTTCTGCTCCCGCTGCGGGGAGCGCACCGTGATCGCGGCGGCCGGTCACATCCGCCGCTGCCAGGCCTGCGGCGCCGAACACTACCCGCGTACCGACCCCGCCGTGATCATGCTGGTCACCGACGACCAGGACCGGGCGCTGCTCGGCCGCCAGGTGCACTGGCCCGAGGGGCGCTTCTCGACCCTCGCCGGCTTCGTGGAGCCCGGCGAGTCCATCGAGCAGTCGGTGCGCCGCGAGGTCTTCGAAGAGGCCGGCGTCACGGTCGGCCCCGTCGAGTACGTGGCGAGCCAGCCCTGGCCCTTCCCGTCCAGCCTGATGCTCGGCTTCATGGCGAAGGCCGTCTCGTCCGAGATCAACGTCGACGGCGAGGAGATCCACGAGGCCCGCTGGTTCTCCCGCGAGGACCTGGCCGCGGCGTTCGCCTCCGGCGAGGTCCTGCCCCCGTACGGCATCTCGATCGCGGCCCGCCTCATCGAGCTCTGGTACGGCGAACCCCTGCCGAAGCCGACGCACTGACCCGGGACCCCGCCGGGGCTGCCCGGGGTACGAGCGAGGCCCCCGCCCCAGCCCTCAGGGGCTCGGACGGGGGCCTCGTGCCGTATGCGGCGCGGCGGCCGGCGTCAGACGCCGATCTTCTGCTTGACCTGCGCGAGCGACGGGTTGGTCAGCGTGGAGCCGTCGTCGAAGAGGACGGTCGGCACCGTCTGGTTGCCGCCGTTGGCCTTCTCCACGAACGCGGCCGACGCCGGGTCGTGCTCGATGTTGACCTCGGTGTACGCGATGCCCTCGCGGTCCATCTGCTTCTTCAACCGCTGGCAGTAGCCGCACCAGGTGGTGCTGTACATCGTCACAGTGCCCGGCATGTCTCTCGCGCTCCTCTGTATCGCCGACTGGCGTGCGCGCCCCGCCCGATGCGGTTCCGCACGGGGTGGAACGTACGGGAGGCGAACACCATTCCCGCATGTGACCGAAGCGTCACGGCCCGCCTCGTCGAGCCCCCCGAAAAGTACGACTACTCGCGCCCCCTGTGGACGACGCGGCGCGGCAGCCCCGGGCGACCTGGCAGCATGGCGGGGTGACAGCAGCAACGCACTCCACTCCCTTCCCGCAGGTCCCCGAGACGGCCGACGCGGTGCTCGACGGGCTCGACCCCGAGCAGCGCGAGGCCGCCACGGCCCTGAACGGCCCGGTGTGCGTGCTGGCCGGCGCGGGCACGGGCAAGACCCGCGCGATCACCCACCGGATCGCGTACGGGGTGCGCGCCGGCATCCTGCAGCCCTCCAGCGTGCTGGCCGTCACCTTCACCAACCGGGCGGCCGGCGAGATGCGCGGCCGGCTGCGCCAGCTCGGCGCCGGCGGCGTCCAGGCCCGCACCTTCCACTCGGCGGCCCTGCGCCAGCTCCAGTACTTCTGGCCCAAGGCGGTCGGCGGCCCGCTGCCCCGGCTCGTCGAGCGCAAGGTCCAGCTCGTCGCCGAGGCGGCCGCCCGCTGCCGGCTGCGGCTCGACCGCAACGAGCTGCGCGACGTGACGGGCGAGATCGAGTGGGCGAAGGTCACCCAGACCGTCCCCGGCGACTACCCGGCGGCGGTCGCCAAGTCCCATCGGGACGCGCCGCGCGACCCGGCCGAGATCGCCCAGATCTACCGGATGTACGAGCAGCTCAAACAGGACCGCGGGGTGATCGACTTCGAGGACGTGCTGCTCCTCACGGTCGGCGTGCTCCAGGACCGGCACGACATCGCCGACCAGGTCCGCCGCCAGTACCAGCACTTCGTGGTCGACGAGTACCAGGACGTCAGCCCGCTCCAGCAGCGCCTGCTCGACCTGTGGCTCGGCGAGCGCGACTCGCTGTGCGTGGTGGGCGACGCGAGCCAGACCATCTACTCCTTCACCGGTGCCACCCCCGACCACCTGCTGAACTTCCGCACCCGCCACCCGAACGCGACGGTGGTCAAGCTCGTCCGCGACTACCGCTCCACCCCGCAGGTCGTGCACCTCGCCAACGGGCTGCTCAGCCAGGCCACCGGCCGGGCCGCCGAGCACCGGCTCGAACTGGTCTCGCAGCGCCCCGCGGGCCCCGAGCCCGTCTACACGGAGTACGGCGACGAGCCCGCGGAGGCCGAGGGCGTCGCCCGCCGCATCCGCGACCTGATCGCCTCCGGCGTCTCGGCCGGCGAGATCGCCGTGCTCTACCGCATCAACGCCCAGTCCGAGATCTACGAGCAGGCCCTGGCCGACGCGGGAGTGCCCTACCTGCTGCGCGGCGCCGAGCGGTTCTTCGAGCGCCCCGAGGTCCGCGAGGCGGTCGTGGCGCTCGGCGGCGCGGCCCGCGCCGGCGGCAACGACTCGCTGCTCGACGACGCGGTGGACCTGCCGTCCCAGGTGCGCGCCGTGCTCGGCACCAAGGGCTGGACGGCCGCGCCGCCGGCCGGCTCCGGCGCGGTCCGCGACCGCTGGGAGTCGCTGGCCGCCTTGGTCCGCCTGGGCGAGGACTACGAACGGGCGAAGCCGGGCGCGACCCTGTCCGACCTGGTGACCGAGTTGCGCGAGCGGGAGGCCGCCCAGCACGCCCCGACCGTCGAGGGCGTCACCCTGGCGTCGCTGCACGCGGCGAAGGGCCTGGAGTGGGACGCCGTGTTCCTGGTCGGCCTCACCGAGGGCATGATGCCGATCACGTACGCCAAGACGGACGAGCAGGTCGAGGAGGAGCGCCGGCTGCTGTACGTCGGCGTCACCCGGGCCCGGGTCCACCTCGGGCTCTCCTGGTCCCTGTCGCGCTCTCCCGGCGGCCGGGCCTCGCGCCGCCCCAGCCGGTTCCTGAACGGGCTGCGGCCGGGCTCCGGCTCCCGCGCCGCCCGTGCGACGGCCGGGGCCGCCGCGGGGGTGGAGCGAGGCCCCGCCGCCCGCAAGCGCACCCGCCGCGGGCCGGTGCTGTGCCGGGTCTGCGGCAAGACGCTCACCGAGGCCGGCGAGATGAAGCTGATGCGCTGCGAGGACTGCCCCTCGGACATGGACGAGGCGCTGTACGAGCGGCTCCGCGAGTGGCGCTCCCACCAGGCGAAGGACCTCGGCATGCCGCCGTACGTCGTCTTCACCGACAAGACGCTGATGGCGATCGCCGAGGCCGTGCCGTCCACCGGCCATGAGCTCGCCGTGATCTCCGGCGTCGGCGCCCGCAAGCTGGACCGCTTCGGCACCGATGTCCTGGCCATCTGTGCAGGTGACGAACGTGGCGGAGCCGACGAGGAAGGTTCCTGAAAACTCGTCGAAAAAATAGTTTGCGCCCGCCCCGGGGATCCCCATAGGTTCTTAACCACGGAAACGAGAGCTTCTCCGAAGCCGGGTCTCCGTGCTGTACTTAGCTGTACTTATCCGAATACGCATGGGACCAGGCCTTCGCGGGCCGAAGTCCCCGAGACGCCGAGAGGAGGCGAGACCAGTGGCCAGCTACATCGAGACCAAGACCAGCTCCATCACCACCAAAGTGACCGTCCGCTCGGTCGTCGCCACCTGCCCGCTCGGCTCTGCGTTCCAGGGCACCGGTCTGTCCTCCGGTGTCTCGGGTCTGCTCGGCCTCAGCGCGACGGTTCCGGCCCCCATGGCGAGCCTTCCCGTGCGTGATGAGCGCAATGAGCGACCGATTCTGGCGCCGGCAGCAGCAGTAGTGAGGGGACGGGCCCAGGCCCACGCCTTCGCGGCCACCGGCGCAGGAGCGGAACAGCAGACGAAGAAGTACCAGCACCACACGATGTGGGCCTTCCGTGGGCTCGAACCCTGGAGTGATCCAGCCTGATTCAGATCAGGCAGGCGCCTTCAGGGCCGCGGAACCCCACCCGGGATCCGCGGCCCTTCTGTTTGTCCCGAACGGGACGGACCGAGCGAAGGGGGCCTCGGTACCAGCCGACACCCGGCCGACCGGCCGGACCGACACAGCCGAACAAGACGAGGAAGAAAACACCGTGCAACTCGAAGCGCACGCCCCGTCCGTACCGCCCGCCCCGACTCTCCCCCCGCCCGGTCTCACGGAGGACCCCGCCTTGACTCCCCTCACCGCGCTCACCGCGCTCGACGACGCCATCGAGAACCTCGGCGTACCCGTCCCCTGCCGCTCCTTCGACCCGGAGGTCTTCTTCGCCGAGTCGCCGGCCGACGTCGAGTACGCCAAGTCGCTCTGCCAGACCTGCCCCCTGATGGCCGCCTGCCTCGCGGGTGCCAAGGAGCGGCGTGAGCCGTGGGGCGTCTGGGGCGGGGAGCTCTTCGTCCAGGGCGTGGTCGTCGCCCGCAAGCGGCCGCGTGGCCGCCCGCGCAAGAACCCGGTCGCCGCATGAACCGCCCGGGAACCATCGACCGTCCCCGAACGAACGACCCCCAGAAGCAGGCCCCGATGACGACGTCCGCCAGCGAGCCCACCGGCTCCGCGACCCCAGACTTCACCACCACCGGCGCGCACAAGTCGCGTCAGAACAGGACCCTCGAAATGCAACTCATGCCAGAAGCCCTGGCTCGTGCGCATATGCATCAGCGCCTCCAGGAAGCCGAGTCGGAACGCCAGGCGCGACGCCTGGTGGCCGCCCGGCGCCTGCAGCAGCGTGCCGAGCGCGCGTCGATGCGCGCCCGCCGCGCCCTGGCGATGGCCGTCATGCACTGACGGCCGACGCCCTGCGGCGCACGACGCTCACCCAGTGAATGACGCGGGGGCCGGTCCGAACGGACCGGCCCCCGCGGTGCGTTGTGGCCCCAAAGCGTCCGGCGCGGCGGTATCGTCGGGAGGTGGACGACCAGAATCGGCCGATGGCCGAAACCCTCGTGTGCTCCCACTGCGGAACCCCGGCCCCGGCCGGCGGCCCGCCGCCCACCTGGATCTACTCGGTCGAGAACGGCGCCGGCTGCTACTACTGCGACGCCTGCGCCCGCGCCAACATCAGAGCCATCGAAGGCCGGCTCGACGCGGCCTGGTGGTAACACCCCGCCCGGCCATGCGGGGATCAGGTCGGGGCCGCCGGAGAACCGGGCCGACCACCGCGCCCGTAACGGCGCCCGCCCTCACGCCTCCTCGGCCACCCCGGCCACCCCGGCCTTCTCCGTAGGCCCGGCCTCCTTCGCCACGGCGGCCTCCTTCGCCGCCTCGGGCACCTTCGCCACCCCGGCCGCCTCGGCTTCCTCCATGCCCTCGGAGGCCGGGGTCCCCGGATGCGGGACATCGGCCACGAAGCCCGGGAGCCACTCCTCCAGCTCGTCGCGCATGCGCACCGTGGCCTCCAGTTGGCAGAGCACCCCGATCGTCGACAGCGTCACCCGGTGTATCAGGAGGTACGAGGGCGGCAGATTGAGCTGCTTGCCCAACTGGTGGGCGGGGGAGCGCGGGTCGGCGATCCGGGCCGCCTGCCCGCGCATCCAGCCCCGGCTGAAGGTGAACTCCTCCACCTGGGCCGGCTCGATGATCGGCAGCAGATAGTCGAGCACCGCGTCCGGATCGAGGGCGATGGACTCCTTGACGAAGCCCTCCTCGCGCAGCATCTCGTAGACCGACTCCGCATCGCCCTCGAGCGTCATCCGCAGGGAAGCACCGATGGTGGCGGGCAGGCCGCCGGGCAGCCGGTCCACGGTGCCGAAGTCCATGACGCCGAGGCGCCACGGTCCGTCCTCCCGCTCGGGCGGCAGCAGACGGAAGTTGCCCGGATGCGGATCGGCGTGCAGCAGCCCCGTCCGCGCCGGGCCCGAGAAGAGGAACCGCATCAGCAACTGACCGGCGCGGTCCCGCTGTTCGGGCGTTCCGTCCTTGATCACCTCCGAGAGAGGTGTGCCGTCCATCCACTCCGTCACCAGGACCTGCTCGCTCTGGTGCACCACATCGGGCACCAGCACATCGGGGTCGCCCGCGAACTCCGCCGCGTGCTCCCGCTGCGCCCGCGCCTCCAGCTCGTAGTCCAGCTCCTCCGAGACCCGGTCGCGCAGCTCGGCGATGAGCGGCTTGATGTCCATGCCCGGGATCAGCGGACCGAGCAGCCTGGCGAACCGGCTCAGCTGCGTCAGATCCGAGAGCAGCGCCTCACCGGCCCCCGGGTACTGCACCTTGACGGCCACCTCGCGCCCGTCGTGCCAGACCGCCCGGTGCACCTGCCCGATCGACGCGGCGGCAGCCGGCTTCTCCTCGAATTCCAGGAACAGCTCGCGCCACTCGGCACCGAGCCGCTCCGCGAGCACGGAGTGCACCGTGCGGCTCGGCATCGGGGGCGCCGCCTCCTGGAGCTTGGTCAGGGCCGCCCGGTATGGACCCGCGACCTCTTCCGGCAGGGCCGACTCGAAGACGGACAGCGCCTGCCCGAACTTCATCGCCCCGCCCTTGAGCTCACCCAGGACCTTGAAGAGCTGCTCGGCGGTGCGCTGCTGGAGCTCGCGGGCCACCAGTTCGGCGGACTTCCCGCCGATCCGCTTGCCCAGGCCCCACGTGGCCCGGCCGGCGAAGCCAAGTGGCAGTGCGGCCAGCTTGGCGGTCCGGGTGACCGCCTTCCGGGGAAGATCAGACATGCGCCCCTCCAAATCCCAGACAGCCACGCCCTCGCAGGCGCTACCGAGCCATTGTGTCGTGTGGCCCCGCGGCACCCGAGGCCCGCTCCCCCCGAGTGTTCCCGGCCGCCCCGCAGAAGCAGTCCCGGTGCGGCTCGACCGGGGCCAACCGCCAGTCCAGTCCGGGCAGGGACGCCTCGCAGCGGCTGCCCGTGCTCGTCGGCAGATCACCGTCGAGAAATGCCAGCGCGTGCGCCGCCGCAAGGCCGGCCACGGCGGTCGCCAGTGCCAGGTCACAGGCGGGCACGGAGGTGCGCTGCCGGCCCGAGCGCCACTGCGCGAGCAGTCGCGGCCAGCCCGGATCGCGCTCGGTGCGGCCGAGGGCCAGACACCCCGCGCACCCCGTGCCACCCGGCAGGACCAGCGGCCCCACCACCCCTGTCGTCTCTACAACTCCCGCATAAAGATGGGGAATTCCGGCACGGATCCATTCCTCGGCGTCCATCGCGTTCGGCGCGTGCACATCGAGTGCCTCGCGCGGGGCGACCACGATCAGGGACAGCCCCGGCTGCTCACCGTCCCGCTCGCGGCGCGGCGGAGCACCGGGCGCCGACCGTCGCACCAGCTGCCCGGCCGCCGTGGCACGCCGCTCGCCGACGGCCCGCGCGGGCAGCCCGCCCGGTGTCACATCACCCGGCTGCGCCACGCCCGCGTCCAGGACGTCGACCCGGCCCACGCCGGATCCGGAGAGCACCGCGGCGATCGCCGCGCCCACCCGGCCGGCCCCGCGCACTTGGACCCGTATGGCCCTGCGCGCCGCGAGTCTTCGCGCCGCTTCGCCCGGCCGGGGATGGAGGAGGGAGAGGGACGCCAGATCCGGCCGTAGCCGATCGAGCGCGTCGGTCCTGGCCCGTAACGCCTCCGCCGCCGCGCCGCCCGCCGTCGGATCGTCGACCAGGCCCGCCGCCGTCAACCGCGCCAGCAGCTCGTCTACCTGTCCGGGCGACAGGTCCAGGGCGTGGGCCCGCTCGTACAGGAGCGGCAGGCCCTGGGTGCCGTCGAGCAGCTCCAGGAAATGGCCCGTCGCCGGGTCGACCGGCGACAGCACCACGGCCTGCGCGGGGGTGATCCCGAACTGCACGGTCTGGCGGTCCCGCCAGGCCCGGCGCAGCGCCGGCTTCACCATCGGATGCGGGCTCGCGCCGCCGTCCACGCCCGTGGTCCCGGCCCTCGCCCCGCTGCCGGACCCGGCCCTGGCCCCGCCCCGTGCCCCGCTCCCACTCGTAGTCCCACCCGCGGTCCCGACCCCGGTGCCGCCCGTGGTCCCGCCCCCGTGATGACGCATGGTTCTGCCCCCGTCGTCGTGTCTCTCCGCGCACCTGTGACGCCTGCTCGCCGGCAGCCGTCGCGCGCCGTGGGACCACGATGCCCGTCCGCGCCGAGCGGCGTGAAAAGTTGTCCACAGGCAGGGGGTATTAGTCATTCAAATGGTGCACCTCAGCGGATGGATCATGGCTCAACCGCCCCGGAGGCGGGACTTCCCCCACTGACAGCGGGTAACGTCGGGGCGTGCCCGCCGACCCACTGCAGAGTGCCGGAAGCCCGCCGCGCCGACCCACCGGCCTGCCGCCCCGCGGCCCGGCGACGAGCGCGGTCGAGGTGCGCCGCAGCGCCCGGCGCAGCAGGACGGTCTCCGCCTACCGCGAGGGCGACCGCACCATCGTGCTGATCCCGGCCCGGATGTCCGAGGCCGAGGAACAGCGCTGGGTCACGGTGATGCTCGACAAGCTGGCCGCGCAGGAGAGCAAGCGCATGCTGGGCGACGCGGAACTGACCGAGCGCGCCGAGCGCCTCTCCGAGCAGTACTTCGAGAACCGGGCCCGCCCCGCTTCGGTGCGCTGGGTGACCAACCAGAACACCCGCTGGGGCTCCTGCACCCCGGCCGAGGGCAGCATCCGGCTCTCGCACCGGCTGCAGGGCATGCCCGAGTACGTCGTCGACTACGTGCTCCTCCACGAGCTGGCCCACCTCCTGGTGCCGGGCCACGGGCCCCGGTTCTGGCGGCTGCTCGACGCCTATCCGCGCACCGAGCGTGCCCGCGGCTACCTGGAGGGCGTGGTCGCCGCCGACCGCCTGCCGCACCTGCCGGCGGCCCGCGAGGAGTAGGGCTCGACGGTTGTGTACCGAATGTGTAGCGGCTTCGTCGATTGTCCGAGGCAGCCGTTAGCCTGGCGCGACGCATTCACCTCGGGATGGGGGACGGTCGGTACGCATGGCCAGGGAATTCCAGCGCGGCCACAAGGCCAAGGTCAGTGATCTCACGGCAGGGACGGATCTGTACGTCGGTGTGCAGATCGCCGGCCCGGGTCTGACCTTCGACATCAGCTGCTTCGGGCTCGACGCCAATGAGCAGCTGTCCGACGACCGTTACTTCGTCTTCTTCAACCAGCCGAAGTCTCCCGAGGAGTCGATCCAGCTCCTCGGCGCGCAGTCCGGTGACAGCGAGTCGTTCCGCGTCACCCTGGACCGCGTCCCGTCGCACATCCACAAGCTCTCCTTCACCGCGAGCCTCGACGGCGCGGGGCAGATGTCGCAGGTGGGCCCCGGATACATCCGGGTCGTGGCCGGCGGCGAGGAAGTCGTCCGTTACGCCTTCACCGGCGCGGAGTTCAGCACCGAGCGGGCCGTCATGCTCGGCGACTTCTACCTGAAGGACGTCTGGCGCTTCGCCGCGGTGGGCCAGGGCTTCGACGGGGGCCTCGAAGCCCTTCTGAAGAACTTCGGCGGCGAGGTCCTCGACGAGGAGCCCGCCGCCCCGCAGCAGCCCGAGCCCCAGGGCGCGGCCCCCGGCTTCGCGCCGCCGCCCCAAGGTGCCGCGCCCGCCCCGCAGTTCGGCGCCCCGGCGCAGGCGCCGCAGCCCGCGCCCTCCTTCGGCGCGCCCGTGCCGGCCCCCGCGCCGCAGCCGTACGCGCCGTCGCAGGGCGCCACCCCGCCGCCGCCTCCGGCGCCCAACCCGCAGATCCATGCGGCGCCCACCATCGCCGCGCCGATGCACCTGGTGCCCGGCGCCGTGCCGCCGCCCGCGCCGGCGCCGTACGGCCAGCCGCAGCAACCCGCGTACGGACAGCCGCCGCAGCAGCCGCAGTTCGGGCAGGGCCCCGGCCACATCCCGGGCCAGACGCCGCCGCCCGCGCCGTACGGACAGCCCGCCCCCTACGGACAGCCGGCGCCCTTCGGCCAGCCCGCGCCGTACGGTCAGCCGCAGGGCGTGCCCCAGGGCATGCCCCAGGGAGGCGGGGGCCTCCAGGCCGCCATCCAGTCGTACAAGGAAGTGCCCACGGGCCAGCGCTGGACCGCGCAGAACAAGCAACTGGTCCGGGTCGACCTCGGCGCCGGCGGCCAGCCCGTCCTCGCCCGCCAGGGCAGCATGGTCATGTACCAGGGCAAGGTCGACTTCGGCTACAAGGGCGCCGGGTTCGCCGGCCGTATCGTCGGCAACGCGACCGGCCAGGAGATGCAGCTGATGCGCTGCACCGGCCGCGGCCAGGTCTTCCTCGCAGAGAACAGCGCCTACCTGCACCCCATCGAGCTCCAGGGCGACGGCATCTGCGTCTCCGCCGAGCACGTCCTCGCCTTCGACGAGTCGCTCCAGTACGAGGTCCGCCGCATCGAAGGGCACGGCATTCCCGGCGGCGCCCTGTTCACGATGTTGTTCCAGGGCACCGGCACCGTCGTCGTGATGACCCAGGGCACCCCCGTGGTGCTGCCCGTCACCCCGACCACCTTCGCCGACAGCGACGCGATCGTCGCCTGGTCCGCCGCGTCCCAGGTGATCGTCTCCAGCCAGGTCAGGCTGCGCCGCAACGCCTATCCCGGCCACAGCGGCGAGTCCGTCAATCTCCAGTTCCGGGGCGCCCCCGGCAACTTCATCGTCGTCCAGCCGTACGAGGTCTGAGGGAGCCCGAAGAAATGAACCAGCAACTCGCGGGCTACGCCCCCACCCCCGTCGCGGCCCGCATGGAGAACCACGGCAGCGCCATGCTCAAGGTGGCCATGGCCACCGGGCAGGACCTGTTCGCCCGGGTCGGCTCCATGGTCGCGTACGAAGGCTTCATCCAGTACGAGCCCAACCCGCCCGCCGTGCGCCAGATGGCGCGCGACTGGATCACCGGGGAGGGCGCACCCCTGATGAAGTGCACCGGCGACGGGCTGCTCTACCTCGCCGACTACGGCGCCAACGTCGTCATCGTCAATCTCAACAACGACGCGCTCTCCGTCAACGGCACCAATGTGCTCGCCTTCGACGCGAGCCTCCAGTGGGGCGTCGAGCGGGTCAAGGGGCTCGCCAAGTTCGCCGGCCAGGGCCTGTTCAACGTGAAGATCTCCGGCACCGGCTGGGTCGCCCTGACCTCGCGCGGCACCCCGGTCGTCGTCGACTGCGGCAAGGGCGAGGACGAGACGTACGTCGACCCCGACGCGCTCGTCGCCTGGTCCCCGAACCTGAAGGTGAAGGGCAAGCGCAGCTTCAAGGCGTCCTCGCTGATCGGCCGGGGCAGCGGAGAGGCGTACCAGATGGCCTTCTCGGGCCAGGGCATCGTCGTCGTACAGCCGAGTGAGGACAGCACCGACCGCCTGCGGGCCCGGGGCTGAGGGGGAGACACCGATGCAGAGCTCGCTTTTCAGCTACACCGAGCAGCAGTCCCAGGAGCGCTACACCGCGCAGAACGCCCAGCTGCTGCGCGCCGTGCTCACGGGGCACGACGACGTCCTGGCCCGCAAGGGCTCGATGGTCGCCTACCAGGGACTGCTGGAGTTCGACGGTGAGTACCAGTCGGGCGGGCAGCGCAACGCCCGGACCCGCACCGGTGAGGGCCTCGACCTGATGCGCGTCTCAGGACAGGGCACGGTCTACCTCGCCAACCTGGCGCAGCACGTGCACGTGGTGGACATCGACCGAGACGGCCTGACCGTCGACAGCAGCTACGTCCTCGCGATGGACTCCTCGCTGCACCACGAGGTCATCGCCGTGGACAGTCAGTACGGGGTCTCCGGCACCGGCAAGTACCAGCTCAACATCACCGGCACCGGCAAGGTCGTCCTCATGACCTCGGGCCAGCCGCTGGCGCTCCAGGTCACGCCCGACAAGTACGTCAACGCCGACGCCGACGCGATCGTCGCCTGGTCGACCTCGCTCCGGGTCCAGATGCAGGCGCAGACGCACTCCACGGGCGTGTGGCGGCGCCGCGGCAACACGGGCGAGGGCTGGGAGCTGAGCTTCCTGGGCCAGGGCTTCGCCCTCGTCCAGCCCAGCGAGGTGCTGCCGCCGCAGAACGCGGTGATCGGCCAGGGCCTGCGGGCCCAGTACGGCGTGGGCCAGCAGGGCGTCCATGCGCAGAACCAGGGCAACGCCTGGAGCTAGCGCCCAGGGCACGCGCCCAGGACACGCACCCAGGGCATGCACCCAGGGCGCACGCGCCCAGGACACGCACCCAGGGCATGCACCCAGGGCGCACGCGCCCAGGACACGCACCCAAGGCACGGTAAGGGGCGCTCGCCATGGCGAACGCCCCTTACTCCTCTGCCAGTTGACGGCCCGCTGCACCCGATGTGTTGCCCGAGCCCGCCGATACGGCGCCCCCGGGCCGGCCGCCACAGCCGCGCGAGCCTTCTCCTGCGGCTGTAGCTACAGCCGTGCGCGCGTCGCTTCCACCAGGTTGACCACCGAGGTGTCGGCGACCCCGGCCACCTCGTCGTACGTGAACCAGCGCAGGTCGAGCGACTCGTCGCTGATCGCCTCGACGGCGCCCGCCGGGGCGAGCGCCGCGTACTGCACGTCCAGGTGCCAGTGGCAGGGCGCCGGGATCGGATGCCGGTCGAGCCGCACCGGACCGCCGGGCAGCAGGGTCAGGCCGGCGACACCGGACTCCTCCTCGGCCTCGCGCAGCGCGGCGGCGGCCACCGAAGCATCGCCCGGCTCGCAGTGGCCGCCCATCTGGAGCCACATGTTCAGCTTCTTGTGCAGCGTGAGCAGCACACGGCCCTGCTCCGGGTCGATCACCAGCGCGCTCGCCGTGAGGTGACCGGCCCCGCAGGCCTTCCACATCCCGTCGGGGTGCGCCGACAGATGATCGAGATAGGTCTGGCGCAGCTCGGGCTGGCCCTCGTACGCCTTCAGGACGAGGACCGCGTCGTCGTGCAGGGTCACTTGCCGGACTCGCCCTCTGCGTCGTTCCCGTCGCTCTTCCGGTCCTTGGGCTCGTCCTTCGCTTCGCCCTCGGCCTCGCCCTTCGGCTCGTCCTTCGGCTCGTCCTTCGTCAAGGAGGGACCGTTCTGCTGGGCGGCCTCGCCCAGCATCTTGTCCAGCTCCGAGAAGTCGAGGTGCTCGCGGTGCACGAAGCCGTCCGGGTCGTCCAGGTCGGACGCGGTCGGCAGCATGTCCGGGTGCTCCCACAGGTCGTCCCGGCCGTCCACACCCCGGGCGTCGGTGAGCGAGGCCCACAGGCGCGAAGCGTCGCGCAGCCGGCGCGGACGCAGTTCCAGGCCGATCAGGGTGGCGAAGGTCTGCTCGGCGGGACCGCCGGTGGCCCGGCGCCTGCGCAGCATCTCGCGCAGCGCGTCCGCCGAGGTCAGCCGGGGCTTGGCGGCCGCGTGGACCACCGCGTCGACCCAGCCCTCGACCAGCGCGAGCGCCGTCTCCAGACGGGCCAGGGCGGCCTTCTGCTGCGGGGTGTCCTCCGGCTGGAACATGCCCTGCTGGAGGGCTTCCTGCAGCTGCTCCGGGTTCGACATGTCGAGCTGGCCGACCGCGTCCTCCAGCTTGGCGGTGTCGACCGTGATGCCGCGCGCATAGCCCTCGACCGCGCCGAACAGGTGCGAGCGCAGCCACGGCACATGGGCGAAGAGCCGCTGGTGGGCGGCCTCGCGCAGCGCCAGGTAGAGCCGGATCTCGTCCTGCGGCACGCCCAGGTCCTTGCCGAACGCCGCCATGTTCAGCGGAAGCAGCGCGGCCTTGCCCGCCGGGCCGAGCGGCAGCCCGATGTCGGTCGAGCCGACCACCTCGCCCGCCAGCACGCCGATGGCCTGCCCGATCTGCTGGCCGAACATGGCGCCGCCCATGGAGCGCATCATGCCGATCAGCGGGCCCGCCATGGCCTGCATCTCCTCGGGCAGCACACCGCCCATGGCCGCACCGACACGCTCCGCGACCGGGTCGACCAGCTCCTTCCAGGCCGGCTGGGTCGCCTCGACCCACTCCGCGCGGCTCCAGGCCACGGCGGTGGTGGAGCCCGACGGCAGCGACGTCGCGTCGTCGAGCCACAGGTCCGCCAGGCGGACGGCCTCCTGGACCGCGGCGCGCTCGGCGGGGCCGACGCTCTCGTCCTTGGTGCCGTCCGCGGTGCCCTGGGCGACCGTCTGGCGGGCGATCTGCTTGGCCATGTCCCAGTTCACGGGACCGCCCTCGTAGCTGAGCATCTGCCCGAGCTGCTGGAAGGCGGCGCCCAGATCGTTCGGGTTCATCGAACCGAACATCGCGGCGAACGGGTTGTCCGCGCCGCCAGGGCCGCCCGCGCCGAAGCCGAGGGGGTTGCCGCCCTGGCCACCGGCACCCTGACCGCCTCCGGCAGGGTCCTTCTTCTTGCCGTCGCCGTTGTCCGGCTCCTCCGGCGGAAGGCCGAATCCGAATGGGGTGTCACTCACGGGTTTCCTCGGCTCGTTAGGCCGCCGGCTCGTGCCGACGGCGGCTGGCCCACAACACCACCAGCGTAGACATCCGAACGGGATTGGGGCTCGGTGCTCCGCTGCCTCGCGGCCTGCGGCAGGATGGACGCCACCTGGTACGTACGCGTCATTAACGTACGTACTGAAGACAACCGCTGGAGACGCCCGGTGAGTTCCCCAGATCCGCAGGTTCGCGCAGCGCGAAACCTCTCCGCCTCGACTTCGCGCGGCCCCGTCGTCGCCGTGACCGGTGCCGCATCCGGGATCGGCGCCCTGCTGACCGCGCGGCTCGCCGCGTCCGAGGAGGTCAAGCAGGTCGTCGCCATCGATGAGCGCCGGGGCGACGTCTCCGAGGCGACCTGGCACATTCTGGACGTACGGGACCCGGCGATCGCCGAGAAGCTGCGCGGCGCCGACGTCGTCGTACACCTCGCGCTCGACCTCGACCTGGAGACGGACCCGGCGGCCCGCACGGCCTACAACGTGCGCGGCACCCAGACCGTCCTGACCGCGGCGGCCGCGGCCGGCGTCCACCGCGTGGTGCTCTGCACGTCGGCCATGGTCTACGGGGCGCTGCCCGACAACGACATCCCGCTCTCCGAGGACGCCGAGCTGCGCGCCACCGCCGAGGCGACCGGCGTGGGCGACCTCCTGGAGATCGAGCGCCTGGGGCGCAGGGCCCCGCGCGCCCACCCCGGGCTCAACGTGACCGTGGTGCGGCCCGCCGTCCTGGTCGGCGGCACCGACACCGCCCTCACCCGGTACTTCGAGTCGCCGCGCCTCCTGGTCGTCGCCGGATCCCGGCCGACCTGGCAGTTCTGCCACGTCGACGACTTGTGCAGCGCCCTGGAGTACGCGGCTCTGGAGAAGGCCGAGGGGGAGTTCGCGGTCGGCTGCGACGGCTGGCTCGAACAGGAGGAGGTCGAGGAGCTCAGCGGTATCCGCCGCATGGAGCTGCCCTCGGCCGTCGCCCTGGGAGCCGCGGCCCGGCTGCACCGGATCGGACTCACCCCGTCTCCCGCCGGTGACCTCGCGTACACGATGCACCCGTGGGTGGTGAGCGTCGGGCGGCTGCACGACGCGGGGTGGCGGCCGCAGTGGACCAACGAGGAGGTCCTCGCCGAACTCCTCGAAGAGGTCGCGGGCCGGCACACCGTCGCCGGCCGCAGGCTCGGCCGCAAGGACGCCACCGCCGCCGGAGCCGCCGGCGCCACGGTCGCGCTGCTCGGCGCCGCCGCCGTGGTGCGCAGGGCCCGCAAGCGCCGCGGAATCTAGCTCCCGGCCCGGGGCTGTAGGACCCTCCTACGGAGGGTCGCGCCGCCCGGTCGAAAGAGCTATTCCGGGATGTCACTCCCGTACGGCACGATGGAACCATGGCACGCACGTATCCCGACCACCCCGGCGAGCAGGCGGCGCACGACCCGATCCGCCTCCTCGCGATCCGTGACACGCCGCTCTCGCTCGACGAGGTCTTCGCGGCCTCGGGCGACTTCGCGGCGGGCGGCACCACCCTCTTCGTCGGCACCGTGCGCAACCACGACGGCGGCACCGACGTCGACACGCTCGGATACTCCTGCCATCCGAGCGCCGAGGCGGAGATGCGCCGGGTGGCGGAGAAGGTCGTGGCCGACTATCCGGTCCGCGCGCTGGCCGCCGTCCACCGTGTGGGTGATCTGGCGGTGGGAGATATCGCGGTCGTCGTCGCCGTGTCCTGCCCGCACCGCGCGGAGGCGTTCGAGGCCTGCCGCAAGCTGATCGACGACCTCAAGCACGAGGTTCCCATCTGGAAACACCAGCGGTTCTCCGACGGTACGGAGGAGTGGGTCGGCGCCTGCTGACCGGGGCTTCGGCCATCTGAAACCCCGTCGGACGCCATGCGCCCCGATTTGCGTAACCGCCCCCCGGGCACGAGCGTTGAACCGGCGGACGACTAGTCTGCTGATCTGTCAGTTCACGGTCGCCTATTGGGGACGGGAGGTCGGAAATGGCCGCACTTGCCTGGTTGCTGATTCCGCTTTTCGCTGCTGTCGGAGCGGCGATATGGGCGCGCTGGGCAGCCCGTGATCGCACCAGCGGCGATGTGTCAGAACTCGCCGGTTACAGCCGGTTCCGAGAAGCGATGGAACGGTCCCACGCCGGAATCGATGACGCCCCGGCGGCGCCCGTCGAGTGCGCCCCCGCGCAGCACACCGCGGTCGGCTCGTAGCGGGTCTCCCGAGGCCCCCCGAGGACCGCGTACGGAGACCCCGTACGGACCGGCCCCACGGGTGGCCGCACAGGTCGGTCCCGTACTGTCGTTCCATGCCACGCCGCACCGCGACGATGCTCGCCTCCACCCTCGTGCTGATCGCGCTGCTCTGCGCCGGGGTACTCATCAAAGTGCCGTACGCGGAGATGTCTCCCGGGCCCACCGTGAACACGCTCGGCGACGCCGGCGGTGAGCCGGTGCTCCAGATCTCCGGCCGCAAGACGTACCCGACGACCGGTCACCTCAACATGACGACGGTCAGGGTCACCGGCGCGGACTACCGGATGAACCTCTTCGAAGCGGTCTACGGCTGGCTCGCGCACGACAGCGTGGTCGTCCCGCACGACACGCTCTACCCGGACGGCAAGACCGACGAGCAGTCCAACCAGGAGAACGCCGAGGAGTTCAGCCAGTCCCAGGAGAGCGCCAAGGTCGCGGCCCTGAACGAGCTGCACATCCCGGTGACGAGCTGGGTCATCGTCTCCTCTGTCGTCAAGGGCACCCCGGCCGAGGGCAAGCTGCACGCCGGCGACGCCATCCAGGCCGTCGACGGCACCAAGGTCACCAAGCCCGCCGACGTCGCGACGCTCGTCACCAAGCACAAGCCCGGCCAGAACGTGGTCTTCACGGTCGTGCCCGCCAAGGAGGCCGAGGCCGCCAAGAAGGCGGGCAAGGTGCCGTCGGGCGGCGAGAAGGTCACCATCACCACGGAGAAGGCGCAGGACAGCGACCGCGCCATCGTCGGCATCCAGGCCGGCAGCGACCACGCCTTCCCGTTCACCGTCGACATCAAGCTCGCCGACGTCGGGGGGCCGAGCGCCGGCCTGATGTTCTCGCTCGGCATCGTCGACAAGCTGACGCCCGAGGACCTGACCGGCGGGAAGTTCGTCGCGGGCACCGGCACGATCGACGACACCGGCCAGGTCGGCCCGATCGGCGGCATCGAGATGAAGCTGATCGGCGCGCGCCAGGCGGGCGCCCGCTACTTCCTGACGCCCAAGGACAACTGCGCGTCCGCCGCGGCCGACATCCCCTCGGGCCTCACCCTGGTGAAGGTCGACACCATCCACGACGCCCGGCAGGCGCTCGACAAGATCCGTACGGGGGACACGGCCGGGCTGCCGAGCTGCTCGGCCAAGTGACGCCGGCCGCGCCCCCGCGCCGCGGCTAGGCGAAGGTCGCGGCCAGCGCCTCGGCGAGGCCCGGCACCAGGTCGGGGCCGGTCAGGACCTCCGTGGCGGAGTCCTTCTCGCGCAGCCGGATCGCGGACTCGCGGGCACCGCCGCGCAGCACCGCCACCGTCATCCGCACCTCCTGGCGGTCAGGGTGGGCGGCCACCCACTGGGCGAGCTCCTTGTCGCTGAGCCCCTCCGGCACGGAGGTCTCGGCGGACGGCGGCAGCATCAGACGCTCCACGGTGAGCGCGCAGCCGGCCACCGAGTCGGGCCAGGCGATGGTGCCGAGGAACTTGTCCAGCGGCTTGTTGCGCGGGATCTCCTCCTGCTCGATCGGGGTCAGCCCGGAGACCGGCGCGTCGTCGGCGGTGGAGACCAGGTTCGGGGCCTGGGCACGGAGCTTGGCGGTGTCGACGAGCGCGAAGAGCCGGGCCGGCTTGTCCCAGCCGAGACCGGATGCGTACTCGTCGATTTCGAGCACCGCGCGGGTGAGCGGGCTCGCGGCCATCGGGGGGCCTGAGGGGGAAACGTTGGACATGGACAACATCCTGCCCTCTTTCACCCCCCGATCGGGAACTGAGTAAAGCCTCAGTAAGTTGCATGAGTGGGCTCTACGATCGCTGGGCCCGCCCATACGACAGCGAACTTCGAGGTGCGCACCTTGGCTTTCCAGATGCCGGACCGCGGCTCAGGCCCGTCCGGGCCACGGATCAGAGTCGGCCGGCCGTCCCGCCGGGTCCGGACCCTGCTCATGACACTGGGCATTCTGGCCGTGCTTGCCATGGCCTTCGTCATGTTCGCGGGGTTCTGGACCGACTGGCTCTGGTACCGCTCGGTCCACTACTCGTCGGTCTTCACCACCCAGCTGTGGACGAAGATCGGACTGTTCTGCGTCTTCGGACTCCTGATGGCCCTCGCCGTCGGCCTGAACATCTGGCTGGCGCACCGGCTCCGGCCGCCGCTCAGCGCGATGTCCCTGGAGCAGCAGAGCCTCGACCGCTACCGGATGGGCATCGCCCCGTACAAGAAGTGGATGCTGCTCGGGATCACCGCGCTCATCGGCCTCATCGCCGGCGCGTCGGCCTCCGGTCAGTGGCGCACCTGGCTGATGTGGGTCAACGGGGTGCCGTTCGGGCAGAAGGACCCCCAGTTCAAGCTGGACGTGTCGTTCTACGCCTTCGACCTGCCCTGGTACCGCTTCCTGCTCGGCTTCGGCTTCGCCGCCGCCGTCCTCTCGCTCATCGCGGCCGCGCTCACGCACTACCTGTACGGCGGGCTGCGCGTCACCAGCCCCGGCGCGCGCGCCACGGGAGCGGCCACCGGTCACCTCTCGGTGCTGCTCGGCGTCTTCGTGCTCCTGAAGGCCGTGGCGTACTGGCTCGACCGGTACGGGCTCGCGGTCAAGTCGAGCGACTTCAAGGCGACCAACAACTGGACGGGCCTTCGCTACGTCGACGCCAACGCCTACCTCCCGGCGAAGACGATCCTGTTCTGCATCGCGGTCATCTGCGCCGTGCTGTTCTTCGCGACCCTGTGGCGCCGCACCTGGCAGCTGCCCGTCATCGGCTTCGGCCTGATGGTGCTCTCGGCGATCCTGATCGGCGGGCTCTACCCGGCGATCGTGCAGAAGTTCCAGGTCCAGCCCAACGAGCAGGCCAAGGAGGCGCCGTACATCCAGAAGAACATCGACGCCACCCGCAAGGCCTACGGCATCAACGACGCGGACGTCACGGACTACAAGGGCACCACGGACACCAAGGACAACGCGAAGCTCCGCTCGGACGCCGACTCGGCGGCCAGCTACCGCATCATCGACCCCAACGTCGTCTCGCCCGCGTTCCAGCAGCTCCAGCAGGAGCGTAAGTACTACCAGTTCCCCTCGACGCTCGACGTGGACCGCTACCAGGACAAGGACGGCAAGGAGCAGGACACCGTCATCGGCCTGCGCGAGCTCGACCTCAAGGGCATCGACAAGCGCAACTGGATCAACGACCACTTCACTTACACCCACGGCTTCGGCGCGATCGCGGCCAAGGGCACCAGCGTCGACGGCAACGGCGCGCCGGACTTCACCGAGTCGGGGCTGCCCACCAGCGGCCAGCTCCCCTCGGACTACGAACAGCGCGTCTACTACGGCGAGAAGACCGACCAGTACTCGATCGTCGGCGGGCCCCAGAAGGAGCTCGACTACGAGAGCGAGGGCAAGGGCCAGGTCACGACGAGCTTCCAGGGCAAGGGCGGCGTGAGCCTGTCCAACCCCTTCAACCGGGCCGCGTACGCCGTCACCCTCAACGAGCCGCAGATCCTGTACTCGGGGGCCATCGGCAAGGGATCGAAGATCCTCTACAACCGCACCCCGAAGGAGCGCGTCGAGGCGGTCGCCCCCTGGCTGACCATCGACGGCGACGCCTACCCGGCGGTCGTCGGCAAGCGCATCCAGTGGGTCGTCGACGCGTACACGACGACCAACGGCTACCCCTACGCCTCGCGCACCACGCTCGGCGAGACCACCACGGACTCCCTGACGGACAACCAGCGCGCGGTGGTGGCCCAGCAGAACCAGGTCAACTACATCCGCAACTCGGTGAAGGCGACCGTCGACGCGTACGACGGCACGGTCACCCTGTACCAGTGGGACGACAAGGACCCGGTCCTCAAGACCTGGATGAAGGCGTTCCCCGGCACGGTCAAGGCCAAGTCGGCGATCCCGAAGGACCTGCTCGCCCACCTGCGGTACCCGCAGGACATGTTCAAGGTCCAGCGCGAGCTGCTCACCCGCTACCACGTCACCAACCCCGCGCAGTTCTACAGCGGCAGTGACGCCTGGCAGGTGCCGGACGACCCGACCAACAAGGACAACAGCGCGGTCCCGCCGTACTACCTGTCCCTGAAGGTGCCGGGCGCCGAGCAGGAGGGCAAGAAGTTCTCGCTGACCACGACGTTCACGCCCAACGGCCGGCCCAACCTGGGCGGGTTCATGGCGGTCGACGCCGATGCCGCGAGCCCGGACTACGGCAAGATCAGACTGCTGCGGGTCACCGACAACGTGCAGGGCCCGCAGCAGGTGCAGAGCAAGCTGAACGGCTCGCCCGAAGTCGCCGAGTTCGTGCGGAACCTGAGAGGCACCGACTCCGAGATCGACTACGGCAACCTGCTGACGGTGCCGCTCGGCGGGGGCTTCCTCTACATCGAGCCGGTGTACGCGCGCGGTGGCAGCGCCAACTATCCGCTCCTGAAGAAGGTCGGCGTCTCCTACGGCGACAAGACGTTCTTCAAGGACAACCTGGCGGACGCACTGAGCGCGGTCTTCGGGGCGGAGGGGGCGACACCGCCGTCCACCACCAACCCGCCGTCCACGACCAACCCGCCCACCACGCCACCGTCCGGCAACGCCACGGTCGACCAGGCCATCAAGGACGCCCAGAAGGCGTACGACGACGGCCAGAAGGCGCTCGCCAAGGGCGACTGGAAGACCTACGGCGACAGCCAGAAGGCGCTCCAGGACGCCCTGCAGAAGGCGGCCGAGGCGGAGGCCAAGGCGGCCAGGCCCGCGAGCTGATCCGGCCGGACCGGAGCTGACCTGGGCAGACGGGTCGGCTCCGGTCGGGAGCCACCTCCACCGCGTGGTAGCGTTGGGTTTACCGACGCGGGGTGGAGCAGCTCGGTAGCTCGCTGGGCTCATAACCCAGAGGTCGCAGGTTCAAATCCTGTCCCCGCTACTCACTGACGAGGGCCCGGATCCTTTCAAGGATCCGGGCCCTCGTCGCGTCCGCACCCCGTGCGGCCGGGGGAGCCCGACGGCGGTCGGCGGGCGGGGCAGATGTCCGATGACCGGTGGCTGGAACCTGCTGGCGTGAAATCTGGTCTTGTCAGGGTGAGTTGGGGTACACGGGGTTTGGTGTGTCTCTCTGTGGGCATGTCGACAAAACGCTGAAGTGACCTCACGAGCTGCGGTATACCAGGTGTACGCCGGTTGCGGGTGGTGCGACGATGGTATTTATGGGGGACAGGGCAACTCTGTTGGAGACAGGGCGGTTTGTGCAGACACGCTCCGATGAGGATGCTGACACCGCTGACGCCGAGACCGAGGCGCGGCACCGGCGTGCCGCCGACAGCGGCGACGCCGAGTCGATGAGCGTCCTCGGCTCCCTGCTGCTGCGCCGCGGCGACCTCGACAGCGCGGAGCCCTATCTGCGCGGCGCCACCGCCGAGGGCGACCGGGCCGCCGCCAACAACCTGGGTGTCCTGCTCCACCAGCGCGGCTACACCGACGAGGCGGCCGGCTGGTGGCGCATCGCCGCCGTCGCCGGATCCGCCGCCGCGGCACACGCGCTCGGCCGCCACTACCGCGAGCGCGGCGACGAGCCGGCCGCCGAGTACTGGCTGCGCCAGTCCGCCGAACAGGGCCACGCACTGGGCGCGTACGCCCTGGCCGACCTCCTGGAACACCGCAGTGACGTGGGCGCCGAGCGGTGGCTGCGGGCCGCCGCGGAGCAGGGCCACCGTGAGGCCGCCTACCGCCTGGCCCGCCTCATCGACCGGCGCGGCGAGGAGGGGGCGTCCGGCGAAGGCCACGGTGACATCGCTGTCGACCGGGCACCCGAGGGCGAGAGCGCGGCCGACGAGGCCGAGCCGTGGTACCGGCAGGCCGCCGCGCGCGGGCACCGCCGCGCCGCCCTGCACCTCGGCGCGATCCTGGAGAAGCGCGGCGACCTGAAGGAGGCGGGCCGCTGGTACCTGACCTCCGCCAAGGACGGCGAGGCCAAGGCCGCCTGCGCGCTCGGCTTCCTGCTCAGGGACGCGGGGGACGAGGAGAGCGCCGCCGTGTGGTGGCTGCGCGCCGCCCAGGACGGCGACGGCAACGCCGCCAACGCGCTCGGCGCGCTGCACGCCGCGCGCGGCGAGCAGCAGACCGCCGAGCGCTGGTACCGCGCGGCGATGACCGCGGGCGATGTCAACGGGGCGTACAACCTCGGGCTGCTCTGCGCCGCCCAGAACCGTACGGCCCAGGCCGAGCAGTGGTACCGCAGGGCCGCCTACAGCGGACACCGCGAGGCGGCCAACGCGCTCGCCATCCTGCTGCTCCAGGCCGGCGACCCGACCGGCGCCGAGCCGTGGTTCTCCAAAGCGGCCGAGGCCGGCAGCGTGGACGCCGCCTTCAACCTCGGCATCCTCTTCGCCGGGCGCGACGACGACCGCACCGCCCTGAAGTGGTACGAGCGGGCCGCGGCCGCCGGGCACACCGACGCGGCCCTCCAGGTCGGCATCGCGCTGCTGCGGGACGGCGAGGAGCAGGCCGCCGAGCGCCATCTGCGGTGCGCGGCCGGCGGCGGCAGCGCCGAGGCCGCCTTCCGGCTCGCCACGCTCCTCGACGCGCGCCAGCCGCCGCCCGGCCCGCCCGCGCTCGGCGAGCCGATGGCCGAGAAGACCGAGTGCGAGGAGTGGTACGAGCGGGCAGCGCAGCAGGGCCACCGCCGCGCCCAGGTGCGGGTCGGCATGCTCGCCGCGGCCAGGGGCGACCTGGAGGCGGCCGCGCGCTGGTACGGGGAGGCGGCCGAGGCGGGCAGCCGCAACGGCGCTTTCAACCTCGGGCTGCTGCTCGCCCGCGAGGGCCGCGAGCGTGAGGCGGCCCTGTGGTGGAGCCGCGCCGCCCACGCCGGCCACGGGCGGGCCGCGCTGCGCCTCGCCCTGCTCGCCGCCCGCCACGGCGAGCTGAGCGAGGGGCAGCGGTGGTGCGCCAAGGCGGTCGAGCTGGGTCCCGCGGAGGTCGCGGAGCGCGCGGCACGGCTGCGCGAGGCGCTGCACCAGGAGCTCACGGCCTAGCTGCTTGGGGTCTCCTCGGGCCTTCCCGGGGTCCCCGGGGAACAGATTTGCGCTGGTCGGTGCCGTCCCGTAAGGTTGGGTTCACCGACGCGGGGTGGAGCAGCTCGGTAGCTCGCTGGGCTCATAACCCAGAGGTCGCAGGTTCAAATCCTGTCCCCGCTACTTGAAGACTGAGGCCCGAATCCTTTGGGGGATTCGGGCCTCAGTCGTATGTCCGCCAACTGCCCGGCAGGCGAGGCCGACATCCCGCGGACGAAAGACGCCCGCACAACAGAGAAGCCCCCCGGCCACCGGCCGGAGGGCTTCTTCACATTACGGGGCGGGTCAGGCGGCCGCGCAGTTCGGGCAGGTGCCGCGGTAGGTGACCTCGACGGCCGCGATCGTGAAGCCGAAGCGCTCGCTGTCGGGGAGGTCCGCCAGCGGGTTGCCCTGCGGGTGGACGTCGCGGATCGCGCCGCACTGGGCGCACACCAGGTGCTGGTGCGGGCGGTGCGCGTTCGGGTCGTACCGCTTGGCGCGGCGGTCGGTGGAGACCTCAAGGATCTCACCGAGCGTCACCAGCTCGCCCAGCGTGTTGTAGACCGTGGCCCGGGAGATCTCGGGCAGCCGCTCCACCGCGCGCGCGTGCACTTCGTCGGCGGTCAGGTGGACGTGGTCGCCGTTCAGGACCTCGGCCACGACGCGCCGCTGTGCGGTCATCCGCCAGCCGCGGCCACGCAATCGCTCCAACAGGTCACTCATGGACACCAGCCTAACAGGGGAAGAGGCCCAGTCCCGAACAGGTGTGGGTTTGGATCACTGTTTGACTTAGACAATGTCCATTGTAGGATCGGTTCCGGTAGACACCGAGGGACAGGACGTGCAGGACATGACGCAGGAGGCGCGCGTGACACAGGGACCGCTCACCACGGAGGCCGGCGCACCGGTGGCCGACAACCAGAACAGTGCGACCGCGGGCGCCGGCGGTCCGGTCCTGATCCAGGACCAGTCGCTCCTGGAGAAGCTCGCCCACTTCAACCGCGAGCGCATCCCGGAGCGCATCGTGCACGCCCGGGGCGCGGGCGCGTACGGCACCTTCACCGTCACCCGTGACGTCTCGCAGTGGACGCGCGCCGCGTTCCTCTCCGAGGTCGGCAAGGAGACCGAGACCTTCCTGCGCTTCTCCACCGTGGCCGGCAACCTCGGCTCCGCCGATGCCGTGCGCGACCCCCGCGGCTTCGCGCTGAAGTTCTACACGGAGGAGGGGAACTACGACCTGGTCGGCAACAACACGCCCGTCTTCTTCATCAAGGACGCCATCAAGTTCCCGGACTTCATCCACACGCAGAAGCGCGACCCGTACACCGGCAGCCAGGAAGCCGACAACGTCTGGGACTTCTGGGGGCTGAGCCCCGAGAGCACCCACCAGGTGACCTGGCTCTTCGGCGACCGCGGCATCCCGGCGACCCTGCGCCACATGAACGGCTTCGGCTCGCACACGTTCCAGTGGAACAACGAGGCCGGCGAGGTCTTCTGGGTCAAATACCACTTCAAGACCGACCAGGGGATCAAGAACCTCACCCAGGACGAGGCCAACAAGCTCGCCGGTGAGGACCCCGACAGCCACCAGCGCGACCTGCGCGAGGCCATCGAGCGCGGCGACTTCCCGTCCTGGACCGTGCAGGTGCAGATCATGCCGGAGGCGGACGCGGCGACGTACCGCTTCAACCCGTTCGACCTCACCAAGGTGTGGCCGCACGAGGACTACCCGCCGATCGAGATCGGCAAGCTGGAGCTCAACCGCAACCCGGAGAACATCTTCGCCGAGGTCGAGCAGTCGGTCTTCAGCCCCGCGCACTTCGTTCCCGGCATCGGTCCCTCCCCGGACAAGATGCTCCAGGGCCGGCTCTTCGCCTACGGCGACGCCCACCGGTACCGCGTCGGCATCAACGCCGACCACCTGCCGGTGAACCGTCCGCACGCCACCGAGGCGCGCACCAACTCCCGTGACGGCTACCTGTACGACGGCCGCCACAAGGGCGCGAAGAACTACGAGCCCAACAGCTTCGGCGGCCCCTTCCAGACCGACCGCCCGCTGTGGCAGGGCAGCCAGGTCACCGGAGTCACCGGCACCACCGTCGCGCCGGTGCACGCCGAGGACAACGACTTCGTACAGGCCGGAAACCTCTACCGGCTCTACTCCGAGGACGAGAAGGCCCGCCTGATCGACAACCTGGCCGGGTTCATCGCCAAGGTGTCGCGCGACGACATCGCCGAGCGCGCGATCAACAACTTCCGCCAGGCGGACGCCGACTTCGGCAAGCGGCTCGAAGCCGCGGTCCAGGCCCTTCGCGGCTGATCAGGGCCCGCCTGCCGAGGATGAACAGGAGGCCGGACTCCCCATCGGGGGTCCGGCCTCCTGGCGTACCCGCCGGTCCGTCAGCCCGTCAGTGCGCTCTCGCGCCGGGCCGGGGACCAGCAGCGGATGATGTCGCGGACCGAGACGATGCCGACCGGGCCGTGGCCGTCGAGGACGATCAGATGGCGGAAGCCGCCGTGGGTCATCGCCTCGGCGGCGTCGATCAGCGTCCAGGCGGGTGCCGCGAAGACGACGTCGGTGGTGGTGTGGGTGCCGGCCGTCTCGTGGTCCGGGTCCTGGCCCAGGCCGACGGAGTTGAGGATGTCGCGTTCGGTGAGGATGCCGAGGCCGCTGGTGTCGGGGTCGAGGACGATGGCCGCGCCGACCCGGCGCGCGGACATCAGACGGGCGGCCTGTCGGAGGGTGTGGGCGGGACCGATGGTGAGGACCATCGTGCTCATGGCGTCACGGACGAGCATGAAAGGAGCCACCTCCTGGGTGGATTCGACTTCCGGCACGGCGAACGGAGCCCGCTCCGAAAGGAATTCACACGTTCACAAGTGGGGGGACTCCTAGAGTCGCATCGGGGCGGGCCGTCAACAAGGGCTGAGTAGAGGTCAGTTGAGGGGCGCGTAAAAGTACGACTCACGCCCCACAGGGGCCTCAGGGCTGCGGCGCGTCGCCCAGGTAGCCGAGCAGTTCCTCGTGGAGCAGGCCGTTGGAGGCCGCCGCGTTGCCGCTGTGCGGGCCCGGCCGGCCGTCGAGGCCGGTGAAGACGCCCCCGGCCTCCTGCACCACGATCACATTGGCCGCCATGTCCCACATCGACAGCTCGGGCTCCGCACAGAAGTCCACCGAGCCCTCGGCGACCATCATGTACGGCCAGAAGTCGCCGTACGCCCGGGTCCGCCAGCACTCCCGCGTCAGATCGAGGAAGTCGTCGAGCTTGCCCCGCTCCTCCCAGCCGCTCAGCGAGGAGTACGAGAACGAGGCGTCGGCCAGCTCGGAGACGCTGGACACCTTCAGGCGCGTCGCCGAGGTCAGACTGCGGCCGGTGAACGCGCCGTGGCCCTTCGCCGCCCACCAGCGCCGGTTCAGGGCGGGTGCCGACACCACGCCGACCACCGGCTGGAAGCCGTTCTCGCCGGCCTCCATCAGCGAGATCAGGGTCGCCCACACCGGTACGCCGCGGACGTAGTTCTTGGTCCCGTCGATCGGGTCGACCACCCAGCGCCGCGGGCCCGTGCCCTCCAGGCCGTACTCCTCGCCGAGGATCGCGTCCCGTGGCCGGGCTCGCTGGAGATGCCCCCGGATGACCTCCTCGGCCGCCTTGTCGGCCTCGCTCACCGGCGTCATGTCCGGCTTGGTCTCGACCTTCAGGTCGAGCGCCTTGAACCGGTCCATGGTGGCCGCGTCGGCGGCGTCGGCGAGAACGTGGGCGAGACGCAGATCATCGTGATAGTCGGGCATGGCCACCACCGTAGCGATCGTCCGCGGTACGGACCACAGCGCCCGCACTCCGGGACGCCCGTGCGAGCGCCCCCGGCGCCCCTTGACACGTGATTCGCCCGCGTCAACGCTGAACGCGGAGCCGCCCCCAGGCCGTCGGGGGCCCCGGGAGGCGACCATGCCCACAGCGCGGGAATCCTTACTGGACGCGGCACTCTCGGCGCTCGCGGGACTGCCGTGGCCGGCGGTGCGCATGGTGGACGTGGCGGCCGTCGCCGGGGTCTCGCGGCAGACGCTCTACAACGAGTTCGGCAGCAAGGAGGGGCTCGCCCGCGCGCTGGTGCGCCGGGAGGCCGATGTTTATCTGCGCGGCGTCGACAGAGCGCTCGCCCTCCGCTCCGCCCCCGCCGAGCGCCTGGTCGACGTGGCGGAGTGGACGCTCGGCGCCGCCCGCTCCAGCGCCCTGGTGCGGGCCCTGCTCACGGGCGCCTGGAGCGCACGGCTGCCCGCGCCCTCGGTCCGTACCGGCGCCCCCGTCTCCGCCGTGCCCGCCCAGCGCCGGGCCGACGCCGGGGTGCCGGGACCCGCCGAACTCGTCGCCGCGGTACGGGACAGGGCGCTCGCGGTGCTCGAACACGAGGTGCCGGGCGCCGACCCGGTGGAGCTCGGCCGCTACTGCGAGACCGCGGTACGGCTCGGCCTGTCCTTCGTGGTGGCGCCGGCCGCACGGGCCGGGGGCCACACCGGGCAGCTGCGCGCGATGCTCGCCGGGTTGCCCGTACGCGCGACGAGGTGAACGCGCGCCCACGGGTGTGCGTCCCCCACCGCCGTGACGGCGGCGGTCAGTGCGCCGAGCCGGAGATCTGCAGGCCGATCACGCCCACGATGACCAGCGAGATCGACACCAGTTTCAGGGTCGAGACCACATCGCCGAGGAAGACCATGCCGTAGATGGCGGTCCCGGCCGCCCCGATGCCCGTCCACACCGCGTAGGCGGGCCCCACGTCCAGCTTCCGCAGCGACAGCGTCAGCAGACCGAAGGAGCCCAGCGCGAAGGTGACGAAGGCGATCGTCGGCCACAGCCGGGTGAAACCGTGCGACAGCTTCAAGCAGACGGCGAACCCCGTTTCGAGGATCCCCGCCACCACGACCAGCAGCCACGCCATTGTCCTGGGCCTCCCACAACGCGTCTCGTCGCGAACTGCATGGTCAACACTTGGTGTGATTATGCAATGCGAGGCACGTACCCGCCCGTGGAAACGGTCAGTCCCCCTCGCGTCGCTCCCGTGTCGCGAGCAGACGGCGCAACGAGTACAGCCGGGCCGGATCCGCGTGGCCGTCGGCCACCCACTGGTCCAGCGCGCACTCCGCCTCGTCGTGGCTGCACGCGCGCGGACAGTTCTCGGTGCCCGGCACCAGATCGGGGAAGGCCAGGATCACCCGGGACGGATCCACGTGGTGGAGGCCGAAGGACCGCACGCCCGGGGTGTCCACGACCCAGCCGCCGTCCACGCTGTCCAGGGGCAGCGCGAGCGCGGAGGTGGTGGTGTGCCGGCCCCGCCCGGTGACCGCGTTGACATGGCCGGTGATGCGCCGCTGCGCCTCCGGCACCAGCGCGTTGACCAGGGTCGTCTTGCCGACGCCCGAGTGGCCCACGAACGCCGTGACCCGGCCGTGCAGATGTTCGCGCACCCGGTCCGCCGCGTCGCCCTCGTACAGCTCCTCGCGCGAGGTGACCACGTACGGGACGCCCAACGCGCCGTACATCTCCAGGAGTTCGCCGGCCGGAGCCAGGTCCGACTTGGTGAGCACCAGGAGCGGTTCGAGCCCGCCGTCGTACGCCGCGACCAGGCAGCGGTCGATGAGGCGGGGGCGGGGCTCGGGGTCGGCGAGCGCGGTGACGATGGCGAGCTGGTCGGCGTTGGCGACGACCACGCGCTCGTACGGGTCGTCGTCGTCGGCGGTGCGCCGCAGCACCGAGGTGCGCTTGCCGATCCGTACGATCCGCGCGAGCGTGTCCTTCTTCCCGGACAGATCGCCCACGATGTCGACCCGGTCGCCCACCACGGCCGCCTTGCGGCCCAGTTCGCGGGCCTTCATGGCGTGGATCGAGCGGCCCTCGACCAGGCAGGTGAGCCGGCCGCGGTCCACGGTGAGGACCATGCCCTCGGCCGCGTCCTCGTGCTTGGGGCGGATGCTGGTGCGGGGGCGGTTGCCCTTGGGGTTGGGGCGGACGCGGATGTCGTCCTCGTCCGGGTTCTTGCCGTAGCGGCGCATGGTTCTAGGCCCCGCTCAGCTTCCGGACCCCGCCAGCATGGATTCCCACATGTCGGGGAAGTCGGGCAGCGTCTTGGCCGTCGTCGCCACGTTCTCGATCTCCACGCCCTCGACGGCGAGGCCGATGATCGCGCCCGCCGTCGCCATCCGGTGGTCGTCGTAGGTGTGGAAGACGCCGCCGTGCAGCGCGCGCGGGCGGATGTGCAGCCCGTCCTCGGTCTCCGTCACATCGCCGCCGAGCTCGTTGATCTCCTTGGTGAGCGCGGCGAGGCGGTCCGTCTCGTGCAGCCGCAGGTGGGCGACGCCGCGCAGCGTGGAGGGCGAGTCGGCGAGCGCCGCGACGGCGGCGATGCCCGGAGTGAGTTCGCCGACCTCGCTCAGGTCCACGTCGATGCCGTGGATGCGGCCGGAGCCCCGGAACACCAGCCCGCGGTCGGTCAGTTGGCAGGTGCCGCCCATCTCCGTGAAGATCTGGCGCAGCTGGTCGCCGGGCTGGGTGGTGCGGGCCGGCCAGTCCGGGATGACGACGGTGCCGGCGGTGATCAGCGCGGCGGCCAGGAAGGGCTGGGCGTTGGAGAGGTCGGGCTCGACGGTCAGGTCGCGGCCGAGCAGCGCGGAGTGGGTGACCCGCCACACGTTGGGCTCGCCGCCCGTCTCCGGCTCGTCGACCTGGGCGCCCACACAGCGCAGCATGTCGACCGTCATCCGGATGTGCGGCATCGACGGCAGGGCCCCGCCCACGTGGCGTACCTCGACGCCCTGGTTGAAGCGGGGCGCGGAGAGCAGCAGGGACGAGACGAACTGGGAGCTGGACGAGGCGTCGATCTCCACCCGGCCGCCTTCGAGGGCGCCCGCGCCGTGCACGGTCATGGGGAGCGCGCCGCGGTTGTCGTCGTCGATGCGGGCGCCGAGCGCGCGCAGTCCCTCGATCACGCCGCCGAGCGGGCGCTCGTAGGAGCGCGGGTCGCCGTCGAAGCGGACCGGGCCGTCGGCGAGCGCGGCGACCGGGGGAAGGAAGCGCATGACCGTGCCGGCGTTGCCGACGTCGACCGTGGCCGGGCCGTGCAGGCCGGCCGGGATCACGCGCCAGGCCTCGCCGGAGCCGTCGGGGCCCACGCCCTCCTCGATGCCGACGCCGAGCGTGCGCAGCGCCTCGGCCATCAGGAGGGTGTCGCGGGAGCGGAGGGGGCGGCGCAGCCAGCCGGGCTCGGCGGCAAGCGCGGCCAGGACGAGCCCGCGATTGGTGACCGATTTCGATCCGGGCACGGTGACCGTCGCGTCGACGGCTTTGCTCGCGAGAGGGGCGGGCCAGAGGGCGTGGTGCACGGGCGTTTCGGTCATGGTCCTTACTTTAGTGGGGCCGTGGACTAGACACCGAGCAGCCAGCGGCCACCACCGATCAGGGAACAGACAGAAACCGCGTGGAAGAGGAAGAGCCAGAGCGCCGGTGGTACGTGGGTGAGCCGGGCGAGCTGGTCGGCGTCCGAGTCGCCGTCGTTGTGCCGGCGGCGCTTGCGCTGGAGCTCGAACGCCGGGCGCACGCCGCCGAGCAGCAGGAACCACACGGCCGTGTAGGCGAACGCCGACTGCACGTCGGGGCCGGTCAGCCAGGAGATCAGCAGGAACGCGGCCCCGGTGACCACCACGGTCAGGACGCCGTACGCGTTGCGGATCATCACCAGCATCGCGAGGAGCAGCGCGGTGGCCAGCCACAGGAGGAGCGTGACGTGGTGGGCGGTGAGGAGCCAGGCGCCGCCGAGGCCGAGCAGGGGCGGCGCGGTGTAGCCGGCGGCCGCGGTGAGGATCATCCCCAGGCCGTACGGCTTGCCCCGGCTCACGGTGAGCCCGCTGGTGTCGGAGTGCAGCCGGATGCCGTCGAGGCGGCGGCCGGAGAGGAGCGCGACCAGGCCGTGGCCGCCCTCGTGGGCGATGGTGATGGCGTTGCGCGACAGCCGCCACAGGCCGTGCGGGACGACGGCGGCGAGCGCGACCACGCCGGTCGCGATGACCAGCCACTGGTCCGGCGGGCTCTGGGTGCCGAAGAGCTGGAAGTCTTGCAGCGCGGACATGTCGGGGACGGCTCCTCAGGGGGTACGGGCGCCGTGGCAGTCTGGCACCGGGCACCGCGCTGGTGTGCGGCGGGTCGCTGGTGGGCTGTGGTGGGGAGGACGAGCGCCACCGTGCGAAAGGTTCCGTCCGCCCCTGGTACGGGCCACCGGACGCGCCCGGCGCCCGGCGCCGCCGGTCTGCCACCCTTGGACGCTGCGGATGGACGCTGCGAAGACGGGGCACCGCGCCGGTGCGCTGCGGGACGCGGCCGCACGACCCGGCGTCGGTGCGGCTCAGTGGGGAGGCTGGACATGTGCGGCAGGTACGCGGCGACTCGCGCGCCCGAGGATCTCGCCGGGGTCTTCGACGTGGAGAGGTGGGACCCGGCCGAGGCGGTGGAGCCCGACTGGAACGTGGCCCCCACCAAGCAGGTCCACGTCGTCCTCGAACGTCCCCTCAAGGACGCCGACGAGCGCCGCCCGGTGCGCCAGCTGCGCACGCTGAAGTGGGGGCTCGTGCCCGCGTGGGCGAAGTCGCCCGAGGGCGCGGCCCGGATGATCAACGCGCGGGCCGAGACGGTCCACGAGAAGCCCTCCTTCAAGAAGGCCTTCGCCTCGCGCCGCTGCATCATCCCCGCCGACGGCTACTACGAATGGGTCACCGGCACGGGGGAGCGGGAGCTGGAGGTCGAGGGGAAGAAGAAGCGGCCCCGCAAGCAGCCGTACTTCGTCACCCCGGCGGACGGCTCCGTCTTCGCGATGGCCGGGCTCTACGAGTTCTGGCGCGACCGCACCCTGCCCGACGACCACCCCTCGGCGTGGTGGGTGACCTGCTCGGTCCTCACCACCGAGGCGGAGACCGGCCCGCTCGGCGTCGCCCCGGCCGAGGGCCCCTCGTCACTCGCCGACATCCACCCCCGGATGCCGCTGATGCTGACCCGGGACCGCTGGTCGTCGTGGCTCGACCCGGCCCGCCAGGACATCGAGGAGATACGGGGACTGCTCGCGCCGCCGCCGGGCGGCCTGATGCGGGCCTACCCGGTGCCGACGGCCGTCAGCAACGTGCGCAACAACGGACCCGAACTGCTGACGGAGCTGGAGGGGCCGGAAGAGGGCACCCTGTTCTGATCGCCGCTCCGCTGCCCCGCGCGCGCCCCGTTCTGACGCAGGATGGGGCCCGTGAGCGACAGCGAGATCGTTGAGACCGGCGCCGGTGAGGCGCGCATCACGTGGCGGCCCGCCGCGAAGGCGCGCCTCGTCCTCGCGGTGAGCCACGGCGCGGGCGGCGGCATCGAGGCCCGCGACCTGGTGGCCCTGGCCGCCGCGCTGCCCCCGCTCGGGGTGAGCGTGGCTCTGGTGGAGCAGCCCTGGCGGGTGGCCGGCAAGAAGCTGGCCCCGGCGCCGAAGACCCTGGACACCGGCTGGCGGGACCTGTGGCCGGCCCTGGCCGCGAAGGGACTGCCCGTCGTCGCGGGCGGGCGCAGCGCCGGGGCGCGGGTCGCCTGCCGCACGGCGGCGGAGCTCGGCGCGGCCGGGGTCCTGGCCCTGAGCTTCCCGCTGCACCCGCCGGGCAGGCCGGAGAAGTCCCGGGCACCCGAGCTGCTCGGCGCGGGCGTGCCCACCCTCGTGGTGCAGGGCGGCAACGACCCCTTCGGCAAGCCCGCCGAATTCCCCGAAGGGCCGTACGAGATGACGGAGGTGCCCGCCGCCGACCACGGGTTCGCCGTGCCGAAACGGGCCGCGCTCACCCAGCAGGACGCACTGGACGTGATCACCGCGGCGGCCGGCGGCTGGCTCGCCGCGCTCGCCCTCTGACGCCGGGAATGCCGGATGGGGAGCGGCTGTTATGGCCCACGTAAGGGATACGCAGACCAGCTGTGGAGAGGGAGTCCGTCGCATGGGTTCGACCATCTGCCCGAGCCGCAAGGCCGCCTCTGACCTGGAGTGGACGGTGCTTTCCGCGGCCAGGACCAGCTCTATTCGAGCGGCGGGCGGAGCGGATCGTCGTCTATCCTCCGATTCGAGTGGGTCCGGCATCGGGCTCAGCACACCGTTCGAGGAGGTGGGTCCGGTCACAGGGACCGACGACGGCCACGTGGAAGAGACCACCGCCGAGCGCAACGCGCGCTTCGAGCGGGACGCCCTGGGCTACCTCGACCAGATGTACTCGGCGGCGCTGCGCATGACGCGCAACCCGGCCGACGCGGAGGACCTGGTGCAGGAGACGTACGCCAAGGCGTACGGGTCGTTCCACCAGTTCCGCGAGGGCACCAACCTGAAGGCTTGGCTCTACCGGATTCTCACCAACACCTTCATCAACTCCTACCGCAAGAAGCAGCGCGAACCCCAGCGCAGCGCCGCCGAGGAGATCGAGGACTGGCAGCTGGCGCGCGCCGAGTCCCACATGTCCACGGGGCTGCGCTCCGCCGAGTCGCAGGCGCTCGACCACCTGCCCGACTCGGACGTGAAGGCCGCCCTGCAGGCCATTCCGGAGGAGTTCCGCATCGCCGTGTATCTCGCGGACGTAGAGGGCTTTGCGTACAAGGAGATCGCGGACATCATGGGTACACCCATCGGTACGGTGATGTCCCGACTGCACCGGGGCCGCCGCCAGTTGCGCGGAATGCTGGAGGACTACGCCCGTGACCGCGGGCTCGTCCCGGCCGGCGCCGGTGAGACGGACGAAGCGAAAGGCTCGGGCTCATGAGCTGCGGAGAGCCGCACGAGACGGACTGCTCCGAGGTCCTGGACCATCTGTATGAGTTCCTCGACCACGAGATGCCGCCCACGGACTGCGACAAGTTCGAGGTGCACTTCGAGGAGTGCTCGCCGTGCCTGGAGAAGTACGGCCTCGAACAGGCCGTGAAGAAGCTGGTGAAGCGCTGCTGCGGCTCGGACGACGTGCCGAGCGATCTGCGGTCCAAGGTGATGGGCCGCATCGACCTGATCCGCTCCGGGCAGGCCGTGCCCGAGCAGGACGTCGTCACCGGAGAGGTGCCGACGCTCAGGCCCGAGTGACCCGGGCCGTCCGCCCCCTGTGACGCGGACGGTACGGAGCGACGATCGAGAACGGTGAACTGCCGCCCGCGGCAGGACAGTTGAGAGCGGTCCCGGCCATCGGCCGGGGCCGCTCTCCTCTTTTTCCGCGCAACGTCACCCGTAGGTGCGAATCCGGGTGGCTCGAAACCCCCTATTTGGTCCATGCGCCTGACCGCCGCCGCCCACGGGCCTATCCTCGCGAAGCTGTACGCAACGGGCCGACCGGGCGGATGGGGAGGTGGGGGCCATGGCGGAGCCGCGGGGAGCGCGGGACATTCCGGCGGGCGCGCGCCTCGCCGTCACGGGCGCCGTCGTCGCGGCGGGCGCGTGCGCGCTGCCCGTACTGCACCAGGGGGTGCCCTGGCCGGCCGTCGCGCTCCTCGCCGGTCTGTACGCGCTCTGCGAATGGCCGGCCCGCTGCCCCGTCCTGGCCGGCCGGGTGGACGTGCCGATCGCCGCCGGCTCCTTCTTCCCCGTGCTGCTCGCCGCCGTCTTCCTGCTCCCGCCGGCCGCCGCCGCGCTCGTCGCGGTACCGGGCGCGCTCATCGCGTACGTCGAGGACGAGCCGCGCCGGGTGCGCCGCATCTGGCGGGCCGCCGAGCTCGCCGTCGCCGCCTCGACGGCGGCCCGCGCCCACGAGCTGCTCGGCGGCCGGGCCGCGCTCGGCGGTCGCGGCCCCGGTGCCGCCCCCGACTTTCCGTACGCCCTGCTGCCGGCCGGGGCCGCCGCCCTCGTCTTCTGCCTGGTCCTCACGGCGCTCGACGGCCTCATCCTCGCCACCGCCGAACGCCGCCCGGCCCGCACCGCCTGGCGCGGCCTCCTGCTGCGCTCGCTCGCCCCGCACTGTGTGCACGGGCTCGCCGGGCTGATGATGGCCGTGCTGTGGCGCAGCCGGTTCGGGCCGCCCGCCGCGCTGTTCGTGCTGCTGCCCATGTACATCTCCTGCTGGGTCTTCGCCCAGTACCAGCGCGAGCGCGCCGCCCACCAGGCCACCATCCGCGCCCTCGTCCAGGCCGTCGACATCAAGGACCGCTACACCCGCGGCCACAGCGAACGGGTCGGCCGGGCCTCGGAGATGATCGCCCGCGAACTCGGCATGGAGGAAGGGCGGCTGGAGGTCATCCGGTTCGCCGGAATCCTGCACGACGTCGGCAAGCTCGGCGTGCCGACCCGGGTGCTCAGGAAGGACGGTCCGCTCACCCCGGAGGAACGGGCGGTGATCGAGCTGCACCCCGAGTACGGCCACGAGATGGTCCGCGGCATCGGCTTCCTCGGCGAGGCCCGCGCCGCGATCCTGCACCACCACGAACGGCTGGACGGCAGCGGCTACCCCTACGGGCTCGTCGGCACGCAGATCCCGGAGGCCGCCCGGGTGGTGGCGGTGGCCGACGCGTTCGACGCGATGACCTCGACCCGCTCCTACCGGCGGGCCCGGCCCGTCGCCGTCGCCGTCACCGAGCTAGAGCGGTGCGCGGGCGCGCAGTTCGATCCGCGGATGGTGGAGGGCCTGGTGCGGGCGCTCTCCCGCCACGGCTGGCACGTGGAGGTCACCGCCGACGAACCGGGGGCACCGGGCGGGCGCGGAAACGTGCCTCCCCCCAGGCCCCCCGGTGCGGGCCACGCCCCGCCACCGACAGACCCCCGCCCCGAGCCGCGCCCCTCCCATGTCCCGGGGGGCCCGACGTGACCGTCCGGGCCGCCGCCCCCGTGCTCGTCACCCACGCCCTGGCCTGGGCCCTCACCGCCTGGGCGCTCGTGGCGACCCTGCGCGGCGGCCTCACCGAGCCCCGCACCGCGGCCGCCTTCGGCGCCCTCATCGTGGTGGGCGAGCTGGCCCGGTGGGGCGCGCGGGACGGCGAACGCGACCCCGCGCCGCTCGCCTCCGCGGGTGCGCTCGCCTACGCGCTGCTCGGCCAGAGCGCCGGGCACGCCACCCGGCACGGGGCGCTCCAGGTCATCGCCGTGGTGGTCGCCGCGATGCTGCTCGGCTCCGTACCCCACGTGGCCGCGGGGCGCGGGCCGAGCCCCGACGAGACGGCCCGCCGGGTGCTCACCGTCGCCTTCGCCGCCGTCTGTTTCCAGCCGCTCCACAACGCCGGGCTCCTCGACGACCGGGTCGGCTACGGGCCCTGGTTCGCCCTCGTCCTCCTGCTGCTGCTCGTCCTGACCGCGTTGTGCGACGCGGTCGTCGCCGCCCTGCTCCTGTGCGCCCGCACCCGCTACCCCTTCGGCCCGCTGCTGCGCGACGAGCTGCGCGGACTGCTCGGCATCGGGTCCGCCGTCTGCGCCACCGGCACCGTCATCGCCCTCGCGGTCGCCGTCGCGGGCCTGTGGGCGCTGCCCGTGTTCTGTGTGCCGCTGCTCCTCACCCAACTGGCCTTCCGGCGGTACGCGGCCGTCCGCACCACCTACCGCCAGACCATCACCTCCCTGGCCCGCGCCACCGAGATCGCCGGATACACCAAGCCGGGCCACGCCCGCCGGGTCGCCGAGCTGAGCCGGGCCGTCGGGCGCGAGCTCGGGCTCTCCGAGAGCGAGCTGACCGTCCTGGAGCACGCCGCGCTCATGCACGACATCGGGCAGCTCTCCCTGCTCGACCCCGTCCCCGCCGGTGCCACCGCCGCCCTGCCCGCGGCCGAGCAGCGCCGCATCGCCCTGCTCGGCGGCGCCGTCGTACGCCAGACCGGGGTCCCCGCCGACGTCGCCCTGATCGTGGAGCGGCAGGCCGACCCGTACCGGGAGCAGCCGCTCGCCGCCCGGATCATCCGCGCGGTGAACGCCTACGACGACCTCGCGGAGGGCACCGCCGGACCCGGCAGCCCACTGAACGCACTCGAACAGCTGCGCCTCGGCACCGGTCGTGACTACCATCCGCACGTTGTCGAATCCCTGGCACGCGTGCTGGCCCGGGGCTGTCTGACCCGGGTGCCTCCTGGGTAACCCAGGAGTAATGAGCGGCCTTCCGGCCGGGCATGGTTGGATGCGAAAAGAACCCAGAAAACTGGGAGACCGTAAGACCGACCCGGTAGCCGGGGCCGGTCTGGGCAGGCGGGAATCGTGAGGATCTTCGGCAAGGGACGGCACCGGCCCTCCGCCTCGTGGCGGCAGGCCACAGACCGTGCGTTCACGCTGATCGGCGACGGCAGGTACGAGGACGCCGGCGCGCTGCTGACGCGCGCCGCGGACCTGGAGCCCTGGCTGTCGGAGTCCTGGTTCAACCTGGCGCTCCTGCACAAGTTCCGGCACGACTGGGAGCAGGCGCGGGCCGCCGGGCTGCGCGCCGTGGCGCTGCTCGACAAGGAGTCCGGGGCCCCCGACTGGTGGAACGTGGGCATCGCGGCCACCGCCCTCCAGGACTGGCCGCTGGCCCGCCGCGCCTGGCAGGCGTACGGCCTGAAGGTGCCCGGCGAGGCCACCGGCAGCGGCGAACCCGTCGGCATGGAGCTGGGCAGCGCCGCCGTGCGGCTCTCGCCCGAGGGCGAGGCCGAGGTGGTGTGGGGCCGCAGGCTCGACCCGGCCCGGATGGAAGTGCTCTCCATTCCGCTGCCGTCCTCGGGGCGCCGCTGGGGCGAGGTCGTGCTGCACGACGGCGTCCCGCACGGCGAGCGCACCACCGCCGCGGGCCCGTCGTTCCCGGTGTTCGACGAGATCGAGCTGTGGGCACCCTCACCCGTGCCGACCTGGGTGGTCCTCCTGGAGGCGGCCACCGAGGCCGACCGGGACGCCCTGGAGCGCCTCGCGGCCGACGCCGGCTTCGCCGCCGAGGACTGGTCGTCGTCGGTGCGGCTGCTGTGCCGGGCCTGCTCCGAGTCGCAGATGCCGAGCGACGAGGGCGACGGCGAGCATCTCGACCCGCACGACCACAGCGAGCCCGGCCACCCCGGCCCGCTCGGCCACCGCACCAACGGCGACCTGTGGGTCCCGGAGCGCGAATGCGGCCTCGCGGCCCCCGCCGGCCTGGTGCGCGGGCTCCTCGACGGCTGGGTCGCCGACAACCCGGACAGCCGCGAGTGGCGAGATCTTGAGGAAGTCTGCTGAGCTTCAGAGGACCTCGGCCGGGCCGGGCCTTAGGCTGTACGGGATCGGAATCGGGTTTTCAGGAAGGCTTACGGCGGACATGGCGCAGCAGCAGACGGACCAGCAGGTCGAGAACGACGGGTTCGTCGTGGACACAGAGGACTGCGAGGCGCGTGAGCTGGCCTACCGCGAGCGCGGCACCGCCCGCCCGATCACGGTCGTCGGCAACCCGGTCCTCCACAAGGAGTGCAAGGACGTCACCGCCTTCGACGGCGAGCTGGCCAAGCTGGTCGACGACATGTTCGCCAGCCAGAAGGCGGCCGAGGGCGTCGGTCTCGCGGCCAACCAGATCGGCGTGGACCTGAAGGTCTTCGTGTACGACTGCCTCGACGACGAGGGCGTGCGCCACGTGGGCCTGGTGTGCAACCCGGTCGTCGAGGAGCTCCCGGCCGAGCTGCGCGTCCTGGACGAGTCCAACGAGGGCTGCCTCTCGGTGCCGACCGCCTACGCCGAGCTCGCCCGCCCCGACTACGCGGAGGTCAGCGGCCAGGACGCCGAGGGCAACCCGATCAAGGTGCGCGGCACCGGCTACTTCGCGCGCTGCCTCCAGCACGAGACGGACCACCTCTACGGGCGGCTCTACATCGACCGCCTCTCCAAGCGCGACCGCAAGGACGCGCTCCGTCAGATGGAGGAGGGCACCGCCCGCTACGAGACGGTCCCGAACAACTGACGTAGCAGGCCCATGAGTCGAGGCCCCGCTCTCCCCCGTGGGAGCGGGGCCTCGACCGTGTCCGGCGGGCAGCCGTCGGCTAGAACTCCTCGTCGAAGCCGACCGAGCCCTCGACCGCCACCTGGTAGGCGGACGGGCGGCGCTCGAAGAAGTTCGTCAGCTCCTGGACGCCCTGGAGCTCCATGAACGAGAACGGGTTCGACGAGCCGTACACCGCGGGGAAGCCGAGCCGCGTCAGACGCTGGTCGGCGACGCACTCCAGGTACTCGCGCATCGACTCGGTGTTCATGCCGGGCAGGCCCTCGCCGCACAGGTCACGGCCGAACTGCAGCTCGGCGGCGACCGCCTCCTTCAGCATGTCGGTGACCTCCCGCTCCAGCTCGTCGTCGAAGAGCTCGGGCTCCTCCTTGCGGACGGTGTCCACGACCTCGAAGGCGAAGTTCATGTGCATCGTCTCGTCGCGGAACACCCAGTTGGTGCCGGTCGCGAGGCCGTGCAGCAGACCCCGGCTGCGGAACCAGTAGACGTAGGCGAAGGCCCCGTAGAAGAACAGGCCCTCGATGCACGCCGCGAAGCAGATCAGGTTGAGCAGGAAACGGCGCCGGTCGGCCTTGGTCTCCAGGCGGTCGAGCTTCTCGACCTCGTTGATCCACTTGAAGCAGAACTGCGCCTTCTCGCGGATCGAGGGGATCTCCTCGACCGCGTCGAACGCGGCCGCGCGGTCCTGCGGGTCGGGCAGGTAGGTGTCGAGCAGCGTCAGATAGAACTGGACGTGCACGGCCTCCTCGAAGAGCTGACGGCTCAAGTACAGCCGCGCCTCGGGGGAGTTGATGTGCTTGTAGAGCGTGAGCACCAGATTGTTCGAGACGATCGAGTCGCCCGTGGCGAAGAACGCGACGAGCCGGCCGATCATGTGCTGCTCGCCCGGCGTCAGCTTCGCGAGGTCGGCGACGTCGGAGTGGAGGTCGACCTCCTCGACGGTCCAGGTGTTCTTGATCGCGTCCCGGTAGCGCTCGTAGAAGTCCGGGTAGCGCATGGGACGCAGGGTCAGCTCGAAGCCCGGGTCGAGGAGATTCTTGTCGGTGGAGCTCATTACTGGCAGGCCTCGCAGGACTCGGGGTTTTCCAGGGAGCAGGCGACCGCGTCGGCGTCGGGCGCGGCCTGCTGGACTGGGGGTCCCCCCGCCGAAGGCAGGGGGAGGATGGTGGCGGCCTGCGCGGCGCGGGCGATCCGGGTCGCCGGGCGCGAGCGCAGGTAGTACGTCGTCTTCAGCCCCTGCTTCCAGGCGTACGCGTACATCGACGACAGCTTGCCGATGGTGGGCGTCTCCAGGAACAGGTTGAGCGACTGCGACTGGTCGAGGAAGGGGGTGCGCGCGGCGGCCATGTCGATCAGGCCGCGCTGCGGGATCTCCCACGCCGTGCGGTACAGGGCGCGCACGTCGGCCGGGATCCAGCCGAAGCCCTGCACCGAGCCGCTCGCCTCGCGCAGCGCCTCGCGGGACTGCGCGTCCCACACGCCGAGCTTCTTCAGCTCCTCCACCAAGTACCCGTTGACCTGGAGGAATTCACCGCTGAGCGTCTCGCGCTTGAACAGGTTGGACACCTGCGGCTCGATGCACTCGTACACGCCCGCGATGGACGCGATGGTCGCGGTCGGCGCGATCGCGAGGAGCAGTGAGTTGCGCATGCCGACGGCGGCGATGCGCTCCCGCAGGGCCGCCCAGCGCTCCGGCCAGTTCAGCTCGACGTCGTAGTGGTCGGGGTGGAGCACCCCGCGTGCGGTGCGGGTCTTGTCCCAGGCGGGCAGCGGGCCCGACCGCTGAGCGAGGTCGGCGGAGGCCTCGTACGCGGTCAGCATGATCCGCTCGGAGAGCTTCGTCGACAGGGCCTTCGCCTCGGGGGAGTCGAAGGGCAGGCGCAGCTTGAAGAAGACGTCCTGGAGGCCCATCGCGCCCAGGCCCACCGGACGCCACCGGGCGTTGGAGCGGCCGGCCTGCTCGGTCGGGTAGAAGTTGATGTCGACGACCCGGTCGAGGAAGGTCACCGCGGTGCGGACCGTCTCGTCCAGGCGCTCCCAGTCGATGTCGTGGGCGGCGGTGTCGACGAACGCGCCTAGGTTGACCGAGCCGAGGTTGCACACGGCCGTCTCGCCGTCGTCGGTCACCTCCAGGATCTCGGTGCACAGGTTGGAGGAGTGGACCGTGTGGCCGGGCTCCGCCGTCTGGTTGGCGGTGCGGTTGGAGGCGTCCTTGAACGTCATCCAGCCGTTGCCGGTCTGCGCGAGGGTGCGCATCATGCGGCCGTACAGGTCCCGGGCCGGCATGGTCTTCTGGGCGAGCCCGGCGGCCTCGGCCCTGCGGTAGGCGGCGTCGAACTCCTCGCCCCACAGGTCGACAAGCTCGGGCACGTCGGCCGGCGAGAACAGCGACCACGTACCGTCGGCGTCGACGCGGCGCATGAACTCGTCGGGGATCCAGTGCGCGAGGTTCAGGTTGTGCGTACGGCGCTGGTCCTCGCCGGTGTTGTCGCGCAGCTCCAGGAACTCCTCGATGTCGGAGTGCCAGGTCTCCAGGTACACCGCGGCCGCGCCCTTGCGCCGGCCGCCCTGGTTGACTGCGGCGACGGAGGCGTCGAGCGTCTTGAGGAACGGCACGATGCCGTTGGAGTGGCCGTTGGTGCCCCGGATCAGCGAACCGCGGCCGCGGATGCGGGAGTACGAGAGGCCGATGCCGCCGGCGTGCTTGGAGAGGCGCGCGACCTGGTGGTAGCGGTCGTAGATGGAGTCCAGCTCGTCGAGCGGCGAGTCGAGCAGGTAGCAGGACGACATCTGGGGGTGGCGGGTGCCGGAGTTGAAGAGCGTGGGGGAGGACGGCAGGTAGTCGAGGCGGCTCATCAGGCCGTACAGGGAGGCCACTTCGTCCAGGGCCCGTACGGTGCCGTCCTCGGCGAGGCCGGAGGCGACCCGCAGCATGAAGTGCTGCGGGGTCTCGACGACCTTGCGGGTGATCGGGTGGCGCAGCAGGTAGCGGGAGAAGAGGGTGCGCAGGCCGAAGTAGCCGAAGCGGTCGTCGGCGCCGTCGGCGAGCGCGGCCGCCACCAGGGCGTCGAGGCGCTCCGCGTGGGCGAGCACGAAGTCGGCGGTGCGGTCGGCGATCAGGCCCTCGCGGTGGCCGACGGCCACGGACGCGGAGAACGACACCGCGCCCTGGCTCGCGGCCTCTTCGGCGATGGTGACCGTGAGCAGGCGGGCGGCGAGGCGGGAGTACGCAGGGTCCTCGGAGATGAGCCCCGCGGCGGCCTCGGTGGCGAGTTCGCGCAGCTCGGCCTCGTCGGAGCGGGCGTTGCGGCCCCGCAGCGCCGCGGCGGCGACCCGGCCGGGGTCGGTGTCCGGGAGGTCGGCGGTGAACTCCGTCAGGGTCCGCAGCAGCGCGGTCCCGGGGGCATCCGCGAGCTCGTCGGTGATCGCTGAAGCGGGATCCGCTGGGGCGATGGTCACGTGGGGGCACTCCCTCGCTCGGCACGGGGCCTTGGGGGGAGGCGTCGGCACGCCTCGGGGCAGCCCTCGGCGCGTCGTCCACCGGCCCAACCGCGAGGCCCGGACGTCTGGCATCCGGATCGGTCGAGCCGGATGCGCCATCGGCAGGTCTTCGGACTCGGCCCGTACAAAGAGGTACAGGTCATACCGTTGCGGGACAGTTCCGGATTCTCACCGGATTCCCCTGCGGCGACAGCGAGGTCGAGCATACATGTGGGGGGCGCCGCGGACGGCACCCCCCACATGTTGTGTCGCTGGTCGGCCTCAGTGAGCCGCGCCCGCCGTCGCCGGGGGGAGTTCCGTGGCGACACCCGGGTCGCCGGCGTCCGCCGTGTAGTCCTCGGGAGAGGTCTCGTCGACGCCGTCGGGTGCCTTCACGGCGCGCAGGACGAAGGTCAGGACCACGGTGACCGCCACGTTCAGGACGAACGCGGTGAGGCCGATGTAGCCGATCTCGCCGATGCCCGGGATCTCCTTGGAGGAGCCGCCGAAGTGCTTCTGGGTGGGCGAGGCCACGCCGTACGCGGCGAGCGTGCCGTACGCCATGCCGACCGCCCAGCCGGCGAGCAGCGCCCAGCGGTGGAACCAGCGGGTGAACAAGCCGCCGACCAGGGCCGGGAAGGTCTGGAGGATCCAGATGCCGCCCAGGAGCTGGAAGTTGATGGCCACCGTCTTGTCCATGGTCAGAACGAAGATCAGCGCGCCGACCTTCACCACCAGGGAGACCAGCTTGGAGACCTTGGCCTCCTGCGACGGCGTCGCGTCCGGCTTGATGAAGTCCTTGTAGATGTTGCGGGTGAAAAGGTTCGCGGCCGCGATGGACATGATCGCCGCCGGGACCAGCGCGCCGATGCCGATCGCCGCGAAGGCGACGCCCGCGAACCAGTCCGGGAACATGTCCTCGAACAGCTGCGGGATGGCCAGCTGGCCGTTGCTCACCTTGACGCCCGCCGCGATCGCCATGAAGCCGAGCAGCGCGAGCAGGCCGAGCATCAGCGAGTACAGCGGCAGGATCGTGGTGTTGCGGCGGATGACGTTGCGGCTGCGCGAGGAGAGCGTCGCCGTGATCGAGTGCGGATACATGAAGAGCGCGAGCGCCGAGCCGAGCGCGAGGGTCGCGTACGTCCACTGGCCGGCCTCGCCGGGCACGAGCGCCCCGGTCGGCTTCCCGGTCGCCGGGTTCGGCGTCGCGAACTTGTGCTGCGCCGCGCTGAAGATCGCGTCGAAGCCGCCCAGCTTGATCGGGATGTAGATGATCGCGACCGCGATCACCAGGTAGATCAGGCCGTCCTTCACGAACGCGATCAGCGCGGGCGCGCGCAGGCCCGACGAGTACGTGTACGCCGCGAGCACCGCGAACGCGATCAGCAGCGGCAGGTCCTTGACGAACCAGTTGCCGGACTCGCCGCCCACGCCCATGACGTCGAGCACGGCCTGGATGCCGACCAGTTGGAGCGCGATGTAGGGCATCGTGGCGAGGATGCCGGTGATGGCCACCGCGAGCGAGAGACTCTTGGAGCCGAACCGGCCGCGCACGAAGTCCGAGGTGGTGACGTAGCCGTGCTTGTGCGAGACCGACCACAGACGCGGCAGGAAGGTGAAGATCAGCGGGTAGACCAGGATCGTGTACGGGACCGCGAAGAAGCCCGCCGCGCCCGCCGCGTAGATCGCCGCCGGGACGGCCACGAACGTATAGGCCGTGTAGAGGTCGCCGCCGAGCAGGAACCAGGTGACCCAGGTGCCGAACGACCGGCCGCCCAGGCCCCATTCGTCGAGGCTCGCCTCGTTCTCGGCCTTGCGCCAGCGGGCGGCCATGAAGCCGATCACGGTGACGGCCAGGAAGAAGAAGATGAAGACGCCGAGTGCGACGCCGTTCACGCCGTCCTTCACTTGGACGCACCCCCCTTCTTCTCGTCGGAGGCGGACGCGGAGGCCGTGCCGGTCGCGCGCGAACGCTGGTCGTGCTGCCACAGCTTGTACGCGAGCATGGTGAGCGCGGTCGAGATGAGCACCCAGAGCATCTGGTACCAGTAGAAGAACGGGATGCCGCCGAGCTTCGGGTCGGCCTTGGCGTACGAGCTCACCCACATCATCGCCACGAAGGGCGCGACCAGGCAGAGAGCGATGACCACACGCACGGGCGTGATCACCGGTCTCCTCACTTCCGTCGAATCCGGCATTGGGCGGCTCCGTCCCCTCACGATCACCTGTGCGTTGGATCACTTGGCAATGCGGAGGAAATCTAGGGGAGAGAATCGGTCAAGGGAACCCCCGTCCGGATTCCGGACGCGCCGCGACTGCCCGCCGCGCCCTCTGCCGAGACGTCAGAGCCACCCCTCCTTGGCGGCCCGGACGCCGGCCTCGAACCGACTGCGGGCGCCCAGGCGTGACATGAGGTCCGAATTCATCCGGCGCACCGTGCGCAGCGAGATCCCGAGCCGCCGCGCGGCCACGTCGTCCGTGCAGCCGATGCCGAGGAGCAGGAGCAACTCCCGTTCCTGGGGCGAGAGAGCGTGCTCGTTGCGGCGCGGGGACTCCCCGAACGGGGTGCCCGCCTCCCACAGATGGTCGAAGAGGACGACCAGCGCGTTGACCAGGCCGCGGCTGCGGACCTCCAGCGCTCCGGCCCGCGCGTCGCCCGGGTCCACCGGGACGAGCGCCGCGCTGCGGTCGACGATCACCATCAGCATCGGCACGATCGGCACCGTGCGGGCCTCGCCGCCGAGGTCGCAGTACCAGCGCACGTACTCCAGGGTGGGCGGGTCGTTGCGGAAGCTCTCCTGGTAGATGCTGCGGATCTTCACCCCGCGTTCCAGCGCGAGTTCGTCCAGGGGCTGGCTCGCGTCCATGGTGTCGGGCAGCTGGGCGCCGCCCGGCAGCAGGGAGAGGCACTCGGCGCGGGCGCTGCCGGCGAGGTCCTCCAGGCGTTCGCGCACCGCGTCCACCCCGTGGATGCGGTCGACGACGTCGTGCCGGAAGGTGCCGCCCGCGCTGAACTTGGCGAGGATCGAGGTCACCGCCTGCTCGGCCTGCTCCATCTGGCGTCTGCGCTTGGCCAGTTCGGCCTCGGCGCGCGAGAGCAGGAAGGCGAACCCGACATCGGGGTTGAAGGGGGCCACGCCGTCCGACGCGTCGTCCATGAGGACGAGCCGGAGGTCGGCGAGGTGGGTGAGCGCCACCCTGACCTCGCCCTCCGGCCAGCCCAGCTGCTCGGCCAACTCCGGTATCCCGTATCCGGGTTGCTCCAGCAGGAGCCGGTAGACCATTTCGGTGGACTGCTGGATTCCGAGCGCTTCGAGCATGCGTTTTCCCCCAGGTTCGCGAATGCCGTCATGTCACTGTGCGTGGTCCGATGGTTCGGCCAGGGGGATCGTATGACTCGGACACGATCTAGGTCTAGACCAATAGAATGGCGCCTGTGTGGCCGGAAGGGCACTTGTGGTGGGTTCTGTGTTCTTTTCCGGGCCGTTCCGCCGTGCCCTTCCGGACCCCAGGAGTGGGCCCCGGAGCAGCGCGGACGGCAGGAGCGCGGCGCCGCCGACTCCCGTGGCCAGCAGGGCGAGTTCCACTTGCGTGCCGAGCCCGATGGCCAGAAGGGGCAGCGCGACCAGAAGGCCCGTGCCGGGCCGGGAGCGGTCCGCGGGGCCGGGCGCCGCGGCGCGGTCGACCGTGACGAGGAAGGCGAACGCGCCCGCCACCAGCGGCACCCACCCGGTCACCGCCCCCGTCGCGCCCGCCCCGCCACAGAGCCGGGCGCCCAGACCGTACTGCCAGACCAGCACCAGGAGCCCGCTCACCGCGACCGGCGCGACGAGCCCGCGCAGCACCGCGCCCAGGGCCGTCCGGGCGGACCGCAGCCGCGCGGTCACGGCGAACACGAGCAGCGCCATGACCACCAGCGCGGCCGGGACGGCGCGGTACACGCCCCGCACCAGATCGAGTTCGGGCACCCCCGAGCCGCCGGTCACCGCTCCCGCGGCCGCGGCCGCCGCCCGTACGTCCGTCATGGTCCGGCGGCCCGAGGCCGACATCGGCTCCCCGGCCGGGACCACCGCGACCAGGGCGGACCCGGTGCGACGCCAGGCGGCGTCCTGCGGCGCGGCCGCCGTCAGCACACCCGGGACCCGGGCGGCCGACGAGGCCACCCGGGCGGGGTCACCGCCCGAAGGGCCCAGCACCTCAAGAGGGTTGAGCACACCGCTGGGGATACCGGCGGCCGTCAGCCGGTCGAGCCCGTCCCGGGCGGGCCCGCTCCGCACCAGCGCCTCGGCGTGCGGATTGCCCGTCGTCAGGAACCCGGCCGCGCCCGTGAGCAGGCCGAGGGCGAGGAGCAGCCCGACGGCCGACAGGCGGCGCAGACGCGGGTGCGGGGACCCGCCCGCCGACCCGCGCGCTCCGGGCCGCAGCCGAGTGCGCACGTGCCGGGCCGCGAACTCCCGCTCCCTCGCGAGCCGCCCGGCCGGCAGCCACGCCAGCAGCGCGGGGCCGAGCGTGAGGGACGCGAGCGTCGCCGTCGCGCACACCACCGCGCCCGCGAGGCCGATCGAGCGCAGGAACGGAACGGGGAAGAGGGCGAGCGAGAGCAGGGCCGCGCCTCCCGCGAGAGCCCCGGTCGTCGCCGGGCCGGCCAGGACGGCTCCCGCCCGGCGCGGGGCGCTCTGGGCGTCGCCACCCCGCGCGAGCTCCGCCCGCCACGCCGACACCAGGAGCCACGAGCGCCGCAGCGAGAGCGCCAGGGCCGCCACCGGGATCAGATACACCACGACGAAGCTCAGCTCCACGACCCCCGCGAGCGCGACCACCACGAGCAGGGCCGCGACCGACGACACCGCCGTCACCAGGACCGGAACGAGCGCGAGCGGCATCCGGAACGCCCGCCACAGCAGCGCGAGAGCCGCCAACACGCAGGAGAGCCGCATCAGTTGGAGGCCGGCGCCCGGCCCCGTGGCGGCGCTGTCGTCCTGGAGCGGGAGGACGCCCGTGACGTCGACCCGGGCGTCGGGCAGCGCCGCGCGCAGCCCCGTCCGCAGCCGCTCGGTGGCCTCCCGGACCACCGCGAGCCCCGCAAGGTCCGGCTTGCCCGAGCGCGGGTACACCAGCGCATAGGTGGTGCGCCCGTCGCGCGAGAGGAACGCCGCGTCACGGGTGTCGGCGTACGACAGGACGCGGGTGCCGGGCGCGGTCGCCGCGCTCAGGCCGGAGGCGAGGCGGGCCGCCGCGCCGGGCGACCGGCCGTCCGTCCCGCCAGGCCAGCTGACGACGGCCACCAGAGGGGCGACGCCCGCGCCCGATCCGTACCGCTCGGTGATCGCCGTGTTGGCCCGGGAGCCGGCCTGGCCCGAGGCCGTGAAACTCTGGTCCAGGCGGCCGAGGCCGCCCCCCGCCACGACGGCCCCGCCCACCAGGAGCACCGCGAGCCACAGCAGGCACACGGACCCGCGGTGGCCGGCGGACCGGCGGGCGAGCGAGGCGGCGTACCGCTCGATCCCCCGGCGGGCGGCGTACCGCTCGACGCGCCGTGCGGCGGCGTACCGATCAGCTCGTCGCATCGAGGCCCGCCGCGTCGAGCCGGGCCCTGACCTCGGCGTCCAGGACCAGGTCCACCGCGTCCAGGGACTCGTCGAGCTGGCCGACCCCGCTCGCCCCGATCACCGGCAGGACCGGCAGCTCACCGCCGAGCGCCCAGGCGAGCACGACCTGGCCGGGGGCCACCCCGAGCTCCTTGGCGACCTCGCCGAGCACCGCGAGCCGCGCCGTCGAACCGGCGTGCCGGTACTGCTCCGGGATCTCCTTCGCCGGGTTGTTGTACGCGCCCGTCAGCTGGGTGGTGTACGCGACGAAGGTCAGGTCGGGACGGGTCGCCAGGTAGTCGACGAGCTCCTCGGAGGCGTGCGGGTTCACCCCGAACTCGGCGCCGGGGCGCGGCTGGAGGTAGGTGTAGCGCTGCTGCACCGCCGCGTACGCCGGGTGTCCCGCGCGCTCGGCCGCGCCGCGCGACTCCTCCACGCGCCAGGCCGCGAAGTTGCTGCACCCCGACAGGGAGACCTTCCCGGCGTCGACGAGTTCGGCGAAGGCGCCCACCGTCTCCTCGACGGGGGTCTTCCGGTCGTCGATGTGCGCGTAGTAGAGGTCGATCCGGTCCGTGCCGAGATGGCGCAGACTGGCCTCCACCTGACGGCGCAGGACCGGCGCGGACAGACCCTCGGCGGCCTCCGGCCACGGCGCGTCCAGCGGCTCGGGCAGGGCGCCGACCTTGGTCGCGATCACCATCTCGTCCCGCACGCCCCGGCTGCTCAGCCACTTCCCGATGACCAGCTCGCTCTCCGCGCCGGTCGCGCCCGGCTCCCAGAAGGCGTACGTGTTGGCGGTGTCGATGAAGGTGCCGCCCGCCTCGTAGAACCGGTCGAGGACGGCGAACGCGGTCGCCTCGTCGATCCGGGTGCCGAAGGGGAGCGTGCCCAGGCACAGGGTGCTCACCCGCAGGCCGTCCTTGCCGCCCAGCTGTCGGTACTGCATCAGTGGTTCAACTCCTCGTAAGTGGTGGTGATGGTGACGTCCTGCGCCAAGTGGTCGGAGAGACCGCCCGGGTCGCGGAACGCGTACCGCACGGCGCGGACCGTGGCGCTGGTGAAGACCCAGTCGATGCGCCACAGCCGCAACCTCCATCGTGCGTGCCAACTCGCGGGAAAAAGCGAGTGGTTGGCGCCGACGGCGTCGCGCGCGGCCCTCGGCATCCGGCGGATGTCGCCGATGGCCGCGCTGGTGTTGAAGTCCCCGGAGACCAGGAACGGATGGGGGTTGGCGAGCAGATCGGCGACCAGCGCGTCGTACTCGCGCCGCCGGGCCCGATGGCGCCGCCGCATGTCGCGGAAGAACGCCGGCCCGAGCGGGTTCATGACGGTGAGCTGGACCGGGATGTGCACGTTGTACGTCGACAGGACACCGCCCGGGGTGCGCACGTCGACCCGGAGCGAGCAGGCGCCGACCGGCACCGGGGGAGCGGCGAGCGGGAACCGGGACAGCGTCACCGAGTTGTTGTCGACGGCCAGGTGGTGACCGGGGAACTCGCGGCGCAGCCGCTCCTCGTCGTCGATGTCCCACACCTCGCCGCCCTCGAACCCGTTCAGATACTCCTGGAGCAGGTAGACGTCGGCGGGCAGGGTGTGCAGGAAGGCGTAGAACCGGTCGGGTTCGCGGCCCTGGGCCCAGTGCTGGGTGTTCCACGACACCACCCGGATGCCGCCGTCCGCGTCGCCCGGAACCGAACCCCGCCCCAGCGCACGGTGGTTGACGCCGTTCTGTGACCAGCCCGCGAGCAGACAGGCGCCCGCGAGCAGCGCACCGGACCCGCTGCCCGTCGCCGCCGACGCCGCGAGCAGCGCGAGCGGCACGGCCGCGAAGAGCGGGGGCGGGAGCAGCGACACCGCGAGCCACGGCCACCAGCGGCCGTTCAGGGCGAGGTGCGCGCCGAGGAAGACGCCCCAGACGAGGGCGCACAGCGTGACGGGGGTCGCGGGGGTCACGGCCGGCTCACCCCTTCCCGGCGGGCGCCTGCGCCACGCTCACCCACAGGTCCTGCACCGCGTGGTCGGACAGCTTCTCGGGGGAGTCGAAGCGGTACGTGTCGGCCGTCGCGCCCTGGCCGGTGAACGCCCAGTCGGTGCGCCAGAACGGCTTCCAGCCGCCCTCCTCCCAGCTCGTCGGGTAGAGGTCGTCGCTCGCGCCCATCGCGTCGTCGAGCCGCGAGCGCAGCCCGTCGAGCTCGGACATGGCCGCGGTGGTGTTGAAGTCCCCGGCGACGACCACCGGGTTGGGGTTGTCGGCCACGTCCTGTTCGAGCCCCGCGTACTGGTCCTGCCGGGCGCCGAAGTTCTCCCGCATGTGGGAGTAGAAGGCCCCCGAGAGCGGGCCGTCCGTCATGCTGTTCCAGACCGGCATGTGCAGGTTGTAGAACGACACCGTCCGGCCCTTGACCAGCAGGTCGGTGCGGAGCACCTTGTCCTGGCGGTAGCGGGTGTTCCAGTCGGCGTCCGGCGCGACCGCGCGGGCCGGACCGACCGCGGGCCGGGCGACGACGGGGAAGCGGGAGAGCGTGACCAGCTCGCCGTCGGTGATGATCTCGTACCCGGGGAACTCCGCGCGCAGCCGCGCCAGATCGTCGACGGGTTCGCGGCCCTTCCGGTCCGGCGTCAGGTGCTGGTACTCGTGCAGCAGATAGACATCGGCCTGCTTCGCCTTGAGGAACGCGTAGAAGTGGTCCTGGGTGCCCAGGAGCTGGTTCCACGAGTTGGTGTTCCAGGCGACGACGCGGATCGCGTCCCGGCCCGCCTCGTGGTCCCGCGACCACAGCGCGCCGAAGTTGATCCCCGACTGGCCGGCGCCCAGGACGAGCGTGAGGACGACCGCCCCTCCCGTACGCCACCGGTCGGCGCCGCGCGTCAGCGGGACCAGCGCCGCAAGCAGCAGCGGGAGCACGACGAAGGTGAACGGCGGTACCGCACCGGCCAGTTCGCCGAACCAGTACCGGCCGTCGACGAGCCACTCCACGGCGAGGCACCCGAGCCAGCCGAACGCCGCCCAGCGCACCGGGCGCCCCGCCCGCCGCCGGGCGGCCCCGGCCCGACGCGGCTCAGGAGCCGGGGCGCCCTCCGGGGCGTCGGCGGGCGCGGTCCGCAGGTCAGACACCGGGCGCCCCGACCGCGGGACCGAGCGCCACGCTCCCCGAGGGACGGGGCTGCGGGTCGTACAGGTGCCGGAAGCGGGACGAGCACAGCCACTGCACGCCGGCCACCCCGATCGCCGCGAACACGGTCAGGTTCACCAGGAAGTTCACGGCCACGAAGTACCCCAGGAACAGCCGGCCCCGGTGTCTGCGCACCACCCGGTACATGTCGAGGTCGCCGAGGACCGACAGGACGAACAGGAGCGCCGGGAGCAGGAACCACACCGGGCCCCACAGCAGGGGCGCGGCCAGGGCCGCCACCGACAGGGGGGCCGCGAGGCTGGCGCCGGCGCGCGGGCCCGTCACGAAGCCGCCCTGGAGGGCGCGCCGGCTCAGGATCAGCGGCACCGCGAGGCGGGCCCGGCTGAACACCTTGTCCAGGACGATCCGCACCGTGTCGTCGTGGTCGTGGCGCCCGCGCACCTCCACCGAGCTGAGCACCTTGTACCGCTCGGAGATCCGCCTGCCGTAGTCCTGGTCCTCGGTGTGGCGCAGCAGCGGGTTGAACGGGCCGACCTCGTCGAAGACCGCGCGCGGCATCGCCAGGATCGCGGTGTGCACGGTGTCGATGACACCCTCGGACTTCAGCAGCAGGTAGTACTGCTGGAGCGAGCGGTACTCCTCGATCAGGCTGTCCCGGATCAGCGGCTCGGGCTCGTACGTCCCGCAGACCGCGCCGTACCTGACGCCGTCGGCGCCGCCGGCGAGCAGGGCCACCGAGCGCTCGACGGCGTCGGGGTGCATCGCGACGTCGGAGTCGAGGAAGACGAGGACCTCGCCCCGGGCCAGCTCGGCCCCGAGGTTGCGGGCCACCGCGACCCCGCTGTTGGTACCGGTGCTCACCACGCGGGCGCCGAGTGCGGCGGCGGTCGCGGCGGAGTCGTCGGTGCTGCAGTCGTCGATGACGATGATCTCGGTGTGGGGGTAGGTCTGGTTCTGCGCGGCCTCCACGCACAGGCCGATCGAGCGGCCGTAGTTGTAGTTCGGGATGATCACGGAGACCAAGGGCTGCTGGTCGCTGGGCACGGTGTTTACTCCTCGGATCGCTTAGAACAGCACCTTGGCGAGGGAGAGGGCTCCCTGCCGCCACGGTTCGACACTGGTGACGCCCTGCCCCTTGGCGGCGGGGCTCGCGGTGCGCCGGTGCTCGCGCCACCAGGCGTAGGTCCGCAGGATCGCGTCCTGGTTGGAGTGGCGCGGCCGGAAACCGAGCTGCTCGCGGGCCCGGTCGGTGCTCACGTACGAGTCGTCGAGCAGCTTGTGCAGCAGGCGGCCGTAGACCGGCGAGAGGCCGGTGCGCTGGAGGGCGCTGAGCGCGGCGAGCGCCGGTCTGGCCGGCAGGGAGCGGACCCGCCTGCCGTGTCCGGCGGCGTCCAGGACGGCCTGGAAGTCCTCGCGGATCGTGCCGAACTCGGTGGCCCCCAGGTTGAACGTGCCGTCCGCGCGCTCGGCCGGCGCCTCCATCGCGGTGACGACCGCGTCCACGAGGTCGTCCACGTCGAACATCTGGATGCGGACGTCGCCCTTGCCGAGGACCGGGAAGTGACGCCCCTCCTCGGCCCATTCGAAGAGCATCGCGAACAGGCCCATGCGGCCGGGCCCGAGGAACGTCTTGGGCCGCAGGATCGGCAGGCACATCTCGCGGCCCCGGAACCGCTCGGCGACCTCCTCGGCCTCCGCCTTGGCGGCGCTGTAGGTGTCGACGGGCTCGCGCGGGTACTCCTCGGGCGTGGGCACCACCTTGGGCAGCCCGTACACGGCGGTCGAGGATATGTGTACGAAGCGCGGCACCGCGTTGGCCTCGGCCGCGCCCAGCACCGACTCCGTGCCCCCGACGATCACCGAGCGGATCTGGTCGGCCGGATAGCTGGGCAGCGCCGCCGCGCAGTGCACGACCACGTCCGCCCCGTCCGTGGCCCGCTTCATCGCCACCGCGTCGCGGACGTCCGAGACGGTGTGGGTGAGGCGTTCGTGGCGGGTGCGCGGCGCCCTCAGGTCCACGCAGTGCACCTCGTGCCCGTCGGCGAGCAGCCGCTCCACGAGGGTCGAACCGAGCATTCCGGCACCGCCGGTCACGACTGTCCTGGCTACCACAGCGACGACACCTTCTCCTTGACGAAACGGGTGAGCAGACGCGGCAGGCCCTGCGCGAGGGTGGCGTCGAGGGAGTCGAGGAAGTACTCGACCTCGTGGTCCTCGGTGATCAGCGAGGGGGCCGCCATCAGCGGGTTGTCGCCGTTGAGCGTGTAGTAGGCGTAGATGCCGTGGTCGCGGTAGAGCGCGTTGACCACCGACGAGGTGATGAGCTTGGTGCGGAAGCGCGGGTCCTTGGTCATCGCGCCCGGCACCAGCTTGGTCACCAGCTCCAGCACCTTGGGGCCCTTGTGCAGGAACACCCCGTGCAGCGCGCCCGCGCCGCGCACCTCGGACACCACGTCCGGGTGCTCCTTCGCGATCCGTTCGAGACCGGGGCCGAGGATGCGCTCGATGGCGCGTGCGCGGGCCGGATAGTCGTCCTCCACCGCGATGTTGACCGCCTCGATGGCGGTGATCGCCTCCTCGCCGAACCCGTAGTAGGTGGTGCTGGTCGACTGGAGCAGCGCGTCGGTGAGGTTGTCGTACGCCTTGCGGAAGACCGGCTCGCGGGCGATGAACGCCGAGATGGAGGACTTCCCGCCGCCGAACGACTTGGAGGTGGTGAGGATGTCGGGGACCAGGCCCTCGTACCGCATGAAGTAGAAGAGGCTGCCGGTCTTGCCCCAGCCCGTGTAGATCTCGTCGAAGAGCAGCACGATGTCCTCGCGGGTGCACAGCTCCCGCAGCCCGCGCAGGAACTCCTCCGAGCAGACGTTCATGGTGGAGGCGCTCAGCGGCTCGATCAGGATGCAGTAGACGTCCGAATCGCCCTTGGCGGTACGGGACTTGGCGACCTCGCGCTCGACGGCGGCCAGGTCGCCGTAGGGGAAGACGCCGACGCCGGGGATGCCGGGGAACTGGAACGTCGACTGGTTCTGCCCGGTCAGACTGCCCGAGCCGAGCAGCTTGCCGTGGAAGCTGATGTCGGCCCGCAGCACCCGCGAGCGCCGCCCGCCGTGGTACTTGTACGCCAGCTTCACCGCGCCCTCGACCGCCTCCGCACCGGAGTTGGGGAAGAACGACATGGACAGGTCGGCGGGCAGGAGCTCCGCCAGGTTGTGGCCGAGCGCCGCGATGTAGGGCGAGAAGTAGGTCTTGTGGACCTCCATCCGGTGCTCCGCCTGGAAGCGTTGGCGGGCGGCCAGGATGCGGGGGTGGTTGTGGCCGTGGTTGAGCACCCCGACCCCGCCGGTGAAGTCCAGGATGCGGCGTCCGTCGCGCTGGAGGATGTAGGCGCCCTCGGCGCGCTCGACGAGCTCCTGGCCGAAGCCGAAGGAGGTCATGAGCGAGACCTGGCTGCGGTTGACGTGGTCCTTGTAGAGGCCGTGGACCTGCTTGGTCGTCAGCGACTCGCAGTCGTCGACGGAGTACAGCTGTGGCATGGGGATCCCTCGGTAGGGGCTCGACTGGGGTACGGGGAGGGCGGGTTACGCGGTGGCGGTGGCGGCGGCGGGTCTGCCGGAGACCCGGGTCACCAGGAGCGCGGCCCCGCCGACCAGGACCTCGCTCAGGGTGCAGACCACCCGGCTGGCGACGGCCGCGGCGGCGGCGGCCTGCCAGGGCAGCACCGCGGAGAGCGCGAGCATCAGGACGGCCTCGCGGGCGCCCCAGCCGTCCGGCAGGACGACCACCAGGCTCGCGGCGGCGGTGGCGAGGGCGAAGCCGCCCACGCACACCGGCAGGGCCTTGGCGGCGGGCGCGCCCAGCATCACGGCGAGCGCCCACAGGTGGAGCCCGGACACCGCCCAGGACGCGGCGGCCGAGGCCATCGCCCGGCGCATCCCGCCGTCGCTCGCGGTGGCGGTCGGCGCGGGCCGGCGGGTGAGCCTGGCGCCGAGCGCGGCCAGGGAGTTGATGAGGCCGGGCCGCACGGCGCAGGCCACCGTGACGGCGACCGGGAGCAGCAGCCACCAGGCGTCGCCGCCCAGCGTCCAGGGCGCCGCGACCGGGCCGATGGTGAGGCCGGTGAGGACCGCCGCCATCAGGTTGAGCAGGAACACGGCGACCATCACGGGACCGGGCACCCCCACCGCGCGGCCCATCCGCACCTGGGCGAGGACGCCCCACACCGCCCCCGGCAGGTATTTGCTGAGGAAGGAGGTGAAGAAGATCCGGGTGGCGGCCGCGCCGGGCACCTTCGGGCCGAGGTCGCCCAGCAGGGTGCGCCAGGTGACCATGGACAGGAGCACGGCGCCCGCGTTGGCGGCGAGCGCGCCGAGCAGGTAGGGCACGGCTCCCGGCCGCACCACCAGGCCGGCCAGGTCGCCGATCCGGTCGTGCAGGGCGAAGCCGATGCCGGCGGCGACGGCGAGCGGGAACAGGACGGGCACGGCCCGGCGCAGCAGGGGGCGCGGGGCGGCCGGTGCGAGGTCGGCGGCCGTCATGACGCGGTGTGGACGACCAGCACGGAGCCGCCGACCAGGCAGGACCACACCAGCGCGTTGGACACGGTCACCCGGTCCCGGAAAAGGGCCCGGGACGGATTGCCGCCGCCGGAGTCGACCATGATCAGCTGGAGGTAGCGGGCCAGACCGAACAGGGCGAACGGGGCGGTGAGCATCGCGACGGCGGTGCCGTGGGAGCCGAACACGGCACTGCCCTGCACCTGGAGCACGTAGCTGATCGCGGTCAGCACGGCCGCGAACACGAGGAGCTGGTCGAGGAAGCCGATGGTGTAGCCGCGCAGCGCGGGCCGGTGCAGGACACCGCCCACGGTCATCTCGTGGCGCCGCTTGCCGAGGATCAGCATCAGGCAGAGCGAGAAGACGCACAGCGCCAGCCAGTCCGGCACCGGCGACGACGCGGCGAGCGCGCCCTGGACGAGTCTGAGGACGAAGCCGAGCGCGACGATGAAGACGTCGAGCAGCGGCACGTGCTTGAGTCCCCTGCTGTACGCCGCGTTGAGGCCGAGGTAGGCGAGGACCGGCCACCAGGCGACGGCCGGGGTGACGCCGAGCAGCGCGCAGCAGGTGACGGCCGCCCCGAGCAGGACGACGAGCGCGGCGGCGAACAGGACGGCGGTGGCCACGCCCACCCGGCCGGCGGCGATGGGCCGGGTGCGCTTGTGCGGGTGGCTGCGGTCCCGCTCGCGGTCGCTGATGTCGTTGACCAGGTAGACGAGCGCGGAGGCCAGGGTGAAGGCGACGACGGCCGCGGCCGCGCCGCCGATGAGCTGGCCGGCCGGGCGCTGGGCGCCGAGCAGTCCCAACGGCACCACCACCAGGTTCTTGGACCACTGGCCGGGGCGGACGAGGGAGGTGAGGTCACGGAGGAGGCCGGGGGGCCGGGCCTGCTGGGTGCGGGCCGGCTGCTGGGCGAGCGTGGGGCCGTAAGTGGCCATGGACAGGCTCCAGTTGCGGACGGGCGGTGGCGGGGGACACCGGGTGGGGATGTGCGGGGGCGGGCGGGCCCCCGGTGGGTCACCTCCGGCCGGCGGCGGGCACCGGGGCGCGGCGGCGGACGGTCGGGCCGAAGTCGGGTTCGGTGAGCCAGCGCACGACACCGCGGGCCGCGCCGAGCACCAGCGCGAGGTGCAGCACGAAGTGGATCCCGGTGAACCACAGGAGGAATCCGGGCCCCTTGGCGCCCAGCACGAAGCGGCTGAGCCCCGGGTCGGCGCAGGCGAAGACGAGGACGCACAGGGCGGGCACGAGCAGCAGCCACGGCGACAGGAGGCCGAGCAGCAGTGCGGGCGGGGCGAGGGCGGCGGCGAGCACACCCAGCGGCCGGTTGGCGCTGAGGCCGCCCGCCCGCATCTGGCCGACGGCCGCGACCAGGAGCTGGGAGCGCCGGTACTGCTCGCGCAGCATCGGCAGCAGCCGGTCGACGTCGTCGTGCCGTCCGGTCACCGCCGGTGACATGCGGATGCGGTGGCGCTCGACGAGCCGCCCGCTGTACTCGACGTCCTCGGAGTCGCGGAGGTTCTCGTCGAACGGGCCGGTCTCCTCGAAGACGTGCTTCCAGATGGCGCCGAGCGCGAAGAACGCGGTCCGTACCTCACCGGCGCCGCGGCGCCGCCAGAAGTGGGCGTGCAGCGCGTGGTAGCGCTCCACGGGCCCGTCGTCGAAGAGCGGCTCCGGGTCGAGCACGCCGTGGACGCAGCCGAGGCCGGGGTCGGCCACGAGCTCGTCGACGGCGTTGGCCACGGCGTCCGGGGCGAGCGCGGTGTCGGAGTCGAGGAAGAACAGGATCTCGCCACGGGCGGCGGCGGCGCCGAGGTTCCGCGCCGCGGACACGCCCCTGTTGTGCGGACTCGCGATGAGTACGCACGGGAATTCACGGGCGATGTCCCGGGAACGGTCGGTGCTCGCGTCGTCCACGACAATGACGTCGAGCGGTGCACAGGTCTGCGCGAACACCGATTCGAGACAGGCCCGCAACGTCTTCTCGTAATTGAAATTGGGGATGATGACGGACACGCTCGGGCGGGCCCTGGGCATGACGATTCCGTTTCTGCAGAGCTGAAGGGGGAGGCCGGGAATGCGACGGCCGAAAAGGATGGCGGTCAGAGGAGCCTGAAGTCCGTGATGTGGAAGCGGGCGAACTCCGGCGACGCGGCGCGCAGTCGGCCGCAGAGGTCGAGGGCGCGGGCCACGGCCTCGGTCTCGTCGAGGCCGTGCAGGTAGAGGGCGAGCCGGATCGACTGCCCGATGACCAGCGCACGGGCGGGCCCCGCATGGACACAGGTCTCGTCGACGCGCTGGAGGGTCTCGATCACCTGGGTCCGCGTCGGGGGTTCGGCACGGTCCCCGGTTCGGGCGGTCATCGAGACGCCGACGAGGTAGATGGGTCAGCCCCAGGAGAATCCGTCACCCGGGTCACTGGTCGGAACGGGGGTGGCGGCCGTGGCGACGGCGGAATCGGCGACCGCGTGGTCCGGCGCGGCGGAATGGCCCTGCGCGGTCAGTGCGAATGCGACCGCGGCGGCGACGGGAAGGAGAAGAGCCGCGACCGAACGGAACCTGGCACGCATGAGATCCACCTTTTCTGTCAAGTGTTTTGTCAGGAGCGGTATTTCCTTTGGCGAGTTCAAGATTGGCCGACGCGAGCCCGGGTGTCACCGGAAAAAGGGTGGCCACAACCGCGCGGCAGGACGGTGCCACGCCGCCGGCCCTGCCCGGCGCCCCGCGCACCGGGCTCAGCAGGGGGTTCGTCCGGGCGGGCACCAAGCTGCCAGGCACAAGGTGCCTGAGTCCGGCTGGAGTTGGACAGGAGCGTCCCCGGACGCACGACGGCCACGCCCCGTGAGCGGGGCGTGGCCGGTTCTGCGCGGTGGCGCGGGGGCGGGTCAGTCGGTGGGGCGCTTGAGGCGGGCGACGAACTTGTACCGGTCGCCCCGGTAGACCGAGCGCACCCACTCCACCGGCTCGCCCTGGCCGTCGAGGGAGTGCCGCGACAGCATCAGCATCGGCAGGCCCACGTCGGTGCCGAGCAGCCCGGCCTCGCGCGGGGTGGCCAGCGACGTCTCGATGGTCTCCTCGGCCTCCGCCAGGTGCACCCCGTACACCTCGGCGAGCGCGGTGTAGAGGGAGGTGTACTTCACCAGGGAGCGGCGCAGCGCGGGGAAGCGCTTGGCGGAGAGGTGGGTGGTCTCGATGGCCATCGGCTCGCCGCTCGCCAGACGCAGCCGCTCGATGCGCAGCACCCGGCCGCCGGCGGTGATGTCGAGCAGCCCCGCGAGGGTGTCGTCGGCGGTGACGTAGCCGATGTCCAGGAGCTGCGAGGTGGGTTCCAGTCCCTGGGCCCTCATGTCCTCGGTGTACGAGGAGAGTTGGAGCGGCTGGGAGACCTTCGGCTTGGCGACGAAGGTGCCCTTGCCCTGGATGCGCTCCAGGCGGCCCTCGACGACCAGCTCCTGAAGGGCCTGGCGCACGGTGGTGCGGGAGGTGTCGAACTCGGCGGCCAGCGTCCGCTCGGGGGGCACCGGGGTGCCGGGCGGAAGGGTCTCCGTCATCTCCAGCAAGTGGCGCTTGAGGCGGTAGTACTTCGGCACGCGGGCGGTGCGGACCCCGGCGCCCGCCTCCGTCGTGCCGCTCCCGTCGGCGGCCATGGACTGCCTTCCCGAGTGCTGCGCTGCTGCCGTCACCGGCTCCTCCGTCTGTCGCGGCTCACATGGTGGCACGGACCGGTCACGGGTCGTCGCCCTCCGTCAGGGTGTCGGTCCGGTAACGCGATCGACAAGCCCTTCTTATACACCGCCGCGCGGCGGACGTGCGGGGGAGTATGCGAGTTGGTCTAAACCATTAAAGCCCAGGAGGGTCCTCGGGGCGCCCCGGCGGGCCTCAACCGGCCATGCGGGAGCCGACGCGCGGGCGGTGAAGAACGGTGAGGTGTCGGTCCGATAACGGACGGTCTCAGCGTTCTTATCGACCCTTGACACCCCTAAAGGTCTAGGCCAAGCTCCCGGTACTGGTCTAAACCATTAAAGACCAGATCCCAGTCCCACGGGTAGTACTTCGCGTATGTGGCATCGCGGTGGGCGGGGGGTTTCAGTCATCCCTGAGGAGAGTGGCGTGAAGCGCAAGCTCATCGCGGCGATCGGCGTCGCGGGCATCATGATCGGTGCCGCGGCATGCGGCGGCAGTGACAGCAAGGACGGCGCCGCGGGGGGCGACGCCAAGGAGCTGACCGTCTGGTTGACGGTCGACGCCCAGAAGAACTGGCCCGAGCTGGTGAAGGCCGCGGACGACGCGATCATCGCCAAGCACCCCGGCCTGAAGATCAACCACGAGTACTACGGCTGGCCGGACAAGAACGCCAAGCTCGACGCCGTCCTCGCGACCGACAAGGCGCCGGACGTGGTCGAGATGGGCAACACCGAGATGCTCGCCTACTCGGTCAAGGGCGCCTTCGCCGAGGTCGACCCGTCGAAGTTCGACAACTCCGCCGCCTGGCTCGACGGGCTCAAGGCCTCCGTCACGTACAACGGCAAGACCTACGGCGTCCCCTACTACGCCGGCGGCCGCACCGCGACCTGGCGCAAGGACATCGCCACGGACGCGGGCATCACCGCGACGCCCAAGACGTACGCCGAGCTGACCGCCGACCTGGACAAGGTGCAGGCCAAGCAGGGCGACAAGTTCAGCGCCTGGTACCAGCCCACCCGTGACTGGTACGCGGCCATGTCCTTCGTCTACGACGCCGGCGGCTCCATCGCCAAGCAGGACGGCGACAAGTTCAAGGCCAACCTGTCCTCGCCGGAGTCCATCAAGGGCCTCACCGAGTTCAAGAACGTCGTCGACAAGTACATGAAGGGCGACAAGACCAAGGACGAGGCGGACCGCCCGATCGTCTACGGCCAGGGCAAGTCCTTCCTCGTCTTCAGCCCGGCCTGGGAGGGCGCCAACGCCGCCCTGCCGGAGAACGACAAGGTGGGCAAGCTCGCCGACAAGATCGAGAGCTTCGTGATGCCGGCCCCGTCCGGCAAGGCCATGCCCGTCTTCCTCGGCGGCTCGGACCTCGCGGTTCCGGTCAAGTCCAAGGCGCAGGGCCTCGCCGCCGAGTGGATCAACGCGTTCACCGGCACCCAGGGCCAGAAGGGCCTGGTCGCCAAGGGCAACCTGCCCAACAACAAGACGGACCTCGCGCCGCTGAAGGCGGACCCGAAGACGGCCGTGCCGGCCACCGCGGCCGAGTCCAGCTGGTTCGTCCCGATGGCGCCGGGCTGGGGCCAGGTCGAGAAGGCCAAGACCCTCCAGGACATGCTCCAGGCCATCGGCACCGGCAAGAAGACGGTCGAGGCCGCCGCGAAGGACGCGGACGCCGCGATCGACAAGGTCATCAACACCAAGTGACCTCTGGGCAGGGCCCCGTCACCACGACGGGGCCCTGCCTGACCAGTTCCAGAGAGGGATTCCCAGGAGCGCGCGATGAGTGCCGCAGAGACAACCACCGCCAAGGTGCCGCCGGCGCGGCGCGACCCACAACCGGGCGCCGGCTCCGGCCGGCCGGGAAAGCCGGACAACAAGCGTGGCACGGGCGGGGGAGCGGCGGTGCCGTGGGCGCTGCTCGCACCCTGCCTCGTCATCCTCGCCCTCGTCCTCGGCTATCCGCTGGTACGCCTCGTCACCCTGTCCTTCGAGAAGTTCGGGCAGCCGCAGCTGTGGGGCTTCCAGGCCGCCGAGTCGGTCGGCTTCGACAACTTCTCCAACGTCCTCGGTGACGCGGAGTTCTGGCGCGTCGTCGTGCGCACCATCCTCTTCGCCGCCTCCGCCGTCGTCCTGACCATGGTCATCGGCATGCTCATAGCCCTGCTGCTCCAGCGGGTCTCGGGCTGGGTCAAGACGCTCATCAACGTGGCCCTCGTGGCGAGTTGGGGCATGCCCATCGTCGTGGCGATCACCATCTTCAAGTGGATGTTCGACAGCGACTACGGCGTGCTGAACTGGCTGATCAGCCAGTTGCCCGGCGTCGACTTCACCGGCCACAACTGGTTCATCAGCAGCACCCAGGGTCTCGCCGTGATCATGGTGCTCGTGGTCTGGGGCGCGGTGCCGTTCGTGGTCATCACGCTCAGCGCCGGACTCACCCAGGTCCCCAAGGAGCTCGAAGAGGCCGCCCGGCTCGACGGCGCCGGCTCCTGGGGCGTGTTCCGGCACGTCACCCTGCCGATCCTCAAGCCCATCATCGTGATGCTCGCGACGCTCTCGGTGATCTGGGACATGGGCGTCTTCCCGCAGGTCTTCGTGATGCGCGGCGGCCACCCCGAGCCGGAGTACCAGCTCCTCACCACGTACTCCTACGACAAGGCCTTCGTCGTCAACGACTACTCCCAGGGCTCCGCGATCGCCCTGCTCACCGTGCTCCTGCTGCTCGGTGTGATCGCGGTCTACATGCGGCAGATGCTCAAGATCGGGGACGTCGAGTGAGCGCCACGATCGGAAAGGACGGCGTGGCGATGGCTGCCTCGACCGCCGTGGCGCCCGCCGCCACGCGCAAGAAGTCTCCCGGCAAGAAGAACAAGCTGGGCTGGAACCTGCTCGGCCTGCTCGTCTTCGTCACCGCGGGCTTCCCGGTCTACTGGATGCTCAACACCGCGTTCAAGCCGGCCAAGGACGCGATCGACCCCAACCCGCACCTGTTCCCGACGCACGTGACGCTCGCCAACTTCAAGCGGGCGCTCCAGATCGGCGACTTCTGGGGTTCGATCGGCCGGTCCCTGACCGTCTCGGTCGTCGTGGTCGTCATCGGCATCGCGGTCGGCCTGCTCGCCGCGCTCGCCATCTCCCGGTTCGCCTTCCGCGGCCGCAAGATCGTCATCGTCGGCATCCTCGCGGTCCAGATGGTGCCGCTCGTCGCGATGATCATCCCGGTCTTCCTGCTCCTCAACGACCTCGGTCAGTACGACAAGCTCACGGGCCTGATCATCACGTACCTGACCTTCATCCTGCCCTTCACGGTGTGGACGCTGCGCGGTTTCATCGTCAACGTCCCCAAGGAGCTGGAGGAGGCGGCCATGGTCGACGGCTGCACCCGCACCGGCGCCTTCATCCGTGTGGTCTTTCCGCTGCTCGCCCCCGGCATGGTGGCCACCTCGGTCTATGGATTCATCCAGGCCTGGAACGAGTACCTCTACGCCCTCATGCTGATGAGTCAGAATCACCAGACGGCCACCGTGTGGCTGTCGAGCTTCACCACACAGCACGGCACCGAGTACGCCCCGATGATGGCCGGATCGACCATGATGGCCGTGCCCATCGTGATTCTCTTCCTCCTCGTCCAGCGCAAGATGGCCGCGGGTCTGACGGCCGGCGCAGTGAAGGGATAACCCCGCCCATGACGACTATGACCACGGGTTCCGACACACTGACCCGCGACGCCCTCGCCGTGCTCCAGCCCGGGTTCGTCGGCACCACCGCGCCGGACTGGCTGCTCCGCAGGATCGGCGAAGGCCTCGCCTCCGTCGGCCTGTTCGGCCGCAACATCGTCACCGCGCCCCAAGTGGCGGCCCTGACGGCCCAGTTGAGGGCCGAGCGGGACGACGTCCTGGTGGCGATCGACGAGGAGGGCGGTGACGTCACCCGTATAGAGGTGCGCACCGGCTCGTCCTTCCCCGGCAACCTGGCGCTCGGCGCCGTCGACGACCTGGAGCTGACCCGCGGGGTCGCCCGCGAGCTGGGCCGCCGGCTCGCCGAGTGCGGCGTCAACCTCAACTGGGCGCCGTCGGCCGACGTGAACTCCAACCCGGACAACCCGATCATCGGCGTACGGGCCTTCGGGGCGGACACCGCCCTCGTGGCCCGGCACACCGCCGCCTACATCGAGGGCCTCCAGTCCGCGGGCGTCGCCGCCTGCACCAAGCACTTCCCCGGCCACGGCGACACCAACGTCGACTCGCACCACGCGATGCCCCGCATCGACGTGGACCTCGACACGCTGCACAAGCGTGAGCTGGTGCCTTTCCGCGCCGCGATCGCCGCGGGTTCCAAGTCGGTCATGAGTGCGCATATCCTTCTTCCCGCGCTCGACCCCGCCCGTCCCGCCACGCTCAGCCCGCGCATCCTCACCGGATTGCTGCGCGAGGAGCTCGGCTACGACGGGCTGATCGTCTCGGACGCGGTGGAGATGCAGGCCATCGCCGGGACGGTCGGCATCGAGCGGGGCTCCGTCCTCGCCATCGCGGCGGGCGCCGACGCGCTGTGCGTCGGCGGCGGCCTGTGTGACGAGGGCACCGTACTGCGGCTGCGTGACGCGCTGGTCCAGGCGGTACGGGACGGCGAACTCGCCGAGGAGCGCCTGGCCGACGCCGCCGCACGGGTCCGTGCGCTGGCGGCGTGGGCCCAGCGGGCCAGGGGGGCCGGGACGGGACCGGGCGCGGCGGTGCAGGAGGGGACCGCGCCCGGTACCGACAGCGACATCGGCCTGGTGGCCGCGCGCCGCGCCGCCCGCGTCACGGCGGGGCCGGGGTGGCGTCCGCTGGAGGGCGCCCCGTACGTGGCGACCTTCACGCCCGTCATGAACATCGCGGTGAGCAGCGAGACGCCGTGGAGCATCGGCGCCGAGCTCGGCGCCCTGCTGCCGGGCACCGAGAGCGGCACCTACGGCGCGGACGGCGCCGCCGCCGACGTGCTGGCGGCGGCCGGCGAGCGCCGGATCGTCGCGGTCGTCCGCGACGAGCACCGCCACCCGTGGATGGCGGCGGCCCTCGACGCGCTCCTCGCGGCCCGTCCGGACACGGTCGTGGTCGAGATGGGAGTGCCGCGGGCGGCTCCGCGCGGCGCGCTGCACATCGCCACGCACGGCGCGGCGCGCGTGTGCGGCAGGGCGGCGGCGGAGGCCATCGCGGGGGTCTGACCCCTCCCAGGGATCACGTGGCGGGGTGACGGTCGGCGGACCGTCACCCCGCCACGTTTGCATGTGCGGGTATGGCGGAAGCCCGGTGGAGGAGATGTACGAACGGGCCGACTTTCGATGTACGCAAGGGCCGAATTGTGCCGGGCTACCGGAGTGCGGCCCTCCGGATGGCCCGCAGGAGGGCCGCCAACTCGGTTTTGACGCGGTCTACTTGACAGTACGTATCTGCCGTATGTCCGGTGCGTGAACCGGTCCGTTTTGGGCTCCGCACCGCCCCAACTTCGGGCTTGACACCAGAAGTTGGTCTAGTCCACCTTGGAGGTAGGCAAGATCGGTGTGGGTGCCCTCGACCCATGAGCGGCACCGAGCGCGAGGAGGTGGCAACCCCGGCCCTGCCGTCGTGGAGGCCACCCCCTTCCGCCGGATGACCGGCCGGCGCGACGATGCGCCGAGCCCGCCAACTCCCTTTTGCCCAGGTTGATTTGCCCTCGCAATGCCCGATCGGCCGATGGCTCGCCGGCCGGGGCGAGGACCGCGCCCGGGGCACCCCGCACCCCCGGCGCACGCACCCCGCCCAGCGCTCCGCCGCCGACCGTGTCGTCATCCGGCCGTCGGCCGAGACCGCCCGGCCGCCGCATCCCGCCGATCCCGTACTCAGGACGCCCGCGCCCACGCCCGAGCCGGCGCCCGAGCCCGTATCCCCGCGCCGGGGATCCTCAGCCACCGACCATCCGACCCCTGGAGTGATCGCATGACGGCACCCGACCGATACCTCTACCGAGCCGCATCCGGCCGTCCCTACTTCAGCTCCGACGGCGGCGAGACCTACCTCGCCCGCACCCCGCTGCGCGACATCGAGAAGGAGCGCCCGCTGCGCGTGCTGTCCGAGGAGGACTTCGCGTTCTGGCAGACGTACGGCTACGTCGTCGTGAAGGAGGCGATACCGGCCGCCGCCGCCCGGCGCCTCCTCGACTTCACCTGGGACTTCCAGGGCCTCGACCCCGAGCGCCCCGAGACCTGGTACTCCGAGGACCGCGAGTTCGCCACCGAGCTCGAACAGCACCTGCACGTCTACGGGTTCGTCGAGGCCTACCACCACCAGCTCCTGTGGGACAGCCGCCAGACGCAGCGGGTGTACGACGCGTTCGCCGACGTGTGGGACTGCGAGGAGCTGTGGGTCACCCTCGACCGGCTCAACCTGAACCCGCCCAACGTCAAGGACCGCGACCGCGCGCACATCGAGCCCACCGACACCGGCTTCGACATCGAGCTGCACTGGGACGTCGACACCACGCTCGGTGTGCTGCCGCAGCGCGTCCAGGGCATCATCGCGCTCAACGACACCCAGGACGACCACGGCGGGTTCCAGTGCTCGCCCGAGCTGTTCCGCCGGTTCGACGAGTGGAAGGTCGCACAGCCCGCCGACCGCGACCCGATCAGGCCGGGCACCGACCGCGCCGAGTTCCCCGTCGTACGGCCCGAGCTCAAGGCCGGTGACCTGCTGATCTGGAACGGGCTGCTCGCGCACGGCGTCGCCCGCAACACCTCCGACAACGGTGTCCGAGCCGTCCAGTACCTCTCGATGATGCCCGCACTCGAATCGGACCAGGAGGTGCGCAAGTCGCGCGTGGAGTCCTGGCGCAGCCTCAGCACCCCGGACTGGAACAAGACGCTCGTCGGCGACGCCCGGCGGCACGAGTCCCTCCGTTACCCGACCGCCACCCTCACCGACCTCGGCGCCAAGCTGCTCGGCCTCGAATCGTGGGCGACCGCCGGGCCCCAGACCCCGACCGAGGAGCCCGCGTGCGACGCATCTGCCTGACGCTGCCCACCAACCGGGCCTGCGCGGCCACGATCGCCGCGGTCCACGAGGAGGCGGCCCACGCCGTCACCCACTTCGATGTCGAGGTGCACCTGCTCGTCCTGGACTCCTCCGACGAGGCGAGCAGAGCCGAACACGCGCGTACCGTACGGGAGTTGGCATCGCCCGCCGGGGTCGTCGTGCATCACCTCGACGAGGCGCGGCAGCGCGACTTCCTCCAGCGGGTCATCGAGCGCGCCGGCCTCACCAAACCCGACCTGGTGCTCGACCTCATGCTGCCCGCCGACGTGTCGTACGGAGCCTGCACCAACCGCGCCTTCCTGATCGCGAGCGCCCTGGGCTGCGACTCGGTGCACCGCAGGGACTCCGACAGCAGTTACCAGATCCTCGACGGCGAACCCGTCCACCCCCTCCACCACGAGCTGCTCTCGCTCGGGAAGCGCGCCGTCGACGCCCTGCCCGGCGTCACCCGGACCCGGCTCGACCCGGCCGACGTCTACAAGCCGGTCGCGATGGTCGGCAGCTCCTTCGTCGGCGAACTGTCCGTCGACATCGGGGAGATACGCGACCTCGAGCCGGAGATCTACTACGAGGTGGTCGGCCTGTGGGCCGAGGCGGGCACCTCGCCCGAGGAGCGCCGCGAGCTGGTCGACGACTCGTTCGTCGGGGCCGGCACCGATCCCTTCACGCACGACGAGTCGACGCTGGGCACCCCCGACATCTGGCGCATCGACATGTGCAACATCGGCCTCGACCACGAGGTCTACGAACGGGTGCCGCTGCCGCCCGCCACCAACACCATAGGCAGCGACTACTTCCTGCTGCACCTGGTGCGCGACGCGACGCTGCCCGGCGTGGTGCACAACCGGAACATCGTGAACTACTACACCCCCGAGCGGCGGACCGGCCCCGGATTCACCGCCTACCAGCTGCGGTTCACCAAGTTCCTCCTGTCGATGCTCTACCTCTACCCCGTCTACACGGCGATGGAGGAGGCCCGCGGGGCGCTGCTCGACGAGCACCACCACATACGCGTCGCCACGATCGCCGACCTCGTCGCGAAGAGCGCGTACACGGACCGCTCCGAGAACGTCCGCAGGCTCGACGTCGTCGACCGCTGCTATCGCCGACTGGGCGGCAGATACGCGGAGTTCGCCGACCACCTGCTGCCGATGCGTGAGCGTCTGCTCGACGAGGCGCAGGCCGACACCGAGGACTTCGCGCTGCTCATCGAGGCCTGGGGGCCGCTGGTGGCGGCCAGCAGGTCCGAACGTCCGGTCCGGGGTGTCGACGATGCGTGAGAGCACGGCCATCCGGACGGCCCTCGCGGCCGCGACCGACGACCGGATCTTCTTCGACCTCGACGGCATCGAGGGCCAGTACGCGGCGCTCCTGCGCGAACTGCCCGGCGTCGCCGTCCGCTTCGCCATGAAGGCGTGCCCCGTGGACGAGGTGCTCGCCTGCCTCGCCCGGCAGGGCGCGGGCTTCGACGCGGCCGGACCCAACGAGATCGAGCAGGCCCTCAGGACGGGGGTGCCGCTCGACCGGATCCACTACGGCAACACCATCAAGTCCGACGAGAACATCGCCGACGCGTACCGCATGGGGGTGCGCGACTTCGCGACCGACAGCGTCGAGGACGTCGCCGCGATCGCCCGGCACGCACCCGGATCGCGGGTGTTCTGCCGCCTCGCCACCAGCGGCGAGGGCGCGCTGTGGGGCCTGAGCCAGAAGTTCGGGTGCTCGGCCGACGACGCGGTCCGCGTCCTGGAGGTGGCCCGCGACGCGGGACTCGTCCCGTCCGGTCTCTCCGTGCACGTCGGCTCGCAGCAGATGACGGCGGAGGCCTGGCGCGACGCGCTCGACGACCTGACCGACCTGGTCGTGGTCCTCGCCGGCCGCGGCATCCTCCTCGACCGGATCAACCTCGGCGGCGGCCTGCCCGCCCTCGGCTGCCTCGACAAGGCGGGCCGGCCCCTCGATCCGCCGATGGACAAGATCTTCGCCGTGCTGCGGGAGGGCATGGAGCGGCTCGCCGCCGAGTCGCCGTCGCCCGTGGAGTTCCTCATGGAACCCGGGCGTCACCTCGTCGCCGACCACGGCGCCATCCGGGCCCGGGTGGCCCGGCTCACCACCCGGAGCGGGGCCGACGAGCACCGGCACTGGCTCTACCTGACCTGCGGCAAGTTCAACGGCCTGTACGAGATGGACGCGTTGCAGTACCCCCTGGAGTTCCCCGGCCACGCCGGGGGCGACCATGTTCCGGCGGTCGTGGCCGGACCCACCTGCGACAGCGACGACGCGTTCGACCACGAGGCCGGCCTGGTGCGGGTCCCCGCGGCGGCCTCGTCCGGCGACCCCGTCTGGATCCACTCCTGCGGCGCCTACGCCGTCGGCTACACCACCCAGGGTTTCAACGGCTTCGACCCGCTGCCGTACACCTGCATCGGAGGTTCGCAGTGACATCCCACCCGGTGACCGCGCCGCCGCCCCGGGCCCCGCTCGCGGCGGACGTCGTCATCCGCCCGCTGGCCGAGGACGACTGGGACGCGATCGTGGCCCTCGAAGCGGCCGCGTACACCGAGGACGGCCTGTCCGAGGGCCGGGCGGCCCTCACGTCCCGCCACGCGCACGGCACGTGCTTCGTGATCGAGCACGAGGGGCGCGTCGGCGGCTACCTCCTCGCGCTGCCGTACCCGGCGTTCACCAGCCCGGACCTCAGCAGTGCCGAGGCGGCACCCGCTTCGGCGGCCTCCCGCAATCTGCACGCGCACGACCTGGTGATCGCCGAGCACCTGCGCGGCCGGGGCCTCGGTCCCCACCTGCTGACCCATCTCCTCACCACGGCCCGGGAGTTGGGGTTCCGGAGCATCTCCATGGTGGCCGTCAGAGGAGCCCACGTCGTCTGGGCGCCGCTGGGCTACCGCCCCCATCCCGAGGTCGAACTGCCGTCGAGCTACGGCGCGAACGCGGTGTACATGTCCATGGAAGTAGGCTAAATCCGTATGTCCGGCGCCTTCGACGCGTACCGCAGATCCCAAGTGGCGATCGCGGCCCTGTTCTGTTGTCTCGGCTTCCAGTACGCCACATGGGTCTCGCGGATCCCCGCGCTGAAGACGAGGCTCGACCTGTCCGAGGCGGAGCTGGGGCTGCTCCTCATGGTCTGCGGGGCCGGCGCGGCGGTCTCCTTCCCGCTGGTGGCGATCCTGACCAGACGGCTGGGCTCCCGGCGCCTGGCGATCCTCTCCGCGCTGGGCCTCGGCGCGGTCCTCCTCGCGCTCTCGGTCACGCCGGACTACCCGGTCACGCTGCTCATCGTCTTCTGCGACGGGGTCGCGGTGGGCTGTCTGAACGTCGCGATGAACGCGCAGGCGGCGGCCCTTGAGGTGAAGTACCGGCGGACGACGATGGCCCGCATGCACGCCACGTTCAGCGCGGGGTCGCTGTTCGCGGCGCTGCTCGCGTCCGGCGTGACCTCGCTGTCCTCGGCCCTGCCGGCGCATTTCGCCACGGCGACGGTGCTGGTCGTGCTGCTGGTGCTCGGCGCGCGCGGAGGCCTGCTGTCGGAGGCTCCCGAGCCCGACCGGCAGGACGAGCCCGCCGCACCGAAGCGGCGCGGCCTCACGCTCCCCACCCGGGTGACGATCTGGATGGGCCTGGCGATGGCGTTCGGCACGGTGACCGAGGGCGCCATGAACGACTGGTCGGCGCTCTACCTGAAGGACACCGCGGGCGCGGCGGCGGAGCTGGCCCCGCTGGGCATCGCGGTCGTCTCGGTGATGATGGTGCTCGCCCGGATCTTCGCGGACGGGTGGCGCACGAAGTGGGGCGACGACCGCATCGTGCGGGCGGGCAGCGCGCTGGCCGGAACGGGTCTCGCGCTCGCCCTGCTCGCCGGGGGAGTGGTGCCGGCGCTGATCGGGTTCGCCTGCGTGGGGCTCGGCATCGCGGCGGTGACACCCTGCGTGTACGTGGCCGCCGCCCGCCAGGGCCCGGACGCGCTGGCGCTGGTCGCGGCGCTGGGCACGACGGGGTTGCTGGCGGGGCCGGCGGTGATCGGGTTCATCGCGAACGGGTCGAGTCTGGCGTGGGGGATGGGGGCGGTGGCGGCATCGGCCCTGGTGGTCTCCCTGTGCGCGACCCAGATCCGCTTCCCGGCGCTGACAGAGGCGTAGCCCTTCGGCGGGCGGCTCGGCGGGGTTGGCGTTCCGGCCTGCGGCGGGTGGCTCGTCATGGGGTTGCACCCCGGCCTGCGGCGGGTGGCTGCCCGGCCGGGGCAGCGCCGTCGCGCCCCGGCCCGCAGCGGTCGGGGTGCGCGCAGTTCCCCGCGCCCCTATGGGTCCGGTGTTGCCTGTGGGCCGTGGTGGGTTGCTCGCGCAGTTCCCCGCGCCCCTGGCGGGGCTGGGGGCGGGCGATGTTGTGCAGATGCGCACCATGGGGCCGGGTGGCAGCGCCCTGAAGGGGCGCGGGGAACTGCGCGATCAGCCAGGGACGGCCTGAGGCCGACGGACAGCCTCCGCGCGGAGCGCGGTCTTGTGGCCCGCAGGTCATGGACGAGCCCGTGCGGGCAGGGCGCTTTGGGGGCGCGGGGAACTGCGCGAGCAACCAGCGACGCCCCGCACCTGACCGACGACCCCCGCGCGCAGCGCGGTGTGCTGGGGCGGCGGGGAGCTGAGCGAGCACCCCACCCGTCACCCCCACCCGCAGCCGAACGCACGCGCCCGACGCACAACCCGGCACCGCAAGGGGCGCGGGGAACTGCGCAGAGCGCACCCCCACACCCTCACACCCGCCGCGCGCTAAAGCCCCTGCCACACCGGCTTGTTGGCGAACGTGTGCCGGAAGTAGGGCGCAAGCTTCAGCTTCGACGCCGCCGCCTCGTCCACGACGACCGTCGCGTGCCGGTGCAGCTGAAGCGCCGACGCCGGCACCACCGCGGCCACCGGCCCCTCCACGGTCTGGGCCACCGCCTCCGCCTTGCCCTCACCCGTCGCGAGCAGCACCAGGTGCCGGGCCTCCAGGATCGTGCCGATGCCCTGCGTGATCACGTGGTGCGGCACCTGGTCGATGTCGTCGTCGAAGAAGCGCGCGTTGTCGACCCGGGTCTGCTCGGTCAGCGTCTTGATCCGGGTGCGGGAGGCGATGGAGGAGCAGGGCTCGTTGAACCCGATGTGCCCGTCGGTGCCGATGCCCAGGATCTGGAGGTCGACCCCGCCCGCGGAGGCGAGCGCGAGGTCGTACGCCTCGCACGCCGCCTGGACGTCCTCGGCGGAGCCGTCGGGACCGATGAAGGAGTCGGCGCCGAGCCCGAGCGGCTCGACCACCTGGCGGATCACCGTGGCCCGGTAGGACTCGGGGTGCCCGGCGGGCAGTCCGACGTACTCGTCGAGCTGGCAGACACGGGCCTGCGAGACATCCACGTCACCGGCGGAGACCTTGGCGGTCAGCGCGTCGTAGATCGGGATCGGGGTCGATCCGGTGGCCACGCCGAGCAGCGCGTCGGGCTTGCGACGCCAGAGGGCGGCGATCGACTCCGCGATGAGCTCGCCGCCTGCCTTGGCGTCCGGGACGATGACAACTTCCACGAGGGCCTGCCGATCTGGAGACGTGAAACTACAACGGACGTGGTATAGACCAATCTAGCAGAGTGACGCCCCGCTCGCCGGGCCGTCCCGGCCCCCTCCCATGGTCAACCGCCCGGGTTACGGGAACGCATACGGAGACACCCATTAGGAGACACACCAGAGGACCCCGCCCCTCGCTCTTCCGGGCACGGGGAGCTCCCGCGCAGGGGAAAGCACTCTGCACGGGAGCCCCCCCCCGGCACCCGCGGCCACCCCCCGAAACCCCCCGGAGCCAGCAGACCACCAACCAAGGAAGGCCCCACAACGGAAGGCCCCCGCCACGGCGAGGCCCCGGCACGGCGAGGCCCCCGGCACCGGAGAGGCCCCCAGCGTCGGGATGGCGCCGGGCACGGGAAGCGCCCGGCGCCGGAAGGCGGTCCCGCCCGGGAACCCCTAGGCTCCAGCAGCCCAGTCCGCTACGGAAGGCCTACCGCCACGGAGAGGCCCCGGCATCGAAAGGACGCCCCGCGCGGGAAGGCCACCTGGTGCCAGCCGGGCATCCACCACGGAAGGCCCCCCGCTACGGAAGGCCTACCGCCGCGCAGAGGCCCCGGCACCGGAGGGGCCCCGGTCGTAGAGGCCCTGGCATCGAAGGGCCCCCGGTCGTAGAGGCCCCGGCATCGGAAGCCCCCGGCACCGAGAGGCCCCCGGCATCGGGACCACCCCCGGCACCGGAGGGGCCCCCGGTATCGGGACCACCCCCGGTGCCGGAAGCCCCCGGTGCCGGAAGGTCGCCCCGCACGGATCGACCTCGCCGCCCGCCGCCCTAGGCGATCGCTCCGCCCGTCGTGTCGAGCCACTGCCCCGTGATCCAGCGCGCGTCGTCCGAGGCGAGGAACGCCACCACGTCCGCGATGTCGGACGGCTCGCCGACCCGGCCCAGGGGGGACATCGCGGCCGTCGCCGCCCGTGCCCGGTCGTCGGCGCGCAGCCAGTCCGCGTTGATGTCCGTGTCGACGACCCCGGGCGCCACCGAGTTGACCGTGATTCCGCGCGGCCCGAGGAGCTTGGACAGGTTCCGGGTGAGCACGTCGAGCGCGCCCTTGGTCATGGAGTACGTAAGGGTCTGCGGCATCATCGCCGCGCGCGCGAGCCCGCTGGAGACGTTGACGACGCGGCCGCCCTCGCGCAGCCGGCTCAGACCCTGCTGCGTCACGAAGAACGGCGCCTTGGTGTTGACCGCGAAGAACCGGTCGTACGTCTCCTCGGAGACCTCCCCGAACGGCACCGGCCACCCGATGCCCGCGTTGTTGACCAGGATGTCGACCCCGTCGGCCTGCCGGTCGAAGGCCTCCCACAGCCCCGCCGCGTCCCCCGGGACCCCCAGTTCCTGCCCGATGGCGAACGCCGAGCCGCCCGCCGCCTCGATGGCCGCGACCGTCTCCTTCGCCGCCACCTCGTTCGTGGCGTAGTGCACGCCCACCCGCGCCCCGTCCCGGCCGAGCCGCTCGGCGATGCCCCGGCCGATGCCCCTGCTTGCGCCCGTGACCAGCGCCGTCTTTCCGTCGAGCGAGCCCATGGCCGCGCCCCTTCCACCCCGATGCATTATGTAGCGGTCGCTACGGAAAGAAACGTAACACATTCTTTAGTGAGCGCTACAGAAGTGGGGTAGGATGGGCGGCATGGCGACGAAGCAGCGCGGGCGGCCTCGCTCGTTCGACCGGGACACGGCTCTTGAGCAGGCCACGATGGAGTTCTGGCGGAGGGGTTACGAGGTGACGTCCGTCGCCGACCTGACCCGGGTCATGGGCATCGGCGCGCCCAGCCTGTACGCGGCCTTCGGCGACAAGCAGACCCTCTTCGAGGAGGTGGTCCGCGGATATCAGGCGACCCACGGGGCCTTCGCGACGCGAGCGCTCACCGAGGAGCCGACCGCGCGCGAGGCCGTCGCCCGCCTGCTGCGCGAGGCCGCCGCCGAGTTCACCGACCCGGCGCACCCCTATGGCTGCTTGGTGATCGGCGCCGCAGCCAACTGCACCACCGAAGCCGTCAGCGCCGCCCTGCGCGATCAGCGCACCGCCGGCCTCGACGCGATCGAGAGCCGGATCGCCGCCGACACGGCGGCGCACCGCCTGCCCGGCTCCACCGACGCCGCCGCGCTCGCCAGGTTCGTCGCCACGGTCTTCCAGGGCATGTCCCAACAGGCCCGCGACGGGGCCACCCGTGTCGATCTCGAAGCAGTCGCCGAGACGGCCATGGCGGTCTGGCCCGAGGAGCCGACGCCGTCCCGCTGAGGGTTGCGTCCCGGGTGTGGGCACGGAATATTGCGTCGTGCACATGGATGGACATGGCAGAATGGTCTAGTCCACAATGAGCACAACAGACTTCCGCCCACCCCGCACAGGCGGGCGGAACCGAGGCCCCGGCGCTCTCTGCCCTGACCGCGCCGTGACCTCTCTTTGAAGGCCGGGGGGACCGCACACCCGTCGGCCGGCAACCGGGCTGCGGTGCCCGGACGGGTCGAGGGTCCCGTCCCGGCGCCGCGGCCCGCAGTCATTTCCGCCGGTGGACGCGGGTACGCTCGCACCGTGCCCTCCATGAACGACCTCGTACGCCAGCACACCGCTCTGAGTGAGTCCGACCTCGAGTGGCTCCATCTGCTGGTCTCGGAGTGGCAGCTGCTCTCCGACCTCTCCTTCGCCGACCTCGTCCTGTGGGTGCCCACCCTGGACGGCACCCGCTACGTGTCGGTCGCGCAGATGCGGCCCAACACCGGCCCCACCTCCTACCAGGACGACATGGTCGGCCACCTCGTCCCGCGCGGCCGGCGCCCGCTGCTCGATGCCGCGCTCGACGAGGGCCGCATCGTGCGCGAGGGAGACCCGGAGTGGCGCGAGGAGGTCCCGGTACGCGTCGAGTCGATCCCGGTGCGCCGGGAAGGGCGGGTCCTCGGCGTCATCGCGCGGAACACCAACCTGCTCACTGTCCGTACACCCTCGCGGCTCGAACTGACCTATCTCCAGTCCGCGTCCGACCTCGCGCAGATGATCGCCGCCGGGTCCTTCCCGTTCCCCGGCCAGCAGGTCGACATGGACGCCTCGCCGCGCGCCGGTGACGGTCTGATCAGGCTCGACGCGGACGGCATCGTCCAGTACGCCTCGCCCAACGCGCTCTCCGCCTACCACCGGCTCGGCCTCGCCTCCGACCTCGTCGGCCAGCACCTGGGCCAGCTCACCGCCGACCTCGCGCCGTCGCGCGGCCCGGTGGACGAGTCAATCGCCAAGCTCGCCAGCGGCTACGCGCCCCGCGAGGCCGAGGTCGAGGGCAACGACGGAGTCATCCAGCTGCGCGCCATCCCGCTCAAGCCGAAGGGGACGCGCATCGGCTCGCTCGTCCTGCTGCGCGACGTGACCGAACTGCGCCGCCGCGAGCGGGAGTTGATCACCAAGGACGCCACCATCCGGGAGATCCACCACCGGGTGAAGAACAACCTCCAGACGGTGGCGGCCCTGTTGCGCCTCCAGTCCCGCCGGATGGACTCCGACCAGGGCCGCGAGGCGCTCAACGAGGCGGTCAGGCGCGTCGGTTCGATCGCGATCGTGCACGAGACGCTGTCCCAGAATCTGGACGAGCGCGTCCAATTCGACGAGATCGCCGACCGGGTGCTCGCCATGGTCGCCGAGATCTCCCCCGGCAAGATCGACTGCCGTCGCACCGGCCGCTTCGGGATACTCGACGCCGAGGTCGCCACCCCGCTCTCCATGGTCCTGACCGAGGTGCTCCAGAACGCCCTGGAGCACGCCTTCGTCCCCGGGGACCAGGGCTCGGTCGAGGTCGCGGCCCTGCGCGGCGGCACCCGCGAGGATCCCCGGCTGCTGATCACCGTGCGGGACGACGGCCGGGGGCTGCCCGAGGGATTCGACGCGAAGCGCACGGGAAACCTGGGCCTCCAGATCGTACGGACCCTGGTCGAGGGCGAGTTGGGCGGAAGCTTCGACATGGTGCCGGCGCCCGAGCGCGGCACGAAGGTCGTGCTCGACATCCCGGTGGGCCCCGAGAAGTAACGCGTACCCGAGTTTCACCGGCGTACGCGGCTTCCTTCACGGCCGACCGGACCCGCCTCGCCCCGCGTCGGCATGCACAGCAGCGAGCCCCGAACCGTGCAACACGGTTCGGGGCTCGAATGCTGTGGGTTTGTTTAACTCTGCGCGCTGCGGCTCGGGGGGCGGTGAGTGCGTACGCTCTGTACGCGCCGCGCCGGGCTAAGGCAGTAAGTGGGGGCTCAGGCGGTCGCGTTGCGCGCCCGGTTGCGAGCGGCACGGCGCTTCATCGCGCGGCGCTCGTCCTCGCTGAGGCCACCCCAGACGCCGGAGTCCTGGCCGGACTCGAGCGCCCACTGCAGGCACTGCTCCATGACGGGGCAGCGGCGGCAGACGGCCTTGGCTTCCTCGATCTGCAGCAGCGCAGGACCGGTGTTGCCGATGGGGAAGAACAGCTCGGGGTCTTCCTCACGACAAACGGCGTTGTGACGCCAGTCCATGGCTGCTACCTCTCTTGGTGTTACGTGCAGGGGGGTGCTTGTGAATGTGAACGCTTTCACGAATCCCTCAACAAGGGAAGGGCCATCTTCCAGTTGGACTGGTGGTGGTCCTGGTTTTGAGGAGGGGTTCTGGCTTTCAGTGGAGGCCGGTGTTGCGGGCCGTCCCGATCGCCATGTAGAGATTCGCAAACCTCGGCGGCGGATACAACCCCTTCAGGAAAGTTTTTTTGGATTCCTCGGTGTCGACTGGGTCACAGTCGTACTTCCATGGGGTGGATGCCAGCCTAAACGTTCGAGTGAAAGGACTTTGGGCCCTTCCACTCACACAATCACACGCAGTGCACGGCGTACGCCTGTGAACGCGACGCTAGTACGCAGGCCCAGGTGGTCACCGTCCATCTGGAACGGGAGCGGGGCCTTGGAATGCAAGGTGAAGTCCGTCAAGTCGTGCAGTGATACGGCGTGCTTGCCGTGCGGACCGCGATCCGGCGTGGAAGTGAGCAGCTGGGTCGCGTATCGCGTCGCCGACGGAGTGGTCATCCGGGTCAGCGCCAGGACGTCCAGGGCCGCGTCGAAGGAGGCGTCCGGAGACGCGTACAGCGGACGATTGCCCAGGTAGGTGTAGGGGGAGGTGTTGCAGACTATCGACAGGACGAGGTCCTCGACCGTCTCTCCGTCCGGCCGCTCCAGCGTGATCTGGCCGTGTCTGCGGTGGGACTCGCCGAAGAACTGACGCGCCACCTGGCGCAAATAGAGGGCGTGCGTCGAGCGCTTTCCGCGCTCCCGCTGCTGTTCGACCCGGCCCACCACGCCCGCGTCGAATCCGAACCCGGCACAGAAAGTGAACCAGCGTTCGGGAACGCCCTCGTCGATGCTGCCCGGCACCCCGGAGGCGAGACCGAGGCTCACCGTCCGGCTCCGCTTCTCGCGGAGCGCGTCCAGAATGACACCGGTCGACTCCACAGCGTCATTGGGGAGGCCGAGCGCGCGCGCGAACACATTGGTCGAGCCGCCGGGGACCACCGCGAATTCCGGGAGTTCGGGGCTGGGGCCGTTGTGCAGCAGGCCGTTCACGACCTCGTTGACCGTACCGTCACCGCCGAGCGCCACCACGAGATCGATGTCACTGCTCTCGGCGGCCCGCCGCCCGAGGTCCTTGGCGTGCCCCCGGTACTCGGTGGTCACCGCCTCCAGCTTCATCTCGCTGGCCAGGGCGTGGAGCAGGACGTCACGCGTGCGCGCACTGGTGGTGGTAGCCGCCGGGTTGACCACGAGAAGTGCACGCATGGGCGCCAGACTACCTACCGGGGGGTACCGGGGCGCACCTGGGCCGGGACCGCCCGCCCCGGGGCGGGCCCCGTCGTGCGGGCTACCCTGGCCGGGTGAGTACTGAGCAGACCCCCGAAGCCCCCGCAGGACCGCGCCCCGGCCGGCTGACCGCCGCGGCCGCGCTCTCCGCGCTCGAAGGGCTCGCCCTGGTCGCCGGTGGCCTCTTCATGCTCGTGATGGGCCTCACCGGCAAACCGGACCGGCCCGCCCAGGCCGAGACCGGCGGCGTGACCCTCGTGGTCCTCGGCCTGATCCCGCTGATCGCCGCCCGCGGCCTGCTGCTGCGCCGCCGCTGGAGCCGGGGCCCCTCGATGATCACCCACATCATGGCGCTGCCCGTCGCCTGGATGTTCCTCCGCTCGGACGGCGCCCCGTGGATCCCGGCGGGCATCGTCCTCGCCGCGGTGGCCGTCACCGCCCTGGTGCTCCTGGTCAACCCGGCCACCACCGAGGCGCTCGGCATCCGCGGACCGGTGAGCGACGCGTAGCCGCGCACCGGCCGCACGGTCCGCCTACTCCTCCACGAGCAGCCGCTCCCGCAGCTGCGCCAACGTGCGGGCCAGCAGCCGCGAGACGTGCATCTGCGAGATGCCGACCTCCTGCGCGATCTGCGACTGCGTCATGTTGCCGAAGAAGCGCAGCAGCAGGATCCGCTTCTCGCGCGGCGGCAGGTCTTCGAGGAGCGGCTTGAGCGACTCGCGGTACTCGACGCCTTCGAGCGCCTCGTCCTCGGCGCCAAGGGTGTCCGCCACCGCCGGCGACTCGTCGTCCGTGTCCGGCACGTCGAGCGAGAGCGTGGAGTAGGCGTTCGCCGACTCCAGTCCCTCCAGGACCTCCTCCTCGGAGATGCCGAGCCGCTCGGCCAGTTCGTGCACCGTCGGCGAACGGCCGTGCTGCTGCGAGAGCTCCGCGGTCGCCGTCGTCAGCGCGAGCCGCAGCTCCTGGAGCCGGCGCGGCACCCGCACCGCCCAGCCCTTGTCGCGGAAGTGCCGCTTGATCTCACCGACGACCGTCGGCGTCGCGTACGTCGAGAACTCCACGCCCCGCTCGGGGTCGAAGCGGTCCACCGACTTGATCAGACCGATCGTGGCGACCTGCGTCAGATCGTCGAGCGGCTCGCCCCGGTTGCGGAAGCGCCGCGCCAGGTGCTCGACCAGCGGCAGGTGCATCCGTACCAGCCGGTTGCGCAGCTCGGCCTTCTCCGGCGAGCCCTCGGGCAGCTTGCGCAGCTCGATGAACATCGCCCGCGCCCCGCTGCGATCGTGTGGATCGTGGTGCCTGTGCTCGGTGTGCTCGCTCATAAAGGCCGCCCGCTCTGCCTGCTCCGCCGCGTACAAAAGGCCATCTGGGCCGTCCACAGGGCTGTCCACCGGGTGCGGCCGGGCCTGCTGCTCCGGGATGTCCGCGGAGTGCGGCACGCCGGGAATGCGCTCGTCGTCCCGCACCGGGCCCTCCCCGCTCACGCCGGTCCGGGTCCCGCGCCGCGCTGTTTGTACAGGCTGATGGAGACCGTACGGTCGTCGGCCACGGACGAGTCGACCTTGCCGGCGAGTGCGGAGAGCACCGTCCAGGCGAAGGTGTCGCGCTCCGGGGCCCGGCCGTCGGTGGTCGGGGCCGAGACCGTGACCTCCAGTGAATCGTCGACGAGGCGGAACACGCAGCTCAGCACCGAGCCCGGTACGGCCTGCTGGAGCAGGATCGCGCAGGCCTCGTCGACCGCGATGCGCAGATCCTCGATCTCGTCGAGGGTGAAGTCCAAACGTGCCGCGAGGCCGGCCGTGGCCGTACGCAGCACTGACAGGTAGGCACCCGCGGCCGGCAGCCGGACTTCCACGAAGTCCTGATTCCCGGGCTCGCCTGCGATCTGGGACACCCTCACCTCCAAGGTGGCACAAGCTCTGTCGGGGCCCGGGGAGGGGAGAAGTCCCGGGGCCGTGGGTACGGGGTCCGTACCTGGACTGGCGACGCTATCGCGATCCATGGTGCCCTGTCGCCGGAAGCTCTCCCGGCGACTGTCACTCATGGTAAGCCCATGAGTACGGACAGTGGCTAGAGGTTTGCAGTGCCCAATTGCTGTGAACCGGGACCGGGTTGACGTACCCAGGCACCGGGGCGTCGAACCCCCGCCGTCACACCAGCAGTCCGTCGACGAAACACCAGCGCCAGCTCTCACCCGGCTCGAAGGTGCGCATCACCGCGTGACCGGTCTCCTTGAAGTGGCCCGTGGCGTGCTGGTTGGGCGACGAGTCGCAGCAGCCGACATGACCGCAGACCAGGCACAGGCGCAGCTGTACGGGGTGCGTACCCTCCTTCAGACACTCCGGGCAGGTGTCGTTCAGCGGGGACGCCTCGGGGCGCGGCAGTTCTGCAACGTGCGGACACTCGCTCATGATGGCCAGGTTACGACGGAGCGCCCGGCGCGGGTGAGTGGGGACGGACTGTCTGATGGATGCATTGCCGCTGGTGGCGCTGATCGCGGCGAGCGCGGCGGTGGCGGGAGGGGCCCGCAGGACACCGGTGCCGGCGCCGCTGCTCCTGGTGGCGGTGGGGCTGATCGGGGCGTACGTGCCCGGCGTCCCGGCGTACACCCTCGACCCGCACATCGTGCTGCCGCTCGTGCTGCCCCCGCTGCTGCACACGGCGGCCCTGGAGAGTTCCTACCTCGATCTGCGCGCCAACCTCCGGCCGGTCGCGCTGCTCTCCGTCGGTTACACGCTGTTCGCGACGGTGGTGGTCGGCTACCTCGCGTACCTGCTCGTGCCCGATCTGCCGATCACCGCGGCGCTGGTGCTCGGCGCGGTCATCGCGCCGCCCGACGCGGTCGCGGCCACCGCCATCGCGCGCCGGCTGCGGCTGCCCGGCCGCATCACCACGATCCTCCAGGGCGAGTCCCTGGTGAACGACGCGACCGCGATCACCGCGTACAAGGTGGCGCTCGCGTCGGCCGTCGGGGCGGGGGCGACCTGGGGCGGCGGGCTCAAGGAGTTCGCGCTCGCCTCCATCGGCGGCATCGGCGTCGGACTCGTCCTCATGCTGCCGATCCACTGGCTGCGCCGCCATCTGCACGAGGCGCTGCTCCAGAACACCCTGTCGCTGCTCATCCCCTTCATCGCCTACGCGGCGGCCGAGCAGGTCGGGGCGTCGGGGGTGCTCGCCGTCGTGGTCGTCGCGCTCTACCTCGGCCACCGCTCCTGGCAGGTCGACTTCGCCACCCGGCTCCAGGAGGAGGCCGTCTGGAAGATGGTCGCCTTCCTCCTCGAATCGGCGGTGTTCGCGCTGATCGGACTGCAAATGCCGGTCGTGCTCAGGGGACTTGGGGAGTACGGGGTCGGCGAGGCGGTGTGGTACGCGGTGGGGGTGTTCGCCCTGGTGGTGGCGGTCCGGTTCGTCTGGGTCTTTCCGGCCACCTTCCTGCCGCGCCGGCTGTCCGCGAAGGTGCGGGGGCGGGAGCCCGACGTCGACTGGACGGCGCCGGTGATCGTGGGGTGGGCCGGGATGCGCGGCGTGGTCTCGCTCGCCATCGCCTTCTCCATCCCGCTGACGATGGAGGACGGCTCGGCGTTCCCCGCGCGCAACCTGGTGCTCTTCCTGACCTTCACGACGGTGATCGGCACGCTGGTCGTGCAGGGGCTGACCCTGCCGCCGCTGATCCGGCTGCTCAAGCTTCCCGGGCGGGACACCCAGGCCGAGACGCTCGCCGAGGCGCAGGCCCAGAGCGAGGCCTCGCGGGCGGCCGAGGACCGGCTCGACGAGTTGCTCACCGACGAGCGCAACGCCCTGCCGCCGCCGCTCGCCGCGCGGCTGCGGACGGTGCTCGAGCGGCGGCGCAACGCGGTGTGGGAGCGGTTGGGGGCGGTCAACGAGGAGACGGGGGAGTCGGCGGACGACACGTACCGGCGGTTGTCGCGCGCGATGATCGAGGCGGAGCGGGAGGTGTTCGTGTCCCTGCGGGACGCGCGGCGGATCGATGACGAGATGATGCGGACGTTGCTGCGCAGGCTGGACCTGGAAGAAGCCGCGGCCTACCGCGAGGGCGAACCTGACCCACCCCCTGGGGCTCCGCCCCAGACCCCGTTCGCGCCTTGAGGGCGCTCGTCCTCAATCGCCGGACGGGCTGGGGATGTGCACGCTGCCCGGCATGGCGTAGCTAGGGGCGCGGGGAACTGCGCGGGACGCGGGCACGGTCCGCAGACGTAGGCGGGGTTGCTGGGGCTCCACCCCCAGACCCGTGTCGCGCCCGGAAGGCGCTCGTCCTCAATCGCCGGACGGGCTGGGGATGTTCGCGCCGCCCGGCGTGGGGTAGCTAGGGGCGCGGGGAACTGCGCGGGACGCGGGCACGGTCCGCAGGCGTAGGCGGGGTTGCCTGGGGCTCCGCCCCGGACCCCGGTTCGCGCCTTGAGGGCGCTCGTCCTCAATCGCCGGACGGGCTGGGGATGTGCGTGTTGCCCGGCACCCGTGCCGCTAGGGGCGCGGGGAACTGCGCGGGACGCGGGCACGGTCCGCACCCGAAAGCGGGGTTGCCTGGGGCTTCGCCCCAGACCCCGTTCGCGCCTTGAGGGCGCTCGTCCTCAAACGCCGGACGGGCTGGGGATGCCGATGCCAGGCACCCTGCCACGGGCACCGCTCCTAGGGCCCCGGCGTGCCGGTCAGGATGGCCGTTACGGTGGAGCCGGGGTCGAAGGCGCCCTCCGCTGCCAGCTGCACCAGCGCGTACAGGAGCTTCGCCACATAGACCCGCTCCACCCCCACCCCGTGCCGCCCCTCGAAGTCCCGCGCGAACGCGTCGAGCTCGGGCGGGACGCGTGCGTACCCCCCGAAGTGGAAGCGGTCGTCCAGGGTCCAGGTGCCCCGGGGGCCGCCGAAGGCCGTCTCCTGGAGGGCGCGGACCTCCGAGGTCAGGAAGGAGCCCTTGAGGACCGGCACCCCGAGCGCCCGCTGGCCGGGGGCGAGGCCGGCGGCCAGGCCGGCCAGGGTGCCGCCCGTGCCGCAGGCCACCCCGACCACGTCCGTGACTCCGCGCAGCTCCTCGCCGAGCGCCGTACAGCCGCGTACCGCGAGGGAGTTGCTGCCGCCCTCGGGCACGACGTACGCGTCCTGGCCGAGCAGGTCGAGGAGGCCCGCGAGCACGTCCGGCGAGGACTTGCGCCGGTAGGTCGACCGGTCGACGAAGTGGAGCCGCATGCCGTCCGCCGCGCACTGCGCGAGGGAGGGGTTGAGCGGCCGCCCGGCGAGCTCGTCGCCGCGTACGACGCCGATCGTGGGGAAGCCGAGGATGCGCCCCGCCGCGGCGGTCGCGCGCAGGTGGTTGGAGTAGGCGCCGCCGAAGGTGAGCACGGGCCGGCCGGCCGCGGCCCGCAGGTTCGGCACCAGCTTGCGCCACTTGTTGCCGACGAGGTCCGGATGGATCAGGTCGTCCCGCTTGAGGAGGAGCCGTACCCCGTGCCGCGCGAAACGCTCGTCCGCCGCCTCCTCCAGGGGGGAGGGCAGGCGGGGGGCGAGCGTTTCGTGGTTCATCCGGCCATTGTCGCGTCGAACGTCACTTCAGTCGCTCGTGCACGCGTTCGCGCAGCCAGTCCATGGTGAAGCCGCGCGGATCGACCTTGCCGACCTGCCACTCCTTGTGGCCGATCACGGAGCGCTCGGTCCAGCCGTAGTGGCGGCACACGGCGGCCGCGGCCTTCTCGATGGCGTCGAGCTGGGCCTGGGGCCACGGGTCCTTGCCGTCGCCGAGGTTCTCGCACTCGAAGCCGTAGAAGTGCGTGTTGCCGTCGGTGTCGTTGCGCTGCGGCGGCGGCAGCCTCTTCTCGGCGATCACGGCGCGCAGCACGTCCGCGTCGCCCGCCCCCGCGTGGTTGGCGCGGCCGTTGCCGACGAGGTGCACCCGGCCGTCCTTGGTGATCACGCCGTGGCAGAGGGGGCCGGGCAGCGACTCGTACCCGTCGTAGCAGAGGCGCACCGTGGCGTCGGCGCCGCTGGTGGCGGTGTGGTGGATCACGACGCCGTTGACGGGCCCCCAGCCGCCGTGGCCGGCCCGGTTGTGGCTGCGCCACTGGCCGACCTCGACGACGGTGAGGCCCTCGGCGCGCAGGGCGGCGAGGAACTGGTCTGCGGACATGGGTGGGGCCATGGCCGCCTCCTTCCAGAGCGGTGCGGAACATCTCGTACCGCTTGTACCCCAGCTCCCGCTATGGGGCGATCTGTTCGGATTGGTGAGCGAGCCGATCCGGACAGCCCTGCCGCGCGCGGCCGAGCGGCGCGTCAGTCCTGGGCGAGCCACAGGTCGGGGCCGAAGACCTCGTAGTGGATGTCGGCGGCGGCCACGCCCTTGGCGAGCAGCTGGGTGCGGACGGCGCGCATGAACGGGAGCGGGCCGCAGAGGTAGGCGCGGGTGCCGGACGGGACCGGCACCGACGCCAGGTCCACCCGGCCCGTGCGGCTGGCGGGGTGGCCGGGCTCGGGGTCCTCGTACCAGAAGTGGGCGGCCGCGTCGTGGAGTTTGGCGGTGAGCGCCGCGTGGTCGGCGCGCAGCGGATGCGCGGCGGGGGAGCGGTCGCCGTGCACCACGGTCACCGGCGAGCGGTGTCCGGTGGCCGCGAGCTGCTCCAGCATCGCCACCATCGGCGTGCAGCCGATCCCCGCGGAGGCGAGCAGCAGCGGGGCGTCGCACGCGTCGAGCACCAGATCGCCGTACGGGGCCGAGACGCGCAGCGAGTCGCCCTCGCGCAGGTGCGCGTGGAGGTGGCCGGAAACCTCACCGTCGGGCGCGCCCGTGACGCGCTTCACGGTGAAGGAACGCAGCTCGCTGCCGGGCGCCGAGGTCAGGCTGTACTGGCGTATCTGCCGTGCCCCGTCGGGCAGTTCGACCTGGACGGAGACGTACTGGCCGGGCCGGAAGGCGGGGGCGGGCGCGCCGTCGGCGGGGCGCAGCCGGAAGGTGGCGCAGTCGGCGGTCTCCTCGGTGCGGCCGACGACCGTCCACGCGCGCCAGACGTCACCCGCGAGCACGCCCTGCTCCGCGTGGAGGCGGGCCTCGATGGCGATGAGGGCGTTCGCCATCAGCCAGTACACCTCGTCCCAGGCCCCGGCCGTCTCGGGGGTCAACCTCCCCGGGCTCTCGTCCCCGTTCGGGCCGGGGGCGGCCGCACGGCCGAGCACCTCGGCGATCGCCGCGAACAGGTGCTCGTGGACGACCTCGTACTGCTCCGCCGTGACGCCGAGCGAGGCGTGCTTGTGGGCGATGCGGCCGAGCATCGCGTCCGGGCGCTCGTCAGGGTGGTCGACCAGGTGCGTCGCGAACGCGGCTATGGAGCCGGCGAGCGCCTGCTTCTGGAGACCGGCGGCCTGGTTGCCCCGGTTGAACAGATCGCGCAGCAGTGCCGGGTGGGCCTCGAAGAGGCGCTCGTAGAACCGCTCGGTGATGGTGCCGATGGCCGCTCCGACGGCGGGCAGGGTGGCGCGTACGGCCGCGGTCGACTTCTCGGACAGCATCGGCGGACTCCTCGTTTTAATTGGTATCCAAGACTCTAATTTGACTCTAAGGGAGGGGGGCGCGGGACGCCGCGGCGGGGTCGGACGGGGGTGCCGGCGGGGTCAGCGGCCGGTGATGCCGAGCAGGAGCGGGCCGGTCGGCGCGGCGATCAGGTCCTCCACGGTGATCTCGTCGAGGGACTCGTAGAACGCCTCCTGGGCGCGGTGCAGCGCGCGCCGCAGCCGGCACGCCGCGGCGAGCGGGCACGGCGTCGCGCCCTCGCAGTCCACCACGTCGCCCGGCCCTTCGAGTTCGCGCACGAGCCCGCCCACGGAGGCGAGCCGGCCCGCCGCGGTGAGGGTGAGTCCGCCGCCCCGGCCGCGCCGCGCCTCCACGAGGCCGAGGTGCTGGAGCCGGGCGACGACCTTCGCGGTGTGCGTGTACGCGATGCGCATCGCGTCGGCGACCTCGCGCGTGGTGGGCGGGGCCTGGCCGTCGGCGTTCTCGACGACCGCGAGGCGCATCAGCACCCGCAGGGCGAGGTCGGTGAATCTCGTCAGCCGCATGGAAGCACCGTAGGTAACTGGCATGGGCCGTGCAAATAAAAGACCGGGCCAAGGGGTGGTGGTCGGCCGGTATGGCCGGACCGCGCGGTCGCCGGGGCGCGCGGGGGCTGTTCGAACGCTGCGCGGTGGCTGCCCGGCCGGCCGGTGCTCCAATCCCACTCATTTGAGTAATGGCGCGCCGACTCTCCGTGATGGAAGTGTTATCGGCGCAGCTTGATGATCGTGAGAGCGCCCAGAAGGAGTCACATGTCGGTCGAGGCAGGTCCCGAGAACCGCGCACAGCAGAGTCTCGGCACAGCCGCCGCGCGGAACTTGGCGACCACCACCAAGTCCGCCCCCCAGATGCAGGAGATCACCTCCCGTTGGCTGCTGCGGATGCTGCCGTGGGTCCAGGTGCAGGGCGGTACGTACCGGGTCAACCGACGGCTCAGCTACTCCGTGGGAGACGGGCGGATCACCTTCGTCCAGACCGGCGAGCGGGTCGCGGTCATCCCCGCCGAGCTGGGCGAGCTGCCCGCGCTGCGGGACTTCGAGGACGAGGCGGCGCTCGGCGAGCTCGCCAACCGCTGCGAACAGCGCGAGTACGGGGCGGGCGAGATCATCGCCACCGCGGGCGACGTCACGGACCGGGTCTTCCTGCTGGCGCACGGCCGCGTCGAGAAGACCGGCACCGGCCAGTACGGCGACGAGACCGAACTCGGCTTCCTCGCCGACGGGGCGTACTTCGGCGAGCAGGCCCTGGTCTCGTCGGACGCCACCTGGGAGTGGACGGTCCGGGCCACCACCGCGTGCACCGTCCTGGTCCTGAGCCGGGCCGACGTGCTCAACCTCGCCGAGCGCTCCGAGTCGCTGCACGCGCACCTCACGGCGGTCTCCGCACTGCCGCATCAGCGCACCAACACCTACGGCGAGGCGGCGATCGACCTCTCCGCGGGCCACGTCGGCGAAGCCGTCATCCCGCACACCTACGTCGACTACGAGGGCTCGCCCCGCGAGTACGAACTCTCCGTCGCGCAAACGGTGTTGAAGGTCCACAGCCGGGTGGCGGACCTCTACAACCAGCCGATGAACCAGACCGAGCACCAGCTCAGGCTCACCGTCGAGGCGCTGCGCGAGCGCCAGGAGCACGAGCTCGTCAACAACCGGGAGTTCGGCCTCCTGGCCAACTGCGACTACGGCCAGCGGCTCCAGCCGCACGACGGGGTGCCGAGCCCCGACGACATGGACGAACTGCTCTCGCGCCGCCGCGGCAACAAGCTCTTCCTCGCCCACCCCCGCGCGATCGCCGCCTTCGGACGCGAGTGCAACAAGCGCGGCCTGGTCCCCGAGACCGTGGAGGTCGCGGGCACCCATGTGTCGGCCTGGCGCGGCGTGCCGATCTTCCCGTGCAACAAGATCCCGGTGAGCGAGGCCCGTACCACCTCGATCATCTGCATGCGTACCGGCGAGGCCGAGCAGGGCGTCATCGGGCTCCAGCAGTCGGGGATCCCGGACGAGATCGAGCCGAGCCTCTCGGTCCGCTTCATGGGCATCGACGAGCAGGCGATCATCTCGTACCTGGTCACGGCCTACTACTCGGCCGCCATCCTGGTGCCCGACGCGCTCGGCGTCCTGGAGAACGTCGAGGTCAGCCGCTGGCGGTGAGCCCACGGTCCGGGCGCGCGCCTCACGCGGTGCGCCCGGTGTCCGTGTCAACCCCGAGAAAGGTCACCCTAGTTGGCCATGCCGGATGCCATGGAGGGCCGTGAGGCCGTCGAGCTGCTGGCGCGGACCCGTGCCGTCGTCACGCCCCACCTGCGCGCCACCGTCGAATCGCTGCCCGGCTCCCTGCGCCGGGTCGCCCGGTACCACTTCGGCTGGGAGAGCGCCGACGGCTCCCCGGCCGGCGCCCCCGAGGCCAGGGCGATCCGCCCGGCCCTCGTGTTCGCCGCCGCGCACGCGCTCGGGGGCCGGCCCGAAGCGGCGGTCCGGCCGGCCGCAGCCGTGGAACTGGTCCACCACGTCACCCTGCTCCGCGACGACGTCGTCGACGAGGACGTCCCACGGCACCACCGCCCCACCGTCCGCGCCGTGTTCGGTGCCCCCGACGCCATCCTCGTGGGCGACGCGCTGCTCGCTCACGCACTGCGGGTGATCGCCGACGACGGCCACCCCGCGGCCGGCGCGGCCTCGGCCCGGCTCGCCGCGTGTGTCATCGAGCTGTGCGCGGGCCGGCAGGCCGACCGCGCCGTCGAGCACCGGGCCCCGCAGGACGTCTCGCTCGACGACTGCCTCGCGACGGCGACGGCGAGGACCGGCGCCCTGCTCGGCTGCGCCTGCGCACTCGGCGCCCTGTACGCCGGGGCCGGCGAGGAGGAAGTCGCCGCCATGGACGCGTTCGGGCGCGAGGCCGGGCTCGCCTTCCAGCTCATCGACGACCTCATCGGCATCTGGGGCGACCCCGGGCACACGGAGAAGCCCGCCGGCGCCGACCTCGCCGCGCACAAGAAGTCGCTGCCCGTCGTCGCCGCGCTCGGCACGGGCACCCCGGCGGCGGCCGAACTCGCCGCCCTGTACGCGGGCCCGATGGAGCCCGACGCGGTCCGCGAGGCCGCCGACGCCGTGGAACGGGCGGGCGGCCGCGACTGGGCCCAGCTCCACGCCGCCGACCGCATGGCCCGCGCGGTCGACCACCTCGCACGCGCCGTGCCCGATCCTGCCGCGGCGGGTGAACTCCTCGCCCTGGCCGAATGCGTGACCCGACGCACCGGGTGACCGCGCGGCGCGGGGTGACCGGGCGGCAGCGGGTGACGGGGCCGCGCCGGGTGACCGCGCGGTGGCCGGTGGTGTGCTCCGGGATCCGGGAAACGGGCGATTGGCCCAGGGAACCGGCTCACAAGTGGACCTCGGGCCAGGCCACTTGAGCGGGTTGGATGAGTCCATGCCCTCCCGTCTCCTGCCGCCCGCCGGTCCCGCCCGTGCCCTCGCCGTCGCCCAGCTCGTCAACGCGCTCGGGGACGGCGCCTTCCTCGTCACCTCTGCGCTGTACTTCAGCCGCGTCGTCGGCCTGCCTCCCACCCGGATAGGTCTCGGACTCACGCTCGCCTGGGCCGTGGGGGCGCTCGCCGGGGTGCCGCTGGGGCAGCTCGCCGACCGGCGCGGCCCGCGCACCGTGGCCGTTCTGCTCGCCGCCGCCACCGGCGTCTCGGTCGGCGCCTTCCTCTTCGTCCGCGGCTTCCTGCCCTTCGTGCTCGCCGCGTGCTGCTACGCCACCGCGCAGACCGGCCTCGCCGCCGCCCGCCAGGCGCTGCTGGCCGCGCTCGTCGCCCGCCGGGACCGCACCCGCCTCCTCGCGCACCTCCAGTCCACGCTCAACGCCGGGCTCGCCGTCGGCGCCGCGATCGGCGGGGTCGCGCTGCACTACGGCACCCGCACCGCGTACCTCTCCGTCTTCGCGATGGACGCGGCCGCCTTCCTGCTCTGCGCGCTCGTGCTGCTCCGGCTCCCCGAGGTGGCACCCACCCCCGCGTCCCCGGGCCGCGGCCCCCGCTTCACGGTGCTGCGCGACCGGCCGTACGCCCTGGTCACCTTCCTCAACACGCTGCTCCTGCTGCGGATGCCGCTGATCAGCCTCGCCGTCCCGCTGTGGACCGTCACCCGCACCGACGCACCGGGCTGGCTGGTGTCCGCGCTGCTCGTGCTCAACACCGGCGCGGTGATGCTCTTCCAGGTCCGTACCGCGTCCGCCGTACGCGATCTGCCGAGCGCCGTACGGACCGTGGCCCGCGGCGGGGCCCTGATGCTGGCCTCCTGCGCGGTGTTCGCGCTGAGCGCCCTCGACGCGCCCGTCTGGACCGCCGTGGCCGTCCTGCTCGTCGCCGGCGCGCTCCAGGTGGCGGGCGAGATGATGCAGTCGGCCGGCGCCTGGCAGATCGGCTTCGATCTCGCGCCCGCCGAGCAACAGGGCCAGTACCAGGGGTTCTTCGGAATGGGCGTGCCGCTGGCCCGGATGCTCGGCCCGCTGCTGCTCACCGCGCTGATCGTCGACTGGGGCACGCCCGGCTGGCTGCTGCTCGGCGCCCTGTTCCTCGGCGCCGGCCTCGCGCTCGGGCCCGCGGTCCGCTGGGCGGAGCGCGTCGACTCTGCGATGGTGAAGGTCGGTTGACGGTCCACGAGACGGGAGCGGCGCGCATGAGCCTACGGATCAGGCGGGCGGCACAGCGCGATGCGGAGGCGGCGGTGGGGATCCTGGACGAGGCGTTCCGCGACGACCCGGTGAGCTGCTGGGTGCTGCCCGACCCGGCGCGGCGCCCCGCGGCGCACCCGCGCCTGATGGCGGCGTTCTTCCAGATCTCCCTCGACGAGGGGCACGTGGACCTCGCCGAGGACGGATCCGCGGTCGCGCTGTGGCTCGACGTCCCGGCCGAGCCGCAGCAGCCGGGGGGTGGCGACGACGGCCCGGCGCAGCTGCGGGCCTACGTCGACCCCGACAACGAACGGGTCGAGCTGATGGCCCACTTCATGGGCGCCCACCACCCGCACGGCCGTGCCCACGCGTACCTGATGATGGTCGGCGTGCTTCCGGACCGGCAGGGCCGCGGCCTCGGCACCGAGCTGATCACGGCCGTCCTGGAGCGGTGCGACCGGGAGGGCCTGCCCGCGTACCTGGAGGCCAGCAGCGAGCGCAGCCCCGCGCTCTACCGGCGCCTCGGGTTCGCGCCGCTCGGCGAGCCGGTGCGGCTGCCGGACGGCCCCCAGGTCTTCCCGATGTGGCGCGAGCCGAAGGCCTGAGGGACGCGAGGCCGCGATCGCGGCGGTACGGGACCTCGACGGTGACGGGTGCGCCGGATTCACCCGGCCCGGCATGAAATGGCCCTGACCCGGCGCCGGTCGAAGTCGGTCGCGATCATGCGAGAACGGGGTGCTCGTCTCGAAGGGCACAAGGAAGCGGTACCACTCATTTCGGTCACCCCCTGTGACGAACGGCAGCGTACGCCGCTAATCTCCGCGCATGACACCACAGTCATGGGCGGGTTGGTATCGCGACCGCCTAGGATCAGAAGCGCTGACGATCACCACGGACGGGACGCAACTGCGGACCCGGATCAGGGGGGTCGACTTCGCCGGAGCGAGCTTCGACTCGCTCGGCCCCGTGCCGGGGATACCGACGGAGAGCGGGACCTTCGCGCTCGACGGCGGGAACCTCCGTGACTTCGTACTCGAATGGGACATGCCCGTGCCCGTCTCCTCGGACGACGGCGCCGTTCAGGAGGCCACGCTGAGCTGTCTGCTCTCCCTCAAACCGCCGGAGCCCGACCTCGGGGTCGCGCTGCACTTCGGGGGAGCGGTGTACGCCAGCGGCCGGGCGGAGCTCGACTTCGGCTCCGTGCTCGACGACATCCGGCGCCAACTCCCGTCCGGCTCAAGCCTCCAGAGGTCTCCCCTGGACGCGATCTAGCCCGCCCCGTCCCTTCGTCCCTCCGCCCGCTCACCACGCGGCCGCCGCGCATCGGGGAGTCCCAGGACTCCCCGGCGCAGGGCGGCCGCTCCGCGTTCCGGGCGGGGCCTCGCGGGCCCTGGCGTCCGAGGGTGGCGCTGGGTGCGGCGGGGCCTCGCGTGAGAGCCCCGCTCAGTAGGTCTGGAGCTCCAGCAGGTTCCCGTCCGGGTCGTGGAGGTGCGCGGCCTGCAACCCGGGTCCCCAGGCGGGCAGTTCGCGGGCGGGGGCGGCCACGGTGGCGCCGGCCTCGACGCAGAGCGAGACCGCCGCGTCGAGGGCGTCGCGCGTCGCCGTATGGATGACGAGGGAGGCGCCGCCGCCCGGCACCGCGTCCTCGCCGAGCGCGGCGATCATCGCGGCCCGCGCGAACAGGGCAAGCGCGGTGCGCCCGTCCGGCGCGTCCCAACTGGCGTAGCCCGAGGCGGAGGTGCCGCGCGCCAGGGTGCAGCCGGTGAGCTCGGGCAGCACGGCCTCGTAGAACCGGAACGCCGGCTCGTAGTGGTCGACGAGAAGCCGGGGGTACGGAGGATCCAGAGGTTCCATACCCCGAACCTAACCCGGAAGCGGCGCCTCCGCGGATGTGCCCGCGATCACGCGTGACGCCACCCGCGCAGCGAAACCCCCGGCCTGCGGCCCGCGAGGTAGTGCCGCAGGGCGTTCGAGGTGGTGGGGACGAAGGCGTCGGGGAGGGCGTTCACGTCCGTCCAGCGGACCTGGGCGTGCTTGCCGGGTTCGCGGTTCTCGGGTTCGCCGGTCCACGTGCGGGCGCTGAAGACGACCGTGACGTAGCCGTTGGGGGCCTCGACTCCCCAGGCGCCGTGGACGATGTGCGCCACGTGCAGGTCCTCTGGCCGCACCGTCAGACCGGTCTCTTCGTGGAGCTCGCGGACCGCCGTCGCGGTGATGGGCTCACCCGGTTCGCTCTTGCCGACGGGCAGGTCCCACAGGCCCCGGCCGAACTTGGCGTGCTCGCCGCGCTGGAGCAGGACCACGCGGTCGGTGGCGGTGTCGTGCACGATGACCGCGGCGACCAGCACCGTCATCGCGCCGAGCGCGGGGTCGGGTGCTGGTGGCCGGTGGCCGGTCCCCGGGGGCACGGTGGTTCCCTTCGTCGGACGGCTCGGCGCCGCGAGGGCGAAAAAAGTCCGCACCCGCTCCGTCATGGACGCCGAGTACGGCGGCCTGCGGGCCGGGTGCGGACCTGGAGACACCGCGAGCGCCCGGGAAGAGGACGTCGCAGCTCCGAAGGGTGACCTGAGGTCAGGCCTTCTTCGTCTCCCAGAAGATGCGGTCGATCTCGGCGATGAGTTCGAGCGCCTTCTCGCCGGTCTTCGGGTCCGTCGAGGCCTTCGCGGTGGAGAGGGCCTTGAGGGTGTCGTTGACCAGCTGGTGGAGCTGGGGGTACTTCTCGAAGTGCGGGGGCTTGAAGTAGTCGCTCCACAGCACGGAGACGTGGTGCTTCGCGAGCTCCGCACGCTGTTCCTTGATGACCACGGCACGCGCACGGAAGTGCGGGTCCTCGTTGGCCTGGAACTTCTCCTGTACGGCCTTGACCGACTCCGCCTCGATGCGGGCCTGGGCAGGGTCGTACACACCGCAGGGCAGGTCGCAGTGCGCGCTGACCTTCACCTTGGGGGCAAACAGGCGGGAAAGCATTGAGCTGTCCTTCCTCGTGATCGTCTTCTCAGGTGGGACATTACTCGGTGAGAGACGGTATTTCGCGGGTGCCCCCATGGGCTTAGGTCAAAAGTCCAGGGTCACCCCGGGACTCGTGGCGGAACGTACCGTGGGTGTGGCGGCGGGGTGCCGGTGGCCTGGAGGTGGGTGACGGATGACGGACGAGGGGCGGGAGCCGAGGGTGCCGTTGGGGATCGCTGAGGTCCTGGGGACCTCGATGGTCCCCACGCTGTTGCACGGGGATCAGCTGCTCGTGCATTACGGAGCCGAGCTGCGGGCCGGTGACGTGGCGGTGCTGCGCCACCCCCTGCAGCAGGATCTGCTCATCGTCAAGCGGCTGATGGAGCTGCGCGAGAGCGGCTGGTGGGTGCTCGGCGACAACACCGACGACGAGGTCGTGGACAGCAGGGCCTTCGGCGCCGTCCCGGTCGAGCTGGTGCTCGGCCGGGTGCGCGGGCGCTTTCGGCCGATGACGGCCGGGCGCCGGCGCACGGCGGGCTACCTGGCGTCCTGGGCCGTCTCGGCGGTCAGGCTCGTGCTGTCCGACCGCTCGGTCTCCTGGCGCTTGCGGGCGCGGTAGGCGGCGACGTTGGCGCGGGTCGCGCAGCGGTCCGAGCAGTAGCGCCGCGACCGGTTGGTCGAGGTGTCGAGATAGGCGTTGCGGCACGGCGCTGCCTGACACAGGCCCAGCCGGTCGACCCCGAACTCCGTCAGGTGGAACGCCAGGCCCATGGAGGCGATCGCCGCGTAGCCGGCCGTCGCGTTCGACGGGTGGTCGGCCAGGTGCATGTGCCACAGCGGGCGGTCGTCCGCGTCGCGGTGCTCGTGTCCCGACACCTGCGGGCTGACGGGGAATTCGAGGAGCAGCGAGTTGAGCAGGTCCACCGCCTGAACCTCCTCGCCGCGGTCCGCCGCCTCGAAGACCGCCCGCAGCCGGGCCCGCACCGATCGGAAGCGCGTCACATCCGCGTCGGTCGCCCTGCGGGCCGCCGACTGGTTGCCGCCGAACAGCTCCCGGACCGCGTCGACCGATGTCAGCGCGTCCTTGTTGCGGGCCGGCTCCTCGGTGTTGACCAGGCGTACGGCGTAGTCCGAGTAATAGGCCAGTTCCACTTGTAGTCCTTACGGCGGCGGTCTAGGGTCGGGAGCGATTCAGGTAACGGCTGGGTACCCTTCGAGGGTATTACACAGTGGCTCCCAAGGAGGGCTTCCGGTGTCGGAAACGAGTACGAACGCGGAGACGGGTGCGGGGCCGGGGACCGGGACCGGGACGACCGGGACCGGAGTCGGCGTCGGCGTCGGGACGGATACCGGGTCCGAGGCGGAGGCCGGTGCCCCCGATTCCTGGCGGGGCTGGCAGGACAGCTGGGACCGGCAGCAGGAGTGGTACATGCCGGACCGCGAGGAACGCTTCCGGGTCATGCTCGACATGGTCGAGGCCTGCGTCGGCCCCGCGCCGCGCGTGCTCGACCTGGCGTGCGGCACGGGCAGCATCACGGACCGCCTCCTCGCGAGGTTCCCCGACGCGGTCAGCACCGGCGTCGACCTGGACCCCGCGCTCCTCGCCATCGCCGAGGGCACCTTCGCCGGGGACGGCCGGGCCACGTTCGTCACCGCCGACCTCAAGGACCCGAAGTGGGCCGAGTCGCTCCCGTACGAGACCTATGACGCCGTCCTGACCGCGACCGCCCTGCACTGGCTGCACAGCGAGCCGCTGGCCGTGCTCTACGGGCAGATCGGCGGGCTCGTCCGCGACGGCGGTGTGTTCATGAACGCCGACCACATGATCGACCCGGCCACGCCCCGCATCAACGCCGCCGAACGCGCCCACCGCCACGCCCGGATGGACCACGCCAAGGCCGGGGGCGCCCTCGACTGGGCGCAGTGGTGGGCGCTGGCCGCCGCGGACCCGGTGCTCGCGGGACCCACCGCCCAGCGGTACGAGATCTACGGCGAGCACGCCGACGGCGACATGCCCTCCGCGTCCTGGCACGCCGCCACCCTGCGCGCGGCCGGATTCGCCGAGGCCCGCCCCGTCTGGGCCTCGCCCTCCGACACGCTGCTCCTCGCCCTCAAGTAGGGCAGCGAAAAGGGGGGTTGCGAGCCTCGGCCCGCAACCCCCCTCGTCCATCGGCCGGTTACAGCACCTTCGACAGGAACGACTTCGTCCGGTCGTGCTGCGGGTTGGTCAGGACGTCGCGCGGGTGGCCCGCCTCGACCACCACACCGTCGTCCATGAACACCAGCGAGTCGCCGACCTCGCGCGCGAAGCCCATCTCGTGGGTGACCACGATCATCGTCATGCCGTCCTCGGCCAGGCCCCGCATGACGTCCAGGACATCGCCCACCAGCTCGGGGTCGAGCGCGGAGGTCGGCTCGTCGAAGAGCATCAGCTTCGGCTGCATCGCCAGCGCACGGGCGATCGCCACGCGCTGCTGCTGGCCGCCGGAGAGCTGCGAGGGGTAGTTGCCCGCCTTGTCGGCGAGGCCCACCCGGTCGAGCAGCTTCAGCGCCCGCTCGCGGGCCACCGACTTCGACTCGCGCTTGACCTGGACCGGCGCCTCCATGACGTTCTCGACGGCGGTCATGTGCGGGAACAGGTTGAAGCGCTGGAAGACCATGCCGATGTCCCGGCGCTTCAGGGCGACTTCACTGTCCTTCAGCTCGTAGAGCTTGTCGCCCTTCTGCCGGTAGCCGACCAGCTCGCCGTCGACGTAGAGCCGCCCGGCGTTGATCTGCTCCAGGTGGTTGATGCACCGCAGGAAGGTGGACTTGCCGGAGCCGGACGGGCCGATCAGGCAGAACACCTCGCCCTCGGCCACCTCCAGGTCGATGCCCTTGAGGATGTGGGCGGGGCCGAACGACTTGTGGACGCCCTCCGCCTTGACCATCGGTTGTGCAGTCATGGGGTCACCGCCGCCAGTGGGAGAGGGAGAGCAGGTTCGACTTGATGCGCTCCAGCGGCGTGGGCGGCAGGGCGCGCAGCGAACCGCGGGCGAATCGGCGCTCCAGGTAGTACTGGCCGACACTGAACACGCTGGTCAGGGCCAGGTACCAGATCGACGCCACGAAGAGCATCTCCATCACCGCGAACGAGGTCGCGGCGACGTCCTGGGCGCTGCGCAGCAGGTCCTGGTACTGGACGGCGACGACTAGCGACGACGTCTTCAGCATGTTGATGAACTCGTTGCCCGTCGGCGGGATGATCACCCGCATCGACTGGGGGAGCACCACGCGGCGCATGGTCTGCATCTGCGTCATGCCGAGCGCGTGCGAGGCCTCGGTCTGTCCCTCGTCCACCGACTGGATGCCGGCCCGGACGATCTCCGCCATGTACGCGCCCTCGTTGAGACCGAGGCCGAGCAGGGCGGCGAGGAACGGAGTCATGACCGCGGTCATGTAGTCCTTGTAGAACCCGAGGTTCAGGATCGGGAAGATCAGCGCCAGGTTGAACCAGATGAGGAGCTGTACGTAGACCGGGGTGCCGCGGAAGAACCAGATGTACAGCCAGGCGACCGAGCTGGTCACCGGGTTCTTCGAGAGCCGCATCACGGCGAACAGCACACCGAGGGCCAGACCCACCGCCATCGAGACGACGCTGATCAGCACGGTGTGCCACAGGCCGGTCAGGATGCTGGAGTCGAACAGCTTGTCGGTGACGGTGGCCCAGCGCACATTGCCCTGGGCGAACGCGTACGCGAGCGCGCCGAGCACGGCGACGACGAGTACGGCGCTGACCCAGCGGCCGTAGTGGCGGACCGGGATGGCACGGATGACATCCGGCGGGACCTGCTCCGGCGCGGCGTCGGCCGGGCCGGAGGGGGTCTTGTCGAGCTTGTCAGTCACAGCGACTGCCCTTCAGTGGTGCGCGGGTCAGGAGCCGCCGTTGATGGCTGCCTTGGTGACGGCGCCCTGCGCGCCGCCCCACTTGTCGATGGCCGCCTTGTACGAGCCGTCCTTGATGATCGCGTCAAGAGCCTGCGACAGGGCGTCGCGCAGCTGGGTGTTCTTCTTGTCCACCGCGATGCCGAACGGGCCCGCGTCCGAGGGGTTGGCGACCGACTCGAAGTCGGCGCCGCCGCCCGCGGTCTTCGCGATGTACGCGGCGACCGGGGAGTCGTTGAGGTCGGCCACGGCGCCGCCGGCCTTGACGCGGGTCTGCGCCTCGGCGTCGGTGGAGAAGGGCTCGAAGCTCAGCTTGCCCTTGCCGTCCTTCTCGCACTTGGCGGCGAGGTCCTTGGCGGCCTGCTCGTAGGTGGTGCCGCGCTGCACGGCGATGGTCTTGCCGCAGAGGTCGTCGGTGGACTTGATGCCCTGCGGGTTGCCCTTCTTGACCAGGATGCCGGTGCTCGCGGTGTAGTAGTCGACGAAGTCGACTCCCGTACCGGTCTTCTTGCCGTCCTTGTCAAGGCCTTCCTGGCGGGCCTTGGTGTCGCTCACCGAGGACATGACCGCGTCGTAGCGGCCGGTGGGCAGCGCGCCGAGCAGGGTGTCGAAGGTGCCGCTGGTGAACTCGAACTTCACCCCGAGCTGCTTGCCGAGGGCCGCGGCGATGTCGGGGTCGATGCCGACGATGTTCTCGCCCTGCTTGAACTCCATGGGCGCGTACGTGGCGTCCGTACCGACCTTGATGACGCCGGCCTTCTGGATGTTGGCGGGGAGCTTGGAGAACAGCGGGGCGGTGCTGGAGCCCGAGGACTCGGGCGCCGAGCCCTTCTTCGTCTGGTCACCGCAGCCGGTCACCAGGAGGGCGCCCGCGACCGCGATCGCGCCGACCGCGGCAATCCGGGACGTGGAGGCGGTCGTGCGGCGGGTGGTGCTTGCGGTCATGGTCGGGTTCCTCCGGCAGGTGGTGAGTGGAGTGGCCATGGAGTGCGTACAGCGAGAACGCACAGGTCCTGGCGGTGGTCGTGCACGCATCCTCGGGTGTCGCGACCGCGGTGTGAACCGCGTGTGAAGTCGCATCTTGCCATTCGGACCGCGGAAATCAGGGTCGCAGCCATGTCAAAATCGGATAACGGGTCACCCCCCGAAACCGTCCAGGCCGCCACATCCCGGCTCCGGGCGCCGGACCATGTGCGGGCAGTGCCCGCGCGGACCGCAGAATCTCCGGTTCATGCGGCGGCACGGACCTGTTCCATGCCGCGTAACCGACTTGTCGTGACAACACGTGAAGAGTCGTGTCACGGTACGGAGGCCGCTTGCGACGCGGCGTCGGCGCTGGGTCAATATGGACTCGTCGGCGGACGTCTCTGTCCGGTAAGAAGGATCCTTACACCCCTCATCCGGGGCTCAGGGCGCGTGTGCGGCGCGCCCGCGCGTACGTACCTCCTCCCCGCGGGGTGGGCCAACCGCCCTCAGCGGGGAACGTACGCGGGTCCGCCCACCCCTCCTCAACAAGGAGTGGCCACCCTCAACTGATGAAGACTTAAGGGGTACAACACCATGGCAGCGGAGATCGTCAATCCTCGCAGCGACAGCAGCACGGAGGGCTACGGAGATTCCGTCGAATCCTTCGACCCTGCCTTCGCGCTCCACCGTGGCGGCAAGATGGCCGTGCAGGCCACCGTGCCGATCCGGGACAAGGACGACCTGTCCCTCGCCTACACGCCGGGCGTCGCCAAGGTGTGCAGCGCGATCGCGGAGAACCCGGAGCTGGTCCACGACTACACCTGGAAGTCGCAGGTGGTCGCCGTCGTGACGGACGGCACCGCGGTGCTCGGACTCGGTGACATCGGTCCCGAGGCCTCCCTCCCGGTCATGGAGGGCAAGGCGATCCTCTTCAAGCAGTTCGGCGGCGTCGACGCGGTGCCGATCGCGCTCGCGACCACCGACACGGACGAGATCATCGAGACCGTCGTCCGCCTCGCCCCCTCCTTCGGCGGGGTGAACCTGGAGGACATCTCGGCCCCCCGCTGCTTCGAGATCGAGCGGCGCCTGCAGGAAGCCCTGGACATCCCGGTCTTCCACGACGACCAGCACGGCACGGCCGTCGTCACCCTGGCCGCCCTGCGCAACGCCGCGAAGCTCACCGGACGCACCCTCGGCGACCTGCGCGCCGTGATCTCCGGGGCCGGCGCGGCCGGTGTCGCCATCGCCAAGTTCCTGCTCGAAGCGGGCCTCGGCGACGTGGCGGTCACGGACCGCAAGGGCATCGTCAGCAGCGACCGTACGGACCTGACGGACGTCAAGCGGGAGCTCGCCGAGCTCACCAACAAGGCGGGCCTGACCGGCTCGCTGGAGAGCGCGCTGGCCGGCGCGGACGTCTTCATCGGCGTCTCCGGCGGTACGGTCCCCGAGCCCGCGGTCGCCTCGATGGCGCCGGGTGCCTTCGTCTTCGCGATGGCCAACCCGAACCCCGAGGTGCACCCCGACATCGCGCACAAGTACGCGTCGGTCGTGGCCACCGGCCGCTCGGACTACCCGAACCAGATCAACAACGTGCTCGCGTTCCCCGGCATCTTCGCGGGCGCCCTCCAGGTCCGGGCCTCCCGGATCACCGAGGGCATGAAGATCGCCGCGGCCAACGCGCTGGCCGACGTCGTGGGCGACCAGCTCGCCGCCGACTACGTCATCCCGTCGCCGTTCGACGAGCGGGTCGCCCCCGCCGTCACCGCCGCGGTGGCGGCCGCCGCCCGCGCCGAGGGCGTGGCGCGCCGGTAACACCGCGCGGTAGCTCTGCGCACAAGCCGTGCCGGGCCCTCCTCCGGGGGAGCCCGGCACGGCTTTTTCGTGGCCGCCGTGCGGCGTGCGGGGCGTCACAGCCGTGGGAGGTTCCGGCAGCCGGGCCCCGCACCCTAGGGTCGGGGCCATGTTCGCCGCCTACGCCGCCCGCATCGACCGTGACCAGCCGCTCAGCGGCCTTGAGTTGGGGGAGCGGCCGGCCCCCGAGGTACGCCCCGGCTGGAGCCTGATCGACGTACGGGCCGCCTCCCTCAACCACCACGACGTCTGGTCGCTGCGCGGCGTCGGACTCGGCGAGGACAAGCTGCCGATGATCCTGGGCTGCGACGCGGCCGGGATCGACCGGGACGGCAACGAGGTCGTCCTGCACTCGGTGATCGGCCAGAGCGGCCACGGGGTCGGCCCCACCGAGGGCCGCTCGATCCTCACCGAGAAGTACCAGGGCACCTTCGCCGAGCAGGTCGCCGTGCCCACCTGGAACGTGCTGCCCAAGCCGAAGGGGATGAGCTTCGCGGAGGCCGCGTGCCTGCCGACGGCGTGGCTCACGGCGTACCGGATGCTCTTCACCAACGCCGGTGTGCGGCCCGGGGATTCGGTGCTCGTGCAGGGCGCGGGCGGCGGGGTCGCCACCGCCGCGATCGTGCTCGGCAAGGCGGCGGGCCTGCGGGTCTTCGCGACCAGCCGCGACGAGGCCAAGCGCAAGCGGGCCGTGGAGCTGGGCGCGGTCGAGGCGTACGAATCCGGTGCGCGGCTGCCGCAGCGCGTCGACGCGGTGATCGAGACGGTGGGCGCTGCGACCTGGTCCCACTCGGTCAAGTCGCTGCGGCCCGGCGGCACCCTGGTCATCTCCGGCGCCACCAGCGGCGACCGTCCCGCCCACGCCGAGCTGACCCGCATCTTCTTCCTCGAACTGAAGGTCGTGGGCTCCACGATGGGCACGAAGGACGAGCTGGAGGACCTGCTGGCGTTCTGCTCGGCCACGGGGGTACGTCCCGTCATCGACGAGGTCCTTCCGCTGGACCGGGCGCGTGAGGGCTTCGAGAAGGTGGCGTCGGGCGACCTGTTCGGAAAGGTCGTGCTCACGGTGGGGTGAGGCGGGCCGGGGGAGGGCCGGCCGGTCCGGCCGGGCTTCGGGGCCGTGGGTCCGCGCGTGCGTGCGCGGGGCCGCGGCCCTTTTTCCGAGCCGGATGTCAACTTTGGTTGACGGGGGCCGCGTGTCAATGTACGTTGACAGGCATGACCGAGGCCACCGATCTCGCCGCACGAGCCGGCGACCGCGACCCGAGGGTCGGACTGCGAGCCGTCGCCGCGCTGCGACGGCTCCTGGAACAGCTCGAATCCGTACAGGTACGAAGCGCCCGCAACCAGGGCTGGTCATGGCAGGAGATCGCCGCCGAACTGGGGGTCAGCCGCCAGGCCGTCCACAAGAAGCACGGGAGGACTTGATGTTCGAGCGATTCACGGCGGATGCGCGGGGGGTGGTGGCTGGTGCCGTCGAGCACGCGTCCCGCGCGGGGTCCCCGGTGGTGACCGAGGAGCACCTGCTGCTCGCCCTCCTCGACCGGGAGGACACCCGGGCGGGGGCCGCGCTCGCCTCCCTCGGCCTCACCTCCCGGCGCGCCGAGATCACCGAGGCGCTGGCCGCCGCGCGGCGCCGGGGCGGCATGTCCAAGGCGGACGAGGACGCGCTGGCGGGGCTGGGCATCGCCGTCGAGGAGATCGTCACGCGGGTCGAGGAGGTGCACGGGCCCGGCGCGCTCTCCGGCGCGGAGCCGGGCAAGGCGTGGCCCTCGGGGAGGCCGGCCTTCACGAAGGGGTCGAAGAAGGTCCTGGAGAAGTCGCTCCGGCTGGCTGTGGCGCGAAAGCGGAAGTCGATCGGCGACGAGCATGTGTTGCTCGCGCTGGTGGTGTTGCCGGGGTTGGTGGGGGAGGTTCTTGCGGGGCTCGGCGGCACGTACGGAGAGGTCGAACAAGCCCTGGCCCCCTGACCCCGGCCCAGCGCGCGGACCTACGCCTTTCGCGCGGCTCCGCTGCGGTGGGCGAGGGTGCGGGCTGCGACGCCGGGTGCCCTACCGGGCGCGTCCGGTCGGCGCCGGGTGCCCTACCAGGGGCGCGGGGCTGTGCCGTTTGCGCGGCTCCGCTGCGGCGGGCGAGGGTGCGGGCTTGGTGCCGGGTGCCCTACGTCTTTAGGGGCGCGGGGAACTGCGCGGGTGCCCCAGCACGGTCCGCACCCGAAGGCCGGGGGTGACTGGGGCTCCGCCCCAAACCCCGTGATGGCCCCACCCCGCCCCTTCCCAAAACCCTCCGGGGGTTACGAAACGGGCTGAGGTCCAACTCCTGGGACTCTGCCCCAGACCCCGTTCGCGCCTGAAGGGCGCTCGTCCTCAAACGCCGGACGGGCTGAAGAGGCCGCGACCAAGCACCCTGCCTAGGGCAAGCCACCCGGGGGCGCGGGGAACTGCGCGGTGAGGGGGCCGCGGCCAAGCACCCTGCCTAGGGCAAGCCGCCCGGGGGTGCGGGGAACTGCGCCGTGAGGGGGCCGCGGCCAAGCACCCTGCCTAGGGCAAGCCGCCCGGGGGGCGCGGGGAACCGGGGTCGGACGACGTCGCGGCGTCAGGGGCGGAGGGCCGTGGTGATTTCGGTTGCGGCCCTGGCCAAGTGGGCGCGGGCCTGCGCCAGTTGGGGCTCGGACACCCCGTGGTCCCGGGCCGCGTCCCGGATGTCGTCCCGGAACCGGTCGAGCAGACGGTCCAGATCCCGCGCCGGGTCACCGGACGACCCCTCCCGCGCCCACTCCGGCTCAGCCGAAGCCGAAGCCGAAGCCGCAGGCGCCTGGCCGAAGCCGAACCGGCCGAACTCCTTGGTGATCTCGGCGAGCCCCTCCCGTACCCCCGTCGGCCAGTCGCCCCGCGCGAAGTGCTCCTGCACCTGGCGCTGAACGTCGCGGGCGATCCGCTGCATGTCCTCGCGCGCCTTCTCCTGCGCCTCCTTGGCCTGGCGGCGCGCCTGCTGGGCCTCGTCGCGGGCCCGCCTGGACTCGTCCTTCGCCCGGCGCGCCTGCTCCTTCCACTCCTGCTTCGCGCGCTTGAACTCCTCCTTCGCCTGCTGCCACCCCTCCGCGTCCGCCCACGAACCGTCGCCCCGGCCGGCGCCGGCCGGACCCTGGCCGGTACGGGCCTCCTGGGCCGCCCGGCGCATGTCGTCGCGCAGGCTGCCCGCCGCACCGCGTACGTCGTCGCGGATCTCGGCGGCGAGTTCGGAGACGGACTCGCGGATCTCCAGCTCCAGATCGGCGAGTTCACCGCCCCGGCCCGCCAACTCCGCACGGCCCGCGTCGGTGATCGAGTAGACCTTGCGGCCGCCCTCGGTGGTGTGCGTGACCAGACCCTCGGCCTCCAGCTTGGCGAGCCGCGGGTAGACCGTGCCGGCGCTCGGCGCGTACAGCCCCTGGAAGCGCTCTTCGAGCAGGCGGATCACCTCGTAGCCGTGGCGCGGTGCCTCGTCGAGCAGCTTGAGGAGGTAGAGGCGGAGACGGCCGTGGGCGAAGACGGGGGCCATGTCAGAGCACCTTCTTGGTCGGGCCGACGGGGCCGGTCGGGCCGATGGGGCCGGTGGGGCCGGGCTGGTCGGAGGTGGGGGAGGCGGCGTCGGCCGGCGGCTCGGGCTCGTAGGGGGGTTCGAACGGCCCCTCCTCCTCCGCCGGCCTGCGCAGCAGCGCGATCGAGCCGGAGACCGTCGTGGCCTTGAGCGTCCCCGTCCCCGCCCCCAGCGTGCCGGTGATCTTCTTCGTGCCCCACTGCCCGCCGACCCGCAGGTCCTCGAAGGCGCTGGAGACCGCCCCGCTCGCCGTGTTGGCCTCGACGTGCGCGTCGGCCGGGTGCGGCAGCCGGATGGCGATCTCGCCCGACACCGAGGTCAGACGGATGTCGGTGGCCTTCGTGCCGGTGTCGAGGTCGAGCACCATGTCGCCGCTGACGGACTCGGCCGACACCGCGGCCCCCGCCCCCTCGATGACGGTCAGGTTGCCGGACACCGACTTGAAGTGGAGGTCGCCCGTGACCGCCTGCGCCTCCACGTGCCCGGACACGCTCTCGGCGCGGACCGTCCCGGCGAGCTTGACGAGGGTCGCGTCACCGGTGACACCCCGTACCTCCGTACGCCCCCGGATCCCGGAGACCACGGCGCCCGCGCCGACCGTGCCCACCTCGACGTCCGCGCCCGCCGGTACGGCGAGCGAGACCACCGCGCTGCGGTTCCAGCCCTTGCGGTCGAGCCACTTCAGGAAGCCGCGCCACTGCAGGTCCTCGTAGGCGACGGTGAGGGTCGACCCCTCGCGCGTCACGATCAAGGGTGGCCCCTCGACCGCGGTGATCTCCAGACGCGAGGAACTCTCCTCGGTCCCCACGACGTTCACCGTTCCGTTGACGACGCGGACATGGAGCTTGGTCAGCGGCTCGTCGAAAGTGAGCTTCTGCGACTCTCGGACGGTCCACGTGGACTCGGGCATGTGCCGACCTCCTGGGCGCTGCGCACGGATACGACCAGACGCAACATATCGCGTCTCTTGGTAGACACGATATATCGCGGATTCGGAAAGTCAAGGCGCGCCCGCGCCCCGCGAGCGGCGACCGCGAGTCACGCCCGCCCGGGTGTTCCTGGGGCGAAATGACCCGCTGTGTGACCTAGCGTGGGGGCGTGCCCGTCGCCCCTGTCGCCACCCCCGGAGCGCTGCTCCTGTGCCGCGCCGAACCCGCGGTGGTCCGCCCGGTCGCCCATCTGCTGCGCGAGCCGATGCTCCTGGCGCCGGCCGGTGAGGGCTGGAGCGTGCTCGTCCCCTCGGCCACACCCTGGCTGCCCGGCGACGACCCGGTCGACCAAGTGCTCGCCGGCTGGGCCGGTGCCCTCACCGTCGGCGCGGGCCGCCCCGCGCTGGCGCTGTGGTGGGACGACTCCCGGGCGGGCTACACCCTGGCCTCGGGCTTCCGCCGTACGGTCGGCTACGTCTGGCTCGCCGACGGCACGCCGGTGGGCGAGGGCGAGGCGATGCGCACCTTCGCCGCCCGGCTGGGCCTCGACCCCGTGGGCGATGTGGAGGTGCTCGACGGGCTGACCCGTCCCGATCCGGCCGCCGACGCGCGGGCCCGCCTCCTCGGACTGCTCGCGGTCCTGGCCCGTACCGGCGTCGCCCTGCCCGCCGGTCTGACCCCGGGCGAACGGACGGACCGGCTGCGCTCGGTGGCCGAGGCGCAGGGCGCGGAGACGGTCGCGTGGTCCGGCTGGCGCGACGCCGTGCGCGCCGAGCTCGACGCGGTCGAGGGCGGCCCGGCCGGCCCATGGGTGCGCGGCCCCAGGGCGCGGCTCCTGGGCGGCGCCCAGCTCGCCGCGGGGCTGCCGCTCGCGGCCTGGGGCCTCACCCGGCGCAGTGGCGGATGGACGGCGGCGGGCGCGATCCTCGTCGCCCACGGCGCGCTGGGGCTCGCGTACGACCGGATGCGGGACCCCGCGCACGGCTGGCACGTCTGCGGCTGACGCGTCTGCGTCATACGCGTCAGCCGCATCCCGGACGCCCCGAGTTCCCCGGGGTGCCCTCCCTCTCGTCTACTCCTCGTCCTCGTCCTCGTCGTCGAGCCGGGCCAGCCACGTGGCGAGCCGCTCGACCGGGACCTCGAAGTCCGGGTTCAGGTCGACGAAGGTGCGCAGCTGCTCGGCGAGCCACTCGAAGGTGACCTCCTCCTCGCCGCGCCGCTTCTCCAGCTCCTCGATGCCGCGGTCGGTGAAGTACACAACTTGCTCCTGGGACGACGTACCGGATGTTCGGCCCTCAGGGTATCGGGCGGCCGTCACCGGGCGGGCGCCGCTCGTTCTTTACGCGTGCTTTATTTCCGCATGGACTGTCCTTGGACGCTTCGCTGATAGTTTCCCGGTCTGTTTTGTGCTCAGGGGTGGGAAGTTTTGTGAAGATTCAGATATTTACCATGCGGCAAATGGTGCGATACAGCATCGGCGCCGTCGTCATTTTCGCCCTGCTCGGCCTCTATTGGTACGCGGATGCCAAGGAAACCGGATCGACCGGTGACTTGGTGATGTGCGGCTTCCTCGGGATCGCCGCGCTCTTCGTGGTGCAGCGCTGTCTGCTGCTGCCCTCGAAGGCGTGGGTGCGGTTCGACGGCGATGTGCTGGAGTGGCGGACGCACAAGTCGCTGCTGAAGCAGGAGGTTTCGCCGTCCGGTTCGGTGGCCCTGCGTGACATCGTCGCGGCCGAGGTGATCGTGCAACACCCCACCTCACGCGTGCTGTGGACCAAGCGGCAGGTGGAAATGCGGGCGGTGTGCCTGGAGTTGACGGACGGCGAGAACGTCGTCCTGCCCATTCGCGGCCTCGCCCTGAGGCTGTCCGCCGGGACACCGTTCCGGCGCCTCCTCGACGAACTGCGCCGCCGGCGGCCGGAGTTGGCCCAGGGGCTCGCCGTCGCCGTCCAGCAGTAACGACATTGCTCCGCCGTCCGTCCGCAGGGGGCGGGCGGCTCACTCTTATGTTCCGGAGTTGGTTGTGAAGGTCCAGATATTCACGATGCGCCAAGCGGTGAACGCGTCGATATTCTTCGGCTGCATCCTGTTCGCCATTGGCGTGAGCTTGTCGTCCACCATTTTGCAGGCCGTCATCGGCGTCGCAGCGATTGCCCTGATCGTGCGATTTCTTCTGCTGCCCTCCCAGGGGTGGGTGCGGATCGACGCCGACACCATCGCGTGGCGGACGCCGCGGGGCGGCCGCAAGACGGGGCTCCCGCCGGCCGGCTCGGTGGCGGTCACGGACATCGCGGCGGCCGACATGGTGAAGCAGACGGTGACGATCCGGCCCCTCGGTGCGGCCAAGCAGATGGAGATGCGCGGCATCCGCCTGACGCTCCGCTCCGGCGGCAGCGTCCTGCTGCCGATCAGGGCCGCGGTCACCAATGTGAGCGCCGCATCGCCGCTGCGCCGGCTCGTCGACGAGCTCCGGCGGCAGCACCCCGAGCTGGCGACCGCGCTCGCCGTGCCGACGATGTGAGGGTCCGACGACCCGGTTCGCCGGCCGGGGCCGGGGTACCGCGAGGTCAGCGTCTCCGGTCGTTCCCGCGGGGTCGTCCCGGGGCGCGGCCGACGGAATCGGCGGCCATGATCGGGATCTGACGGGCGTCGCACGGCGTTGTGTGAGTACGGGACGGCTGACGGAGGTGGCTTCGGATGTTCGGTGGGCTCGACGAGCTTTTCGCGCCAGGGCGGCGGCACACGGAAGAGGAGCGCCGCCGCCAGGAGATCACGCTCGACGAGGTCGGCGACTCCGATCCGGGCCGCGGCCCCATAGACCTCGCCAGCGGCAGCGTCCTCATACGGGTGCCGCAGGGCGGAGCCGCCGGACACGCCGAGGACGGACACGCCGAGGACGGAGATGCCGAGGACGGAGATGCCGAGGACGGGCACGCCCGGTCCGGGCATCGCGGCGATGACGGCGAGACCGACGCCCCCGGGGCAGCCGACGGCCCCCGCGGTGACGACGGGCCGGGCTGAGGTCACCCCCGCCCGTCGCCCCCCGCCCGCCACACCCGCCCGCGTCACCTACGCCGCCCACGCCGAAGGGCCCGGCACCCCCTGGAATCGGGGTGCCGGGCCCTTCCGCTGCGTACAGCCTGCCGGTGCTAGGCCTCGAAGACCTCGTTCACCAGCTGCTCCTGCTCCTGCTCGTGGCGCTTCTTCGAGCCCACCGCCGGGGACGAGCCGTGCGGGCGCGAGATGCGGCGCAGGCGCTCGCCGTGCGGCACGTCCGCGCCGACGGCCAGGTCCAGGTGGTCGATCAGGTTGAGCGCGATGAACGGCCAGGCACCCTGGTTCGCCGGCTCCTCCTGGGCCCACAGGTACTTCTCGGCGTTCGGGAACTTGGCGATCTCCGCCTGGAGCTCGGCACCCGGCAGCGGGTACAGGCGCTCGATGCGGATGATCGCCGTGTCGTTCGCGCCGCGCTTCTCGCGCTCGGCGGCCAGGTCGTAGTAGACCTTGCCCGCGCAGAAGACGACCTTGCGGACCGCGCTCGCGTCCACGTGCTCGTCGCCGATCACCGGGCGGAAGCCACCGCTGGTGAACTCCTCGGCCTTCGACGCCGCCGCCTTCAGACGCAGCATCGACTTCGGGGTGAAGACGATGAGCGGCTTGTGGTGCGGGTTGTGGACCTGCCAGCGCAGCAGGTGGAAGTAGTTCGACGGCAGCGTCGGCATCGCGACCGTCATGTTGTTCTGCGCGCACATCTGGAGGAAGCGCTCCGGGCGGGCGGACGAGTGGTCCGGGCCCTGGCCCTCGTAGCCGTGCGGCAGCAGCAGCGTGACGCCGGAGGTCTGGCCCCACTTCTGCTCGGCCGACGAGATGAACTCGTCGACGACCGTCTGGGCGCCGTTGACGAAGTCGCCGAACTGCGCCTCCCACATCACCAGGGACTCGGGACGGGCCAGCGAGTAGCCGTACTCGAAGCCCATCGCCGCGTACTCGGAGAGCAGCGAGTCGTAGACGTTGTAGCGCGCCTGCTCGTCCGACAGGTACATCAGCGGGGTGTAGTCCTCGCCGGTGACCTGGTCGACCAGGACCGCGTGGCGCTGGCCGAAGGTGCCGCGGCGGGTGTCCTGGCCGGAGAGCCGGACCGGGACGCCCTCCATGAGCAGCGAACCGATGGCCAGGGTCTCGCCCGTGCCCCAGTCGATCGTGCCGTCCTCGACGGAGGCGGCGCGACGCTGCATCTGCGGCATCAGACGCGGGTGGACGGTGATCCGCTCGGGGATGTTCACCTGCGACTCGGCGATGCGCTTGACGATCTCCTGGGAGACCGCCGTGGAGACCGTGACCGGGAACTGCGCCTGGGCGTCCGACGACTGGATCTCGCCCGGCGCCGAGGTGGCCTCGCGGACCTCCGCGAACACCTTCTCCAGCTGGCCCTGGAAGTCCTGCAGGGCCTGCTCGGCCTCCTCCAGGGTGATGTCGCCGCGACCGATGAGCGACTCGGTGTAGAGCTTGCGCACCGAGCGCTTCTTGTCGATCAGGTTGTACATCTGCGGGTTGGTGAACTGCGGGTTGTCGCCCTCGTTGTGACCGCGGCGGCGGTAGCAGATGAGGTCGATCACGACGTCCTTGTTGAACGTCTGGCGGAACTCGAAGGCGAGCCGCGCGACGCGGACCACGGCCTCCGGGTCGTCGCCGTTCACGTGGATGATCGGCGCCTCGATCATGCGGGCCACGTCGGTGGCGTACATGGACGAGCGCGACGACTCCGGGGCGGCGGTGAAGCCGACCTGGTTGTTGATGACGATGTGGACCGTGCCGCCGGTGCGGTAGCCGCGCAGCTGCGACATGTTCAGGGTCTCGGCGACGACACCCTGGCCGGCGAAGGCCGCGTCACCGTGCAGGGCGACCGGCAGGACCGTGAAGTCCGTGCCGCCCTTGTTGATGACGTCCTGCTTGGCGCGGGCGACACCCTCCAGGACCGGGTCGACCGCCTCCAGGTGCGAGGGGTTCGCGACGAGCGAGACCTTGATCTGCTCGCCGTCCAGACCGGTGAAGGTGCCGGAGGCGCCCAGGTGGTACTTCACGTCGCCGGAGCCGTGCATCGACTTCGGGTCGAGGTTGCCCTCGAACTCGCGGAAGATCTGCGCGTACGACTTGCCGACGATGTTGGCGAGGACGTTCAGACGGCCGCGGTGGGCCATGCCGATGACGACCTCGTCCAGGCGCGACTCGGCGGCGCTGTCGATGACGGCGTCGAGCAGCGGAATGACCGACTCGCCGCCTTCGAGCGAGAAGCGCTTCTGGCCGACGTACTTGGTCTGCAGGAACGTCTCGAACGCCTCGGCGGCGTTCAGACGGCGCAGGATGCGCAGCTGCTCCTCGCGCTCCGGCTTGGAGTGCGAGCGCTCGACGCGGTCCTGGATCCACTTGCGCTGCTTGGGGTCCTGGATGTGCATGAACTCGATGCCGGTGGTGCGGCAGTACGAGTCGCGCAGGACGCCGAGGACGTCGCGCAGCTTCATCAGGGTCTTGCCGGCGAAGCCGCCGACCGCGAACTCGCGCTCCAGGTCCCACAGGGTGAGGCCGTGCTCGGTGATGTCCAGGTCGGGGTGCTTGCGCTGGCGGTACTCCAGCGGGTCGGTGTCGGCCATGACGTGGCCGCGGACCCGGTAGGAGTGGATCAGCTCGAAGACGCGGGCGGCCTTCGTGACGTCGTCGTCGTGCGAGGCGTCGATGTCCTTGAGCCAGCGGACCGGCTCGTAGGGGATGCGCAGCGCCTCGAAGATGTCGTCGAAGAACCCGTTGTCACCGAGGAGCAGGTTGGCGACGACGCGCAGGAACTCGCCCGAAGCGGCACCCTGGATGACCCGGTGGTCGTAGGTCGAGGTGAGGGTCATCACCTTCGAGATGCCCAGCTTGTTCAGGGTGTCCTGCGAGGTGCCCTGGAACTCGGCCGGGTAGTCCATCGAGCCGACGCCCATGATGACCGACTGTCCGGGCATCAGACGCGGCACGGAGTGCACGGTGCCGAGGCCGCCGGGGTTGGTCAGCGAGACGGTGACGCCGGTGAAGTCGTCCATCGTCAGCTTGTTGTTCCGGGCGCGGCGGACGATGTCCTCGTACGCCTGCCAGAACTCGAAGAAGTTGAGCGTCTCGGCCTTCTTGATGCCGGCGACGACGAGCTGGCGGTCGCCGTTGGGCTTCACCAGGTCGATGGCGAGACCGAAGTTGACGTGCTCCGGCTTGACCAGGGTCGGCTTGCCGTCCTTCTCGACGAACGCGTAGTTCATCGACGGCATGGCCTTGATCGCCTGCACCATCGCGTACCCGATGAGGTGGGTGAAGGAGACCTTCCCGCCCCGGGCGCGCTTGAGGTGGTTGTTGATGACGATGCGGTTGTCGAACAGCAGCTTCACCGGGACGGCGCGGACGGACGTGGCCGTCGGCATCTCCAGCGAGGCGTTCATGTTCTTGGCGACCGCGGCGGCGGGACCGCGCAGCGTCACGTACTCCGGCCCTGCCGGGGCCTCCGTGGCGTCGGCCGCCTTGGCAGCCGGCTTGGCGGCGGCCGGTGCGGCGGCGGGCTTGGCAGGCGCAGCGGGCGCGGCGGCCGCCGCGGGCTTCGCCTGGGCCGGAGCCGGGAAGGCGGCCGGAGCGGCCTTGGCCGGCGCCGGTGCGGCGGCCGGGGTGGCCGGTGCCGCGGGAGCCGGGGCGGCCGCGGCGGGCGCGGTCGTGGTGGGAGCACCCTGAACAGGGTTGTCCGCCGTGCCGGCGGCGCCCGGCTTGTAGTCGGCGAAGAAGTCCCACCAGGCACGGTCGACCGAATTGGGGTCCTGGAGGTACTGCTGATAGATCTCGTCGACAAGCCACTCATTGGCACCAAAGCCGGCCGCAGGGTTCTTGCCCTGCCCGTCTTGGTCGGTCGAGACGCTCGAATTACTGGGGGACTGAGACGACACGGCGGTAACCGCCCTCTTCCGCTTCACAAGGTGATGGACAGCGGAAATAAAGGCTACGCCTTGCCGGCCGGGACGCGCAGACGGGGCAGGCCACAGTCGCGTAAGTCACACCGGAAGCCGTGTTTCGGGGCGCGAAATGGCGGGAAACAAGCGTGGTTCCGCTTCTCTCCGGGTCCTGCGGGTACACGACAGCGCGGCCGCGGCCCCCTGGACCGCGCCCTGGAAGGACCGCTTCCGCAGAACACCACGCAGAAGGACCGCTTCCGGTTCGAACTTTACGTCAATTTTGCGGACGGGGGGTCCCCGGAAGGGTGACCTGGATCCGGCAGCCGCGCGCGGATTCGGCCACGCCGATCCGGCCACCGTGGAGGTCCACCGCCCAGCGCGCGATGGCGAGACCGAGCCCCGTGCCGCCGTCGCTGCCCGGACCGTGCGGCGAGGGCGCGGTGCCGCGGTTGAACCGTTCGAACACCCGGTGCCACTCCGACTGCGGTATCCCGGGCCCCTCGTCGAGGACCTCCAGATCGAGCGAGCCGGGGTGGGCGCCGCGCCGGGCCCGTACGGTCACCCGGCCGTGCGGCGGGGAGTGCTTCACGGCGTTGTCGATGAGATTCGCCACGACCTGGTGGAGCCGTTCCGCGTCCGCGTGCGCGGTGAGCTCCGGGGGCGACACGTCCAGGTGCAGATGGACGTCGGTGCGCTGGTGGTTGCCCGAGCCGGAGGACAGCTTGCGCTGGGCGGCCGCCAGGTTGGCTTCCTTGAGGACGCCCGACAGATACGGCCACACCTCGAAGCGGTGGGCGCGCAGTGTCACCACGCCGTTGTCCAGGCGGGAGAGGTCCAGGAGGGTCTCGACGAGGCGCCCCAGGCGCTCGGTCTGCTTCAGGGCCGTGCGCATCGTCTCGGGATCGGCCGCCGAGACGCCGTCGACCACGTTCTCCAGGACCGCGCGCAGCGCCGCGATGGGCGTGCGCAGCTCGTGCGAGACATTCGCCACGAGTTCCTTGCGGTGCCGGTCCACGGCCTCCAGGTCGTCGGCCATCCGGTTGATGGTGCCCGCCAGGTCGCCGAGCTCGTCGCGGCGGTCGGCGCCGCGCACCCGGCGCGTGTAGTCGCCGTGCGAGATGGCGCGGGCGACGGTGTTCATCTCGTCCAGCGGGGCGGTGAGCCCGTGCGCGACGAACTGGGTGATCAGCAGGGTCGCTATCACCGAGAAGACGGTGATGAAGCGGAGCTCGGTGCGGGTCTGCAGGGCCACCATGAGCAGCCCGGTCGTGATGAAGACGGAGACCACGACGAGGGAGCCGAGCTTCGTCTTGATCGATATCGACACCGACCGCAGCCCGGCCGCGATCCGGCCCTTCAGGCCCCGCCTCGCCCTGGCCCATCTGCCGCGCCTGCCCGGCTCGTCCCACCCGGGCCGCTCGCCGCTGCCGCGCAGCTGCCGGGCCCGGTCTCCCGCCCGGCTCATGGCGCCGGGGTCTCCAGCGCGTAACCCACGCCATGGACCGTACGGATCCGCTCCGCGCCGATCTTCCGGCGCAGCGCCTTGATGTGGCTGTCCACGGTGCGGGTGCCGGACGCGTCGGCCCAGTCCCACACCTCGGCGAGCAGCTGCTCGCGGGAGAGCACGGCGCGCGGGGTGTTCGCCAGGCAGCTCAGCAGGTCGAACTCGGTCGGCGTCAGGTGGACGTCCTCGCCGCGCACCCGTACCCGGCGCTGCGCGTGGTCGATCTCCAGTTCGCCGAGGCGGAGTATGCCGGTGCGCGGCGTGGTGGCGGCGAGCGCGGCCCGCTCCACCCGGCGCAGCAGGACGTGCACCCGCGCCGCGAGCTCGCGCATCGAGAACGGCTTGGTCATGTAGTCGTCCGCGCCGACGCCGAGCCCGACCAGCATGTCCGTCTCGTCGTCGCGGGCCGTCAGCATGAGGACCGGCACGGGCCGGCGGGCCTGGACCCGGCGGCACACCTCCAGGCCGTCGAAGCCCGGCAGCATGATGTCGAGGACCATGAGGTCCGGCTGCCATGCCTCGGCCGTGTCGACGGCGGCGGGGCCGTCCAGCGCCGTTTGCACCTGGAAGCCCTCGGCCCGCAGCCGGGCCGCGATGGCGTCCACGATCGTCGTGTCGTCCTCGACGACCAGCACCCTGCGCTGGGCGCCGGGGGTCGCCGCGACGCCGTTGTTGCCGGTGTGAGTCTGCTCCATCGGTTGCCCCGCCCTGACTGTGCTCGCCCGGGGATCCGTGGGGTGATCCCCTGTGTCGGTCAGAGACTAGAGGCACTTTCCGTATCTCGGCTACGCAGGGCGAACGCCGAGATGGACCACGTCAGGGACGCCCCGGGCAACTCGCACCTCTTTGGTGCGTACCCCGGTGAATCCGGCATTCCGGAGAGCCTGGTCAAAGGCGGGGGACGGCTGGGCGGACCATACGGCGAGCACCCCGCCGGGGCTCAACCGCCTTGCGCAGTGGGCGAGTCCGGCCGGCGAGTAGAGGGTGTCGTTGCCCTCGGTGACGGTCCAGTCGGGCCCGTTGTCGATGTCGAGGCAGAGCGCGTCGAAGCGGTCCTGGGCGGTACGTACGTATTCCACCAGATCGGCGTGGATGATCCGGGTACGTGAATCGGACAGGGCCCGCTCCGAAATGGCGCGGAGTGGACCCGCGCGGTGCCAGTCGATGATGGCGTCTTCCCGCTCGACGACGGCGATTTGGCCCCAGCGGGGGTCCCGCGCCGCATGTGCGAGGGAGAAGCCCACACCGAGGCCGCCGATGAGAAGCGAGGGGCGGGCGGCGGCTGGCAGAAGTGTGTCGTACGCCGCATCGACGAGGAGGCGCTCCGAGCGGCCGTCCGAAGTGTCCATCAGGAAGCACCCGTTGGCGATGATCTCGAAATGGGCTCCGCGCTGCCGCAGCACGACCTCCCCGTGCGGTCCCTGGCGCCGGTCGAGGGTGGCGATGTCGTCCATGCCCGCGAGAATGCCGCGTGGGCCGCCGTCGCGCACGTGAATTGCCCGGCGTGACCGGGGTGTTCGCGGGGGCGGTCGCGCACGCGGACGGGCGGTCACGGCACCGGCGCGCGCCGGAGCGGCCGCGCCACGGTTCGCCGGCCGGAGGACCGGGTACGTGCCGGACACCCCGGACGCACAGGACGTGCCCGAGGTTGTCCCGTGTGGCGCACGTCATAGACGCGGCCGGAGTCGTTCGCGGAAGGTGTGCGTTGAAGGGGCAGGGCCGATAAGACGTGGCCGAGCGGTCGGCGGACACCGGCAAGCAGACGCAGACGTAGGCGAGCAGACGCAAGCGAGTACGCGGCACGGCCGGGAACGCGGGCGTGGCTAGATTCGGGGCGCGCCCGCCGCGTTCCTGGGAAGGGGCCTCTCCCGGTGCACCCGCTCGACATCCGGCAGCCCGGCACGCCGGGGAACGCGCCGTCGGCCGACGCGCCGCAGGCCGCCGTCCCGGGCGCGGCCACTCCCGCCCCGGCGGGACCGGCGGGCGCCACGGCCCTCGGCGCGATACCCGCACAGTGGCCGCGGACCGAGCCGGCGGACGCCGTCGCGAGTGCGCCGTCCACGCCGCCCGGCGCGCGCGGCGCCCTGGCCCGGATCGGCCGGCTGCTGCCCTCGCCCGCCACGACCCCGTTCGCCTTCGGCTACGCCCTGCTGCTCCTCGCGACCTCGCTCTACGCCCAGTACGGCAACCCGGACACCGTGGACGCCCTGCTCCAGGGGTCCAGCACCGATGTGGCGCACCTGTCGACGCGGCCCGTCCTCGCGATCTTCGCGAGCGCGCTGTGGATAGCGGGCGGGGTCGTATCGCCGTACGCGGTCGCCTTCGTCTTCGTCCTCGCTGCCCTCGAACACCGCATAGGAGGCTGGCGCACCGCGGGCGTCTTCCTGCTCGGCCATGTCGTGGCGACGCTCGCCACCGAGATCCCGGTCGCCCTCTCGGTGCTGGCCGGCCACCTCCCCGAGACCTCGCTGCACCGCCTCGACTACGGCATCAGCTTCGGCCTGATGGCCACGGTGGGGGCCCTCGCGGGTCTGCTCGTCCCGTTCCTGCGCTGGACGTCCCTCGCCGTGGTGGGGGTGCTCCTCACCCAGGACCTGCTCGACATCTCGGACCCGCTGGCCGCCTGGGGCCATCCCATCGCGCTGCTGGTGGGCATCGCCTGCTGGCCCGCGGTACGCCGGGCCGGCCGGCCGGCGCCGACGGGCTGAGGGCTACGCGCCGGGCTCGGGCCGGGTCTCCGGCCGCCCCGACCACGCGAGCACGTGCCACAGCTGCTTGACGTACTGGAGCATCTCGTCCGGCGTGCCCCACCGCGCCCACTCCCGCGGCTCCCGCACGGCCGACGCGGCCGCGTGTCCGAGCACCCGTGCGTCGAGGAGGCCGTGCGGGGAGCGGGTCCGGCAGATCCACTCGGCCAGCGGCACCATGACGGGCCCGCGGAACGCGGCGTCCACCTCGTGCGGCGCGAGCACGAACCCGGGGTGCCACTCGACCGGCACCCCGGTCGCGGCGAGCAGCCGGGCCGTCCCGGTGCCGCGGAACGACGGGTCGAGCACCAGCGCCTCCGCGTCCCGCGCCAGCACGACGGGCCCGTGCACCTGGGCCTCGACATAGCCGTCGAGGACGCGCCCGTGTCCTCGGGCAGCCGCTGCGGGGCCGGCGGCCGGGGGCGCGTCGGCATCCGGGCCGGCCACCGGTGTGCCGTCCTCCGCGAGGGCCGCGAGCACCGACGCGAAGGCGTCGGAGGTCCCCACGTCCGCGGGTCCCAGATGGCTGTCCCCGTGACAGAAGGTGGCCCGTGCGTTGACCTCGGGACGCAGCCGCACGTGGCAGGAGCCGAAGCGCGGCGCGGCGCCGTCGGTGTGGCCGGCCAGGTCGAGCGCGCCGTACTTCGGCCGCTCCTCGGGGCGTACGCCGGCCCGGTGGTACGCGCCGCCGAACAGGCCCCGCTCCCACTCGTCCCGCGCGCCGCCGGGGAACGCGGTCCGGCCGCCGTTGGACAGCCCCGTCTCGTACTGGCTGCGGTACACGCCGTCCGCGGCGAGCGCCTCGGCCACGGTGCGGCCGTCGCGGGGGCGCAGCCGGTCCGGGTGGAAGTTGAGCGTGATGCGGGCGCTGTCCATGACGTACGCGGTGACGTCGTCCACCCGGGTGCCCGGACGCACGGCACACAGGCGCTTTTCGGCCAGCACGCGCGCCTCCTGAGCGGCGGCGCGGACATGGCCGAGCGCGCCGGCCTGGGCGGGGGTGAGGCTCATGGCGCCCGAATGTAGAGGAGACGGCTCCGCGCCCGCCCGGGGTTTTCCGCCCTGCGCGCCCCTCGCTCCCGCCCGGTCAGTCCTTGTCCGGGGCGAAGTGGAGGCTCGCCATGGGGGAGTGGGTCCGCCAGCCGAGGCTCGTGTAGAGCGAGCGGCCCTCGGAGGTGCCCACCAGGATGCCGGTGGTGGCGCCCGCGGCGTGGGCGGTGTTCTGCAGGGTGCGCATGACCAGGCTGCCCAGGCCCCGGCGCTGGTGGTCCGGAGCCGTCTCGATCTGGTCGGCCACGGCGGTCGGGCCGGTCGGCGCGATCTGGCCCCGGGCCGCGAAGTGTCCCTCGTCGGTGCGGACCAGGGCCCGTGTGACGCCGCCCCGGGTCCACGAGGTGAGCGTGTAGCCGTCCGGCACCCCGGGCCGCTCGGCGGCGAGCGGAACGGACATCAAAAACCCCGGCTTGTCGAGCCGCCAGCCCGCACCGACCCACGGCCGTACGGTGTCGTCGTCGGCGAACAACTTCAGCCATGTCCCCGGCGCACGCGTGGCGGACGCCAGGGCCCGCACGTCCGCCTCGACGGGCTCGGGCAGCACATGCCGCGACACGTGCTGAGCCTGCCCGGCGTCGATGGTCCACCCCCAGGCCCGCTCCATGGGATCCGACGTCCCCCGCGACACCACCCAGCCGTCGATCCAGGCCCGCACGAGCGTCCCGATCGAAGCCCGGTCCGGTATCGCCGCCGTCGTCAACGTCATTGCAGCCCCCTGGGGTGGTCGTAGCAGGTAATAGGTGAACTCGTTAAGTGAACCTTACCGACTTGCCCGCACTGCGCAACCCCCGGCGGGTGTGCGGCCCGCCGCGCGTGCCCGGTGGCAGGAGGTCTCGCGGTGATCGCTCAGAGCGAACGCCGCCCGGGGAACATTCCTCGACTCACATGCATTGAGTCGGCATAGCTCAACTTGACTGCCGAAGGGGAGATCATGGCTACCGAGTCCACGGCGTACACCTCGACCAACCTGCCCGTGCTGCCGCTCGACGACGAGGTCGTGCTGCCCGGCATGGTGGTGCCGCTCGACCTGTCCGATGCCGAGGTGCGGGCCGCCGTCGAGGCCGCTCAGGCGGCAACCCGGTCCGATGCCGGGAAGCCGCAGGTGCTGCTCGTGCCGCGCATCGACGGGACCTACGCCGCGACCGGTGTGCTCGGGACCGTCGAGCAGGTGGGACGGCTTTCCGACGGCGACCCCGGCGCCCTCATCCGGGGCCGCCACCGCGTGCGCATCGGGGCCGGCACCACAGGCCCCGGCGCGGCCCTGTGGGTGGAGGGCACCCGGGTCGAGGAGACCCTTCCGGACCCGCTGCCCGGCCAGGTGACCGAGCTGGTCACGGAGTACAAGGCGCTCGCCACCGACTGGCTGAAGCGCCGCGGTGCCTGGCAGGTCGTCGACCGCGTCCAGCAGATCGAGGGCGTCTCCGCGCTCGCCGACAACTCCGGCTACTCGCCGTTCCTCACCACCGCCCAGAAGGCCGAGCTCCTGGAGACGAGCGACCCGGTCGCCCGCCTCAGGCTCGCCACCGAACAGCTCCGCGAGCACCTCGCCGAGCAGGACGTCGCCGAATCCATCGCCAAGGACGTCCAGGAAGGCGTCGACAAGCAGCAGCGCGAGTTCCTGCTGCGCCGTCAGCTCGACGCCGTCCGCAAGGAACTGCGCGAACTCAACGGCGAGGGTGGCGAGGAGGACGAGAGCGACGACTACCGCGCCCGCGTCGAGGCCGCCGACCTGCCCGAGAAGGTCCGCGAGGCCGCGCTCAAGGAGGTCGACAAGCTGGAGCGCGCCAGCGACCAGTCGCCCGAGGGCTCCTGGATCCGCACCTGGCTCGACACCGTCCTCGAACTGCCGTGGAACGAGACCACGGACGACGTGTACGACATCCGGGGCGCGCGGGCGGTGCTTGACGCCGAACACGCCGGCCTCAAGGACGTGAAGGAGCGCATCACCGAGTACCTCGCGGTGCGCAAGCGGCGCGCCGACCGCGGGCTCGGGATCGTCGGCGGCCGCCGCGGCGGCGCCGTGCTCGCCCTCGTCGGCCCGCCCGGCGTGGGCAAGACCTCGCTCGGCGAATCCGTGGCGCACGCCATGGGCCGCAAGTTCGTGCGCGTCGCGCTCGGCGGCGTACGCGACGAGGCGGAGATCCGCGGACACCGCCGGACCTACGTCGGCGCCCTGCCCGGCCGGATCGTCCGGGCCATCAAGGAGGCCGGGTCGATGAACCCGGTCGTGCTGCTCGACGAGATCGACAAGGTGGGCTCCGACTTCCGGGGCGACCCGGCGGCCGCCCTGCTCGAAGTCCTCGACCCGGCGCAGAACCACACCTTCCGCGACCACTACCTGGAGGTCGAACTCGACCTCAGCGACGTGGTGTTCCTCGCCACCGCCAACGTCCTCGAAGCCATCCCCGAGGCGCTGCTCGACCGCATGGAGCTGGTCAGGCTCGACGGCTACACCGAGGACGAGAAGGTCGTCATCGCCCGCGACCACCTGCTGCCGCGCCAGCTGGAGCGGGCCGGGCTCGACACCGGCGAGGTCGTCCTCGAAGACGCCTCGCTGCGCAAGCTCGCCGGCGAGTACACCCGGGAGGCGGGCGTACGGAACCTGGAGCGCTCCATCGCCCGGCTGCTGCGCAAGGTGGCCGCCGAGCACGAACTCGGCCAGCGGGAGCTGCCGTTCACCATCGCCCCCGACGACCTGCGGGCCCTGATCGGACGCCCGCACCACGTGCCGGAGTCCGCACAGGACCCGGCGGAGCGCCGCACCGCGGTGCCCGGCGTGGCCACCGGCCTCGCCGTCACCGGCGCCGGCGGCGACGTCCTGTTCGTGGAGGCCTCCCTCGCCGACCCGGAGACGGGCGCGGCGGGCCTGACCCTGACCGGTCAGCTCGGCGACGTGATGAAGGAGTCCGCGCAGATCGCGCTGAGCTTCCTCCGCTCCCACGGAGCCGAACTGGAGCTTCCCGTGGGCGACTTGAAGGACCGGGGCGTACACGTCCACTTCCCGGCGGGCGCGGTCCCCAAGGACGGCCCGAGCGCCGGCATCACCCTGGTCACCGCGCTGTCCTCGCTCCTGTCCGGACGGCAGGTCCGCACCGACGTCGCGATGACCGGCGAGGTGTCGCTCACCGGCCGCGTGCTGCCGATCGGCGGCCTCAAGCAGAAGCTGCTCGCCGCACACCGCGCCGGGATCACCACCGTCGTGATCCCCAAGCGCAACGAGGCCGACCTGGACGACGTCCCGGCGGAGGTCCTGGACAAGCTGGAGGTCCACCCCGTGACCGATGTCCGCCAGGTCCTGGAGATCGCGCTCGCCCCGGCGGAGGTCGCGGTGGCCGCGGCCGCCTGAGCACCCGGCAGGCCCCGGGAGATCAGGCGCGGGTGGCCCGCTCGTACAGCGAGCGGGCGCCCGCGTCGAACAGGACCGCCGTCGACTCCGCGTCCGTGTCACCGCCGCTCAGCACCCCGATGATCCGGCCCATCCGGTCGGCTCCCTGATATCCGGTCAGCCAGGGACTGCCGCTCGTACCGTCCCAGAACCCCCCGCACCGCATCCGCATCATCGCGGGCACATCGGTGTCGCGCCGGGTGTCGGTGGTGCAGATGACGGGCCGGTTCTCGGGGTTGTGGTCCTCGATCGGATAGCCCACGACCGTCACCCGCTGGTCGGGCCCCGCGCCCCAGTCCGGCGTCGAGGAGCCGACCACGCTCTGCACGCTGCGGCCCTGCGCGTCCGGCTCCACGGTGAGGAAGGCGTAGTCCACCGCGTCGTCCTGGTCCGCGGTCCACCGGTCGTCGATCTGGACGGCGCGCACCTTCCACTTCCCGTACGGATACGTGCCCCCGTCCGCCCCCGAGAAGCCCGGCGCGAACTCCACCTCGTCGGCGGGGTGGGCGGCCGCGCAGTGCGCCGCCGTGGCGATGACATTGCCGCGCGGGCTGCTCACCACGCTCGCCGTGCAGTAGTGCTCGCCCCCGCTGACCAGCACCCCGACCGCCGGTGTGCTCGGCGCGGGCGCGGCGCTCGTCTGCGCGCGGGGCGCGCCCGACGGCGCGCTCTCGGCCTGCGGGGACGAGGCCGCGGAGCCCCCGCACCCCGCGCCGCCGAACAGCACGACCGCGACCGCGGCGGCCGGAGCCACCGCCCGCCTCACCCTTCCCAAGCTGCGCATGGCCTCCATCCTGACGCATGGGGCGCGCGGAATGCGGTCACCTGTACGGCTCGTGCCCCGTTCGAGGAGGCGGAGCGCGCCGGGCGGGGCGGCCCGGAGCGACGGAAGGGCCCCCGGCGACGCAGCGCCGGGGGCCCCGTCCGTGCGGGTGAACGCGTCAGCCGTTGGCCAGTGCCTGCAGCCGGTCGTACGCCCCGTTGAAGCGGGAGTGGTCGCCGACGGTCGGGCCGGACGAGGTGTACTGCCACATCGTGTAGTAGTCCCAGCCGGCCGGCAGGGCGCCGGGGTCGGTGTTGTAGCGGGCGATCCAGAGCGGGTCGGTGGAGCCGAAGGCGGCGGAGTTCCCGGTGCACTGGCTCCACCAGCTGGTGGCGGTGTAGATCACCGGCTCACGGCCGGTGCGGGTCCGGTACTCGTTGACGAAGTCGCGGATCCAGCCGACCATCCCGGCCGCCGACTTGCCGTAGCAGGCGGCGCCGTACGGGTTCCATTCGATGTCGAGCGCGCCCGGCAGGGTCCGGCCGTCGCGCGACCAGCCGCCGCCGTGGTCCACGAAGTAGTCGGCCTGGGCGGCGCCGCCCGTGGTGTCCGGGGTGGCGAAGTGGTAGGCGCCGCGGATCATGCCGGCGTCGTACGAGCCGTTGTACTGCTGCGGGAAGTAGGGGTTGTTGTAGTACGTGCCCTCGGTGGACTTGACGTAGGCCCACTTCACGCCGGTGTTCCACAGCGTGGGCCAGGCGACGTTCCCGTTGTGGCTGCTGGTGTCGACGCCCTCGGTCTGTACGGCGCGGGTGTCGCGGGGCAGGCCGCCCACCCCGTCGTGGGCGGCGACGCCCATGCCGAGGGTCGCGGAGCCGCGCGGCGGGATGTCGCGCGAGGGGGTGTCGGCGGCGCCGGAGGTCCCGGTGCTTCCGAGGACGAGGGCGAGGGAGGAGAGGAGGATCCCGGCCGCGGTGAGGGGTCCGCGGCGGGCCGTTCCGGATCTGTGCACGGGCATTGCGTGCCTCCGAAAGGCTCGGTGGGGGCTGGGACGTGACGGCTCGGGTCGACATGGCGACGTATCGCTGTGGACATGTCACGAATGACGCTACGCACGTAGACCGTTGGCGCGAAAGAGGCTTCAGGTTATGCCGTTGGTTCAGACCTTTGGCGGCCACGACACGCTGCGACAACGGCGTGGCCCGGCAGAAACTTTCAGCCGTGGCCGGGCTCGGCGCCAGGCGCGATGCGGGCCCCACAGCTCGCTGGGAAATACTGTGCCGTCACGACACACCTAAGGCATGGGAGCCGACGTGCACGGTCCGGATCAGGAGTTCCTCGCGCTCGAACGCGAGCTGGCCGTCTTCCTGCGGCGGGCCAGGGCCTCGTCCGGCGAAATGGCGCGTGAGGTCCACCCCGACCTCGAACCGGCGGCGTATGGGCTGCTCGTACGGCTCGACGAGGCGGGGCCGCAGCGGGCGACGGAGCTCGCGGGGTACTTCGGGGTGGGCAAGGCGACGATGAGCCGTCAGCTCCATGCCCTGGAGGACCTGGGCCTGGTCGCCCGGGAGCCCGACCCGGCGGACGGCCGCGCGTCGCTGGTCCGCATCACGGCGGAGGGGACGGCGCGGTTCGGGCGGGTGCGGGATGCTCGGCGCGAGCGGTACGTTCGCAAACTGGCCGGCTGGAACCGTACGGAGATCTCCGAGCTGGCCCGCCTCCTCCACCAGCTGAACGCCGCCGCAGCAGACAACTGACCCGTCCCGCACAGTTCCCCGCGCCCCTGGATGGGCTCCCCTTGGCAGGGTGCCTGGCGCCGGCATCCCCCCTTGGCACGGTGCTTGGCCGCGGCATCCTCCCCCCTAGGCAGGGTGCCCGTTCCCGGCATAGCCAGCCTGTCCGGCGTTTGAGGACGAGCGCCCTTCAGGCGCGAACGGGGTCTGGGGCGGAGCCCCAGGGGTCTGAACCCCAGCCCGTTTCCTAGCCCCCGGAGGGTTTCGGGAAGGGGCGGGGTGGGGCATCCCCCGGGGTCTGGGGCGGAGCCCCAGCAACCCCGGCCTTCGTCTGCGGACCGTGCTGGGGCACCCGCGCAGTTCCCCGCGCCCCTAAAGACGTAGGGCACCCGGTACCGAGCCACGCGGCCGCGCCCACCGCGGCGGAGCCGCGCAAAGGGCACAGCCCCGCCCCTGAAGACGTGTAGGGCACCCGCCCCCGCGGCGGAGCCGCGCAAAGGCCGCAGCCCCGCGCCCCTGTAGGGCGCCCGGGGTCGGCGGGCTACAGCTCGGCCAGGAGGGCCGTCGCGTCGTCGTGGCGCTTGCCCCGCCGCAGGAAGTTCCGCTCACCGTCGGCCACCTCGAGCTCCCGCACCCGCTCGACCAGCCCCTCCGGCCCCGCCTTGCGGACCAGGGCCACGCAGTCCGCCCACGACCCCTCGCGGAACGTGTCGACCCAGCGGGTCGCGCCGTCCGTGAGGGCGAGCACCGCCCGCACCCCGGCGAGCGGCTCGCGGCCGGTCACCGCGCGGGCCGCCACCGAGGGGTCCGCCGCCGCGGTGAAGAAGCCGCCCTCCTTGTTGCGTACCAGCGCGTCCGCCAGTTCCTCGGTCGCCAGGGACGCCCGCGGCACCCGGTCGAGCCGGTCGTCCAGGATCGCCCGCACCGTCCCGTCGGCCGCCTCGACGAGCAGCGCCGAGTCCGACAGGACGAGGTACTCCAGTTCGGCCGAGTCCCACCGGGCGAGCACCACGGTTGCCTGAGGCGTGCGAGGGTGAGAAAGGTCACAGGTGTCACGGTGGGCGTCGGCGGTGCGCCGTATGGACTCGGCCAGGATGTCGGGCAGCGTCAGATCCCGGCGGGAAGCCGACAGTTCGGTCAAAGCGCCGCCGAGCCGCGCGGTGAACCAGGGCACGTCGTGCACGCAGTCGCCATTACCGGGCAAGGGCGTCACCCCGTCGAGGACGACGAGCACGCCGCCCAGGCCCGACGCGGGCAACGCGGTGCCGGCCCAGTCCTCGTTGGGGCGGGCGGGGTCTCCGGGAAGGGTGGTGAGCTGGATGCGCATGTCGGCCAGTCTGCACGACGTATTCACGGCACCTCCATGAGCGCGCCCGCGCCGCCGGACACCCCGTCAATTGGCCTGTACCTGGGGGCGAACCGCACAATCTCGGGGGAATACCTCACTCCGCCCAGCTGTGGGCGGGCATCCTGCCAAAGGCCGCGCGGAACTTCCAACCCGCGTCTCACGGGGGCGTGCCGGGGCGCTCCGGAAGAGTTGATGGTCAACTCCGAAGTGATGTTCACTCGTTCAGGTGGCCGAGCAGTGACTACTCGTCATGACCAGTCGTCACCTTGGCTTCCTTGGTGGACTGGCAAACACGAGTGAAGGTTGAGAGCACCGGTGCAGAACAAGCGGCCTCGGGGCAACGACGGCACACGCGCACAACGCACCGTACGGGTGCGGAGTCGTCTGGTCGTCTCCGTCGCCGTTGTCTCCCTCGCCGTGCTCGGAGCCGGCGCGCCCACCCTCTTCGCGGCCTCCGCGGACCTCACCGATTCGCAGCACCTGGCCACCCTCGCCCAGCTGAACCAGCAGGCGGTCAGCCTCGCCCACGCGCTGGGCGACGAGCGCGACGCCGTCACGCAGTACGTCGCGGCCGGCCGGCCGAGCGGCCAGGACGGGGTGCTCAAGGAGCCCGCGGCACGCGTCGACCGGCAGATCGACGAGCTCCGCACCACCGCGCCGCCGACCCTCGCCCGCGACCTCGCCACCGTGCCGGCCCTGCGCCGCACCGCCCTCACCGGCAAGGGCACGGCCCTCGACGCGCAGAAGGCGTACTCCGACGTCATCGCCACGCTGCTCGCCGTCGCCGACGAGCTCGCCGACCGCACGCCCCCGCGCGCGGCCCAGGCCGTACGGGCGCCCGGCGCGCTCGGCCGGGCCGCCGAGCAGGCCTCGGCCACCCGGGGGCTGCTACTCGGCGCGCTCTCGATGCCGAGCGGGCCGACGACGAGGGTGTTCGACCCGGTCGCCGGCAAGTACGTGCAGAAGGAGAAGAGCGACGGCGACGCGGGCCGGGTGCGGGACGCGCTGAGCGCCGCCGCCCAGCAGGCCCATGTGCGCGAGCAGTCCGCGCTCGCCGACTTCGACCAGGCCGCGGGCGCCGACGCGCGCGACAAGGTCGCCACCACCGTCACCGGCCCCGACGTCGACACCGCCGACAGCTACCTCACCCGCCTCACCGACCAGCCCCAGCTCAGCGCCGCCGACCGCAAGTCCGACCCGAACGCGGTGAACGCCGCGCTCTCCGCCCGGATCGACCGGATGCGCGGCGCCGAGGCCGCCCTCGCCACCGCACAGGTCAAGCGGTTCGAGCAGCTGCGGGACGACGATGTGAGCGCCCTGGAGCTGCGGATCGGCCTGATCGGCGCGCTGGTGCTGCTCACCATCGGCGTCAGTGCCGCCACTGCCCGCAGCCTCACCCGCCCGCTCTCCGTCCTGCGCCGCGGCTCGGCCCGCCTCGCGGCGGCGCCGGAGAGCGAGGAGCCGGTGCGCTTCACCGGCCGCAACGACGAGTTCGCCGCGGTCGTACGCTGCCTCAACGAGCTGCACGGCCGGCTCGTGGAGCAGCACACGCGCGCCGAAGGCCTCGACGAGGACCTCGCCAAACAGCGCGGCCGCCAGTCACGGCTCGCCGCCGACAAGGGTGAACTGCTCGGTCGCGTACGGGAGTTGACGGCCGAGCTCGACAAGGCGCGGGGCACGGTCAAGCACGCCTTCGTCAATCTGGGCCTGCGCAGCCTCGGCCTGATCGAGCGTCAGCTCACCGTGATCGAGGGCCTGGAGGAGCACGAGGAGGACCCCGACCAGCTCGCGGTCCTCTTCAAGCTCGACCACCTGGCGACCGTGATCCGCCGCCACGGCGAGAACCTCCTGGTCCTGGCCGGCATCGAGCACCACCACAACCATCCGGGCCCGGTCCCGCTCGTGGACGTCATGCGGGCCGCGGTCAGCGAGATCGAGCGGTACGAGCGGGTCGCCATCCAGGCCCTGCCGCCGTACGCGCAGGTCGCCGGGTACGCCGCGGACGACCTGAGCCACCTGGTCGCCGAGCTCCTGGAGAACGCCACGTCGTTCTCGCCGCCCGACTCCCAGGTGCAGCTCTCCGGCTGGCAGCTGGAGGGCGGCGACATCATGCTCTCCATCCAGGACGCGGGCATCGGGGTGCCGCCCGAACGGCGCGCCGAACTCAACCGCCGGCTCGCCGACCCGGAGTCGTACGAGCCCGGCGAGCCCGGCACCGAGGCGGGCGGTCTCGGCCTGCACGTCTCGGCGCTGCTCGCGCACCGGCACGGCGTGCGGATCGAACTGCGCGAGCAGAAGCAGGGCGGCGTCGCGGCGGTCGTGGTGCTGCCCGGCGCGATCATGCCCGCCGCCCCGCCGGAGACCCTGCCCCATCTCGTGTCGACGCCGGGCGGCGCCCCGCGCTTCACCCTGCCGGGCGCCCTCGCCGAGGCCAACTCCAATGTGCTCCCGGAGCGTACGGAGCGCTCGGGCGAGATGGCGCGGCCCGCCGAAGCACCCGCGGCGGACCCGGCCGAGCCCGCGCAGCCGGCCGGACGCGCCGAGCCCGTCGGCTCCGTCGAGCCGGCCTCCGCCGAGCCCGAGCCCGCCGGGCCGGAAGAACCCGCCGCGCCCGAGCCGGCCCACGCCCCCCTCGACGAGCCGACCTTCGAGATGCGGCTCCCCGAGCCCCGCGCCGCCGCGCCCGAGCCGGAGCGGCCCGAGCCGGAGCCCGAACGGCATGAACCGGAGCCGGAGCCGCGGCCCGGAGCCGAGCCCGCGCAGCGGCTCACCGACAAGGGGCTGCCCAAGCGGACCCCGCAGGTCGTCAAGGCCGGCCCCGCCCAGCCGCGCGAGCGCAAGGGCGGCAATGACGCCGCCGAGGCGCTGCGGCGCCGGCTCGGAGGTTTCCAGCAGGGCGCCAACGAGGGCCGCCGCGATGTGGCGGCGGAGCTCGACACCACGGAACAGCAGGCAGACACGGACACGGGGGAGACAGTCGAGGAGGTACGCGGATGAGTGCGACCGGCACCGGCCCCGGCGGGGCGGGCAGCGCCACACCCGGCACCGGCACGATCGGGGCGAGCACCGAGGCCCGCAATCTGCAGTGGCTGCTGGGCAACCTGGTCGAGGAGGTGCCAGGGCTCATCTCCGTCGCCGTCGTCTCGTCGGACGGCCTGCTGCTGCTCTCGTCCGACCCCGAGCAGCGCCAGATCGCCGTCGCCCGACAGGGCCCGCGCGGCTCCAGCGCCGACCTCGCCACCATCGTCTCCGGCATCGGCAGCCTCACCGTGGGGGCCGCCCGGCTCATGGACGGCGGCGGCGTGAAGCAGACGATGGTCGCGATGGAGGAGGGCAGCGTCTTCGTCATGTCCATCAGCGACGGCTCGCTGCTCGGCGTGCACGCCACCCCGGACTGCGACATGAGCGTCGTCGCCTACCACATGGCGCTCTTCGTGGGCCGTGCCGGACATGTCCTGACCCCCGAAGTCCGCAGTCAGCTGCGCCAGTCGATGGAGGCCGCCCAGTGACCCCGCCCGCCGAGAAATCCGCGCGGCTCCCGATACGCGGCGCGGGCCTGAAGCCCGCCCGTGTCCGCCCGTACTCGCTGACCGGCGGCCGCACCCGGTTCGGCCACGTGCTGCTCGTCGAGACGTTCGTCGCGGCCATCGAGGCGCCCCCGGAGCGCAAGGAACTGGGCGGCAGCTCGCGCCGGGTCATGCCGGAGATGCTCGCCATCGTGGAGATCTGCCGCGCGATGCGTACCGTCGCCGAGATCTCCGCGCTCCTCAAGATGCCGCTCGGCGTGGTCAGGGTGCTCCTCAGCGACCTGGCAGACCAGGGAAAGATACGCGTCTACGGCACCGGGCACGCCCCGGGCCAGCCCGACCGCGCACTGCTCGAAAGGGTGCTGAGTGGACTCCGCCGCCGCCTCTGAACTCCTCGTCCCCGAAGAGGAGTTGCTCCCCTGGCAGCAGGACCGCAGCCGGGCCCCCATCGCCACGAAGGTCGTGGTCGCGGGCGGCTTCGGGGTGGGCAAGACCACCTTCGTCTCGTCCGTCTCCGAGATCACCCCGCTCCAGACCGAGGCGGTGATGACCCGGGCGAGCGAGGACACCGACGACCTCACGGCGACCCCGGAGAAGCTGACCACCACGGTCGCCATGGACTTCGGCCGCATCACCCTCGACGACGACCTCGTCCTGTACGTGTTCGGCACGCCCGGACAGCAGCGGTTCTGGTTCATGTGGGACGACATCGTGCGCGGCGCGATCGGCGCGGTCGTGCTCGCCGACACCCGGCGCCTGACGGACTGCTTCCCCGCGCTCGACTACTTCGAGAGCTGCGGGCTCCCGTACATCGTGGCCGTCAACCACTTCGAGGGAACCGAGTCGTTCGAGCCCGAGGACGTGCGCGAGGCGCTCACCGTGGCGCCGCACATCCCGGTGGTGATCATGGACGCGCGCGACCGGGTCTCGGTGATCGAGTCGCTGCTCGGCCTGGTCGGCCACGCGCTCGACGCGTGCCCCGAATAGCCCGCACCCCCCAGGGGCTCCCGCCCCGTACAGGCCCCGCCCCCCACGTTCGCTACGCAGATAACGGAGAACGGTCCCGCATGCGGAGAATACTCATCGTCGGAGCCGGCCAGTCCGGGCTCCAGCTCGCCCTCGGACTCCAGGCGCAGGGGTACGAGGTCACCCTGATGTCGAACCGCACCGCGGACGAGATCCGGTCCGGTCGGGTCATGTCCACGCAGTGCATGTTCCACACCGCGCTGCAGCACGAGCGCGACCTGGCGCTGAACTTCTGGGAGTCCCAGGCGCCCAGGATCGAGGGCGTCGGCGTCTCGGTGGCGGCGCCGCCCGAGCTCGCCCCGGAGATCGGCCCCCGGGCCGTCGACTGGGTGGGCAAGCTCGACGGCTTCGCGCAATCCGTCGACCAGCGGGTCAAGATGGCGGGCTGGATGGAGACCTTCGCGCAGCGCGGCGGACAGCTCGTCATCCACGGCGCGGCCGTCTCCGACCTCGACTTCTTCGCCCGCACCTACGACCTGGTCCTGGTCTCGGCGGGCAAGGGCGAGCTGGTCTCGATGTTCGGCCGCGACGCGTCCCGCTCCCCGTACACCGAGCCGCAGCGCGCGCTCGCCGTCTCCTACGTGCACGGCCTCGGGCCGCGCCCGGAGCACCCCGACTTCGAGGCGGTGCGCTGCAACCTGGTGCCGGGCGTGGGCGAACTGTTCGTCATGCCGACCCTCACGGTGTCGGGCCGCGCGGACATCCTGTTCTGGGAAGGCGTCCCCGGCGGCCCCCTCGACGTGTTCAACGGCGTCCAGGACCCGGCCGAGCACCTGGCGCTCACCCTGGAGCTGATGGAGCGCTTCCTGCCCTGGGAGTACGCCCGTGCCACCAAGGTCGAGCTGACCGACGCGGGCGGCACGCTGGCCGGCCGTTACGCGCCGACCGTGCGCAACCCCGTCGGCCGGCTGCCCGGCGGCGGGCTCGTGCTCGGCGTCGCCGACGTCGTCGTCGCGAACGACCCGATCACCGGCCAGGGCTCCAACTCGGCTTCCAAGTGCGCCGCTTCGTACCTCGCCTCGATCGTCGAGCACGGGGAGGCCGAGTTCGACGAGGCGTGGATGCGGGCCACCTTCGAGCGGTACTGGGACACCGCCCAGCACGTGACGAAGTGGACCAACGCCATGCTCGGCGCGCCGCCGGAGCACGTCCTGAACCTGATCGGCGCGGCCGGCGGGCTCCAGCCCGTCGCCGACCGGTTCGCCAACGGCTTCGACGACCCGGCCGACTTCGAGAACTTCTTCTTCGACCCCGAGAAGACGAACGCCTATCTCGCCGAGGTGACCGGCGCCCAGGCCTGAGGCCCGGCGCCGGCCGGTTCAGCCGGTCATTCGGGTTCGCCCTCGGACGAGTACCCCGTGTCCACCCCCTGTGCCGCTCCCTCCGGGAGCTTCGGGGGGTGGTACGCGAGCGGGGTCAGGGAAGCCGCCGCCGGGTCCGGGCGGACCGCGCCGAGGAGCGGGTTGGCGGCGATGGGGGAGACCTTCACGCGGGCGCCGGGGCGGGGCGCCTGCACCACCAGGCCGTCGCCCAGGTACATCGCCACATGGGTGGCCGTGGGGAAGTACACCACCAGGTCGCCGGGGCGCAGCGAGGTCAGCGCGATGTGCGGCAGCTCCGCCCACTGCTCCTGGCTGGTGCGCGGGATGGAGCGGCCGGCGTGCGACCACGCCTGCGAGGTGAGTCCCGAGCAGTCGTAGGACTCCGGGCCCTCCGCGCCCCACACGTACGGCTTGCCGATCTGGTCGACCGCGTACGTGAGCGCCCGGTCGCCCTCCGACGAGGGGGCCCGGGTGCTGCTGAGGGCGCCCGACGCCAGCAGGCTCTGCTGGGCCCGGTCGGTGCCCTGCTGTTCCAGGCGGCCGAGTTCGGCGAGCTGGTCGGGGGAGAGGTCGGCGAGGAGCTTCTCCACCTCTTTGAGGCGCCGCTCCACGTCCTCCTTCTCCTGCTGCTGCCGCTTGGCGAGCGCCTGCTGTTCGTCGAGGGCCCGGCGCGAGGCCCGCGCCAGGTCGGCGGCCTGCCGCTCGCTCCGGGTGAGCCGGTCCACGGTGGCCTGGCGTTCGCCGGCCGCGCGGGCCAGGACGTGCCCCTGGTCGAGGGCGCTCTGCGGATCGTCGGCGAGCAACACCCGCAGGTAGGTGGAGAGATCGCTGCGCCCCTGGTACTGCTCCCGGGCGAGCCGGCCCGCGGCGCTGCGGCTCTGCGCGAGCGCGGTCCGTGCCGTGGCCAGGGAGGCGGCGAACCGCTTGTCCTCGGCCTCGCGGCGCTTCAGTTCGACGTCGGTGGTCTTGTACGCCTCGGTCGCCTCCTCCGTCTGCCGGTACAGCGTCTGGAGCCGGTTCAGAAGGGCCGGGGCCGAACTCCCGGGCGGCCCGTCGGGGAGCGCGGCCGCGGATTCGCCGGGCGGCCGGGGCGCGGCCACCGCGAGCGGGGCCACCGCCGTCGCCGCCAGGGCCACGGCGACGGCCGCCGCGCACACCGGGCGCACGCGAGCTGACATGTCCTCACCTCCGGTCCCGGGCCGGTCACTCCGGCCTCTCCGGATCGGATCGTGGCACGCCGTGACCGGACAATCTCCGCGAGGAGGGTGAACGGGGTATTCGGCTCACTCGTGCGGCGGCAGCCCGGTGCGGGGGCTTGCGCCGGGGCCCTTCTTCGTCCACGGCCAGCGGCGCGGCTCGCGGCCCTCGGGGACGTAGGTGTACTTCCAGCCGCGCGGCAGACCGAGCCGCTTGGTGTGGGAGGCCGGCTCCAGACGGTAGGCGTGCACCGTCGCCGGGCCGCCTTCCGCATCGGGCACGGGCACCTCGTACCACTGCGGGGGCTTGCCGGTCGGGCCGGTCAGTACCGGCAGGACGCGCCCGTCGAGGGGGCCGCCCACAAAGAGGGTGTTCTCGCTTCGCACCCCCCAAGTCTCACAGCAGGTGGGCCGCGCCGCTCACGACGGGTATCACCCGGCGGGCCAGCACACCCGCCGCGCCCTCGGCCCGCTCGTGGGCGAGCGCGGCGCGCACCGCTCCTGCGGTCTGCTCGTCGGTGGCGGCGGTGACGGTGAGCAGCGCCACCAGATGGTCCACGAGCCAGTCGCGCAGCTCGGGCAGCGGGGGCCGCTTGTCCTCGTCGAGCCAGATCAGTGACGCGGCCTCGACCGCGGCGATCCAGGTGCGCACCATCATCCGCAGCCGCGGGCCCGGATCCGTGACCTCCAGGTGGACGAGGATCTGCTCGGCCGCGGCCCGCCGCACCTCGTCGACGATGGCCGTGGTGCGGGACGTCTCGGCCATGCTGCCGCCCTGGAGCAGCGCGGAGAACCCGGCGTCGTGCTGGTCGACGAAGGCGAGGTAGCGGTCGAGCGCCCGGGTGAGCCGCTGCGTGAGCGGGCCGCTCTGCGCCTCGGCGAAGCACAACTCCAGCTCGTCGGCGGCCGAGCGGAGCGCCGCCTCGTACAACTGCTGCTTGCCGCCCGGGAAGTAGCGGTAGACCAGGGGCCGCGACACCCCGGCCGCCTCGGCCACGTCGTCGAGCGAGACGTCCTCCGGCGCCCGGTGCGCGAAGAGCGACAGGGCGGCGCCGAGGAGCTGGGTGCGGCGCTCCTCGACGCTGAGCCTGCGGTAGGCGGGGGTCGCGGCTGAGGTCATACGGGCAGCGTAATCCCCCGGATCGGGCTTTACGCCAGGAGTCCGGAGCCCGGCCACGGGCTCAGGCCAGCAGACCCGAGCTCTTCCACAGCCGCCGGCTGACCCCGTTGAGGACGCCGATGTCGTCGAGGAACTCGGTGAGGCGGCCCGCGCCGCTCTGCATGACCTCGCGCCGGTGGCCGCTCGCCTTCACCTGGGCCACGGCCTCCCGGCGGTCCAGGCCGACGTTCTCGTACACCTGCGGGTTGACGAAGCAGGTGGCGAAGACGCGGGCCGCCTCGCCGCAGCTGACCCGGGTCAACTCCCGCTCCCAGCGCGGCGCGGAGACCATCTGGCGCCGCAACTCCTCGCGGGCGTACCGGACATGCCGGGCCTCCTCGACCACGTGGATGCGGGTCACGCCGCGCACGATGGTCTGGATGCGCTCGTCCGGGAAGGTCAGCCGCTGCATCCAGTCGAGGATCTCCTCGCCGAGCAGGGTGGCGGCGAAGGAGCCCGGGGTGGTGGAGACGGTCTTCAGGACGCGGGCGAGGTTGTGGTACATCCTCGGCACCCGGTACGCCGGCGCCCCGCCCTTCTTGATCATGCGGGCGAACATCATCGAGTGGCGGCACTCGTCGGCGATCTCGGTGAGCGCGTACCGGACGTGGTTGCTGGTGAGCGACTTGTCGTAGATGTGCCGCACCAGCAGCTGCATCAGGATGATCTCGAACCAGATGCCGAGCGAGGCGAGGGAGGCGGCCTCGTGGCGGGCCAGCTCCATGCGCTGGTCCTCGGACATCTTCCGCCACAGCGGGGTGTCGTACAGGGAGAGCAGCTCCGGCGGCCAGAACCACTTGCCGTCCTCGAGGGGTGCGTCCCAGTCCAGCTCCTTGTCGGGGTCGAAGGAGTGCTTGGCGGACGATTCGAGCAACCGCTCGGCTACCTGCTCGCGGTCCCTGAGCAGGCCGAGTGCGTCGCGGAGCACTTCGCGTTCGGTCACGGTTGTCATGGCGAGGGGCACCTCATGGCTGGGTTACCTGGAGTCACCCCTTATGAGACTCCTTGTCAGCAAGCTCGTCAATCCCTTGCGCACGACTTGTTGACCCCGCGTCTACCACCGTGTGAACCTGCCAAATGCACAACGTTGTGCAGAAGTTGAGCCGCTGGACGACGCCGTCCGCGAGCGAAGGAGCCGCACGTGTCGACGCACGACCTCTATGTGAACGGCCCGCAGGAACCCCTCTGGCAGGTGCCGGCCACCGGCGCCGCCCGCTTCAGCTGGGAGTACGACGACGGGCGCGAACGGCTGCTCGCCCTCTACCAGAAGGGCAAGGACAAGCAGTGGGACGGCGCCAAGCGGATCGACTGGTCCCTGGAGGTCGACCCCCACGACCCGCTCGGCACCCCCGACGAGGCGATGACCCTGTACGGCACTCCGCACTGGGCCAAGATGACCGACCGCGACAAGGGCGAGCTGCGCCTGCACTACACCTCCTGGCAGTTCAGCCAGTTCCTCCACGGAGAGCAGGGCGCGATGGTGTGCGCCGCCCGCATCGTGGAGTCGGTGCCCGACCTGGACGCCAAGTTCTACTCGGCGACCCAGACGATGGACGAGGCCCGGCACGCCGAGATCTACGGCCGCTTCCTGCACGAGAAGCTCGGCATGCTCTACCCGGTCAACGACAACCTCCAGGCGCTGCTCGGCGACACCCTGCGCGACTCCCGCTGGGACATGCCCTACCTCGGCATGCAGGTCCTCATCGAGGGCCTCGCGCTCGCGGCCTTCGGCATGATCCGCGACACCACGGACAAGCCGCTGCCCAAGCAGATCCTGGCGTACGTCATGCAGGACGAGGCCCGGCACGTGGCCTTCGGCCGGATGGCGCTGCGCGACTACTACAAGCAGCTCTCCGACGCGGAGCTGAAGGAGCGCGAGGAATTCGTCATCGAGGGCTGCTACTTGATGCGCGACCGGCTGCGCGGGGTGGAGGTGCTGGAGAACTTCGGCATCCCGAAGAAGGAGGCCGAGCAGCTCAGCGAGGAGAGCGAGTTCCTTCACCTGTTCAGGAAGCTCCTCTTCAGCCGCATCGTCCCCTGCGTGAAGGACATCGGCCTGTGGGGCGAACGCCTCCAGAAGGCCTACCTCGACATGGGCGTCTTCGACCTCGGCGACTCAAACCTCGACCTCCTGATGGCCCAGGACGAGGAGATCGCCGAACAGCTCGACCGCGACCGCTTCGAGGAGGAGGAGTCGGCGAGGGTGGCGGAGGTGGCGGAGGCGATCGAGGAGGGCGCGGCGTCCTGAGCCGCTCCGGAGCCGGTCGCGTCGCCGAGGCGGCAGGGCGGCCGGCTCCCTGCTCGCGGCGCGTCACGGCGCCAGCGCCGCCTCCATCACCGCCTTCGCGATCGGGGCCGCGTCGCCGCCGCCGCTGATGTCGGCCCGTTTGGCCGAGGCGTCCTCGACGACCACCGCCACCGCCACGGCCGGGCGGGGCGAACCGTCCGCCTGGGCCCAGGAGATGAACCAGGCGTACGGGCTGCCGATGTTGCCGATGCCGTTCTGTGCGGTGCCGGTCTTGCCGCCGACCGTCGCCCCCGGGATCGCCGCGCTGGTACCGGTGCCGGTGCGCACCACGTCCGCCATCATCTGCTGGAGCCGCAGGGCGGTCGCCGGGTTCATCGCCCGGTGATAGGTGCGCGGATGGTTCGTGGAGACGGTCGTGCCGCGTGCTGTCGTCGTACGGTCCACCAGATAGGGGTACTTGAGGTCCCCGCCGTTGGCGACGGCCGCCGAGACCATCGCCATCTGGAGCGGGGTGGCCGTCGTGTCGAACTGGCCGATGGAGGACAGGGCCAGCTGGTCGGGGCTCATCCGGGTGTCGAAGGTGGACTTGGCGACGCCCGAGGGGATCCGGATCCCGGTGTCGTTGAAGCCGAACCTCCCCACGGCCTCCACCATTTTGGCCAGGCCCACCTTCACGCCGAGCCCCGCCATCACGGTGTTGCAGGAGACGTTGACCGCGTACGAGAGCGAGGCGTTGCCGCAGCCGCTCGCCTCGTTGGGCAGGGTGGTCGCGGTGTTGGGCAGCACATAGGGGTCGGGGGTGTCGGTGGGCGCGTCGACGTCCGTGACGGCCCCCGCGTCGAGCGCGGCGGCCGCCGTCACGATCTTGAAGGCGGAGCCGGGTGGATAGGTCTGCCGGATCGCCCGGTTGAGCATGGGCTGGTCGGGGTCGCTGGTCAGGCGCGACCAGGCGTTCGCCACCGTCCTGCCCGTGCCCGAGAGGACACCGGGCTCGTAGGAGGGGCTGCTGACCAGCGCGAGGATCTTCCCCGTCGCCGGTTCGAGCGCCGCCACCGCGCCCTTCTTGCCGGCCAGGCCCTTGAACGCGGCCTGCTGCATCGACGCCTTGATGGTGGTGACGGCCCGGCCGCCGGAGTGCCGGCTGCGCGTCAGGTCGTTCCACAGCGGGAACACCGACAGGAGCGGCGAGGTGCCCGAGAGGACGGAGTCCTCCGCGTTCTCGATAAGCGTGGTGCCGTACGTCTGCGAGGCGTACCCGGTGACGCTCGCGTACAGCGGCCCGTCCTTGTACGTGCGCTCGAAGCGCAGCTGCTGACCGGTGTCCTTCGATCCGGTGACGCTCGCGTCGCCGACCACGATGGCGCCGCGCGGCTGGTGGTAACGGGCAATGGCGATGCGCCGGTTGGCGGGGTTGGCGTCGAGCGCGTCGGCCTGGAAGACCTGCACCCGGGCCGCGTTCACGAGCAGCGCCACCAGCAGGACGAAGCAGAAGGCGGCTGCCCGCCGGATGTAGCGGATCACGTGGCGGTCTCCTCCATCGTCGGCTGCGGCGCCGCGATGACGCCCGGCTCGACCGCGGGCAGCGGGCGGCGGGCGGAATCGCTGATCCGGATGAGCAGCGCCACGATGATCCAGTTGGTGACCACGGACGACCCGCCCTGGGCGAGGAACGGCATGGCCATGCCGGTGAGCGGGATGAGACCCATCACGCCGCCCGCGATGACGAACACCTGGAGCGCCAGGATCGAGGCGAGCCCGATGGCGAGCAGCCGCCCGAAGGGGCTGATGAGGCTGAGCCCGGCGCGGTAGCCGCGGGCCACGAGCAGCGCGTACAGGAGGAAGATCGCGGTCAGCCCGGACAGGCCCAGCTCCTCCCCGGCCGTGGCCAGGATGAAGTCGGACTTCGCGGCGAAGCCGATCAGGAGCGAGTGGCCGAGGCCGAGCCCGGAGCCGAGGGTGCCGCCGGCGGCGAAGGAGAACAGGGACTGGGCGAGCTGGCTCGGGCCGAGGCCCGCGTCGATGGTGGCGTAGGGGTCGAGCCAGTCGGTGACCCGGGCGTGCACATGGGGTTCGAACAGGGCCACCGCCGCCGCGCCGGCCGAGGCGAGCAGCAGCCCCACCGCGATCCACCCGGTCCGCCCGGTCGCCACGTACAGCATGATCACGAAGATGCCGAAGAAGAGCAGCGAGGTGCCGAGGTCGCGTTCGAGGACGAGGACACCGACGCTCAGCAGCCAGATCATCACGATCGGGCCGAGCACCCGGCCGGTGGGCAGTTGGAGCCGCCAGATCCTGCGCCCGGTGTAGGCGAGCGCGTTGCGGTTGGCCGCGAGGTAGGCGGCGAAGAAGACGGCGAGCAGGATCTTGGCGAACTCCGCGGGCTGGAAGGAGAACCCGGCGGCCCTGATCCAGATCTTGGCGCCGTTGACCGGCGGGAAGAGGATCGGCGCGAGCATCAGGGCGAGCGCGGCCGCCATCGTCAGGTAGGCGTACCGCTGCAGCACGCGGTGGTCGCGCAGGGCCAGGACGACGGTGAGGAACAGGACCACCCCGAGCGTCGACCAGACCAGCTGGGCGGGGGCGGCCCGGCTGCCGGGCGTCGACAGGTCGAGCCGGTAGATCAGCACCAGGCCGAGCCCGTTGAGCAGCACCGCGATCGGCAGCAGCACCGGATCGGCGTACGGGGCGCGGAAGCGCACCACGAGATGGGCGAGGAGCGCGAGCAGGCCGAGCCCGGCCCCGTAGCGCGCGGCGTCGTGCGGCACCGTGCCGTTCCTGGCGAGCCCGACGTCGACATAGCCGAGGACCACGACGAGTACGGCACCGACGAGCAGGGAGAGTTCGACGCCCCGCCGTTTGGGGTGGCGGAGCTCGGGCGGGCTGGCATCCGCCGCCGACGGTGCGGTCATGCCAGGCAACGTAGCAAGATGCGCGTCTATGTCCCCGTATGTCGTAAGGCCCGTATGTCGTAGGGCGTCGAGCGGAATGCGGGGCGCGGCGCCGCCCCTGCCGGTCGCGGGGGCGGCGCCGATGCCGTGGACGAGCCGGGCTGACCCGTACGAGTGACGGGGAGCGGTGACGGGGAAGCGGAAGGCCCGCTCGCCCGGGATCAGTTCGCGACCGCCAAGTGCGACCGTCCTCGGGCGTGCGGACGGTTCAGCACCAGCGGGGCGCGGGACCGATGTTGTCGATGTAGTAGGCCGAACCCCACGCCCAGGTGCCGTCGGTGAGCAGGTACCAGCGGTCGTTCCCGTTGACCCGGTCGCCGCCGGTCTTGCAGAAGATGTGCACGATCGAGCCGTACGCCGCCTTGCCGACGATCCTGCTGCTCCGGGTGGGCCGGTCGCGCAGGATCAGGCCGGACTTGGCGGTGACGCGGCCCTTGTAGTCGCCGTGTGCGGACTCCTCGGCGGCGGCGGTCTGCGCCGTGGCGAGGACCGCCACGGCGCCGGTGGCGACACACAGGCCGAGGGCGGCGAGGGGGGAGCGCAGGAACATGGTGCCTCCTGTGAAAGGGGCGGGGCCGCGGGTGAGCGACCCTCAATTCGCTTGGCTCACACTAAATTCGCACCTTGGAGATCGCAAAGCGTGACGGCTCGTCACGGGAGGTGCTTGCGCTGCGGTCGCCGCGCGGGAGGCGCCGCGCGGCCCGTCACTCGGGGCGCTCGGCCGCCTCGTCGTCGGGCCGTTCGAGGCCGACCACCTCGGGCAGTTCGAGCCGGGCCACCGCTCCGCCGTCCGGGGCGTTGCCGAAGCTCAGCTTCGCGCCGATCACCGCCGCCTGCCCCGCCGCGATGGTCAGGCCGAGCCCGTGCCCCTTGGTCCCCGCGTCGGTGCGGAAGCGCTGGGGGCCGTGGTCGAGGAGGTACGCCGGATAGCCCCCGCCGTGGTCCCGCACGGTGATGACCGGGCCGTGCACCGTCAGCTCGACCGGGGCCGCGCCGTGCTTGTGCGCGTTGGCCAGCAGATTGCCGACCACCCGTTCGAGGCGGCGCTTGTCCGTCTCCACGCAGGTGTCCCGCACCACCGTGAGAGTGGTTTCCGCGCTCCCCGACGCGACCGAGGCGCGCACCACCCGCTCCACCACCGGGGCCAGTTGTTCCAGATCCAGATCGACCCGCTCGCCGCCCGCGTCGAGACGGGAGATCTCCAGGAGGTCCTCGGTGAGCGAGCGCATCGCCCTGACCCGGTCACGCACCAGCTCGGCCGGTCGGCCCTCGGGGAGCAGCTCGGCGGCGGCGTGCAGCCCGGTCAGCGGGGTGCGCAGCTCATGGGCGACATCGGCGGTGAAGCGCTGCTCGCTGAGGAGCTTGCCCTGGAGCGTCGAGGCCATCGTGTCCAGGGCGCCGGCCACCGTGGCCACCTCGTCCTGCGGGCGTGAGGGGTCCCTGGTGCGAGGGTCGTTGACCCGCGCGTCGAGGTCGCCCGCGTCGATCCGGCGGGCCACCGTCGCCGTCAGGTGGAGGCGCCGGGTGATCCGGGTGACCGCGAAGACACCCACGAGGAGGGTGGCCCCGATGGCGAGGATCGACGAGCCGAGGATGGCCTTGTCGAGCCCGTTGATGGTGCGGGCGCTCTGCGTGTAGTCGATCTCGGCGGCGAGCGCCCTGCCGTCGGCGGGGCCCGCCGCCCACATGGTGGGGCGGCCGTGGTCGTCGTCGACGAGGGTGCCGCGCCGGCCGGAGAGGGCGAGCGCGCGCAGCGAGCCGGGCAGCTCCGGCGGGTCGATGCCGGAGCCGGGCGGCAACTGCTCGCCGGCCTCGTACATCCGGGTGACGTCGGTGAGCCGGTCGAGCGCCTTGTCGCGGGCCTCGCCGACGGTCTGCCGGGTCACCGAGACGTGCACCAGGACGCCGAGCAGCGAGGCGAGCGCGCAGCACATCACGGTGATGAACACCGCGGACTTCCAGGTGAGGGTCGCCGTCCAGGCCGGGAGGGGCATGCGGGAGGGCCGGGGTATCCGGGGGAGTCTCATGGTGCCGCCGCCGTGGGGGTGGCCGACGGGCTCGCCGCCGGCGGCTTCTTCTTCGGCGACGGCTGCCCGGCGCCGGTCGGCGCGGGATGCTTGCCGCCGGGGGTGTCCGCGCCGGACTTGTGGCGCACGATCTCGTCCCGGGTGGGCAGCATCGCCTGCTGGTGGTCGTCCCACGACCACGCGGTGCGGTACTCGTACCCGGGCATGCCCGCCGACACCGACCGCAGGATCACATCGCGGCCGGCCAGGTCGACGCTGATGATCTGGTCGACGGTGGACATGATGCGGATGAGCCCGCCGTCGGGGGCCGGCATGTAGCAGCGCACCGCGAGTTCCTGGTCGGGCATCCGGATGCCCAGGATCAGCTCGGCCTTCCCGTCCCCGGTCAGGTCGCGGTAGTACGGCCTGAGCACGGGGCAGCTGCCCGGCTTCTGCTTGCAGGCGGCGAGCTGGTGAACCGTTTCGTCGTAGAGGCCGTCGCTGCCGCTGTAGGCATTGGGGTGGGCCTTCACCTCGGCCTGCACCACGGCGACCGGGTTGAGCCGGCGCACATCGCCCCCGGGCACCTTGATCCCGGGCACCTGCTCGGTGTCGGTCTCGCCGTAGTCGTTGGGGGTGGCGGAGGCGGCCGGCAGGTCCGGCCACAGATGGATGGGGCCGATGGCCGTGGGCGTCGCGCCCGAACTCTTCAGGTGCCCCGCCCCGCCGCAGCCGGACAGCAGCAGGGCACCCGCTGCGGTCAGCAGGGGTGCCAGCAGTGCGATGCGGCGGTGGCGGGTCAAGGTGCTCCTGTCGTGCGGGACCCCAATCTATTTCACCCTCCGCCGCGGCTCCGCCCTAGCCCCGGCCGGTTACGCGGCCGGTCCGGACGGTTACCCGGCCCGGTCCTGACCGGCCTGCCCGGCCCGGACCAGGTCGGCGTAGAAAATGATGTTGGCCGAGCGGTGACCGTCCTCGATGGGGCCCCCGCAGGTGATCAGGCGGAGCTCGGGACGATCGGTCGTCCCGTAAACCTTATGCGTGGGAAAGTCCTTCTTCTCGACCTGTTCGGTCTCCCGGATCCGGAACACCGCGGTCGAGCCGTCCGCCCGGCCGACCTCGATGACGTCCCCCACCTTCATGTCCTTGACGTTCCGCATGAGCGCCGGGCCCTTCGCCGTGTCGTAGTGCGCGACCAGGACCGAGGCCCCCTTCTCGCCCGGCGTGACGCTTCCGGTGTACCAGCCCGCCTGCTCGGCCCGGTCCACCGGCGGCACCTCCAGCTCCTGCGCGGAGTCCACCCCGAGCCGCAGCACCGGGCTCGCGTCGACCCCGGCGGAGGGGATGACGAGCCGGGCCGGCGCGGCGGCCCTCAGCGGGCCGGCGGGCGCCTCGGCCCGCGGGGTGGCGGCGTTGTGCACCCGGACGTCCGGGGCCTTGGCCACCGGGTCCGGTGTGCAGGCCATGATCCCGCCGCCGACGGTGAGGGCCAGCACGGCGGCGGCCGCGATCCTGGCGGTGCGGGGCGGGGTGGAGGTCGTCATGGCTACGACGCTAAATGTCCGCTGTTGCGGCATTGCCGCGCACAGGTAACAGCGGCCCATAGATCCGCGGGCGATCGCGCCCCCGGCCCGGAGCCGACGCGCAGCCCGCACCGCTCACCCCGTACGCGGTCCCGCCGCCCGGCGTCCTACTGCTGGTACGGGTTCTGGCCCTGCATCTGCCCCGGCTGCGGCTGGCCGTACGACTGCTGGGCGACCGGCTGCGCGAGCAGCCCCTCGGCCTGCTCCTTGGTGATCTGCTGCTGGAGCCCGCAGAAGGTGCACTGCGTGCGGAACTTCGTCGAGATCGGGAACAGCGGAATGAAGAAGAGCGTGAACTTCGTGACGGCCTTGCGCAGCGCGTGCGCCGCCGGATTGCCGCAGTTGCCGCACACGAGCGTGAGCATCGCGAGCTGGTAGATATAGCCGCGGGTGCCGAAGATGATCATTGAGTGGTTCCCCTCCCGGATCCATTGGATGCGTCTCGCGCGTAAGTGTCGTGGCCATGACCGCCTCGCGTCCATCGCGGACCGGCGAAACCGCCCCTTGCCTCACGGCCACCCGACTGTTCCCATGGTCGGGGTGGGGTGATGGGGCATGGCAGGACTGCGGGTCACACCGGTGCACCGGCACGGACAGGCGCGACTGTACGTCAGCCTCCCGGACGGGCGCGCCGCCGCCTGGTACGAGCGGGACTCCGGCCGCGTCTCGCTGCTGCTCGACGACCACCGGGACGCCGTCCTCGCGGCGCTGCGCCCCTATGCCGTGGGCGAGCTGATCGTCGGGCCGCCGCCCGTACCGACCGTCGCCGACCTCGCCCGGCTCGCCCTCCACCCCGACGACGACCTCGCGCCCAACCGGCCCGGCGAGGCGCTCCTGACCGAGTTGGAGCGGTACGCCACCGGGCACCGCTTCCGCGCCGACCCCCGCCGCCGCGCCCTCGCCGCGCAGGAACGCGCCGGCGCCGCGCTCGACCGGCTCGACGACGCGGGCTGGCGGGTGCTGCACGCGGTGCCGCTGCCCGGCGGCGCCACCATCGACCATCTGCTCGTGGGGCCCGCCGGAGTCCTTGCCGTGTCCACCCTCGACGCCACCCGCCGCCGGGTGCGGATCGCCGACCCGCTGGTCGCGGTCGGCCGGGCCGCCCCGGCGCCGCTCCTGCGCGACGCCCGCCACCGGGCCGAACGCGCCGCGCTCGCCCTGACGGCGGCGGTCCAGCCCCTGCTCGTCCTGGTCGACGCCGAACGGATCGAACCGGGCCGGGCGCGGGGCGTCGGCATTCTGAGGGACAGCGAGATCCCCGACCTCGCCCGCCGGGGCGGTCTCCTGAAACCCGCCGACGTGGAGTCCCTGTACTGGACGGCACGCGACCGCAGGACGTGGCTGCGCGCCTGAGCCCCGAGCGCTCCCGCCCCTGCTCACGCCTCCCGCAGCCGCAGCACCACCGCCCCCGCGTGCCGTGTCGTCGCCCACTCGACCTCCGCGAGCAGCCCCACCGCCACCGCCCGGTACGCCACCTCGCCCCGCCCGGCCGCGACCGCCGTGCCGACCCCCTCATCCGCGAGCGGCGCCAGGGCCCGGCCCGCCTCCACCCGCAGGGCGGCCGGCAGCGGGCTCGACACCACCGGCACGTCGTCGCCGGGCAGCACCAGGACGAGCGCGGCCGGCCGGGCCGGGCTCCCGGTGTGGCCGACCACCGCGGCCTCACGCGTGTCGGTGTGCCGCAGCTTGCGCCAGGCGCGGTGCCCGGACCGGTAAGGGGCGTCGAGCCGCTTGGCGACGAGCCCCTCGATGCCGCTCGCGGGCAGCGTCTCGTACCAGGTCAGCGCCGTCTCCACCGACGTCGTCATCGGCACCGCCTGGAGCGGAGGGCCGAGCGGCGCCAGCACCTCCACGAGCCGGCCGCGCCGGAACGCGTACGGCTCGGCCCGCAGATCGCTCCCCGCGTCGGCGAGCAGGTCGAAGGCGGCGTACGAGGCCGGCAGGCGACGGGCCAGCAGCGGCGCCCTGGCCGCGGTCGCGGCGGCCCGGCGCTGGACCGCCGCGAAGTCGGTACGCCCCTCCGTCCACACCACGACCTCGCCGTCGAGGACCGTGCCCGGCGCCAACTCCCGTGCGGCGTCCGCCAGATCGGGGAACGCCGCGGTCACGATCCGCCCCGAACGCGCCTGGAGCACGACCCGGTCGGCGTCACGGAACACCACCATCCGGTGGCCGTCGAACTTCGGCTCGTACGCCCACCCAGCCCCGCGCGGCAGTCTCCCCACCGCCTCCGCGAGGGCGACGGTGAACGGCGGACGCGGCCCACGCGCGCTCACGGCAGCCGGCCCGCCCGCCCGGGGTCCATCAGCGGCGCCAGCAGATCGCCGTCCCGCTCCACGCGGGCCGCGACGTCGTCGATGAGGAAGGTCAGGTCGTCCGGGGCGCCGCACGACTCGACCTCCGCCCACGCCACCGGCGCCGAGACCGTCGGACGCTCCTTGGCGCGCACCGTGTAGGGCGTCGCGGTGGTCTTGGCCGCCGCGTTCTGACTGAAGTCGACGAACACCTTGCCGGGCCGCAGCGCCTTCGCCATCTTGTGCGTGACCAGCTCGGGCAGGGCCGCCTCGGCTTCCTTGGCCAGCACCTTGGCGTACGCCGACACCTGCTCGGAAGGGGTCGGCTCCAGGGCCACCAGCAGGTGCAGGCCCTTGGAGCCCGAGGTCTTCGCGTACGCCCGCAGCCCGTCGTCGGCCAGCCGGCCGCGCAGCCACAGCGCCACCGCACAGCACTCGACGACACCGGCGGGCGCACCCGGGTCGAGGTCGAACACGAGGCGGTCCGCCTGGGCCGGGGCATCCGCCCGCCACTGCGGGGTGTGGAACTCCACCACCAGGTTGGCCGCCCACATCAGGGTCGCGAGATCCGCCACCACGACCTGCCGGGCCGCCTTGTCGTCGGAGCGCGGCACCTCGGCGGTATTCACCCAGGAGGGGGTGCCGGGCGGGGGATTCTTGGTGAAGAAGCGCTGGCCCCCCGGACCGTCCGGAAAGCGCAGGAAGGACACCGGGCGGCCCCGCAAATGGGCCAGGAGCGGGTCCGCGACCGAGGCGCAGTAGTGCAGCAGCTCGCCCTTGGTGGTCCCGGTCGCCGGATACAGGACCTTCTCCAGGTTCGACAGGGCGATCCGCCGCCCCTCCACCTCGGTGATCGGCGTCATACGATGAGAGTCCCACGAACCACGCGAACCGCACTCCTCGGGGACGAAGAGGAGAAACAGTGCGATCCATCTGGAACGGCGCGATCTCGTTCGGCCTGGTCAGCATCCCGATCAAGCTCGTCAACGCCACGGAGAACCACTCGATCTCGTTCCGCCAGATCCACACGGCGGACGGCGGCCGGGTCCGCTACCGCAAGGTGTGCGAGCTGGACGGCGAGGAGCTCGGCAGCGACGAGATCGGCAAGGCGTACGAGGACGCCGACGGCTCGATGATCCCGATCACCGACGCCGATCTCGCCTCGCTGCCGCTGCCCACGGCCAAGACCATCGAGATCGTCGCGTTCGTGCCGGCCGACTCCATCGACCCGCTCCAGATGGACGCCGCGTACTACCTCTCCGCCAACGGAGTGCCCGCCGCGAAGCCGTACACCCTGCTGCGCGAGGCCCTCAAGCGGAGCAGGAAGGTCGCCATCGCCAAGTTCGCGCTGCGCGGGCGCGAGCGGCTCGGCATGCTGCGCGTCGTCGACGACGTGATCGCGATGCACGGGCTGCTCTGGCCGGACGAGATCCGCGCGTCCGAGGATGCCGCGCCCGAGGCGGACGTCAGTGTCCGCGAAGCCGAACTCGACCTCGCCGACGCCCTCATGGACACCCTCGGCGAGGTGGACATGTCGACCCTGCACGACGACTACCGCACCGCCGTCGAGGAGCTCATCGCCGCGAAGGCCGACGGCGCGGTCGCCCCGGCGCAGGCCGCGCCCTCCGCGTCCGGCGGCAAGGTCATCGACCTGATGGCGGCCCTGGAGAGCAGCGTCAAGGCCGCGAAGGCGGCCCGCGGCGAGGAGGACGACGGAGCGGGCGGGGACGAGCCGGTCGCCGAGGTCACGCAGTTGAACGCGCGCAAGCCGGCGGCCCGCAGGACGCCGGCGAAGAAGAGCGCCGGCGCGAAGGGGGAGGGTGCGCGGGGCGCGGGCGCGGCGAAGAAGGCGGCCCCGTCGAAGCAGGCCCGTTCGAAGCCGACTCCGGCCAAGGCCACCGCGAAGAAGACCGCCGCGGCCACCCCCAAGTCCACCGGCGCGAAGAAGTCCACCGCCACCACCGCCAAGAAGGCGACGGCGAAGAAGGCGGCGCCGAAGAAGCGGGCCAGCGCCTGAGCTCCACGCCTCGCTGCGCGGCCTCGATTCGGTAACGGAGGGGTTGCGGCGCGCTCGTGATGGCGAAATGGAAGCCCAAGGGTGTGAAAGGGGTGTGGTCATGCTGCCAAGAACCGTCGACGGCCACGCCCGCACCGGGGCGTGCGCCGCCACCGAGCCCCTGGTGCTGCGGGTCCTGCCCTACGCGGTGATGGCCCTGGTCGTCGTGGCCAACCTGATCGCGGGACCCACGGTCGGACTGCTGCCGCTGGTCTCGCTCGGCCCCGCCTTCGCCGGACTCGTCGGCGGCTGGCCGCGTACGGTGGCGGCCGGCCTGATCGCCCTGGCGGCCGGGGTCGGGCTCGGCGTGTACAGCGGCCTCTTCGAGGAACGCCGCGGCTTCGCCTCCCTCGCCGCGGTGGCCGGGGTGACGGCGGTGGGCGTCGCCGGGTCCGTCATGCGTCAGCGCCGCGAGGCGGAACTGGCCGGCATGCGCTCCATCGCGGAGGTCGCCCAGCGCGTCCTGCTGCGTCCGGTGCCGCGCAGCGCGGGCCATCTGCGGGCGGCGGTCTCCTACACCTCGGCCGTCGCGGAGGCGCGGATCGGCGGGGACCTGTACGAGGTGGTCGCGGCGCCCGAGGGCGTACGGGTCATCATCGGCGACGTGCAGGGCAAGGGGCTCGCATCGGTGGAGACTGCGGCGGCGGTGCTCGGCGCGTTCCGGGAGGCCGCCCACGACGAGCCCGACCTCAAGGGGGTCGGTGCGCGGGTGGAGCGGGCGGCGGGGCGGGCCCTTGAGGGCGAGAAGTTCGTCACCGCGATCATCGCGGAGCTCGACCCCGAGAACGGGGCGGTGTTCCTCAACTACGGCCATCCGCCACCCCTGTTGGTGCGCGCCGACGGCGAGGTGTCCTTCCCGGAGCCGGACCGGTACGCGCTGCCGCTGGGGCTCGGGCTCGGCGAGGAGGAGGGCCCGCTGCCGTTCCGGGTCGCCTTCGCCCCGGGCGACCAGCTCCTCCTCTACACGGACGGTGTGACGGAGGCGCGGGACAGGGAGGGGGCGTTCTATCCGCTGGGCGCGCGGACGCTCCTCCTGAAGGATCCGGACCCCGAGGCCGCGCTGGAGGCCCTGCGCCGTGACCTGATCCTCCACACGGAGGGCCCCCTGCACGACGACGCGGCGATGCTCCTCCTCCGCCACCGCGAATAGCTTCCGCCGCGGTGGGCGCGGCCGCGTGGCTCGGTGCCGGGTGCCCTACGTCTTTAGGGGCGCGGGGCTGTGCCGTTCGCGCGGCTCCGCCGCGGTGGGTGCGGGCTGCGGGCGCGACGCCGGGTGCCCTACTAGGGGCGCGGGGAACTGCGCGAGACGCGGGCACGGTCCGCAGACGAAAGCGGGGTTCCTGGGGCTCCGCCCCAGGCCCCGGGAGTCACCCCACCCCGCCCCTTCCCGAAACCCTCCGGGGGCGGGAAGAGGGGGCTGGGGTTCAGGACCTGGGGCTCCGCCCCAGACCCCGTTCGCGCCTGAAGGGCGCTCGTCCTCAAACGCCGGACGGGCTGAAGCGCGCTCGTCCTCAAACGCCGGACAGGCTGAAAGCGCGCTCGTCCTCGACCGTCGGACGGGTTGAAGTCGCTGCCTCCACTGAGGAGTTGAGGGGCGCGGGGAACCGCGCGACCCCGCGCCCCGTCACGTGCCACAAACCCGCTGGAGGGCGGCGCGGCAGCGCTGATAGCGTCCGTCTGCTGATCGCCAGTCGGCGATACAGCGGTTACAAGGGGGGGAACAGTGGCATCTCGTCGTGCCCTGCTGGCCTACGCATCCGTGCTGGCCACCGGGAGTCTCGTGCTGGGCGGCACCACGGCCGCACACGCGGACAGCGGAGTCACCGGCATCACCGTCCAGGAAGCTCACAACGACTGGACCAACAACGGCAAGATCGTCCTGTCCTTGACCGCGCCGAGCGCCGTCAAGGACGTCAAGGTCAGCCTGTACTCGATGGAAACCCAGCAGACCGTGGCCACGGTGGCCACGTTCGAGCTGACCGCCGGCACCGCCGAGAAGGGCACGTGGAAGAACCGCGGACGCATCCAGCTGCCGGACCTGGGCAGCTACCGCATCGACGTGTCCGCCTCCGACGAGGGCGGCGACACGCTGTCCGCCGCAGGTGTGGGCTATTTCTCCTACGCCGTGCAGACGAACATGAAGGACACGAAGGTCGACCGCACCACGGTCGACTACCAGCACCGCAGCGTCACCATCAGCGGTCACCTGATGGGCCAGTGGCCGGGTTCCGGCGCCGTCACCCCGATGGGCGGGCTGACCGTGGCGGTCAACTCGTACAGGGAGTACGCGGAGGTCACGACCGCCGCGGACGGCAGCTTCTCCGCCACGCTTCCGGTCACCGACCAGTACCAGAACCGCATCGAGGCGGCCTTCCAGTACGACCCGAACCACGTCTTCTACAGCCAGTCCTCCTCGAAGACCTTCCCGATCACGGTGAAGAAGACCGCCACCAGGATCGTCGAGACCCCGGGCGAGCGGAAGGTCCCGTTCAAGGGCACGGTGAACTCGACCAGCGCGACCCTGCTCTGGAACTCGCCCACCGGCTGGCAGCCGCTGGCCGACAAGACGATGGGCTCCAACTCCTTCGGCGACTTCGTCCAGCGCACCACGGACGCCGGTGGCAATGCGCTCTTCCCGGCGACCCAGCCGCTCTGGAGCAACTCCTCGATCGCGGTCGGCTGGTCCAGCGACGACCTGTTCCTGGCCGACGCCCAGGCGAGCGTCGACATCATGGTCGTGCAACCCGCCGCTTTCCGGTCCCTCAGCGCGACCCGCTCCGATGCCGCGACCGTCGAGATCGACGGCACCATGGGGTTCGAAGGCAACCTGACTCCGGCCACGATCCCGGTGAACATCCAGTACTCCGCCACCGGCAAGGGCGGCTGGACCACCGTTGCCACCGTGCCCGAGGCCGGCTGGAACGGTGAGGGCTACGCCTTCTCCACCACTGCCTCGCAGGCGGGGGCGGGTTACTGGCGTGCGACCTACACCGGCGCGCCGCAGTTCGAGAACGCCGTGAGCCAGGTCGTCTACGTCGCCGCTCCCTGACGCGCCCGTGGCACGGACGGTTGAAGGCGCTTCCGGCACTGAGTAGTTGAGGCTGCGCGGCGTGGGCCAAGGGAGCAGGGTGGCCCAGGTGGCCCATGCCGCGCGGCGTGGGTGTCAGGGGCGGGCGGCGGCTGGTTCCAGGTGGGCCGTCAGGTGTTCGAGGACCGCCCACGCCCCGACATCCTCCCCGTCCCCCAGCACATAGTGCACCGACGGCGCCGCATCCGCCCCCACCCGCACGGGCCGCAAGGCCAGCGGCGGCCGAAGCGCACGGTCGAGCCCCGCCGCACGTACTCCCTCCGCCCCCAGCGTGTACGACACCGGCACCGGCGGCGCCTCCAACCGCGCCGGTACGGCGAGATCGCGCCGCCCCCGCCGCAGCGAGACGAACATGTTGGCCAGGCCGTGCGATGCGGCCAGCGTCGTGGCCAGCGCCTGGATCGCGTCCAGCGGCACCGTCTCGTCCGCCCCGTACCCGAGCGTGAGCGTGGCGTCCGCGGAGACGCCCCCCTCGACGCGGGTCACCCGGAGCCCGGCGAGCGCGGGCCGCGCGGGGTCGCCGACGGCGAGGAGCTGCGTCGGCTCGGGCGCCCGCTCACGGGCCAGGTCCGTCAACTGCCGTGTGGACCAGGGAAGGTTGATGGGCTCGGCGGTGCCCCAGCCGGCCGGAGCCGAGCCGGTCAGCTCGGCCCAGGCAGCTTCCAGGGCGCGGCCGAGCGTCAGGTTCTCGTCCGCGTTGTGGAGCGTACGGAACGCCACGATCAACTGCCGCCCGGAGCCACCGGCATCCGCCCCGCCGGAAGCAGAGCCGCTCGGCGCCGCCCCGCCCGGAGCCACCCCGTCCCGCCCCCCGCTGAACGCCTCCGCCACCACCGCCCGTCCCGCCGCATCCCGCGCCGGTGCGAACGTGCCGTCCTGCCAGCGCAGCACCGCGCCGGACAGGCCGTCGTAGTAACCGCAGGCGGGGTCCTTCACCACCCATCGGTTGGGTGCCCCGGTCAGCGCCGTTCGCAGCGGGAGGCTGAGCCGCACTCCGGGCGGGGTCACGATCTGCAGGGCGCGGCGGCTCTCCACCGCGGCGCGCAGGATGTGCGAGAGCCACGCGGTGAGCGCGATGAGCGGACGGTCGCACATGACGACCGCCGTCGACTCCGTGAGCACGTCGACCGTCGGGTGCGCGCCGCCGCTGACGGGCCGTGCGCTCAGCTCGCCCTCCGCCGCCACCGGCACCACGTCCGTGGTCGCCGCGCCGGGCGGCCACGCGGCGCCGCCGAGCAGGGTCGTGAGCCGCCCCACGACCGACCCCGCGAGCCGTTCCGCCTCGGGTGCCGCCGTGGAGGCCCGCGCCTCCGTCCACCAGTACGGCAGCTCGGGCGGCGCGACGTCACCGCCCAGGAGGCGTTCGGCCTCGCCGGGCACCTGCATGAGCAGCGGCGCCTCGAGGGAGACGAGGGGTCGCCCGTCGGCGGTGCAGAGCTGGACCACCGCCCCGTCGTTGCCGGTGTCGACGGTGAGTCCGGGCCCGCCCGCGTACAGGCCGGCGAGCAGCGCCCAGGTGTCCGGCATCTTCGGGGTGAGGGCGATGACGTCCTTGGTCACGAGTGCTCTGCTTCTTCCGGCTGGTGCGCGAGGGCGGTCTGGACGAGCTGGTGGCGCCGGCCGCGGCGCACCAGGAAGCCGCGGCCCGGGGGCTGCGCGGCCGCGTACAGGCCGGGGAACAGCTGCCCCTCCGTGCGGTCGCCCGCCATCACGAGCGCGGTGGTGCCCGTCTCGCGCAGTGTGGTCAGGAACGGTTCGTACAACGCCCGCGAGGACCCCGCGACGCGGCGGGCCACCACGAAGTGCAGCCCGATGTCCTGCGCGGAGGAGATGTACGGCAGGAACGGCGCGAGCGGCTGCTGCCCCGCGGTGGTGAGGATGTCGTAGTCGTCGACGAGGACCACGATCCGCGGACCGCTGAACGAGGGCCCCTCCGGCAGCGCGTCGTGATCCACGCTCTCGTCGGGCAGCCGCTTCTCCAGCTCGGTGGCGATCCCCGCCGCGAGCCCCGCGCTGATCTTCGCGTTGTGCGCGTAGCCCCCGCGGTACGGCTCGGGCACCACGCCGCGCAGCCCGCGCCGCGGGTCGAACACCGCGAACACCAGCTCCTCGTCGCTGTAGCGCGCCGTGAACTGCTGGGCGATGAGCTTGAGCAGATTGGTCTTGCCGCACTCGTTGTCGCCGAGGACCAGCAGATGCTGGTCGTGCTCGAACAGGTCGAGGAGGACGGGGTTGAGCGCGTCCTGGTCGACGGCGATCGGGATCCGCTTCGGCTCGGCGGCCGGCGAGGGGAGCCGCTGCGCGGGCAGGCGGGTCGGCAACACCCGTACGGGAGAAGCGAGTTCGCCGTGCCAGGTGGCCCGTACGGTACGGGCCGCGTCCTCCAGGGCGGGTCCGAGGTCGGCCGCCGACGCCACCGCGTCGGTGCGCGGCAGCGCGGCCTGCGCGAACAGCTTGCCGTTGGTCAGGACCCGGCCCGGGGTGTCCAGGGCGAGCGTCTGCGACAGCTTGCGGTCGATCGCCGAGTCGGTGGGGTCGTTGAGCCGCAGCTCCAGCTGGGTGCCGAACATCGACTGCGTCGCGATCCGCACGTCGTTCCAGCGCAGCATGCCCGCCACGATGTGGATGCCGTAGCCGCTGCCCCGCTTGAGCAGGTCGGCCACCGCGTCGTCCAGATCGGCGAACTCGTCGCGCAGCGCCCCGTACCCGTCGATGAGCAGCACCACGTCGGTCGAGCCGAGCTCCGGCAGCCGGCCCTGCGCGCGCAGGGCGCGCAGCTGGTCCACGGAGTCGATGCCGTGGTCGCGGAACAGCTCCTCGCGAGCGGCGAGCATGGCCCGCACCTCGGCGACGGTGCGCGCGGCCCGCTCGTGGTCGGCGCGCCCCGCGATCCCGCCGACGTGCGGCAGTCCCGCGAGCGCGGCGAGACCGCCGCCGACCAGGTCGAGCCCGTACAGGGCGACCTGGGCCGGGGTGTGGGTCAGGGCGAGGGAGAGCGCGAGGGTGCGCAGCAGGGTCGTCTTGCCGGACTGCGGGCCGCCGATGACGGCCACGTGCCCGCCCGCCACCGTCAGGTCGAGGGTCCAGGGCCCCTGCCACTGCCGGCCGGGATCGTCGAGCAGCCCGAGCGGCACCCGCATCGGACCGGGCCGGTGGCTGAGCCTGAGCCCGTGCTCGGACACCTGGAGCGGGCCCGCCGCGGCGTCGAGGCTGATGGCGGCGGGCAGCGGGGGCAGCCAGATCCGGCGCACCGGAGGGGCGGCCGTCCGCAGCTGGTCGACCATGGCCGACATGACGGTCGGCCCGGTCTCGCGCTCCCGCATCTGCGGCTCGGCCGCCACCTCCGAACCGTCGCTGTGCGCGGGGGAGTTGAAGGTGGGGTACGGCCAGGCGAGCGGGGTGTCGTCCTGCTGCTCCAGGACGGCGGGGCCCCGGTAGGCGCCGGAGACGTACCCGGCCTTGAACCGTTCGTACGTGGACGTGTCGACCTTCAGATAGCCGAAGCCCGGCAGCGGCGGCAGATGGAAGGCGTCCGTGGTGTCCAGGACGGTGCGCGACTCGTCGGCGGAGAACGTCCGCAGGCCGAGCCGGTAGGACAGATAGGTGTCGAGGCCCTTCAGCTTGCCGCCCTCGATGCGCTGGCTGGAGAGCAGCAGATGGACGCCGATGGAGCGCCCGATGCGGCCGATCGACAGGAACAGGTCGATGAAGTCGGGCTTCGCGGTGAGCAGTTCACCGAACTCGTCGATCACCACGAACAGGTGCGGGAGGGGCTCCAGGTCGGGCCGCTCGGCGCGCAGCGCGGCGTAGTGCCCGATGTCGGCGACGTTGCCCGCGTCCTTCAGGACCTGCTGGCGCCGCTTGACCTCGCCGGCGAGGCTGGTGTGCACCCGCTCCACGAGGCCCGCCTGGTTCTCCAGGTTGGTGATCACGCCGGCCACGTGCGGCAGTTCGGCGAACGGCGCGAACGTGGCGCCGCCCTTGTAGTCGACGAGGACCAGCGCCAGATCCTCCGGCGGATGCCCGGCGACCAGCGCCAGCACCAGAGTGCGCAGCAGCTCCGACTTGCCGGAACCGGTCGCGCCCACGCACAGCCCGTGCGGGCCCATGCCCAGCTCGGACGATTCCTTCAGGTCGAGCAGGACCGGCTGGTGGCGATCGTCGAGCCCGATCGGCACCCGCAGGAACGCCCGCTCGCCGCGCGGCGCCCACAGCCGGTCGATGTCGAGGTCGGCGGGGTCGCCGATGCCGAGCAGCGCCGGGAAGTCCACGGGCCCCGTCACCGGGGTGCCCTCGGCCACCGACTCGGCGGAGAGCCGCAACGGCGCCAGCATCCGCGCGAGGCCCTCCGCTCCGGCCGGGCTCATCTCGTCGGACAGGCCGTACGACAGGGCGGGCCGCGGCGCGGCGGGATCGCGCAGATCCTCCACCGTGATCCGGTCCCCGTCCACACTGATCCGCACACTGACTTGATCGGGCTCGTGCACCTGCTGCTCCAGGAGGTGCAGCACCGTCACACCCATGTCGGTGAGCCCCACCGCCGCGTCCGGGCGCGGCAGTTCATCGGCGGGCAGGCCGTACTCGTCGCTCACCACGAGCAGCCGGTCGATCATCAGGAGCGCGTCACGGTCCGACAGACCCCGGCGCACCTCCGCCGCGTACGAGGCACGGCGGCGCAGCTCCGTACGCATCAGACGGGCCAGCTGCGGCATGCTCGGCGCGATCCGCCGCGCCGCGACCGGGCCGTCGCTCTCCAGGGCGTCCAGGACGTGGGGCAGCCACTTGGCCCATGCCCACTCCTCCAGCCGGTCGCCCGGCACGGCGAGCGCGATCGCCAGATCGTCCGGCGCGTGCGTCACCGCCGCCTGCGCGAGCAGCGCCCGTGCGACCCGCAGCACGCCCTCGCGGTCACCGACCACGCTCACGTTGGCGGCCCGGTCGAGCGGCACCGTCAGCGGCGACTCGGTCGACGTGGCGTACCGGGCCACCAGCGCCCGCGCCTCGTTCAGCATGAACGGATCCGGCGGCGTCAGAACGCCCTGCGTGCTGTTCTGCCCGATCGACAGGTCCTGCGTCGGTACGGTGCCGGTGCCCACCCGCACCCGCAGGAAGTCGTTGTCGCCACGGCGCCGCTCCCACAGCCGCGCGGGATCGCGCACCAGGTCGTACAGCGCCTGCGGCGGCGGGTTGAGCAGCCGGGCGCGGAGCCTCGACTCCCGCTCCACCGCGCCCAGTTCCTCGCGCTGCTCCTCGAGGTACTCCAGATAGCGCTCGCGCTGGGTACGCCGGGTCCGCTGCGCCTTGCCCCGCTGGGACAGGAACAGCGCGACCGCGCCGAGCAGCGCCACCACCAGGACGATGGCGCCGAGCCCCGCGAACTGGCTGTTGCGGATCACCGTCATCATGATCACGGAGCTCATCACTCCGGCCATCGGCAGCAGCGCGGTCGCCGCCGTGCCGGTCTTGCCCTCGGGCAGGTTGGGCGGCGGCTCCACGGCACGGGGCGCGGCGGGGCCGCCCGGCCGGGTCGAGCGGGCCGGGCGGTGGATCTGGTGCAGCGTCATCGCGCCCTCACCGCCCGCTCCATCGCCTCGGCGGCCAGCGCGACGGCGGCCTGGCGGGTGGCCTGGCCGAGCAGTGCGGTCTGGATGGGGCCTCCCTGGGCCAGATGCCGGTCGTAGGGGACCGGGAGCACGGTGACGCCCGCCTCCCGCAGGTGCGCGGTGGCGGCCTTCAAGTCCAGTGTCATGTCGGGCGAGTTGGCGGTCAGCGCCACCACGGTGGTGGCGATCGCCGCATGCGGAAGGTGGGCGAGCCAGTCCAGGACGACCCGGGTGCCGCCGACCCCCTCCGCGGTCATCGGGGCCACCACGACGCGGGCGTGCGCGGTGTCCATCGCGGTACGGGCCACCTCGCCGGGCAGCGTCTCGCAGTCGACCACCGTCACCGCGAAGTACCGGCGCAGCGCCAGCGTCACGGCGCGGTAGGTCCGCATGCTCATCGGCGCGCCGAGGCGGCCCTGGCTCGCGGGCAGCAGCCAGCCGCCGTCGGTGATCGGCACGAGGTAGCCGGTGACGTCGGTCAGCTGCATCGCGGGGGTGAGGATGCCGGCGAGGTCGGCGCAGGACCAGCGCACCGACTCGGCGCCGAGCCGCACCGGCAGCGTGCCGAGCGCGCCGTCCGCCTCCAGGGCCAGCACCGGATCGTGCCGGTAGTGGTTGAAGCTCCGGGCGAGCAGCGCGGCCACGGTGGTCTTGCCGACGCCGCCCCTGATCGAGGTGACCGCGATGACCCGGCCGGTCGTCACGGGCTGCTGCAGCTCCCGCCCGATCCGCGTCTCCTCGGCCACGTCCTGCGACGCGGACGCGCCGAGCCTGCGCACCGATCGCCCGGCCCGCTTGCCCACCGAATCACCGTGCACCGCCTTGCCGAGCGCCACCGCGAGCCGGGGATCGACGGTGGGCACGGACTCGGGCGCGGCCATGGGCACGGCGGCGTCGCGCCCGCCGGGGATGCGGAGTTCGGGGAGGGTCGCGGGGCGGGGGTTCTGGCGGGGGGTGCCGGACTGCCGCGCCCCCGGCACCGGCTGGAGGTCACCGCCCGCGGGAGCACCGGCCCACCCCGCGCCGGGGTACCGGGGGTCGGGGGCGGCCTCGGCCGCAGGGGGCCCGGGGGCGTACGGCGCCTGGGCGGCGGGGGGTTCGGAAGGGTGCGGCGCGTCAACTCCCGCACCCGGTACGTGCGGTGAGCTCCCGGCGTCGTCGCCGCTGCCCCGGGGCTCGTACCGGCGTATCCGGAACGTCCCCTCGGCCGGGCCGTCCGAAGCCGGCCCGGTCGCCGGTGGCGCGGCGGGGGAGCCGTCCCCGGCCGCGCTCGGGTACGCGGTCGTCCCGGCGGACCCCTGGGGCGGATCCGTCTGCGGGGGCGCGGCCGGCGCCGGGCCGTCCCCGCTCAGCTCGCGCAGCACATCGCGCTGCCAATCCTCGCCCACAGCCATACCCCGACCTCTACGCATACCTACGCGAACGTGCCGAGCAGACGCCCGTACACCTCGAACACCCCGAGCACCAGCGGGAACAAAGCGATCACGCCGATCGATTCCAGTGCGTCGCCGAAGCGCCGCAGCCGCACCCGTACGTGGTCGGCGGGCTGGATGACGAGGACCGCGACCGGCGCCACCGCGAGCACCACGAGCAGGGCCAGCGGTCCGAAGGCGGCCGTGTGGTCCCACCAGACCCAGGCGAGGCGGCCGGCCACCGCGGCGGCCGCGGCGAACAACCCGACGACCTCGGCGACCAGCGGGTAGGCCCGCGCGCGCAGGGCGAGCACCACCGCGAGGACCGCGGCGAGCGGCACCGTCCACACCGTGGGTGTGCGCAGCGCCAGGATCCCGGCGGCCGCCGCGCATCCGGCGACCACGACGGTGGCGAGGGCGAGACCCCGGTGGGTTGCGGCGAGCGCCGTCGACACCTGGTAGCGGCTGACCGAAGCGCCGCTGGAGCGGCGGTCGTCGAGGCCGGAGAGCCCGGACGCCATGAGGGCGAGTCGGGGCAGCACCCCGAGCGCAAGGACCGTCACGACCACCACGATCGCCCCGGCCCGCGCCTGCCCGACGGCCGAACCCGCCCCGGACTGGAACGCGATCACGGCCTCCCAGCAGATCCCGCCGCCGGCGACCGCACCGGCCCCGACGAGCCCGCCCCGCCCGAGCGGTGAGAAGAGGCCGAGGAGCAGCAGCATCATCGTGAGGGCGCCGGCGACCGCGCCGAGCCGGACCCCGCCCGGCCAGCCGTTCGCGTCGGCCAGTGTCCACGCGCCGAGCACGGCGAGCGCGCCGCCCGTCACGATCAGGGTGGTCGCGGGTCCGCGCTGCCCGGCGCGGGCGAGCACCGCCCCGGCGAGCGCGCCGACACCGGCGACGGCGAGCAGCACCGCGCCGACCCCGGACAGGGCGAACTCCTCGCGCGCCAGGACCCCCGCGGCCAGCGCCCAGCCGACCGTGGCGAGCCCGGCGACGGCCCGGCGCGCGGCGGGCCGCCAGCGCCAGGCCCGTACGTCGAGATCGTCCGCGGCCTCGTCCGTGACGTCGTGCACGACGGGCGCCGACGGCGCGTCCTCGGCCCGCACGAGACGCAGCACCGCACCGTCGGGCACCCCGGACGACGCGAGCGTCGCGTCCTGGGCGAGGACCGATCCGTCGGACGTCGTCAGATGGCGCAGCATCGGCCGCTCACCGGGAGCGTCGCCGAGCAGCCGCATGATTTCCGGCAGCAGCAGCCCGATGGGCTCTTCGGACGGCAGAACGAGATCGACTCGACGCTGTTCACCTACCAGAGTGACCCGGCTCAATGCCGTACGGCTCACCGATCCCGTTGCTATCACGCGTGCGAACCTATCATCGGGCCGAAGACTTCACGGCGGGCGAAGAAGTGGAGGAAGTCGAGGAAGAAGCGGCCGGAGAACCGGACGTCGACGGAAGGGACGTCGGCTGAACCGAAGTCCCGTACGGCGTCTTGCCGATGAGCTTGTGCGAAATGAACGACCAGCCCACGCACCCCGCGCACAGCACCGCCGCGATCACAATTCCGGCGAACAGCTTGCCGAGCCGTTCGTCGACCGAACGGCGCCCGCGCTGCCCCCCGAAGAGAAGGGCATCGCGCAGCCGCCGGCGCCGTACCGAAACCGACTCCAGCAATTGGCTGTCATAGTCCTGCGCGGCAGTCATGCCCGGCCCGTCCCCTTTCGGATCTCATGACGGATCACGTGATGGATCACGTTACGGATCACGGTCGTTCGCGGAGCTTGGCGGTCACCGCGGCGACAAAAGCGTCCGCCTCGGCCTCGGTGATCTCCACATGGTCGATCTCGTTGTGGCCGAGTTCGTAGAGCCGGAGATACTCCGTCGGCTCCCAGCGCAGATTGCGCGTGAAAGCCTCGTCGTACGCCACTCCGTCGAGAAAACGCCGCCGGACGATGCCGCGCGGACTGCTCCGCGGATAGCCGTCGCCGATCTTCGCGTAGTACGTGACGGGGGGCGCCGCGGGGTCGATCACCCGCACATCGGCGCCCCGGCCGTTCAGCCACAATTCGAGCTCCCGGCCGCGCACTTCACCGCGCTGCCCGGCGCTCTCCACGGTCATCGGCCCGAACACCGTGCCCGAAAGCCCCTCGACGACGGTGTGTTCGTCGACCACGACACTGAACGACGTCTCCCGGACGGAGGCCCCGCCGAGGTCGGCGCCCTGAAGGAGCGTGCCGAGCAGCGCGGCGCCGTCGAGCCGGGCGCCGCGCAGCGAGGCACCCCGGGCATCGGTGTCGGACAGCTCGGCGCTGCCCAGGTTGGCGCCGTCCAGCTTCGCTCCGCGCAGGGACGCCTCGTCGAGGACGGCCTTGACGAGGCCGGCCTCGGTCAGGTCCGCCCCGTCGAGCACCGCGCCTTCCAGATGGCACCGGTAGAGGTCGGTGCCCACCAGCACGGCGTCCCTGAGCACCGTTCCGGTCAGCATGCCGCTGCCGAGGTCGGCGCCCGACAGATCGGCGGCCGTCAGATCGAGCCCGTCGACCCCGAGCAGGGAGTCCGGCCGCCCGGCCCACTCACGGAGCGCCGCCACGGCCTCCGCGTCCTTCGGCAGGGCCCGGACGATCCGCTGCCCGCCTTCGTCACGGATACCAGACAACCCGATCACTCCACCCATGGTCTTCGACAATTGCCCTGACATCGTCAATGGCGGCCTGATCGGCATTGCGCATGTCCAGAATGACCACGCGCTTCCTGTTCACGATCTGGTCCTCCAGTTTGCGCACCCAGCTCCCATTGTTCGCGGGATCGTACGCGCCCTTGAACGGCAGCGACTTGTCGCGAACGTTATTGAGGGGAGGCCAGTCGGAGTGTACGCCCTTAATGTCGTAGAACTCTCCGGCGCTCGGTGAATACAGATCGCCCTGATTCGCACCCGGCGGGCGCTGAATGTCCGAGGGAACCTTCCCGCTGTCCCGCATGTCGAGGGCGATCCGCGCCTCGTCCATCTCGGAGGGCTTCACCTTCCCCTTGTGATCGGGGTCCTGCTTCAGCACGTCGAAATCGTGCGCGTACTTCTGCTCAAGCGCCTGGAGATGCGCGTCGTGCACCGTGCGCTCGGCGGGCGTCAGCTCCGGCGGCGGCCCATTTCCGTGGACGGACGCGGGACCGTGCTGACCGTGGTCGACGTGCGGCGCATCCGGCAATGCCGAACCGTGCGGCTCGTGACCGAGATCGATGTGGAGATCCCCGGCCCCGTGCGGCACCGGCACCTTCCCGAACAATTCACTCTGCTCGGCACGGATGGCGGCGAGTTCGTCGTGCGAGATCCCGGGCAGCCGCTCGTGCTCGTACAGGACGTGGCCGTCCATCTTGGCCGTGAAGCTCTCCGGGGTGTGGAACTGCACCTCGAAGACCTGACCCGAAACGGGGTCCCGCCACGTCGAGTTGATGCCTTTGTAGCCCGCGCTGTCCCACGTGTTCTTGAACGTGACGTTCTCGAACCCACGGCCACGGAAGTCGTCGACGGCCTGCTGCACGCCGTGCGCGTAGTCCTTGGCCGGCAGCTCGACGGTGTAGCGGAGCGAGTCCTTGACGTTGGCGAGCGCGTCCTCCGGCCGCAGCATCGGGTCGTCGTGCAGCGCGGTCGCGATCTTCCGCTTGAGGGAGTCCTCGCCCTTCATGCGGTATTCGAGGCCGTTGAGCTTGCCGTGGTCCACCCGGTCGGCCGCGGACTTCACCGCGTCGGTGATGCCGGGCTCGGCGGTCGCGGCGTGGTGCATGAACTGGTCGGCCGCCGCGTTGGAGTGCGGATCGAGGTGCAGCCCCTGCGGGCCCTCCCACGAACCGTCGGGCAGATTGCCCCGCGGCTCGCCCGGCCCCTCCGGAAGGTGGGAGCCGCCGTTGCCCGGAGGAGTACCGGCGTCGTCGCCGCCGCCGGTGCCGGAGCCCGTGCCGGGCTCGCCCGGGTGCGTACCGCCGCCGTGACCGCCGGTGCCCGTGTCGCCGTGACCGCCCGTGCCGAGGTCGCCGTGCGGGGCCGGAACGGAGTTCTGCGGACCGCCGGTGCCGTGCGGGCCTGCCGGGGTCTCGTGGCTCGCGGTGGCCCCGAGGTCGTGGGCCGCGCCGGGGACACGGCCGGGCACGGTGGTGTCGCCCGTGTGGACGCCGGCGTGCTCGGCCGGGTGGGCACCCACCAGGGCGGGCTCGTGCGGCAGGGTGCTCTTGAGGCGGGCGATGTCGTCCGCGCTGAGTTCGACCTTGGCGGTCGAGACGGTGCCGTCGGGCTTGTAGACCTTGCCGTCGTCGAGGTTGAGCCGGCTGCCGCTGGGCCACTCGATGTAGTTGCCCTTGACGACGGGGACGTCCGCGGTTTTCGGGTATGCACCGTCGAAGTCGAACTTGCCGCCGTTGGCGAGGATGCCCGCGTAGTGGCCGTTGGTGATGTTCTTGAGGTTGCCGAAGAGGTCGCCGACCTTGATGACGCCGAACTTCCCGGCCTTCGCCACGTACGTCATGGGGTCGACGACCTTGGCGACCTTGCCGGTGACGGAGAGGACCTTGGCGACGGCGCCGCCCTTGGCCGCGCTGCCGGCGCCGCCGGTGAAGACGGTGGTCAGGACGTTGAAGGTGACGCCGCCCGCGGCCCGCGCGGGGTTCTTGCCCCACTCGTCCCAGGCGACCAGCGCCTTGCCGGTCTCCTTCATCGCCGTACGCGAATCCCGCAGCCAGCTGGGGAGGTTCTTGTCGGGGACGGCCCAGTACGCGGCGGCGAAGGGGGTGGCCGAGATGGCGAGCCCGGTGGCGAGCTTGGCCAGACCGGTCCAGGCCTGGCCCGCCTTGTCCCAGCCGTCGGTGCCGACGAGGGTGCCGAGGCCCTTGATGGTGCCCCAGATGCCGTCGACGATGAACCCGTCCCACACGAACGACTTGGTCTGCTCCCACAGCCACCGGAGCCCGGTGTACTCGCGCTCGGCGTGCCCTCCCCAGGGGGTCTCCTCGGCGTGCTGGAGCGCGTCGGCGGAGTAGCCGTACATGCCGGGCTTGTGGCTGCCGTCGTCGACGGTGAGCTTGCTGCCGCCGACCAGTGCGGTGATCTTGTCGTGGCAGGCGCGCTCGGCGTCGGTGAACGCGGCGATGGTGGCGCCCACATCGCTCATGAGGCGCTCGTTGTGGTCGATCTTCGACTGGTCGCGGCGCCAGTGGTCGTCCCCGGCGATGCTGTCGGTGAAGGCGAACGCCTCGGTGCGCAGGTTCTGCAACTTCGTTACGAGCGGGCGGACTTGGGTCTCGTACTCGGTGAGCGCGGTGGCGGCCTTCTCCAGGTCGTCGGCGAAGTCGTCGGCTTTCGTCTTGACGGGGAGTGTGGTCGCGAAGAGCTGGTCGGCCTCGGGTGCCTGGTAGCAGGCGGACAGTCCCTGGAACTCCTTGTGTACGTTCGCGCCGCCGTCGCGGAAGTCGCCGGCCTGTTTGGTGAGGGCGGCGGCGTCTTTGGTGAGCTGTTCCAGGTTGCCGGTGAACATGGGGATGCCGCCGGGCTCGATGACGTCCTTGCTCACTTGTGGGCCTCCGGCTTGGGTTCGACCGGTTTGCCGTCGGGGCCGAGTTCCTGGCCCTTGTCGTTGACGACGGGCTCCTTGACGGCCTGGCTCTGCTTGTTGGCGGCCATGTCGAGGTCGCCCTTCACGTACTCCGTCGTCGCGTCATAGGCGCCCTGGAGCGAGTGCTGGGTGCGCACCGCGATGTAGCCGAGCTCCTGCGCCTTGTGCTGCATGAACTCGCCGAGGGCGCCGCCCACCGGGCCCATCGGGGCCTCACCGCAGGTCGGCCCCGAGATCGTGCCCGCCGACGTCGCCGCCGACTTCAAGCTCTCCTGCATGGCGGTACCGGCCTTCGACATGGCCTCGGCCGCCGTACCCGTCTTCTGTAGCACGCCCGAAACCCCGGACGGTTTGATGTCCCACGCCGACACGAAGCGGCCCCCGTTCCCAACTCACTTGCCGCACACACTGCGTACCGCTGTCACTGCGTCCGCCTGCTGCCCTCGCCTCAGGCGGTACTGAACCGCTCAGCCGATGGCGTCGACGGCCGCCTTCGCCTTCGACAGGGTCGAGTGGGCGGTGCCGTCGTTGAGTTCGAGCGTGCTGCGGACGAGGCGGATGATCTCGCGCACCTCGCCGGCCGCCTTGTTCCAGCGCAGTTCCTTGCCGTGGTACTCGTCCGACACACCGTCGGCGGTGAACTCGGCCATGGCCGCCTTCACGGCACGGTCGCGGTCGTTCAGGACGCGCTCCAGGTGCCCGACGATCGCGGCGAGACCGCCCTGCACCTCGGTCGAGGCGCCGGTGTCATAGCTGCGCCGGTCCAGATTCTGACCCATGATCTGTCTCCCCCGAGTTAGTGACGGGCGCCGAAGCGCGCCGCGTCGAAGTTGGCCGACGCCATGTTCTGGTGGGCGTTGGACTCCTGCTCGTGGTCACCGGCACCGAACGCGCCGTCCATCCCGGACTGACCGCCCAGAATGTCCTGGAGCGACCCGTTCAGGTCGTTGGTGATCTCGTCGGCATGGTTCTTGAACGAGTCGAACGCGACCTTCCCGGCCCCGTTGAACTTCCCCTCCAACGGATCCGCAGCGGCGATCAACTGCCGGATCAACGAACCGAGATCACCACTCGAACCCTCGGTGCTCTTCCCCAGATCGGACAGAGTCGTGGACCCCATGTCGAACTTCACGCACATACCCCCGTAAAACGTCGAAACGAACACCACGCCCGCAACGCGGCGCGCCGTCCATGTCTACCCAATGCGGATTGCACGCGCAACGCACGTGCACACCCCGGGCCTCCGACCGGAACCCGGTATTCCCTGGTGCCTGGTCAATTGGGAGCGCTGGAGCGCGGGCAACGGTTACGAACTTGGAACAGCGGGAGGGAGGGCATTGGAGGCAAAGCTCCACGGTTCGACCAAAAGGCCGGAATTGGCTGATGGGCGGCACGGGTCGGAGGAGTTCGGACCGGTGTTGGCCGGGGGTCTGCAGCCCCCCGGGTGGTTCTGGATGGTTGGCGGATCGGTCCGGTTGGGGCCGGGTCTGGATGACCGGGCGACAGCGGGACCGAGGCGGGTGCTCTGGCCGACTAGGCGACTTGGCGAACTGGCGAACTGGCCGGGCGGAGCCGAGTCGGGTCAGCTCAGCCGGGCGTCGGCGTAGACGACCATCGCGTCCCGCTGGTAGACGGCCAGGCCGTCCGCGATCTTGTCGAAGTTGGCGCGCATCTGCGGCTCCTCGACATACGTCCGGGACAGCCCCTTGTACGCGGCTGCGTTCGGCGTCCAGAACCGGCAGACACTCTGGTAGTGCTCGTCCATCGCGGCCTGGACCGCGGGGTCGTCGACGGGCGTGCCGGCCACCATGAACTCGGCGACGCGGATCATGTGCGCCGTCACCTCACGCTGCCAGCGCTCGGTGTCCCCGGCGGTCATCGTCTCGACGGCCCGCTGGGACTCCTCCCACGCGCTCGGCCACCGTTCGCGGACCTTCTCGCTCTCCTCCTCCGAGGGCTCGAACCCCTCGAACAGGTTCTCCGGGCGGTTGATCGTCGTCATGTCGTCGTTCTCCTCTGCTTCCTCCAGCTCGGCGATGGTGCGCCCGACCGTGCGGGCCAGGGTGGCGAGCCGGTCCCGTTCCGTGAGCAGCCGTCGGTGGTGCTCGCGCAGGACCGCGACGCGGTCGACCTGGCTGTCGAGGACCGCCCGGATCTCACGGAGCCCCACGTCGAGCTCGCGCATGAGCAGGATCTGCTGCAGCCGCAACAGATCGGCCTCCTCGTAGTAGCGGTGGCCGTTGCTCCCGATCCACGCGGGCGACAGCAGCCCGATCTCGTCGTAGTGGCGCAGCGTCCGGGACGTCACGCCGGACATCCGGGCCACTTCCGCGATCGACCAGGCCATGGCCGTGCCTCCCATCGCGGGACCGGCGGATCCGGCCCCATGACGACGTTAGGAGTTGACGCAACGGAAGCCGCAAGCCGTACGGGGCGGGCGGGGGAGCGCGCGGAGCAGTCCGCGGCCTCGTGTAGTGTTCTCCGAGTTGTCGCGCAGCCGGGACGGTTCCGCGCCGACCATCCGCCGCAGATTCCTGCGGCACTCCCCACTCAGCACGACCCCCGACCGGGGTCAATTCGGCATGCCGAATTTCCTTTCGGTCGACCGGTGACTCGATTACGAATCACCGGATGGATCCGCTAGAGTTCGGAGCGTCGGAACGGCCCAACAGCCGGGAAGACAACCCGATTTCGACCGGGAATCAGGACCGAAAGGATCTGATAGAGTCGGAGCCGCCGGAAAGGGAAACCCGCAAGGGAGAACCTGGAAGGCACCGAGGAAATCGGACACGAAAGAGTCTGGTAGAGTCGGAAACACGAAATACCGAAGGGAAGCGCCCGGAGGAAAGCCCGAGAGGGTGAGTACAAAGGAAGCGTCCGTTCCTTGAGAACTCAACAGCGTGCCAAAAGTCAACGCCAGATTGACAACCCCGTCTCCACTTCGGTGGGACGAGGTTCCTTTGAAAAGTCCTGCACGCCCTTGTGGTGGGCAGGCAATTACACAGCGAGGACGCTGTGGACGGGCCGCCTTATTCCGGTGGTTCCGTCCCGCTCTTACGTGATGTGTGCACCCGATTACGGGTAAACATTCATGGAGAGTTTGATCCTGGCTCAGGACGAACGCTGGCGGCGTGCTTAACACATGCAAGTCGAACGATGAAGCCCTTCGGGGTGGATTAGTGGCGAACGGGTGAGTAACACGTGGGCAATCTGCCCTTCACTCTGGGACAAGCCCTGGAAACGGGGTCTAATACCGGATAACACTCCTCAGGGCATCTTGAGGGGTTAAAAGCTCCGGCGGTGAAGGATGAGCCCGCGGCCTATCAGCTTGTTGGTGGGGTAATGGCCTACCAAGGCGACGACGGGTAGCCGGCCTGAGAGGGCGACCGGCCACACTGGGACTGAGACACGGCCCAGACTCCTACGGGAGGCAGCAGTGGGGAATATTGCACAATGGGCGAAAGCCTGATGCAGCGACGCCGCGTGAGGGATGACGGCCTTCGGGTTGTAAACCTCTTTCAGCAGGGAAGAAGCGAAAGTGACGGTACCTGCAGAAGAAGCGCCGGCTAACTACGTGCCAGCAGCCGCGGTAATACGTAGGGCGCAAGCGTTGTCCGGAATTATTGGGCGTAAAGAGCTCGTAGGCGGCTTGTCACGTCGGATGTGAAAGCCCGGGGCTTAACCCCGGGTCTGCATTCGATACGGGCTAGCTAGAGTGTGGTAGGGGAGATCGGAATTCCTGGTGTAGCGGTGAAATGCGCAGATATCAGGAGGAACACCGGTGGCGAAGGCGGATCTCTGGGCCATTACTGACGCTGAGGAGCGAAAGCGTGGGGAGCGAACAGGATTAGATACCCTGGTAGTCCACGCCGTAAACGTTGGGAACTAGGTGTTGGCGACATTCCACGTCGTCGGTGCCGCAGCTAACGCATTAAGTTCCCCGCCTGGGGAGTACGGCCGCAAGGCTAAAACTCAAAGGAATTGACGGGGGCCCGCACAAGCAGCGGAGCATGTGGCTTAATTCGACGCAACGCGAAGAACCTTACCAAGGCTTGACATATACCGGAAACGGCTAGAGATAGTCGCCCCCTTGTGGTCGGTATACAGGTGGTGCATGGCTGTCGTCAGCTCGTGTCGTGAGATGTTGGGTTAAGTCCCGCAACGAGCGCAACCCTTGTTCTGTGTTGCCAGCATGCCCTTCGGGGTGATGGGGACTCACAGGAGACTGCCGGGGTCAACTCGGAGGAAGGTGGGGACGACGTCAAGTCATCATGCCCCTTATGTCTTGGGCTGCACACGTGCTACAATGGCCGGTACAAAGAGCTGCGATGCCGCGAGGCGGAGCGAATCTCAAAAAGCCGGTCTCAGTTCGGATTGGGGTCTGCAACTCGACCCCATGAAGTCGGAGTTGCTAGTAATCGCAGATCAGCATTGCTGCGGTGAATACGTTCCCGGGCCTTGTACACACCGCCCGTCACGTCACGAAAGTCGGTAACACCCGAAGCCGGTGGCCCAACCCCTTGTGGGAGGGAGCTGTCGAAGGTGGGACTGGCGATTGGGACGAAGTCGTAACAAGGTAGCCGTACCGGAAGGTGCGGCTGGATCACCTCCTTTCTAAGGAGCACAGCACCGTCTGCAGACAAATGTTCTGCACGGTCAGCTCATGGGTGGAACGTTGACTATTCGGCACTCTTGGTCAACTCGGGCCGCCAGTACTGCTCTTCGGAGCGTGGAAATCGGATCGGGGCGATGGAGAGGGCCGGGCACGCTGTTGGGTATCTGAAGGTACGGCCGAGAGGCTGCCTTCTAGTGCCGGCCCCAGTGAACTCCACTGAATGGTGGGGGTGATGGGTGGTTGGTCGTTGTTTGAGAACTGCACAGTGGACGCGAGCATCTGTGGCCAAGTTTTTAAGGGCGCACGGTGGATGCCTTGGCACCAGGAACCGATGAAGGACGTGGGAGGCCACGATAGTCCCCGGGGAGCCGTCAACCAGGCTTTGATCCGGGGGTTTCCGAATGGGGAAACCCGGCAGTCGTCATGGGCTGTCACCCATACCTGAACACATAGGGTATGTGGAGGGAACGAGGGGAAGTGAAACATCTCAGTACCCTCAGGAAGAGAAAACAACCGTGATTCCGGGAGTAGTGGCGAGCGAAACCGGATGAGGCCAAACCGTATGCGTGTGATACCCGGCAGGGGTTGCGCATGCGGGGTTGTGGGATCTCTCTTCTGTCGTCTGCCGGCGACAGGACGAGTCAGAAACCGTTGATGTAGGCGAAGGACATGCGAAAGGTCCGGCGTAGAGGGTAAGACCCCCGTAGCTGAAACATCAACGGCTCGTTTGAGAGACACCCAAGTAGCACGGGGCCCGAGAAATCCCGTGTGAATCTGGCGGGACCACCCGCTAAGCCTAAATATTCCCTGGTGACCGATAGCGGATAGTACCGTGAGGGAATGGTGAAAAGTACCGCGGGAGCGGAGTGAAATAGTACCTGAAACCGTGTGCCTACAAGCCGTGGGAGCGTCGCTGCATTGTGCTTGCACATACAGTCGTGACTGCGTGCCTTTTGAAGAATGAGCCTGCGAGTTAGCGGTGTGTAGCGAGGTTAACCCGTGTGGGGAAGCCGTAGCGAAAGCGAGTCCGAATAGGGCGACATAGTTGCACGCTCTAGACCCGAAGCGGAGTGATCTAGCCATGGGCAGGTTGAAGCGGCTGTAAGAGGTCGTGGAGGACCGAACCCACCAGGGTTGAAAACCTGGGGGATGACCTGTGGTTAGGGGTGAAAGGCCAATCAAACTCCGTGATAGCTGGTTCTCCCCGAAATGCATTTAGGTGCAGCGTCGTGTGTTTCTTGCCGGAGGTAGAGCACTGGATAGGCGATGGGCCCTACCGGGTTACTGACCTTAGCCAAACTCCGAATGCCGGTAAGTGAGAGCACGGCAGTGAGACTGTGGGGGATAAGCTCCATGGTCGAGAGGGAAACAGCCCAGAGCATCGACTAAGGCCCCTAAGCGTACGCTAAGTGGGAAAGGATGTGGAGTCGCAGAGACAACCAGGAGGTTGGCTTAGAAGCAGCCACCCTTGAAAGAGTGCGTAATAGCTCACTGGTCAAGTGATTCCGCGCCGACAATGTAGCGGGGCTCAAGCGTACCGCCGAAGTCGTGTCATTCCAGCATATACGGCCAACGCCTGCTGGGATGGGTAGGGGAGCGTCGTGTGCCGGGTGAAGCTGCAGCGGAAGCTAGTGGTGGACGGTTCACGAGTGAGAATGCAGGCATGAGTAGCGATACACACGTGAGAAACGTGTGCGCCGATTGACTAAGGGTTCCTGGGTCAAGCTGATCTGCCCAGGGTAAGTCGGGACCTAAGGCGAGGCCGACAGGCGTAGTCGATGGACAACCGGTTGATATTCCGGTACCCGCTTTGAAACGCCCAATACTGAATCAGGCGATGCTAAGCCCGTGAAGCCGTTCCGGACCCTTCGGGGAAAGGAAAGTGGTGGAGCCGGTGACCCAGACTTGTAGTAGGTAAGCGATGGGGTGACGCAGGAAGGTAGTCCAACCCGGGCGGTGGTTGTCCCGGGGTAAGGGTGTAGGCCGTGCGGTAGGCAAATCCGTCGCACATTAAGGCTGAGACCTGATGCCGAGCCGATTGTGGTGAAGTGGATGATCCTATGCTGTCGAGAAAAGCCTCTAGCGAGTTTCATGGCGGCCCGTACCCTAAACCGACTCAGGTGGTCAGGTAGAGAATACCGAGGCGTTCGGGTGAACTATGGTTAAGGAACTCGGCAAAATGCCCCCGTAACTTCGGGAGAAGGGGGGCCATCACCGGTGATGAGATTTACTCTCTGAGCTGGGGGTGGCCGCAGAGACCAGCGAGAAGCGACTGTTTACTAAAAACACAGGTCCGTGCGAAGCCGTAAGGCGATGTATACGGACTGACGCCTGCCCGGTGCTGGAACGTTAAGGGGACCGGTTAGTGACCTTTCGGGGTTGCGAAGCTGAGAACTTAAGCGCCAGTAAACGGCGGTGGTAACTATAACCATCCTAAGGTAGCGAAATTCCTTGTCGGGTAAGTTCCGACCTGCACGAATGGCGTAACGACTTCTCGACTGTCTCAACCATAGGCCCGGTGAAATTGCACTACGAGTAAAGATGCTCGTTTCGCGCAGCAGGACGGAAAGACCCCGGGACCTTTACTACAGTTTGATATTGGTGTTCGGTTCGGCTTGTGTAGGATAGGTGGGAGACTTTGAAGCGGCCACGCCAGTGGTTGTGGAGTCGTCGTTGAAATACCACTCTGGTCGTGCTGGATGTCTAACCTCGGTCCGTGATCCGGATCAGGGACAGTGTCTGATGGGTAGTTTAACTGGGGCGGTTGCCTCCTAAAGAGTAACGGAGGCGCCCAAAGGTTCCCTCAGCCTGGTTGGCAATCAGGTGTTGAGTGTAAGTGCACAAGGGAGCTTGACTGTGAGACCGACGGGTCGAGCAGGGACGAAAGTCGGGACTAGTGATCCGGCGGTGGCTTGTGGAAGCGCCGTCGCTCAACGGATAAAAGGTACCCCGGGGATAACAGGCTGATCTTCCCCAAGAGTCCATATCGACGGGATGGTTTGGCACCTCGATGTCGGCTCGTCGCATCCTGGGGCTGGAGTCGGTCCCAAGGGTTGGGCTGTTCGCCCATTAAAGCGGTACGCGAGCTGGGTTTAGAACGTCGTGAGACAGTTCGGTCCCTATCCGCTGCGCGCGCAGGAACATTGAGAAGGGCTGTCCCTAGTACGAGAGGACCGGGACGGACGAACCTCTGGTGTGCCAGTTGTCCTGCCAAGGGCATGGCTGGTTGGCTACGTTCGGAAAGGATAACCGCTGAAAGCATCTAAGCGGGAAGCCTGCTTCGAGATGAGTGTTCCCACCTCCTTGAGAGGGTAAGGCTCCCAGTAGACGACTGGGTTGATAGGCCAGATGTGGAAGCCCGGTAACGGGTGGAGCTGACTGGTACTAATAGGCCGAGGGCTTGTCCTCAGTTGCTCGCGTCCACTGTGTTTGTTCTGAAGCAATGAACTCCCGCATGCCCTTTGGGTGTGTGCTGGTCGAGTTCAACTTCATAGTGTTTCGGTGGTCATAGCGTTAGGGAAACGCCCGGTTACATTCCGAACCCGGAAGCTAAGCCTTTCAGCGCCGATGGTACTGCAGGGGGGACCCTGTGGGAGAGTAGGACGCCGCCGAACAAATTTTAGGGGAAAGCCCCGCACCAGATCCGTTTACACGGGTCACGGTGCGGGGCTTTTTCGCGTTCGCGGATGTCGTGCAGCCCGGTGCTCAGATACGTGCAGCGGTGCGGACGAGGCCGGCGACGGCGCGGGACCGGCTGTGGGGTGGCCAGGCGATCACCGTGGTGATGGCCGGAGCGTCCAGCACGGGAACGACGGCAAGGTCCATGCGTAGCTGCTCCCGGCACGACTCCGGTGCGATGCAGCAGGCGCGGCCCAACGCGATCAGCTGGAGCAACTGTGCATGATCGCGGGCCTGCGGGCCGGGGCCGTCCGCGTACGAGCCATCCGGGCCGGGCCAGCGCGGCATGGGCAGACCGACGAGGTCGGTGACGTCGGCCATGCGTACATGCGGACGGTCGGCGAGGGGATGCGTGATCGGGAGCAGCAACACCTGTCCCTCCGTGCGGAGTTCCTCGGTGTCGAAGCCGGCGGTGCTGTCGTGGGGGAGGTGCAGCAGGGCGACGTCGGCTCGGCCGTCGCGCAGCATGCGTTCCTGCTCGCCGATGCCGCAGAGGAGCAGATCGACGGTGACGGCATCGGGTTCGGCGGCGTAGGTGTCGAGGAGCTTCGCCAGCAGTTCGCCGGAGGCGCCCGCCTTGGTGGCCAGGACCACGTCGGGCCGGCCGGACGCGGCGAGGGCGGCTCGGCGGGTGCGGCGTTCCGCGGCCTCGATCGCGTCGAGCGCCGCGCGGGCCTCGCGGAGGAGGACAGCGCCGGCCTCCGTCAGCGTGACCGCGCGGCTGGAGCGCTCCAACAGGGTTGCCGCCAGGCGTCGTTCGAGCTGACGGATGGCCCGGGACAGCGGCGGCTGCGCGATCCCGAGCCGCTCGGCGGCCCGACCGAAATGCAGCTCCTCCGCGACGGCGACGTAATACCGCAGCTCCCTCGTCTCCACGCGGCCAGCGTACTGCTCCGAGCTGGATCGATACTCGGGCGGTATTGATCCGTACCGAGGCGGTGTTGGCGTGGGACCGCTCGGCTCGACCAGGATCGACGACATGAGGGAACAAACCATCGCGCTGGTGACCGGCGCGAACAAGGGCATCGGATACGAGATCGCGGCCGGACTCGGCGCCCTCGGCTGGAAGGTCGGTGTCGGCGCGCGCGACCACGAGCGACGCGAGACCGCGGTGGCGAAGCTGCGGGCGGCCGGGGTGGACGCGTTCGGCGTACCGCTGGACGTGACCGACGACGCGAGCGTGGCCGAGGCGGCCCGGCGGATCGAGGGAGAGAGCGGCCGCCTGGACGTGCTCGTCAACAACGCGGGGACGACGGGGAACGCGCCGCAGATGCCGACCACGGTCGGCGTGGAGACGGTACGGGCGGCGGTGGAGACGAACGTGATCGGTGTCATTCGCGTCACCAACGCGATGCTGCCGTTGCTGCGCCGCTCGGCGTCACCGCGGATCGTGAACATGTCCAGCTCCGTCGGCTCGCTGACCCTGCAGACCACGCCCGGCGCCGAAGTGGGCCCGATCTCGGCCGCGTACTCGCCGTCGAAGACGTTCCTGAACGCCGTCACCGTCCAGTACGCCAGGGAGCTCCACGACACCGACATCCTGATCAACGCGGGCTGCCCCGGTTACTGCGCGACCGACCTGAACGGCTTCCGAGGCGTCCGCACCCCGACACAGGGCGCGGCCATCGCCCTCCACCTGGCCACCCTCCCCGACGACGGCCCGACGGGCCGCTTCTTCGACGACGCGGGGGAGGTGCCGTGGTGACCCGGGTCGGCGCCGGAGTGCACCAACTCCCTTAGCGCACAGCTCACTTGACTTCGCCGAGTGGCTCCGTACCCGCAACGAGTCATGTCTCGGCCGTGATTACTCATGCGCAGGACGCGGAAGGCGCCTGCCGTGTCGTCTTTGGCGGTCTCGAAACCCACCCGGCTCAGGAGCGTTGTCCGGTTCGGCGCTACGCATGGCCGCTCAGAATGCCGACCCTCGCCCTATGGGGGCGTCGAAGGGCACACCACGCAGGCTGGGCGGCGGACAGTCACGCTGCCCGTGCTGCGGCCTGCCACAGGACCGGGTGGCGACGGCCGAGCGTGACTGGGTCATGCTGGAACCGGACATGATGCCCCCGGCCCACACCGTGCCGCCGGACCATCGCTGGATCGAGCTGTCCGACGGCCGGGTGACGGTCTACGGGGTCTGTCCCCCCGACCCGTCGCAGCGATGCCGCATCGAGCACATCCTGGCCTGCCCGGCACAGCCCCTGCCCGATCTGTGGCCGTGGCTGTCGGCCCTGAGGGGCGAGAACGCACGCCACGCGGAGCGCGAGGGGGCCGAGCCGCCTCCGGCTCCAGCCCAATGGCCGGACGCGGGCTGAGAGTTGCGCCCAGGCTCGGGCCCGGACATACGCGAAGACCCCGTCCTCAGCATCTCTGCTGACGGCGGGGTCTTGTGACACTTACACAGTAAGTGCCCCCGGCAGGATTCGAACCTGCGCACACGGCTCCGGAGGCCGTTGCTCTATCCCCTGAGCTACGGGGGCGCGTGCCGCGTTCGGCGGCGACGGGTTGAACACTACCAGCTCTCCCGGGGTGGCTGTGAACAGGTATTTCCGGCGCTGGTGCGGGCCGTGTCCCCCGGGTGGGGCGGAAGTCGGGAAAACCCGGACGCGGTGCCCTCCTCGGACCTAACCTCAAGGTGTGCCAGGCGCGTCCGGCCGGGTTCTTGTTGTGGACGACAACAAGGTCATCCGGCAGCTGATCAGGGTCAACCTCGAGCTGGAGGGCTTCGAGGTCGTGACCGCGGCCGATGGTGCCGAGTGCCTGGAAGTCGTGCACCAGGTGAGCCCCGATGTGATCACCCTGGACGTCATGATGCCCCGGCTCGACGGGCTGCGTACGGCTGCTCGGCTGCGCTCCGATCCGCGGACCAGCCGGCTGCCCGTGGCCATCATCAGTGCGTGCAACCAGTACGAGGTGGAGACCGGGTTCGCGGCCGGTGTCGACGCCTTCCTCGCGAAGCCGTTCGAGCCCGCGGACCTGGTCCGGCTCGTACGGCAGTTGCTGCACCGGGAGGCTCCGCCGTCTTCCGACGGCAGCAGGGAGCCCGGCCGAGCCCGCAGCACCCGGGGCTGAGCCCATTCCCTGCCGGTGATGTTCGCCTGCCTCCAGTCGCTCCGCCCGGCCCCGCCGCCCGGCTCGCCCCGCCCGCGCGGCGACCCCGCGGCCGCCCGGCCCGCCCACATGGCGAAACCGGTTCGCGGAAGGGGGGCCCCTCTCGCCTACGCTGGTCCCGTGACCCCCTCCGAGCTCTCCCGTACCGTCGTGCGCGTCGTGCGCAGCGCGGTTGATGAGGGCGCCCTCGATCTCGCGCCGCTGCGGGGTGACCTCGTGGTCAAGGTCGAGCGGCCCAGGCCCGGGGGGCGGGGGGACTACGCCAGCGGGATCGCGCTCAAGCTCGCCGCCGCGGCCGGGCTGCCGCCCCGCGCGGTCGCCGAAGTGCTGCGCACGCGGATGGCCGGGCAGCCCGGCATCGCGCTCGTCGAGATCAGCGGGCCCGGCTTCCTCAACATCACCCTTGACCGCGCCGCCCAGGACGACGTCGTACGGCAGGTGCGCGACGCGGGGCTCCGGTACGGGTACGGGGACGCGCTGCGCGGGCAGCGCTTCGAGTTCGCCGGCCCCGGCGAGGAGCGGGCGGCGGTCGTCGTCGAGGTCGTGGTGCGGCTGCTCGAAGCGCAGGGCGCCCTCGCCCGGGTCGTCCAGGAGGGGGGAGCGGAGCTTCCCGTCGTGGCGTGCGCCGCGCCGCGCCCCGCCGGGCCGCAGGGCCCGCCGCCGGCCCCCCTCGCCGTCCTCGTCGGCGTCGACGCCGCCCGCTGGGCCCTGCTCCGCGCCGCCCGGCACGACCGGCCGCGTACCGACGTCGAGGAGCTGCTGGCGCAGCGCGAGAGCAACTCCCTCTTCCGGGTGCGGTACGCCCACTCCCGCAGCCGCGCCCTCACGCGCAACGCCGCCGAGCTCGGGTTCGCGTCCGAGCCAGGGGCCGTGTCCGAGGGCGGGCCGCTGCTCGCGCTCCTCGGCGATCATCCCGCGGTGCTCGAAGGCGCCGCCCGGCACCACGCGCCCGACCGCCTGGCCCGGCACCTCGAAGCCGTCGCCGACGAACTGCTCCGCTTCCAGCACGCGGTGCTGCCGCGCGGTGACGAGAAACCCTCGGCCGCCCACCGCTCACGGCTCGCCCTCGCCGAGGCCGCCGGGACGGTGCTGGCCGGCGGCCTGTCCCTGCTCGGCATCGACGCCCCCGAATTCCTGTGACATGCGGACGCGCAGAGACGCCCGCGGACGTCCGCGGACAGCCGCGGAACCCGCTCCGGCGTCAGCCGCTGTCATGCCCCCAGACGTGTACGACGTGTACGACGCGTAAGAGAAGAGACGTACGAACATGAGCCGCTCCGCGCACCCCGCCGGCCCCCGCCACGCCGACGTGCTTCCCGAAGGCCACTACTCCGCGCCGCCCGCCGACCTCAACTCCCTCGACCCGAAGGTCTGGTCGAGCACCGTGGCCCGTGACGAGGACGGCGCGCTCACCGTCGGCGGGCTCCAAGTGGCGCGGCTGGCCGAGGAGTTCGGGACGCCCGCCTACTTCCTCGACGAGACCGACTTCCGGGAGCGGTGCCGCGCCTGGGCCGACGCGTTCGGCCGCGACGCCGATGTGTTCTACGCCGGCAAGGCGTTCCTCTCGCGGGCCGTCGTGCGCTGGCTGCACGAAGAGGGGCTCAACCTCGACGTGTGCTCCGGTACCGAACTCGCCACCGCCCTCGACGCGGGGATGCCCGCCGAGCGCATCGCCTTCCACGGCAACAACAAGAGCGAGGCCGAGATCCGCCGCGCCGTCGAGGCCGGGGTCGGGCGGATCGTGCTCGACTCCTTCCAGGAGATCGTGCGCGTCGCGCACATCGCCCAGGAGCTCGGCACGGTGCAGAAGGCCTTCATCCGCGTCACCGTCGGCGTCGAGGCCCACACCCACGAGTTCATCGCCACCGCGCACGAGGACCAGAAGTTCGGCATCGCGCTCGCCGGCGGCCAGGCCGCCGAGGCCGTGCGCCGCGCCCTCAAGCTCGACGGGCTCGAACTGACCGGCATCCACTCGCACATCGGCTCGCAGATCTTCGACATGGCCGGCTTCGAGGTGTCCGCGCGGCGCGTCGTGCAGCTGCTCGCCGAGGTGCGCGACGAGCACGGCGTCGAGCTGCCCGAGATCGACCTCGGCGGCGGCCTCGGTATCGCGTACACCTCCGACGACGACCCGAGCGAGCCGCACGAGATCGCGAAGGCGCTGAGCGAGATCGTCGCGCGCGAGTGCGACGCGGCGGGCCTGCGCGCGCCCCGCATCTCCGTCGAGCCGGGCCGCGCGATCGTCGGCCCGACCGCGTTCACGCTGTACGAGGTCGGCACCATCAAGCCGCTCGAAGGGCTGCGGACGTATGTGAGCGTCGACGGCGGCATGTCCGACAACATCCGTACCGCGCTGTACGACGCCGAGTACTCGGTCGCGCTCGTCTCGCGCACGTCGGACGCCGAGCCGATGCTGGTCAGGGTCGTCGGCAAGCACTGCGAGAGCGGTGACATCGTGGTGCGTGACGCGTTCCTGCCCGCCGACCTCGCGCCGGGTGATCTGATTGCCGTGCCGGCCACCGGCGCGTACTGCCGCTCCATGGCCAGCAATTACAACCACGCGCTCCGCCCGCCGGTCGTCGCCGTGCGCGACGGTGCGGCGCGGGTGATCGTGCGGCGCGAGACGGAGGAAGATCTCCTGCGTCTCGATGTCGGATAAATGAAATAGTTGTCTCAGGATCCGGACGAGGGGCAGAAACCCCCGTCCGGTGAGTGAGACTGGTTCGTATTCCAGGTTTGAAGAGGAAACGAGGTCGGATGATGCGTACGCGTCCGCTGAAGGTGGCGCTGCTGGGCTGTGGAGTGGTCGGCTCAGAGGTGGCGCGCATCATGACGACGCACGCCGACGACCTCACGGCGCGTATCGGCGCCCCCGTGGAGCTCGCCGGGGTCGCCGTCCGCCGGCCCTCCAAGGTGCGTGAGGGCATCGACCCCGCCCTGGTCACCACCGACGCCACCGCCCTCGTCAAACGCGGCGACATCGACGTCGTCGTCGAGGTCATCGGCGGCATCGAGCCCGCCCGCACCCTCATCACCACCGCCTTCGAGCACGGCGCCTCCGTCGTCTCCGCGAACAAGGCGCTGCTCGCCCAGGACGGTGCGGCGCTGCACGCGGCAGCCGTCGAGCACGGCCGTGACCTGTACTACGAGGCGGCCGTCGCCGGCGCCATCCCGCTGATCCGGCCGCTGCGCGAGTCCCTCGCCGGCGACAAGGTCAACCGGGTGCTCGGCATCGTCAACGGCACCACCAACTTCATCCTCGACAAGATGGACTCGACGGGCGCCGGCTACCAGGAGGCCCTCGACGAGGCCACCGCGCTCGGTTACGCCGAAGCCGACCCGACCGCCGACGTCGAGGGCTTCGACGCCGCCGCCAAGGCCGCCATCCTCGCCGGGATCGCCTTCCACACCCGCGTCCGCCTCGACGACGTGTACCGCGAGGGCATGACCGAGGTGACCTCCGCCGACTTCGCGTCGGCGAAGGAGATGGGCTGCACCATCAAGCTGCTCGCCATCTGCGAGCGGGCCGCCGACGGCGGCTCGGTGATGGCCCGGGTCCACCCGGCGATGATCCCGCTCGACCACCCGCTGGCCTCCGTGCGGGGCGCCTACAACGCGGTGTTCGTCGAGGCGGAGGCCGCCGGACAGCTGATGTTCTACGGGCCCGGCGCGGGCGGCGCCCCGACCGCGTCCGCCGTCCTCGGCGACCTGGTCGCGGTCTGCCGCAACAAGCTCGCCGGATCGACCGGGCCGGGCGATTCCGCGTACACGCGGCTGCCCGTGAGCCCCATGGGCGACGTCGTGACCCGCTACCACATCAGCCTCGATGTGGCCGACAAGCCGGGCGTCCTCGCCCAGGTGGCGACGGTCTTCGCCGAGCACGGGGTGTCCATCGACACCGTGCGGCAGTCCGGCAAGGACGGCGAGGCCTCCCTCGTCGTCGTCACCCACCGCGCGGCCGACGCGGCCCTCACCGGGACCGTGGACGCCCTGCGCAAGCTCGACACCGTGCGTGGTGTCGCCAGCATCATGCGTGTTGAAGGGGAGTAACCAGCAATGACCCACCAATGGCGCGGAATCATCGAGGAGTACCGGAACCGGCTCCCCGTCTCCGCCACGACGCCGGTCGTCAGCCTCCGCGAGGGCGGCACGCCGCTCGTGCCGGCGCAGGTGCTCTCCGAGCGCACGGGCTGCGAGGTCCACCTCAAGGTCGAGGGCGCCAACCCGACCGGGTCCTTCAAGGACCGCGGCATGACGATGGCGATCACCCGCGCGAAGGAGGAGGGCGCCAAGGCGGTCATCTGCGCCTCCACCGGCAACACCTCGGCCTCCGCCGCCGCCTACGCGGTGCGGGCCGGCATGGTGTGCGCGGTCCTCGTGCCGCAGGGCAAGATCGCGCTCGGCAAGATGGGCCAGGCGCTCATCCACGGCGCCAAGATCCTCCAGGTCGACGGCAACTTCGACGACTGCCTCACGCTGGCCCGCTCGCTCTCCGACAACTACCCGGTGGCGCTGGTCAATTCGGTCAACCCGGTCCGCATCGAGGGCCAGAAGACCGCCGCCTTCGAGATCGTGGACGCGCTGGGCGACGCCCCCGACATCCACGTCCTGCCCGTGGGCAACGCCGGCAACATCACGGCGTACTGGAAGGGCTACACGGAGTACGCCGCCGACGGCGTCTCGACGCACGCGCCGCGCATGTGGGGCTTCCAGGCGTCGGGTTCGGCGCCGATCGTGCGCGGCGAGGTCGTCAAGGACCCGTCGACGATCGCCACCGCGATCCGCATCGGCAACCCGGCCTCGTGGCAGTTCGCACTCGCCGCGCGCGACGAATCCGGCGGTTTCATCGACGAAGTGACGGACCGTGAGATCCTGCGCGCGTACCGGCTGCTCGCCTCCCAGGAGGGCGTCTTCGTGGAGCCCGCCTCCGCCGCTTCGGTGGCCGGGCTGCTCAAGGCCGCCGAGCGCGGTCTCGTCGACCCGGGCCAGAAGATCGTGTGCACGGTGACCGGAAACGGCCTCAAGGACCCCGACTGGGCCGTCGCCGGGGCGCCGCAGCCCGTCACCGTCCCGGTGGACGCGGCGGCCGCCGCCGAGCGCCTCGGCCTCGCGTAACACCTGGCCGCAGCGGTTGCGTACGCGTCCGGTCCCGTGAGGACGCGTACGTAAAACCGGACAAGCCCGTACGTAGGGGCACAGGGGGCTTGCGACACGCATCGTGCGCCTCCTGTGCGCCCTATGTCGCCACGGAACCTTCCTTCGATAGGCTGTACCCAACCCGCCCCGCCGCATATGCCGTGGTGCAGTTGCCCACGTGGCCCTCGGGTGTTCAGTACGTCTTCGAAAAACCTCGCAGCAGACCCCAGCAGCAGCCTCACAAGGAGTCATCAGAGCGATGGCCGGTCCCGCATTCCGCGCCGCCGCCGTACGGGTGCGCGTCCCCGCCACCAGTGCCAACCTCGGCCCGGGTTTCGACTCCCTCGGCCTGTCACTGGGGCTCTACGACGACGTGGTCGTCCGCGTCGCCGACTCCGGCCTCGGCATCGACATCGCCGGCGAGGGCGCCCAGACGCTGCCCCGCGACGAGAGCCACCTGCTCGTACGGTCCCTGCGCACCGCGTTCGACCTGCTCGGCGGGCAGCCGCGCGGCCTCGAGGTCGTCTGCGCCAACCGCATCCCGCACGGCCGCGGCCTCGGCTCCTCCTCCGCCGCCATCTGCGCCGGCATCGTCGCCGCGCGCGCCGTGACCATAGGCGGCGACGCCCGGCTCGACGACGCGGCGCTCCTGGAGCTCGCGACCGAGATCGAGGGCCACCCCGACAACGTCGCGGCCTGTCTGCTCGGCGGATTCACGCTCTCCTGGATGGACGGCGGAGCGGCCCGCGCGATCAGGATGGACCCGGCGGATTCCATCGTTCCGGTGGTCTTCGTGCCGGGCAAGGCGGTCCTGACGGAGACGGCCCGCGGGCTGCTCCCGCGCACCGTGCCGCACGTCGACGCCGCGGCCAACGCGGGCCGCGCTGCCCTGCTCGTGGAGGCCCTGACCAGGCGTCCCGAGCTGCTGCTCGCCGGCACCGAGGACCGGCTCCACCAGGAGTACCGCGCACCGGCGATGCCGGAGAGCGTGGCACTGGTCAACCGGCTGCGCGCGGACGGTGTCCCCGCGGTCATCTCCGGCGCCGGGCCCACGGTGCTCGCGCTGGTCGGGGACGGTGCGGCCGACAAGGTCGCACGCCTTGCGGGGGAGGGGTGGGCCGCCAACCGGCTCAGTCTCGACGCCGCGGGCGCGAGCGTCCTGCCGCTCGGATCGTAGGTACGGGCGCAGGAAGCACGGCTTGCCGGTGAACGAGAGGGGGAATGTTTGTTGGATCCGGTAGTGTTAACCTCAAGTCTGCATCGGTCGTCTTCGTGGCGCGGTGCTTCGTGTCCCCTTCAGGGACCGCCTTTCTTCCGAGAGCCTCCCCAACTGCCTGCGCAGCCTGCCTGAGCAGTTGCGAGCACGCTCCGGAACCGGCACGACACCCCACGCTCATTCCCGGCAGGGGCCGAGCAGGGGGATCTCGGGCCGGAACCCACGCACTTTGTCTCTCCGCCGTACGCGGCGGACCACCGCCCCGGCACGATCAGTGATCCACACGATCACGGGCCGCAGCCGGACAGCACAACCGGTCGCCGAGCCAGACAGGCCGACGTCCGCTCCAGGGAAGGACCCTTCGTGAGCGACACCACCGATCTGATGGGCGTGACTGCCGACAACTCTGTCGACAATGCCGCGCCCGCCGCAGGTGCTGCCTCCGGCACCACCGCACGGCGCCGCCGCTCCGGCACCGGCCTCGACGGCATGGTCCTGGCCGAGCTGCAGCAGGTCGCGTCCGGCCTCGGCATCCGGGGCACCGCGCGCATGCGCAAGAGCCAGCTGATCGAGGTCATCAAGGAGGCGCAGGCCGGCGGCGGTTCCGCGGCTCCCGCCAAGGCCTCCGCGTCGGCCGCAGGCGCCGAGACCAAGCCGAAGCGCCGCGCCACCTCCAAGGCCCGTACGGGCGACGAGGCCGCCGCTCCCGCCGCCGACAAGCAGGCCGCGCAGCAGCAGATCGACATTCCGGGCCAGCCGTCCGCCAAGGCCTCCGACCAGGGTGCCGGCGACGAGCAGCCCGCCGGCGAGCGTCGCCGCCGCCGTGCCACCGCGCCGTCCGGAAGCCCCGAGTCCGCCTCGGCGGCGGTCGAGACCGCCACCAAGACGGAGGCCAAGGCCGACGTCAAGACCGCCGAGACGGCGGACCGTGGCGAGGCGAAGGCCACCGAGGCCGTCGACACCGCCGAGGGCCGCCGGGAGCGCCGCGACCGCGGTGAGCGCGGCGACCGCCGGGACCGCCAGCAGCGCGGTGAGCGCGGCGGCGACCGCGGTGGCGACCGTGGCGAGCGAGGTGACCGCGGTGACCGTCAGCGCGGTGACCGCGGCAAGGCCGACGACCAGCAGGGCGGCCAGCGCAAGGAGCGCCAGGGCGGGCAGGGCGGCCAGCAGAGCCAGCAGCAGAACAACGGCCCGCAGGACGACTTCGACGACGACGGCAGCCGCCGTGGCCGTCGCGGACGCTACCGCGACCGCCGTGGCCGCCGCGGTGGCCGCGAGGAGTTCGGCGCCGAGCCGCAGGTCGCCGACGACGACGTCCTGATCCCCGTCGCGGGCATCCTCGACATCCTCGACAACTACGCGTTCATCCGGACCTCCGGCTACCTGCCGGGCCCGAACGACGTGTACGTCTCGCTCGCCCAGGTCCGCAAGAACGGCCTGCGCAAGGGTGACCACGTCACCGGTGCCGTGCGCCAGCCCAAGGACGGCGAGCGCCGCGAGAAGTTCAACGCCCTGGTGCGTCTGGACTCCTCCAACGGCATGGCCGCGGACTCGGGCCGCGGGCGCCCGGAGTTCAACAAGCTGACCCCGCTCTACCCCCAGGACCGGCTCCGTCTGGAGACCGACCCGGGCATCCTGACGACGCGGATCATCGACCTCGTGTCGCCGATCGGCAAGGGCCAGCGAGGCCTGATCGTGGCCCCGCCGAAGACCGGCAAGACCATGATCATGCAGGCGGTCGCCAACGCGATCACCCACAACAACCCCGAGTGCCACCTGATGGTCGTCCTGGTCGACGAGCGTCCGGAAGAGGTCACCGACATGCAGCGGTCGGTGAAGGGCGAGGTCATCTCCTCGACCTTCGACCGTCCCGCCGAGGACCACACCACCGTCGCCGAGCTGGCCATCGAGCGCGCCAAGCGTCTCGTCGAGCTCGGTCACGACGTGGTCGTCCTTCTCGACTCGATCACCCGTCTGGGCCGTGCTTACAACCTGGCGGCCCCGGCCTCCGGCCGCATCCTGTCCGGTGGTGTCGACTCGACCGCGCTCTACCCGCCGAAGCGCTTCTTCGGTGCCGCGCGCAACATCGAGGACGGCGGCTCGCTGACCATCCTCGCCACCGCGCTCGTGGAGACCGGCTCGCGCATGGACGAGGTGATCTTCGAGGAGTTCAAGGGCACCGGCAACATGGAGCTCAAGCTCGACCGCAAGCTCGCCGACAAGCGCATCTTCCCGGCGGTGGACGTCGACGCGTCCGGTACCCGCAAGGAAGAGATCCTGCTCGGCAGCGACGAGCTCGCGGTCGTCTGGAAGCTGCGCCGGGTGCTCCACGCCCTCGACCAGCAGCAGGCCATCGAGCTGCTCCTCGACAAGATGAAGCAGACGAAGTCGAACGCCGAGTTCCTGCTCCAGATCCAGAAGACGACTCCGGGTCCGGGCAACGGCAACGACTAGCAACTCCCGGCCCCGCAGGGCCACTTGAGAGCGCCCCCGGCACTTCGGTGCCGGGGGCGCTCTCGCGTGCGGAGGCGTTCCGGCGGGCCCCGGCCCTCCGTCTCGTACGGCGGCGCGGTCACCGTGCGTGTCCCCGCGCTCGCTGAGGCGTTCGACACACGCCCTACGGCCCGCCCGGGGCGGACCTCCCTCGACGGCCTCCGCGAACGCGCAGGTGAGAGCCGTGGGGGCCGCGCGGCACCGAGCTGCGGGGCCGCCGCGCTCTTAGGGGCCTCTTAGAACCCTGTGCAACCCTTCTTGGTGCTTCGACGTCTGACAAGTGTCGACAATCCGTGCCTGAACACCGGGGCAGGGGGTAATCGGAGGAGCACCGAGAACTGAGGAGACCATGACCGAGCAGGGCACACGCACCAGCCGAATACGCGGGGCCGGCAAGCGCCGCAAGCAGCCCAGCGGGCGCCGTCGCGCCCTGCGGATAGCCGCGTGGACCGCGGCGGGCGTGGTGCTCGTCGGCGGGGGCGGACTCGGCTACGTGTACTTCAAGCTCAACGGCAACCTCAAGGGCGTCGACATCAACGCCCAGCTCGGCACCGACCGCCCGCAGAACGTCGACAACGGCTCGATGGACATCCTGGTCCTCGGCTCCGACTCGCGGGCCGGCGCCAACAAGGAGTACGGCGCGGACGAGGGCGGCGCCCGGTCCGACACCGCGATGATCATCCACGTCTACCAGGGCCACAAGAGCGCGAGCGTGGTCTCCATCCCGCGCGACACCCTGGTCACCCGCCCCTCCTGCACCACGGACGGCGGCAAGAGCGACCCCGGTGCCAAGCGTCAGATGTTCAACACGGCGTACGAGGTCGGCGGCCCGGCCTGCGCCGTCAAGACCGTCGAGCAGATGTCCGGCATCCGCATGGACCACTACATCGAGGTCGACTTCACCGGCTTCAAGAAGCTCATCGACCAGCTCGGCGGGGTGCCCGTCACCACCAACAAGCCGATCAAGGACGACAAGAGCCACCTCGACCTGCCGGCCGGCAAGCACACCCTCAACGGCGAGCAGTCGCTCGGCCTCGTGCGGACCCGCCACGGCGTCGTCGGCGACGGCAGCGACCTCGGCCGCATCCAGCTCCAGCAGGCCTTCATCAAGGCGCTGATCGGGCAGGTCAAGAGCGTCGGCGTGTTCAGCAACCCGGCCAAGCTGTACGGTCTCGCCGACGCGGCCACCAAGGCGATCACCACCGACTCCGAACTGAGCTCGGTCAACTCGCTCATCGGCTTCGCGAGCGGCCTCAAGGGCCTGGACGCCTCGAACGTCAAGATGATCACGCTGCCGGTGCAGTACGACAAGCTCGACCCCAACCGCGTCAGCCCCCTCGAAGAGCAGTCCCGGCAGGTCTGGGACGCCCTCTCCAAGGACCAGCCGATCCCGGCGTCCGCGACCGCCGACTCGGCGGGCGACAAGGGCACCGCGGGCGGCTACGTCGCCGGTCAGTAGCGTCTGCGGCCGGGCCGGAACACCATCGGCGGGTGTGGGGGAATAGTTCCGCCTCCACCCCGGTTTTGGGAGATGCGCCCAGTCCTGGCAGACTGGTACGTCGGCCCCGGTTCACGTATGCGCAATCCGCGTCTACGACCCGGCGCCCTCCCGAACCTAGGAGACACCTTGAAGCGCGACATCCACCCCGAGTACGTCGAGACCCAGGTCAGCTGCACCTGTGGCGCGGCTTTCACCACCCGTAGCACGATCGGCGCCGGCTCCATCCGCGCCGAAATCTGCTCCGAGTGCCACCCGTTCTACACGGGCAAGCAGAAGATCATGGACACCGGTGGCCGCGTGGCCCGCTTCGAGGCCCGCTTCGGCAAGGCCGCTGCCGGCTCCGCCCAGAAGTAGCGAGCCAACTGCGCCGGTCCGCGGCGCCTCCGTTCCGGGGGCGCCGCGACCGGCGCTTTGCCGTCAAGACCTACTTCTTCGTTTGAACCCCAGGAGCATCCGATGTTCGAAGCGGTCGAGGACCTGATCGGCGAGCACGCCGACCTCGAGACGAAGCTCGCCGACCCTTCGGTCCACGCCGACCAGGCCAACGCGCGCAAGCTGAACAAGCGCTACGCCGAGCTGACGCCGATCGTCGGGACGTACCGCGCCTGGAAGCAGACGGGCGAGGACATCGTGACCGCCCGGGAGTTCGCCGCCGACGACCCCGACTTCGCCGCCGAGGTCAAGGACCTGACCGCGCAGCGCGACGAGCTCACCGAGAAGCTCCGCCTGCTCCTGGTCCCGCGCGACCCCAGCGACGACAAGGACGTGCTCCTGGAGATCAAGGCGGGCGCGGGCGGCGACGAGTCTGCCCTGTTCGCCGGCGACCTCCTGCGCATGTACCTGCGCTACGCCGAGCGCGTCGGCTGGAAGACCGAGATCATCGACTCCACCGAGTCCGACCAGGGCGGCTACAAGGACGTCCAGGTCGCCGTGAAGACCAAGGGCGGCAACGGCGCGACCGAGCCCGGCCAGGGCGTCTGGGCGCGGATGAAGTACGAGGGCGGTGTGCACCGCGTGCAGCGCGTGCCCGCGACCGAGTCGGCGGGCCGCATCCACACCTCCGCCGCCGGCGTGCTCGTCACGCCCGAGGCCGAGGAGGTCGACGTCGAGATCAACATGAACGACCTCCGCATCGACGTGTACCGCTCCTCGGGCCCCGGCGGCCAGTCTGTCAACACCACCGACTCCGCCGTGCGCATCACGCACGTCCCCACCGGCGTCGTCGCCTCCTGTCAGAACGAGAAGAGCCAGCTCCAGAACAAGGAGCAGGCCATGCGCATCCTGCGCTCCCGGCTGCTCGCCGCCGCCCAGGAGGCCGCCGAGCAGGAGGCCGCCGACGCCCGCCGCAGCCAGGTGCGCACCGTCGACCGCTCCGAGAAGATCCGGACGTACAACTTCCCGGAAAACCGCATCTCGGACCACCGGGTCGGCTTCAAGGCGTACAACTTGGACCAGGTCCTCGACGGCGACCTGGACGCCATGATCCAGGCCTGTGTCGACGCGGACTCCGCCGCCAAGCTCGCGGCCGCCCAGTAATCACCCCCGTACGACTGCCGGAGGACCAGCGTGCAGCAAAACTCTGGGGGGCGACCCCCAGGCCCCCGAAGCGTGCTGCTTGCCGAGGTGGCCCAGGCCACCCGGCGGCTGGCCGACGCCGGTGTGCCCTCGCCGCGGTTCGACGCGGAGGAGCTCGCCGCGCACATCCACGGTGTGAAGCGGGGAGAGCTGCACAACGTCAAGGACGTCGACTTCGACGCCCGCTACTGGGAGGCGATCGCCCGCCGCGAGGCGCGTGAGCCGCTCCAGCACATCACTGGCCGCGCCTTCTTCCGCTACCTCGAACTCCACGTCGGGCCAGGGGTGTTCGTGCCCCGCCCGGAGACGGAGTCGGTGGTCGGCTGGGCCATAGACGCCGTCCGCGCGATGGACGTCGTGGAGCCGCTCATCGTCGACCTGTGCACCGGCTCGGGCGCCATCGCGCTCGCCATGGCGCAGGAGGTCCCGCGCTCGCGCGTGCACGCCGTGGAGCTGTCCGAGGACGCCCTGGCATGGACGCGGAAGAACGTCGAGGGGTCCCGCGTCGTTCTCCATCAGGGCGACGCGCTCACCGCGCTGCCCGAGCTCGACGGCCAGGTCGACCTGGTCATCTCGAACCCGCCGTACATCCCGCTCACCGAGTGGGAGTACGTCGCCCCCGAGGCGCGCGACCACGACCCCGAGCTCGCGCTGTTCTCCGGTGAGGACGGTCTCGACACCATCCGGGGCATCGAGAGGACCGCGCACCGCCTCCTGCGGCCCGGCGGGCTCGTCGTCATCGAGCACGCCGACACCCAGGGCGGCCAGGTGCCGTGGATCTTCAACGAGGAGGCCGGCTGGGCGGACGCGGCCGACCACCCCGACCTGAACAACCGCCCGCGCTTCGCCACGGCCCGCAAGGCGACGCCGTGACCAGCATCAGCACCCTGACCGTGTACGTGTACGAGGAGGCCCGCTAATGGCTCGGCGATACGACTGCAACGACGCGACCGACCGCACGACCGGTCTGCGCGAAGCCGCGTCCGCCGTCCGCCGCGGCGAGCTCGTGGTGCTGCCCACGGACACCGTGTACGGCATCGGCGCGGACGCCTTCAACTCGCAGGCCGTCAACGACCTCCTCGACGCCAAGGGCCGGGGCCGCAACATGCCCACGCCCGTCCTCATCGGCTCGCCCAACACCCTGCACGGCCTGGTCACCGACTTCACCGAGCAGGCCTGGGAGCTCGTCGACGCGTTCTGGCCCGGCGCTCTCACCCTGGTCACGCGCCACCAGCCGTCCCTGCAGTGGGACCTCGGCGACACCCGGGGCACCGTCGCCATCCGGATGCCGCTGCACCCCGTCGCCATCGAGCTGCTCACCGAGGTCGGCCCGATGGCCGTCTCCTCCGCCAACCTCACCGGACACCCCTCGCCCGAGGACTGCGACGCGGCCCAGGGCATGCTCGGCGACTCCGTCTCCGTGTACCTGGACGGCGGCCCCACCCCGGGCATCGTCCCCTCCTCCATCGTCGACGTGACCGGCAAGGTCCCGGTACTGCTGCGCGCCGGCGCGCTCGACGCGGACGAGCTGCGCAAGGTGGTACCCGACCTCGAGGTGGCCAATTGACCGCCCCTGAGGGGCGTGGCATAGGCACGGTCCACCACACGGTGGACTCGTTCCGCATCCTCCACGTCAGCACCGGCAACGTCTGCCGCTCGCCGATCACCGAGCGGCTGACCCGCCATGCCCTGAGCGACCGGCTCGGGGACCCGTTCACGGGCGGCCTCATCGTGGAGAGCGCCGGCACCTGGGGGCACGAGGGCGCTCCGATGGAGGCCAACGCCGCCGCGGTGCTCGCCGACTTCGGCGCGGACGCCACCGGCTTCACCGGCCGCGAGCTCCTCGACGAGCACGTCATCACCGCCGACCTGGTCCTCACCGCGACCCGGGACCACCGCGCCCAGGTCATCTCGATGGGCCACTCGGCGGGCCTGCGCACCTTCACCCTGAAGGAGTTCACCCGGCTCGTACGGGCCATAGACCCGGCCACCCTGCCCGACCCCCTCCAGGAGGGCATGGTCGAGCGCGCGAGGGCCCTGGTGCGGGCCGCGGCGGCGCTGCGCGGCTGGCTGCTCGCGCCGAGCGCCGAGGCCGACGAGGTCAACGACCCCTACGGCGCACCCATCACCTTCTTCCGCTCCATCGGCGACGAGATCAACCAGGCGCTCGACCCGGTCGTCACCGCCCTCACGGGCGTGCCCACCCACCACTGAGACGCGCCATCACACCGGGCGCGCGGGGCGGCCGGGACCTACGCTGGACGCATGTCCGTCACCTCCGCAGTTGGCACTGAACCCGCGGGGCTCGACGCCGTCAGGCGGCAGGACCCCGACATGGCCGACGTGCTGCTCGGCGAGGCCGAGCGCCAGGCCACCTCGCTCCAGCTGATCGCGGCCGAGAACTTCACCTCGGCGGCCGTGCGGGCCGCCCTCGGCTCGCAGCTGGGCAACAAGTACGCCGAGGGCTACCCCGGCGCCCGCCACCACGGCGGCTGCGAGGTCGTGGACGTCGCCGAGCGCGTCGCCGTCGAACGCGCCAAAGCCCTCTTCGGGGCGGCCCACGCCAACGTCCAGACGCATTCGGGCACTTCGGCGGTGCTCGCGGCCTACGCGGCGCTCCTGAAGCCCGGTGACACCGTCCTGGCGATGGGGCTGCCCTCCGGCGGACACCTCACGCACGGCTCGCCCGCCAACTTCTCGGGACGCTGGTTCGACTTCGTCGGGTACGGCGTTGAGCCGGACACCGGGCTCATCGACTACGGCGAGGTGTGGGACCTGGCGATCGAGCACCGGCCACGGGCGATCGTGTGCGGCTCCATCGCCTACCCCCGCCATCCGGACTACCGCGCGTTCCGGGAGATCGCCGACGACGTGGGCGCGTACCTCATCGCGGACACCGCGCACCCCATGGGCCTGATCGCCGGGGGAGCGGCGCCGAGCCCGGTCCCGTACGCGGACGTCGTGTGCGCCACCACCCACAAGGTGCTGCGCGGACCGCGCGGCGGCCTGATCCTGTGCGGCGCCGACCTCGCCCAGCGCATCGACCGCGCCGTCTTCCCCTTCACGCAGGGCGGCGCCCAGATGCACACCATCGCCGCCAAGGCGATCGCCTTCGGTGAGGCGTCCACCCCGGCGTTCACCGGGTACGCCCATCAGGTGGTCGGCAATGCCCGCATCCTCGCGGAGGGGCTGCTCGCCGAGGGGTTCGGGGTGGCCACCGGCGGCACCGACACCCACCTGATCCTCGCCGACCCGGCACCGTTCGGCGTCGACGGGCGCACCGCGCGGGGCCGCCTGGCGGGTGCCGGGCTCGTCCTGGACAGCTGCGCCCTGCCGCACTCCGAGGCCCGCGGCATCCGCCTGGGCACGGCGGCCGTCACCACGCAGGGCATGGGCGAGACCGAGATGGCCAGGATCGCGGTGCTCTTCGCGATGGCGATGCGCGAGGATCCGAGAACGCGGGCGGAAGTGAGGGAACTGGCGAAGCGATTCCCTCCTCCTTGAGAGGGGCGTCGAAAACGGCGTGAAAGAGGACCGGAACGCACGGTCGGCCCATACTCACAGGGTTCGCATACGGGAAAAATGCAGGCTTATCCCCGCTTCGGCGGGGTACCTGCAACCATCTGCCGGATCCGGATGTCCTCAACCACATGCGCGCGAAGCTAGGGTGTGGGGCTGAGATGGCCAGCGATACCTCTGGGGCAGCCCGTGCGTGAATACCTGCTGACGCTCTGCGTCACGGCCGCGGTGACCTATCTGCTCACCGGGCCGGTGCGGAAGTTCGCCATCGCCGTGGGCGCGATGCCGGCGATCCGTGCGCGCGACGTGCACCGGGAGCCGACACCGAGACTCGGCGGCATCGCCATGTTCGGCGGCCTGTGCGCGGGGCTCCTCGTCGCCGACCACCTCGACGGGCTCAACGCCGTCTTCAGCCAGTCCAACGAGCCGCGGGCGCTGCTCTCCGGCGCCGCCCTGATCTGGCTGATCGGCGTCCTCGACGACAAGTTCGAGATCGACGCCCTGATCAAGCTCGGCGGGCAGATGATCGCCGCGGGCGTCATGGTCATGCAGGGTCTGACCATCCTGTGGCTGCCGATCCCCGGCATCGGCTCGGTCTCCCTGACCTCGTGGCAGGGCACGCTCCTGACGGTCGCGCTCGTCGTGATCACCATCAACGCGGTCAACTTCGTGGACGGCCTCGACGGCCTCGCCGCCGGCATGGTGTGCATCGCGTCGGCGGCGTTCTTCATGTACGCCTACCGGCTCTGGTACGGGTACGGGATCGAGGCGGCCGCCCCGGCCACCCTCTTCGCCGCCATCCTCATGGGCATGTGCGTGGGCTTCCTGCCGCACAACATGCACCCGGCGCGGATCTTCATGGGCGACTCCGGCTCGATGCTGATCGGGCTGGTCCTCGCGGCGGGCGCCATCTCCATCACCGGCCAGGTCGACCCGGACGCGATGAAGCTGAACTTCGGCGGCACCCGCGATGCCACGCACGCGATGCTCCCGGTCTTCATCCCGCTGCTCATGCCGCTGACGATCATCGCGATCCCGATGGCCGACCTGGTGCTCGCGATCGTCCGCAGGACCTGGAACGGCCAGTCGCCGTTCGCCGCGGACCGCGGGCACCTGCACCACCGGCTCCTGGAGATCGGGCACTCGCACAGCAGGGCGGTGCTGATCATGTACTTCTGGTCGGCGCTCATCGCCTTCGGCGCGGTGGCCTACTCGGTGCACTCGGCGTCGATGTGGATCGTGCTCCTGATCGTCGCGCTGAGCGCGGTCGGACTCGTCCTGCTGCTGCTCCCGCGGTTCGACCCGCGGGCCCCGCGGTGGGCCGAGCGGTTCGTACCGCCGCGCTACCGGCGTACCAAGCCGGAGCCGGAGGCGCAGCACGCCCCGGCGACGGACGAGCTGGACGACGAGGTGCGCGGCGAGCGCCCCGCGGTGGCCGCCGGAGTCTCCGGCGTCAACGGAGCGACAGCGATCGGCCCCCGTTCGCGCTTCCCCGACCGACGGAAGACCGGGGCATCGCGCTGACGATTTGCCGCGTCGATGCCCAATACCAGACATCTCGCCGCCCGTTGTGCACAAACGCGCGGCATCACTCTCAAGTGTGCTGCCCATCACACTTCCATGGTAAAGACCTCATCAAATAGTTTGTGATACGGTTCACGAGACCCGGCGCCAGAGCCGAAGGACCGTAGTGCGACGGTCCGTTGGCCCGAGGTTCCAACTCGGCCCGGGTCTTACGCTCGTCCATGACGACACCACTTTGCCCCCACCAGCAAGCGGAGCTGCCGCCATGCCGTCCAACGACGCACGCACTCTTCTCCCGACCGCCCTACCCACCGCTGCCGCGGGCGCTGTTGCGACCCTCGTGAGCGGAGTGGTCGCGGGCGGCAAGGGGGCAGTGGGTGCCATCGTCGCGACGCTGGTCGTGATCCTCTTCATGGGCATCGGACTCGTCGTCCTGGAGCGCACTGCCAAATCGCTTCCGCATCTCTTCCAGGCCATGGGACTGATGCTGTACACCGCGCAGTTGCTCCTGCTCTTCATCTTTGTCGCGGTCTTCAAGAACACGACGCTGTTCAACCCCAAATGCTTCGCAGCAACCCTCGTCGCGCTGACCCTCGTCTGGATCGGCGCACAGGCGCGTGCACACATGAAGGCGAAGATCCTTTACGTCGAACCGGATACCGCAGAGGGCTCCAAGCCCGAAAAGACGGGGCCGTCGGCGTGAACGGTAGGGCCGGAATAAATGCGAGTTCAGGACCCTGCTATCGTCCGGTGCCAACTGCGGCACTGCGGGCGCGGGCATCTGAGCTGACGCCTGCTCAATCGCGAGGCTTGATGCCCGACCGCCGCCCCATCATCCGAAACACCAGTCCAGTGCCGAACCGCGGCTGCGCGCCGCGCCGACACAACGAGGTTGCCGTACCTATGCGCCACGCTGAAGGAGCCCGCGGTGAGTGCTGACCCGACGCAGGTGCTCGCCTTCGATCCGAGCTGCCACATCTTCCAGTCGAACGGCTGTGGCTTCGAGGGTCCCGGCCTGCACTCGTTCCTCTTCGAGCCGCTCTGGGGCGACACCGACGGGGTGTACTTCAACAAGCCGATGCTGCTCGCCCTGCTGGGCTCGCTGATCATCGTCGCGTTCTTCTGGGCCGCCTTCCGCAAGCCGAAGATCGTCCCCGGCAAGATGCAGATGGTCGCCGAGGCCGCGTACGACTTCGTACGCCGCGGCATCGTCTACGAGACGATGGGCAAGAAGGAGGGCGAGAAGTGGGTCCCCCTCATGGTGACGCTCTTCTTCTTCGTCTGGATGATGAACCTCTGGTCGATCGTCCCGGTCGCCCAGTTCCCGGTCACGTCGATCATCGCGTACCCGGCCGTTCTCGCCCTGGTCGTCTACCTCTGCTGGATGAGCGTCACCTTCAAGCGTCACGGTTTCGTGGGCGGCTTCAAGAACCTCACCGGCTATGACAAGTCGCTCGGCGCGGTCCTGCCGATGGTCATGACCATCGAGTTCTTCTCGAACGTGCTGGTCCGTCCCTTCACGCACGCGGTGCGACTCTTCGCGAACATGTTCGCCGGTCACACCCTGCTGCTGCTGTTCACGATCGCCAGCTGGTACATGCTCAACGGCATCGGCATCGCGTACTCCGGCGTCTCGTTCGTGATGGTCATCGTGATGACCGGCTTCGAGCTCTTCATCCAGGCCGTCCAGGCCTACGTGTTCGTACTCCTGGCGTGCAGCTACCTCCAGGGCGCCGTCGCCGAGCACCACTGACCGCCCGCACCCTCCATACCCCCAGTCGTCCGGTGGCCAACCCCCACCGGTCCGTGAAAGAGAAGGAAGAACTGGCATGTCCCAGATCCTCGCTGCCTCCGATGGCGTCACCGGCTCGCTCAGCTCCATCGGTTACGGCCTCGCCGCGATCGGCCCCGGCGTCGGCGTCGGCATCATCTTCGGTAACGGCACGCAGGCTCTTGCCCGTCAGCCCGAAGCGGCCGGCCTGATCCGCGCCAACCAGATTCTCGGTTTCGCGTTCTGTGAGGCGCTGGCCCTGATCGGCCTCGTCATGCCGTTCGTCTACTAAGACGAACCACGACCAGACCGACCGACGAAAGGCACTGATGTGAACCTCACCATGGTTCAGCTGGCGGCCGAGGGCAAGGAAAACCCCCTCGTTCCGCCGTGGCCTGAGCTCGTCATCGGCCTCATCGCCTTCGTCATCGTCTTCGGCTTCCTCGCCAAGAAGCTCCTCCCGAACATCAACAAGGTTCTGGACGAGCGTCGCGAGGCCATCGAAGGCGGGATGGAGAAGGCCGAAGCCGCTCAGACCGAGGCCCAGAGCGTCCTTGAGCAGTACAAGGCTCAGCTCGCCGAGGCCCGCCACGAGGCTGCCCGCCTGCGCCAGGAGGCGACCGAGCAGGGCACCGTGCTCATCCAGGAGATGAGGGCGGAAGGCCAGCGGCAGCGTGAGGAGATCATCGCTGCCGGCCACGCCCAGATCGAGGCCGACCGCAAGGCCGCCGCGCACTCGCTCCGTCAGGACGTGGGCAAGCTGGCGACCGACCTGGCCGGCAAGCTGGTCGGCGAGTCCCTTGAGGACCACGCCCGCCAGAGCCGCACCATCGACCGTTTCCTCGGCGAGCTCGAGGAGAAGGCCGAGGCCGTCCGATGAACGGCGCGAGCCGCGAGGCACTGGCCGCCGCACGAGAGCGTCTCGACGCGCTGATGGACCGCCCGTCCGTCGACGCGGCGAAGCTCGGCGACGAGCTGGCCGCCGTCACCACGCTGCTCGACCGCGAGGTCTCGCTGCGTCGGGTCCTCACCGACCCGGCGCAGGCCGGCGAGGCCAGGGCCGAACTGGCCGCGCGCCTGTTCGGCGGCCAGGTGGGCGGCGAGACGGCCGACCTGCTGGGCGGCATGGTCCGCTCCCGCTGGTCGCAGTCGCGTGACCTGGTGGACTCGCTCGAGGAACTGGCGAGCACCGCCGACCTCACCGCCGCGCAGCAGTCGGGCGCGCTGGACGACGTAGAGGACGAGCTGTTCCGGTTCGGCCGCATCGTCACCGGCAGCACCGGGCTGCGCTCCGCGCTCACCAGCCGCACCGCCACGGTCGCGGCCAAGAGCGAGCTGCTGCGCAGTCTGCTCGGTGGCAGGGCGAACCCCGTCACCGAGCGCCTGGTCGCCCGTCTCGTGACCCGGCCGCGTGGACGTAGCCTGGAAGCGGGCCTCGAGTCCCTCTCCAAGCTCGCCGCGGGACGCCGGGACCGGATGGTCGCGGTGGTCACCTCGGCGGTGCCGCTGACCGACCTCCAGAAGTCGCGCCTCGGCGCGGCCCTGGCGAAGATCTACGGCCGTCAGATGCACCTGAACCTCGACGTGGACCCCGAGGTCCTCGGCGGGATCTCGGTGCGTGTCGGCGACGAGGTCATCGAAGGCACCATCGCGGAGCGCCTCGAAGAGGCGAACCGGCGGCTGGCGGGCTGACCTCACGGTCGGCGCACCACCTGAATTAGCAACACCAGCGGCCCGGTTGGGCCGTGCAGAAATTGCAGAAGATTCCTGGGGGTCGGCCCCCAGACCCCCTTAGAAACTTCGGGCCCAACAAGGAGAGCAGGGAACCCAGATGGCGGAGCTCACGATCCGGCCGGAGGAGATCCGGGATGCGCTGGAGACCTTTGTCCAGTCGTACCAGCCGGACGCGGCCTCGCGCGAGGAGGTCGGTACGGTCAGCGTTGCCGGCGACGGCATCGCGAAGGTCGAGGGTCTTCCCTCGGCCATGGCGAACGAGCTGCTGCGGTTCGAGGACGGAACCCTTGGTCTCGCCCTCAACCTCGAGGAGCGCGAGATCGGTGCGATCGTCCTCGGCGAGTTCAGCGGAATCGAAGAGGGCCAGCCGGTGCAGCGCACCGGTGAGGTGCTCTCGGTCGGCGTAGGCGAGGGTTACCTCGGCCGCGTCGTCGACCCGCTCGGCAACCCGATCGACGGCCTCGGCGAGATCGACACCGACGGCCGCCGCGCCCTGGAGCTGCAGGCTCCGGGCGTCATGGTCCGTAAGTCGGTGCACGAGCCGATGGCGACCGGTTACAAGGCCGTCGACGCGATGGTGCCGATCGGCCGTGGCCAGCGTCAGCTGATCATTGGTGACCGTCAGACCGGCAAGACCGCTCTGGCCGTCGACACGATCATCAACCAGCGCGACAACTGGCGCTCGGGCGACCCGAAGAAGCAGGTCCGCTGCATCTACGTCGCCATCGGCCAGAAGGGCTCGACCATCGCCTCCGTGCGTGGCGCCCTGGAAGAGGCCGGCGCGCTGGAGTACACGACGATCGTCGCCGCGCCCGCGTCCGACCCGGCCGGCTTCAAGTACCTCGCCCCGTACACCGGTTCGGCCATCGGCCAGCACTGGATGTACGACGGCAAGCACGTCCTCATCATCTTCGACGACCTGTCGAAGCAGGCCGACGCCTACCGCGCCGTGTCCCTGCTGCTGCGCCGTCCGCCGGGCCGCGAGGCCTACCCGGGCGACGTCTTCTACCTGCACTCGCGTCTGCTCGAGCGCTGCGCGAAGCTGTCGGACGAGATGGGCGCCGGCTCGATGACGGGTCTCCCGATCGTCGAGACCAAGGCAAACGACGTGTCGGCGTTCATCCCGACCAACGTCATCTCCATCACCGACGGCCAGTGCTTCCTGGAGTCGGACCTGTTCAACGCCGGTCAGCGCCCCGCGCTCAACGTCGGTATCTCCGTCTCCCGAGTCGGTGGTTCCGCGCAGCACAAGGCGATGCGCCAGGTGTCCGGCCGACTCCGTGTCGACCTCGCCCAGTACCGCGAGCTGGAGGCGTTCGCCGCCTTCGGTTCCGACCTGGACGCGGCTTCCAAGGCCTCCCTTGAGCGCGGCAAGCGCATGGTGGAGCTCCTGAAGCAGCCCCAGTACTCGCCGTACCCGGTCGAGGAGCAGGTCGTCTCCATCTGGGCCGGCACCACCGGCAAGATGGACGACGTGCCGGTCGAGGACATCCGCCGCTTCGAGGCCGAGCTGCTGGAGTACCTGCGCCGCGAGCGCAAGGACCTCCTCACCTCGATCGCCGAGGGCGCGAAGATGTCGGACGACACCCTGCAGTCCGTGGGCGACGCCATCGCGGGCTTCAAGCGTCAGTTCGAGACCTCGGACGGCAAGCTCCTCGGTGACGACACGCCGGCACCGGTCAGCACCAGCAAGTGACGACGACGGAAGGGACCTGACTCATGGGAGCGCAGCTCCGGGTCTACAAGCGTCGCATCCGATCCGTCACCGCGACCAAGAAGATCACCAAGGCGATGGAGATGATCGCCGCCTCGCGCATCGTCAAGGCGCAGCGCCAGGTGGCGGCCTCCACGCCGTACGCGACCGAGCTCACCCGTGCGGTGACCGCGGTGGCGACCGGCTCCACCACCAACCACCCGCTCACCACCGAGGCCGAGGCCCCGGGCCGTGCCGCGGTCCTGCTCATCACGAGCGACCGCGGTCTGGCCGGCGGCTACTCCTCCAACGCCATCAAGGCCGCGGAGAGGCTGACGGAGCGGCTGCGCGGCGAGGGCAAGGAGGTCGACACGTACATCGTCGGCCGCAAGGGTGTCGCCTACTACGGCTTCCGTGAGCGCAAGGTCGCGCAGTCGTGGACCGGCTTCACCGACAGCCCGACCTACGCGGACGCCAAGCAGGTGGCCGCACCGCTGATCGAGGCCATCCAGACGGAGACGGCCGAGGGCGGAGCGGACGAACTGCACATCGTCTTCACGGAGTTCGTGTCGATGATGACGCAGACGCCGGTCGACAACCGGATGCTGCCGTTGTCGCTGGAGAAGGTTCAGGAAGAGACGGGCACGAAGGACCAGATCCTTCCGCTCTTCGACTTCGAGCCGTCGGCGGAGGACGTCCTCGACGCCCTGCTGCCGCGCTACGTCGAAAGCCGCATCTACAACGCGCTGCTTCAGTCGGCCGCTTCCGAGCACGCCGCCCGTCGCCGTGCGATGAAGTCGGCCACCGACAACGCCGGAGAGCTCATCAAGAGCCTCTCCCGGCTTGCCAACGCGGCCCGCCAGGCCGAAATCACCCAGGAAATCAGCGAGATCGTCGGTGGCTCCAGTGCGCTGGCCGACGCGACCGCGGGGAGTGACAAGTAATGACGACCACTGTTGAGACGGCCGTTGCCACGGGCCGCGTCGCCCGGGTCATCGGCCCGGTCGTCGACGTGGAGTTCCCCGTCGACGCGATGCCGGAGATCTACAACGCGCTGCACGTCCAGGTGGCCGACCCGGCCGAGGACGGCAAGCTCAAGACGCTGACGCTCGAAGTCGCCCAGCACCTGGGTGACGGCATCGTCCGCGCGATCTCGATGCAGCCCACCGACGGTCTGGTCCGCCAGGCCCCGGTGACCGACACGGGCAACGGCATCATGGTGCCGGTCGGCGACTTCACCAAGGGCAAGGTGTTCAACACCCTCGGCGAGGTGCTGAACAAGCCCGAGGAGAACGCCAACATCGGCGAGCGCTGGGCGATCCACCGCAAGGCGCCCAACTTCGACCAGCTCGAGTCCAAGACCGAGATGTTCGAGACCGGCGTCAAGGTCATCGACCTTCTCACCCCGTACGTCAAGGGTGGAAAGATCGGTCTGTTCGGTGGTGCCGGTGTCGGCAAGACCGTGCTGATCCAGGAAATGATCTACCGCGTGGCCAACAACCACGACGGTGTGTCGGTGTTCGCCGGCGTCGGTGAGCGCACCCGTGAGGGCAACGACCTCATCGAGGAAATGCAGGACTCGGGCGTCATCGACAAGACCGCCCTTGTCTTCGGTCAGATGGACGAGCCGCCGGGCACGCGTCTGCGCGTCGCGCTGGCCGGTCTGACGATGGCGGAGTACTTCCGTGACGTCCAGAAGCAGGACGTCCTCTTCTTCATCGACAACATCTTCCGGTACACCCAGGCGGGTTCCGAGGTGTCGACCCTGCTCGGTCGTATGCCCTCCGCGGTGGGTTACCAGCCGAACCTGGCCGACGAGATGGGTCTCCTCCAGGAGCGCATCACCTCGACCCGTGGTCACTCGATCACCTCGATGCAGGCGATCTACGTCCCCGCGGACGACCTGACCGACCCGGCCCCGGCCACCACCTTCGCCCACCTCGACGCGACGACGGTTCTCTCCCGTCCGATCTCCGAGAAGGGCATCTACCCGGCCGTGGACCCGCTGGACTCCACGTCCCGGATCCTGGACCCGCGCTACATCGCGCAGGAGCACTACGACGCCGCCATGCGCGTCAAGACGATCCTGCAGAAGTACAAGGACCTCCAGGACATCATCGCCATTCTCGGCATCGACGAGCTCGGCGAAGAGGACAAGCTGGTCGTGCACCGCGCCCGCCGCGTGGAGCGCTTCCTGTCGCAGAACACGCACGTCGCCAAGCAGTTCACCGGCGTCGACGGTTCGGACGTCCCGCTGGAAGAGTCGATCACGGCGTTCAACCAGATCTGCGACGGCGAGTACGACCACTTCCCCGAGCAGGCGTTCTTCATGTGCGGTGGCCTGGAAGACCTCAAGGCCAACGCCAAGGAGCTGGGCGTCTCCTGACGCGCCCGACCGCGTGGAGGGGCGGGCGCGTCCCGCCCCTCTGCGTATCGCCTGCTGAGAACTGACTAGAATCGACCCAACACCCGGCCGAACCGCCGGGTGGTGACCCAAGGAGCCAACCATGGCTACTGAGCTGCACGTCGAGCTCGTCGCCGCGGACCGCAGTGTCTGGTCCGGCGAGGCCACCCTGGTCGTCGCGCGCACCACGTCCGGCGACATCGGCGTCATGCCCGGTCACCAGCCGCTCCTTGGTGTGCTGGAGTCGGGCCCGGTGATGATCCGCACGAGCGAGGGCGGCACCGTCGTCGCGGCGGTGCACGGTGGTTTCATCTCCTTCGCCGACAACAAGCTGTCGCTGCTCGCCGAGGTTGCCGAGCTGGCGGACGAGATCGATGTCCAGCGTGCCGAGCGTGCGCTGGAGAGTGCGAAGTCGGAGTCGGATGCCGCGGCCGAGCGCCGTGCCGACGTACGACTGCGTGCGGTGGCGAAGGGCTAGCACCCTCGCCCGTGATTTTCCTCAGCCGCGGCTCGGTCCGGAAGTTTCCGGAGCCGGTCGCGGCTGAGGCGATGCAGGCAGATTTTTCCGTTGCTGGATTACTGGTTGAGCGAGGAGGTCGGTGTAGATGACCCTCGCTCTGCTTGTGTGTGGTCTGGTCGTCGCGCTGGTACTGGTGGGACTCTTCGTCTTCGGTCTGCGCCGGCGGCTGATCCAGCGTTCCGGCGGGACGTTCGACTGCAGTCTGCGCTGGGGGCTTCCGGAGACGCCGGACACCAGCGGCAAGGGCTGGGTGTACGGGGTGGCCCGCTACAACGGCGACCGGATCGAGTGGTTCCGGGTCTTCTCGTACGCGCCGAGGCCGCGCCGCGTTCTTGAGCGGTCCGCGATCGACGTGGTGTCGCGTCGCCTCCCCGAGGGCGAGGAGGAGCTGGCGCTCCTGTCCGACGCGATCATTCTGGGGTGCACCCATCGGGGTACGCGGCTTGAGCTCGCGATGAGCGAGGATGCGTTGACGGGTTTTCTGGCCTGGCTGGAAGCGGCGCCCCCCGGCCAACGCGTCAACGTCGCCTAGCCCTCGTCCTCAATCGCCGGACGGGCTGAGGTGGCTCGGGATGGCTTGCCGCCCAGGCCGACCCAGCTGGGGGCGCGGGGAACTGCGCGGGGTCGGGTACCGACAGCACCCCGGCGGCGGGGGACGGGCCCGCATGGCCGGGGTGCTGGGGGTGGGGGGGGTTACTTCAGGCCCGAGTCCATCGCGCTCAGCAGCTCCCCGTTCGACGTGTCCCCGCTGAACTCCCAGAAGAACGCGCCCCGAAGGCCCTGGTTCTTCACGTAGCTCATCTTCCCGGTGATCGTCGACGGCGTGTCATAGCTCCACCAGTTCGTCCCGCAGTGGGCGTACGCCGTGCCCGCCACCGTGCCGGTCACGGGGCAGGACGACTTCAGGACCTTGTAGTCCTCGATGCCCTGCTCGTACGTGCCCGGCGCCGGCCCCGTCGCGGTGCCGCCCGGCGCGTCCTGGGTGACACCGGTCCAGCCGCGGCCGTAGAAACCGATACCGAGGTTGAGCTTGCTCGCGGGGACGCCCTTGCCCAGGTACTTCTGGATCGCCGCGTCCGTGTTGAAGCCCGCGATCGGGATGCCGTTGTACGAGGTGAGCGGGGAGTGCGGGGCGGTCGGGCCCTTGGCGTCCCACGCGCCGAAGAAGTCGTACGTCATCACGTTGTACCAGTCGACGTAGCTCGCCGCGCCGCCGTAGTCCGCCGCGTCCATCTTGCCGCCGGTCGAACCGTCGGCGGTGACCGCGGCCGTGACCAGCGCCGAGCTGCCGAACTTGGTGCGCAGCGCCGCGAGGACGTTCTTCAGGGCGTCGGGACCGCTGGTGTCACAGGACAGGCCGCACGCGTTGGGGTACTCCCAGTCGATGTCGATGCCGTCGAAGACATCGGCCCAGCGGGGGTCCTTGACCAGCGAGTAGCAGGAGTTGGCGAAGGCGGTCGGGTTGGCCGCGGCCGCGCCGAAGCCGCCGGACCACGTCCAGCCGCCGAAGGACCACAGGATCTTGATGCCGGGGTACTTCTTCTTCAGCTCGCGGAGCTGGTTGATGTTGCCCGCGACCGGCTGGTCCCACGTGTCGGCGGTGCCGTCGACGCTGGAGGACGCGTCGTACGTCTTCTGGTAGTCGGCGTAGGCGTCACCGATCGCGCACTGCCCGTTGGTGACGTTGCCGAACGCGTAGTTGATGTGGGTCAGCTTGCTCGCCGAGCCCGAGGTGACGATGTTCTTCACCTGGTAGTTGCGCTGGTAGATGCCCCAGTCGGTGAAGTAGCCGAGCCGCACCTTGTCGCCGCCGGGCGCGGGGCCGCCGCCTCCGCCGGTGGTCGTCACGGTGACCGAACCCGAGGAGGGCCCGGTCTGGTCGGCGGTGTCGCGCGCGGTCACGCTGTAGGTGTACGTCGTGCCCTTGGTCAGGCCCGAGTCGGCGTACGTCGTGCCGGTGACGGTGGCGATCTTCGCCGAGCCCCGGTAGACGTCGTAGTTCTTGACGCCCTTGTCGTCGGTCGCCGCCGTCCAGGACAGCGAGACACCGGTGTCGGTGACGTTGCTGGTGGTCGGGGTGCCGGGGGCCGAGGGCGGGGCGTCACCGGTCGGCGGTGTCGAACTCCCGTCACAGGAGCCGCCGTTCAGCTTGCACCCCGTGGGTGATCCGGAGCCGGCGCCGTTGAAGCCGAAGCTGACGCTGGCGCCGGGGGCGATGGCGCCGTTGTACGACTTGTTCTTGGCGGTCCAGTGGGTGCCGGAGCTGGTGACGTCCGCGTCCCAGGCCGAGGTCACGGACGTACCCGAGGGGTAGTCCCACTCCACGGTCCAGGAACTCAGCGCCGTGGTGCCGGTGTTCTTGATGGTCCAGGCGGCTCCGAAGCCGGAGCCCCAGTCGGAGGACTTGGCGTAGGTGGCGGTGGCCGACGTGGCGGCCTGGGCCGGGGAGGCGAGGCCGACGAGGGCGGCCACGGGGAGGGCGAGTGCGGTCAGGGCCGCTGCGGCTCTTGATCTGAAGCCCGTACGGATGCGACGTGCGGTACTCAAGGCTGCTCCCGAATGGTGCGACGGTGGTGGGGGTGGAACCCTGCTCCGTCCGGTGAGCGTGCCTCAAGCGCCAGGGATGGCATGCCCACCACAGCAGTGTGCGGTGAGCGTAGAAAGGTCTGGACCAACCGTCAAGAGGTCCAGACCTCCGATGGAGCCCGGCGCCTCAGATCCCCAACTCCTGCGCCAGCACCGCCGCTTGGACCCTGCTGCGCAGTTTCAACTTCCCCAGGACTCTGCTGACGTGCGTCTTCACGGTGGCCTCCGCCATGTCGAGACGTACCGCGATCTGCGCGTTGGACAGGCCCCGGCCCAGACACGACAGGACCTCGCCCTCGCGCCGGGTCAGGGTGTCGAGCGCGGCCGGGCGCAGCGGGGCGGCCGGAGCCGAGGCGAACTCCGCGATGAGGCGCCGGGTGACGGCCGGGGCGATCAGGCCCTCGCCGCGCCCCACCGTACGGACCGCCTCGATCAGATCCCTCGCGTCGGTGTTCTTCAGCAGGAAGCCCGCGGCGCCCGCGCGCAGCGCACCGAACACGTACGCGTCGAGGTCGAAGGTGGTCAGGACCAGGACGTCGGCGAGCCGCTCACCGGTCACCTGCGCGGTCGCCGCGACCCCGTCCAGCTTCGGCATCTGGACGTCCATCAGGACCAGGTCGGGGCGCAGTTCCCGCGCGAGCGCCACCGCCCGCTCGCCGTCCGCGGCCTCGCCCACCACCTCGATGTCGGGGGCGCTGGAGAGGATCAGGACGAGCCCGGCCCGTACCGCTGACTGGTCCTCGGCGACCACCACCCGGATCGTCATGCGTACAACTCCCTTTCATCGGTGGGCAGATGGGCCCGCACGTGCCAGATCGCGGCGCCGTCCGGCGTCGTTCCGGGACCCGCGGCGAACGTGCCGTCCAGCAGGTCGGCCCGTTCGCGCATCCCGATGAGCCCCGCGCCGGAACCCGGCGCGCGCGGCCCATCCCGGTCGCCGTACGGGCTGGTGACGGCCACGGTGAGCAGCCCGTCCGCGCGGGTGAGCGTCACCTCGACGGTGCCGGGCGCCGCGTGCTTGAGCGCGTTGGTGAGGGACTCCTGCACGATCCGGTACGCCGCGAGCTCCACCGGCGCGGGCAGCCGGCCGTCCTCGCGGCGGCGGTCGTCGAGGACGACGTCGAGCCCGCTGTCCGCCCCGTTGACGCGAGCCTGGGCGATCAGCGCGTCGAGCCCGGCGAGGGTGGGCGCGGCCGTCGGCCCTTCGTGGCCGCCGGTGTCGCGGAGCAGCCCGATGAGACGGCGCATCTCGGCGAGCCCGTCCACACTGTTCTCGCGGATGACCGACAGGGCCTGGCGGGTGGTGGCCGGATCGTCCAGGGAGAGCGCGGCCGTGGAGTGGATGGCGATCGCCGAGAGGTGGTTGGCGACCATGTCGTGCAGCTCGCGGGCCATCCGTGCGCGCTCGGCGACCACGGCCTGGCTGCGGTCCATCTCGGCGAGGAGCGCCGTCTGTTCGGCCCGCAGCCGGGCGCCGTCCGCGGCGTCGCGGTGGTTGCGCACCAGCGCGCCGGTGGTCGCGGGCACGAACGAGACCAGACCGGTCACCACCCCGATGAGCAGCGCCTCCGGCCGGTGGAACCAGGCGAGGAAGCCGATCGTCACGGCGATCGTGATCAGGCCCGTGGAGACCGGGATGCGGCGCGCGGCCGCGGGGGTGCCGTACACGACGGCCGCGTACACCAGGTCCGTGAACATGACGACCGTGGCCAGGCTGCCCGGCGTGAACTGGTCGAGCACCAGCAGGAGCGTGCCGAGCGTCAGAGCGGTCTGCGGGGCGGTGCGGCGCACCAGCTCCAGGCCGGCCGTGCCCACCAGGGGCAGCAGGACCCACGCGTCGCCCAGGAGGCGGCCGCCCTGGGTGTGCAGCCCGACACCCCACAGCACGGTTCCGCCGAGCAGCCCGGCCAGGGCGATGAGGACGTCGTCGCGGTGGGGGCGGCGCGCAAGGATCACCCTCCCATCCAACACGGCCGCCGGGCGCCCGTCCTCCTCGTACCGGGTGAACCGGCGCTACATCGAAGGATGCAGTCCCGTCTCGTCACTCGCGACGACGATCCGCCGCCCGGCGCGGGCCAGCCTTGAGGGGTACGAGAGGAGACCACCGTGATCGTCACGCTGATCATCGCCTGCGAGGCCGGATTCTGGGTCCTGCTCGCCGCGGGCCTCGCCCTGCGCTACCTCGCCGGGATGCCACGCACGAGCGTGGCGGTGCTGCTGTGCGAGCCGCTCCTCGAAGTGGTGCTGCTCGTGGTCACCGCCATCGACCTCAAGAACGGCGCGCAGCCCGACTGGAAGCACGGCCTCGCCGCCGTCTACATCGGCTTCTCGGCCGCGATGGGCCACCACCTGGTGACCCGCGCCGACGCCTGGGTCGCCTACCGTTTCGCCGGCGGCCCCCGGCCCGCCGGGGCGCCCAGGGGCGGCGCGGCCAGGACGGCGTACGAATGGCGGACCGCGGGCCGCTTCACCGCGGCATCCGTGATCGCGATCGCCCTGCTCCAGGCCGCGATCTGGTACGTGGGCGGGGACGGCGCCACCGCGTCGCTGCGGGCGTGGCAGGGGCGGATGCTGGTCGTGATCGGCATCAACGTGGTCATCGCGCTGAGCTACAGCGTCTTCCCGAAGGCGGCCGGACAGGCGAAGCCGGCCGGGGCGAAGGGCAGGACCTCGCCGCTCGACCGGCTGCTCAGGCCCGCCTCCGACCGCGGCCCCCGGGAGCACACAGACGGGGACCGTACGCTGACCCGGCGGTAGCCGGACGACGTGAGGGAGCGCCGATGAGCGGGCCGAGCCGGACCGGAGACGTCCTGGTCGTGGACGACGACGACGCGGTGCGCCGCTCGCTCGACCGGGGGCTGCGGCTGAGCGGCTTCCAGGTCCGCACCGCCGACGGCGGCCCCGCCGCGCTCGCCGCGATCGCCCGGCGCCCGCCCGACGTCCTCGTCCTCGATGTGTCCATGCCCGGCATGAGCGGCATCGAGGTGTGCACCGCCCTGCGGCGGGACGGGCACGACCTCCCCGTCCTGATGCTCTCGGCGCTCGATGAGACCGCCGACCGCATCGCCGGACTCCAGGCGGGCGGCGACGACTACCTGGTCAAACCCTTCGCCCTGCAGGAGCTCGTCCTGCGACTGCACGCGTTGCTGCGCCGGCGTCCGCCCGCCGAGGACGACGTGGTCCGCGCCTGCGGCCTCGTCATCGACCCGGCGGCCCGCACCGCGCACCGCGACGGACGCGCCCTCGACCTCACCCGGCGCGAGTACGAACTCCTCGACGTGCTCGCCCGCAACGCCGGGATCGTCCTCAGCCGCGACCAGCTGCTCGAACGGGTCTGGGGCTACGACGTCGACGTACGCACCGACGCCGTCGACACCTTCGTCAGCTATCTGCGCCGCAAACTGGAGGCCGGCGGGGCGCCCCGGCTCGTGCACACCGTGCGCGGCGTCGGCTTCGTCCTGCGGGAGCGGCCGTGAAGCTCGCCACCCGGATCGCGCTCGCCGTCGGCGTCACCGTCCCGCTCCTGGTCCTCGCCAGCGGCTGGCTGCTGCTCGCCCTGGTCGGCCGCGATCTGCACCGCGCCGAGGACAGCCATCTGCGGTCCCGGGCCACCGCCATCGCGCAGGACGCGCGCACCCTGCTGCGGGCCGCCGCCAACGACCGGCCGACCGCGGAGGAGAACCGTCAACGCCGCCTGTTCAACGCCGCGTTGGACGTCGGTGTACGGCTCGTCGGGCCCGACGGCACGTTCAGCGGCGGCCCCCAGCCCGACCCCTCGGTGGCGCTGCCCGCCGCCACCAGGGCGCCGGTCACCGTGCGCGGCGGGGGCCGCAGCTGGCGGGCGTACGCGCTGCCCGTGACCGGGGCGCAGGTCTCCGGCACCCTGTGGGTGTTCGAGCCGGACACCGCGAGCCGCGCGCAGATCACCCTGGTGCGTCATCGCGTGACGACCACCGCGCTGCTCGCGGCCCCGCTCTCCGCGCTGCTCGCCTGGGCCGTCGCGAGCGCCGCGACCCGACCGCTCGGCCGGCTGCGCCGGGCGGCGGCCGGGCTCGACCCGCGCACCACCTCGGCACGGCTGGAACACCGGCGGACGCGGGTCGTCGAGGTCGACGACCTGGCCGCCACCCTCCGGACGGTCCTCGCCCGCTACGACGAGCAGGCCGCCCGCACCGCCGAGGCGCTCGACACCGCACGCTCCTTCTCCGCGGCCGCCTCGCACGAACTGCGCAACCCGCTGATGAGCATGGGGACGAACCTCGACGTCCTGGCCCACCCCGGGCTGCCCGGCGCCGAGCGCGCGGAGGTCGTCGAGGATCTGCGGCGCGAGCACGGGCGGCTGCTCGGCATGCTGGTGGCGCTGCGCGAACTGGGCCGCGGGGACCTCGTGGAGGCCGACGCGTTCCGGGTGCTCGACGTGGCGGAGGTCGCCGACGCCGCGGTCGCCGAGGCCCGCCGGCGCGCACCGGACGCCCACATCACCCTGAGCGCGGAGCCCGCGCCGCTGCACGGCTGGGAGCCGGGCATCCGCATCCTGCTCGACAACCTGCTGGGCAACGCCCTCGCCCACGGCAGGGACGCCGAGGGCCGCGCCCTGATCGCGGTCGCGGTCGCGGCGGCCGGGGGAGAGGTGCTGATCACCGTCGACGACCGGGGGCCCGGCGTCGCGCCGGGCGCCCGCCGGGACGTGTTCCGCCGCTTCCACCGGGGACCGGCGAGCAGCGGGTCGGGGCTCGGGCTCACCCTGGTCGCCCAGCAGGCGGCGCTGCACCGGGGGAGCGTCGAGCTGGGGGAGGGGCCGGGCGGGACGGGCACGCGGTGCACGGTGCGGCTGCCGGTCGGGGCCACGGTGCGGGAGGGTGAACTGCCCGCTCGGCGGGACTGGTTGACGGTCACCGCGGAGCGGTCACAAGGTTCCCACAAAGAGCCTTCCTAGCCTCCGGGGCGTAGCCGTACTCACCGCCGGGAGGCAGCGCCATGTACAACCCGATCAGCCCGAGCACCTCGGTCACGACGATGACGACCCGTCGCCGGGTCGCGGCGGCCGCGCTCGCCGCTGCGGCGGTCCTGACCGTCACCGCGCCCAGCGCCTTCGCGGACTCCGCGCCCGCGCCCGCGTCCGCCAAGCCGTCGGCAGGCGACACGGCGCCCGCGCCCACCTCCGACGGCGCGAAGGGGATCTGCAAGCGGGAACCCAAGGCGGACAAGCGCATCGAGCGCGCCCTGAACCGGCTCGACGGGGGCGTCACGACGGTGGGCTCGGTGGCGCGGATGCAGCAGCGCCTGGACAACGCGAAGAAGGAGGGCCACACGGCGGTCGCCACGCTCCTCGACCACAAGCTCACCTATCGCAAGGGCTTGGTGACCACCCTCCAGCAGCGTCAGAAGGACCTCAAGGACGTGGCGTCCTGGTGCGCGGCGAACGGCAACGGGGCGAAGTGATGGGGCGGGTCGGGGCCTGGGGGGTGGGCGTGGCCGTGACGGCGGTGCTGATGACGGGGTGCGGATCGCACAGAGCGCCCTCCGAGCCCGCCCCCTCCTCCTCTTCCACCTCTTCCACCTCCTCTTCCTCCGGGACGGAGCAGCAGATGGAGAAGAAGGTGAGCGACGCGGAGTCCGCTGCGGCGGCGGCGGACGAGGACACCAAGTCCAACCAGTGACCCCGCCCCCAACCGCCGGCCGGGCTGGGGATGCCGGTTGCCCTACAGGGGCGCGGGCACGGTCCGCAGCCGTAAGCGGGGTGTCCTGGGGCTCCGCCCCAGACCCCGTTCGCGCCTTGAGGGCGCTCGTCCTCAATCGCCGGACGGGCTGAGGTGGCCTGGGGTGGGCATGCCGCCCAGGCCAACCCCGCTAGGGGCGCGGGGAACTGCGCGAGACGCGGGCACGGTCCGCAGACGTAGGCGGGGTTGCTGGGGCTCCGCCCCAGACCCCGTTCGCGCCCGAAAGGCGCTCGTCCTCAATCGCCGGACGGGCTGAGGGTGCCGAGACTGGGCACCCTGCCAAGGGCAACCCACCTGGGGGCGCGGGGAACTGCGCGAGAAGCGGGCACGGTCCGCACCCGAAAGCGGGGTTGCCTGGGGCTCTGCCCCAGACCCCGTGCCGCGCCTGAACGGCGCTCGTCCTCAAACGCCGGACGGGCTGAGGTGGCCCGGGGTGGGCATGCCGCCAAGGCCGGCCCACCTGGGGGCTGCTAGGGCGACCCGCGTCTCACCGCTCCCCACCCGGCACCCACAACACGTCCCCCACCCCCACATTCGCCGTCCGCGCCAGGATGAACAGGAGGTCGGACAGCCGGTTCAGGTACGTCGCCGTGAGGGCGTTCATCACCTCGCCGTGGACCTCGAGCGCCGCCCACGTCGAGCGCTCCGCGCGCCGCACCACCGTGCACGCCTGGTGCAGCAGCGCCGCGCCCGGCGTGCCGCCCGGCAGGATGAAGCTGCGGAGCTTCTCCAGGTCCTCCAGGAACCGGTCGCAGTCCGCCTCCAGCTTGTCGACGTACGACTGCTCCACCCGCAGCGGCGGGTACTCCGGGTTCTCGACGACCGGCGTCGCGAGGTCCGCGCCGACGTCGAAGAGGTCGTTCTGGACCCGGACCAGCACCTTCACGACCTCCTCGGACAGCTGCCCGAGCGCGACGGCCGTGCCGATGACGGCATTGGCCTCGTTGGCGTCGGCGTACGCCGCGATCCGCAGATCGGTCTTGGCGGTCCGGCTCATGTCTCCGAGGGCGGTCGTGCCCTGGTCGCCGGTGCGGGTGTAGATGCGCGTCAGATTGACCATGCCGCCAGAGTAGTTACGCTCCGGCCGTCCGGAAGACGCGTGTGCCCACCGTCACGGCGAGTACCGCGAAACCCGCCGCCACCAGGGCCCCGTACAGCACGGTCGGCGTGGCGTACGCGCCGAGATAGGCGGAGCGCACCGCGTCCACCAGGTAGCGGAACGGCATGAAGTGGGACAGCACGTTCAGCCAGGCCGGCGCGAGCGTCATCGGGAGCATCAGGCCGGAGAGCAGCATCGACGGCATGGTGAGGGCGTTGACCGCCGGGCCGAACCCCTGCGGCGTACGCACCTTCATGGCGAGCGCGTACGACAGGGACGCCAGGGACAGCGCCAGCACGGCCACGAAGGCGAAGCCGATCAGGATGCCGGCGAGCGGCGCCCGCAGGCCCATCACCAGCGCGGCGAGGACGAGCAGCACCGCCTGGAAGACGAAGAGCGCGGCGTCCCGCAGCACCCGCCCCAGGAGCAGCGCGAGACGCGAGACCGGGGTCACGCGCATCCGCTCCACGACGCCCCAGCTGTTCTCGATGATGATCGAGAAGCCCGCGAACGAGGCGCCGAACAGGCCGAGTTGGAGGAGGAGGCCGGGGACGAGGATCTGCCAGGAGCTGCCCCGGGAGGCCAGCGGCATGCCCGTCAGGAGTGGGCCGAAGAAGAGCAGGTAGAGCAGCGGCATCAGGACGCCGAAGAGGATCTGGAACTTCGAGCGCAGGGTCTGGCGGGCGTACCTGCCGAAGATCAGCGCGGTGTCGCAGAGCAGGGGTGAGGCGGTCATGGGGGAGTCCTAGACGGCTACGGGGGTGGATTCCTGCGGGGTGGCACTGCGGCCGGTGATCGCGAGGAAGGCGTCCTGGAGCGAAGCGCCGGTGCCGCCCGCGTACCGGGTCTTGAGGTCGTCCGGGGTGCCCTCGGCCACGACCACGCCACGGTCGACGACGACGAGGCGGTCGGCGAGCGCGTCGGCCTCGTCGAGGTAGTGGGTGGTGAGGAAGACGGTGGTGCCGTGCTCGGCGCGGATCCGCCGGACCAGCTCCCACAGGTCGGCGCGGCTGCCCGGGTCGAGGCCGGTGGTCGGCTCGTCGAGGAAGAGCACCTCGGGCCGGTGGGTGAGGCCCATCGCGATGTCGAGGCGGCGCCGCTGTCCGCCCGAGAGCGTCGACGTCTTGCGGTCCAGGAGGCCGGCCAGGCCGAGGTCGTCCGCCAACTCCCGTGCGCGAGCGGCCGCTTGGGTCCTGGTCAGGCGGTAGAGGCGGCCCTGGGTGGCCAGCTCCTCGCGCACCGAGAGCGTCGGGTCGACGCCCCCGGACTGCGGCACGTAACCGCAGGCCCGACGTACGGCGGCGGGGTCGCGCAGCAGGTCGTGGCCGGCCACGGTCGCGGCGCCGCCGGTCGGCGGGAGCAGGGTGGTGAGCATGCGCAGGGTCGTGGTCTTGCCCGCGCCGTTGGGGCCGAGGAAGCCGAGGATCTCGCCGGCCCGGACCGTCAGGTCGATGCCCCGCACCGCCTCGACCGGGCCCGCCTTGCTCTGGAACGTCCGGGCCAGCCCGGCCGTGCTGATGATTGCCATGCCCGTAAGAAAAACAGGGCCTCCCCAAAATTGCAATGCCTCCAAAATTTAAGAGTGCGCACGAATCGCTTACGCTGGTGCCATGGCAGAGGGGCTCAGGGAGCGGAAGAAGCGCGAGACCAGGCAGCGGATCTCGGACCTGGCCACCGGGCTCTTCATGGAGCGCGGCTTCGAGGCGGTCACGATCGCCGAGATCGCCGAGGTGGCCGACGTGTCGGTGAACACCGTCTACAACTACTTCCCCGCCAAGGAGGACCTGTTCCTCGACCGCAGCAAGGGCATCGTCGACCGGCTCACGCGCTGGGTGCGCGGCCGTGACGACGGCGAGTCGGCCGCCGGGGCGGTCCTGCGCGAGCTGCGCGGCGAGGTCGAGTCGGTCTCGCCGCGGGTCGGCCTGATGGAGGGCTACAGCCGGTTCATGGCCGTCATCGACGCCTCACCCGCGCTCAAGGCCCGGCTCTGGGCCGTCGGCCAGGAGGTCCTCGCCAACCTGGAGACGACCCTGCGCGAGGAGACCGGCGCGGACCCCGGCGACACCCTGCCCGCGCTGATCGCGGGTCAGATCAACTGGGTCCACCAGACGGCCATGGCCGCCATCGGCCGCGAGATGATGGCCGGCCGCGACCCGAGGGCCGTCTCCCGCGAGGTGCTCGTCCTGATCGACGCGATGGAGGGGCTCCTGGGAGACGAGGTGCTCAACTACGCCGTACGGGGCGCCCGCTGAGACCCACCTCACGCCGCCCGGTGTGATGTCCGTCATCTGAGACGTGACGCGCATCTCTTAGCCCTCCCAGAAGGCCGCCCTGCCGATAGCCTCCGCCAAGAAGGCTTGGGTGGAAACCTGTTGGAGGGAAGTGTCGTGGCCAGGAAGCTCGCCGTCATCGGAGCCGGACTCATGGGGTCCGGTATCGCGCAGGTCTCTGCCCAGGCGGGCTGGGACGTCGTCCTGCGCGACGTCACCGACGAGGCCCTCACGCGGGGCACCGACGGCATCAAGGCCTCGTACGACCGGTTCGTGAGCAAGGGCAGGCTGGCCGCCGAGGACGCCGAGGCCGCGCTCGCCCGCATCACCACGACCACCGATCTGGACGCCGCCGCCGACGCCGACATCGTCGTCGAGGCCGTCTTCGAGAAGCTGGAGGTCAAGCACGAGATCTTCCGCACGCTCGACAAGATCGTGCGCCCGGAGACCGTGCTCGCCTCCAACACCTCCGCCATCCCGATCACCAAGATCGCGGCGGCCACCGAGCACCCCGAGCGGGTCGTCGGCGTCCACTTCTTCTCGCCGGTCCCGATGATGCAGCTGTGCGAGCTGGTGCGCGGCTACAAGACCAGCGACGAAACCCTGGCCGCCGCGCGCGAGTTCGCCGAGTCGGTCGGCAAGACCTGCATCGTCGTCAACCGCGACGTGGCCGGCTTCGTCACCACCCGCCTCATCTCGGCGCTCGTCGTCGAGGCGGCCAAGCTGTACGAGTCGGGCGTGGCCAGCGCCGAGGACATCGACCTCGCCTGCAAGCTGGGCTTCGGCCACGCGATGGGCCCGCTCGCCACCGCCGACCTCACCGGCGTGGACATCCTGCTGCACGCCACCAGCAACATCTACACCGAGTCCCAGGACGAGAAGTTCGCCCCGCCGGAGCTGATGCGCCGGATGGTGGACGCGGGTGACATCGGTCGCAAGAGCGGGCAGGGCTTCTACAAGCACTGAACCGCCGACCGCCCCCGGACCTCACTCCATGGGGTGAATTGGGTATCGGTTCGCTCACGGGCGGCAACTTCTGTGGCCGTGGGGCAGTCAGTTGTTGAGTCGGTTGTCGGCAAAGCCAGAGCACTCTCGGGAGCGCATATGCACATCAGGGGCGACCACGTCGAGCTGGTCGTCGGGGGCCGCCTCGACGTCCGCAGCGCGGCGGACGCCCGTACGGCCCTGCACTCGGCGGTCGACGACGGGGCCGGTGACCTCGTGCTCGACCTCACCGAACTGGACTCGTGGGACGCCACCGGACTCGGCGTGATCATGGGGGCACACCGCCGGGCCGGCCGGTGCGGCCGGCGCCTCGTGCTGCGCGGCGTGCCGCCCCAGATGCAGCGCCTCCTGGTCGCCACCCGCCTGCACCGCATCCTCGCGATCGAGGGCGGCATCGTGGCGGAGGCCCTGCCGCGCGTGTAGCCCGCACAGGCGTCCCGGCAGCGGTGAAGCCCGTACACGGCTTCCCAGGACGGGTGTTGTCGGGACAGGAGTGCGGGAATCGGACTCCGCGCGCAATCCTCATGAGACTGTGACGTCCCGGGCGGGGTGGCACCCCGCCTGTTCGTAGATACTGTCCGGAGGTCTAGGGTTCGGCTTCCCGCCGATCGACGAACCCACACGGCGGGCACCGGACCAGAAGCGACAGCGAAGAGCGAAGTGCGTAAGGGCCGGGAGGGGCATTCCTTACGCACCACGCATCTGGGGGGCTTTCACCATGGACCCGATGAGCCGGGGACCGGAAGAGTTCAACCATGCCGACGACGCGGTCGGCGTTGCGGGCGCACACACGGAAACGGGCGCCGCGCCGCACCGCCCGCCGCGCGACAAGGAGCCCACCACCGCCGACTTCGGACAGCGCGCGGCCGGACTCGCCCGCACCGTCCAGCTCGTCGCCGGCGACTTCCTCCTCACCGTCAACCCGGTCGACGGCAGCGAGATCGAGAACTGCCCGCCCGGCGACATACCCGCGCGCGCCGTGCGGCGCGGCGCCACCGACCGCGCCGAGTACCAGAGAGCCGCCCTGCCGCCGCTCCCGCCCGGCCTCATGGTGCCCACCCCCGCCCTGCTCGAACGGCAGGAAGAACGCGCCAGGCTCCTGCGCCTCCTCGGCCGCGGCCGCTCCGTACGGCTCACCGGTCCCGCCGGCTCCGGACGCAGCGCCCTGCTCGACGCCGTCGCCGGCGACTGCGCCGAACTCGCCCCCGACGGCGTCGTACGCCTCTCCGGCCTCCGGCGCACCCCCACCGAGCTGCTGCACGAGCTGTACGCCACGGTCTTCCACGCGCCCCGGCACCGGCCCGACCGGGCCACCCTCCTCGACCGGGTCCACGAGATCGGCGCCGTCGTCGTCCTCGACGACCTCGAATTCGGCGGGGCCACCCTCGAAGAGCTGCTCCTGGCCACCCCCGAGTGCGCCTATCTGCTCGCCGCCACCCCCGATGTGCAGGCCCCGCACGTCGAGTCCCACGTCGAAGAGGTCTTCCTCTCCGGCCTCGGCCGCAACGCCTCCCTCGAACTCCTGGAGCAGGCCGTCGACCGGCCGCTCACCGACGAGGAGGCCAACTGGGCGGGCGACCTGTGGTTCGAGTCCGAAGGGCTGCCGCTGCGCTTCGTCCAGGCCGGCGCCCTGCTGCGCCAGCGGGACCGGCTGCGCGGCGAGGCCAACTCCCTCGATCCCTACGGCTTCCCGGTGGAAGAGCCCGCCGGGGCCTCGGTGTTCTCGGGCGAGGGCCGCGAGGTTCCGCTGCCCACGCTCGGCGAGGGCGCGGCCCCCGCGGCGCTGCTCGCCTCCCGGCTGAGCGAGGCCGCCCGCGCCACCCTGCGGTTCGCCGTCGCCCTCGGCGGCGAAGTACCGCACCAGGCCCACCTGCCGGCCCTCACCGGCGACACCCACGCCGACGCCAGCCTCGGCGAACTCCTCGACTGCGGCCTCCTCTCGCCGGCCGGCGCCCGCTACCGCCTCGCCGCGGGCGTGCTCACCCAGCTGGAGAACTCCGGATACGCGACCGACGCGGGCGAGCTCGCCCACACCGCCGCCCGGCACTACACCTGGTGGACCGGGCACCCCTCGGTCACGCCCGAGCGCGCCGCAGCCGAGGCGGACGGGGTGCTCGCCTCGATGAGCGCCCTGCTCCCCGGCGACGAGCCCGACCGCCCCGCCGCCGCGGTCGAGCTGGCCCGCACCGCCGCGCCCGTCTTCGCCGCGGGGCTCCACTGGGGCGCGTGGGAGCGCGCCCTCAGGGTGGGCTCCGAGGCGGCCCGGCGCACCGGCGAGGTGGCCGAAGAGGCGTACTTCCACCACGAGTTGGGTGTCCTCGCGCTCTGCAACGGCGGCCTCGACCGGGCCCGCGCCGAGCTGGAGGCCTCCATCGGGCTGCGCGGCGCGCTCTCCGACAAGCGCGGCACCGTCGCCGGGCGCCGCGCCCTCGCCCTGGTCGAGGACCGCTCCGGCGGGCTGCTGCCGGGCGGGCGCACCCCGGCCGCGGACGCGCCGCCCGCCGCCCGCCACGAGGAGCTCCGGACGCCGCCCGTGGGCGCGCCCTCGGCCGTCGTGACCGCCCAACTCCCGGGCGCCGAAGGGGCGTTGATCACCCGGCGGGACATCCCGGTCGGGGCCGCCATGCCCAAGGCGCGGCGCACCCTGTTCGGCGGCGCTCGGCGCAACCTCGTCGCGGCCGGCGCGGGCGCCCTGCTCGCCGCGGTCCTCGGCACCGTGGTCACGCTCGGCGCGACCTCCAACAACACCGGCGACAGCCCCGACAACGACGTCAAGCAACAGCAGCAGTCGACCGGCGACGAGGGCGACGACGGCAGCGGCGCGAGCGCCGACCCCAGCGACGGCGCCACACCGGGCGACAACAAGGGCGGCGGACCCACGAGCGCCGCCAAGCCGGGTGCCACCCCCAGGCCCGGCACCTCCGGGCAGCCGGTGCCGGGCACCAGCGGAACCCCGAGCTCCCCGGGCACCACGGGCCACCCCTCGACGGGGGCCTCGACCCCGGGCGGCCCCAAGTCCTCGACGCCGGGCAAGCCCTCGGGCCCGGCCTCGCCCACGAAGTCCACGCCGACCGGCACACCGCCCACCAAGACCGCCCCGCCGACGGACACGCCGTCGTCACCGGCCTCGTCGTCGCCGGGCGGCAGCGGAGGCGCCGGAGGCAGCAGTGGCAGCGGCCCGCCCGACCCCACCACCAAGCCGCCGCCCGCGACGAGCTCGGCCTCCAGCTCCCCGACGTCCACCGCGCGGGCCGGATCCACGCCGCCGACGACGTCGACCACACCCAGCCGTCACCAGGCGTGACGGCGATTTCCCCCGCAGCACACGAGAAGGGGCCCGCGGCACTCCGCGGGCCCCTTCTCGTACACCTGGTGCACGGTTTCCGTACGCATCCGGGGGGACGGCGCGTACCCAACGAGCTCAGAACAGGCGGAGCTTGTCGTCCTCGATGCCGCGCAGCGCGTCGTAGTCGAGCACCACACAGCCGATGCCGCGGTCGGTGGCGAGCACCCGCGCCTGGGGCTTGATCTCCTGCGCCGCGAAGACGCCCTGGACCGGGGCGAGGTGCGGGTCGCGGTTGAGCAGCTCCAGATAGCGGGTCAGCTGCTCCACGCCGTCGATCTCGCCGCGCCGCTTGATCTCGATCGCCACGGTCTTCCCGTCGCCGTCCCGGCACAGGATGTCGACCGGGCCGATCGCCGTCGGGTATTCGCGGCGGATCAGGGTGTATCCGTCGCCGAGGGTCTCGATGCGGTCGGCGAGCAGCTCCTGGAGGTGCGCTTCCACGCCGTCCTTGATCAGGCCAGGGTCCACACCGAGTTCGTGCGCGGAGTCGTGGAGGATCTCCTCCATCGTGATGATGAGCTTCTCGCCCGCCTTGTTGATGACCGTCCAGACGCCCTCGGTCTCCCCGGTCCCCTCCTTGAGGGTGCAGGGCGGCGACATCCAGTTGAGGGGCTTGTAGGCCCGGTCGTCAGCGTGGATGGACACGCTGCCGTCCGCCTTCACCAGGATGAGACGGGGGGCGGAGGGGAGATGGGCGGTGAGCCGGCCCGCATAGTCGACGGAGCAGCGGGCGATGACGAGACGCATGGGGCGCAACGCTACTCGACTCCCCCCGGGGAACGCGATTCGCCCTGGAGTGCACTGTTCGTTATTGGCCGGTTATGTGCCAAGTACCTGCCATGGGCCCGACATCGCGCCTACCGTGGAAGCGGGAGGTTGTCGGCCGCGCACGCTGCGTTGTCGGGAGAGACGGCCGTCATGCTCCCTTTCCCTGCCCGTAAGGCCCCGCTCTCCGGGGTCGCGAGAGGAGAAACCATGTCGCTCGACGTCTCACCGGCCCTACTCGAACAGGCCGAGCGAGGCGAGGTCGACGAAGCCGCCTTCGTCGACTGCGTCCGGACCTCCCTGCCCTACGCGTGGGAGATGATCAGCTCTCTGGTGGCCCAGCTGAAGGTCGACGGCGGAGCCTTCGCCGACAACCAGACGCCCCCGCCGGACGAGCAGGCGCGCGGCCAGCTGCTGCGTGCTCTTGCGAGTGACGCCATACGCGGTGCGCTCCAGCGGCACTTCGGTGTCCGCCTGGCGTTCCAGAACTGCCACCGTGTCGCGGTGTTCCCTCTGGACCCCTCGTCCGATGAGCGGCTCGCCCGCTTCACCTCGATCAGGGGTCAGTTGCTCAACCAGTCTCCGGAGCTTCGGGACTGCTGACGGCTTCGCTGCCGCTCCGCGTCGCGGGAGGTGCAACTGACGCGGAGCGGTGGCCAGTTGCCGGGCCGGCCCGGCCCGGCCCGTACGGCAGGTGTCAGGTCAGCAGGGGCAGCACCTCCGTGCCCAGCCTCCATACGTTCTCCTCGGTGGCCGCGAGGTCGCCCGAGCCCTCGACGAGCAGCGCGAAGCGGGTGATGCCGGTGCGCTCGGACGTGGCGGCGAGCCGGTCCGCGGCGAGCCGGGGCGTGCCCACCGGGTGCAGACCGCAGAGGAGTTCGGTGTACGCCACCGGGTCGCGCATCGCACGGCGCCGGCCGTCGACCGTCACATGGGCGTCAAGGCCCTGCTTCAGCCAGCCCGGCATGGCCTTCAGGAGCGTCTCCGCGGCATCGGCCCCGCGGTCGGCGATCTGGGCGACCCCGGCCGACACATGGCCCGCGGCCGCCACCCGCTCCGGCGTGTGGCCCGCGGCGAGCGCCTCGCCGCGCCACAGTGCGACCATCTCCGCCTTCTCCTCGTCGCCGCAGTGCATCCCGAGCAGCATCGGGAGCCCGCGCTCCGCGGCCAGCTTCACGCTCCGCGGCGATGTGCAGGCCACGATCACCTCCGGGCAGGCGTCCTCGGGACCGCCGTCCAGGATCTCCGCCGGGCGCGGCACGACCGGGACCTCGCGGAAGGTGAATCGTTCCCCCTGCGCGCCGACGCGGGGCTCGCGCAGCCAGCGCAGGAGCAGGTCGAGCGATTCCGGGAAGCCCTCCTCGTACGCCGCGAGGCCCGAGCCGAACACCTCCAGGTCGACCCAGGGGCCACCCCGCCCGACGCCGAGCGAGAAGCGCCCGCCGGAGGTGAGGTGCAGCAGCGCGGCCTGCTCGCCGAGCGCCACGGGGTGCCCGGTCGGCAGCACGCTCACCGCGGTGCCGACCCTGATCCGCCGGGTGCGCCCGAGCAATAGCGCCGCCAGCGTCACGGCGGACGGACACACGCCGTACGGTACGAAGTGGTGTTCGGCGAGCCAGACCGCGTCGAGCCCGGCCTCCTCGGCCACCTCGGCGGACCTGACCGCTCGATGGAGCGTTTCTCCCTGCCCCTGGCCCGGAAACTGGGCCGCCAGTACAAAAGTGCCCACACGCATCGCCTTGTGCCTCCTTGCGGCCGACGCGGCTCTCCCCCTCGTCATGGCAAGAACGTCTGACAAGTGCCAAAGGCACGGGCAGCCGCCAACTTTTTGCGATTGTCCGCTAAGAGTCCCTCGAACGGGTGACGGCCTGCCCTCCCTCCCCGGACGGGTACCCCGACCGCGTGGGCCTAGGCTGGAGAGAAACGTCCGCCCGCCCCGTGAGGTGTCTACGTGTCCCCGCGCCGCAACCGCCCCAAGGGCGGCGAGAAGCCGACCGAGTCCGAGAGCCGGCCGGGCGGCGGTGACCGCTTCGGCCTCCAGGGCACCGAGTCGTGGCAGGGCGAGGAGTGGTCCGTCCGCCATGTGGCGGGCGCCAGCGCCGCCGGCAAGCGGTACCGCTGCCCCGGCTGCGACCAGGAGATCCCCTCCGGCGCCCCGCACTTGGTGGCCTGGCCCGAGTACGGCGGCGTGGACGAGCGCCGGCACTGGCACAAGGCCTGCTGGAACGCGAAGGACCGCCGCACCACGCGGGTGCAGCGGTCCAGGAACGCGCCCAAGTACTGAGCGCGGTCCGCGACACGGGCGGCCGGCTCCCCAACGCCCTTACACGTCGCGCTGCTTGAGGGTGAAGAGCGCGCCGCCCAGGGCAACGGCGGTGATCCCCGTGATGATCCACAGCGAGTCCCAGCCGGACGGCCCGGAGCCCGAGATCGAGCCGCCGTAGAAGCTGATCAGCTGGCTGGGGATCGAGTAGTCCATGAGGAAGGTCCGCAGGTCGGTCAGCGACTCGGAGGCCATGAACAGGGCGAGCACCAGCGGCAGCAGCACCACGCCCACCATGATCGTGATCGCCCCCGCGGAGTGCCGGATCAGCGCGCCGACCGCGAGCGACAGCAGGCCCAGCATCGCGATGTAGAGCCCGACGCCGAGTGTGGCCCGCAGCCACTCGCCGCCGGTCGGCGCCGGTGCCCACGGCACCATCGCGGTCTGGAGGATCCCGACGAGCGCGGCGCACGCCGTCACGATGACGAACGTGATCAGGAAGAACACGACCGACTTCGCGGCGAGGATCCGGCCCCGGCTGGGGCAGGCCGTCAGCGTCGTACGGATCATGCCGGTGCCGTACTCGGAGGTGATGGTCAGCACCCCGAGGGTGATCACGCAGAGCGAGCCGAGGATCACCCCGAAGGAGCCGAACGCCAGGGCCGACGTGCCGGTCTCCTCGCGGTTGTCGGCCGCCCGCACGATGGTGGCGACGAGCAGGCCGAGGCCGACCATGAGCACGATCAGGACGCCCAGCGTCCACAGGGTCGAGCGCACCGAGCGGATCTTGGTCCACTCGGAGGCGAGCGCGTCACCGAAGGTGGCCCGCCGCACCGCGATGGGCGAGGTGTACGAGCCGAGCGAGCCGGCCGGCGCCTGCTGGACGGGCTGCTGCTGGTAGGGGGTGGTCATCGGCTGTCCTCGGACGTCGTCGGGGCGGCAGGCGCGGCCGGGGCCTGCGGAACCGGGGGAGCGGCGGGCGGCTGCTGGACCGGCGGCTGCGCGGGCGGGGCCTGCTGGACCGGCGGCTGGGGCATCGGCGGCTGCGGCGGGCCCGCGTACGGGTTCTGGCCGGGCGGCGGCGGGGCGTACCAGCCCTGCTGGGGCACCTGGGGGAGCTCCTGCGGCGGCACGTACCCGGGCGGCATCACGGGCTGCAGGCCGGCCTTCTGGTCGGTCGTCGAGCGGTAGTCGACCGCGCCCTGCGTCATCCGCATGTACGCCTCTTCGAGGGAGGCCTGGTGCGGGGAGAGCTCCCACAGGCGTACGTCCGCCTCGTGCGCCACATCGCTGATCCGGGGGAGCGCGAGCCCGGTCACACGCAGCGCGCCGTCCGGCTCGGGCAGGACCTGGCCGCCCGCCTCGGTCAGCGCGGAGGTGAGCTTCTCGCGCTGCGCGGGCTCCGTCGCCGGTGTGCGGACGCGCGCGAAGTCCGCCGAGTTGTGGGAGATGAAGTCGGTGACGCTCATGTCCGCGAGGAGCTGACCGCGGCCGATCACGATGAGGTGGTCGGCGGTCAGCGCCATCTCGCTCATCAGGTGCGAGGAGACGAACACGGTGCGGCCCTCGGCGGCGAGCCGCTTCATCAGGTTGCGCACCCACAGGATGCCCTCGGGGTCGAGGCCGTTGACCGGCTCGTCGAAGAGCAGCACCTTCGGGTCGCCGAGGAGCGCTGCGGCGATGCCGAGCCGCTGGCCCATGCCGAGCGAGAACCCCTTGGAGCGGCGCTTGGCGACGTCCTGGAGGCCGACGACACCGAGCACCTCGTCGACCCTGCGGGCCGGGATGCCGGAGAGCTGGGCGAGCGAGAGCAGGTGGCTGCGGGCGCTGCGGCCGCCGTGCACCGCCTTGGCGTCGAGCAGGGCGCCGACCTGGCGGGGGGCGTTGGGCAGGTCGCCGAAGGGGTGGCCGTCGATCGTGACGCGGCCGGCGGTCGGCCGGTCGAGGCCGAGGATCATGCGCATGGTGGTGGACTTCCCGGAGCCGTTGGGCCCCAGGAAGCCGGTGACCGCGCCCGGCCGCACCTGAAAGGAAAGGTTGTGTACGGCTGTCTTGGCGCCGTAGCGCTTCGTCAGGCCGACTGCCTCGATCATTCTCCAGCCCCATCGACGGTTTGGGTCGTCGGGGCGGTGTCCGGCGCGCGGCCGGCATGCCCCCGTATGAGTGAGGAGCTTATCCAGGCCTTGACGGTTCCGGCTAAGTCGTGATCTCTGGGCCCCCGCCCCCCGCGCGGCTCAGGCGTCCCGCTTCCTCAGCACGAGGTAGCCGCCCGCGAGCGCCGCGATCACCCACAGGACCATGATGCCGAGGCCGACCCAGGGGCCGTACGGCGCGGGGTCGCTGTTCATGGCGTCCGGCACCACCTGCATGATCTGCGAGCCGGCCCGGTCCGGGAAGTAACGGGCCACGTTCTTGGCGCCCGGCACCGCGGAGAGGATCTGCGAGATCAGGAAGAAGAACGGCATCAGGATGCCGAGCGACAGCATCGAGCTGCGCAGCATCGTCGCCACGCCCATCGAGAACAGGGCGATCAGCGCCATGTAGAGCCCGGCGCCGACGACCGCGCGCAGCACGTTGGGCTCGCCGATCGTGGTCCGGTGCGGGCCGAGCAGCGCCTGGCCGAGGAAGAAGGCCAGGAAGCTGGTGATCATGCCCACGATGAGCGCGAGCACCGTCGCCACCGCGACCTTGGAGAAGAGGAACGTGGCGCGCCGCGGCACGGCGGCGAGCGAGGAGCGGATCATGCCGGAGCTGTACTCGGTGCCGACGACGAGGACGCCGAAGACGACCATCGCCAGCTGGCCGAGGATCATCCCGGAGAAGCTGATGAACGTCGGGTCGAACGTCAGCCTCTCCTCCGGCTTGAGGTCGTCGAACTGCGACTTCATCAGGGCGCAGAGCGCCGCGCCGATCGCGACCGTGACGATCAGGGCACAGGCCAGAGTCCAGGTGGTGGAGGAGACCGTACGGATCTTGGTCCACTCGGATTTGAGGACCGCGGGTACCGACGCCATGGTTCAGACCCCCTTGCCCTGGTCGCCCGCGCCCCAGTTCGGCGCCGGCGGCCCGCCGCCCCATCCCGGTGGCGCGGCCTGCGGCCCGCCCGGGGTGGTCGCGCCGTGTGCGTGGTACTCCACCGAACCCGCCGTCATCTGCATGAACGCCTCTTCGAGCGAGGCCTGCTGGCCCGAGAGCTCGTGCAGCACGAGCTGGTGCTGCGCGGCCAGTTCACCGAGCGCCTCGATCCTGCCGTTGTCGATTTCGACGGCGCCGTCGCCGGTCTGCGTGTACGCGATGCCCGACTGCTGCAGCACCTCGATGAGCCGTTCCCACTGGGGGGAACGCAGCCGCACGAAACTCCGGGAGTTCTGCCGGATGAAATCCGCCATCGATGTATCGGCGAGCAGTCGGCCCTGCCCAATGACGATCAAGTGATCGGCCGTGAGGGCCATTTCGCTCATCAGGTGAGACGAAACGAAGATCGTCCGGCCTTCGCTCGCGAGCTGCTTCATCAGATTGCGGATCCAGTGAATTCCCTCGGGGTCCAGACCATTGACGGGTTCGTCGAACATCAGGATCTCGGGGTCTCCGAGGAGCGCGGAGGCGATTCCGAGCCGCTGCCCCATGCCGAGCGAGAACCCCTTCGCCTTCTTCTTCGCCACCGCCGTCAGGCCCACCGTGTCGAGGACCTCGGAGACCCGGGACGCCGGGATCCGGTTGGACTGGGCCAGGCACAGCAGGTTGTTGTACGCGGTACGGCCGCCGTGCATCGCCTTGGCGTCGAGCAGCGCCCCGATGTACTTCAGCGGCTCAGGAAGGTCGCGGTAGTGCTTGCCGTCGATGCGTACGGTTCCGCTGGTCGGGTTGTCCAGATCGAGCAGCATGCGCATGGTCGTCGACTTGCCGGCTCCGTTGGGTCCCAGAAAGCCGGTCACCACGCCCGGTCTGACCTGGAAGGACAGCTGGTCGACGGCGACCTTGTTGCCGTAGCGCTTGGTGAGACCCTCTAGCTCGATCATGCGGCTACGCTAGACGTCGACAAAGCCCCCCGCCACCGGAATGGCAGGGGGCTTCGCGTTTTTCTGCCGCAGCCCACGGGGGAAGGGCTGCGGTGACTAGCGGGACTGCTGCGCCGGAACGCCGCGCGAGACGGGCTCGTCGTCGACCGGGGACCCGGCGGCGGCCACGGCCGCACCGGTCAGCGTCGCGAGCATCTCGCGGACGTTGGTGAGCTGCGCGTTGATCGAGTCGCGGCGGTTGGTGAGGGCCGCCAGCTCGCGCTCGGATTCCGAACGGATGCGGTCCGCCTTGGCGTTGGCGTCGGCCACGATGTCCTCGGCCTGGCGCTGCGCCGTCTCCACCGTCTGGCGCGCACGGCGCTCCGCGTCCGTGCGCAGCTTCTCGGCCTCCAGGCGGAGCTGCTCCGCGCGGTGCTCGATCTCCGCGAGGCGCTTCTCCGCCTTCGCCTGACGCGACGCCAGGTCACGCTCGGACTGCTCGCGGCGCTTGGCGAGGTTGGTCTCGAAGTCCGCGGCGGCCTGGGCGGCCTTGGCGCGGGTCTCCTCGAAGAGGGCGTCCGCCTCCTCGCGCTTGGACTGCGCGTCCTTCTGCGCCTCGGAACGGAGCTGAGAGGCGTCACCCTTCGCCTTCTCGACGATCCGTACGCCCTCGTCCTCGGACTTCGCCTTGCGCTCGGAGGCGAACGACTCGGCGTCGTTGCGCACCTGCTGCGCGGCGGACTCGGCGAGTTCGCGGTGCTGCTCGGCGGCCCGACGGGCCTCCTCGCGCAGGTCCTTCGCCTCTTCCTCGGCGAGCCGCAGGATCTTTTCGACCCGCGCACCCAGACCCGCGTACGACGGCTCCGCGTCGTTCACCTGGGCCTGGGCGTTCTGCGTTTCGAGGTGGAGCTCCTCGATGCGCTTTTCCAGAGAAGTGATCCGTGCCAGAGCACTGTCACGGTCGGCGACGAGCTTGGTAATGCGGTCATCCACCTGACCGCGGTCGTAACCACGCCGCACGAGCTCGAAGCCGAAGGGGGAGGAAGTGTCGCTCATGGGGTTCCTGTCGAATGAGACCGGTGAGGTGATAGGGGGAATCCTAGGGGCCCAAGCGGCGTGTCATCGAGCGGATGCCCGTTTGATCTGGAGAATGTCCAGCCTTTTGAGTGGCTAGCCCTCCGAAGACTTGCCACTCGAACGTGTTGCCCCGGCCGCCGCACCTGCCTTGACACCTGCGGAAGAACCGCCGCCAGAGCCGGATTTGCCGCCCGCGCCCGGCGCCTCGAATGATTCCAACGCCTCAAGTACGTCCTGGACACGGGAGATCTCGGCATTGATGTCCTGCCGGCGCCGCACCAGGACGTCGAGTTCACGCTTGCCCTCCTCGACCGTGCGGCGCGCCTCCGCCGCCGCCTCGTCACGCAGCGCGGTGGCCTCGCGGACCAGCTCGGCCTTCTTGGTCTCGGCCTCCTTGAGCAGCGCCTCCGCCTTCTTCACCGCGGCGATGCGGACCTTGTGCGCCTCGGAATCGGCGTCCGCCACCAACGACTTGGCCTTCGCCTGCGCCTCGGTGGTCTGCTCGGTCGCGGCCTTCACCAGCTTGTCGACGCGCTCGCCCGCCGTCTTCATCTGCTCGGCGCTCTCGCGGCGGGCCCGCTCGTGCAGCTCCTCGATCTCCGCCTCGGTGCGCGAACGCACCTCCTCGGTGCGCTCCCTTATGGCGGTGGCGTCCGCGCGGGCACCGGCGAGCAGCTCGTCCGCGTCCGTACGGGCCTTCTCCACCAGGGAGTTGCCCTCCACCGTCGACTCCGCGACGATCCGCTCGGCCTCCTTGCGGGCCGCGCCGACCATCGTGTCGGCCTGCTCCTCGGCCTCGGTGGCGGCGCGCAGCGCCTCCTCCTGGGCCTTGTTGATGAGCTGGTCGGCCTGCTCCGCGGCGTCCGAGCGCCGCTTGGCCGCGGCGGTGCGGGCCTCGTCGAGCAGCCGGTCCGCCTCCTCGCGGGCCTCGGTACGCGTCTTCTCCGCGGCCTCGTCGGCGCGGGCACGGTTCTTCTCGGCCTCGGCCCTGATCCGCTCGGCGGCCTGCTGGGCCGAGCCCACCGTGTCGGCGGCCTCCGCGCGCAGCCGCTCGGCCTCGCTGCTCGCCTCCCCGATGAGCTGGTCGGCCTGGGCCGCCGCGTCGGAGCGCCGCTTGTCCGCGGCCCGGCGTGCCTCGTCGAGCAGCCGCTCGGCCTCGGCACGGGCCTCGCTTATGGTCTGCTCCGCCTCGGCGTTGGCCGCGCCCAGCGTGGAGCCCGCGTCGGAGCGCGCCTCGGTGGTGACCAACTCGGCATACGCGTTCGCCTCGTTGGTGGTGCGCTCGGCGTCCGCCAGCGCCTTGCTCGTGACCCGCTCGGCCTCCTCGCGGGCGGCCGTCGTGGCCTGCTCGGCCTCGGCGAGGGCCGCGCCGGTGACCCGCTCGGCCTCCTCGCGCGCCGCGGCGCGCAGCGCGTCCGCCTCGGCCTGGCCCTCGACCCGTACCTGCTGGGCCTCGGTGACCAGGCGCTCCGCCTCGGCGCTCGACTCGGCGGCGAGCCGCTCGGCCTCCGCCGTCGCCTCGGTGACCAGGCGGTCCGCCTGGCTCGCGGCGTCGGAGCGGATCCGGTTGGCGTCCTCGCGGGCCTCGGCCCGGGTGCGCGCCGCGTCCTGCTCGGACGAGGCGAGCGCGTCGGAGGCCTCGGTGCGCATGCGCTGCGCGTACTCGGCGGCGTCCGAACGGGCCTTCTCCGCCTCGGCCATGGCGTCCGTGACGGTCCGCTCGGCCAGCGCCTTCGCGGCCTCGGACTCCTCCTGGGCACGGGCCCGGACGCGGCCCGCGTCCTCGCCCGCGCGCTCGCGCTCGGCGTGCGCGTCGGCGCGGACCCGGTCCGCCTCCTCCTGCGCCTCGCTCGTGGTGCGCTCCGCCGCGTGCTCGGCGGCGCTGCGCAGCCCGGCGATCTCCTGCTCGGCCTCCTCGCGGAGCCCGGCCACGGAGTCCCGTACGTCCTTGGCGGTCTGCTCGGCCGTCGACACCAGCTCGGTGGCGCGCCGGTCGGCCTCCTCGCCGAGCCGCTGCGCCTCGGTCTGCGCCTCCTCGACCCGCTTGCGGGCGGAGGCGAGCAGTTCCTCGCTCTGCTCACGGGCCTGGGCGCGCTCGGATTCGGCCTCGGCGCGCGCCGAGCCCAGCGTCTCCTCGGCCTCGCGGCGGCGCCGCACGGCCTCCTCCTGGGCGGCGGCGAGCGCCTCGGCGGCCTCGGCGGCGACCCGCTCGGCGGCGGCCGCGGCCTCCGCGCGCATCCGGTCGGCGCTCTCCTGTGCCTCGGACTTGAGCCGCTCGGCCTCCGCGGCCGCCTCCGTGCGCAGCCGGACCGCCGCGCTCTCCGCCTCCGCGCGGGCGCTGGAGGCGTCGGACGCGGCCTCGGTGCGCAGCCGCTCGGCCTCCTGCTCGGCCTGCGCCTGGAGCGTACGGATGCGCTCGGCGGCCTCGGTGCGGATCCGCTCGCTCTCCTCGGCGGCCTCGCGCCGGATCCGCTCGCCCTCGGCACGGGCGTCGGTCAGGGCCTGCTCGGCCGCGGTGTGGCGCTGCTCGGCCTCGGTGTGCAGCCGGGCCAGCTCCTCGGCGGCCTCGGCCTGGCGGGCCGCTATCGCCCGCTCGGTCTCCTCGCGCAGCCGGACGGCGGCCGCCTCGGCCTCCGTCGTGGTCTGCTCCGCCTGCTCCTCGGACTCCGCGCGCATCCGCTCGGCCTCGGCGCGCGTGCGCTCCAGTGTCTCCTCGGCCTGCTTGCGCAGCGTGTTGGCCCGCTCGACCGCTTCGTTGCGCACCCGCTCGGACTCGTTGCCCGCGGTGGTGCGCAGCTCCTCGGCGTCGGCCTTGGCCTTGGCCAGCAGCTCCTCGGCGGTCCTGGCCGCCTCCTCGATCTGCTGGACCGCCTCGCGGCGCGCCTCGCCCCGGATCCGCTCGCCCTCGGCGACCGCCTCGGCGCGCAGCTGCTCGGCCTCGCCGCGCAGCCGGCGGGCCTCCTCCTGGAGCTCGACCGTCTTGGCCCGGTACTCCTTGGTGTCGTCCTTGGCGGCGCCCTTGAGCTCGTCGGCCTGCTCGGCGGCCTCCCCGCGCAGCCGCTCGGCCTCGGCGTCCGCCTCGCGGCGGATCCGCTCGGCCTCCTCGGACGCCTTGCGGGTGGTCTCCCGGGCGTCCTCGGACGCCTTGGTCAGGACCTCTTCGGCGGTACGCGCGGCCTTGGCGAGCTGGGCCGCGGTGTCCTCGGCGGCGCTGGTGCGGGCCGACTCGGCGGCCTCGGTGCGCAGCCGCTCCGCCTCCGCCTTCGCGTCCGCGAGCGCCTGCTCGGCCTCGGCCTTGAGGGTCTCGGACTCCTTGGTGGCCTCCGCGACGAGCCGCGCGATCTCGGTCTTCGCGGTCCTGGTGCGCTGCTCGTTGGCGGACTCGGCGCTCGCGACCTGCTTGGCCGCGGCCTCCTTCGCCTCGGTGACCGCCCGCTCGGCCTCGGCACGCGCCTCGCGCAGCGCGGCCTCCGCCTCCTGCATCCGCTGTTCGGCGGCGCGGCTCAGCTCGGCCGCCTGCTGGCGGGCCTGGGCGGTCTCGGCGCCGGTCGTCGTGCGCAGCTGCTCGGCGTGGGAGGTGGCCTCCTGGGCCTGTGCGGACGCCGCGTTCAGGAGCCGCTCGGCGTCCTTGCGGGCGCGCAGCAGCGTCGCCTCGGCCTCGGCGCGCGCCGACTCGGCCTCGGAGCCGAGCCGTTGGCGGGCCTCCTCGGCGATCCGGGTGGCCTCCGCGCGGGCCGCGGCGAGCGACTGCTCGGCCTCGGCGCGGGACTCCTCCATGAGCCGGCGGGCCTGCGCCTCGGTACGGGCCCGCAGTTGCTCGGCCCACGCCACGTTCTCGTTGACGTGCGACTCGACGGTGGCCCGGCGCTCGGACAGCTCCTGGTCGAGGCGCTGGCGCCGGTTGACGGCCTCGGCGTGCAACTCGGCCTGGAGCCGCGCCTGGTGTTCGGCGTGCTCCTGGAGGATGCGCTGGGTCTGGGCGCGGGCGTCCCGCAGCTCGCGCTCGGCGTCCGTGCGCAGCTGCTCGGCCTGCATCTGGGCGTTGCGGAGCAGCTGTTCGGCCTGGTAGCCGACGTTCGCCGTGTCGTAGGCGGGACGGGTCGCGAGATTGCGGCGCGCCTCGTGGAGCTTGGCGCGCAGCACTTCGACCTGGTAGCCGAGATCCTCGGCGTGCTGAACGGCCTTCTCCCGCTCGGTCTTCAGCCGCTCCATCTCGGCCTCGAACCGCGAGAGGTGGTCGTCAGGCCGGTGGCTCTGGCTCTCCTGGCGTTCGTAGCCCCGCACTGCGCGGTCCCATCCGTCCCCTGGTCGCGAACACTGCCCGTACGAGCACCGTCCGACCGCACACGACGGACGGGGCCCCCGGTGAATGGTGTCAGATCAAAACAGGGGCGTGGGTCTCAGGCCCCGACCCGACCCCGGCCCGGAACCGCCCACTGTACCGGGCCGAGTATGCGGAGGCCCGGCCTCCATCTGTGCGGGCTCAGTGGGCGGCGGTGTCTGTGTGGTCCTGGGGGGCGGAAGTGACGAGTTCGGTGAGCACGCCGTGGCAGTCCTTGGGGTGCAGGAAGGTGATCTGCGAGCCCATCGAACCGGTGCGCGGCTGGTCGTACAGGACTCGTACGCCCTTGTCGCGGATGGCCTCGGAGTCGGCGGTGACGTCGCCCGTGCCGAAGGCGATGTGGTGCACGCCCTCGCCGTTCTTGGCGAGCCACTTGCCGACGGCGGAGTCCTCGCGGGTGGGCTCCAGGAGCTGGAGGTAGGAGGCGCCGCCGTCCGAGGTCTCGTTGATCTTGAGCATGGCCTCCCGCACGCCCTGTTCCTCGTTGACCTCGGTGTGGAACACCTCGAAGCCATAGGTGGCACGGTAGAACTCGACGGTCTTGTCGAGGTCGAAACAGGCGATCCCGATGTGGTCGATTCGCGTCAGCATGGAACCAGTGCAGCGCCCCCGAGGGTGGTTACGCAACGTGCGCGCCATCACACCGGCTGCCCGATGACGTGGGGAGGTACCGCTCAGTACGCTCCGAGTAAACCCTCGTTCACATCTCCCTAAGGGCCGTGCCTCATGTCTGGAACGACCGGTACCACCTCAGTGATCGTCGCGGGCGCCCGTACGCCCATGGGCCGTCTGCTCGGCTCCCTCACGTCCTTCTCCGGCGCCGATCTCGGCGGCTTCGCCATCAAGGCGGCCCTGGACCGGGCCGGCATCGGCGGGGACCAGGTGCAGTACGTGATCATGGGCCAGGTGCTCACGGCCGGCGCCGGCCAGATCCCGGCCCGTCAGGCCGCCGTGAAGGCCGGCATCCCGATGAACGTGCCCGCGCTCACCGTCAACAAGGTGTGCCTCTCGGGTCTCGACGCGATCGCCCTCGCCGACCAGCTGATCCGCGCCGGCGAGTTCGACATCGTGGTCGCCGGCGGCCAGGAGTCCATGACCAACGCCCCGCACGTGCTGCCGAAGTCCCGCGAGGGCTTCAAGTACGGCGCGATCGAGATGCTCGACTCGATGGCGTACGACGGTCTGACCGACTCCTTCGAGAACATCCCCATGGGAGAGGCGACCGAGCGGCACAACACCCGCCTCGGCATCACCCGCGCCGAGCAGGACGAGATCGCCGCCGCCTCCCACCAGCGCGCCGCGGCCGCCCAGAAGAACGGCATCTTCGAGGCCGAGATCACCCCGGTGGAGATCCCGCAGCGCAAGGGCGACCCGGTCCTGTTCGCGAAGGACGAGGGCATCCGCGCCGACACGACCGTGGAGACGCTCGCCAAGCTGCGCCCCGCCTTCACCAAGGACGGCACGATCACGGCCGGCACCGCCTCGCAGATCTCCGACGGCGCCGCCGCGGTCGTCGTGATGTCGAAGGCCAAGGCCGAGGAGCTGGGCCTGGAGTGGATCGCCGAGATCGGCGCCCACGGCAACGTGGCGGGCCCCGACAGCTCGCTCCAGTCGCAGCCGTCGAACGCGATCAAGCACGCGGTCGGCAAGGAGGGCATCACGGTCGAGGACCTCGACCTGATCGAGATCAACGAAGCCTTCGGCGCGGTCGCCGCGCAGTCAATGAAGGACCTCGGGGTCTCCCCGGAAAAGGTGAACGTGAACGGCGGCGCCATCGCCCTCGGCCACCCCATCGGCATGTCCGGCGCCCGCGTGGTCCTGCACCTCGCCCTGGAGCTGAAGCGCCGCGGCGGCGGTGTGGGCGCCGCGGCCCTGTGCGGCGGCGGCGGCCAGGGCGACGCTCTGATCGTGCGCGTGCCGGGCAAGTAACCCCGGAAGCGATTCCTGACCCTGCGGTGCGTACGCGACTGAACGGAGCGGCAATGGTGGACGTCCCCGAACTGGTGGCCCAGGCACGGGAAGGCCGGCCCAGGGCCGTCGCCCGGCTGATCTCGCTGGTCGAGGGGGCCTCCCCGCAGCTGCGCGAGGTGATGGCGGCGCTGGCCCCGCTCGCGGGCAACGCCTACGTCGTGGGGCTCACCGGCTCGCCCGGCGTCGGCAAGTCGACCTCCACCTCCGCGCTGGTCACCGCCTACCGCAGGGCGGGCAAGCGGGTCGGCGTCCTCGCCGTCGACCCGTCCTCGCCGTTCTCGGGCGGCGCCCTGCTCGGCGACCGGGTCCGGATGTCCGACCACGCCTCCGACCCCGGCGTCTACATCCGCTCGATGGCGACCCGCGGCCACCTCGGCGGCCTCGCCTGGTCCGCGCCCCAGGCGATCCGCGTCCTGGACGCGGCGGGGTGCGAGGTGATCCTCGTCGAGACGGTCGGCGTCGGGCAGTCCGAGGTCGAGATCGCCTCGCAGGCCGACACCTCGGTCGTGCTGCTCGCGCCCGGCATGGGCGACGGCATCCAGGCGGCCAAGGCCGGCATCCTCGAAATCGGCGACCTCTACGTCGTCAACAAGGCGGACCGGGACGGCGCGGACGCCACGGCCCGCGAGCTCAACCACATGCTGGGCCTCGGCGAATCGCGCGGCCCCGGCGACTGGCGGCCGCCCATCGTCAAGACGGTGGCGGCCCGCGGCGAGGGCATCGACGAGGTCGTGGAGGCGCTGGAGAAGCACCACGCGTGGATGGCCGAGCACGGCGTCCTCGCGGAGCGCCGCAGGTCCCGAGCGGCCCGCGAGGTCGAGACCATCGCGGTGACCGCCCTGCGCGAGCGCATCGGCTCCCTCCACGGCGACCGGCGCCTCGACGCGCTCGCCCAGCGCATCGTCGACGGCGAGCTCGACCCCTACGCGGCCGCCGACGAACTGGTCGCCGGCCTGACCGAAACGGCCTAGCGCGCTCCGCGCACGACCGGGTCCGCCCTGCGAAGGGCCCGGCGCCGGCTCGTCAACAGCCCCGGTACGGCCCCTGGTTGGGCCGTACCGGGGCTGTTAGCGTGGGGCGCATGTTCCTGCTCTGCGCATAGGTGCCGCCCCGGCACCGCGCCCCGCCCGCAGAGGGCGCCGAGGCCGCGGTGCGCTTCGGCGACCCTTTCCGCGCACAGCCCCGAAGGAACACCCATGTCCTCGTACGCCGCCGTCCTGCGGACCCCGGGCGCCGCCCGCGCCTTCGGCGCCGCCCTGCTGGGTCGGCTCTCCTACGGAACGGCCCCGCTCGCCCTCGTCCTCGCCGTCCAACGGGGCTCCGGCTCCTACGCCGTGGCCGGCACCGTCATGGCGCTCTTCGGCATCAGCAGTGTGCTGCTCTCGCCGGTCCGCGCCGCCCTCGTCGACCGGCACGGCCCACGCCGTGCCCTGCCCCCCATGGCCGTCCTGTACGGGGCGCTGCTCGTCGCGCTCGCCTGCGTCTGTCTGCTCGGCGGGGCGGGCGCCGCGCTGCTCGCCGTCCTCGGGACCGCCGCGGGCGCCTGCACCCCGCCGCTCGGGCCCACCATGCGCACCGTGTGGAGCGAGCTCGTGCCGGACCGCCGGATGCTGGAGCGCGCGTACAGCCTGGACGGAGTCTGTGAGGAACTCCTCTATGTGAGCGGCCCGTTGGTGATCGGTGTGCTCGTCCAGTACGCCGATCCCGCCGTCGGTGTGCTGCTCGGCGCGGGGCTGGTGGTCGTGGGGACGCTCGCCCTGGTCGCCTCGCCCGCGCTCCGCACGACCGGGCCCGGGACCGGGCAGGACAGCGGCGACGCGGCCCCCGTGCGGGGCCGGGCGCCCTGGCGGCCCGCCCTGGTGGCGGCCGGTGTCGGGCTCGCGCTCGGCGCCGTCGACCTGCTGGTGCTCGCGTTCGCGGACGACCGGGGCCGGGCGTCGGCCGCGCCCTGGCTGCTCGCCGCGCTCTCGGTCGGCAGCGCGGTGGGGGGCCTGGTCAACGGAGCCGTGCGGTGGCGGCGCCCGGCCAGGAGCAGGCTGGCCCTGTTCGCGGTGGGCCTCGCGGGAGCGCTCGCGCTCGCCGGGGCGGCGCCGGGACTCGCCGCGCTCGCCGGGGCCATGGTGCTCGCCGGCCTCTTCGTCGCCCCCGCGCTCACCACGGCCTATCTGTACGCCGATGAGCTGGCTTCGCCCGGCACCCGTACCCGGGCCGGCGCATGGGTCAACACGGCGGTGAACGCCGGGAGTTCGGCCGCCTCCGCGGGCGTCGGGCTGCTCGTCGGACGGCTTCCGCTGCCCTGGTGCTTCGTGCTCGCGGGGCTGCCCGCGCTGTGCTGCGCGCTCGCCGTCAGATCTTCCCGCGGTGCCCGCGCAGATGCTCGGCGACCGGCGTCAGAGACTCCCGCAGATCGGCCAGAGCCTCGCCCGACAGCAGATCGATGAAGTGGCGCCGCACGGAGGCGACGTGGTGCGGGGCGACCTTCTCCATGGTCGCGGCGCCGCTCTCGGTGAGGACGGCGAAGAGCCCGCGCCGGTCCGACTCGCAGTTCTCGCGCCGGACCAGGCCCGCGTTCTCCATGCGGGTGATCTGGTGCGAGAGACGGCTCTTGGACTGGAGGGTGGCGGCCGCGAGGTCGCTCATCCGCATCCGGTTGTCCGCCGACTCCGAGAGGTTCACCAGGATCTCGTAGTCGTTGTTGGTCAGGCCGAACGGCTGGAGGTCCTTCTCCATCTGGTACGTCAGCATCCTGTTGACGTCCAGGTAGGTGCGCCAGGCGCACTGCTCGTCGTCGCTCAGCCAGTTCGTGGCCGTCTCGGTCTCCATATGTGGATTCTACCTAAGAAGTTGAATTCTGAACCAATCGGGGGGATGTGACGCCCGGCACCCGACACGGGTGCACCCCTCGGGCGTGACCGCCGCCCGGAGGGGTTCAGGCGTTCGACGTCACACTCCGCAGACTACCGCTCACAGGCCGAAGCGACGCTGCAGGTCCCCCAGCTGGCCGGGAAGACGCGGTGCCCCGGCCGCGGCACCCTGCCCGCCCTGCCCGCCGCCGGGCACCCCGGGCTCGGCGGCCACCTGCCCGGTCGCCTGCTCCGCCATGAGCACTTCGGTCGACTGGAGCAGTACCGTACCCGCCCCCACGAACTCGAACTGGTGCTCCTCGCCCGAGGTCCCGCCGAGCCCGGTGAGTGACCGGATTCCGCCCAGGACGCCGGTCATGTACCCGTGGTCGTAGTGGTGACACGGCGACGGGCAGTCCGCCCAGCCGACCAGCGCCTGCGGATCCACCCGGATCGGCGGCTCCATGAAGACGACCGGCCCGTTGGAGGCCGCCACGAACTTGCCCGTGCCGATCAGCGTCAGGAACCCCGGCACGATCGACTGCTTCAGCGCGAGCGTGGGCTGGTACGCCAGGAGGTTGCCGGACCGGATGGTCAGGTTGCCCTCGTCCAGGTCGTAGCTGTTCACGTCGAAGGCGCGGTCCGCGAGCAGCATCTTGCCGCTGCCGTCCGCCACCACCCAGTCGGCCGCGTGCAGCGGCGAGTGGAAGCTCGTGCGCAGCAGCCGGTCGAGCCGGCCGTGGCCGATGCCGTTGAACTCGATCTGCCCGTAATAGGCGATCATCTTGCCCTTCTGCAGGAACCACTGGCTCGACTTGAGCTCCACGCAGAACGTGTACTTGTTGACGTTGTCGTCGCTCGGCAGCGAGTACGGGTCGAAGATCACCGGGGCGCTCACAGCTTCTCCTCCGAGGCCTGCACGTACACCGCGCCCTGACCGGACAGTTCGAGCTGGAAGGCCTCGCCGGAGCCCCGGCCCACCATCTCGCGCCAGCCGAGCGCGGCCGAGAGCTTGTTGCGGACGTCGCCGTGGTGGGCGACATAGGCCTGCGGGTCGACGTGGACCGGCCGCTGCGGAGTGATCGGCAGCTCGATCACCCCGCCGTGTGCCATCACCGCGACCGCGCCATGGCCCTTGAGCGTCGTGGTGAACAGGCCCTGCCCGGTCACCTGGCCGCGCACCATGCCCATGACCCCGCCCTGCGAGCCCATGAACATCGTGCCCTGCTGGAGGGAGCCGTCGAAGGCGAGCAGCCGGTCGGCCTCCACGTACAGGGTGTCGCCCTGGAGGTTGATGACCTGGATGTGGTGGCCGCCGTGGCCGAACATCACCGTGCCACTGCCTTCGACCGTCATCAGCGGCGTCGCCTCGTTGGCGACCCGCCGCCCGATCATCGACATCAGGCCGCCCTGGCCGCCCTGGATGTTGGGTGTGAAGGACACCTCGCCCTTGTACGCGAGCATCGCGCCGCGCTGGCTGAACATCCGCTGGCCGGGGAGCACCGTCGCCTCGACCATCTTCGAGTTGATCTCGCGGAACGGCATCAGACGTCCCCGCCGATCGTGTTGCGCTCGCTCGGCTGCACGTACACCAGGCCCTCGCCCTCGAACCGGATCTGGAACGCCTCGCCGGAGCCCTCGCCGATGAAGGTGCGGAAGGTCACCCCGGACTGGAAGTGCTGGCGGAGGCTGCCCTGGTGGGCGATGTAGGCGCCGGGGTCGACCAGGAGCGGGTACTGGGCGCTGACCCGCAGGATCACCGCGGGGCCGTCCGACATGATCGCGGCCTGCCCCTGGCCCTCGATCGTCGTGGTGAACAGGCCGTTGCCCTGGCTCGCGCCGCGCAGCCCGGTGAAGGTCGTGCCGGTGCGCAGCCCCGCGTCGGTGGCGAGCAGATTGCTCGCCTCGACGAAGAGCTTGTCGCCGGTGAGGCTCACCAGGTTGATCTCACTGGCCCGGTCGGCGAAATAGCACGTGCCGTGCCCCTTCACCTCCATCACGGTCATCTGCTCGCCGGTGAGACGGCGGGTCACCATGCCGCGCAGACCCTCACCACCGCCGGACATCTTCTTGAACGCCATCTGGCCGTCGTAGGCGACCATCGAGCCGTTCTTCGCCTTGACGGCGTCGCCGGTCATGTCGACGGCGAGCACCTTGCTGCCCTGAAGTCGGAACATTGCCACGGCCCGACGGTAGCGGCCGGGGACCCGCCCCGACAGGGGCAAGGGGACGATGTCAGAATGAGGATCGTTTGTGCACGCGTTCACAAACGATCACAGCCCGGTGATCGCCCTCAATTGATCACTGCCGCCCGCTCTCTCCCAGCGAAGGTGCCCTCCCGTGGACCTCAAGACAGCCTCCGCCCTGCATCGACTCCGACTGATCTCGCTCCCCGAGGCCATCTCGTTCCCGATCCTGCTGGTGTGCTCGGTGCTCAAGCGCACCACCTCGTTCGACGGGGTGATGGTGATGGGCATGGTCCACGGCGTCCTCTTCACGCTGTACGTGCTGTTCTGGCTCGACGCGTGGAACCGCACCAAGTGGTCCGCGAAGACCGGCATCCTCTACTTCGTGCTCGCCGTCCTGCCCTTCGGCGGCTTCTTCGCCGAGCGCAAGCTCCGCCGCGAGCTGGACGACGCGGTCATCGCGACCCGGGCCCGCAAGGAAGGCGTGGTGAACGCATGATCGTCGCCTTCTCGGTCAGCCCGCTCGGCGTCGGCGAGGACGTGGGGGAGTACGTGGCGGACGCGGTCCGCGTGGTGCGCGAGTCCGGCCTGCCCAACCACACGGACGCGATGTTCACCAGCATCGAAGGCGAGTGGGACGAGGTCATGGACGTCGTCAAGCGCGCCGTCGCCGCCGTCGAGGCCCGCTCCAACCGTGTCTCGCTCGTCCTCAAGGCGGACATCCGCCCCGGCGTCACCGACGGCCTCACCTCCAAGGTCGAGACGGTCGAGCGTCACCTCGCCGCCGAGTAACCGCCCGCCGTCCGGGCCGCCGAGCGGCGGCCCTCATCCGGCACCGTCGAGAGCCCCCGGCCCGCCCCGGCCGGGGGCTCTCGCGCGTCCGCACGCGACCGGGCGACGCTTCCCGCCCCCGAAACGGCCGGCCACCGTAGAACCGCTCACTCGGAGTACTCCAGTCGACACGCCGGGCTTTCTCCACTTTTGTGGGGTTATCAACCCGATGCAAAACCCCTGCTCGACGATCAGCTGGAGGGCACGTGCGCCCGGAGGGCTACGCATACGACACCCACAGCCGACTGGCCGGACCGCTCACGGAGCCGGGCGCCAAGCCCTACCGGGTGCAGTACCGCAGTCTGCTCTCGCAAGAGCCGCACCGCATACGTGCCATCCTCCTGATGACCCTCGCGCCCATACTCACCGGCTTGCTGCTGGTCTACCTCATCTGGCCCACCCACTGGGTCGAACGCGAGGGCGGCGACCGCTGGCTCGTCGACCTCGACGTCACGATGCTCGTCTCGATCGGCCTGATCGAACTGTTCATGGTCGCCAACGTCGCCTCGGTCGCCCACGCCACGCTGGTCGCCCGCGACCCCATTCCCGTCACGCCCGCGAAGGGCACCCGGGTCGCCTTCCTCACCACGTACGTGCCGGGCAAGGAACCCATATCCATGGTGCGCACCACCCTGGAAGCGGCCGTCCGCCTCACCCACACCGGGCCCCTGGACATCTGGCTCCTGGACGAGGGCGACGACGAGCAGGCCAAGGCGCTCTGCGAAGAACTCGGCGTACGCCACTTCACCCGCAAGGGCGTCCCCGAGTGGAACCGCAAGAAGGGCGCCCACAAGGCCCGCACCAAGCACGGCAACTACAACGCCTGGATCGCGATGCACGGCGGCGGCTACGACTTCTTCGCCTCCGTCGACACCGACCACGCCCCGCTCCCCAACTTCCTGGAGCGGATGATGGGCTACTTCCGCGACCCGGACGTCGCCTTCGTCGTCGGACCGCAGGTCTACGGGAACTACGACTCGCCCGTCACCAAGGCCGCCGAGTCCCAGCAGTTCCTCTTCCACGCGCTGATCCAGCGGGCCGGCAACCGCTACCGGGCGCCCATGTTCGTCGGCACCAACAACGTGGTGCGGATCGCGGCGCTGCGACAGATCGGCGGCCTGTACGACTCGATCACCGAGGACATGGCCACCGGCTTCGAACTGCACCGGCACAAGAACCCGAGGACCGGCCGGCACTGGTGCTCCGTGTACACCCCGGACGTGCTCGCCGTCGGCGAGGGCCCCGCCTCCTGGACCGACTTCTTCACCCAGCAGATGCGCTGGTCGCGCGGCACCTACGAGACCCTGGTCAAGCAGTACTGGAAGGCGCCCTTCACCATGCCGCCCGGCCGGCTCCTCTCGTACACCCTGATGCTCGTCTACTACCCCATGACGGCCGTCAACTGGCTGCTCGGCATCGTGAGCTGTGTGCTGTTCCTGTGGTTCGGCGCGTCCGGCACCGAGGTCACCGCCTCCGTCTGGCTGATGCTCTACAGCGACGCCGCCGCCCTCCAGATCGGCCTCTACCTGTGGAACCGGCGGCACAACGTCTCGCCCCACGAGCCCGAGGGCTCGGGCGGCCTCGCCGGGATGGGGATGTCCGCGCTCTCCGCGCCGATCTACCTCAAGTCGCTCGGCTCGGCCGTGCTGCGCACCCGCGGCCGGTTCGTCGTCACCCCCAAGGGCGGCCGGGCCAGCCCCGACCGGCTGTGGACGTTCCGCATCCACCTGTTCTGGGCGGCCGTCCTCGCGTCCTCCCTGATCGCCTCCGTGCGCTACGGCCACACCCACGCCGCCATGCGCACCTGGGCCGTGCTCGCGCTGTGCATCGCGCTCGCGCCCGTCGCGATCTGGGCCTGGAGCACGCTGCGCGAGCGCGCCGCGGCCCGCGCGGCCCAGCCGGTTCCGCAGCACAAGCCCGGCGGCGAGGCCGAACCCGCCGTCGCCACGACGACCGGAGGGAACTGAGTCATGGCCTACCGGCCCTCGAAACGGATGAAGAAGACCCTGTTCGGCGGCGGCGCCGTCGTGGTCCTCGCGGGACTCAACGCGCCCGCCGCGCTCTCCTTCGCCACCGAGCAGTACCACGCCTACGAGATCGCCCAGCCCGAGTACATGCGGAAGTACGGCGCCTGGCACGACGTCGAGATACCCAAGGAGTACCGGACCAACGCCATCCACGCGGCGCTGCTGCACACCGGCAAGGTGCTGATCATCGCGGGCTCGGGCAACAAGCAGGACCACTTCGACGCCGGCACCTTCGACACCGTGCTGTGGAACCCGAAGGACAACACCTTCAAGAAGATCCACACCCCCGAGGACTTCTTCTGCGGCGGCCACGCCCAACTCCCCGACGGCAAGCTCCTGGTGGCCGGCGGCACCGCACGCTACGAGGTGCTCGACGGCGAGGTGAAACGGGCCGGCGGCGGCATGCGGGTCAAGAACGAGGACCCCAACAAGGCCGTCACCCTCAAGAAGGGCACCACGTTCCGCTCCCCGTCGGGCGTCGAGTACGTGTCGAAGTTCGACGTCACCGTCCCGAAGGCCAAGCGCGAGTTCGAGATCTCGTACTACGCCAGCGGGCGGATGAAGCCCTGGAAGACCAAGACCACCGCCGCCGAGGCGCGGGTCTTCGTCGAGGCGGCCGTCGAGGGCCCCCAGTCCGTCGCCACCGACCAGGCGCAGTACGAGGTCGTGGGGCTGGCCGGCAAGGACGCCGACAACGTGTACGGGCTCGCCGAGAAGATCACCCTGGACAAGCAGGACTACCAGGGGATCAGGGCGGCCTACGAGTTCGACCCGAAGGCCGAGAAGTACGTCCCCGTCGCCCCGATGAAGGAGGCCCGCTGGTACCCGACGCTCACCACGCTCAAGGACGGCCGGGTGCTCGCCGTCTCCGGGCTCGACGACGTGGGCGTCATCCTGGCCGGCAACAACGAGATCTACGACCCCAAGTCCAAGAAGTGGTCCCCGGGCCCCTTCCGCTACTTCCCGACCTACCCCTCGCTCTTCCTGACCAAGGGCGGCAAGCTCTTCTACTCGGGCGCCAACTCCGGGTACGGGCCCGCCGACAAGGGCCGCGAACCGGGCCTGTGGGACGTCGAGAAGAACACCTTCACCAAGATCGGCGGCCTGAACGCCGCGGACCAGCTGGAGACGGCCAGCTCGCTGCTGCTGCCGCCCGCGCAGGACCAGCGGTTCATGCTGCTCGGCGGCGGCGGTGTCGGCGAGTCCAAGAAGGCCACCCCGCGCACCGCCGTGGTGGACCTGAACCAGAACAACCCCGCCTTCAAGTCGGGCCCCGAACTCCCGCAGGGCACCCGGTACCTGAACAGCGTGATCATGCCGGACGACTCCGTCTTCACCACCGGCGGCTCGTCCGACTACCGGGGCCGGGGCGGCTCCAACATCTTCAGCGCCCAGTTCTACGACCCGAAGACCAACGCGTTCCGCGAGGCGGCCGACCCCACCATCGGCCGCAACTACCACTCCGAGGCGCTGCTCCTGCCGGACGGCCGGGTCGCCACGTTCGGCTCCGACTCGCTGTTCAGCGACAAGAACAACACCAAGCTCGGCAAGTTCGAGCAGCGCATGGAGGTCTTCACCCCGCCCTACCTCTACGGCGACAAGGGCACGCGCCCCGCACTCGGCGACGGCCCGGAGGCGGTGGCCGCGGGCGGCAGGGCCACCTTCAAGACGGCCCACCCCGAGCGCCTGGTCAAGGCCCGGCTGATGCGGCCGAGCGCGGTGACCCACACGACCGACGTGGAGCAGCGCTCGATCGCGCTGGACCTGGCCAAGGACAAGGACTCCGTCTCGGTCACCGTCCCCGCCGACCGCGCGCTCGTCCCGCCCGGCTGGTACATGGTGTTCGTGACCGACCAGGACGGCACGCCGTCCGAGGCGAAGTGGCTCCGCGTGGACTGAGCGGGCGCGGGGCCGGCGGGCGCGTCAGTGACGGGCGCGCTTGGCGAGCCCGAGGGCGTACTCCGGCCACCAGGTGCCGGCGGACGGGCCCCCGCGACAGGGCCCGTCCGAGTCGCCCGGCCGTTTGATCCACAGGAACGCGTCGACGAGCGGGTCGCCGGTGCTGACCGAGGGCGGGGTGCCCAGCGAACGCCCCGGCGGGTTGCACCAGGCCTGGTCGCGTCCGTCGAGCAGCGGGCCCTCGCCGTTGCGGCTGGTGTCCATGACGAAGTGCTTGCCGCCGAGCCCCTGGGAGACCTTCACCCCGTACGCCCGTACGGCGCCGTCGGTCTGGAAGTTGGAGACGTTCAGGGCGAAGCCGTCGGCCCTGTCGATGCCGGCCCGCCGCAACGGCTCGACCAGGCTGGTGGGGTCGGGGATCCAGGAGGGGTTGCCCGCGTCGAGATAGACCTTGGTGCGGGGCAGCTGCTTGAACGTCTCGATCGCCTCGCCGAGGAGCTGGTAGCGCTCGGCGTGGTGGTCGGGCGTGGTGCACCCGTCGACCATGTGGGCGATCGCGTCGGGCTCCAGGACGATCACCGCCGGTGCCTCGCCGACCGCCTCGGCGAACATCCGGGTCCAGGCGCGGTAGCCCTCGATCCCGTCGGCGCCGCCCGCGGAGTACTTGCCGCAGTCGCGGTGCGGAATGTCGTACGCCACGAACAGCGCGGTCCGCTGCTGCTTCGCGGCCCCGGCGACGGCCTTGCGGATGCCGGGGCGCGGATCGCTGCCGGACGGCCAGGCGGCGACCGGCCGGTCGGCGATCCGCCGCAGCGCCGCGGCGTCGGCGGTACGCCCCTGCCCCTGCCAGAGCCGGACCTGCCGTGCGGCGTCGCTCTCCGGGTCCACCCAGAACGGTGAGCCGGAGGCGGGCGCGGGGGCGGCCTCGGCCCGCGAGCCGGTCCGCACGCCGGGCCCGGCACCGGGCTCCGCACCCGTGCCGTCGCCGGACGAGCAGCCGGCGACGCCGGTGAGCAGCACGGCCGACAGGGCGGCGCACAGGATTCGGTACCGGGACATCCGGCCCCCCTGGGGGTCGCGAGGGTGCACACGGGACGGCGTGCACAGGGCCGGACAATCGTGACATGACGGTCAGTCAGGGCGGCGCAGCGCCGCGCGTCCGCGCCGCGTGGGGCGAGGTGCCGGTACCGAACTCCGAGACGGGGCTGACCGGCATGTGACCAGTGGGTAAGGTCGACGCGTGCCCAAGCCGCTCAGCCTTCCCTTCGATCCCATCGCCCGAGCCGACGAACTCTGGCAGCAGCGCTGGGGGCCCGTGCCCTCGATGGGGGCCATCACCTCGATCATGCGGGCACACCAGATCCTGCTCGCCGAGGTCGACGCGGTGGTGAAGCCGTACGGGCTGACGTTCGCGCGGTACGAAGCGCTGGTGCTGCTGACCTTCTCCAAGGCGGGGGAGTTGCCGATGTCGAAGATCGGCGAACGTCTGATGGTCCACCCGACCTCGGTCACCAACACGGTGGACCGCCTGGTGAAGTCGGGCCTCGTCGACAAGCGCCCCAACCCGAACGACGGGCGGGGCACGCTGGCGTCCATCACGGACAAGGGGCGCGAGGTGGTGGAGTCCGCGACGCGGGACCTGATGTCGATGGAGTTCGGGCTCGGCGCGTATGACGCCGAAGAATGCGCGGAGATCTTCGCGATGCTCCGCCCCTTGCGAGTCGCAGCCAACGACTTCGAAGACTGACCCGGGGGGATGTGCGTGCCGCCCGGCACCGATCCCGCCAGGGGCGCGGGGAACTGCGCGGGACGCGGGCACGGTCCGCAGAGCCAGGCGGGGTTGCCGGGGCTCCGCCCCAGACCCCGTTTCGGGCCTGAACGGCCCTCGTCCTCAATCGCCGGACAGGCTGGGGTGGCCGATGCTGGGCATGCCGCCCAGGCCGGCCCACCCAGGGGCGCGGGGAACTGCGCGGGACGCGGGCACGGTCCGCAGGCGAAGGCGGGGTTGCTGGGGCCGGACAGGCTGGGGTGGCCAGGACGGGCCGGAGTCGGGCAGCCGGACGGGCTGGGGTGGCCCGATGCTGGGCATGCCGCCAAGGTCAGCCCACCTGGGGGCGCGGGGAACTGCGCGGGAGGCGGGCACGGTCCGCAGGCGAGGGCGGGGTTGCTGGGGCCGGACGGGCTGGGGTGGCCCGCATGGGGCGGAATCGGGCGGCCGGGCTGAGCGCATGGGCCGGGGCTCGCCGGAGGTGTGACCCCGGGGAAGATCGCCCCGCATGTCCGGATACGCTCGACCGCATGAAAAAGAGCGTACTGACCCGCTACCGGGTAATGGCGTACGTCACAGGCGTGCTGCTGGTCCTGCTGACCCTCGGCGTGATCGCCAAGTACATCCTCGACATGAACGGCGCCGCCGACTTCACGAAGGTCATCGGCATCGCCCACGGCTGGCTGTACGTGATCTACCTCGTCTTCGCCTTCGACCTCGGCTCCAAGGCGAAATGGCCGGTCGGCAAGCAGCTGTGGGTGCTGATCGCCGGCACCATCCCCACCGCCGCCTTCTTCGTCGAGCGCAAGGTCTCCAAGGAGCTGGAGTCCAAAGTCGCGGACGGCGTCCCGGCCGGCGCCCGCGCCTGACCGTAAAGCCCCAGGTCACAGCCCGGCCCACCGCCGCGCGGCCAACGCGTGGCGGTCGGCCATCGACATTTACTAGGACGTCCAAGTAAATTTGAGCCATGGACGCTGACGCGATCGAGGAAGGCCGCCGCCGCTGGCAGGCCCGTTACGACAAGGCCCGCAAGCGCGACGCGGACTTCACCACACTCTCCGGGGACCCCGTCGACCCCGCGTACGGGCCCCGGCCCGGCGACACCTACGACGGGTTCGACAGGATCGGCTGGCCCGGCGAGTACCCCTTCACCCGAGGCCTGTACCCGACGGGCTACCGGGGCCGCACGTGGACGATCCGGCAGTTCGCCGGGTTCGGCAACGCCGAGCAGACCAACGAGCGCTACAAGATGATCCTGGCCGCGGGCGGCGGCGGCCTGAGCGTCGCCTTCGACATGCCCACCCTCATGGGCCGCGACTCCGACGACCCCCGCTCGCTCGGCGAGGTCGGCCACTGCGGCGTCGCCATCGACTCGGCCGCCGACATGGAGGTCCTGTTCCAGGACATCCCGCTCGGCGACGTCACCACGTCCATGACCATCAGCGGACCCGCCGTCCCGGTCTTCTGCATGTACCTCGTCGCCGCGGAGCGGCAGGGCGTCGACCCGGGCGTCCTCAACGGCACGCTCCAGACCGACATCTTCAAGGAGTACATCGCGCAGAAGGAGTGGCTCTTCCAGCCCGAGCCGCACCTGCGCCTCATCGGCGACCTGATGGAGCACTGCGCGCAGGGCATCCCCGCGTACAAGCCGCTCTCCGTCTCCGGCTACCACATCCGCGAGGCAGGGGCGACGGCCGCGCAGGAGCTGGCGTACACCCTCGCCGACGGCTTCGGCTACGTGGAGCTCGGCCTCAGCCGCGGCCTGGACGTCGACGTCTTCGCCCCCGGCCTCTCCTTCTTCTTCGACGCGCACGTCGACTTCTTCGAGGAGATCGCCAAGTTCCGCGCGGCGCGCCGCATCTGGGCCCGCTGGATGAAGGAGGTGTACGGCGCCCAGTCGGACAAGGCGCAGTGGCTGCGCTTCCACACCCAGACCGCCGGGGTGTCCCTGACCGCACAGCAGCCGTACAACAACGTCGTGCGCACCGCCGTCGAGGCGCTCGCCGCGGTGCTCGGCGGCACCAACTCGCTGCACACCAACGCGCTCGACGAGACCCTCGCGCTCCCCTCCGAACAGGCCGCGGAGATCGCGCTGCGCACCCAGCAGGTCCTGATGGAGGAGACCGGCGTCGCCAACGTCGCCGACCCGCTGGGCGGTTCCTGGTACATCGAGCAGCTCACCGACCGCATCGAGGCGGACGCGGAGAAGATCTTCGACCAGATCAAGGAGCGCGGCACCCGGGCCCACCCCGACGGGCAGCACCCCATCGGCCCGATCACCTCCGGCATCCTGCGCGGCATCGAGGACGGCTGGTTCACCGGCGAGATCGCGGAGTCCGCCTTCCGCTACCAGCAGTCCCTGGAGAAGGGCGACAAGCGCGTGGTGGGCGTCAACTGCCACCACGGGTCGGTCACCGGTGACCTGGAGATCCTGCGGGTCAGCCACGAGGTGGAGCGCGAGCAGGTGCGCGAACTCGCCGACCGCAAGTCGCGCCGGGACGACGCCGCGGTGTCGTCGGCGCTGGAGGCCATGCTGGCCGCGGCGCGCGACGGCTCGAACATGATCGCCCCCATGCTGGACGCGGTACGCGCCGAGGCGACCCTGGGCGAGATCTGCGGGGTGCTGCGCGAGGAGTGGGGCACGTACACCGAGCCCCCCGGCTTCTGAGCGCCCCCGTCCCTCCGGCGGGCCGCCCGCACACGCGGCGGCGGGCGCCCCGCCGGAGCCGCCACCCGCGCCCCCGCACGGCACACACAGCTCAGCGAGGCGGCAGGGTCAGGCGGAACTGGGCTCCGCCGCCCGGCGCCCGCTGGGCCGTCAGCTCCGCCCCGTGAGCGCGGGCGATCTGCCGGGCCATCGCGAGCCCCAGCCCCGACCCCGGCAGGGCCCGCGCCTGCTCGGCCCGGTAGAACCGGTCGAAGACATGGGGGAGATCGGCCTCGGCGATCCCGGGCCCGTGATCCCGTACCGTCAACTCCCCGGAGGAGAGCACCACTTCCACCGGTACCCCCGAAGGGCTGAACTTCGCCGCGTTGTCCAGCAGGTTGGAGATCAGCCGGGCAAGCCGGGCAGGGACCCCCGGCACCGTCACCGACGCGTCCGCCAACTCCAGCTGGAACGGCGTCGCGGGCCAGTGCGCCCGAGCCGTGTCCACGGTGTGCGCGAGCAGCGGAGCAAACCGGACCTCCTCCAGGAGCGGCGTGGGCTCCTCGTCACGAGCGAGGTCGATGAGGTCGTTGACCAGCACGGACACCTCCCGGATCTGGCGCCCGAGCGCCGCGGAGGCCCGCTCCCGCTGAGCGGCGGTCAACCGCTCGCCCCGCGCCAGCAGCTCCGCGTTGGTGCGCAACGCGGTCAGCGGCGTCCGCAGCTCGTGGGACGCGTCCGCGACGAGCCGCCGCTGCGCCGTCACCGACTGTTCCAGCTCGCCCAGCATCGTGTTGAAGGACGTCGCGAGCCGTGTCACCTCGTCCTCCTTGTCGGGCGGACCCGGCGGCAGCTCGATGCGGTGGCTCGGGTCGCGGGTCGCCGCGATGTGCTCGGCCGTCGCGGTGAGCCGGGCCACGGGCGCCAGACCCGTACGCGACACCCAGTACCCGAGCGCCCCGGCGAGCAGCACCCCCGCCGCCCCGACGCCGCTCAGCAGCCACGCCGCCTGGCCCACGCCCTTGCGCACGCCGTCCGAACGCAGCGCCACCTGAAGGGACTTGTTCCCGCCGAAGGCCTGGGTGAGCATCCGCGCGGGCCGCCCGTCGGGCAGCGTGATGTTGGTGTAGTACGCGTTGCGCGCCCCCGTGGCGACCTCCCGCACGGGCCGGCCGACCGGCAGCAGATACGGCTCGGCCGGATCCTTCGCCGGGTCGGCGGGGACGACCTGCGCGCAGGCCGGCGCCGACAGATAGCGGCACTCGCCTGCCAGCACGCCGGGCGCCGCACCCCGGTTCTGCTGGGTGGACAGGGTCGCGGACTGCGTCAGGTTCAGGTCGAGCTGGTGGAACAGCTCGTAGCGGATCACGAAGAACGCGCCCGTGCACACCCCGACCGCCACCAGCGCCACCGCGGCGGACGCGGCCACCGCGAGCCGGGTGCGCAGCGGGCGGTGCCGGCGCCAGCGGGCCCCCAGACGCCGCCGGGAGCTCATGAGGCGTCCAGCCGGTAGCCGACCCCGTGCACCGTGTGGACCAGCCGCGACTCTCCCGCCGCCTCCAGCTTGCGCCGCAGGTAACCCACGTACACGGCGAGGGAGTTGGAGTCGGGGCCGAAGTCGCGGCCCCACACCAGCTCGTGGATCAGCTCCCTCGGCAGCACCTGCCCCGGGTTGCGCAGGAGCAGTTCGAGCAGCGCGAACTCGGTGCGCGTGAAGTCGATCGGCCGCTCGCCGCGCCGTGCGGTGTGCGCGACCGGGTCGAGCACGAGGTCCGCGTACCGCAGCTCCCGCGGCTCGGCGGGATCGGGCGCCGCCCGGCGCAGCAACGCCCTGACGCGGGCGATGAGTTCGTCCAGGGCGAAGGGCTTGACCAGGTAGTCGTCCGCGCCCGCCTCCAGGCCGTCCACCCGCTCGCTCACCGAATCGAGCGCGGTGAGCACGAGGACCGGGGTGCGGTCGCCCATCGCGCGCAGCTGCCGGCAGACCCCGAGGCCGTCGAGGACCGGCATCATCACGTCCAGGACGATCGCGTCCGGCCGCCAGGCGGCCACCTCGGAGAGCGCCGCGAGCCCGTCCGGGGCGCCCTTCACCTCGTACCCCTCCACCGCGAGGCCGTCCTCGACGGCCGCCCGTACCTCCGGCTCGTCGTCGACGACGAGGATTCTGACCGCGCGCGTGGTGCTCATGGGCAAAGCCTGCCAAACGCGGCTCTTAGAACCCTCTTAAGCCGCCCCGTGAACCTCGGTGCCATGCGCACACCATTGTCAGTAGTGATCGGGGCGGGCGGCACCGGCGGGCACATCTACCCCGGGCTCGCGCTCGCCGAGGCACTGCGGCGGGCCGTTCCCGACGCGGTGATCTCCTTCGTCGGCACGACCCGGGGCCTGGAGGGCGAGCTCATACCCCGCGCCGGGTACCGGCTGCACACCGTCGACATGATCCCCTTCGACCCCTCGCTCGGCGCCAAGCGGTACCTGCTGCCGGCCGCGCTCCTGAAGTCGGGCGCGCAGTGCCGGTCCCTCCTCAAGGCGCAGGGCGCCCACGTCGCCGTCGGCATGGGCGGCTATCCGAGCGCGCCCGTCATCGTCGGCGCCAGGATGGCCGGGCTGCCCAGCCTCATCCACGAGTCCAACGCGGTGCCGGGCCGGGCCAACCAGTTCGCGGCCCGGCTCACCTCCCACATCGCGGTCGCCTTCGACCGCAGCCGCGCCCACCTCTCCGGCGGCCAGAACGCCGTCACCACCGGCATGCCCATCGCCGCCTCGCTCGCCACGCTCGACCGGACGGCGCTGCGCACCGAGGCCCGCCGGGCCCTCGGCGTGCCGCCCGGGGCGCGCCTCGTCCTCGTCAACGGCGGCAGCCTGGGCGCCGCCCGGCTCACCGCGGCCGCCGTCGGCCTCGCCCACCGGTGGCGCGACCGGGCCGACGTCCACCTCCTCATCAAGACCGGCCCGGCCCAACTGGCCGACACCGGACGGCAGTTGTCGGGTCTGGCCGGAGCGCGGGCGGTGCCCTACCTCGACCGGATGGACCTCGCGTACGCCGCCGCCGACCTCGTCGTGTGCCGTGCGGGCTCCGCGACCGTCGCCGAACTCGCCGCGACCGGCGTGCCCGCCGTCCTCGTGCCCTACCCGCACGCGCCGGGCGACCACCAGACCCACAACGCGCGGGTCCTCTCCGACGCGGGCGCGGGCCTGCTCGTGCCGGACGCCGAGACCACCGCGTTCCGCCTCGCCGGGCTCATCGAGCCCCTCCTCGCGGACCCGGCCCGGCTCGCCGCGATGAGCGGCGCCGCCGACCCCGGCAACCACGCCCGCGCCGCCGACCTGCTGGCCGCCCGGGTCCTCGACCTCGCCTCGCACCCCACCTCGTCCCTCAAGGAGTACGCAGCATGAGCACCGCCACCGCCCCCACCACCTGGCAGAACCGCACCGTCCTGGTCACCGGCGCCGAAGGCTTCATCGGCTCGACCCTGGTCGACCTCCTTGTCGGACTCGGCGCCGACGTGCGGGCCTTCGTGCACTACAAGCCGTACGCCGAGAAGGGCTTCCTCGCCCATCTGATGAACCACCCCCAGGTGGAGATGGTGACCGGCGACGTCCGCGACGCCGGGCGGGTCTCGGACGCGGTGGCCGGCTGCGACACCGTCTTCCACCTCGCCGCGCTCATCGGCATCCCGTACAGCTACGACTCCCCGGGCGCCTATGTGCAGACCAACGTGGTCGGCACCGAGAACATCGCCGAGGCCTGCCGCCGCCACCGCGTGCGCCGCCTCGTCCACACCTCCACCAGCGAGGTGTACGGGACCGCCCTGACCGCCCCGATCAGCGAGGAGCACCCGCTCCAGCCGCAGTCGCCGTACTCCGCCTCCAAGATCGGCGCCGACATGATGGCGCTCTCGCACTGGCACGCCTTCGAGCTCCCGGTCACCGTGGTGCGCCCCTTCAACACCTACGGCCCGCGCCAGTCGGCCCGCGCCGTGATCCCCACGATCCTGTCCCAACTCCACGCGGGAGTACGGGAGATCAAGCTCGGCTCGCTCACCCCGACCCGCGACTTCACGTACGTCACCGACACCGCGCGGGGCTTCCTCGCGGTCGCGGAGTGCGACCGGGCGCTCGGCGAGGTCGTGAACCTGGGCACGGGGCGCGAGATAGCCATCGGTGACCTGGCCGAGGCGCTCATCGCCGCGTCGGGCCGCGAGGCCTCCGTGGTGGTGGACCCGGCGCGCCTGCGCCCCTCGGGCAGCGAGGTCGAGCGGCTGCTTTCGGACAACTCGCGGGCCCGGGAGTGGGCCGGCTGGAAGCCCGAAGTCGACCTGGAGGACGGCCTGAAGCAGACCTCGGAGTGGGTGCGGGAGAACCTGTCCCTCTTCGCCCCGGACCGCTACCAGGTCTGAGCCCGCCGACGGGCCGCCGCGCGCGGGGCCGCCCTGGGCCGCGGCTCACGCCGTCGCGGCGAGGCCCGTGCAGATGAGGAGGGTGAAGTCGCGCGCCCACTCCGCGTCCACGGGCTCCGCGCTCACCAGGGCGCGGTGCACCACCGCGCCCGCCACCACGTCGAAGATGAGGTCGGTGTGGCGGGCGGAGACCGCCGGGTCGGCCTCGTAGGGGAGTTCGCCGCGGGCCTGGGCCCGCTCGCGGCCGACCAGAACCAGCCGCTTCTGGCGGTCCACGATGGCGGAGCGGATCCGCCCGCGCAACGCGTCGTCCCGGGTGGATTCGGCCACCACCGCCATCAGCGCCGTCTTCGCCTCGGGGCGCTCGAGAAGCGCGGCGAACTGAAGGACGACGCCCTCCACGTCGGCCATCAGGCTGCCCAGGTCCGGGAGTTCGAGCTCGTCGAAGAGGACCGCGACCGCGTCCACGACGAGTTCGTTCTTGCCCGCCCAGCGGCGGTAGAGCGTCGTCTTGGCCACCCCGGCCCGGGTCGCCACGTCGCCCATCGTCAGCTTCGACCACCCCAGGTCCACCAGCGCCTCCCGGGTCGCCAGCAGGATCGCGGCGTCGGCCTCCGCGCTGCGGGGCCGACCCGTACGACTCGTACAGGACGGTCTCGTGGCGCGGGATGAAGAAGGCATGACGGCGACCATACCGGCCGGTAGCAATCGCGCCAGGGGTCCTGTGGTGTGCGCGAGATCACCCCGCACGCGGGGCGCGCACCAGTTACGCTACGGCTCGTAGCGAAAGCCTTGAGCGGCCTTCCGCGACAACCACATGTCACAGGCGCCCGGGTGGGGACCCAGGAGCCGCACGCAAGAACGCACGACCGGGGTCACGTCCGGGGTGCCCGACGTCTCGCAATCCGGCGGGAGGCGTCGAGCGGGCCCGGATCCTGCCACCGGCGCACCACGCACCTGCGCGGAAGGGGGAGGATGTACGCATGCAGCCTAGGAACATGTCCATGAGCGGCGTCGTCGACCTCGCCGCGGTGAAGGCGGCCGGCGAGGCCAAGAGCAAGGCGGAGCAGGCGCGGGCCGAGGCCGCCCGGCAGGGCGGGGTCCCGGCCGTGGCGCCGTCCGCGCTCGTCATCGATGTCGACGAGGCCACTTTCGAGAGCGACGTCCTGACCCGCTCCGCCGAGGTGCCCGTCGTCATCGACTTCTGGGCCGAGTGGTGCGAGCCCTGCAAGCAGCTCGGCCCCCTGCTCGAACGGCTCGCCGTCGAGTACAACGGCCGTTTCCTCCTTGCCAAGATCGACGTCGACGCCAACCAGATGCTGATGCAGCAGTTCGGGATCCAGGGGATCCCGGCCGTCTTCGCGGTCGTCGCCGGCCAGGCGCTCCCGCTCTTCCAGGGCGCGGCCCCGGAGGCGCAGATCCGCGAGACGCTCGACCAACTGGTGCAGGTCGCCGAGGAGCGCTTCGGCCTGACCGGCATCGCGGTCGACCCGGGCGCGGCCGCCGCCCCCGGCGCCGAGGCGCCGGCCCCCGTCGGCCCGTACGACGCCCTGCTCGAAGCCGCCGTGGTCGCCCTCGACTCGGGCGATCTGGCCGGCGCGGTCCAGGCGTACAAGAACGTACTGAGCGACGACCCGGGCAACCCCGAGGCCAAGCTGGGCCTCGCGCAGGCCGAACTGCTCCAGCGCGTCCAGGCGCTCGACCCCGCGCAGGTCCGCAAGGACGCGGCGGAGAACCCGGCCGACGCGGCCGCGCAGATCGCCGCGGCCGACCTCGATCTGGTCGGCGGTCACGTGGAGGACGCCTTCGGCCGTCTCATCGAAACCGTGCGGCGCACGTTCGGTGACGACCGCGACGCCGCGCGGGTCCGGCTCCTGGAGCTCTTCGAGGTGATCGGCGGCGACGACCCGCGTGTCACCGCGGCCCGAACCGCGCTGGCGAGGGTGCTCTTCTGACCCACCCGTGAACGCCGTCGGGCGTTCACCGACCTGTCACCGAATGAGTGTCCGAAGACGGTGCACGGCGGGTGATTTGGCGACAGAGAGACAAGAGGCGGCCGCGTTTTACCAAAACTTGGTAAACGCGGCCGCTGTTACTTCCAGTAAGTTGAGCCGCTTCTTACGTCCGCTTATCTGCGGCGATTTCCCCTTCTGTCCGGTCACTCGGCAGCACCCTGTGTGCCCAGGCGATGGCCACCGGTCGTGCCTCGGTTATCAGGCCGTTACTGGCTAGTAATGACCCCCCTTGTGCCCCGGCTCGGAATGGACCACGATCGGCCACGCTCGGTCCAATAACGCACCAGCCCGACAGCCACTCGGCGCGGCCGCTGACTTGGGTCCCCACCGGGCCGGCCGGTGACAGTGGCACCGGCTGTGGACAGGGGGGTCTCTGCTCTCCGGCAGGGCCTGTCCAGAGGTTGCGCGAATGCGTGGCCAGTGGTTGTCGCTCGGGGGTGATCGCCGGTGTCGGACGAAGTGCGCGAGTCGTACGCGGTCGACCTCCCGCGCGTTCCCCTTCCCGAGGACGTAGCACTTCTCCCATCCCGTGACAGCCCTTGAGGGGTCCGTCCCGGAGATGTACGTCCGAGAAGGAGGAAAGTCATGGAGTCCCAAGTACGTGGCGGGACCAGATGGAAGCGGTTCGCTCTGGTCATGGTGCCGAGCGTGGCCGCGACGGCCGCGATAGGCGTCGGCCTGGCACAGGGCGCGCTGGCAGCGTCGTTCAGTGTGTCGGGCGTCGACTTCAAGGTGACGGCTCAGAAGCTCGACGGCCAGAACCTCTTGCAGTACGGCAGCGTCGCAACCGGCAAGTCCCTTGACGGCAAGGACCAGACCAACGCGGTCGTCGTCTCGGGCTTCAGCAAGGCGAACATCGACAAGATGTGCCAGTCGGTCGTGCAGCCGATGCCGTTCGGTCTCGGCTACGTGACGATGAAGCTGAAGGCCGGTGGCCAGCAGCAGATCCAGGCGGACAACATCTACCTGGATGTGTCCGACCTGGCGACCGACGCTCAGTTCACGAACATCGACATCGGTGTCGCGGCGGGCGAGGGCAAGCGGGACAAGGACGGCAACCTCGTCACGAAGATCCAGCCGGGTGCGGACGGCAAGACGCCCGGCAGCAGCCCGTACGGCTTCGCGCAGCGGGCCGACCGGGCAGAGCTGAGCAACGTGGAGCAGCGGGCGTGGGCCACCACGGCCGGCTCGTTCAAGCTTCCCGGTCTCAAGCTCAGCCTTGCCGTCGACAAGGACCCGAAAAAGAACGAGTGCGGGACCTGGCAGCAGGAGTGGCAGCAGTAGGCACTCCGTCCAGTGGCCGCTGACCGCTCCGGCGTCCGGCGGCCGCTGGAACTCTCCATCTTTCTCATAGCAATTGCGGTACCAGGGAGCTGTTTTCCATGAGCGCCGAGACCACGGGTTCCCGCGACGACCAGCACTGGTGGCTCCGATTCCGGGCGTGGAGGGGCCGTCGGCCGTTCTGGGCCGGGCTCTTCACCATCATCGGCGGCGTGCCCATCATGTACTTCCCGTACGCCAACATGCACCTGGGCAACGTCACGCTCGCCATGTCGACCACGGCCGGCGCGGGCTCGCTCATCATCGGAGTCCTGCTGATCACGCTCGGCCTCACCATGTGGTTCCACAGCGTGGTGCGCACGTTCGCGGGCATCGCGGCGATCCTCCTGGCGCTCATCTCGATCCCGATCGCCAACATCGGCGGGTTCGTCGTCGGCTTCCTGTTCTCCATGCTCGGCGGTGCGCTGGCCTGCGCCTGGGTGCCGGCCAAGCCGCGGCGGAAGGACAAGCAGGCGGAGTCGACGGACGTGACGCCCGCCGGTCCTGCGCCCGAGGGCATGCCGGAGCCGACAGCCGCTGCCACCGAAACGACAGTCGACGCCAACGGCGGGAGGAACAGTGCGGGGTGACGAGACGCAGCTGGACTCGACCGGAGGCGGCGACCCGCGGGGAAGAAGCGGGCCGCGTCACGCGGCCCCGAGGAAGTCGCTGCTGACCAAGTGGCACATGCCCGCGGGCAAGGCGATGGCACTCGCCGCCATGCCCACGGCCGTGCTGGTCGGGATGAGCCTCACGCCCAAGCTCGCGATGGCCGACGAGCGGACGGACATCCCGTTCGCCCCCGGCCCCTGTGTGACCCGCTCGGACAGCCCCTCGGCGTCGCCGAGCCCGTCGAGCAGTGCTTCGGGCAAGGCATCGCCGAGCCCGTCGGCGTCGAAGTCGGCCGACAAGAAGTCGGACGACAAGGCGACGCCGGACACGAAGACGCCCACGCCCACCGCGTCCGGTTCCGCCGGTGACGGCGTCGACAAGCTTCTGAAGCCGGCGGACCAGCACAGTACGGACCAGCCGGACACGGCGCCGTCGACCGCGGGCCAGACCGCCACGCCGCCGCCCGCGAAGAAGACCAACCCGCTCGACCCGCTGGGCCTGGGGGACGCGCTGAAGGGTCTGTTCGGCATACACGACACGCCGACGCCGACCCCGAGCGCGGCGACGCCGCCCGCGTCGAAGCCTTCGGCGAGCACGACGCCCAAGTCCACGGCGAAGCCGTCGACCAAGCCGTCGACGAAGCCCGCGGAGAAGGCGGCCAAGCCGAGCGCCGAGGGCACGGACCCGACGCTCGACAAGGCGACGGAGGCGATCAAGAAGGCGGCCGACGAGGCGGGCCAGAAGGTCTCCGAACTCCCGGACGCGGCCAAGGGGTTGGACCCCAAGAAGGACTCCGCCATCCCGGACGGCGCCAAGCCGGCCTTCCCGTGCCCGACGGCCGACCCGAAGGCGCTGGCCGCGGCCAAGCAGGACAGCGGCGTACCGACGCTGCCCACGCAGCCGTGGATCCTCAAGAGCTCGCTGCTCACCCTGGGCGGCCTGAACTACGAGGGCATCGTCGAGGTCAAGGCGGGCGACACGACGAAGAAGGTCCTCAAGTTCACGGCGTCCACCGTGGACATCAAGGACCTGGACCAGCAGGTGTACGGGCCCGAGGTGAACGGCAAGCCCACCACGGCCCATGTCGTGGCGCGCTCCGGCTCCACCTCGACGATCCGCAACGGCACGGTGACGATGTACACGGAAGAGCTGAAGGGCAACCTCTTCGGCCTCATCCCGATCACCTTCAGCCCGGAGACCCCGCCCCCGCTGAACGTCCCGTTCGCCTTCTTCACCAACGCGACGGTCCGCCAGGCCGGCCAGTTCGGCGGCACCCTGACCGTCCCGGGTCTGCACAACTACGTCACGGACGGCAACCCGACGACGTAGGCCCAAGTGGCCCCCATTCCAGCCGAGTTGCACCACGGCCCTCGCCCCTGCACGGGCGGGGGCCGCGGCGGTTCCGGGCCTCTCGGCACCGCCCAGGTCAGTGGATGTCCTCTGTGGCCGGCTGATGAGTTCCCGCGATGGAGGAGAGTCGCGCCCGCCGAAAGTCCCCCCACTGGGGACCTTCGGCGGGCTTTTGGCGGGGCGGGGTGGTCGACACTCGGGAGTGGCAACCTACGGTTCCGTAGGTTGTGTAGCCCCGGGCGCCCCCGCGTGCCCCGATGAAGGGATCACGCCGATGGTGACAGGCCGCCGAGCGCAGCCGCGGATCATTCAGGGCGGCATGGGCGTGGCCGTGTCCGGGTGGGAGCTGGCTCGGGCGGTGGCGGGGCGGGGGCAGCTCGGGGTGGTGTCCGGGACCGCGCTCGATGCCGTGCTCGCGCGGCGGCTCCAACGGGGCGACCCCGGCGGGCACATGCGGCGCGCGCTCGCCGCCTTCCCCGTGCCGGAGGCCGCCGCGTACGTACTGGACCGGTACTTCGTCGAGGGCGGCGTCGCACCCGGCGAGCGGATGCGGGCCATGGCCCGGCTCCGGGTCGACCGGGGTGAGCATGCCGAACTCCTCACCGTGCTCGGCAACTTCGTCGAGGTGTGGCTCGCCAAGGAGGGGCACGACGGGCTCGTCGGGGTCAACTACCTCGCCAAGATCCAGCTCGCCACCGCGCCCGCCCTGTTCGGCGCGATCCTCGCCGGGGTCGACCACGTCCTGGTCGGCGCCGGGATCCCCGGGCAGATCCCCGCCCTCGCCACCGCGCTCGCCCGCGCCGAGGCCGTCACCACCCAGGTCGCCGTGGAGGGGGACGAGGAGCCGCTCCCGTACACCTTTGATCCGAGGGGTGGCCTGTTGCGTCAACTGGCGCACGCGTCAAGCGACTTGACCCGGCCCGATGTGCTGGCCATCGTCTCGCTGCCCGTCCTCGCCTCCTACCTCGTGCGTGACCCCGCGACCCGCCCCGACGGGTTCGTCATCGAGACGCACCGGGCCGGCGGGCACAGTGCGCCACCGCGGGGGAAGCTCGTCGTCGACGCGGCCGGGGAGCCGGTCTACGGGCCGCGCGACCACCCCGACCTCGCCAAGGTCGCCGCGCTCGGCATCCCGTTCTGGCTCGCGGGCGGCGCCGCGCACCCCGCGCGCCTGGCTGAGGCGCGGGCGCTCGGCGCCGAGGGCGTACAGCTCGGCAGCGTGTTCGCGCTGTGCCAGGAGTCGGGGCTGCGCGACGATCTGCGGACGGAGCTGAGGGCGCGCGCTCGCGCCGGGACACTGCGGGTGCGCAACGACCCCCGGGCATCGCCGACCGCGTTCCCGTTCAAGGTCGCCGAGCTGCCCGGCACCCTGTCCGAGCCATCGATACGTGCGGCCAGACGGCCCGTGTGCGACCTCGGCTACCTGCGCACACCGGCGCGCGCCGCGAACGGAGCCCTCGTCTACCGGTGCGCCGCCGAGCCGGTCGCCGCGTACGTCCGCAAGGGCGGGGACGCCGTGGACGCCGACGGACGTGTCTGCCTGTGCAACGGGCTGCTCGCGACCGTGGGGCTCGGCCAGCGCAGGCCGGGCGGCGCGGTCGAGCCGGCTGTCGTGACCATCGGGCAGGATCTCGGCTTCCTCGACGACATCAGCCCGGACGGCCGCCCCTACACGGCCGGCGAGGTCATCGACTGGATGACCGGTGCGGGGACCCCGCCGGGGACTTCGGCAGGGGCCCCGGCTCAGAGCGCCGTGTCGGCGTGAGAGCCCCGCCTCTTGCGGCGGGTCGTGAGCAGGACGCCCGCGCCGCCGGCCACGACCACGGCAGCGCCGATCCCGGTCCAGCCGAGCGCGCCGATCCCCGAGTCCGCGGAGCCCGCCGAAGGGGCCTGGTAGCCGGTGGCCGGATGCGGTGTCTGCGGGTCGAGGGTGCCGACCGGCTTCGTCTTGCCGGCCGCCGAGAAGCCCCAGTCCAGAAGCTGGCGCATCTCGGTGTACACCTTGTCCCGCTTGTTCTCCTGCGGGTTCATCACGGTCACCAGGATGGTGTGGCCGTCCCGCCTGGCCGCCTCGGCGAGGGTGTTGCCCGCGTTCGTGGTGTAGCCGTTCTTGCCGCCGATCAGACCGGGGTACTTCGAGACCCCGTCGATCCCCGACAGGAGGCGGTTGGTGTTGGAGATGCCGAATGGCTTGCCCTTGGTGTTGGGCCCGCCGGGGAACTCCGCCGATGCCGTGCCGCAGTACTCCGTGAAGTCCTTGTTCCGCAGGCCCGAGCGCAGGAACAGCGTCAGGTCGTACGCGGAGGACACCTGGCCGGGTGCGTCGTAGCCGTCCGGGCTCAGGACGTGGGTGTCCTTGGCGCCGAGGCCCTCGGCCTTCTTCTGCATGTCGGCGACCGTCTTGTCGACGCCGCCGTTCATCGCCGCCAGGACGTGCACGGCGTCGTTGCCCGAGCGCAGGAACACTCCGCGCCACAGGTCGGGCGCCTGGTACGTCTGGCCCGGCACGATGCCGACCGCGCTGCTGCCGTCGCCCATGCCCTTGAGGTCCTCGTCGCTCACCTTGCGGCCGGCGTCGTGCGGGACCACGGGCAGGACCGTGTCCGCGAAGAGCATCTTCAGGGTGCTGGCCGGGGGGAGCGGCCAGTGCGCGTTGCGCGCGCCGAGCACCTGGCCGGTGTCGCCGTCCGCCACCACCCAGGAGAGCGCGGAGAGGTCCGGGGGCAACGCGGGTGCGCCCGCGCCGAGTTGATCGCCGGGCTTTCCCAACTGGGCGCCGCCCACCTGTGACATGCTCGGCGGCGGCTCCTTCTTGGCCTCGCCGCCCGGCGCGCCCGGCGTCGCCGACTTGGGCGGCTTCGCGGGGTGGCCGCTCGCCGCGGCGGGGCCGGCCGTGGCGCCCGTGGCGACCGCGGCGACCGCGGTGGCGGTGAGCGCCACGAGTGCGCGTCGGGCCTGCGGCGATATGGGAAGACGCATGCACGCGAACGTACCCCAGGAGTTGGGCCGGAGTTGACCCGCTCGACCGTGGAATTCGCCACGCCCGAGTCATGGAACGATCAGGCACCACATCCCGTCCGCACGCCACCTCGCGCCGAGAGGGCCCTAGCCCTCAATCACCGGACGGGCCGGGGTGGCCGATGCTGGGCATGCCGCCGAGTTCAGCCCACCTGGGGGCGCGGGGAACTGCGCGGGACGCGGGCACGGTCCGCAGGCGTAGGCGGGGTTGCTGGGGCTCTGCCCCAGACCCCGTTCGCGCCTGAACGGCGCTGGTCCTCAATCGCCGGACGGGCTGGGGATGCGGAGACGGGGCACCCTGCTAAGGACGGCCCCGCTGGGGGCGCGGGGAACTGCGCGGGACGCGGGCACGGTCCGCAGACGTAGGCGGGGTTGCCTGGGGCTTCGCCCCAGACCCCGGTTCGCGCCTGGACGGCGCTCGTCCTGGGGTGGCCTGCATGGGCCGCAACCGGGCAGCCGGACGGGATGGGGGTGCTCGGGATGGCCGTGCTGCCCAGGCCGGCCCACCTGGGGGCGCGGGGAACTGCGCGGGACGCGGGCACGGTCCGCAGACGTAGGCGGGGTTGCCTGGGGCTTCGCCCCAGACCCCGGTTCGCGCCTGGACGGCGCTCGTCCTGGGGTGGCCTGCATGGGCCGCAACCGGGCAGCCGGACGGGATGGGGGTGCTCGGGATGGCCGTGCTGCCCAGGCCGGCCCACCTGGGGGCGCGGGGAACTGCGCGGGACGCGGGCACGGTCCGCAGATGGAAGCGGGGTGTCCTGCACTGGGCCCGCAACCGAGCAGCCGGACATGGTGAGGATGCCAATGCTGGGCATGCCGGCCCCGCCAGGGGCGCGGGCCGCGCGCGGCGGAAGGCATCCGGGAAGCGCTGGGGGGCGGCCCCCGGAAAGACCCGGGATGCCGCCCCCCGAAAAACGCGGGCCGCAGCGACTACTCCCGCTCGGCGCCGCCGAGGTGGTGCACCCGGACCATGTTGGTGGTGCCGGGGATGCCGGGGGGCGAGCCGGCCGTGATGACCATGGTGTCGCCCTCGCTGTACCGCTTGAGCTTGAGCAGCTCGGCGTCGACCAGGTCGACCATCGCGTCGGTGGAGTCCACATGCGGGACGACGTACGTCTCGACGCCCCAGCTCAGCGCGAGCTGGTTGCGGGTGGCCGGGTCCGTGGTGAACGCGAGGATCGGCTGGCAGGTGCGGTAGCGCGACAGGCGCCGGGCGGTGTCGCCCGACTTCGTGAAGGCGACCAGCGCCTTGCCGTCGAGGAAGTCCGCGATCTCGCAGGCGGCACGGGCCACCGAGCCACCCTGGGTGCGCGGCTTCTTGCCCGGGACCAGCGGCTGGAGGCCCTTGGAGAGGAGCTCCTCCTCGGCCGCCTCGACGATCTTCGACATCGTCTTGACCGTCTCGATCGGGTACGCGCCCACCGAGGACTCGGCGGAGAGCATGACCGCGTCCGCGCCGTCCAGGATCGCGTTGGCGACGTCGGACGCCTCCGCGCGGGTCGGCCGCGAGTTGGTGATCATCGACTCCATCATCTGGGTCGCGACGATCACCGGCTTGGCGTTGCGGCGGCACAGCTCCACGAGGCGCTTCTGCACCATCGGGACCTTCTCCAGGGGGTACTCCACGGCGAGGTCGCCACGGGCCACCATCACACCGTCGAAGGCGGCGACGACGCCCTCCATGTTGGCGACGGCCTGCGGCTTCTCGACCTTGGCGATGACCGGCACGCGACGGCCGACCTCGTCCATGACCTTGTGGACGTCCTTGACGTCGTCGGCGTCGCGGACGAAGGAGAGCGCGACCAGGTCGCAGCCCATCCGCAGCGCGAACCGCAGGTCCTCGATGTCCTTCTCGGAGAGCGCCGGGACGTTGACCGCCGCACCGGGCAGGTTGATGCCCTTGTGGTCGGAGATGACACCGCCCTCGATGACGATGGTCTTCACGCGGGGGCCCTCGACCGAGATGACCTTGAGTTCGACGTTGCCGTCGTTGATCAGAATCGGGTCGCCCTTGACGACGTCGCCCGGCAGTCCCTTGTAGGTGGTGCCGCAGATCGACTTGTCGCCGGGGACGTCCTCGGCGGTGATCGTGAACTCGTCGCCCCGGGCCAATTCCACCGGTCCTTCGGCGAATTTGGCGAGACGGATCTTCGGGCCCTGGAGGTCGGCGAGCACGCCCACCGCGCGCCCCGTCTCCTCGGCGGCCTTGCGGACCCGGTCGTATCGGGCCTGGTGCTCGGCCTGGGAGCCGTGGCTGAAGTTGAAGCGGGCCACGCTCATGCCGGCCTCGATCAGAGCGACGAGCTGCTCGTGAGAGTCGACGGCGGGGCCCAGGGTGCAAACGATTTTGGAACGGCGCATAAGGCGGATCCTATCGGTTTGTTTCGCTACGGAATATTCCGTCTGGTGGAATGTACAAATGGGCGGGATGACGCTCAGGTGTCGTCCAGGCAAACCGGAAATTCGGTCAGCTATTCACCAGCGCATACGTCTGCTGGGCGATTTCCAGCTCCTCGTCCGTCGGCACCACGGCCACCGCGACCCTGGCGTACTCCGGAGAGATCAGCCGCGGACGGTCGGACCGTACGTCGTTGAGCTCGCCGTCGACCGCCAGGCCCAGCTCCTCGAGGCCGGCCACCGCTGCCGCGCGGACGGGCGCCGCGTTCTCGCCGACCCCCGCCGTGAACGCGATCGCGTCGACCTTGCCGAGCACGGCGTAGTAGGCCCCTATGTACTTCTTCAGACGGTGGATGTAGATGTCGAAGGCGAGCAGCGCCCGCTCGTCGCCCTCGTCGCAGCGGCGGCGGATCTCCCGCATGTCGTTGTCGCCGCACAGCCCCACCAGGCCGCTCCTCTTGTTGAGCAGCGCGTCGATCTCGTCCGCCGACATGCCCGCGACGCGCTTGAGGTGGAAGGTGACCGCCGGGTCGATGTCACCCGACCGGGTCCCCATGACCAGGCCTTCGAGGGGGGTGAGCCCCATCGAGGTGTCGACGCACCGGCCGCCGCGCACCGCGGAGGCCGAGGCGCCGTTGCCCAGGTGCAGCACGATCACATTGACGTCCTCGGGCGCCCTGCCGAGCAGCCTCGCCGTCTCGCGCGACACATACGCGTGCGAGGTGCCGTGGAAGCCGTAGCGCCGGATGCGGTGCTCGTCGGCCGTCGCCACGTCGATCGCGTACCGGGCCGCGGCCTCCGGCATCGTCGTGTGGAACGCCGTGTCGAACACGGCGACCTGCGGCAGGTCCGGGCGGAGCGCCTGCGCGGTGCGGATGCCCGTGATGTTGGCCGGGTTGTGCAGCGGGGCGACGGGCACCAGCCGCTCGATCTCCGCCATCACCTCGTCGGTGATCACGGTCGGCGCGCTGAACTTGAGCCCGCCGTGCACCACCCGATGGCCGATCGCCGTCAACTCCGGTGAATCCAGGCCGAGTCCGTCGGCCGCGAGCTCCGCGGCCACGGCCTTCAGCGCCGCCTCGTGGTCGGCGATCGGGCCGTTCTGCTCACGGGCGCCGGCGCCGGTCGCCAGCGGCGTGTGCTTGAGCCGCGAGGTCTCCTCGCCGATCCGCTCGACCAGCCCCACGGCGAGGCGTGAGGCGTCACGCATGTCGAGGAGCTGGTACTTCACCGACGAGGACCCGGAGTTGAGCACGAGGACGCGGGTGCCCTGGTTGGCGGTGGTCATGCGGAGGCCTCCTGCCCCTGCGCCTGGGCCTGGATGGCCGTGATGGCGACGGTGTTGACGATGTCCTGGACGAGGGCGCCGCGCGACAGGTCGTTGACCGGCTTGCGCAGACCCTGCAGCACCGGGCCCACGGCCACGGCGCCGGCCGAGCGCTGCACGGCCTTGTAGGTGTTGTTGCCGGTGTTGAGGTCGGGGAAGATCAGCACGCTCGCCTGCCCCGCCACCGTCGACTCCGGCAGCTTGGTCGCGGCGACCGTGGGCTCCACGGCCGCGTCGTACTGGATCGGCCCCTCGATCCGCAGATCGGGACGCGCCTCGCGCACCAGCTTGGTGGCCTCGCGCACCTTGTCGACGTCCGCGCCGGAACCCGACGTGCCGGTCGAGTACGACAGCATCGCGATCCGCGGGTCCACGCCGAACTGCTGGGCGGTGGCGGCCGCCTGGACCGCGATGTCCGCGAGCTGCTCCGCGTTCGGGTCCGGGTTGACCGCGCAGTCCCCGTACACGAGCACCTTGTCGGCGAGGCACATGAAGAACACCGACGAGACGATCGAGGCGTCCGGCTTCGTCTTGATGATCTCGAACGCGGGGCGGATGGTCGCCGCGGTGGAGTGCACCGAACCCGACACCATGCCGTCGGCCAGGCCCTCCTGGACCATCAGCGTGCCGAAGTAGTTCACGTCGGCGACGACGTCGTGCGCCAGCTCCACGGTGACGCCCTTGTGCGCGCGCAACTGGGCGTAGCTCTCGGCGAACCGGGTGCGCAGCTCCGAGGTGTGCGGATCGATGATCTGGCACTTGGTGACGTCGATGCCCAGGTCGGCGGCCTTCTTGCGGATCGCCTCCACGTCGCCGAGCAGCGTCAGCTCGCACACGTCACGGCGCAGCAGGACGTCGGCGGCGCGCAGCACCCGCTCCTCGGTGCCCTCGGGCAGCACGACCCGGCGCCGGTGGGAGCGGGCCTGCTCCAGCAGGTCGTGCTCGAACATCATCGGCGTGACCCGGCCGCTGCGCGCCACCGAGACCCGGGCCAGCAGGTCGGCGGTGTCGACGTGGCGCTCGAAGAGACCGATCGCGGTCTCCGCCTTGCGGGGCGTCGACGCGTTCAACTTGCCTTCCAGGGCGAAGAGTTCGGCCGCCGTGGGGAAGGAGCGCCCGGCCACCGCGACCACCGGGGTGCCCGGCGCGAGCCGGTCGGCGAGGGTCAGGATCTCCTGGCCAGGACGCTCGTCGAGGGTCAGGAGCACCCCCGCGATCGGCGGGGTGCCGGCGCTGTGCGCGGCGAGCGAGCCCACCACGAGGTCGGCGCGGTCTCCCGGGGTCACGACCAGACAGCCCGGCGTCAGCGCGTTCAGGAAGTTCGGCAGCATGGCGCCGCCGAACACGAAGTCGAGGGCGTCGCGCGCGAGCCCCGCGTCGTCGCCGAGCAGCACCGTGCCGTCCAGGGCCGCGGTGATCTGGGCGACGGTGGGTGCCGAGAGCGCCGGCTCGTCGGGCAGGACGTAGCAGGGCACCGGCAGCCGGGCGGAGAGCCGCTCCTCGATCTCGTGCCGGTCGCCCCGGGCGACCCGGTTGACCACCATCGCCAGCACGTCGCAGCCGAGTCCGTCGTAGGCGCGGTGCGCGTTGACCGCCTCCGCCCGTACGGACTCGGTGGTCTGGCCCCTGCCGCCGACCACCGGTATCACCGACGCGCCGAACTCGTTGGCGAGCCGCGCGTTGAGCGCCAGCTCGTCGGGGAGCTGGGTGTCGGCGAAGTCGGTGCCGAGGACCAGGACGACCTCGTAGGCGCGGGCCACCCGGTGGAACCGCTCGACGAGCCGGGAGACGAGTTCGTCGGTACCCTGCTCCGCCTGGAGCGCGGACGCCTCCTGATAGTCCATCCCGTACACCGTGGCCGGGTCCTGGCTCAGCCGGTAGCGGGCTCTGAGGAGGTCGAACAGGCGGTCCGGCCCGTCGTGCACGAGGGGGCGGAAGACACCCACCCGGTCCACCTGACGGGTCAGGAGCTCCATGACTCCCAGCTCGATGACCTGGCGGCCGTCTCCCCGGTCGATCCCGGTCACGTACACGCTGCGCGTCACGCGTGCTCTCCTGTTCTACGTCGCAGGAAATTGTCCCCATAGGTCCTATAGGGACGGCATTGCCCTCTTGACAATACCTCTGCGGATGGATAGGACGCCCGCCGGACGAAGGTCCTGACGGCAGGGTCGAAAGACCCCCGGTCCATCATGGTGGGAGTAGCTGGATGGGCGGTCGGCCCGGGGTGCGTGGGACAATCTGAATTGCTCACGTTACGAGGGATACGGGCGTGACGTCCCCAGACCAGCGAAGCAGGAGATCCAGCACGATGCGCATCGGAGTACTCACCGCAGGCGGCGACTGTCCCGGCCTGAACGCAGTGATCCGGTCGGTCGTGCACCGGGCCGTGGTCGGCCACGGCGACGAAGTCATCGGATTCGAGGACGGGTTCAAGGGCCTGCTCGACGGCCACTACCGCCCGCTCGACCTCAACGCGGTCAGCGGCATTCTCGCGCGCGGCGGCACCATCCTCGGCTCCGCCCGCCTGGAGCGCGACCGGCTGCGCGAAGCCGCCGAGAACTGCGCCGAGTTGGCGATGCGGTACGGCATCGACGCGCTCATCCCGATCGGCGGCGAGGGCACGCTCACCGCGGCCCGCATGCTGGCCGACGCGGGCATGCCCGTCGTGGGCGTGCCCAAGACCATCGACAACGACATCTCCGCGACCGACCGCACCTTCGGCTTCGACACCGCGGTGGGGGTGGCCACCGAGGCCATCGACCGGCTCAAGACCACCGCCGAGTCGCACCAGCGCGTCATGGTCGTCGAGGTCATGGGCCGGCACGCCGGCTGGATCGCCCTGGAGTCGGGTATGGCCGGCGGTGCCCACGGCATCTGCCTGCCCGAGCGGCCCTTCCAGGTCGACGACCTGGTCAAGATGGTCGAGGAGCGCTTCTCGCGCGGCAAGAAGTTCGCCGTGGTCTGCGTCGCCGAGGGCGCGCACCCCGCCGAGGGCTCGATGCCGTACGAGAAGGGCGCGATCGACCAGTACGGCCACGAGCGCTTCGCCGGCATCGGCAACCGGCTCGCGGTCGAGCTGGAGCGCCGCCTGGGCAAGGAGGCCCGCCCGGTCATCCTCGGCCACGTCCAGCGCGGCGGTGTGCCGACCGCGTACGACCGTGTCCTCGCGACGCGGTTCGGCTGGCACGCGGTGGAGGCCGTGCACCGCGGCGAGTTCGGCAACATGACCGCGCTGCGCGGCACGGACATCGTGATGGCCCCGCTCGCGCACGCGGTGACCACGTTGAAGACGGTGCCGGACAACCGGATGTACGAGGCGGAGTCCGTCTTCTGAGCGCTCCGCGCGGGCTCCCGGACCGCCCGCACACGGGACCTCGGCCTCCGATCCGGGGGGCCGGAGGTCCCCTTCTACCGGTGGGCCAGCTCCCAGAAGCGGTCCACTATGCGGTCGAGGAAGTCCCGCCCCGCGTCCCCCGTGTCGGCGTCCGCGCTCCAGTTGAGCGTGGCGACCATGTGCGACTGGTACTCGGTGTGCAACTGGTCGAGCACGGTCTCCAGATGCTGCCGGGACAGCGGCAGGAGCTTCGCCGTCGGCTTGACGTACGCCTGCCAGCGCGTGGTGACCGCGCTGCGCAGCAACTCCGAGAGGTCCGCGTTCTGGCCGGTGGCCGTCACGTAGTCGCGCAGCGACAGCTGGAGCAGATCGGCGAGGGCCATCGACTGGCGCTCGTTGCCGCGCCAGCGCCCCGCGTCCTCCATGCGCCGGTACGCCCCCGCGTCGAGCCCGACCCTGCGGGCCATGTCGTCGATGGTCATGCCGCGGGCGAGCCGGTGCTCGCGCAAGGTGGAGGCGGCCGCCATGAGATCGCCGGGTGAGCACCACAGAACCCCCGCCAGCGCGGTCAGCTCCCGTGCCTCGGGCGCCGCGAGCCCCCGCTCCCACGCCATCACGGTGTCCGGGGAGACCTGGAGGCCGTACTGGGCGCGCATGCCGTACGCGACATGGCCGGGGGCCATGCCGAGGGCTTCTCGCAGTCGGCGGGCCGCGAGGGCGTTGAAGGGAGGGGTGGGGTGCACGCGCACACCGTAGGACGGTAAGTGACATCTGACTACGGTGTGTTCCACCAAAGAACGTGAATTGGAGGAAAGTACGGTTTTGGTGGCGTCCGGGTTACTTAAGGGTTGGGTAAGCGTGTGCTCGCCGAGCCGCCGCCCGGCCGGTGCTGCGCCTAACCCTTCACCGCCCCCGCCAGCGCGAAACCTCCGCCGAGCCGCCGCGCGATGAGGACGTTCAGGAGGAGCACCGGCGTCGAGTACAGGACCGAGAACGCGGCGAGCTGCCCGTACACCACCGAGCCGTGGTTCCCGAAGAATGTGAAGATCGAGACCGAGGCCGGCAGCCGGTCGGGGGAGAGCAGCAGCATGAACGGGACGAAGAAGTTCCCCCACAGCATGATGAAGGTGTAGATCGTCACGACACCCACGCCGGGCCCCATCAGCGGCAGCACCACCCGCACCAGCGTCTGCGGCATCGACGCACCGTCCGTCCGGGCGGCCTCCTCCAGGGTGACCGGCACCCCGTCCATGAAGTTCTTCGTCAGCCAGATGGCGAACGGGAGCTGCGACGTGGACAGGAACAGCGCCGTGCCGTACACCGTGTCGACCAGGTTCACCCGCACGAAGAGCGCGTACACCGGGACCATCACCGCTGTGATCGGCAGACACGTCGTGAACAGGATCGTCAGCAGGTAGGGGCGGGTCACGCGCGAGCGGTGGCGCGAGAGCGGGTACGCCGCCAGCGTCGCGCACACCACCGTCAGGAGCGTCGAACTCCCGCACAGCACCAGGCTGTTGAGCATCGGCGTGAAGGTGACGTCGGGCGTCAGGACGGCCGCGAAGTTGTCGGCGCTCACCGAGCCCGGGATCCGCGCCCGCAGATCGGCCCCGGTGTCCACGGAGGCCAGCAGCAGCCACAGGAGCGGCACCGCGAAGGCCCCCGCCACCGCGAGCAGGGCCGCGTCGGCCGCGAACCGCCGCCGGGCCCGCCTTCGCACCCGGGCGGCGCGGGCCCTCACACCTCCACCTTCATCAGCCGCAGATAGACCACCGAGAACAGCGAGCCGACCAGGAGCAGCAGCAGCGCGACCGCCGTGCCGTAGCCGATCAGGCTCTTCAGGAACGCCTGGTCGTACATGAACACCGGCAGCGTCTGGCTCCGGTTGCCGGGGCCGCCCCGCGTCATCGCCCAGATCAGCCCGAAGACGGACAGCGTCTGGAGCGTGTTGAGCATCAGGTTGGTGCCGATGGAGCGGCGGATCATCGGCAGCGTGATGTGCCAGAACCGGCGCGCCCCGCTCGCCCCGTCGACCTCCGCGGCCTCCTCGACGTCGCGCGGGATCTCCGCGAGCGCGGCCGAGTAGATCAGCATCGAGAACGCGGTGCCGCGCCACACGTTCGCGAACGACACGGCGAGCACCGGCAGCGTGAACAGCCAGTTCTGGGTGGGCAGATGGAGCCAGCCGAGGATTGCGTTCAGGGTGCCGTCGCGGCGGAAGAAGGCGTACAGGAGGAAGGCCGCCACGATCTCCGGCAGCACCCACGCCGTGATCACCAGCGCCCCCGTCACGGTCCGCACCGGACGCGAGGCGCGTCGCATGAGGACGGCGAGAGCCAGGCCCAGGGTGTTCTGGCCGAGCAGCGCGGACAGCACGGTGAAGACGAGGGTGAGCCACACCGCGTTGCGGAACGCGGGGTCGGCGAAGGCGCGCCGGAAGTTGGCCAGGCCGACGAAGTCGACCGTCGACGAGCCGGTGAGCCGCATGTCGGTGAAGGCGATGGAGACGCAGTAGCCGATCGGCCCGGCGAGGAAGAGCAGCAGGAGCAGCGTCGCGGGAGCGATCGGGAGCCAGCGCACCGCGCGGGCCCGCCGGCCGGCCCGCGCCGCCGTGAGGGTGCTCACCTCGCGTCCCGCGCGATGGAGTCGACCTGAGCGTCGTAGGCCTTGGCGGCCGAGTCCGCCGCCCCGCCGGTCGTCACCGACTCCATCGCCTCGCCGATCGCCGTCGACACCTGCGGGTACGCCGACAGCGCGGGCCGGTAGTGGGTGAAGGGGACCAGGCCGGTGAAGAAGGTGATGCCCGGCATGGAGCGCAGGTACGCCGGGTCGGCCGCGACGTCCTCGCGGACCGCGATCTGGGCGTCCGCCACATCCCACTTCACGGCGTTCTCCTTGGTCTGGAGCGTCTTGACGAAGTCGAAGGCGAGGGCGGGGTTGGCGGCCTTCGCGGGGATCGCCCAGGTCCAGCCGCCCGACATGGAGACCCTGCCCGGCGGCTGGCCGTACTGCGTCGGCATCGCGGCCCGGCCGAGCGTGGCCGACCACGCCGGCCACTCCCTGGGCCCCTCGTTGATCCAGTTCTGGCCGAGCCAGGAGCCGTCGAGGGCGATCGCCAGCCTGCCGTTCGGCATCCAGTCCGTCGCCAGGCGGGTGCCCACATTGGGGTCGAGGGCGTCGGAGGGATCGGGCCCGAGCTTCTCCGTGTACACCGTGCGTACGAAGGCGAGGGCGTCCTTGAAGCCCTGGGTGCCCGTGGTCCATTTCTTGGCGGCGGGGTCGTACAGCGGGTTCGCGCCGGTCCCGTAGAGCAGCATCTCCAGGCCCTGCATGGCGGACGCCTCGCCGCCCGCCTTGCCGGTGTAGATGTTGAGCGGGATGACGCCGGGGACCTTCCGCCGGACGGTGCGGGCGGCGTCGAGTACCTCGGCCCAGTTCCCCGGCTGCCAGTTCGCGGGCAGCCCGGCCTTCGCGAAGATCTGCTTGTTGAACCACAGGCCCCGGGTGTCCGTGCCGTCCGGCACCCCGTACGTCCGGCCGTCCCCGGCCTTCGCCGCCGCCTTCGCGGTGCCGGCGAACAGGCCCCACTGGTCCCACCGGGACAGGTAGTCGTCCAGCGGGCGCAGATAGCCGGCGCCGATGTCGGCGTTGATGCGGAACGTGTCCTCGTACACCAGGTCCGGCGCGGTCTTCGGCGAGCGCATCATCTGCTGGACCTTGGCCGCGTAGTCGTTGTCGGGGGCCTGGATCGGCACCAGTTCGGCCTTCTTGCCGGGGTGTGCCCGCTCGAACTGCTTCTTGACGTCCGCCAGGAACGCGTCCTTGAAGCGGATCTTGTTGTCGGTCGAGCGGTTGTAGGCGATCCGCACGGTGTCGGCGTCGTGTCCCGGCCCACCGCACCCGGCGAGCGCTCCGGCCGCGAGGGCGGCGGCGACGATCAGCGGGAAGGGGTGGCGTCCTCTCGTACGGGGCCGAAGGCTTGGGGATGCGAGGGCTGTGGCGGGGGCGGTGGGGCGCACGGGCACGACCTCCTCGGGCCGGGCGTGCGGCCATGGCCACGGCCGCACGCGGCTGCCCGGTGAACGTAAGGGCGCCCGGAGCCAAGGTCAACCCCGCCGCGATCCGCTCCCCCCGGCCTCAACTGCTGTGCCCGCGCCCCGAGTTGAGCCAGCGGTACTGCAGCTCCGGGCGCCCGATCTGACCGTACTGCGGGGTGCGCCCGGCGCGGCCGGAGGTGACCAGATGCTCCAGATAGCGGCGCGCGGTGATCCGCGAGATGCCGACCGCGAGGCCCGCCTCCGCCGCCGTCACCCCCTGCGGCGCCTCCCGCAGGATGCGCGTGACCGCCTGGAGGGTGGGCGCGCTCAGCCCCTTGGGGAGCGCGGAGGGCTGCGGGGCACGCAGCGCCGCGAGCGCCCGGTCGACCTCCTCCTGCCCGCTCGCCTCCCCGGCCGCCGCCCGGAACTCGGCGTACCGCACGAGCCGGTCGCGCAGCGTGGGGAAGGTGAACGGCTTCAGCACGTACTGCACCACCCCGAGCGAGACGCCCTCGCGCACCATCGTCAGATCCCGGGCCGACGTCACGGCCACCACGTCCGCGCCGTGCCCCGCCGCCCGCAGCGACCGGACGAGCTGGAGGCCGTGCCCGTCCGGCAGATACAGATCGAGCAGGAGCAGGTCCACCTCCGTGCGCTCCAGTGCGCGCAGCGCCTCGGCCCGCGAGTGCGCGACGGCCACGGCGGTGAAGCCGGGCACCCGGCCGACATAGAGCCGGTGCGCCTCCGCGGCGACGGGGTCGTCCTCGACGACCAGCACCCTGATCATGCGCGCACTCCCTGCTCTATCGGCAGCCGTACGGTGAACTCGGCGCCACCGTAAGGGCTTTGGTCGAGCACGATGGTGCCGCCGTGCCGTGCCGCGGTGAGCCGGACGAGCGCGAGGCCCAGGCCGCGCCCCGGGCTCTTCGTCGACCAGCCGCGCTCGAACACGGCCTCGGCGGTCGCCGGATCGATGCCGGGCCCGCTGTCCGCGACCCGCACCACGAGGTCCCCGTCCTCGGCGACGAGGGTGACGGCGACCTCGGCGGCCGCGCTGCCCTGCGCCGCGTCCACCGCGTTGTCGAGGAGGTTGCCGAGCACGGTGACCAGATCGCGGGCGGGCAGGGTCCTCGGCAGCAGGCCGTCACCGATCGCGCTGCCCTCGGTGAGGACCAGCTCCACGCCCTGCTCGTTGGCCTGCGCCGCCTTGCCGAGCAGCAGTGCGGCGAGCACGGGCTCGCCGACCGCCGTGACCACCTGGTCGGTGAGCGCCTGGGCCAGCTCCAACTCGGCCGTCGCGAACTCGACGGCCTCCTCGACACGGCCCAGCTCGATGAGCGAGACGACCGTGTGCAGCCGGTTGGCCGCCTCGTGGGCCTGGGCGCGCAGCGCCTGGGTGAACCCCCGCTCGGAGTCCAACTCGCCCGAAAGCGCCTGGAGTTCGGTGTGGTCGCGCAGGGTGACCACGGTGCCGCGCCGGCCGCCGGAGGAGACCGGGCGGCTGTTGAGGACGACGATCCGGTCGGCGGTCATGTGCACCTCGTCCACCCTCGGCTCGGCGGCGAGCAGCGCACCGGCCAGCGCGGGGGGCAGGCCGAGACCGGCCACCGGGCGGCCCACCGCGTCCTCGCCGAGCCCGAGCAGCTCGCGCCCGCCGTCGTTGATCAGCGCGATCCGCCGTTCCCCGTCGAGCATGAGCAACCCCTCGCGCACGGCGTGCAGGGTGGCCTGGTGGTAGTCGTGCATGCGGCTCAGCCCGGCGGCGTCCATGCCGTGGGTGTGCCGACGGAGCCGCGCGTTGATCACGTACGTGCCGAGCCCGCCGAGCGCGAGCGCGCCGCCCGCCATCGCGGCGAGCGCGGCCAACTGCTTGTGCACCTGTTCGCTGATCCGGTCGATGGTGATGCCCGCGCTGACGAGCGCCGTGATCCGGCCATGATCATCGGGGTCGCGCACCGGCGCCACGACCCGCACGGAAGGGCCTAGCACCCCCATGTGCGTCTCCGCGAACGTTTCGCCGCGCAGCGCGGGGGCGGTGTCGCCGAGATACGTCCGGCCGATCTCGCCCGGCACCGGATGGGTCCAGCGGGTGCCGTCCGGCGCCATCACCACGACGAAGTCGACCCCGGTCGTGGTGCGCAGCGTCTCGGCGTACGGCTGGAGGGCGCTCGTGGGGTCCTTGGTGCGGGCCGCCGCGATCACCGCGGGCGACGCGGCCACCGAGGTCGCGGTCGCGATCGCCTGGCGCCGCGCGGTCTCCTCGGCCTGGCTGCGGTCGGTGACGTACGAGAAGAGCGCGCACCCCGCCACGATCGCGGCGACCAGGACCACCTGCATGGCGAAGAGCTGGCCGGCGAGGGAGCGGGGTCCTGGGAGACGCATCCGGTAAGTGTGCTGGCTGGATCTGCATGAACGAAATGCACGTAAGGGTGACCGGCGTCACAGCGTGCTGGATAGTCGCGGGGATCGCTGAATCGGCCATCGGGACATGGCCGCAGCGGCAGCCGCTATCTAGGAGGACCCCCGTGGCCGAGCCAGCCGCCACCGCACGCCGCGAACGCCCCGCGCGCAGAGAGCGCACCCACTACCTCTACCTCGCCGTGATCGGCGCGGTGCTGCTCGGCATCGTCGTGGGATTCGCGGCGCCGGGGGTCGCCGTGCAGCTGAAGCCGATCGGCACCGGGTTCGTGAACCTGATCAAGATGATGATCTCGCCCATCATCTTCTGCACGATCGTCCTGGGCGTCGGCTCGGTGCGCAAGGCCGCGAAGGTCGGCGCCGTGGGCGGCCTCGCGCTCGGCTACTTCCTCGTCATGTCGACGGTCGCGCTCGCCGTCGGCCTCGTCGTCGGCAACATCCTGGAGCCCGGAAGCGGCCTGCATCTGACGGAGGCCGCGCGGCACGCCGGCGCCAAGCAGGCCGCGGGCGCCAGCGAGTCGACGGCGGACTTCCTGCTCTCGATCATCCCGAAGACGATGGTGTCCGCCTTCACCGAGGGCCAGGTCCTCCAGACCCTCCTGATCGCCCTCCTCGCCGGCTTCGCCCTCCAGGCGCTCGGCGCGGCCGGGCAGCCGGTGCTGCGCGGCGTCGAGCACATCCAACGGCTCGTCTTCCGCATCCTGGCGATGGTGATGTGGGTCGCGCCCATCGGCGCGTTCGGCGCGATCGCGGGGGTGGTCGGCGAGACCGGCGTGGACGCCCTGAAGGCGCTCGCCGTGATCATGATCGGCTTCTACGTCACCTGCGCCCTGTTCGTCTTCGTGGTCCTCGGCGCGATCCTCAAGCTCCTGACCGGCGTCAACATCTTCAGCCTCCTGAAGTACCTGGCCAGGGAGTTCCTGCTGATCCTGTCCACGTCCTCGTCGGAGTCGGCGCTGCCCCGGCTGATCGCGAAGATGGAGCACCTGGGCGTGAGCCGCTCGGTGGCCGGCATCACGGTGCCCACGGGCTACTCCTTCAACCTCGACGGCACCGCGATCTATCTGACGATGTCCTCGCTGTTCATCGCCAACGCGATGGGCAAGCCGCTGGGCGCGAGCGAGCAGATCTCGCTCCTCCTCTTCATGATCATCGCGTCGAAGGGCGCGGCGGGCGTCACCGGCGCGGGTCTGGCCACCCTGGCCGGCGGCCTCCAGTCGCACCGACCCGAACTGGTCGACGGCGTCGGCCTGATCGTCGGCATCGACCGCTTCATGAGCGAGGCGCGCGCCCTGACCAACTTCGCGGGCAACGCGGTCGCCTGTGTGCTCGTCGGCACCTGGACGAAGGAGATCGACAAGGCCCGGGTCGACGAGGTCCTGGCGGGCCGGCTCCCGTTCGACGAGCGGATGCTGACGGCGGGGGAGGCGGAGCCGGAGGTGCCGGAGCCGCGCGAGGAGGAGAAGGCGCCGTCGGCCGTGGCCGGTTGAGCCGCGCCTAGTCGAGGATGTTGACGGCCCGCGCGACGACGAGCACCACCGTCAGGAGCGAGACGCCCGACTGGAGCATCATCAGCATCTTCGCCCACCGGTTCAACGGCATCACGTCCGTCGGGCTGAACGCGGTGGCGTTGGTGAACGACAGGTACAGGTAGTCCGGGAAGGCCGGCTCCCAGTGCGGCGGGGCCAGTTCGGGGCTCTGCATCTGCGGGAAGAGGAAGTCGGGGTAGGCCCGGTCCGCCCGCATCCGGGCGAGCGGGCCGCCCCGGTCCCACTCCCAGTACCAGAGCGCGAACACGATCACATTGGTCAGCCAGATGCCGCCGCCCGTCACCAGCAGGGCGGCGGCATCGTGGCCCTCCTGCCCCCGCACCAGCCCGACGACGAGCCGCACCGCCGACCAGCCGTTGGCGGCGCTGATGCAGGCGATGAGCACGAGCCCGGCCGGCCGGTAGAACCGCGAGGGGCGCTCGATGCGTACGGGGTTGGCCGCGATCAGGGCGACCATGAGCCCGATCTCAAGCACGGGCAGCAGCCACCCGGGGTGCATGGTCAGCCGCTCCGGCAGCGTCCACTGCAGGGCGACGGCAACGAGCACGGCCACGGAGGAGGCCCACCGCGACTCGCCCCGGGTGACGCGCTGCCAGGCGGGCAGCGGATCCGGCCGGTCGGCGTCGGGGCCGGGCGCCGGCCGGGACTCGGGCGCGGAGCGGGATGATTCGTCGTGCGGAGGGTGCGTCACGGGGCCATGGTGCCGCCCCGGGCGGGCGGGGGCGGCATCCGGGGGCCGGGTCAGCTGCCGAGGGCCTTGACCGCCTGGTAGTACGTCCACGCCGTCGCGTCGCACGACGCCTTCGTCGCGCCGCTGTACGCGGTGCAGACGCGCTTGAGGTCCTCGTACAGGGCGCTGTCGATGCGGGCCTTGTTGGCCGGGAACTGGCCGGCCGCCTTGTAGTTGCGGTAGCCGAAGTCGTGGCGAGCGCAGGAGGACTTGAAGGGGAAGCCGAAGGGATTGTCGGGGGAGTCGGAACAGTAGTCCGTCGACCAGTCGAAGCCGTACGCCGACCAGTGGGCCTGATTGGCGCGGGCTGCCTGGAACGCGTTCGAGCTGGCCGCGCTCGTCTGCGTGAAGGAGGCGAGGACCTGGGCCTTGTCGGCCGGGGCGGCCTGGGCCGGGGCGGTGGCCAGACCGGCGAGGGTGAGTGCGGCGGCTGCGGTCATGGTCAGCGTGGTACGACGGCGCATCCTGAACCTCCGTGAGGGGAAGGGCGGTTGACCCGGCCGTCACTCTCGCGGCCCCGGCTCCGTGCGCGCTACAGATTCACTGGAGGCTGAAAGACGATGGAGGGGCGGGGCTGCGGCTCCGCTCCACTCGGCTGTGCGGTGTGGTCGGGCCGCGGGGCCGGACCGTCGCGCCGTCCTGACCCCACCGTCCGCCGTGCCGCGCTGCCCCTCGGCGGGGATGTCGTGAACGCCCTTGCGTGCGCGGCCGGTTGACGCGGCGGGCCGCGCTGGTCCCGGGCCGGACCGAGGGGGTTCCGGCGGGGACGTCACGGCCGGGCGGCGGGGCGGTGTCGGAGGGGGCCGGTAACGTCCCGGGGGGACGCGCTCGCTTCTGCCTTCCGGGGGATCACCGTGGACATCCTGCTCATCGCCGGCCTCTGGCTCGACACATCCGCGTGGGACGAGGTCGCGCGGGAGCTCGCCGTGCTCGGCCACCGTCCGGTGCCGGTCGCGCTGCCCGGTCAGGGGGACGGCGACGCCTCCGCGACCCTCGACGACCAGCTCGCCGCCGTGCTCGCGGCCGTCGACGCCGCTGCCGGAAAGCCCCTGGTCGTCGGGCATTCCGCCGCCGCGAGCCTGGCCTGGCTCGCCGCCGACGCGCGCCCCGGCAAGGTCGGCGCGGTCGCCCTCGTCGGCGGCTTCCCGGCCCCCGACGGCCGCGCCTACGCCGACTTCTTCGCGATCGAGGGCGGCCTCATGCCCTTCCCGGGCTGGGCTCCCTTCGAAGGGCCGGACGCCGCCGACCTGGACGAAGCGGCCCGCGACCGCTTCGCGTCCACCGCGATCCCCGTACCCGAGGCGGTCGCCCGGGGGATCGTGCGGCTCACCGACGAGCGCCGCTTCGACGCCCCCGTCGTCGTGGTGTGCCCCGAGTTCACGCCCGCCCAGGCTAAGGAGTGGATCGCCGGCGGCGAGAGCCCCGAGCTGGCCCGCGCCGCCGATGTGACCTTCGTGGACCTCGACACGGGGCACTGGCCGATGGTCACCCGGCCGGGCGCACTCGCCCGTGTCCTCGCGGAGGCCACCCGACCGTAGCGGCGCTCAACTCCGGCCGCCGGCCGCCCGGTTACCGCGAGAGCGCCGCCGCCACGACCTCGGCCGCGCGCGCCGCCGGCACCCCCGCCGAGAGCAGCAGCGTGGTCGCCGCGGCGCGGCCGGCCTCCGCGGCGGGCAGCGCCCCCTCGTTCACCGCCTCCATGAGGCCGAACAAGGACTGCTCGTGTACGTAGGCGAGGGCCGCCGGGGCCAGCGGTGAGGCGAACACGCCCTGGCGCAGGCCGAGTCGGAGCAGGTCCACGCACTCCTTGCGGACCGGCGCGAGGCGCTGCTTGATGCCCGCCATGGTGACGCTGCGCTGGGCCAGGGCCACCAGGAGCCGGTAGCGGTCGGCGATCTCCCAGACCGCGAGGGTGGCTCGGGCGAGCGCCTCCGCCGGGTCCGCGATGCCCTCGCGCCCCTCGCGGTGCGCGTCCGCGACGGTCTCCGCCGCCTCGTCCACCAGCGCCGCGATCAACGCGTCCCGGCTCGGGAAGTGCCCGTACACCGTGCGCCGTACGACACCCGCCGCTCGGGCGACGTGGTCCATCGACGCGTCCGGATCGCGCACCAGCTCGGCGAAGGCCACCTCCATGATGCGGCGGCGATTCGCGTCGGCGCGGCCCCCCGAGGGGGCGGCAGGGGTAGCAGTCACAGCCCCATTTTGCACAGCGCCGCGCAGAGGCGTAAATTGCACACCAGTGTGTAATTGCACAGCGATGTGCAAGTGGATCTTCCCCGAGCGGGAACAGCAAGACCGAGGAAGGGTGGGACACCGTGGGTCTCGTCATCAAGGAGCCCGTCGAGACGATGGGGGCGCCCTACCGGCGGCGCTGGTGGGCGCTGCTCGTGCTCTGCCTCAGCCTGTTGATCATCGTGATGGCGAACACCGCCCTCACCGTGGCAGCGCCCGACATGACCAAGGACCTCGGGCTCAGCAGCTCCGACCTCCAGTGGGTCATCGACGGCTACACCGTCCCGTACGCCGCGCTGATGCTGCTGCTCGGTGCGATCGGCGACAAGTACAGCCGCCGGGGCGCGCTCGTGCTCGGCCTTCTCGTCTTCGCGGGCGCCTCCGTGGCCGGCTCGCTCGTGGAGAGCTCGACGGGTGTCATCGCCTCCCGCGCCGTCATGGGCGTCGGCGCCGCGCTGATCATGCCCGCCACCCTGTCGCTGCTCGCCTCCACCTTCCCGCGAGCCGAGCGCGCCAAGGCGATCCTGCTGTGGACCGCGACCGCCGGAATCGCCATCGCCGCCGGGCCGTTGGTCGCCGGCGCGCTCCTGGAGAACCACGGCTGGGCCTCGACGTTCCTCATCAACGTGCCGATCGCACTGCTCGCGGTCGTCGGCGCGTTCGTCCTCGTGCCGCCGTCCCGGGCCGCCCACCACGACCGCATCGACTACGTCGGCGGGCTGCTCTCGGTGGTCTCCGTCGGCGCGCTCGTGTACATGATCATCCAGGGTCCGCACTTCGGCTGGGACGCCAAGGCGATCACCGCGGCGGTCGTCGCCGGGCTCGGCTTCGTGTTCTTCGTCCTGTGGGAGCTGCGCCACCCGCGGCCCGTCCTGAACGTGCGCCGCTTCGCGCACCGCATGTTCTCGGGCTCGCTGCTCGCCGTCGCGCTCTTCTTCCTCGCCGTGTTCGGCGCGTTCTACTACCTCACCCAGCACCTCCAGTTCGTGCTCGGCTACACCCCGCTGGAGACCGGCATCCGGATGCTGCCGCTGGCCGGCGCGGTGTTCGTCGGCTCCGCGCTGACCGGCCTGCTCACCCCGCGGCTCGGCATGAAGGTCACGGTCAGCGCCGGCATGGTCGCCGGGACCGTCGCGCTCGCGCTGCTCACCCGGGTCGACTCGGGCTCCGGCTACGGCGACTTCCTCGCGCCGCTGATCATCCTCGGCGTCGCGATCGGGCTCGCCCTCTCGCCCTGCACCGACGCGATCATGGGCGCCTTCCCGGAGGCCGAACTCGGCGTCGGCGGAGCCGTCAACGACACCTCGCTCGAACTCGGCGGCTCGCTCGGCATCGCGATCCTCGGCTCGGTGCTCGCCAAGTCGTACTCCTCGCACCTCGCCGACGCCACCGCCGGTACGAAGCTCCCCGCGTCCGCGCTCGCCACCGCCCAGGACTCGGTCGGCGCCGGATACGCGGTGGCCCAGGGCATCGGCGACCAGGCCAGGCAGCTCGGCGCGCAGGCCCTGCACGCGGGCACCCCGCAGCAGGCCGCCCAGCTGAAGGCGCAGGCCGAGCAACTGGCCGCCGGAGCACAGCAGATGAGCCACGCGGTGGGTTCCGCCTTCTCGGACGCGGTCGCCCGCACCAGCCTCGTCGGCGCGGTCATCCTGGGTGTCGGAACCGTCCTGGTCGCCGTGCTCCTGCCCCGCCGCGACAAGGGCGAGGCGCAGCCGAGCGAGACCGCCGAGGAGCGCCGGACCCTTCCGGTCTGACCGTCCGGCGCCGCCCGGCCCGCCCGCGTCCCTCCTTGCCCTGCCGTCGGCGTCAAGGATTACCGTCCTTGTCATGCGCATCGGAGAACTCGCGGCGCGGGCCGGCACGACGACCCGCACGCTTCGGTACTACGAGTCGCGCGGCCTGCTGGCCGCGCGACGCACGGGCAACGGCTACCGGACCTACGACGAGAACGACCTGCGGCTGCTCCAGCAGATCAAGACCCTGCAGGACTTCGGGTTCGAGCTGGAGGAGACCCGGCCGTTCGTGGACTGTCTGCGGGCCGGCCATCCGGCCGGGGACACCTGTCCGGCGTCGCTCGCGGTGTACCGCCGCAAGCTGTCCGAGCTCGACGCGCTGATCGACGAACTCGGTGCCGTACGCGCCCAGGTGGGGGCGGAGCTGGCGCGCGCCGAGGTGCTGGCGGCGGCGGAGCTTCCGGGTGGTCCGGAGCCGCGCTGCGAGCTGGGCCCGGAGCCACCGGGAGCCGAAGGACGAACGAGGGGATGACGCGATGATCAAGGCAGCAGGCGTGGACGAGGTCGACGACCGGACGTTCGCGGACGAGGTGACGGGGGCGGCCCTTCCCGTCCTGGTGGAGTTCACGGCCGACTGGTGCGGTCCGTGCCGGCAGATCGCGCCCGTGCTCAGTGCGCTGGCGGCCGAGGAGGCGGACCGGCTCAGGATCGTCCAGCTCGACGTGGACAGGAACCCGGAGACGACGGCCAAGTACGGCGTCCTGTCGATGCCCACACTGATGGTCTTCGTCGACGGCGAGCCGGTGAAGACGATGGTGGGCGCGCGGCCCAAGCGGCGCCTGCTGCAGGAGCTAGCCGATGTGATCTGACGAGGCGCCGCAGGGTCGCAGGTCGCGCGGAGCGCAAAGAAAATGCCCCGGATGAATTGACATCCGGGGCATTTCCTTGCGTATATTGGGTGTTTCGTGTCTGGTGAAAACAAAGCCACGAAGAAGCCTTATGAAAGCACTGTACCGCGTCAGGAGTGGAATTGTCAACCGAGGAATTTCGGAAGGAACAGCAATTCATCACCGGTCTCTATGCCCGCCTCGATGAGCTGCGCGACCAGGCCGAGTCGGCGACGCGGACGGCGTTGGCGCAGGCCGGGACGGGTCTCCAAGCGCGACTCGAACGCGATGTGATGGTCGCCGAACAGTCCGGGCTGCTCGACGCCCTCAACGCGGGTGAGAACGGGCTGTGCTTCGGAAAGCTCGATTTCCGGGACGGCACGGCGCATCACGTCGGACGCATCGGAATCCGCAGGGACGACCGCGAACGCACCCCGCTCGTCATCGACTGGCGTGCCGAAGTCGCCCGCCCCTTCTATCTCGCCACCGGCTATTCCCCGATGGGGCTGCGGCGCAGGCGGCACATCACCACCGAGGGCCGCACCGTCACCGCGCTCCACGACGAGCTGCTCGACCTGACCGACTCCGAGCGCACCGGACACGAGGGCGCCAACGCCGACGAGGTGCTGCTCGCCGCGCTCGACGCCGCCCGCACCGGCCGGATGCACGACATCGTCCAGACCATCCAGGCCGAGCAGGACCGCATCATCCGGGCCCCGCACCACGGGGTGCTCGTCGTCGAGGGCGGCCCCGGCACCGGGAAGACCGTCGTCGCCCTGCACCGGGCGGCCTATCTCCTCTACGCGTACCGGGAGTTGCTGGCCCGCAGGGCCGTGCTCGTGGTCGGACCCAACCCCGCGTTCCTCGGCTACATCGGCGACGTCCTGCCCTCGCTCGGCGAGACCGGGGTGCTCCTGTCGACCCTGTCCGAACTCTTCCCCGGCGTCCACGCGACCGGCACCGACACCCCCGAGGCGGCCGAGATCAAGGGCCGCGCCACGATGGCGGATGTGCTCGCGGCCGCCGTACGCGACCGCCAGACCGTGCCCGAGCGGGCGATCGACATCCCGCACGAGGGGTACGGCACGCTCCAGCTCGACCGGGCGATGGCGGAGGACGCCCGGTGGAAGGCACGCGAGAGCGGGCTCCCGCACAACCTGGCCCGGCCGCACTTCGCCTTCCACATCATCGACGCGCTCACCGCGCAGCTCGTGGAGCGCATCGGCGCCGACCCCTTCGGAGGCCCGAACCTGCTCGGTCCCGACGACGCCGCGCAGATGGGCAAGGAGATCGCGACGAGCCACGAGGTGCACGCGGCGATCGCGGAGCTCTGGCCGCAGCTGACGCCCGAGGAGTTCGTGCGGGACTTCCTCGCCGAACCGGCCCGACTCCCGGACGCCGAAGCCAAGTCCGTCCGCCGCGAGGGCGGCGCCTGGACCCCCGGCGACGTACCGCTGCTCGACGAGGCGGCGGAACTCCTCGGCGAGGACGACAGCGCGGCACGGGCCGCCGCCGAGGCCGAGCGCCAGGAGCGGATCGCCTACGCGCAGGGCGTGCTCGACCTGTCCGCGGGATCGGAGTCGTACGAGTTCGAGGACGAGGAGTCCGAGGTGCTCGCGGCGCACAACATCATCGACGCCGAGCGGATGGCCGAGCGGCACGAGGAGGCCGACCACCGCAGCGCGGCCGAACGGGCCGCGGCCGACCGGACCTGGGCGTTCGGGCACATCATCGTCGACGAGGCGCAGGAGCTCTCGGCGATGGCCTGGCGGCTGCTCATGCGGCGCTGCCCGACCCGTTCGATGACGCTCGTCGGCGACCCGGCGCAGACCGCGGAGGCGGCGGGGGTGGGCTCCTGGGAGCGGATCCTCGCGCCGTACGTCGCCGAGGACCACTGGGAGCACGTACGGCTCGGGGTCAACTACCGTACGCCCGCCGAGATCATGGAGTTCGCGGCGCGGGTGTGCCGTGCGGTGGACCCGTCCTTCGAGCCGCCGCGCTCGGTGCGGTCCACGGGGGTGCACCCCTGGGCCCGGCGCGTCGCGCCCGACGGGCTCGCCGGGGCGGTGGCGGGCGCCGTCGCCGCCGAGCGCGGCACGGGGCGGCTCGCGGTGATCGCCCCGCCCCGCCTCCACGAGGCGCTGCGCCGCGCCCTGCCCGACGACACGGCGACCGGCCCCACCCCCGACCTGACGAGGGAGGCCGTGCTGCTCGACCCGCGTCAGGCGAAGGGGCTGGAATTCGACACGGTGCTGGTGGTGGAGCCGGGGGAGTACGGGGTGAGCGACCTGTACGTCGCGCTGACGCGGGCGACGCAGCGGCTCGGAATCCTGCACGCGGGGCCCGTACCGGAGGCGCTGAACCCCCTGACCCCCTGACCCCGCACCGGGTCGGGTCCCGCGCGCGCTCCTGGGTGGGTTGTTGTGCGAGCGTCGTCCCGCATTCGTGAGTAGGGGGTGTCAAACTCCCCCTACTCACGACTAAGGAGCATGAACAGTGCAGAGGACCACGTTCCGGGTGCTGGCCGGGGTCGCCGTCGCCACCGCAGCTCTCTCCTGGGCCCCCGCCGCAGCCTTCGCCTCCGCGCAGGCGCGCCCTGCCGAACGCGCCCTGCCCGCTGCGGCCATGACTCGCGCGGCGGCTCCCGTTCCCGCCGCGGCGGTCGACACCCTGGCGAAGATCGACGCGGGCCATTGGCCGCCCTCCGACGCGCCGGGCACCCAGGGCGGTGCGAACTGGCCGAACCAGGAGGGCCAGTTGCCCGTGACCGGCGCCAATGGAACCCAGGTCCACTACCGGACCTGGGACGTCGAGGCCAAGCAGCCGGGTCGTGCGCGGGGCCCCCAACGCATCGTCACCGGCGACGACGGCTCGGCCTGGTACACGCCGGACCAGTACCGCACGTTCACCCGCATGCGGTGACCCTCCGGGGGGCGCAGGCGGCGAAGCCCCCGCGGAGCCCCGGGAGCCGCACCCTCACGTTGCCGCACGGTGGGGCAGCCCCCCGGAGGGTCACCTTGGGGGCGCCGTGCTTTCGCGGGGCTGCAGCCGCGGCAGCGGATCCTGGAGCTGCCGGGGCTCCCCGCCGTCCAGCAGCTCCAGGAGCTGCCCCGCCGCGCGATGCCCGAACTCGTCCGCTTTGCGAACCAGCGCCGTCAACTGCGGATGCAGCGTGTGGCAGATGACGGAGTCCTCCCAGGACACCACCGACACGTCGCGCGGGATCAACAGCCCCCGCTCCGCCGCGACACTGACCGCCGCCACCGCCATGACCTCGTTGTCGCAGATGAGGGCGGTCGGCGCGGTGGCGCCCGCGAACAGGCGCCGCGCGGCCTTCGCGCCCTGGCGGTCCGTGAAGTCCGTCGTCACGGACACCGCGTGTTCCAGGCCGAGCCGCCGCGCCGCCGCCCGCAGCGAGGCGATCCTGCGCGCGGTGTGGGCGAAGCCGAGCGTACCCGCGATGTGACCGATGCGGCGGTGCCCGAGCCCGTACAAATGACGCACGATCAGGTCCATCGCGCCGGAGTCGTCGGCCCAGATGTTGGAGAGCCTTGCCTGGCGCGGGAGTTGGGGCGCCCCGGGGTTTCCCGGTGCCTCCATCCCGCCGATGATCACGGCCGGCAGGCCGAGTACCGCGAGGGTTTCGGGGCGCGGATCGGACACCCGGGGGTCGACCACGATGACCCCGTCCACCCGGCCCTCCGCCCACCACCGCCGGTACAGCTCGCACTCCGCCTGGACGTCGTCGACCATCTGGAACACCAGTGCCTGGTCGCGCGGCGCGAGGCTCGCCTGGATGCCCGAGACGAGCTGGAGGAAGAACGACTCGCCGCCCAGGCTGTCCGCGGGCCGGGCGAGGACGAGCCCGATCGCCCCCGCGTTCTCGCCGGACAGTGCCCGCGCCGCGGAACTCGGCCGCCAGCCGAGCCGGTCCGCGACCCGTATGACCCGGCGCCGGGTCGAATCGGAGACCCCGGGGCGGTTGTTGAGGGCGAAGGAGACCGCGCTCGTGGAGACGCCCGCCTCTCTGGCCACGTCCTTCATCGTCGGGCGGCGGGGCGGTGACGCATCGCTTTCGAGCTCGCTCATGCGCTGATGGTAACGCGGTTTAGTTCAAGGTCACTAAACCGCCTTAGTTGCGTCCTCATATTCAGGACTTTAGTCCTTTTTAGCGTCGCTGACCTGCGTGTTTAGTCAATCAGGTCGCTTATTCGGTATTGACGGCCAATTAATGCGCGCTGCATGGTGTGCGGCAACGTCATCGGGACGAGGCGAAGGAGTCAGCCACTCATGTCCATTCATCGCAGTGTCGCGATCCGGACGGCCGTCGGTCTCGGCGCCGCCCTCTCGCTCACCCTGCTCACCGCGTGCGGTGGCGGCGGTGGCGGCAAGGGCTCGGCCACCGACGGGAAGATCGAGGGCGAGATCAAGTTCCAGACCTGGAACCTCCGCGCCAACTTCAAGGACTACTTCGAAGGCGTCATCAAGGACTTCGAGAAGGCCAACCCGGGCACCACGGTGAAGTGGGTGGACCAGCCCGCCGACAACTACGCCGACAAGTTGAGCGCCGACGCCACCGCCGGCACCCTCCCCGATGTCGTGAACCTCTCCCCGGACCTCGCCTATCCGCTCGCCAAGGCCGGCACGCTGCTCAACCTGGACCAGGACAAGACCGCCGCCAAGTTCAAGCTCGAGTACCTCGACGGCGCCTGGCAGGGCTTCGACATGCCGGGGCTCGACGGCTCGTACGCCTTTCCCTGGTATCTGAACACCGGCCCCCTCTTCTACAACAAGACGATGTTCAAGGACGCCGGCCTCGACCCCGAGAAGGCGCCCAAAACGTTCGACGAACTCTTCGCGGACGCGGCCCAGTTGGCGCAGAAGGGGAAGGCGACGCTCGCGCAGCCGCCGACCGTCGAGGACTTCGGCCGGTACGGCGTCTCCATCATGAGCAAGGACGGCACGAAGTTCACCTTCAACGACGCCAAGGGCGTCGAGTTCCTGACGAAGTATCAGCAGATGTTCAAGGAGGGCGGACTGCACAAGCAGGCCCTGACGCTCACCGCGGAGACCGCCGGGCAGAAGTTCCTCCAGCAGGAGGTGGCCATGAACCCGGGCAGCGCCCACGACCTGGACACCTTCAAGAAGAACGCCCCGTCGCTCTACGGCAACCTCGGCATCACGGACGTACCGACCAACACCGGCAAGCAGAACATGTACTTGCAGGGCCTCTCGGTCAACTCGCAGAGCAAGAACGCCGCGACCGCGCTCGCCTTCGCGCACTTCGTCACGGACCAGAAGAACCAGGAGGACTTCGGCCACAAGGTCGCCGTCTTCCCCAGCACCAAGGGCTCCCTCGACAAGGAGTACTGGACGAAGGCGGACGGCACCGAGGAGGGCAGGATCCGGGTCGCCTCGGCCAAGATGCTGCCGACCGCCGTCAACTACACGCCGGTGCTGTTCAGCGACGAGATGAAGACGATCCTGCGCAACGAGACAGCCAAGTGCCTCCAGGGCAAGGCGTCCCCGAAGGACGCTCTGGACAGCGCGGCCAACCAGATGACCAAGCTGATCCAGCAGAAGTGACCGGGTGACCGAGCGATGAGCATCCCCGCACCGGCCGCCCGGCGGGCCCGCCGATGAGTGTTTCGACCCCGACCGTCACCAAGGGGGCCGCGGGCCGCCCGCGCACCGCCGCCCCCGGCCGGCGCGCGGGCCGCCTCGCCGGCCGCCCCGCGGGCCGCACCCACCGCGCCCTCACCCCCTGGCTCTTCCTCGCGCCGGGCCTCCTGATCACCCTCGCCTTCAACCTGTATCCGTTCCTCGCCACCGTGTGGAAGTCGTTCACCGACGCCCGCACCCTGACGACCGGCAGCTTCGTGGGCCTCGACAACTTCACGGCGCTCGTCCACGACGACCAGTTCTGGGTCGCGCTGCGCAACAGCGCGCTGTACGTGGTCCTCGTCGTGCCGTGCCTGGTCCTGCTGCCGCTGCTCCTCGCCCTCCTGGTCCAGCGGCACATCCCCGGCATCGCCTTCTTCCGGTCCGCGTACTACACGCCGGTCGTGGCGTCGGTGGTCGTCGTCGCCCTGATGTGGGTGTGGATGCTGGACGACCGCGGCTTCGTCAACGGCGTGCTGCGCATGGTGGGCGTCGACCCGGTGCCGTTTCTGTCCAACCAGTGGCTCCTGCTGCTCAGTTCGATGGCCCTGACGGTGTGGAAGGGCCTCGGCTACTACATGATCATTTACCTGGCCGCGCTCGCCAACGTACCCAGGGAGCTCCACGAGGCCGCCGAGGTCGACGGCGCGGGACCGGTCCGCCGCTTCGTCTCCGTGACCATGCCCTCCGTGCGCTCCACGATGGTCCTGGTCGCCGCGCTCTCCGCGGTCTCCGCCTTCAAGGTCTTCAGCGAGGTCTACATGATCGCGGGCCCCACCGGCGGCCCCGCCGGCGCGGACACCACCCTCGTCATGCTCATCCAGCGGGCCGGCACCGGGCTCCAGGGCCGCACCGGCTACGCCTCCGCCATGTCGATCGTGCTGTTCCTGCTGACCCTGGTCCTGATGCTGCTCGTGCTGCGGGCCGACCGGAAGGACAAGGACTGATGGCCGCCGTCGCCCAGCACACCGCCGACTCGCCGCGCTCCGCCGCGCCCCGGCGCACCCGCGCCCCCCGGTGGCGCAAGGCGCTGCGGTACACGGCCCTGGTGCTGGTGCTGCTCATCATGATCGGCCCGTTCCTGTGGCAGCTGTCCACCTCGCTCAAGGGCACCACCGAGGACATCTACACCTCGCCGCCCCGGCTGCTGCCCGCGCACCCCACCGTCGCGAACTACCGCGACGTCGCGGACATCATCCCCGTCTGGGACTTCATCCTGAACTCCCTGAAGGTGGCCGTCAGCAACGTCGCGACCAACGTGATCGGCGCCGCGATGGCCGGCTACGCGCTCTCCCGGCTCCGCTTCCGGGGCCGCGGCGCCGCCGCCGTCGTGTTCGTCCTCGCGCTCCTGGTGCCGACGGAAGCCACCATGCTCGCCCAGTTCGCCACGATGCGCTCCTTGGAGCTGAACAACACCCTGGTCGCCGTGGTGCTGCCCGGCTGCATCGGCGCGATGAACGTCCTGCTGATGCGCAACGCCTTCGACACCATCCCGTACGAGATCGAGGAGGCGGCCGTCATCGACGGCGCCAACGTGTGGCAGCGCTTCACGCGGATCGCGCTGCCCGCCGTGAAGGGCACCCTCGCCGTCGTCGCGATCTTCTCGTTCATGGGCGCCTGGGACGACTTCCTGTGGCCCCTGATCGTGCTCTCCGACTCCGAACACTTCACGCTCACCGTCGGCCTGAACTTCCTCCACGGCACGTTCTCCGACAACCAGCGCGTCGTGGCGGCGGGCACCATCATCGCCGTCGCCCCGCTGATCGTGCTCTTCGCCTGCCTCCAGCGGTTCTTCTTCCGCGGTGTCGGCGAGGGCGCGGTCAAGGGATAGCCGCACCCTCCGCACCCAGGAGCACCTCCGCCCGCCAGAACTACCTTGGAGCTCACCCCATGGCAGCCCCGCGCTTCGGCGTCAACTACACGCCCAGCCAAGGCTGGTTCCACCACTGGCTCGACTACGACCCGGACGCGGTGCGGGCCGACCTCGACGCGATAGCCGCGCTCGGCCTCGACCACATACGCGTCTTCCCGCTCTGGCCCTACTTCCAGCCCAACCGCACCCTGATCAGGCCCCGCGCTGTCGAGCACCTCCTCGACCTCGCGGACGCCGCCGCCGAGCGGGGCCTCGACGTCAACGTCGACGGGCTCCAGGGGCACCTGTCGAGCTTCGACTTCCTGCCCGCCTGGACCCGCACCTGGCACCGCCGCAACCTGTTCACCGACCCGGACGTCGTCGACGGACAGGCCGCCTATCTGCGCACCCTGGCCGCCGCCCTCGCCGACCGGCCCAACTTCATCGGCCTCACCCTCGGCAACGAGATCAACCAGTTCTCCGCGGGCCCCCACCCCGACCCCGACCGGGCCACCCCCGACGAGGCCGACGCCTGGCTGGAGCGGATGCTGGCCGCGTGCGAGGAGGGCGCGCCGGGCCGGCTCCACCTGCACGCTGAGTACGACGCGTGCTGGTACCAGGACGACATGCCGTTCACCCCGGCCCAGGCGGCACGGCGCGGCGCCGTCACCGCCGTGCACTCCTGGGTCTTCAACGGCACCGCCCAGCTCCACGGGCGGGTCTCGACGGCGACCGAGCACCACGCCGCCTATCTGATCGAGCTGGCCAAGGCCTGGGCCGCCGACCCGCACCGCCCGGTCTGGCTCCAGGAGGTCGGTGCCCCCGCCCCGCTGGTGCCGCCGGTGCACGCCGCGGCCTTCACCGAGGCGACCGTCGAGAACGCCCTGGACTGCCCGGACCTGTGGGGCATCACCTGGTGGTGCTCGCACGACGTGTCGCGCGACCTCGCCGACTACCCCGAACTCGAATACGGTCTCGGCCTGTTGACCAACGACGGGCGCCGCAAGGACACCGCCGAGGTGATCGCCCGTACCGCCGCGGCCTTCCGCGACGGCGCCCGCGGCTACGCCCCCGCGCCCCGGGCCACCGCCCTCGTGGTGCCGGACGCCCCCGAGTCCCGCTCGCACTGCGCCCCCGGCGGCGCGGTCTTCGAGGCGTTCTTCCGGCTCACCGCCGACGGCGCCCGCCCCACCACCGTCCTCGCGAGCCGCGCCGCCGACCGGGCCCATCTCGCCGCGCGCGGCATCACCGACGTCATCACCCCAGACCAGGTCCGGTAACGCTCCCGCCCAGGAGGCACCCCGTGAACCAGCTCCCCACCAGACGCGCCGTGGTCGTCGCAGGCGCGGCCGCCGCCCTCGCCCCCGCGCTCCCCGCGTACGCCGCCCCCGCGGCCCGCACCGCGCCGCACCCGCCAACCGGGGCCGCGCTCAAGCCCGTTCAGCCGTACGCGTCCTACTGGTACCCGGACTCGCTGCCCGCCGGCAGCCCCGGCCCCGGCATCACCTGGCGCAGTCTGGCGTCCTGGCGCGCCGAGAGCGACCCCGACCTGGCGTTCAACGCGGCGTCCGTACCGCTCGCGGCGCGGTTCACTCCCACCGCCGCCAACACCACGGCCCGCGCGGGACAGGCCCGCGTCCAGTCCCTCGTCTCGTTCGGGCCCACCGCGTCCAACCCCTCGCAGGGCGCCCCCACCGCCGACTACTACGCCCTCACCCACTGGGCCTACCTGGACGAGCTGGTCTTCTGGGGCGGCTCGTCCGGCGAGGGGCTGATCCTCGCGCCCAACGCGCCCGTCGTGGACGCCGCCCACCGGCACGGCGTGCCCGTCCTCGGCAACGTCTTCCTGCCGCCCGCGGCCTACGGCGGGCAGCTCCAGTGGACCCGCGACCTCGTGCGGAAGGACGCCGCGGGCCACTACCCGCTCGCCGAGCGGCTCGTCGCGGTGGCCGCCGCGTACGGCTTCGACGGCTGGTTCGTCAACGCCGAGACCGGCGGAGGGAACACCGCGCTCGCCCTCGACATGCGCGGCTTCCTGACCGAGCTGAAGCAGCTCGGCGCGGCCAGGGGGCAGCGGGTCACCTGGTACGACGCGATGACCGCCAACGGCTCGGTCAGCTGGCAGGGCGCCCTCAACAGCCAGAACGAGGCCTTCTTCCGGGCCGCCGACACCATGTTCCTCGACTTCCGCTGGACGGCCGCGACGCTCGCGTCGTCCGGCGCCAAGGCCGGCCAACTGGGGCGCGACCGCTACCAGTTGTGGGCCGGTGTGGACGTGGAGTCCCACGGCTGGGACACCCCGGTCGACTGGGACGCGATCGTGCCCGCCGCGAAGCCGGGCATCGCCTCGTACGGCTTCTACCGGCCCGAGTGGACCCGCAACCACCTTCCCGAGAGCCGCACCCCCGGCGACTTCCACGCCGCCGACGACCGCTTCTGGACCGGCTCCTCGCTCGACCCCTCGCGCCCGGCCGCTGCCGACCCCTGGCGCGCCCCCGCCACCGCCGTCGCCGACCGCTCCACCATCACCGCGCTGCCCTTCGCCACCACGTTCAACACCGGCCACGGAGTGCGCTGGTACGACGGCGGCGCGGTCACGTCGAGCGCCCCGTGGAACCACCTCGGGCTCCAGGACCGGCTGCCGTCCCGCCGCTGGGTCACCCGCACCGACGGCCGTCATCCCGCCGTCGCCTTCGACTTCGAGGACGCCTGGCGCGGCGGCAGCAGTGTCCTGGTCACCGGGGAGCCGGGCGCGCCGGTCACGCTCGACCTGTACGCCACCCGGCTGCCGCTGTCGCCCCGTACGGTCATCGAACTCACCCACCGCGCCGACGCGGACGTCACCGTCGAGCCGGCCGTCGCCACCGCCGAACCCGCCCGGCCGGGTGACCCGTACCCCTACCGCCTGCTGCCCGCCACAACCCTGAAGGCGGGCGCCTGGACCACCACGCGGCTCGCCCTGCCGGGCCTGTCCGGCACCGCGCGCGCGGTCGGCGTGCGGCTCACCGCGCAGGGCGCGCTGCATTACCGTCTGGGCGCACTGGCCATCCATGACGGCCCTCAAGTGCCGTCCGCACCGGACAAGTTGACAATCGCCGCCGGATCGGACGGCCTGCGCCTCACCTGGCGCCCGGCGCCCGGTCCCGTACGCCACTACGAGCTGCACCGGCTGCTGCCGGACGGCACCCGGCGCTTCCTCGGCGGCACCTGCCAGAGCGCCTACTTCGTGCCGGGCGCGCTACCCGAACCGGGCGAGAAGTCGGCATGCTTCGAAGTGCGGGCGGTGGGCGAGCTCTACACCGCGTCCGGCCCCGCGCGGGCCGCCCACACCTGGTAGCCCACACCCCGGCAGTCCCACCCCTTCCCGAAACGGAGCACCCCCCATGCATGACGACCGCGGCTTGGTCGAAGCCCGCCTCAAGCGCGTTCTGGACGAACGCATCCGTCCCGCCGTGTACCCGGAGTCGGTGCCGCTGGACGTCGCCGTGTGGGTGGCGCCCGGGATTGGGGCCTCCCCTGCTCGAGCGGAGTCGAGAGCTTGGGGAACAGTGCCGGTGGCGGAGGGGCTCGCGGCACAGGTGGTGCCGGTCGCGGTCGGCGACGCGTGGGGCGCGCCCTGGGGCACCAGCTGGTTCCGGGTGACCGGACGGGTGCCGGCGGAGTGGGCGGGCCGCTGCGTCGAGGCCGTCCTCGACCTCGGCTTCGACGAGAACATGCCGGGCTTCCAGTGCGAAGGACTCGTCTACCGGCCCGACGGCACCCCGGTGAAGGGCCTCAACCCGCGCAACCAGTGGGTGCGGATCGGCGCGCCGGTCGAGGGCGGCGAGGAGGTGCGCCTGCACATCGAGGCCGCCTCCAACCCGGTCCTGCTCGACTACCACCCCTTCGTGCCGACCCCGCTCGGCGACATCGAGACCTCGCACCGCGACCCGCTGTACAAGCTGACCCGCATGGACCTCGCGGTCTTCGACGAGACGGTGTGGCGCCTCGTCATCGACCTGGAGGTGCTCGGCGAGCTCATGCACGAGCTGCCCGTCGAGTCGGCGCGGCGCTGGGACATCCTGCGCGCCGTCGACCGCGCCCTCGACGCCCTCGACCTCCAGGACGTCAACGGCACGGCGCAAGCGGCCCGCGCGGAGCTGACCGGGGTCCTGGCGTCGCCCGCCGAGCCGTCGGCCCACCGGATCAGCGCGGTCGGCCACGCCCACATCGACTCGGCGTGGCTGTGGCCGCTGCGCGAGACCGTACGCAAGGTGGCGCGCACCACCTCCAACATGACGGCGCTCCTGGACGACGAGCCCGAGTTCATCTTCTCGATGTCGCAGGCCCAGCAGTGGGCGTGGATCAAGGAGCACCGGCCCGAGGTGTGGGCGAAGGTCGTCAAGGCCGTCGCGGACGGCCGGTTCGTGCCGGCCGGCGGCATGTGGGTGGAGGCCGACACCAACATGCCGGGCTCGGAGGCGATGGCCCGCCAGTTCGTGCACGGCAAACGCTTCTTCATCGACGAGTTCGGCGTGGAGAACGACGAGGCGTGGCTGCCCGACACCTTCGGCTTCGCCGCGGGCCTGCCCCAGATCATCAAGGCGGCCGGCTCCAAGTGGCTGCTCACCCAGAAGATCTCCTGGTCGCAGACGAACAAGTTCCCCCACCACACCTTCCAATGGGAGGGCATCGACGGCACCCGGATCTTCACGCACTTCCCGCCCGTCGACACCTACAACTGCGCGATGAAGGGCAGCGAGATCGCCCACGCCGCCAGGAACTTCAAGGACAAGGGCGTCGCCCGGCACTCGCTCGCACCGACCGGCTGGGGCGACGGGGGCGGCGGCACCACCCGCGAGATGATCGCCAAGGCGGCCCGCCTGAAGAACCTGGAGGGCAGCGCCCAGGTGGTCTGGGAGACGCCGGCCGACTTCTTCGCGAAGGCGGAGGCGGAGTACGTGAACCCGCCGGTGTGGGTGGGCGAGCTGTACCTGGAACTGCACCGGGCCACGCTCACCAGCCAGGCCAAGACCAAGCAGGGCAACCGCAGGAGCGAGCACCTGCTGCGCGAGGCGGAGCTGTGGTCGGCGACGGCCGCCGTGCGCGAGCCCGGATTCGCGTACTCCTACGAGGAGTTGGACCGCGTCTGGAAGACGGTCCTGCTGCACCAGTTCCACGACATCCTGCCCGGCTCCTCCATCGCCTGGGTGCACCGCGAGGCCGAGAAGACGTACGCGGCGGTCGCCGCCGAACTGACCGCCCTCATCGAGAACGCCCAGCGCGCCCTCGCGGGCCGGGGCACCCAGGCCCTGGTCTTCAACGCGACCCCGCACGGGCGCCACGGTGTGGCCGCGGGCGGCGCGGCGGTCCGCGCGGCGCAGAGCAGGCCCGAGCTGTCCGCGCGCCCCGACGGCGGGTTCGTCCTGTCCAACGCCCGGGTACGGGTGGAGATCGACGGGCGGGGCCTGGTCGTCTCGGCGTACGACCTGGGCGCCGGACGCGAGGCGATCGCACCGGACCGCCCCGCGAACCTGCTCCAGATCCACCCCGACTTCCCCAACATGTGGGACGCCTGGGACGTCGACGCGTTCTACCGCAACACCGTGACCGACCTGGTCGAGGCGGACGAGGTGACGGCGGGCGAGGGCGCGTCGGTGCGGGTGGTGCGGTCGTTCGGTGCCTCGAAGGTGACGCAGACCCTGAGCCTCGCCCCGGACTCCCCGCGCCTCGACATCCTGACCGAGGTGGACTGGCACGAGACGGAGAAGTTCCTGAAGCTGGCCTTCCCGCTGGATGTGCACGCGGAGCGGTACGCGTCGGAGACCCAGTTCGGGCACTTCTACCGGGCCACGCACACCAACACGAGCTGGGAGTCGGCCAAGTTCGAGGCGTGCAACCACCGCTTCGTGCACCTGGAGGAGCCCGGCTGGGGCGTGGCCCTGGTCACCGACTCGACGTACGGCCACGACGTGACGCGCACCGTCCGCCCCGAGGACGCCGGGACCACGACGACCCTGCGGGTCTCGCTGCTGCGGGCCCCCCGCTTCCCCGACCCGGAGACCGACCAGGGCCCGCACCGCTTCCGGCACTCGCTCGTGCCGGGCGCGACGGTCGGCGACGCGGTGCGCGAGGGGTACCGGGTGAACCTGCCCGAGCGGACCGTGCCCGGCGCCGGCCCGGTCGCCCCCCTGGTCACCGTCGACAACGACGCGGTCGTGGTGACGGCGGTGAAGCTGGCCGACGACGGCAGCGGCGACGTGGTGGTCCGCTTCCACGAGGCACACGGCGGCCGGGCCCGCGCGACCCTGACCCCCGGCTTCGCCGCGGCAGCCGCCACGGTCACGGACCTCCTCGAACGCCCCCTGTCCGAGACCGAACCGACCGACGGCGCGGTCGAGGTGACTCTGCGTCCCTTCGAGCTGCGCACGCTGCGCTTCACGCGGGCGTAGCGGCATCCCGGGCCGGGCCACCTTGCGGTGGCCCGGCTCCCCGACGGCCGCTGCCATCGCGAGGTGGGGGCACTCCTATGCTCTGTGGCGGATGTCGTACAGGGGGGCGGGGACAAGATGACAAGCGTCGTGGACGGAGAAGGTCCGAGTCAGGAAGAAGTGGACGGTGGCGGGCCGAGTCAGGAAGAGAAGCACACCTGGATCGCGACCTGCGGCGTTCGGTACTGCGTGACGTTCGGGATCGGGTGGATCGTGACGGCGGCCGTCGGCCCACCCGGCTCCGACCCGCACCATCCGGAGGCGTGGGTCGCGATGTCGAGGTGGGCGTCGTTCAAGGACTACCTGTCCGCGGGTCCCGGCATGTTCCTGATGATCGGGATTCCGTCGCTGATCATCCTCATCGTGGTGGGGCTCCGCTGCCAGAGAATGCCGTCCGAGCAGATCAGAGTCATGACGGGCTTCATGCTCCTGCTCCCGCTGTGGTTTCTGCTGTTCGCCGGGGGCGCCCTCGTCGTGCTGGTCCAAGGAGCGTTCCAATGCGCCTTCGCCGCGGTGATGCCGGCGCCTCTGGACCCCCGGGCGGACTGATTCCCGTGGCCACGCCCTGATCGCCGGGGCGCGCCCCGGCCCGCCCACCGTGGGCGGACCGGGGCGCGGACGGGCTCAGGCCGGTCGGAACCACACCGTGGCGAGTGGGGGCAGGGTCAGGTTGATGGAGACCGGGCGGCCGTGGGACGGCGTCGGGTCGGGCTTCAGGGGGTCGGGGTTGCCTACGCCCCCGCCGCCGTAGCGGGCTTCGTCCGTGTTGAGCGTTTCCTGCCAGGCGGAGACCGACTCGGGCACGCCCAGGCGGTACTCGGCCCGGACCACGGGCGAGAAGTTGGAGACCGAGAGGAGCGGCGCGCCGGACGCGTCGTGGCGCAGGAAGGCGAAGACGTTGTCCTCCGCCGCGTCGCCCGCCAGCCAGGAGAAGCCCGCCGGGTCCGTGTCGCGCTCCCACAGGGCGGGCTGTTCGCCGTAGGCCCGGTTCAGGTCGCGCACCAGGTCCCGGACGCCGCGGTGGTCCGGCTCGGCGCTGTAGGACGGGTCGAGCAGCCACCAGTCGGGCCCGTGCTCCTCCGACCACTCGGCTCCCTGCGCGAACTCCTGTCCCATGAAGAGGAGTTGCTTGCCGGGGTGGGCCCACATGAAGCCCAGATAGGCGCGGTGGGTCGCGCGCTGCTGCCACCAGTCGCCGGGCATCTTCGACACCAGGGCGCGCTTGCCGTGCACCACCTCGTCGTGCGAGATCGGCAGGACGTAGTTCTCGCTGTAGGCGTACACCATCGAGAACGTCATCTCGCTGTGGTGGTACTTGCGGTGCACCGGCTCGTGCTGGACGTAGCCCAGCGAATCGTGCATCCAGCCCATGTTCCACTTCAGGCCGAAGCCGAGCCCGCCGTGGTCGGTGGGGCGGGTCACGCCGTCCCACGCGGTCGACTCCTCGGCGATGGTCACGACGCCGGGGCAGCGCCGGTAGACCGTCGCGTTCATCTCCTGGAGGAAGGCCACCGCGTCGAAGTTCTCGCGCCCCCCGTGCTCGTTGGGGCTCCACTCGCCGTCCTCGCGCGAGTAGTCCAGGTACAGCATCGAGGCCACCGCGTCGACCCGCAGCCCGTCGACGTGGAACTCCTCGCACCAGTACGTGGCGTTGGCGACCAGGAAGTTGCGGACCTCCTTGCGGCCGTAGTCGAATTCGAGGGTTCCCCAGTCGGGGTGTTCGGCGCGGGTGGGGTCCTCGTGCTCGTACAGGGTGCGCCCGTCGAACTCGGCGAGCGCCCAGTCGTCCTTCGGGAAGTGCGCCGGCACCCAGTCCACGATCACCCCGATGCCCGCCTCGTGCAGCGCGTCGACCAGGAAGCGGAAGTCGTCGGGGGTGCCCATCCGGGACGTCGGGGCGTAGAAGCCGGTGACCTGGTACCCCCAGGAGCCGCCGAACGGGTGCTCCGAGACCGGCAGGAACTCCACGTGGGTGAAGCCCAAGTCCTTGACGTACGCCGGGAGTTGATCGGCGAGCTGGCGGTAGGTGAGGCGCGGTCGCCAGGACGCCAGATGGACCTCGTACACCGAGAACGGCGCCTCGTGCACCGGGCGCGAGGCGCGGCGCGCCATCCAGTCGTCGTCGCGCCACACATGGTGGGACTCGGTGACGATCGAGGCGTTGGCGGGCGGCACCTCCGTGCGCCGGGCCATCGGGTCGGCCCGCAGGGTGTGGCTGCCGTCGGGGCGCATGATGTCGAACTTGTACAGCGCGCCGTCGCCGACCCCGGGCAGGAACAGCTCCCACACCCCGGTCGAGCCGAGGGAGCGCATCGGGTGGGCGGTGCCGTCCCAGTACGTGAAGTCGCCGCTGACCCTGACCCCCTGGGCGTTCGGCGCCCACACCGTGAAGCGCGTCCCCGTCACGCCCTGGTGCACCATCGGGCGGGCTCCCAGCGCCGTCCACAGCTCCTCGTGGCGGCCCTCGCCGATCAGATGCAGATCGAGGTCGCCGAGCGAGGGCAGGAACCGGTACGGGTCGTGCACCTCGATCTCGTTGTCCTCGTAGGTGACGAGCAGGGTGTAGTCCGGCACCTCGCGCAGCGGCAGCACCCCCGAGAACAGGCCGTCCCCGTCGTCGTGCAGCTCGGCCCGCAGCCCCTTGCCGAGCACGGTCACGGCGCGCGCGTAGGGGCGCAGGGTGCGGATCGCGACACCGCCGCGCACCGGGTGCGCGCCGAGCAGGGCGTGCGGATCGTGGTGACCGCCGGCGAGCAGGCGCCCCCGGTCCGCGGCGGACAGGGCGGGCGCGGGCCGCACGCCGCGACTCGCGGCCCGGCGTGGCGCGGGAGGCGTCTTGGCGGGCTTCGCCGCCGTCGCCGCGGGTGCCGCGGCGCCGGTGGCGGGTTCGGAGGAGTTGCGGGCGGGGCGGGGGGTCACGGGGACTGCCTCCTCGAAGGGCGTCGTACGCGGGTGGGTTCAGGCCCCTGCCAGGCGGTGGATCGCCGCCATCGGCACGGGCAGCCAGTCGGGGCGGTGCCGGGCTTCGTAGAGCACCTCGTACACGGCCTTGTCGGTCTCGTACGCGCGCAGCAGCTCGGGTGATTCACGGGGGTCGCGGCCGGAGCGCGCCGCGTAGCCCGCGCAGTACGCGGCCCGGCACTCCTCGGCCCAGCGGGGGTTGTTCGGCCGGGCGGAGCAGGACGCGTAGTCGAAGGAGCGCAGCATGCCCGCGACATCGCGCACCGGGGGCTGGGGGCGGCGCCGCTCGGCGAGCGGACGGCTCGGCTCGCCCTCGAAGTCGATCACCGACCAGGGGCCTTCGGCGGCCCGCAGGGCTTGGCCCAGATGGAGGTCGCCGTGGATGCGCTGGGCGCTGCCGGCCGACTCCAGCGAGGCGACCGCGTCGAAGGCGGCCCGCAACCCCGGGACGTACGGGGCGAGCGCGGGCACCGCCTGCGCCGTGGCGTCCAGACGCTCGGTCATCGCGGCCGCGATCAGCGCGGTCTGCGGCCGGCCGAGCGAGACGGGCGGGAAGGCGTCGGCGAGCGCGAGGTGCACATCGGCGGTGGCCCGCCCCAGCTCGTACGCCTCCTGGGTGAAGGAGCGCCCGTCGGCGAGGGAGGCGAGCGCCAGCGCCCAGCCGTCGTCGGCGCCGCGCAGGAACGGCTGGAGCACGCCGAGCGTCGTCTCCTGGGGGTGGGAGGTGCCGAACCAGGCGGCGGGCGCGGGCACCCGCTCGCAGCCCTGACGGGCCAGCGCCCACGGCAGTTCGAGGTCGGGGTTGACCCCGGGCTGGACCCGCCGGAACACCTTGAGAATGAACGTATCTCCGTATACCAGCGAGGAGTTGGACTGCTCCACGCCGAGCAGCCGCGGCGCGAGCCCCGGCGCGACCGTGACCCCGGGATCGCGGTCGAAGGACAGCGGGCCCACGCTCCCCGGGGTGCGCAGCCGCTCCAGGAGCAGGGCCGCGGACTGGGGGTCCTGGAGGGCGTCGTACACCGTGCGCCCGGCGAGCGGGCCCTGGCTGGCCCGGCCGATCAGGGCGGGCGCGAGCCGTGGCGGCAGCTGGTCGCGCACGCCGACGAGGAGCTGGTAGCAGTCGGCGGGCGGGGGCTGTGCGGTGGTGCCGGGCAGCGACGGCGTGGCGTGTTCGGTGCGTACGAGCAGGTGCAGCAGGTTCGGCAGCAGCTCCGTCGCGGTGAGCAGCGCGAAGTCCGTGACGGGCCGGCCCTTCCCCGCGAACCAGCGCTGCCGTGGCAGCCATTCGTGCAGCAGCGGGGCGAGTGAGGTCAGCAGCCGGGTGAGTGGAAGGCCGGTGGTACGGGGCGGTGCGGCCTTGGGCATGGCGGCGCATCCTTTCCCCGGGCACACAATCGAGTTGCGCAGAGTGTCCCGGATTGCAACAGAAGCTGTCCGGCGGCGCGCGGGGTTCGGGGTTCAGAGTGCCCCGGGCGGAGCGCTGGAAACGCTCCGCCCGGGTCCTCGTCACACGACGGCGGGCGGCGCGGGGTCCTTGCGCAGCCGGAACCAGTAGAAGCCGTGGCCCGCCAGAGTGAGCAGGTACGGCAGCTCGCCGATGGCCGGGAAGCGCACCCCGCCGATCAGCTCCACCGGATGCATCCCGTTGAACGCCCGCAGGTCCAGCTCGGTGGGCTGGGGGAAGCGCGAGAAGTTGTGCACGCACAGCACCAGGTCGTCGCCGTGTTCCCGCAGGAACGCGAGGACGGCCGGGTTGGAGGAGGCCAGCTCGGTGTACGAGCCGAGTCCGAAGGCGTGGTTCTGCTTGCGGATCTCGATCATCCGCCGCGTCCAGTGCAGCAGCGAGGACGGCGAGGCCATGGACGCCTCGACGTTGGTCACCTGGTAGCCGTAGACGGGGTCCATGATCGTGGGCAGGAAGAGCCGGCCCGGGTCGCAGGAGGAGAACCCCGCGTTGCGGTCGGGGGTCCACTGCATCGGCGTGCGCACCGCGTCACGGTCGCCGAGCCAGATGTTGTCGCCCATCCCGATCTCGTCGCCGTAGTACAGGATCGGCGAGCCGGGCAGCGACAGCAGCAGCGCGGTGAACAGCTCGATCTGGTTGCGGTCGTTGTCCAGGAGCGAGGCGAGACGCCGCCGGATGCCGATGTTGGCGCGCATCCGGGGATCCTTGGCGTACTCGGCGTACATGTAGTCGCGCTCTTCGTCCGTGACCATTTCGAGGGTGAGCTCGTCGTGGTTGCGCAGGAAGATGCCCCACTGGGCGTTGCGCGGGATCGCCGGGGTCTTGGCGAGGATTTCCGAGACCGGGTAACGGGACTCGCGGCGCACCGCCATGAAGATGCGCGGCATCACCGGGAAGTGGAACGCCATGTGGCACTCGTCGCCGCCCTTGGCGTAGTCGCCGAAGTAGTCGACGACGTCTTCCGGCCACTGGTTGGCCTCGGCGAGCAGCACCGTGTCGGGGTAGCTCGCGTCGATCTCGGCCCGTACCCGCTTGAGGAACTCGTGCGTTGCCGGAAGGTTTTCGCAGTTGGTCCCCTCCTCCTGGTACAGGTAGGGCACCGCGTCGAGGCGGAAGCCGTCGATGCCCAGGTCGAGCCAGAAGCGCAGCGCGGAGACGATCTCCTCCTGCACGGCCGGGTTCTCGTAGTTGAGGTCCGGCTGGTGGGAGAAGAAGCGGTGCCAGTAGTACTGCTTGCGGACCGGGTCGAAGGTCCAGTTGGACGTCTCGGTGTCGACGAAGATGATCCGGGCGTCCTGGTACTGCTTGTCGTCGTCGGCCCAGACGTAGTAGTCGCCGTAGGGGCCGTCCGGGTCGCGGCGCGACTCCTGGAACCACTCGTGCTGATCACTGGTGTGGTTCATCACGAAGTCGATGATCACGCGCATGCCGCGCTGGTGCGCGGCGTCCACGAACTCCACGAAGTCGGCGAGGTCACCGAACTCGGGCAGCACCGCGGTGTAGTCCGAGACGTCGTAACCGCCGTCGCGCAGGGGGGATTTGAAGAACGGCGGCAGCCAGAGGCAGTCGACGCCCAGCCATTGCAGGTAGTCCAGCTTGGCGGTGATGCCCTTGAGATCCCCGACGCCGTCGCCGTTGCTGTCCTGGAAGGACCGCACGAGCACCTCGTAGAACACCGCGCGCTTGAACCACTCGGGGTCGCGATCCTTGGCGGGGGTGTCCTCGAAGGTGTCGTGGACGGGCTCATTGACGATCATGGTGTGGGTGACCCTCCGATCGGCGGGGACGGTCGCAGGACCAGGATGTGCGCGGGCGCTCGGCCCGGTTCCAGGCGCACGTAGTTGGCCCTGCCCCAGTGGTAGGTCTCTCCGGTGAGCTCGTCGCGCACCGGGAAGGACTCGCCCCAGGCGAGGCCGAGTTCCGGCATGTCCAACGAGACCGTGGCCTCCTGGGTGTGGTGGGGGTCGAGGTTGGCGACCACCACAACGGTGTTCGAACCCGAGCGTTTGCTGTACGCGATCACCGCGTCGTTGTCGGTGTCGTGGAAGTGGACCGAGCGCAGCTGCCGCAGGGCCGGCTGGCGGCGCCTGACGCGGTTGAGCGCGGTGATCAGCGGTGCGATGGAGCGGCCCTCGCGTTCGGCCGACTCCCAGTCGCGGGGGCGCAGTTGGTACTTCTCGGAGTGCAGGTACTCCTCGCTTCCTGCCGTGACGGGGACGTTCTCGCAGAGTTCGTATCCGGCGTAGACCCCCCAGGAGGGGGAGAGCGTCGCGGCGAGCACCGCCCGCACCTCGAAGGCGGGACGGCCGCCGTCCTGGAGGTATCCGTGCAGGATGTCCGGGGTGTTCACGAAGAAGTTGGGCCGCATGTAGGGCGCGGTCTCGGTCGCCAGTTCGGTGACGTACTCGGTGAGCTCCCGCTTGCTGGTGCGCCAGGTGAAGTACGTGTACGACTGCTGGAAGCCGATCTTGGCGAGGGTGCGCATCATCGCCGGCCGGGTGAACGCCTCGGCCAGGAAGATCACGTCCGGGTCGGCGCCGTTGATCTCGGCGATGACCTTCTCCCAGAAGACCACCGGCTTGGTGTGCGGATTGTCCACGCGGAAGATCCGTACGCCGTGCTCCATCCAGAACCGCAGCAGCCGCACCGTCTCCTCGATCAGGCCCGGCATGTCCTGGTCGAAGGCGATCGGGTAGATGTCCTGGTACTTCTTCGGCGGGTTCTCCGCGTACGCGATCGTGCCGTCCACCCGGTGGTGGAACCACTCGGGGTGCTTGTCGACCCAGGGGTGGTCGGGGGAGCACTGGAGCGCGAAGTCCAGGGCCACCTCCAGGCGCAGGTCGCGGGCGGTGCTCACGAAGTCGTCGAAGTCGTCCAGGGTGCCCAGATCGGGGTGGACGGCGTCGTGGCCGCCCTCGGCGGAGCCGATCGCCCAGGGCACGCCCACGTCCCGGAGTCCCGCCTCCAGGCTGTTGTCCGGGCCCTTGCGGTAGGTGGTGCCGATGGGGTGGATCGGGGGCAGATAGACGACGTCGAAGCCCATGGCGGCGACCGCGGGCAGCCGCGCGGCGGCCGTGCGGAAGGTGCCGGAGACCGGCGGCCCCTCGCCGGTGACGACGGCGCCCTCGGAGCGCGGGAACAGCTCGTACCAGGAGCCGTACAGCGCCCGCCGGCGCTCCACGAGCAGCGGCATCGGCGCCGAGGCGGTGACCAGGTCGCGCAGCGGATACGCCGTCAGTGCCGCGTCCACGCCGGGCGCCAGAGCGGCGGCGAGCCGGTCGGCGGGGGAGCGGCCGGTGTCGCGCAGGGCATCGGCCGCCGCGAGGACCGTCTCGCGCCGCCCCTTGGCCTTGGGCACCCCGGCCGCGGCCCGCTCGTACAGCGCGGCGCCCTCCGCGAGGACCAGCTCGGTGTCGAGGCCGGCCGGGATCTTGATGCCGGCGTGGTGGCGCCAGGTGGTGAGCGGATCGGCCCACGCCTCGACGGTGTACGTCCACAGGCCTTCGGAGGTCGGGGTGACCTCGGCGCCCCACAGGTCGGTGCCGGGGGCGAGTTCTCGCATCGGGGTGAAGGGGCGCCGGCGCCCTCCGGGGTCACGCAGGACGACGTTGGCGGCCACGGCGTCATGGCCCTCGCGGAACACGGTGGCGGTCACCTGGAAACTCTCCCCTGCCACCGCCTTCGCGGGCCTGGTGCCGCACTCGACGGCGGGGCGCACGTCGAGAACGGGGATGCGTCCGATGGACGGGTTCGGGTTCACGGGTTCACCTGCGGATGATTGGTATGGTTTGCCGCGTTTGCGGGAGTCTGTCCTTTTTAGCTGCTCCCTTGGCGACTGACCGGCTGCGGGCATGGCCGCTCCTGTCCGCGTTCACTCGAATGGCGTGCGGGAAAGACTGCGGGAAGGCGTACCGAGTGAGCCTTCCACGGTGTACGGGTGGGCATTCCGGCAGTTAGCTAACTACCTGCGCGTAACGGTTTCGGACAAGGAAACCGCCCGGACCGTGGCCGAGAACGCCCCAAACTTTGCCTGCGCCAAGGTGAGGTGACGACGAATCAGGGAACGGCACGGCATGTCGGGCCCGGCCGGAATCAATCGCGCCGGACCGCGGGGCACAGTCGTGGCCCGGGGCGCACCGGCACTACCTTCGGGAGTGAAGGAGGGGCGCACATCGCAGTGTGCCCGCCCCGCTACGTACGTCCCCTGCGAAGGTGGAAGCGTGAAGGCAATCCGTCGATTCACCGTGCGCCCTGTCCTGCCCGACGCCCTTCGTCCGCTCAGCGATCTCGCGCGCAACCTGCGCTGGTCCTGGCACGCGGAGACCCGAGACCTCTTCCAGTCCCTGGACCCCGACGGCTGGCGGGCGGCGGGCGAGGACCCCGTCCGCCTGCTCGGCGCCGTCGGCGCCGCCCGGCTCGACACGCTCGCCCAGGACCGCCGCTTCCTGCGCCGGCTCACCGCGGCCGCCGACGACCTCGACGACTATCTGCACGGCCACCGCTGGTACCAGGAACAGAGCGGTGAACTCCCGTCCGCCATCGCCTACTTCTCGCCCGAGTTCGGTGTCACCGCCGCCCTGCCGCAGTACTCCGGCGGCCTCGGCATCCTCGCCGGCGACCATCTGAAATCCGCCAGCGACCTCGGCGTACCGCTGATCGGGGTCGGTCTCCTCTACCGGCACGGCTACTTCCGCCAGTCGCTCTCGCGCGACGGCTGGCAGCAGGAGCACTACCCCCTGCTCGACCCCAACGAGCTGCCCGTCTCGCTGCTGCGGGAGGCCGACGGCACCCCCGCCAAGGTGTCGCTCGCCCTGCCCGGCGGCCGCGCCCTGCACGCCGCGATCTGGCTGGCCAGGGTCGGCCGGGTGCCGCTGCTCATGCTCGACTCCGACGTCGAGGACAACGGCCCCGGCGAACGCGACGTGACCGACCGCCTCTACGGCGGCGGCAGCGAGCACCGCCTCCTCCAAGAGATGCTGCTCGGCATCGGCGGAGTGCGAGCGGTGCGAACGTACTGCCGCCTGAGCGGGCACCCCGCGCCCGAGGTGTTCCACACCAACGAGGGGCACGCGGGGTTCCTGGGGCTCGAACGCATCCGTGAACTGGCCGGAGAGGGGCTGGAATTCGACGCCGCGCTCGAATCGGTGCGGGCCGGAACCGTCTTCACCACCCACACCCCGGTACCCGCCGGCATCGACCGCTTCGACCGCGAGCTGGTCGCCCGCCACCTCGGCGACGACGGCGAGCTGCCCGGCGTCGACGTCGAGAAGATCCTCCAGCTCGGCATGGAGACCTACCCCGGCGGCGAGCCGAACCTCTTCAACATGGCCGTCATGGGGCTGCGGCTCGCCCAGCGCGCCAACGGCGTCTCCACCCTGCACGGCGCGGTCAGCCGGCAGATGTTCGCGGGGCTCTGGCCGGGCTTCGACCCGCAGGAGGTGCCGATCACCTCCGTCACCAACGGCGTGCACGCCCCCACCTGGGTGGCGCCCGAGGTCTTCCGGCTCGGCGCCCGCCAGATCGGCGCGGGCCGCGCCGAGGACGCGCTCGCGGTCGGCGGCTCCGACCGCTGGGACGCGGTCGCCCACATCGCCGACGGCGAGATCTGGGAGCTGCGCAGGGAGCTGCGCGAACAGCTCGTCACCGAGGTACGGGAGCGGCTGCGCGCCTCGTGGCGCCAGCGGGGCGCGGGCTCCGCCGAACTCGGCTGGATCGACGGGGTGTTGAGCCCCGACGTGCTCACCATCGGCTTCGCCCGGCGCGTCCCCTCGTACAAGCGGCTCACGCTGATGCTGCGCGACCGCGAGCGCCTCATGGAGCTGCTGCTCCATCCCACGCGGCCGGTGCAGATCGTGGTGGCGGGCAAGGCGCACCCCGCCGACGACGGCGGCAAGCGGCTCGTGCAGGAGCTGGTGAAGTTCGCCGACGACCCCCGGGTGCGCCACCGCATCGTCTTCCTGCCGGACTACGGCATGAAGATGGCGCAGAAGCTGTACCCGGGATGCGATGTGTGGCTCAACAATCCGCTGCGCCCCCTGGAGGCGTGCGGGACGAGCGGGATGAAGGCGGCCCTCAACGGCTGCCTCAACCTGTCGGTCCTGGACGGCTGGTGGGACGAGTGGTTCGAGCCCGACTTCGGCTGGGCCATCCCGACCGCCGACGGCGCTGCCACCGACGAGGACCGGCGCGACGAGCTGGAGGCCAACGCCCTCTACGACCTCATCGAGGACCGGGTCGCCCCCCGCTTCTACGACCGGAGCCCCTCGGCGCTGCCCGACCGCTGGATCGAAATGGTCCGCCAGACCCTCACCACCCTGGGCCCCAAGGTGCTCGCGGGACGCATGGTGCGGGAGTACGTGACCCGTCTGTACGCGCCCGCCGCTGCCGCCCACCGCTCCCTCGACCCGTCCACAGCAAGGGAGTTGGCGCAGTGGAAGGCGCGGGTGCGGGGCGCGTGGCCGCGGGTGGCGGTCGAGCACGTCGAGGCGGTGGCCCCCGACGCGGCGGTCCAGGGCGGCACCGCCGAACTGGGCTCCACGCTGGCGCTGCGGGTGCGGGTCGCCCTGGGCGAGCTGGGGCCCGACGACGTCGAGGTGCAGGCGGTGGCCGGGCGGGTCGACGCGGCCGACGCCATCGCGGACGCGGCCGTCTTCCCGCTGAAGCCGGCGGGCGGCGCCGACCTGGAGGGCCGCTGGGTCTACGAGGGCCCGCTCGCCCTCGACCGTACCGGCCCCTTCGGCTACACGGTCCGGGTCCTGCCGGCCCACCGCGGCCTCGCGACCCACGCGGAGCTGGGCCTGGTCGCCGGTCCGACCGAGGCGACCGGCGAGGGCGCGGGCGTCCTGATGCGCTGAGCCCCGGCCGCGTACGGCCGTGACATGGGCGGTGCCCGGAACCCCCTGGGGGCTCCGGGCACCTTCACTCTCCGGCCAGCCGCCTGGTCAGAAGGTGAGTTCCAAGAAGGTGAACTCGCCGTATCGCTACGGCAGTCCGGTTCTGCGTCGCGCCGAGGTTCAGAAGGAGAGCTTGAAGTCGGTGATGGTGCCGACGTCCTGCCGCGCCTTGTCCTGGACCTTCAGCTTCCACACGCCGTTGGCCGCGACGGCGGAGGCGTTCACGGTGTACGTCTTGTTGAGGTTCTTCGTCGAGTCCGAGGAAGAGCTCTGCAGACGGTACGAGGTGCCGTTCGGGGCCACCAGGTCGATCTGGAGGTCACCGATGTAGGTGTGCGTGATCTTCACGCCGACCTGGAGGGCGGCCGGCGCGTTGCCGGTGATCCCCGAGACGGTGACCGGCGAGGTCACCGCGGCACCCGGGTAGTCCGGGATGGCCACGCTGGCCGTGTTCTCGAAGACCTTGCCACCGGGGTCGGTGCCGCCGCCGTGCCGGGCGCCGACGTTGATGGCCGCCCACGCGTCGGTGATGTTGTTGACCTCGGCGCTGTTGGCGCCGTACAGCTCGGTCGCCGCGGCGATGGTGCCCGCGCGGGCCCCCGCGTAGTCCGTGCTGGAGTTGAACTTGGTGGTCAGCGCCTTGTACCAGATGAGCTGGGCCTTGTCGCGGCCGACACCGGTGACCGGCAGGCCGTCGGAGGTCGGCGAGTTGTAGCTCACGCCGTTGATGACCTTGGCGCCGCTGCCCTCGGAGGCCAGGTAGAACCAGTGGTTCGCCGGGCCCGAGGAGTAGTGGACGTCCAGGTTGCCGACGCCGGAGTACCAGCTGTCCGCGGAGCCGCCGTCCTTGCTCGGCTTGTCCATGTAGCGCAGCGGGGTGCCGTCGCCGTTGATGTCGATCTTCTCGCCGATGAGGTAGTCACCCGGGTCCGAGGCGTTGTTCGCGTAGAACTCCACCGAGGTGCCCATGATGTCCGAGGTGGCCTCGTTGAGGCCGCCCGACTCGTCCGCGTAGTTGAGGCCCGCGGTCGCGGCGGTGACGCCGTGCGACATCTCGTGGCCGGCCACGTCGAGCGCGGTCAGCGGGTCGTTGTTGCCCGCGCCGTCGCCGTACGTCATGCAGAAGCAGCTGTCGTCCCAGAACGCGTTGACGTACGCGTTGCCGTAGTGGACGCGGGAGTAGGCGCCGACGCCGTCGCCCCGGATGCCGCTGCGGCCGAAGACGTTCTTGTAGAAGTCCCAGGTCGCGCCCGCGCCGTACGCGGCGTCGGCGCCCGCGGTCGCGGCGTTGTTGTTGGTGCCGTCGCCCCAGGTGTCGGTGGTCTGGGTGAACAGAGAACCGGTGCCGGACGAGCCGTGGTTCAGGTTGTAGGTCTTGTGGCCGCCGCGCGTGGCGTCGGTCAGCGTGTAGTTCGACCCGGTGTGCGTGGTGCTCAGCGTGACCTGCCCGCTGTAGCGGGTGTTGCCCACGCCGGTCTCGATGCCCTGCCACTGGTGCAGCTTGGCGCCCGTCTTGGCGTCCGTGATGACGTGCAGCTGGTTCGGGGTGCCGTCGTCCTGGAGACCGCCCACGACCGTCTCGTACGCGAGGGTCGGCGCGCCCTTGACCATCCAGATGACCTTGCGGGCGCTGTCGGCCTTGTCGGCCTTCGAGCCGGCGGCCTTGGCGGCCTTCAGGGCGGTGGTGGCCGCGGTGGCCGGAGCGGCGGCGGGGGCGGTGGTCGAAATGCCCTGCAGCTGCGCGCTGTTCGCCTTGAGGACGTCCTTGGTCTTGCCGGACGCGGTGTCGACCATCAGGTCGCCACCGAGGACGGGCAGGCCCTGGTAGGTCCGCTCGTAGCGGGTGTGGACTGTGCCGTCCTGGTCCTTCGACACGTCGTGGACGACGAGCTTCTCCTGCGCGCTGAGGCCGAGCGCCTTGGCGGTGTCCGCCGTGGTCGCGTTGGCCTGGCGTATGAGCTCGGCGCGCTGGGAGGGGGTGAGACTGACGGGCAGGGCGCCCGGATTGCGTACCGCCTGGGCCTTGAGGGCCGCGGTGGCCGCGGAGTCGTCGGGGTGTGCGCTTGCGGTCCCGGCCTGGAAGCCGACACTCAGCATGGCGGCTGCGGCGATCAGGGCGCCGGTGGCGGTGGCACGACGACGATGCGTGGATCTCACGCGAACTCCTTCTGCGAGGGGGATCCGGGCGACTGGGTGGGGTCGGCCGGGCAGAGCAAAGCGGAGCATGTGCGGCAACGAGATGTTGTGCGTGAAAACTGTGTGCGAGGAACGGGGGAAGAGTGCCAGCCGAGGAGAACCTGTGTCAGGAGCGCGTCAACAAGTTGGCCGAAAACCGTCCGTTGTCCGAAGGTCGTCGTTCGTTAAGCGGACGTTTCACGGATGCTCACCGCGATGCCGTCGAGGAGTCGGTCGAGGCCGAAACCGAAGAGCGAGTCCAAGTCCATCGCGAACGGCTCGTGTTCGAAAAGGGTGGTCAGAACCGGGTAGTGGCCGCGCGACACGATGGCCGCAAACCGACCCCCGTGCCGCTCCATCCAGGCGTCGTTGGAGACCCCGGTGTCCTGGACGGCGTGCCCCTCCAGCTCCATCGCGAGGCCGAGCCCCTGGACGAACGCGATGAGCGTCAGATGCGCCAGCATGATCTGGTGCGCGGTGAGTGAGGTGCCGCGCAGGGCCCTGAGCACCGACTCCGTGTACGTCATCGCCTCGGGCATCGGCTCCGGCCGGTTGAAGGAGGCCATCGCCCGCGCCATCCACGGATGCGCGCGGTACGCGTCCCACAACCGCCGCGTCACATAGGTGAGTTGAGCGCGCCAGTCGCCCGCCGGGTGGCCCGGATCCGCCTCCGCGAACCCCACGTCCGTCATGAGCCGTACAAGCTCCCCCTTGCTCGGCACATGCCGGTACAGCGCCATCGTGGAGGTCCCGAGGTCCGCCGCGACCCGCCGCATCGAAAGACCCGCGAGGCCCTCCGTGTCCGCGATCCGGACCGCCGCGGCCACCACGACGTCCCGGCTCAAAGGCGTCTCCTGGGCGCGCCCGCGGGCCGGCGCCGTCTCGGCGACCACCGTGCCGACCCCCGGCACCGCCCGCACCAGCCCCTCCCGCGCGAGCACGGCGAGCGCCTTGGTCGCGGTCGCCATCGCCACCCCGGTGTCGCGCACGATGGCCCGCGTCGAGGGCACCCGGTCGCCCGGCGCGAGCTCACCCGAAGCGATGCGGCGCCGGATGCCGTCGGCGATGGAGAGGTAGGGCGCGGTCTCGGTCACGGCGGGCAGTGTACTAGTGCGCTCCGTGGTGTTCTTCCTTGCACGAAAGGGGACTTGAAGAGGTGCACTAGCTCGACGGTGTCGCCGTACGCGTTGCTCTGCTTCCCTCCCTCCATGGACACCACCACCGGACCCCTCAGGGGCCGCACCGACCCGGCCGCGCCGCGCGCCGGACGCAGGGAATGGACCGCGTTCGCGGTCCTCATGCTGCCGCTGCTGCTCGTCTCGATGGACGTCTCCGTCCTCTACTTCGCCATCCCGTTCATCAGCGAGGACCTCCGGCCCAGCTCCACCCAGCAGCTGTGGATCCTCGACATGTACGGCTTCGTGCTCGCGGGGCTCCTCATCACCATGGGCGCGCTCGGCGACCGGATCGGCCGGCGCCGCCTCGTCCTGGCCGGGGCCGCCGTCTTCGGCCTCGCCTCGGCGGCGGCGGCCTACGCCGACTCGCCCCAACTCCTCATCGCCGTGCGGGCGTTGCTCGGCGTCGGCGGAGCGGCCCTGATGCCGTCGACGCTCGCCCTGATCCGCAACCTCTTCCACGACGAGCGGCAGCGCGCCCAGGCGGTCACCGCGTGGACCGGCGTCATGACCGTCGGCATCTCCTTCGGCCCGGTCGTCAGCGGCGCTCTGCTCGAACGCTTCTGGTGGGGCTCGGTGTTCCTCGTCAACCTTCCCGCGATGCTGCTCCTGCTCGTCCTGGCGCCACTGCTGCTGCCCGAGGTGAAACAGCCCGCCGCCGGCCGCTTCGACTGGCCGAGCGCGGCGCTGTCGCTCGCCGGGCTGCTCCCCCTGATCCAGGGCATCAAGCAACTGGCCCGCGACGGCGCGGGGTTGGCGCCGGTCGTGTACCTCGTGTGCGGACTGGCCCTGCTGTACGTCTTCGTACGCCGCCAGTCGCTGCTCGCCCACCCCCTGGTCGATCTGGAACTGATACGCAGGCGCACGTTCGGCGGGGCGGTGCTCGCCAACCTCTTCGCCATCGCGGCGACCGTGGGCATGGCGGTGTTCCTCACCCAGTACCTCCAGACGGTGCTCGGCCGGAGCCCCCTGCACGCGGCGCTGTGGAGCCTGGTGCCCGCGGCGGGGGCGTTCGTGGGGGCGCCGAGCGGGGCGGCGCTCGCCCGGCGCCACGACCGGGGGACCGTCATGGCGGGCGGGTTCGCCGTCTCCGCGTGCGGCTTCCTCGCGCTGACCCAGGTCCGTACGGACTCGGCGCTCTGGTTCACGCTCACCGTGTGCGCGGTGTACACCTGCGGCCTCGTCGCGGCCATGTCCCTCGCCAACGAACTCGCGCTCGGCGCGGCGCCGCCGGAGCGGGCGGGGTCGGCGGCGGCGGTCCTGGAGGCCGGCCAGGAGCTGGGCGGGGCGCTCGGCATGGCGGTCCTCGGTTCGCTGGGTGCGGCGGTCTACCGCCACGGCATGGCCGGCGCGCCGGCCCCGGCCCGCGAGACGCTGGGCGGCGCGGTCGCGCTTGCGCGCGGCGACGCGGGGGTGGCGGCGTCGGCGTACACCGCGTTCACGCGGGGGCTGGACTGGGCGGCGCTGGGGGCGGCGGGGCTGATGGTGGGGGCGGGGGTGTTGGCCCTCCTCCTCCTGCGGGGGCCGTCCGGCGCGAGGCGGACGGGGTGAGCTGAGCCGGGCGTCTTGGCCCCGGGCGGATGGGGGGGGGTGGGGTGGGTTGTTGGGCGCGGGTGGTGTGTGGCTGGTCGCGCAGTTCCCCGCGCCCCTGGGGGGCTGGTGTGGGTCGCTGGGTGCGGGCTGTGTGTGGCCGGTTGCGCGGTTTCTGGCGCCCCTGGGGTGGGGGGTCACTGGCTGGGTTGGTTCGCTGGGGCGGTGCTAGGGGCGCGGGGAACTGCGCGACCAGCCCGCCGCGGTCTGCAGATGGAGACGGTTGGTGGCGGGTCCCGGTCGGGCGGGGCTGCCGCAACTCGCTGGGGGCGCGGGGTGGGCTCGGGGTACGGTGCGGCGCTGGATTCGACGTATTTCTCAGGGAGGCCCCCGTGACAGACGACCGCATAGGCCCGCCCCACCTCGGCTCCGAGCGCGAGACGCTCCGTGCCTTCCTCGACTACCACCGCGCGACGCTCGTCATGAAGTGCGCGGGACTGGACGACGAGGAGATGCGGCGGCGCTCCATGCCGCCCTCCACGCTCTCCCTGCTCGGCCTCGTGCGCCACATGGCGGAGGTCGAACGGGCCTGGTTCCGGCGGGTGTTCGAGGACCACGACGTACCCATGGTGTGGTCCGACGAGGTCGACTTCCAGGCCGCCTACGCCACCGAAGGCGCCACCCGCGCCGACGCGTTCGCCGCGTGGGAGGCCGAGGTCGAGCACTCCCGGCGGATCGAGCGGGAGGCCGAATCGCTCGACCTCGCGGGTCTTCAACCGCGCTGGGGCGAGGAGGTGTCGCTGCGCATGGTGATGCTGCACATGATCCTGGAGTACGGCCGCCACAACGGCCACGCCGATCTCCTCCGCGAGGGCATCGACGGGACCGTGGGCGCCTGAGCATCCGGGCCCGTCGAGGCCCGGCCCGCTCAGCGCCAGGGGATGTTGCGCCAGGGGCTGCCCTGGTGCTCGGTGAGGATCCGGTGCGCGGTCACGTTCTGCTGGTAGTAACTGCCGTACGACTCCTCGTCGAAGCGCAGCACCCGCCCCAGCGCGTACCCCGCCGAGAACTCTCCCCACGAGCGGTAGGCCGCCTTGCTCAGGGCCCCCGCGTGCACGATCACCTGCTCCGCCTCGTGCGGCGTGCAGAAGCGGGCCGAGAGCCCCCAGCGCGCCAGGTTCACCGCGCGCCCGTAGTCGTAGGCGACGGCCGTGGTGACCCGGCCGTCCGGCGGGAGCAGCCCGTCCGCGCGGAACCGGGCCTCGTACCGCATGATGCGCCGCACCAGCTCCTCGATCTCCTTGACGGCGGCGTGCCCCACCCCGATGTCCTGGGCGTGCCCGGCGGCCGTCTCGCGCCACAGCTCGGCCGGCGGCGCCTCGTCGAGACCGGCCCGCAGTTCCTCGCGCACGCGCAGCACGAAGTCGGGTTCGGCGGGGCTGTTGCGGGCGTCGAGCAGGGCGTCGGCCTGCTGCCGCCAGCCCGCGGGGTCTGTGATGCCCCAGGAGTCGCGGAGCATGTTCCGCTCCGCGGTGTACTCCTGGTAGAGGGAGCCCACCTCGTTCCACGGCACGTCGTGGGTGACCGCGAGATGCGCGCCGCAGGCGAGCCCGTACGCGAGCGGGCCGTGCAGCGCGCCGTGCCGCAGGCCGGTCAGCCGCTCGGGACGCTCGGCCTCCGCGTGGAGGCGGCGCCAGTGGGCCAGGTGCTCGGCGCCGGTCGGCAGGAACAGCTGGGCCGGCGTGCCCGCGTTGACCGCGAGCAGCGTCCGCCCGCCGAGGAGACCCGAGTCGGCGATCCACCCGAGCGAGACGCCGTGGAAGACCCAGTCCGGGTGCCAGGGCGGCAGCATGCCGCGGGTGAGCACCGGTTTGCAGGGTCGCCCCGACGGGTCCCGGTAGGCGGGCCAGCGGACCCGGTCGGGCCGCGCGTCGACCTCCGCCTTCGGCGCGGCGATGTAGAGCACCTCGCGGGCCAGCACCCGTATCTGCGCCTCGGTGTCGCCGCGCAGCCCCGCGCCGTGCAGCAGCCACTCCGTCTCCGTGGGCGCCGCCCAGCTGATCCCCGTTGCCGTTGCCACACCCCGATCCTACGAAACCGGTTCCGGGTGGGGCGGGGGCAGGTGGGGGCGGAGGCGGAGGGACCTTGGGGGGAGGGGCGGCGGTCGGGTCCGGCGGCGCGTCCCGCGGCCGGAACGCTACTGTCCCTCAATGATCGTTCCCGCCGAATTGCTGCCCCACGGCGTCCTGTTGCGGATCCTCACCGCCGACGACGCGGACGCGCTGTGCCGCGCGCAGGTGACCAACCGGGCCCACCTGCGACCGTGGGAGCCGCGCCGCCCCGAGCGCTTCTTCACGGTCGAGGGGCAGGCCGAGCGGATCGCGGTGCAGCTGAAGGAGTTCGCGGAGGGGCGCGCGGTGCCGTGGGTGCTGGAGAAGGACGGGGGCATCGTCGGCGCCTTCACGCTGTCGGGCGTGGTCCTCGGGCCGTTCCGCAACGCGTCGCTCGGCTACTGGGTCGCCGCGGACCAGCAGGGGCGGGGGCTGGCCGGGGCGGCGGTGGGGCGGGTGTGCGCCGCCGCGCGTGACGTCGTCGGCCTGCACCGGGTGGATGCGTGCACGTTGCTGCACAACCGTGCCTCGCAGCGTGTCCTGGCGAAGAACGGGTTCGAGCGGTTCGGGATGGCGCCGCGGTATCTGCACATCGACGGGGAGTGGCGTGACCATGTGCTGTTCCAGCGGATCCTGCACGATGGGGCGCCGCCGGGGGGTTGGGCTTGAGCGCCCCGCGCTCGCCTGCGGACCGTGCGTGGCTGGTCGCGCAGTTCCCCGCGCCCCTGGGTGGGTTGCCCTTGGCAGGGTGCCTAGTTCTCGGCATCTTCAGCCCGTCTGGTGTTTGAGGACGAGCGCCCTTCAGGCGCGTTCGGGGTCTGGGGCGGAGCCCCAGCAACCCCGGCCTTCGTCTGCGGACCGTGCTGGGGCACCCGCGCAGTTCCCCGCGCCCCTGTAGGGCACCCCGAGTCGACCGGCCGCGCCCAGTAGGGCACCCCGAGTCGACCGGCCGCGCCCAGTAGGGCACCCCGAGTCGACCGGCCGCGCCCAGTAGGGCACCCGGAGTCGCACCCGCGGCCTGCGCCCGCCGCGGCGGGGCTACTCGGGGCCGGGCGGGGTGGGCCGCCTCGGGTCGGCCGGTGCTCAGGCCAGGCTGTCCCGCCAGGCGCGGTGGAGGGCGGCGAAGCGGCCCGTGCCGGCGATCAGGTCGGCGGGGGAGCCGTCCTCGACGATGCGGCCGTGCTCCATCACCAGGACCCGGTCCGCGATCTCGACCGTGGACAGCCGGTGCGCGATGACCACCGCGGTACGGCCGCTCAGGACCGTCAGCATCGCCCGCTGCACCGCGCGCTCGCCCGGCACGTCGAGCGAGCTGGTCGCCTCGTCGAGGATCAGCACCGCCGGGTCGGCGAGCAACGCCCGTGCGAACGCGACGAGTTGGCGCTGGCCCGCCGAGATCCGGCCGCCCCGCTTGCGTACGTCCGTGTCGTAGCCGTCCGGCAGGCCCGCGATGAAGTCGTGCGCGCCGATCTGCTTCGCCGCACGCTCGATCTCCTCGCGGGTGGCGTCCGGGCGGCCGATCGCGATGTTCTCGGCGACCGTGCCGGAGAACAGGAACGCCTCCTGGGTGACCATGACGACCCCGCGCCGCAGATCCCGTACGGACAGCTCGCGCAGATCCGTACCGTCGAGCAGGACCCGTCCCGCCGGGGACCCGCCGGGCCCGCCGCCGGCCGGGGCGCCGGGGGAGGGATCGTAGAAGCGGGCCAGGAGCTTGGCGAGGGTGGACTTGCCCGCGCCCGTCGAGCCGACCACCGCGACGGTCTGGCCCGCGGGGATGGTCAGGTCGAAGCGCGGGAGCACCTCGCCGCCGGTCCGGTACGCGAAGCTGACCTGCTCGAAGTCGACGCGTCGGCCCGGGAGTTCACCCGGGGGCTCGGGCAGCGGGGTCGGCTCGGCCGGCTCCGGCACGGACGGCACCTGGGCCAGCAGCCCGGCCACCTTCTCCAGGGAGGCGGCGGCCGACTGGTAGGAGTTGAGGAACATGCCGAGCCGGTCGATGGGGTCGTACAGACGACGCAGATACAGGACCGCGGCGGCCAGCACGCCGAGGGCCAGGGTGCCGTCCGCGACCCGGGTCGCGCCCCACAGCACCATCGCCGCGACCGCGGTGTTGGCGACGAGCCGGGAGCCCACCACATAGCGCGCCATCTCCAGGATCGCGTCGCCGTTCCTGCGCTCGTGATGCCGGTTCAGCTCCTGGAACTCCGCGTCGTTGGCCCGCTCGCGACGGAACGCCTGCACCGGCCGTATGCCGTTGAGGGTCTCCGCGAACTTGACGATCACCGCGGCGATCGCCGTCGACCGGGCCCCGTAGATGGTCCCGGCCCGGCGCTGGTAGGACCGGATCAGGAAGTGCAGCGGCACATAGGAGGCGACGGCGAGCGCGCCGGTGCCCCAGTCGAGCCAGAGCAGCATCGCGCAGATGTAGACCGAGGAGAGGATCACCCCGATCAGCTCCTGGAGGCCCTCGCTGAGCAGCTCGCGCAGCGACTCGATGTCCGTGGTGGAGCGCGAGATCAGCCGGCCCGAGGTGTACCGCTCGTGGAAGTCCACGCTCAGCGCCTGGGCGTGCCGGAAGATCCGGCCGCGCAGATCGAGCAGGACGTCCTGGTTGACCCGCGCGGACGTCTGGATGAAGGCGTACTGGAAGAACCCGGAGGCCAGCGAGCACACCAGATAGCCGGCGCCCACGGCGACGAGCGGCCCGTAGTCGTGCGCGCGGAACGCCGGCACGCCCCGGTCGATGGCGTACGCGACGAGCAGGGGCCCCGCCTGCGCCGCGGCCTGCTGCACCACGAGCATCAGCGTCGCGAGCACCACGCGTGCGCGCAGCGGGCGCAGCAGGGACCGCAGCAGCACACCGGTCGCGCCGGGCGGTGCGGGCAGCTCGTCCCGGTCGAACGGGTCCACATGAGCGTCCGGTCCGGCCGCCGGCTCGTCGCCGGTGACCGCTTCCTGTCCCACCGTGGTGGTCATCGTCCGTCCTCCCGCTCGTCGTCGTGGTGGCCGTCGGCGCCCGACATCAGCCAGGCGTAGGCGGCGTTGGTGCGCAGCAGCTCCTGGTGGGTGCCGACGGCCGTGATCCGGCCCTCCGACAGGAGCGCCACCCGGTCGGCGAGCATCACCGTCGACGGGCGGTGCGCGACCACGAGCGCGGTGGTGTCCTGGAGCACCCGCCGCAGCGCCGCCTCCACCAGCGCCTCCGTGTGTACGTCGAGGGCGGAGAGCGGGTCGTCGAGGATCAGGAACCTCGGCCGCCCCACGACCGCCCGAGCGAGCGCGAGCCGCTGGCGCTGTCCGCCGGACAGGCTCAGGCCCTGCTCACCGACCTGAGTGTCCACGCCCTGCGGCAGCCGCGCCACGAACTGCGCCTGCGCGATGTCGAGGGCGCGCTCCAGGTCCTGCGCACTCCCGCCACCCATCAGGACGTTGTCGCCGACCGACGCCGAGAAGAGTGTGGGCTCCTCGAACGCCATGGAGACCAGCCCGCGCAGCCGGTCCCGGGACATCGCGGCTATGTCCTCCCCGTCGAGCGTGATCCGGCCGCCGCTGACGTCGTAGAGCCGCGGGACCAGCGCGGTGAGCGTGGTCTTCCCGGACCCGGTCCCGCCGACCAGAGCCATCGTCTCGCCGGGCCGGATGTGCAGATCGACCCCGGCGAGCACGGGTTCGCTCCCCTCGGCCGCATCGGGATACCGGAAGCACACCCCGTCGAACCGAATCCCGTCCGGGGCCGGGGGCGCGTCGGGGGCATCCGGAGCCGGCTCGTCCGAGGGGGGCGCGGCAGGGCTCTGCTCCTGCGCGCCTGAGGGGCTCTGCTCCTCCGGTGCCTCGTCCATCGCCTCGAAGAACCGCGCCGTCGCCGTCGCGGACTCCTGGCTCATCGCGAGCAGGAACCCGATCGACTCCACCGGCCACCGCAGGGCCAGCGCCGTGGACAGGAACGCCACCAGCGTCCCGGCCGACAGCTCCCCGTCGGCCACCTGCACCGTGCCGAGCACCAGCGCCGCACCGATGGCCAGTTCGGGGATGGTGGTGATCAGGCCCCAGATCCCGGCGAGCAGCCGCGCCTTGGCCAACTCGGTGCCGCGCAGCCGCCCGGCGAGTTCGCGGAAGGCCACCGCCTGGCTGCGGTGCTGACCGAACCCCTTGATGATGCGGACGCCGAGCACGCTCTCCTCGACGACCGTCGTCAGATCGCCCACCTGGTCCTGGGCCCGCCGCGCGACCAGCGAGTAACGGGTCTCGAAGAGCGAGCAGCTGACCACCAGCGGGATCACCGGCACCAGCAGCACGAGCCCGAGGCTCCACTGCTGCGACAGCAGGATCGCGAACCCGGCCAGGATCGTCACCCCGTTGACGAGGAGGAAGATCAGCGGGAACGCCAGGAACATGCGCAGGAGCATGAGGTCCGTGGTGCCGCGCGACAGCAGCTGGCCCGAGGCCCACCGGTCGTGGAAGGAGACCGGGAGGCGCTGCACATGGCGGTACAGATCGGCCCGCATATCGGCCTCGACCCGCGCCAGTGGCCGCGCCACCAGCCACCGCCGCAGCCCGAACAGGGCCGCCTCGGCGAGCCCGAGCAGCAGCAGGTAGAGCGCGCCGAGCCACACCCCGCCGGGGTCGTGCTCGGCGACCGGCCCGTCGACGATCCACTTCAGGACGAGCGGGATCACCAGACCGAGACAGGAGGCGACGACGGCCACGATCGCCGCGCTGAACAGGCGCGTTCGCACGGGGCGTACGTACGGCCAGAGTCTCAGGAGCGAGCGGGTGGCCGACTGGTCCTTGGTAGCTGCATGTTTTTCGGACATCAGAGCTGAGCCTACGGACGGGCACCGACAGTGCCCACTGAGTTTCGACCGGGTCCCGCTGGTCCGCTGGTCCTAGGACCGCTCGCGCCGCGAGGTCGTACCGCCCATCAACCGATCGGTTGATGCGGGGTCGAGCGCGATGGGCGATGTGGCGGACCCCCTCGGGCCGGGATTCTCGAGGCATGGCAATCATCGAAGTCAACGCAGTGCGCAAGGCCTACGGCCGCAGGCCCGCTGTCGACGGCGTCAGCTTCAGCGTCGAGGAGGGCGAGATCTTCGGGATCCTCGGCCCCAACGGCGCCGGCAAGACCACCACCGTCGAGTGCGTGGAGGGGCTGCGCGTCCCGGACGCCGGGACGATCCGTGTGGCCGGGTACGACCCGGTCGCCGACCACGACGAGGTGACCCGGGTCCTCGGCGCCCAGCTCCAGGAGAGCGAACTCCAGCCCAAGCTCACGGTGCGCGAGGCCCTGGAGCTGTACGCCGCCTTCTACCCCGCCCCGGCCGACTGGCGCCCGCTCGCCGAACGCCTGGGGCTCACCGAGAAGCTGACCACCCGCTTCGCCAAGCTGTCCGGCGGGCAGAAGCAGCGCCTGTCCATCGCGCTCGCCCTCATCGGCAACCCCCGGGTGGTCGTCCTCGACGAACTCACCACCGGGCTCGACCCGCGGGCCCGCCGCGACACCTGGAAGCTGATCGAGGACGTACGGGCCGGCGGCGTCACCGTCCTGCTCGTCACCCACTTCATGGAGGAGGCCCAGCGCCTCTGCGACCGGGTCGCCGTCATCGACAAGGGACGGGTCGCCGCCCTGGACACGCCCTCCGGACTGATCCGGCGCGCGGCGGGCTCCACCGTCATCTCCTTCACCCCCTCCGCCCCCCTCGACGACCTCGCGCTCACCGAACTGCCGCAGGCCGCCGCCGTGGAGGAGAAGCACGGCCGGGTCACCATCCACGGCACCGACGAGACCGTCAACGCCGTGATCACCCTGCTCGCCCGGCACCACATCACCGCCCACCAGCTCCGTGTCTCCGAGGCCACCCTCGACGACGCGTTCCTCGACCTGACGGAGGCCTCGGCATGACCAGCACCCTCACCCCGCCGTCCCCCGGCCGCGCCGCCCGTCCGGCCGCCGCCGCCGTACTGAAGACCGAGGCCACGCTCTTCCGCCGGGAACCCGCCGGACTCTTCTGGATCATGGTCTTCCCGACCGTCCTGCTGGTCGTGCTCGGCTCGATCCCCGGCTTCCGCGACCCCGACAAGGCGCTCGGCGGCATCCGCTTCGTCGACGCCTACGTCCCCGTCGCCGTCCTCCTCTCCATGATCATGGCCGGGCTCCAGGCCATGCCGCCCGTCATCACCGGATACCGCGAGCGCGGCATCCTGCGCCGGATGTCGGCCACCCCCGTACGGCCCTCCGCCGTGCTCGGCGCGCAGGTGGGGCTGCACGGCGCGGCCGCCCTCGTCTCCGCCGTCCTCTCCCTGACGGTCGGCAGGCTCGCCTTCGACGTGGCGCTGCCGCACCAGCTTGTCGGCTACGCCCTCGCGCTGCTGCTCGCCGTGTTGAGCGCGCTCGCCCTCGGCGCCCTCATCTCCGCGCTCTCCCGCACCTCGAAGGTGGCCAACGCCATCGGCTCCGCGGTGTTCTTCCCGATGATGTTCAGCGCGGGCGTGTGGCTGCCGGTCCAGGCCATGCCCGACACGCTGGGCCGCATCGTGGAGCTGCTGCCCTTCGGCGCCGCCGCCCAGGCCCTCACCGAGGCCGCCGCCGGCCACTGGCCCGGCTGGGACCACCTCGGCATCCTCGCCCTGTGGACGGTGCTGCTGTCCGCGGCCGCGACCCGCTGGTTCCGGTGGGAATGACAGCGGTGGCCCGCTGGGGCGGTACCGGCGGCGGCGTCCAGGTGGATGACACTGGTGCCATGAGCGACGGGGCGAACGAGGCGAAGCGCGACCTGGTGGAGGAACGCTGGGAGGTGTTCCACCGCTGGGGCCCCTTCGGCCTGCTGTTCATCGGCTGTCTCGCCGCGGCCGCCACCGCCGACCTGCTGATGAGCCCCGCCGCCCGCGGGGCCGCGCTCGCCCTGGTCGGCGGCGCCCTGCTCCTCCAGCTCGGCTGGGACCGGCTGCGCCGCGCCCGGCCGGGGCCGAGCGCCGCCGGAGCCGTCTACTACTTCCTGCGCTGGGCCCTCGCCTTCGCGCTCACCTGGCTCAACCCGTTCTTCGCGTTCTTCGCGGTCTGCGGCTACTTCGGCGCTCAGGCGGTGCTGCCCCGGCGTATCGTGCGGGTCGGCCTGTTCGCGACCGCCGTCACCATGGCCGGCTCGCAGTCCGGCGGGCTGCCGCCCAAGGGGACGATGGGGTGGGTGGTGTTCGGCGCGGTGCTCGTCATCAACTGCGTCCTGCTCACCGTGTTCGGACACCTCGCCGCGCAGGAGGACGAACGGGCCCGGGTGCAGACCGAGACCATCGCCGAGCTGGAGACCACCAACGCCCGCCTCCAGCAGGCCCTCGACGAGAACGCCGCCCTCCACGCCCAACTCCTGCTCCAGGCACGCGAGGCGGGCGTCGCCGACGAACGCCGCCGGCTCGCCGCCGAGATCCACGACACCATCGCCCAGGGCCTGGCCGGCATCATCGCCCAGCTCCAGGTCGTCACGAGCAGCAGCGACCCCGACCTCGTACGCGACCACCTCGCGAGCGCCCAGTCACTGGCCCGGCACAGCCTCGGCGAGGCCCGGCGCTCGGTGCAGAACCTCAGCCCCCTCGACCTCGAACACGACCTGCTGCACGAGGCGTTGAAGAAGACCGTCGCCGAATGGGGCGCCCGGCACGCGGTGCGCGCCGACTTCACGGTGACCGGCACCGCCGTCCAGCTCCACGACGAGATCGAGGCCACCCTGCTGCGCATCGCCCAGGAGGCCCTCGCCAACGCGAGCCGCCACGCGCACGCCTCCCGCGTCGGCGTCACCCTCTCCTTCATGGGCGACGAGGTCTCCCTCGACGTCCGCGACGACGGCCGGGGCTTCGACCCGCTCGCCCTTCCGGCCCGCTCCGGCACCGGCGGCTTCGGCCTCGACGGGATGCGGGCCCGCGCCGAACGCATCGCGGGCAGCGTCGTCGTGGAATCGGAGCCCGGCCATGGCACCGCCGTCTCGGCCCGCGTACCGTTGGTCCCCCATGACCACTGACGCCATCATCACCCTCCTGATCTGCGACGACCACCCCGTAGTCCGGGACGGTCTGCGCGGCATGTTCGCCTCCGCCGACGGCTTCGAAGTCCTCGGTGAAGCCTCCGACGGCGTCGAGGGTGTCGACCTCGCCCAGCGGCTCGACCCGGACGTCGTCCTGATGGACCTGCGGATGCCGGGCGGCGGGGGAGTGGCCGCGATCGCCGAACTGACCCGGCGCGCACTGCGTTCCAAGGTCCTCGTCCTCACCACCTACGACACCGACTCCGACACGCTCCCCGCGATCGAGGCCGGCGCCACCGGCTATCTGCTCAAGGACGCCCCGCGCGAGGAGCTGTTCACCGCGGTGCGGGCCGCCGCCGCGGGCCGCACGGTGCTGTCGCCCGCGGTCGCCTCCCGCCTGGTCACCGCGGTGCGCACCCCCGCGGTGCCCGCGGGCGAGCCGCTCTCCGGCCGTGAGCGCGAGGTCCTCGAACTGGTCGCGAAGGGCACCTCCAACCGCGAGATCGCCCGCGCCCTGTTCATCAGCGAGGCCACGGTGAAGACCCATCTCACCCACATCTACGGCAAGTTGGGCGTGAAGGACCGGGCCGCCGCGGTCGCGGTGGCGTACGACCGCAAGATCCTCGGCTAGCCCGGCCGGGCCCCCGGCCCCCTACTCGGCCACCTTCAGGACGAGGACCGACCGGGCCGGCAGCGTCACCGTCGCGCCGCCCGGATGCACCCGCCCCGGCGCCGTCTCCTGGTCCTCCTCCGAGGTGTCCACGACCACCTCGTACGAGGCGGCCCACGGCGGGCCCGGCAGCACACAGCTCTCCGGGCGGTCCGCGGAGTGCAGCAGGATCAGGAAGCTGTCGTCGGTGACCGGCGCGCCCCGGGCGTCGCGCCCGGGGATGTCGCGGCCGGACAGGTACAGGCCGAGGGTGGCGGCCGGCGCGTACCAGTCCCGCTCCGTCATCTCCTGGCCCCGCGCGGTGAACCAGGCGAGATCCCGCAGCCCGTCCGCGCCCTGCGCGCGGCCCGAGAAGAACGCGCGGCGGCGCAGCACCGGGTGGCGGTGCCTCAACTCGATGAGTCGCGTGGTCAGTTGGAGCAAACGGCGCGAGCCGGGCTGGTCCAGGAGCGACCAGTCGACCCAGCTCACCTCGCCGTCCTGGCAGTACGCGTTGTTGTTGCCGCCCTGGGTGCGGCCCATCTCGTCACCCGCGACCAGCATCGGCACGCCCGTCGACACCAGCAGCGTGGTGAGCAGGTTCCGCAGTTGGCGGCGGCGCAGCGCGTTGATCCCCGGGTCGTCGGTCTCGCCCTCCGTCCCGCAGTTCCAGGCCCGGTTGTCGTGGGTGCCGTCCCGGTTGCCCTCCCCGTTGCCCTCGTTGTGCTTGCGCTCGTACGTGACGAGGTCGCGCAGGGTGAACCCGTCGTGCGCGGTGATGAAGTTGATCGACGCGTACGGCCGCCGGCCGCCCCAGGCGTACAGGTCGCTGGAGCCCGAGAGCCGGTAGCCGAGGTCGCGCACATCGGGCAGCGCGCCGCGCCAGAAGTCCCGTACGGCATCGCGGTAGCGGTCGTTCCACTCGGTCCACAGCGGGGGGAACGAGCCGACCTGGTAGCCGCCGTTGCCCACGTCCCACGGCTCCGCGATCAGCTTCACGCGGCGCAGTACCGGGTCCTGGGCGATCACGGCGAGGAAGGGGGAGAGCATGTCGACGTCGTGCATCGAGCGGGCGAGCGCCGCCGCCAGGTCGAAGCGGAAGCCGTCCACGCCCATCTCGGTCACCCAGTAGCGCAGCGAATCGGTGATCAGCCGCAGTACGTGGGGCTGGACCACATGGAGGGTGTTGCCGCACCCGGTGTAGTCGGCGTAGCGCCGGGCGTCGGCCTGGAGGCGGTAGTAGCCGCGGTTGTCGATGCCGCGCAGCGACAGCATCGGCCCCAGCTCCCCGGCCTCGGCGGTGTGGTTGTAGACCACGTCGAGGATGACCTCGATGCCGGCGGCGTGCAGCGCCCGCACCATCCGTTTGAACTCGCCGACCTGCTGCCCGGTGCTGCCGCTCGCCGAGTACGCGGCGTGCGGGGCGAAGTAGCCGATCGAGTTGTAGCCCCAGTAGTTGCGAAGACCGCGCCGCAGCAGATGGTCCTCGTGGGCGAACTGGTGCACCGGGAGCAGCTCGACCGCCGTCACGCCGAGCCGCACCAGATGCTCGATCGCGGCCGGATGGGCGAGCCCCGCGTAGGTCCCGCGCAGCCGCTCGGGGACCTCCGGGTGGAGGCGGGTGAAGCCGCGCACGTGCAGCTCGTAGATGACCGAGTCGGACCAGGGCGTCTTGGGCCGGTGGTCGTCCGCCCAGTCGTCGTCGTCCTGGACGACCACGCCCTTGGGCACGTGCGGTGCCGAGTCGCGGTCGTCGCGCACGGTGTCCGCGACCTGTTGCTGCGGCCAGTCGCGCACATGCCCGTACACCTCGGGCGGCAGCACGAAGTCGCCGTCGACGGCCCGTGCGTACGGGTCGAGGAGCAGTTTCGCCGGGTTCCAGCGGGCCCCCGTCCACGGGTCCCAGCGTCCGTGGACGCGGAACCCGTACCGCTGGCCCGGCCGTACGCCCGGCACGAAGCCGTGCCAGATCTCATGGGTCAGCTCGCTCAGCGCGAGCCGGGTCTCGGTGCCCGCCGGGTCGAACAGGCACAGCTCGACCGCTTCGGCGCCGCCCGCCCACAGCGCGAAGTTGGTGCCCGCCACCCCGTCCGGGCCGACCCGGAAGCGGGCCCCGAGCGGGGTGGGGGCGCCCGGCCAGACAGGGGGGCGCAGGGCCCCCGGTTCACCCCGGTGGCCGTTCACCTTCCGGCGCCCCTCCCGGTCGGGCGCGCCCTTGATATCGGGCGCGCTCCCGGCGGCACCCCGCACTGCCTCCTGCTCGGCTGCGCTCGACACCTGACGGCCTCCCGCGGCTCGGCACAGGGCAGCCGCGGCGTCCCGGCCGCGGCTCCCCGTGCGTGTCCTTCCCCTTGTTCTTCCCGCAACAGCCCTCGTACTCACGTTTCCCCCGGCGGGGGGTGGTCGTTGGGCCGGTCGTGAGAGACGTACTGAAGCGGGCAGGGGCGGGCACGGCCGCCGCCCTGGCATGGGCAGGACTGACGGCGGTCCTGGTGGCCGCGCTGACCGGGTGCTCGGGCGGCACCCTGGACATCGGTGACATCGGCGGCAAGCCGTTGACGCCGCAGGAGGCGATCCTGGTGACCCCGGACGACGGGGCCAAGGGGGTCATGGCGGACCAGAAGGTGGAGGTGCGGGTGCCGGGCGGGCGCCTGGAGCGGGTCAAGGTGATGAAGACGGAGGACGCCCAGCCCGAGGAGGTGCCGGGCAGGATCTCCGAGGACGGCCTGACGTGGACGCCCAACGCGGGGGCGCTGCAGCTGGCCGCGCTCTACACGGTGGACTCCGTGGCGCTCGACGGCCACGGCCGCCGCCAGGCCCGCCACACCACGTTCACCACCTTCGTGCCCGAGCACCGTTTCATCGGCTACTTCAAGCCCGAGAACCGCTCCACGGTGGGCATCGGCATGATCGTCTCCTTCAACTTCAACCAGGCGATCAAGGACCGGGCGGCGGTCGAGCGCGCCATCCGGATCACTTCGCAGCCCCCGGTGGCGGTGAAGGGCCACTGGTTCGGCAAGGACCGGCTCGACTTCCGGCCCGAGAAGTACTGGGCCCCCGGCACCAAGGTCACCGTCGACATGCGGCTGCGCGACGTCGTCGCGGCGCCGGGTGTCTACGGCATCCAGGACAAGACGATCGGCTTCACCGTCGGGCGGGCCCAGGAGTCCCTGGTGGACGCCGAGGCCCACACCATGGAGGTGCGGCGCGGCGGCGAACTGGTCTCCACCCTGCCGGTCTCCGCGGGCTCGCCGAAGAACACCACGTACAACGGCAAGATGGTGGTCACGGAGATGTACGACGTGACGCGGATGAACAGCCAGACCGTCGGCTTCGGCGGCGAGTACGACATCCCCGACGTGCCGCACGCGATCCGGCTCACCAACACCGGCACCTTCCTGCACGGCAACTACTGGGCGCCCTCCAGCACGTTCGGCAACACCAACACCAGCCACGGCTGCGTGGGGCTGCGCGATGTGAAGGGCGGCAGCTCGGACACCCCGGCCGGCTGGTTCTTCGACCGCACCCTCATCGGCGACATCGTCGAGGTGGTCAACTCCCATGACCGCCAGGTCGCCCCGGACAACGGGCTCGGCGGCTGGAACATGGACTGGGCGAAGTGGAAGGCGGGCTCCGCGGTCTCCTGATCCGCCCGGTGCCGCGCGCGCCGTTCCCCGGCGGTTTCCCGGCACCCCACCAACGCACGGCCCACGACCGTTCCCGGCCCGACCAACCGGGAACGGTTTCTGTGTTTCGCCTGAGAGTCCCAGGAAAACTTGGGACTGAACGGTGACATGGACAGGGAGGTCGGGGCCCGGTTCGGTGTGATTATCTAGCGCCGTGCGTGCGCGTGGACGTGCGCGGGGGTGAGTGAGTGCGGGCGGTGGCGGGGCCACGCCGTGCGAGGGGAGAAACAGTCTTGAACGGGCAGCCAATTTCGGGCGCTCCGGCCATGGCCGGACGGCGCGGGCGCCGGGGCAGCGCACTGCTGGCCCTCATCTTCGGCGCGTTGCTGCTTCTGGTCACCGCGTGTGGCGGGGGCGACGGTTCGGGGAGCGCCGCGTCGAAGCCGGGGTCCGCCGCCGAGGACACCAAGGCGTCGGAGGCCGTGGTCACCATCGCCCCGGCGGACAACGCCAAGGACGTCGCCACCAACGGCGCGTTGAAGATATCCGCCGACAAGGGCAAGCTGTCCGCGGTCGCGGTCGCCGACAGCAAGGGCAATCCGGTCGCCGGGAAGATATCCGCCGACGGCCTCGGCTGGGTTCCGGACCAGCACCTCGCCTCCGCGACGCAGTACAAGGTCCACGCGGTCGCCAAGGACGCCAAGGGCCGCGAGTCCGCCAAGGACACCACCTTCACCACCCTCGTCCCGACGAACACCTTCATCGGGCAGTACGTGCCCGAGGACGGCTCCACGGTCGGCGTCGGCATGCCGGTCTCGCTCAACTTCAGCCGGGGCATCACCAACCCGGACGCGGTCGAGAAGGCGATCACCGTCACCGCCGAGCCGTCCGTCCCGGTCGAGGGCCACTGGTTCGGCAACGACCGCCTCGACTTCCGGCCCGAGAACTACTGGGCGCCCGGCACCAAGGTCACCGTCAAGATGAACCTGGACGGCGTCGAGGGCCGGCCCGGCGTCTACGGCAAGCAGACCCGCACCATCCACTTCACCATCGGCCGCTCCCAGGTCTCCACGGTCGACGCGAGCGCCCACACCATGAAGGTCGAGCGCGACGGCAAGGTCCTGAGGACCATCCCGATCAGCGCGGGCTCGCCGCAGAACACCACGTACAACGGGCAGATGGTCATCAGTGAGAAGTACGAGGTGACGCGCATGAACGGCGCCACCGTCGGCTTCGGCGGCGAGTACGACATCAAGGACGTGCCGCACGCGATGCGCCTGTCCGGCTCGGGCACCTTCATCCACGGCAACTACTGGGGCGCCCCCTCGGTGTTCGGCTCGGCCAACACCAGCCACGGCTGCGTCGGTCTGCGCGACGCGCGCGGCGCAGGCGACCCGTCCACCCCGGCGGCCTGGTTCTACAACAACTCCCTCATCGGCGACGTGGTCGTCGTGAAGAACTCCAAGGACAAGGTCATCCAGCCCGACAACGGTCTCAACGGCTGGAACCTGTCCTGGGCGCAGTGGACCAAGTAGACCCCGACGAACTCCGAGGGACCCGGTGCTGTGGCTCACAGCACCGGGTCCCTCGTCGTTAGTGAGCGTTAACCTGCCTGCATGACTGTGAACCTCGAAGTTTCCGAAGGCGTCGGCACCATCCGGCTGGACCGGCCTCCGATGAACGCGCTCGACGTCGCGACCCAGGACAGGCTGCGCGAGCTGGCCGAGGAGGCGGCCCGCCGCGAGGACGTGCGGGCCGTGGTCCTGTACGGCGGGGAGAAGCTGTTCGCGGCCGGCGCGGACATCAAGGAGATGCAGGCCATGGACCACGCCGCCATGGTCGTGCGCGGCCGTGCGCTGCAGGACTCCTTCACCGCCGTCGCCCGGATCCCCAAGCCCGTCGTGGCGGCCGTCACGGGCTACGCGCTCGGCGGCGGCTGCGAGTTGGCGCTCTGCGCCGACGTCCGCATCGCCGGCGACAACGCCAAGCTCGGCCAGCCGGAGATCCTGCTCGGTCTCATTCCGGGCGCCGGCGGCACCCAGCGCCTGGCCCGTCTGGTGGGCCCGTCCCGGGCCAAGGACCTCATCTTCACCGGACGCCAGGTGAAGGCGGACGAGGCGCTCGCCATCGGCCTGGTCGACCAGGTGGTACCGGCCGCCGAGGTGTACGAGCGGGCCTTCGCCTATGCCGCGCGGCTCGCCAAGGGCCCGGCCATCGCGCTGCGCGCCGCCAAGGAGTCGATCGACGCCGGCCTGGAGGCGGACCTCGACACCGGGCTCGCCATCGAACGCAACTGGTTCGCGGGGCTGTTCGCCACCGAGGACCGCGAGCGGGGCATGCGCAGCTTCGTCGAGGACGGTCCGGGCAAGGCCAAGTTCCTCTGACGGAGCCGGAGTTGAGGGGGCCGGTCAACGCCGCTTGTACATGTGGTGGCGGTGTGTACACCCTGTGGGGGGATTAGCACAGCCTTAAGGGAACCTTAAGGAAAACCCTTCCGGAACGCTTGGTGATCACGTAATCGCACCAGGTCATCGCAGGTCAGGAGGGGTGCACCGGCCCTCTTTCTGCCCCCGTCATATGCCAAACCGCGCCTCCGGAACGTCAGGTTCCGGGGGCGCGATTCCTTCGGAACGGCCCCGCTGTCCGCGCCGGGCCGCCATGATGGTGGCATGGCGGGGCTGGAGGGTGTGGAACAACCGGCGCAGCGCGTGAGTGCGACCGCGGCGCGATGGATGCCGTCCGCCGACGACGAACTGGCGCTGAAGGCGCTGGAGTTGTTCGGTAATCCGACGGAGGGCGAGGTGCGCCTTGCGTCGCGCCCGGAGTCCGCGGCGACGGCCCGCCGCATCACCCAGTCCGTCGTCCTGCGTCAGTGGGCGCTCTCGCCGACCCTGGCGGAGCACGCGGTGCTCCTGGTCTCCGAACTCGTCGGCAACGCGGTCCGCCACACCGGGGCCCGCGTCTTCGGTCTGCGGATGCTGCGCCGCCGGGGCTGGATCCGGATCGAGGTCCGCGATCCCTCGCGCGGGCTGCCCTGTCTGATGCCGGTGCACGAGCTCGACGTCAGCGGCCGGGGGCTCTTCCTCGTCGACAAGCTGTCCGACCGCTGGGGCGTGGATCTGCTGCCGCGCGGCAAGACCACCTGGTTCGAGATGCGGGTCGCCGACCGCTGACATCGCAGAAGCCCCCTGGCTGCCGGGTGCGGCGCCGCGGGGGCTTCTGAGGAGCGCCGTGAATCTGGGGGGGTGTGATCCACGGCGACTGAAGACGACCTGGCCCGGGTCAATGGGGGTCGTGGCTCCGACTATGACAGATGGGCGGCCCATCATCAAAAGTCCTTAGTCGGACATAATGGCTGAAACCATCACAGTTTAGCTGTGAATCGTAGGTGAGCTAGAGCACGCACCTTCTAAAGCATGAATAAGTATCGAGACCGATGAGTGAATCGTCGATCTGGACGCCACCTCCCGGAGCGCGCCGAGCGCGACCCGCAAAGGTCCTGAAATGGGTCAATCATTACAAATCACCCTTCGGCGCACTTAAATGTCCATGTGCTGAATCCATCACCCCGTGCGGTCGACCGCCGCAGCGCCCTGCGCGCCGGGGCGGGCGCGGCCATCGCGGGGGCGCTGACGGCAGGCTGTTCGGACGACCGGAGCGGCCACCGGCCGGCCGGCTCCCCGACGCCGCCGTCCGCCTCCGCGGCGGCCGCCGCCCGTCCCCAGGCGCCCCGCCCCGCGCCGGCCCCCCGTTCCTTCCCCGGCCTCCCGGTCCAGATCAGCAGCGGACCCCCGGGCCGCCCCCAGGTCGCCCTCACCTTCCACGGCCAGGGCGATCCGAAGATCGCCACCACCCTGCTCGGCGAGGCCGAGAAGGCGGGCGCCCGCGTCACCGTCCTCGCCGTCGGCACCTGGCTCGACGAGCAGCCCGCGATGGCCCGCCGCATCCTGGACGGCGGCCACGAGCTGGGCAACCACACCCTCCACCACACCGACATCTCCACCATGGACGAGGCGGAGGCCTACGCCGAGATCACCGGCTGCGCGGACCGCCTGCGCCGCCTCACCGGCTCCATCGGAACGTGGTTCCGGCCCTCCCGTACCCAGTACGCGACGCCGCTCGTTCAGAAATTGGCCCGCCGCGCGGGATACCCGCACGTCCTGTCGTACGACGTCGACTCCCTCGACTTCACCTCGCCCGGCGCCTCGGCCGTGACCCGCAACGTCACCGGGCAGATCCGCAACGGATCGGTGGTGAGCCTGCACTTCGGCTATGCGGACACGGTCGCCGCGCTGCCCGTCCTACTCGCCGAACTGGAACGCCGCCGACTGCGCGCGGTCACGACCACGGAGCTGCTGATCTGATGCCGACCGTAACGAAGACGACCACCGCGCTGCTCTCGGCGGCCGCCCTGCTCGCGGCCCTCGCCGGCTGCGGATCGGGATCCGACCACAAGGACGAGGCGCTCGGCTCCAAGGCGGCGGTCCCGCCCGCCGTCGTCAAGAAGACCGTGCCGCAGGGCCTGCCGGGGATGCCGCCGGTGCTCGACCCCAAGGACGCCTACGCCGCGGACCGGCCGAACGCCCTTCAGCCGGCCGTGAAGAACTTCCTGCCGCGCGTGTACGTGCCCAACACCAACTCCAACACGGTCTCCGTGATCGACCCGGCCACGTACAAGGTGATCGAGACGATCCCGGTCGGCCACCAGCCGCAGCACGTCGTGCCGTCCTGGGACATGAAGACGCTGTGGGTCAACAACGACCTCGGCGACTCGCTCACCGCCATCGACCCGGCGACCGGCAAGACCGGACGCACCGTGCAGGTCTCCGACCCGTACAACCTCTACTTCACGCCGAACGGCAAGTACGCCATCGTCATGGCCTCGATGGACCGCGAGCTCGTCTTCCGCGACCCCGTCACCATGAACCGCGTCAAGACCGTCCCGGTGACGTGCGCGGGCGTCAACCACGCGGACTTCTCCATGGACGGCCGGTACTTCATCGTCTCCTGCGAGTTCTCCGGCGAACTCCTCAAGGTCGACACCGAGCAGATGAAGGTCGTCGGACAGCAGAAGCTCCCCTTCGACGGGGCGATGCCGCAGGACGTGAAGATGTCCCCGGACGGCAAGACCTTCTACGTCGCCGACATGATGGCGCACGGCATGTGGGTCCTGAACGGCGACACGTTCGACAAGCCGACCCTGCTGCCCACCGGCAAGGGCTGCCACGGCCTGTACATCAGCCGCGACTCCAAGGAGATGTACATCTCCAACCGCGGCGAGGGCACCATCTCCATCTTCGACTTCACCAAGAACAAGCTGACCAAGAAGTGGGAGCTGCCCGACGGCGGCAGCCCCGACATGGGCGGCGTCTCCGCCGACGGCAAGGTCCTGTGGCTGTCCGGGCGCTACAACGCCGAGGTGTACGCGATCGACACCGCCACCGGCAAGGAGCTGGCCCGCATCCCCGTCGGCTCGGGCCCGCACGGACTCGCCGTCTACCCGCAGCCCGGCCGGTACTCGCTCGGCCACACCGGCATCTTCCGCTGAGCACCGGCCGGCGCGCGCCGCGGCGAAGGTGCCCCGGAGTCCACGGACCCGGGGCACCCGCGGGTCACCACAGCGCCGGCAGCCGTTCGGGCAGCCGCTTGATGAATCCCGTACGCCACACCAGTTGTTCGGCCGGCACCGCGAGGCGCAGCCCCGGCAGCCGGTCCACCAGGACCGCGAGCGCCGTCTCGGCGTGCAGCCGGCCGAGCCCGGTCGCCGGGCAGAAGTGCCGGCCCGCGCCGAACGAGAGGTGCGGGTTGTGCTCGCGGTCCAGGTCGAGGCGGTCGGGATCGGTGAACACCTCCGGGTCGAAGTTGGCTCCCTCGACCAGGACGAGGACCAACTCGCCCTTCTGGACCAGGACTTCACCCAGCTGTACGTCTTCGAGGGCGAGCCGGGGCAGCCCGTCGCCGATCGACAGGTTCCAGCGCAGCAGCTCCTCCACGGCCCGGCCCATGCGCTCGGGATGCTCGCGCAGGTAACCGATCAGCTCCGGATGCTGGAGCAGGGCGAGGATCGCGAGCACCAGGAACGCCGAGGTGGAGACCGCGCCCGCACCGAACAACGAGACCGCGACCGTGGCCAGCATCTCGTCGGTGAGGTGCGCCGACTCCTGGTCCTCGCGCAGCGCGCCGAGCCGGCCGAGCAGGCTCTCCGGCGGCACGTCCGGCGCGTTGAGCCGCTCCACCATGTACCCGAGGTCCTTGTACCAGTTGAGCCCGGCACCCTCGAAGGTGTGCGCGCTGGTCATGAAGGCCACGTCGAGTCCGGACATGAGCCGGCGCCAGTCGTCGAACGGCACCCCGATGACGTCGCAGTGCAGCGCCGCCGAGAACGGGTCGGCGAACCCGGCCCGCAGATCGGCCGGCGGGCCCTCGGCGAGCAGCGCGTCGACGAACTCCCCGGCCCGCTCGCGCAGCCGCTCGGACAGGCCGTCCGCGCGCGGGCTGAGCGACTTCATCACGGCGTTGCGCAGCCCGGCGCTGTTGATGTTGCCCATGTTGTTGACGACCTCGGGCGGGATCGTCAGCGCGTACTGGCGCGGCACTCCGGCGTTCGCCGTGTCCTTGAGGCTGAACCGCTCGTCCTCCAGGACCTGTTTGGCCAGGGCGTGGCTGCTCACCAGCCAGGCCTGGTCGCCGGTGAGCGTGCGCACCCGGGCCACCGGACGCTTCGCGCGCAGCGAGGCGCACTCGGCGGGCAGCACGTCGCCGCGCCGGGAGAGCGGAAAGTCGAGGACGGGCTCGGGGATCATGCGGGAATTCCTTCCGGGCGCACCACGGCATAGGCCTGGTTGCGGGAGGCGCGCAGCCCGCCGCCCTTCGCGTACAGGAGATCGGTGAGGGGGATCGGCACGTGGTACGACGACACCGAGGACGGGACGCCGAGGATGCCGGGGGTGTCGAGGAAGAAGGGGAGTTCGGCGGTGATGTAGTCGAGGCAGGCGGAGAGCTGCTCGGCGCTCGCGGCCGGATCGCCGACCTTCGTGGACAGGAAGTGCGCCGCCATCCGCTCACAGGCGGCGCGGAAGCCCGGGTCGGTCGTGAGGAAGTGCCGCACCCGGCGGTGCAGCAGCTCGTACACGGGATTGCCGGCGAACTCCGAGAGTCCGTGCACCCCGACCGGCGTGCCGTGCGCCTCCGCCTCCTCGACGCCCCGCACCACCCGGCGGCGTACGGCCTTCACCTCCTTGGAGGCCCGCCGGGCCGCGTGCTCCGGGTCGTAGCCGAGCGCGGTGAACAGCTCGGTGACATGGAGGTCGGCGTAGACGATGTCGATGCGGGTGAACCGTGCCGAAGCCCAGCGGACGAGATCGGTGATGCGCCCGGCGCTGAAGTAGCTGTTTCCCGGACTCACCCCGATGAGGACGTGATCGCCCTCGTCCCATATCTGGTGGCAACTTCGAGTGAAGGGCTGCACGGTGAATGCTTCAGTTGTGATGGTCACAGCTGGTACGCCCCAGCGCCGCTAGTCCCTGGGGGCCCTGTGCTCCCGGTGTGGCGACGACAGCAAGAAGTTATCGCCCGATGGCGGAGCGTGAGGAAGCCGTGGCGTGAACTTGGCGCGAAGTCCTCTTCGTCGGGCGCGAAACCGTCCTTTCTGTATTTCGAACAGTCAGAGAGGGCCGGTCCACGTCTGAGTCGGCGCCCGCCCGCAAAGGGCTGGCCGCCGCAGTGCGTGCGCACATGGGCGGCTAATCTGACCGGCGTCAGAAAAGCACCAAGCAGTGGCACCAACAAAGGGGTGGACCCAGTGGCGGACATCGAAGAGGCGCGCAAGGCGTTCGCGAAGCTCGACATCGACGGCGACGGACGCGTCACCGCGAGCGAGTACAAGGCGGTCATGGCGCAGCTGGGCGACTTCCACGTCACCGAGACCGTGGCTCAGGCCATCATCAAGGCCAAGGACGCCAACGGCGACGGCAAGCTCTCCTTCGAGGAGTTCTGGGCGTCGCTGAACAAGTGACCCCGATCGGTTCCGGTGGCGTACGTCCGCGCACGCGGCGCGCCACCGGGCCGGGCCGGAATAACCCGCCGTGGCCGCAGGTTCCCGGAGCGTGCCAACGCACCCACTCCCGGAAGGCCAGCTCATGAAGATCGGCATCATCGGCGCGGGCAACATCGGCGGCAACCTGACCCGCCGCCTCACCGCGCTCGGCCACCAGGTGTCCGTCGCCAACTCCCGCGGCCCGCACACCCTCTCCGCCCTCGCCGAGGAGACCGGCGCGACCCCGGTCACCGTCGCGGAGGCGGCCGACGGCGCCCAGGTCGTCGTCGTCACCATCCCCCTCAAGCACGTGCCCGACCTGCCGAAGGGCCTCTTCGACAAGGCGGCCGACGGCGTCGCCGTCATCGACACCGGGAACTACTACCCGAAGGAGCGCGACGGCCGGATCGACGCGATCGAGGACGGCGACGGCCTCACCGAGAGCCGCTGGACCGAGCAGCACATCGGCCACCCGGTCATCAAGGTCTTCAACGGCACGTACGCGCAGGACCTGTTGGAGCGGCCGCGCCCGCAGGGCGACCCCGAGCGGATCGCCGTACCGGTGGCGGGCGACGACGAGGCGGCCAAGCGGCTGGTCCGCGAACTCGTCGACGAGCTGGGCTTCGACACCGTCGACGCGGGCGGCATCGACGACTCCTGGCGCCAGCAGCCCGCGACCCCGGTCTACGGCCTGCGCGGCGGAGTCGAGGAGGTCACCGCGGCCCTGGCGGCGGCCCCCAGGGAGAGGCCGGCCGCACACAGCTTCTGAGCGGTGGAGCGGATCAGCACTCGATGATGTTGACGGCGAGGCCGCCGCGAGCCGTCTCCTTGTACTTGACGCTCATGTCGGCCCCCGTCTCCTTCATCGTCTTGATGACCTTGTCCAGGGACACCTTGTGGCTGCCGTCGCCGCGCATCGCCATCTTCGCGGCGGTGACGGCCTTCACCGCGGCCATGCCGTTGCGCTCGATGCACGGGATCTGCACGAGGCCGCCGACCGGGTCACAGGTCAGGCCCAGGTTGTGCTCCATGCCGATCTCGGCCGCGTTCTCGACCTGTTCCGGGGTGCCGCCCAGCACCTCGGCGAGCGCGCCCGCCGCCATCGAGCAGGCGGAGCCGACCTCGCCCTGGCAGCCGACCTCGGCGCCGGAGATCGAGGCGTTCTCCTTGAACAGCATGCCGATCGCGCCGGCCGCGAGGAGGAAGCGGACGATGCCGTCCTCCTTCTCCTGGGGAGTGCCGCCGGGCACGAAGTTCATGTAGTAGTGCAGGACCGCCGGGATGATGCCGGCCGCGCCGTTGGTGGGCGCGGTCACGACCCGGCCGCCCGCCGCGTTCTCCTCGTTGACCGCCATCGCGTACAGCGTCGCCCACTCCATGGCGTGCGCCTCGGGGTTGCCCTCGACGCGCAGCTGCCGCGCGGTGGTCGCGGCGCGGCGGCGGACCTTGAGGCCGCCGGGCAGGATGCCCTCGCGGGACATGCCGCGCGAGACACAGGCCTGCATGACCCGCCAGATGTCCAGGAGCCCCGAACGGATCTCGTCCTCGGTGCGCCAGGCCTTCTCGTTCTCCAGCATCAGCGCGGAGATCGACAGGCCGGTCTCCTTGGCGAGCCGCAGCAGCTCGTCACCGGTGCGGAAGGGGTGCCTGAGGACGGTGTCGTCCGGCACGATCGGGTTGTCGCCGGCCACGGCATCTTCGTCGACCACGAAGCCGCCGCCGACCGAGTAGTACGTCTTCTCCAGGATCAGCGCGCCGTCGATGTCGTACGCGAAGACCGTCATGCCGTTGGCGTGGTAAGGCAGCGCCTTGCGGCGGTGCAGGACCAGGTCGTCGTCGTAGGCGAAGGCGATCTCGTGCATGCCGAGCACGTTCAGCCGGCCCGACTCCTTGATCTGCTCCACCCGGGCGTCGGCGGTCTCCACGTCGACGGTGCGCGGCGAGTCGCCCTCCAGGCCGAGCAGCACCGCCTTGGGGGTGCCGTGGCCGTGTCCGGTCGCGCCGAGCGAGCCGTACAGCTCGGCTCGTATCCGCGTGGTGTGCGCGATCAGGCCCTCGTTCTTCAGGCGCGCGGCGAACATCCGGGCCGCCCGCATCGGGCCGACGGTGTGGGAGCTGGACGGGCCGATGCCGATCGAGAAGAGGTCGAAGACCGAGATGGCCACGGGAGACTCCTTGTGGGGGTTGGTAGACGCCGTTGTCTGCCGGGGTATCGCAGAGCAAAGCTGGCACAACATGGGACGGGGCACCGCGCTCACTACCCAGTGTGCGCGGTGCCCCGGGGCTTCGTACGGAATGAACCGAGAACGAAAGCGTACGAAACTACTTCAGGCCGGGGTACAGCGGGTGCTTGGCGGCCAGAGCGGACACCCGGGCCGACAGCGCGTCCTTGTCGAACTCCGGCTTCAGCGCCTCGGCGATGATGTCGGCGACCTCACGGAAGTCGTCGTCACCGAAGCCGCGGGTGGCGAGCGCCGGGGTGCCGATGCGCAGACCCGAGGTGACCATCGGCGGGCGCGGGTCGTTCGGGATGGCGTTCCGGTTGACCGTGATGCCGACCTCGTGGAGACGGTCCTCGGCCTGCTGTCCGTCGAGCTCCGAGTTGCGCAGGTCCACCAAGACCAGGTGCACGTCGGTGCCGCCGGTGAGCACGTCGACGCCCACGGCCTTGACGTCGTCCTGGACCAGGCGCTCGGCCAGGATCCGGGCGCCGTCCAGGGTGCGCTGCTGGCGCTCCTTGAACTCGGGGGACGCCGCGACCTTGAAGGACACCGCCTTCGCCGCGATGACGTGCTCCAGGGGGCCGCCCTGCTGACCCGGGAAGACCGCCGAGTTGATCTTCTTGGCGAGCTCCTGCGTCGACAGGATGACACCGCCGCGCGGACCGCCGAGGGTCTTGTGCGTGGTGGTGGTCACGACGTGGGCGTGCGGCACCGGGTTCGGGTGCAGACCGGCGGCGACGAGACCCGCGAAGTGGGCCATGTCGACCATCAGGTACGCGCCGACCTCGTCCGCGATCCGGCGGAACGCGGCGAAGTCCAGCTGGCGGGGGTAGGCGGACCAGCCGGCCACGATCAGCTGCGGCTTCGACTCCTTGGCCAGGCGCTCGACCTCGGCCATGTCGACCTCGCCGGTCTCGTCGACGTGGTACGGGACCACGTTGTAGAGCTTGCCGGAGAAGTTGATCTTCATGCCGTGGGTCAGGTGACCGCCGTGGGCCAGGTTGAGACCCATGATCGTGTCGCCCGGCTTGAGCAGCGCGAACATCGCGGCCGCGTTGGCCTGCGCGCCCGAGTGGGGCTGCACGTTGGCGGCCTCGGCGCCGAACAGCGCCTTGATGCGGTCGATCGCGATCTGCTCGACCACGTCGACGTGCTCGCAGCCGCCGTAGTAGCGGCGGCCCGGGTAGCCCTCGGCGTACTTGTTGGTGAGGACCGAGCCCTGGGCCTCCATGACGGCGACCGGAGCGAAGTTCTCCGACGCGATCATCTCGAGGGTGGACTGCTGACGGTGGAGCTCGGCGTCGACGGCGGCGGCGACGTCCGGGTCCAGCTCGTGGAGGGGCTGGTTCAGAAGCGACATCAGACGATCCCTGTATCCCTGGTGGTCTAGATCAGCTGGCGAAGTCGGTGTACTCGGCTGCGGTGAGCAGGTCGCCCGGCTCGTCCGTGACCTTCACCTTGAAGAGCCAACCGCCCTCGAACGGGGCCGAGTTGACGAGCGACGGGTCGTCGACCACGTCCTGGTTGGCCTCGACGACCTCGCCGGTGACCGGGGAGTACAGGTCGCTGACCGACTTGGTGGACTCCAGCTCGCCGCAGGTCTCGCCCGCGGTCACCGTGTCACCCACCCCGGGGAGCTGTACGTACACGACGTCACCGAGCGCGTTGGCCGCGTGCTCCGTGATGCCGACCGTCGAGACGCCGCCCTCGGCGTCCGACAGCCACTCGTGCTCCTTGCTGTAGCGCAGCTGCTGCGGGTTGCTCATGACCTGAATTCTCCTGTACGCGGGGGAGTGCTGCTGACGGGGTCTCGTCGAGTGTCTCGGACGGCGGGACGAGAAGGGGAGGGGCAGAGGGAGGCGCGGGTCACTTCTGACGCTTGTAGAAGGGCAGCGCGACGACCTCGTACGGCTCGTGCGTGCCGCGGATGTCGATGCCGACGCCCGCCGTGCCGGGCGCGGCGAGCGCGGCGTCCACGTAGGCGATGGCGATCGGCTTGCCCAGCGTCGGCGACGGGGCGCCCGAGGTGACCTCGCCGACGACCTCGCCGCCGGCCACGACGGAGAACCCGGCGCGCGGCACCCGGCGGCCCTCGGCGATCAGGCCGACGAGCTTGCGCGGCGGGTCGGTCTCCGCCTTCGCGGCGGCGGCCTCAAGCGCCGTACGGCCCACGAAGTCGCCGTCCTTCTCGAACTTCACGACCCGCCCGAGACCGGCGTCGAACGGCGTGAGCGCGGTGGTCAGCTCGTGCCCGTACAGCGGCATGCCCGCCTCCAGACGCAGCGTGTCGCGGCAGGACAGGCCGCACGGCACCAGGCCCGCGTCCTGGCCGGCCTCGGTCAGCGCGCGCCACAGCTGCTCGGCGTGCTCGGGCGCCACGAACAGCTCGAAGCCGTCCTCGCCGGTGTAGCCGGTGCGGGCGATGAGCGCCGGGACACCGGCGACGGTGCCGGGCAGGCCCGCGTAGTACTTCAGGCCGTCGAGGTCGGCGTCGGTCACGGACTTCAGGATGCCGGGGGACTCGGGGCCCTGCACGGCGATCAGCGCGTAGGCGTCGCGGTCGTCGCGGACCTCGGCGTCGAACCCCGCGGCGCGCTCGGTGATCGCGTCGAGCACGATCTGCGCGTTGCCCGCGTTGGCGACCACCATGTACTCGTCCTCGCCCAGGCGGTAGACGATCAGGTCGTCGACGATCCCGCCGTCCTCCTGGCAGATCATCGTGTACCGGGCGCGGCCCACGCCGATGGTCGCGATGTTGCCGACGAGCGCGTAGTTGAGCGCCTTCATGGCCTCGGCGCCGGTGACGGTGATCTCGCCCATGTGGGAGAGGTCGAAGATTCCGGCCCGGGTCCGTACGGCGTTGTGCTCGTCGCGCTCGCTCCCGTACCGCAGCGGCATGTCCCAGCCCGCGAAGTCGGTCATCGTGGCGCCCAGCGAGCGATGCAGGGCATCGAGGGAGGTGAGGCGGGGGGTGTTGCTCATGGATGGTGCTCCAAGGTCCCGGGGCATGACGGTCGAGGACATCCTCCCCATCTGTCATCGGAACCTGAGAGGTTCACCGTCGCGCGCTGCGCGGCACGGCTTGCACCTTGGGTGGGACCGCCCGGCAGGGACGGTCCGCTTTTCAGATCTGCCTCACCCGCGCGGTACGGGGCCTGAGAGATTCAAGGGAGGAACTTGCTCCTTCGGCGCCCCAGCTCACTGCTGCTGAGGACTCTCCCGCGCGGATTCGAACGGCCGGTATGCAGTTGGCGCGCACATCATTGCACGGCTCCCGGAAGCGGCACATCGCCGGTGACCTATTACTCACTCTTTACACTCCGTGGGCAAGGGACGCGGAAGCGAACAGGGGGAGTGCCATGACGGCGGGACGCGAGACCGGTCAGGTGCGGGAGGTGCCCGCACCGGACGCACCCGGCCGGGCGGTGCCGGCGCCACGCACGGCCAAGGAGGCGGGCGCGACCGACGCGGCGCGCGCCGCGGCTCCGGAGAGGAAGGGCGCCGCCCCGGGGACCGGCGCCGGGCCCGACGCGGTACGGGACCTGCGCGGGCGCCCCGCACTCACCCCGTCCGAGCTCCTCTTCGACGCGGGCGACATCGTCGTCGTCTCCGGCCTGCCCGGCAGCGGAAAGACCACGCTGATGCGCCGCACCGTCACCGACCGGCACATCGACTCCCAGGACACCCGGCTCGCCTGGCAGCGCAGACTGCCCGCCGTCCCGTACGCCCTCTACCGCCCCCTCACCCGCACCGCGCACTTCGTCAGGACCTGGTGGGCGATGCGCTCGGGCGACAGCCTCGTCGTGCACGACTGCGGCACCCAGGCCTGGGTGCGCCACTGGCTCGGCCGGGGCGCCCGGCGCAGGGGACGCGCGCTGCGCCTGGTCGTGCTCGACGTGCCGGCCGGCACCGCCCTGGAAGGCCAGGCCGCCCGGGGCCGCTGGGTCTCGGCGTACGCCTTCGCCCGGCACCGCGGCGCGGCCCGCCGCCTGATCGCGCAGGTGGAGGCCGGACGGCTGCCCACCGGGTGTGCCGGCGCGGTGCTGCTCGACCGGGAGTCCGCCTCCGTGCTGCGACGGATCGGCTTCACCGAGTAGCGCCGGGTGGCGTGTGCCGGGCCCTTTCGCGGTGGCTTTCCCGCCGCTTTCCCGCCACCGCGACTCCGGCGTTAGGGTCGTGGGGTACGGCCGTGCGGGCCGGCGGACCGTCGGGGGAGAGCCGGCAGGCAGCAGGGGGAGAAGGACAGCACACATGAACTTTCCGGAGCAGGCGTTCGCGCACCCGCTCGGCGGCGGGGGCTGGCCGGGCAACGAACTCGAAGAGGCGCTCGCCGCGGCCCTCGGGCAGCCCGACGCGGGCCCGCGGCTGATAGAGGTGCTCGGCCGCAACGCGGTCTGGGTGCCGCTGCCCAACGGCGGCAGCCAGGAGAGCACCGACCTCGATCTGCCCACGATGGAGCTCGACGGCGCCCCCTACGTCCCCGTCTACAGCTCCGAGCAGCAGTTCCGCCAGTGCGTCGGCGGCCACATGCCGTTCGCGGTGGCGCCGGCCGTCGAGTTCGCCCGGGGGCTCCCGCCGCAGCTCGGCATCGTGGTCAACCCCGAGGGCGCCGTCGGGATGCCGCTGCCGCCGCCGGCCGTCGCCGAGCTGTGCCGTACCGGGCGTACCGCACTCGACGGACCCGCGTCCGGCGCCCGGGTACGCCTCTTCGAGCCGGACTGGCAGGAGGACCCGGTCGACTTCCTGAACGCCGCCGCCACCGAGTTCGAGGCGACCGGCGTGGTGCTCAGCGCCCGCCGCGCGCTCGCCTCCATCGAGGGCGAGTCGCCCACCCTCTTCATCGGCGTGGAGTTCTCCACCTGGGACGGCGCGGGCCGCAACGCCCCCATGGAGGCACTCGGCCGCGCCCTCGAACGGGTCCCGGTCGGCTGGCCGGTCAACCTCGTCCTGCTCGACGTGACACAGGATCCGGTCGCCACCTGGATGCGCGACCGGGTGCGCCCCTTCTACGCCCGGGTGCAGTAGCGAGCGACGGGTACGTCACGGCAGGACTCCGCCGGGCCATGGCGATGCCTGTACCGCGGCTTAACCTGGTTTCATGACCCTTGCAGTCCCGCAGCCGCACGCGTGTGCCCGGGGGTGTGAGGCTTCGGGGTGGCGCAGGACGTCGGCACGGTGGATCGAAGAGGGGCGGAACCCAGGGTGAGCGCGTCAGGCACCGCGGCGGCCGGACAGGTCGAGCACATGCTGCGCCAGGTGACGCCCGGACGCTACGACCTGTACGAGGCGCTGCTCCACGCCCTCGCCGACCCCGCGTCCGGCCGGCTCTGGATGCTGCTGTGGAACGGCCGGCCGGGCTCGCCCGACGCGCAGTACGGAAACATGGAGGTCGACGGCGTCGCGTACGCGCCGTGTGTGACCTCCCCGCAGGAGCTCTCCGCCAGCGGCTGGAACCGCGCGCACGAGGTGGCCGGCGGCCTCGACGTCGCCCGCGCCCTCTACCCCGACCGGTACGGGATCTGGCTCAACCCGCACGCCCCCGGCGGCGGGGTCGGCATCCCCTGGACCGATCTGCGGCGCATCGCCACCGGCCTCGACCGGATGCCCGCCGGCCCGCTCCGGCTGAGCGAACCGGCCGTCGAGGTCCCGCAGTTCTACGCCCTGCTCACGCAGAACGCGTACCGCACCCCGGCCGTCCGCTCGCTGCGCCGCGCCTGGGTGCAGCCCGCGCTCGGCGCGCCCTACCTCGCCATCGGTCTCGATCTCTACGACACCGCAGCCCAGTCGGTCGAGGCGGTGCGGGCGATGATGCAGCAGTCCGTCGCGGCCGTGCCCGACGGGCTCCCCGTCTCCACCGTGGCGATGTCCGACGGTTACGACCCGGTGGCCCTGTGGCTGAAAGCCCATGCCCGGCCGTTCTACGACCGCGAGGCCCACGCCGCCCCCGCGCCCGGTACGTCCGGATACGGCTACCCGCCGGCCGCTCCGCGCGTCTACTAGCCCCGCCCCGGGCGGGTAACCAACCGGGACAGACCCCGCCAACTCTCCCCGGGTGCCGAGGGAATGTCCGTTCTGATGCGGCGACGACCGCAATGGACCCGCACGTCACCTGCGCCCCAACTTCCGCACGTCCGGCCCTGGTTAACCCGCGTCCGCATAACGGAAACCCCCATTCCGCATCACGTTTACGCATACATTCCCCGTCAGGTCTGGCGGGTGATCGCGACGCCGATGAAGACTCCCGGCAATAAGGCTGGTCGGCCCGCTGGGGCGCCAGTCTCGCGCTGAGCGGACAGGGCTATGCGTGCCCTGCGCAGATCACCGCACCACTGATGAAACAAGCCGCCACAGCGGCTGGTACGGGCCGGCCACCGCCGGCCGGGAGGGGTCAGAGGCACTGTGACCGCACCGATCGAGACCACCGGTTCGGCTGCCGAAGCGCAGCCGGAGGCAGTACTCACGGGGGCCAAGCAGAGCCAGATCGAGGGCCGTTCACTCGGACAGATCGCCTGGGCGCGGTTCAAGCGCGACAAGATGGCGGTCGCCGGCGGCGTTGTCGTCATCCTGCTGATCCTCCTCGCGGTTCTGGCGAAACCGATCCAGTGGGCGTTCGGGCTCGACCCCAACGCCTTCAACCAGGATCTGATCGACCCCGCCCTCCTCGCACCCAAGGGCGCTTGGGGCGGCATGAGTTGGGCCCACCCGCTGGGTGTGGACCCGCAGTACGGACGAGACATCATGTCCCGCATCATCGAGGGGTCCTGGGTTTCGCTCCTCGTCGCCGGAGGCGCCACCCTCCTCGCCGTCACCATCGGCGTGATCATGGGCGTCACCGCGGGCTTCTACGGAGGCTGGGCGGACACCCTCATCAGCCGCACCATGGACGTCTTCCTGGCGTTCCCGCTGCTGCTCTTCGCCATCTCCATCTCGGCGTCCCTGCAGGACGGCGCGTTCGGTCTCACGGGACTGCCGCTCCGGATCTGCGTACTGATCTTCGTGATCGGCTTCTTCAGCTGGCCGTACATGGGCCGCATCGTGCGGGCCCAGACCCTCAGCCTGCGCGAACGCGAGTTCGTCGAGGCGTCCCGAAGCCTGGGCGCCCGGGGCTGGTTCATCCTCTTCCGTGAGCTGCTGCCGAACCTCGTCGCGCCGATCCTCGTGTACGCGACGCTGCTCATCCCCACGAACATCCTCTTCGAGGCGGGCCTCAGCTTCCTCGGCGTCGGCATCGCGCCGCCGCAGGCCTCGTGGGGCGGCATGCTCACCTCGGCTACCGAGCTGTACGCGGCCGACCCGCAGTACATGATCGTGCCGGGCGTGGCCATCTTCATCACGGTCCTGGCGTTCAACCTGCTGGGCGACGGGCTGCGCGACGCCCTCGACCCGCGCACCAAGTAAGCACGCGGCCCGCTGTTTCCCAGCCGCACCCATCCCAAGAGGGGGCATTCCTCCGGTGAAGTCTCGTAAAGCGACCCTTGTGATCGCCACAACCGTGGCTCTGGCGCTCGGTGCCACCGCGTGCGGTGGCGGCGACAAGAAGTCGTCGGGCGGCAAGTCCACCGCCGACGCCGCGCTCACGTCCGTGGTCAACACGTCCGACAAGAAGGGGGGCACGCTCACGCTCGACATGTCGGACGTGCCCGACTCCCTCGACCCGGGCAACACGTACTACGGCTGGGTGCAGAACTTCTCGCGCCTCTACAGCCGTACGCTCACCACCTTCAAGCCGGCCGCCGGCAAGGCGGGCCTGGAGGTCGTGCCGGACCTCGCCGAGGGTCTGGGCGTGCCCAGCGACGGCGCCAAGACGTGGACGTACAAGCTCAAGAAGGGGCTCAAGTACGACGACGGCACGCCGATCACGGCGAAGGACGTCAAGTACGCCGTCGAGCGCTCCAACTTCGCGCCGGAGGCCCTGTCCAACGGCCCGACGTACTTCAAGGCGCACCTCATAGGCGGCGACACGTACCAGGGTCCGTACAAGGACAAGAACCCCGACGGCATCGCCTCCATCGAGACGCCGGACGACACCACCATCGTCTTCAAGCTGAAGGACGCCTTCGCGGACTTCGACTACCTGGCGACGTTCTCGCAGACCGCGCCCGTGCAGGCCGCCAAGGACAAGGGCGCCGCCTACGTCCAGCACATCTCGTCCACCGGCCCGTACAAGTTCGAGTCGTACGACGAGGGCAAGGGCGCCACGCTGGTCCGCAACCCGCAGTGGGACGCGAAGACCGACCCGAACCGGCCCGCGCTGCCGGACAAGATCGTCGCCAAGTTCAAGATCAACCAGGTGACGATCGACAACGACCTGATCGCCGACAACCTGACCGTCGACGCCGGCGGCACGGGTGTCGCGCCGCAGACCCAGCCCAAGGTCCTCCGCGACCCGAAGCTGAAGTCCCGCACGGACAGCTCCTACGCCGGTGCGACCTCGTACATCGGTCTCAACGTCAACGTCGCCCCGTTCGACAACATCCACTGCCGCAAGGCCGTCCAGTGGGGCATCGACAAGGCGTCGGTCCAGGCCGCCGGTGGTGGCGCGCCCAAGGGTGACGTCGCCTCGACGCTGCTGCCGCCCACCGTCAACGGGTACACCAAGTTCAACGAGTACCAGACCCCCGGTGACAAGGGCGACGAGGCCAAGGCCAAGGACGAGCTCAAGCAGTGCGGGCAGCCGAGCGGCTTCTCCACCAGCCTGACGGCCCGCTCCGACCGCCCGAACGAGATGGCCATGGCCACCGCCGTCCAGGCCTCGCTGAAGAAGATCGGCGTCATCGCCGACATCAAGTCCTTCCCGGCCGGCAAGTACTTCACCAACTTCGCCGGTAACCCGCAGTACGTGCACGACCACAAGCTCGGCATGCTGATGACCGCGTGGGGTGCCGACTGGCCGACCGGCTTCGGCTTCCTCGACCAGATCGTCAACGGCTCGGCCATCAAGCCCTCCGGCGGCAACAACGTCCAGGAGCTGAATGACCCGGCGATCAACAAGGCGCTCAACGACGCCATCGCCAACACGGACAAGAACGCCCGTGAGAAGGCCTGGGGCGACATCGACAAGATGGTCGCGGACAACGCCTCCGCCGTCCCGCTGATCTACCGCAAGAACCTGCTGTTCCGCCCCGAGTCGGCGACGAACGTGACGGTGACGCAGGCCTACCTCGGCATGTACGACTACCTGCTGATGGGCTCCTCCAAGTAACAGGGACCCCGTCCACCAGAAACACGAAAGGCAGGTGAAGGCGCTGGTGCCCGCCGGGTCACGGGAGACCCCCGGCCGGGCGGGCACCAGCGCCGGACAGCTGTGGCTGCGTACCTCATTCGACGCGTTTTCGGCGCGGTGCTCCTGCTGCTGATCGTCAGCGCAGTCACCTTCGCGATCTTCTTCCTGGTACCCAGGCTCGCCGGCCAGTCGGTGGACCAACTGGCGGCGCAGTACGTGGGCAAGGACGCCAACCCCTCCTCGATCGCCGCGGTGAAGAAGAACCTGGGCTTCGACCAGCCCCTGTACACCCAGTACTGGCACTTCATCAAGGCGCTCTTCGTCGGCGCGGACTACCACTTCGGCCCCGACGCCTCCCACTGCAGCGCGCCGTGCTTCGGCTACTCGTTCAAGACTCACGTCGAGATCTGGCCGCAGCTCACCTCGCGCATTCCGATCAGCTTCTCCCTCGCCATCGGTGCCGCCGTGATCTGGCTCATCACCGGTGTGTTCACGGGCGTGGTGTCGGCGCTCAAGCGCGGCTCCTTCCTGGACCGCTTCTTCATGGGTGTCGCCCTGGCCGGCGTCTCCCTCCCCATCTTCTTCACCGGCATGCTGGCGCTCGGTCTGTTCACCGTGCAGTGGCCGATCTGGGACGGCATCGACTACGTGCCGTTCACGGACGACCCGTTCCAGTGGGCCTGGAACCTCCTGATCCCGTGGTGCAGCCTCGCCTTCCTGTACTCCGCGCTCTACGCCCGGCTCACCCGGGCCGGAATGCTGGAGACCATGAGCGAGGACTACATCCGCACGGCCCGTGCCAAGGGCCTCAAGGAGAACAAGGTCATCATCAAGCACGGCCTGCGGGCCGCGCTGACCCCGATCGTCACCATCTTCGGCATGGACTTCGGTCTGCTCATCGGCAGCGCCGTCATCACCGAAACCGTCTTCTCCCTCAAGGGAATCGGCGCGTACGCGATCGAGGGCATCCAGAACAACGACCTGCCGATCGTCATGGGCGTGACCCTCGTCGCCGCCTTCTTCATCGTTGTCTGCAATCTGCTGGTGGACCTGGTGTACGCCGCGATCGACCCCAGGGTGAGGCTCTCGTGAGCGAGGAATCCAAGGAGCAGACCGTCGCCACCACCGCGACGGCGGCCGTCGGCGAGCCGGAGAAGGCCCGCCCGGCCGGCGACCCGGACGCGTTCCTGTCCGTACGGGACCTGCGCATCCACTTCGACACGCCGGACGGCGTGGTCAAGTCGGTCGACGGTGTCAGCTTCGACATCAAGCCCGGCGAGACCCTGGGCATCGTGGGCGAGTCGGGGTCCGGCAAGTCGGTCACCTCGCTCGGCATCATGGGCCTGCACCGCACCGCGCCCAACGTCAAGATCTCCGGCGAGGTCTGGCTGGACGGCGAGGAGCTGATCGGGGCCGACGCCGACCGCGTGCGGCGCCTGCGCGGCCGCAAGATGGCGATGATCTTCCAGGATCCGCTGTCCGCGATGCACCCGTACTACACGGTGGGCAAGCAGATCGTGGAGGCCTACCGGGTCCACCACGACGTCAGCAAGAAGGTCGCCAAGGCCCGCGCCATCGAGATGCTCGACCGGGTCGGCATCCCCGAACCCGCCAAGCGCGTCGACGGCTACCCGCACGAGTTCTCCGGCGGTATGCGCCAGCGCGCGATGATCGCGATGTCGCTGGTCAACAACCCCGAACTGCTCATCGCGGACGAGCCGACCACCGCTCTCGACGTCACCGTCCAGGCACAGATCCTCGACCTGATCCGGGACCTGCAGAAGGAGTTCGGCTCCGCGGTCATCATGATCACCCACGACCTGGGTGTGGTGGCCGAGATGGCGGACAAGCTCCTCGTGATGTACGGCGGCCGCTGCATCGAGCGCGGTCCGGCCGACCAGGTCTTCTACAGCCCCCAACACCCTTATACCTGGGGCCTGTTGGGGTCGATGCCGCGCATCGACCGCGAGGAGACCGACCGGCTCATCCCGGTGAAGGGCCAGCCGCCGTCCCTCATCAACGTGCCGTCCGGCTGCGCCTTCAACCCGCGCTGCCCGTACGCGGACGTGCCGAAGGACAACGTCACCCGGACCGTGCGCCCCGAGCTCACGGAGTGGGACGGCGACGGCGGCAGCGGTCACTTCTCGGCCTGCCACATGTCGCAGGAGGAGCGGACCCGTATCTGGACCGAAGAGATTGCGCCGAAGCTGTGAGTGAGAAGAAGTCAGCAGAGAAGGCGATCCCGAAGCAGTCGCAGGCCTCGCCGGAGCCGCTCCTCAAGGTGGAAGGGCTCGTCAAGCACTTCCCCATCAAGAAGGGGCTGCTCGGCCGGGCGACCAGCGCGGTCAAGGCGGTCGACGGGCTCTCCTTCGACGTGCGTCCCGGGGAGACCCTCGGCGTCGTCGGCGAGTCGGGCTGCGGCAAGTCGACGATGGGCCGGCTCATCACGCGGCTGCTCGAACCGACCGGCGGCACCATCGAGTTCGAGGGCCAGGACATCACGCACATGTCGGCGGGCAAGATCCGCCCGCTGCGCCGTGACGTCCAGATGATCTTCCAGGACCCGTACGGTTCGCTGAACCCGCGCCACACCATCGGCGGCATCGTCTCCACCCCCTTCCGGCTCCAGGGCGTCACGCCCGAGGGCGGGGTGAAGAAGGAGGTCCAGCGGCTGATGGAGCTGGTGGGCCTCAACCCCGAGCACTACAACCGCTATCCGCACGAGTTCTCCGGCGGTCAGCGCCAGCGCATCGGGATCGCCCGCGCGCTCGCGCTCAACCCGAAGCTCGTCGTGGCGGACGAGCCCGTCTCGGCGCTCGACGTGTCGATCCAGGCCCAGGTGGTCAACCTCCTCGACGACCTTCAGGAGGAGCTCGGCCTCACGTATGTGATCATCGCGCACGACCTGTCGGTCATCCGGCACGTGTCGGACCGCATCGCGGTCATGTACCTCGGCAAGATCGTCGAGCTGGCCGACCGCAAGTCGCTCTACGCGGCGCCGATGCACCCGTACACCAAGGCGCTGATGTCCGCGGTGCCGGTGCCGGACCCCAAGCGGCGCGGCATGAAGAGCGACCGCATCCTGCTCAAGGGCGACGTGCCCTCGCCGATCTCGCCGCCGAGCGGCTGCCGCTTCCACACGCGGTGCTGGAAGGCGACGGAGGTCTGCAAGACGCAGGAGCCGCCGCTGATCGAGCTCAAGCCGGGCCAGCGGGTGGCCTGCCACCACCCGGAGAACGCGGAGGACCCGGCGCCGGGCGAGACGGCTCTGGCGGGCGCCAGGGAGACGATCGAACTCACCCCGGACGCGGCGACCGAGCCGACGGAGCCGGTCGAGTTGGCCGAGCTCGCCGAGGCGGCGGGCGCCGTCGAGGTGACGGAGGCTCCGGCGACGGCCGGCACGGCGGACGCTCCCGCGGCGGCCGACACCGCGAAGGCGGAGGGCGCTGCCAAGGCGACGGAGCAGGCCAAGGCGGCGGGTGCGGCCAAGGCGGCCGCCGCTGCCGACAAGGCCGGGTCCGCCGACGCCGCGGATGCGGCGGGCGCCGCTGAGGTGGCGGATGCTCCGGAGGCGGCCGACGCCGCCGCGGGGTCCGGTGCCGGGTCCGCCGAAGAGCGTGGGGACGAGGGCGTCCAGGAGTCAACCGACAAGTAGGGCATGTCAGTTCGGCAAAGTCATGTCCATGACCAAGCGGGAGAGTGCAGAGTCTGCGTGTCCGTACCAACGGCACACGTTCGAAGGGCAGACTCATGGCACTCTCCCGTTCGGCACGTCGTAGCTCCCGGCTGCTCGCCCTCGCCACCGCGGTGGCCGCCGGGTTCACGATTGCCGCCGCACCCGCCGCCTCACCGGGCTCCCCGGGCATCGGTGACCCGTACTTCCCCACCATGGGCAACGGCGGTTTCGACGCGCTCCATTACGACCTCGGGGTCAGCTACAACCCCGATTCCGGGCGCCTCGACGGGCGCACCACGGTGACCGCTCGCGCCACCCAGAACCTCTCCCGGTTCGACCTCGACCTCCAGAAGCTGACCGTCGACTCGATCCGCGTGAACGGCAAGCCCGCCGACTTCAGCAGAACCGGTGACGACATCGTCATCACCCCGCGCCACCGCCTGGCCAAGGGCGAGGAGTTCGAGGTCACCGTCGTCTACGGCGGAGTGCCGCAGGCGCTGAACGGGCCCATCGTCTTCGGCTCGGACTACGGCTGGATGAAGACCAAGGACGGCGTCTTCGTGGCCTGCGAGCCCAACGCCGCCTCCACCTGGTTCCCGTCTAGCGACCACCCCTCCGACAAGGCCACGTACGACATCCGCATCGACGCCCCCAAGGGCCTCACGGGCGTGTCCAACGGCCGCCTGGTGGACTCGCACGACCGCGGCGGACGCTCCTACTACCACTGGCGCGAGTCCAAGCCGATGGCGACCTACCTGGCCACCGCCTCCATAGGCAAGTTCGACGTGAAGACGGGCAGGACGCCGGCCGGCACGCCCATCTACGTGGCCATCGACCCGGTCCTCGCCAACCAGAACAAGGTCGACGTGTACGCGGTGACGGCCGAGGCCACCGACTACTGGTCCAAGCTGTTCGGCCCGTACCCCTTCGAGGTGACCGGCGCCGTCGTCGACGACATGCCGCAGGCCGGGTTCTCCCTGGAGACCCAGTCCAAGCCCAGCTATTCGGCGGTGCGTTCCGAGTCGACCATCGTGCACGAGCTCGCCCACCAGTGGTTCGGCGACTCCGTCTCCGTCGACCAGTGGAAGGACATCTGGCTCAACGAGGGCTTCGCGACCTATGCCCAGTGGCTGTGGGCCGAGCACCGCGGCACGAGGACGGCGCACGACTCCTTCCTCGCCGACTACAACGCGATCCCGGCGAACGACGACTTCTGGAAGATCGAGGTGGCCGACCCGCAGCGCGACACGATGTTCTCCGACGCCGTCTACGACCGTGGCGCGATGATGCTCCAGGCGCTGCGCGAGCGCATCGGCGACAAGGCCTTCTTCACGCTGCTCCCGGCCTGGACCAAGGCCCACCGCTACCACAACGCCGACACCGCGGACTTCGTCAAGCTCGCCGAGAAGGTCTCGGGCCAGTCGCTCGACGACCTGTTCCAGAAGTGGGTCTACGACACCGGCAAGCCCGCCCTCTAGAACGGCGGATGCCGGGGAGCGCCCCGTCGTGAGTAAAAATACGGGGTGCTCCACTCACTGTTCAGCCCCTCCGTCCAGCACGTGCTGGACCTGGTCGGAATCTTCGTCTTCGCGATCTCCGGCGCCCTGCTCGCCGTGCGCAAGAACTTCGACGTGTTCGGCATCGCGGTGCTCGCCGAGGTCACCGCGCTGGGCGGGGGGCTGTTCCGCGACCTGATCATCGGGGCGGTCCCGCCGGCCGCCTTCACCGACCTCGGCTACTTCGTGACCCCGCTGCTCGCCGCGGTCCTCGTCTTCTTCCTGCACCCCGAGGTCGAACGCACCCAGCTCGCGGTGAACGTCTTCGACGCGGCCGGGCTCGGCCTCTTCTGCGTCACGGGCACGACCAAGGCGTACGACTACGGGCTCGGCCTGACCTCGTCGGCCGCCCTGGGTCTCGCCACGGCGGTCGGCGGCGGTGTGCTGCGCGACGTCCTCGCCAACGAGGTGCCCTCGCTGCTGCGCTGGGATCGCGACCTGTACGCGGTGCCCGCGATCGTCGGCTCCACGATGGTCGTGCTCTTCATCCGCTTCGACATCCTGAACGCCGGGACCAGCGGGCTCGCGGTGGTCACGGCGTTCCTGCTGCGCATCGCGGCCCTGAAGTACCACTGGCGGGCGCCGCGCGCCTGGCACCGGCGCAGCTCGACGCTGGAGGAGGTGTGAGCGGGAGCCGGGTGGAGCGCCCACAAGAAAAGCTACCGCTCAGTAATGTATCGGTGTACGGTGCTGCCATGGCACAGGCATCGTCACCGGTACTCCCCGCCACGATCGGGGACAGCGAGTTCGACCGCGACACCGCCGTCACCCTGCGCGAAGCGGGGATCTACGACGCGGAACTCTCGGCGGGCTGGACCATCATCCACGCCGTCAACGGCGGCTATCTGCTGGCCCTCCTCGGCCGGGCGCTCGGCGACGCGCTGCCGCACCCGCACCCGTTCACCGTCTCCGCGCACTACCTCACGCCGTCCGTGCCGGGGCCCGCCGTCATCCGTACCGAGGTGGTACGCACCGGCCGCACCCTCTCCACCGGACAGGCCTCGCTGTTCCAGTACGACGAGAACGGCGCGGAAGTCGAACGCATTCGGGTCCTCGCCTCCTACGGCGACCTCGACGCGCTGAGTGACGACGTGCGCACCACCGCGCGGCCGCCCGCGATGCCGCCGCTCTCGCACTGCATCGGCGCGACCGACGCGCCGGACGGCAGCCGGCCGCCGATTCCCGGCAGTTCGGCCATCACCGACCGGCTGATGCTCAAGCTCGACCCGACGACGCTCGGGTGGGCCGTGGGCGCGCCCTCGGGGAAGGGCGAGATGCGCGGCTGGTTCGGGCTCGCGGACGGGCGGGACCCCGACCCCATCTCGCTGCTGCTCACGGTCGACGCGCTGCCTCCGACCTCCTTCGAGCTCGGGCTCAAGGGGTGGACGCCCACGGTCGAGCTGACCACGCACATCCGGTGCCGGCCCGCGCCGGGGCCGCTGCGGGTGTCCATCACCACGCGGAACCTGGCGGGGGGATTTCTGGAGGAGGACGCGGAGGTGTGGGACTCGGCGGACCGGCTGGTCGCGCAGTCCCGGCAGTTGGCGCGAGCACCGCGCCCGTAGGCCCCGGGTGCCCTGCCAGGGGCGCAGGGCTGCGCCTTTCGCGCGGCTCCGCCGCGGTGGGTGCGGCCGCGTGGCTCGACTCCGGGTGCCCTACGGGCCGCGCGGGGCGGTGGGTTCGGTGCCGGGTGCCCTACAGGCCGCGCGGGGCGGTGGGTTCGGTGCCGGGTGCCCTACGTCTTCAGGGGCGCGGGGCTGTGCCGTTTGCGCGGCTCCGCCGCGGTGGGCGCGGGTGCGTGGCTTGACTCCGGGTGCCCTACGGGCCGCGCGGGGCGGTGGGTTCGGTGCCGGGTGCCCTACGTATTTAGGGGCGCGGGGAACTGCGCGAGACGCGGGCACGGTCCGCAGACGAAGACGGGGTTGCTGGGGCTCCGCCCCAGACCCCGGGGGATGCCCCACCCCACCCCTTCCCGAAACCCTCCGGGGGTTACGGAACGGGCTGAGGTCCAAACCCCTGGGGCTCCGCCCCAGACCCCGTTCGCGCCCGAAAGGCGCTCGTCCTCAAACGCCGGACGGGCTGAAGATGCTCAGACCGGGCGCCCTGCCAAGGGGGGGGAGGGATGCCGGCGCCGGGCACCCTGCCAAGGGGGAGGGATGCCGAGGCGGGGCGCCCTGCCAAGGGGGGGGCGCGGGCTCAGTCCAGCCAGTGGCGGCGGCCCAGGGTCACCAGGCGGAGCTGGGCGCGGGCCGTGGTCAGGGCTGGGCTCTCGGGGGTGGGGGGCGGGTCCTCCAGGAGGGCGGACGCCGTCATCACCATGTGGTCGACGTACAGACCCGCCAGCATCCGCAGATCCTCCGCGCTCCACCCCGCCGACTCCGGGTCCGCCCCGAGCGCCTCGGCCACCTCGTCGGCGAAGCGGCGCAGTTGCACGCCGATCGCCTCGCGGACCGGGGCGACCCCGCCGTGCCGTTCGCGGGCGATGAAACGGACGTGCGCCGGGTACGCGCGGACATGCGCGGCGATCAACGCGACCGCCCGGTCGATGCGTTCGTCGCTCGACCCGGTCGTCACGATCGCCGCCCGGATCGTTTCGTGGAGCGATCCGAGGGCCTGCTCCACCAGGGCGACGCCCAGGTCCGCGGTGTCCTTGAAGTGGCGGTAGAACGCGGCCGGCGCCACCCCGACGGCCCGGGTGACCTCACGGAGCCCGAGGCTGCTCAGGCTCTGGTGCTCCAGGAGCTGGAGCGCCGAGTCCATGAGGGCCTGTCGCGTCTTCTGCTTCTGGGCCTGCCGGATTCCGAGAGTGTGGCTCATACCACTCAGTAAACATGTGTTCGCCGAAGTTGGGAAGACTAGACTCAGTAGTCAGTGAACAGTCGTACTCCGAACTGCCGGGGTACGCCCACGCGCACACGGAAAGGGACCTCATGTTCTTCCTCGTCGCCGCCCTCCTCCTGCTGGGGGTCGTGCTGGGCTCAGCGGCGCACCTCCCGCTCCCGGTCACGCTGGCCGTCGCCGCCGCCATCGGGGTCTGGCTGCTCGTCTTCGCCGCCCGCGAACGCCTCTCGCACCGGAAGGGCTGACCATGGAACTCACCGCGATCCGCCGCCGCAGCCGAAGCCGCGACCGTGACGCCGACGGCATGGCCGTCGCCGCCTTCGTCCTCGGCCTGCTCGGACTGCTCGTCATGAACATCGTCCTCGGCCCCATCGCCATCGTGCTCGCCTCGCTCTCCCTGCTGTACGGGACGCGGCGCCGCGGCCGCGCGATGCTCGGACTCGCCCTCGGCGTGGCCGACCTGGTGGTCCTGGTGAGCCTCGCCATGGCCGACCACACCGTCTCCTGGGGCCTCAACGGCTGACCGGCGGCCGGACCCCGCGTTCGGCCCTGGCCGGAACTGCGGCACGGTCCACCCGGCGCGGCTCGTAGAATCGGGCCCACCATGGCCTACCTCGACCACGCCGCGACCACTCCGATGCTTCCGGAGGCGGTCCGGGCGATGACCGCCCAGCTGACCGCCACCGGCAACGCGTCCTCGCTCCACGCAGCCGGACGGCGGGCCCGCCGCACCGCCGAAGAGGCCCGGGAGGAACTCGCCGACGCGCTCGGCGCCCGCCCCAGCGAGGTCGTCTTCACGGCCGGCGGCACCGAGGCCGACAACCTCGCCGTCAAGGGCCTGTACTGGGCCCGCCGGGACGCCGACCCGCGCCGCGTCCGCGTCCTCGCGAGCCCCGTCGAGCACCACGCGGTGCTCGACGCGGTGGACTGGCTCGCCGAGCACGAGGGCGCCACCGTCGAATACCTGCCCGTCGACGCGTACGGCAGAGTGCACCCCGAGGCCCTGCGCGAAGCCATCGCGCGGGACCCCGACGACGTCGCCCTCGCCACCGTGATGTGGGCCAACAACGAGATCGGCACCGTCATGCCGGTCGCCGAACTCGCCGCGGTGGCGCGGGAGTTCGACGTTCCGCTGCACGCCGACGCCGTGCAGGCCGTCGGCCAGCTCGACGTGGACTTCGCCGCGTCCGGCCTCGCCGCCATGACCGTCTCCGGGCACAAGATCGGCGGCCCGTACGGCATCGGTGCCCTGCTGCTGCGCCGCGAGTACACCCCCGTGCCGGTCCTGCACGGCGGCGGCCAGGAGCGCCATGTGCGCTCCGGCACCCTCGACGTCCCCGCCATCGCGGCGTTCGCCGTCGCCGGGCGGCTCGCCGCCGAGCGGCGCGGAGCCTTCGCCCGCGACACCGGCGCCCTGCGCGACCGGCTGGTGGCGGCCGTGCGCAAGGCCGTGCCCGACGTGATCCTCGGCGGCGACCCCGCCCCCGGGGGCCGCCTCCCCGCCAACGCCCACTTCACCTTCCCCGGCTGCGAAGGCGACTCCCTCCTGCTGCTGCTCGACGCGCAGGGCATCGAATGCTCCACCGGCTCCGCCTGCACCGCCGGCGTCGCCCAGCCCAGCCACGTCCTGCTCGCCACCGGCACCGACCCGGACCTCGCCCGCGGCACCCTGCGCTTCTCGCTCGGCCACACCTCCACCGAGGCCGACGTCGACGCCGTCGCCGGAGCCATCGGCCCCGCCGTGGAGCGGGCCCGCACCGCCGGCCTCGTCTGAGCCGGCCGCACGGCCGGGCCGGGCTCAGACCCGCCCGGCCGCCGCGACCAGCTTGATGTAGCGCGGCCAGTCCCAGTGCGGGCCGGGGTCGGTGTGATCGGTGCCCGGCACTTCCACGTGCCCGATGATGTGCTCGCGGTCGACGGCTATGCGGTAGCGGGCGCATATCGCCGCCGTCAGCCGCGCGGACGACGTGTACATCGTGTCCGTGAACGAGGACGCCTCGTCGACGAACCCCTCGTGCTCTATGCCGACGCTGCGCTCGTTGTACTCCCGGTTGCCGGCGTGGAACGCCACGTCGAGCTCCCGCACCGTCTGCGCCACATGCCCGTCCTTGCGCACCACATAGTGGGCGGCGGCCTTGTGGCCCGGGTCCTGGAAGGCCCGCAGGGCGCTGTCGAAGCTGCCCTGCACCACATGGATCACGATCCGGTCCACCCGGTAGTCGTCCGGCCGGTCGGCCGTCCGCCAGTTCGCCCCGGCGGCCGCCACCCACTGCGCTCCCGCGTAGTCCAGCTCCCCGGCCTTGCGCGGCCGGTGCGGGCGCGCGTGCGGCGCGTTGAGATATCCGATGGTCCCGAGCGCCACCACCGCGCCCCCGATCAGCAGCCCCCTGCGGCTGGTCGCCATACGCCCGCCCCCGTCGCTCCCGTGCCTCCCCGTGGGGCCCCCGTCGCACCCCGCGGCCCCGGGATCCCCGATAGGACCCCCTCCGACAAGCACAACGGATACTCCCGCGCCCCCGGTTCCCGAAGCCACGTACCCTTACGAGTGCTATGACTCAGACTTCGCCGCCCTCCTCGCCGATGACCTCCCCGCGCCCCCTGCGCGTCCTCGCCGCCATGTCCGGCGGCGTCGACTCGGCGGTCGCCGCCGCACGGGCCGCCGAAGCGGGACACGACGTGACCGGAGTGCACCTGGCGCTCTCCGCGAACCCGCAGTCCTTCCGCACCGGAGCCCGCGGCTGCTGCACCATCGAGGACTCCCGGGACGCCCGCCGCGCCGCGGACGTCATCGGCATCCCCTTCTACGTCTGGGACCTCGCGGAACGCTTCCGTGAGGACGTCGTCGAGGACTTCATCGCCGAGTACGAGGCGGGCCGCACCCCCAACCCGTGCCTGCGCTGCAACGAGAAGATCAAGTTCGCCGCGCTGCTCGACAAGGCCCTCGCGCTCGGCTTCGACGCCGTCTGCACCGGCCACTACGCGACCGTCGTCCTGAACGAGGACGGCACCCGCGAGCTGCACCGCGCGTCCGACATGGCCAAGGACCAGTCGTACGTCCTCGGAGTGCTCGACGAGCGCCAGCTCGCCCACGCGATGTTCCCGCTCGGCGACACCCTCACCACCAAGGACGAGATCCGGGCCGAGGCCGAGCGCCGGGGCCTGGCCGTCGCCAAGAAGCCCGACAGCCACGACATCTGCTTCATCGCCGACGGCGACACCCAGGGCTTCCTCGCCGACCGCCTCGGCAAGGCGGAGGGCGACATCGTCGACGAGTCCGGCGCGAAGATCGGCAGCCACGAGGGCGCCTTCGGCTTCACCATCGGCCAGCGCAAGGGCCTGCGCATCGGCCACCCCGCCGCCGACGGCAAGCCCCGCTACGTCCTGGACATCTCGCCGGTGAACAACACGGTCACGGTCGGCCCCGTCGAGGCCCTCGACGTCACCGCGCTCGGCGCGATCAAGCCCCGCTGGTGCGGGACCGCCCCGGCCGGCGCGGGCACGTACACGGCGCAGCTGCGCGCCCACGGCGGCGAGACCGAGGTGACGGCGGAGCTCGTCGACGACGTCCTGAACGTGACGTTCGCCGAACCGGTCCGCGGCGTCGCCCCCGGCCAGGCGATCGTCCTGTACGACGGCACGCGCGTGGTGGGCTCGGCGACGATCGCGACGACCGAGCGGGCCGCCGCGAACGCCTGAGCCCGCCGCCCGGGGACTACTCGGCGACCCGCAGCACGATCTTGCCCCGGGTGCGGCCCCGCTCGCCGTACGCGTGGGCCTTCGCCGCGTCGGCGAGGTCGAACACCGAGTCCACCACCACGCGCAGCTTGCCCTCCTCGACCAGCGAGGCGATCGCCCGCATGCCCGTGTGGTCCGGCTCGACCAGGGTGAACCCGGCCCGCACCCGACGGGCCGCCGCGTCGGCGAGCAGCTCGGGCGAGTCCGGGGTGTTGATCGACACCAGGGTGCCGCCGGGGCGCAGCACCGTCAGGGAGCGCGTCGCGTAGTCGCCGCCGACCGTGTCGAAGACGACGTCCACGTCGCGCACCGCCTCGGTGAAGTCGACCGCGGTGTAGTCGATCACCTCGTCCGCGCCGAGCCCGCGGACGAAGTCGTGCTTGGCGGCGCTCGCCGTACCGATGACGTACGCGCCGCGCGCCTTGGCGATCTGTACGGCGAGGTGGCCGACGCCGCCGGCGGCCGCGTGGACCAGCACCCGCTGCCCCGCGCCCAGTCGGGCCGTGTCGACCAGCGCCTGCCAGGCGGTCAGCGCGGCCAGCGGCAGGGCCGCCGCCTCGGTGTGGTCGAGGCCGGCGGGCTTGCGCACGAAGTGCCGGGCCGGTGCGGTGACGTATTCGGCGTAGGCGCCCGCCTGGTGCGGGAAGCGCGGCATGCCGAACACCTCGTCGCCGACCCCGTAGTGCGTGACGCCGAGGCCCACCGCCTCGACGGTGCCGGACACGTCCCAGCCGAGGATCGCCGGCAGGCTCATCGGCGCGATGCCGCCGTGCTCACGGACCTTCCAGTCGGCGGGGTTCACACCGGCCGCGTGCACCCGGACCAGAACCTCGCCGGCGCCCGGCTCGGGGCGCTCGGTCTCGGTCTCGGTGAGCACCTCGGGGCCGCCCCACTGCTGGAGGCTGACGGCACGCATGGTCTGGGACATGGCTGATCCTTTTCACGGGGTCTTCGCTGGTGAGAGCCACCAACAGGGACCAGCCTGCACCCCGGGCACCGAGCGTGGTGCTGGCCGGTTGGCCATGATGTGACAGAATCTGGCCATGACCGTACGCCCGACCACGCACGCACGACCGGCCACGCATCGCGTCGCGGTGCTCGCGCTCGACGGAGTGGTCTCCTTCGAGCTGGGCATCCCGTCCCGGATCTTCGACAGCGCCCGGGGGCCCGGGGGCGAGCCGTTGTACGAGGTGACCGTCTGCACGGCCGACGGGCGGCCGGTGCGCACCGAGGCCGGGTTCTCGGTCGCCGTCGACCACGGGCCCGAGGCGCTCGCGGCGGCCGACACCGTGGTCGTCCCGCCGACCCACGACCTCGGCGCCATGGCGACGGGCGGCCCGCTGCCCGAACCGGTGGCCCGCGCCTTCGAACGGATCAGGCCGGGCACCCGCATCGTGTCCATCTGCACGGCGTCCTACGTCCTGGCCGCCGCCGGGCTGCTCGACGGGCGGCCCGCCACCACGCACTGGTGCGACGCCGAGGCCTTCCAACGCACCTTCCCGCGCATCCGGCTGGACCCGGGCGTCCTGTTCGTGGACGACGGTGACGTGCTGACCTCGGCGGGCGCCGCCGCCGGCATCGACCTGTGCCTGCACATCGTGCGCCGCGACCACGGCAGCGCCGTCGCGAACCGGGCCGCCCGGCACTGCGTGGTGCCGCCCCACCGCGACGGCGGGCAGGCCCAGTACATCGAGCGCCCCGTCCCCGAGCCGACCCTCGCCAGCACCGCCGACACCCGCGCGTGGGCCCTGGGCCGGCTCCAGGAACCGCTCCCGCTGGGCGAGTTGGCCGCCCACGCGAAGATGAGCCTGCGCACGTTCACCCGCCGCTTCCGGGAGGAGGCGGGCATGACGCCGGGGCAGTGGCTCACCGCCCAGCGGCTCGAACTGGCCCGCCAGCTCCTGGAGTCCAGCGACCTGCCGGTCGACCTGGTCGCCCATCGCGCGGGCTTCGGCACGGCCAACTCGCTGCGCCAGCACATGCGTTCCGTGCTGGGCGTCTCACCCGTCGCCTACCGGCGCACCTTCCAGGTCGCGGACCGGACGGCGCCGCCCCGCGCGGGTCAGCCGGTGACGGTCTCCACTTCGTAGAAGCAGAGGTGGTCCTTGATCTCGGCCACCTCCGCCTTCGGGTCCGGGTAGTACCAGACCAGGTCGGGCGCGCCGGGCAGCGACCAATAGGAGGCCGTTCCCTTGAACGGGCAATAGGTGTGCGTGTCCGACGCCGTCAAGAGGTCGGTCCGTACGTCCTGCGGCGGCAGGTAGTAGCGGACGGGGAGGCCGGTCTCGTGGAGGAGCAGCGGACGCCTGCTCTCCGCGAGCACCTGCCCTCCGTGAACGACCCGCACATGCTCGCTGCCCTGCTCGATGGTGATGCGATGTCCTGTCGTCATAAGAAGTGCAGCGCCCGCGGGACCGTCGTTCTTCCCTCGTAGGGTGGGGGCATGAATATCTGTGTCTTCCTGTCCGCGGCCGACCTCGACGAGCGCTACACGCGGCCGGCGCGCGAGTTCGCCGAACTGCTCGGCAAGGGCGGCCACACCCTGGTGTGGGGCGGCTCCGAGAGCGGCCTCATGAAGGTCGTCGCCGACGGGGTGCAGGAGGCCGGCGGCCGGCTCGTCGGCGTCTCGGTCGACTTCCTCGCGGCCAAGGCTCGCGAGAACGCCGACGAGATGGTCATCGCCAAGGACCTCGCCGAGCGCAAGGCGCTGCTGCTCGCGAAGTCCGAGGCCGTCGTGATCATGGTGGGCGGCACCGGCACCCTCGACGAGGCCACCGAGATCCTGGAGCTGAAGAAGCACGGCAAGACCACCAAGCCGATCGTGCTGCTCAACACCGCCGGCTTCTACGACGGCCTCAAGCAGCAGTTCCGCCGCATGGAGGACGAGGGCTTCCTGCCCGTCCCCCTCACCGAGCTCGTCTTCTTCGCCGAGGACGGCGTAGCGGCCCTCGCCTACCTCGAAGAGTCCCGCGGCATCCAGTAGGGCGACGGCCGGGGCGAGCCGCGACTAGTGCGAGCATGGCGGGTATGGCTACTCACCTGATCACCGGCGCCGGATCCGGCATCGGCGCCGCCGTCGCGCGCCGGCTGCACGCGCGCGGCGACGAGCTCATCCTGCTCGCGCGCGACGCCGGCCGCGCCAAGGAGCTCGCCGCCCGCCACCCGGGCGCCCGCACCCTCGTCGGCGACCTCGCCGACCCCGACCGCCTCTCCTGGGCCTTCGACAAGCAGTCGATGCCGGACCGTCTCGACTCGCTGCTGCACATCGCGGGCATCGTCGACCTCGGCCCCATCGGCGAGCTGCGGCCCAAGACCTGGCACCAGCAGCTCAACGTCAACCTCATCGCCCCCGCCGAGATCACCCGCCACCTGCTGCCCCAACTGCGCGCCTCGCGCGGCCACGTGGTCTTCGTGAACTCCGGCGCCGGACTCAGCGCCCACGCCGAATGGGGCGCGTACGCCGCCTCCAAGCACGGCCTCAAGGCGCTCGCCGACTCGCTGCGCAACGAGGAACACCCCAACGGCGTCCGCGTGACCTCCGTCTACCCGGGCCGCACCGCGAGCCCCATGCAGGCCAAGGTGCACTCGCAGGAGGGCAAGGAGTACGTGCCGGCCCGGTTCATCGACCCGGAGTCCGTGGCCACGACCATCGTCATGGCCATCGACCTGCCGCCCGACGCCGAGGTCAACGACCTCACCGTGCGCCCCGGCAAGTAGCCGCTCGGCGGGGCCCCGCCCCTGGTTGCGTACGCTTCCGGGGTGAGTGAACAGAGCAATTCCCCCTGGGGGCCCGCCACCGGGGTCGGTTCGATGCCGGGCGGCGACGCGCGGGAGACCGCCAAGACCGTGACCGGATCGCTGATCGGCGCCGAGGGCGCGGGCGGCGACTTCCCGTACCTCGCGGAACTGCCCGCGCGCGGCCCCGGCGCCGACATGATCGGCCGCACCATCGGGCTCCTCGTCGAGATGTACGGACACGTGGAGCCCAGCGGCTGGCGCGTCGGCGACCGGCCCGGCCGGGACACGCGGCGGGCCAGGTCCTGGCTCGGTGAGGACCTCGACGCCCTGGAGGAGTTCACCCAGGGCTACACCGGCCCCCTCAAGGTGCAGGCCGTCGGGCCCTGGACGCTGGCCGCCGCCCTGGAGCTGCGGAACGGAGAGCTCTCGCTCGGCGACCCCGGCGCCTGCCGCGACCTCGCGGGATCACTCGCCGAGGGCCTGCGCGACCACCTCGCCGACGTACGCCGCCGCGTACCCGGCGCCCGGCTCGTCCTCCAGCTCGACGAGCCCTCCCTCACCGCCGTACTGCGCGGCCGGATCCGCACCGCCAGCGGATACCGCACCCACCGGGCCGTCGACCGACAGGTCGTCGAGGGCGCCCTGCGCGATGTCGTCGCCGTCCACGACGGCCCGGTCGTCGTCCACTCCTGCGCCCCCGACGTCCCGTTCGCACTGCTGCGCCGGGCGGGGGCCGCCGGAGTGTCGTTCGATTTCTCGCTGCTCACCGAGCGTGACGACGAGCAGATCGGTGAGGCGGCCGAGAGCGGCGTCAAGCTCTTCGCCGGAGTGGTGCCCGCCACCGACGGCCCATTGTCAGACCCTGCCGGTAGCGTCATGGGTGTCAGGACGCTGTGGCGCAGGCTGGGGCTGAATCCGGGGACTCTGGGCGAGTCCGTGGTGATCACTCCCACGTGCGGTATGGCGGGCGCGTCCCCGGCCCACGCGCGGGCCGCGCTCGCCCACTGCGTCCGGGCGGCGAGATCGCTCGCGGACAACCCTGAGTGACGGGGACAACGGGAAACGGGAGGACATGACGGTGGCTGGCGAACAGAACGCAGCGGTGCCGGCGGAGGCACGGGAGAAGCACGCGCTCCTCGCCGAGCAGATCGAGGAGCACCGCTTCCGGTACTACGTCCGGGACCAGCCGGTCATCAGCGACGGCGACTTCGACAAGCTGCTCCGCTCCCTCGAAGCCCTGGAGGAGGAGCACCCCGAGCTGCGCACGCCCGACTCGCCGACCCAGAAGGTCGCGGGCGCCTACGAGACGGACTTCGCGTCGGTCGAGCACCGTGAGCGGATGCTGTCCCTCGACAACGCCTTCGACGACGAGGAGCTCGCGGCCTGGTCGGAGCGGGTCGCCAAGGACGTGGGCACGGCCGGGTTCCACTACCTGTGCGAGCTCAAAGTCGACGGCCTCGCCGTGAACCTGACGTACGAGAACGGCAGGCTGACCCGCGCCGCCACCCGCGGCGACGGCCGCACCGGCGAGGACATCACGCCCAACGTGCGCACCATCGCCGACATCCCCACCCGGCTCAAGGGCGACCACATCCCCGCCCTCGTCGAGATCCGCGGCGAGGTCTACTTCCCGATGGAGGCCTTCGAAGGCCTCAACGCGCGCCTGGTCGAAGCGGGCGACAAGCCGTTCGCCAACCCCCGCAACGCGGCGGCCGGTTCACTGCGCCAGAAGGACCCCAAGGTCACCGCCACCCGGCCGCTCCACATGGTGGTGCACGGCATCGGCGCCCGCGAGGGCTTCGACATCGACCGCCTCTCCCAGGCCTACGGACTGCTGCGCGCATGGGGACTGCCGACCGCCCAGCACAACAAAGTGGTCGACTCTCTCGAAGAAGTACGGGAGTTCATCGCCTACATGGGCGAGAACCGGCACTCGGTGGTGGAGCACGAGATCGACGGCGTCGTCGTCAAGCTCGACGAGATCCCCCTCCAGGGCCGCCTCGGCTCCACCGCGCGCGCCCCGCGCTGGGCCATCGCCTGGAAGTACGCGCCCGAAGAGGTCAACACCAAGCTCGTCAACATCCGTGTGGGCGTGGGCCGCACCGGCCGCATCACCCCCTACGCCCAGGTCGAGCCCGTCACCGTGGCCGGCTCCGAGGTCGAGTTCGCCACCCTGCACAACCAGGACGTGGTCAAGGCCAAGGGCGTCCTCATCGGCGACACCGTGGTGCTGCGCAAGGCCGGCGACGTCATCCCCGAGATCCTCGGCCCCGTGGCCGACCTGCGGGACGGCAGCGAGTACCCCTTCGAGATGCCCGCCGAGTGCCCGGAGTGCGGCACCGCGCTGCGTCCGATGAAGGAGGGCGACATCGACCTGCGCTGCCCCAACGCGCGGTCCTGTCCCGCCCAGTTGAGGGAGCGCCTGTTCTACCTGGCGGGCCGCAAGAGCCTCGACATCGAGAACTTCGGATACGTCGCGGCGGCAGCGCTCACCAAGCCCCTGGAGCCAGCCGCGCCGCCCCTGCTCGACGAGGGCGACCTCTTCGACCTGACCATCGACCAGTTGCTGCCCATCCGGGCCTACGTCCTCGACCAGGACAGCGGACTGCCCAAGCGCGACCCCAAGACCGGCGAGGAGAAGACCGCGCTCGTCTTCGCCAACATGAACGGGGAGCCCCGCAAGAACGCCGTCTCGATGCTGGAGAACATCGCCGCGGCCAAGGAACGCCCGCTGGCCCGCATCCTCACCGGGCTCTCCATCCGCCATGTCGGCCCCGTCGCCGCCGAGGCGCTCGCCCGCGCATTCCGCTCCATGGACCGCATCGAGCAGGCCACCGAAGAGGAACTCGCCGCGGTCGAGGGCGTGGGCGGCATCATCGCCGCCTCGCTCAAGCAGTGGTTCACCGAGGAGTGGCACCAGGAGATCCTGCGCAAGTGGAAGGCGGCCGGCGTCCGCATGGAGGACGAGAGCACCGGCGAGGACGAGGGACCGCGCCCGCTGGAGGGCCTCACCGTCGTCGTGACCGGAACGCTTGAGCGGCACACCAGAGATGGCGCGAAAGAGGCGTTGCAAAGCCGCGGAGCCAAGGTCACCGGTTCCGTTTCCAAAAAGACATCCTTCGTTGTCGTCGGCGACAGCCCCGGTTCAAAGTTCGACAAGGCAATGCAGTTGAAGGTTCCGGTTCTGGACGAGGACGGATTCGCCCTTTTGCTGGAACAAGGGCCGGAAGCAGCCGCAGCAGCCGCGATGCCCAACGCCCCGGAGGGGGAATAACAGAGAAACAAGGGTAATAACAGGGGGCCTGGAGGCTGCGCGGAGTCACCCGTTCGGCGCATAGCAGACCGATGCGGGTGGCTGGGTCGCATTCGGGCAAGAGCTGTAGACCGCTGCCCCAGGAAGCCTTCAGCGGCCTACTGTTGAGATGCGCGCCCGTCGTGCACGACCGGTGGACCCCGCCCGTGGAGAAGTGGGGCGGAACACCGGCCGTGGCATGACAGCGGGTGCCATCGCGAGCACGGGCACCGCCGGCTGTGAGAGGGACGGGAATGAAACCGACCGAGAGCACCGCCCCGGCCGTGAGGCTGCGCGGGTTCACGGGCTTTTCGTCCACGCTGACGGCCGTCGTGACCGGCCTCGCGGGCGGAGTCCTCGCCACCGGCGCCTACCGGGCCGTGCAACAGGGCACCGCCCTGTTCCCCGGCGGGACGACGGGCTGGTCGCTCGCCGTCCTCAGCGGCATCATCGTCGGCCACCTCGTCGCGCTCGGCCGTGAGCGCTGGTGGGGCGGCACCGGCTCCGGAGCCGCCCTCACCATCGCCGTGCTCCTCCTCTACGGCTGGCTGCCGGCCGCCCTGGTCAGCCTGGCCGTGGTGGTCCTGGTCGGCGCCGCACGGCGCAACCGCCGCCGCCAGGGCGTACTGCACGGCGCCGTCGACGTCGTCGGCATCGGAGCGGCCGGGCTGGTCCTCGCCGCGTTCGGCACCGTCCCGTCCGTGGCCCGGCCCTGGTGGCCCACCGAGTGGAGCATCGCCACCGCCCCCCAGATCGTCCTCGCCGCCGGTGCCTATCTGCTCTGCACCAGGACCCTGCTCTGGTACGCGACCGCACCCCGCGGCGGCCTGCCGACGGTGGACCGCACCGCTCTGCTCCGGCAGGGCCTCGTCGCCGTCGCCCTGCTCGGCATCGCGCCCCTGATCTGCGTCGTCGCCATGGCCGTGCCGGTGCTGCTGCCGCTGTTCGCGGTGCCGCTCGTCGCCCTCGACTCGACGCTCTGGATCGCCCGCGCCCGCGCCGAGGAACAGCTGCGCGACCCGCTGACCGGGCTCCCCAACCGCCAGTGGCTCCTGGAGCGCACCTGGTCGGCCCTGGAGGAGGCGGAGAACACCGCCACCCGGTCCGCGCTCGTCCTGATCGACCTCGACCGCTTCCGGTCGGTCAATGACACCCTCGGCCACCTCGCCGGAGACCGCCTCCTCCTCCAAATAGCCGAACGGCTCAAGACGGCTCTGCCGCGCGGCGCCGAGGCGGCCAGGCTCGGCGGCGACGAGTTCGCCGTGCTGCTGCCCGTCTGCGAGTCCGCGACCAGCGCCATGCGCACCGCCCGGGGCCTGGTCGCCGAGCTGTCCTCGCCGCTCGACCTCGACGGGCTCACCCTCGTCCTCGAAGCCAGCGCCGGCGTCGCCCTCTTCCCCGACCACGCGCTGGACGCGGAGGGACTGCTGCGCCGCGCCGACATCGCGATGTACCAGGCCAAGCGGGACCGCACGGGCGTGGAGGTCTACGAATCGAAGCGGGACTCCAACACCCCTGACCGGCTCGGCCTGTTGGGCGATCTGCGCCGCGCGCTCGACGCGGGCGACGTGGAGCTGCACTACCAGCCGAAGGTCCAGTTCGACGGGCGGGTGGCGGGACTTGAGGCGCTGGTCCGCTGGGTCCACCCCGAGCGGGGGCGGGTGGCGCCGGACGAGTTCATCGCCATCGCCGAGTCCAGCGGGCTCATGCCGCACCTCACCGAGTACGTCCTGGACACCGCTCTCGCGCAGGTCGCGCGGTGGCGGGCGCAGGGCCTCGACGTGCCGGTCGCCGTCAACGTCTCCCCGCGCGACGTCCACACGCCGGGGTTCGCGGGCGCCGTCGCGGCCCGGCTCGCCCGGCACGGTGTGCCGCCCGGCGCGCTCCAGCTGGAGATAACCGAGCACGTCCTCCTGGAGGACCCGCAGCGGGCCGCCGACACGCTGGCCGGGCTGACCGGGCACGGCGTCAAGATGTCGCTCGACGACTTCGGCACGGGCTACTCCTCGCTGGTGCACCTGCGGCGGCTGCCGGTCAGCGAGCTGAAGATCGACCGGTCGTTCGTGGCGCGGCTCGCCGTCGACAACGAGGACGCGGAGATCGTACGGTGCACGGTCGATCTCGCCCACTCGCTCGGCCTGTTGGTGGTCGCGGAGGGCGTCGAGGACGACGAGACGTGGGAGCGGTTGCGGGACCTGGGGTGCGACGCGGTGCAGGGGTGGCTGGTGGCTGCGGCGATGCCGCCCGATGAGGCGACGGCGTGGTTGCTGGCGCGGGGTGACAGCGGGTGGCATCGGCCGGCGGAGATCGCCGCGGCCGAGGCGGCGGCCCGCCAAGCCTCCAACCAGCCCGTCCAATAGCCCCACGGGGTCGACCGCCCGGCTCCGCCGAGGTGGGCGCGGGCGGTGGGCTGCGGCTCCGGGTGCCCTACTAGGGGCGCGGGGCTGTGCCGTTTGCGTCCGCCGCGGCGGGCGCGGGTGATCCGCTCGGTGCCGGGTGCCCTACGTCTTTAGGGGCGCGGGGCTGTGCCGTTTGCGCGGCTCCGCCGCGGTGCCGGGTGCCCTACTAGGGGCGCGGGGAACTGCGCGAGACGCGGGCACGGTCCGCAGACGAAGGCCGGGGTTGCTGGGGCTCCGCCCCAGGCCCCGGGATGCCCCACCCCGCCCCTTCCCGAAACCCTCCGGGGGCTAGGAAACGGGCTGGGGTTCAGACCCCTGGGGCTCCGCCCCAGACCCCGTTCGCGCCTGAAGGGCGCTCGTCCTCAAACGCCGGACGGGCTGAAAGGGCGCGCTCGTCCTCAAACGCCGGACGGGCTGAAGCGCGCTCGTCCTCAAACTCCCCCAAGGCCTTAAGGGCCAGAGGGGACCCCCATGACCGGCTGAAGATGCCGCGGCCGGGCACCCTGCCAAGGGGGAGGATGCCGAGGCGGGCCACCCTGGGGCGCGGCCGGGGCTGCTTGGGGTGTGGCCCCGGGTGTTCGCGTAACCGGGGTCGCGGCTACGCCCCGTGCACCGTCCCGGCATACCGCCGTACGAACCGCGTCCCGCCCGCCGCCGACACCGTGACGTCGTAACCGCCCTCCCTGACCGGCCAGTTCAGCGAAGTCCGGCCCCCCGCCCGCACCCACACCACCCGCGTCGTCCGCTCGTCGGAGAGGGTGAAGGAGACCTCCGTCGCCCCCTCGTTGCGGAGGCTGAACTCCACGGTGCGGCCGTGGAGGGTGGCCGTCGCCGAGGGGACGGGGGACGCCGTCTCCTCGGCGGCGCGGAGCACCGTGCCCGAGAAGCGCCGCACGAAGCCGTCCGCGCCGTGGACCGTGAAGTCGTAGCGCCCGTCCGTCTCCGCCGTCTCCCAGACGTACGTCTTCGAGGCTCCCGGAGCCACCGTGAAGGGCGTACCCGTGAACGGCTTCAGGGTGTTGGGCAGCACCGTGAAGTGGAAGGCAGCCGCACCGTGGTTGGCCAGCGTGCAGGTCACCCGGCCCGTCGTGCGGTTCACCGCGACGTCCGCCCAGGGGCGGTAGGGCAGGGGGCGGTGCGGGCGGGTGCCCGGCTCCTGCGTGGGCATCGACTGGGCGCCGTTCGCGGGGAGCCGGACCGCCGGCAGCGCGTTGCCCGCGTCCGCCTTCGCCATCAGGGCCACCGTGTCGGGGAGCCGGGGGAGCGAGTAGTCCGGCCTCGTGAAGTCGAAGCACGTCGTCAGGTCCCCGCACACCGCCCGCCGCCACGCGGAGATGTTCGGCTCGCGCACCCCCGTCACCAGTTCGAGGAAGCGCAGGACCGATGTGTGGTCGAAGACCTGGGAGTTGACGTAACCCCCGCGCGACCAGGGCGAGATCGCCCAGAGGGGGACGCGGTTGCCGAGGCCTATCGGGCGGCCCGCCGCGAACTCGTCCGGGGTGCCCGGCTCGGGGAACGGCGGCAGGACGTGGTCGAAGTAGCCGTCGTTCTCGTCGTACATCACGAGGAAGACCGTGTGCTTCCACACCTCGGGGTTGGAGAACAGCGACCGCAGCGCCTGATCGACCCAGTGCGCGCCGTAGTCGGGTCCCGCCGAGGGGTGCTCGCTGAACAGGTACGGCGCCACCAGCCACGACACCGTCGGCAGCGTGCCGTCCTTGCAGTCCTTGTCGAAGGCCGCCGGGTCGAACTTCGTCATCGCGTTGACGTACCGCGGATCGTCCTTCGGGAAGGCGTGGAACTGCTTGAAGTACGACAGCGCGTTGTCGTCGTAGTCGCCGTACCGGTCGTCCTTCGACGGGTTGTGGTAGACCCGCCAGCTGACCTTCGCCGCCTCCAGGCGCTCGGCGTACGTCGTCCAGTCCGCGACCGGGTTGTCGGTGACCGGGGTGTTGTCGGTCCAGGGTCCGGTCGTGCCGTCCCTGCCGGGGCCGCAGGTGCCCGACCAGAGGTAGAGCCGGTTGGGGTCGGTGGGGCCGGCCTGCGAGCAGAAGTAGCCGTCGCAGAGGGTGAATGCGTCGGCGAGGGCGTACTGGTAGGGAATGTCCTCGCGCGTGAAGTAGCCCATGGTGCGCTCGCCCTTGGCGGCCACCCACTTGTTCATCGCGCCGCCGTTGATCGCGGTGTGGCCGGTGCCCCAGTCGTGGGGGAGGCCGCCCGCGTTCTGCGCGTTGTACTTCGTGGTGTCCATGCGGAACGGCAGCGTGAAGCCGTCCGAGCGGCCCGCGTCCGGCTGGCGGAAGACGGAGCCGCCGTCGGGGAAGGTCAGCGCCTGGCGGTCGTCGAAGCCCCGGACCCCGGACAGGGCGCCGAAGTAGTGGTCGAAGCTGCGGTTCTCCTGCATCAGGACGACGACGTGCTTGACGTCCTTGATGCTGCCCTTCGGGTGGGAGGCCGCGGCGGCGGTGGCGGTGTCGGGCAGGCCGACGGCGGCGGCGGCCGCGGTCGCGGCGGACGCGCCCACGAAGGCGCGACGGCTCAGCGGAGTCATGAGAGAGGAAGTCCTTGACGTCGGGAGGGGGCGGGCTCAGCGGAGAGTGAAGGTGACAGCGGGCGCCGCGTGGTCGGAGGGCCAGCCGTTGGCCGCGGTGTCCGGCATCGGCTTCGGCCAGCCCGTGCAGAGCGCGTACGCGGACTCGACGCGCAGCGGGCCCGCGTACTGGATCTGGTCGATCCGGTCCCGCGGCTCGTCGGGGCGCACCGGCGACCAGGTCGTGCCGGGCTCGCGGGCCGGGTTCGGGTGCGCCTCGCGGAACGCGTCGTGCAGTCCGGCCGATGCGAGCGCCACCGTCACCGGCCAGCGCACCTTGGTCGCCCGGTCCAGGTGGGAGGGCGAGGCGAGGCCGGCCGCGAGCACCACCGGAGTGCTCCGCGCCGCCAGGTCCCCCTTCACCGCGGCGAGCAGCGCCGTCGCCTGGCGGTACCTGAGGCTCGCGCGCTCGGCGGCCTCCACCTCGGCGGCGCTGTGCCCGTCCCGCAGCGCGTAGGGTCCGTACGCGGCCTCGTCCAGCTGGGCCGACCACAGCCGCAGCCTCCGCCCGCCCGGGAGCAGGAGCGTGGCCGCCGCCGCGGGCAGGGCCGCGACGGGGGCCGCCGGGTCCACGAGCGGGAAGCGGCTGACGATGCCGGCCCCGGCCGGGGTGTCGTAGGCGTGCCAGCCCAGGGCGTCGGCGAGCGGCTTCGCCGAGGTGCCGCCGGTCTCCTGGAGGGCCAGTGCGTCGAGGCCCTGTGTGAGCACGAGGCGCGCCAGCTTCTCCGGCGCGCCGTCGATGTGGGTCGCGGCGTCCCAGAGGTTGAGGGAGGCCACCGTCAGGCGCGGCCGGGACCCGGCGGCGCGCACCGGCACCTGCACGGTGACGGCGTCGCTCGCTCCCGCGCTGTCCTTGACCGCCACCACGATCCGCCCGGGGTGCGGGCCCGGCCGTGCCGGCGCCGTCCCGGTCACCGTGCCGTCGGCGCCGACCGCCAGCCACGCGTCACCGGACAGCCGCCGGAAGGACGGGGACCCGGCCGGGTTGCCCGGGGGCCGCACCCACAGCGGGGCCAGCGGGACCGACATCGGGGATCCGGCCGCGCACTCCCCGGTGGTGAAGGAGTCGACGACCGCGTGCGGCGCCACCACGGGCGGGCGCGCGGTGATCGTGATCGGCGGGGTCTGCGCGAGGACGCCGTAGCCGTCCTTGGCCAGGAGGTAGGCCGTGTAGACGCCTTCGCCGAGACCGGAGGTGTCGAGCGTGAGGTCGCCCGCGGCGGTCGTCACGTACGCCCAGACCAGCGAGGAGCCGGTGCCGGGCCTGCGGTCACCGTCGTAGATCCCGAGCCAGTTCTTGGGATCGGGGGCGTCGGTGGTCCAGTGGAAGGCGAGCCTGTCGCCCTCGCGGGGGCTGCCCGGCGCGACGAGCCGGACCGTACTGAGGGGGGACACGGAGGGGCTGGTCCTCTCGATGAGCGCCGTGGTGGGGCGAGTTGGCTGGACAACTTCGCCAAGTCAGCCAGGCGTCCGCACACGCGATGTGAACGGAGGATGACCAGATGTGGGAGATCCACGGGCGCGCCGGGAGGGGGCACGGGGGCGGTGACCGAGGGTGAGCGGGATATCCGTTTCGTGGTGAGGGTGGTGCGCCCCATAGGATTGGCCCCACACCACACTCACTCACCCCTGAGGATCGCTGCATGCCTGGCATTACGCGCGAGGAGGTCGCCCACCTCGCCCGGCTGGCGCGTCTGGAGCTGAAGGGCGAAGAGCTCGACCACTTCGCCGGACAGCTCGACGACATCATCGGCGCGGTCGCCCGCGTCTCCGAGGTCGCCGACCAAGACGTCCCCCCGACCTCCCACCCGCTGCCGCTGACCAACGTCATGCGCGCGGACGAGGTCCGTCCGTCGCTCACCCCCGCGCAGGCGCTCTCCGGCGCCCCGGCCCAGGAGCAGCAGCGTTTCAAGGTGCCGCAGATCCTGGGGGAGGACTAATCACCATGACGGACATCATCAAGCTCACCGCGGCCGAGATCGCCGCGAGGATCGCGTCCGGCGAACTCACCGCCGTCGAGGTCACCGAGGCCCACCTGGCGCGCATCGAGGCCGTCGACGAGAAGGTCCACGCCTTCCTGCACGTCGACCGCGAGGGCGCGCTCGCGCAGGCCCGCGCCGTCGACGCCAAGCGTGCGGCCGGCGAGAAGCTCGGCCCGCTGGCCGGAGTGCCCCTGGCGCTGAAGGACATCTTCACCACCGAGGGCATCCCGACCACCGTCGGCTCGAAGATCCTCGAAGGCTGGATCCCGCCGTACGACGCGACGCTCACCAAGCGCCTCAAGGACGCCGACGTCGTCATCCTCGGCAAGACCAACATGGACGAGTTCGCCATGGGGTCCTCCACCGAGAACAGCGCGTACGGCCCGACCGGCAACCCGTGGGACCTGACCCGCATCCCGGGCGGCTCCGGCGGCGGCTCGTCCGCCGCCCTCGCCTCCTACGAGGCGCCGCTCGCCATCGGCACGGACACCGGCGGCTCCATCCGCCAGCCCGCCTCCGTCACCGGCACCGTCGGCGTCAAGCCGACCTACGGCGCGGTCTCCCGCTACGGCATGGTCGCCTTCTCGTCCTCCCTCGACCAGGGCGGCCCCTGCGCCCGCACGGTCCTGGACGCGGCGCTGCTCCACGAGGTCATCGCCGGGCACGACCCGCTCGACTCGACGTCCATCGACGCGCCGGTCCCGCCGGTCGTCGAGGCCGCCCGCAACGGCTCGGTGGCCGGGATGCGCGTCGGCGTCGTCAAGCAGTTCGCGGGCGAGGGCTACCAGGCCGGCGTCGTCCAGCGCTTCAACGAGTCGGTCGAGCTGCTGAAGTCGCTCGGCGCCGAGATCGTCGAACTGGACTGCCCCTCCTTCGACCTGGCGCTCTCCGCGTACTACCTGATCGCGCCGTCGGAGTGCTCCTCCAACCTGGCCCGCTTCGACGCCATGCGCTACGGCCTGCGCGTCGGTGACGACGGCACCAGGTCCGCCGAGGACGTCACCGCGCTGACCCGCGAGGCCGGCTTCGGCGACGAGGTCAAGCGCCGCATCATCCTCGGTACGTACGCGCTGAGCTCCGGCTACTACGACGCGTACTACGGCTCGGCCCAGAAGGTCCGCACCCTCATCACGCGCGACTTCGAGAAGGCCTTCGAGCAGGTCGACGTGATCGTCTCGCCGACCACGCCCACCACCGCCTTCCCGATCGGCGAGCGCGCCGACGACCCGATGGCGATGTACCTCGCGGACCTGTGCACCATCCCGACCAACATGGCGGGCAACGCCGCCATGTCGCTGCCCTGCGGCCTCGCGCCGGAGGACGGACTGCCGGTCGGGCTGCAGATCATCGCCCCCGCCATGAAGGACGACCGCCTGTACAAGGTGGGTGCCGCCGTCGAGGCCGCCTTCGTGGAAAAGTGGGGACACCCGCTGCTTGAGGAGGCTCCGTCGCTGTGAGCGCACTGACCAAGGCCAAGGGCTTCAAGAAGTCCAAGGCCGGTACGTACCTGTCCATCGGCACCACCGCCTTCGGTGCCATCAGCGTCGCGAAGCAGGCCAAGAAGGCCCGCACCGAGAACGACACGCTGAAGCTCCTGGACGCCATCGTCTCCGCCGCCGCCATCGCCACCGGCGTCGCCATCCTGCTGCGCGAGCTCAAGCGCATCGGTGACGACGACGTCCTGTTGGGCTGAGAGGGAAGTTTTTCACCGTGACCGTCACTGATCTGGTCTCGTACGAGGACGCCCTCGCGACGTACGACCCCGTCATGGGCCTTGAGGTCCATGTCGAACTCGGCACCAAGACCAAGATGTTCTGCGGCTGTTCGACCGAGCTGGGCGCGGAGCCCAACTCGCAGACCTGCCCCACCTGCCTCGGCCTGCCCGGCTCGCTCCCGGTCGTCAACGCGATCGGCGTCGAGTCGGCCGTCAAGATCGGCCTCGCGCTGAACTGCGAGATCGCCGAGTGGTGCCGCTTCGCCCGGAAGAACTACTTCTATCCGGACATGCCGAAGAACTTCCAGACCTCGCAGTACGACGAGCCGATCGCCTTCAACGGCTATCTGGACGTCCAGCTGGAGGACGGCGAGATCTTCCGCGTGGAGATCGAGCGCGCCCACATGGAGGAGGACACCGGCAAGTCGCTGCACGTCGGTGGCGCGACGGGCCGCATCCACGGCGCCTCGCACTCGCTCCTCGACTACAACCGCGCCGGCATCCCGCTCATCGAGATCGTCACCAAGCCGATCGAGGGCGCGGGCGAGCGGGCCCCCGAGGTCGCCAAGGCGTACGTGGCCGAGCTGCGCGAGGTCATCAAGGCGCTCGACGTCTCCGAGGCCCGGATGGACAAGGGCCAGATGCGCTGCGACGTGAACCTGTCGCTGCGCCCGCACGGCGTCGAGAAGTTCGGCACGCGGTCGGAGACCAAGAACGTCAACTCGCTGCGCTCCGTGGAGCGGGCCGCCCGCTTCGAGATCCAGCGGCACGCGGCGGTGCTGTCCTCGGGCGGCACCATCGTGCAGGAGACCCGTCACTTCCACGAGGAGGACGGCTCCACCACCGCCGGGCGCATCAAGGACAACGCCGAGGACTACCGCTACTTCCCCGAGCCGGACCTGGTGCCGGTGGCTCCCGCGCGCGCGTGGGTCGAGGAACTGCGCTCCGCGCTTCCCGAGATGCCGCGGGTGCGGCGCAACCGGCTCCGCGAGGACTGGGGCGTCACCGAGCACGACATGCAGTCGATGCTCAACGCCGGCGCCGTCGACCCGATCGTCGCGACGATCTCCGCCGGGGCGGACGCGGCAGGTGCGCGCAAGTGGTGGATGGGCGAGCTGGCCCGTAACGCCAACGAGCAGGGCGTCGCCCTGGACGAGCTGCCCGTCACGCCGGAGCAGGTCGCCCGGGTCGTGGCGCTCGTCGCCGCGGGCGACCTCAACGACAAGCTCGCCCGTCAGGTCATCGAGGGTGTCCTCGCGGGCGAGGGCGACCCCGACGCGGTCGTCGAGAAGCGCGGCCTGAAGGTCGTCTCCGACGAGGGTGCGCTCGGCGCGGCCGTGGACGAGGCCATCGCGTCCAACGCGGCGGTCGCGGACAAGATCCGGGGCGGGAAGGTCGCGGCGGTGGGTGCGCTGGTCGGTGCGGTCATGAAGACCACGCGCGGTCAGGCCGACGCGGCGCGCGTGAAGCAGCTCATCCTGGAGAAGCTGGGCGTCGAGGGCTGACCCCTCCGCCCCCGAGAGGGCGGCCCCGCCGGGACTTGCCGGCGGAGCCGCCCTCTCGCCTTCCCCGGGGCTCCGCCCCAGCCCCCGTTCGCGCCTTGAGGCCGTTCGTCCTCAATCGCCGGACAGGCTGGGGTGCCCCGCACTGGGCATGCCGCCCAGGCCGATACCGCTGGGGGCGCGGGGAACTGCGCGAGACGCGGGCACGGCCCGCAGACGTAGGCGGGGTTGCCTGGGGCGCTGCCCCAGCCCCCGTTCGCGCCTGAACGGCGCTCGTCCTCAAACGCCGGGCGGGCTGGGGTGGCCTGGATTGGGCACCCTGCCAGGGGCAAACTCCGCCAGGGGCGCGGGGAACTGCGCGGCGCACGGAAGGCAGACGGCGCGCGTCGTCGGGGACCTCTCGGGAGCGGCGCCATGCGCCCGCCGATCGCCAGACGACAGCCGATCCGCGGCCTGCTCCCATGGCCGAGGCTCGACCACGTCGTCTCCGTCGGAGGCGTCCTCCTCGAACCAGCCCGTCCCCGCGAGCCATGTCTCCAGCCACGCTGCGAGGCTCGGGGAGTCGAGGAACCAGCACTGCTCCCACGATCCGCCGCTGTACGGGTTCGGCTCGAAGAGCAGGACCTGACCGTCCTCACTGAGACAGTCAACGCCCGCATACATGGCACAGCCCCAGGTCAGGATCGGTACGACGCCTTCGGGCCACTCCGGGTGCTCCACTCCCATCGCCGCCTCACGTCGCGTCAGGTATTCACCCACGACGCTGGAGCCCGGACCGAGCAGCGGCAGCAATCGGTAGTCAGGGCCGAAGCCACCGTCGGCAACCTCGCCGTACAGGCGCGCGAGTAGGGGATGCAGCGCTATGCCCAGTTGCCTCTCGGCCTCCGCGACCTGGGCTTTGTCGACAGGTTCGGGAAGATCCCCGCTGTCCGATGCGGCCCGGGTGGCTACGCGTTGTATGAGGTCATCAATGTCGGTCACGGCCGTGATGCTGCCAGAGCCCACTGACATGTCGGTGCACACCCAAGGGCGTCCCGCCGAACGATCAACTCTGTACGTACCCGCGTACCCCCCTTACCACCGTCACCTGCTGGAAGAGGCTCGCTCAGAGCCAGAGCCAGAGCCAGAGCCAGAGCCAGAGCCCGAGACGCGCTCCTCCCGGCCCATCTCGGTGACGAGAGTGGAGGAGATGTGCGCCAGATCGGGGTCCGCAGCGATGAAGAGCGTTTCGACTCCGGCCAGTTCGTGGTTCATGCGGGCCATCGGCAGTTCGTAGTCCAGGTCGCGAATGCCGCGGACTCCGCGGATGACGACATCGATTCCGGCGCGGCGGCAGTAGTCGACCAGCAGGCCGCCGGTGTGGGAGTCGATAGTGACGTTGCTCAGATCAGCTGCCGCCGCGCGGAGCCGGTCCAGCCGTTCCGGGACGGGGAAACGGCCGGTCTTGTTCACGTTGAACATCACGCACACGACGACCTCGTCGAACAGGCGGGCAGCGCGCCGGAGTACATCCTGGTGCCCTTGAGTGACCGGGTCGAACGATCCTGGGAAGAGGGCTCGCATGATCGGAGAGAGTAACAAGCGGCTGCTCCCGGTGTGCAGGGCCGGGGAAGCGTCCTCCGTGCTCAGGGGCGCGCACCACTGCGTCGGCCGGGGTTGGACTTTCGGGGGGAGCGCTTGGACGTTCATCCGCGGGTCCGGGCGGGGCCTTCTGGGGGACACCCTGGGTCACTAGCGTTCCCCCCGTACGCCCCATACCGCCCGGGAGGACCCCTTGACCACGGACAACGCAGGCGCAGCCACCGGCTTCTCACGGCGACGCCTGCTCGCCCTCGGCGGAGGCGCCCTCGGCGTCGCCACCGCCGGCTCGCTGCTGCCGCCCTCGCTGCAGACGGCGATGGCCGCCGGGCCGCCCCCCGGCGGGATGAGCACGGTCAAGCACGTCGTGATCCTCATGCAGGAGAACCGGTCCTTCGACCACTACTTCGGCACCCTGCGCGGCGTCCGCGGCTACGGCGACCGCAACGCCCTCCAACTCCCCACGGGCAAGCCCGTGTTCGAGCAGCCCGGCCCGCTCGGCAGCACCGTCCTGCCGTTCCCCGTGCGCGGCGCGGCCGCCGCCCAGCACAAGGACCTCCAGTACATAGGCGCCCTCGACCACTCCTGGAGCGGCGGCGCCAAGGCCTGGAACGCCGGCTGGATGGACAACTGGGTCTCCGCGAAGACCTCGGCGACGATGGCGTACTACGACCGCCAGGACATCCCCCTGCACTACGAACTCGCCGACACCTTCACCGTCTGCGACGCCTACCACTCCTCCATCCACAGCTCCACCAGCCCCAACCGCAACCACTTGTGGAGCGGGAAGACCGGCTTCGAGCCGAACGGGCAGCGGGCCGTCGGCAACGACGCCTATGACGAGGGGACACATCCCGGGTACGACTGGGGGACCTACGCCGAGCGGCTCGAAAAGGCCGGGCGCAGCTGGAAGACGTACACCGAGTGGGAGAACTTCACCGACAACCAGATCGAGTTCTTCACCACGTTCAAGGCGATCGCCCGCAAGGCCCTTGCGAAGACCGGCGGGCACACGTTCATGGAGTCCTTCTACGGGGCCGTGCGCGACGCTCCCGGCGACGCCGAGCGGCAGCGGCTGCTCGGCCTGCTCGACCAGGGCGTCGCCACCCTCACCAAGGCCGAACGCAGCCTGTTCGAGCGGGGGTTGAGGCGGGTCCCGACCGGAACGCTCGCCGACGCGTTCGGCGAGGACGTCGCGAACGGCACCCTGCCCGAAGTCTCCTACCTGGTGCCCTCCGCGCTCGACTCCGAGCACCCGAGCGTCTCCTCGCCCGTGCACAGCGCCACCATCGTCTACAAGGTGCTCGACGCGCTCGGCAAGCACCCCGACGTCTGGCGGCACACCGTCGTCCTCATCAACTACGACGAGAACGACGGCTTCTTCGACCACGTCCCGCCGCCCGTCGCCCCGCCCGAGGTCGCCGACGAGCAGTGGCAGGGCAAGCCGACCGGGCTCGGCGCCCGTGTGCCGATGCTCGTCGTGTCGCCCTGGAGCGTGGGCGGTTACGTCTGCTCCGAGGTGTTCGACCACACGTCGGTCATCCGGTTCCTGGAGCGCTGGACCGGGGTGCGGGAGCCCAACATCAGTGCCTGGCGGCGTACCGTCACCGGCGATCTGACCTCCGCCTTCGACTTCACCCGCGGCAGGCGGCAGCCCGCCGTCGGCCACCCGGGGCCCATCCCGCCGCTGAGCGGCCGGTGGAAGCCCGTGCCGCCCGCCGAGCAGCACATGCCCGTCCAGGAGGAGGGCACCCGGCCCGCCCGGCCGCTGCCCTACCAGCCGGACGCCTACGCGCGGATCACCCAGGGCGCGCTCCAGGTGCAGCTCAGCAACAACGGCCGGGCCAGCGCCCACTTCGCGCTCTACCCGTACGCCAAGGAGTTCGCCGCGCCCCAGCACAAGGACGTCCGGGGCACGGCGCAGTGGAGCGTGCCCACGGCCGGCGGGGGCTACCGGTTCACGGTGACCGGGCCCAACGGGTTCCGGCGCGAGTTCGAGGGCGCCACTGCCACGGACGCCGCCGAGGTGACCTCGTACCTCGATCATCACGACCGTGACATCCATCTGACGCTCCGCAACCGCGGCCGGGCGCCGGTCACCTTCACCGTGCGGCCGCTCGGCTACGCGGACGAGGCCGACCTGCGGGACTGGAGGCGGACCGTCACGGTCAAGCCCGGCCGCAGCCGCACCGTGGTGCACTCCGCCGCCGACGCGCACGGCTGGTACGACCTCGAAGTGACCGCGGACGGCCCCACCCCCTTCCGCAGGCGCCTCATGGGCCACATCGAGAACGGCCGCCCCAGCGTCTCGGGGTGACCCGAGGGGGCCCCGGGGAGTCCTCCCGCCCCGGCGGTGTGCGACCGTGCGAGGGTTGCTCAGCAGCCGGCGACCCGAGCAGGGGCCGCCGGCGCGGGCCGTGACCATGCAGGCGCACGCAGGTGGAGGAGCGGGATGTTCGCACGATCGCTGGGGAACGACGGGGCCGAGCTGGGTTCCCTCGAACCGTGGCAGGCCGAGGAGTTCCTCGCCCACATGGACCGCGGGCGCGACTTCATCGGCACCTACATCCCGCTGCCCGACGTCGCGGCCGACCTGGCGTCGGCCCGCGCCTACCTCCAGATGTACGCGGACAAGGCGGCATCGGACACCGGGCGCCTGTACGGCATCCGGCTCGACGGCGTCCTCGTCGGCGGGGTCCTGTTCCGCACCTTCGACGCGGCGCAGGGCGTCTGCGAGATCGGCTGCTGGCTGGAGCCCGCGGCGGTCGGGCGGGGCCTGATCACCCGCGCGGCCACCCTGCTCATCGACTGGGCCGTCGAGGTCCGCGGCATCCACCGCGTCGAATGGCTGGCCTCCGCCGAGAACACCGCGAGCATCGGCGTGGCCAGACGGCTCGGCATGACCAGGGACGGCGTGCTCCGCGAGAGCTACCTCTACCGCGGAGTGCGCCACGACAGCGAGGTCTGGGCGGTACTCGCCCCCGAGTGGCGGGCGGGGCGTTAAGGAAGCTCTCAGCGGGCTCTCAGAAACGGCCCCTAGCGTGCCCGGCATGAACGCCACCCCCGCCACGACGAAGACCGACGCCGCAACCGAGCCCACGACGGACGCCGAGACCGAGGGCGCGTCCACCACCGAGGCCGCGTCCAGCACCGGGGGAGCGACCGCCGAAACGGCCCCCGCCGCCACCGACGCCCCGGACACCGACGCCCCGGACGCCGGCGGCCCGGAGCACCTCCACGACGACGAGGACGCCCTCGACGGCGAACTCGACGCCCCGGCCGCCACCCGCCCCGGCTTCGGCGCGGGCGCGGCCGCCGTCGTCGCCGCCGCGCTCGGCGCGGTGTCGCTCAGCGGCACCTGGATGGGCAAGACCCTCTCCGAGCGCGCCACCCTCGTCGGGCAGATCAAGACCTCCCAGTCCGGCACCGCGGCCCAGCAGATCCAGGAGATCTACGGCAACTCCTGGCACACCACCGCCCTGGTCAACGGCGTCTTCGCGCTGCTCGCCCTGATCGTCGGCGCCGCCGTGCTCGCCCGCCCCGCGTTCGGGACGCCGGGCCGCGCCGAGCAGCCGGTGTGGGTCAAGGCCGTCGCGCTGGCCGGAGTCGTCCTCGGCGTCGTCGGCCTGCTGATCTCCGCGGGCATGTACCTCGACCTGTTCGCGGCGCTGCCCAGCGCCAAGGGCTGAGGCGACGGCGCCGAGGGCCGAGGCCACGGCGGCGTATCCGGCGGGGGTGCCTAAGGCGCCCCCGCCCCGCCTTAGGCACCCCCGGTCCGCCATCCGGACCGTCTAAGGCGCGACCCCCGTACAGATGCGGCACTCGCCCCATGCGGGAGTGGCCCCTGGGAGACGAGAGTTGAGGCATCGCAAGGGACCGGAACACCGGGCCCGAGCGACCACCCCAACCACCTCGGTCACACCCCAGGAGCCACGAGATGTACGACTACGAGATCTACAAGACCCGCCAGGCCGACCTGCTGCGCCGCGCCGACCAGGAGCGCCTGGCCCGCCAGGTCCGCCGGGACGCCCGCCGCGCCGCCCGGCACAGTGGGGGCAACGGCACGGAGGGGCAGGTGAGTTCAGTGCGGAACCGGTTCGCACGGGCCGCCTGAGCGACCCCGCCGCCCGCGATGACGACCACCCCGGCCACCCCGCCCCCGGCCCGCCCGGGACCCACCGTCCGGACCCCGTCCCCGGCCGCCGCCCCGACCTCCTCCGGGGCCGCCTCCCAGGCCGGGGACGGACCGTCCGCCCCGATGTCGGTGGCCTGTGCGATGCTCGGCGGCGTGGAGACCAGGTCAGTCAGCCCCGTGTTCGTCGGCCGCGCCGAAGAGCTGCGGACATTGAACGAAGCACTCGCCCGCGCCTCGGCGGCCCAGGGGGAGCCGCAGGCGCTGCTCGTCGGCGGTGAGGCGGGGGTCGGCAAGAGCCGGCTCGTCGAGGAGTTCACCGACGCGGCCCGCGCCGTCGGCGCCGTGATCGCCATCGGCGGCTGCGTCGAGGTCGGCGCCGACGGGCTGCCCTTCGCCCCCTTCTCGACCGCGCTGCGCGCGCTGCGCCGCCAACTGCCCGACGAGCTGGCCGCCGCGGCCGACGGCCAGGCGGAGGAGCTCGCGCTGCTCCTGCCCGAGCTGGCAAGGCCGGGCCTGCCGCTCGCACGGGAGGACGGCACGGCCCGCCTCTTCGAACTCACCGTACGGATGCTGGAGCGGATCGCCGCCGAGCGCACCGTCGTCCTCGTCCTCGAAGACCTGCACTGGGCCGACGCCTCCACCCGCCATCTGCTCACCTACCTCTTCCGCACCCTGCGGCGCGGCCGGCTCGTCGTCGTGGCCACCTACCGCGCCGACGACATCCACCGCCGCCACCCGCTGCGCCCCCTCCTCGCCGAGCTCGACCGGCTGCGCAGCGTGCGGCGCATCGAGCTGCCCCGCTTCACCCGCGCCGAGGTCCACCACCAGCTCACCGGAATCCGCGCCGCCGAACCCGAACAGCGCCTGGTGGACGAGATCTTCGAACGCTCCGACGGCAACGCCTTCTTCGTCGAGGAACTCGTCGTGTGCGGGGACGCGGGCACCGCCTGCCCCGGCCTGAGCGACTCGCTGCGCGACCTCCTCCTGGTCCGCGTCGAGAGCCTGCCCGAGGACGCCCAGCAGGTGGTGCGGATAGCCGCCGAGGGCGGCTCCACCGTCGAGTACCCGCTGCTCGCCGCGGTCGCCCGGCTCTCCGAGGACAAGCTCATCGAGGCCCTGCGGGCCGCCGTCGGCGCCAACATCCTGCTCCCCGCGCCGGACGGCGACGGCTACCGCTTCCGCCACTCCCTGATGCGCGAGGCCGTCAGCGACGACCTGCTGCCCGGCGAGTCCTCCCGTCTCAACCGGCGCTACGCGCAGGCGCTCGAAGCCGACCCGTCGCTGGTGCGCGCCGACGAGCACACCACCCGGCTCGCCACCTACTGGTACCACGCGCACGACCCCGCCAAGGCGCTGCCCGTCGTGCTCCGCGCCTCCGTCGAGGCCCGTCGCCGGCACGCCTACGCCGAGCAACTGCGGCTGCTCTCGCGGGCGATGGAGCTGTGGGACGGCGTCCCCGAGGAGATACGCGCCGGGCTCAGACCCCTGGACCACGCGGGCTCCTACCCGGCCTGCGGCTGCGCCCCCGGCAGCGAGGCCCCCCTGCGCCACCTCGACCTGCTCGCCGAGTCGGTCGAGGCTGCCCGCCTCTCCGGCGACCGCGAACGCGCCCTGAAGCTCGCCAAGAAGGCCCTGCGGCTCATCGACGCCGAGAGCGGCCGGCCCTCCGAGAACGACCCGCTGCGCGCGGCCTGGTTCTGGACCCAGCTCTCCCGGTTCATCCAGAGCCTGGGCCGCGGCGACGGCTGGGCCGAGATCGCCACCGCGCAGGAACTGGTGCGCGGCCTTCCGCCGTCCCCCGTCCACGCCGAGGTGCTCGCCACCGCCGCCGGCTGGCGGATGCTGCACAAGCCGGGCGGCGACACGCTCGCCGAAGCCGAACAGGCCGTCGCCTACGCCAAGTTGGTGGAGACCGAGGAGATCGAGCTCAACGTCAGGCTCACCCTCGGCACGCTCCAACTCGACTCCGGCTCGATCGAGGAGGGCATCGCCACGATGCGCGCGGTGATCGACCGCTCCCTCGAACTGGGCCTGGTGGGCGAGGCGACCCGCGGCCATGTGAACCTCTGCTCCGGCCTGGAGGCGGTCGGCCGCTCCGCGGACGCCGTGCGCGTCGCCGACGAGGGGGTGGGCCTGGCCCAGCAGTACGGCCTGCTCGACAACGAGGCGTGGGTGCAGGCCAACCGTGCCGAGTCGCTCTTCACGCTCGGCCGCTGGGCGGAGGCCGCCGACTCCGCCGAGCGGGTCCAGCGCACCGCGGTGAGCACCAAACCGCGCGGCAACGCCCTGATGCGCCGGGCCGATCTCGCGCTGTGCCGGGGCGAGTTGGAGCAGGCGACGGCCTTCCTCGCCGAAGCGCACGCGGCGTTCGGCAGCTACGACCCGATGGCCCAGCACGTGATCCCGCTGGCCCGGACCGCCGTGGAGTACGCCGCCGCGCAGGGCCGGATCGAGGAGGCGCGCGCCGAGCTGGCCCGCGCGGCCGAGCGCGGCTTCCCGCTCGGCACGCAGCGCTACGCCTGGCCGCTGCTGGTCGTGGCCGCCGCGATGGAAGCCGACGTACGGGGTCTGCCCTCGGCCGAGCAGGGCCGGGCCGACGCCCTCGCCCTCATCCGTGCCGCGGCCACGAGGCTTCCCACCGGCGCGCCCTCGTGGGAGGCGCTCGCTCTCGTCGTCGCCGCCGAACTGGAACGCGCCGAGGGCCGCGACACGGCGGCCCACTGGGAGGCCGCCGCCCACGCGCTGCGGCCCCTGGCCCGCCCCTACGACCTGGCCCAGGTCTGTCACCGCTGGGCCGCGGCCCTGCTCGCCGAGGGCGGCGACCGCGAGCGCGTCGCCTCGCTGCTGCACCAGGCCCATGCCGAAGCCGAGCGGCTGGACGCCCGGCCGCTGCGCGACCAGCTGGAGCTCCTCGCCCGCCGGGCCCGCCTCCCGCTGACCGCCCCCGGCCCGGTGGTGCCCGACGACCCCGCCGACCCGGTGGAGGCGCTCGGTCTCACCAGCCGCGAGCAGGACGTCCTGCGCCTGGTGGCGGCGGGCCACACCAACCGCCAGATCGCCGAGGAGCTGTACATCGCGCCGAAGACGGCGAGCGTGCACGTCTCCAACATCCTTGCCAAGCTGGGGGTTTCGGGCCGGGGCGAGGCGGCGGCCCTCGCGCACCGGCTCAACCTCTTCCACGACGCGGCGGCGATCACCCCCGGCCCGTGACCGTCCGGCCCTACGTGACGGTCGGCCCTAGGAGATGTCCGGCCCTACGTGACGTCCAGCTCCAGGATGCGGTCGTCGCCGGGCTTGGGGGTGCCGCGCGAATCGGTGTTGTTGGTGAGCGCCCAGAGCTTGCCCGGCCCGGCCGCGAGCACGGTGCGCAGCCGTCCGTACCGGCCGGTGAGGAACGCCTCGGGAGCGGCGAGCGCCGTGGTGCCGTTCAGCGGGACGCGCCACAGCCGCTCGCCCTTGAGCGCGGCCAGCCACACCGAGCCGCCGGTGTACGCGATTCCGCTGGGGGAGGCCTCCGAGGTCTTCCACTGCGCGACCGGGTCGACATAGCCGGGCTTGCCGCCCCGGCCCTCCACGACGGGCCAGCCGTAGTTCTTGCCGGGCTCGATGTAGTTGAGCTCGTCCCAGGTGTCCTGCCCGAACTCCGAGGCCCACAGCCGGTTCTCGCTGTCCCAGGCGAGGCCCTGCACATTGCGGTGCCCGGGGGAGTACACGACGGAGTCCGCGTCCGGATTGCCGTACGCGGGCTGCCCGTCGGGCGTCATCCGCAGGATCTTCCCGCCGAGCGACGTCTTGTCCTGGGCCAGCCCCCGGTCACCGGTCTCACCGGTCCCGGCGTAGAGCATCCGGTCGGGGCCGAAGGCGATCTGCCCGCCGTTGTGGACGGTGCCCTTGGGGATGCCGCGCAGGATCGTGTCGGGCGCCCCCAACTGCTGGCCCGCGGGACGCTTCGGGTCGTAGTTCATCCGGGCGATGCGGTTGTCGGACTCGGTGGTGAAGTACGCGTAGACCAGGTGGTCGGCGCCGTACGTGGGGGAGAGGGCGAGACCGAGCAGGCCGCCCTCGCCCTGGTGGTCGACGCCCGGCACGCTGCCCACCGCGGACTTCGCGCCGGTCGTGGTGTCCACGTGCAGGACGGAGCCGTCGTCCCGGGAGCCGACGAGGAGGCCTCCCTCGGGGAGCGCCGCGATGCCCCAGGGAGACCTGAGGTCCTGGACGACGGTCCTTGCCACCTTCACCGAGCCCTTGGCGGGCGGGAGTTGGACGCTGGGCGTCGCGGCCGGGGAGGCCGCCCCGGCCCCGGAGGCCGAGCCCTGCCCGCGCGGCTGCGGGGTGCCGGAGGAGCAGCCGGCCGCGAGCACGAGCGCGGTGGCGGCCAGGGCGGTGGCCACGGTGGTTCGTCGCACGGTGGTGGTTCCCTTCGACGGGGTCGATGCGGTGGGCCCATTCTGGCGGTCCGGGCACCCCCGCCCCGCCCGACTGTCCGACCGCCCGAACGCGCGCGACGCCGGGCACCCGCACGCCGCCCCGGTCAGTCGCGTGCCGCCGGGAGCGCCGCGAGGTCGGCCAGGTCGCGCGGGGTGAGGGAGAGCTCCGCCGCGCGGGCGTTCTCGCGCACCCACTCGGCGCGCTTGGCACCGGGCACGGGGACGACCTGGTCGCCGAGGCGCAGCAGCCAGGCCAGCGCCACCTGGCCCGGGGTCGCCCCGTGCCGCTCGGCGATCCGGCGCAGGCCCGCCACCACGGGCTGGTTGGCCGCCATCATCTCCGCGGTGAAGCGGGGGTGGCGGGCCCGTATGTCGTCCGGCTCGAAGCCCTGGCCCGGGGTGAGCGTGCCGGTGAGGAAGCCGTTGCCCAGCGGCATCGCGGCCAGCAGGGCCACACCGCGTGGCGTGCACCACGGGAGCAGCGCGTCGAGGGCCTCCCGCGACCACACGGACAGCTCCGCCTGCACGGCGGCGACCGGGAAGACCTGCTGCACGCGCTGGAGCTGCCGCACCGTCGACTCGTACCGGCCCACGTGCAGCCCGTGCACCCCGGCCACCGGCGCCGTGCGCCGCACCGCCCGCGCGCCCATCGCGCTGAGCCCGAGCGCGCGCACCTTCCCCGCCGTCACCAGCTCCGCCATCGCGCCCCAGGTCTCCTCGACGGGGACCTCGGGGTCGGCGCGGTGCAGCAGGTACAGGTCGATGACCTCGGTCCCCAGGCGGCGCAGTGAGGCGTCGCAGGCCCGACGCACGTACCCGGGGCGGCCGTTGGCGACCACGTGCTGGTCGCCGCCGACCAGGAGCCCGCACTTGGTGGTGACGAACGCCTCGGCCCTGCGCTCCTTGAGCACCCGGCCGATCAGCAGCTCGTTGGTGAACGGGCCGTACATGTCGGCGGTGTCCAGCAGATTCGAGCCGGTGTCCAGGGCCGCGTGCAGGGCCCCGACGGAGCGGTCGAGGTCCTGTTGCGAGCTGGTGTAGCCCCAGCTCATCGGCATGCAGCCGAGCCCGATCGCACCCGCCCGCAGGGCCCCCGCCCCGATTGTCCTGCGCTCCACCTGGCCGGATCCCTCCCTCGTCGCTCCCCAAACTAACCCGGGGCCTCCCGGCGCCTTCGCATAGCCTCCTGACCATGAGCGCAGACGTGTGGATCCCCTTCGACCCGGCCGACGTGCCGGGCCTCCCCGACTCCCTCGGCTACCGGGTCTGGGACGGCGGCCCGGAGTTCCCCGCCGACCCCGCCGACTGCGCCGTCTACGTGGTCCCGTACATGAAGCCGTCCGAGACCGCGGTCCGCCCGCTCGCCGCCATGACCGGCCTGCGGGTCGTGCAGACGCTGACCGCGGGCATCGACCACGTGCAGCCCGGCATCGGCCTGCTGCCGCCCGGCGTACGCCTGTGCAACGCGCGCGGGGTCCACGAGGCGTCCACCGCGGAGCTGACCCTGACCCTCGTCCTCGCCTCACTGCGCGGGATCCCGGGGTTCGTGCGGGGACAGGAGAAGCAGGAGTGGCGGTCGGGGTTCTACCCCGCCCTCGCCGACAAGTCGGTCCTGATCGTCGGGTACGGGTCGATCGGCGCCGCCATCGAGGACCGGCTCGCGCCCTTCGAATGCGCGCGGGTGGCGCGCGTCGCGCGCTCCTCGCGCACCACGGAGCGCGGCGCCGTGCACGGCTGGGCCGATCTGCCCGCGCTGCTCCCCCATGCCGACGTCGTCATCGTCTCCACCCCCCTCACCGACCTGACGAAGGGCCTGGTGGACGCCGCGTTCCTGAGCCGGCTCAAGGACGGTGCGCTCCTGGTGAACGTCGCGCGCGGACCGGTCGTGGAGACCGAGGCGCTGCTGGCCGAACTGAAGTCCGGGCGTCTGCACGCGGCACTGGATGTCACCGACCCCGAACCCCTGCCCGCGGGGCACCCGTTGTGGAGCGCTCCGAACGTTCTGATCAGCCCGCACGTGGGCGGTTCGAGCTCCGCCTTCCTGCCCCGCGCCAAGCGTCTGCTCGCCGCTCAGCTCACCCGCTTCGCGGCCCAAGAACCCCTCGCCAACGTGGTTCTGACGACGGATCAGTAACGCTCCGCAGCGGTTCGGGCGCACCGGGTGCCCTCACGACTGCACGCTGTCACTGAGCGTATAGGGACTATGTCCCTGAGTGACGAGACTGGTGTATCGTCCCGACCGGGGGCCGGCGCCGTGCGTCTACGGCGCGGGCGAGCGATCACTGCGAGGGGGGCGACGGGCGATGCACGGCCAATGGACGAACGATCCGACGCGGCGGAGCCGCCTGCGGCAACCGTGCCGCGCGTATCGCGCAGCGATGCACCGCGGTGGAGCGGCGACCGCCGGGGCGATAAGCGGAACAACGACGAACGGCGCCCAAAAGCACGGCCCGCGGGCCGGCGAATCCACGATCCGGCCCCGGCCGGAGGGGACCGTGCTGCGGGCCCGGTGGCGGGGAGCGGTCCGGTGAGCGCGCCGGGTGCGATTCTCACCCGACCCCCGATGGCCGGCGGCGGGACCGGCATGGTCTCCCAACTGGCCCTCGCACTGATCTGTGCGGGATATGCCACCGGCGCATTCCTGGGCTGGGGTTCCGAGGAACTCGCCCTGATCATGGGCGACTTCGGGCTCGCCTGCGCGGCCCTCATCGCCGCGGTCTCCTGCTTCCTGTACGCACAGGACGCGGCGGAGAGCGAGAGCAGCTTTCGGCCGGCCTGGCTGCTGTTCTCCTTCTCCTCCGCCATGGCCGCCTGCGGCAACGGCGTCTGGGGCTGGTACGAGGTGGTGCTGCGGCGCCAGGTGCCCACCCCCTCGCCCGCCGACTTCTTCTTCCTCTGCTTCGCGCCGCCCGCCATCGTGGGCCTGCTCGTCCTCGCCAAACGCCCCGTCACCAGGGCGGGTTGGGTCTGTCTCGGGCTCGACTCCTGGCTCATCGGCGGCTCCCTGCTCACCCTGTCCTGGAGCCTGGCCCTCGCGCGCACGGCCCACGAGGGCGAGGGCGAAGGGGTCGCCCACGCCACCCTCACCCTCGCCTATCCGCTGCTCGACATCGTGCTGGTCAGCATGGTGCTCGCGCTGCACTTCCGGCGCTCCTCGGCCAACCGGTCCGCGGTGAACACCGCGATCGCGGCGCTCGCCCTGACCGTGCTGTGCGACGCCCTGTTCACCTCGCCGCTGCTGCGTGAGCACTACCGCTCCGGCCAGCTCCTCGACGCCGGCTGGTTCGCCGGCTCCCTGCTGCTCGCCTACGCCCCCTGGGGCGCCCGCAGGCTGCCCCCGGCGCCGCCGCGCCGGCCGGACGTCACCCCGCTCGGGGTGGGCCCCGCCGCCGGCCGGGGCCGGGCGCACCCGCTGCCGGTGACCCGGCCGCTCGCCAGTTCGCTCGCCGCGCTCACGCCGTACCTCGCGGCCGCGGTCTGCACCCTGGGCATCCTCTACAACGTCATCGAGGGCCACCGGGTCGACCGGATGGTCGTCCTCACCGGCTGCACCGTGGTGCTCGCCCTCGTGGTCCGCCAGGGGATCATGCTCCTCGACAACATCGCGCTCACCCACGAACTGGCCCAGAAGGAGAACCACTTCCGCTCCCTGGTGCAGGGATCGAGCGACGTCATCATGATCGCCGCCCCCACCGGCATGCTGCGCTACGTCAGCCCCGCCGCCGCCGGGGTCTACGGGAGAGACGCGGAGGAGCTGGTCGGCTCCGAGCTCGCCTCGCTCATCCACCCCGAGGACCTCGGCCGGGTCGTGCACGAGGTGCGCCGTTTCCTCGCGGCGCCGCCCGCCGACGAGCCCACGACGCGGATCGAGTGCCGCTTCAAGTCGGGGACCGGCGAGTGGCTCAACGTCGAATCCACCGTCAACCGCCACCAGGGCGGGCTCATCCTCAACAGCCGCGACGTGACCGAACGCGTCAGGCTCCAGGCGCAGTTGGAGCACAACGCCGAACACGACCCGCTCACCGACCTGCCCAACCGCGCCCTGTTCACCAAGCGGGTCCGCAAGGCGCTCGGCGGACGGCGCACCACCGACCCCGGCACCGCCGTGCTCTTCATCGACCTCGACGGCTTCAAGCAGGTCAACGACACCATCGGCCACCAGGCCGGCGACGAGCTGCTCATCCAGGCCGCCCGTCGCCTCCACGAATCCGTGCGCGCGGGCGACACCGCGGCGCGGTTCGGCGGCGACGAGTTCGCCGCGCTGATCCTCGGCGACGGCACCCGCGACCGGGTGGCCCGCGAGTACCACGTACGGGAGATCGCCGACCGGCTGCGCCTGACCCTGTCGCAGCCGTACCAGATCGACGGCAACGAGGTCCGCGTCGCCGCCTCCATCGGCGTCGCCTTCGCCGAGCCGGGCGTCGGCGCGGGGGAGCTGCTGCGCAACGCCGACCTCGCGATGTACCGCGCCAAGAAGGGCGGCAAGAACCGGGTCGAGCTGTACGCACCGCAGATGCAGGCCGAGGTGGTCCGCAAGTCGGAACTCGCGGCCCGGCTGCGTACGGCACTGAGCGACGGCGAATTCGTCGTGCTGCACCAGCCCGTCGTCGACCTCACCACCGGTGCGGTCGCCGCCGTCGCCGCCCAGGCCCGCTGGCGCTCCGCGCAGGGCATCCTGTTCACGCCGGCCGAGTTCCTGCGGGTCGCCGACGAGAACGAGCGCGCCGCGAAGCTGGGGCGCTGGCTGCTCGAAGAGGCCGTCGAGCTGGCCGCCGAGCGCCGCCGCGCGGGGCTCGCGGCCCCCGTGTCGGTCCGCCTCTCGGCCCGGCGCCTGCTCGACAAGTCGCTGCCGATCGGCGCCCTGGAAGCCCTGCTCGCCCGCCACGGGCTGCCCTCCGGCGCCCTGATCATCGAGCTGGCCGACAGCGACCCGAGGATCTCCTTCGACGAGCTGGAGCGGCGCCTGGTGGGGCTGCGCAGGCTCGGTGTGCGCATCGCGCTCGACGGGTTCGGCAGCGGCTACGCGGCGATCAACGCGCTGCGCCGGCTCCCCATCGACCTCCTGAAACTGGACAGGGGGCTGATCGAGGGCGTCGTCGAATCGGCCAGACTGCACAAGATCACCGCGGGGCTGCTCCGGATCGCCTGCGATCTCGGCATGCAGTCGGTGGCCGACGGGCTCGACGCGCCGGAGCAGGTCCTGGCGCTGCGGGCCATGGGGTGCACCCACGGGCTCGGCATGGCGTTCTCGGGACCGCTCGACGAGTACCGGCTGCGCCGGTCCCTCGCGCGCGGCGAGTTCCCGGTGCCCGGCGGGGCCGCGCTCCCCGTGCTCAGTGGCCGGAGCCGGCCCCTGCTCGGCTCACATAATGAGACGCCCGTCCCACCTCCTTGACACCACCGGCGCGCCGGGGGGAGGGTCAATGCCATGCGCACCCGAATTCTCGTACTTGGAAAGCGCGTCGGCTGAAGCGGAGCCCCAGCAGGCCCCGCAGACCGCACCCGACGCGCTCCCCTCGCTTGCCTCACGGCACGAGGGGTTTTTTGTTGCACTGGCACCCCTCAAGCACCACCGAAGACTTGACCAAACCCCCGCAAAAACCCTCAGCTTCGAGAAGAGAATGCCGATGACCGAGCAGGCCACCGGGGCCCACCATCCGCAGCCGCGGCCCCGTAACGGCGGACACCAGTCCGCGACCGTCGAGCACGTCACGGGCGCGAAGTCCCTCATCCGTTCTCTCGAGGAGGTCGGGGCGGAGGTCGTGTTCGGTATCCCCGGCGGTGCCATCCTGCCGGCGTACGACCCGATGATGGACTCGACGCGGGTCCGTCACGTCCTGGTCCGCCACGAGCAGGGTGCGGGCCACGCGGCCACCGGTTACGCGCAGGCCACCGGCAAGGTCGGGGTGTGCATGGCGACCTCGGGTCCCGGTGCCACCAACCTGGTGACCCCGATCGCCGACGCCCACATGGACTCGGTGCCGCTCGTCGCGATCACCGGTCAGGTCTCCTCCAAGGCGATCGGTACGGACGCCTTCCAGGAGGCGGACATCGTCGGCATCACCATGCCGATCACCAAGCACAACTTCCTGGTCACCAAGGCCGAGGACATCCCGCGCACCATCGCCGAGGCGTTCCACATCGCCTCGACCGGCCGGCCGGGCCCGGTCCTGGTCGACATCGCCAAGGACGCCCTGCAGGCGCAGACCACGTTCGCGTGGCCGCCGCAGACGGACCTGCCGGGCTACCGGCCGGTCACCAAGCCGCACGCCAAGCAGATCCGTGAGGCCGCCAAGCTGATCGTGGCGGCCAGGCGCCCGGTCCTGTACGTCGGCGGCGGTGTCCTGAAGGCCGGCGCCACCGCCGAGCTGAAGGTCCTCGCGGAGCTCACCGGAGCGCCCGTCACCACCACCCTGATGGCGCTCGGCGCCTTCCCCGACAGCCACCCGCTGCACGTGGGAATGCCCGGCATGCACGGTGCGGTCACCGCCGTCACCGCGCTGCAGAAGTCGGACCTGCTCATCGCGCTCGGCACCCGCTTCGACGACCGTGTCACCGGCAAGCTGGACAGCTTCGCACCGTTCGCGAAGATCATCCACGCGGACATCGACCCGGCGGAGATCGGCAAGAACCGCGAGGTCGACGTCCCGATCGTGGGCGACGCGCGCGAGGTCATCGCCGACCTGGTCCAGGCCGTCCAGGCCGAGTACTCCGAGGGCCACAAGGGCGACTACAGCGCCTGGTGGAAGGACCTCAACCGCTGGCGCGAGACGTACCCGCTGGGCTACGACGAGCCCAACGACGGCACGCTCTCCCCGCAGCGCGTCATCCAGCGCCTCGGCGAGCTGGCGGACCCGGACACCATCTACGCGGCCGGCGTCGGCCAGCACCAGATGTGGGCCGCGCACTTCGTCAACTACGAACTGCCCGCCACCTGGCTCAACTCGGGCGGCGCCGGAACCATGGGCTACGCGGTCCCCGCCGCCATGGGCGCCAAGGCCGGACAACCGGACCGCATGGTTTGGGCGATCGACGGCGACGGCTGCTTCCAGATGACCAACCAGGAACTGACCACCTGCGCGCTGAACAACATCCCGATCAAGGTCGCCATCATCAACAACGGCGCCCTCGGCATGGTCCGCCAGTGGCAGACCCTGTTCTACAACCAGCGCTACTCCAACACCGTGCTGCACTCGGGCCCCGAGGACGGCATCGCCACCGAGGGCAAGCCGAGCGGCGGCACCCGCGTCCCGGACTTCGTGAAGCTGTCCGAGGCGATGGGCTGCTACGCGATCCGCTGCGAGCGCCCCGAGGATCTGGACAAGGCGATCCAGGAGGCCAACTCGATCAACGACCGTCCCGTCGTGATCGATTTCATCGTCCACGAGGACGCACAGGTGTGGCCGATGGTCGCCGCCGGCACCTCCAACGACGAGGTCATGGCCGCCCGCGGAGTCCGTCCCGACTTCGGCGACAACGAAGACGACTGAGAGCTGTAGGAAGAGGTAAGAGGCTCATGTCCACCAAGCACACGCTCTCGGTCCTGGTCGAGAACACCCCCGGCATCCTGGCCAGGATCGCCGCGCTGTTCTCCCGCCGCGGCTTCAACATCGACTCGCTCGCGGTCGGTGTCACCGAGCACCCCGACATCTCCCGCATCACCATCGTGGTGAGTGTCGAGGACCTGCCCCTCGAGCAGGTGACCAAGCAGCTCAACAAGCTGGTCAACGTCCTGAAGATCGTCGAACTCGAGCCCAGCGCTGCGATCCAGCGCGAGCTCGTTCTGGTGAAGGTGCGTGCCGACAACGAAACGCGCTCCCAGATCGTCGAGATCGTCCAGCTGTTCCGCGCCAAGACCGTGGACGTCTCGCCCGAGGCCGTGACCATCGAGGCCACCGGCGGCGCCGACAAGCTGGAGGCGATGCTGAAGATGCTGGAGCAGTTCGGCATCAAGGAGCTCGTCCAGTCCGGCACGATCGCCATAGGGCGCGGCGCCCGGTCCATCACGGACCGCTCGCTGCGCGCCCTGGACCGCAGCGCCTGAGCCCCGCGACAGGGGCTCTGACCCGCCCGTATCGCGAGACTCACCCGTTCCTTACTCACCCCCACCGATACGGTGGACGCAACACCAGCACACCAAGGAGATAACCCAGTGGCCGAGCTGTTCTACGACGACGATGCCGACCTGTCCATCATCCAGGGCCGCAAGGTCGCGGTGATCGGGTACGGCAGCCAGGGCCACGCCCACGCACTGTCGCTCCGTGACTCGGGTGTCGACGTCCGCGTCGGTCTGCACGAGGGCTCCAAGTCCAAGGCGAAGGCCGAGGAGCAGGGCCTGCGCGTGGTGACGCCGTCCGAGGCCGCCGCCGAGGCCGACGTCATCATGATCCTGGTCCCGGACCCGATCCAGGCCCAGGTCTACGAGGAGTCCATCAAGGACAACCTCAAGGACGGCGACGCGCTGTTCTTCGGCCACGGCCTGAACATCCGCTTCGGCTTCATCAAGCCCCCGGCCAACGTGACCGTCGCGATGGTCGCGCCCAAGGGCCCCGGCCACCTGGTGCGCCGTCAGTACGAAGAGGGCCGCGGCGTTCCGTGCATCGTGGCCGTCGAGCAGGACCCGCAGGGCAACGGCCTGCAGCTGGCGCTCTCGTACGCCAAGGGCATCGGCGGCACCCGCGCCGGCGTCATCAAGACGACCTTCACCGAGGAGACCGAGACCGACCTGTTCGGTGAGCAGGCCGTGCTCTGCGGTGGCACCGCGGCGCTGGTCAAGGCGGGCTTCGAGACGCTGACCGAGGCCGGCTACCAGCCGGAGATCGCGTACTTCGAGTGCCTCCACGAGCTGAAGCTGATCGTGGACCTCATGTACGAGGGCGGCCTGGAGAAGATGCGCTGGTCGATCTCCGAGACCGCCGAGTGGGGCGACTACGTCACCGGCCCCCGCATCATCACCGCCGACACCAAGGCCGAGATGAAGAAGGTCCTCGCCGAGATCCAGGACGGCACGTTCGCCAAGAACTGGATGGACGAGTACCACGGCGGCCTGAAGAAGTACAACGAGTACAAGACCCAGGACTCCGAGCACCTCCTGGAGACCACCGGCAAGGAGCTGCGCAAGCTCATGAGCTGGGTGCAGAACGACGAGGCGTAAGCCTCCTGTCAGCGGGGTCGGACACAGTGCAGGTGTCCGACCCCGCTGGTATCGCACGCCCATGGACACCGCGTCCAACCCCCATCGGGTGATCCTGCCTTCACGGAGGAAAACCTCCGGGGGTGCGGCACTACACTGCTCAGCAACACCTACGCGTCAGGCCCACAGCGTCGTGCGTCTTCCACGCGGTCTAGCCCCTCCACCGCCTGCGGCCGTCGGGACGGCCGTCCGCAAAGGATTCAGTGAGGACCCACGTGAGCTCGAAACCTGTCGTACTCATCGCTGAAGAGCTGTCGCCCGCCACCGTCGACGCCCTCGGGCCGGACTTCGAGATCCGGCACTGCAACGGAGCCGACCGCGCGGAGCTGCTGCCCGCCATCGCCGATGTCGACGCGATCCTGATCCGCTCGGCCACCAAGGTCGACGCGGAGGCCGTCGCCGCCGCCCGCAAGCTGCGGGTCGTCGCCCGCGCCGGTGTCGGCCTCGACAACGTGGACGTGTCCGCCGCCACCAAGGCCGGCGTGATGGTCGTGAACGCCCCGACCTCCAACATCGTCACCGCCGCCGAGCTCGCCTGCGGCCTCCTCGTCGCCACCGCGCGCAACATCCCGCAGGCCAACACCGCGCTGAAGAACGGCGAGTGGAAGCGGAGCAAGTACACCGGCGTCGAGCTGAGCGAGAAGACCCTCGGCGTGGTCGGCCTCGGCCGCATCGGCGTCCTGGTCGCGCAGCGCATGTCGGCCTTCGGCATGAAGATCGTCGCGTACGACCCCTATGTGCAGCCGGCCCGCGCCGCGCAGATGGGCGTCAAGCTCCTCTCCCTCGACGAGCTGCTCGAAGTCTCCGACTTCATCACCGTGCACCTCCCCAAGACCCCCGAGACGCTCGGCCTGATCGGCGACGACGCGCTGCACAAGGTGCAGCCGCACGTGCGGATCGTGAACGCGGCGCGCGGCGGCATCGTCGACGAGGCCGCGCTGTACTCCGCCCTCAAGGAGGGCCGCGTCGCCGGCGCCGGTCTGGACGTGTACGCGAAGGAGCCCTGCACGGACTCCCCGCTCTTCGAGCTCGACCAGGTCGTCTGCACCCCGCACCTCGGCGCCTCCACCGACGAGGCCCAGGAGAAGGCCGGCATCGCCGTCGCCAAGTCCGTGCGCCTCGCGCTCGCGGGCGAGCTGGTGCCGGACGCGGTCAACGTCCAGGGCGGCGTCATCGCCGAGGACGTCAAGCCGGGCCTGCCGCTCGCCGAGCGCCTCGGCCGCATCTTCACCGCGCTCGCGGGCGAGGTCGCGGTCCGTCTCGACGTCGAGGTGTACGGCGAGATCACCCAGCACGACGTGAAGGTGCTCGAACTCTCCGCGCTCAAGGGCGTGTTCGAGGACGTCGTCGACGAGACGGTCTCCTACGTCAACGCTCCGCTCTTCGCGCAGGAGCGCGGCGTCGAGGTCCGTCTGACCACGTCGAGCGAGTCCCCCAACCACCGCAACGTGGTGACGGTGCGCGGCACCCTCTCGGACGGCGAGGAGGTGTCGGTCTCCGGCACCCTGGCCGGCCCCAAGCACCTCCAGAAGGTCGTCGCGATCGGCGCGTTCGACGTGGACCTGGCGCTGGCCGACCACATGATCGTGCTCCGTTACGAGGACCGTCCCGGCATCGTCGGCACCGTCGGCCGCGTCCTCGGCGAGGCCGGGCTGAACATCGCCGGCATGCAGGTGGCGCGCGCGGAGGAGGGCGGCGAGGCGCTGGCCGTGCTGACCGTCGACGACACCATCCCGCAGAACGTGCTGGCCGAGGTCGCCGCCGAGATCGGCGCCAACTCGGCCCGCTCGGTCAACCTCACCGACTGACCCCGGCCCCGGCGCACCCGTACCCGGCCCGCGGACGTCCGTAGACGCTTGTCTTAGACGGATGTCTGTATGCCGGGTACGCTGCTGTCATGGGACACCGTGAGGATCTGCTCGAAGGCGCCAAGCGCTGCCTGCTGGAGAAGGGCTACGCCCGCACCACCGCGCGCGACATCGTGGCCGAGTCCGGCACCAATCTGGCCTCCATCGGCTACCACTACGGCTCCAAGGAAGCGCTGCTCAACCTGGCCTTCCTGAAGCTCACCGAGGAGTGGGGCGACGCGGTCGCCGACAGCCGGGAGGCCGCGGGCGAGGGCGGCGCCGACAGCGCGGACCTGCCGCCGCTCGAACGTTTCGAGCGCGGCTGGGCCAAGGTCATCGACTCCTACGAGCAGAGCCGGCCCGTCTGGAAGCTCCAGATGGAGATCGTCTCCCGGCTCGACAGCGACCCCGACCTCCAGAAGGCGCTCGCGGGGCCCCAGTTGGAGGGGCGTGCGGGCCTCGCGGAAGGCTTCCTCGGTCTCGACCAGGACGCGGACCCCGAGCGGGCCCGGCTGGCCGGCACCTTCTTCCAGGCGCTGCTCGCCGGTGTGATGGTGCAGTGGATGGTCGATCCCACGACCGCCCCCTCGGCGCGGGAGCTCACCGAGGGGCTGAAGATCGTCATGGGGATCGACGGCGACGGGACGCGGAGCGCGGGCTGAGGCGTGGGCCGGGCGCGGTCCACGTCCCGGCCGGCGCCCGCGGCCGGGACCGCCCGCCACACTCTCAGGCCCGCCCGCCATCTCTCTCAGGCCCGCCCCGCCTCGGTGAACGCGGCGATCAGGTCGTGCGGGGTGACGTCGCCGGTGTCGGGCCCGAGTTCCTCGCCCGCTTCCAGGACGGCCGCCCGCGCGCTGCGCGGGAACAGGACCCGCTCGTACGCGGCGAGCGCCGCCTCGACGTCGCCCTCGTGCTCGGCGAGGGACCTGGCCAGTTCGGCCCCGTCGAGCATCGCCAGGTTGGCGCCCTCGCCGTTCGGCGCCGAGAGGTGCGCGGCGTCGCCGAGCAGGGTCACGCCCGGCACCCGCTCCCACCGGTGCTCGGCCGGCAGGGAGTGCAGGTGGCGCAGGACCGGCGGGACGTCGCAGTTGGTGATCAGCGCGGTGAGTTCCGGGGCCCAGCCGTCGAATTCCCGCGCGATCCGCGCGGTGGCCTCGGCGGCGTCGCCGAAGTCGATGGAGTCGAACCACTCGCGGGGCTCCTCCACCCCCACGTACGCGTGCAGGGTCTCGTCCTTCTCGCGGTGGGCGAAGATCTCCCTGCCCGGCATGGTCGCGATCATCGATCCGCCGCCGACGGCCTTCGCCGCGGCGGGGTGCCGCGTCCGCGCATCGAACAGATAGGTCTCGACGACCGACTTGCCGATGTACGCGGGGGCGGTCTCGGAGAGCAGCGGCCGCACCCGCGACCACGCGCCGTCCGCGCCGACCAGCAGGCCCGCGACCACGGTGGCGCCGTCGTCGAAGGTGACCTCGTGCCGCCCGTCGCCGAGGGTGCGGGCGCCGCGCACCTTGCACCCCCAGCGCACCGTGCCGGCCGGGAGCGAGTCGAGCAGGAGCCGGCGCAGGTCGCCGCGCTGCACCTCGGGGCGGCCGCCCGTGCCGTCGTCGGCCTTGTCGAACACGACGGTGCCGTCGGGGGCGAGCATCCGCATCGCCTGGCGCCCCTCCAGGACGAGACCCTGGAAGGCGTCCATCAACCCGGCTTCCTCCAGGGCGAGTTGACCGTTGTAGTCATGGATGTCGAGCATCCCGCCCTGCGAGCGCGAGGTCGGCGAGGGCTCGGCCTCGTAGACCGTGGACGCGATGCCGTGGACGTGCAGGACGCGGGCGAGCGTGAGGCCGCCGAGCCCGGCGCCGATGATGGTGACGTCGGTGAGCATGGGACTTCCCTGGGGATCGAAGAGCGGCCCGCGCCAACGCGCCGGCCCCGACACCGACCAATCTCCCCGCGCCCACCGACAGTCCGCCTACAGAACACCGACCGGCACCGACAGCCGTCCAGCGGCCGCGTGGGCGGTGCTCAGAGCCGGGCCGCCTTCAGGGCCATGTGGAGCAGCAGCCGGTGCTCGCCCCGGTCCAGGTCGAGGCCGGTGAGGTGCTCGACGCGGGAGAGGCGGTAGTAGAGGGTCTGGCGGTGGATGCCGAGGGCGGCCGCCGCACGGCCCGCCTGTCCCGCGCAGTCGAGGAACACCTCGGCGGTGTGGGCCAGTTCGGCGTGCGGAGCGCTCAACAGGGCCCGTACCGCCGGGTCGTGGTCGTGGGCGGCGGGCAGCGCGGTCAGCAGGCGGTACGGGCCGATCGCCGACCACTCGGCGACCGGGCCGAGCCGGGGCTCGGCAAGTGCCGCGCGCACGGCGGAGGTTGCCTCGCGGCGCGAGAGCGCGAGGTCGGCGAGGCCGCGGCGGGCCGGGGACACCCCGGCCGCCGCGCCGGCCCCCGCGTCGCCGCGCAGCCGTTCCGCCGCGGTCCGCGCGGGGGCGAGCGCGTCGGCCGAGCGCAGCCGGACCAGTGCCGCGAGCCACTGCCCGCCGCCCGGCGCCGGGTGCTCCGGCGGCAGCGTGCACACCGCCGCGGCGCCCGCCACCGTACGGGCGGAAGGGGCGTCGGCGGCGGGCCACGGCGCCACGCACACCAGCGCGTGCAGGCCCTCCGCGTCGGGGCCGAGCGCCGCCGTCAGGGCGGCCGTCGCCGCGTCGTGCTGCGGGCCGCGCTCCGCGGTGAGCGCCGCGCGGAACTCGCGCGAGAGGTCCGAGCCGGCCTGCGCCTCGTCGGCGAGCAGCACTCCGATCCGCGCCGCCACCTCCATCGCGGCGGTCAGCCTCTCCTCGCCGGGGCCCGGCTCGTCGTCGAGCAGCCAGACGTATCCGAGGGCGACGCCCCGATGGCGTACCGGGAGGCAGATCCGGCCGCGCAGGACCCCCGCGTCGGGCGCGGCCGGGATGCGGACCGGGCCGGTGGCGCGGGTGATGCCGAACCCCTCGAACCAGGCGCGGACGGCCGGCGTGGACTTCCTGGTCAGGATGGAGCGGGTGCGCACGGGGTCGAGGGTGAGCTCGCCGAAATCGCTGTCGGAGTCGTGGGCGCCGAAGGCGATCAGCCCGAAATCCCGGTTCTCCAGCGTGACCGCGCCCCCGAGCAGCGCCGAGATTTCATCGACCAGATCCTGGTAGTCGCTCTTCACGAGAGCCATTCTCACCCATCGCGCCCGCCGCTTCAGACATATGTATGAGATCCGGGCCACGGATGCGTGACAGCTGTCGATGGCCGAGGATCGTGGAGATCCCTAGGTTTCACGGTGGTTCTCCGTGCCGTCGCCGGTACGCCGGGAAGACGACTCCTCGTCTCCCCGGACCGACGGCGGCCCCGTCTAGTTCTTTCCGTGGAGGTGCCCCGTGCTGGGTCCCGTGATCCTCGCCGCGTCGCGCAGCGACAAGATGCGCAAGCTCGTTTCGGCCGCCCCGGTGACCAAGCCCGTGGTGAACCGGTTCATCCCCGGCGAGAGCGTCGACCAGGTCGTCCCCATCGTCGAGGAGACCGTCGGCAAGGGCCTGGAGCTCACCCTGGACGTGGTGGGTGAGGACATCACCACCCCCGCGCAGGCCGCCCACGCACGCGACGCCTACCTGGAGCTCATCGAGCGGCTCAAGGAGCTCGGCCACGGCACCAAGGCCGAGATGTCCGTGAAGCTCTCCATGTTCGGCCAGGCGCTCGAAGGCGGCCACGAGCTGGCCCTCGCCAATGTGCGCCCGGTCGTCGCGGCCGCCGCCGCGATCGGCACCACGGTCACCCTGGACGCCGAGGACCACACCACCCTCGACTCGATGTTCGCCATCCACGAGGAGCTCCGCAAGGACTTCCCGGGGACCGGCTGCGTGATCCAGGCCTACCTCTTCCGCACCGAGGCCGACGCCCGCCGCCTGGCCGACGCCGGCAGCCGGGTGCGCATCGTGAAGGGCGCCTACAAGGAGCCCGCCGAGGTCGCCTACCAGGACAAGCGCGAGATCGACAAGGCGTACGTGCGCATCCTGCGGATCCTCATGGAGGGCCAGGGCTACCCGATGATCGGGTCCCACGACCCGCGTCTGATCGCCATCGGACAGGAGCTCGCGCGGCGCGCCGGGCGCAAGCTGGACGAGTACGAGTTCCAGATGCTGTACGGCATCCGCAGCGAGGAGCACCTGCGGCTCGCCGCCGAGGGCCACCGGATGCGCGTCTACACGGCGTACGGCACCGACTGGTACGGATACTTCATGCGGCGCCTCGCGGAGAAGCCGGCCAACCTGCTGTTCTTCGTCCGCTCGATGATCACCAAGAACTAGCTCACCCGAACACCCCTCTCCCCTCACATCACAAAGGAGTCAAGGAATCATGGACGCTGTGACCCAGGTCCCCGCCCCGGTCAACGAGCCGGTGCACGGCTACGCGCCTGGTTCCCCGGAGCGCGCCCGCCTCGAAGCCAAGCTCAAGGAGCTGGCCGAGAACCCCGTCGAGCTGCCGATGACCATCAACGGTGAGAAGCGGATGGGCGGTGGCGAGCGCTTCGACGTCGTACAGCCGCACAACCACAAGGCCGTCATCGGCACGTGCGCCAACGCCACCGAGCAGGACGCCAAGGACGCCGTCGACGCCGCGCTCGCCGCCGCCCCGGCCTGGCGCGCCATGGCGTTCGACGACCGCGCCGCGATCATCCTGCGCGCCGCCGAGCTCCTTTCGGGCCCCTGGCGCGAGACGCTGGCCGCCTCCACCATGCTGGGCCAGTCCAAGACCGCCCAGCAGGCCGAGATCGACACCCCGTGCGAGCTCGTCGACTTCTGGCGCTTCAACGTCCACTACGCCCGCAACCTGCTCGCCGAGCAGCCCCCGGCGAACTCCCCGGGCGTGTGGAACCGCATGGACCACCGGCCGCTCGAAGGCTTCGTCTACGCGATCACGCCGTTCAACTTCACGGCCATCGCGGGCAACCTGCCGACCGCCCCGGCCCTGATGGGCAACGTCGTGGTGTGGAAGCCGTCCCCGACGCAGACCCACGCCGCCGTGCTGCTCATGCAGCTCCTGGAGGAGGCCGGCCTGCCCAAGGGCGTCATCAACCTCGTCACCGGTGACGGCCTGGCCGTCTCCGAGGTCGCCCTCAACCACCGCGACCTGGCCGGCATCCACTTCACGGGTTCCACCAAGACCTTCCAGCACCTGTGGAAGACGGTCGGCACCAACATCGAGAAGTACCGCACCTACCCGCGCCTGGTCGGCGAGACCGGCGGCAAGGACTTCGTCGTCGCGCACCCCAGCGCCGACCGCGCCGTCCTGAAGACCGCCCTGACCCGCGGTTCCTTCGAGTACCAGGGCCAGAAGTGCTCCGCCTCCTCGCGCGCCTACGTTCCTGCCTCGATCTGGAACGACGGCTTCAAGGAGGAGTTCGCGGCCGAGGTCGACGGCATCTCCATGGGTGACGTCACCGACCTGTCGAACTTCATCGGCGCCGTCATCGACGAGCGCTCCTTCGCCAAGAACAAGGCCGCGATCGACCGCGCGAAGGCCGACGCCTCCTGCACGATCGTCGCCGGCGGCACCTACGACGACTCGGTCGGCTACTTCGTGCGCCCGACCGTCATCGAGTGCACCGACCCGGCCAACGAGGTCTTCACGACCGAGTACTTCGGCCCGATCCTCGCGGTCCACGTCTACGACGACGCCGAGTACGACGCGATGCTGGAGCAGATGGAGTCGGCCTCCGACTACGCCCTGACCGGCGCCGTCATCTCCAACGACCGTGCCGCGGCCGCGTACACGATGGACAAGCTCCGCTACGCGGCGGGCAACTTCTACATCAACGACAAGTCGACCGGCGCCGTCGTCGGCCAGCAGCCCTTCGGCGGCGGCCGCGCCTCCGGCACCAACGACAAGGCGGGCGCCCCGCAGAACCTGATGCGCTGGACGCTGACCCGCGCCATCAAGGAGACGCTGGTCCCGCCGACCGACTACGGCTACCCGCACATGGGCTGATGCCGTAGGCACACCGGAACCCCGCCCCCGTCCTTGGTCCCCCAACCGAGGACGGGGGCGGTTCTCGTCTCCTGGTCTCCGCGGCCCGGCTCAGACCTCGACCAGCACCTGGTCGAGGGACTTGCGCACCAGGTCGGGCACCTCGCAGTCGTCGGCCGGATAGCCCACCGGGATGACCGCGAACGCCTTCTCGTTGGTGGGCCGCCCGAGCACCTCGGAGAGGAAGCGCATCGGGCTCGGCGTGTGCACGAGCGCGGCGAGACCGGACTGGTGCAGGGCCGACAGCAGCATCCCCACGGCGATGCCGACCGACTCGTCGACGTAGTAGTGCTTGTGCTTGGTGCCGTCATCGGCCAGCCAGTAGCGCTGCTGGAAGACGACGAGCAGCACCGGGGCGTCGGTGAGGTGGGTCTTCACGGCGTCCGTGCCGATCGGCCGCAGCGCCGCGAGCCACTCCTCGCCGAGCCGCCCGTCGTAGGAGATCTGCTCCTCCTGCTCGGCCGCCTCGCGGATCCTGCGGCGCACGTCCGCGTCCTTGACCAGGACGAACGTCCAGGGCTGCTGGTGGGCGCCGGACGGCGCGGTCGCGGCGCACGCGATCGCGTCGCGGACGGCCCGCTCGGGCACCGGGTCGGGCGAGAAGCTGCGTACGGTACGCCGCTCGTCCATGCGCTCGCGCAACGCGGCGGCCCGCGCCAGGGTCTCGGTGGTAGCCATCCGGGCGGGGCGGTAGGGGACGGGCCGGTAGGGCTCGCCGTGTACGGGGGTCCAGGGCTGCTCGGTGGGTGTGGGCATGGGGCGAGTCTGGTGGCCGGGCTGGTCCAGTCCAAGTCCCTTGGCGTGCGGGTGACTTGAAAGGGCGGGGGAGCGGCGGGCCGGGCCGGCGCCGTACGCCCGCCGAACCGGCGTGGACCGGCTCGCCCTCCCCGTGCTGTGAGGTCCCTGTGCGGCCACTACTATGCAGCTCTCGCTCGGCGAGCACGCCCGGGTGAGTCGTTCCTTTGGGGGGAACCTTCCATGCGCACCAAGCTTCGCGCTGCCCTGGTGACGGCTGCCGCCGCCCTGGGTCTCGTCGCGACCTCCGTCGTCCCGGCCCAGGCCGCGCCGACCGGATACGACCGCTGTCCGCGGGGCACGTTCTGCGTCTTCGACGGCGCCCGCGGCCAGGGCGCGATGGCGTCGTACTCGACGCCGCAACGCGACTTCGGCTCCTGGCGCTCCAAGGCGTCCTCGGTCATCAACCGCACCGGCTACGAAGAGCTGTGCCTGTACAGCCGGACCAACTTCGAGTACCTCGACGCCGTCCATGACTGGGAGGTCTCCACCTCGGGCGAATGGGGCATGGACCTGTCCTCGTACTCGGACAAGAACGGCCACATGGACAACAATCTCGGTTCCGCCCGCTGGGCGCACACCTCGCGGGAGTGCCACGGGGGTACCGAGAACCTCGACTGGTCGACGCCGCGAACGCCGGGCTCCGGCCCGGCGCAGCCCTTCGGGGACCTCAACCGTGATGGCGCACCGGACCTGCTCCAGCGCAGCTACGCGGGCCGGCTGTGGTTCCTGCGCGACGGCGGTGGTCTCCTGATCGGCGGCGGCTGGAACTCCATGACCGCCCTGACCCGCCACGGCGACCTCACCAGCGACGGCAACGAGGACCTGCTGGCCCGGGACGCCGCCGGGAACCTCTACATGTACCCGGGCAACGGCAAGGGCTGGTTCGGTACGCGGCTGCTGATCGGCGGCGGCTGGAACACCATGAGCGCGATCCAGGCCGCGGGCGACCTGAACGGCGACGGCAAGGGCGACCTGCTGGCCCGCGACACCTCGGGACAGCTCTGGATGTACCCGGGCAACGGCCGGGGCTGGTTCGGCAAGCGGCTGCTCATCGGCGGCGGCTGGAACGTGATGAAGGCCTTCGCCGGGCCGGGCGACCTGAACGGCGACGGCAAGAACGACCTCGTCGTCAGCGACACCTCGGGCAAGCTGTGGCTCTACCCGGGCAACGGGCGGGGCTGGTTCGGCACCCGGGTCATGATCGGCACCGGCGGCTGGGCCGGCTTCGACTCCCTGCTGGGCATCGGCGACTACGACGGGGACGGCCACCCCGACCTGCTCGCCACCGGCGGCTTCGCCTGTCTCTACCGGGGCCTCGCGGGGGGCAGGCTCGCGTCGGGAGAGAACGTCCTCTGGGAGGTCGGGAGCGACCGGCTGCTCTGACCGTACGGGCGGGCGGCCCCGGCACCCCCGGGGCCGCCCCTCCCTACGCCCAGGCCCCCACCACCAGCCCGAGCCCCACCGCGAAGCCCGTCCCCAGCAGCGCCAGGTACGCCCCGTACCAGCGCCGCCACCGCCGGGCTAGGAGCGCCGCCCCGGCGAACACGACGCCCACGGTCAGGGTGCGGGAGCCGCGCGAGAGGGCGGCCTCGCGCAGCCAGGGCGCCGCGGGGACCCCGGCGTGGCCGGCCTCCGCCGCGTACACCTTGAACGGGATGCCGTCCCACGGCTGGTGGCGGACGGCCGCCGCGCCTTCGGCCGACACCTCGTGGCGCACCTCCGCGCGCATCCGGTCCGTGGTCAGCGGCGCGGGCACGTGCGCGCCGGACAGGGCGAGTTGAAGGGCCAGCACGCTGCCCGCGAGGCTGCCCGCCAAGGCCGTGAGGGAGAGGCGCAGAGCCCGGCTTGGGGCCGCCGCGCACAGCGCCGCCAGGAGCAGCTCCGGCATCAGGGGCCAGCTCAATGCCTCCGCGAACGCCCAGCAGAAAGCCAGGACGAGGCCGGCCCGTGAGCCCGCGAGGGCCGCGACCCGGCGGCGCAGGGACGAGTCGCGCAGCGCCTCCGCGTTCGTCCGGGCGTGCAGCGCCGCCACCGCCTGCCGCGCCTCCTGCGGCGTGACGGACGCGGGCAGCGGAGCGCCGACGCGCACCCGGATCAGCGTGGACCGCAACCGGCCGTGCTTGGGCAGCAGCCGGTCCGTGCCCGCGATGCCCACCGGCACCACCGGCACCCCCGCGTGTTCGGCGAGGACCAGCGCGCCCCGGTGGAAGGAGCCGACCTCGCCGTCACGGCCGCGGGTGCCCTCGGGGAAGAGGACCACCGCCCGGCCCGCGCGCAACCCGTCCGCCATGGCGAGCAGATCCTCCATGCCGCCGCCGGAGCGCCGTATGGGAAAGCCCGCCGCGAGCCGGCTGCAGATCCGGCGCCGCCACGGCGACGCGAACCAGTAGTCGGCGGCCGCCCCGATCGCCGGGGTGTGCCGGGCGTCGAGCGCGGCGAGCAAGGCCGCGGTGTCGGCGTGCGACGAATGGTTGGCCACGACCACGCAGCCGCCGCGCGGCAGACGGCCCCGGCGCTCCACGCCGCCGGACAGGGTCAGCACCGACCACCACAGGACGCGCCGGGCCAGCGCGGCCGGCCGCGACGGAGTTCGGGTGCGGGTCTTCGGGGACAGGATCGTCGTCATCGGGTCACCACCGTCGTGAACAGCAGGGCGAGCAGCAGGGAGTCGACACGGTCGAGGAGGCCGCCGAAACCGGGGAGCCAGCTGCCCGCGTCCTTCACGCCGGCCTCCCGCTTCACCATGGATTCGAGCAGGTCGCCGAGGACGCAGCCGAGGGCCACGGCCACCCACAGGAGCGGCGACCAGACCCCGACGGCCCACAGGACGAGCCCCGTTGAGACCACCGTGCCGAGGACGCCGGCCCACGTCTTGCGGGGGGAGAGCGGCGAGAGGGGGCGGGCCAGGGCGCCCGAGCGGCCCAGGAACGTGCCGCCGCACCAGGCGCCCACATCGCCGAGCGCCACCGCGATGCCCACCGCGGCCGCCGTCGGGCCGAGCGTGACGAGGCCGGTCAGCGGGACCGCGATCCACAGCAGCGCGAAGGCCGTGCGGGCGGCGTCGGTGAAGCCGGACACCGCGTCGCCGCGCACCAGCGCGGGCAGGGCCGCCGCCACCAGGAGCAGCCCCGCCGTGCGCGGGCCGAGGGCCGAGGGCGCCGTCCAGGCCAGCACCGGGAGCACCACCGCTGCCGCCGACAGAACCGCGGCCTCCGCCCGGCGCAGCGCCGCCATCCGCGCGTATTCCGCCATCGCGACCACCCCGAGCGCGACCGCGAGCGCGCAGGCCCCGCCGCCCCCGAAGTACAGGGCGCCCAGATAGACCGGCGCGGCCAGCGCCCAGGTCCGCCACCGCTTGCGTACCTCGGCCCGCACCCGCACCCGCGCCGGCAGGGCGGCCACCGCGAGCCCGCTCACGCCCAGCACTCCGATCCCGGCCAGGACCGTACGGCCGTAGGTGCTCATGCCGCCAGCTCCCGCCACAGCCAGGTGGACCGCACCCCGGCCGTCAGGACCGAGCCGGCCGCGACGGCCAGGAGGACCGGGACCGCCCAGCCCGACGCAGCCGCCACGACCACCAGGAGACAGCGCTCGGTCTTGCCGACGGGACCGCCGTTGCGACGCGGTGCCCCGGCCGCCGCGCCGGCGAGTGCGACCCACGACGGCAGGGTCGCGGCGAGCGCTGCCGTCGCGACCAGCCAGAGCGGAGCCAGCGGCAGGAATCCCGCGAGGACCACCAAGTCGGCGGCGCGATCGCCGAGTTCGTTGAGGAGCGCGCCGCGGCGCGTGGTGCGCCCGGTGTCACGGGCCAGCGCGCCGTCGAGGTTGGCGAAGGCGAGCCGGGCCGCGAGGAGCACCGCGACCGGCAGGGCCGCGAGCGGCACGGGCAGCAGGGCGAGGGCCGCGGCCGCCCCCGCCGCGCTCACCACGCCGGCCGCGGTCAGGGTGTCGGGTGACACGCCGTGCCGGGCCAGCGCCCCGCGGACACCGGAGAGCCGGTCCGCGTACCAGGGCTTGAGTGCGTAGAGGCCGTTCATGGGTTCCACTGTCCCGGCGCGGGCACGGCGCCACATGAGTGCCCGTACTCAGACCGGCACGTATGTGTGGGGACCCCAACTGCCGTCCACCACGCACCCGTTGGCCTTCGAGTGGCGCGACGGAGACGTGCTCCAGCCGCGCCGGGGGCTCCGGCTCAGCCGCTGACCGACGCCTTGCCCGTCTCGATGTGGCCGGTGTAGCGGCGTGACCAGGTGGTGTCGCAGTCGGCTGTGACGGTGAAGTCGTACCAGCCGTTCGTGAGGGCCACCGCGTTGAAGAAGTCCTCGGTGGAGCCGCCCGCCGGGACGGTGTACGTCCAGGTACCGGTCCGGTACTGGTTCGAGGTGATGGTGAACTTCACCGCCGACGCGGAGGAGTTGGTCATCTTGAACCAGATCGCCATCTTGCCGGTGCCGGACTCCACGGCGTAGCGCGCCGCCACCTCCACGGACTTGCCCGGCTTGGTGGCGTCGCCGATGAAGCGGCGCTGGAAGCGGTTGGGGCCCACCATGGTGACGTCGTACTTGCCGGCGCCGGCGCCCGTGCCGATCTGGAAGAAGTCGCTCGCCGTGCCGCCCGCGTCGACGGTGTACTGCCAGGGCGTGGTGTCGCGGTAGGCGTTGGGGTGGAGCGAGAAGTGTGCGGCGCTGGTCGCGGGGGAGCCCAGGTTGGCCATGCCGAACCAGGCGAGGATCTGGCCGGCCGCCTTGAACTCGAACCGGTCGAGGTTGCCGTTGGGCTGGTAGGGGAGCGCGCGGGCCGGGCGGGTGCCGGACTCCTGTACGGGCAGCGCGTTGTTCTGGGGCGCCGGGTTGGGCAGCGGGCCGCAGGTGCCGATGCCGATCACCTTGGTGGCGGGGAGCCCGGACGGCATGCCGTAGACGGGCGAAGCGAAGTCGAAGACACCGGTCAGATCGCCGGTGACCTTGCGGCGCCAGGCGCTGATGTTGGGGCAGGACGCCGGGGTGCCGAGCGCCGTGGTCCACGTCTCCATGAAGCGCAGGACCGAGGTGTGGTCGAAGACCTCGGAGGAGACCCAACCGCCGCGCGTCCAGGGCGACATGACGACCATTGGCACCCGGAAGCCGAGACCGTAGGGAACGCCGTTCAGGAACTCGCCGGCGGTCCCGGCGGGCGGCGACGGCGGGGGCACGTGGTCGAAGAAGCCGTCGTTCTCGTCGTAGTTGAGGAACAGGACCGTCGAGTCGAAGACGTCGGGGGCCGCGGCGAGCGCCCGGTACACCAGGTCGACGAAGTGCGCGCCGTCGCCGGGCGGGGCGTAGGGGTGCTCGGAGAACGCCTGGTTGGCGACGACCCAGGACACCTGGGGGAGCTTCCCCGCGAGCGCGTCGGCCTTGATCGCGGCCGCGATGTCGTCCGGGGTGGAGCCGGTGACGGACGGGACCGAACCCATGCCCCGGTCGTGCAGCGGGTCGCCCGCGGGGGCGGAGGTGAACTGCTTGAAGTAGGCGCACCCGTTGTCGCCGTAGTTGTCGTTGGCGTTCTGGTACACCTTCCAGCTGACGCCGGCGCGCTGCAGCGCCTCCGCGTACGTCTGCCAGGTCAGCCCCGACTCGTCGCCGCCGTCGTAGCTGGTGGCGTCCACCTTGCCGCTCCACAGGAAGGTGCGGTTGGGCCCGGTGGCGCTGAGCGTGGAGCTGAAGTAGGCGTCGCAGACGGTGTAGTTGTCGGCGAGCGCGTAGTGGAACGGGATGTCGTCGCGTTCGAGGTAGCCCAGCGAGCGGACGTTGCCGACGCCGGAGACCCAGCTGTCCATGCGGCCCTTGTTCCACGCCGCGTGCTGCGAGGTCCAGCTGTGCGGCAGGTCGCCGTTGCACTGCGCGAGCGTCTCGCTGTCCGCGCCGCCCGCGGCCGGGGTCGAGCTGAGCTTCCACGGGTACTGGCGGCCGAGCCCGTTGGGCTGGTTGAAGACGGGCAGGCCGCCGGGCAGCACGATGCCGCTCTTGTCGCCGAAGCCCCGGACGCCCTTGAGGCGGCCGAAGTAGTGGTCGAAGCTGCGGTTCTCCTGCATGAGGATCACCACGTGCTTGACGTCCTTGATGGTGCCGGTCGCTGAGGCGGCCGCCGTGCTCGTGACCGCCGAACCGACGGCCTGCGCCGCCGCCGATGGCAGCACGGCGCCGGCTGCCACGCCCGCGCCGAGTGCCACGAATCCCCTACGACTGATCGGTGTCATCCGCCCGCCTCTTCGGTCCCCTGTGCCCCTGCGGCACATCGAGCGCAAGAGTGGCGCCGTTCAATGGTCTGAAGCTAGACCTATGCATGGACGGATTGATGAACACCCGGTCAACTGCCGGGTTTCTTAAGGTCCGATGAGAACTTCCGGTGGTTTCCGCCCCTCGTGCACCGGGGCCGCGTGGCCGTCCCGCCGTGGGGGTCAGGAGCTCTCGGTGCCCTGGGCGATGTCCCGCCTCACCCCGTACCAGCCGAGCAGCCCGCCGCCGACGGCTCCGACCAGGACGCCGTAGTGGACCGCCGGGCGGTCCAGGTCGATCACGTCGAACCCCACCGCAAGCACGAACAGCACCACGGACAGCGCGAACAGGGCCACCAGGCCCCGGTACTTGGGGCTGAAGAACACGTGCCGGGCCGGGGGCGCGGGCGTCGCCGTGAGGGCGGCGGCAGGACCCGCGCCGGCCGCGAGCGGGCGCTTGAAGTACGCCATGTGGAGCCACCGGCCGCACGGCTCCCAGCCGTCCGGTGCCAGCTCGGCCAGGAGCGCGTCGTGTTCCCCCGTACCCCGGGTGGTCTCGCGCCGGTACTCCCAGCCCATCGCCTCACCGGGAACGCGGCGGCACACGAAGCGGCCGACGAAGTCGATCCCCTCGACCTCCCAGCCCTCGGCCCCGTACTGGTTGAGGAGCCGGCGGTCGGTGTAGATGTCGCTGGTCCACTTCCAGGTCTCGGCGTCGGCCCCGGGCCGCTCGCCTCCGTGGTCGCGGGTGAGCCGGTCCGCGAAGGCGTCCGGCGCGCCGAACTCCTCGTGGGGGTCGGTGGATCCGGACTCCGCGAGGTAGCCGGTCAGGTCCGCGACGGTCGCCGCCGCTTCCCGCTCCGGCATGCCCCGGGCCGCGAGCTGCCGGCTCAGTTCCGCGAAGTATTCCGTGTTCACGCTGGTCCCCCTGGAAGTGTGCTGGTGAGCATGGCCGTGACCGCCGCGTGGAACTCCCGCCAGGAAGCGCCCTGTTCGGCCAGGGCGCGGCGTCCGTCGTCGGTCAGCCGGTAGTAGCGCCGCCCCGGCCCGCGCTCGGAGGCCCGGAACTCGCCCACCGCCAGGCCGGCCTCCTCCAGGCGGTTGAGTACGGGGTAGAGCGTCCCGCCCTTGATCTCCCCCAGCCCCGCGGCGGTGAGCGCCTTGGAGATCTCGTAGCCGTAGCTCTCACCCCCGGTGAGACAGGACAGGACGAGGAGGTCGAGGACGCCCTTGAGCCAGCTGGATCTGCGGTCTGCGGCCATGGCTGTATTTCAGCACCACCTAGATAGGAATGCAACCTAGGTGGGATCGCCGTCACCCGGACCCATCCCGAGCCCCGCCACTATCTCCGCGAGGGCGCCCCGCAGCCACCGGTGGGCCGGGTCCGCGTCGACGCGGATGTGCCAGGCCTGGACGAACGGGTTGGTCGGCAGGTCGAGCGGGATGGTCAGGACCGCGAGCGGCATCACGCGGGCCGCCTCCAGGGCGAACTGCCGCGGCAGCAGCGCGAGGGCGTCCGAGCGGAGCGCGAAGAAGCAGGCCGCGGTGTACGTCGGGGCGGTGGCCAGCACGTCCCGGGTCAGGCCGAGTTCGGCCAGGCGCTCGTCGACGACGCTGCGCACCCGGCCGCGCCGCGTCACCGTGATGTGGGGGAGCGCGGCGAACCGCTCCGGGGTCAGGCGCTCGTGCGCGTACGGGCCGTCGGCCCGCGCCACCGCCACATAGCCGTACGCGCCGAGCGGTTCGGTGCGGATGTCGTGCGGCAGCTCGCCCATCTGCCCCACGTCCAGGTCGATCAGGTCCCGCAGATCGGCCGGGTTCTCGTCTCCCTCGGGCAGCATCCGCAGCCGCACCCGGGGCGCCTCGCGCATCACCCGCTCGGTCAGCGCGGAGCCGAAGACGACAGCCATGCCGTCGTTGGACCGCACGGTGAACTCCCGCTCCAGCGTGGCCAGTTCGAGCTCCGGCGGCGGGCGCAGCGCCGCGAGCGCCGACGCCAGGGCCGCCTCCACGCGCGGCTGCAGCTCCCGGGCGCGCGGCGTCAGGACGAGGCCGCGCCCCGACGGTACGAGCAGTTCGTCGCCCACCACCCGGCGCAGCCGCCCCAGGGTCCGGCTCATCGCCGACGGCGAGATGCGCATCTCGGCGGCGGCCCCGGCCACGCCGCCCGCGCGCAGCAGGGCGTCGAGCGCGGGCAGCAGATTCATGTCGGGCAGCTGTTGCATCGCCCCAGTGTGCACGAATGATGCACCCCATGCACGGCTCGACTGACAAGCCGGACCTTGTGTGCAGCAGTACGGCGCAGCACCCTGATCCCATGCTCGACACCCGACAGCGCACGACCGCCCTGCTCGTCGCCGGCTGCTTCTTCATGGAGATGCTCGACGGCACCATCGTGGCCACCGCCGCCCCGCGGATGGCGGCCTCCCTCGACACCACGCCCGCCTCGGTCGGCCTGGTCATCACCGTCTATCTGCTGACCCTCGCCGTACTGATTCCGCTCAGCGGCTGGCTCACCGCCCGCTACGGCGCCCGGCGGATCTTCCTCACCGCCATCGTGCTGTTCACCCTCGCGTCGGCGGGCTGCGCCGCGAGCGGGAGCCTCGGCATGCTCGTCGCGATGCGCGCCCTGCAGGGCGCGGGCGGCGCCATGATGGTGCCGGTCGGCCGCCTCCTGGTGCTCGCCGGGGCCGCCAAAACCGACATACCGAAGATCATGGCCTACATCGTGTGGCCGGGCCTGATGGCCCCCGTCGTCGCCCCGCTGCTCGGCGGGGTGCTCACCACGTACGCGAGCTGGCACTGGATCTTCCTGGTCAACCTCCCCCTCGGCGCCCTCGCGTTCGCCGTCGCCCGGCGCCTGGTCGCGGCCGGGCCCACCGCCACCCCGCCCCCGCTCGACGTGCCCGGCGTGCTGCTCGGCTGCACCGGGCTCGCCGCCCTCACCTGGGCCGCCCATCTGGTCGCCGAGACCGACAGCGGATGGCAGGCGCCGGCCGCCGTCGGTGCGCTCGCCGTCCTCGCGCTCGGCGCGGCCTGCCGCCATCTGCTGCGCACCGCCCATCCGTTGGTCAATCTGCGCACCCTGGACGTCGTGACGTTCCGGGCCGCCGTGAGCGGGGGTTCGCTCTTCTGGATCGTGGTCGGCTCCATGCCCTTCCTGCTGCCCCTGCTCTTCCAGGAGGTCTTCGGGTGGAGCGCGGTGAAGTCCGGCGCGGTGGTGCTGTTCGTCTTCGTCGGCAACATCGGGATCAAGCCGGCGACCACCCCGCTCATCAACCGCTTCGGGTTCCGCCCGCTGCTGCTCGTCTCCACGGTCGGGCTCGCCGCCGCCGTGGCGGGCTGCGCCCTGCTCACCGCGGACACCCCGCTCGCCGTGACCGCCGCCCTCGTCACCCTCGGCGGCGCCGCCCGCTCGCTCGGCCTCACCTGCTACTCCACCATCGCCTTCAGCGAGGTGACGCCCGAGCGGCTGCGCGACGCCAACGCACTGTCCGTGACCGCCAACCAGCTCGCGGCGGGGCTCGCCGTGGCCGCCGCGACCATCGCGCTGCGCCTGGGCGGCGCCCTCCAGGACACGTCCGCACACGCCTACGCCCTGGCGTTCTGCCTGCTCGGGGCGGTCTGCCTGCTCCCCGCCGCAGGGGCGCTACGGCTGCACAGCGGGGCCGGCGACGCGGTCCGTACCCGGCGCCCCCAACCCGCGGGGCAGGGCCCGGCGAGGGCCGCCGTCTCAGATAGTAGGAAGTCCGAGTAATTGTAGAGACAGACTCCAGGGCAGCGCTTAGTTTTGTAGGAGCCGAACGTCTCGCTGATCCAGCGAAGGGCGGTCGTGAGCGCAGTGCCCCCAGGCAGGCAACCCCTGCGGCAGCGCTCCCCGCCCCTTCCGGCACCTCACTGCATCCGCCAGGGCCCGCCCCCGGACCTCCCAGCAGAGGAGTCGAATCCCCATGGTCAAGCAGCCCGCCCGCCGAGTCCGTCACTCTTCGCGCAGCAGCGAGTCCGACCGCAAGAACGCCGCCGCCGCCCTCCAGCGCGCGCTGGACCGCAGGGACAACGGCGGCGCCACCGGGCACTGAGCCCGGCCGGCCGATCGGCGCGGGCGGCTACCGCCCGCGCTGGATCTCGAAGTGGTCGATGCGCTCGCCCGTCTCGGCGAGCGCGCTGACCTTCATCCTCGGGTGGCGGCCGGTCTCGACCTCCACCGCGAGGAACGAGTAGTTGGTGTAGCGCACGCGGGACCACTCCACCGTCTCGGTGGCCTTCGCGCCGCCCTTGGCCCAGTGGTAGGTGTCCACGCTGTCGCGGTCCGCCACGTGCCCCTCGTAGGAGTCGGGCACCGGGAAGCTGTACAGCGAACGGCCCGCCGCGCCGGCCGTGACGTACACGATGCCGTCGCGCGTCGGGTCGGTGCGCTCGCCGATCGCCACCTTGCGGCCCACCTTGTTGCCCTTGATCGCGTCCGTGCGCTCGTAGACGTGGTTGTGGCCGTTGATCACCAGGTCCACCTGGTGCTTCTCGAACAGCGGCACCCACGCGTCGCGCACGCCCCCCTCCGAGGCGTGCGAGCTCGTCGTGGAGAAGGCGCAGTGGTGGAAGAAGACCACGATGAAGTCGACCGCGTGGTTGGCGCGCAGCTCACCGAGCCGCTTGTCCAGCCACGTCGTCTGCCTGCCGCCGCTGATGCCGAAGTTGGCGGGGATCTCGTACGACACGTCGTTGGCGTCGAGCGCCACCACGCCCACGTTGCCGTGCACGAACGAGTAGACGCCGGGCTGGTTCACCGGGTCGGGGCCGTTGGCCGGCAGCGACCAGCGGGCGTTCTGGCCGCCGTAGCCCTGCGGCGAGTACCAGGCCTCCATGTCGTGGTTGCCGGTGGTCACCATCCACGGCACGGTCTTGGCGACCGACTCGGTCTGCGCGAGGAACTGGTCCCAGGTGCGCGCGTCGTACTGGTCCGATGACTGGCCCGAGCCCGACGGGTCGGCGTAGCAGATGTCGCCGGCGTGCAGGTGGAAGGCCGGGTTCTGGCCGAGGATCACCTGGTCGTTGCCGAGCGCGTGGTAGCTGACGCCCTGGTCGCCGAAGGCCGTGAACGTGAAGTTCTCGGCGCGCGTGGGGGCGGTGGTGAAGGTGCCGAGCGTGCCCAGATTGCGGCGGTCCGCCGGGTCGAAGCCGTCGTGGCCGACGCCGTAGTAGTACGTCTGGCCCGGCCGCAGCCGGTCGAGGCCCGCGTGGACGTAGAACTGCTCGGCCGCCGCGATCTTGCCGCCGTTCAGGGCGGGCGTCGTCAGATGCCGCACCTCGGCGTCGATCTTCCTGCTCAGCGACCAGGGGCTGGTGCCGATGCGGATGTACGGCTTCTTCACCGCGAACGGGACCTGCCAGGAGACGCGCATCTGCGTCCTGGGGTCGGCCCCGTAGGCGAGGTGGCGGCCGAACGGGGCGGCCAGCGAACCGTCCACGCCGTGCCGCGACGTGGAGGTGAGCGCGGTCGGCGCGGCATAGGCGGGCGAGGCCGCCCCGGCCGTGGCGAGACCCGCCCCGGCGACGGCGGCCGTGGCCGCGGTGGTGCGCAGCACGCCACGACGGCTCAGCTTCGAGCGCAGGTACTCGTGCTGCTCGGCCATGCTCATGCGCTCGGCGAGCTTGTCGGGTATGCCGAATCTGGGAATGTCCATGGCCGAAAACGTCTCCGACCGAGTCGACGGGGCGATCACCACGGGGTGAACGCCAGGCGTACAACCGCCTACGCGATGCGACCGCCCCTCCCGGCCTGTCCACACTGTGGACATCGGGTGTCAACGCTTGGGACGGCCAGTAGGGTTCCCCCATGTCGGCAAGTTCTCGCAGCATCAATCTCGCAGTGATCCCCGGTGACGGCATCGGCCAGGAGGTCGTGGCCCAGGGCCTGAAGGTTCTCCGAGCCGTCCTTCCGCAGGACGTGAAGCTGGAGACCAGGGAGTTCGACTTCGGCGCGCGGCGCTACCACGCCACCGGTGAGACCCTCACCGACGCCGACGTCACCGAGCTCAAGCAGCACGACGCGATCCTGCTCGGCGCGATCGGCGACCCCTCGGTCCCGTCCGGCGTCCTGGAACGCGGCTTCCTGCTGAAGCTCCGCTTCCTCTTCGACCACTACGTCAACCTCCGCCCCAGCAGGCTGCTCCCCGGCGTCTCCACCCCGCTCGCCGGCCAGCCCGAGATCGACTTCATCGTCGTGCGCGAGGGCACCGAGGGCCCGTACACCGGCAACGGCGGCTCGATCCGCACCGGGACACCGCACGAGGTCGCCACCGAGGTCTCCGTCAACACCGCCTTCGGTGTGGAGCGCGTGGTGCGGGACGCCTTCGCCCGCGCCCAGGCCCGCCCGCGCAAGAAGCTGACGCTGGTCCACAAGAACAACGTGCTGGCGTACGCCGGTCACCTGTGGACCAACGTCTTCAACACGGTGGCCGCGGAGTTCCCCGACGTCACCACCGACTACCTGCACGTGGACGCGGCGACGATCTTCCTCGTCACCGACCCGGCGCGCTTCGACGTGATCGTCACCGACAACCTCTTCGGCGACATCATCACCGACCTCGCGGCGGCCGTCTCCGGCGGCATCGGCGTCGCCGCCTCGGGCAACATCAACCCGAGCGGCGACTTCCCGTCGATGTTCGAGCCGGTGCACGGCTCCGCGCCGGACATCGCGGGCCAGGGCAAGGCCGACCCCTCGGCCACCATCCTGTCCGTCGCGCTCCTCCTGCGGCACCTCGGCCACGAGTCCGAGGCGGCCCGCATCGAGAGCGCCGTCTCCGAGGACCTCGCGGCCCGCGGCGACGCGGTCCGCAGCACGGACGAGATCGGCGACGCCCTCGCCGCGCGCGTAGCCGGCTAGCCCCGGCGCACCACACGCAACAGCCGCCGGGCCGCATTTCGCACCCGGCGGCTTTTCGCATGCGGCCACCGGGTGACACCATCAATCCCGGACCGCACATCACACCGTTATGTTCAGGACCCACCAAGAGCGATAATCGGACGTGGGCCGCGACATGCGGAGCAGCTCGGACGTCCGGCACAGGCAGCGGCGTGAGCGCGGTCCGTCACTATCCACCGGTGAAGGACACAGCACTCATGACGACGCCCACGATCGAGCTCAAGCCCACCTCGCACCCGCTGTCCGACGCGGAGCGCGAGGCGATCCTGGCCAGCCCCGGTTTCGGCCGCCACTTCACCGACAACATGGTGACGGTCCGCTGGACCGAGGGCCGCGGCTGGCACGACGCCCAGCTCGTGCCGTACGCCCCGCTGTCCATGGACCCGGCCAACATGACGCTGCACTACGCGCAGACGATCTTCGAGGGTCTCAAGGCCTACCGCCAGCCCGACGGCACGGTCGCCACGTTCCGGCCCGAGGCCAACGCCGAGCGGTTCCAGAACTCCGCGCGCCGCATCGCGATGCCCGCGCTCCCCACCGACCTGTTCATCGCCGCCTGCGACGCGCTGATCCAGCAGGACAAGGCATGGGTTCCGTCCTCCGGCGAGGCCTCGCTCTACCTGCGCCCGTTCATGATCGCGACCGAGGTCGGTCTCGGCGTGAAGCCGGCCAACGAGTACCTCTTCATCGTGATCGCCTCCCCGGCCGGCGCCTACTTCCCCGGCGGCGTGAAGCCCGTCTCGGTCTGGCTCTCCGAGGAGTACGTGCGCGCGGTCAAGGGCGGCACCGGCGCCGCGAAGACCGGCGGCAACTACGCGGCCTCGCTCGTCGCCCAGGCCGAGGCCGCCCAGCACGGCTGCGACCAGGTCGTGTGGCTCGACGCGGTCGAGCACCGCTGGATCGAGGAGATGGGCGGCATGAACCTGTACTTCGTGTACGGCGACAAGATCGTCACGCCCGAGCTGACCGGCTCGCTGCTGCCCGGCATCACCCGTGACTCGCTCCTGAAGATCGCCCGCGACCTCGGGTACGAGGCCGTCGAGGGCCGGATCTCCACGGAGGACTGGAAGCGGGACAACGAGAACGGCACCCTGACCGAGGTGTTCGCCTGCGGCACGGCCGCGGTCATCACCCCGGTCGGCTCGGTGAAGTCGGCCCGCCACAACTGGACGCAGGGCGACGGCGAGCCGGGCGAGGTCACGATGAAGCTCCGCAAGGCGCTGCTCGACCTCCAGACCGGCACCGCCCCGGACCCGCACGGGTGGATGCACCCGCTGGGCTAGGACGCGTGGCGCGGCGCTCAGCCGTCGACCAGGGCCGCCTCGGAGTCGATCTCCGGGGCGGTCTTCTCGGCGGCGCGGGAGCCGGCCGTGAGGGCCAGGTACGCCGCGCCGCCCACCACGCCCGACAGCAGGAAGCTGCAGTCCACTCCGCCGGTCCAGCTCAGGATCGGGCCCTGGTAGGTGGGCAGCGAGACGGCGAGCAGGCCGACGCCCGCGCCGAGCGCCCAGGAGATCACCGCGCGCGGGTTCCAGCCGGACCGGTACCAGTAGACGCCGCCCCGCGAGCGGCGGTTGAAGACCTGGAGGGCGTCCGCGTCGTACACGCCGCGGCAGTGCACGAAGCCGATCAGGGTGATCACCGCCCAAGGCGTGCCGATCGCCGTGAGCAGCAGGACGAACGAGGTCATCGCGGCCTGTGCGTCCCAGGCGAAGTGCCCCGCGAACACACACGCCGTGGCGACGCCGGCCACCGCGAACGTCGCCTGGGTGCGCGAGGCGCGCGGCAGGATCGCGTCGAGGTCGAGCCCCATCGAGTACAGCATGAGACCCGCGTTGCCGACCGAGCCCGCGGAGGCCGAGAGCAGCAGCGGCACCAGGTACCAGCCGGGGGAGGCGGAGACCAGCGGTCCCGCGAAGTCGGTTGCCGCGCGGGCCGCGTACGCGGTGAACGTGCCGAAGAGCTGCGGCACGAGCAGACCCACCGTCAGGCCCAGCCAGGTGGCGTGCAGGACGCGGCGCGGGCGGTGGCGGGTCGGTGAGACGTAGCGCGTGTAGTCGCCGAGCAGCGTGATGAACGCGATCGGCCCGCTGAGCCCGGCCGCGACGAGCGCGAAGAGCCAGGTGGGCCAGAACGAGCCGAGCAGATAGCCGCCGGCGTCCGGCAGCGCGGCGGTGGTGAAGTGCGGTGCGTAGGCGAAGACTCCGAGCACCAGCAGCGCCGTCATGCCGACGGCCAGGATGCGCGACAGGCGCAGCAGCACCCGGTAGCCGTAGACCGCGCCGACGACGGTGGCCGCGGCGAGCAGCGCGTACACGATGCCGTACGAGGCGCCGCCGGTGGGCAGGCCGAACAGGCGGTGCAGGACGCCGGTCATGGCGTCCCCGCCGATCCACACCGTCAGGGCGGTGTAGCCGAGCGAGAGCAGCAGGCCGACGACCGACCCCACCAGCCGCCCCCGTACGCCGAATTGGGCGCCCGACGAGGTCGACAGATTGGTCGCCGTGCGCAGCGAGACCAGCGCGAGCGGCGCGGTGAGCAGGGTGCCGGCGAGGGTCCCCGCGACCACGGCGCTGACCGAGGCCCACCAGCCGAGACCGAAGGAGACCGGCAGCCAGCCGAAGATGATCACCCCGAGACAGAGGTTCGAGCCGAGCAGGATCGACACCAGGTCGCGGGGCCCGCTGGTGCGCTCCGCCTCCGGGACCGTATCGACTCCGCGCTGTTCTATGGGCATGCCGGCGCCTCTCACTCGTCGTGGGGTCACTCATCGTGGGGTTTGAGTGCCGCTCAATGTGACGCACACCAAGCCGTGCCGTCAATGCTTCCCGTCTGTGAAATCTCTGGTTAGAGTGGCGTTCAAACAGGAGGTGTGGTGGCGTGCGACTGACCCCGACGGAGCGTGACCGGCTGCTGCTGTTCGGTGCCGCTGAGCTGGCCCGGACCCGCAGAGCCCGCGGACTGCGGCTGAACGTGCCCGAGGCGACCGCGCTGATCGCGGACACCGTCTGCGAGGCGGCCCGGGACGGCAGACGGCTCGCCGAGGCGATCGAGGCGGCCCGGTCCGTGCTCGGCCCCGACGACGTGCTGCCCGGTGTGTCCGACGTGGTCACCGAGGTCCATGTGGAGGCCGTCTTCGACGACGGGTCCCGGCTCGCGGTGGTCTCCGACCCCATCGGCGGCACCGCCGGCCAGGACGCGCCCGGCGCGCTGCTGCCCGGCGACGGCTATCCGGAGGCCGACCCCGAGGTCCGGCTCGCCGTGACCAACACCGCCTCCGTGCCGATCTCGGTCACCTCGCACTTCCACTTCTTCGAGGCCAACCCGCGGCTCGATTTCGACCGGGCCGTGGCTTACGGCATGCGGCTGTGTGTGCCGGCCGGGTCCTCGGTGCGGTTCGGCCCCGGCGAGAGCGCCGAGGTCGGCCTCCTGCCCATCGGCGGCGACCGCATCGCGATCGGCTTCGCGGGACTGGTCGACGGGCCGCTGGACGCGCCCGGCGCCAAGGCGGAAGCCCTGCGCAGGGCCGCCGCCTGCGGATACCTGGGAACCGGACCGCGCGAGCCGCGAGAGGGAGCGAAGTGATGGACCCGTACGAGTACGCCTCCGTGCACGGCCCCCGCACCGGGGACCGGATCCGGCTCGGGGACTCGGGCCTGACCGTGCGGGTCGAGTCCGACTCGCAGGCGCCGGGTGATGAGTTCCTGGCGGGTTTCGGCAAGACGGCCCGTGACGGGCTGCATCTGAAGGCCGCCGCGGTGCGCGAGACGTGCGACGTCGTCATCAGCAACGTCGTCGTGATCGACGCGGTGCAGGGCATCCGCAAGGTGTCCATCGGCATCCGCGAGGGACGGATCTGCTCGGTCGGCCGGGCCGGCAACCCCGACACCCTGGCCGGTGTCGACGTGGTGGTCGGCACCGGCACCTCGATCGTCTCCGGTGAGGGCCTCATCGCCACCGCGGGAGCCGTCGACCCCCATGTGCACCTGCTGTCCCCGCGCATCATGGAGGCCTCGCTCGCCTCGGGTGTCACCACGATCATCGGCCAGGAGTTCGGCCCGGTCTGGGGCGTCGGCGTCAACTCCCCGTGGGCGCTGCGCAACGCCTTCGCGTCGTTCGACGCGTGGCCGGTCAACATCGGCTTCCTGGGCCGGGGTTCGTCGTCGGACGGAGCTCCCCTGGTGGAGGCGCTGGCCGAAGGCGGGGCGTGCGGGTTCAAGGTCCACGAGGACATGGGCGCGCACACCCGGGCACTCGACACGGCGCTGCGGGTGGCGGAGGAGCACGACGTCCAAGTCGCCCTGCACAGCGACGGGTTGAACGAGTGCCTGACCGTCGAGGACACCCTGAAGGTCCTGGAAGGCCGCACGATCCACGCCTTCCACATCGAGGGCTGCGGCGGCGGTCACGTCCCGAACGTCCTGAAGATGGCGGGCGTGCCCAACGTCATCGGCTCGTCGACCAATCCGACGCTGCCGTTCGGGCGGGACGCGGTCGCCGAGCACTACGGCATGATCGTCTCGGTCCACGACCTGAAGACGGATCTGCCGGGTGACGCGGCGATGGCCCGCGACCGGATCCGGGCGGGGACGATGGGTGCCGAGGACGTGCTGCACGACCTGGGCGCGATCGGTATCACCTCCTCCGACGCGCAGGGCATGGGCCGCGCGGGCGAGACCGTGCGCCGTACGTTCGCGATGGCCGGGAAGATGAAGGCCGAGCTGGGCCCCCTGGAGGGCGACGGGCCCGACGACGACAACGCGCGCGTCCTGCGCTACATCGCCAAGCTGACCATCAACCCCGCCATCGCCCACGGCCTCTCCCACGAGATCGGCTCCATCGAGCCCGGCAAGATGGCCGACATCGTGCTGTGGCGCCCGGCCTACTTCGGCGCCAAGCCGCAGATGGTCCTCAAATCCGGATTCCCCGCCTGGGGCGTCACCGGCGACCCCAACGCCGCGACCGACACCTGCGAACCCCTCGTGCTCGGCCCCCTCTTCGGGGCCCACGGCGGGACCCCGGCCGAGCTGTCCGTCGCCTTCGTGGCGCAGGCCGCCGTCGACCAGGGCGGCGACCAGCTGCCCACCCGGCGCCGCCGGGTCCCGGTCCGCGGCACCCGGGGCATCGGCCCCGCCGACCTGCTGCTCAACTCCCGTACCGGATCCGTCGGCGTGGACGGCCGCACCGGGCTCGTCACCCTGGACGGCGACCCGCTGCGCTCCGAACCGGCCGACTCCGTCTCCCTCAACCGCCTCTACTTCCTGTAAGGACCACCCTGATGTCTGCTGCCGCCGACGGCTTCCGCATGCCCGCCGAGTGGACTCCGCACGAGCGGACCTGGATGGCGTGGCCCGGCCCCAACGTCACCTTCCCCAACGAGGCCGAACTCGCCGAGTCCCGTGCCGCCTGGGCCTCCGTCGCCCGCGCGGTACGCCGCTTCGAGCCGGTCACCATGGTGGTCGGCCCCGGTCAGGCCGACAGCGCCCGCGCGCTCCTCGGCACCGACATCGACCTCGTCGAGCGCGAACTCGACGACGCGTGGATGCGGGACATCGGCCCCACCTTCCTCACCGACGGGAACGGCCAACTGGCGGCCGTGGACTGGACGTTCAACGGCTGGGGCGCCCAGGACTGGGCGACCTGGGAGCACGACGCGAAGATCGGCGCGCACGTGTCCGACCTCGCCGGAGCGCGTACGTACACCTCGCGCCTGGTCAACGAGGGCGGCGCGATCCACGTGGACGGCGAGGGCACGGTGCTGCTCACCGAGACCGTGCAGCTCGGCCCCGAGCGCAACCCCGGCTGGACCCGTGAGGAGGTCGAGACGGAGATTCACGCGATGCTCGGCACCCGCAAGGCGATCTGGCTCCGGCGCGGGCTCACCGCCGACTACCCGCCGCACGGCTACGGCACGCTCGGCCACGTCGACATCGTCGCCGCGTTCGCCCGGCCCGGCGTCGTGGTGGTCCACACCCAGCCCGACCCGGCCCACCCCGACCACGAGCTGTGCAAGGAGAACGTGGCGCTGCTGCGCGCGCAGACCGACGCGCGCGGCCGCTCGCTCGAAGTCGTCGAGATCCCGGCGCCGACCGTCACCCAGGACGACCACGGCTGGGTCGACTACTCGTACATCAACCACTACCTCTGCAACGGCGGCGTGGTCCTGTGCGCGTTCGACGACCCGCGCGACGAGAACGCGGCGGGCATCTTCCGCCGGCTCTTCCCGGAGCGCACCGTGACCTTGGTGGACGCGCGGACGATCTTCGCGGGCGGCGGCGGCATCCACTGCATCACGCAGCAGCAGCCGAAGGTGTAGCCCGGCCGAGCGTGCCCGGCGCGCCCCTTTCCGCCCCGCCCTCACCGCCGGGGCCGACAGGCCGGGTCGCTCCTGAGGTGCCGGTAGTCGTCCCCACGAGCCCCGCTGGGGGCGGCGACCCGGTCCGCGTCGCTGACCTTGATGGCTACGCCCTCGATGGGGCGGTCGCAGGAGAGGCAGAATTTGATGCGGGGGGGGGTGAGCGTCATGATGTCCGGTCCCTCGGGCCGGTCTGTACGGGGGCGGCGAGGAGATGGGCGACGCGTTCGGCACAGGTCGCCTCACGGCCCTGTTCGCCGATCTCGTGGCCGAGCGCGGTGATGTAGCGGACCCCCGCCATGGCAATCTCCTCGACGAGGTCGTTCACGGAGGTGCCGGCTCGCAGGAACCCGGCGGCATCCAGTTCGACACGGAGTCCGCGCTTGCGCAGGTGCCCCGAGAGTTCTTGCAGGTCGCTGTCCATGAAGAGACGATCTCAACGGGCAAGACCGAGCGGGACCGGACAACCTGTGACACGGAGTTGATCATGCGGACGGTGGCGATCACGGGGACGCGCGAGACAGGACACCGCTCCCTGGACGACTACTCCGTCCTCTTCACGGCCTACCTGGCTCCGTTCGCGGACGGGCACTTCTACATCGGTGGCGCCAAGGGCATCGACACGCTGAGCCTGGCCTGGCTGGCCGAGAACACCGAGGCGCACCTCGCCGTCGTGGTGCCCGGCACCGTCGCCCAGCAGCCGGCCGAGGCGCGCCGAGTCATCGTCGGTGTCGGGGCTCGTGTCAGGGACGTCATCGAGCTCGGCGCCGCCGAACTGGGCACCTCCGCCTACCACGCGCGCAACAGGTGGATGGTCGACCACGCTTCCATGACGATCGGGTTCCCGCACGCCACCCAGCCCTCGACCGGCACCTGGCAGACCCTCAACTACACGGCCGCGCAAGGGAAACCGCGTCTGATCGTGCCCGTGTAGTCACGTTGTGCGACATCATGGCTGCATGGGCGACAGGGCGACTGGTGCGGCGATGCTCAAGACGCTGAGGAAGCGCCGTGGCCTGTCGCTCGCCGACACAGCCCGCGCTCTGCTCGCAATCGCCGGGGAGCTAGGCCAGCCGCGGACCTCACTTCCGACCGTCGCCGGTCTGCAAAGGTCGGTGGCCCGCTGGGAGTCGGCATTCCCGAAGCGGCCTGACGGACGCCATCAGCTCCTCCTCGCACACCTCTACGGCCGCACGCCGGCCGGCTCGATCGCCCTCGGCGCAGGTTCGGACTTCGCCGCGCTCATCGAAGCCCTTGTGCACCTCGGAGAGAGCGAGACCGAGTTGGCGCGGCTGCGGACCGTGCTCGTGCGGGCCGCGACGGACCCGGGCGGCGGCATGCTCGCGCTGATGTCGCCGAGCGTGCGGACCGGGCTGACGGCGGCGTTGGCGGACCCCGCCCGGGTCGACGAGGACCTGGTGGCCGCACTGGCCCAGGTCGTCACCGACGTGGACGCCCAGGTGGGCACGGTGTCGTTTGTGCGTTTGCAACTGATGCTCGCCCCCGCCGTAGAAGCGTGTCGGCAATTGACCGCAAGCCCCCTCCCTGCGTCGCTGCTCGACCGGATGCGGGACGTGTCCGTCGCGGCTCATACGCTGGCCGGCCGTCTGGCGTTCGAGACCCGCGACGACGTCGCCTCCCGGGAGCTGTACACCGCTGCGACCAGGGAAGCGGGCCTCCTGCCGGATCGCTGGCGACGGGCCACCGTCCACATGAGCCACGCCTTGGTGACCTTGTACTCGGCGCAAGGCCTGGCTGCGGCCGCGAGGTTGACGGAGGCGGCGGTGCGCGATGCTGGGACGGGCGACAGCGTCGTGGTCCGGGCGCGGGCTCATGCCTTGCAGGCCGAGACCGCTGCCCGCGCGGGCGAGGCACACCAAGCGCGGTCGGCGCTCGGGCTCGCCTGGTACGACATGGGCCGCGCCTGCGCGGACGACCCGTCGAACAGCTCGTTCACCAACAACCATCTGCGCGGCTTCGAGGGTGTGTGCGAGCTGTACGTCGGCGACCCGCAGTCGGCGCACGACCGGTTCGCCGCGTCCGCGAAGGCGCTGGTGGAGCCGCGACAACAGGTGCAGCGGGCCATTGTGACGACGGATCAGGCGCTGGCCCGGATCCGCTTGGACGAGGCACGCTCGGCGACGGACTTGCTGCACGCGTGTGTGTCCGCCGCCGTGGCGACGGGCGGCAGAGTTCCGGCCATGAGGTTGGCGCAGGCGCGCCAGGCCCTGCGGCCGTGGCGGCGGGAGCAGTGGGTGGCCGACTTCGACGACCATCTGATGGACGTCCTCAGGGCATGACAGATGGCCGGGCGGGACGCAACCGGCTGTCACCGTCCCCAGGAGGTCCGCACCCGATGTGATCGACTGGGCCGTATGACTTCAAGGACCGTGTACCTGTTCTGCTCCGCGGCCCCGCCCGTCTTCGAGGTCGCCGCGGTTGTCGAATCGCTGCAAGCGGGCGGCTGGGACGTGTGTCTTGGGCTGACTCCCGCCGCCGCTTCCTGGATCGAGGAGTCCCTCTCCGGGCTCGCCACCCTGACCGGGCATCCGGTGCGATGGCGGTACAGGAGGCCGGGGGAGCCGGACACATGGCCGGCCGCCGACGTCGTTCTCTTCGCGCCCGCCACGTTCAACACGGTGAACTCCTGGGCGCTCGGGCTCACTTCGGCCTTCGTCGTCGGGGTCGCCGCCGAGGCGATCGGCAAGGGGATACCGACCCTCGCCATGCCGTGCGTGAACGCCGCCTACGCCCGGCACCCCCAGTTCGAGCAGTCCCTGGAGGTGCTGCGCTCCGCCGGAGTGGGCGTCCTCTACGGCGCCGACACCGGCTTCGTGCCGAACCAGCCCGGCGAGCAGCCCCCCGAGGGCTACCCCTGGCGGCGCGCCCTCGACGCGGTCGAGGCGGCCACGGCCGCGCCCTGAGGCGTAGCCCGCGCGGTCGCGTGGCCGGGGCGGGCCGGGGGATCGGGTAGAACATACGGGTGAACGCACCGCGCCGCCGCAACACCGCCCCGCCCCGCGAGGAGCTCCTCGCCGCCGCCATGGCCACCATCGCCGAAAGCGGACTGGACGGGCTCACCATGGCCGGGCTGGGCCGGGAGGTCGGCATGTCCAGCGGGCACCTCCTCTACTACTTCCGCACCAAGGACGAGCTCCTGCTCCAGACCCTGGAGTGGAGCGAGGGCCGCCTCGGCGACCAGCGGCGCGCGCTGCTCGCCCGGCCTGGCACCGTACGGGAGCGGCTCGACGCCTACGTCGACCTGTACGTGCCCGACGGGCCGCGCGACCCGCACTGGATCCTGTGGCTCGAAGTGTGGAACCGCTCGCAGAACGCCGACGGCACCGCCCGCGTCCGGCAGGCCGCCATCGAGGGCGCCTGGCACCGCGACCTGGTCGCGATAGTCGCCGAAGGCGTCTCGCGCGGCGAGTTCCGCCCGGTCGACGCCGACCGCTTCGCCGCCCGGCTGCGCGCCCTGCTCGACGGGTTCAGCGTCCATGTCGCGGTCGGTCTGCCCGGCACCGGTCGCGATCAAGTCCTCGCCCACGTACGGGAGTTCGTGGACGAGTCGCTGATGGGCACGTGACCCGCCGGCGCGGACCGTCCTGACGCGCCGTCACGCGCGGGCTCGATGTGCCCCCCGCGCGCCCCGGCGCCCGGGAACGCAACGCACGCAAGTACGCCCGATCGTTGCGCCCGCCCTCCTTGTCGGCCGGGCCCCGCTGCGCCACCGTGAGCATCCATGGGACGAGAGCACTGGAAGAAGATCTGGGTCGGTTCGGCCGGCAACATGGTCGAGTGGTTCGACTGGTTCGTGTACGCCACGTTCGCCGTGTACTTCGCGGACGCGTTCTTCCCGAAGGGCAACGAGACCGCCAACCTCATGAACACCATGGGGATCTTCGCGGTCGGCTTCTTCATGCGGCCCGTCGGCGGCTGGCTGCTCGGCCGGATCGGCGACCGCAAGGGCCGCAAGGCCGCGCTCACCCTGACCGTCACCCTGATGTCCGCCTCCGCGATCCTGATCGCGATCGCCCCCACCTACGCCGTCGCCGGCTACGGGGGAGTGGCGGTCCTGCTCGTCGCCCGGCTCCTCCAGGGGCTCTCCGTCGGCGGCGAGTACGCGGCCAGCGCCACCTACCTCACCGAGGCCTCCGACCCCGGGCGCCGCGGCTTCGCCTCCAGCTTCCAGTACGTGTCGATGACCGCGGGCCAGCTCGTCGGACTCGGCCTCCAGATCGTCATGCAGCGCAGCCTCTCGGACGCGGCCCTGCACAGCTGGGGCTGGCGGGTCCCGTTCATCGTCGGCGCCCTCGGCGCGGCCGTCGTCTTCTACCTGCGCCGCTCCATGCTGGAGACCGAGGTGTACGCGGAGTCGGGCGCGGCCGGCGACGAGGACCGCGGCACCCTCAAGGCGCTGTGGGCGCACCGGCGCGAGGCGCTGCTCGTCATGGCCCTCACCATGGGCGGCACCGTCGCGTACTACACGTACACGACGTACCTGACGAAGTTCCTCTCCAAGAGCGCCGGCATGGAGAAGTCCACCGCCTCGCTCGTCAGCTTCTGCGCGCTGTTCGTCTTCATGTGCCTCCAGCCGCTGGCGGGCGCGCTCTCCGACCGGATCGGGCGCCGCCCGCTCCTGATCACCTTCGCCGTCGGCTCGACCTTCCTGACCGTGCCGATCATGACGATGCTCAAGCACGCCGGCACCTTCTGGCCCGCCTTCGGCCTCGCCCTGCTCGCCCTGGTCGTCGTCACCGGCTACACCTCGATCAACGCCTGCGTGAAGGCCGAGCTGTTCCCGACCGGCATCCGCGCGCTCGGCGTCGCCCTGCCCTACGCCCTGGCGAACGCGCTGTTCGGCGGCACCGCCGAGTACGTGGCGCTCTGGTTCAAGAAGGCCGGGATCGAGTCCGGCTTCTACTGGTACGTGGCCGGCTGCGCCGCGGTCTCCCTCGTCGTCTACCTCTCCATGCGCGAGACGCGTGACATCGATCTCAACCGGGTGAAGGAGGCGCCGCCGCGCACCCGGGCCGAGCCCGTGGCGTCGAATTAGCGCAGGTCGGCGGGGCGCCCGGATGGTGAGACCCCGTCTCAGCCGGCCGGCCCCTTGTGGCAGACTGCTTGCGTGCTCGCTTTCGCCATGATTATGGACAGCAGCGCGCCGGTCCGCAGTGATCGCTGAACCGTGGAACCATCCGCGGCAGCGGCATCGTGCCCCAGACCCGCGCGCAGACCTCTCGCACCCGCGAGGGGTCTTTTCGTTTACCGGCCCCACCACGGCCGGGGCGAGGAGCGCGACGACGGGGGCAGGTGGAGCCAGCAGTTCGGAGCCACTCACCCGACAGGAGTCAGATCAGCATGACGACCAACGAGGCGCACGAGGCCGCCGAGGAGAGTCTTCTCGCCGGCCCTCGGGTCGACGACAGCTTCCACGTCTTCGACACGACGCTGCGCGACGGCGCCCAGCGCGAGGGCATCAACCTCACCGTCGCGGACAAGCTGACGATCGCCCGGCACCTGGACGAGTTCGGCGTGGGCTTCATCGAGGGCGGCTGGCCCGGCGCGAACCCCCGCGACACCGAGTTCTTCGCCCGCGCGCAGCAGGAGATCCGCTTCAAGAACGCCCAGCTCGTGGCGTTCGGCGCCACCCGCCGCGCGGGCGGCAGCGCGGCCGAGGACCCGCAGGTGCGGGCCCTGCTCGAATCGGGCGCCCCGGTGATCACGCTGGTCGCCAAGGCGCACGACCGGCACGTCGAGCTCGCGCTGCGCACCACCCTGGACGAGAACCTGGAAATGGTCCGCGACACGGTCTCCCACCTGCGCGCACAGGGCCGCCGTGTCTTCGTGGACTGCGAGCACTTCTTCGACGGCTACAAGGCCAACCCCGAGTACGCCAAGGCCGTCGTGCGCACCGCGAGTGAGGCCGGCGCCGACGTCGTCATCCTCTGCGACACCAACGGCGGCATGCTGCCCGCGCAGATCCACGCGGTCGTCGCCACCGTGTTCGCCGACACCGGCGCCCGGCTCGGCATCCACGCCCAGGACGACACCGGCTGCGCGGTCGCCAACACCCTCGCCGCCGTCGACGCGGGCGCCACCCACGTGCAGTGCACCGCCAACGGCTACGGCGAGCGCGTCGGCAACGCCAACCTCTTCCCCGTCGTCGCCGCCCTCGAGCTCAAGTACGGCAAGCGGGTGCTGCCCCGGGGCGCGCTCGCCGAGATGACCCGCATCTCGCACGCCATCGCCGAGGTGGTCAACCTCGCCCCCTCCACGCACCAGCCGTACGTCGGTGTCTCCGCCTTCGCCCACAAGGCCGGCCTGCACGCCTCCGCGATCAAGGTCGACCCCGATCTGTACCAGCACATCGACCCCGGTCTCGTCGGCAACCACATCCGGATGCTGGTCTCCGACATGGCGGGCCGCGCCTCCATCGAGCTCAAGGGCAAGGAGCTCGGCGTCGACCTCGGCGACGACCGAGAAGTGGTCGCCCGGGTCGTGGAGCGGGTCAAGGCGCGCGAGCTGGAGGGCTACACCTACGAGGCCGCCGACGCCTCCTTCGAGCTGCTGCTGCGCGACGAGGTCGAGGGCGGCCCGCGCGACTACTTCCGCATCGAGTCGTACCAGGCGATCATCGACACCCTCAAGGACGGCACCCACGCCAACGGCGCCACCGTGAAGTTCTGGGTCGGCCAGGAACGCCTCATCGTCAGCGCCGAGGGCAACGGCCCCGTCAACGCGATGGACTCGGCGCTGCTCCAGGGCCTGGAGCGGTTCTATCCGCAGGTCGCCAAGTTCGAGCTGGTCGACTACAAGGTGCGCACCCTGGAGGGCAAGCACGGCACCGCCTCCACCACCCGCGTCCTGATCACCACCACGGACGGCGCCGCCGAGTGGACGACCGTCGGCGCCGGCCCCAACGTGATCGCCGCGTCGTGGGAGGCGCTCCAGGACGCGTACACCTACGGTCTGCTCCGGGCCGGTATCCAGCCGCGCCGGTAGCGCGGCTCCGGCGGGGCGCTGCGGGGCGCTGCGGGGCTCCGGGCGGGGAGGGGACGGGCCGGGCACGCTCCGGGCCCATCCCGCGGCCCGGGTGCGAGGGGCCGGGGCGGGTGCCTCGCGTCCAGCCCGCCGCACCCCGTATGTCCGTTTCCGCGTCCCCTCGGGTAGCGTCGGCACCATGAGGCTCAGGGTTTTCTCCGTACTCCCCGCCGTAGCGCTCGCCGCACTGGTCGCGGCGGCCCCCGCCATGGCCGCGACCGGCGCGTCCGACGTGGCCGACCAGCTCAAGAAGAGCCCGGTCTACGTGGATCCCGGAGCCGCGAACCAGCTCAGCCCCGCCCAGGCCGACGCCCTGGCCAAGAAGATCAAGGACGCGGACAAGCCCTTGTTCGTGGCCGTGCTGCCCAACAGCGCCGCGTTCCCGAAGGACTCGATCCTCCAGAACCTGCGCACGGACACCGGCGTCACCGGCCTGTACGCGATCCGGCTCGGCGACGCCTTCACCTCGGGCGCCGACCGCAAGGTCATGCCCCCGCAGGCCGTCAAGAACCTCAACAGCGCGGTGCGCGCCCCCGGCACCGGCGGCGACGCGGCGACCCAGCTCAACGCGTTCGTCGACAAGGCGCTCCCGCAGATGAAGGGCCACGCGCCCGCCTCGTGGGGCGGCGGCTCCGGCTCCGGCGGCGGCGTGAACACCGGCGCGCTCATCGGCGTGGGCGCCGTGGTCGTGGCGGGCGGCGCCGGTGCGTACGCCCTGGTGCGACGCGGCCGCAAGAAGAAGGCCGAGGAGGAGCGGGCCGCGCTCCAGCGCCTCCAGGTCGTCGTCGACGAGGACATCACCGCGTTCGGCGAGGAGCTCGACCGGCTCGACTTCCACCCCGCCGAGGCCGGCGCCGACGACGCGATGCGCGCGGACTACGAGCGCGCCCTCGACTCCTACGAGACCTCCAAGTCGCTGATGGCGAAGGCCGAACGGCCCGCCGATGTGACCGGTGTGACGCAGGCCCTCGAAGACGGGCGGTTCTCCCTCGCCACGCTCGCCGCCCGCCGCGAACACCGCCCGCTGCCCGAGCGCCGGGCCCCCTGCTTCTTCGACCCGCGCCACGGCCCGTCCGTCGAGGACGCCACGTGGACCCCGGCCGGCGGCGCGGCGCGCCAGGTGCCGGTGTGCCTGGCGGACGCGACCCGGCTGCGTGACGGCCAGGACCCGATGGTCCGCGAGGTCGACACCGACCAGGGCCGCCGCCCCTACTACGACGCGGGCCCGGCCTACGGCCCCTGGGCGGGCGGCTACTTCGGCGGCGGCATGCTGCCCGGCCTCCTGATGGGCACGATGCTCGGCTCGATGCTGTCGACACCCGCGTACGCGTCGGACTACGGGGCCGGCTCCTACGACGCGGGTTCCGGTTTCGACGGCGGCGACGTGTCCGGCTCCGACTTCAACCCGTCCGACTTCGGCGGCGACTGGGGCGGCGGGGGCGGCGACGGCGGGGGATTCGGCGGCGGCGACTGGTGACACCGGCCGGGGCCGCCCCGGGCCCCGGCAAGCCCGCTGTTGACCCGCCGCGTTCCAGCGAGTGATAGTTGCGAGCCGCACATCCAGGGTTGGGGACACATTGCACGCCGGGCACGAAGACACCATCGCGGCCTGCGCCGATGCCGAGGCGCTGCTGCGCGCGGGCCGCACCAGTGCCGCCCGCAAGGCGGCGCGGGCCGCGCTGTACACGGAGGGGCCCGACCCCCGGCTCTACGCCCTGCTCGGCCGCGCGTACGCCGCCGAGAGCGTCGAGGGGCACGCCGACCGCGCGGAGGCGGTGTTCCGCGAGGGGCTCGACACCTTCCCCGACGACCTCGGTCTGCTCACCGCCTACACCGATCTGTGCCTCGCCGACGACGACCCGGCCCGCAACCGCAGGGCGCCCGAACTCGCGGCGCGGATAAGGGAGTTGGCGCCGGAGTCGCCGCACGCGGTGCACGCGGCCGACGGGGCCGGGGCCCCGCGGCAGCCGTCGACCGGGCGGGTCCAGCGGCACGACGCACGGCTCGTGCTCGCCGTCATCGGGCATGCGGCCGGCGCCGCACAGCAGGCGTGGGACCAGGCCAGGTCACGTCCCGCCGACGACCGGACGGCCGTGCTCGCCGAGACCCTCACCGCGCTGGCCCGCCGTGGCCGGGCGCCGCTGCGCCTGCTGATCAGGGCTCCGCTCGCGGGCGCCCTCGCCTGCTGGGCGTGGTTCGTCGCCGTACTGCTCGCCGTGGTCGCCTTGGACCTGACGGCGTGGGCCGGCCTCGCGGCGCTGCTCGGCCCGGGGCTCTTCCCCCTGCTCCACCGGGTGCTGGGCGCGGCGCGCCGACGGGCCCTCGCCCGGCCCCAGGTGGCCGCCGCGCCGCCGTCCGCACGCGGCACGTTCCCCCCGCTGCCTCCCGTTCCGCCGTACACGACACGGGAGAAGACGGCGGCCGCGGTGGTCGTGGTGGCGGTGGCCGCGACGCTCGCCGTCTTCGTGGACTACCTGGCGCGCCGGTAACTGGCGCCGTCGCGGGTGCGGTCGAGGTGGCCGCCGGTCACCATGAAGCGCCGCAGGGCGGGGTAGTCGTCGTGCACGGTGAGCAGCGCCTCGTTGATCTCGCGCTCGGTGTAGTCACGCCCCGAGGCGAAGAGCGTCTCCGTGAGGTGGGCGAGCAGCTGCTCGCGGCGGGCGGCCTTGCGCGGGATCGTGGTCAGACGCCCGTGCGAGAAGAGGGTGGCGACGGCGGGGGAGCGGGTCGCGACGTCCTGGGTGGCGGCGTTGTTCTCCATGCGGGCAGCCTCGCGGACGGGCCGTCGGCGGGCAACGCAATATCGGCGCAGGCGCAGGCGCAGGAGCAGGACGCGGCGGGTGCGCGGGGCGCGTCACGCGGGATGCGGCGGATGCGCTCCGATGGGCGGCCGCGCGTCACGCGGGCCGGCACCCGAGGTGCCGGCCGGGCGCGCGTTCAGGCGGACTTGATGGCGGAGATGTCGAAGGTGAGCTTCACCTTGTCGCTGACCATCACGCCACCGGTCTCCAGGGCGGCGTTCCAGGTCAGACCCCAGTCGGAGCGCAGGATCTCGGCGGCGCCCTCGAAGCCGACGCGCTGGTTTCCGTAGGGGTCGGTGGCCGAGCCCTGGAACTCCAGGTCGATGGCGAGCGGCCGCGTGACGTCCTTGATCGTGAGGTCGCCGATCAGCCGGTACGTGTCGCCGCCGAGCGCCTTGGCCTCGGTCGAGCGGAAGGTCATCAGCGGGAACTGCTCGGCGTCGAAGAAATCGCCGCTGCGCAGGTGGGCGTCGCGGTCGGCCATGCCGGTGTCGACGCTGGAGATCTTGACGTCGATGGTGGCGGAGGACGCGGCCGGGTCGGTGCCGTCGAGGATCAGGGTGCCCTCGTGGTCGGTGAAGGACCCGCGGACGTTGGTGACCATGGCGTGCCGCACGGTGAAGCCGATGCTGCTGTGCGCGGGGTCGACGGTGTACGTGCCGGTCAGCGCGGCGAGCGCGGGGTCGACCGCGGTGGCGGCGGCCTGGACGGACCCGGCGGGGGTGGCGGTGCTGGTGCTGTTCTTACGGCCGAAGAGACCCATGGCGTACTCCTTCGCTACGCGCTGCGGCGCTGCGCCGTAGCGGTTTAATGTTCAACGAGTTTCACCGTAGAGCTATTCCGTTCGGATTTCAACTACTTCGACGGAGTGGCGTGCCGCAGCGGTGCGGCCGGGTGCCGGGGGGCCGGGCGGGATGCGCGCAGGGTCCGGGCGGGGCGCGCACAGGGTGCAGGCGGGGCGCGCCCAGGGGCGGGGGCCCTGGGCGGGATGCGGCGCGCGCGGATCGAGCGCCTGGGCGGGGTGCGGCGCGAGCGGATCGAGCGGGGTGGCTCAGAGGCCGGGTGGTGCCGGGGCCGGGCCCAAGGTGGTGGTGCCGGGGGCGGCGCGGTGGCCGAGCCCCGTGCGGTAGGCGTCCATCGCCGCCTCGACGCGCCCCGCGCGCCGCAGCAGGTCGCCGAGGAGCCGGCACAGGTCGGCCAGGTCCCCGCTGGCGCCGCTGCGTTCGAGCAGCCCCAGCGCGGTCACGTAATGCTCCTCGGCCGCCTCGTGCTCGCCCCGCTCCTCGCGGATCAGGCCGAGCAGGCGGTGCGCGCCGCCCGCGTGCACCGCGCCGTGCTGGTCGCCGAGTTCGGTGAGCGGGGCAAGCAGCGCCATCGCCTCCGCGTGCCGCCCGAGGCGCCGCAGCACGTCCGCGAGCTCGACCTCGACCTGCGCGGTGAACAGGGCGGCCCGCTTGGCGGCGAGCATGTCGCGCGCGGTACGCAACTCCCGCTCGGCCAGGTCGAGTCGGTCCTCCTGCGCGTAGACGTAGCCGCGCATCCAGTGGCAGTGCGCGAGGTCGGTGCGCAGTCGCAGCTGGCGGTAGATCGACTGGGCCTTGGCGAGCGAGTCGTCCGCGTCGGCCAGGCGCCCCTCCGCCAGGAAGGTCCGCGCGACCTGCCGGTGCATCCCCGCGACCAGGGCCGGGTCGCTGACCTGCGGGGCGAGCGCGAGCGCCAGCTCGGCGGCGCGCGCCGCGCGGGCCTGGGCACCCATGTCCAGATACGGTCCGATGACGGCGGCGTACAGGAGGACCAGCGCCTCCGGGTCGGCGAGCCCGCTGGTGCCGAGCTCGTCGATGGCCGACTCCAGCAGGTAGCAGGCGTACCGCAGCTCGCCGGCGAGGAGGTGGGCGACCGCCCGGCCCCGGACGGCCCGCGCGCGGCGCGGCAGCGGCTCACCGGCCAGTAGTCGCTCGCTCGCCTCGAAGTGCCGTACGGCGTCGGTCAGTTCGCCGGTCTCCAGCGCGCAGTCGCCGAGCCCTTGCAGCGCTTCCGCGCGCTCCTCGTCCAGGCCGTGCAGTTCGGCCTCGGTCAGCAGGCGGCGGTAGCGGACGGCCGCCTCGTCGGCCTCGCCGGTCGCCAGCGCCCGCTGGGCGTCGGTGAGGCCGAGGCGCAGCTCGGTGACGAGCCGGGCCGGGCGTCCGGTGGCCAGCTCCTCGTACGTCGTGCCGAGCCGCTCGGCGAGGTGGCGCAGGGCCGCGTCCGACGGGCGGACCTTGCCCGATTCGAGGGTGGAGACGTACGCCGGCGTATAGGCGGGCTCGGCCACTTGGCGCTGTGTCAGGCCCAGTTGGCTGCGCAGCCGCTGAACTCGTCGGCCGATCACGGCAGGTGCGTCCATGGCGTCCCCTTGGCCCCAAAGCATTGCGCACGCCCCGTGCGCCCCCTAATTTAAGCAGGCCGTTCAACACATTTACCCGGTCGCTTAACTTCCGTTACAGAGAAGAGGACTTCGTGCGCCCAGCCATGCGCAGGAGCTTCACCGCGCGCAGAAGCATCGCGACGGCCACCCTCGCCGGCGCCACCGTTCTGGCCGCGCTCGCGGCCGGGCCCGGCACCGCGGCCGCCGCCGGCTCCCCGCCGCCCCAGCCGAAGGTGGAGGTCGAGATACCCGGTCCGGAGGCCGCCTCGGGCGCGACCCCGGCGGGCTCCGGGCACACCCTGGTGCCGAAGAACGGGCTCGGCAGGCCCGCGCCGCACCTCTCGGCGTCCGCCTCGGCGTCGGCGACCGCGGCCGGGGACGGCCAGGTCACCAAGGTGGTCGACAACGGTTCGACCGCCGACCGCCTGGACATCGTCATCGTCGGCGACGGTTACACGGCCGACCAGTTGGACCAGTTCCACGCCGACGCCAAGGAGAAGTGGGGCGAGATCACCGGCGTCGAGCCGTACACGACGTACCAGAACCTCTTCAACGTGTGGACGGTGGACGCGGTCTCCGCCCAGAGCGGCGTCTCCGGCGACCCTGCGCAGGGCGACGTGAAGAACACCGCGCTCGGCTCGTACTTCTGGTGCGACGGCGTCGAGCGGCTGCTCTGCGTGGACCAGGACAAGGTCGACGCGTACGTGGCGAAGGCGCCGCAGGCCGATCTGGTCGTCGTGCTCTCCAACAGTGCCAAGTACGGCGGGGCCGGGTACAACGAGCCGTCCAAGACGCTCGGCTACGAGGGCATATCGACCGCGTCCGCCGGGAACGCCAAGTCCGGCCAGGTCGCCATCCACGAGACCGGGCACTCCCTGGGGAAGCTCGCCGACGAGTACTTCTACCCGGACACCCCGGGGTACGAGCACTACGACGGGCCGGAGGCCGAGCAGTCCAACATCTCGGTGCTGTCCGCCGAGCAGATGGCCGCGGACCGCACCAAGTGGTACCGCTGGCTCGGCGAGACGTCGCCGGACGGGGGGACGGTCGGGGCGTACGAGGGCGGCGGCTACTACGTCACCGGCCTGAACCGGCCCACCGACGGCTCGATCATGCGGATCCTGGGCAAGCCGTTCAACCTGCCCGGGGTGGAGGCGATGATCGCGGGGTTCTACCGGCACGCGTCGGTCGTGACGCCGCTGACGCCGACGGCGCGGACGCTGCGGCCGTCCGACACGGCGCGGGTCGCGGTGCCGCGGCTCGCCGGTGCGCGGCAGTTGACGGTCCGCTGGTATCTGGACGGGCGGGAGCTGCGGCGGTACGAGGGGCGTACGGCGGTGTCGGTACGGAGCCTCGGTCTCGGCCGGGGTGACCACCGTCTGACGGTACGGGTCCTCGACCGGACCCCGTCGGTCCGTGACCCCGCGATCGCGAAGACCCTCCAGGACACGGCCGAGTGGCCCACCCACCGCTAGGCAGGTGCCGGGTGCCCTGTCGGGCGTGACCGCTCGGTGCCGGCTGCCCTGCAGGTGCGCGGGGCTGTGTCTTTTGCGCGGCTCCGCCGCGGTGGGCGTGGGTGGCGGGCTCGGTACCGGGTGCCCTACGAGGGCGCGGGGCTGTGTCTTTTGCGCGGCTCCGCCGCGGTGGGCGCGGGTGGCGGGCTCGGTACCGGGTGCCCTACGAGGGCGCGGGGCTGTGTCTTTTGCGCGGCTCCGCCGCGGTGGGCGCGGGTGCGGGCTGCGACTCCGGGTGCCCTACTAGGGGCGCGGGGAACTGCGTGACCAGCCCAGCACGGTCCGCACCCGACGGCCGGGGGCCTGGGATTGGCCCCACCCCGCCCCTTCCCTAAACCCTCCGGGGGTTATGAACGGGCTGAGGTTCAGGAGCCTGGGGCTCTGCCCCAGACCCCGTTCGCGCCTGAAGGGCGCTCGTCCTCAAACGCCGGACGGGCTGAGGGGGCCGAGACTGGGCGCCCTGCCAGGGGGAGGGATGCCGATGCCAGGCGCCCTGCCAAAGGGGAGGGATGCCGATGCCGGGCGCCCTGCCAAAGGGGAGCTGCCCAAGGGTGTCCGGGACGGTTATGCGCTGGAGGCTCGGACGTTCAGGGCCGGGAGGATCGACAGGTGGTGGCGGGCCCGGCCGGGGTCGGCCAGGCGGAGGGCGAGGAGGTCCACCGCCGCCACCCCCACCGCCCGCTTCGGCGGCGCGACAGCCGTCAGCGGGATGTCCGCGAGCGCCGCGACCTCGTCGTCGTACGCCACGATCGCGAGGTCGCCCGGCACGGACAGCCCCCGCGTCCGCAGCCGCGGCAGCAGCACGATCGCGTCGTGGTCGTTGTGGACCAGGACCGCGTCGAGCAGCCCGCCCGCCACCGCCGAGGTGAACTCGTCGAGTTGGGCGTCCCGCCGCAGGGGGTCGGCCTCCGGCGCCGTGATGGGGAAGCGCAGCGCCTCCGGCGCCGGGAGCCCGAGCGAGGCCAGCCCGTCGAGGTACCCCTCCCGGACCAGCGCGCTGTGCGGGCTGTCCGCGCGCAGCAGCAGCCCGATCCGCTGCCGCCCGGCCCCCGCGAGGTGCCGCACGGCGAGCCGCGCACCGTAGGCGTGGTCGGTCACCACCCGTTCCGCGCCCGGCACGTCGTCCCCGGAACGCCGCTCCACCAGGGCGAAGGGCACGCCGAGGGCCGCGAGCCAGTCCTGGTCGCCGGGCGGCCCGCACGGGGCGATGAGCAGCCCGTCGATGCCGTGCGCCAGCAACTGCCGTACCTGCGCCCGCTCCTCCTCGGGCCGGTACTGCGAGATGCCGAGCACCAGACGGATGCCCCGCGCGGCCGCGGCCTCCCTCGCCCCCTTGATCACCTCGGGGTAGTAGTAGTCGGCCGCCGGGACCACGAGGCCGAAGACCAGTGGCGTGCCGCTCACGCCGGGGGAGTGCGGCACCGGAGCCGGCGTCGTCTCCGGGAGGAGTGCGCCGCCGTGCACCCGGGCCACCAAACCGCGCTCGGCGAGCGCCTCCACGTCCCGCCGCACGGTCACCGCCGACACCTTCAACTCCTCGGCGAAATCGGTCACTCGCAACGAGCCCCGCTCCCGCAGCCGCCGCAGTATCGCCTGGTGCCTGTCCTCGGCATGCATAGGGCCCCGCCCCTCCCCGCCGGCTCGCGCCGACCGCCGTCAACCGCTGACCAGGAGCGTAACCCCCGTTAGATCGTTCGTGCACGATTCTGCGCGAACGATCAATTTCCTTGATGAATGTGCGAACTATTGCGCGTTCTTTCGATGTCATGAGAGAAACCGCTCAATCGCGCCGCGCCCACCCCGGGCCCCCGCGCCCACCCCGTGCCCCTCCTCGTTCGCTCACGCTCCGGAGGTCCCGCCACCATGCCATCCCCCTCGGGCAGTTCACGCCGCACCTTCCTCGCCGCGTCCGGCACCGGCGCCGCCGCCGTCGCCCTCGGTCTGACCCTGCCCGCCGCACCGGCGACCGCGGCCCCCGGCGACGCGGCGGCCACGCCTCAACCCGGCCCGGCAGCAGACGAGTTCGACACCCTGCGGCTCAAGTGGCGCGACCTCACCCTCGGCACCGGCTTCGACCCGAACGCCGAGCCCTACGCCACCAAGCTCGCCGCGCTCGGCGACTCCGCCCGCACCGCGCTCGCCACCATGGCCCCGGCGCCCGGATCCCTCTGGCCCGACCAGCCGCTCACCAACGCCACCACCGGCTCCGCCAACATGAGCGCGAGCTGCACCCGGCTCAACACCATGGCGCAGGCCTGGGCGCAGCCCGGCACCGGATCCACCGGCGACACCGCCCTGATCACCGCCGTCGGCAAGGGCCTCGACCACCTGTACGCCGAGATCTACAACGAGCGCACCAAGTCCTTCGGAAACTGGTGGGACTGGCAGATCGGCACCCCCCGCCTCCTCCTCGACACCGCCGTCATCGCGTACGACACCCTCGACGCCACGCAGCTCGGCCACTACACCGCGGCCGTCGACCACTTCGTGCCCGACAGCGCCGTGGCCGTCTACACCGGCACCTCCACCGGCGCCAACCGCACCGACCTGTGCCGGGTGCTCGCCACCCGCGGAGTGCTCGGCAAGAACGCCGCGAAGATCGCCCTGGCCCGTGACGCGCTCTCGCCCGTCTTCCCGTACGTCACCGCCGGCGACGGGCTCTACGCCGACGGATCGTTCGTCCAGCACACCTGGATCGCGTACACCGGCTCGTACGGAGAGGTCCAGATCGACGGCCTGTCCCGCCTGTTCGCGCTCCTCGCCGGTTCCACCTGGGCCGTCACCGACCCGAACCGGCAGATCATCCTCGACTCGGTCGAGCGCAGCTACGCGCCCTTCATCCACGACGGCCTGATGATGGACTGCGTCAACGGCCGCGCCGTCTCCCGCCAGACCACCGACGACCAGCTCATGGGCCGCACGATCATGGCCCACATCGCGATGCTGGCCCTCGGGGCGTCACCCGCCGAACGCGACCGCTGGCGTTCGCTGATCAAGGGCTGGGTCACCCGCGCCCAGACCACGCCCGTCCTCGCCGACCAGCGGCTCTCCGTCGCCAACCTCGCCCTGCTGCGCGCCGCCGTGGACGCCGCGCCCGCCGCGGCGCCCGCCCCCGCCGGGCCCCGCCTGTTCCCCGCCATGGACCGGGCCGTGCACCGCGGCACCCGCTTCGCCGCGTCCCTGAGCATGTCCTCGAACCGGATCGCGTACTACGAGAACGGCAACGGCGAGAACCTCCGCGGCTGGCACACCGGCTCCGGCATGCTCGCCTGGTGGGGCGAGGGCTTCGCGGGCGACCAGTACAGCGACGGCTTCTGGCCCACCGCCGACCCGTACCGCATGCCCGGCACCACCGTCTCGCGCAGACCGCTCGCCGACGGCGAGGGCGGCGCGTGGGGCGCGGCCAGGCCCGCCGTGACCTGGGTCGGCGGCGCCACCGACGGGACGTACGCCGCCGTCGGCCAGCACCTCAAGGGGCTCTCGTCCACCCTGACCGCCCGCAAGTCGTGGTTCTTCGTCGGCGACGAGATCGTCTGCCTCGGCGCGGGCATCGCCGCGAGCGACGGCAAGCCCGTCGAGACCGTCGTCGACCACCGCAACCTCGGCGCCGCCGGCACCAACGCCCTCACCGTCGACGGCCGCCGCCTGCCCGCCACCGTCGGGCGGCACGACACCTTCCCCCGCGCCCGCTGGGCGCACATCGCGGGCCACGCGGGCTACGTCTTCCCCGGTGGCGCCCCCCTCCAGGCCCTGCGCGAGGAACGCACCGGGACCTGGAAGACCATCAACACCGGCGGCACCACCGACCCCGTCGTCCGCCGCTACCTCACCCTCTGGTGCCACCACGGCACCGACCCGGCCGACGCCTCGTACGCGTACGTCCTGCTGCCCGGCGCCCGCCAGTTGGAGACGGCGGTCCGCGCCGCCGACCGCGACAAGGTGCGCGTCCTCGCCAACTCGGCGTCCGTGCAAGCCATGTCGGCCTCCCGGCTCGGGCTGCTCGCCGCCAACTTCTGGACGGCGGGTACGGCCGGCGGCCTGGCGGTGGACGGCCCGGCGAGCGTCCTGATCCGTACCGCACGCACCACGGCGACCCTGTCGCTCGCCGCGCCCGAACGCACCGGGGACGCGATCGAGCTCACCTGGGACCGGCCGGTACGCTCGGTCACCCCGCGGGACCCGAGGATCGAGGTCCTCGCCACCGGCCGCTCGCTGCGGCTGCGCATCACCCCGGACACCGCCTGCGGCACGGTGCGGGCCGACATCGTGCTCGGCTGACGCGGCACTGACCCGGAGCTGACGGGAGACCGATGCCGAGCTGACGTCCGACTGACCGACAGCTGACGAGCGGCTGACAATCCGGCTCTGCGGCGTTGTCGGGACCCCACAAATCTCGGGGCCCCTGAGCTGTCGAGTCGGCCGCTCGGTGCAGGTCTACTGTCAGCCCCCACTAGGAAAGGGGTCCCGAGACTGTTCGGAGTCGACGGAGGAAATCCTTGGTCCCTTTCGTAGGGTCGATACATGACCGTTGTGGACGAGACCCCGGGTGAGCCGAGCGATACGCGTGGACGCGTGGCAGAACTTCTTGCCTTGCGTGAGGAGGCGCGTCGTGGGCCGAGTGAGCGTGCGACCGAGGCCCAGCACGCGAAGGGCAAGCTGACCGCCCGCGAGCGCATCGACCTGCTCCTCGACCCGGACTCGTTCCACGAGGTCGAGCAGCTGCGCCGCCACCGGGCGGTGGGTTTCGGTCTGGAGGCGAAGAAGCCGTACACCGACGGTGTCATCACCGGGTGGGGCACGGTGGAGGGCCGCACGGTCTTCGTGTACGCCCACGACTTCCGGATCTTCGGCGGCGCGCTGGGTGAGGCGCATGCCACGAAGATCCACAAGATCATGGACATGGCGATCGCGGCGGGCGCTCCGCTGGTGTCGCTGAACGACGGTGCGGGCGCCCGTATCCAGGAGGGCGTCTCCGCGCTCGCCGGATACGGCGGCATCTTCCAGCGCAACACGCGGGCGTCGGGTGTCATCCCGCAGATCAGCGTGATGCTCGGCCCGTGCGCGGGCGGCGCGGCCTACTCGCCGGCGTTGACGGACTTCGTGTTCATGGTGCGTGAGACGTCGCAGATGTTCATCACGGGCCCGGATGTGGTGCGGGCGGTGACGGGCGAGGAGATCACGCAGAACGGGCTCGGCGGCGCCGATGTCCACGCCGAGACGTCGGGTGTGGCGCATTTCGCGTACGACGACGAGGAGACGTGCCTGGCGGAGGTGCGGTATCTGATCTCGATGCTGCCGTCGAACAACCGGGAGAACCCGCCGGTCCACCAGAGCGACGATCCCGCCGACCGCCGCTCGGAGGTCCTCCTGGACCTGGTGCCGGCCGACGGGAACCGCCCCTATGACATGCACAAGGTGATCGAGGAGCTCGTCGACGACGGCGATTTCCTTGAGGTGCATGAGCGGTGGGCGCGGAACATCATCTGTGCGCTGGCGCGTCTGGACGGGCAGGTCGTCGGGATCGTGGCGAACCAGCCGCAGTCGCTGGCGGGTGTGCTGGACATCGAGGCGTCGGAGAAGGCGGCCCGCTTTGTTCAGATGTGCGACGCGTTCAACATTCCGATCGTCACTCTGTTGGACGTTCCCGGCTTCCTGCCGGGGGTTTCGCAGGAGCACGGTGGAATCATCCGGCACGGCGCGAAGCTGTTGTACGCGTACTGCAATGCGACGGTGCCGCGGATCTCGCTGATCCTGCGGAAGGCTTATGGCGGTGCGTACATCGTCATGGACTCGCAGTCCATCGGCGCTGACCTCACCTACGCGTGGCCCACCAACGAGATCGCGGTGATGGGCGCGGAGGGCGCGGCCAATGTCATCTTCCGGCGTCAGATCGCGGATGCGGAGGATCCGGAGGCGATGCGGGCGCGGATGGTCAAGGAGTACAAGGCCGAGCTGATGCATCCGTACTACGCGGCCGAGCGGGGCCTGGTCGACGACGTGATCGACCCCGCCGAGACGCGGGCGGTCCTGATCGCCTCGCTGGCGATGCTCAAGTCCAAGCACGCCGACCTGCCGTCGCGCAAGCACGGCAACCCGCCCCAGTAGGCCCCCACACTTCAGCAAGACTTCCGTAAGAGGAGACGAACGTGACCACTCCGACTTCCAAGTCATCCGAGTCGCTGCTCCGCGTGGAGAAGGGCGACGCCGCCCCCGAGGAGCTCGCCGCGATCACCGCGGTGCTGCTCGCCCGAGCCGCGGCCCAGCCCGCCGCGGCGGCCCCCAAGCGTGGCCGCTCCACCGCCGGGTGGCGGCGTCTGGAGCGCACCCCCGGGTTCCGCGCGCCCCACTCCTGGCAGGGCTGACCCCGCGCCGACCCGGCGCACCGGACCGCCTCGCGCCACGCCGAAAGCCCCCGCCCTGATGGGCGGGGGCTTCTCGCTGTCCAGGGGCAGGGAAGCTAGGTATATTAGCTTTGAACCTAGGGGTCCTAGGTTTCAGGAGGCGAAGGGTGTGCGCGCATGGTGCGAGCGGGACTGACGGCCGAGCGGCTCGCCGTGGCGGGCGCCGAGCTGGCGGACGAGGCCGGGTACGCGGGCATCACGGTGTCCGCGCTCGCCCGGCGCTTCGGCGTCAAGGACGCGAGCCTGTACTCACACGTCAAGAACGTCCGGGAGCTGCGGCAGCGGGTCACGCTGTACGCGGCCGGAGAGTTCATCGACGCCATTGCGGCGGCCGTCGCGGGACGGGCCGGCAAGGAGGCCCTGGTCGCCTTCGCCGACGCCTACCGCGCCTACGCGCTCGCCCACCCCGGCCGGTACGCCGCCACCCAGCACCAGGTCGACCCCGAGCTGCTCGCCGGCTCGACCGTCATGGCGCGCACGGTGGACACCACGTACGGGATGCTCCGCGCCTACGGGCTCACCGAGCCGGATCTGACGGACGCGGTACGCCTGCTGCGCAGCACCTTCCACGGCTACATCACCCTCGAAGCGGAGGGCGGCTTCGGCCACCCGCGTGAGGTGCAGCGGTCGTGGGAGCGCGGGGTGCAGGCGCTGCACATCCTCCTGGAGCACTGGCCCAGGAGCGACGAGGGGGACGGACATCATGACTGAACCGACCGGACCGGCCACCGAGACGGTCATCGGCACTCTGCAGGTGCCCGGCGCGACGCTGCGGTACGAAGTGCGCGGGGCCGGGCCGGTACTGCTGCTCATCGTGGGCGGGGGCGGGGACGCCGGGATCTTCGAGCCGGTCGCCGACGCGCTGGCCCGGCGGTACACGGTGGTGACCTACGATCCGCGGGGGCACTCGCGCAGCCCGCTCGACGGGCCCGACGAGGACCAGCGGGTCGAGACGCAGGCCGACGACGCGTACCGGCTGCTGGAGCGGGTGGCGCCCGGCGGGGCGCCCGCGTACGTCTTCGGGACGAGTTCGGGCGCGATCGTCGCGGTGGAGCTGCTCACGCGTCATCCCGAACGGCTCGCCCGGGTGGTCGCGCACGAGCCGGTGCTGGTGTCGCTGCTGCCGGACGCGGCCGAACACCATGCCTTTTTCGGCCACGTCGTCGCGACCTTCCACCGTGCCGGAGTGGGCGCGGCGATGGCCGAAATGAGTGCGGGGTGCGGTGAGGAGCGGGGTGAGAAGCCGGACCTGTCCGGGCTTTCGCCCCGGATGCGGGCGACGCTGGGGCGGGTGGGGGAGAACGCGGGGTTCTTCCTGGGCCGGATCCTCGGGCCCTTCAGCGGGCACGCGCCCGATCTGGCCCAACTCGACCGTTGCGCCGGGAAGTTGGTGCCGGCGGCGGGGTGGGCGTCGTCCGGCCTTCGCCTGGCCCGGCCGGCGGCGGCGCTGGCCGGGCGGTACGGGGTCGCTCTCGCGGAGTTTCCCGGGGGGCATGTGGGGGTGGTGACTCATCCCGGGGAATTCGCCGTGCGGCTGGGGGAGTTGCTGCGCTGAGCGGGGCGCGGTCGCCCCCCGGCGGGGTGCCAAGTCCGCCCTCGTCCCGCGCAGTTCCCCGCGCCCCGGTGGTACTGGGGCGGAGCCCCGGGGTGGGGCTCCGCTTCTCCGGTCAGCGGAGTCGGGCCATGAGGGCGTGTTCGACGAGGGTGATGAGGGCGCTTTTGGCGTCGGCGCGGTGGCGGGCGTCGGTGACGATGATGGGGGTGTCGGGGCCGATCTGGAGTGCTTCGCGTACTTCGTCGGGGGTGTAGGGCTGGTGTCCGTCGAAGCCGTTGAGGGCGATGACGAAGGGGAGTCCTGAGTTTTCGAAGTAGTCGACGGCGGGGAAGCAGTCGGCGAGGCGGCGGGTGTCGACGAGGACGACGGCGCCGATGGCGCCGCGGACGAGGTCGTCCCACATGAACCAGAAGCGGTCCTGGCCGGGGGTGCCGAAGAGGTAGAGGATGAGGTCTTGGTCGAGGGTGATGCGGCCGAAGTCCATGGCGACCGTGGTGGTCGTCTTGTCTCCGGTGTGGGTGAGGTCGTCGATGCCGGCGGAGGCCGAGGTCATGACGGCTTCGGTGCGCAGGGGGTTGATCTCCGAGACCGCGCCGACGAACGTGGTCTTGCCCACGCCGAAGCCGCCCGCCACCACGATCTTCGCCGACGTGGTGGAACGGGCGGCACCGCCGCTAGAGCTTGCGAAGTCCACTGAGCACCCTTTCGAGCAGTGTCACGTCTGGCTGTCCGCCGGCGGACTCGTCGCCGCCCGGCTGATGGATGGCGACAAGTCCGGCCTCGGCCAAGTCGGCTACGAGGATCCGGGCGACGCCGAGGGGAATGGTGAGGAGTGCCGAGATCTCGGCGACCGACTTGATCTCGCGGCACAGGTGGCAGATCCGCTGGTGCTCGGGCAACTGCCCTTGCAGCCTGGCCGGTTCCGCCGTGGTGTGCACCAGCGCCTCGATGGCGAGCTGGTAGCGCGGCCTGGTCCGGCCGCCGGTCATGGCGTACGGACGCACAAGCGGGTTGTGCGCGCCGCCCGCCGGAGAAGGCTGGGGGGTCTGCCGCGGCTGCACCGGTTCGATCCGGGGCTGCGGCGGCTGGTCGTACGGGCTGGGCCGGCGGTTCGGCTGCCGGTAGGGCTGCTGCTGGTACTGGCCCTGGCCCTGTCCCTGACCGTGTCTGCCGGGCGTGGAGGGGTAGTTGAAGCGGTTCTGGCCGTGCTCACCCGGAGACTGCTGTCCACCGTAGGGGTGCCCGCCTGGGGGTGTTGTCACGTTTCCTCCTCCGACTACCGGTGCCCGTCCCATTGGGGCCGCGCCACCGCACTTTATGGGGCGGTGGCGAGAAACGCACGGCCTGTCTGCTGATTGAGAACTGATCGGTAACTAGTTAAGAAGGCTTCCCTGAAGCTCCGCACGGAGGTCGGGAGTCAGCACACTCCCGGCCCGGTCCACGAGCAGCGCCATCTCGTAACCCACCAGGCCGATGTCGGCCTCGGGGTGGGCGAGAACGGCGAGGGAGGAACCGTCGGAGACCGACATGATGAAGAGGAAACCACGCTCCATCTCCACCACCGTCTGGTTGACGGCGCCGCCTTCGAAGATCCGGGAGGCGCCCGCGGTGAGGGACGTCAGACCGGAGGCCACGGCCGCCAGCTGATCGGCCCGGTCCCGGGGGAAGCCTTCGGACATCGCCAGCAGGAGTCCGTCGGCGGAGACCACCACCGTGTGGGACACCCCGGGGGTGTTGTCCACGAAGTTGGTGATCAACCAGTTCAGATTCTGCGCCGCCTGGCTCATCGGGCTCACACTAACGCTCCTGGTTGTAGGTGTTACTTGTGTCCGACCCCGCGTTACGGCCCTGCTGAACGCCGCGGCGCAGGTTGCTCAACCTGCCGCGCACGTCCTCCGGAGCGCGGGAGACCTGAGGGCCGCCCTGCGGGGTCTGCTCGGCCGTGCCCTCGACCAGATTGGCCTTGGGCACCCGCCGGGGGAGACCGGAAGGAGTGACCCCGCCGGCCTTGGGCTCACGGAGCTTCTCGGCCCGCGTCCAGCGCTCGTCGTTGGTCGAACGCCAGTCGTCTGCCGGTCCGTCCGGCGTCTCGCTCTGCTCCTGCTGGGGCTCGGCCGGCCAGTCCTGCTGGCTGCCGCGCCTGGGCAGACCTGCGTCGGTCAGCTCGTGGGCGGTGGTCGGGGTGGGGCCCGGACGGTCGAAGCCTACGCGCTCCGCGCTGCCCGCGGGAACGCCCCGGTTCTCCTCCACAGATTCCGCTTCCGGCCGGAAGGGGGCCGTGTAGGGCTCCTGATAGGCGTTCTCCTGCTGCCACTCGCCTTGCGGCGCCTGGGCGGCGTACGGATCCTCGTAGGCACCCTGACCGGCCGCACGGCCCTGGTAGGAGCCTTCCGCATAGCCGGACTCCTGGTAGCCGTCCTGGGGCGCGTAGGAGTCCTGGGCGTAGCCACCGGTGTGCTCGGGGGCGTACTGCTGGTTCGGGTACGAGCCGTCGTAGCCGGAGGTCTGCTGAGGCTCGTAGGAGCCCTCGTAGGACTGGTCCTGCCCGGCGTACTGCTGACCGCCGTCGTACGCGCCGTCGTACGCCTGGTTCTGCTGCGGCTCGATCTCGTCCCGGTACAGCGGGCGTTCGCCGCCCTGCGCCTGGGCCTCCAGGGCCGCGCGGCGCTCCTCGCGCATCAACGAGCGGTTGACCGGGTCGAGTTCGCGGGGTTCGCCCGGCTCGCCGGTGTCGTACCGGGAGTCGTCGAAGCCCAGCTCGGCCGCCGTGCGGATCGGCGCGGGGACCGCCTCGTACGGCTGCTGCTGTTGCTGCTGCTCGGGAATGATCGAGGAGACCGTGAAGTCGTCGCCCATCGGGATGCTCTCGCCACCGCCACCATGGGTGATCGGGTCGGGGAGCATGACCAGCGAGGTGGTTCCGGCCTGCTCGCCCGAGGGGCGCAGCTGGACGCGGATGCCGTGCCGGTCGGAGAGCCGGCCGACCACGAACAGGCCCATCCGCTGCGACACGTCGGCGTCGACGGCCGGCGGGTTGGCGAGCCGGTGGTTGATGTCCGCGAAGTCCTCGGCGGTCAGGCCGATGCCCTTGTCGTGGATCTCGATCATGACGCGGCCGTCGGGGAGACGGGTCGCGGTGACGCGGACCTTGGTCTGCGGGGAGGAGAACGTGGTGGCGTTCTCCAGGAGCTCGGCGAGCAGGTGCACGAGGTCGGTCACGGCCCGGCCGTGGATCTCTGCCTCCGGCACGCCCGACAGCTCGATGCGCTCGTAGGACTCCACCTCGGACGAGGCGGCGCGCAACACGTCGACCAGCGGGACCGGCTGGTCCCAGCGGCGGCCCGGCTCCTCGCCGGCGAGGACCAGCAGGTTCTCGCCGTTGCGGCGCATACGGGTCGCCAGGTGGTCCAGCTTGAACAGGCTCTCCAGCTGGTCCGGGTCGGCCTCGTTGTTCTCCAGGTCGGTGATGAGGGTCAGCTGGCCCTCGATCAGCGACTGGTTGCGGCGCGAGAGGTTGGTGAAGATCGCGTTGACGTTGCCCCGCAGGAGCGCCTGCTCGGCGGCGAGCCGCACGGCCTCGCGGTGCACCTGGTCGAAGGCGCGGGCCACCTCGCCGATCTCGTCCGTGGAGTCGATCGGTATCGGCTCGACCCGGGTGTCGACCCGGCCCGGCTCGGTGCGCGAGAGCTGGTCGACGAGCATCGGCAGGCGCTGCTCGGCCACGTCGAAGGCGGCGGTGCGCAGCCGGCGCATCGAGCGGCTCATCTGGCGGGCCACCATGCCGGCCAGGATGAAGGCGGCGAGCAGCGAGACCACGACGATCGCGCCGTTGATGTACGCGGTGGTCTTGGCGTCGTCGGCGATCTGGCCCGCCTCGGACACGGCCCGGCTCACCAGGTCGTCCTCGACCTGGGTGTATCCGTCGAACTTCGAGGTGGACGCGGCCATCCAGGACTCGGGCGTGATGCCCTGCGCCTTGAGCTGCTTGAGGCTCTGGGCGTTCTGGGCGCCACCGATCGCGGCGGCCATGCCGTTGTAGATCGAGCCGTCGGCGGCGGGCGCGGCACCGATGCGCGGGCCGGTGTCGGCGCCGAGCTTGAGATCGGGGTACTGCTTGGCGACCTCGGTCGCCTTCGTGGTCATGACGTCCTTCAGCTTCTGGCTGTCGGCGTCCGTGCCACCCGCGTCGAACTCGCCCAGGGCGATGAACTCCAGGTAGTTGTACGAGTTGAACGCCTTGACCTGGAGCTGGAACGTCTTGGTGTCGTCGCTGGGGCGCAGCAGGAGGTGCATGCCGATGGAGCGCTGGAGCGAACCGGCCGACTTGGCGAGGTCGACCGCGTACACCATGCGGCCGTAGCTGGTGATGTTGCCGGTGCCCAGGCCGAGCTCGTTGGAGAACGTGCTCAGGTAGTGCGGGATCGCGGTGTAGCCCTCTTCGGTCAGCACCGGGTTCTTCGCCTCGACGCCCTTGGCGTAGGCGGTCTTGCGCAGGTCGTCGAGGGTCTTCTCGGCGTCGCGGACCTTGGCGAGACGGCGCTTGAGGCTGGGGGTGTCCGGCATCCCCTGGACGGCCTGGTCGAAGGTGGCGCGGGCGGCGTCGGAGGCGGCGTACGCCTTGCTGACGACGTCGCTGTCGCGCTTGTTCTCCAGGAGGGGCTGGGCGGTGAGGTCGCGCTCGTTGAGCAGGGCCTGGCCGTAGTCCGACGCGGCGCGCACGATGTTCGCGACCTTCTCCGCGTTACGGGCGTCGCGCCAGGTGGCTATGGACCCGTTGACCTCGAAGCCGCCCATGACGAGACCGACGAGGACGGGTATGAGGAGGATCGCGTTCAGCCTGGTGGCCACGCGCCAGTTGCGCGGCGAAAAGCGGCTGCTGCCCTGCGGGGAACCCTTGTCCTTGCCGGAATCCTGGGCAGAGGTCTGGGGCGCCGGTGCCGTCGCCGCGCGCTGCGGCGGGGTGAAGTTGCCCCGCGCCTGCTGCGTCGCGGAGCTCGTCCTGCTTCGCTTCACTCGACCAACAACCTCTCGGAGCCGGCACCGGGGTGGCGTGCCGCTGTGTGTTTCAGAGCCGTACTTCTCGGGGCCGTACTAGCCGTACTACTCGGGAGTTCGCCGAATTCCAGCACGGGGGACGGCCGCCATCCAAACGTCTGGAATCTCAGGTTCCGAGTGGCCAAGACCTCAGATAAAACGGGCATAAAGAGCGAGCCCCGCCAAATGACGGGGCTGTCGTGCGCGCAGTGACACCGGATGAACGCGGCGGGTTGCGGTGACACGAGAATTCTCTGTCGAAACGTTATGAACGCAGGGGCGGATCGTGTCAAAGGACACAGTCCGCCCCCGTTCCGTCTACGGCAACTGCCGTAGGGCACCAGCTACTTGAGTCGGGCCATGAGGGCGTGTTCGACGAGGGTGATGAGGGCGCTTTTGGCGTCGGCGCGGTGGCGGGCGTCGGTGACGATGATGGGGGTGTCGGGGCCGATCTGGAGTGCTTCGCGTACTTCGTCGGGGGTGTAGGGCTGGTGTCCGTCGAAGCCGTTGAGGGCGATGACGAAGGGGAGTCCTGAGTTTTCGAAGTAGTCGACGGCGGGGAAGCAGTCGGCGAGGCGGCGGGTGTCGACGAGGACGACGGCGCCGATGGCGCCGCGGACGAGGTCGTCCCACATGAACCAGAAGCGGTCCTGGCCGGGGGTGCCGAAGAGGTAGAGGATGAGGTCTTGGTCGAGGGTGATGCGGCCGAAGTCCATGGCGACCGTGGTGGTCGTCTTGTCTCCGGTGTGGGTGAGGTCGTCGATGCCGGCGGAGGCCGAGGTCATGACGGCTTCGGTGCGCAGGGGGTTGATCTCCGAGACCGCGCCGACGAACGTGGTCTTGCCCACGCCGAAGCCGCCCGCCACCACGATCTTCGCCGACGTGGTGGAACGGGCGGCACCGCCGCTAGAGCTTCCGAAGTCCACTGAGCACCCTTTCGAGCAGCGTTACGTCCGGCGTGCCGCCGGTCTCTCCATTGCCCGGCTGGTGGATCGCCACCATGCCGGCCTCCGCCAGGTCGGCCACGAGAATCCTGGCCACACCCAGCGGCATCTGCAGCAGCGCGGAGACCTCCGCCACCGACTTGACCTCGCGGCACAGGTGGCATATCCGCTGGTGCTCGGGGAGCAGGGTGGCGAGGTGCGCCGGGTCTGCTGTGGTGCTGACCAGCGCCTCGATGGCGAGCTGGTAGCGCGGCCTGGTCCGGCCGCCGGTCATGGCGTACGGACGGACCAGCGGCTGGTCGCCTTCACTGTCGTACGCCGCGTCGTGCAGCGCGCCGTACGAATCGTGTGAGGCGGGTGGCGGGGTCATTGGTTCCTCCGGGCGGGGACAGCAAGGCATCTGCAAGCCGTCTGGCTGGGCCGGTGGGGGGAAGTGGTGCGGCCTGGACGGATGTTCTGCGTCGTGCGGGGCCGGTCCGCGCCGGAGGGGGCGGCGCTCGCGGCTCCCGACCCCCGGCCTCGCGAGCGGCTCGGCCGGGGGATTTGCGGTCAGTGGAGCAGGCTGCCCTGGAGCTCGGCGCGCAGGTCCGGAGTGAGGACACTGCCCGCGCGGTCGACCAGGAGGGCCATCTCGTAGCCCACCAGGCCGATGTCGCACTCGGGGTGCGCGAGCACGGCCAGGGAGGAACCGTCGGACACGGACATCAGGAAGAGGAAGCCGCGCTCCATCTCCACCACGGTCTGGGCGACGCTGCCACCCTCGAAGATCCGGGAGGCGCCGGCGGTCAGCGAGGTCAGACCGGACGCCACGGCGGCCAGCTGGTCGGCGCGGTCGCGCGGGAAACCTTCGGACATGGCGAGGAGCAGGCCGTCGGCGGAGACCACCACCGTGTGGGACACCCCTGGGGTGTTGTCCACAAAGTTGGTGATCAACCAGTTCAGGTTCTGTGCCGCCTGGCTCATCGGACTCAACTAACGCTCCTGCTGGTGAGTGGGGTCCACGTGGAAGCTGCCGGTTGAGCCATTGTTGGCCTGCCGGCCCTGCTGGATGCCCCGGCGGAGATTGGTCAGCCGGCCGCGCACGTCGTCGGGCGCCCGGGAGACCTGGGGTCCTGCCTGGTGGTTCTGCTGCTGTGCGGTGCCCGGCACCAGGTTGGCGCGCGGGACCCGCTTGGGAAGTCCGGACGTGGTGACGCCGCCGGCGGCGGGCTTGCGGGCCCGCTCGGCCTGGCGCACCAGGTCGTCGTTGGGCGAACTGCGCCAGGCGCCGCTGCCGTTGGAACCGGCGTCGCCCGAACCGTTCGCGCCGTTCGCGCTGCCGGTCTCGCGGGCCGGGCGGCGCTCGGGCAGCGGCGACTGCGGCGCGGCATCCCGGCCCTGCTGCTGCGGAGCCTGGGGCGCCTGCGAGGCGGGCTGCTGCGGCTGCCCGCCCGGCTGCTGCTGGAACCAGTTGGTCTCCAGCGTGTCGTACAGCGGGGTCCGGCCGTCACCGGCACCGGCCGGCGGAAGGGCCCAGCCGTCGCTCGGCCTGCGGGCCTCGTCGGGCCGCTGTGCGCCGCCGTCCTCGGGCCGCGCCTGCGCGGGCAGGTTCGAGCCGGTACGGCCGGAACCGCCGAGGTCGTTGCCGTCGCGGCGCTGACGCGGGCCGCCCTGACCGAAGTCCTGGCCCTGCTGGGGCCCCTGCTGGTACTGCTGCGGCTGGACCGGCTGCGGCGCGGGAGGCCGCGGCGCGTTGAAGTCCGGGCGGCCGAACTCGGAGGTCGCCCCGGGACCCTGGCGGTCGTCGCCCGAGGGGCGCCCGTACTGGCCGGTGTCGCCGCCCTGGCCGGGCCGCGGGTACTGGCCCGTGCCGGACGGGTCCTGGTCGGGACGCCCGTACTGACCGGCGTTCGCGCCGTCCTGGCCGGGCCGCTCGAAGGAGCCCGTGCCGGACAGGTCCTGGCCGGGCCGCGCGTACTGGCCGGTGTTCGAGGACTGGTCGCCGTAGCCGTTGTACGAGCCGGGACGCTCGAACTGCCCGGTCGCCGACGGGTCCTGCGGGGTCGGCGCGCCGAACACGTCGGGGCGTACGAACTGACCGGTGCCCGAGGACTGGTCCTGCTGGGAACCCGGCGGGGGACCGTCGAAGTCGGGACGGGCGAACTCGGCGGTCGCGGCCGGACCCTGACGCTCGTCGAACGACGGACGCGGGTACTGGCCGGTGTGCTGCTCCGGCTCCTCGTGACCGCGCGGCGCGTCGAGCGCCGACTGGTCGTTGCCCCAGCTCGCGGCCTGCGGCCGGGACTGCTGCTGGTTCGGGGCGCCGGTGCCGCCGCCGGGCAGTTCGGCGCGCGGGGCGCCGGGCGGCGGGGTGATCGGACGGTCGCCACGGCGCGGCGCGGCCGGGGGAGTGGCCGCGGGGCCGCTGCCGAACGCGGACTGCTGGCCCTGCTGCGACGGGCCCTGGCCCTGCTGAGGACCGCCGTTGCGGGGCGGCAGCGCGGCACGCGGGCCCTGGCCGCCGGCGACCTGGCCGCGCGGGGCGCCCGCGCCGAGCCGGCCGCCGGACGCGGCCGGACCACTGCCGAGCGGACCCGCGGCGAGCCCGGCACGCGACGGCGGACCGCCCGCGAGACCGGGACGGCCGCCCTGGCCGGCCGGAGCCTGCGGCTGACCGGCACCCGGCTTGCCGGGCGCCTTCTTGCCGCCCTGGGCGACATCGACGGGCAGCATGACGAGCGCCGTCGTGCCACCGGAGTCCGAGGGGCGCAGCTGGATGCGGATGCCGTGTCGCAGGGACAGGCGGCCGACCACGAACAGACCCATGCGGCGCGAGACCGAGACGTCCACGGTGGGCGGCGACGCGAGCCGCTCGTTGATCGCGGCGAGGTCCTCGGGGGAGAGGCCGATGCCGGTGTCGTGGATCTCCACCAGGACGCGGCCGTCGGGCAGCGCGTGACCGGTGACGCGGACCTTGGTCTGCGGCGAGGAGAACGACGTGGCGTTTTCCAGGAGCTCGGCGAGCAGGTGCACGAGGTCGTTGACCACGCGTCCGGCGACCTCGGTCGCGGGCACGGCGGCCAGTTCGATGCGCTCGTACTGCTCCACCTCGGAGGCGGCGGCGCGGAGCACGTCGACCAGCGGGACCGGGCGGGTCCAGCGACGGCCCGGCTCCTCACCGGCGAGGACGAGGAGGTTCTCGCCGTTACGGCGCATACGGGTCGCGAGGTGGTCCAGCTTGAACAGCGAGGACAGCTGGTCCGGGTCGGCCTCGCGGGACTCCAGCTCCGAGATGAGCGAGAGCTGGCGCTGGATCAGACCCTGGGAGCGGCGCGAGAGGTTGGTGAACATCGCGTTGACGTTGCCTCGCAGCAGCGCCTGCTCGGCGGCGAGTCGTACGGCCTCGCGGTGCACGTCGTCGAAGGCCGCGGCCACCTGGCCGATCTCGTCGCGGGAGTGCACGCCGACCGACTCCACCGAGGTGTCGACGTCCTGCGGGTCGGACTCCGAGAGCTGCTTGACGAGCTCGGGCAGCCGGTCCTGGGCGACCCGGGTCGCGGTGTCCTGGAGGCGGCGCAGCGAGCGGATCATGGAGCGGGCCACGACGAACGCGCCGACCAGCGAGACGCCGAGCACGACGAGGATCAGCACACCGTTGAGGATCGCGTCGCGCTGCGAGGTGTCGCGCAGTTCGCGCGCCTTCTGCTCCATCTCACCGAGCAGGGTCTGCTCGATGGTCTTCATCTGGTTGATCTTGTTGGAGTCCTGGTCGTACCAGTCGAGGTACGAGCGCCGCTGCTCCTGGGCGATGCCGCCGGTGTTCTTGAGGACGTGCTGCGAGTAGGCGTTGGCGGCGGTGATCTCCGCGTTGCCCTTGTCCAGCGGCGCCATCAGCTCGGTGGCGTTGCCGCCGTTGGCCTCGTACACGTTCTGGAACGAGGCGAGGGCCTGGCGCTCGCCGTCCTGGGCGGCCTTGGCGTAGAGGCGGTCGGGCTCCAGGAGGTTGCCCGACTTGTCCTTGGTGGCCGGCAGCGCCGCGGCGATGATCGCGCGCTGGACCGACGCGTACTCCTTGGCGGAGGAGAACGCCGCGAGCGCACGGGTCCGCTTGATCATCTCCGGGTTGGAGGTGGCCTGCGCCATGTCCTGGGAGAGGCTGAGCAGACCGCGGATGAGACGGCTGTAGGACTCGACCGTCTGGGAGTCGGTGGAGCCGTCCTTGTACGCGGTCTTGCGGATGCTCTCCAGGTCCTGGAGCTGGATCGCGATGTTGGTGACGTTGCGCCGGATCGATTCGAGCGCGTCGTCGTTCTCCGTGCCGCTGACGTCCTGGGTCGCGTTGATGAACGACTTCTTGACCAGGTCGGTGGCGGACCGGTCGGTCTGGACGCGGGCGTCGGAGGTGCCCGTGGAGAGCGGGCCCGCCGAGTCGTCGCGCTCGGTCTGGAGCGCGGCGGCGAGCTCGGTCGCCTGCTTGGTCATGTCGGTGAGCAGCTGCATGTGATCGAGCTGCTGCATGTCGTTCATCGACTGGTTGATGCGCAGCCCGCCCAGGGTGGTCGCGGCGACCACGGGCAGGGCGAGCAGAGCGACGAGTCGCGTCGAGATGCGCCAGTTGCGCAGGGCTATTCGGGAGCCGGTGTCCACGGGACCCGTCGGCTTCCGCTCGGCGTTCGGCTGCTCGCCGCCGGACGCGCCGGAAGGCCCGCTGGTGCGCGCCGTCTGGCCGCTCGCCTCGCCGGCCGGCGAGGAGGATGGGTTCTCGGGGCCCCGGGGGTTCTGGGCGTGCTGGGGCGAGGAACCGGCCGTCTTGGGGCCAGTCCCACCCTGCGGCTCCTGCTCCGCCGCAGCGCTGCCATCCCTCTTGAAACGTCCCTGCACTAGCGTCGCAACCTCTGGACCAGGCGTCCCTCCGCGCGAGCGGATGGGACGGTGTCGGCGTCATGGGGGCACTGCGCGCCCCCTCTGTGGTCTGAGTGACCGGCGCTTGTCCTGCTCCCCCTCCCGCCGCTCACCCGGCGCTGCGTTGCGCCCCTGCGCGCCGGTCTGTGAACCCGCGGCGGTGCGTGGAATTCCAGCACAGTGCCGGATCTCCAACAAGGCCCGCGTACCGGGCCGTGACCTGAGTGACACATTGTGAGTATCGAGTCACAAAATGTAGAAAGTGATCACGGAGAAAACGGACTATTGCTTACGAGTCGCTTACGGGAGGGGGGTGTCCCAGTCGCGATGATCAGGAGCGGAATGAAGGGTTCGATACCGTAATGTCCGTTCCGTGAGGGGCAGTTGACGGACCCTTATATCCCTTTTGTGGCTTCATTCGTGAGCAAACTCACATGTTGATCGTCGTCTCTACGACCCTTTGCCGGGAATTCGAATGTTTAGCCTGACGCTTTACAGGGATGGCCAGACCGACAACCGGCGCCCAGCGGCGCCCGAAACGACAGGGTTCGTAGCAGAGATGAAGACGACGATGATCATCCGGAACATAGCCAACCCGCGCCGCACCACCCTCGCGCACCTCGCGGACGCCGAGGAGCTGCAGCGGGCGGACCAGCCGGAGCACACCGTCGACCTGCCGGCCCAGACCGCCAACCCGCGCCGCACCATCCTGATGACGGCCCCCGCCCAGGCCGCCCCCGCCGAGCCGGCCGCCGCCGTCTGACCCCCGGCGGCCCGCCGCCGAGTAATCGCACGGCCGGTGCCGCCGCCCGCGCTAGCCTGGAGCGTCAGACTCCGGCCGGTCCCAGCTGCGGCCATTCCAGCAAAGCGAAGTGAGGGGCGACAGCACTCGTGCGCATCGCCAGGTTCTCCATCGACGGCAATGTCGCCTTCGGGGCTGTTGAGGGCGACAGCCCCGACAGCCTCGTGCTCGACATCATCAAGGGCATCCCGTACGCGGACTTCGAACTCTCGGGCACGAAAGTCCCGCTGAGCAAGGTCCGCCTCCTGCCGCCCGTGCTCCCCAACAAGGTCGTGGCCATCGGCCGCAACTACGCGGAGCACGCCAAGGAGCTCGGCAACGCCATCGTGGACGATCAGGGCCGTCCCGAGGCTCCCGTGGCCTTCTTCAAGCCGACCACGTCGGTGATCGGCTCGGGCGACTCCATCGAGTACCCCTCCTTCTCCGACGAGCTGCACCACGAGGCCGAGCTCGCCGTCGTCATCGGCCGGATGTGCCGCGAGGTCCCGCGCGAGCGCGTCAAGGACGTCATCTTCGGCTACACCTGCGCCAACGACGTCACCGCGCGCGACGTCCAGAAGCGCGAGGCCCAGTGGGCCCGCGCCAAGGGCTTCGACACCTCGTGCCCGCTGGGCCCCTGGGTCGAGACGGAGCTGGACCCGAGCGACCTCGCCATCCAGGCCACCGTCAACGGCGAACAGCGCCAGCTCGGCCGCACGGCCGACATGATCCGCTCCATCGAGGACCTGGTCGTCCACATCACCGAGGCCATGACGCTGCTCCCGGGCGACGTCATCCTCACCGGCACCCCCGCCGGGGTCGGCCCCCTCAACGTCGGCGACGAGGTCGCCGTCACCATCGAAGGCATCGGCACTCTCACCAACAAGGTGATCAAGCGTGGCTAACCCCCTGGACGCGGACGTCCGCGTTCGTTTCTGTCCCTCCCCGACCGGCAACCCGCACGTGGGCCTGGTCCGCACCGCCCTGTTCAACTGGGCCTTCGCCCGGCACCACGGCGGCACGTTCGTCTTCCGCATCGAGGACACCGACGCGGCCCGCGACAGCGAGGAGTCGTACAACCAGCTCCTGGACTCCATGCGCTGGCTCGGCTTCGACTGGGACGAGGGCCCCGAGGTGGGCGGCCCGCACGCGCCGTACCGCCAGTCCCAGCGCATGGACATCTACCGCGACGTGGCCGAAAAGCTGCTCGCCGCCGGCAAGGCGTACCCCTGCTACTGCACCACCGAGGAGCTGGACGCCCGCCGCGAGGCCGCCCGCGCCGCCGGCAAGCCGTCCGGTTACGACGGCCACTGCCGCGACCTGAGCGCCGAGCAGAAGCAGGCGTACGAGGCCGAGGGCCGCAGCCACGTCGTGCGCTTCCGGATGCCCGACGAGGCGACCACCTTCACCGACCTGGTCCGCGGCGAGATCACCGTCCAGGCGGAGAACGTCACCGACTACGGCATCGTGCGCGCCAACGGGGCCCCGCTCTACACGCTGGTCAACCCGGTCGACGACGCCCTGATGGAGATCACCCACGTCCTGCGCGGCGAGGACCTGCTCTCCTCCACCCCGCGCCAGATCGCGCTCTACAAGGCGCTGATCGAGCTGGGCGTCGCCAAGGAGATCCCCTCCTTCGGCCACCTGCCGTACGTCATGGGCGAGGGCAACAAGAAGCTCTCCAAGCGCGACCCGCAGGCGTCCCTGAACGTCTACCGCGAGCGCGGCTTCCTGCCCGAGGGCCTCCTCAACTACCTCTCCCTGCTGGGCTGGTCGTTCTCGGCCGACCAGGACGTCTTCTCGATCCAGGACATGGTCGCGAAGTTCGACATCGGTGACGTCAACGCCAACCCGGCCCGCTTCGACCTGAAGAAGGCCGAGTCCATCAACGCGGACCACATCCGCATGCTGGACGAGAAGGCGTTCGCCGCGGCCTGCGAGCCGTGGCTGCGCGCCCCGCACGCCAACTGGGCCCCCGAGGCCTTCGACGAGAAGGCCTGGCAGGCGATCGCCCCGCACGCCCAGACCCGCGTGACGGTCCTCTCCGACATCACCGCCAACGTCGACTTCCTCTTCCTGGACCAGCCGGTCGAGGACGAGGCGTCGTGGGCGAAGGCGATGAAGGAGGGCTCGGACGCGCTGCTCCGCACGGCCCGCGAGAAGCTGGAGTCGGCGGACTGGACGTCGCCCGAGTCCCTCAAGAACGCGGTCCTCGCGGCGGGCGAGGAGCACGGCCTGAAGCTCGGCAAGGCCCAGGCCCCGGTCCGCGTGGCGGTGACCGGCCGCACGGTCGGCCTCCCCCTCTTCGAGTCCCTGGAGATCCTGGGCAAGGAGAAGACCCTGTCGAGGATCGACACGGCCCTGACGAAGCTGTCGGCGTAGCCGGGAGCGACAGGAGCTGAAGGAAGGGCGGCAGCCCAGTGGGCTGCCGCCCTTTTCGTATGCCGCCCTTTCGCTTGCCGGCCCTTTGCTTGCGGGACCTTCGCTTGCCGGCCGAGGGGCAACCCCGCCGGGAGGGACGGGAGTTGCGTGCGGGGCTCGGTGCCGGGACGAACGGGGTCGTGCTCGACGCCCCTGTCAGTGGGGCGAGTTATGTTTTCAGGTGGTGCGGAGGATCGCTGTGCACCGGTGCCCGTTCGCTGCCCCCAGGAGACCTCATGCCCATGCCCGCCCCCGACTTCTCCTGGCACTTCACCCCGGGCCGTACGTTCACGGAGGACGACTCCGGTACCGCCGGCACGCTGAGAGTCGTCGGCGGCGGGGAGCTGTGGCTGCCCACGGGGCGGGTCATCGCCTGTGATCCGTTCGTCGCGCTCGGGGCCGGTGAGGCCGAGCCGTTCACGGCCGAGGTGGCACCGGGGCGGTACCGGGTGGAGGCGGCCGTGGCGACGCTCGTGCGGGAGGAGGGGGAGCCGGAGCCGGACACCCCGCATCTGCGGGTGGCCGCCGCCCGGCTCGTCATCCGGGATGCCCCCGCCGTCAGCTGGGAGCTGGCGCTCCAGGCCGGGCAGGCGCTCGGCGACCTCGACGACGAGGAGTTCTTCGGGTACGGGGTCGACGCCGGCACCGGATGCTTCTACGACGCCGGGTGCGACGGCTCCTTCCCGGACTGCCAGGGCGACGAGGGCCCGCTGTGGGACGCCTTCGACACCGTGCCCCCCACGCCGGGCCCACACACCGTGACCGACCCGACGACCGGGCACAACCTCGTCGCCTTCACCTCGGGCTGGGGCGACGGCGTCTACCCCACCTGGATAGGCCGCGACGAGGCCGGCGCGATCACCTGCTTCGTCACCGACTTCTTCGTCGTCCCTGCCGAGGCCCTGGTCTCCTGAGCCCGGCCCCCGCCGCATGTGCCGGAACACCGTCCGCTGTCCGGACACGGGGCCTAAGCTCGAAGCATGGCCATCCGCGCCGTCCTCTGGGACATCGACGACACGATCTTCGACTACGCCACGGCCTCCCGCTCCGGCATGCGCGCCCACTTGGACATCGAGGGGCTGCCCCGCGCCTACGACTCGCTCGAGGCCGCCCTCGACGTCTGGGACGAACTCACCGCCGTCCACTGGGCGCGGTTCGCCTCCGGACAGACGGACTGGCACGGCCAGCGGCGCGACCGGGTGCGCTCGTTCCTGGGCGTCGTCCTCACCGACGAGGCGGCGGACGCCTGGTTCGAGCGGCACATCGTGCACTACGAGGCCGCCTGGAGCCTGTTCCCCGACACCCTGCCCGTGCTCGACCAGCTCGCGGACGACTACCGCCACGCCGTCCTGTCCAACTCCTCCCTGCCCAACCAGGAGCGGAAGCTGCGCATCCTCGGCGTACGGGACCGGTTCGAGGCGCTGCTGTGCGCGGCCGAACTCGGCGTCGCCAAGCCGGAGGCGGGCGCCTTCCACGCCGGGTGCGAGGCGCTCGGGCTGCTCCCCGAGGAGGTCGTCTACGTCGGCGACCAGCCGGACATCGACGCGCGCGGCGCCGCCGAGGCGGGGCTCAAGGCGGTCTGGCTCGACCGCGCGGGAGCGGGCGGACGCCCCGAACTCGTCCGCATCACGGGACTTGCCCAGCTCCCCGACCTGCTGCGGCGCGATACCCGTTTTGGAGCGCCGGACACCTTCGGGTAATGTTCTTCCTGCGCCGAGGGGAGCGGGAGAAAAGCCCCGAACCGAAAGCGCAAGCCAAACAGAACTCCCCACGGGAGTTGCGTTTTGGTGGGCTATGGTGTAATTGGCAGCACGACGGTTTCTGGTTCCGTTAGTCTAGGTTCGAGTCCTGGTAGCCCAGCTCGCAGAGCTTCATCTGCAAGGCCCCCGTTGTGTAGCGGCCTAGCACGCCGCCCTCTCAAGGCGGTAGCGCCGGTTCGAATCCGGTCGGGGGTACAGATCCTTCCCGCGGGATCACCAGGGTCGCACCCGGTGAACCTGATGCAGGATCGCTAGGGCCCCCGTTGTGTAGCGGCCTAGCACGCCGCCCTCTCAAGGCGGTAGCGCCGGTTCGAATCCGGTCGGGGGTACTGGTCTAAACCACCATGGGCTATGGTGTAATTGGCAACACTACGGTTTCTGGTACCGTCATTCTAGGTTCGAGTCCTGGTAGCCCAGCGGGTCATTTCAAGATCCTGGATCTTCTTCGAAGATCCGAAAGAGCATGTAGGCCCCCGTTGTGTAGCGGCCTAGCACGCCGCCCTCTCAAGGCGGTAGCGCCGGTTCGAATCCGGTCGGGGGTACGCACAGAGAATGGGCCCTTCGCATCTTGCGGAGGGCCTTTTCGTTTGCCCGCACGGCGGTGACCGCCCCCGCCGTGCAGGAGCCCACCGCCTCGCCCTCCCTTACCCGGACCGCGAGTTGGGCACCCCCGGACACACCTCCGGCCCACCGCTGCGGCGTTGAAGCGGTGAGCCGGGAAGTGGGAGCAGGGGGTCAGCCGTTGCGGCGCAGGGCCTCCGACAGACGGGCGGCGGCGTCGATGATCGCCTGGGCGTGCATCCGGCCCGGGTGGCGGGTCAGGCGCTCGATGGGGCCGGAGACCGACACCGCGGCCACCACCCGGTTCGAGGGCCCGCGCACGGGCGCCGACACCGAGGCCACACCCGGCTCGCGCTCACCGATCGACTGGGCCCAGCCCCTGCGGCGTACCCCGGAAAGGGCCGTCGCCGTGAAGCGGGCGCCCTGGAGGCCGCGGTGCAGGCGCTCCGGCTCCTCCCAGGCCATCAGGATCTGCGCGGACGAGCCGGCCTTCATCGTCAGCGTCGAGCCGACGGGCACGGTGTCGCGCAGGCCCGAGAGGCGCTCGGCGGCCGCCACGCAGATCCGCATGTCGCCCTGGCGGCGATAGAGCTGAGCGCTCTCGCCCGTGACGTCGCGCAGATGCGTGAGAACGGGGCCGGCCGTGGCCAGCAGGCGGTCCTCGCCGGCCGCCGCGGCGAGCTCGGAGAGGCGCGGACCGAGAATGAACCGGCCCTGCATGTCCCGCGCCACCATCCGGTGGTGTTCCAGTGCCACGGCGAGGCGGTGTGCCGTGGGTCGTGCGAGCCCTGTGGCCGCGACCAGACCTGCGAGGGTGGCCGGACCGGACTCCAGAGCGCTCAAGACAAGGGCAGCCTTGTCGAGAACGCCTACGCCGCTAGAGTTGTCCATGCAACGATATTCTCGTCTCACTCTGTGAAACGCAAGTTCAATTTTCTCCGGAAGTCGTCAAGCTGTACTGGCGATCCGTACAACGGAACGCGGCCTTTGTCCGGGGCGTGCGGTACGGACAAGGGGCAATCGATCTCTAGTAGTGCCGGCGACGACGCCGGGCGGAGGGAAGGCGATGGCCAGGACACTCGCTGAGAAGGTCTGGGACGACCATGTCGTCAGGCGTGCCGAGGGCGAGCCGGACCTGCTCTTCATCGATCTGCACCTCCTGCACGAGGTGACCAGCCCGCAGGCCTTCGACGGGCTGCGCAAGAACGGTCGCCAGGTGCGGCGCCTCGATCTCACCATCGCCACCGAGGACCACAACACCCCCACCCTCGACATCGACAAGCCGATCGCGGACCCGGTCTCCCGGGTCCAGCTGGAGACGCTGCGCAAGAACTGTGCCGAGTTCGGGGTGCGGCTGCACCCGCTGGGCGACGTCGAGCAGGGCGTCGTCCACGTGGTGGGACCGCAGCTGGGTTTGACCCAGCCCGGCACCACCGTGGTCTGCGGCGACTCGCACACCTCCACGCACGGCGCCTTCGGCGCGCTGGCCTTCGGCATCGGCACCAGCCAGGTCGAGCACGTGCTCGCCACCCAGACGCTGCCGCTGGCCCCGTTCAAGACGATGGCCATCACCGTCGACGGCGAACTGCCCGAGGGCGTCACCGCCAAGGACCTGATCCTGGCGATCATCACGAAGATCGGCACCGGTGGCGGCCAGGGCTACGTCCTGGAATACCGCGGCTCCGCCATCGAGCAGCTCTCGATGGAAGCCCGCATGACCATCTGCAACATGTCGATCGAGGCCGGCGCCCGCGCGGGCATGATCGCCCCCGACCAGACCACCTTCGACTACCTGGAGGGGCGCGCCCACGCCCCCCAGGGCGAGGACTGGGACGCGGCGGTCGCGTACTGGAAGACCCTGAAGACGGACGAGGGCGCCGAATTCGACGCCGAGGTCGTCATCAAGGCCGAGGAGCTCGCGCCGTTCGTCACCTGGGGCACCAACCCCGGCCAGGGCGCGCCCCTGTCGGCCAACGTCCCCGATCCTGCTTCGTACGAGGACGCTTCGGAGCGGATGGCCGCCGAAAAGGCGCTGGAGTACATGGGGTTGACCGCGGGGCAGCCGCTGCGCGAGATCGACGTCGACACCGTCTTCGTGGGGTCCTGCACCAATGGCCGTATCGAGGACCTGCGCAACGCCGCGGCCGTCATCGAGGGCCGCAAAGTCGCCGACGGCGTACGGATGCTGGTCGTCCCCGGCTCGGTCCGGGTCGCCCTGCAGGCGATGGACGAGGGTCTGGACAAGGTGTTCACCGCCGCCGGCGCCGAATGGCGGCACGCGGGCTGCTCGATGTGCCTGGGCATGAACCCGGACCAGCTGGCCCCCGGCGAGCGCTCCGCGTCCACCTCCAACCGCAACTTCGAGGGCCGGCAGGGCAAGGGCGGCCGCACCCACCTGGTTTCGCCCCAGGTCGCCGCAGCGACCGCGGTCCTCGGCCATCTGGGCTCGCCCGCCGACCTGTCCGACGCCCGTACCCCCGTGGAGGCCTGAGAACCATGGAAGCTTTCACCACGCACACCGGCCGGGCCGTCCCGCTGCGCCGCTCCAACGTCGACACCGACCAGATCATCCCGGCCCACTGGCTGAAGAAGGTCACCCGTGACGGCTTCGAGGACGGGCTCTTCGAGGCCTGGCGCAAGGACTCCGAGTTCGTTCTGAACAAGCCCGAGCGCAAGGGAGCCACCGTTTTGGTGGCCGGCCCCGACTTCGGAACGGGCTCCTCGCGCGAGCACGCCGTGTGGGCGCTGCAGAACTACGGCTTCAAAGCCGTGATCTCCTCCCGCTTCGCCGACATCTTCCGTGGCAACTCGCTGAAGAACGGGCTGCTCACCGTCGTTCTCGACCAGAAGATCGTGGACGCGCTGTGGGAGCTGACCGAGAGCGACCCGACCGCTGAAATCACCGTTGACCTGCAGGATCGCCAAGTTCGCGCGGAAGGCGTCACCGCCGACTTCGAACTCGACGAGAACGCCCGCTGGCGGCTCCTGAACGGCCTGGACGACATCTCCATCACGCTCCAGAACGAGCCCCACATCGCGGCCTACGAAGCCCGCCGCCCCGCCCACAAGCCGAGCACGATCCAGGCCTGAACCGCCTATTGACCCCCCTTCGGCTGCATCGCGCCCCCTGATTTCCGGACCGGTTTCCGGACAGGGGGCGCGTCGCGTTTTGGGTTACGGGGGTGACGTCAACTAGCCTTGCATGCAGGGCAGATGGCTGGATACTCGCTTGCGCGGCGGACGGATCGTACGGACGCCCAGAAGGTGGGGGATTCGCTCAGTTGCCCCCGCCGGAGGTGACAACTCGCCTCAGATGGCACAATCGACGCATGGAACGCGACAGCCAACTCGAGCTCTACGGGATGGTGGCGGACCAACTCAAAGAAGCGCACACAAGGGTGCGTGAACTGCAAGTCCCGGAGGGCGTACGGATGGCGCTGTCCCGGAAGCTGCTGGTCATAACAGCGGCTGCCAAACACGATCTCGCCGATGCGGCAAGACGTCTGGACCGGTTGATGAAGGACCTCGACGAGGGCCGATTCCCCGAAGGCGACTGAGCCGTAAGGAACTCGGCAAGAGCCGACTTCGTTGCGGCACTAGGGTGATTAGCCCGTTTCGTGTTTGATTTGCGGTATATATCTGCCTAACGTGCGAAAAGGCCTGGACGCTTTCGCTCAGGCAATGTCTCCGAAGGGGAAGACGTGAACAAGGCGCAGCTCGTAGAAGCGATTGCCGACAAGGTCGGCGGCCGTCAGCAGGCCGCTGACGCGGTGGACGCGGTTCTGGACGCGATCGTCCGTGCGGTCGTCGCCGGCGACCGCGTCTCGGTCACCGGTTTCGGCTCGTTCGAGAAGGTCGACCGCCCGGCCCGTTACGCCCGCAACCCGCAGACGGGTGAGCGCGTCCGGGTCAAGAAGACCTCGGTTCCGCGCTTCCGCGCGGGTCAGGGCTTCAAGGACCTCGTCGCGGGCTCGAAGAAGCTCCCGAAGAACGACGTGGCCGTCAAGAAGGCCCCCAAGGGCAGCCTCTCGGGCGGTACTTCCACCCGCGCCACGGTCAAGAAGGCCGCGGCCAAGAAGGCCACGACCGCCAAGAAGGCCGTCGCCAAGAAGACCGCAGCGGTGAAGAAGACCGCCGCCGCGAAGACCACGGCGGCCAAGAAGACCACCGCGAAGAAGACCACCGCCAAGAAGGCGACGGCGACCGCCAAGAAGGCCACGCCGGCGAAGACCGCGACCGCCAAGAAGGCCACCGCGAAGAAGACCGCGCCGGCCAAGAAGACCGTCGCGAAGAAGGCGCCCGCGAAGAAGACCACGGCGCGCAAGACCACCGCCAAGAAGGCGACCGCTCGCAAGAAGTAGTCACCAGCGGCAAGGCTCAAGCGCCGGGCCGGGCTCCCCTCGGGGAGACCCGGCCCGCGGCCGTTTCCGGCCACGGCACCCGCGCGGCGGGAGGCCGGATCAGAAGGTCTGCAGCGTCACCAGCGTGATCCGCAGCGCCTCGCCCGACCCCTCGGTCTCGATGCGGACCCGCTGACCGGGCCGGAGCAGCCGCAGACCGCCCGCGTCGAAGGCCGGGGCCTCGAAACCCACCGGGGTGCCGTCGTCGAGCAGCACACTGCCGCTGCGGGTCTCGGAGTCGTATGTGTACGCGGTCGCCTGCATACCCGCAGCCTAGTGCCCGGGTACGACATCGAGGGCGCCGCGCAGGGCGCCGGTGGCGGGGCCCACCCCCAGCGCGAGCGCGGCGCGCAGGTCCGCGCCCGTATCGACGTCCCGGCGCACCGAATCCACGCCGGCGAGCACGATTTCGACGGCCCCCGACAGGGTGTGGGCGGCCCGGGACGGCCCGCCGAATAGCGGGTTCAAATCGGTGCCGGCGGCAGCGGAAAGGAAGGTCGTCCCGATGCCCGCCGCGTCCGGGAGAAAAGCGCGCGGAAATGCGGCCGCCGCGGCGAGCACCCGGCCCAGTTCGGCGGGGCGCAGCGCGGGCAGGTCCGCGTTCAGGGCGGCCACCGCGAGCGCCGCGCCATCGCCGCGCACCCGGCAGGCGCCGTGCGCGAGCGCCGCGTTGAGGCCGGCGCCGGGGGAGTCCGGCACGATGCGCGCGCCGAGCGCGGCCAGCTCCGCTCCGGCCAGCGGATCGTCCGTGACGACCGCCACATCGCGTACCGCCGGGCAGTCGAGCGCCGCCGCCACGGTGTCGAGCGCGAACGCCAGGGCGAGTCGCGGCCGTAGGGCGTCGCCGACGGCGGCCGCCAGCCTGCTCTTGGCCAGTGCCAAGGGCTTCAGCGGGACGACGAGGGACCAGCGGGCAGGTGTCGCGGTATTCGTGGCGTCCCCTCCGTCCGAGCCCCGCCCCGGCCCGGCCGAGCGGCGGCGGCCCTCATTGTCACCCGCCATGAGGGCCGCTGTCCGGGCCGGGGCGTACGGTGTTCTCGACAGGCCAGGGGCCTGGGGCGACACTTGCCCCCAGCAGCCGCCCTGGTCCGTTCCCCCGGGTCGTACAGAGGCCTGGCCGGGGTCCACAGAGGAAGGTGTCCGAGTGTCCCGCCGCAGAATCGGCTTCTGGTACCGCCTGGCGGCGGTCATCGCAAAACCGCCGCTGGTCGTTCTGTTCAAGCGGGACTGGCGGGGAATGGAGAACATTCCTTCCGACGGCGGATTCATCACCGCCATCAATCACAACTCGTATCTGGACATGTTCTCGTACGGGCATTTCCAATACAACACGGGGCGTGTGCCCCGATTCCTCGCCAAGGCGGCGCTTTTCAAGGCCCCCGGCGTCGGGATCCTGCTGCGCGGCACGGGCCAGATTCCCGTCTACCGCGAGTCCACCACCGCCGTCGGCGCCTTCCGCGCCGCTGTGAACGCCGTGGAGCGCGGTGAATGCGTGGCCTTCTACCCCGAAGGCACCCTCACCCGCGACCCGGGCCAATGGCCGATGACCGCCAAGACCGGGGTCGCGCGGGCCGCCCTGATGACCCGGGCGCCCGTCATCCCGATCGCCCAGTGGGGCGCCAACTTGGCGATGCCGCCGTACGCCAAGGAGAAGAAGGTCCGCTTCTTCCCGCGCAAGACCCTCCAGGTCAAGGCCGGTCCGCCGGTCGACCTCGACCGGTTCTACGACAAGGAGCCGACGCCCGAGGTGCTCAAGGAGGTCACCGAGACCATCATGGCCTCGATCACCTCGATCCTGGAGGAACTGCGGGGCGAGAAGGCCCCCGCCAAGCCGTACGATCTGCGCGAAGTCCGCGCGCAGCAGCGCCGCGAGGCCGCCCGGGAGGACACCAAGTGACGCACGGCACCACCAAGGCAGCGGTGTTCGGGACGGGTTCGTGGGGCACGGCGTTCGCCATGGTCCTCGCCGACGCGGGGTGCGACGTCACCCTGTGGGCCCGCCGCCCCGAACTCGTCGAAGCGGTCAACTCCACGCGCACCAACCCGGACTACCTGCCCGGCATCGAGCTGCCCGCCTCCGTGCGGGCCACCACCGACCCCGCCGAGGCCGCGGCCGGCGCCGACTTCACGGTTCTCGCCGTCCCCTCGCAGACGCTGCGCGACAACCTCGCCGAGTGGGCGCCCCTGCTGGCTCCCGGCACCGTCCTCGTCTCCCTGATGAAGGGCGTCGAACTCGGCACCGCCAAGCGGATGAGTGAGGTCGTCGCCGAGGTCGCCAAGGTCTCCGAGGACCGCGTCGCCGTGGTCACCGGGCCCAACCTGGCCAAGGAGATCGCCAAGCGGATGCCCGCCGCGGCCGTCGTCGCCTGCCGGGACGAGGCCGTCGCCCAGCGCCTCCAGGCCGCCTGCCACACCCCGTACTTCCGCCCGTACACCAACACCGACGTCGTCGGCTGCGAACTGGGCGGCGCCGTCAAGAACGTCATCGGGCTCGCCGTCGGCATCGCCGACGGCATGGGGCTCGGCGACAACGCCAAGGGCTCGCTCATCACCCGAGGCCTCGCCGAGACCACCCGGCTCGGCCTCGCCATGGGCGCCGACCCGCTCACCTTCTCCGGGCTCGCGGGCCTCGGCGACCTGGTGGCCACCTGCTCCTCGCCGCTCTCGCGCAACCACACCTTCGGCACCAACCTGGGCAGGGGCATGACCCTGCAGGAGACCATCGCGGTCACCAAGCAGACCGCCGAGGGCGTCAAGTCCTGCGAATCCGTGCTGGATCTGGCCCGCCGCCACGGCGTCGACATGCCCATCACGGAGACCGTCGTCGGCATCGTCCACGAGGGCAAGCCGCCGGTCGTCGCCCTCAAGGAGCTGATGTCGCGCAGCGCCAAGGCCGAACGACGCTGACGTGCCGGGCCCCGTGGCAGTGGCCGCGGGGCTCCGAACGGGTACCCTCAACGCGATATGAGCAGCGAGAACCTCCCCCAGAACCCTGAGAAGCAGCTCCGCAAGCCGCGGGTGGCCGTGGTGTTCGGCGGCCGCAGTTCGGAACACGGCATCTCGGTCGTGACCGCAGGCGCCGTGCTGCGCTCCATCGACCGTACGAAGTACGACGTGCTGCCCATCGGCATCACGACGGACGGCCGCTGGGCGCTCACCGCCGACGAGCCGGAGCGGATGGCGATCAGCGACCGGCGCACCCCCAGCGTCGACGAGCTCGCCGAGTCCGCCGAGGGCGGCGTGGTCCTGCCCGTGGATCCGGGCAGCCGCGAAGTCGTCTACACCGAGCCCGGCATGGTGCCCAAGGCGCTGGGCGAGGTCGACGTCGTCTTCCCGGTGCTGCACGGCCCGTACGGTGAGGACGGCACCCTCCAGGGCCTCCTGGAGCTCTCCGGCATCCCCTACGTCGGCGCGGGCGTCCTCGCCTCCGCCGTCGGCCAGGACAAGGAGTACATGAAGCGCGTCTTCACCTCCTTCGGGCTGCCCGTCGGCCCCTACCTGGTGGTGCGTCCGCGCGAGTGGGAGCAGGACGAGAAGGGCGCCCGCCAGCGCATCGCCGACTTCGCCGGCGAGCACGGCTGGCCGCTGTTCATCAAGCCGTCCCGGGCCGGTTCCTCGTTCGGCATCACCAAGGTCGACTCCTTCGAGGGCCTGGACGAGGCCATCGCGGAGGCCCGCCGCCACGACCCCAAGTTCCTCGTCGAGTCGCTGCTGCGCGGCCGCGAGATCGAGTGCGGCGTCCTGGAGTTGGAGGACGGGCCGCGTGCGAGCGTGCCCGCCGAGATCCCGCCGGTCACCGCCCACGAGTTCTACGACTTCGAGGCCAAGTACATCGACTCGGCGGCCGGCATCGTGCCCGCGCCGATCGGCGACGAGGCCACCGCCGAGGTGCAGCGCCTGGCCGTCGAGGCGTTCGAGGCCGCGTCCTGCGAGGGCCTGGTCCGGGCGGACTTCTTCCTCCAGGACAACGGCGAGTTCGTCATCAACGAGATCAACACGATGCCGGGCTTCACGCCGATCTCGATGTACCCGCGGATGTGGCAGGAGAGCGGCGTCGCCTACGCGGAGCTGGTCGACAAGCTCCTCGAAGCGGCCCTGCGCCGCCCGACCGGGCTCCGCTGACGCCGCTGGGCGTGGGTTAGGGCACGCCCAGGGTCTTTCTATGGCACGTCGAGGGTCTTGGGGAGCGCCTTGGCGACGGGGGCGCCGAACGGCTGGAGCACCGAGGCGTCGTGCTCGTACCGCGTCCCCGTCAGCAGCTCGACGTAGGGCTCCCGGTACTGGGTGATGAAGCGCGGCCCCTCGGCACGGGCCTGCACCGTCCACGTGACGCCCTCCACCTCGACCCCGGGATACTTCGGATCCGCCACCTCGTCGGGCCGCGGGACCCCGCAGCGCAGTACGATCGCGGCGTCCCCGTCCCCCCAGCGGGCCGTCAGCGGCGAGTCCGGGGTGGGGTCGTGCCGCTTCTGCCCGGCCACGGTGTCGGGCAGGAGCTTGTCCAGAGCCGCGCAGGCGGCCGCCTCCTTCGCCGACGGCGAAGGAACCGTCACCTCCGCGGTGGCGTCGGACGAAGAACAGCCCGCGGCCGCCAGGAGGGCGACCGCGGGCAGGATGAGGAGCGGCCGGCGAGAGAAAGTCACCGGCCCAGGGTAAGCGGGGGCTACAGATGGACGACCGGGCAGGTCAGCGTTCTGGTGATGCCGTCCACCTGCTGGACTTTGGCGACCACCATGCGGCCGAGTTCGTCGACGGTCTCGGCCTGGGCCCGCACGATCACGTCGTACGGCCCGGTGACGTCTTCGGCCTGGATCACTCCCGCGAGGTCTGCGATGGCCTCGGCGACGGTCGACGCCTTGCCCACTTCGGTCTGAATGAGGATGTACGCCTGTACCACGGAACCTCCAGGGCGGCCACGAGGATCATGTGGGGGAGAGAAAGAGACGCCACGGTACCGCGTCGCCCCGCGCGACGGGGAGACCCGCGCGACCGGCCGCTCGCGCCTGGGGGCGAGAGCCGCCATGAAGTTGACGTATGTGTTGACGGTACCCACGCCCGAGGCCGCTCGCGACCGCAAGCGCACGGGGGCAGATGGAGTACGACGATGAGAGGTGGGACACGGTGAAAGGCACTGTGGGCGAGTTGGGGGAGTTCGGGCTCATCAGGGAGCTGACCTCCCGGCTCACCTCCACCCCCGCGGTCAGGCTGGGGCCCGGCGACGACGCCGCGGTCGTGACCGCGCCCGACCGCAGGGTGGTCGCCAGCACGGACGTCCTGCTCGAAGGACGCCACTTCCGGCGCGACTGGTCGACGGCGTACGACGTCGGACGCAAGGCCGCCGCACAGAACTTGGCCGACATCGCCGCCATGGGCGCGGTGCCGACGGCCGTGCTGCTCGGCCTCGTCGTGCCGGCCGAACTCCCGGTCACCTGGCCCACCGAGCTGATGGACGGCATCCGCGACGAGTGCCAGGTCGCGGGGGCGGCCGTCGTCGGCGGTGACGTCGTGCGCGGCGACACCATCACCGTCGCCATCACCGCGCTCGGCGACCTGCGCAACCACGAGCCGGTGACCCGGTCCGGCGCCCAGCCCGGCGACGTCGTCGCCGTGACGGGCTGGCTCGGCTGGTCGGCGGCGGGCTACGCGGTCCTCTCGCGCGGCTTCCGCTCGCCGCGGGCCTTCGTCGAGGCACACCGGCGCCCCGAGCCCCCGTACCACGCGGGCCCCGCGGCGGCCGGTCTTGGCGCCACCGCCATGACCGACGTCAGCGACGGGCTCGTCGCCGACCTCGGCCACATCGCCGAGTCCAGCAAGGTCCGCATCGACCTGCGCTCCGGGCTCATCGACATCCCGACGCAGATGAGCGACATCGGCCAGGCCGTCGGCGTGGACCCGCTGCAGTGGGTGCTCACCGGTGGCGAGGACCACGCGATCGTGGCGACGTTCCCGCCGGACGTGAAGCTGCCCGCCCGCTGGAAGGTGATCGGCGAGGTCCTCAACCCCTCCGCGCTGCCCACCGTCACCGTGGACGGCGCGCCCTGGACCAGCAAGGGCGGCTGGGACCACTTCGGGGACGATCCCGAGTGATCCCCCCGCGCGTGCTGACCGTCGCCGGATCCGACTCCGGCGGCGGCGCGGGCATCCAGGCCGACCTCAAGACGATGCTCGCGCTCGGGGTGCACGGCATGAGCGTGATCACCGCCGTCACCGCGCAGAACTCGCTCGGCGTCCAGGGCGTCTGGGAGCTCCCGGTGGACGCGGTGCGGGCGCAGTACCGGGCCGTCGTCGACGACATCGGCGTCCAGGCGGTGAAGACCGGCATGCTGTCGTCGGCCGCCCTCGTCGAGGCCGTGGCCGATCTGCTCGCCGCCACCGACGCCCCGGTCGTCGTGGACCCGGTCGGCGTCTCCAAGCACGGCGACCCGCTGCTCGCCGCCGAGGCCCTCGACTGCGTACGCACCCGGCTGCTGCCGACCGCGACCGTCGCCACGCCCAACCTCGACGAAGTGACGCAGCTCACCGGCGTCCTGGTCGAGGACGAGGACGGAATGCGCCGCGCGGCGGAGGCGATCCTGGGGTTCGGGCCGCGCTGGGCGCTCATCAAGGGCGGCCACTACCCCGGAGACGCGCTCGACCTCCTGACCGACGGCCAGGAGGAGCACTGGCTGCGCGCCCCGCGCCTGGACAACCGGCACACCCACGGCACGGGCTGCACGCTCGGCTCCGCCATCGCCTCCCACCTGGCCAAGGGGCTCGCGGTCCCGGACGCGGTCCGGGCGGCCAAGGAGTACGTGACCGGAGCCATCGGCGCGGGGTACGCGCTGGGCGCCGGCATCGGACCCGTCGACCACGGCTGGCGCTTCCGCTAGGCGCGGGCGCCGGCGGGGGAGGCGTCGACGGGGGCCGGACCTGCGCGTTCGGCCCCCGGTAGCGGCTCGCGCACGGATCGTGCACGGCTGCGGGCACGGCAAAAAGCCGGTCCACCGAGGTGGACCGGCTTTTCAAGGCAACCGCAGGGCTGCGCTACGACAGACGTCGCAATTAGCGCGAGACCTTGCCGGCCTTGATGCACGAGGTGCAGACGTTGAGCCGCTTCGGCGTCCGACCGACCACGGCACGCACACGCTGGATGTTCGGGTTCCAGCGACGAGACGTACGGCGGTGCGAGAAGGAAATGTTGTTGCCGAAGCTCGGCCCCTTGCCGCAGACGTCGCAGTTGGCAGCCACGGGTCACTCCAAAAGCTTCAGATGCATTAAATGCACTTACAGTGAATCCGGCGCACCGGAATCAGAGATCTGAAGTGGCTTGCCGGGGGAATTGGCCCGACTCTCGCCGGGCAACCGAAGCAGCATACAACGCCTGCTCCTGAGATACGAAACTACCACGGTCCCGGCCGCCCCCGACCCGGCCCCCGGCCCGGACCGGGTCTACCCTGCGGATTCGGCCGCATCCCCACGCGGCCCGCCCGCCGCTCCCCCAAGGAGGACCACCAGGTGCCGCAGACCCTCGATGCCGTCGCGGTACGCGGCTGGTGCGCGCTGGCGCTCGACGCACTGGGCCGGGACCGCGAGGCGATCGACGCGATCAACGTGTACCCGGTCGCCGACGGGGACACCGGCACCAACCTCTACCTGACGATGGAGTCCGCGGCGCAGGCCGTCGAGGCCGTCTTCGCCGCCTACCCCGAGCCGCCCGTGTACGCGGGCGTCCCGCCTACCACCGACGTGGTGCGGGCCATGGCGCACGGCGCGCTGATCGGCGCCCGGGGCAACTCCGGCACGATCCTCGCCCAGCTCCTGAGGGGGATGGCGGAGGTGCTCCAGGACGACGGGGACCTCGCGACGGCCCTGCACCGCGCCGCTGCCGCCGCCTACCTGGCGGTCGCCCACCCCGTCGAGGGCACCGTCCTGACGGTGGCGACGGCCGCCGCCGAAGCCGCGCGCGAGACGAACGGCACCCCGGCGGCCGTCGCACAGGCCGCCTACGCGGGCGCCCGTGACGCCCTGGACGCGACCCCCACCCAGCTCGCCGTCCTCGGCCGGGCGGGCGTGGTCGACGCGGGCGGCCGGGGCCTGGTCACCGTGTTGGGTGCGCTGGTCCAGGCGCTCTCCGGCGAAGCCCCGGTGGTACGCGGCCCGGCGCCGGTGCCGGTGCCCGCCGTGGACTGCCCGGCGGAGACCGAGACGGCCGGGCCCGCCTTCGAGGTGATCTACCTCCTGGAGGCCGACGACGCGGCCGTGGACCGGCTGCGCACCCGGCTCGACCGGCTCGGCGACTCCCTGGTCGTGGTCGGCGGCGACGGCCTCTGGAACGTCCATGTGCACGTCGACGACGCGGGCGCCGCCGTGGAGGCCGGAGTCGAGGCGGGCCGGCCGTACCGGATCCGCATCACGCACTTCGAGCAGCCGGCCGCCGCCGAGCCGTCCCGGGAGCAGGTCCAGCGGGCCGTCGTCGCGGTCGTGCCCGGCGAGGGCCTCGCGGGGCTCTGCGCCGAGGCCGGCGCGACCACGGTGCTCGCCCGGCCCGGCGAGCCCCCCGCCAGCGGCGAACTCGTCGAGGCGATCCGGCGCGCGCACGCCCGCGAGGTGGTGCTCCTGCCCAACGACGCCGAGCTGCGCCACACGGCGGCCGCCGCCGTCGAGCAGGCCAGGGCCGAGGGCATCCGGGTCGCGCTGATCCCGACCCGGGCCGCCGTCCAGGGCATCGCGGCGCTCGCCGTACACGCCCCCGACCGGCGCTTCGACGAGGACGTCGTCGCGATGACCTCGGCGGCGGGCGCCACCCGCCACGCCGAACTGGCCGTCGCCGAACGGCAGTCGTGGACGATGGCCGGCGTCTGCCAGGCCGGGGACGTGCTCGGCCTCATCGACGGCGACGTCGTGGTCATCGGCCAGGACCTGGCCTCCACCGCCCGCACCGTCCTCGACCGGATGCTCGCCGCGGGCGGCGAGCTCGTCACCCTGGTCCTCGCCGCCGACGCCCCGCCGAACCTCGCCGCCCTGCTCGAATCACACGTCGCCAAGGCCCACTTGGCGGTCGACACCGTGGTGTACGAGGGCGGCCGCCAAGGGGTTCCGCTCCTGATCGGCGTGGAGTAGGACCCCGGCGCCGGAGCTTGCCCGCCCCGCGCGGCACGGGCGTGACCAGCGGTTATCCACAGGTCTTGGCGGGCTGTCAGTCCTGTGGTGTGCAATGGATCGCGTGCCTGCGCTCGAAGAACCACTGAAGAAGCTGCTCGGCGGACCCACCGCGAAGGTGATGGCCGACCAGCTCGACCTGCACACGGTCGGCGACCTCCTGCACCACTACCCGCGGCGGTACGAGGAGCGCGGCCAGCTCACCAAGCTGGCCGAGCTGCCCCTGGACGAGGACGTCACGGTCGTCGCCCAGGTCGCCGACGCCCGGGTGCACACCTTCAACGGCGGGCGCGGCCAGCGCCTGGAGATCACCATCACCGACGGCAGCGGCCGCCTCCAGCTGGTCTTCTTCGGCCGCGGCATCCACAAGCCGCACAAGGAGCTGCTCCCCGGCAGCCGGGCGATGTTCGCGGGCAAGGTGTCGATGTTCAACCGGCGCATGCAGCTCGCCCACCCCACCTACGCCAAGCTCGCCGCCGACGCGGCCGAGGGCGAGACGGACGACGGGGCGGACATCGCCTCCTGGGCCGGCGCCCTCATCCCGATCTACCCGGCCTGCAAGGGCCTGGAGTCCTGGAAGATCGCCAAAGCGGTCGACGCGGTGCTGCCCAGCGCCCAGGAGGCCGTCGATCCGCTGCCCGAGACGCTGCGCGAAGGGCGCGGCTTCGTCCCGCTGCCCGAGGCCCTGCTCAAGGTCCACCGGCCGCACACCAAGGCCGACATCGAGGACGCCCGGCAGCGCCTGAAGTGGGACGAGGCCTTCGTCCTCCAGGTGGCGCTCGCCCGCCGCCGCCACGCCGACGGCCAACTCCCCGCCGTGGCACGGCGACCGGCCCCCGGCGGCCTGCTCGACGCCTTCGACGCCAAACTGCCCTTCACCCTCACCGAGGGCCAGGAGAAGGTCTCCGGGGAGATTTTCGACGACCTGGCGACCGAACACCCCATGCACCGGCTGCTCCAGGGCGAGGTCGGCTCGGGAAAGACGATGGTCGCGCTGCGCGCCATGCTCGCCGTCGTCGACTCCGGGGGCCAGGCCGCGATGCTCGCGCCCACCGAGGTCCTCGCCCAGCAGCACCACCGCTCGATCACCGAGATGATGGGCGAGCTCGCCGAGGGCGGCATGCTCGGCGGGGCCGACCAGGGCACCAAGGTCGTGCTGCTCACCGGCTCGATGGGGGTGCCGGCCCGGCGCCAGGCCCTGCTCGACCTGGTCACCGGCGAGGCGGGCCTGGTCATCGGGACCCACGCCCTCATCGAGGACAAGGTGCAATTCCACGACCTGGGCCTGGTCGTCGTCGACGAGCAGCACCGCTTCGGCGTCGAGCAGCGCGACGCCCTGCGCGGCAAGGGCAAACAACCCCCGCACCTGCTCGTCATGACCGCCACGCCCATCCCGCGCACCGTCGCGATGACGGTCTTCGGCGACCTGGAGACCTCCGTCCTCGACCAGCTGCCCGCCGGCCGCTCGCCCATCGCCAGCCATGTCGTCCCCGCCCAGGACAAGCCGCACTTCCTGGCCCGCGCCTGGGAGCGGGTGCGCGAGGAGGTCGACAAGGGCCACCAGGCGTACGTGGTGTGCCCGCGCATCGGCGACTCCGCCGAGGAAGGGGAGGAGAAGAAGACCGCCCAGGGCAAGAAGAAGGCCGAGGAGGCCGAGACCGCCGACAGACGGCCGCCGCTCGCCGTGATCGAGATCGCCGAGCAGCTGAGGAAGGGCCCGCTCCAGGGGCTGCGCACCGAGATCCTGCACGGCAGGATGCAGCCGGACGACAAGGACGACGTGATGCGCCGGTTCGGCGCCGGCGAGGTCGACGTCCTGGTCGCGACCACCGTCATCGAGGTCGGGGTGAACGTGCCGAACGCCACCGCGATGGTGATCATGGACGCCGACCGGTTCGGCGTCTCCCAGCTCCACCAGCTGCGCGGCCGTGTCGGCCGTGGCTCCGCGCCCGGCCTGTGTCTGCTCGTCACCGACATGCCGGAGGCGAGCCCCGCCCGCGCCCGGCTCAACGCCGTCGCCTCCACGCTCGACGGCTTCGAGCTCTCCCGCATCGACCTCGAACAGCGCCGGGAGGGCGATGTGCTCGGCCAGGCCCAGTCCGGGGTGCGCTCCTCGCTGCGGATGCTCACCGTCATCGAGGACGAGGAGGTCATCGCCGCCGCCCGCGAGGAGGCCGTCACGGTGGTCGCCGACGACCCGGACCTCGACCGCCTGCCCGGCCTGCGCACCGCGCTGGACGCCCTGCTGGACAAGGACCGCGAGCAGTACCTCGACAAGGGCTGAGAGACTGGGGGCGAGTACATCCGACGCATGGACACGGACAAGGACTGAGATGACCCGCGTGATCGCCGGCCGGGCCGGTGGCCGTCGCCTGGCCGTACCGCCGGGCACCGGCACCCGCCCCACGTCCGACCGGGCGCGCGAGGGCCTCTTCTCCACCTGGGAGGCGCTGCTCGGCACGCTCGACGGCATCCGGATCGCCGATCTGTACGCGGGCTCCGGCGCCGTGGGCCTCGAGGCGCTCTCCCGGGGCGCCGCCCACGCCCTGCTCGTCGAGGCCGACACCCGCGCCGCACGCACCGTCCGCGACAACGTGGCCGCGCTGAAGCTCCAGGGCGCCGAAGTGCGTACCGGCAAAGCGGAACAGATCGTGACAGGCCCGGCGCCCGCCGCCCCGTATGACGTGATTTTCCTGGACCCGCCGTACGCCGTGACCGATGACGATCTTCGGGAGATCCTCCTCACACTCGGCCGCGGGGGCTGGCTCGCGGAGGACTGTCTCGTCACCGTGGAGCGCAGCACCAGAGGCGGGGAATTCGGCTGGCCCGAAGGATTCGAAGCACTGCGGGCCCGTCGTTACGGCGAGGGCACGCTTTGGTACGGTCGCGCCGCCTCCACGTGCGAGAACGCACCGCGAGACACCCCATGACCGGACCGGAGAGCGAGGGACACCAGATGCGCCGCGCCGTCTGTCCCGGGTCCTTTGACCCCATCACCAACGGACACCTCGACATCATCGCCCGCGCCTCCCGCCTGTACGACGTCGTACATGTCGCGGTGATGATCAACCAGTCGAAGCAGGGCCTGTTCACCATCGAGGAGCGGATCGAGATGATCCGCGAGGTGACCGCCGACCTCGGCAACGTGGAGGTCGAGTCCTTCCACGGCCTGCTCGTCGACTTCTGCAAGCAGCGGGACATCCCCGCGATCGTCAAGGGCCTCCGCGCCGTCAGCGACTTCGACTACGAGTTGCAGATGGCGCAGATGAACAACGGGCTCTCGGGCGTCGAGACCCTGTTCGTGCCGACCAACCCGACGTACAGCTTCCTGTCGTCCTCGCTGGTCAAGGAGGTCGCGACCTGGGGCGGAGACGTCTCCCACCTGCTGCCGGCCACCGTCCACGCGGCCCTGGTCGCACGGCTCGCCGGAAAGTGAGCCGGCCCCCGGGCAACTGACAGCCCGTCACCCGGTGTCGGGCGGGCGCCGACTGGCCTTACAGTCGTCCCGTCCGTCTCCAATCCGTTAGAAGAGTGGCGATCGCCGGTGGACGTGCAGAAGAAGCTCGACGAGATCGTCGGGATGGTCGGCAGCGCCCGGTCCATGCCCATGTCGGCCTCGTGCGTGGTCAACCGCGCCGAGCTGCTGGCCATGCTGGAAGAGGTGCGCCAGGCCCTGCCCGGCTCGCTCGCCCAGGCCCAGGAGCTGATCGGCGGCCGGGAGCAGATGGTCGAGCAGGCGCGCCAGGAGGCCGAGCGGATCATCGAGTCCGCGCACGCCCAGCGCGGCACGCTGATCTCCGACACCGCCGTCGCCCGCCAGTCCCAGGACGAGGCGGACCGGATCCTCGACGAGGCCCGCAAGGACGCCGAGGAGATCCGCGCCGAGGCCGACGACTACGTCGACTCCAAGCTCGCCAACTTCGAGGTCGTCCTCACCAAGACGATCGGCTCGGTCGACCGCGGCCGCGAGAAGCTGCTCGGCCGCGGCCCCGGCCTCGACGAGCAGGGCCGCACCGACGAGGACGCCCCCGAGTACAGCGCCGACCCGCAGACGCTCATCCACCGGGCCGACGAGTACGTCGACGCCAAGCTGGGCGCCTTTGAGGCGGTGCTCGCCAAGACCCTCGAAGCGGTCGGCCGCGGCCGCCAGAAGCTGCACGGCAGGACCGCCTCCGACGACCTCGCCGACCACATGGCCGCCCAGGACGCGGCCGGCGGCCTGCACCAGCACACCAGCGACGCCGACTACCTGGCAGGCCTCGCCGAGCTGGCCGAGCCGGCACCCGTCACGGCGCACACCCCCGAGCCGCACATCGCCGAGCCGCACATCCCGGCGCAGCAGCAGCCGGTGTACGACCCCTACGGCTACCAGCAGCCGCAGCAGGATCCGTACGGCTACCAGCACCAGACCCAGCTCCAGCAGCAGGAGCAGTACGCGCAGTACGGATACGTCCAGCAGGATCCGTACGCCTACGACCAGGGCCAGGTGCACGGCCAGCAGCAGTACGTGCCGCCGCAGCCCCAGCACCAGCCGCAGCAGGCCGCGCTCGACGAGACCAGCCTCTTCGACACCAGCATGATCGACCTGGATCAGCTGCGCGCCTACGAACAGGGCCACGGGCAGCACCGCCCCTGACCGCCGGAGCCCCGGCCCGGGGACCGGTGAGGGCCGGATTGGGTCTATGGCGGCCGGTCCAGTATCCTGGCTCTTCGGTCGCGCGTACGTCCGCGATCCAAGCTGCCCGATTCGCTCAGCGAAGCCGGTGGCAGCCCACTCCACGACCTCGAAAGCAGGAAGAGCCCTGAGCACGCGCCTCGACCACCGCAACCCCCTCGTGTTCGACACACACGAGCTGGGACGGCGACCCGGTGCGCTCCAGCGGATCTCCCGCACCGTGGAAGCCCCGAAGGAACTCGGGATCCCCGAGGTCATCCACGTGCCTGAGGGCAGGCCCGTGGACATCGAGCTCCGTCTGGAGTCGGTCATGGAAGGGGTGCTTGTCACAGGCACCGCCCGTGCATCGGCCGAGGGGGAGTGCGTAAGGTGTCTGGAGCCGCTTCAGCAGGACGTTGAAGTGGACTTCCAGGAAATGTTCTCGTACCCCGACACCGACGACCGGGGCCGCCACAAGGCTGCCGCGGACGACGATGCCGAGGACGACGAGGACACGATTCCGCTCGAGGACGGCATGTTCGACCTCGAGCCCTTGCTGCGTGACGCGGTAGTGCTCGCACTGCCCATGCAGCCGGTGTGCCGGGAGGACTGCCCGGGGCTGTGTTCCGAATGCGGAGCGCGCCTGGCGGACGACCCGGAGCACCACCATGACGCCGTCGACATTCGTTGGGCGGCATTGCAGGGACTCGCCGGGACCATCCAGGACGGCGAGAAGGACAACATGAGCGGCACTGCGTCTGACGTGCAGGATGCCGCCGAGAAGCAGGAGAAGTAGCCGTGGCTGTTCCGAAGCGGAAGATGTCGCGCAGCAACACGCGCCACCGCCGGTCGCAGTGGAAGGCTGCGGTCCCCACCCTGGTTGCGTGCGAGCGCTGCCATGAGCCGAAGCTCCAGCACATCGCGTGCCCGAGCTGCGGCACCTACAACAAGCGCCAGGTCCTCGAGGTCTGAGCGGCTGGTGAGAGGCCCGATGTCTGAGTCCAACGCCAAAAAGGCGGACAACAACACGGCCTCGTCCCACACGCTTCTGGAAGGGCGGCTCGGGTATCAACTTGAGTCCGCCCTTCTGGTGCGTGCACTCACCCACCGTTCGTACGCGTACGAGAACGGCGGTCTGCCGACCAATGAGCGGCTGGAGTTCCTCGGGGACTCGGTGCTCGGTCTGGTCGTCACCGACACGCTGTACCGCACCCACCCCGACCTCCCGGAAGGCCAGCTGGCCAAACTCCGGGCCGCGGTGGTCAACTCTCGTGCGCTCGCGGAAGTGGGCCGAGGGCTCGAACTCGGCTCCTTCATCCGGCTCGGCCGGGGCGAAGAGGGCACGGGCGGCCGGGACAAGGCATCCATCCTTGCCGACACCCTAGAAGCGGTGATCGGCGCGGTCTATCTCGACCAGGGGCTTGAGGCGGCGTCCGCGCTCGTCCACAAGCTGTTCGACCCCCTGATCGAGAAGTCCTCGAACCTCGGGGCCGGCCTGGACTGGAAGACCAGTCTCCAGGAGCTGACGGCGGCCGAAGGGCTCGGCGTTCCCGAGTACCTGGTCTCCGAGACCGGTCCCGACCACGAGAAGACCTTTACTGCTGCCGCCCGCGTCGGTGGTGTCTCGTACGGCACCGGCACCGGCCGCAGCAAGAAGGAAGCGGAACAGCAGGCCGCGGAATCGGCATGGCGGTCCATCAGGGCCGACGCCGACGAGCGGGCCAAGGCGGTGGCCGAGGCCACCGTCACCGCCACCTCCGACGGCGGGTCGCCGACCCCCGCCAGCGGTGGTCCGGCGGCCTGAGCCCCTTTCCTTCGAGAGCCCCCGTCCGGCGCACTTCGGTGCCGGGCGGGGGCTTTCGCTCGTCCCCGTGCCCCCGTGGCGGCGCGGGCCCGCTGTGGGCGCCCTCCGCCCACCGGGTAATCTGCGCCCATGCCTGAGCTGCCTGAAGTCGAAGTCGTACGGCGCGGACTCGAGCGCTGGGTGGCCGGGCGCACCGTGGCGGACGTCGAGGTGCTGCATCCCCGCGCGGTACGCCGTCACCTCGCCGGGGGCGACGACTTCGCGGCACGCCTCAAGGGCCACCGCATCGGCGTCGCGCACCGGCGCGGCAAGTACCTGTGGCTGCCGCTCGCGGACGCGGACTTCGCCGTGCTCGGCCACCTCGGGATGAGCGGCCAGCTGCTGGTGCAGCCGGCAGAGGCGCCGGCCGAGAAGCATCTGCGGATCCGTGTGCGGTTCCAGGACGAGGTCGGCACCGAACTGCGCTTCGTCGACCAGCGCACCTTCGGCGGCCTCTCGCTCCACCCCACCGTCGCCGGCAGCACCGACGGGCTGCCCGACGTCATCGCGCACATCGCCCGTGACCCGCTGGACCCGGCCTTCGACGACGAGGCCTTCTTCGCGGCACTGCGGCTGCGGCGCACCACGATCAAACGAGCACTGCTCGATCAATCGCTCATCAGCGGGGTCGGCAACATCTACGCCGACGAGGCGCTGTGGCGCGCGAAGCTGCACTACGACCGCCCGACGGCGACCCTGAACCGCCCCAAGGCGGCCGAACTCCTCGGCCACGCACGGGATGTGATGAACGCGGCGCTCGCCGTCGGCGGCACCAGCTTCGACAGCCTCTACGTCAACGTCAACGGGGAGTCCGGCTACTTCGACCGCTCCCTCGACGCGTACGGCCGCGAGGGCGAGCCGTGCCGGCGCTGCGGAACGCCGATGCGCAGGCGCGCCTGGATGAACCGGTCCAGCTACTTCTGCCCCCGCTGTCAGAGGGCTCCGCGCGCGCTGTCGTAGCTTTCCTGCGCCTCCAGGACGGCCGGCATCCGCCCCTCCACGAAGTGGATGAGGGAGAGCAGCCGCTCGGCGACCTCCCGGCCCAGCGGGGTCAGCTCGTAGTCGACCCGCGGCGGGTTGGTGGGCTGCGCCTCGCGCAGGACCAGGCCGTCGCGCTCCAGCGAGTGCAACGTCTGGGAGAGCATCTTCTCGCTCACGCCGTCGATCCTGCGGCGCAGCTCGTTGAAGCGGGCGCTCCCCTCGTGCAGGGCGCCCAGGGTGAGGCTGCCCCAGCGGCCCGTGACGTCCTCAAGGGTGCGCCGTGAGGGGCAGGACTTGGCGAACACGTTGAACGCCAGGTCGTCGTCGGCCATGGCCGTAGCGCGCGGCCCGTCGGCGCGTCGCGCATCCGCGGAGATCTCGTCCATCCCTTCACCATACGCCCCCGCAGCGCTCGCGCCCAGATTGCGCTAACCAAAAGTTAGTGCTTACCTGGGTGCAGCGCTGCAGCGGGCCACCGCTGCGGAAAACGGCCCCACGCCGTCGCGCCCGCTTTCTCCGTTCCTTCCGTACCCATGACCTGCCATGCCCTTGAGGGGATTACCGCCGTGATCACTCCTGTCGTCTCGATCGCCTACCACTCCGGCTACGGCCACACCGCCGTCCTCGCCGAAGCCCTGGGCCAGGCCGCCGCCGAGGCCGGTGCCGCCGTCCACGTCATCAAGGTCGACACCATCACCGAGGCCGAGTGGGAGCTGCTCGACGCCTCCGACGCGATCGTCTTCGGCTCGCCGACCTACATGGGCACCGCCTCCGGCGCCTTCCACCAGTTCGCCGAGGCCACCTCCAAGCGCTGGTTCACCGACGCCTGGCAGGACAAGCTCGCCGCGGGCTTCACCAACTCCGGCTCCAAGAGCGGCGACAAGGGCCACACCCTGCAGTTCTTCGCGACCCTCGCCGCCCAGCACGGCATGCACTGGGTGAACCTCGGCCTCAAGCCCGGCTGGAACGCCTCCACCGGATCCGAGTACGACCTCAACCGGCTCGGCTTCTTCTCGGGCGCCGGCGCCCAGACCAACTCCGACCAGGGCCCCGAAGCCGTCCACAAGGCCGATGTCGCGACCGCCGAGCACCTGGGCCGCCGCGTCACCGAGACCGCCCGCGTCTTCCTCGCGGGCAAGGCGGCCGTCGCGATCTGACACGCCCGCCCGCGGAGCGGATTCCGCACCACCGCAGCAGACGAAAGGGCCCTCTCCGTTCGCCACGGAGAGGGCCCTTTCGTCTGCTGCGGCGCCATACTCGCTACCCGAGAGCGCGTATGAGCGAGCAATTGATCAATTGCCCGAACTCGCGATCGTACGCTCGGCCAATGGCCGAACGCGCGATACGAACGAGCACATGATCAAAAGCCGAAGTCCTGTGTCCACCAGGGGCCGCCCGGACCGAAGTGCACGCCGACGCCCAGGGACTTGTACTGGCAGTTGAGAATGTTCGCGCGGTGGTCCGGGCTGTTCATCCAGGCGGCCATCACGGCCTTGGCGTCCGCCTGGCCGCGGGCGATGTTCTCGCCGCCGAGGCCCTGCACGCCGGCCTTCGCCGCGCGGTCCCACGGCGTCCTGCCGTCCGGGTCGGTGTGGTCGAAGAAGCCGCGCGCCGCCATGTCGTCGCTGAAGGCGGTCGCCAGCGAACCCAGTGATGGGTCCGCCGCCACGGGGCTGCAACCCACCTGCTCCCGCTCCTGGTTGACCAGGGACATCACGGTGGCCGCCGCCGACACCTCGACGCTCGGCACCTGTCCGCGCTGGGCCGGCGCGGCGCTCGGCGGGGTGCGGGTCGGGGCGGTCGAGGGCGCGGCCGGCTTCGAGGGCGCCGGCGCCGGGGGCCGCACCTTCTGCCGCTGCGGGGTGTTCGTCGGAGCGGCCGAGGGGGCCGACCTGGTGGCGGAGGCGCTGGGGGAGGGGGCCGTGGACGGCGAGTGCGCGGCATCGGCCGACGGCGGCTTCGGCTGCGACGGCGTGGGCGCCGCGCCGGTGGGCCTCTCCGACTCGCCGCCCTGCGGTCGCACATTGGGCGTCGGCGTGCTGTCCAGCTGGACCTGGCCGCCCGTCGCGATGTCGCCGCTCACCTTGTACGTACCGCCGCCGGGCAGCAGCCCCGAGCCGACGGCCACGGCGCCCACGGCCACCGCGGCGGAGACGCCCAGCAGTCCGGTGCGCACGGGAGTGATCATCCGCTTCTTGCGGCGCGATCCACCCGTGGACCGGCCGTCCGTACCCGCCGCCCCGTCCGCGGGTACGGGAGCGTCGGCGGAGCGACGATGGCGTCCCATCTGCTGTGCCTTCCTCAATGCCATGGGCAATGCCCGGTCGCATTGCCGCAGGGGGCCCGACCGCCCCCGAAATGATCAAATGGGCACTAACCCATACGGGTGAGGCTCATTTCGTCGCGACTGTACGCCATGGCGCATGGGGGTGAAGTGCCGCGTGAGCAATTGGCCCGTTAGCGTGCACGTATGAACGAAGAAGCGCACGACGATGTTCGACTCACGGCCTGGGTGCGCGGGCGAGTACAGCAAGTCGGCTTCCGCTGGTTCACCAGGGCGAATGCGCTGGAGATCGGCGGCATCAGCGGGTTCGCCCTCAATCTGGACGACGGGCGCGTCCAGATCGTCGCCGAGGGGCCGCGTGACAATTGCCACCGTCTTCTCGACTGGCTCCGCTCCGACGACACACCGGGGCGCGTCGACGGTGTGACCGAGATCTGGGACACAGTGCGCGGCGGCTACGACGGCTTCGCCATCCGCTGACCCCGCGCCGGGGCGGCGCGGAACCCGGCCGCGGTGACCCCCCGCATTCGGCCCGCGACCCCGCGCTGACCTCGCACGATCTGCCTGTTGCCAACGCGAGCCCGGCGTGGAAGGCTGCGGAAGTAAGGATGATCTCCACGCCCCCAGGGCTCCGAGAAGAGGCAGCGCCGCGTGCTCAGCGGCCGCGTGCCCCCGGATTGCCGGTGGATACGGGGCGTGATCGTGTTGACCGTCAAACTTTTTGGTGAGACTCTGGAAGCCCCGCGCACCTTAGCTGTTTGGCATGAAGAACCGCAGTCAAGTCCAAGCACCGCGGGTGCGATTCCCTCACGACCCACACCGCTTCGGTCGGTCACTCAGTGTGGAGGACCATCCATCATGGCAAAGGCGCTTCTCGGTTACGTCGGCGGTTCCGACCCGCGACTCCTCGCCGAGATGCGACGGCTCCAGCAGCGCGTCCAGGACCTCGAGTCCGAGCTCAACCGGATTCAGTCCGAGAACGACGTGCTGTCCGCTGCCGCCGCTTCGCACCACGGCGATTCGCTGCTCGAAGGCATCGACATCGACGTACCGCAGGCGGAGCCCGCACTCACCTGATCCTGGGTGAGAGAGGCTTCCGTCGCTCTCGTCGAGATCGAGAGATCCGCAACACCTGCAATGTATTGCAAGGGACGCTTCGGCGTCCCTTCTTTCTTTCCGTCCGGTGCCCGCCGGGCCGGCCGCCTTTCTCTTCTGCTCTGATCTTCCCAGGACCTTCCTGGGCGAAACCGGCAGCGAAAGGTAGAGTCCGGCGGCGTGCACCTCAAGGCCCTCACCCTGCGCGGATTCAAATCGTTCGCGTCCGCGACCACGCTGAAGTTCGAGCCGGGCATCACCTGTGTCGTGGGCCCCAACGGATCCGGCAAGTCCAATGTCGTGGACGCGCTCAGCTGGGTCATGGGCGAACAAGGGGCCAAGTCGCTGCGCGGCGGAAAGATGGAGGACGTCATCTTCGCCGGGACGACCGGCCGCCCGCCGCTGGGCCGTGCCGAGGTCTCCCTCACCATCGACAATTCCGACGGCGCGCTGCCCATCGAATACGCCGAAGTCACCATCACGCGGATCATGTTCCGCAACGGCGGCAGCGAATACCAGATCAACGGGGACACCTGCCGGCTCCTCGACATCCAGGAACTGCTCTCCGACTCCGGCATCGGCCGCGAGATGCACGTCATCGTCGGCCAGGGCCAGCTCGACTCCGTCCTGCACGCCGACCCGATGGGCCGGCGCGCCTTCATCGAGGAGGCCGCCGGCGTCCTCAAGCACCGCAAGCGCAAGGAGAAGGCGCTGCGCAAACTGGACGCGATGAAGGCCAACCTGGCCCGCGTCCAGGACCTCACCGACGAACTGCGCCGCCAGCTCAAACCCCTCGGCAGGCAGGCCGCCGTCGCCCGCCGTGCCGCCGTCATCCAGGCCGACCTGCGCGACGCCCGGCTACGGCTGCTCGCCGACGACCTCGTGCGCATGCGCGAGGCGCTCAGCGCCGAGATCGCCGACGAGGCCGAGCTGCTGCGCCGCAAGGAGAGCGCCGAGGCCGACCTCACGGCGGCCCTCGGCCGCGAGGCCCACCTCGAAGAGCAGGTACGACAGTTGGCGCCCCGCCTCCAGAGCGCCCAGCAGACCTGGTACGAGCTGTCCCAGCTCGCCGAGCGGGTGCGCGGCACCATCTCGCTCGCCGACGCCCGGGTCGTGAGCGCGAGCGCCCAGCCCCCCGAGGAGCGGCGCGGCCGCGACCCCGAGGACATGGAGCGCGAGGCCGCCCGGATCCGCGAACAGGAGGCCGAGCTCGAAGCCGCGCTCGAAGCGGCCGAGCACGCCCTGGAGGACACCACCGCCCACCGCGCCGACCTGGAGCGGGAACTCGCCGCCGAGGAACGGCGTTTGAAGGATGTCGCCCGCGCCATCGCCGACCGGCGCGAAGGCCTCGCGCGGCTGCACGGCCAGGTCAACGCGGCCCGCAGCAGGGCGGGTTCCGCGCAGGCGGAGATCGACCGGCTCGCCGCCGCCCGCGACGAGGCGGGCGAGCGGGCCGTCGCCGCACAGAAGGAGTACGAGCAGCTCAAGGCCGAAGTGGACGGCCTCGAAGCCGACGACACCGAACGCGCCGACGCCCACGACGCGGCCAGGCGCGAGCTCGTCGCCGCCGAGACCGCGCTCGCCGCCGCCCGCGAGGAAACCACCGCCGCCGAGCGCACCCGCGCCGCCGTCGCCGCCCGGCACGACGCCCTCGCCCTCGGCCTGCGCCGCAAGGACGGCACCGGCGTCCTGCTCGGCGCCGAGGGCGCGCTGACCGGGCTGCTCGGCCCCGCCGCCGAACTGCTCGGTGTGGTCCAGGGCTACGAAGTGCCGGTCGCCGCCGCGCTGGGCGTGGCCGCCGGCGCCATCGCGGTCAGCGGCCCCTCCTCGGCCGCCGAAGCGATCCGCATGCTCCGCAAGCAGGACGCCGGCCGCGCGGCCCTGCTGCTGAGCGGCGCCCCCGAGGACCAGGACGAACGGCCGGCTCGCGCCGAAGGGCCGCCCCGCGCCGCCGACCTGGTGCGCGGCCCCGCCGAGCTGATGCCCGCCGTGCGGCGCCTGCTCCGCGACATCGTGGTCGTCGCCACCCTGGAGGACGCCGAGGCCCTCGTCTACGCGCGGCCCGCGCTGACCGCCGTCACCGCCGACGGAGATGTGCTCGGCGCCCACTTCGCGCACGGCGGCTCGGCCGGCGCGCCCAGCCTCCTGGAGGTCCAGGCATCCGTCGACGAGGCCGCCGCCGAACTCGCCGACCTGGCCGTACGGTGCGAGGAGCTGGCCGGGGCCCAGCGTGCGGCGGGGGAGCGCCGCGCTCAACTCGCCGCACGAGTGGAGGAGTTGGGGGAGCGCAGGCGGCATGCCGAGAAGGCGCGGTCCTCCGTCGCCCAGCAGCTCGGGCGGCTCGCCGGGCAGGCCAGGGGCGCGGCCGGCGAGGCCGAGCGGACCGCTGCCGCCGCCGCACGGGCCCAGGAGGCCCTGGAGCGGGCCACCGAAGAGGCCGAGGAACTGGCCGAGCGGCTCCTCGTGGCCGAGGAGATGCCGGTCGAGGAGGAGCCCGACACCTCGGTGCGCGACCGGCTCGCGGCCGACGGCGCCAACGCCCGCCAGACCGAGATGGAGGCCCGCCTCCAGGCCCGTACGCACGAGGAGCGGGTCAAGGCGCTCGCCGGGCGGGCCGAGGCGCTCGACCGCGGGGCGCGCGCCGAGCGCGAGGCGCGGGCCAGGGCCGAGCAGCGCCGCGCCCGGCTGCGGCACGAGGCGGCCGTCGCCGAAGCAGTCGCGTCCGGTGCCCGCACCCTCCTCGCCCATGTCGAGGTGTCGCTGGTGCGGGCCGAGCGGGAGCGGGCCGGAGCCGAATCCGCCAAGGCCGGGCGCGAGCTGGAGCTGACCGCCGCGCGGAGCACCGGACGCGACCTCAAGGCGGAGCTCGACAAACTCACTGATTCAGTTCACCGCGGCGAGGTACTAGGAGCAGAGAAGCGGCTGCGCATCGAGCAGCTGGAGACCAAGGCGCTGGAGGAGCTGGGGGTCGAGCCGGCGGGGCTCGTGGCCGAGTACGGGCCCGACCAGCCGGTGGCTCCCGCTCCGCCCGCCGACGGGGAGGAGTTGCCGGATGACCCGGACCACCCGCGCAACCAGCCGGTTGCGTATGTGCGGGCCGAGCAGGAGAAGCGGCTCAGGGCAGCCGAACGGGCGTACCAGCAGCTCGGAAAGGTCAATCCGCTCGCCCTGGAGGAGTTCGCGGCCCTGGAGGAGCGCCACCAGTTCCTTTCCGAGCAGCTGGAAGACCTCAAGAAGACCCGGGCCGACCTCCTTCAAGTCGTGAAGGAGGTCGACGAGCGGGTGGAGCAGGTCTTCACGGAGGCCTACCGCGACACGGCCAGGGAGTTCGAGGGCGTTTTCTCACGGCTCTTCCCGGGCGGCGAGGGCCGGCTGATCCTGACCGATCCCGGCAACATGCTCACCACCGGGATCGACGTCGAGGCGCGTCCGCCGGGCAAGAAGGTCAAGCGGCTCTCGCTGCTCTCGGGCGGCGAGCGCTCGCTGACCGCGGTGGCCCTGCTGGTCTCCATCTTCAAGGCCAGGCCCAGCCCGTTCTACGTGATGGACGAGGTCGAGGCCGCGCTCGACGACACCAATCTGCAGCGGCTGATCCGCATCATGCAGGAGCTCCAGGAGTCCTCGCAGCTGATCGTGATCACGCACCAGAAGCGGACCATGGAGGTCGCCGACGCGCTGTACGGCGTCTCCATGCAGGGCGACGGCGTCTCCAAGGTCATCAGCCAGCGGCTGCGCTGACCCGACGCCGGACCGAGCGGGCGCTCCGCCCTCAGCCGCGCCCTTCCTATGTTCAAGTCTTGAACAACACCCCTCTACTGGGGGCTTCAAATTCACAATCGCACAGGTATTGACTTCGAAACTTGAAGGCATAGTCTCTGCAACGTTGCTTTTACCTTCAAGTGGTGGGTACCCGGAAGGTGTGCACCACTTGTAAGAGTCCCCTCACGCCTGGCGACGCTGCCGGGCGGCCCCAGGAGTCCACGTGACCAGTACCGCGCAGGCGCAGGCGTCCGGAGGCGGCCACACCGCACCGGACCACCTCGGCCATGTCATCTTCATCACGGCGGCGGCCGCGATGGGCGGCTTCCTCTTCGGCTACGACAGTTCCGTGATCAACGGCGCCGTAGAGGCGATCCGCGACCGGTACTCCATCGGCTCGGGAACGCTCGCCCAGGTCATCGCCATCGCCCTCATCGGCTGTGCGATCGGCGCCGCCACCGCCGGCCGGATCGCCGACCGCATCGGACGCATCCGCTGCATGCAGATCGCGGCGGTCCTCTTCACCATCAGCGCCGTCGGCTCCGCGCTGCCGTTCGCGCTGTGGGACCTCGCCTTCTGGCGGATCATCGGCGGCTTCGCCATCGGCATGGCCTCCGTCATCGGCCCGGCCTACATCGCCGAGGTCGCCCCGCCCGCCTACCGCGGCCGGCTCGGCTCCTTCCAGCAGGCCGCCATCGTCATCGGCATCGCGATCTCCCAGCTCGTCAACTGGGGCATCCTCAACGCCGCCAACGGCGACCAGCGCGGCAAGCTCCTGGGCATCGAGGCCTGGCAGGTCATGCTCGGCGTGATGGTCATCCCGGCCATCCTGTACGGGCTGCTCTCCTTCGCCATCCCCGAGTCCCCGCGCTTCCTGATCTCGGTCGGCCGCGAGGCGGACGCCAAGAAGGTGCTCGCCGACGTCGAGAGCAAGGACGTCGACCTCGACGCCCGCGTCGCCGAGATCGAGCACGCGATGAGGTCCGAACACAAGTCGAGCTTCAAGGACCTGCTCGGCTCCAGGATGGGCTTCCTGCCCATCGTCTGGGTCGGCATCGGCCTCTCGGTCTTCCAGCAGCTCGTCGGCATCAACGTCGCGTTCTACTACTCCTCGACGCTGTGGCAGTCCGTCGGCATCGACCCGTCGAGCTCGTTCTTCTACTCGTTCACCACGTCGATCATCAACATCATCGGCACGGTGATCGCGATGGTCCTGGTCGACCGGGTCGGCCGCAAGCCGCTCGCTCTCGTCGGCTCCATCGGCATGGCGATCGCCCTCGCGGTCGAGGCCTGGGCGTTCTCGGCCCACCTCGTCGACGGCAAACTCCCCAACACCGAGGGCGTGGTGGCCCTGATCGCCGCCCACGTCTTCGTGCTCTTCTTCGCCCTGTCGTGGGGCGTGGTGGTCTGGGTCTTCCTCGGCGAGATGTTCCCCAACCGGATCCGCGCCGCCGCCCTCGGTGTCGCCGCGGCCGCGCAGTGGATCGCCAACTGGGCCATCACCGCGAGCTTCCCGAGCCTGTCGGACTGGAACCTGTCCGGCACGTACATCATCTACGCGATCTTCGCCGCGCTCTCGATCCCCTTCGTGCTCCGGTACGTCAAGGAGACCAAGGGCAAGGCGTTGGAGGAGATGGGCTAATCCCCGCTGTCCCTCTCCTCTCACCCAACCGCCCCGGCTCGCCCATCGAGCCGGGGCGGTTGGGTTCGGTACGGAGTTCCCGCTTCCGGGAGGTCCGTGTCACCCTCCCGACCATGGAAAGACAGACCAATCTCCCGCTCGTCGCCGCCATACTCGTGGCCGTGGGCGCCGCCGTGCTGCTCCCCGGGATATCGCTGCGCGAAGACGCCTCGCCCGTCCTGGGGTTCGTCCTCACGGGCATGGTGTTCGCCATCGTCAACCAGCTGATCTCGTTCTATCCGAGCGACATCCGGACCAGTCCGCCGGCCATGATCCTTATCCTCTGGGCCGGCGGCATCGTCCAGGACACGCTGGTGTGGCTGCTCGCGGAATGGGTGGGCGGGAAGCTGGACGGGTACGAGGTCGACGGCTTCGGCACGGCGCTTCTCGGCGGCGTCATCGTCCGAACGGTGACCCTGGCGCTCCTGGCCCTGAAGCCCAGCACCACCTGACCCCCATGGCTCGGCCCCGACCCCGTTCAGCCCTGAACGCCGCTCGTCCTCAATCGCCGGACGGGCTGGGGATGTGCATGCCGCCCGGCATCGATCCCGCCGGGGCGCGGGGCTGTGACTGTGCGCGGCTCTGCCGCGGTGGGCGCGATACCGGGTGCCCTACAGGGGCGCGGGGAACTGCGCGGGACGCGGGCACGGTCCGCAGCTGTAGGGCGGGGTTGCCTGGGGCTCCGCCCCAGACCCCGTTCGCGCCTTGCGGGTGCTCGTCCTCAATGGCCGGACGGGCTGAGGATGCGCATGCCGCCCGGCACCAGTGCCGCCAGGGGCGCGGGGAACTGCGCGAAGCCGGGATGCGCTGGGGATGCTGCTCGCGGCCAGTCCTGCCAAGGGCGCCGGCTCCTCGCTAAGCGGGGCGCTCCGGCAGTACCCGTTCGCAGAACAGGTGCAGGCTCCGCCACCCCTCGTCCACCGGCATCCCTCCGCACAGCGGATGAAGGACCAGGCTGTCGGCGTCGAGGGACGCGCACTCCTCCGGGGTCACCACCCGGTACACCCCCTCCGCGCGCAGCTCCGCCACCGTCGTCGCCCCCGACTTCACCGCGGAGCGGATGTCCTTGGACTGCCAGGACGCGTACATCCGCGCCTCGTGCAGGAAGTGCTCGCCGTACTCCGCCCACGTCCGGTCCGGGTCCTCGCTGATGTGCAGCAGGGGCGTCGCCGCCGCCGGCATCATGCAGAAGCCCTCGGTCCCGTACTCGGCGCGCTTCTCGTCGTAGTACGCCGCGAGTTCCGGCAGGTGCGCGCTCGGGAAGAACGGCAGCCCGAGCCGCGCCGCGCGGTTCGCGGCGGCCCGCGACGAACCGCCGACCAGGAGCATCGGATGCGGCTCGGTGAACGGCCGCGGCGTGACGCGCACCCGGCGGCCCCGGAACGTGAACTCCTCGCCGCTCCACGCCTTCAGGAGCGTTTCCAGCAGCTCGTCCTGGAGCTTGCCGCGCCGCCCCCACTCCACGCCCTGCTGCTCGTACTCGGCGGGCCGGTAGCCGATCCCCGAGACCGTCACCAGACGGCCCCCGCTCACGAGGTCGAGCACCGCGATGTCCTCGGCCAGGCGCAGCGGGTCGTACAGCGGCCCGATGATCGCCGAGACCGTCACCGCGATGCGGCGCGTCGCGCCGAAGACCGCGCCCGCGAAGGCGAAGGGAGAGGGCAGCCAGTTGTTGTCCGTGCCGTGGTGCTCCTCGGTCTGGACGGTGTCGACGCCCCGGTCGTCGGCGTACGCCGCCATCTCCAGGGCCGCCCGGTAGCGGGCGGAGAGCGACCGGGCGGTGGCGTCCGGGTCCACCAGGTTCATGCGGACGACCGTGAACGGCATGAGAAGTCCCCCTCCACCGAGCGGGTTCCGTGGGGGAACCCCGGGCGAAGGGGGACGGTAGCTGACGAGGCGTCAGACAGCCAGGCTTTCGGCGGACTCGGTGGTCTCGGCGGGCTCGGCCCGGACCACCGGAGGCTTGGGCAGCGCCATGTACAGCAGCCCGGAGACCACGATGGTGGCGACCCAGCCGAGGCCGTACTCGCCGATCGGGTTGTTGGCGGAGAGCGGCCCGGTGAACCAGTCGGACTTGGTGAACATCAGGCCGCCGAGCAGGCCCACCGCCCAGGCGACGACCGCGGCGGGGGAGAACCCGCCCTTGTACCAGTAGGCACTGGTACGGCCGGTGTCGAGCAGCGCCTTCGGGTCGTACTCCGTGCGGCGCAGCATGTCCGCGCCGAACACGCCGACCCAGGCCGAGAAGGCGACGGCGAGCAGGGAGAGGAAGGCGATGAATGAGCCCATGAAGCTGGTGGCGACCAGCATCAGGATGCCGCCGAACACCAGCGAGATGACCGCGTTGACGGAGACCGCCCAGTGCCGCGGGATCTTGAAGCCGAGGGTCTGCGCGGTGAAGCCCGCCGAGTACATCGACATCGAGTTGATCAGGAGCATGCCGACGATCGCGATCAGCAGGTACGGCACCGCGATCCACAGCGGCAGGATCTCGCCGAGGAAGGAGACCGGGTCGGCGGCGGAGGCCAGGTCCGGCGTGGAGACGGCCATGACCGCGCCCATCAGGACCATCGGGAGCACCACGATCCCGGCGCCGCCGATGGAGTTGCCGACGATCGCCTTCGCGGACGCGGTACGCGGCAGGTAGCGGGCGAAGTCGGGGGCGGACGGGATCCAGCTGACGCCGCCCGCGGCGATCATGCCGGTGCCCGCGACCACCAGGGAGGTCTTGCCGGCCGGCTGGTGGAAGACGGCGGACCAGTCGGTGTTCATGACCAGGTAGACCAGGACCAGCACCGAGAACGCGCCGAACAGGAACGTCGCGTACTTGTTGCACTTCTGCACGACGTGGATGCCGAGACCCGAGATCGCGAAGGTGATGACCACGAAGACGGCGAGCGTGACGATGATCAGGAACGTGTTGCTCTTGATCCCGAAGAGGATGTCGAGCACGGTCAGCACCGCATAGGCGCCGGTCACCGCGTTGATGGTCTCCCAGCCCCAGCGCGCCACCCAGATCAGTGAACCGGGCAGCAGGTTGCCGCGCTGGCCGAACACCGCTCGCGACAGGGCCATGCCGGGGGCGCCGCCGCGCTTGCCGGCGATCCCGATCAGACCGACCAGGCCGTACGAGAGAATGGGCGCGGCCACGGCGACGATGAGCGCCTGCCAGAAGTTGAGCTTGTACGCGACGACGAGGCTGGCGCCCATGGTGAGCAGCAGCACGCTGATGTTGGCGGCGACCCAGGTGGGGAACAGCTCGCGGGTTCTCGCGGTGCGCTCCGCGTCCGGCACCGGCTCAAGGCCGTGTGTTTCCAGGGCGCTCTGCGCTTCGTCGGTGGTGCCTGTGTTCATGGGGGTGGAGTTCCGTGCCTCTCGCTCGGCTCGACGCTGAGCCGGTGGGGGTAGTCGAAGGGGACTCTACGCGCGTTGATGCGCCCACCTCTATCGTACTTTAATCCGACACCTGCCCCATAATTCCGTTCCGTACTCGGAGGAACCCACAAACTGGGTTCTCCCGCTGCCCATACCCGATACTGGGACGGTTATGGAATTCGTCATCCTTGCTGTAGTCATCGCCCTGGTCGCGGTCGGCGCGATCAGCGGGCTCGTGGTCAGCAGCCGCAAGAAGAAGCAGCTGCCGCCCACCGCGCCGCCGAGCACGCCGACCATCACAGCCCCGCCCGCCGAGCCTCAGGTCGGTGAGGACGCCGCGGAGACGGCGCAGGAACCGCGCCGCACCATCGAGGAGGTCGGCCTTCCCGAGGCGCCCGCCACCCCGGTCGTCATCGAGGAGCCGGTCGTCGAGGCGCCGGCGCTCGATGTGCCCGAGCCGACCGCGGGCCGGCTCGTCCGGCTGCGGGCCCGCCTCGCCCGCTCGCAGAACTCGCTCGGCAAGGGGCTGCTCACCCTGCTCTCCCGCGAGCACCTCGACGAGGACACCTGGGAGGAGATCGAGGACACCCTGCTCACCGCCGACGTCGGCGTCGCGCCCACCCAGGAGCTGGTCGACCGGCTCCGCGAGCGCGTCAAGGTGCTCGGCACCCGCACCCCCGACGAGCTGCGCACCCTGCTGCGCGAAGAGCTCCTCACCCTGCTCAACCCCGACTTCGACCGCGAGGTCAGGACCGAGGGCGGCGAGACCGTCCCCGGCGTCGTGATGGTCGTCGGTGTCAACGGCACCGGCAAGACCACCACCACCGGCAAGCTCGCCCGTGTCCTGGTCGCCGACGGCAAGTCCGTGGTGCTCGGCGCGGCCGACACCTTCCGCGCCGCCGCCGCCGACCAGCTGCAGACCTGGGGCGAGCGCGTGGGCGCCCGCACCGTGCGCGGCCCCGAGGGCGGCGACCCCGCCTCCATCGCGTTCGACGCCGTCAAGGAGGGCATCGCCGAGGGCGCCGACGTCGTCCTCATCGACACCGCCGGCCGGCTGCACACCAAGACCGGGCTCATGGACGAGCTCGGCAAGGTCAAGCGCGTCGTCGAGAAGCACGGCCCGCTCGACGAGATCCTGCTCGTCCTCGACGCCACGACCGGGCAGAACGGCCTGGTCCAGGCCCGCGTGTTCGCCGAGGTGGTCGACGTCACCGGCATCGTCCTGACCAAGCTCGACGGCACCGCCAAGGGCGGCATCGTCATCGCCGTCCAGCGCGAACTGGGCGTTCCCGTCAAGCTCGTCGGACTCGGCGAGGGCGCGGACGACTTGGCCCCGTTCGAGCCCGAGGCGTTCGTCGACGCGCTGATCGGCGACTAGCGCCACCCGATCCGCACCCACGCCCCGCCGCACCGCTCAGGTGCGGCGGGGCGTTCGCGTGGCCGGGCCGGGCCGGGGGCGGCTAAGCGGCGGAGCGGTGGCAGATGTAGGCGAGTGTGCCGAGCAGCAGGCGGGCCTGCGGGGGGCGGGTCGCGGTGTCGAGGGAGGGCGGGCGCAGCCAGTTCACCTCGCCCGAGGGCGGCGCCGGTACGTAACTGCCGCGCGGCGGGCAGCGCAGGTCGAGGACCGCGTCGTCCCAGCCCATCCGGTAGAGCAGCCCGGGAAGTTCGCCGGAGGCGCCCGGGGCCACATAGAAGTGGGTGCGCCCGGTGGGCGTCGAGGACACCGGGCCCAGCGGAAGCCCCATGCGCTCCAGCCGCACCAGGGCCCGCCGCCCGGCGGGGGCCGCCACGTCCAGGACGTCGAAGCTCCGCCCGACCGGCAGCAGCACCGCCGCGCCCGGACATCGCGACCACGCCTCCGTCACCTCGTCGAGCGTGGCGCCCGCCGCGACCTCCGGTGCGAAGGAGAGCGGATGCGCGCCCGGCGCCGTACAGGAGGAACTGCCGCAGGAGCACTCGCCGTTCAGGGCGCGGGCGCCCGGAGCGACGTCCCAGCCCCACAGGCCGGTGTACTCGGCCACCGCGGTGACCTCGCTCGTGCGCGACATCCGTGCGGAGCGGCCGCGGCGCCAGGAGCCGGGCCCGGTCTCCCTGATTCCCCGGCTGCCGCCGATCGTGAAGCCCATGCCCCCTCCAACGGGTCTGCCGCGTCCGTGGTTACGACGCCAGTGACATAGTCGTGACGATCCGGAGTTTTCCCGTCACATTCCGTCTCCGCCAGGTCGGACACGGTCGTGAAAGGGGTGGTGCGATGTGCGCCGTGCGCCCCGGCTCACTCCGCTCCACCCGACGCTGATCGTCATGTGTCAAGTGAATCGCGCCTGGCCGCAGGGGAGTTCATTCGAAGGGGTGGCGAATGGTGGCGTTTCCTCAATCGCCATGGCCGGACGGGTGATCGTAGGATTACTGTCGGTGCACGGACCTGGGGGGTATACGCACCCGCGGGTATGCCGGGGGCAAGCCGGTTTCCGGTCCGAGCGGGTGCAACCGCGGGACAGGAGGCCCAACTAGCGGCATTCTGATAGGGGTTCGCGCAATCGACGCACGACCGACGCACATGAGGCTTCAGCAGATTGGGGGCGTCCCAGTGGGCGGCAGTGGGGCTAGTGGTACGAGCGCCGGCAAGCGCCCCAACGAGCAGCTGAGTTCGTGGTTCGTACGGAGCGGCTGGTCCAAGGGCGAGTTGGCGCGCCAGGTCAACCGCCGGGCACGCCAGATGGGCGCGCACCACATCAGCACCGACACCTCCCGCGTCCGGCGCTGGCTCGACGGCGAGATGCCGCGCGAGCCGATTCCCCGGATCCTCTCGGAGCTGTTCTCCGAGCGCTTCGGCAGCGTGGTCGCCATCGAGGACCTGGGCCTGCGCCAGGCCCACCAGTCGCCCTCCGTGTCCGGTGTCGACCTGCCCTGGGCCGGACCCCAGACGGTGTCGCTGCTCAGCGAGTTCTCCCGCAGCGACCTGATGCTCGCCCGGCGCGGCTTCCTCGGCACCTCCCTGATGCTCGCCGCGGGGCCCTCCCTGATCGAACCCATGCAGCGCTGGCTCGTGCCGTCCCTGGCGAGCGAGCCGGGACCGCCCGAGACCGCCGCGAGCGCCCGCCGCCCCTCCCGGCTCTCCCGGCCCGAGCTGGAGCTCCTCGAATCCACCACCGCCATGTTCCGTCAGTGGGACGCGCAGAGCGGCGGGGGACTGCGCCGCAAGGCCGTGGTCGGCCAGCTCCACGAGGTCACCGACCTGCTTCAGGAACCCCAGCCGGCCGCCACCTCCAAGCGCCTCTTCAAATGCGCGGCCGAACTCGCCGAACTCGCCGGCTGGATGAGCTACGACGTGGGCCTCCAGCCCACCGCCCAGAAGTACTTCGTGCTCGCCCTGCACGCCTCCAAGGAAGCGGGCGACAAGCCCCTCGGCTCGTACATCCTGTCGTCCATGAGCCGCCAGATGATCCACCTCGGCCGACCCGACGACGCGCTCGAACTGATCCACCTCGCCCAGTACGGCAGCCGCGACTGCGCGACCGCCCGCACCCAGGCGATGCTGTACGCGATGGAGGCCCGCGCCTACGCCAACATGGGCCAGCCGAGCAAGACCAAGCGGGCCGCGCGGATGGCCGAGGACACGTTCGGCGACGCCGGGCTCGACGGCGAGCCGGAGCCCGACTGGATCCGCTTCTTCTCCGAGGCCGAGCTCAACGGCGAGAACGCCCACTCCTACCGCGACCTCGCCTATGTGGCCGGCCGCAGCCCCACCTACGCCTCGCTCGCCGAGCCCGTGATGGGCCGGGCCGTCGACCTGTTCGGCAAGGACGAGGAGCACCAGCGCTCCTACGCCCTCAACCTCATCGGCATGGCCACCGTGCACCTGCTCAAGCGGGAGCCCGAGCAGTCGACGGTCCTCGCCGAGCAGGCCCTCAGGGTCGCCAAGCGGGTCCGCTCGGAGCGGGTCAACACCCGGCTGCGCAAGACCGTCGACACCGCCGCCCGCGACTTCTCGGACGTCGCGGAGGTGGTCCGCATGACCGATCTGCTCACCCGGGAGCTGCCCGAGACGGCCGAAGCCGTCTGAGGGCACCCGACGTCGCCCCCGCGGGCGACGGCATACAAGACGCCGGCCGCGACCTTCACCCCGTTCTGCCCGACTCGGCTCCCCCACGCCAGGTCAAGCGGGTGAGGCCGCGGCCGGTCCGGTGCCGGCGGCCCCACCGGGACGGCCGGCCCACACCCCTCCCGATCCGGCAGTTCACGGGCGCGTAACACGCCCGCCTCCTTCGTCACTGCGGCGAAACATCGTGCGGCATCGACGGAAACCGCGCTGGGACAACCTCATGGCGCATAACCGGCCACCAGCCAGTTCCCGCCCGAGTAAGGCCCCCGCACGGGCCGTACCGACGACGAGGAGACGCCGATGCCCCCAGGCATCACGCTCGCAGCTGACGTCCCGCAGCTGTCCAGCGCCAACACCGGATTCATGCTGATCTGCTCAGCGCTGGTGATGATCATGACACCCGGGCTCGCCTTCTTCTACGGAGGCATGGTCCGCGTCAAGAGCACCCTCAACATGCTCATGATGAGCTTCATCAGCCTCGGCATCGTCACGATCCTGTGGGTGCTCTACGGATTCAGCCTGGCCTTCGGCGAGAGCAACGGCTTCATCGGCTGGTCCAAGGACTACTTCGGGCTGAGCGGCATCGGCCTGGTCCAGCTGTGGCCGGGATACAGCATCCCGATCTACGTCTTCGCCGTCTTCCAGCTGATGTTCGCGGTCATCACACCCGCTCTCATCAGCGGGGCGCTCGCCGACCGTGTCAAGTTCAGCGCCTGGGCGCTCTTCACCGCCCTGTGGGTCACCGTCGTCTACTTCCCCGTCGCGCACTGGGTGTGGGCCTCGGACGGCTGGCTCTTCAAGAAGGGCGTCATCGACTTCGCCGGCGGCACCGCCGTGCACATCAACGCGGGTGCGGCCGCCCTCGGCGTGATCCTCGTCATCGGCAAGCGCGTCGGCTTCAAGAAGGACCCGATGCGGCCGCACAGCCTGCCGCTCGTCATGCTCGGCGCGGGCCTGCTGTGGTTCGGCTGGTTCGGCTTCAACGCGGGCTCCTGGCTCGGCAACGACGACGGCGTGGGCGCCGTGATGTTCGTCAACACCCAGGTCGCCACCGCCGCCGCCATGCTCGCCTGGCTGCTGTACGAGAAGCTCCGCCACGGCTCCTTCACCACGCTGGGCGCCGCCTCCGGCGCCGTCGCCGGCCTCGTCGCCATCACCCCCTCCGGCGGCTGCGTCAGCCCGCTCGGCGCCATCGCGATCGGCGTGATCGCCGGTGTCCTGTGCGCCATGGCGATCAACCTCAAGTACCGCTTCGGATTCGACGACTCGCTCGACGTCGTGGGCGTCCACATGGTCGGCGGCATCACCGGCTCCCTCCTCGTCGGCCTCTTCGCCACCGGCGGCGTACAGTCCACCGCCAAGGGCCTCTTCTACGGGGGCGGCCTGGACCAGCTCGGCAAGCAGGCGCTCGGCGTCGGCGCCGTCCTCGGCTACTCCCTGGTGGTCTCCGCGGTCCTCGCCTTCGCGCTCGACAGGACCATCGGGATGCGGGTCCCCGAAGACGACGAGATCTCCGGCATCGACCAGGTCGAACACGCCGAGACGGCGTACGACTTCAGCGGCGCGGGCGGCGGCACCTCGCCCCGCAGGACCGTGGCGGCCCCGGGCGACCTCGCAGCGAACAAGAAGGTGGACGCATGAAGCTCATCACCGCGGTCGTCAAGCCGCACCGGCTCGACGAGATCAAGCAGGCCCTCCAGGCCTTCGGGGTGCACGGCCTGACCGTGACCGAGGCCAGCGGATACGGGCGCCAGCGCGGCCACACCGAGGTCTACCGCGGCGCCGAGTACACCGTCGACCTCGTACCCAAGATCCGCATCGAGGTCCTCGTCGAGGACGACGACGCCGAGGAACTCATCGAGGTCGTCGTCAAGGCCGCCCGCACCGGCAAGATCGGCGACGGCAAGGTGTGGAGCGTGCCCGTCGAGACGGCGGTACGGGTCCGCACCGGCGAACGCGGTCCCGACGCACTGTAGGCACGGCCAAGGAGCTGCTGGGTGACGAGCGCTGAAGTGAGTACCGGACCCGACGACGACTCCGCGCCCGCCGGTTACGCGGCGGCCCGGGTGCGCCTCCTCGCCGAGAAGGGGCACTCCGGGCCGCCGCGCCGCACGGCCCTCGCCGGGCTGACCGACTCCTGGCTGGCCGGCCTGTTCACCGCGGCCGCCCAGGAGGCCGGCGTGAGCGGCGCGTCCCTGGTCGCGGTCGGCGGCTACGGCCGGGGCGAGCTCTCCCCGCGCAGCGACCTCGACCTGCTGCTCCTGCACGACGGCCGGGCCGACGCCGGGGCCGTCGCCCTGCTCGCCGACCGCGTCTGGTACCCGGTGTGGGACCTCGGCCTCGACCTCGACCACTCGGTGCGCACCGCCGCCCAGGCCCGCAGGACGGCGGGCGAGGACCTCAAGGTTCAGCTGGGCCTCCTCGACGCCCGCCATGTCGCCGGGGAGCTCGCCCTCACCTCCGCGCTGCGCACCACCGTCCTCGCCGACTGGCGCAACACCGCCCCCCGGCGACTGCCCGAACTCGACGAGCTGTGCCGTGAACGGGCCCAGCGCCAGGGCGAGTTGCAGTACCTCCTCGAAGGCGACCTCAAGGAGGCGAGGGGCGGACTGCGGGACGCCACCGCACTGCGCGCCGTCGCCGCGTCCTGGCTCGCCGACGCCCCGAGGGAGGGCCTCGCCGAGGCGCGCCGCCGGCTCCTGGACGTACGCGACGCGCTGCACCAGTGCACCGGCCGCGCCACCGACCGGCTCGCCCTCCAGGAACAGGACGCCGTAGCGGCCGAACTGGAGCTTCTCGACGCCGATGTGATGCTCCGTCAGGTATCGGAGGCGGCCCGCGTCATCTCCTACGCCGGCGACGTCACCTGGCGCGAGGTCGGCCGGGTGCTGCGCGCCCGCTCCGCCCGGCCGCGCCTGCGCCGCCTCTTCGGCGGCGGACACACCGGAGCCCCCGAGCGCACCCCGCTCGCCGAAGGCGTCGTCGAGCAGGACGGCGAGGTCGTGCTCGCGCTGACCGCCCGCCCCGAGAAGGACCCCGTCCTGCCGCTCCGGGCCGCCGCCGCGGCGGCCCGCTCCGGCCTGCCCATCTCGCTGCACGCGGTACGCCGCCTCGCCGCCGCGGCCCGGCCGCTCCCCACGCCCTGGCCCGCCGAGGCCAGGGACCAGCTCGTCACCCTGCTCGGCGCGGGCGCCGCCACCGTGCCGGTCTGGGAGGCCCTCGAAGCCGAGGGCCTCATCACCGGGCTGCTGCCCGACTGGGAACGCGTACGCAGCAGGCCCCAGCGCAACGCCGTGCACACCTGGACCGTCGACCGCCACCTCGTCGAGACCGCGGTGCGCGCCTCCCGCCTCACCCGCCGGGTGCACCGCCCCGACCTGCTGCTCGTCGCCGCCCTCCTGCACGACATCGGCAAGGGCTGGCCCGGCGACCACTCCGTGGCCGGCGAGACGATCGCCCGCGACATGGCCGCCCGGATCGGCTTCCCCGCCGCCGACGTGGCCGTCGTCGCCACCCTCGTACGCCGCCACCTCCTGCTCATCGAGACCGCGACCCGGCGCGACCTCGACGACCCGGCGACGGTGCGCGCGGTCGCCGACGCCGTCGGCTCGACCGGCACCCTGGAACTGCTGCACGCCCTCACCGAGGCCGACGCGCTGGCCACCGGGCCCGCCGCCTGGTCCTCGTGGCGCGGCGCGCTCGTCGCCGACCTGGTCGGGCGGGCCGCGGCGGTCCTCGCGGGCGAGCCCGCCGACCCCGAGCCCGGCGCGATCACCGCCGAACAGGAACGCCTCGCCGTGGAGGCCCACCGCACCGGCGGACCCGTCCTCGCGCTGCGCGCCCGCGCCGACGGGGCGGAGGAGCCGGACGAGGAGGAGCCCCTCGGTGCGGAACTCCTCGTCGCCGTCCCCGACCAGCCGGGTGTCCTGCCCGTGACGGCCGGGGTCCTCGCCCTGCACCGCCTCACCGTCCGCACCGCGGAACTGCGCGCCGTCGAACTCCCCGATCCGGTCGGCGGCCCGGTGCTGCTCCTCCAGTGGCGGGTGGCCGCGGAGTACGGCTCGCTGCCGCAGGCGGCCCGGCTCCGCGCCGACCTCGTGCGGGCGCTCGACGGCTCCCTCGACATCGAGGCCCGTCTCGCCGAACGCGCGGCCGCCTACCCGCGGCGCAGCGGCGGCCAGGCGCCGCCGCCCCGGGTGACGGTCGCCCCCTCCGCCTCCCGGCACGCCACCGTCATCGAGGTGCGCGCCCAGGACGTCCCCGGCCTTCTGCACCGCATCGGGCACGCCCTGGAGGGCTCGGGCGTCCGGGTGCGCTCGGCGCACGTCTCGACGCTGGGCTCCAACGCGGTGGACGCCTTCTATGTGACGGACGGGGAAGGAGTGCCGCTCGCGCCGCAAGAGGCGGCGAAGGTGGCGGGCGAGCTGGAGTCGGAGCTGAGCGACGCGGCCGGGCCGGTGTAACGGGGCACCCCACGGGGGATGCGCGCCGCAGGCACCCCCGCGCACCCCTGCCCTCCGGGATACCCTGGGGGCTGTTCACCCGACCGCCCCACGAGCCGAGGACCCGCGACCACCGTGTTCGATACCCTTTCCGACCGCCTGAGTGCGACGTTCAAGAACCTCCGGGGCAAAGGACGCTTGAGCGAGGCGGACATCGACGCCACGGCGCGCGAGATCCGCATCGCTCTCCTTGAGGCCGATGTCGCGCTGCCCGTCGTTCGCGCCTTCATCAAGCAGGTCAAGGAGCGCGCGTCCGTCCTCGTGGCCTCCCAGGCCCTCAACCCGGCCCAGCAGGTCATCAAGATCGTCAACGAGGAGCTCGTCGGCATCCTCGGCGGCGAGACGCGGCGCCTCAGGTTCGCCAAGACCGCCCCGACCGTGATCATGCTCGCGGGTCTCCAGGGTGCCGGTAAGACCACGCTCGCCGGAAAGCTCGGCAAGTGGCTCAAGGGGCAGGGCCACTCCCCGCTCCTGGTCGCCTGCGACCTCCAGCGCCCCAACGCCGTCAACCAGCTGAGCGTCGTCGCCGAGCGCGCCGGCGTCGCGGTCTACGCGCCGGAGCCCGGCAACGGTGTGGGCGACCCGGTCAAGGTGGCGCAGGACTCGATCGAGTACGCCCGCTCCAAGCAGTACGACGTGGTCGTGGTCGACACGGCGGGCCGCCTCGGCATCGACCAGGAGCTGATGCAGCAGGCCGCGGACATCCGCGACGCCGTCAGCCCCGACGAGGTCCTCTTCGTCGTCGACGCGATGATCGGCCAGGACGCGGTGAACACCGCGGAGGCCTTCCGCGACGGCGTCGGCTTCGACGGCGTGGTGCTCTCCAAGCTCGACGGCGACGCCCGCGGCGGCGCGGCCCTCTCGATCGCCCACGTCACCGGCAAGCAGATCATGTTCGCCTCCAACGGCGAAAAGCTGGAGGACTTCGACGCCTTCCACCCGGACCGCATGGCGTCCCGCATCCTCGACATGGGTGACCTGCTCACCCTGATCGAGCAGGCGGAGAAGACGTTCAGCCAGGCCGAGGCCGAGAAGATGGCCTCCAAGCTGGCGTCCAGCAAGGGCGGCAAGGACTTCACGCTCGACGACTTCCTGGCCCAGATGGAGCAGGTCCGCAAGATGGGCTCCATCTCCAAGCTGCTCGGCATGCTGCCCGGCATGGGGCAGATCAAGGACCAGATCAACAACATCGACGAGCGTGACGTGGACCGCACCGCGGCCATCATCAAGTCGATGACCCCGGGCGAGCGCCACGACCCCACCGTCATCAACGGCTCGCGCCGCGCCCGTATCGCCAAGGGTTCCGGCGTCGAGGTCAGCGCGGTCAAGAACCTGGTCGAGCGGTTCTTCGACGCCCGCAAGATGATGTCCCGCATGGCCCAGGGCGGCGGCATGCCGGGCATGCCGGGGATGCCGGGCATGGGCGGCGGCCCCGGCCGGCAGAAGAAGCAGATCAAGCAGAGCAAGGGCAAGCGCAAGAGCGGCAACCCGATGAAGCGCAAGGCCGAGGAGGCCGCGGCCGCCGAGCGCAAGGCGCAGGGCGGCGCGCTCGGCCTGCCCTCCGCCGAGGAGCAGAAGAACTTCGAGCTGCCCGACGAGTTCAAGAAGTTCATGGGCTGACGAGGCGACGGCCGTACGCGTGGGGCGCCTCCCGGGGGACCGGGCAGGCGCCCCACGCGTCTGCGGTCCCACGCGTCGGCGCCCCCGCTCGTCTGCGGACACCTCATCAGGACCGCCCGGAATGCCTTATTTATACGGGTCTCCAATAATGGCGCGTACCGGCCATGAGGAGAGCACGTGCCCACTTCCGTCCCCCCGCGCGACCGCCCCGACCAGCCGTGGCGATCGGAAGGAGCACCGCCCCCGCCCGCGCCGAAGAAGAAGATGCCCGGCGGCTGGGGCCGGCTCATCCTCACCGCCCTGATCGTCTACCTCATCGCCAACCTGATCCTGTCGTTCTTCAACGACGGCGACGAGACGACCGTCTCGTACACCGAATTCAGCAAACAGGTCGCGGCCGGCAACGTCTCGAAGATCTACGCCAAGGGCGACGCCATCCAGGGCAAGCTCAAGAAGAAGGAGCCCGTCCCCTCCGGCGAGGGCAGCGGCGACTACACGGAGTTCACCACCCAGCGCCCCACCTTCGCCGACGACGACCTGTGGGCCCAGCTCACCAAGCAGAACGTCACCGTCACCGCCGAGCCGGTCGTCGAGCACCGCAGCTTCCTCGCCAACCTCCTCATCTCGCTCGCCCCGATGCTGCTGCTCGTCGTGCTGTGGCTGTTCATCGCCCGGCGCATGAGCGCGGGCCTCGGCGGCGGCGCCGGCGGGATGCTCGGCCGCAAGGCCCCGCCCAAACCCGTCGAGATGGAGGGCGGCAAGCGCACCACCTTCGAGGACGTGGCCGGCATCGACGAGGTCGAGGGCGAGCTCAACGACGTCGTCGACTTCCTCAAGAACCCCGGCGACTACCGGGAGATGGGCGCCAAGATGCCCGGCGGCGTCCTGCTCGCCGGGCCACCCGGCACCGGCAAGACCCTGCTCGCGCGGGCCGTCGCGGGCGAGGCGGGAGTGCCGTTCTTCTCGGCGTCGGCCTCCGAGTTCATCGAGATGATCGTGGGCGTCGGCGCCTCGCGGGTACGCGAGCTCTTCGCCGAGGCCCGCAAGGTCGCGCCCGCCATCGTCTTCATCGACGAGATCGACACCATCGGCCGCGCCCGCGGCGGCGGTTCCGGCATGGGCGGCCACGACGAACGCGAACAGACCCTGAACCAGATCCTCACCGAGATGGACGGCTTCTCCGGCTCCGAGGGCGTCATCGTGCTCGCCGCCACCAACCGGTCCGACGTCCTCGACCCGGCGCTCACCCGGCCCGGCCGCTTCGACCGCGTCGTCCACGTCAGCCCGCCCGACCGCGACGGCCGCGCCGCCATCCTGCGGATCCACACCCGTGAGATCCCGATGGCCGACGACGTCGACCTGGAGCAGGTCGCCCGCACCACCCCGGGCATGACCGGCGCGGACCTCGCCAACCTCGCCAACGAGGCGGCCCTGCTCGCCGTCAAGCGCCGACAGCGCCAGGTAGGCCCGTCCGACCTCTCCGACGCCCTGGAAAAGATCCAACTCGGCGCCGAGCGGCCCCTGGTGATGCCGTACGAGGAGCGCCGCCGCACCGCCTACCACGAGAGCGGGCACGCCCTGCTCGGCATGCTCCAGCCCGGCGCCGACCCCGTCCGCAAGGTCACCATCGTGCCGCGCGGCCGGGCCCTCGGCGTCACCCTCTCCACACCGGACGCCGACAAGTACGCGTACACCGAGGAGTATCTGCGCGGCCGGATCATCGGGGCCCTCGGCGGCATGGCGGCCGAGCGCATCGTCTTCGACGTCATCACCACCGGCGCCGAGAACGACCTCGAACAGGTCACCAACCTGGTCCGCGGCATGGTCGCCCGCTGGGGCATGAGCGAGCGCATCGGCCCCCTCGCCGCGCTGCCGGGCGATGCCCAGCAGGCCTACGGCCTCTCCGCGGCTCCCGGCACCCTGGACGCGATCGCCGCCGAGATGCGCCGCATCGTCGACGAGTGCTACGAGCGGGCCGACCGGCTCCTGCGCGACAACCGGGACAAGCTGGACTCGCTCGCGGCGGCGCTGCTCGCCAACGAGACCCTGGAGGAGGCCGCCGCCTACCGGGCGGCCGGCATCCCCCGCCTCGCGAAGACGGAGGCCTGAGACGGGCGGCGGACCGGGGGAGGACCGGGGGAGGTCCGCACCCGCCGCCCCGCCCCGGGCCGCCGTGCCGCACGGTCAGGGCGTGCGGGCGATCAGATAGCGGAAGACATTGGGCATCCACACCGTGCCGTCCCGCCGGACGTGCCCGTGCAGCGCCTCGACCAGCTCCTTCTCCACCTGCGCCTGGTCGGTCGCGCGGGCCGCCGCGTCGAAGGCGCCCGTCGAGAGCAGCCCCCGTATCGCGCTGTCCAGGTCCGCGTACCCGAAGGGGCAGGCCACCCGGCCCGAGCCGTCCGGCTTGAGCCCGGCCCGTGCCGCCACGTCCTCCAGGTCGTCCCGCAGGCTCGGCCGCCAGCGCGGCGCGTCGTTCACGCGCGTGGTCAGCCGCGTCGCCACCCGCAGCACCCCCGAGGTGGCACACCGCTCCGGGGGACCCCAGCCGACCAGCACCACCGGGCTGCCGCGCTCCGCGAGCCCGACGGCCGACGTCAGCGTGGGCACCAGACCCTCGGTGTCACCGGCCGCACAGCCGACCGGTTCGAACGCGGTGATCACGTCGTACGGGGCGTGACCCGGCCCCGCGGCGTCGGCCGGCCCACCCGAGACGAGACGGGCCGCGCCCTTGCCCGGCGCGCCGGCCCGGCCGGGACCCGGTGTCAGCCGCTCGCGGGCCAGCGCGAGCCGCGCGGCGCGCTCGGGACGGTCCACCCCGGTCACCGCGGCACCCCGCGAGGCGGCGATGAGCAGCGCGAGCCCCGAGCCGCAGCCCAGCCCCAGCAGCCTGCTGGACGGGCCGACGTCGAGCCGCTGGTAGGCCGCCTCGACCAGAGGGACCAGCATCCGTTCCTGGATCTCCGCCCAGTCCCGCGCGCGCTCGGACGAGCCCGCCACGGGGGCGGCGGCCGTGCGGGACTGATGCCGGACGAGCGTTGGTGTCATGGAAAGCGCCCCAATCCGCCGAGAGGTCAGTTGTGCCCTGAAGAACAGCCCCCCGTGAATGTCCGTACGCACTTCCCCCGTATGCCAGGGAACTCCGCATCACGCCCCGCGTCCAGAGGGCGGAGGCATCCGGCACGCAAAGCACGGGCAGGGGAGGCCTGGAAGGCGATTCACGCTCCGCCACCCTTGCGCCGTACCATTCGCGCCATGGCAAAGGCACCCGTTCTCACGCCCCAGGCGGAAGACTTCCCGCGCTGGTACCAGGATCTGATCAACAAGGCGGAGCTCGCGGACAACGGTCCCGTGCGCGGCACCATGGTGATCCGACCGTACGGCTACGGCCTGTGGGAGCGGATGCAGCACGAGATGGACGCGCGCATCAAGGAAGCAGGCGCCCAGAACGCCTACTTCCCGCTCTTCATCCCCCAGTCTTACCTGACTCGCGAGGCTGAGCACGTCGAGGGCTTCGCGCCCGAGCTCGCCGTGGTCACGCACGGTGGCGGCAAGGAGCTCGAAGAGCCCGTCGTGGTGCGCCCCACCTCCGAGACGATCGTCAACGAATACTTCTCGAAGTGGGTCCAGAGCTACCGCGACCTGCCGCTGCTCATCAACCAGTGGGCCAACGTGGTCCGTTGGGAGATGCGTCCGCGCGTCTTCCTCCGTACGAGCGAATTCCTCTGGCAGGAGGGCCACACCGCCCACGCCACCTACGAGGACGCCCGCGCCTACGCGGCCCGCATCCACCGCGACGTCTACGCCGACTTCATGATCAACGTCCTCGGCATCGACGTCGTCCTCGGCCGCAAGACCGCCAGGGAGCGCTTCGCCGGAGCCATCAACACCCTCACCCTGGAAGGGATGATGGGCGACGGCAAGGCCCTCCAGATGGGCACGAGCCACGAACTGGGCACCAACTTCGCCAAGGCGTTCAACACCCAGTACCTGTCGAAGGAGGGCAAGCAGGAGCTGGTCTGGCAGACCTCCTGGGGCGTCTCCACGCGCATGGTCGGCGGCCTGATCATGTCGCACGGCGACGACAGCGGACTGCGCGTGCCGCCCCGGCTCGCCGCCGTCCAGGTCGTCGTCGTGGCGATCAAGGGCGACGAGGCCGTCGCCAAGGTCCGCGAGGTCGGCGACCGCCTCAAGGCGGCCGGCCTGCGCGTCCAGGTCGACGACCGCATCGACACCCCCTTCGGCCGCCGCGCCGTCGACTGGGAGCTCAAGGGCGTCCCCGTACGCGTCGAGATCGGCCCGCGCGACCTGGAGGCCGGCACCGCGATGCTGGCCCGCCGCATCCCCGGCGGCAAGGAGCCCGTCTCCATCGACGCCCTCGCCGAGCTGCTGCCCGCCCTCCTCGAAGAGGACCAGGCGCTGCTCCTGAAGGAGTCCCGCGAGCGCCGGGAGTCCCGTACGAGCGATGTCGCCACCCTCGGTGAGGCGGCCGAGGCGGCGATCGCCGGCGGCTGGGCGCGCATCCCATGGGCCGACCTCGGGCCCGAGGGCGAGGCCAAGCTCGCCGAACAGGCCGTCTCCGTGCGGTGCCTGGTCGCCGAGGACGGGTCGGTGCCCGCCGCCGACGACGCGCCCGGTACGGTCGCGATCGTGGCCCGCGCCTACTGAGTGAGCTCCGGGGCCGGCCGAGGGGCCGGGCGGGGACGGTGGCGCGACAGGCCACCGGGAGTCGGCCGAAACCCCTCTTGCGTCCTCGCCGGCAACGGCCGCTCCGGCGTGCGTAGTTCATCTACTCGCCGGGGCGTACCCGCCGCTACGTCATACCTTGGTGTGAGCTGTGAGCCTTCTCCGCAGATCAGCGCACCCGCCCTCGTCCGCACGCATCAATGCCAACTGACGGGTACGAGCAAATTATTTGGGATGCCCCGGAATAGGAACACAGCGGCCCTGCGGCTCGTTGTCACGACGTGAGCACGACACCACCTGTTCTCGCCGCAGAGCTGGCACAGGCGTGGGCCGACATTCAGCGGTACCACTCCGAGCTGCCGGACCTAGCCGCGCCCGAGTCCCTGATCGGAGAGTCGTCGTCCGCCTGCGGCGCCGAGCTCTCCTTCGAGCGACTGCTCCATGAGGCAGTCCACGGCATTGCCGCCGCCCGCGGTGTCCGCGACACCTCCCGCGCCGGCCGCTACCACAACCGGAGGTTCCTGGCGATCGCCGAGGAGCTCGGCCTCGACCACCCCGAGGAACCGCACCCCAGCAGCGGCTTCTCCCTGGTCACGCTGAACGCCGAGGCCAGGCGCCGCTACCGCCCCACCATCGAACGCCTTCAGCGCGCGCTGAAGGCGCACACCGTCGCCACGGCCGCCGACACCAAGCGCTCCTTCCGGGGGCCCGCCGCCCGGCACGGCTCCTCCGGAGGCGGCGTGCGGGTCAAGGCGGTCTGCGACTGCGGGCGCAACGTGCGCGTGGTCCCCTCGGTCCTGGCCCAGGCCCCCATCGTCTGCGGCGGCTGCGGCAAGCCGTTCCGCATTCCGGAAGGGGCCGAAGTGGTCGCCGCGGTCGGCTGACCTGCCCCGGGCCGGCCGCCGGCAGGGGCGGCGAGGTCCGGGGACCCCCGGCGTGCGCACTCCAGGCGTGTGGCACAATGGCTAGCTGTACTCGACAGCCGCACAGGAACCCTCTCGCCTCCGGCTGACGCGTCCATCGGGCACCCGAGTACCGCAACCCCACGTGGCATCTCATGTGCCCAACCACGTCAAGACCAGGAGACACCACTCCAGTGGCAGTCAAGATCAAGCTCAAGCGCCTCGGCAAGATTCGCCAGCCGCACTACCGCATCGTCGTCGCCGACGCCCGCACTCGCCGTGACGGTCGCGCGATCGAGGAAATCGGTCTGTACCACCCGACGTACAACCCGTCGCGCATCGAGGTCAACGCCGAGCGTGCGCAGTACTGGCTGTCCGTCGGCGCCCAGCCGACCGAGGCCGTTCTCGCCATCCTGAAGCTCACCGGCGACTGGCAGGCGCACAAGGGCCTCCCGGCCCCCGCGCCGCTGCTCCAGCCGGAGACGAAGGAAGACAAGCGCGCCACCTTCGAGGCCTTCGCCAAGACCCTCGAGGGCGACGAGGCCAAGGGTGAGGCCATCACCCAGAAGGCCAAGAAGACCGAGAAGAAGGCGGACGAGGCCGAGGCCGCCGCCGAGTCGACCGAGGCCTGAGCATGCTCGAGGAGGCTCTCGAGCACCTCGTGAAGGGCATCGTCGACAACCCCGACGACGTGCAGGTCGCCTCGCGCAACCTGCGCCGGGGGCGCGTGCTGGAGGTCCGGGTCCACCCCGAAGACCTCGGCAAGGTGATCGGCCGCAACGGCCGTACCGCCCGCGCCCTGCGCACCGTCGTGGGTGCAATCGGCGGCCGTGGCATCCGGGTCGACCTCGTCGACGTGGACCAGGTCCGCTGACCAGTAGGGTCGCTTTACCTAGATACGCCGGCTCGGGCCGGGGAGGGCTTCTCGCCCTCCCCGGCCCGTAGTCGTATTCCGGGCCATAGTGGTACGAAGGCCTCGGCCACCACGAGGCCGCAGTTGTCCGAAGGAGAAGCAAGCGTGCAGTTGGTAGTCGCGCGGATCGGCCGCGCCCACGGCATCAAGGGCGAGGTCACCGTCGAGGTGCGCACCGACGAGCCGGAACTGAGGCTCGGCCCCGGCGCCGTACTCACCACCGACCCGGCGTCGGTGGGCCCGCTGACCATCGAGACCGGCCGGGTGCACAGCGGCCGGCTGCTGCTGCGCTTCGAGGGCGTGCGCGACCGCACCGCCGCCGAGGCCCTGCGCAACACCCTGCTCATCGCGGACGTGGACCCGGCGGAGCTCCCGGACGAGCCCGACGCGTACTACGACCACCAGCTCATGGACCTCGACGTGGTCCTCGCCGACGGCACCGAGGTCGGCCGCATCACCGAGATCACCCACCTGCCCTCGCAGGACCTCTTCATCGTGGAGCGCCCCGACGGGACCGAGGTCATGATCCCGTTCGTCGAGCAGATCGTCACCGAGATCGACCTGGAGGAGCAGCGCGCGGTCATCGACCCGCCGCCCGGCCTGATCGACGACCGCGCCGAGATCGCCTCCGCGCGGGACGACGAGTCCGAAGAGCCCGACGCGACCGGCACCGGTGGCGCGAACGCCGGGGACGCCGGCTGATGCGGCTCGACGTCGTCACGATCTTCCCCGAGTACCTCGAACCGCTGAACGTCTCCCTCGTCGGCAAGGCGCGGGCCCGCGGCCAGCTCGACGTACACGTCCACGACCTGCGCGACTGGACGTACGACCGGCACAACACCGTCGACGACACCCCCTACGGCGGCGGCCCCGGCATGGTCATGAAGACCGGGCCCTGGGGCGACTGCCTGGACGACGCCCTCGCCGACGGGTACGAGTCCGGGGCGCACGGCCCGGTCCTGGTCGTGCCCACGCCCAGCGGACGCCCCTTCACCCAGGAACTCGCCGTGGAGCTCTCCGAGCGACCCTGGCTGATCTTCACGCCGGCCCGCTACGAGGGCATCGACCGCCGCGTCATGGACGAGTACGCCACCCGGCTGCCCGTCTACGAGGTCTCCATCGGCGACTACGTCCTGGCCGGCGGCGAGGCCGCGGTCCTCGTGATCACCGAGGCCGTCGCCCGGCTCCTGCCCGGCGTCCTCGGCAACGCCGAGTCCCACCGCGACGACTCCTTCGCGCCCGGCGCCATGGCCAACCTCCTCGAAGGGCCCGTCTACACCAAGCCCCCCGAGTGGCGCGGCCACGGCATCCCGGACGTCCTGCTCAGCGGCCACCACGGCAGGATCGCCCGCTGGCGCAGGGACGAGGCGTTCAAGCGCACCGCCCTCCACCGGCCCGACCTGATCGAGCGCTGCGAGGCCTCCGCCTTCGACAAGAAGGACCGCGAGACCCTCTCCATCCTCGGCTGGGCCCCCGAGCCCGGCGGCCGATTTTGGCGCAGGCCGAGTGCCGTGGAAGAATAGGCCGCTGCCGTACGCTCAGCCGGCGCCCCTGCCACAGGGGGAACGACGCCCGCCTCTCGCGCACAGCACCCCATTCATCTCGAATTCCGCTGATGACCTGTGGCATCAGTGAGGAAGTAGTCAGTCATGGCAAGCCTGCTCGACTCCGTCAACGCCGCCACGCTGCGCAGCGACGTCCCGTCGTTCCGCCCGGGTGACACCGTCAACGTCCACGTCCGCGTGATCGAGGGCAACCGCTCCCGTATCCAGCAGTTCAAGGGCGTTGTCATCCGCCGCCAGGGCGCCGGTGTCTCCGAGACCTTCACGGTCCGCAAGGTCTCCTTCTCCGTCGGCGTCGAGCGCACCTTCCCGGTGAACTCCCCGATCTTCGAGAAGATCGAGGTCGTGACCCGCGGTGACGTCCGTCGCGCCAAGCTCTACTACCTCCGTGAGCTGCGCGGCAAGGCCGCGAAGATCAAGGAGAAGCGCGACCGCTGAGCCCCCGGCTCACACCCGCGCACGGGTCCGACGGCGGCCGGATAAGCTCTGGCCCCGATGGACACCGAAGCACAGCACACGGAGCGCGACTCCTCAGCGGCCCCCCGACCGGGGCCGGCCGAGGAGTCGCGCTCCGCGCGTTTCCCCGCCCTGCACGGCCGTCTCGAAGGCCCCTGGCGCAAGGCCGGGGCCCTGTTCGCGCTCTGCGTCGTCTTCCTCCTGCTGCTCAGCCACTTCGTGGTCCAGCCCTTCCTCATCCCCAGCGGCTCGATGGAACCGACGCTCAACGTCGGCGACCGCGTCCTGGTGAACAAGCTCGCCTACAGCTTCGGTGACACCCCCCGGCGCGGCGACGTCGTCGTCTTCGACGGCAGGGGCTCCTTCGTCCGGGAGACGGACGGCGGGAACCCGGTGGGCCACGCGGTGCGTTCCCTGGGTGCGGCCCTCGGCCTGACCGAGCCCGCCGAGACCGACTACGTCAAGCGCGTCGTCGGCGTCGGCGGGGACCACGTGGTCTGCTGCGACCGGCGGGGGAGGATCCAGGTGAACGGCACCGCAGTCGACGAGCCCTACCTCCACCCCGGCGACAGCCCCTCGCAGGTGCCCTTCGACATCGTGGTGCCCGCCGGCACCCTGTGGGTCCTGGGCGACCACCGCTCGCGCTCCAGCGACTCCCGCGACCACCTCGGCGACCCCGGCGGCGGCATGGTCCCCGTGGACCGGGTCATCGGCCGGGCCGACCTGATCGGCTGGCCGCTGGGCCGGTGGACGTCGGTCGGCGGCTCCGACGCCTTCGCGGCCGTACGCGACCCCGGCGGGGGACATGGGTAGCCGCGGGCGGCCACGCGCCGACGCCCGCGACCAGCCGCTGCCGACCGGGACCCGCCCCACCACCGAGCCGCCCCCGGGCCGCCGCGGGCAGACGGGCCGGGCCGAGCGGCGCAGGCTCGCCCGCCGGGTGAAGCGGCGCAGGCGCAGATCGGCGGTGCGCGAGATACCGCTGCTGATCACCGTGGCGCTGCTCATCGCCCTCGTCCTGAAGACCTTCCTCGTGCAGGCCTTCGTGATCCCGTCCGGCTCGATGCAGCAGACCATCACCATCGGCGACCGCGTGCTGGTCGACAAGCTCACCCCCTGGTTCGGCTCCCAGCCGGAGCGGGGCGACGTCGTGGTCTTCAAGGACCCCGGCGGCTGGCTCAAGGACGAGAAGAAGACGTCCACGAGTCAGGACCCCGTCGGCGTCAAGCAGATCAAAGAGGGCCTGACCTTCATCGGCCTGCTCCCCTCCGACAACGAGCAGGACCTCATCAAGCGCGTCATCGGGGTCGGCGGCGACACCGTGAAGTGCTGCGGCACCGACGGCAGGATCACCGTCAACGGCGTACCCCTCGACGAGCCGTACGTCTTCACACCCCCCACCGATCCGCCCACCCAAATCCAATTCGAGGTAAAGGTTCCACCGGGCCGGATCTTCGTCATGGGTGACCACCGGACCAACTCCGCCGACTCCCGTTACCACCTCGACGACGGTCACCGGGGCACCGTCCCCGTCTCCGGAGTGGTGGGCCGCGCAGTGGTCGTGGCCTGGCCTTTCTCCCACTGGCGCAGGCTCGAAGTGCCGCCCACGTTCGGCTCGGTGCCCGCCGCGCCCGGCGCCTCGGCGGCGGCCGCGTCGCATAGGGTGGCGTCCCGGGATCCGGCGGCGGAGCCGGACCAGGCGACGCGGCCCCCGACCCCTGCGGAACTCCCGCTCGTTATGGGAGTGGTGGGCCTGAGCCTCGTACGGGCCAGGCGGTGGCAACGAGTGAGGAGTGGATGTGGGGGATTTGGCGGTCGGCGCACGATCCGGACGCGAAGAGCCGGAGGAGCGGCCGGAGAGCGAGCTCGCCGATTCCTCCCCGGGACCCGCGGTGGAGCAGACCCCCGGGGCACCGGCGGACGGTTCCGCGTCCGGGCACCGGGTGCCCGCACAGGACGGCGGACCGGGCGACGGCGGACCCGGCGAAGAACCCGGTGACGGCGAGGGCCGCGCCCCCAAGAAGCCGCGCTCCTTCTGGAAGGAGCTCCCGCTCCTCATCGGCATCGCGCTCGTTCTGGCGCTGCTGATCAAGACGTTCCTGGTGCAGGCCTTCTCGATCCCCTCGGACTCGATGCAGGACACCCTGCAGCGCGGTGACCGGGTGCTGGTCGACAAGCTCACGCCGTGGTTCGGAGCGGAGCCGCAGCGCGGTGAGGTGGTCGTCTTCCACGACCCGGGCGGCTGGCTCGACGGCGAGCCCACGCCGACGCCGAACGCGGCGCAGAAGTTCCTCAGCTTCATCGGCCTGATGCCGTCCGCCGAGGAGAAGGACCTGATCAAGCGGGTCATCGCGGTCGGTGGCGACACGGTCGAGTGCAAGAAGGGCGGCCCGGTCACGGTCAACGGCAAGACCCTGAAGGAGCCGTACATCTACCCGGGCGACAGCGCCTGCGACGACAAGCCGTTCGGGCCGATCAAGGTGCCCGAGGGCCGGATCTGGGTGATGGGCGACCACCGCCAGAACTCGCTGGACTCCCGCTACCACCAGGAGCTCACGGGCGGCGGCACGGTCTCCACCGACGAGGTCGTCGGCCGCGCCTTCACCATCGCCTGGCCGCTCAACCGCCTCGACTGGCTCGGTGTCCCCGACACCTTCGACCAGCCCGGCCTGAGCGCGATGGGCGCTGCGGCGCCCGCCGCCGTCGGCCTCGCCGGCGCGCTTCCGTTGGTGCTGTGGCGGCGCCGTACGTTCCTTCAAGCGCAGGTCAAGGCGGAAACCCCGGTCGCCAAGGGCTGACCGGCGGGCGTACCGCCGGGTAGGGTGCGGTCCCGGATATCGATCTCCGGGGTCCCGGGCGCCACACGCGTCCCGGGGCGCTGCCGGAAAGGGAGCGCTGCGATGAGCGGTAACGGACTGGACCACGACGGCCGCGGCCGGAGTCTCGGCAGTGTGCTGTCGGGGCTGGCCGTGGCCGTCGGCTGTGTCCTCTTCCTCGGCGGGTTCGCCTGGGGCGCCGTGCAGTACAAGCCGTACACCGTGCCCACCCAGTCCATGGATCCGACGGTCAAGGCCGGTGACCGGGTGCTCGCCCAGCGCATATCCGGCGACGACGTGCGCCGGGGCGACGTCGTGGTCTTCAAGGACAAGACCTGGGCCAACGTGCCCATGGTCAAGCGGGTCGTCGGCATCGGCGGGGACACCGTGAAGTGCTGCGGCACGGACGGGCGGCTCACCGTCAACGGCACCCCGGTCGAAGAACCGTATCTGCACGGGAAGAGCCCCGCTTCGGGCACGCCCTTCGAAGCCAAGGTCCCGCAAGGGCAGGTCTTCCTGCTCGGCGACGACCGCCTCGTCTCCCTGGACTCCCGTGTCCACATGGACGACGCGGCCAACGGCTCCGTCCCGCTGACCGCGGTCAGCGCCCGCGTGGACGCCGTCGCCTGGCCCGTGGGCGGCATGCTGGAGCGCCCCTCGGGCTTCGCGAAGCTGCCCGGCGGCCTCTCGCAGCCCGGCCCGCTCAAACTGGTCCTGGGCGCCATCGTGGCCGGCGTGGTCCTGATCCTGGCCGGCGCCGCCTACGGGCCGGTCGCCTCGCTCACCCGGCGCCGCAGGACACGCGCCGCCGCGCCCGCGGGGAGGTGACGCCCGTGACGCGACCGCGCAAGGTGGCCCGGGTCGTCCTCCTCGACCCGCAGGACCGCATCCTGCTGATGCACGGCCACGAGCCCGAAGACCCCGCCGACGACTGGTGGTTCACCCCGGGCGGCGGCCTGGAGGGCGATGAGACCCGGGCCGAGGCCGCCCTGCGCGAACTCGCGGAGGAGACCGGGATCACCGACGTCGAACTGGGCCCGGTGCTGTGGCACCGCCTCTGCTCCTTCCCCTTCGACGGCCGCCGCTGGGACCAGGACGAGTGGTACTACCTGGCCCGCACCAGCCAGATCGAGGCCGCCCCGACGGCCCTGACGGAGCTGGAGCGGCGCAGTACCACGGGGCTGAGGTGGTGGACCTCCGCCGAACTCCTTGCGGCCCGTGAGACGGTGTACCCGACCAGGCTCGCCGAGCTGCTGCGCACGCTGCTCGACGAGGGTCCTCCGCACGCGCCGGTGGTCCTGGCCCCGGAAATCGTTTAGGGGCACGGGCGGCTGACGCACAATAGGGGGACGCACGGCTGAAGGGGAACATGCCATGAGCGCCGAGGACCTCGAAAAGTACGAGACCGAGATGGAGCTGAAGCTCTACCGGGAGTACCGCGACGTCGTCGGTCTGTTCAAATACGTGATCGAGACCGAGCGCCGTTTCTACCTCACCAATGACTACGAGATGCAGGTGCACTCGGTACAGGGCGAGGTGTTCTTCGAGGTGTCGATGGCGGACGCCTGGGTCTGGGACATGTACCGGCCGGCCAGATTCGTGAAGCAGGTACGGGTCCTCACCTTCAAGGACGTGAACATCGAGGAGCTCAACAAGAGCGACCTCGAACTGCCGGGGGGCTGAACCGGGGCCCGCTGAGGCGGCGCGCCGGAGCGCGGAGGCGCACCTTCGGGTGGCGGAGTTCTCCACAACCGCCGGGTTGTCCACCAAGATCCACTCGCCGGCGCGGGATGCGTGAGAGTCGGTGCCGGAGGTGGTGCCGGATGAACGCTCGCGGAGCACTCGGAAAATACGGCGAAGACCTGGCGGTACGGCTGCTCGAAGCGGCCGGAATGACCGTGCTCGAACGCAACTGGCGGTGCGGCAGGACGGGCGAGATCGACATCGTCGCCCACGACGACACGGCGCCCGGCGGCCGCGTGCTCGTCATCTGCGAGGTCAAGACCCGCAGGACCGGCGCCTACGAACACCCCATGGCCGCCGTGACCGCCGTCAAGGCCGACCGCCTCAAACGCCTCGCAGGCCGCTGGCTCGCGGACCACGGAGGCCCGCCGCCCGGCGGCGTACGCATCGACGTCGTCGGCGTCGTCCTGCCCCGCAAGGGCGCCCCGCGCGCCGAACACGTGCGGGGGGTGGCCTGACATGGGATTCGCACGCACCTGCTCGGTCGCCCTCGTCGGTGTCGAAGGCGTCGTCGTCGAGGTCCAGGCCGACCTCGAACCCGGCGTCGCCGCCTTCACCCTCGTCGGCCTCCCCGACAAGAGCCTCGCTGAGAGCCGCGACCGGGTGCGGGCCGCCGTCGTCAACTCCGGTGACACCTGGCCCCAGAAGAAGCTCACCGTCGGGCTCAGCCCCGCCTCCGTCCCGAAGAGCGGCGCGGGCTTCGATCTGGCCATCGCCTGCGCGATCCTCGGCGCCGCCGAACGCATCGACCCACGCGAGCTCACCGACCTCGTCATGATCGGCGAGCTCGGCCTCGACGGCCGCGTCCGGCCCGTGCGCGGCATCCTGCCCGCCGTGCTCGCCGCCGCCGAAGCCGGCTACGAACAGGTCGTCGTACCCGAACAGACCGCCGCCGAGGCCGGCCTCGTCCCCGGTATCTCCGTCCTGGGCGTCCGCAGTCTGCGCCAGCTCGTCGCCGTCCTCACCGACGAACCCGTCCCCGAGGAGGAGCCCGCGGAGAAGGGCCGCCCCGACGCGATGCTCGCCGGCCTCGTGGTGCCCGGCGCCGGAGCCGGCACCGGCCTCTCGCCCGGCCCGCGCGACACCGACCTCGACCTCGTCGACGTGGCCGGCCAGCACGCCGCGCGCGCCGCCCTCGAAATCGCCGCCGCGGGCGGCCACCACCTGCTGCTCTCCGGCCCGCCCGGCGCCGGCAAGACCATGCTCGCCGAGCGGCTGCCCGGCATCCTGCCGCCCCTCACCCGCCAGGAATCCCTCGAAGTCACCGCGGTCCACTCGGTCGCGGGAATCCTCCCGCCCGGCGAACCCCTCGTCCGCCGCGCCCCCTACTGCGCCCCGCACCACTCGGCGACCATGCAGTCCCTCGTCGGCGGCGGCAACGGGCTCCCACGCCCCGGCGCCGTCTCCGTCGCTCACAGAGGAGTACTTTTTCTGGACGAGGCGCCCGAATTCGCCGGAAAAGCCCTGGACGCCCTGCGGCAGCCCCTCGAATCGGGACACGTCGTCATCGCCCGCAGCGCCGGAGTGATCAGGCTGCCCGCCCGCTTCCAGATGATCCTCGCCGCCAACCCCTGCCCCTGCGGACGCCACACCCTGCACGGAGCGGGATGCGAATGCCCCGCCTCCATGATCCGCCGCTACCAGGCGAGGCTCTCCGGCCCCCTCCTCGACCGCGTCGACCTCCGCGTCGAAGTCGAACCCGTGCGCCGCGAGGACCTGCTCGGCGGAGGCGGCCGCGGCGAACCCAGCGCCCTCGTCGCCGAACGCGTCCTGGCCGCCCGGGAACGCACCGCCCGGCGCCTCACCGACACCCCCTGGAACAGCAACAGCGAAGTCCCCGGCCACGAGCTGCGCACCCGCTGGCTCACCGCACCCGGCGCCCTCACCGGCGCCGAACGCGACATGGAACGCGGCCTGCTGACCGCCCGCGGACTCGACCGCGTCCTACGGGTCGCCTGGACCATCGCCGACCTAGCCGGCGCCGACCGCCCCGACGAAGGCCACGTCGCCCTCGCCCTCGAACTGCGCACCGGCATCTCCCGCGGCACCCCCATCCCGGCCGGGAGCATGCCGTGAACACCCCGGCGAGCGGCGCTGAACGCCTCGCGCGAGCCGCCCTCACCCGCGTCATCGAGCCCGGCGACGAACGCGGCGGCCGCTGGCTGCGCACCTACGGCGCCGCCGGGCTCCTGCGCCGCCTCACAGGGCCGGCCGGCCCCGCGGACGACCTGCCCGGCGCCACCCCCGCACGCCTGGAAGGCCTCCGCCGCCGGGCCGCACTCGCCGACCCCGAGCGCGATCTGGAGACCGCCGCGGCCGCCGGCGCCCGATTCCTCGTCCCCGGCGACGAGGAATGGCCCCGCCAACTCGACGACCTCGCCGACACCCGGCCCGTCGGACTGTGGGTGCGGGGCCGCCCCGACCTGCGGATATGGGCACTGCGCTCGGTCGCCGTCGTGGGCGCCCGCGCCTGCACCCCCTACGGAGCGCACATGGGCGCGGTCCTTGGCTCCGGTCTCGCCGAGAGGGGCTGGGTCGTCGTGTCCGGCGCGGCCGCAGGCATCGACGGTGCCGTGCACCGCGGCGCCCTCGCCGCGAGCGGCGCCACCATCGCCGTCCTCGCCTGCGGAGTCGACGTCGTCTACCCGCGCGGCCACGCCGAGTTGATCGGACGCATCGCCGAACAGGGCCTCCTCGTGGGCGAATTACCACCCGGCGACCATCCGACGCCCAGCCGGTTCGTGCTGCGCAACCGGGTCATCGCCGCGCTGACCCGGGGGACCGTCGTCGTCGAAGCCGAATACCGCAGCGGCTCCCTCGTCACGGCCCGCGCCGCACAGAGACTCGGGCGCTTCACCATGGGGGTGCCCGGCCCCGCCACCAGCGGTCTCTCGGCCGGCGTCCACGAACTGCTGCGCGGCGAAGCCGTGCTGGTCACCGACGCCGCGGAAGTCGTCGAACTCGTCGGCGACATGGGGGAACTGGCCCCCGCCCGGCGCGGCCCCGTCCTGCCCCGCGACCTCCTCGCTCCCGGCGCGGGCCGCGTCCTGGAAGCCCTGCCGTCCCACGGCACGGCCGACGTGCGAGATCTCGCCAGGGAGGCCGGTACCAGCACCGACGAAGCCCTCGGGCGCCTCTACGAACTGCACGCCCTCGGATTCGTCGAACGGGTCGGCGACGGCTGGAAGTTGACGCCCGGCCCACTGCGACCTGCGGGCGCGCGGCGAGGCGGTGCTTGACCTGGGGCATTCGGGTGACAAGGTGAGAAGTGATGTCCACCGCGGGCCGCACCACAGCGCTTTCGGGGCCCGCGCGCGGCGCGACGGCCCCCACCTGCGGATGCGCCCACACCCCGGGGAACGGCCGCGCCCGCGCACCCGACCTTCGCGCACCGCGATGGTGCAGTCACGCTACGCTCACGAGGCTCCCGACCGAAAACAGCCCCCGCTCACGGCACAGCAGAACGGCTCAAGGCAACGCATGCCCCAGCACATCTCCGGGTCTGACCGCACGGCGGTGCCCCCCGCCGCCCGCGGCAGCGGCACCGTGCGGCCACCGGCACCCTCGTCCGTCGACGAGCTGTGGCGGTCGTACAAGGCCACCGGCGACGAGCGGCTGCGCGAGCAGTTGATCCTGCACTACTCGCCCCTCGTCAAATACGTCGCGGGACGCGTGAGCGTGGGCCTGCCGCCCAACGTCGAGCAGGCCGACTTCGTCTCCTCCGGAGTCTTCGGCCTCATCGACGCCATCGAGAAGTTCGACATCGAGCGCGCCATCAAGTTCGAGACGTACGCCATCACCCGCATCCGCGGCGCGATGATCGACGAACTGCGCGCCCTCGACTGGATCCCGCGCTCCGTGCGCCAGAAGGCGCGCGCCGTGGAACGCGCCTACGCGACCCTCGAAGCCCAGCTCAGACGCACCCCGTCCGAGCTCGAGGTGGCCGCCGAGATGGGCATCGCCGTGGAGGAACTGCACGCCGTCTTCAGCCAGTTGTCGCTCGCCAACGTGGTGGCCCTCGAAGAACTGCTGCACGTGGGCGGTGAGAGCGGCGACCGGCTCAGCCTCATGGACACCCTGGAGGACACCTCCGCCGACGACCCCGTCGAGGTCGCCGAGGACCGCGAGCTGCGCCGGCTCCTGGCCCGCGCGATCAACACGCTCCCCGAGCGCGAGAAGACCGTCGTCACGCTCTACTACTACGAAGGCCTCACCCTCGCCGAGATCGGCAACGTCCTGGGCGTCACCGAGAGCCGGGTCAGCCAGATCCACACCAAGTCGGTGCTCCAGCTCCGCGCCAAACTGGCCGACGTCGGACGATGAGCCCGTCCCGGTGAATCGTCCCTGCCGATCGCTTCGGCGGCCCGGCCGTAAAGTGGAACAGTGCCCAGGATCCGAGCGGCCTCCGTGGCCGAGCACCGCACCATGCAGCGTGACGCCCTCCTCGACGCCGCACGCTCCCTGCTGTCCGAAGGCGGGACGGAAGCGCTGACGTTCCCGGCCCTGGCCGAGCGCACGGGGCTCGCGCGCTCCTCCGTGTACGAGTACTTCCGCTCGCGCGCCGCGGTCGTCGAGGAACTGTGCGCCGCCGACTTCCCGCTCTGGGCCGCCGAGATCGAAGGCGCGATGGAGCGGGCCGACACCCCCGAGGGCAAGGTCGAGGCGTACGTACGCCATCAGCTCGGTCTCGTCGGCGACCAGCGGCACCGGGCCGTCGTCGCCATCTCCGCCAGCGAACTCGACGCAGGCGCCCGCGAGAAGATCCGGGCAGCCCACGGCGGCCTCATCGCCATGATCGTCGAAGCCCTCGCCGACCTCGGCCACGACCAGCCCCGCCTGGCCGCGGTCCTGCTCCAGGGCATCGTCGACGCAGCGGTCCGCCGCATCGAACAGAGCCCCACGGACCCCTCGTCCGCAATCACGGACGCGGCGGTGGCCATGGCGCTGAAGGGCGTCGGAGGCTGACCCCCTGGGGCTTTCCCCCCGCCCCCGGCCCCCCCGGCCCCCCCCGCCCCCCCGCCCCCCGCCCCCCCGCCCCCCCGCCCCCCCCGCCCCTCCGCAACCCCTTCCTGAACAGCCCCTCACCCCGGCTCCGCCACCCCCACCACCGGCAGTAGCCGTGGCCGGGCCGCGTGGTGGAGCAGGAGGAGGGGGTTCAGGTAGGTGTGGGAGCGCAGAAGGCCCCAGTGGAGGCAGCCCTCCGGGCAGTGGGACGGGGTGTCCGTCGTCGTCGCCACCACCTGGCCCGCGGTGACCGAGGTGCCCACGGGGAGCAGGGGGCGGACGGGTTCGTACGTGGTTCTCAGGGGTGGGGATGCCGGGCCCGGCAGGGTGATCGTGAGGACGCCCCGGCCGGCCACCTGCCCCGCGAAGGTGACGCGGCCCGACGCTGCCGCGCGGACCGGGGTGCCCGCGGGCGCGGCCAGGTCGACGCCGCGGTGGCCGGGGCCGTAGGGCGTGGCCGGCGGGGCCCAGGGGTGGACCACGACGGGCGGCAGGACGGGCCAGGCCGCCGCTGCCAGGAGGGCGGCGAAGAGGGTGCGGTACATGGGGAACAGGGTCCCGGTCCGGCGGGATCCGGGTGGATCTTGACCGGGATCTGTGGAGTACTGCGCGGTTGTGGACAGCGCCGTCACCCGGCACTGTGCGGGTCCCGTACACTTCTTGTGGCGATCCGGGTCACCGGATCGACTTCGCACGCCCCGCCGGCGGTCTCACCACTATCGCCGGCCGCGTCTCTCGGTCCTCACCCTCGCGGGTTCAAGGGCACGGCGCACCGGGGCGTCAGGCGCGGCAGCCGACCGGCAGCCGCGGTAACCGAGTACCTCAAGGAGTACGGCCATGGCCGTCGTCACGATGCGGGAGCTGCTGGAGAGCGGCGTCCACTTCGGTCACCAGACCCGTCGTTGGAACCCGAAGATGAAGCGCTTCATCTTCACGGAGCGCAACGGCATCTACATCATCGACCTGCTCCAGTCGCTGTCGTACATCGACCGCGCCTACGAGTTCGTCAAGGAGACCGTCGCGCACGGCGGCTCCATCATGTTCGTCGGCACCAAGAAGCAGGCGCAGGAAGCGATCGCCGAGCAGGCGACGCGCGTGGGTATGCCCTACGTCAACCAGCGCTGGCTCGGCGGCATGCTGACCAACTTCTCCACCGTCTACAAGCGTCTGCAGCGCCTCAAGGAGCTCGAGCAGATCGACTTCGAGGACGTCGCGGCCTCGGGTCTCACCAAGAAGGAGCTCCTGGTCCTCTCGCGCGAGAAGGCCAAGCTGGAGAAGACCCTCGGTGGTATCCGCGAGATGTCGAAGGTTCCCAGCGCCGTCTGGATCGTCGACACCAAGAAGGAGCACATCGCGGTCGGTGAGGCGCGCAAGCTCCACATCCCCGTCGTCGCGATCCTCGACACGAACTGCGACCCCGACGAGGTCGACTACAAGATCCCGGGCAACGACGACGCGATCCGCTCCGTCACCCTGCTCACCCGCGTGATCGCCGACGCCGTCGCCGAGGGCCTCATCGCCCGCTCCGGCCAGGCCACGGGCGACTCGAAGCCGGGCGAGAAGGCCGCCGGCGAGCCGCTCGCCGAGTGGGAGCGCGACCTGCTCGAGGGTGACAAGAAGGCCGACGAGGCCCCCGCGGCCGACGCCGCCGAGGCTGCTCCGGCTGCCGACGCCGCTCCGGCCGACGAGGCCGAGAAGCCGGCCGAGGCCGCTGCCGAGGCTCCGGCCGCCGAGGCCACCGAGGCTCCGGCCGCGGACGCCGAGCAGGCCTGATCCCCTCACCGGGACCCACAGGTTCGGTAGTTGACGGCGGGGGCCACAAGCCCCCGCCGTCGACCCGTAGCCCCGCAGATCTTCGTAGATCTTTCTAGACTCCGAGAGAGAAACACAGACTCATGGCGAACTACACCGCCGCTGACGTCAAGAAGCTCCGTGAGCTCACCGGCGCCGGCATGATGGACTGCAAGAAGGCCCTCGACGAGGCCGACGGCAACGTCGACAAGGCCGTCGAGGCCCTGCGCATCAAGGGTCAGAAGGGCGTCGCCAAGCGCGAGGGCCGCTCTGCCGAGAACGGCGCCGTCGTCTCCCTGATCGCCGAGGACAAGACCTCCGGCGTCCTGGTCGAGCTGAAGTGCGAGACGGACTTCGTCGCCAAGGGTGACAAGTTCCAGGCCGTCGCCACCAAGCTGGCCGAGCACGTCGCCGCCACCTCTCCGGCCGACCTGACCGCGCTGCTCGCCTCCGAGATCGAGGCCGGCAAGACCGTTCAGGCGTTCGTCGACGAGGCCAACGCCAACCTCGGCGAGAAGATCGTCCTGGACCGCTTCGCGCAGTTCTCCGACGGCTTCGTCTCCGCGTACATGCACCGCACGATGCCCGACCTGCCGCCGCAGATCGGCGTCCTCGTCGAGCTCGACAAGGACAACGCCGAGATCGCCAAGGGCATCGCGCAGCACATCGCCGCCTTCGCGCCGAAGTACCTCACCCGTGAGGACGTTCCGGCCGAGGTCGTCGAGACCGAGCGTCGCGTCGCCGAGGAGACCACCCGCGCCGAGGGCAAGCCCGAGGCCGCGCTCCCGAAGATCGTCGAGGGTCGCGTCAACGGCTTCTTCAAGGACGCCACGCTCCTTGGCCAGCCGTACGCGCTCGACAACAAGAAGTCCGTCGAGCAGGTTCTGAAGGAGGCCGGTGTCACCCTGAAGCGCTTCTCGCGCATCAAGGTCGGCATCTGAGTCTGTTCAGCGTTCGACACTAGACCCCGCTAGGGTCTGAGGCAGTCGTCGGCCGCGCACGCGACGGACGACCGCAGATCTGACGAGGAGGCCATTGCCGCTAGGGACTACGAGTACCCACCGGCAATGGCCTTCTTCGTATGTGCACGAGGAGATCTCCATGAATCAGGGCGCGGACACCCCCAAGGCCGATCACTCGGCGGACAACAAGCGCGACGACGGCAAGGTGGCCGGGCGCTTCATGCTGAAGCTTTCCGGTGAGGCGTTCGCCGGCGGCGGGGCGCTCGGTGTCGACCCCGACGTCGTGCACAACATCGCCCGGGAGATCGCCGCCGTCGTCCGGGACGGAGCGGAGATCGCCGTCGTCATCGGCGGCGGCAACTTCTTCCGTGGCGCCGAGCTCCAGCAGCGCGGCATGGACCGGGCCCGCTCGGACTACATGGGCATGCTCGGTACGGTCATGAACTGCCTCGCCCTCCAGGACTTCCTGGAGAAGGAGGGCATCGACTCGCGCGTCCAGACCGCCATCACGATGGGCCAGGTCGCCGAGCCGTACATCCCGCTGCGGGCCGTACGCCACCTGGAGAAGGGCCGCGTCGTCATCTTCGGCGCCGGCATGGGCATGCCGTACTTCTCCACCGACACCACCGCCGCACAGCGCGCCCTGGAGATCGACGCCGAGGTCATGCTGATGGGCAAGAACGGGGTGGACGGCGTCTACGACTCCGACCCCCGCATCAACCCCGACGCGGTGAAGTTCGACGCGCTGGAGTACGGCGAGGTCATCACCCGTGACCTGAAGGTCGCCGACATGACCGCGATCACCCTGTGCCGCGACAACAACCTTCCGATCCTCGTCTTCGAGCTCCTGACGGCCGGAAACATCGCGCGCGCCGTCAAGGGTGAGAAGATCGGCACGCTCGTGAGCGACCAGGGCACCCGGGCCTGACCGGGGGATGGACAATGCTCTGCCGGTCGGACACCGTGCAGGGAAAGACGCTGGTTATCCAGGGCCCAGGGCCTCAGGACGCACTGAGAACTCCCGGCCCACCCAAGACATGCAGGAGCAAGTGGTGATCGAAGAAACCCTCCTCGAGGCCGAGGAGAAGATGGAGAAGGCCGTCGTGGTCGCCAAGGAGGACTTCGCCGCGATCCGCACCGGCCGTGCGCACCCGGCGATGTTCAACAAGATCGTCGCGGACTACTACGGCGCGCTGACGCCGATCAACCAGCTCGCCTCGTTCTCCGTGCCGGAGCCGCGCATGGCGGTCGTGACGCCGTTCGACAAGAGCGCGCTGCGCAACATCGAGCAGGCCATCCGCGACTCGGACCTGGGCGTCAACCCCAGCAACGACGGCAGCATCATCCGCGTGAACTTCCCGGAGCTGACCGAGGAGCGCCGCAAGGACTACATCAAGGTCGCGCGCACCAAGGCCGAGGACTCCAAGGTGTCGATCCGCGCCGTGCGCCGCAAGGCCAAGGACGCCCTCGACAAGCTCGTCAAGGACAAGGAGTCCGGCGAGGACGAGGTCCGCCGTGCGGAGAAGGAGCTCGACGACACCACCGCCAAGTACGTGGCGCAGGTCGACGAGCTGCTCAAGCACAAGGAAGCCGAGCTGCTAGAGGTCTGATGAACGACTCTTCCTGGGGGGCTCCGCCGAGACCCGAGTACTGGGGAACCCCCGAGGGGCCTTCCCAGGGGGCGTTCCCGGCGGGGTCTGCATACGATGCGCAGGACGCCCCGCCCGTGTCGCGGACGCAGCAGATGCCCGTCGTGCCCGATACGGGGGCGTACGCCGAAGACCGCGACGAACGTGACCGGGGGACCGCTCTGCCGGGCGGTCCTCTCTTCCGCGACGAGACGCCGCAGGAGCCCATGGCAAGCACCCCGCCCCCGCCCCCCGTGCCCGCCCAGCCGGAGAAGAAGCGGGCGGGCCGCGATCTGCGGTCCGCGATAGGGGTCGGCGTCGCTCTGGGCGCGGTGATCATCGCGTCGCTGTTCGTCGTGAAGGCCGTCTTCGTGGGGGTCATCGCGGTCGCCGTCGTCGTCGGCCTGTGGGAGCTGACCAGCCGCCTCGCGGAGCGCAAGCAGATCAAGGCACCGCTCGTCCCGCTCGCGGTCGGCGGCGCCGCGATGGTCGTCGCCGGATACGTCAGCGGCGCCGAGGGCGCGTGGGTCGCGATGGCGCTCACCGCGCTCGCGGTCCTCGTGTGGCGGATGACCGAGCCGCCCGAGAACTATCTGCGGGACGTCACCGCCGGCGTCTTCGCCGCGTTCTACGTGCCGTTCCTCGCCACGTTCGTCGCGATGCTGCTCACCGCCGACGACGGCCCCTGGCGGGTGCTGACCTTCCTGCTCCTGACCGTGGTCAGCGACACCGGCGCGTACGCGATCGGCTGGCGCTTCGGCAAGCACAAGCTCGCCCCGCGCATCAGCCCCGGCAAGACCCGCGAGGGCCTCTTCGGCGCGGTGTCGTTCGCGATGGTCGCGGGCGCCCTGTGCATGCAGTTCCTGATCGACGACGGCACCTGGTGGCAGGGTCTCCTGCTCGGCCTCGCGGTCGCCGCGAGCGCCACCCTCGGCGACCTCGGCGAGTCGATGATCAAGCGGGACCTGGGCATCAAGGACATGGGCACCCTGCTCCCCGGCCACGGCGGCATCATGGACCGCCTGGACTCGCTGCTGCCGACGGCTCCGGTGGTGTGGTTGTTGCTCGTGGTGTTCGTGGGCTCTGGGTGACCGGGGGCCACGGCGCCCTGCGGCGGTAGCCGCACGTCGGTGCGGCATGGACCGTCTGGATTCGTTGCTGCCGACGGCTCCGGTGGTGTGGTTGTTGCTCGTGGCCTTCGTCGGCACGGGCTGACCGGACGCCGGTTACCCTGGAAGGGCGCGTCGCTCGCGAGCGACGCGCCCTTTTCGGCCCCGCGGCTGCGGGGTGATCCTGTGAGGTCTCCTGGCTTCGGCACCGTATCGTCGCCTGCTCCGCGCCCAGCGGGGATCGCCGGCCTCGTCGTACTGAGGAGTTACCGCTCATGGCACGCCCCGTTCCGGGAGAACTCACCTTCACCGCACCCCGCGGAGCGAAGCAGCCCCCGCGGCACCTCGCCGACCTGTCGCCGGCCGAGCGCAAGGAAGCCGTCGCCGCGATCGGCGAGAAGCCGTTCCGCGCCAAGCAGCTCTCGCAGCACTACTTCGCGCGGTACGCCCACGACCCCGCGGAGTGGACCGACATCCCGCTCGCCGCGCGCGGCCGGCTCCAGGAGGAGCTGCTGCCCGACCTGATGTCCGTCGTGCGGCACATCTCCTGCGACGACGACACCACCCGCAAGACGCTGTGGAAGCTCCACGACGGCACGCTCGTCGAGTCCGTCCTGATGCGCTATCCGGACCGCGTCACGATGTGCATCTCCTCCCAGGCCGGCTGCGGCATGAACTGCCCGTTCTGCGCCACCGGCCAGGCGGGCCTCGACCGCAACCTGTCGACCGCCGAGATCGTGCACCAGATCGTCGACGGCATGCGGGCGCTGCGCGACGGCGAGGTCCCGGGCGGCCCGGCCCGCCTGTCCAACATCGTCTTCATGGGCATGGGCGAGCCCCTCGCCAACTACAAGCGGGTCGTCGGCTCGATCCGCCGCCTCACCGACCCCGAGCCGGACGGCCTGGGCCTGTCCCAGCGCGGGATCACCGTCTCCACCGTGGGCCTGGTCCCCGCCATGCACCGCTTCGCCGACGAGGGCTTCAAGTGCCGCCTCGCGGTGAGCCTGCACGCCCCCGACGACGAGCTGCGCGACACCCTCGTCCCGGTCAACACCCGCTGGAAGGTCCGCGAGGTCCTCGACGCGGCATGGGAGTACGCCGAGAAGTCCGGGCGCCGCATCTCCATCGAGTACGCCCTCATCCGCGACATCAACGACCAGGCGTGGCGCGGTGACCTGCTCGGCCGGCTCCTCAAGGGCAAGCGCGTGCACGTCAACCTGATCCCGCTCAACCCGACGCCCGGCTCCAAGTGGACGGCCTCGCGGCCCGAGGACGAGAAGGCCTTCGTCGAGGCCATCGCGGCGCACGGCGTGCCCGTCACCGTCCGCGACACCCGGGGCCAGGAGATCGACGGAGCCTGCGGCCAGCTGGCCGCGTCCGAGCGGTAGCCGGAACACGCCACGGACGCCCGCCGGCCGCGCCCCGGGCGCCGCTGGGGCGCCGGTGTCCGAACGGCGAAACGGCCCGGGTCCCCTCACAGGGCCCGTGTAACCTGGCTGGAAACATCTGCATATTCCGACAGGGGAGCGCCACAGCGCTGAGAGTGCGGTGCCCATCACGGGACACGGACCGCAGACCCTCTGAACCTTGCCCCGGTCATTCGGGGTAGGAAGTTCGGCGATTACTCAAGCTGTTGCGCCCTGCCCGCACGACCTCCGCGTCGTGCGGGCAGGGCCGCGTCTCTTCCTGGTCATCTCCAGGAGGAATGAAGAAATGCGCAGTACCAAGAGGCTCGCGGCCGGCACGCTCGCCGCCGCCCTCGGGGTCGCGACGCTCGCGGCCTGCGGCGGCTCGAACGACACGAAGGCGTCCGGCACGGCCGGCGGATCCGGCGGCAAGACCGTCACGCTCGTCAGCCACGACTCGTTCGCCGCCTCCGACGCGGTGCTCAAGGCGTTCACCGCCCAGACCGGCTACACCGTCAAGGTGCTCAAGAGCGGGGACGCCGGCGCCGCCCTCAACCAGGAGATCCTCACCAAGGGCTCCCCGCGCGGCGACGTCTTCTTCGGCGTCGACAACACCCTGCTCTCGCGCGCCCTCGACAACGGCATCTTCACGCCGTACGAGGCCAAGGGCCTGGACCGGGTGCCCGCCGAGGACCAGCTCGACAAGGACAAGCACCGGGTCACGCCCATCGACACCGGCGACATCTGCGTCAACTACGACAAGAAGTACTTCGCGGACAAGAAGCTGAGCCCCCCGCAGTCCTTCGACGACCTGATCAAGCCCGAGTACAAGAACCTCCTCGTCACGGAGAACGTGGCGACGTCGTCCCCCGGGCTCGGCTTCATGCTCGGATCGGTCGCCACGTACGGCGACGGAGGCTGGCAGGGGTACTGGAAGAAGCTGAAGGCCAACGGTGTCAAGGTCGTCGACGGCTGGGAGCAGGCCTACAACACGGACTTCTCCGGCTCGGCCGGCGGCAAGAAGGCCAAGGGCGACCGGCCGCTCGTCGTCTCCTACGCCTCCAGCCCGCCCGCCGAAGTGATCTACGCCGACCCCAAGCCCACCGAGGCCCCCACCGGCGTCGCCACCGGCACCTGCTTCCGCCAGACCGAGTTCGCGGGCCTGCTCAAGGGCGCCAAGAACGAGGCCGGCGGCAAGGCGCTCCTCGACTTCCTGATCTCCAAGAAGTTCCAGGAGGACATGCCGCTCCAGATGTTCGTGGACCCGGTCGCCAAGGACGCCGCCGTGCCCGCGGAGTTCACCAAGTTCGGCGCGAAGATCACCGAATCGGCGACCGTCGCCCCCGACACGATCGCCAAGAACCGTGACCAGTGGGTCAAGACATGGTCCTCGCTCGTCCTGAAGTAGAGCGCCCCCCGGGCAGGCCGCCCCGCACCCCGGGGCGGCCGGACGCGGCGCGGCAGAGCGCGCCGCGCCGCACCGCCGTGTGCTTCGGCCTCATGGCGCTGCCGCTCGCCTTCTTCGCGGTGTTCTTCGCCTGGCCCGTCGCCGCCATCGTCGGCCGCGGGCTCAAGACGGACGGCGCCTGGCAGTTCGGCCGGATCACCGAGGTCCTCAGCGACCCCGACATCACCCACGTCCTGTGGTTCACCACCTGGCAGGCGCTCGCCTCCACCGCGCTCACCCTGCTGATCGCGCTGCCCGGCGCCTACGTGTTCGCACGCCTCGACTTCCCCGGCAAACAGTTCCTGCGGGCCGTGGTCACCGTCCCGTTCGTGCTGCCCACCGTCGTCGTCGGCACCGCCTTCCTCGCCCTGCTCGGCCGCGGCGGGCTCCTCGACCAGCTGTGGGGGGTGCGCCTGGACACCACGGTGTGGGCGATCCTGCTCGCGCACGTCTTCTTCAACTACGCCGTGGTCGTCCGCACCGTCGGCGGCCTGTGGTCGCAGCTCGACCCCCGCCAGGAAGAAGCCGCCCGCGTGCTCGGCGCCTCCCGCCTCGCGGCCTGGCGCCAGGTCACGCTCCCCGCGCTCGGCCCCGCCGTCGCCGCGGCCGGCCTCATGGTCTTCCTCTTCACCTTCACCTCCTTCGGCGTCGTCCAGATCCTCGGCGGCCCCACCTTCTCCACCCTCGAAGTGGAGATCTACCGCGAGACCGCCGAACTCCTCGACCTGCCCACCGCGGCCGTGCTCACCCTCGTGCAGTTCGCCGCGGTCGGCGCGATCCTCGCCGTGCACGCCTGGACCGTCCGCCGCCGCGAGAGCGCCCTCACCCTCGTCGACCCCGCGCACACCGCCCGCCGCCCGCGCGGCGCCGGCCAGTACGCCCTGCTCGGCTCGGTCCTCGCGGTGGTCGCCCTGCTGATCCTGCTGCCCATCGGCGTCCTCGTCCAACGCTCCCTCGACACCCCCGACGGGTACGGACTCGGCTACTACCGGGCGCTCCAGGCGGCGGGCGACAACGGCAGCTTCCTCGTGCCGCCCATCGAGGCGATCGGCAACTCGCTCCAGTACGCCCTCGCCGCCACCGCGATCGCGCTCGTCGTCGGCGGCCTCGCGGCGGCCGCCCTGGCCCGGCGCGGCAGCGGACGCCTCATGCGCGGCTTCGACGCACTCCTCATGCTGCCGCTCGGCGTCTCCGCCGTCACCGTCGGCTTCGGCTTCCTGATCACCCTCGACGAGCCGCCGCTCGACCTCAGGACCTCCTGGATCCTGGTGCCGCTCGCCCAGGCCCTGGTCGGCACGCCCTTCGTCGTACGGATCATGCTGCCCGTGCTGCGCGCGGTGGATGGACGGCTGCGCGAGGCGGCGGCCGTGCTCGGCGCGTCCCCGCTGCGGGTCTGGCGCGAGGTGGACCTGCCGCTGGTACGCAGGGCGCTCCTGGTCGCGGCGGGCTTCGCCTTCGCCGTCTCGCTCGGCGAGTTCGGCGCGACCGTCTTCATCGCCCGGCCCGACCACCCGACCCTGCCGGTCGCCGTGGCCCGCCTCCTCGGCCGCGCCGGCGACCTCAACTACGGCCAGGCGATGGCCCTCAGCACGATTCTGATGGTGGTGTGCGCGGTGTCGCTGCTCGTCCTCGAACGCATCCGGACCGACCGGAGCGGGGAGTTCTGATGCTCAAGCTCGACCAGGTGACCGTACGGTTCGGACAGCGGGCCGCGCTCGACGCCGTCGACCTGGAGGTCGCCGAGCACGAGACGGTGTGTGTGCTCGGCCCCAGCGGCAGCGGCAAATCGACGCTGCTGCGGGTCGTCGCGGGCCTCCAGCACCCCGACGCCGGACGGGTGTTGCTCGGCGGCGCCGACCAGGCGGGGGTGCCCGTGCACAAGCGCGGGCTCGGCCTGATGTTCCAGGACCACCAGCTCTTCCCGCAGCGCGACGTCGCGGGCAACGTGGCGTTCGGGCTGCGCATGCGGGGCGCCTCGCGGGCCGAACAGGCAGGCAGGGTGAGCGAGTTGCTCGACCTGGTCGGGCTGCCCGGCGCGGGCGGGCGGGCCGTCGGGGCCCTCTCCGGCGGCGAGCAGCAGCGCGTCGCCCTCGCCCGCGCCCTGGCGCCCTCGCCCCGGCTGCTCATGCTGGACGAGCCGCTGGGCCAGCTCGACCGCACCCTGCGCGAGCGCCTGGTGCTCGAACTGCGCTCCCTGTTCGGCCGGTTGGGCACGACGGTGCTCGCCGTCACGCACGACCAGGGCGAGGCGTTCGCCCTGGCCGACCGGGTGGTGGTGATGCGCGACGGCCGCATCGCGCAGACCGGCACGCCCCTCGACGTCTGGCAGCGCCCCGCGTCGGAGTTCGTGGCGCGCTTCCTCGGCTTCGAGAACGTGGTGCCGGCGACGGTGGCGGGGGAGGCCGCCGACACCCCCTGGGGCACGGTCCCGGTGCCGCCCGGCTCCCCGCAGGGCGAGGTCCGGGTGCTGGTGCGGCCGGCGGGTGTACGGATCGTGGGAGAGCGGGAGGGGCTGCCGTGCGAGGTCGTCGCGCGGACGTTCCGCGGCAGCCGCGTCGCCCTGAGCCTGCGGCCCGCGGCCGGGCCGCCGATCGAGGCGGAGTGCGAGCCGGGGCGGGCGGCGGCGCAGGTCGGTGCGGAGGTGGAGGTCGCCTTCGCCGCGGCGGAGGTGGTGGTCCTGGAGGCGGATCCCGCCCCCGCCGCGCCCCTTCCCTAGACCCTCCGGGCGCAGGACTCCGCCCGCGGGCCGTGCTCGTCGCCCGCGCGGTTCCCCGCGCCCCTGACGGGGTCGTCCTCGGCGGGGTCGGGGGTGAGAGCGGGGCCGGCGTCGGTGTCGGGGCTGCCGAACCAGGCCACGGCGACCGCACCGGCCACCGCGAGGACGAACCCCAGGACCGCCATCCAGGCGAGCCCCGCCCGCGACGCGTCGCCGAGCCACACCACCCCGATCGCTCCCGGCAGCACCGTCTCGCCCACGACGAGCGCCGCCGTCGCCCCGTTGACCGAGCCGATCTGCAGCGCCACCGTGTGCAGGTACATCCCGCCGATGCCGGCGACGAGGATCGCGTACAGCGCCGGGTCGCCGAGCAGGGCGCCGAGGTCGAAGGGGTCCACGCCGTTCAGGACGCGTACGCCGACCCCGAGCGCCCCGAAGCCGAGCCCCGACAGGAGCCCCGCGAGGATCGCGGCGCGGGCGCCGAGGAGGCGTACGGCCACCGTGCCCCCGGCCATCAGGAGGAGCGCGACCGCGAGGAGCCACCAGTGCGTCGCCAAGTCGGTGTGCCCGCTGCCCTCGTGGCCCGCCGCGGACGCGAGCAGCACCAGCGCCGAGCAGACCACGCCGATGGACGTCCACTCGGCGCGGCTCAGCCGGATGCCGAGGAGCTTGACGCTGAGCACCGCCGTGATGACCAGGTTCGCGCTGATCACCGTCTGGGAGAGGAAGAGGGGGAGCAGCCGGGCCGCCAGCGCGCCGAGCCCGAACCCGACGAAGTCGAGCACTGTGCCGACGACGAACTCCCAGGTCGTCGCCGCCTTCGCCGTGGAGGAGAGGCTGGGCCCGCCGTGCTGGGTACGGTCGCTCTCCGCCGCGTCGCGCCGGGCGGACTTGCGGGACCCGACGGCTTGCAGGACCGAGCCCGTGCCGTAACAGACCGAGGCGGCGATGGCGGTCAGCAGACCGAGCAGCACGGGCGGACTCCGTTCCTTGGCGGGGGCAACCGGTTCACCCCACTCCGCTTTACCAGACGTTTGCCGTCCTTTGGGAGTTGCCTGGTGCCCCGCACTTTCTGTCCCGCCCGGCCCGGCGGCGCCCTCAGCCCTCGGCGGACATGCGGGCCAGCGCGGCGGGCGCCTCGGCCACGGAGTCGACGAGGGCGATCCGGGCCGCCATCGGACGGTCCTTCGCCAGCGCCCGGAGCAGCGGCCACGTCGGCAGCTCCTCCGTCCAGTGCGCACGGTCGACGAGCACCATCGGCGTCGGAGTGCCCCGCGACTCGTAGTAGTTCGGCGTCGCGTTGTCGAAGATCTCCTGCACGGTGCCGGCCGCGCCCGGCAGGAAGACGACGCCGGCGTTGGAGCGGGCGAGCAGGCCGTCCTCGCGGGTGGCGTTGGCGAAGTACTTGGCGATGGCGCCCGCGAAGGCGTTCGGCGGCTCGTGGCCGTAGAACCAGGTGGGGATGCCGACGGAGGTCCCGCCGCGCGGCCACTTCGTCCGCACCTCGAAGGCGGCGCGCGCCCACGCCGACACGGACGGCCTGAACGAGGGCTCGGCGCCGAGGAGTTGGAGGGCCGAGTCGAGCATGGCGTCGTCGAAGGGCGCCGCGTACGCGCCGAGGTTCGCGGCCTCCATGGCGCCCGGCCCGCCGCCGGTCGCCACGGTGAACCCGGCACGGGCCAGGGTGCGTCCCAGCACGGCCGCGCCCTGGTACTCGCTCGTGCCGCGGGCCATCGCGTGGCCGCCCATCACCCCCACCACCCGGGCGCCGAGGAGGAGTTCGTCCAGGGCGTCGGAGATCGCGTCGTCGTGGATGGAGCGCAGCATCGAGGAGAAGACGTCGCCGTCGGCCTTGGTCCGCTGGAACCAGGCGTACGACAGCGCGTCGGGGGTGTGCTCGTAGCCGGAGGCGAGGCCCTCGAAGAGCTCGGCGGGGGAGTAGAGGGTGCCGCGGTACGGGTCGAACGGCAGGTGCGGGACGGGCGGGAAGACGAGGGCGCCGTCGGCCCGCACCTTCGCGGCGGCGTCCGGCTCCATCGCACAGCCGAGGAAGACGGCGCTGGCGGTGTCGGTGGCGAGCAGGACGGGCGTACGGGCCGTCAGGTCGACGGACTGCACCCGGTATCCGGCGAGGCCGCGGTGCGCGGTGACCGCGTCGAATTCGGCGAGCGATTCGATCTCGGTGTCGCTGCGGGGGCTGTCGGCGGGGAGGGGCGTTTCGTCTGTGTCCGGCACGGCGGCCATGCTAGGCGCTGCGCTGTGCCGGGCGGAACGGGGGTGATCCTTGCCAGGGAGGCCCGGGTGCCCCCGCTGCCGCCTGCGGTCCCGCGCAGTTCCCCGCGCCCCTGGGTGGGGCGGCCTGGGCGGCATGCCCAGTGCAGGTCACCTCGGCCCGTCCGGCGTTTGAGGACGAGCGCCTTTCAGGCGCGCCGGGGTCTGGGGCGGAGCCCCGGTAGCCCCGCTGTCGTCCGCAGACCGTGCCCGCGTCTCGCGCAGTTCCCCGCGCCCCTGGCGGGGTTGACCTTGGCAGGGTGCCGATGCCCAGGTACCCCGCTGTCGTCCGCAGACCGTGCCCGCGTCTCGCGCAGTTCCCCGCGCCCCTATCGGGGTCGGCCTGGGCGGCATGCCCACCCCGGGCCACTTCAGCCCGTCCGGCGATTGAGGACGAGCGCCTTTCGGGCGCGATCGGGGTCTGGGGCGGAGCCCCAGGAGCCTGGACCTCAGCCCGTTCCATGACCCCCGGAGGGTTTCGGGAAGGGGCGGGGTGGGGAACTCCCCGGGGTCCGGGGCTAGCGGAGCGGGAACGCGGCGGCTTCGGCGATCGTGGCGGTCAGCGGGGTGAAGACGGCCAGCAGCGCCAGAGCCCGCAGGGCGGCCGCGGCCCGCAGCGTGGCGGCGGGCGTGCCGAGCGACAGGAGCGCCGCCGTCGTGTGGGCACGGGCGTGCCGCGATTCCAGAACCGCGGTCAGCAGCGTGGCCACCGTGCAGCTCATCACCAGCGCCGCGCCGAGCCCGGTCAGCGGACCGAAGGGGTGCGCACCGGCCTGGTCGCCGTAGAGCGCCGCCGCCGCGATCGCCGCGGACGCCACCGCGCTCACCACGCCGAGGGGCCGTCCGATGCGACGGGCCTCCGCCATCAGGACCCGGCCGGCCAGCAGCCGGGCCGCACCGGGGCGGGCCAGTTGCAGCAGGCGCCCGCTGAAGTGGGCGAGCGCGGGGCCCGCCAGGGCCAGGCCGAGCGCGGTCAGCGCCCAGCCGCCGAGCAGCCCGGCCGGGCTGCCCTCGGGGTGGCCCGGCATCGGGAACGCCGACCCCGAAGCGCCCCGGCTCGCGTACGTCTCCACCGCGAGGCCCACCGCGATGAGCGCGCAGCCCCACGGCAGTCCGCTCGGCGTGGCCGCGGGCTCCTCCGGGTGCACCGGGTCGCTCCGCTCGGCGGCGCGGGCCGAGCGCGGGCGCAGGGTGAGACCGGCCGCCGCCGACGCCGTCACCGGCAGCACGGCGAGCAGGGTCAGCGCGGCCGCCAGCGGCATGGGCTGGTCCGCGGCGAGCAGACCCGCCGCGGCCCCGTCGAAGGGCAGCCCGGTGATGTCGCCGCGCAGATGGAGGTAGACCAGGAGCGCCACCGCGGAGCCGAGTGTGCAGGTCACCGCCGTGGACGCGGCGGCGATCGCGGCGAGACGCGCGGGCCCGAGGCCCACCGCGGAGAGCCCGGGGCGCGGCCGGGTGCTGGGATCGGTGCGGGCCACCGCCACCGCGAAGTGCACGGTCGCCGCCAGCGGCACGGCGCACCACAGCAGCCGCAGGACCGACGCACCGGGATGACCGACGGCGTGGCCGAGCGTGCACAGCAGGAGGAAGCCGACCCCGGCGGACGCCGCCGACACCAGCAGGCGGCGCAGCAGGACCAGCGGGTGGGTGCCGCGGGCTAGACGGAGAGCGAGCACGCGGCGATACCCTCCGTATCCGAACTGCCATTGTTTCCGCGGGAGTTGACCCGGCGGCCGTCGATGAGGACCACCGTGCGGTCGGCCAGCTCCGCCACCTCCGTGTCGTGGGTGGCGATGAGCGTGGTGATGTGGTGCGAGCGGGCCGCGGTCAGCAGGGTGCGCAGCACCTGGGCTCCGTCGCCCCGGTGCAGGGTGGCCGTCGGCTCGTCCGCGAACAGCACGGCCGGCTCGGTGACCAGGGCCCGCGCGATCGCGACGCGCTGGCGCTCCGCCTGGAGCAGGGCGTACGGCCGCTTCTTCGCACAGGTGTCGATGTCGAGCCGCTCCAGCCACTCCAGCGCGGTCTTCTTCGCGGCGCGCTGTGCGACCCCGCGCAGGAGCAGCGGCAGTGCCGCGTTCTCCCACGCGCTCAGCTCGGGCACCAGCGTGGGCTCGGGGTCGATCCACGCGAACCGGTCGCGCCGCAGCCGCTCACGGGCCACCGGGCCCAGGGTGTTGACGGGCACCCCGTCGAACCACACCTCGCCCTCGTCCGGTACGAGGCTGCCCGCGAGGCAGCGCAGCAGGGTCGTCTTGCCGCAGCCGCGCGGACCGCCCACCGCGAGGATCTCGCCCTCGCGGACCCCCACCGAGACCCCGGTCAGGGCGGGCGAGCCGCTGTGGGAATGGTGCAGGGAACGCGCCCACAGCACATCGTTGTCCGGCGGAGCCACCATGGTGCACACCTCGGTTCAGATCAGATTTCCTGCTCCCCGTACGGGGGAACGAAGGCAGGGCCGATCGGTCACTGGCACGCTAAGCAGTGGGCTGGGGCTCTCCCCACAGCACGCGGCCCGGCCGCGCCCATCTCACTCGGATGGGCGCGGCCGGGCCGGGGGTGACGACGCCGAACGCGCCGTCGGGGACGGTCAGAGCTTCGTCCAGGCCTCCGTCAGGACCTCGCGCAGGATGCCCTCGATCTCGTTGAACGTCGACTGGTCCGAGATGAGCGGCGGCGCGAGCTGGACGACCGGGTCGCCGCGGTCGTCGGCCCGGCAGTACAGGCCGTTGTCGTACAGCGCCTTGGAGAGGAAGCCGTACAGGACGCGCTCGGTCTCCTCGTCGTTGAAGCTCTCCTTGGTGACCTTGTCCTTCACCAGCTCGATGCCGTAGAAGAAGCCGTTGCCGCGGACGTCGCCGACGATCGGCAGGTCGTGGAGCTTCTTCAGGGTGTCGAAGAAGGCGCCCTCGTTGTCGAGGACGTGCTGGTTGAGGCCCTCGCGCTCGAAGATGTCGAGGTTGGTGAGGCCCACCGCGGCGGAGACCGGGTGGCCGCCGAAGGTGTAGCCGTGCAGGAAGGTGTTGTCACCCTTGTAGAACGGCTCGGCGAGCTTGTCGGAGATGATGCAGGCGCCGATCGGGGAGTAGCCCGACGTCATGCCCTTGGCGCAGGTGATCATGTCCGGCACGTAGTCGAACTTGTCACAGGCGAACATCGTGCCGAGCCGGCCGAAGGCGCAGATGACCTCGTCGGAGACGAGCAGCACGTCGTACTTGTCGCAGATCTCGCGCACGCGCTGGAAGTACCCGGGCGGCGGCGGGAAGCAGCCGCCCGCGTTCTGTACGGGTTCGAGGAAGACCGCGGCGACGGTCTCGGGGCCCTCGAAGAGGATCTCCTGCTCGATCTGGTCGGCCGCCCAGCGGCCGAAGGCCACCGGGTCGTCGGCGTGGATCGAGGCACGATAGATGTTGGTGTTGGGCACCTTGTGCGCGCCGGGGACCAGCGGCTCGAAGGGCGCCTTCAGGGCGGGCAGACCGGTGATGGACAGGGCGCCCTGCGGGGTGCCGTGGTAGGCGACCGCACGCGAGATGACCTTGTACTTGGTGTGGTTGCCGGTGAGCTTGTGGTACTGCTTCGCCAGCTTCCACGCGGTCTCGACGGCCTCGCCGCCACCGGTGGTGAAGAAGACCTTGTTGAGGTCGCCCGGCGCGTAGTGCGCGAGGCGCTCGGCGAGCTCGACGGCCTTGGGGTGGGCGTAGGACCACACCGGGAAGAAGGCCAGCTCCTGCGCCTGCTTGTAGGCGGTCTCGGCGAGCTCGTGACGGCCGTGGCCTGCGTTGACGACGAACAGGCCCGACAGGCCGTCCAGGTACTTCTTGCCCTTGTCGTCGTAGATGTAGGTGCCTTCGCCACGGACGATGGTGGGAACGGGCGCGTTCTCGTACGACGACATGCGGGTGAAGTGCATCCACAGGTGGTCGTAGGCGGTCTGGCTGAGGTCCTTGCTCACGGCTATCGGGTTCCCCACATATAGGTCTGCTTCTTCAGCTTGAGATAGACGAAGCTCTCGGTGGACCGCACGCCGGGGAGGGCGCGGATCCTCTTGTTGATCACTTCGAGAAGGTGGTCGTCGTCCTCGCAGACGACCTCCACCATCAGGTCGAACGAGCCCGCGGTCATCACCACGTACTCGCACTCGGCCATGGCCGTCAGGGCCTCCGCCACCGGGTCGAGGTCTCCCTCGACCCGGATGCCGACCATCGCCTGCCGCCGGAACCCCACGGTGAGGGGGTCGGTGACGGCGACGATCTGCATCACACCCTGGTCGAGCAGCTTCTGGACGCGCTGGCGCACGGCCGCCTCGGACAGGCCCACGGCCTTGCCGATCGCGGCGTACGGGCGGCGCCCGTCCTCCTGGAGCTGCTCGATGATCGCCAGGGAGACGGCATCGACCGCCGTCCCGTTGGAGCGACGCACGGCGTCCTGCTGCGGTGCGGGGGTCGGGAGCCGGGAGGATGTTCCGTTCCCGGTCCTGGGGTCTGTGCTTCGGCTGGCCACGGAGCCACTCTGCACCCGACCCGGTCCGTCCCGCAACCCCAAAGCGATGAAATTCGTTGTTCCGTGACCTTCAGAGAACTGAATCCGAAGTTCAGGGGCGTCGGGTCTGTCGAAAGCGTCGCTTCACCGACTAGGGTGGGTTGTCTCATCCATCGGACATCGGACCGGGAGGCCAGCGAAGTGACCACCGAACTGCGTCGTTTGCGCAACTACATCGACGGGGAGTTCCGCGATGCCGCCGACGGGCGGACCATCGAGGTGGTCAACCCCGCCACGGGCCAGGCGTACGCGACGTCGCCGCTCTCCGGCCAGGAGGACGTCGACGCCGCCATGGCCGCCGCCGCCGCGGCGTTCCCCGCCTGGCGCGACAGCACGCCGGCCGAGCGCCAGCGCGTCCTGCTGAAGATCGCGGACGCCTTCGAGGAGCGCGCCGAGGAGCTGATCGCCGCCGAGTCGGAGAACACCGGCAAGCCGCTGGAGCTCACCCGCACCGAAGAAGTGCCGCCGATGGTGGACCAGATCCGCTTCTTCGCGGGCGCGGCCCGGCTGCTCGAAGGCCGCAGCGCCGGCGAGTACATGGAGGGGCTGACCTCGATCGTGCGCCGCGAGCCGGTCGGCGTCTGCGCGCAGGTCGCGCCGTGGAACTACCCGATGATGATGGCCGTGTGGAAGTTCGCCCCGGCGCTCGCCGCGGGCAACACCGTCGTCCTCAAGCCGTCCGACACGACGCCCGCCTCGACGGTCCTCATCGCCGAGATCATCGGCGCGATCGTGCCCAAGGGCGTCTTCAACGTGGTCTGCGGCGACCGTGACACCGGCCGCGCCATGGTCGAGCACCGGACCCCGGCGATGGCCTCCATCACCGGTTCCGTACGGGCCGGCATGCAGGTCGCCGAGTCCGCGTCCAAGGACGTCAAGCGCGTCCACCTGGAGCTGGGCGGCAAGGCCCCGGTCGTCGTCTTCGAGGACGCCGACCTCGCCAAGGCCGTCGAGGACATCGCGGTCGCGGGCTACTTCAACGCCGGACAGGACTGCACCGCCGCCACCCGTGTGCTGGTGCACGAGTCGATCCACGACGAGTTCGTGACCGCGCTCGCCAAGGCCGCGGCCGACACCAAGACCGGGCAGCCGGACGACGAGGACGTGCTGTACGGCCCGCTCAACAACGCCAATCAGCTGAAGCAGGTCACCGGCTTCATCGAGCGGCTGCCGGCCCACGCCAAGGTCGAGGCCGGCGGCCACCGCGTCGGCGACCAGGGCTACTTCTACGCCCCGACCGTGGTCTCCGGCCTCAAGCAGGACGACGAGATCATCCAGAACGAGGTGTTCGGACCGGTCATCACCGTCCAGTCCTTCACCGACGAGGCCCAGGCCCTGGAGTACGCCAACGGCGTCGAGTTCGCGCTGGCCTCCTCGGTGTGGACCAAGGACCACGCGCGCGCCATGCGCATGTCCAAGAACCTCGACTTCGGCTGTGTGTGGATCAACACCCACATCCCGCTGGTCGCCGAAATGCCGCACGGCGGCTTCAAGAAGTCCGGCTACGGCAAGGACCTCTCGGCGTACGGCTTCGAGGACTACACGCGCATCAAGCACGTGATGACGTCGATCGAGGGCTGAGCCGGCCGCGCAGCCCGGACCGGGCGTGAACGACCGCAAGGGGCGGGGGAGCCGATCCCCCGCCCCTTGCGCGTGCCGTCCCGCCCCCGCGTACGCCACCCGTGCCCGACAGGGTGTCTGGCCTGGGGCGCAGGGCTGTACGCAGCGTCCATTGAACCCGGTGGGCGGGGCGGGCATCCTGCGGGAATGCCACCGACCGCGCACCGCGCCAGCAGCAACCTCTCCCGCCGCAGCCTCCTGCGCGCCCTCGGCGGCGGCGCCGCGCTGGCCGGCCTCGCCGGCTGCGGGGTACCCGCGGCGTACGTCGCACCGGGCGACCGGGCCGGACGCGACCGCTCGGCGGACGACAAGTCGCTGACCTTCGCCAACTGGCCGCTCTACATCGACGTCGACGACAACGACGCCTCCAAGCGGCCCACCCTGGAGGCGTTCACCAAGAGCACCGGGATCTCCGTCACGTACACCGAGGAGATCAACGACAACGACGAGTTCTTCGGGAAGATCAGCCCGGCCCTGATGAACCACCAGGAGACCGGCCGCGACCTCATGGTCATCAGCGACTGGATGGCGGCCCGGTTCGTGCGGCTGGGCTGGGTGCAGGAGATGGACCGCGCCAAGCAGCCCAACGTCGGCAAGTACCTCGACCCGCAGCTGCGCACCCCGGCCTTCGACAACGGGCGTCTGCACAGCGTCCCGTGGCAGTCCGGGATCACCGGCATCGCGTACAACAAGAAGAAGCTCGGCCGCGAGCTCAAGCACGTCAGCGACCTGTGGGAGCCGCGCCTCGCCGGCAAGGTGACGCTCTTCTCCGGCCTGGACGAGTCCTTCGCCCTCCTCATGCAGGGCAACGGCGTCGACATCACCAAGTGGACGGCCGACGACTTCCACCGCATGTGCGACGAGGTCGAGAAGCAGGTCGCGAGCCGGCAGATCCGGCGCTTCACCGGCAACGACTACACCAGCGACCTCAACAAGGGCGACGTCCTGGCCTGCCAGGCCTACAGCGGCGACGTGTTCCAGCTCCAGGCCGACAACCCCGACATCGAGTTCGTGGTCCCGGAGGAGGGCGCGGAGCTGTGGGCGGAGTCGATGATGATCCCCAACCTGGCCCGCCACAAGGCGAACGCGGAGGCGCTGGTCGACTACTACTACGACCCCGAGGTCGCCGCCGAGCTGGCCGCATCCGTCAACTACGTCTGCCCGGTCCCGGCCGCCCGCGAGGTCCTGGCCTCCTCCAAGGACAAGGACGAGGCCGAACTGGCCGAGAACCCCCTCATCTTCCCGGACACCACGATGCGCGAGCGCCTCGCGATCGCCCGGGACATCACGTCCGAGGAACGCGTCGAATTCGCCAAGCGCTGGAACGCGATCGTGGGCCTGTGACAGGGCGGACCCGCGCCCGGAACGCCCGGCGGGGGCCCACTGTTTGAACGCGTTCAATAAAGGCGTACGCTGCGATCATGAGCGAGCGAAGCGCCCAACTGAGGCGTATACGCGTATGGGTCGTCGTGTTCGTCGTCTGCCTCGTGTTGAGCGGCCTGACGGCCTTTCCGCTGGTGCACGAAGTGCACTGGACGCAGGCCCTGTTGCGGAACACCCCGCTGGGGGAGTGGCTGCCGGGGCTGAGTGCCTGGATCGGGCGGGCGCGCGACGGGCTCGACTCCGCCGACGCCGACTATCCGTTCCTGCTGTACGGGACGGACTGGCTGGCCTTCGCCCATCTCGTCATCGCCGTCGCCTTCTACGGCGTCGTGCGGGATCCCGTACGCAACGTCTGGGTCGTCGAGTTCGCGATGATCGCCTGCGCCGGAGTCATCCCGGTGGCCCTGATCTGCGGGCCCGTGCGCGGGATCCCCTTCTGGTGGTCGGTGATCGACATGTCCTTCGGGGTGTTCGGGGTGCTCCCGCTGTACGTGGTGCGGCGCAAGATCAAGGCGCTGGAGAAGATGGCCGGCGCTCCGGCGCCGGACGTCGTGCCGGCGTGAGGCGGGCCGGTGCCGTCAGCCGCCGGACGCGGCGGACAGGACCGCGCGCAGCGCGTCCAGGCGGTTGGTGGTGATCGCATCCACGCCGTACTCCACCAGCCGCCGCTGGGCGCGCCGGGTGTCCGCGGTCCACGCCGCGAGCAGCATGCCGTCCCGGTGGACCCGGTCCACGACGTCCGGATCGACCAGGCCGAAGCGGTAGTTGAGCCAGCGCGGCTTCACCGCGGCGACCAGAGCGGGCCGCGGCGGCGCCGGCTTCGTCCACGTCAGGGCGATCTCCGCGCCGGGATCGGCGGCACGGACCCGCAGCATGGCGACCGGGCCCGCGCAGTAGTACACCCGCTCGCCCGCCCCGCACTCGCGCACCGTGCCCACCACCTTGCGCACCGACTCCTCGGTCGCGCCCGGCAGATCGATCAGCACCCGGTGCGTGCCGACCGCCATCAGCGCCCGGCGCAGGGTCGGCACCCCGCCGCCGGTCACCTCGCGCACCTCCTCGTACGGCAGCGAGGCCACCGGACGGTCGACGCCCCAGAGCCGCTTCAGCGTGTCGTCGTGCAGCAGCACGGGCACGCCGTCCTTGGTCGTGCGGACATCGATCTCGACCGCGTCCGCGCCCCGCTCCAGGGCCGAGGCGATGGAGGGGAGCGTGTTCTCGCGGACGCGGTACGGGTCGCCGCGGTGGGCCACGGCTGTCACGGTGCGCATGGGGTCATTGTGCGGACCGGCAGCGGGCGCGGCCAGCCGGAACGCGCTCCGGGCGGCTCAGCCGGCGAGCCACTTCGTGGTGTAGTCGTCGATCTCCGCGGCGAGCCCGGTCTTGCCCGCCGGGTCGAGGAACGACGCCTCCACGGCGTTCTTGGCGAGGCCCGCGAGGCCCCGCTCGTCCAGGTCGAGCAGGCGCGCGGCGACCGCGTACTCGTTGTTCAGGTCGCTGCCGAACATCGGCGGGTCGTCGCTGTTGATCGTCACCAGGACACCGGCCGCCACCATCTCCTTGACGGGGTGCTGGTCGAGATCGGCCACCACCCGCGTCGCCAGGTTGGACGTCGGGCAGACCTCCAGCGCGATCCGGTGGTCGGCCAGGTGCTTGAGGAGCGCCGGGTCCTGGGTGGCGCTGGTGCCGTGGCCGATGCGCTCGGCACGCAGCTCGATCAGCGCGTCCCAGATCGACTGCGGCCCCGTGGACTCGCCCGAGTGCGGTACGGAGTGCAGTCCCGCTGCGATGGCCCGGTCGAAGTAGGGCTTGAACTGCGGGCGCGGCACGCCGATCTCGGGGCCGCCCAGGCCGAAGGAGACCAGGCCCTCGGGGCGCACCCCGTCCTCCGTGGCGAGCCGCGCGGTCTCCGCGGCGGCTTCGAGGCCGGCCTCGCCGGGAATGTCGAAGCACCAGCGGAGCACCGTGCCGAACTCGGCCTCGGCGGCCCGGCGGGCGTCCTCGATCGCGTCCATGAACGCGCGCTCGTCGATGCCGCGGCGGGTCGAGGAGAACGGCGTGATGGTCAGCTCGGCGTACCGGATGTTCTGCCGGGCCATGTCCCGGGCCACCTCGTACGTGAGAAGGCGCACATCCTCCGGGGTGCGGATCAGGTCGACGACCGACAGATAGACCTCGATGAAGTGTGCGAAGTCCGTGAAGGTGAAGTAGTCGGCGAGTGCCTCGGGATCGGTGGGGACCTTCGAATCCGCGTGCCGGGCGGCGAGTTCGGCCACGATGCGCGGCGAGGCGGAGCCCACGTGGTGCACATGGAGCTCGGCCTTGGGCAGCCCCGCGATGAAGGGGTGCAGATCGGTCATGGGGGTCCTCCAGGGGTCTGCCGCGAGGGTGCTCGCGTGGTCGGCGTCGTAGGGCCTTCGCCGGTCGGGGATCATGGTAGGCCGGGCGGATCGGCCCATGACCCGGGCCGTAGCATGACGGAACCACGATGGGGGAGGCCCATGTCAGAGAACAGCCAGCAGCCGCCGGGAGGCCAGGAGCCCCGCGACCCCTGGGCGCCGCCGGAGCACAAGGTCCCGCTGGACAAGCCGCCGGTGCACGACCAGCAGACCGTCGTCTCGATGCCCACGCCGCCCGCCGACGCCCCGGGCGCGCCCGGTCAGCAGGCGCCCGGCTTCGGCGCACCGACGCCGCCGCCCGCCCCGCAGGCGGCGCCCGGCAGTTACGGCTACCCCGCCTACCCCCAGCAGCCCGCCCAGGACGCGGGCTACCCGGGCTACCCCCAGCAGCCCGCCCAGGACGGCGGCTACCCGGGCTACCCCGGCCAGCCGGGCCAGGACGGCGGCTACCCCGGTTACCCCGGCTACCCGAACCAGCAGGCCGCCTACGGCTACGCCGGCTGGACCGGGATGCCCGCACCGCAGAACGGCTTCGGCATAGCCGGCATGGTGCTCGGCATCGTCGCCTGCGCGTCGATGATCTGCACCTGGGGCATCTCCGGCATCGTGCTCGGCGCGCTCGCCCTGATCTTCGGCTTCCTCGGCAAGGGCAAGGTCGCCCGCGGTGAGGCCAACAACCGGGGCCAGGCCCTGGCGGGCATCATCATGGGCTTCGTCGGCATCGTGCTCGGCCTGGTGATCCTGGTCCTGCTGATCGTGCTCGTGGCCAACGCGCCCGACTCGAACCACAGCGACTACGACTACTGGGAGAACGCCCTCACGCTGGCCTCCTCGACCCGCTGAGGCACGCCCCGAGGAAACGATTGGCCCATGCCCGAGCGGTGCGTGAGCGCCGCCTGGGCATGGGCCGAGCGCCACCTTGAACCCGGCGCGGAGCCCCCGGCCCCGCCCCCGCTCACACCCCCTCGGCCCGGCGGAGCGCCTCGCGGGCCTCGGTCAGCGCGAAGCCCAGCAGGTTCAAGCCACGCCACCGCGCGGGATCCTCCGCCTCCGGCGCACTCGCCGCCAGGCCGATGCCCCAGATGCGGTCCCGCGGACTCGCCTCGACGAGCACCCGGTCGCCGGTGCCCAGCAGATACGCCCGCAGCGCCGCGTCCTGGCCGAACTTGTGCAGACAGCCGGCGAGCACGATCCCGTACCGCTCCCGCCGCCACACCTCGTCGTCGAAGCCCCGCACCAGACGCCCGGCCGCCTTGGCCTGCGCCGGGCTCGCCGCCGAGAGCGCCGCGCGCTCGCCCTCCGCGTCCCCGAAGAGCCGGGCCTTCGCCGCCATCATCCAGTGCTCGGCCGTCGCGTACACGACGCCGTCGACCACGAAGCGTGACGGCCACCACTGACTGAAACAGCTCGGCCCCAGCGCTCCGTCGCGCCGCGGCGCATGCCCCCAGAAGGGCAGGAGCTTGATCCGCTGACCCTCTTTGACCTGCGCGATAAGCGCGTCGAGCGGCGCGCGGTCCCCCGTGATCTCCGTCATGCACGTGAGTCTGGCACGCGCCACTGACAACCCGTCGGGCCAATACCGCTCCGACGCGACACATGGTCGACAGATTCCGTCGCGTAACCAAAAGGCAACAACGGAATCACTTGTTGGCCAGATGTCGCTCTGCCAGGATCGTCACTCAAATCGAGCTGAAGCTACGAAGAACGTGGGCGACATGGACACCGACACCGGCCAAGGCACCAGCACCCCCGCACAGGACGGCACCCCCGCACCGGACCGCTTCCCCGCACAGGACCGATTCGCGGCGGGCGCCCAGTACATCGCGGGACGGCTGCGCCCCGGCACCTCCGGACGGCACCAGGCGGTCGTCGATCCGGCGACGGGGGAGACGGTCTACACGTACGAGCTGGCGGGCCCCGCCGATGTCGACGCCGCCGTCGCCGCGGCCGGGGCGGCCTTTCCCGGCTGGTCCGGCGCCACCCCGGGTGAGCGCTCCGACGCCCTGCACCGGCTCGCCGAAGTCCTCGCCGGCCGCGCCGAGGAGTTCGCACAGGCCGAGTCCCTCCAGTGCGGCAAGCCCCTCAGGCTGACCCGCGAGTTCGATGTCCCCGGCACCGTCGACAACGCCGCGTTCTTCGCCGGCGCGGCCCGCCACCTCCAGGGCACGTCGGCCGGCGAGTACTCCGGCGACCACACCTCCTACGTACGCCGCGAACCCATCGGCGTCGTCGGATCCATCGCCCCCTGGAACTACCCGCTCCAGATGGCCGCCTGGAAGATCCTCCCGGCGATCGCGGCCGGCAACACCATCGTCCTCAAACCCGCCGAGATCACCCCCCTCACCTCGCTCCTGTTCGCCGAGGCCGCGAAGGAGGCCGGGATCCCGGACGGAGTGATCAACATCGTCAGCGGCGCCGGCCGGGACGCGGGCGAACACCTCGTCGGCCACCCGGACGTCGTCATGACCTCCTTCACCGGATCCACCGGCGTCGGCAAGCGCGTCGCGGAGATCGCCACCCGCACCGTCAAGCGCGTCCACCTCGAACTCGGCGGCAAAGCCCCCTTCGTCGTGTTCGACGACGCCGACCTGGAGGCCGCCGTGCACGGCGCCGTCGCCGGCTCGCTCATCAACTCCGGCCAGGACTGCACCGCCGCCACCCGCGCCTACGTACAACGCCCCCTCTACGACGCCTTCGTCGCACAGGTCGCGGCCCTCATGGAGACCGTCCGCCTCGGCGACCCGTTCCACGACGGCACCGACCTCGGCCCGCTCATCTCCCACGTCCACCGCGACCGCGTCGCCGCCTTCGTCGAGCGCGCCCGCGGCTACGCGACGATCGTGACCGGAGGCGAGACCCCCCGGGGCGACGGCGCCTACTACCCGCCCACCCTCATCGCCGACGCCGCCCAGGACAGCGAAGCCGTCCAGGCCGAGATCTTCGGCCCCGTCCTCGTCGTGCTGCCCTTCGACACCGACGACGACGGCATCGCGCTGGCCAACGACACCCCCTACGGACTCGCCGCCTCCGCCTGGAGCCGCGACGTGTACCGCACCGGCCGGGCCACCCGTGAGATCAAGGCCGGCTGCGTCTGGATCAACGACCACATCCCGATCATCAGCGAGATGCCGCACGGCGGCTACAAGGCGAGCGGGAGCGGAAAGGACATGTCGGCGTATTCCTTCGAGGAGTACACGCAGGTCAAGCACGTGATGTACGACAACACAGCGGTCGCCAGGAAGGACTGGCACCGCACGATCTTCGGGGACCGATAGCCGAGGGGCCCGACCAGGCCACCGAACCCACCCGGAAGGGCACATCGCGCATGGAGCAGTACGAGTTCGACCTCCCCCCAGCTCCCGGCTCCCCCGGAGCGGGGAGGGCCCCCTTCTCCACGGCCCAACTGGCCGCCGTCCGGCGCAGCCTGACCAACGGCCGGGGCGCGCTCACCCGCCGCTCCCTGCTGCGCGCGTCCGGCGTCGGCGCCCTCACCGTCGGCGGCCTCGCCACCCTGAGCGCCTGCGGCATCCCCGCCGCCACCAAGGAGAACGGCACCGGACCGTCCAACGCCGACCACTCGGCCCAGGAGAAGGAGGTCAACTTCTCCAACTGGACGCAGTACATGGACATCAGCGACGACAAGAAGCACCACCCGACGCTGGACGAGTTCACCCGCCGCACCGGAATCCAGGTCAAGTACACCGAGGACATCAACGACAACGTCGAGTTCTTCGGCAAGATCAAGCCGCAGCTCGCCGGCGGCCAGGACACCGGCCGCGACCTCATGGTCCTCACCGACTGGCTGGCCGCCCGGCTCATCCGGCTCGGCTGGGCACAGCAGCTCGACCCTGCGCACCTGCCCCACGCCTACGCCAACCTCGCCCCCCAGTTCCGGTCGCCCGACTGGGACCCCGGCCGCGCCTACTCCTACCCCTGGACCGGCATCCCCACCGTCATCGCCTACAACGCCAAGGCGACCGGCGGCAAGAAGGTCGACTCGATCACCCAGCTCCTGGACGACCCCAGTCTCAAGGGCCGGGTCGGCTTCCTGTCCGAGATGCGCGACTCCATCGGCATGACCCTGCTCGACCTCGGCAAGGACCCCGCGACGTTCACCGACGCCGACTTCGACGCCGCGATCGGTCGACTCCAGAAGGGCGTCGACACCAAGCAGATCCGCCGCTTCACCGGCAACGACTACACCGGCGACCTCGTCAAGGGCGACCTCGCCGCGTGCGTCGCCTGGGGCGGCGACGTGACCCAGCTGCGCGCCGACAACCCGGACATCAAGTACGCCATCCCCGCCGCCGGTTACATGACCTCCAGCGACAACCTGCTCGTCCCGGCGAAGGCCCGCCACCAGAGCAACGCGGAGAAACTCATCGACTACTACTACGAGCTTCCCGTCGCCGCCAAGCTCGCCGCGTTCATCAACTACCAGTGCCCGGTCGACGGCGTCCGCGACGACCTCGCCAAGATCGACCCAGCGCTCGCGCAGAACGAACTGATCCTGCCGGACCGGGCGATGAGCGCGAAGTCCCACTCCTTCCGCTCGCTCAGCGAGGCCGAGGAGACGGCGTACGAGCAGAAGTTCTCGCGGCTCATCGGAGCGTAGGCGCTCCGCGGGTGTGCGTCACCGTCGGGTGCGGGGCCGCTGTGGCCGGTCGCTCCCCCAAGTTCTCGGCTCCACTCGAACAGGGGGACCCCCATCGCGGCGGAGCCGCACGATGTCACCGCCCCGCGCCCCTGAAAGCTCTCGGCTCAGCTCCCTGTGAACTCCACCCCCTTTCCTCTCGACCCCCTGGGACCCACCCATGACCGACAGCACCGCCGGCGGCGATGTCCGCCTCACCGGGATCAGTAAGACGTACGGTTCCTTCACCGCCGTGCACCCCCTCGAACTGACGGTTCCGCAAGGCTCGTTCTTCGCGCTGCTCGGCGCGTCCGGCTGCGGCAAGACCACCACCCTGCGCATGATCGCCGGCCTGGAGGAACCCACCACCGGCACGGTCTTCCTCGGCGACAAGGACGTCACCGACCTGCCGCCCTACAAGCGGCCCGTGAACACCGTCTTCCAGTCGTACGCCCTCTTCCCGCATCTGGACGTCACCGAGAACATCGCCTTCGGGCTGCGCCGGCGGGGCATCAAATCGGTGAAGAAGCAGGTCGACGACATGCTGGAACTCGTGCAGCTCGGCGACTTCGCCCGGCGCAAGCCGCACCAGCTCTCCGGCGGACAGCAGCAGCGCGTCGCGGTCGCCCGCGCCCTCATCAACCACCCCCAGGTGCTCCTCCTCGACGAACCGCTCGGCGCCCTCGACCTCAAGCTGCGCCGCCAGATGCAGCTGGAGCTCAAGCGCATCCAGACCGAGGTCGGCATCACCTTCGTCCACGTCACCCACGACCAGGAGGAGGCCATGACGATGGCCGACACCGTCGCGGTGATGAACGGCGGACGCGTCGAACAGCTCGGCGCGCCGGCAGAGTTGTACGAGAATCCCAACACCACCTTCGTCGCGAACTTCCTCGGCACCTCCAACCTCATCGAGGCGGAGATCGTCGAATCCAGCGGCGAGGACCTCGTCGTCAGCGCCGGCGGCGCCAAGCTGCGGCTGCCCGGCGGGCGATGTTCGGCCCCCGCGAGCAGCGGCGGCAAGCTCCTCGTCGGCGTACGCCCCGAAAAGATCTCGCTCGCCCACCGCGACGACGAGGGCGCCATCGCGGAGGGCCGCAACCGCGTCGCCGGACGCATCGTCGACTCGTCCTTCATCGGCGTCTCCACCCAGTACCTCGTCGACTCCCCGGCGGGCCGGGGCCTCGCCGTGTACGAGCAGAACATCGAACGCGACACCCGGCTCGTCCCGGGCGCCGAGGTGGTCCTGCACTGGAACCCGGCGCACACCTTCGGGCTCGACGCGGCCCAGGCGATCGACGCGGGCGTGGAGAAGGTCGAGGACGCCGCGTGACCGCCCTGGCCGAGGCGCCCCCCGCGCCCAGCGACGAGCTCCCCGTGCGCAAGGCGTCCGCGCGCAAGCGGCTCGTACCGTACTGGCTGCTGCTGCCCGGCATCCTCTGGCTGATCGTGTTCTTCGCGCTGCCGATGGTGTACCAGGCCTCCACCTCCGTACAGACCGGCTCCCTGGAGAAGGGCTTCCAGGTCACCTGGCACTTCCAGACGTACTGGGACGCCTTCAAGGAGTACTACCCGCAGTTCGTCCGCTCCCTGCTCTACGCGGGAACCGCGACCCTGCTGTGTCTGCTGCTCGGCTACCCGCTCGCCTACCTGATCGCCTTCAAGGCGGGCCGCTGGCGCAACCTGGTCCTCGTCCTGGTCATCGCGCCGTTCTTCACCAGCTTCCTGATCCGCACCCTGGCGTGGAAGACGATCCTGGCCGACGGCGGGCCCGTCGTGCACGCCCTGTCCACGCTGCACGTCCTCGACGTCACCAGCTGGCTCGGATGGACCGACGGCAGCCGCGTCCTCGCCACACCCATGGCCGTCGTGTGCGGACTCACCTACAACTTCCTGCCGTTCATGATCCTGCCGCTCTACACCTCGCTGGAACGGATCGATTCCCGGCTGCACGAAGCCGCCGGCGACCTGTACGCCACCCCCGCCACCACCTTCCGCAAGGTGACCTTCCCCCTGTCGATGCCCGGCGTCGTCTCCGGCACCCTGCTCACCTTCATCCCGGCGAGCGGCGACTACGTCAACGCCGAACTGCTCGGCTCCACCGACCAGAAGATGGTCGGCAACGTGATCCAGTCCCAGTTCCTGCGGGTCCTGGACTACCCGACGGCCGCCGCGCTCTCCTTCATCCTGATGGCGATCGTGCTGATCATGGTCACCGTCTACATCCGCCGATCCGGGACGGAGGACCTGGTCTGATGCCCCTCATCAAGTGGCTGCGCCGCAACCTCGTGGTCATCGCGGGGCTCGCGACGCTCGCGTACCTGATCCTGCCCAACGTCGTCGTCATGGTGTTCTCGTTCAACAAGCCGAACGGGCGCTTCAACTACTCCTGGACGCGGTTCTCCACCGACGCCTGGAAGGACCCCTGCGGTGTCGCCGACATGTGCGGCTCGCTCTCGCTCTCGCTCCAGATCGCGCTGTGGGCGACGATCGGCTCGACCGTGCTCGGCACGATGATCGCGTTCGCCCTGGTCCGCTACCGGTTCCGGGCGCGCGGCGCGATCAACTCGCTGATCTTCCTGCCGATGGCGATGCCCGAGGTCGTCATGGCCGCGTCCCTGCTCACGCTCTTCCTCAACATGGGCGCACAGCTGGGCTTCTGGACCATCCTCATCGCCCACATCATGTTCTGCCTCAGCTTCGTCGTCACCGCCGTCAAGGCCCGCGTGATGTCCATGGACCCCCGGCTCGAAGAAGCCGCGCGCGACCTCTACGCCGGCCCCGTCCAGACGTTCCTGCGGGTGACGCTGCCGATCGCCTCGCCCGGCATCGCGGCCGGCGCGCTGCTCGCCTTCGCGCTCTCCTTCGACGACTTCATCATCACCAACTTCAACGCGGGCTCCACCGTGACCTTCCCCATGTTCGTGTGGGGCTCCGCGCAGCGCGGCACGCCCGTGCAGATCAACGTCATCGGAACGGCCATGTTCATCATCGCCGTCCTGGTGGTCACCGGCGGACAATTCATTGCGAACCGGCGCAAGAACAGCGCGAAAGCGTAACCGTACGCAGTTCCTGAGGGAGTTGGAAATCATGGCCGTGACCCGAGCCATGAAGAGTGCAGCACGGCAGTCCCTGGCGGGCGCGCAGCCCGTCCCCTTCTGGCTGGAGGACCCCGGCCGCCCCGAGCCGCGGCCCGCCCTCACCGGCGACGAGAAGTGCGACCTGCTCGTCATCGGCGGCGGCTACAGCGGACTGTGGACCGCCCTGATCGCCAAGGAGCGCGAGCCCGGCCGCGACGTCGTCCTCATCGAGGGCAAGGAGATCGGCTGGGCCGCTTCCGGCCGCAACGGCGGCTTCTGCGCGGCCTCCCTCACCCACGGCCTGGGCAACGGCCTCGCCCGCTGGCCCGACGAGCTGGCCCGACTCGAAGAGCTGGGCGCGGCCAACCTCGACGCCATCGGAGCCGCCGTCGCCCGCTACGGCATCGACTGCGACTTCGAGCGCACCGGCGAGATCGACGTCGCCACCGAACCCCACCAGCTCGAAGAGCTGCACGAGATGTACGAGGAGGCGACGAAGCTCGGCTTCGGCGGGCTCGAACTCCTCGACGCGGACCAGGTGCGCGCCGAGGTCGACTCACCCACCTTCCTCGGCGGGCTCTGGGACCGCGACGGCGTCGCCATGCTCCACCCGGCCAAGCTCGCCTGGGGCCTCAAGCGCGCCTGCCTCGATCTCGGCGTACGGATCTACGAGCGAACCCCGGGCCTCTCGCTGGCCCGGGTCGGCACCGGCATGGGCGTCCGCACTCCGTACGGAAAGGTCCGCGCGGAGCACGTCGCCCTCGGCACCAACGTGTTCCCCTCCCTCGTCAAGCGGCTGCGCCCGTACACGGTCCCGGTGTACGACTACGCCCTGATGACCGAGCCGCTCACCTCGGACCAGCTCGCCGCCATCGGCTGGCACCGCCGTCAGGGGCTCGGCGACGCGGCGAACCAGTTCCACTACTTCCGCCTCTCCGCCGACAACCGCATCCTGTGGGGCGGCTACGACGCGATCTACCAGTACGGCAAGAAGGTGCGCACCGAGTACGACGACCGCCCCGCGACCTACGCCAAGCTCGCCGAGCAGTTCTTCCACTGCTTCCCGCAGCTGGAGGGGGTCCGCTTCAGCCACGCCTGGGGCGGCGCGATCGACACCTGCTCGCGCTTCTCGGCGTTCTTCGGCACCGCCCACGGCGGCCGGGTGGCGTACGCCGCCGGATACACCGGGCTCGGCGTCGGCGCGACCCGCTTCGGCGCCGATGTGATGCTCGACCTGCTGTCGGGGGAGTCCACCGCGCGCACCGAGCTGGAGATGGTGCGCACCAAGCCGCTGCCCTTCCCGCCGGAGCCGGTGGCCTGGGCGGGCATCGGCATCACCAAGTGGTCCCTGGCCAGGGCCGACGAGAACGGCGGGCGGCGCAATCTGTGGCTGAAGGCGATGGACCGGGTGGGACTGGGCTTCGACAGCTGAGCCCGCCCGACGGCGCCGAGCTTCCCCGGGGGAGCTCGGCCTCGCCGTCATCCGCTCCATGACTGAGCCCCAGGTCACCGGCCTGGGGCTCAGTCATGGAGCGGATGACGACATGAGCCTTCGTGGGTGGGTGCAGCGCACCCACGCCCCGGCGTCCGTCCGCGATTAGCGTGGCTGTCATGCAAAGCGAGAACGAACTCGGTGACTACCTCCGTGCCCGTCGTGCGGCGCTGGCACCGGCGGATGTCGGCCTGCCCGACGACGGGCCTCGGCGGGTGCCGGGGCTGCGCCGGGACGAAGTGGCACTACTGGCCGGGATGAGCACGGACTACTACATCCGGCTTGAGCAGGGCCGGGAGCGGCGTCCGTCCGAGCAGGTGCTGCGGGCGATCGCCGGGACGCTGCGGCTGGACGACGCGGCAAGCGCCCACCTCTTCCGGCTGGGCCTGTCCGTCGGCGGGACGGTGGCCGCCACGACGACCGTGGCTCCCGAGTTGCTGCGGCTGATGGACGGCATGAAGGGTGCACCGGCCTTCGTGGTCGGGGCGGCGCAGGACGTACTGGCGGCCAACGCGATGGCGCGGGAGCTGTACCGCGGATTCGCCCGCTACGACAACCTGCTGCGGATGATTTTCCTCGACCCCTTCGCGCGGGACTTCTACGCCGACTGGGACCAGGCGGCGCGGATCGCGGTGGGCAACCTGCGGGCGTCCTCCTCACAGTTCCCCCGGGACGAGCGGATCCAGCGGGTCGTCGGCGAGCTGAGCGTGCACAGCCCCGCGTTCACGGGCCTGTGGGCACGGTACGAGGTGCGTCCCCGGACGCACGAGGACAAGCACTTCCGGCACCCGCAGGTGGGAGAGGTGCGTCTGCACTTCGAGGCGCTCGCCGTGACCAGCGCCCCCGGGCAGCACCTGTCCGTCTACAGCGCGGCGCCCGGCAGCGCGAGCGCCGACGCACTGGTCCTGCTCGGCCGGCTCTCCGAACAGGACGCGGCCTCGGCGGACCGGAACGATTCCGTGGCGGAAGAGGAGAAGCCGGCCACGGCGTGACATCCGCCCCGGGACGACAGGCTTCGCGCTCCCTCGCGCTCCCTCGCACCCTGAGCCCGAGCTGACTGTCGTCGGTCCCACCCCTGCCTGCCTCGCCCGTTCCCCCTCCCTGCTCCCACCGAATGTCCGCGCCGAAGAAAGACGTCTGCCATGCTGCTGCCCTCCGACGAATCGGGCCGAGGCCGCCCCGTAGTCCTGCTGCACGCCCGCCCCACCGACCGGACCATGTGGGGTGCCCACCTTCCCCTGCTGGCCGACGCCGGCGTGCGGGCCATAGCCCTGGACCTGCCCGGCCACGGCGACGCGTGCGTGCCCGAAGGCCGTGAAGTGGCGCCCTGGACGGACGTGCTCGACACGCTCGACCACCTCGGGATCGACCGCTTCGTCCTGGCCGGGAACTCGCTCGGCGCCCTGGTGGCGCTCCAGGCCGCCGTCACGGCGCCCGAGCGGGTCGAGGGTCTGGTGCTCGTCGGGTACCGGCCCCACGACCAGCCGGCCTCTCCACAGCTGCAAGCCGCCTGGGACGCCGAAAGGACAGCGCTCGCCGTCGGCGACCTGGACGCGGCGGTGACCGCCGGCGTCGCGGCATGGACCTGGTCCGGCGCGAGCGACGAGGTGCGTGCTCACGCGGCCCGCATGCTCCGCGGCCGGCTCGCCGGACAACTCGCCCACGGCGAGCCGCCCTTGGCGGCGGACCCGCTCGGCGCGGGCACGGCAGCGCTGCGGGGACTGACTGCTCCCGCCCTGGTCGGAGTCGGCGAACACGACATGCCCGATTTCTTCACGGGTGGCGACGGCCTGGCCCGCGACCTCGGCGCGGGCCGGACCGTGGTCATCCCGGCCGCGGGGCACCTCGCGCCGCTGGAACAGCCCTCCGCGTTCTGCACCCTGCTCATGGACTTCATCCGCCGTCTCCCGGCCTGAAGATCGCTCCGGGCCCCGACCGGCGGTATCCCCCAGTGAAGCGGGGCCCGTTCGGGATCGCCCTGCCCCGCTGGCCGGCACCGGTCGACCCACGGCTTGATCACCCCGCGCGCCCCCGGTCACGCCGGGGGCGCACCCCGTTGGATCATGATGTGACCCAGTTCACTACCACCAGGTAGCCGAAGTCGCGTCATAGCCCGCCCCGAAGCCGCTCTCCTCAGTGGACGCAACCTCTGCGCCCGGTGGAATGGCCTCGGAACGGAGGACGGCAATGACTGCCTCGGGGGCAAGGAGCGCGGTGGAATGGCTGGCAGCGGTGGCGCCGGATCCCGACGCCTGCCGGTGGGAATGGGAGCGCAACCCCCTGGGGGTCGCGCTCCTTCCGGCCGGCCGGCGCTGGGACGTACTGATCCTGCCCGGCGGGCTCGGACGCGGCGCGCTCGACGTGCTGTCCCGGCTCGTGGACCGGCCGGGCCCGGTCCTCGCGGACCTGGGCGAGACCCGCCTCGGGTTCTTCGTGCCGCCCGGCACCGCCGCGCGCTGGCTGGGTACGGGCGTGCGGGGCGCCGGGAGCGGCAGCTGGATCGTGGTCCCCTACCCGGGCCGGGTGACCGGCGGGGTGCGGTGGGTCGTGGCGCCCGACGGCTCCGGCACCCTGACCGACCCCGCCGTCCTGGAGCTGGCGATGCACGAGGCCGCCGCCCATATCGCACACGACGGCGACAAGCGGGGCAAGGAGGGCTGAGCAGGGGCCGGCCCGCGGGCGGTTCGCTGCCGGAACCCTTGACAAGGGGATTGGTCTGGACCATGTTGTGCGCACTTCGTGTCTCAATACCCCCTTGCCCGGAGGCAGTTGTGGTCCGCACCAGACATCAGGCCCCACGGTCATCGCTCCTCGGCGCCCTGACGGCGGCGGCCCTCGCCGCGGCCGGGCTCGTCGCCGCCGTGCCGGCCGCGCACGCCGCCGACACCGACCTCATGCGCAACGGGGGCTTCGAGTCCTCGCTCGACGGCTGGACCTGCACCGCGGGCAGCGGCGCCGTCGTCACCTCGCCCGTGCACAGCGGCAGCCACGCCCTGAAGGCCACCCCGGCCGGCAGCGACAACGCGCAGTGCGCCCAGAGCGTGGCCGTGCAGCCCAACTCCTCGTACACGCTCAGCAGTTGGGTGCAGGGCAGCTATGTGTACCTCGGCGCCTCCGGTACCGGCACCACCGATGTGTCGACCTGGACCCAGTCCGCGTCCTCCTGGCAGCAGCTGACGACCACGTTCAAGACGGGCCCGAGCACCACATCGGTGACCGTCTACACGCACGGCTGGTACGGAACACCCGCCTACACCGCCGACGACGTGAGCCTGACCGGCCCCGGCGGCGCGCCCGTGCAGATACCGGCCGCGCCCGGCGGCCTCGCCGCCTCGGGCGCCACCTCCTCCAGCATCGGCCTGAGCTGGTCCCCGGTCACCGGCGCCACCGGCTACAACGTCTACCGCGACGGCGCCAAAGTGGCGTCGGCGAGCGGCACTTCGGCCACCGTGACGGGGCTCTCCGCCACCACCTCGTACAGCTTCCAGGTCACCGCCACCAACAGCGCGGGGGAGTCCCCGAAGTCGTCCGCCGTCAGCGCGAGCACCACTAGCGGGGGCGGCACCACCCCGCCGGCCTCCGGGCACGCCCTCGTCGGCTATCTGCACGCCTCGTTCGCCAACGGAGCGGGCTACACGCGCATGGCGGACGTGCCGGACGACTGGAACATCATCGACCTGGCGTTCGGCGAGCCCACCTCGCCGACCTCGGGCGACATCCGCTTCAGCCTCTGCCCCGTCAGTGAGTGCCCGACCGTGGAGTCCCTCGCCGACTTCAAGGCGGCCATCAAGGCCAAGCAGGCCGCGGGCAAGAAGGTGCTCATCTCCATCGGCGGCCAGAACGGCCAGGTCCAGCTCACCACGACCGCCGCCCGCGACACCTTCGTCGCGTCCGTCTCGAAGATCATCGACGACTACGGCCTCGACGGCCTCGACGTCGACTTCGAGGGCCACTCGCTCTCCCTGAACACCGGCGACACCGACTTCCGGAACCCCACCACCCCCGTCGTGGTCAACCTCATCGACGCCCTGAAGACGCTGAAGGCCAAGTACGGCGCGAAGTTCGTCCTCACCATGGCGCCGGAGACGTTCTTCGTGCAGATGGGCTACCAGTACTACGGTTCGGGGCCCTGGGGCGGACAGGACCCCCGGTGCGGCGCCTACCTGCCGGTGATCTACGCGCTGCGCGACGCGCTCACCCTGCTGCACGTCCAGGACTACAACTCGGGCTCGATCATGGGCCTCGACAACCAGTACCACTCGATGGGCGGCTCGGACTTCCACATCGCCATGACGGACATGCTGCTCACCGGCTTCCCGGTCGCCGGCGACACCGGCAAGGTGTTCCCGGCACTGAGGCCCGACCAGGTCGCCATCGGCCTGCCGGCCTCCACTCAGGCGGGCAACGGCTGGACCAGCCCCGCCGAGGTCACCAAGACCCTGGACTGCCTGACGAAGAAGGCCAACTGCGGCTCGTACCAGACCCACGGCAGCTGGCCGGGGCTGCGCGGCCTGATGACCTGGTCCATCAACTGGGACCGGTTCAACGGCGGCGAGTTCTCCAAGAACTACGACGCATACCCGTGGAGCTGACCACCAGGAGCGCTCCGCACAGGCAGACACTGGCGAGCACATCAAGAGGCCAGTGGTAGCCGTGCAGCACCAGACCGATGCCCGTCGCCGCTGTCAGCGCCCCCGCGGCGGCGGGCATCAGCCACCTGCGGCGTACGAAGGGGGCGAGCAGCAGGGCCGCCGCGCCGTAGGCCACCATCGCGGTCGCCGTATGCCCCGAGGGGTAGTAGCCGGTGGCCGGGTCGAACGGGCCGGGCCGCGCGGTCCACTCCTTCAGCGGGACCACCAGCAGCGGCACCAGCGCCATCGTGACGGCGGCGATCAGGGGCTGCCGGCGCAGACCGCGCCACAGGGCGTACCCGATCGCGCAGGCGAGGACCGGCAGGGCCACCGGCATGCTGCCGAGATCGGCGAGGGCCTCGGCGAACCAGGACGGGCCGTGGCCGGCGAGCGAGGGGTCGACGCGCTCGTCGAGGCGGCGCAGCGGGCCGTGAGATACGACCTGCCAGGTGATGACCGCGAACACGCAGAGCAGCGCGGCGAAGAGGAAAGCCGGCCGCCCCGGAACAGGGGGGGAGGTTCCGGGGCGGCCGCCTGGACCGGCGTACCGCTCGCCCCGGGGGGTGTGGGGCGGTCGGTCATCCGATCGGTGAGGAGTTCCGGAGCCGGAGGCTCCAGTGGTGTGCGCGAGGGCACGACCAGGGCGAGGCTGGGGTTGCTGAGCCCTGGGATCGCCCGCAGTCCCCTGCGGGCGGGGTGTTTCTCTCATCTGCAGGAACCGTACGGCAGTCGGCGGGGGTCCGACAGCGGGAACTCCATCCCGCCATCGCCCCCCCACACCTTCTTCACAGGCGGTGCGAGTGCCTCTGGTTCGTGTTCGGATCAGACGCCGGTGAAGGCCTGCTCGATGATGTCGAGGCCCTCGTTCAGCAGGTCCTCGCCGATGACGAGCGGCGGCAGGAAACGCAGCACGTTTCCGTAGGTGCCGCAGGTCAGGACCAGGAGGCCCTCCGCGTGGCAGGCCTTGGCGAGCGCGCCGGCGGCCTCCGGGTTCGGCGTCTTCGAGGCGCGGTCCTTGACCAGCTCGATGGCGATCATGGCGCCGCGGCCGCGGATGTCGCCGATGATGTCGTACTTCTCGGCCATGGTGGCCAGGCGGGCCTTCATGACCTCCTCGATGCGCTTGGCCTTGCCGTTGAGGTCGAGCTCCTTCATCGTCTCGATCGCGCCGAGCGCGGCGGCACACGCCACCGGGTTGCCGCCGTAGGTGCCGCCGAGGCCGCCCGCGTGGGCGGAGTCCATGATCTCGGCGCGGCCGGTCACCGCGGCGAGCGGCATGCCGCCCGCGATGCCCTTGGCGGTCGTGATCAGGTCCGGGACGATGCCCTCGTCCTCACAGGCGAACCACTGGCCGGTCCGGCAGAAGCCGGACTGGATCTCGTCGGCCACGAAGACGATGCCGTTGTCCTTGGCGAACTGGCTGATCGCCGGCAGGAAGCCCTTGGCCGGCTCGATGAAGCCGCCCTCGCCGAGCACCGGCTCGATGATGATCGCGGCGACGTTGTCCGCGCCGATCTGCTTGTTGATCATGTCGATGGCCTGCGCGGACGCCTCGGCGCCGGCGTTCTCCGGGCCGGTCAGCCAGCGGTAGCCGTAGGCCACCGGCACCCGGTAGACCTCGGGCGCGAACGGGCCGAAGCCGTTCTTGTACGGCATGTTCTTGGAGGTCAGCGCCATCGTCAGGTTGGTGCGGCCGTGGTAGCCGTGGTCGAAGACGACGACGGCCTGGCGCTTGGTGTACGCACGGGCGATCTTGACGGCGTTCTCGACCGCCTCGGCGCCCGAGTTGAACAGCGCGGACTTCTTGGCGTGGTCGCCCGGCGTCAGCTCCGCGAGCTGCTCGGCGACGGCCACGTAGCCCTCGTACGGCGTGACCATGAAGCAGGTGTGCGTGAAGTCCTGCAGCTGGGCACTGGCCCGGCGCACCACGGCCTCGGCGGAGGCGCCCACCGAGGTCACCGCGATGCCGGAACCGAAGTCGATCAGACGGTTGCCGTCGACGTCCTCGATGATGCCGCCACCCGCGCGCGCGGTGAAGACGGGCAGCGTGGAGCCCACACCCGCGGCGACGGCCGCGAGACGGCGGGCCTGAAGCTCCTGCGACTTCGGGCCGGGGATGGCGGTGACGACGCGGCGCTCCTGCGGGATCGCGCTCATGAGGGGCTCCTGGAGATTCTGGGGTTTCGGACGGCTTTCTCGGCTGTATGGGCAGGCTAGGGCGGACCGGGGGACCCTGGCATGCGCCGATCGGTAGTGGTGGGGGTGTGTCCCTTGTCCTCGGCGGACAGTTCCCCGGCACGGGCGCTTGGTGCGCGGCAGCGGTGAACCCCGGCGCGCTGCCACTAGATTGAGCGTTCGCACCGCTCGGAACGGACCTGGCTGGTCAGGGGGCAAGGGGTCGATGGACACCGAAGGCACGTACGACGCACGCGGCACCCGTTCGGGTTCGGTCCCGCGTCCCGCCGGGCCGCCTCCGCGCCCGGCGCTCCCGCCCCGGCCCGCCGGAGCGCCCACGGCCGGCGCCCCCCTCGGCGACTGGCTGCGCACTCCGCGCGCCGCCGCCGAGCCCGGCCTGTGGCGCTTCGGGCACAAGCCCCGCCCGGACGCGGACCCGGACCGGGTGCCGGACCGGGCGCTGCTGGGCGGTGCGCTGGTGGCGTTCCTCGCGGCCGTGCTGGTCTGGTCGCTGTGGAGCAACGGCTACATCCCGCACAGCCGGGTGCTGCTCGAACTGTTCACCCCGGCCGACTGGTGGGCCTACCCCCGGCCGCCGGAGGCCGGAGAGGCGATCGCGGTCTACAACAGTCTGTTCGCGGCGCTGCTGATGTTCGCCTTCGGGCGGATGGGCAACTGGATCGAGGTGTTCCACCGCTACGCCGTGGACTGCCCGCAGCCCGAGCGGACCCTGCGCACCGGCCTCGCGGGGGCGGCGGCGGTATGGCTGGTGATAGGGACCACCCTTTTCCCGTTCTACTACGCGATCTGGAGCCTGCTCCCGTCGACCTGGACCACCGGCGACGGCAACCGCGGCTTCGTCACGTTCGTCAACTACGCCCTGTACGTGCTGGTGGGCGGAGCCGTGCTGTGGCCCTTCGCCAAGGCGGGCGACTGGCTGGGCCGCTTCCGCGGGGGCGGGGCGCCCGCGGCGCACACCCAGAGCGCGCCCACCGCGGCGCCCGCCTCCTCGCCCGCCGACTGGCCCCAGCTGCGCGACGCCGGGCTCGGCGCGGTCGCCGACCGGCTGGTGGCCGAGGAGCGGGCCGGGCGGATGAACGACGTCGACTGCGTACGGATCCGGCGGGCCTGGACGACCGTCAAGGCCGACCCCTCCCGCCTCGGCGCGTTCACCGACGCCGTCGCGGGCCAGGGCGCGCGGGCCTGTCTGCACCCCTCGGGCGACCGCGACCTGCCCGCCCGCGCGGCCACCCACGACCTGCTCACCTCGCAGGTACGGATCGGCCGCTACCCCGACACCGAACGCACCCCGGCCGCCCGCAGGGGCGCCGGCGCCGCGGTCGAGCCGGCCGCGCTCGGCTCCTCGCTGCTCGCGATCGGCCCGTTCGGCTCGGGCAAGACCCGGCACCTGGTCCGGCCCGTCGTGGAATCGCTCGCCCTTCAGGCGCTCGCCGGGAAGGCCGCCGTCGTCGCGGTCTGCGCGGCCGGCACCCCGCTCGGCGCCGACGACGGATACGACGTGGTGATCAAGCCCGGCGACCCCGCGTCGGCGTACGACCTCGACCTGTACGGCGGCTCCCTCGACCCCGACGAGGCCGCGGCGCTGCTCGCCGAGGCCTTCGCGGGCGACCTCGCCGAGGTCGACGCGCGCCGCGCCGCGACCGCCCTCGCCCAGCTGCTCGGCCCCTACCGCGCCGCCCACGGCCGCTTCCCCTCCGTGCCCGTGCTGCGCGAGCTCCTGGACGGCTCACCCGGCGCCATGGCGGAGCTCCGGGGCCGGCTCGACGCCGAGACACACCGTGCGTACCTGCGCGAACTCGACGCACGGGAACGCCAGTTGGGCATGCCGGGCGACCCCGGGCTCGCGCTGGCCGCGCGGGTCGCGGTGCTCGACCGGCCCGCCTTCGAGGGGTTCTTCGACACCACCGGCGAGACCCGGCCGTTCTCGCTGCGCGCCCTCGAACACCCGCTGCGGGTGCGCGTCGACGTGCCCGAGCGCGCCCACCCGGAGGCCGCGCACCTCCTGACCCGGCTGGTCCTCGCCCAGTTCACCGCGGGGGCGACCGCCCGCAGGGACCGCTCGCTCTTCGCCTTCCTCGCCCTCGACGACGCGACCCACGCCATCACCGCCGAATCCGTGCGGGCCGTGCAGCGGCTGCGGAACTGCAACGCCGGGGTACTGCTCACCCTGCGGGCGCTCGGTGACGTACCGGAACAGCTGCACACCTCGCTGCTCGGCTCGGTCGGCTGCCACATGGCGTTCTCCGGGGTCACCACCTGGGACGGGCGGCTCTTCGCGCAGGCCTGGGGCACCGAGTGGGTGGAGACCACCGAGGTCGCCAAGCACACCGTCTTCGCCGACCAGCCCCTGACCCGGGCCGTCCACGCGCTGCGCAAACTCGTCACCGGCAAGGCGGTCACCACCGACGCCGTGACCGTGCGCAAGGTCGAACGGGAACGCTGGTCCGCCTCCGAGCTGGCCCACCAGGTGCCGGCCGGGCACGCCGTGCTCTCCCTGACCACCGTCAAGGGTGAGCACGCGCCGCCGCTCCTGGTCGACCTGCGGGGGTGAGCCGCCGCCCCGGGCGGCCGGGTCCCGTGGCCGAAGGACGCCGCGGAACCTGGCCGAGCTGGCAAAATGGAGATGCTCCGTTCATACGGGACGTAGCAATCGACTGCCGAAGGTAACCCCGCCCCATGCCGCCCACGCTCGCCTCGCTCATCCAGCACTCGGCGCTCAAGCTCACCGTGCGCGCGGGGGAGGACCGCCTGGACCGCCCGGTGCGCTGGGCCCACGTCAGCGAACTCGCCGACCCCGTCCCGTACATGGAGGGCGGCGAGCTGCTGCTCACCACCGCGATGACGCTGGCCGCCGACGACCCCCAGGCGATGCGCCGCTATGTGCGCCGCCTGGCCAGGGCCGGGGTGGTCGGGCTGGGCTTCGCGATCGGCGTCAACTACGACACCGTGCCGGACGCGCTCCTCGACGCGGCCAGGGAAGAGGGCCTGCCCCTGCTCGAGGTGCCCCGGCGCACCCCGTTCCTCGCCATCTCCAAGGCGGTCTCGGCGGCGATCTCGGCCGAGCAGTACCGCGCGGTGACCGCCGGATTCGAGGCGCAGCGCGAGCTGACCCGGGCCGCGCTCGCCGACGGCCCCGCGGTCCTCGTCGCCAAGCTCGCCGCCCACGTCGACGGCTGGGCCGCGCTGTACGACGCCTCCGGCGACGTGGTGGCCGCCGCCCCCGAGTGGGCCGCTCGCCGAGCCGCCCGGCTCACCGAGGACGTGGCCCGGCTGCGCGAGCGGGCGGCCCCGGCCAGTGCGGTGGTCGGCGGCACCGACGAGGCGTCCGGCGACCGCGTCGAGCTCCAGTCGCTCGGCACCGGGCGCCGGGTGCGCGGCGCGCTCGCCGTCGGCACGGGGGCGCCGCTCGGCACCGCCGAGCGGTACGCGGTGCACTCCGCGGTCGCCCTGCTCACCCTCACCACCGAACGCTCCCGCTCGCTCCAGGCCGCCGAGCAGCGGCTCGGCGCGGCAGTGCTGCGGATGCTCCTCTCCGGTCAGCAGGACCACGCCCGCGCCGTCGCGGGTGATCTGTACGGCGGGCTCCTGGACGCGCCGTTCCGGCTGGTCATCGCCGAACCCGCGAGCGAGGGCGAGGCCGCGGGGCTCGGCGCGCTGACCGAGACCATGGAGTCGGCTGCCGCCCGCGGCGGCGAGACGCTGCTCGTGGTGCCCGAGGCCGGGCGGCTCGTCGTGCTCGCCGCCGACGGCGGCGAGGCCGTCGCCGCCTGTCTGTCCCACGAGAGCGCCGAGGGCGAGGAACTCGTCGTCGGCCTCTCCGCGCCGGCCGGCCCGATCGCCGCGGCCTCCGCGTACAAACAGGCCGAGCAGGCGCTGTCGGTCGCCCGGCGCCGGGGCAAGCCGCTCGTCGAACACGAGGACCTGGTGGCCGGGTCCGTCCTGCCGCTCCTCGCGGACGACGCGGTGCGGGCGTTCGCGGACGGGATGCTGCGCGCCCTGTACGAGCACGACGCGACCGGCCGGGGCGACCTGGTGGCCTCGCTGCGGGCCTGGCTCTCCCGGCACGGCCAGTGGGACGCGGCCGCCGCGGACCTGGGTGTGCACCGGCACACCCTGCGCTACCGGATGCGGCGGGTCGAGGAGATCCTGGGCCGCTCCCTCGACGACCCGGACGTCCGCATGGAGCTGTGGCTGGCCCTGAAGGCGACGTCCTCCCCGGAGTAGCGAGCCCGGTCCACAGCCGCAGCCGGTGTTACTGGGGCTCCGCCCCAGACCCCGTGTCGCGCCGGGAGGGCGCTCGTCCTCAATCGCCGGACGGGCTGAGGTGGCCCGGGATGGGCCGGGGTCGAGCAGTCGGACGGCTGAGGTGGCCTGCACTGGGCATGCCGCCCAGGCCGGCCCACCTGGGGGCGCGGGGAACTGCGCGGGACGCGGGCACGGTCCGCAGGCGAAAGCGGGTTGCCTGGGGCTCCGCCCCAGACCCCGGTTCGCGCCTTGAGGGCGCTCGTCCTCAAACGCCGGACGGGCTGAGGTGGCCCGCGTGGGCCGGGGTCGAGCTGTCGGACGGGCTGAGGTGGCCTGCACTGGGCATGCCGCCCAGGCCAGCCCACCTGGGGGCGCGGGGAACTGCGCGAGACGCGGGCACGGTCCGCAGGAGAAGGCGGGGTTGCTGGGGCTCTGCCGCAGACCTCGTTCTCAATCGGCGGATGGGCTGAGGTGGCCCGCACGGGCCGGGGGCGGGCGACCGGGCAGGCTGAAGATGCCTCGGCTGGGCACCCTGGCAAGGCCAGCCCCGCCAGGGGCGCGGGGAACTCCAAAGCGGCGTAGCCGGGGGCGCCACCACTCCATGCCGGACAAACCCGCACTCCCGCCCCCCGGCCTACGGTGAGGGCATGACTTCTACCCACGCCTTCTGGCTCGCCGGCCGCGAGGCCACCGGCGACGACAGCTTCGATGTCACCTCGCCCTGGGACGGCCGGCTCGTCGCCTCCGTCAGTGTGCCCACCGACAGCCAGGTCGAGGAGGCCGTGGCCGCCGCGCACGCCGTCGTGGAGGAGTTCGCGGCGACCCCGGCACACGTCCGCGCCGCCGCCCTCGACCACGTCTCCAAGCGCCTGGCCGAGCGCACCGAGGAGATCGCCCAGCTGATCTCCGCCGAGAACGGCAAGCCGGTCAAGTGGGCCCGCGGCGAGGTCGGCCGCGCGGTGTCGGTGTTCCGCTTCGCCGCGGAGGAGGCCCGCCGGTTCAACGGCGGCGAGGCCCAGCGCCTGGACACCGACGGCGGCGGCGTGGGCCGGCTCGCCCTGACCCGCCGCTTCCCCAAGGGCGTCGTCCTCGGCATCGCGCCGTTCAACTTCCCGCTCAACCTGTGCGCCCACAAGGTCGCCCCGGCCATCGCGGTGGGCGCCCCGATCGTGCTGAAGCCCGCCCCCGCGACCCCGCTCTCGGGCCTCATCCTCGGCGAGCTGCTCGCCGAGACCGAGCTGCCCGCCGGCTCGTGGAGCATCCTGCCGGTCGCCAACGACAAGATGCCGGCCCTGGTGCAGGACGACCGCCTCCCGGTCATCTCCTTCACCGGCTCCGACAAGGTCGGCTACGCGATCATGGACTCGGTGCCGCGCAAGCACTGCACCCTGGAGCTCGGCGGCAACGGCGCGGCCGTCGTCCTCGCCGACTGGGCCTCCGAGGAGGACCTGGACTGGGCGGCGACCCGCATCGCCACCTTCTCCAACTACCAGGGCGGCCAGTCCTGCATCTCCGTCCAGCGCGTCATCGCGGACGCCGCCGTCTACGACCGGCTGCTCCCGAAGGTCGTCGCCGCGGTCGAGGCGCAGGTCACCGGCGACCCGTCCGACTCCGCCACCGACGTCGGCCCGCTGGTCAGCGAGGACGCCGCCAAGCGCGTCGAGTCGTGGGTCGACGAGGCCGTCGCGGCCGGAGCCACGCTCCTCGCCGGCGGCAAGCGCGACGGCGCCTCCTACGCGCCGACCGTCCTCACCGAGGTCCCGGACACCACCACGCTCGCCTGCGAGGAGGTCTTCGGACCCGTCCTGACCGTGCAGAAGGTGGACGGCGAGGCCGAGGCGTTCGCCGCGGTCAACTCCTCCAAGTACGGCCTCCAGGCAGGCGTGTTCACGCACGACGTCCAGACCGCCTTCCGCGCCCACCGCGCCCTTGAGGTCGGCGGCGTGATCATCGGCGACGTGCCGTCCTACCGGGCCGACCAGATGCCGTACGGCGGAGCCAAGGCCTCCGGCGTCGGCCGCGAGGGCGTCCGCTACGCCATGGACGACTACACCTACGAGCGCGTCCTCGTCCTGACGGGCCTCGCCCTCTAGGACGACGCGAGCCCAGCGCGCCACGAGACCGGCGGCCGGAACCCACTGTGCGGGGGTTCCGGCCGCCGTCGTACGCCCGCGCAGCCGCCGGGGTGGTCCAACTCCCGGGAATCGGGTACATACGGACGGGTAGCACCACCCGGTAACGGGCAGCCGCCCGCACCCGTCAGCCCGCGGCGAGGAGAACCCCTCTATGACCGCACCACAGCACACGCCCAAGGTCTCCGAGCGCGAGGCGCGCCAGGTCGCCGAGGCCGCACGCGAGCAGGACTGGCGCAAGCCCAGCTTCGCGAAGGAACTCTTCCTCGGCCGGCTGCGCCTCGATCTGATCCACCCGCATCCCCAGCCCGCCCCCGACGACGTGGAGCGCGGCGAGGCCTTCCTCGCGAAGCTGCGCGACTTCTGCGAGACCCGCGTCGACGGCCGGCTCATCGAGCGCGAGTCGCGGATCCCCGACGACGTCGTGAACGGGCTCAAGGAGCTCGGCGCGCTCGGCATGAAGATCGACACCAAGTACGGCGGCCAGGGCCTGACGCAGGTCTACTACAACAAGGCGCTGATGCTCGCCGGTTCGGCGAGCCCCGCGATCGGCGCGCTGCTCTCCGCGCACCAGTCGATCGGCGTGCCCCAGCCGCTGAAGCTGTTCGGCACCCAGGAGCAGAAGGACACCTTCCTGCCGCGGTGCGCCCGTACCGACATCTCCGCCTTCCTGCTCACCGAGCCCGACGTGGGCTCCGACCCGGCCCGGCTCGCCACCGCCGCGGTGCCGGACGGCGACGACACGTACGTCCTGGACGGCGTGAAGCTGTGGACCACCAACGGGGTCGTCGCCGACCTGCTCGTCGTGATGGCCCGGGTGCCGAAGTCCGAGGGCCACAAGGGCGGCATCACGGCCTTCGTCGTGGAGGCGGATTCGCCGGGCGTCACCGTCGAGAACCGCAATGTGTTCATGGGCCTGCGCGGCATCGAGAACGGCGTCACCCGCTTCCACCAGGTACGCGTCCCCGCCGCCAACCGGATCGGCCCCGAGGGCTCCGGTCTCAAGATCGCCCTGACCACCCTCAACACCGGCCGGCTCTCGCTGCCCGCGATGTGCGTCGGCAGCGGCAAGTGGTGTCTGAAGATCGCCCGCGAATGGGCGGGCGTACGCGAACAGTGGGGCCGCCCCGTCGCCCGGCACGAGGCGGTCGGAGCGAAGATCTCCTTCATCGCCGCGACCACCTTCGCCCTGGAAGCCATGACGGACCTCTCGGCGCAGATGGCCGACGAGGACCGCAACGACATCCGGATCGAGGCCGCCCTCGCCAAGCTGTACGGCTCCGAGATGGGCTGGCTCATGACGGACGAGCTGGTCCAGATCCGCGGCGGCCGCGGCTTCGAGACCGCCGACTCCCTCGAAGCGCGCGGCGAGCGGCCCGTCCCCGCCGAGCAGATGCTCCGCGACATGCGCATCAACCGGATCTTCGAGGGCTCCACCGAGATCATGCACCTGCTGATCGCCCGCGAGGCGGTCGACGCCCATCTGTCGGTGGCCGGCGACCTCATCGACCCCGACAAGACGCTCCAGGACAAGGCGAAGGCGGGCGCCAACGCGGCCGGCTTCTACGCCAAGTGGCTCCCCAAGCTGGTCGCGGGACCGGGTCAACTGCCCAACGCGTACAGCGAGTTCGGGCCACTGGCCCAGCATCTGCGCTACGCCGAGCGCGCCGCCCGCAAACTGGCGCGCTCCACGTTCTACGCGATGTCCCGCTGGCAGGGCCGGATGGAGACCAAGCAGGGCTTCCTCGGCCGGATCGTCGACATCGGCGCCGAGCTGTTCGCGATGAGCGCGGCCTGCGTACGGGCCGAGCACCTGCGGGCCACCGGCGGCAACGGCCGCGAGGCCGTTCAGCTGGCCGACACCTTCTGCCGCCAGTCCCGCATCCGTGTCGAGGAGCTCTTCACCCGGCTGTGGAGCAACACCGACGACCTCGACCGCAAGGTCGTCGACGAGGTCCTGGCCGGCGCGTACACCTGGCTGGAGCAGGGCGTCATCGACCCCTCGGGCGAAGGCCCCTGGATCGCGGACGCCACCCCGGGACCGGCCCGACGGGACAACGTCCACCGCCCCATCCGCTGATCCGGTACGCGGCCGGGGCGCCGGAGCGGCTCGTTCCGCCCCGGCGCCCCGCCCCCGCCGGGCCCCGCGCGGGCGCACCCCGCGCACTCATCCCGGTCTTATTGACAGGAGCGCTGTCCGGACGCACAGCCGATGCGGCAACAATGGGGGCATGAGCGACAGCCCAGCCCCCCTCGCCGACCCCCACATCGCCTTCGATCCGGCCGAAGGCCGACGCGATGTGGTCGTCCTCGGATCCACCGGGTCCATCGGAACCCAGGCCATCGACCTGGTCCTGCGCAACCCCGACCGCTTCCGTGTGACCGCGCTCTCCGCGGCCGGCGGCCGGGTCGGGCTCCTGGCCGAGCAGGCCCGGCGGCTCTCGGTCCGCACCGTCGCGGTGGCGCGCGAGGACACCGTGCCCGCGCTGCGCGAGGCGCTGGCGGCGCAGTACGGCGGCGAGCCGCTCCCCGAGATCCTGGCCGGGCCCGACGCGGCCACCGAACTCGCCGCGTCGCCCTGCCACACCGTCCTCAACGGAATCACCGGCTCCATCGGGCTCGCCCCGACGCTCGCGGCGCTCTCGGCCGGCCGCACCCTCGCGCTCGCCAACAAGGAGTCGCTGATCGTCGGCGGCCCGCTCGTCAAGGCGCTCGCCGGACCCGGCCAGATCATCCCCGTCGACTCCGAGCACGCCGCGCTCTTCCAGGCCCTGGCCGCCGGCAAGCGCTCCGACGTGCGCAAGCTCGTCGTCACCGCGTCCGGCGGGCCCTTCCGCGGCCGTACCAAGGACGAACTCGCCGACGTCACCCCCGCCGACGCGCTCGCCCACCCCACCTGGGCGATGGGCCCCGTCATCACCGTCAACTCGGCGACCCTCGTCAACAAGGGCCTCGAAGTGATCGAGGCCCACCTGCTCTACGACATCCCGTTCTCGCGCATCGAGGTCGTCGTCCACCCCCAGTCCTACGTCCACTCGATGGTGGAGTTCACCGACGGGTCCACGCTCGCCCAGGCCACCCCGCCCGACATGCGGGGCCCCATCGCGATCGGGCTCGGCTGGCCCCAGCGGGTGCCCGACGCGGCCCCGGCCTTCGACTGGACCAAGGCCTCGACCTGGGAGTTCTACCCGCTCGACCCCGAGGCCTTCCCCTCGGTGGGACTCGCCCGGCACGTGGGGGAGCTGGGCGGGACGGCTCCGGCGGTGTTCAATGCCGCGAACGAGGAGTGCGTGGACGCGTTCCTCGCCGGGCGGCTCCCGTTCAACGGGATCATGGAGACGGTGACGGAGGTCGTCACGGAACACGGAACGCCGCGGGCGGGAACTTCCCTCACGGTCTCGGACGTCCTGGAAGCGGAGACCTGGGCACGCACCCGGGCCCGCGAACTCGCGGTGAAGGCGACAGCGGAGGCACGCGCATGACGATCCTGTTGACGGTCCTCGGCATAGTGCTCTTCGCCGTCGGGCTGCTCATCTCCATCGCCTGGCACGAGCTCGGCCACCTCTCCACGGCCAAGCTCTTCGGCATCCGCGTGCCCCAGTACATGGTCGGCTTCGGCCCCACCATCTGGTCGCGCAAGAAGGGCGACACGGAGTACGGCATCAAGGCGGTCCCGGCCGGCGGCTACATCCGCATGATCGGCATGTTCCCGCCCGGCGCCGACGGCCGCATCGAGGCGCGGTCCACCTCGCCGTTCCGCGGCATGGTCGAGGACGCGCGGGCGGCGGCCTTCGAGGAGCTCCAGCCCGGCGACGAGGACCGGCTCTTCTACACGCGCAAGCCCTGGAAGCGCGTCATCGTGATGTTCGCCGGCCCGTTCATGAACCTGATCCTCGCCGTCGCGATCTTCCTCAGCGTGCTCATGGGCTTCGGCATGGCCGCCGAGACCACCCAGGTCGCCGGCGTCCAGAAGTGCGTGATCGCGGGGAACGAGAACCGCACCACCTGCAAGGCGGGCGACAAGGTGTCGCCCGCCGAGGCCGCCGGTCTGAAGGTCGGCGACAAGATCGTCGCGTTCGACGGCACCCCCGTGAAGGACTGGTCCGACCTCTCCGACCGCATCCGCGAGACCATCGGCCCGGCCACCGTCACCGTGGAACGCGCGGGACAGCAGGTCACCCTGCACGCCACGCTCGCCAAGAACATGGTGGTGAAGAAGGACGCCGACGGGCAGGCCGTCCCCGACCAGTACGTGCCGGCCGGCTACCTCGGCTTCTCGCCCAAGTCGGAGATCAAGCCCCTCACCTTCGGCGAGTCCGTCAACCGCATGGGCGACATGGTGGAGAACGGCGTGCACTCCATCGTCGCGCTGCCCGGCAAGATCCCCGACCTGTGGAACGCGGCCTTCGACGGCGGCGAGCGCAAGGCCGACTCCCCGGTCGGCGTGGTCGGCGCGGCCCGCCTCAGCGGCGAGGTGCTCAACCTCCACGCCCCGACGCAGAACATCATCGCGACGTTCCTGTTCCTGCTCGGGGGCTTCAACCTGTCGCTGTTCCTCTTCAACATGCTGCCGCTGCTGCCCCTGGACGGCGGCCACATCGCCGGCGCCCTGTGGGAGTCGCTGCGCCGCACCGTGGCGCGGGTCCTCAAGCGCCCCGACCCGGGCGCGTTCGACGTGGCGAAGCTGATGCCGGTGGCGTACGTGGTGGCGGGGATCTTCATCTGCTTCACGCTGCTGGTCCTGGTGGCGGACGTGGTGAATCCGGTGAAACTCACCTGACCCGACGGCGAGGGGCGGTCCGGGCCGACGACGGTCCCGGGCCGCCCCTTCGCGTGAACTCCGGGGGCACCGTGCACCCGGGGCCCTCCGGGTGACGTAACCTCGAAGGCTGGAGCCCGCCGATCTCGGGACCTTGATCCACACCTTGGGGTTGCACAGCAGATGACTGCGATTTCACTGGGAATGCCGGACGTGCCGACCAGGCTCGCCGTGCGTCGCAAGAGCCGTCAGATCCAGGTCGGCTCGGTGGCGGTCGGCGGGGACGCGCCGGTCTCGGTCCAGTCGATGACCACCACGCGTACGTCCGACATCGGTGCGACGCTGCAGCAGATCGCCGAGCTGACGGCGTCCGGTTGCCAGATCGTGCGCGTGGCCTGCCCCACGCAGGACGACGCGGACGCGCTGGCCACGATCGCCCGGAAGTCGCAGATCCCGGTGATCGCCGACATCCACTTCCAGCCGAAGTACGTCTTCGCGGCGATCGACGCCGGGTGCGCCGCGGTGCGCGTGAACCCCGGCAACATCAAGCAGTTCGACGACAAGGTCCGCGAGATCGCCCTCGCGGCGAAGGACGCGGGCACCCCGATCCGCATCGGCGTCAACGCCGGTTCGCTCGACGCGCGCCTGCTGAAGAAGTACGGCAAGGCGACGCCCGAGGCGCTGGTCCAGTCGGCGCTGTGGGAGGCGTCCCTCTTCGAGGAGCACGGCTTCCGCGACATCAAGATCTCGGTCAAGCACAACGACCCGGTCGTCATGGTCAACGCCTACCGGCAGCTCGCCGCGCAGTGCGACTACCCGCTCCACCTCGGTGTGACCGAGGCGGGCCCGGCGTTCCAGGGCACGATCAAGTCGGCCGTGGCGTTCGGCGCGCTGCTCGCCGAGGGCATCGGTGACACCATCCGCGTCTCGCTCTCCGCCCCGCCGGCGGAGGAGATCAAGGTCGGCATCCAGATCCTGGAGTCGCTCAACCTGCGCCAGCGCCGCCTGGAGATCGTCTCCTGCCCGTCCTGCGGGCGCGCCCAGGTCGACGTGTACAAGCTGGCTGAGGAGGTCACGGCGGGCCTTGAGGGCATGGAGGTCCCGCTGCGGGTCGCCGTCATGGGCTGCGTCGTGAACGGCCCCGGCGAGGCCCGCGAGGCGGACCTCGGCGTCGCCTCGGGCAACGGCAAGGGTCAGATCTTCGTCAAGGGCGAGGTCATCAAGACGGTGCCGGAGTCGAAGATCGTGGAGACGCTGATCGATGAGGCGATGAAGATCGCGGAGCAGATGGAGAAGGACGGCATCGCCTCCGGCGAGCCCCAGGTCTCCGTAGCGGGCTGACCCCGGTCCCCCGGGGCGGGGCCCCCTCCCCGGGGCCGCCCGCCCATGCGGGCCACCTCCGCCCGCCCGGCTGCGCGGCCCCGGCCCATGCGGGCCGCCTCAGCCTGTCCGGCGTTTGGGGACGAGCGCCTTTCGGGCGCGATTGGGGTCTGGGGCGGAGCCCCAGGACACCCCGCCTTCGGCTGCGGACCGTGCTCGCGTCTCGCGCAGTTCCCCGCGCCCCTAGCGGGGTCGGCCTGGGCGGCATGCTCATCTCAGGCGACCCCGGTTTCGTCTGCGGATCGTGGTCGCTTCTCGCGCAGTTCCCCGCGCCCCCGTAGGGCACTCGCTCCATGGGGCCCGGGGTCGAGGGGGCGGAGCCCCGGGGCGTGGGGGTTGTGTCGGCGGGTACAGTGCGGAGATCAGCAGACCGTACCGTGAGGCCCCCTCGTGTTGACGCAGACCACCACCCGGGTCCTCGAACCCGGCGACCTCGGCGCGGCGCTCGCCATCCTGGAGAGCGACCCGGTCGCCAACGCCTTCGTGACGTCCCGCGTGCAGATCGCCGGCCTCGACCCCTGGCGGCTCGGCGGCGAGATGTGGGGCTGGTACGCCGACGGCAGGCTCCGCTCGCTGTGCTACTCCGGAGCCAACCTCGTACCGATCTGCGCCACCCCCGAGGCGGTACGTTCCTTCGCCGACCGCGCCCGCCGCACCGGCCGCCGCTGCTCCTCGATCGTCGGCCCCGCCGAGCCCACCGCCGAGCTGTGGCGGCTGCTCGAACCGCACTGGGGCCCCGCCCGCGACGTACGCCCGAACCAGCCGCTCATGGTCGCCGAGCGGATGCCCGACTCCATCGCGCCCGACCCCTACGTCCGCCGCATCCGCAAGGACGAGATGGACGTGATCATGCCGGCCTGTGTCGCCATGTTCACCGAGGAGGTCGGCGTCTCCCCGCTCGCCGGCGACGGCGGCCTGCTCTACCAGGCCCGCGTCGCCGAACTCGTCGGCTCGGGGCGCTCGTTCGCCCGTATCGAGGACGGCAAGGTCGTCTTCAAGGCCGAGATCGGCGCCGCCACCAACCAGGCCTGCCAGATCCAGGGCGTGTGGGTCGCCCCCGAACACCGCGGCAAGGGCTTCTCCGCCACCGGCATGGCGGCCGTCCTGCGGTACGCCCTCGCGGACGTCGCCCCGGTCGTCAGCCTCTACGTGAACGACTTCAACGCCCCCGCCCGCGCCTGCTACCGACGGGTCGGTTTCCGTGAGACCGGGGCGTTCATGAGCGTGCTGTTCTGAGCCCGCTGTTCTGAGGTTAGGGTGCGCCCATGGCTCCTGACTCTGACGTGACCGTCGGCCCCCTCGACCTCGCGGCCCGCGTGGACGAGGCGCTCGCCGTGCAGGCCGTCGCCTTCGGCCTGGGCGCCGACGAGGTCGCGGTACGCCGCCACATCGTGTTGCGGCACCTCACCTACCCGGGAGCCAGGGCGTTCGGTGCGACCACGTCCGACGGGCGCCTGGTGGGCTTCGTGTACGGGATGCCCAACGACCGCACCCACTGGTGGTCCACCGTCGTCGAGCCCTACCTGCGCAACAACGCCGCCGACGGCTGGCTCGACGACGCGTTCGTCATCACCGAGCTGCACGTCCACCCCGGCTTCCAGGGCCGGGGCCTGGGCCGGGGGCTCATCACCACCATCACCGGCACCGCCACCGAGCCCCGCTCGATCCTCTCCGCGATCGACACGGAGAGCCCCGCCCGCGCGCTGTACCGCGCCCTCGGCTACGTCGACCTCGCCTGCCGGGTCCAGTTCCCGAGCGCGGCACGGCCGTACGCCGTGATGGGCGCGCCCCTTCCGCTGCTGCGCAGGGAGCCCACGAGGTAAACGGATTTCCGCGCACTCGGGCCGCCCGGCTAACCTCCAGGCATCACCCCGTGCACGTACAGGAGAGAAATCCATGGCAGCCGCCCAGGTTCAGCGCATGTCCCGTCTGATGGCCAAGACATTGCGCGACGACCCGGCGGACGCCGAGACGCTCAGCCACAAGCTCCTCGTCCGCGCCGGGTACGTGCGCCGCAACGCGGCCGGCATCTGGACGTGGCTGCCCCTCGGCAAGAAGGTGCTCGACAACATCTCCACCGTCGTACGCGAGGAGATGGACGCCATCGGCGCCCAGGAGGTCCTGCTGCCGGCGCTGCTGCCCAAGGACGCGTACGAGGCGAGCGGGCGCTGGGAGGAGTACGGCGACCTGCTGTTCCGCCTCAAGGACCGCAAGGGCGGCGAGTACCTGCTCGGCCCGACCCACGAAGAGGTCTTCACCCAGACGGTCAAGGACCAGTGCACGTCCTACAAGGACCTGCCGGTGATGCTCTACCAGATCCAGACCAAGTACCGCGACGAGGCCCGCCCCCGCTCCGGGGTGCTGCGCGGCCGCGAGTTCCAGATGAAGGACTCGTACTCCTTCGACACCACCGACGAGGGTCTCGCCGAGTCGTACGCCCTGCACCGCGCCGCCTACCAGAAGATCTTCGCGCGGCTCGGGCTCGACTACCGCATCGTCTCCGCGGTCTCGGGCGCGATGGGCGGCTCGGCCTCCGAGGAGTTCCTGGCCCCGGCCGCCGCGGGCGAGGACACCTTCGTGGACTGCCCGGCGTGCGACTACGCGGCGAACACCGAGGCCGTGACCTTCGTGGCCGCGCCCGTCGACGGCTCCGCGCACGGCCCCGTCGAGGAGCTGGCCACCCCCGACACCCCCACCATCGAGTCCCTCGCCGCGCACCTCGGCGTCCCGGCCTCCGCCACCCTGAAGAACCTCCTGGTCAAGGTCGACGGCGAGATCGTCGCCGTGGGCGTGCCCGGCGACCGCGAGGTGGACCTCGGCAAGCTCGGCGAGCACCTCGCGCCGGCCGTCGTGGAGCTCGTGACGGCCGAGGACTTCGAGGACCGCCCCGACCTCGTACGCGGCTACGTCGGCCCGCAGGGCCTGGAGAAGGTCCGCTACATCGCCGACCCGCGCGTCGCGCCCGGCACGGCGTGGATCACCGGGGCGAACAAGGCGGACACGCACGTGCGCAACGTGGTGTGCGGCCGCGACTTCGAGGTCGACGACCACCTCGACGTCGTCGTGGTCGAGGAGGGCGACCCCTGCCCGTCCTGCGGCGCCGGGCTCACCCTCGACCGCGCGATCGAGATCGGCCACATCTTCCAGCTGGGCCGCAAGTACGCCGACACCTTCCAGCTCGACGTCCTCGGCAAGGAGGGCAAGCCGGTGCGGGTCACGATGGGCTCGTACGGCATCGGCGTCTCCCGCGCGGTGGCGGCGCTCGCCGAGCAGACGGCGGACGACAAGGGGCTGTGCTGGCCCGCCGAGATCGCCCCGGCCGACGTGCACGTCGTCGCGGCGGGCAAGGCGGCGCAGATCGAGGCGGCGCTCGACGCGGCGGAGCAGCTGCGCGCGGCGGGGCTGCGGGTGCTGGTCGACGACCGGGCCGGTGTCTCGCCCGGCGTGAAGTTCACCGACGCCGAGCTGATCGGCGTGCCGCAGATCCTGGTCGCCGGGCGCCGCGTCGCGGAGGGTGTCTTCGAGCTGAAGGACCGCCGCACGGGGGAGCGCGAGGAGCTGCCGCTGGCCGAGGCGATCGCCCGCCTCACCGCCTGACGGCGCCGTCACCGCGCCCCGGGCCGCCCGCCCTTGGCAGGGCGGCCCCGCTTTCGAGTGCGGATCGTGCTCGCTTCTCGCGCAGTTCCCCGCGCCCCTGAGGTACTCGATGCCGGGCAGCATCGGCGACCTCAGCCCGTCCGGCGTTTGAGGACGAGGGCCCTTCATGGCGCGGATGGGGTCTGGGGCGGAGCCCCCGGCAACCCTGCTTTTGTCTGCGGGTCGTGCGGGGCTGGTCGCGCAGTTCCCCGCGCCCCTCAGCTACTCGGCGGTGACCGGCGTCAGAGCCACGTGGCGAATTCCAGGAGGAGTTCCGCGTCCTGGTCGCGCCCGGCCACCCGCGCCCGCAAGCCCGACTCCACCGCGCGGAACAACGTCCACCCGTGCAGCCGCGCCGGGTCCACGTCCAGCGAGTCCGCCAGTTTGTTGACCCGGCGGCGCGCCGCGGACGCCCCGCTCGGCGCCGCGATCAGGTCCTCCACCCGGTCCCGTACCAGCCGCGCCAGATCGTAGGCCCGCTCACCCACCAGCGGCTCCGGCCCCACCGTCAGCCACGGCGCCCGCTCGCCCGAAAGCACCTTGCTCTGGCGGAAGTTGCCGTGCAGCAGCAGCGACTCGCCCGCCGACACGACCAGTTCGTCCCGCGCGGACAGTGCCGCCCCGACCAGCGCGGCCAGTTCGGGGTCCTGCGGCGCCCGCATCGGCACGCTCTGGCGCTCGGTGCGCTCGGCCACCGTCTCGAAGGCGTGACCGCCGGGAGGCTCGACCCACAGCCGGCGTACCGTACCGGCCGCCTCCAGGAGCGCCTTCGCCTCGGGCAGCGAGCGCAGCGACACCTCCGGGTGCAGCCGCTCCACGAGCAGCGCGCCGTCGTCGCCCTCGCCGCCGTCCTCCAGCAGCTGCGCCGCGCCCCAGCCGTTCCAGTGCGCGAGGGCCGCCCGCTCCAGGTCGGGACGGGCGAAGGCGGGGGCGACCTTGAGGGCGGCGGGGGCACCGTCCGGCCGGCGTACGAGGGCGACCAGGCTGGAGCGCCCGCCGGGAGCCTGCACCCGGTCGACGGCGAGCCCGCGCCGCGCGGCCGCGTCCGCCGCCAGCTGCGGCAGCCTGCCGAGCCAGGGCCCGGCCAGCTCGTCGCCGTACGTCTCGCCGAGCGCGCGCACCAGCCGCTCAGGCGGTTCGAAACCCATACGTGTATTGCCCCTTGCTCAGGTACTGGCCGGTGGAACTCAGGTACTGGCCGGCGGGACCGGCGCACTCGGGCGCTCCGCGAGCCCAGGAAAGGCTACGCTCCCGCCCCGCCAGCGCACGGCCCGCACCGCGGCCTCCCGCAGCGCGGCCGCCGCGTCCCGGCGCAGCGCCCCCTCGGCGGAGCGCACGAGGTCGGCGTAGACGCCGCCGACCCGGTCCTCCAGGTCTGCGGCGAGCCGCAGCGCGGACGCCGCGTCGGGCACGGCGAACGGCAGGGCGTACGCGGCGGCCGAGGCCACCGGTGATCCGCCGAGGTCACGCACCGTACGGGCCAGCGCGTCGCGGCGGGAGCGGTGCGCGGTGGCGGCCTCGTGTGCCTCGGTGGCGCGGGCGCCGGAGAGCCGCCCGCCGAGCGCACCGTACCCGTACACCGCCGCGTGTTCGGCGGCCAGCGCGGCCTGCGCCGCGTCCAGGGGCTCGGCCATCAGGCACCCCCGGTGAGGAGATAGGCGTGGGCGGCGCCGGACGCCGACACCGAGGCGAGCAGCCGCGCGAGCTCCGGCGGCGCGGTGGCCAGTGCCGTCAACTGGGCGTCGGAGGTGCGGCGTTCGGCGTCCGCGAGCTCCTTGACCGCCTCGTCGGCGTCGGAGGGCACCGTCGACACCGCGGCCGGTGCGGCCGAGGCGGCCGGGGCGGCCGGGGAGGGGGGCGCCGTGGTGGGGGAGGCGGCGGGGGCCGGCGCCGCCGCGAGCGCCGTGACGTGCTGGGCGGCCTGGTCGCGCAGCGGCGCGAGCCGGGGCCGCAGCGCCGGGTGCATCGCGAGGACCGCGTCGTACTGCGCGACGAGCGCCCGGCTCGCGGCCGAGGTCCTGGCGCGCAGCGCCGTCTCCGCGCGGAGCGCCGCCTCGCGGGCCCCCGTGCCGCCGCGGCCGGCCGGCTCCTGCGAGCAGCCGGTCAGGAGTCCTGCCGCCGTCGCGCCCGTCACGGCCAGCACACGCCGTCGTGTGGTCCCCGGATGCCCCACGTGTCACTCCTCGCGTGCCGGTCCGCCGGTGACCGAGTGATCACCGCAGGCGAGCGTACCCGCGGGCCCGGGGCCGTGGACGGCAACACCCTTCCGGACCGGATACCCTTTGATCTGACGGCGGCGGTCCGAGGGCGGCCACCGTGCGCGACGACGACCCACCACAACAGCAGACGCGGCCGAGGAGTCACCCGGATGAGCACGACCCAGAGCGACAGGCTGCGCGGTCTCCTTGAACCGCTCGTCAGCGCGAAGGATCTGGACCTCGAAGAGATCGAGGTGACCCGGGCCGGCCGCCGGCGCGTACTGCGGATCGTGGTCGACTCCGACGAGGGCGTGGAGCTCGACGCCTGTGCCGAAGTGAGCCGGGCCGTCTCCGAACTGCTCGACGAGAGCGACGCCATGGGCGAGGAGGAGTACGTCCTCGAAGTGACGTCTCCCGGCGCCGAGCGCCCCCTCAGCGAACTCCGCCACTACCAGCGGGCCACCGGGCGCCTCGCGCGGCTCCAGCTGCACAGCGGCGACGAGCTGGTCGCGCGGATCCTCAAGGCCGACGACGACGGCATCGACGCCGAGATCCCGGGTGTGAAGGGGCGCAAGCCCACCGCCCGCCGGATCGGCTTCGCCGAGATCGACAAGGCGCGGGTCGAGATCGAGTTCAACCGCAAGGAAGCGAAGAACGAGATCACGGCAGACAGCGAGAACGACATCTCTGACGACAGTGACATCGACCGTCACAGCGACAACGACAACGAAGAGGAGGCGTAGCCGTGGACATCGACATGAGTGCCCTGCGGGGTCTGGTCCGGGAGAAGGAGATCTCCTTCGACCTGCTGGTCGAGGCGATCGAGTCGGCGCTCCTCATCGCCTACCACCGCACCGAGGGCAGCTTCCGGCGTGCGCGCGTGAAGCTCGACCGTGAGAACGGTCATGTCACGGTGTGGGCGAAGGAAGACCCGGCCGACCTCGAAGAGGGTCAGGAGGCCAAGGAGTTCGACGACACCCCCTCCGACTTCGGCCGGATCGCGGCGAGCACCGCCAAGCAGGTCATCCTGCAGCGGCTGCGCGACGCCGAGGACGACATCACCTTCGGCGAGTTCGCCGGCCGTGAGGGCGACGTCATCACCGGCGTCGTCCAGCAGGGCAAGGACCCCAAGAACGTCCTGGTCGACATCGGCAAGATGGAGGCCATGCTGCCGGTGCAGGAGCAGGTGCCGGGCGAGGAGTACACGCACGGGCTGCGCCTTCGCACGTACGTCGTCCGGGTGGCGAAGGGCGTGCGCGGCCCGTCCGTGACGCTGTCGCGCACCCACCCGAACCTCGTCAAGAAGCTCTTCGCCCTGGAGGTCCCGGAGATCGCCGACGGTTCGGTGGAGATCTCCGCGATCGCCCGCGAGGCCGGTCACCGCACGAAGATCGCGGTGCGTGCCACGCGCAGCGGCCTCAACGCCAAGGGCGCCTGCATCGGCCCGATGGGCGGCCGTGTCCGCAATGTGATGGCCGAACTTCACGGTGAGAAGATCGACATCGTGGACTGGTCGGACGACCCGGCCGAGATGGTGGCCCACGCGCTGTCCCCGGCCCGGGTCTCCAAGGTGGAGATCGTGGACCTCGGGGCCCGCTCCGCCCGGGTGACCGTGCCGGACTACCAGCTCTCGCTCGCGATCGGCAAGGAGGGCCAGAACGCCCGCCTCGCCGCGCGGCTGACCGGCTGGCGCATCGACATCCGCCCGGACACCGAGCAGCCGGACGAAGGCTGAGCGGACCGCGTGGCGGGGCCGGTCGGCCCGGCCCGGCGGGAATAAGAAGTGGCCCTGCCCCGGTTCGACGGGGCAGGGTGAAGCTTTCTGGACAACAACCGTTCGATTTTTGCCCCCACGGGGTGAGGTCGCTACGGGGAGGTAGACTTAAACGTGTCTGGCCGGACGCATGCCCGCGCCTGCCCTGAGCGAACCTGCGTGGGTTGCCGGGAGCGAGCGGCCAAGAGCGATCTGCTGCGCATCGTGGCGATCGAGGGTGCTTGCGCCCCTGATCCACGCGGTACGCTGCCCGGCCGGGGTGCGTACGTCCACCCCGCCTCGGTCTGTCTCGACCAGGCGGTCCGCCGCCGGGCGTTCTCCAGGGCCTTCAAGGCCAAGGAAGCGCTCGACACCGCGGATGTGCGGAACTATGTCGAGCAGGCAGCAACGTAAGAAGAAGTACGGCACGGAATCCCGTGCGGTCAGGTACCTCGCGAGTTGGAAGTAGGTCGAGATTGCGATGAGCACTCGATGAGTACGCGATGAGTACGCCCATGAAGTAGCGACGGTCCGGCGGTAACCCGGACCTAAAAGGAGCGAAGTGGCTAAGGTCCGGGTATACGAACTCGCCAAGGAGTTCGGGGTGGAGAGCAAGGTCGTCATGGCCAAGCTCCAAGAACTCGGTGAATTCGTCCGTTCGGCGTCCTCGACGATCGAGGCGCCGGTTGTACGCAAGTTGACTGACGCACTGCAGGGGCCCGGCGGCAACGCCGGCAAGTCCGCTGCGAAGCCCGGCGCGCCCCGCAAGGCCGCGCCTGCCAAGCCCGCGGCGCCCGCCGCGGCACGTCCCGCTGCCCCCAAGCCCGGCGCCCCGGCCCCCAAGCCGGCCCCCGCCGCGCCTGCGGCCCCGGCCGCGCCGGTCACGCCGGCCGCCCCGGCGAGCAGCACCCCCTCATCTCCGGCTTCTCCGGCTCCGGCCGGATCGGGCCCCCGCCCGGGTCCGAAGCCCGCCCCGGCCAAGCCGGCCCCGGTCACCCCGGTGCCCGCCGCCGAGTTCTCGGCTCCGGCTCCGGCCCAGCCCGCGGCGCCCTCCCAGGCCCCGCGTCCCGCAGGCGCCACCCCCGGCCCGCGTCCCGCCGCGTCCCGTCCGGCTCCGGCCGGCGGTCAGCGTGACGGTGGCCAGCGCGAGGGCGGCCAGCGCGACGGTGGCCGTGGCGGCGACCGTCCGGCCCGCCCCGCGGGTCAGGGCGCACCCCGTCCGGGCGGTGCCCGTCCGGCCGGTCCGCGTCCCGGCAACAACCCCTTCACCTCGGGTGGCTCCACCGGAATGGCGCGCCCGCAGGCGCCCCGTCCCGGCGGCGGCGCACCCCGTCCCGGCGGCGCCGGTGCCCCCGGTGGCGCCCCGCGTCCGCAGGGCGGCCCCGGCGGCGCTCCGCGTCCGCAGGGTCAGGGCGCAGGCCGTCCGAGCCCCGGCGGCATGCCCCGTCCGCAGGGCGGCGCGCGCCCCGGTCCCGGAGGGACTGGCGGTGCCCCGGGCGGTAACCGTCCCAACCCCGGCATGATGCCGCAGCGTCCGGCCGCGTCCCCGCGTCCCGGTGGCGGCCCCGGTGGCCGTGGTCCCGGTGGCCCCGGTGGTCGTCCGGGTGGCGGCGCCGGTCGTCCCGGTGGTGGCGGCGGCGGCTTCGCCGGCCGTCCGGCCGGTCCCGGTGGCGGCGGTCGTCCCGGTGGCGGTGGCGGCTTCGGCGGCCCCCGTCCGGGTGGCGGCGCTCCCGGTGGTGGCGGCGGCTTCGGCGGTCGTCCCGGATTCCAGGGCCGTCCCGGTGGCCCGGGTGGCCGTGGCGGCACGCAGGGTGCCTTCGGCCGTCCCGGCGGGCCCGCCCGTCGTGGTCGCAAGTCGAAGCGTCAGAGGCGCCAGGAGTACGAGGCCATGCAGGCCCCGTCGGTGGGCGGCGTCATGCTGCCCCGCGGCAACGGACAGTCCGTCCGTCTGTCGCGCGGTGCCTCGCTGACCGACTTCGCCGAGAAGATCGGCGCCAACCCGGCGTCGCTCGTCGGCGTGATGATGAACCTCGGCGAGATGGTCACCGCCACGCAGTCCGTCTCGGACGAGACGCTGAAGCTGCTCGCGGACGAGATGAACTTCATCCTCGAGATCGTCAGCCCCGAGGAGGAGGACCGCGAGCTGCTCGAGTCCTTCGACATCGAGTTCGGCGAGGACGAGGGCGGCGAGGAGTCTCTCGTCGCGCGTCCGCCGGTCGTGACCGTCATGGGTCACGTCGACCACGGTAAGACCCGCCTTCTGGACGCGATCCGCAAGACGAACGTCATCGCGGGCGAGGCCGGCGGCATCACGCAGCACATCGGTGCGTACCAGGTCGCCACCGAGGTCAACGGCGAGGACCGCAGGATCACCTTCATCGACACCCCGGGTCACGAGGCGTTCACCGCCATGCGTGCCCGTGGTGCCAAGTCCACCGACATCGCGATCCTCGTGGTGGCGGCGAACGACGGTGTGATGCCCCAGACGATCGAGGCGCTGAACCACGCCAAGGCGGCCGACGTGCCGATCGTGGTCGCGGTCAACAAGATCGACGTCGAGGGCGCGGACCCGACCAAGGTGCGCGGTCAGCTCACCGAGTTCGGTCTCGTGGCCGAGGAGTACGGCGGCGACACGATGTTCGTCGACATCTCCGCCAAGCAGGGCCTCAACATCGAGTCCCTCCTGGAGGCCGTCGTCCTCACCGCCGACGCCTCGCTCGACCTGCGGGCCAACCCGGAGCAGGACGCGCAGGGCATCGCGATCGAGTCCCACCTGGACAAGGGCCGCGGCGCCGTCGCGACCGTCCTGGTCCAGCGCGGCACCCTGCGGGTCGGCGACACGATGGTCGTGGGCGACGCCTACGGCCGTGTGCGCGCCATGCTCGACGACAAGGGCGAGAACGTGGAAGAGGCGGGTCCCTCGACCCCGGTCCTCGTCCTCGGTCTCACCAACGTCCCGGGCGCCGGCGACAACTTCCTGGTCGTCGACGAGGACCGTACGGCCCGTCAGATCGCCGAGAAGCGTGCCGCCCGTGAGCGCAACGTCCGCTTCGCCCGCAAGGGTGTGCGGTTCTCCCTGGAGAACCTGGACGAGGCCCTCAAGGCCGGTCTGGTGCAGGAACTCAACCTCATCATCAAGGGCGACGCGTCCGGTTCGGTGGAGGCCCTCGAGTCCTCGCTGCTCCAGCTCGACGTCGGCGACGAGGTCGACATCCGTGTCCTGCACCGCGGTGTGGGTGCGGTCACCGAGTCCGACATCAACCTGGCGACCGGCTCCGACGCGATCGTCATCGGCTTCAACGTCCGCGCTGCGGGCCGCGCGGCCCAGATGGCGGACCGCGAAGGCGTCGACGTCCGGTACTACTCGGTCATCTACCAGGCGATCGAAGAGATCGAAGCGGCCCTCAAGGGCATGCTCAAGCCGGAGTACGAAGAGGTCGAGCTCGGCACGGCGGAGATCCGCGAGGTCTTCCGCTCGTCCAAGCTGGGCAACATCGCCGGTGTCCTGGTCCGGTCGGGCGAGGTCAAGCGCAACACCAAGGCGCGCCTGCTGCGCGACGGCAAGGTCATCGCGGAGAGCCTCAACATCTCCGGCCTCCGTCGCTTCAAGGACGACGTCACCGAGATCCGCGAAGGGTTCGAGGGCGGTATCAACCTCGGCAACTTCAACGACATCAAGATCGACGACGTCATCGCGACGTACGAGATGCGCGAGAAGCCGCGCGGCTAGTCCGCGTAGCTGACCCGTACCTCAGCAGTCGGGGCCGATCGGCGGGAAGATTATTTCCGTCGATCGGCCCCGGCCGTTCCGGTACGGTTCTGATGTCTCCGCCAAGGCTTTGGCGGGGTCCTCTAACCCGTACCGGCGGGACATCCGGACATCCATGTATGTGGGGACACTGTCCTTCGATCTGCTCCTCGGCGACGTACGGTCGTTGAAGGAGAAACGCTCCGTCGTCCGGCCGATCGTGGCCGAGCTCCAGCGCAAGTACGCGGTGAGCGTGGCGGAGGTGGGCGACCAGGACCTGCACCGCAGGGCCGAGATCGGCCTGGCGGTGGTGTCCGGGGACACCGGGCACCTGACAGAGGTACTCGACCGGTGCGAGCGGCTTGTGGCCGGCCGGCCCGAGGTGGAGCTGCTCTCGGTGAGACGCAGGCTCCACGGCGACGAAGACTGAACACTGAGCAAGGCTTGAGAAGGAGAAGGACCAGTGGCCGACAACGCGCGGGCGAAGAAGCTGGCGGACCTCATCCGAGAGGTGGTGGCCGAGAAGCTGCTGCGTGGCGTCAAGGACCCGCGCCTCGGAACGCACGTCACCATCACGGACACCCGGGTCACCGGCGACCTGCGGGAGGCCACGGTCTTCTACACGGTGTACGGGGACGACGAGGAGCGGGCCGCCGCGGCGGCCGGCCTGGAGAGCGCCAAGGGCGTCCTGCGCTCGGCGGTCGGCTCCGCGGCCGGCACCAAGTTCACGCCCACCCTGACGTTCATCGCGGACGCGCTCCCCGAGAACGCCAAGACCATCGAGGACCTCCTCGACAAGGCGCGGGCCTCCGACGCTGCGGTGCGCGAGGTGTCCTCGGGCGCCCAGTTCGCCGGTGACGCCGACCCGTACAAGAAGCCCGGCGACGAGGACGACGCCACCGAATGAGCACCGCAGCAAAGACGCCCGACGGCCTTGTCATTGTCGACAAGCCGTCGGGCTTCACTTCGCACGACGTCGTGGCCAAGATGCGCGGCATCGCCAAGACCCGCCGCGTCGGCCACGCGGGCACCCTCGACCCGATGGCGACCGGTGTGCTCGTCCTCGGCGTCGAGCGGGCCACCAAGCTCCTCGGCCACCTCGCCCTGACCGAGAAGGAGTACCTCGGTACGATCCGGCTCGGTCAGGACACCGTCACCGACGACGCAGAGGGCGAGATCACCTCGTCCACCGACGCCTCGAAGGTGACCCGCGAGGGCATCGACGCGGGGGTCGCCGAGCTGTCCGGGGCGATCATGCAGGTGCCGTCGAAGGTCTCCGCCATCAAGATCGACGGCAAGCGGTCGTACGCGCGGGTGCGGGGCGGCGAGGAGTTCGAGATCCCGGCCCGCCCGGTGACCGTCTCCTCCTTCCGCGTCTACGACGTCCGCGAGGCCGTCGCCGAGGACGGCACCCCCGTGCTCGACCTCGTCGTCTCGGTCGTGTGTTCCTCGGGCACCTACATCCGCGCGCTCGCCCGCGACCTCGGGGCCTCCCTCGGCGTGGGCGGCCACCTCACCGCGCTGCGCCGCACCCGCGTCGGCCCCTACGGCATCGACGCCGCCCGCACCCTGGACCAGCTCCAGGAGTCCCTCACCGTGATGCCGGTCGCCGAGGCCGCGTCCGCCGCGTTCGCGCGCTGGGACGTGGACCAGCGCCGCGGCGGGCTGCTGCTCAACGGCGTGCGCCTGGACATGCCCGACGAGTACGAGGCCGGCAAGCCGGTCGGTGTGTTCGGGCCCGGGGGCGCGTTCCTCGCGCTGGTCGAGAACCAGAAGGGCAAGGCCAAGAGCCTCGCCGTCTTCGGCTGAGCCGGCGACCGGCCGTTCGCCGTGTGCGGCAGGCGGCCGGTCCGCGCCATAATTCCGCTCGTCCGGGGTCCATCCGCCGGACCTGGGGGATTCACCCCTTCGAGCGGGCGCTCGGAGTGAACCACGGGAGCACAGGGGGGCGCGTTTCCCTCGCGTCCTTCTCGGGCGGATCACCCCAGAACTACCGTTTCGGACATGGGACGCGGGGCTGGGGGAGAGGACCGGGAGACGCTGGTACGGATCTGTGATCTGGCCGGGCGCACCAGGGGGACGGGGTTCGTCGCCGACGACCGGGGGACCGTCGTCACCAGCCACGAAGCCGTCGACGGGCTGAGCCGCGTCGTGCTCCACGCGCCCGGCGAGCGGACCTGGCTCGCCGAGGCCGCCGACCTCACCCCACTGCCCGACGCGGGCGTCGCCCTGGTCCGCACCGACGGGCTCGGCGTGCGCCCCCTGCCCATCTCCTCGCGCGCCGGGACCGGCGCGGGCACCTATGTGCGGGTCGCCGCGCACGGCTGGCGCGAGGCGCGCGTCCTCGGCACGTCCGCCGTCACCTACACCGCCACCGACCGCTTCCATCTCCTGGGCGGCGTGCTGGAGTTGGCGATCGGCACCGCGGGCAGCGAGGCCATGCGGCTCGGCGGCGAAGCCAGCGGGGGCCCCGTCGTCGACCCGGTCACCGGAGCCGTCCTCGGGGTGGTGGGGACCGCGCTGCACGCCGCCCACCCCGCCTCCGGCTTCGCGGTGCCGCTGCGCGCCGCGCACGGGCCCCTCGCCGCACTGCTGCGGCGCAACGCCGCCACCGTGCCCGCCTACGGCGCCGACCTGAACCTGGCGGGAGCCCTCCAGCTCACCGCCACCTCCGTGGGATCCGCCGGCGGCCCCGGCGTGTGGCAGGAGCCGGTGGAACGGACGGACACGGTACGGGAGTTCACGGCCTTCGCCGCGGGCGAGGCCCTGGTGCTCGGCCTCGTCGGCGACCCCGGGACCGGCCGCACCACCGAACTGGCCGCGCTCGCCGCCCGCCGGGCACGCGGCGCGGAGCCCGCGCCCACGCTGTGGCTGCGCGGCGCCGACCTGCGCGCCGACGACACCTCCGTGGCCGACGCCGTCGCCCGCGCCCTGCACCAGGCTGCGCGGATCGTCGCCGCCCCCACCGCGCCCGACGGGGGAGCGGCCACCCCCGACCTGGTGGCGCGGCTCGCCCTCGACGCCGGGCGGCCGCTGCTCGTCCTGCTCGACGGGCCGGAGGAGATGCCGCCGGTCCTCGCCCACCGGCTCGACGCGTGGACCGCCGCGAGCGTCGAATGGCTCGGCGCGGCAGGAGCGCGCATGGTCGTCGCCTGCCGGCCCGAGCACTGGGAACAGGCCGGCGCGCTCTACCCGCGGGGCGTCCTGCACGCGGCCCCGCAGCCCCGCCTGCCGGACGCCGTCCGGATCGGCGACCTCGGCCCCGGGGAAGCGGAGACGGCCCGCGAGCGCCACGGCGTCCCGGACGGCGCCCTCGCCGAGCGCGACGCCCGGCACCCCCTGACGCTGCGGCTCCTCGCCGAGGTGCGCGCCGCGCTCCCCGGCGACGTCGCGGGCAGGCCCGACCGCGACGAGGTCTTCGCCGCCCACCTGGACCTGATGTGCCTGCGGATCGCGGTACGCGTCGCCGCCTCCGCCCGCCCGCCGGTGCGCGGCACCGCGGTGCGCCGCCTCGCCGCCCGCGTGGCCGGCCAGGTCCACGAGGCGGCCCGCCGCTGCCTCGGCCCCGGCCAGGGCGAACTCGACCGGGAGTCGTTCGAGGAGACCTTCCCGTGGCGTACGGGGTCGGCGTCCGCGGTGCTCACCGAGGGGCTGCTCGTGCCGGCCGGCGCCGGCTACCGCTTCGCCCACGAGGAGTTCGCCGACTGGGTGCAGGCGGCCCACCTCGACCTCGACGCCGCGCTGTACGCCCTGGTCCACCGCTGGTACGACGGGAGCGAGCCCGAGACCGTGGTGCGGCTCCCCTCGCGCCCCGCCGTCAGCGCCGTCCCGGCGGGCCATGTGCCGCCCCCGCCGGGATCGGGACCGGCCCCCGCCGCCCGCTCCCTGCCGGTGCCCCGGCACCGCATCGGCCCCGTCCTCGAAGCCCTGCTCCTGCTCGCGCGCGAACAGGGCCCCACCCAACTCGCCCTGAAGCTGAAGCAGTTGGTGGAGGTGCTCGACCGGACACCGGCGGCGGGCGCCGAGCGCGACCGCGTCGCGGACGCCCAGTGGTGGGCGGTGCGCCTGCTCACCGGGGCCCTGCTGCGCGTTCCCGACGTACGGCCCTACCAGGAGGTGCTGCGGCTGCTCGCGGACCGCGTCAGCCGCCGCTCGGTACGCGAGGGCGGGCCCGCGGGTCTGGGCCCGTTCAAGGAGTTCGGGCCCTGGTTCTGGCTGCGGCTGCGGCTCGGCGAGGCCGACAGGTTCGACCTGCTGCGCCGCCTGGTCCCCGCCGACGGGGTGCCCGGCGCCGCACCCGGCTGGGAGCGCTACCTCGACGCCGTCGACGGGCGGCTCGCCGCCGACCCCACCGGCGTACAGCCGCTGCTGTGCCGCTGGTTCACCGACGAACGGCCCCTGCCCGTGCCGCACGGCGCGCCGGTGCGGCCCACCGTCGCACGGGCCGCCCAGGCCCTCCTGTACGCGCGCCGCACCCTCGCCGTCGACGACCTCACCGAAGCGCTCGTGGCCACCGAACACGCCCGCGCCGAGGAGCTCCTGGCGCAGCTCGCCGAGGACGAACCGTCGGCGCTCTGCCGCGCGGTGGACCGCTGGGCCCACGACGAGCGGCCCGAGCGGCGCGCCGCGGCCGCCGCCCACGGGCCCCGCGTCGCCCCGCGCGTGCGCACCGGCGCCGACCGCGACCTGCTGCGCTACGCCGCCCTCGCCCTCCTCGCCCGCCGCGAGGACGCGCCCCTGCACGGCGCGGCGCTCGACCTCCTGATCCGCGATCCGCGCACCCGCGAGCGCCACCTCGACCGGGCGCTCGCCCGGTACGCCGCGGACGACCCCGCGCCCACCGCCGCGGCCCTCGCCACCGCCCTCACCACCCACCCGGAGCCCGTCCTCGCCGCCTTCCGGGCGCGGCTGCGCACGGCGGGCGCCGGCACCGCCGACGTCCTCGCGGCGCTCGCCGAGATCAACACCCCGGCGCCGGCCCGCCGCGCCGCCGCCCTCGTCCAGGAGCACGCGGAACACCACCCGGAGGCGGCCGGACACGTCGCGGCCTTCGTGGAGCGGCGCCTCGCCTACGGCCCCGCGGCGCGCGCGGTGCTCTTCCCGATGGTGACCAGCCTCCTCCGCGGCAGCGGCCACCCCGAGGTGCGGTGTGCGCTCGCCCCCGTCCTCGCCGCGCCCGGCACCCGGGCGTCGCGCGCGCTGCGCGCCGAGCTCCTCGACGTGCTGCTCGCGTTCGAGCGCCACGCCCCGCGGGACCTGGCCGTCGTGGACGCCCTGCTCGCCGCGGCCGCACACGGCTGCGCACAGCGGGCCGAGGCCCGCACCCGCGACCTCGTGCACCGCACCGGGCTCCTCTTCGCCCGTACGCCCGAGGGCGCGGGGTGCTTCGACCGGCGCCTGGTCGAGCTGTGCGAGGAGGTGCCCGGCTTCGCCGCGCAGGTCGCCGGATGGCTCTGCCAGGCTCCGCACGAATGGGCCGCGGTGGTCGGTCCCGGCGCCCGCCGCACCGTGGAGTCGCTGGGCACTCCCATGCCGATGCGTTCCCGGAGCGCCGGGCATGGCAGTCTTAGACCTGCATAACGCGTAAGGGTCAACGACGTACACGGGTTCGAGGAGCGGTCACAGTGCAGCGCTGGCGTGGCTTGGAGGACATCCCCCAGGACTGGGGACGCAGCGTCGTCACCATCGGCTCCTACGACGGGGTGCACCGCGGACACCAGCTGATCATCGGGCGGGCCGTCGAGCGCGCCCGCGAACTGGGCGTCCCGGCCGTCGTCGTCACCTTCGACCCGCACCCCAGCGAGGTCGTGCGCCCCGGCAGCCACCCGCCGCTGCTCGCCCCGCACCACCGGCGCGCGGAGCTGATGGCGGAGCTCGGCGTCGACGCGATCCTCATCCTCCCCTTCACGGCCGAGTTCTCGAAGCTCTCCGCCGCCGACTTCGTGGTGAAGGTCCTCGTCGACAAGCTGCACGCCAGGCTCGTCGTCGAAGGCCCCAACTTCCGTTTCGGCCACAAGGCCGCGGGCAACGTCGAGGTCCTCGCCGACCTCGGCCGCACCTACGACTACGAGGTCGAGGTCATCGACCTGCGCGTGCGCGGCGAGGCGGGCGGCGGCGAGCCGTTCTCCTCCACCCTGACCCGCCGCCTGGTCACCGAGGGCGACATCGAGGGCGCCGCCGAGATCCTCGGCCGCCCGCACCGCGTCGAGGGCGTCGTCGTGCGCGGCGCCCAGCGAGGCCGCGAACTCGGCTACCCCACGGCCAACGTGGAGACCCTGCCGCACACCGCGATCCCCGCCGACGGCGTCTACGCGGGCTGGCTCACCGCGGCCGGCGAGCGCATGCCCGCCGCGATCTCGGTCGGCACCAACCCCCAGTTCGAAGGCACCGACCGCACGGTGGAGGCGTACGCCATCGACCGCGTCGGCCTCGACCTGTACGGCCTGCACGTAGCCGTCGACTTCCTCGCCTACGTACGCGGCATGGCGAAGTTCGACTCCATCGAGGACCTCCTCGAAGCGATCGGCAACGACGTGAAGCGCTCCACGGAGCTGATCGAGGCCTACGAGGCCGAGCGGGGCTGAGCGGCGCGGCCGCGCCTCGCGGGGCCCCGCCGAGAAACCCGGTGAAGCCGGCGCGCGCGAGGCGCTCAGCCGCGCCTGCGCGTTGTCGCCCAGTGGCAGGCCACCCGGGCCGTGCCGCCCGCCAGGACCGGCAGGTCCGCCGTGCGGCAGCGTTCCGCCACGCCCGCGCGGTCGGCCTCGCCCGAGGCCAGGACCGGGCAGCGGGCGTGGAAGCGGCAGCCGTCGGGGATGCGGGACGGGTCGGGGGCCTCGCCCGTCAGGACCACCGGGTCTCCGGCGGATTCCGGCAGGACCGACAACAGGGCCTGCGTGTAAGGGTGTTGAGGGTTCGTCAGGACCTGCTCCACCGGCCCCGTCTCCACGATGCGGCCCAAGTACATCACCGCCACCCGGTCGGCGATGTTCCAGGCGAGGCCGAGGTCGTGGGTCACGACCAGCGCCGACAGGCCCAACTCGTCGCGCAGGCGCAGCAGCAGGGCCAGGATCTCGCCGCGCACCGACGCGTCGAGCGAGGCCACCGGCTCGTCCGCGACGAGGAGTTCGGGGGACAGGACGAGCGCGCCCGCGATCACCACCCGCTGGCGCTGGCCGCCCGACAGTTCGTGCGGGTAGCGCAGGAAGAACCGCTCCGCGGGACGCAGCCCCGCCCGCGCCAGCGCCTCGGCCACCACCTCCCGCTCGACGTCCGGGGAGCCGTGGATGCGCAGGCCCTCGGCGACCGCGTCGTACACCGTGTGCCGGGGGTTGAGCGAGCCGCTCGGGTCCTGGAGGACCAGCTGGACCCGCCTGCGGTACGCCTTGAGGGCGCGCGGACGGTGGTCGAGCGGGCTGCCGTCGAAGCTCACGCCGCCCGCGGTCGGGGCGACCAGGCCGAGCAGGGTCCGCGCGAGCGTCGTCTTGCCGCACCCCGACTCGCCGACCAGGGCCACGATCTCGCCCTTCCCGACGGTGAGTTCGACCCCGTCGACCGCGCGGGCCGGGGCGGCGCCGCGCCGCCCGGGGAAGGCGACGTGCAGCCCGGCCGCGCTGAGCAGCGGGCCCGTCGTGGTGGTCATGCGGTGCTCCTCGACATCATGCGGGGCCCTGCGCGAGGGAACCGGCGTGGACACAGGCGGCCCGGTGGTCCCGGCCCGCGGCGCGCAGCACCTGGTCGTCCGAGGCGCAGACGCCGATCGAGACCGGGCAGCGCGGGTGGAAGGCGCAGCCCGGCGGCAGCGCGGACGGGTCGGGCGGATCGCCGGGCAGGCCGCGGGGCGCGCGCCGCGAGCCGGGGTCGCCGATGCGGGGGAACGCCGCGGACAGCGCCCGGCCGTAAGGGTGCCGGGCCGCCGCGTACACCTGCCGCGCCGGACCCTCCTCGACGACACGGCCCGCGTACATCACCGCGAGCCGGTCGCAGGTGTCGGCGAGGACCGCCAGATCGTGACTGATCATCAGCAGGCTGATGCCCTGCTCCGCCACGAGCCGCTCGATCAGCCGCAGGATCTGCGCCTGGATCATCACGTCGAGCGCCGTCGTCGGCTCGTCCGCGACGATCAGGTCCGGGGCGCACGCCAGCGCCATCGCGATCATCACGCGCTGGCGCTGACCGCCGGACAGCTCGTGCGGATGGGCGCTCGCGCGGGCGGCCGGAAGGCCCACCTGTTCGAGCAGCCCGGCGGCGCGCTCACGGGCCTCGCCCGGCGACGCGAGGCCGTGCAGCACGATCGGCTCGGCGATCTGGTCGCCGACGCGGTGCACGGCGTTGAGCGAGTGCATCGCCCCCTGGAACACGATGGACGCGCCCGCCCAGCGCACCGCCCGCAGCCGCCCCCACCGCATGGTCAGGACGTCCTCGCCGTCCAGCAGCACCGACCCCGTCAGCCGTGCCGACGCGGGGAGCAGCCGCAGCAGCGCCATCGCCAGGGTCGACTTGCCGCAGCCCGACTCGCCCGCGATGCCGAGCTTGCGTCCGGGCTCGATCGTCAGGTCGACCCCGCGCACGGCCGCCGCGCCGCTCGCGTACGTGACGTGCAGATCCCTGATCTCGAGGAGGCTCACCGGACGCCCAGCTTCGGGTTGAGGACGGCCTCGACGGCCCGGCCGCAGAGCGTGAACGACAGTGCCACCAGGGCGATCGCGATGCCGGGCGGCGCCAGGTACCACCAGTGCCCCGAGGAGACCGCGCCCGCCTCACGGGCGTCCTGGAGCATCCCGCCCCACGACACCACCGTCGGATCGCCGAGCCCCAGGAAGGCGAGGGTGGCCTCGGTGAGGATGGCGTTGGAGATGCCGAGCGTGGTCTGCGCGAGGACCAGCGGCATCACGTTCGGCAGGACGTGGCGGCTCATGATGTGCCGGTGGCCGCCGCCGAGCGCACGGGCCCGTTCGATGTACGGGCGCGACTCGACCGCGATGGTCTGCGCCCGCACGAGCCGGGCCGTCGTCGGCCAGGACGTCACGCCGATCGCCACGACCACCGTCCAGAGGCTGTGCGACATGACGGTGGCCAGCACGATCGCGAGCACCAGCGTCGGCATCACGAGGAACCAGTCGGTGACCCGCATCAGCACCGTGGCGAGCCAGCCGCCGTAGTGCCCGGCGAGGATCCCGACCAGGGTCCCGATCGCCACGCTCAGGGCCGCCGCGAGCAGCCCCACCGCGAGCGAGACCCGGGCGCCCCAGACCAGCAGGCCGAGCAGCGAACGCCCGAACTGGTCGGTGCCGAGCGGGAACCGGAGGCTCGGCGACTCCAGGGCGGAGCCCGGCGCGGTGGTCACGCTCTGGATGTCGTCGCCGACGGTCAGCGGCGCGGTCAGCGCGACCAGGGCGATGACGGTGAGGCCCGCCAGGCCCCACAGGCCGGCCCGGTGCGTCCGGTAGGCGCGCCAGAAACGGGCCAGGGAATCACGGCGGCGCGCCCAGGCGAGTGAGCCGGCCGTGCCGGGCGCGGCGGTCGCGGTCACCGGGCCGCCTCCGGTGTGTACGGCGGCGCGTACGACAGCCCGTACGGGGTCCTCGTCATCGGCCCACCCTCGAATCGATCGTCATCGGCCCACCCTCGGATCGAGCAGCGGATAGATCAGGTCGGCCAGGAGGTTCATCACGATCATCGCGCCCGCGAACACCATGAACAGGCCCTGCACCAGCGGCAGATCGGGCACGCTCAGCGCCTGGTAGAAGAGGCTGCCGAGACCCGGCCAGGAGAACACCGTCTCCACCAGGATCGAACCCGCCGCGACATGGCCCAGGTTGATGAACAGCATCGTGACCGTGGGCAGCAGCGCGTTCGGCACCGCGTGGTGGCGGCGCACCACGTCGTCGCGCAGCCCCTTCGCGCGGGCCGTCGTCAGATAGTCGCCGCCCATCTCGTCCAGGAGCGAGGAGCGCATGACGAGCAGGGTCTGCGCGTACTGCACCGCGACCAGGGTGAACACCGGGAGCACCATGTGGTGCGCGACGTCCAGGACGTACCCGAAGCCGCTGGTGTCGCCGGACTCCATGCCCCCGGTCGGAAACAGCCCCGGCACCGGGCCCGCGCCCACCGAGAACGTGATGATGAGCAGCAGCCCGAGCCAGAACGACGGCACCGACCACAGCGTCAGCGCGAGCCCCGTGTGGAACCGGTCGCCGAGGCCGCCGCTGCGCCACGCCGAGCGGGTGCCGAGCCAGATGCCGAGCGCCGAATACAGGACGACGGCCGTCCCCGTCAGGAGCAGCGTCGCCGGAAGCTTCTCCGCGATGAGCGAGCCGACCGGGGCGTGGAACTGGTAGGAGGTGCCGAGATCTCCCGTGAGGGCCCGGCCGCAGTACTGCGTGAACTGCTGCCACAGCGGCAGATCGAGCCCGAACTGGCTTCTGAGCGCGGCCAGTTGCTCGGCGGAGACCTGACGGCCGTGGGTCATGGTGCGGACCGGATCGCCGGGGATGATCCGGAACAGGAAGAAACTCGTCACGAGGACGGCGAACAGCGAGACCACCGCCCCCGCCAGCCTGCCGCCCACGTACCGCAGATACGCGACCAGCGGGCCCGCGGCGGCGAAACGGCGGCCCCGGGGACCGGTGCGCGCCTCGACGACCGCGGCGGGGGTCTCGGCCGGACTCGCGGTGGTCATCGGCTACTCCCGGTCGTCGGCGCCGGCGCGGCGGCGCAGCACCAGGAACGAGCCGAGCCCGGCCAGTGCGACGGCGCCCGCGACGATGCCGAGGACGAGCCCCGCCGAGGCCCCGCCGTGCGGCTCGGCGCCCGCGCCCGCCCCGGGCACCGCCGACCACCAGCTCCAGTAGCCGTCCTGCCCGTAGAGGTTGCCCGCGGCCTCGGGCATCGTCGTGATCGACGCGATCTGGTCGGTGCGGTACGCCTCGACCGCGTTCGGGTACGCCATGACGTTGATGTACCCGGTGTCGTACAGCCGCGACTCCATCTCCTTGACCAGGTCCGCCCGCTTGGCGGTGTCGTACTCGGCCAACTGCTCCGCGTACAGCTCGTCGAACCGCCGGTCGCACACGAAGTCGTCCGTACGGCCGCTCACCTTCGGGGTCGCGGGCAGCGCGGCGCAGGTGTGGATGGACAGCACGTAGTCCGGGTCGGGGCTGACCGAGTAGCCGTCGAGGGCGAGGTCGTACTCGCCGGCCGCCCACGGGTCGCTGACGTTGTCGACGCAGTCCACCGTCAGGCTGACGCCGAGCTTGCCCCACCATTCCTGGAGGTACTTGCTGATGGCCTTGTCGTTGGGGTCGACGGCGTGACAGAGCAGCCGGAGCGCGAGCGGCCTGCCGTCCCTGCCGTGCCGCACCCCGTCGGCACCCGCGCGGTACCCCGCCTCGTCGAGCAGCGCGGCCGCTTTTGCTGGATCGTAGGAGGTCCGCTGCGCGGCGGACGGTGTCCAGAAGTAGTCGGCGAACCGGGGCGGGATGTAGCCCTGCCCCTCGACGGCGCGCCCCTGGAACACCTTGTCGACGAGCATGCCGCGGTCGATGGCCGCGAACAGCGCCCGGCGCACCCGCACGTCGAGCAGCGCCGGACTGCCGTCGCCGAACGTCCTGCCGTCCCGTGAGCGCGCGCCCGGGTTGGTCGCGAGGGCGAGGAAGCGCCTGCCGGGTGCGTCGTTGACCTTGATGTGCGGTGCCGACTTCAGTGAACTCGCCTGTGCGGGAGTCAAGTTGGAGACGAACGACACCTCGCCCTTGCGGAGCGCCGCGACCGCCGCGTCGTTGTCCTTGTAGTACGTGAAGTCCAGCTCGTCGAACTTGGGCGCGCCCCGCCAGAAGCTCTTGTTCGGCTTGAGCTTGATGTACCGGTCGGCCTTGTAGTCGCTCAGCACGAACGGGCCGTCGCCGACGACGGGGAAGTGCCGGTCGTTGTTGAACGTGGCGAAATCACCGACCTCGCGCCACACGTGCTCCGGCACGATCGGCACGTCGAGCGCCGTCATCGTCGCCTGGGGCCGCTTGAGCGCGATGACGAGCGTCGTCGGGTCGGGTGCGGTCACCTTGTCGAAGTTGGCGACGAAGCTGCCGGAGGCGGTCGCCGCGCTCCGGTCGCTCATCATCTTGGTGAACGTCCAGGCGGCGTCCCGCGCGGTGACCGGCTGCCCGTCCGACCACCGCGAGTCCCCCCGGATGGTGTACGTCCAGGTGAGCTTGGACGGTGAGACCTTCCAGGCGGTGGCGAGGCCCGCGACGGCGTGGCCGTCCTTCGGGTCGTAGTCGGTCAGGAACGGGTACATCAGCCGGTGCACGCTGGTGCTGATGACCCGCTGGGCGAGGAACGGGCTCAGCGAGTCGACGCTCTGCGAGACCGCGACCGTGAGCACCTTCCGCCCGCCCCCGGCGGCGTCGGCCGCCGATCCCTGGGCGGGAAGGAGGGCCGCCGCCGTCAGCGCGAGGACGGCCGTGAGGGCGGCGGCCGGGAGACTGCGGGGGCGCGGCGGACGGCGGGTCCCGCGCGACGGGGTTCTTCTTGCCATGGACGGTGACCTCGCGTCATCACTCGCACGGGAAAGCAGGGTTGATCGCAGGCGGATCGCAGGCGGCGGCGGGCGTGGGCGAAGGTTTACCAGGGTGGTCTAGACGTGTCAACGACGCGTGGCGGGCGGTGAAGAGGCCATTTGGTCTGCGGAAACACCGAAAGGGCCCGCACCGTTCGCACGGTGCGGGCCCTCATTGGTCCAGTCCTGTGACGCCCTACTGCTGAGGCGCTGACGGCGGCTGCGGAGCGTGGCCGCCGCCGTCCTGCCCCGGCCATCCCGGCGGGGGCACGGAGCCCTGCGGCTCGGGGGCACCGGGGCCGCCCTCGCTCGCGGGCGGCCCCGGCTGCTGCCATCCGGGCGGCGGCAGCGGGGCGCCGGGGTGGGGCTGGGCCGGCTGTCCGGGCTGAGCCGCGTACGGCTGTCCGGGGTAGGGCTGCCCGGGTGCGCCGGGCATCGGCTGCTGTGCACCCGGCTGACCCGGCTGACCCGGCTGACCCGGCTGGAACTGGCCCTGGTTCGGGAACGGCTGACCGGGCTGCGCCCCGTACGGCTGACCCGGCTGCGGCTGGCCCTGGTTCGGGAAGGGCTGACCCGGCTGCGGCCGGCCCTGCGCGGGATAGGGCGAACCCGGGTGCGGCTGGGCCTGCGGCTGGCCGGGGTACGGCTGGTCCGGGTACGGCTGGCCCGGGGCGCCCTGCTGACCCGGCATCGGCGGGGCGAGGCGCGGGGGCTGGTTGTTGCCGTCGCCGGTCCACAGCCCCTGCTGCTGCTGGGCCCGGATGAAGTCCTCCGCCACGAGCGCCGAGAGGTTGAAGTACGCCTCCCGGGTCTTGGGACGCATCATGTCGAGGTCCACCTCGGCGCCGGCCGCGAGGTGCTCGTCGAACGGCACCACGACCACACCGCGGCAGCGCATCTGGAAGTGCTGCACGATGTCGTCCACCTTGATCATCTTGCCGGTCTCGCGGACCCCGGAGATGACGGTGAGCGAGCGCTGCACGAGGTCGGCGTAGCCGTGCGCCGAGAGCCAGTCGAGCGTCGTGGAGGCGCTGGACGCACCGTCCACGGAGGGCGTCGAGATGATGATCAACTGGTCGGCGAGGTCGAGCACGCCCCGCATCGCGGAGTAGAGCAGACCCGTACCCGAGTCGGTGAGGATGATCGGGTACTGCTTGCCCAGGACGTCTATGGCGCGCCGGTAGTCCTCGTCGTTGAACGTCGTGGACACCGCGGGGTCGACGTCGTTGGCGATGATCTCCAGGCCCGACGGCGCCTGCGAGGTGAAGCGCCGGATGTCCATGTACGAGTTGAGGTACGGGATCGCCTGGACGAGGTCGCGGATGGTGGCGCCGGTCTCGCGGCGCACCCGGCGGCCGAGCGTGCCGGCGTCCGGGTTGGCGTCGATCGCCAGGATCTTGTCCTGCCGTTCGGTGGCCAGCGTCGCGCCGAGCGCGGTCGTCGTGGTGGTCTTGCCGACGCCGCCCTTGAGGGAGATCACCGCGATCCGGTAGCAGGAGAGCACCGGCGTGCGGATGAGGCCGAGCTTGTGCTGCCGCTCCGCCTCCTCCTTCTTGGCGCCGAACTTGAAGCGCGAGGCGCCGGCCGCCGGACCGCGACTGCTCTTCGGCTTCGGCTTGTTGTTGCGCAGCAGCCGGTCGGAGGAGAGCTCGACGGCGGCCGTGTACCCGAGCGGGGCGCCGGGCATCGACCGCTCACGCTGGTCGTGCGTCACCGGCGACGGCCACGCCGTCCCGGCTCGGGGATCGACGGGCTGAGCCGCCTGGGCCGGCTGGGCGTGCGGCGGTACGCCCTCGCCCTGGCCGCCCTGGCCCGGCTGGGGGAATCCGTAACCGCCTTGTCCGGCGGGGGAGTCGGGGCCGGGGGCCGGCGCGGGGAAGCGCGGGTCCGCCGACGGGCCGGGGGCCGCCCCCTGGTGCGGGAAGCCGTAACCGCCCTGCGGGGCCGGCGCGTCCGGAGCCGCCGCCTGCTGGGGAAAGCCGTAACCGCCCTGCGGGGCGGCGGGGTGGGGGCCGGCCGGCGGAGCCGCGTTGGGGTGCGGGAAGCCGTAACCGCCCTGTGGCGTCTGGGGGTTGGGGGCGCCCGGCGGGTACGCGCCGCCCTGCTGAGGGAAGCCGTAGCCGTTCGGCTGCTGCGGCCACGCCGGCGCCGGGGCTCCCTGGTCCGGGACGCTCGGTGCGGGCTGCGGCTGCGCCTGGACCGGCCACTGGGGCGCGGGGGCGGGCGCGGCGGACTGGAACGCGGGCGGCAGCGGCGGAAGGCCCGGCTGGGCCTGGGGGTTCGCGGCCCACGGCTGGTCGGCCGGTGCGGGCCGCGCGTCCTGGGGCTCGGGCGCGGTGGCGTCCGCCGGTACGGCGTCCGCGACCGGCTCGGCGTCGGAGACGGGCACGGCGTCGGCGATGGGTGCCGCGTCCGAGGGGGAGGTGGCGGCGGGGGCGGCGCTGTCCGCGGCCGACACCGCGTCGGCGACGGGCGCGGCGTCCCGCGGTGCGGGCGGGGTGTCCTGCGGTGCCGCCGTGGCGTCCGCGAGCGGCGCGGGGGCGGCCGGGGCGGGGCCCGGGGTCCCGGCGTCCGCGGCGGAGCCGTCGGCGGGGTCGGAGGAGGGGGCGTCGGCGGTGGCGAAGTCGGAGGGGGCCGGGGTGTCCAGGGGAGCGGACGTGCCGTCGGACGGCGGGGTGTCCCGGCCGGGGCCGGTCTCCGACTCGGCGCCCGGCGCTCCGGCCTCCGCTTCCACTGCCGCCTCGGGGGTCGCCGTCGTCCCGGCGGCCTCATCGGCGTCGGCGGACGGCGCGGTCGTACCGTCGAAGCGCCCGGCGAAGAAGGCGTCGGCGGCAGCGTCGGCGGAGGTGTCGAGCGGGGCGTCGGGGCCGGCCGGACCGGTCGCCTCGCGGGCGTCGGCATCGGGGGAGCCGGTCGCGCCCGTGGAGGCCGCCGGGGCGGCCGGGTCCGCGGGGCTCGGGGTGCCCGAGGTGTCCGGTCCGTTCGCCGGGGGCGCCGCCTGCGGGGGCGTGGCCGAGTCGCCGGAAGCGCCCGCCGGACCGGAGCCCTGGGGCGGGGTCGAGGGGGGCTCGGGCACTGCCGGGTGGCCGGAAGCGGATGCTGACGCGGCGTCAGCACTGGCCGCCGCGGTGGACTCGCCGCGCGCCGCCGCGATTGCTTCGAGCTGCGCGAACTCGCGCTTCAGGGCGGTGGGGGAGAAGCGCATCGTGGCGCCGCTCTCGATGTCCCCGCCGCCGAAGGGCTCGTCCGCGGGACGGTGGGCGTCGGCGGAGGGCGCGGCCGGAGGCGGCGACGCGGGGCGGACGGGCCCCGGCTGCACCGGCCCGGGGAAGGCGGGCGGCGGCGGAGTCGGACTCCAGCTCGGCTGGAAACCGCCGGACTGCGGAAGCCCCGGCACATCCAGAGGCGCCCCGGAGGGCGGCGGGAGCGGGGCGCCCGGCGCGCCGGCCCGCTCATCGGGAGCCGGAGCCGGAGCCGGAGCCGGCGGCGGCGGGGTGTCCTGCGCGCCCTGGGTGTACCAGGCGGGCGGGGTGTAGTCGATGGTGAACTCACCCGTGGTCTCGGGATCGGCGTCGGACCGATTCTCGTCGCGCGCGTTCCCGCCGGTGCGGAACTGGTCCTGGTCGCTGTTCACCGGTTTCCTTTCGTTCGCCTGTGACCGGGTGTAGGTCGTGAGGTCCCATGGGCATGTGCGGGCGGGGGGTGGGGCTGCCCGCGGTGCACCCGTGCGACGGGCGCGGAATCGTACGCGGACGACCGCCCCGCCCACCGCCCCGTCCTCGGACGTACCGAACATCCTCGGACGAACGGAACCGTTCGGAACCGTACGGACGACGCGCACGCGCCATGAGGTCCCTGCCCCCGGTCCGTCCCACCCTAATCGTCGTCAATACCGCCACGGCAGGCCCGGCCGCCCCCAGTGACTGTCCCCTTCGTCACCCCCGCCCCACGGGCCACGCCGAAGTGACCGGGCGGGGGCGGAGGGTGGGGGACGAAAGGGTCGGAACGGGTCAACTCCCGCGCCGCGCCCCGCGTCAGTCGACCCGTCGGGCGTTCCCCAACAATCCGGTCTCGGTGTCGGTGGCCTGCGTCATGGTGAAGGAGCGGTCGCGGTCGTTGCACCACAGGGTGACGCCGTCCGCGAGCGTCGACAGCGTCTCCTGCTCCGTGCGCGGCAGGTTCATGATGCGGCTCAGCTGCCCGGCCTCGTCCGGCGAGACCCGCTGCACACCGACGAGCCGCGCCTGACGGATCAGCCGGGGTGCGACTGGACTCACATAGGGGAGGAGGGTGAGCACCGCCTGCCAGGGCGCCGACACCACGCGCCCGCGCGGCGGACGCATGCCGCAGTCCCGCACCACCAGCACCGGCTCGCCCGCCGACGCGCCGAGCGGGGGCACCCGGCCCACGTCGTGCACCGTCATGCCGCTCTGGCTGGCGATCGCGTGGACCAGCTGCGCCCAGGCCTGGGGACGGCCGGTCTCGACCGCGACCCGTATCCCGGTCGCCGCGGCGCGCAGCGCGAGCACCTGCGCGGTCCACAGGCCGCCGACGAACACGATGTCGTACGCGGTCGGTCTGCTCACGCCGAGCACCGCGGGCCTGCCCTCGGTGTCCACGCCGACGACCACGCCGTCGTCGCCGATGGGCAGCGCCAGCGCGTCCAACTGCTCCAGGGGCAGGGCGTGCCGGCGGTGGCGCGGGCCGATGAGGCCGAAACCGGTGCGGGCCCCCGCGCGCGGGCCCGCACCCGATGTCGTGATGGCCATCAGCGGGCGCCTCCGAACGGCAGGGTGGCGAGCATGCCGGGGAGCTGCTCGTTGTCCAGCGGCACGAGCCCGGCCCTCGCCTCGCGCGCGGTGCGCGTCAACGCCTGCCGGGCCGCCGCGAGTTCGGCCTCGCTGCGGCCGGTGACCCGGACATGGCCGCTGAGGGTGGCCTCCCGGGCGCTCGTGCGCGCGATGGTGAGACTGAAGGTGGTCGCGAGCGCGGGAACGCCCGTCAGGAGGGCCACCAACTGCGGCAGCCCGCCCGTCCCGGACGCCGCGTCGATCCTCGGCCAGCGCCGCACCCAGTACGTGGTGTGCCGGCGGTTGTCGCAGCGCCAGGAGCGGCTCGACTCCTCGGTCCGCCGCTGGGGAGCCTCGGCGCGGCCCGCCTGCGCCGTGACCAGCGGATTGGCGCACGCCGACGTGGCCACCGCGTCCGCGAGCTCCTCCTCGGTCAGCACCGTGGTGTGCAGACCCGCGCCGGTCAGCCGGCTCGCCAGGTGGAGCGCCGTACGCGCGGCGCACTTCTGCGCGCCCCCGATGCCGCCGCCCCGCGCGGCCACCGCCTCCGGACACAGCTCCGGGTTGAGCTTTAGGGCGATCCAGGTGATGCGGACCGCCGGTGACGCGGTCCGGGCGTGCAGCGGCGCGTAGTTGGAGACCGCCAGCGACTGCTGCGGAAGCCGCAGCGCGGGCGCCGGCTGCGTGTGCAGCACGATCTGCGCCGACTCGAGACGGATGTCGTCCACGTCGAGCGCGTCGCGCACCAGCGCCAGCGGGAGCGGGCGTTGGCCGCGGTCGGCCCGCAGCGCCGTCGCGTCCGACTCGACCTGGAGGACCACGGTCAGGAACCCGCCGTCGCCGATCATCCCGATCGGCCGCTGGTCCCGGTCGCCGTGGCTGTAGGAGCGCAGCGTCGGATCGCACTCCACCGCCGGCGCGAGCCCCGGCAGGGTGCCCGGCGGCACCGGAGCGTCGCCCGCGGAGCGCCGCCGACGCAGCGCCCAGGCGGTGCCCAGCCGTTCGGGCAGCGAACGGCCCCGGAGCCGGACCACCGCGAGCAGCACCAGGGCCACCGCGACGACGCCCGCGGGCACCAGCGCGAGCGGCCCCGCGACCCACGCCGCGAGCAGCAGCGCGACGGCCGATTCGATCAGGATCAGTTGTTGCAGACGAAACGAACCAAAGCGTCCGGAACGGGATGCGAGGCGGGGCACCGCCGGTTTCGCGGCCACGGGGGGCGGCTGCCGCACCACCGCGGGCGACGGCTCCGAACGCCCCGCGGGGCGCGGGCCCGTGCCGCTCGGTGCACCGGAGCGCTCCCGCGAGCGCGACCGAGTCCCTGTCGGCGAAACCATCCTTGAACCCCCCGAACCCCTCGAAAGCCCTTGGCCAGTGGGGCCCTTGAGGACCCGCTCACCCTACCCGCCCCGGGCGTACGATCACGTAACAGGCATAGTAGGTCGCCGGTCTGACAACGCAGGGCGGGGGACGCGCTCCCGCTGCTCCGCACGGGGACAATGGAGAACGCGGACACTCATGGCATCACGGCGGGACGAGCTCAACGCGTACACCTTCGCGAAGCGTCGTACGCTCGCGTCATTCATCCAGCCCTCGCCGACGGGCTCGGAAGAGGGGGCTCCGCGTCCGCTGCGGGCCGTGCTGCCGGGCACCATCGTGGCCGTGGTGCTGCTCGCCGCGTTCGGCGCGTGGGGGATGTTCAAACCCACCGCGCCGCCCGGCTGGGACACCCCCGGCGAAAAGGTGATCATCGCGAGCAAGTCCACCACCCGGTACGTGGTGCTGACCACCGACGGCAAGAAGGAACTGCACCCCGTCCTCAACATGGCCTCCGCGAAGCTCCTGCTCGACCCCGACAAGGGCGAGGTCGTCAAGGTCGACGAGTCCGTACTCGACAAGGGCTCCCTGCCGCACGGCGCCACCCTCGGCATCCCCTACGCCCCCGACCGGCTGCCCTCCCCGGACGAGGCGGGATCCGCCAAGCGCTGGGCGGTGTGCGAACGTCCCGGCGACGGCGGACGCGCCATCCAGAAGGCCGCGTTCGTCTTCGCCGACCGCGACATGAAACGCACCGACGGCTCCGAACGCCTCACCGGCGGCGAGCTGATGTACGTCACGGGGGCCGAGGACAAGACCCGTTACGTCGTGGACGCGCAGGGCACCAAGTACCCGGTCGGCTCCGACGAACTCCTGCTGCGCGCCCTGGTCGGCTCCGGCCGGCAGCCCGAGCGCGTCTCCAAGGAGTGGCTGGAGACGCTCCGTTCGGGCGACCCCATCACGTTCCCCACGGTCGAGGGAAAGATCGGCGACCCCGCGGGCGTCCCCGGCACCCTGGCCCCCGAAGCCAACAAGATCGGCATGGTGCTGCGCGCACCCAACGGCGCCGGCAGCCAGTACTACCTCGTCCAGCAGGGCAAGGTCGCGCCGGTCTCCGACTTCACGGCCAAGCTGCTCCTCAACAGCCGGGCCCTCGGCAGCCTCATGAAGACCGGCCGGGCCACGGAGACCAACGCCTCCCAGTTCACCCCGGAACCCACCGAGTTCGGGGCCCACGAGAACTGGCCGAGCCGGGCACCGGTCGCCGTCAACGACGCGGGCACCGCGAGCGGCAGCCGCAACACCCTCTGCAACGTGCTGCGCGACGTCAACAAGGACAACGGCGCCACCACCATGAGCACCTGGGCGGGCACCGACTTCCCCGCGCCGCTGCCCACCGGCTCCAGCAGCGCCTACGTGACGCCCGGCTCCGGCCAGCTCTTCCGCCAGGTCCAGGGCGCCCAGGCCACGGCCGGCGGCGTCTTCCTGGTGACGGACACGGGCCTGCGCTACGCCATGCAGTCCAACAGCGACAGCGCCGACGGCGACTCGGGCGCCGGCCTCAGCGCCGACCAGCGCAAGCAGCTCGACCAGGAGGCGCAGCAGGCCCAGACCCGGCTCGGCTACGCCAAGTCCGAACCGGCGCCCATCCCGATGAGCTGGTCAACGTTCCTGCCCACCGGCCCCCGCCTGTCCACCGGGGCGGCCCGCCAGCCCCAGGGCTCCTGAGGGGCGGCACGACCATGGCGTACGTCCTCAAGTCCCTCGCCCTGTCCGCCGCGACGGCCCTGACCGTGCTCGCCTGGCCGACGGCCGCGGCCGCCGCCCCGGCCGCTCCCGCCGACGGCGGCGGCGACCAGTGCACCTTCCCCTCCAAGCCGTACGCGGGCCGCCCCTGGGCGCTCCAGCGCGTGCTGCTCGACGAGCTGTGGCACCAGTCGACCGGCAAGGGTGTCAGGGTCGCCGTCATCGACACCGGCGTCGACACCAAGAACCCCCAGCTGACCGCGGCGGTCGACGCCTCCAAGGGCAAGAACTTCCTGTCCAAGGACCTCAAGGACCCCGACAACCGGCCGCTCCCGCGCGGCGCCGAGAACGGCACGACCGACACCGTCGGACACGGCACGAAGGTCGCCGGGATCATCGCCGCCCGCGCCGCCAGGGGCACGGGCTTCGTGGGGCTGGCCCCCGACGCGACCATCATCCCCATCCAGCAGAACGACGCCGACGGCCACGGCACGGCGGAGACCCTGGCCACCGCCATCCGCTACGCGATCGGCGCGGGCGCGAATGTCATCAACATCTCCCAGGACACGGCGAACGCGGTGGCCCCCGTGGGCACCCTCCGGCAGGCCATCGACGAGGCCCTGAAGCAGCAGATCGTGGTCGTCGCCTCCGCGGGCAACGACGGCCTCGGCGGCAACGTCAAGCAGACGTATCCGGCGTCCTTCCCCGGCGTCCTCGCGGTCGCCGCCTCCGACCGCAACAACGAACGGGCCGCCTTCTCGCAGTCCGGCGCGTTCGTGGGCGTCGCCGCGCCCGGCGTCGACATGGTCTCCACGGTGCCCGGCGGCGGCCACTGCGCCGACAGCGGTACGAGCTTCTCCGCCCCGTACGTCGCAGGGGTGGCGGCGCTCATCAAGGCCAAGCACCCCACGTGGACCCAGCGCGAGATCGTCACACAGATCCAGCAGACCGCGGAACGCTCGGTGGCCGGCCACGACCGCCTGGTCGGCTGGGGCGTCGTCGACCCGGTCCGCGCCCTCACCGAGGACGACCACCCCCTGGAGGCCCCGGTCGCCCACGAGGGCGTGACCCCCGCCCGCGCCCCCACCCCCGCCGCCCTCCACCTCGGCGAGACCGACGAGGAGCGGACCCGGCGCCTGGCCATGTACGTGGCGACGGGCGCGGCGGTCGCGGCGGCGGTCCTGAGCGGGGCCGCGGTGGCGATCAGGGACGCGAGACGCAGGAGCCGCCGCGTGGCGCAAGGGAACTGAGTAGCCGTACTCATGCGCGGTACGTCAACTCCTCCTAGCTTTGGGTCCGCTGAGCAAACCGAGCGAACCGGGGAGCCGACCGGGCGGCGGCCGCGCGGCCGTCCGGCCCAACGAGCGGCCGGTAAATCCCTGTTGGGCCAGGGGAGAGCGTTGGTTAGAGTGACTGCGGTGTGTTAAGCGGTGTCGATGATGAGTGACGATCACATTCCGGTACGGCCGGATCGCGCGGTAGCGAGCGGGAATTGCGCAACGGGGAGGAAGGTCATGGGGCGGCGTCCTGCCGGTACGGGCGAAGGCGGCGGTCATGACAGCTGACCTCAGCCGCGGCCTGGAGGCGCTGAAGAGCTTCAAGGGCCGCGTGGACACCGTGCTCAGCACCTTCGAGGGCTCCCACGCCGGCGCCACCCAGCTCGCGGCCCAGCAGATCCCCCGCGCGTCCTTCAGCGCCGCGGGCGCGGCGTTCCCCGAGGCGGACGGCCTCTACACCCAGTACCACCGGGTCCACGAACACCTGACCTCGCTGTCGAAGTCCCTCGGCCTCCAGATCGAGTCGATGGGAATCGCCGTGCACGGGGCGGACGTCGGCTTCGACAACCTGGACGAGGAGACGCGCCAGCGGTTCTGGGCGATCCAAACCAAGATCGACTATGACGCGGACGCGGCGAAGCGCGCGAAGGCCGGGCATCCGGATCCGGAGCGTTCCGACGACAAGACCTCCGGGACGGGGTGGTAGCGATGACCGACAACAAGCCACAGCCGTCCGCGCCCCAGGCCCCGCCGCTGACGGAGGAGGAGCGCGTCAGCCGGCAGGTGGGCGCCACCGACCTGACCACGGGGGCGTCGCGGGCGATGGCCGGCGTGTTCCCCTTCGGCGCGGCGCCGCGCTTCTTCGGCACGACCGACTTCGAGGGCCACCGGCTCAACGACATGATCGACCTGGTGGAGAACGCCAACCCCGAGCACCTGACCGGCGCCGGGGACTCGCTGTTCGCCGCGCACAAGGCGATCGAGGAAGCGGCCGGCGCCCTCGACAAGGACATCGCCCGCGTCGCCTGGGAGGGCGAGGCAGGCAACGCCTTCCGCGACTGGGGCAAGGCGCTCGCGGGCCACGCCCGCACCCTGGGCGACTTCGCGAGCACGGCCGGAGTCCAGATCACCGCGGCAGGCACGGGCCTCGCCTCCGTCCGCCAGGCGATGCCGCCCCGCGACCACCGCGCCGAGCCGGTGAAGGCGACGGAGCTTCCGGCGGAGAAGAGGGTGGCGGGGAACGCGGAGTACGAGGCGGCGGTGCGGGGGGAGGAGGACCGCCAGGAGGCGATCAACCAGATGAACCGCCTGTCGTCCTTCTACGCCGTCTCGGAACAGACCCTGGCGGCGCAGCAGCCGCCTGTATTTCAGCCGATGCCGGCGGTGGGGGTGCCGAAGCCGACCAGCGGGTACGGGTTCGAGCCGCGTCCCTCCAGGGGCGGGAGCGGCCGTGCGCCCGGGGATGAGGCGGTGACGCGCCATGCGGTCGAGGGCTCCTCCGGCCCTGGCTCGTCCCGAACGGAGATCACCGGCGGGGCTGAGTCACCGGGAGCACCCGCGCATCACACTCGTCCGGGAAGTTTGCCCGACAGGCCGGTGGCAACGGAGATCAACAGTGTTGTGCCTCTGCCTACGACGGTCCCGAACCAGTCCACCACCGCGCAGGGTTCGCCCGTGACCGCGACCGATGCCGGCCTGATCACGGAGCCACCCTTTGGGGGTGTCTTCTCGAAGCCGACGGCCGGCGGTTCGGTACGGGCTTACGCAGCCGGGCGTGGATCCGCGCTGACCGAGACCCGAGAAGGCACGGCCAACGTGACGGCGCGAGGCGCCACGGGGCCGAGCACCACGAACCCCGGTGGGCGTGTGGCGTCCTCGGCGCCGGAAGGCGGCAGGGGCCGACCTTCTTCGGCGGTCGGTCAGTCCCCCCTGGGGCGCGGCGTCTCGGGAGGGACGCCCCGTGCCGGGGGAGCGGCGCCCTCGCGCGCGGGAACCGCACGTAGTGGAAGTAACGGAATTGTCGGCGGACGACCGAGCGTTGGCGCGCCGGGTTCCGCTGGACCGCGGACGTCCAAGCCCACGGTGGTCGGTACCAGGGGAGCCGCCGGTGAGGCCGCGCCGGTCGGCCGCCCGGGTCGACGGGGTGTAGTTGGCGCCGCCGAGCCCGCCCCGGCCGGACAGGCACGAACGGGCGGGCGTGCCAAGGGCAATGCCGACGGAGTGGTGGGCGTTCCGAAGGGCCGCTCCGCCGACAGGCGAGGAAAGCGCGGCGAGTTCACCACGGGCGGCGCTGGGCTTGTCAGAGGGACAGGGGAGCATGAGGGTTCGAACGACGAGGAAGACGAGACCGCACTGTCGCCCGGCCACCTCGGCGAGGACGAGGGAAGGGACCTGCCGAGCCGGTAGGGGTTCGTGCCACCAGTGATCCACCAGCGCAGGCGAGGACGTAGGAACGCATGAGGTCAGGAATCCGCCGAGCGGGCCGGGACGACGCGACCGCGAGGGCGATCGGTCCGAGACGTGTCGTCGCGGTGATCGGCGCGTGGGCCGTTGTGGCGGGCGCCCTGGCACCGCATGCCTTCGCCGACGATGTCGCGCCGAAACAGTGGTACCTCGCGGCCATGCATGCATCGGACATGTGGAAGGTCAGCACGGGCAAGGGCATCAAGGTCGCCGTCGTGGACTCGGGCGTCAATCCGGACACTGCTTCCCTGAAGGGCCAGGTGCTCACCGGGGAAGCCCCGAAGGCGGCCTCGTACGGAGCGACCAAGGACTACGACGGGCACGGAACGACCATGGCTGAGTTGATCGCCGGGACGGGGAAGGCAGGCGGCCTCAAGGGACTCGCCCCCGATGCCAAGATCATTCCTTTTCGCATCGCCTATGACTCCTGGAAGGACGAAGCGGAGAAGAAGCTCACGCAATCGGCAGCCGCGGCCATTCGTGCCGCCGCGGACTCGGATGCGAAGATCATCAACCTCTCCTTCGGTGGCGCCGGCTCAAGGTCCGAGGACGCGGATGCGGTCAAGTACGCCCTGTCCAAAGGAAAGCTGCTGTTCGCGGCGACCGGTAATGACGGGGCGACCAATGACTTCTACCGTGACTTCCCTGCCGCCTACCCAGGCGTGGTCGGCGTCAGCGCGGCGGACGAGAGCGGCACCGTCACTCATTTCTCCCAGGCGGGTGACTACATCGACCTGGCGTCCCCGGGACAGAACGTGCCTGCCTGGTGCGACACCACCTTCACGAGCTACTGCGACGGTCGCGGCACCAGCCAAGCCTCGGCCATCGCCTCCGCCTCCGCCGCCCTCATCTGGTCCGCCCACCCGTCCTGGACCGCCGACCAGGTGCTCCGGACGATGATCGACACCGCCGGGCGGTCCTGGGACAAGGACAAGCCCAGCAAGTACCTCGGCTACGGCCTCATCCGGCCCCGCCTGGTGCTGGAGAAGCCGGGCATCGACCCCGGTCCCGCCGGCGTCGACCCCGTCTCGCTGGAGCACGGGGGAAGCGCCGCCACCCCCGCCGTGCCGAGTTCGCCCGCGTCCCCGGCGCGCGGGCCCGTCGCCGGGGGCAAGGAGCAGGGCGGCGGCAACACCCCCTGGGCCATCGGCGGAGTCGCCGCCGGGCTCGTCGCGATCGGCGCCGGCGTGTTCGCGGCGATCAGGACCCGGCGGCGCAGCGCGCATCCGCACGCGTAGCCGCACCACGACCACTAGCCACAGCCGGCGCAGCAGCGCCACTCAACCCATCGAAGGGAAGCCGCACATGGCGAAGGACCAGCTTGTAACAGACAGCGAGATGATCCATCTCGAGAACGAGATCGTGCAGAAGTTCGAGTCGGTGAAGGGGCAGCTCAAGACGCTGCAAGGCGTCATCGACAGCCTCGAAGGCGCCTGGGACGGCATCGGCGCCGGTGCCTTCAACGGCAAGCAGACGGACATCAACAACAACATGGTGGGGATCGGCAAAGACCTGCTGGACTTCCTGGAAGCGATGAAGGCGACGCGCACCGGCAAGGGCAACACCGACCACGAGGTCTTCCAGGCCCTCAGGGGCGTCGATGTCGTGGAGGGCTACTCCGGTGACCCGACCGCCACGGCCGCGATGAGCTCGAGCCTCAGCACCTACTAGAAGGCGGGCCGGGCCCGCGACGGCCCGGAACGCCACGCGGTTACCACCAGCTCAATCCACCACAGAGACAGGGGAAGCCATGCCCGATTACAGCGGCGATGTCCTCGGAGTGACGTACAGCAGCCTCAACGACGCGGCTTCCGCCATCAAGCTCCAGGCGCATCGGCTCCAGCAGGACCTCGACGAGATCAAAGCGCTTGTCGGCAGGGCCGCCGTGAACTGGCACGGTGAGGCCCACGAGGCCTTCGCGACGAAGCAGAAGGACTGGGACATCAGGGCCCACGCCGTCCAGACATCGCTGAAGCAGATCGCCGACGCCGTTACCCAGGCGGCTCCGACCTACCAGGCCGGCGACCGCAAGGCGGCCAGCCACTTCCAGTAGGGGAGCCGGGCGGCAGGCGGGACGGGGTGGGCGCGCGCGGGAGGCGCCCACCCCGTTCGGCGTTCCCGTACCGCGCGGGAGACGCCCGCCCGTAAGGCGTTCCGGCCCGCTACTCCGCCGGCGCTTCCAGCCCCCCGTTGCGTACGGAGGGCTCCAGGTCGAACTCCCCGTCCCGCGCGCCCAGGACGAACGCCTGCCACTCCGCCTCGGTGTACCGCAGCACCGTGCCGGGGTCCACGGAGGACCGCATCGCCACGGCGCCGGCCGGCAGATAGGCGATCTCGACCCGCTCCTCGTCCTCGGACGTGCCCGGAGCGCTGTGCCATTCGACCCCCGAGATGTCGAGCGCGTACAGCTCGTTCTTCTCGCGCTCCTTGCGCTCCCGCAGTTCCGTGTCCTGTTCCTCAGCCATGACGGAGCGATTCCTTCCAGACGTAGCGACGACCTGCCAACCGGCCGTCCGATCAGCCTACTTGGCAGGTCGCGGCGGGGATGGGGAGCCGGTGAGAATCACGAGAACGGGTTCGTGGCGGGGCGCCGCCCCACATCTCCCCGGGGTCGGGGACGGCCGCGGGGCCGGCCCCCTTCAGAACCCCCTCAGTTCCCGTCCTCCATCAACCCCGTCTGCACCAGCGGCTTCCCCCGCCGGCGGGAGACGAAGGTGCCGCGGCCCGTCGGCATCGGGCGGGGGCGGACGCCCGCGAGGATGTCGCCCTCGCCGGGGTCGCCGGCCAGGACGACGCCCTGGGCGCCCAGCTCCTTCATGCGCTGGATGAACGGTTCGTACGCGGCGCGGCCCGCGCCCGCCGTGGAGCGGGCGATGATGAAGCGCACCCCCACGTCACGCGCGAACGGCAGCATCTCGGTGAGCTTGCCCAACGGGTTGCCGCTGGACGTCGACACCAGGTCGTAGTCGTCGACGACGACGTACACCGTGGGCCCTCGCCACCAGCTGCGGTCGCGCAACTGCTGCGCCGTGACGTCCGCGCTGGGCGCCCGGCGCTTCATCAGGTCGGCCAGCGCGTCCATGTGATGGTCCATGGCGTTCGACATGGGGATGTACTCGGCCAGGTGGGACGCCGGGGTCACATCGAGCAGGGCGCGCCGGTTGTCCACCACGAACAGCTTGCACGCGTCGCCCTCGTACCGCTGGGTGAGCTGGGTGATCAGGAGGCGCAGCAGGTTCGACTTGCCGGACTCGCCCTCGCCGAAAATCATGAAGAACGGGTCCTGCTCGAAGTCGACGAAGACCGGCTCCAGGTTGTTCTCGTCGAGCGCGAAGGCGATACCGCGCTCCGGGAAGGCGTGGCCCGGCGGCAGCTGCGCCGCGGGGAGTTCACGCGGAAGGAGGCGGACCGCGGGTGCGCCGGGTGCGGTCCAGTGCCGGGTGACCTCGGTGGCGAGGGCGCGGGTCGCGTCGGCGATGTCGGTGTCGGACTGGAGGCCGTCGATGCGCGGCACGGCCGCCATGAAGTGCGTCTTCTGCGGGGTCTGGCCACGGCCGGGCACGCCCATGGGGACGTTGGCGGCGACCTTGCGGTCGAACTCGGAGTCCATGGTGTCGCCGAGCCGCAGTTCGAGGCGGTTCACGAGGTGGTCCTTGAGGTTGGCCCTGACCTCCATCGAGCGGGACGCCGTCACCACCAGGTGGACGCCGTAGCCGAGGCCGCGGGCCGCGATGTCCAGGACGACCTGTTCGAGGCCCTCGTACTCGGTACGGAAGTTGCCCCAGCCGTCGATGACGAGGAACACATCGCCCCACGGCTGGTCGGTGACCGAGATGGTGCCGCGTGCCCGGCGGGAGCGGAAGTCGGCGATCGAGGCGATGCCGGCCGAGCGGAAGTACTCCTCGCGGCGGGTCAGCACGCCGTACACCTCGGCCACCGTGCGCCGCACCCGCTCCGGGTCCAGGCGGGACGCGACGCCGCCGACGTGGGGGAGCCCGGAGACCGCGGCCATGCCGCCGCCGCCGAAGTCGAGCCCGTAGAACTGCACCTCCTGCGGGGTGTGGGTGAGCGCGAACGACGCGATCAGGGTCCGTACCAGGGTCGACTTGCCGGACTGCGGGCCGCCCAGGATCTGCAGATGGCCGGCGGCGCCCGAGAAGTCGCACCACAGCGGGTCGCGGCGCTGCTCGTACGGCTTGTCGACCAGGCCGACCGGCACCACGAGCCGTCCCGCCCCCTCGAAGTCGGGCTGGGTCAGTCCCCGGCCCGGCACCGGGGCGAGGCCCGGCAGCAGCGAGTCGAGCGCCGGCGGGCTGTCCAGCGGCGGCAGCCACACCTGGTGCGCGGCGGGGCCCCGCGCTTCGAGGCGGCGCACGATGACGTCGAGCACCGTGTCGGCGAGCGCGTCGTCGGTGCGCGGCCCGCTCTCGCCGCGCGGCCCCGGCACGGTCGGCGGGGCGTACGTCACCGGCACCTCGGCGGCGGTGAACAGCACCGGGCGCCGGTCCACGGGCACCGGACCGCCGAGCGCGGCGGAACGGTCGGCGCCCGTGCGGTACACACCGGACACGTACGCCGCCTTGAAGCGGGTCATCTCGTCGGTGCCGAACTTCAGATAGCCGGAGCCGGGCACGCTCGGCAGGTGGTAGGCGTCGGGGACGCCGAGCGCGGCGCGCGACTCGGCGGCGGAGAAGGTGCGCAGACCGACCCGGTAGGACAGGTACGTCTCCAGGCCGCGCAGCCGGCCCTCCTCCAGGCGCTGCGAGGCGAGCAGCAGATGGACGCCGAGCGAGCGGCCGATGCGGCCGATCTGCACGAACATCTCGATGAAGTCGGGCTTGGCGGTGAGCAGTTCGCTGAACTCGTCGATGACCAGGACCAGCGACGGCACGGGCTGCAGCGGGGCGCCGGCGAGCCGGGCCCGCTCGTAGTCGTGGATGTTGGCGTAGTTGCCGGCGTCGCGCAGCATCTCCTGGCGGCGGTTGAGCTCGCCGCGGATCGAGTCGCCCATGCGGTCGACGAGGGTGAGGTCGTCGGCGAGGTTGGTGATGACGGCCGCGACGTGGGGCATCTGCGCCATGCCGGCGAAGGTCGCGCCGCCCTTGAAGTCGGCGAGGACGAAGTTGAGGGTCTCCGACGAGTGCGTCACCGCGAGGCCGAGGACCAGGGTGCGCAGCAGCTCCGACTTGCCGGAACCGGTCGCGCCGACGCACAGGCCGTGCGGGCCCATGCCGTCCTGCGCGGCCTCCTTCAGGTCGAGCATGACGGGCCGCCCGTCCTCACCCACCCCGATGGGCACCCGCAGCCGCTCCGAAGCGGAGCGCGGCCGCCAGGTGCGGGCTGTGTCCACCGAGTCCGCGTCGCCCAGGCTCAGCAGGTCGGTGAACTCCAGGTTGGCCAGCAGCGGTTCGTCGTCGTCGCCGCCCGAGGCCATGCGCAGCGGGGCCAGCTGGCGGGCGAGCGCGTCGGCGGACTCGTACGACAGCAGGTCGGGCGTGCCCTCGTACACGAGGCCGTGGCCCGACTCCAGGCGCAGCGTGCGCGGGTGCACGACGACCGCCAGGTCGCCGCGCGCGCCGGTGAGCTCACCGGGCACGACCTCGACGACGGTGACGCCCTGCAGACCCTCGGCCGACGCCAGCACCGACATCGGGGGCGGCGACACCCCGTCGAGGACGACGACGATGTGCGGCTCCTCCGGCAGCGGCGCGCCCTCCGGGTGGAAGCGCGGCCGTCCGGTGAGGCGCGGCGCGAGGAGTTCTTCCAGTTCGGCCGCGCTGCGGCTGATCAGACGCCGGCTGCCCGCACCGTCGGTGAGACCCGGCGCCTGGGTGTGCGGAAGCCACTTCGTCCACTCCCAGTGCGCCGTCGCGGACGGCGACGCGGCGACCGCGATCACCAGGTCCTCGGGGGAGTGCAGCGCGGCGAGCGATGCGGTCAGGGCGCGCGCCGACGCCCGTACCGTCTGCGCCTCCCCGCTGACCGTCACGTGGTAGAAGGCGCGCAACGACACCGCCATCGGCAGGTCCTCGACCGTCTGATGGGTGGCCAGGAACCGCTGCATGGCGCCGGCCGTCAGCGGCTCCAGCTGGTCGACCGGCGCGGTCTGCGGCGGCACGAGCGCCGTCGCCAGCGTCTGCGGCCCGAGCCCGACACGGACCTGCCCGAAGTCCTCGTCGCCCGCGCGGCGCTCCCACACCCGGCTGCCCTCGGCCACCAGCGCCCACAGCTGCTCGGGCGAGGGGTGCAGGTAGTACTGCGCGTCCCGCTGCTTGTGCGCGGCCCGCGCCGCCGCCCGCCGCGTCTGGCCGAGATAGCGCAGATAGTCGCGGCGCATGTCCGCCAACTGCCCCTGCGAGCCCTTGCGGTAGCGGATGATCATCGCCACCGACATGGCCACCGTCGAGGCGACCATCACCATGCCCATGATCTTCATGAACGGCTGGCTGTTCGGCATGAAGAAGAACACCACGGAGCCCCCCATGCCCAGCATGGGCAGGAGTTGCATCAGCGCACCCTCCTGCTGACCGCGTGGCAGCTCCGGCGGAGACTGGAGGACGACCTCCTCCGTCGGCACCTCGGAAGGCAGCGCCCGTGGCGGCCGCTTGACGATGATGTGACTCACAACGCACCAATTCCCTTGGCAGTCGTAGAAGTTCAGCTCGCCGCCCCGTGTCCGGCGAACGCCGACCGCCCGGGAATCCTACTGACATCCGATGTGACCGGCTGGGGATAGGGTGCGCTCTGGGACGTCAGCACCCGCGAACCGAGCGACGAAACCGGGCAATTGACACCCCGGGGGAGCGCCGGCGTTCGGGGCGGCGTACGCATCGCAAACGCAAGCGCACACAACAGCAGGGGGAGCCGAGGGTGAGCACGACGACCACCGCGACGACGGCCGCCGAGCCGAACCGGCCGGCCCAGGCAACCGGGGCGGGGCTCGGATTCTGCCGGGTCACGATCGTCGCTCCGGACGGCCGCATCGACGTGGCCCTGCCCGACGACATCCCGGTCGCCGACATCTACCCCGAGATCCTGCGCCTCGCCCAGCAGAGCCCCGCCGAGGGCGCCCCCGTCGGCTACTCCCTCGTACGCCGCGACGGCACCGTCCTCGACAGCGCCCGCTCGTTCGCCGCCCAGTCGATCCTCGACGGCGAACTGCTCACCCTGCGCCCCTTCTCCCAATCGCTGCCCCCCGCCGTCTTCGACGACGTGTCCGAGGCCGTCGCCTCCGCGGTCACCCAGGACCGCACCCTGTGGAACAGCGACCTGACCCGTGCCGCGGGACTCATCGGCGGCGGCATCCTGCCCGCGCTGCTCGCCTTCGCCGCCTGGAGCGGCGACCCGCGCCACGACATGCACGGCCTGCCCGGCATCCTCGCCGCCGTCGCCGGGGTGCTGCTGCTCACCCTCGCCGCCGTCCGCGCCCGGATCTACGACGACCAGCTCTCCGCCGTCGCCCTCGGCCTCGGCTCGCTGCCCAACATCGCCGTGGCCGGCTCCGGCCTCCTGCCGCTCGCCGCCCACCACGGCATCGGCCGGCTCCAGATGCTGCTCGCCTGCGCCGCCGTCCTCATCGCCTCCCTCGTCCTCACCCTGCTCTCGCCCCGCGGCGACGGGCCCTTCGTCGCGTTCGTCCTCGCCTCCGCGGTCGGCGCGCTCGTCGTGTTCACGGCGATCCTCACCGACATGACGCCCAGCGAGACCGCCGCGGTCGCCGCCCAGCTCGCCGTCGGCGCGCTCGCCTTCCTGCCCGGACTCTCCATGCGCTTCGCCCGGCTGCCCATCGGCTTCGACGCGCCCCACGGCTCCCAGCGCGACGCCGACGACGACGCCACCGCGCAGCCCGTCGACGCCGAACGCATCGCCGCTCAGGCCCGGCGCGGCCACGAACTGCTCGTCGGCCTCGTCGGCGGCTGCGCCGTCCTCGCCGTCACGGGCGCCGCGGTCCTCGGCTTCAGCGACGGCACCTGGGGCCGGCTGCTCGCCCTGGCGACCGGCGTCGCCCTGCTGATGCGCGCCCACCTCTTCCGCTACACCGCGCAGGTCGCCGCCACCCTCGCCGCCGGCCTCGGCGCCCTGGTCCTGCTCGGCCTCGGCCTGTGCGTCAACGCGCCGCGCGGCCTCATGGCGGACGCGCTCAAGGGCGACACCTCCGGCCTCGACATCCACACGCTGTGGCTGGTCGCCGCGATCGCCGCCGCCGCGGCCCTGGTCACCGCCATCGCGCTGATCGTGCCGAACCGCGGCGTCACCCCGTTCTGGGGCCGCTTCCTGGAGATCGCCGAAGGCTTCGTCCTGCTCACCCTGCTGCCGCTGACCCTGGCCGTCTTCGACGTGTACGCCCGCGCCCGCGCCCTGACCAGCTGACCCCGCGCCGCCGCCCGCCCACCCGCACCGGCCGCCACCGGGTCAACCGCCACCCGGGGTGCTGGTACGCTGTGTGACGGCCGTTTGTGTACGCGTTTCCGGAGCATCTGGAAGCTGCGCTCATCGGACCCTCGCTCGCGAGTCACGGAAGCTCCCCAGAGATCAAGACCTGGGGCACTCGTGGGCGCATCGAACAATACTGAGGAGTAAGCGTGCCGCTCGACGCCGCTACGAAGAAGCAGATCATGTCCGAGTTCGGCCAGAAGGAGGGCGACACCGGCTCCCCCGAGGTCCAGGTCGCCATGCTCTCGCGCCGCATCTCCGACCTGACGGAGCACCTCAAGACGCACAAGCACGACCACCACTCCCGTCGTGGCCTGCTGATCCTCGTCGGCCAGCGCCGTCGCCTTCTGCAGTACCTCGCCAAGAAGGACATCCAGCGCTTCCGTGCGCTGGTCGACCGCCTGGGCATCCGCCGCGGTGCGGCCGGTGGCGCCAAGTAAGCATGCTGTCGAGGGAGCGGTTCCCACCTATTAGGGGGCCGCTCCCTTTGCTGTACATGCGCGACGTACCGAAGGCTCAGTAGTCTGGTACGCACAACAGAACAAGCAGCACCGAAGACGCTTCACCACGACGAGCGAGCAGAAGCCCTCCTCCGCCGCCGGTCCTCGGTAGTGGCCCCCGGACCGCAAGGCACCCCGGGCGCTTCGATCGAAGACCGGCCCGCCCCCAGGAGCGCTTCTCCGCCGTCATCCACCGTCTCCGAGCCACACGGGCCCGGAGACGAAAAGACGACAATGCAGCCAAGCAAATGGAGAAAACACTAGTGGAGAACGAGACCCACTACGCCGAGGCCGTCATCGACAACGGCTCCTTCGGCACCCGCACCATCCGCTTCGAGACGGGCCGCCTCGCCAAGCAGGCCGCCGGCTCCGCCGTGGCGTACCTGGACGACGACACCATGGTCCTCTCGGCGACCACCGCGTCCAAGAAGCCCAAGGACCAGCTCGACTTCTTCCCCCTCACGGTGGACGTCGAGGAGCGGCAGTACGCGGCCGGCAAGATCCCCGGCTCCTTCTTCCGCCGCGAGGGCCGGCCCTCCGAGGACGCGATCCTCACCTGCCGCCTCATCGACCGCCCGCTGCGCCCGTCCTTCAAGAAGGGCCTGCGCAACGAGATCCAGGTCGTCGCGACGATCATGGCGCTCAACCCCGACCACCTGTACGACGTCGTCGCGATCAACGCCGCGTCCGCGTCCACGCAGCTGGCCGGCCTGCCCTTCTCCGGCCCGATCGGCGGCGTCCGCGTCGCGCTGATCAACGGCCAGTGGGTCGCCTTCCCGACGCACACCGAGCTCGAGGACGCCGTCTTCGACATGGTCGTCGCGGGCCGCGCCCTCGAAGACGGCGACGTCGCGATCATGATGGTCGAGGCCGAGGCCACCGAGAAGACCATCCAGCTGGTCAAGGGCGGCGCCGAGGCGCCCACCGAGGAGGTCGTCGCCTCCGGCCTCGACGCCGCGAAGCCCTTCATCAAGGTCCTCTGCAAGGCCCAGGCCGACCTCGCCGCCAAGGCCGCGAAGCCGACCGGCGAGTTCCCCGTCTTCCTCGACTACCAGGACGACGTCCTGGAGGCGCTCACCGCCGCGGTCAAGGGCGAGCTCGCCCAGGCGCTCACCATCGCCGGCAAGCAGGACCGCGAGGCCGAGCTCGACCGCGTCAAGGAGATCGCCGCCGACAAGCTGCTCCCGCAGTTCGAAGGCCGCGAGAAGGAGATCTCCGCCGCGTACCGCGCGCTGACCAAGAAGCTGGTCCGCGAGCGCGTCATCAAGGACAAGGTCCGCATCGACGGCCGCGGCATCACGGACATCCGTACGCTCGCCGCCGAGGTCGAGGCCATCCCGCGCGTGCACGGCTCCGCCCTGTTCGAGCGTGGCGAGACCCAGATCCTGGGCGTCACCACCCTCAACATGCTCCGCATGGAGCAGCAGCTGGACACCCTCTCCCCGGTGACCCGCAAGCGCTACATGCACAACTACAACTTCCCGCCGTACTCGGTCGGCGAGACCGGCCGCGTGGGCTCGCCCAAGCGCCGCGAGATCGGCCACGGCGCCCTCGCCGAGCGCGCCATCGTGCCCGTCCTGCCGACGCGCGAGGAGTTCCCCTACGCGATCCGTCAGGTGTCCGAGGCCCTCGGCTCCAACGGCTCGACGTCCATGGGCTCGGTCTGCGCCTCCACCATGTCGCTCCTGAACGCCGGTGTGCCCCTCAAGGCCCCCGTCGCCGGTATCGCCATGGGCCTCATCTCGCAGGAGATCGACGGCAAGACGCACTACGTCGCCCTCACCGACATCCTCGGTGCCGAGGACGCGTTCGGTGACATGGACTTCAAGGTCGCCGGTACGAAGGAGTTCGTCACCGCGCTCCAGCTCGACACCAAGCTCGACGGCATCCCGGCCTCCGTCCTGGCCGCCGCCCTCAAGCAGGCCCGCGACGCCCGCCTCCACATCCTCGACGTGATGATGGAAGCGATCGACACGCCGGACGAGATGTCCCCCAACGCCCCGCGGATCATCACCGTCAAGATCCCCGTGGACAAGATCGGCGAGGTCATCGGCCCCAAGGGCAAGATGATCAACCAGATCCAGGAGGACACCGGCGCCGAGATCACGATCGAGGACGACGGCACCATCTACATCGGTGCCCAGGTCGGTTCGCAGGCCGAGGCCGCCCGCGCCACGATCAACAGCATCGCCAACCCGACGATGCCCGAGGTCGGCGAGCGCTACCTGGGTACGGTCGTCAAGACCACCACCTTCGGTGCGTTCGTGTCCCTGATGCCCGGCAAGGACGGTCTGCTGCACATCTCGCAGATCCGCAAGCTCGCCGGCGGCAAGCGCGTCGAGAACGTCGAGGACGTGCTCGGCGTGGGCGCCAAGGTCCAGGTCGAGATCGCCGAGATCGACTCCCGCGGCAAGCTCTCCCTGGTCCCCGTGATCGAGGGCGAGACGGCCGACGACGCTGAGAAGGACGACGCGGCCAAGTGACGTCCCGTAGTTCCGCGACGACGGCCCGCACCTCTTCGGAGGGGCGGGCCGTCGCCCGTACCCAAACGCTTCTGAAGGGTCAGAACGGCATCGGCACCGTCCGCCGTACGACCCTCCCCGGCGGCCTGCGGGTCGTCACCGAAACCCTCCCCTCCGTACGGTCCGCGACCTTCGGGATCTGGGTCCAGGTGGGTTCGCGCGACGAGACGCCGACGCTGAACGGGGCCACCCACTACCTCGAACACCTCCTCTTCAAGGGCACCCGCAAGCGCAGCGCCCTCGACATCTCCTCCGCCCTCGACGCGGTCGGCGGCGAGATGAACGCCTTCACGGCGAAGGAGTACACCTGCTACTACGCGCGGGTCCTCGACACCGACCTGCCGCTGGCGATCGACGTCGTGTGCGACATGCTCACCGACTCGCTGATCCTCGCCGAGGACATCGACGCCGAACGCGGCGTCATCCTCGAAGAGATCGCGATGACCGAGGACGACCCGGGCGACTGCGTGCACGACCTGTTCGCGCACACCATGCTCGGCGACACCCCGCTTGGCCGCCCGGTCCTCGGCACGGTCGACACCATCAACGCGCTCACCCAGGGGCAGATCTCCCGCTTCTACAAGAAGCACTACGATCCGCGCCACCTGGTCGTGGCCGCCGCCGGAAACGTCGACCACGCCACCGTCGTACGCCAGGTCCGCAAGGCCTTCGAGAAGGCCGGCGCGCTGTCGCGCACCGACGCCGTCCCCCTCGAACCGCGCAGCGGCACCCGCACCCTGAAGGCCGCCGGCCGGCTGGAGCACCTGAACCGCCGCACGGAACAGGCCCACGTCGTCCTCGGCATGCCGGGCCTCGCCCGCACCGACGAGCGCCGCTGGGCGCTCGGCGTCCTGAACACGGCACTGGGCGGCGGCATGTCGTCCCGGCTCTTCCAGGAAGTCCGCGAGAAGCGCGGCCTGGCCTACAGCGTGTACTCGTACACCTCGGGCTTCGCCGACTGCGGTCTGTTCGGCGTGTACGCGGGCTGCCGCCCCAGCCAGGTCCACGACGTCCTGAAGATCTGCCGCGACGAACTGGACCGCGTCGCCAACGAGGGACTCTCGGACGACGAGATCGGCCGCGCCGTCGGCCAGCTCTCCGGCTCCACCGTCCTCGGCCTGGAGGACACCGGCGCGCTGATGAACCGCATCGGCAAGAGCGAGCTGTGCTGGGGGACCCAGATGTCGGTCGACGACATGCTGGCCCGGATAGCGGAAGTCACCCCGGACGACGTCCGTGAGGTGGCCCGTGATGTCCTGGGGCAGCGTCCCTCGCTGTCCGTCATCGGCCCGCTGAAGGACAAGCAGGCCGACCGCCTCCACGAAGCGGTCGCGTAACCCCTAAGGAAGCAAGCGAATGAGCAAGCTGCGCGTGGCGGTCCTCGGTGCCAAGGGCCGGATCGGGTCCGAAGCGGTCCGAGCCGTCGAGGCCGCCGAGGACATGGAACTGGTCGCGGCCCTCGGCCGCGGCGACTCCCTGGAGACGCTCGCCGAGAGCGGCGCCCAGGTGGCCGTCGAACTGACCACCCCCGCCTCGGTGATGGACAACCTGGAGTTCTGTGTACGCCACGGAATCCACGCCGTCGTCGGCACCACGGGCTGGACCGAGGACCGCCTCGCACAGCTGAACACCTGGCTCGCCGCATCCCCGGCGACCGGTGTGCTCATCGCGCCGAACTTCTCCATCGGCGCCGTCCTGACCATGAAGTTCGCCCAGCTCGCGGCCCCGTACTTCGAATCCGTCGAGGTCGTCGAGCTGCACCACCCCAACAAGGTGGACGCCCCCTCCGGCACCGCCACGCGCACCGCCCAGCTCATCGCCGCGGCCCGCGCCGAAGCAGGCGTCGGCCCCGCGCCGGACGCCACCACCACGGCGCTCGACGGCGCCCGCGGCGCCGACGTGGACGGCATCCCCGTGCACGCGGTACGGCTGCGCGGCCTCCTGGCCCACCAGGAAGTGCTGCTCGGTGCGGAGGGCGAGACCCTGACCGTGCGCCACGACTCCCTCCACCACAGCAGCTTCATGCCGGGCATCCTGCTCGGCGCGCGCCGCGTGGTGACCACTCCGGGCCTCACCTTCGGCCTGGAACACTTCCTCGACCTCAACTGAGCGGCACCACCGGCCTCATGCGCGCGAAAATCACCTACCTCATCACGGCCGCCGTCCTGGTCTTCTACTTCGTCCTGGCCGGCAGCCGTGGCGTGCTGCTCCTCGAGCAGGGCACGTGGATCACCGTCACGCTGGGCGTGGCGGTGCTGATCCTGCCGTTGATCGGCATCTGGTTCCTGTGGGCCAACACCCGCTTCGTGACGAAGGCCAACAAGCTGGCCGTCGTCCTGGAGGCCGAAGGCGGCCTGCCCGTCGACGAGTTGGTCCGCACCGAGAGCGGCCGCATCGACCGCGACTCGGCCGACGCCGTCTTCGCCCGGCGCAAGGCCGAGACGGAGGACGCGCCCGACGACTGGCGCTGCTGGTTCCGTCTCGCCGTCGCCTACCAGGACGCCCGTGACACCCCCCGGGCCCGCAAGGCGATGCAGCGCGCGATCGCGCTGCACGACCGGAAGCCGGCCGAGGTCTAGGCGGAGGGGCCGACCCGGCCGGGGCCAGGGGAGGCCGAGGTTGGGGAGACCGCGCGCGCGATCAGCCGCGCCGGTACTCGTCGCCCCATGCCTCCACCAGGTCAGCGGCCCGGTCGAAGGCCTCGGCGCGGCCCAGGAAGTCGGCGTTGTGGTCGGTGAGCAGGGGCGCGAGCGCCTCGGCGCCCGGCCGCTCGGCGATCAGGGCCTGGCCCTGGACGGTCCGCGGAAGCCCGAGCCAGCGCACCGGCTGCTGAACGGTGTGCACCGCGCCGATCCGCGACCACGCCACCGTGGTGGTGGACAGGAAGCCGACCCGGCGCAGCCCGGCCTCGCTGACCCACACTCCGACCCGCAGCAGCCGCAGCGACGAGGCGATCACGAGGACGGCGACACCGAGGACGGCGAGCGCCCCCGCCGGTTCCCCGGCGGCGGCGATGATCACGGCGGCGAGCAGGACGAACGAGGCGAGCAGCAGCAGCATGGCTCCGGCGGCGACCCGCCACGGGCCCGGCCGGTAGGGCCGCCGCCAGCGATCGCGGTCGTCGAAGGGCAGCGCGACCTCGTCGGAGTACTCACCAAGTGCGTCGACTGCGCGGTCGGCCGTCAGGAAGGGCAGGGGCACGACTGATCCTCACTCACAAGCACGCTCGATTGGGCTGTGCGGGGTGAGGCTACCCAGCAGGTCACCGCGCGGCCACCTCCGGGGGTCCGGGCGCGCGTCGGCGCGTCAGGGGCCGGTCGGGGCGGTCGGAGGCCGGTCAGGGGGTGCTCAACGCCCCTGGGAGGCCTCGGACTGCTGGCTGTGCCCGGGGGACTGCGGGCTCTCCATCGCCGGCAGCCCGAAGAGCAGCCCACCGGTGAGCCCGGCTATCACGGTCAGCCCGACGAGCGTCCTGCCAAGGAGCTGACCTGCGCTCGCGCGCTGGCGCGGCGGCGGCTCGACGTTGCTGCGGTAGCGGTCGGCCTGGGCGACGAATGCGAACGGAACGGGCTCACGCCGGCGGAACATGGGGGCACATCTCCTGGGAAACTCGAGGGGCTGTCGAACTGGTTGCTGCCTACTGGTACAGACGCACGGCAGTGCCGATTGGTGCCCGAATTCCCCGAATTGGCCGAAGAATGTGGTGACGAACCGTCAGGGACGGAGTTGTCAGTGCCGGCCCGTAGAGTGGGCGCCGCCCGAGCGACGCAATTGGAAGGACCCGCCGGTGACCGACACCCCCGCCCCAGACCTCAAGCCCAGCTTCCGCACCGACGTCACGGTCGAGCTGGTCAAGCACGCGGCGTCCGACTCGGACGTGCTGTGGGCAGCCCGGGTCTCCACGGCCGGCGAGCAGTCCCTGGAAGAGCTCCAGAAGGACCCCGAGCGCTCCAAGGGCCTCATCAACTACCTGATGCGGGACCGGCACGGCAGCCCCTTCGAGCACAACTCGATGACCTTCTTCATCAGCGCCCCGATCTTCGTCTTCCGCGAGTTCATGCGGCACCGCGTGGGCTGGTCCTACAACGAGGAGTCGGGCCGGTACAGGGAGCTCCAGCCGGTCTTCTACGTCCCGGGCGCGGACCGCAAGCTGGTCCAGCAGGGCCGCCCCGGCAAGTACGAGTTCGTCGACGGCACGACGGAGCAGCAGGAGCTGACCGCTCGCGTCATGGAGGAGTCCTACCGCCGCTCCTACGAGGCGTACCAGGAGATGCTGGCGGCCGGCGTCGCCCGCGAGGTCGCCCGCGCCACGCTCCCGGTCGGCCTCTTCTCCTCGATGTACGCGACGTGCAACGCGCGCTCGCTGATGCATTTCCTCGGCCTGCGTACCCAGCACGAGATGGCGAAGGTGCCGTCCTTCCCGCAGCGGGAGATCGAGATGGTCGGCGAGAAGATGGAGCGGGAGTGGGCCGCGCTCATGCCGCTCACCCATGCGGCCTTCAACACCAACGGCCGGGTCGCCCCGTAACCACCCCGGCGCACGGCCGAAGGGCTCATACCGGCACAGATGTGCGGATACGCCGCGCAAAGTGTCCGTATTGCGGCGTTTCGTGAAGTTCATCTAGGCTGATCAAACGGACCCGGCACTGCTTGAACCCCCGAGCAGGCAGTGCCGGGCTCCCTCAGCCACCTGCCCCCGAGGGGGGACCCGGCGTTGAGCAGCGAGTAGCGTGTTACCCATGGCTCCGATCTCCACTCCGCAGACCCCCTTCGGGCGGGTCCTCACCGCCATGATCACGCCCTTCACGGCGGACGGCGCACTCGACCTCGACGGCGCCCAGCGACTGGCGGCCCACCTGGTCGACGCAGGCAACGACGGACTCATCGTCAACGGCACCACCGGCGAGTCCCCGACCACCAGCGACGCGGAGAAAGACCAGCTCGTACGGGCCGTACTGGAAGCCGTCGGCGACCGGGCCCACGTCGTGGCCGGCATCGGAACCAACGACACCCGCCACACCCTCGACCTCGCCCGTACGGCCGAACGCTCCGGCGCGCACGGCCTGCTCGCGGTGACCCCGTACTACAACAAGCCCTCCCAGGAGGGCCTGCTCCAGCACTTCTCGGCCATCGCCGACGCCACCGAGCTGCCCGTGATGCTCTACGACATCCCCGGCCGCAGCGGCGTCCCGATCGACACCGAGACCCTCGTCCGGCTCGCCGAGCACCCCAGGATCGTCGCCAACAAGGACGCCAAGGGCGACCTCGGGCGCGCGAGCTGGGCCATCGCCCGCTCCGGCCTCGCCTGGTACTCCGGCGACGACATGCTCAACCTGCCGCTGCTCTCCGTCGGCGCCTGCGGCTTCGTCTCCGTCGTCGGCCACCTGGTCACCCCCGAGCTGCGCGCCCTCCTGGAGGCGTACCTCGCCGGCGACGTCGCCAAGGCCACCGAGATCCACCAGCGACTGCTCCCCGTCTACACGGGGATGTTCCGCACCCAGGGCGTCATGACCACCAAGGCGGCGCTGGCGCTCAAGGGCCTGCCCGCCGGGCCGCTCCGGCTCCCGATGGTCGAGCTCACGGCGGAAGAATCAAGCCAGCTGGCGCTCGATCTTGCAGCCGGCGGGGTACAGCTCTAACCACAGACTTCACAACTGAATACGCGCCGGACAAACGCGCGAAAAACCACACAACAGCAAGTGCACGAATGACATACGCGCCACGTGCCCTCAGGTACGTGGCGCGTGTGGTGAGGAGAGTCTTTTGAGTCATCCGCATCCCGAGCTCGGCACCCCGCCGAAGCTTCCCAAGAACGGCCTGCGCGTCACCCCGCTCGGCGGTCTCGGCGAAATCGGCCGGAACATGACCGTCTTCGAGTTCGACGGCCGCCTGCTCATCGTCGACTGCGGCGTCCTCTTCCCCGAGGAGGAGCAGCCCGGCATCGACCTGATCCTGCCGGACTTCAGCTCGATCAGGGACCGCCTCGACGACATCGAGGGCATCGTCCTGACGCACGGCCACGAGGACCACATCGGCGGCGTCCCCTACCTGCTCCGCGAGAAGCCGGACATCCCGCTGATCGGCTCCAAGCTGACCCTCGCGCTCATCGAGGCCAAGCTCCAGGAGCACCGCATCCGGCCCTACACGCTGGAGGTCGCCGAGGGCGACCGCGAGCGCCTCGGCCCCTTCGACTGCGAATTCATCGCCGTCAACCACTCCATCCCGGACGCCCTCGCCGTCGCCATCCGCACCCCCGCGGGCATGGCCGTCGCGACCGGCGACTTCAAGATGGACCAGCTGCCGCTCGACGGCCGGCTCACCGACCTGCACGCCTTCGCGCGGCTGAGCGAGGAGGGCATCGACCTCCTCCTCTCGGACTCCACCAACGCGGAGGTCCCCGGGTTCGTGCCGCCGGAGCGGGACATCTCCAACGTCCTGCGCACCGTCTTCGCCAACGCCGACAAGCGCATCATCGTGGCCAGCTTCGCCAGCCACGTCCACCGCATCCAGCAGATCCTGGACGCCGCGCACGAGTACGGCCGAAGAGTCGCCTTCGTCGGCCGCTCGATGGTCCGCAACATGGGCATCGCCCGCGACCTCGGCTACCTGAAGGTCCCGGCCGGCCTCGTCGTCGACGTCAAGACCCTCGACGACCTGCCGGACGACGAGGTCGTGCTGGTCTGCACGGGCTCGCAGGGCGAGCCGATGGCCGCGCTGTCCCGCATGGCCAACCGCGACCACCAGATCCGGATCGTCCAGGGCGACACCGTGATCCTGGCCTCGTCGCTCATCCCGGGCAACGAGAACGCGGTCTACCGCGTCATCAACGGCCTGACCCGCTGGGGCGCCAACGTCGTCCACAAGGGCAACGCCAAGGTGCACGTCTCGGGCCACGCCTCGGCCGGCGAGCTGCTGTACTTCTACAACATCTGCAAGCCGAAGAACCTGATGCCGGTCCACGGCGAATGGCGTCACCTGCGGGCGAACGCGGAGCTCGGTGCCCTCACGGGCGTGCCGAAGAACCACATCGTCATCGCCGAGGACGGCGTGGTCGTCGACCTCGTCGACGGCACCGCGCGGATCGTCGGCAAGGTCCAGGCGGGTTACGTCTATGTCGACGGCCTCTCGGTCGGCGACGTGACGGAGTCCTCCCTCAAGGACCGCCGCATCCTCGGCGACGAGGGCATCATCTCGGTGTACGTGGTGGTGGACTCCAGCAGCGGCAAGATCACCAGCGGCCCGCACATCCAGGCCCGCGGTTCCGGCATCGAGGACTCGGCGTTCGGACCGGTGGTCGCGAAGATCGAGGAAGCGCTCAACCGGTCCGCCCAGGACGGCGTTGTGGAGCCCCACCAGCTCCAGCAGCTGATCCGCCGCTCGGTCGGCAAGTGGGTCTCGGACACCTACCGCAGGCGTCCGATGATCCTCCCCGTGGTCGTCGAGGTCTGACGGTCGCGACAGCAGGTCCGGAGCGGGGCGCCTCGATTTGCATCGGGGCGCCCCGCTCCAGTAGGTTTATGTCTCCGCCCACGGGGAACCCGCTTCGGTCACGCACCGCAGAGGGACTTCCAGAGGGGGCGGGAAATCCGGCTTCAGAATCTCTGATAAAGTCGGGCCCGCCGAAAGGGAAAACGCGAAAGCGAAGAACTCAAGGCGAACCCCAATTCGACGGGGAATCGGACACGAAAGAGTCTGATAGAGTCGGAACACGAAATACCGAAGGGAAGCGCCCGGAGGAAAGCCCGAGAGGGTGAGTACAAAGGAAGCGTCCGTTCCTTGAGAACTCAACAGCGTGCCAAAAGTCAACGCCAGATTGACAACCCCGTCTCCACTTCGGTGGGACGAGGTTCCTTTGAAAAGTCCTGCACGCCCTTGTGGTGGGCAGGCAATTACACAGCGAGGACGCTGTGGACGGGCCGCCTTATTCCGGTGGTTCCGTCCCGCTCTTACGTGATGTGTGCACCCGATTACGGGTAAACATTCATGGAGAGTTTGATCCTGGCTCAGGACGAACGCTGGCGGCGTGCTTAACACATGCAAGTCGAACGATGAAGCCCTTCGGGGTGGATTAGTGGCGAACGGGTGAGTAACACGTGGGCAATCTGCCCTTCACTCTGGGACAAGCCCTGGAAACGGGGTCTAATACCGGATAACACTCCTCAGGGCATCTTGAGGGGTTAAAAGCTCCGGCGGTGAAGGATGAGCCCGCGGCCTATCAGCTTGTTGGTGGGGTAATGGCCTACCAAGGCGACGACGGGTAGCCGGCCTGAGAGGGCGACCGGCCACACTGGGACTGAGACACGGCCCAGACTCCTACGGGAGGCAGCAGTGGGGAATATTGCACAATGGGCGAAAGCCTGATGCAGCGACGCCGCGTGAGGGATGACGGCCTTCGGGTTGTAAACCTCTTTCAGCAGGGAAGAAGCGAAAGTGACGGTACCTGCAGAAGAAGCGCCGGCTAACTACGTGCCAGCAGCCGCGGTAATACGTAGGGCGCAAGCGTTGTCCGGAATTATTGGGCGTAAAGAGCTCGTAGGCGGCTTGTCACGTCGGATGTGAAAGCCCGGGGCTTAACCCCGGGTCTGCATTCGATACGGGCTAGCTAGAGTGTGGTAGGGGAGATCGGAATTCCTGGTGTAGCGGTGAAATGCGCAGATATCAGGAGGAACACCGGTGGCGAAGGCGGATCTCTGGGCCATTACTGACGCTGAGGAGCGAAAGCGTGGGGAGCGAACAGGATTAGATACCCTGGTAGTCCACGCCGTAAACGTTGGGAACTAGGTGTTGGCGACATTCCACGTCGTCGGTGCCGCAGCTAACGCATTAAGTTCCCCGCCTGGGGAGTACGGCCGCAAGGCTAAAACTCAAAGGAATTGACGGGGGCCCGCACAAGCAGCGGAGCATGTGGCTTAATTCGACGCAACGCGAAGAACCTTACCAAGGCTTGACATATACCGGAAACGGCTAGAGATAGTCGCCCCCTTGTGGTCGGTATACAGGTGGTGCATGGCTGTCGTCAGCTCGTGTCGTGAGATGTTGGGTTAAGTCCCGCAACGAGCGCAACCCTTGTTCTGTGTTGCCAGCATGCCCTTCGGGGTGATGGGGACTCACAGGAGACTGCCGGGGTCAACTCGGAGGAAGGTGGGGACGACGTCAAGTCATCATGCCCCTTATGTCTTGGGCTGCACACGTGCTACAATGGCCGGTACAAAGAGCTGCGATGCCGCGAGGCGGAGCGAATCTCAAAAAGCCGGTCTCAGTTCGGATTGGGGTCTGCAACTCGACCCCATGAAGTCGGAGTTGCTAGTAATCGCAGATCAGCATTGCTGCGGTGAATACGTTCCCGGGCCTTGTACACACCGCCCGTCACGTCACGAAAGTCGGTAACACCCGAAGCCGGTGGCCCAACCCCTTGTGGGAGGGAGCTGTCGAAGGTGGGACTGGCGATTGGGACGAAGTCGTAACAAGGTAGCCGTACCGGAAGGTGCGGCTGGATCACCTCCTTTCTAAGGAGCACAGCACCGTCTGCAGACAAATGTTCTGCACGGTCAGCTCATGGGTGGAACGTTGACTATTCGGCACTCTTGGTCAACTCGGGCCGCCAGTACTGCTCTTCGGAGCGTGGAAAACGGATCGGGGCGATGGAGAGGGCCGGGCACGCTGTTGGGTATCTGAAGGTACGGCCGAGAGGCTGCCTTCTAGTGCCGGCCCCAGTGAACTCCACTGAATGGTGGGGGTGATGGGTGGTTGGTCGTTGTTTGAGAACTGCACAGTGGACGCGAGCATCTGTGGCCAAGTTTTTAAGGGCGCACGGTGGATGCCTTGGCACCAGGAACCGATGAAGGACGTGGGAGGCCACGATAGTCCCCGGGGAGCCGTCAACCAGGCTTTGATCCGGGGGTTTCCGAATGGGGAAACCCGGCAGTCGTCATGGGCTGTCACCCATACCTGAACACATAGGGTATGTGGAGGGAACGAGGGGAAGTGAAACATCTCAGTACCCTCAGGAAGAGAAAACAACCGTGATTCCGGGAGTAGTGGCGAGCGAAACCGGATGAGGCCAAACCGTATGCGTGTGATACCCGGCAGGGGTTGCGCATGCGGGGTTGTGGGATCTCTCTTCTGTCGTCTGCCGGCGACAGGACGAGTCAGAAACCGTTGATGTAGGCGAAGGACATGCGAAAGGTCCGGCGTAGAGGGTAAGACCCCCGTAGCTGAAACATCAACGGCTCGTTTGAGAGACACCCAAGTAGCACGGGGCCCGAGAAATCCCGTGTGAATCTGGCGGGACCACCCGCTAAGCCTAAATATTCCCTGGTGACCGATAGCGGATAGTACCGTGAGGGAATGGTGAAAAGTACCGCGGGAGCGGAGTGAAATAGTACCTGAAACCGTGTGCCTACAAGCCGTGGGAGCGTCGCGCATTGAGTTTACTCAGTGCGTCGTGACTGCGTGCCTTTTGAAGAATGAGCCTGCGAGTTAGCGGTGTGTAGCGAGGTTAACCCGTGTGGGGAAGCCGTAGCGAAAGCGAGTCCGAATAGGGCGATTGAGTTGCACGCTCTAGACCCGAAGCGGAGTGATCTAGCCATGGGCAGGTTGAAGCGGCTGTAAGAGGTCGTGGAGGACCGAACCCACCAGGGTTGAAAACCTGGGGGATGACCTGTGGTTAGGGGTGAAAGGCCAATCAAACTCCGTGATAGCTGGTTCTCCCCGAAATGCATTTAGGTGCAGCGTCGTGTGTTTCTTGCCGGAGGTAGAGCACTGGATAGGCGATGGGCCCTACCGGGTTACTGACCTTAGCCAAACTCCGAATGCCGGTAAGTGAGAGCACGGCAGTGAGACTGTGGGGGATAAGCTCCATGGTCGAGAGGGAAACAGCCCAGAGCATCGACTAAGGCCCCTAAGCGTACGCTAAGTGGGAAAGGATGTGGAGTCGCAGAGACAACCAGGAGGTTGGCTTAGAAGCAGCCACCCTTGAAAGAGTGCGTAATAGCTCACTGGTCAAGTGATTCCGCGCCGACAATGTAGCGGGGCTCAAGCGTACCGCCGAAGTCGTGTCATTCCAGCATATAGGGCCAACGCCTGCTGGGATGGGTAGGGGAGCGTCGTGTGCCGGGTGAAGCTGCAGCGGAAGCTAGTGGTGGACGGTTCACGAGTGAGAATGCAGGCATGAGTAGCGATACACACGTGAGAAACGTGTGCGCCGATTGACTAAGGGTTCCTGGGTCAAGCTGATCTGCCCAGGGTAAGTCGGGACCTAAGGCGAGGCCGACAGGCGTAGTCGATGGACAACCGGTTGATATTCCGGTACCCGCTTTGAAACGCCCAATACTGAATCAGGCGATGCTAAGCCCGTGAAGCCGTTCCGGACCCTTCGGGGTAAAGGAAAGTGGTGGAGCCGCCGACCCAAGGTGGTAGTAGGTAAGCGATGGGGTGACGCAGGAAGGTAGTCCAACCCGGGCGGTGGTTGTCCCGGGGTAAGGGTGTAGGCCGTGCGGTAGGCAAATCCGTCGCACATTAAGGCTGAGACCTGATGCCGAGCCGATTGTGGTGAAGTGGATGATCCTATGCTGTCGAGAAAAGCCTCTAGCGAGTTTCATGGCGGCCCGTACCCTAAACCGACTCAGGTGGTCAGGTAGAGAATACCGAGGCGTTCGGGTGAACTATGGTTAAGGAACTCGGCAAAATGCCCCCGTAACTTCGGGAGAAGGGGGCCATCACCGGTGATGAGATTTACTCTCTGAGCTGGGGGTGGCCGCAGAGACCAGCGAGAAGCGACTGTTTACTAAAAACACAGGTCCGTGCGAAGCCGTAAGGCGATGTATACGGACTGACGCCTGCCCGGTGCTGGAACGTTAAGGGGACCGGTTAGTGACCTTTCGGGGTTGCGAAGCTGAGAACTTAAGCGCCAGTAAACGGCGGTGGTAACTATAACCATCCTAAGGTAGCGAAATTCCTTGTCGGGTAAGTTCCGACCTGCACGAATGGCGTAACGACTTCTCGACTGTCTCAACCATAGGCCCGGTGAAATTGCACTACGAGTAAAGATGCTCGTTTCGCGCAGCAGGACGGAAAGACCCCGGGACCTTTACTACAGTTTGATATTGGTGTTCGGTTCGGCTTGTGTAGGATAGGTGGGAGACTTTGAAGCGGCCACGCCAGTGGTTGTGGAGTCGTCGTTGAAATACCACTCTGGTCGTGCTGGATGTCTAACCTCGGTCCGTGATCCGGATCAGGGACAGTGTCTGATGGGTAGTTTAACTGGGGCGGTTGCCTCCTAAAGAGTAACGGAGGCGCCCAAAGGTTCCCTCAGCCTGGTTGGCAATCAGGTGTTGAGTGTAAGTGCACAAGGGAGCTTGACTGTGAGACCGACGGGTCGAGCAGGGACGAAAGTCGGGACTAGTGATCCGGCGGTGGCTTGTGGAAGCGCCGTCGCTCAACGGATAAAAGGTACCCCGGGGATAACAGGCTGATCTTCCCCAAGAGTCCATATCGACGGGATGGTTTGGCACCTCGATGTCGGCTCGTCGCATCCTGGGGCTGGAGTCGGTCCCAAGGGTTGGGCTGTTCGCCCATTAAAGCGGTACGCGAGCTGGGTTTAGAACGTCGTGAGACAGTTCGGTCCCTATCCGCTGCGCGCGCAGGAACATTGAGAAGGGCTGTCCCTAGTACGAGAGGACCGGGACGGACGAACCTCTGGTGTGCCAGTTGTCCTGCCAAGGGCATGGCTGGTTGGCTACGTTCGGAAAGGATAACCGCTGAAAGCATCTAAGCGGGAAGCCTGCTTCGAGATGAGTGTTCCCACCTCCTTGAGAGGGTAAGGCTCCCAGTAGACGACTGGGTTGATAGGCCAGATGTGGAAGCCCGGTAACGGGTGGAGCTGACTGGTACTAATAGGCCGAGGGCTTGTCCTCAGTTGCTCGCGTCCACTGTGTTTGTTCTGAAGCAATGAACTCCCGCATGCCCTTTGGGTGTGTGCTGGTCGAGTTCAACTTCATAGTGTTTCGGTGGTCATAGCGTTAGGGAAACGCCCGGTTACATTCCGAACCCGGAAGCTAAGCCTTTCAGCGCCGATGGTACTGCAGGGGGGACCCTGTGGGAGAGTAGGACGCCGCCGAACAAATCTTCAACGCTGGTCCCTGAACTTCGGTTCGGGGGCCAGCGTTTTTTTATGCCTGCTCACCTGGTGTTCATGTGGCAGGAGAACGATCTCCTGTCATGAGGATGACGGGAGCGCTCACAGCGGCCGGGGTCGCGAGCGGCGACGAAGTGATCGTGCCGGCCTACGACACGGGCGAGTTGGCGCGGGCCGTCGTGGCTGCCGGAGCGGCCCCGGTGTTCGCCGACATAGACCCGCGGACCTACTGCCTTTCCCCCGACACCGTGGGCCGGGCGCTCACGCCCAGGACCGCGGCCGTCGTGCTCGTACGCCGCTTCGGGTATCCGGCCGACACCGCCTCGTTCGCCGAACTCACCACGGCTCAGGGGGTGTTGCTCGTCGAAGAGGAGGACGGCGAGGGTCTCGGCGGTGATGTGGCTCAACGGCGTGAGCGCGCCCGGTACTTGGACCGTCGGCTTGTCGGAGTGGCGACGCCCGCGCCGGCCGACGGCCACCGCTACCAGCGGTACGTCGTGCGGGTGCCCGGGAACGGCCGGCCCGACCGGGACGCGTTCGCGCGGCTGTTGAAGCGGCGCGGGGTCGCCTGCGAGGTGCCCGTCCCCACTCCCGTACACCGGATGCGGGAGTTCCGGCGGGACGAGTGGGTGCTCCACGCGACCGAACGGGCGGCGGACGAAACCCTCGCGCTGCCCTCCCTCGACGCGCTCTCCCCGGCGGAATTGCGGCGGTTGGTATCCGTCTGCAACGCGTTGGGCGGGCTGCTGCAACCCGCATAGCCGGAACCGGTGACCGTGGTTCGGAACACCGTCTGATTCGGGGTATGCTTTATCTCGTTGGCGAGGGGGAAACCCCGAAACACCAACCGGCCCCTATAGCTCAGTCGGTAGAGCGTCTCCATGGTAAGGAGAAGGTCTGCGGTTCGATTCCGCATGGGGGCTCAGAACTTCGAAAGGCCCCGCCCAATGGGCGGGGCCTTTCGCGTACCCGCTTTCGTATACCCGCAGGGCCCCTACCGGGGCCTATCGCTTGGCTTCCTCCGGGATACGCATCGTCAGGATCGCCATGTCGTCCGAAGCCGGTTCGGCGGCGAACCGCTCGACCGCGCGCAGCACACGCGCCGCCACCGCGCCCGCCGTCAGGCCCGTACACGAGGCGAGGACGTCGGTGAGGCCGTCGTCACCCAGCATGCGCGTGCCCTCGCGGCGTTCGGTGATGCCGTCCGTCACGCACAGCAGGACATCGCCCGGGTCGAGGGTGATGGTCTGCTCGTACAGCTCCAGGTCCTCCATGACGCCGAGCAGGGGCTGCGGGTCGGCGGCCGGCTCGACCGTGCCGTCCTGGCGCAGGCGCAGCGGAAGGGGATGGCCGGCGCAGACGACCTTGAGGATGGCGCTGCCGTCCTCCTGAGGCCACAACTCCCCGTACAGGAGCGTCAGGAAGCGGCTGCGGGCGCCCTCGTCGAGGATCGCCGCGTTCAGACGTTCCAGGACCGCGGGGCCGCCGAAGCCCTCGCGGGCGAGCAGGCGCAGCGCGTGCCGGGCGAGGCCGGTGACCGCGGCGGCCTCCGGGCCGGTGCCGCAGACGTCGCCGATGGCGAAGCCGTACGCGCCGTCGCGAATGGGGAAGAGGTCGTAGAAGTCGCCGCCGACCTCGTTGCCCTCGCCGGCCGCGCGGTAGATGACCTCGACCTCGACGCCGGGGATCTGCGGCAGGCCCGGCGGCAGCAGGGAGCGCTGGAGCGAGCGGCTGATGGCCATGCGCTCGGAGTAGAGGCGGGCGTTGTCCAGGGCGAGGGCGGCCCGGCGGGAGAGGTCCTCGGCGAGTTCGAGGATTTCCTGGCGGAAGTGGTCGTCGGACGGCTTGCCCAGGGTCAGCATGCCGATGACGCGGTTGCGGGCGACCAGGGGCAGGACGACGGTCTCGCCGCCGACCGCGGCCGCGGTCGACAAGGTGGAGCCGAGGCCGCCGCCGGTGTGCGGGGAGCCGGAGCGGCCGAAGTCGCGCATCGAGACGCGGAGGGCCGCCTGGTGTGCGGCCTCGCCGGGGGCGGCCCAGACACGGGCGCCCGGGGTGGGGACCGGCTCCGGTGGGCTGATCTTGGACAGGAGCGCCTTGAGGCCGTCGATGCGCTCCTCGTCCTCGTGCAGGACGTAGGAGAGGTACGGGTCCGAGGACTGGTCGGCGATCGTGTAGACGGCGCACCAGGTGGCGAGGGTGGGCACGGTCATCTGCGCCATGAGGGCGAGCGTCTGGTCGCGGTCCAGGGTGCCGGCCAGGAGGTCGGAGGCCTCGACGAGGAAGCTCAGCGAGCCTCTGCGCAGGCGCTCCAGCTCTCCCAGACGGGCCGATTCGACGGCGAGCGCGATGCGGTCGGCGGCGAACTGGAGGCGCAGGGCCTCCTCGTTGGAGTAGCGGCCGGGGGATTCCGCGGCGACGCCGAGCGATCCCGTCAGGCGTCCCTCGACCTTGAGGGGGACGGTGACGACCGAGCGCATGCCGGTGCTTTCGAGGAGCGGGACCGCGCCGGGCACGGCCGCGAGGTCCTCGTGGACGGCGGGCATCCGCGCCGATCCGTACCGGCCGGTGCCGGCCTCGACGGGGACGCGGGCGAAGCGCTGGCGTGCGGAGGGCAGGCCGGTGGTGGCGCGGACTTCGAGTTCGGTCTCGTCGTCGGTGGCGAGGAGCAGGAACGCGGAGTCGCCGTCGAGCATGTCGCGGGCGCGCTCGACGGTGCGCTGGAGCAGGCCGTCGAGGTCGTCGGGGGCGGGGGAGCCGATGAACACCTCGAAGGGGTCCACACTGCGGTTCTCGCCCAGCACGGTGGATTCGGTGACGGGCTGGCGGGCGGGGGTCTGGAGCACCGCGCGCTCGTCGTCGCGTACGAGGAGACAGACCGTGGAGGGTTCGCCCTCGGTGTCACGGACCCTCAAGTGCGAGGCGTACACGGGCACTACGCGGCCGTCGGCACCCCTTATCCCGTACGTGCCTTCCCAGCGCGAGAGTTGGAGCGCCTCGACGATGCCGGTGGAGGTGCCGGGGGTGTGCGGCCAGGCGGCGAAGTCGGTGAGCGCCTTGCCGGTGACCTGCTCGGCGGGGTAGCCGAAGAGTTCCTCGGCGTCCTCGTTCCAGGCGCGGACGGCGCCCGCGCGGTCGATCTGGACGACCGCGACGCGGACCCGCCCGTCGGTCACGGGAAGGAGCGCGGTGGGCAGGGCCGGACCCGCGGAGCGGGTGCCCACCGGCCGGTTGGGCAGGTCGAGTTGGAACCAGACGTTCTTTCTGGTCGGCGTGTACTCGACGCCCCAGCGGGAGGCGAGGGCGGCGCAGAGCAGCAGGCCGCGGCCGTTCTCGCGATCGGGGCTCGCGATGTCGGTGGGCGAGCCGATGAGCGGAACCTCACGTTCGGGGTAGCGGTCGGCCACCTCCACGCGTACGCCGTCCTCGGAGCGCAGACACAGGACGTCGGCCTTGGTGCCGGCGTGGACCACCGCGTTGGTGACGAGCTCACTGGTGAGGACCACGGCGTCGTCCACGACGTCCGCGTACCCCCAGCCCTGGAGCGTGTCCCGGACGAAGGCGCGGGCGGTCGCGACGGACCGCCCGACAGGGTCGAAGCTGGCTGCCGCCCGCGCGGTGATCACAGAACTCCTCGTACGCGTCTCGACGCCCGGATTTCCTTGCCGGGGCTCCGGAACGTGCCCTCCGGGAATCAACAGTCCCACGTCGGCCCGCCCCCTCCGGTCTCCCGTGGTCGTCCTTTGCGCCGCCTTTCCCCTGCCATTTCGGGCAAAGGGAACGAACCGCCCTCTTGCCGGGCGGACCGGGGCGGCTGGACAGCCGGGAGCCAGGTTACTTACCTTCGCGGTCCGAGCGGATGCCGGTCACCAGTGTTTCCGCCCTCCGTGGGCGGGGACGGATATGCGAAGCTGCCGAACTGTTATGGCCTGGTTCGGCCATGGTGAAACACTGGGCATGCTTCCGGAGACAGCCCGGGTAGTGCGGTCAACCCTTGCGGGAGGGACACGGTGGAGTCTGGCGCAGCGGCGCGGGGCGTAAGCACGCGCGCGAAAGACGATCAGCCCCGGACTCAACAGGCCCGGAACAAGCACCGGGGGAGTGGCGGCACGACCGAGGTGGACACGGCGGCGTTGCAGCGGCTCCTGGCCGCGCTCGCGTCGATGCGGGACGGAAACTTCCGCAAACGCCTGACGGTCTCCGGCGACGGGGTGATGGCGGAGATCGCGGCCGTCTTCAACGAGGTCGCGGACCGCAACCTGCACCTGACCGGCGAGATCGCCCGGGTGCGCAGGATGGTGGGGCGCGAGGGCAAGCTGACCGAGCGCCTGGAGAACGGCGCCTGCGAGGGCTCCTGGGCAGCCGCCATCGACGCCTCCAACGCACTGGTGGACGACCTCGCGCGCCCGGTCTCCGAGGTCGGCCGGGTCCTCTCGGCGGTGGCCGAGGGCGACCTGGAGCAGCGGATGGACCTGCGGTCCCACGGCAGCGACGGCACCGAGCGGCCGCTGCGCGGGGAGTTCCTCAAGGTCGGCCGGACCGTGAACAACCTGGTCGACCAGCTCTCCGCCTTCACCGACGAGGTGACCCGGGTCGCCCTCGAAGTCGGCACCGAGGGCAAGCTCGGCGGTCAGGCCCAGGTGCGCGGAATGTCAGGTTCCTGGAAGGATCTGACGGATTCCGTCAACACGATGGCGTACCGGCTGACGGCCCAGGTACGTGATATTGCTCTCGTCACCACCGCCGTCGCCAAGGGTGATCTCTCGCGCAAGGTCACGGTGCACGTGGCCGGCGAGATGCTCCAGCTGAAGAACACCGTCAACACGATGGTCGACCAGCTGTCCTCCTTCTCCTCGGAGGTGACCCGCGTCGCCCGCGAGGTCGGCACCGAGGGCGAGCTCGGCGGCCAGGCGCAGGTGCCGGGCGTGGCCGGGGTGTGGAAGGACCTCACCGACTCCGTCAACGTGATGGCGACCAACCTGACCGCCCAGGTCCGCGGCATCGCCCAGGTGACCACGGCGGTGGCCAGCGGCGACCTCTCGCAGAAGGTCACGGTCAACGCGCGCGGCGAGGTCGCGCAGCTCGCCGAGACCATCAACCAGATGACCGAGACGCTGCGCACCTTCGCGGACGAGGTCACCCGAGTCGCCAACGAGGTCGGCGCGGAGGGGCTGCTCGGCGGGCAGGCGCAGGTGCCCGGCGCGGCCGGCACGTGGAAGGACCTCACCGACTCCGTCAACACCGTCTTCCGCAATCTGACGACCCAGGTGCGCGACATCGCGCAGGTGACGACCGCGGTCGCCAGCGGTGACATGACGCAGAAGGTCACCGTCGATGTGGCCGGCGAGATGCTGGAGCTGAAGAACACCGTCAACACGATGGTCGACCAGCTCCAGTCGTTCGGTTCCGAGGTCACCCGCGTCGCGCGTGAGGTCGGCATCGAGGGACGGCTCGGCGGGCAGGCCGAGGTGCCCGGCGCCGCCGGCACGTGGAAGGACCTCACCGACTCCGTCAACACCGCCTTCCGCAACCTGACCGGTCAGGTACGCGACATCGCGCAGGTGACGACGGCGGTCGCCAACGGCGACCTCTCCCAGAAGGTCACCGTGGACGTGGCCGGCGAGATGCTGGAGCTGAAGAACACCGTCAACACGATGGTGGCGCAGCTGTCGTCCTTCGCCGACCAGGTCACGCGGATGGCGCGGGACGTGGGCACCGAGGGCCGCCTCGGCGGTCAGGCCCGGGTCGACGGCGTCTCCGGCACCTGGAAGGAACTCACCGACTCCGTCAACTTCATGGCCGGCAACCTGACGTCGCAGGTGCGTCAGATCGCGCAGGTGACGACGGCGGTGGCCCGCGGCGACCTGTCGCAGAAGATCGACGTGGACGCCCGCGGCGAGATGCTGGAACTGAAGAACACCATCAACACGATGGTCGACCAGCTCTCCGCCTTCGCCGAGCAGGTCACCCGCGTCGCCCGCGAGGTCGGCACCGACGGACGGCTCGGCGGGCAGGCCCAGGTGCCCGGCGTCGCCGGTGTGTGGCGCGACCTGACGGACTCCGTGAACGGCATGGCCGGCAACCTCACCGCCCAGGTCCGCAACATCGCGCAGGTCGCCACGGCGGTCGCCCGCGGTGATCTCTCGCAGAAGATCGACGTGGACGCCCGCGGCGAGATCCTGGAGCTCAAGAACACGCTCAACACGATGGTCGACCAGCTCTCCAACTTCGCCGAGCAGGTCACCCGGGTCGCCCGCGAGGTGGGCACCGAGGGCATCCTGGGCGGCCAGGCCGAGGTGCAGGGCGTCTCCGGCACCTGGAAGGACCTCACCCAGTCCGTCAACTTCATGGCGAACAACCTGACGTCCCAGGTGCGCAACATCGCCGAGGTGACGACGGCGGTCGCCGAGGGCGACCTCTCCAAGAAGATCACCGTCGACTCCAAGGGCGAGATCCTTGAGCTGGTCACGACGGTCAACACCATGGTCGACCAGCTGTCGAACTTCGCCGACGAGGTCACCCGCGTCGCCCGTGAGGTGGGCACGGAGGGCATCCTCGGCGGTCAGGCCCGGGTGCGCGGTGTCACCGGCATCTGGAAGGACCTCAGCGACAACGTCAATCTGATGGCCGCGAACCTGACGACCCAGGTCCGCAACATCTCCCGGGTCTCCGCGGCGGTCGCCAACGGAGACCTCACCAAGAAGGTGACGGTCGAGGCGCGCGGCGAGGTCGCCGAACTCGCCGACACCGTCAACACCATGGTGACGACGCTGTCCTCCTTCGCCGAACAGGTCACCAAGGTGGCCCGCGAGGTGGGCACCGACGGCATCCTGGGCGGCCAGGCCCGCGTGCCCGGCGTCTCGGGCACCTGGAAGGACCTCACCGAGTCGGTGAACTCGATGGCCGACAACCTCACCGGCCAGGTGCGCCAGATCGCCACCGTCACCACCGCCATCGCGCAGGGCGACCTCACCAAGAAGATCGACATCGATGCGCGGGGCGAGATCCAGGAGCTGAAGAACACCATCAACACGATGGTCGACCAGCTCTCCTCGTTCGGCCAGGAAGTCACCCGGGTCGCCCGCGAGGTGGGCACCGAGGGCCAGTTGGGCGGCCACGCCCGGGTGCGTGACGTGGACGGCACCTGGCGCGACCTCACCGAATCGGTGAACGAGATGGCCGGGAACCTGACCCGGCAGGTCCGCGCGATCGCCGCCGTCGCGACCGCGGTGACTCGCGGCGACCTCAACCTGAAGATCGACGTGGACGCCGCGGGCGAGATCCAGGCCCTCCAGGACAACATCAACACGATGATCGCCAACCTGCGGGACACGACCGTCGCCAACAAGGAGCAGGACTGGCTCAAGGGCAACCTGGCCCGCATCTCCGGTCTGATGCAGGGCCGCCGCGACCTCGACGACGTGGCGTCGCTGATCATGACCGAGCTGACGCCGGTCGTCTCCGCCCAGCACGGCGCGTTCTTCCTGGCGATGCACACGGGCGGCGCCACCGAGGTCGGCGCCGACCGTGACACCTCGTACGAGCTGCGGATGCGCGGGAGTTACGGCTACTCGGCCGGCTCGATGCCGACCTCCTTCCGGCCCGGCGAGACCCTCATCGGCACGGCCGCCGAGGAGAAACGCACCATCCTCGTGGAGAACGTGCCGCCGGGCTACCTGCGGATCTCCTCGGGCCTCGGCGAGGCACCGCCCGCCCATGTGATCGTGCTGCCGGTGCTCTTCGAGGGCAAGGTGCTCGGAGTGATCGAACTGGCCTCGTTCCAGCCGTTCACGCACATCCAGAAGGACTTCCTCAACCAGATCGCCGAGATGATCGCGACCAGCGTCAACACCATCTCCGTCAACTCCAAGACCGAGGTGCTGCTCAAGCAGTCGCAGGAGCTCACCGAGCAACTGCGCGAGCGCTCCGCGGAGTTGGAGAACCGGCAGAGCGCGCTCCAGGCCTCCAACGCCGAACTGGAGGAGAAGGCCGAGCTGCTCGCCCAGCAGAACCGCGACATCGAGGTGAAGAACACCGAGATCGAGGAGGCCCGGCAGGTCCTGGAGGAGCGCGCCGAACAGCTCGCCGTCTCCATGCGCTACAAGTCCGAGTTCCTCGCGAACATGTCGCACGAGCTGCGCACCCCGCTCAACTCCCTGCTGATCCTCGCCAAGTTGCTCGCCGACAACGCGGAGGGCAACCTCTCGCCCAAGCAGGTCGAGTTCGCCGAAACGATCCACGGGGCCGGATCCGACCTGCTCCAGCTGATCAACGACATCCTCGACCTGTCCAAGGTCGAGGCCGGCAAGATGGACGTGTCGCCGACCCGGATCGCCCTGGTCCAGCTCGTCGACTACGTGGAGGCCACCTTCCGCCCGCTGACCGCGGAGAAGGGCCTCGACTTCTCGGTACGGGTCTCGCCCGAGCTGCCCGCCACGCTCCACACCGACGAGCAGCGCCTGCTCCAGGTGCTGCGCAACCTGCTGTCCAACGCGGTGAAGTTCACCGACAGCGGCGCCGTGGAGCTGGTGATCCGCCCGGCCGGCACCGACGTCCCGCACGCCATCCGCGAGCAGCTCCTGGAGGCGGGCTCGCTGCGCGACGCGGACGCCGGCCTGATCGCGTTCTCGGTCACCGACACCGGCATCGGCATCGCCGCCGGCAAGATGCGGGTCATCTTCGAGGCGTTCAAGCAGGCGGACGGCACCACGAGCCGCAAGTACGGCGGAACGGGCCTCGGCCTGTCCATCAGCCGCGAGATCGCCCGGCTGCTCGGCGGCGAGATCCACGCGGCGAGCGAGCCGGGCCGCGGCTCCACCTTCACGCTCTACCTCCCGCTGCACCTCAGCGAGTTGCCGCCGCAGGGCTACCCGCAGCTGGCCCCCGGCTCCATGGAGGGCGCCGCCGGGTTCGCCCTCGACGCCGGGCACTCCGACGTGACGCAGCACCACAGCGGGCAGCGCGGCACGGCCGAGGCCTCCCAGCCCGGCACGGCGGGGCTGTTCCGGCGGCGCCGCAAGGCACTCGAAGCGGCGAGCAGGCAGGAGGCCGCCCCGCAGGGCCGGCAGGCCGACGCCGACGAGGACTGGGCTTCGGCCGAACCGGAGCGGGCGCCCGCGCGGAGCTTCCACTTCACGGGCGAGAAGGTGCTCATCGTCGACGACGACGTACGCAACGTCTTCGCGCTCACCAGCGTCCTCGAACAGCACGGGCTTTCGGTGCTCTACGCGGAGAACGGGCGGGAGGGCATCGAGGTCCTCGAACAGCACGAGGACACCGCGGTCGTCCTGATGGACATCATGATGCCGGAGATGGACGGCTACGCGACGACGACGGCGATCCGCAGGATGCCGCAGTTCGCCGGTCTGCCGATCGTCGCGCTCACCGCGAAGGCGATGAAGGGGGACCGCGAGAAGGCCATCGAATCGGGCGCGTCCGACTACGTCACCAAGCCGGTCGACCCCGACCATCTGCTCTCCGTGATGGAGCAGTGGATGCGGGGGAAGTGACCGTCGCACGGGCCCGGATTCCGGGCCCGTGCTGACTGACCGTGGCCGAAGGCGTGTGAGGGGGCGGTATTCGGGGAACCTTCTGGTCTCCCACTACGTTTCTGCTACGTGCACAGTGACATCGCGGTGACAGGGTGTGGCGACAGGCGGGGTGCGGCTACCATGACCGGCACAAGGACGGGCGACGCAAGGGAGTCGTCCCCTGGGGCGGCGCCCGGTGCACTGCCGGGGCGAGGAGGACGGGCCATGGTGCAGAAGGCCAAGATCCTCCTGGTCGATGACCGGCCGGAGAATCTGCTGGCGCTGGAGGCCATCCTCTCTGCGCTCGATCAGACACTGGTGCGGGCATCGTCAGGGGAGGAAGCGCTCAAAGCGCTGCTTACGGACGATTTCGCGGTCATTCTGCTGGACGTCCAGATGCCCGGAATGGACGGGTTCGAGACCGCGGCACACATCAAGCGGCGTGAGCGGACGCGGGACATCCCGATCATCTTCCTCACGGCCATCAACCACGGCCCCCACCACACCTTCCGGGGGTACGCGGCGGGCGCCGTGGACTACATCTCGAAGCCGTTCGACCCCTGGGTGCTGCGCGCCAAGGTGTCGGTCTTCGTCGAGCTGTACATGAAGAACTGCCAGCTGCGGGAGCAGGCGGCACTGCTGCGGCTCCAGCTGGAGGGCGGCTCGCAGGGCGGCGCCGCCAAGGAGTCCGCGGGCCTGCTCGCCGAACTGTCCGCACGGCTCGCGGCAGTTGAGGAACAGGCCGAGGCGCTCTCCAAGCAGCTCGACGACGAATCCGCCGACGCCGCGGCGGTCGCCACCGCCGCCCACCTGGAGCGCAAGCTCACCGGCCTGCGGCGCGCGTTGGACGCCCTGGAGCCCGGCACCGGCGGCGCGCCCACCCTGCCGTCGCAGAACTGAAGGCCCCGCCTGACGCCGCGTCCGGTTGACGCGGCGTCAGCACCGTTACGGCGTACGACACGGACGGGTGAAGGCGTAGGCACACGTGTCCACCGCCGCCGACCCAGGTAACCTCAGCACCATGGCCTCACGTACGTCCGGCAAGGGTTCCCAGGGCACGGCGGGCACCGCGAAGCGCACCGGCCGTACCCCGGCGAAGGCCGCGCCCGCGAAGAAAGCCGCGGCCCCCAAGGCGCCCGCGAAGAAGACCGCCGCCAAGAGGGCGCCCGCCAAGAAGGCGGCGGCCCCCAGGCCCGCACCCAAGGCGGCCCCGTCCCCGACCGGTGGCCTCTACCGGCTCGTGCGCGCGGTCTGGCTCGGCGCGGCCCACGGCGTGGGCGCGGTGTTCCGCGGCATAGGACGCGGCGCCAAGGGACTCGACCCCGCCCACCGCAAGGACGGCGTGGCCCTGCTCCTGCTCGGCATCGCCCTGATCGTCGCCGCCGGTACCTGGTCCAACCTGCGCGGCCCCGTCGGCGACCTCGTGCAGATGCTCGTCACCGGCGCGTTCGGCCGCCTCGACGTGGTGGTGCCGTTGCTGCTCGGCGCCATCGCGATCCGGCTCATCCTCTATCCCGAGAAGCCCGAGGCCAACGGGCGGATCGTCATCGGCCTGTCCGCGCTCGTCCTCGGCGTGCTCGGCCAGGTCCACATCGCGTGCGGCTCACCCGGCCGCGACGCCGGTACCGACGCCATGCAGGACGCGGGCGGCCTCATCGGCTGGGCCTCCTCCAAGCCCCTCGAATTCACCCTCGGCGACGTCCTCGCCGTCCCCATGCTCGTGCTGCTCACCGTGTTCGGCCTCCTCGTGGTCACCGCGACCCCGGTCAACGCCATCCCGCAGCGGCTGCGGCTGCTCGGCGTCAAGCTCGGCGTCCTCGAACCCCTCCCCGGCGAACTCGCCGACGAGGAGGCGTACGACGACGAGTGGCGCGAGGCCGAACCCGCCCCGCGCGCCCGGCGCCGCCCCGCCACCGCCTTCGAGCACGACCCCGAGCACGCCGAACACGAGGCCCTCTCGCGGCGCCGCAAGCCGCGCCGCGGCTCCGTACAGCCGGCCTTCGAGAACGGGCTCGACCCGGTCGACGTGGCCGCCGCCGCGGCCGCCGCCCTCGACGGCGCCGTCATGAACGGGCTGCCGCCCTCGCCCGTCGTCGCCGACCTCACCCAGGGCGTCTCCACCGACCGCGACCCCGAAGCCACCCCCGCGACCCCACTGCCGACCGCACGCGCCGCACAGCCCGGGACCAGGACCCCCGGCCCGGCGCCGAAGGCCACACCGGGCGCGCCCCCCGTCGTGCCCGACCTGACGAAGGCACCCCGCGAGAGCACCGCGCCGCTGCCGTCGCGCGCCGAACAGCTCCAGCTCGCCGGCGACATCACCTACGCGCTGCCCTCGCTCGACCTCCTGGAGAAGGGCGGCCCCGGCAAGACCCGCAGCGCCGCCAACGACGCCGTCGTCGCCTCGCTGCAGAACGTCTTCATGGAGTTCAAGGTCGACGCCAGCGTCACCGGCTTCACCCGCGGCCCGACGGTCACCCGGTACGAGGTCGAACTCGGCCCGGCCGTCAAGGTCGAGCGCATCACCGCCCTCGCCAAGAACATCGCGTACGCGGTCGCCAGCCCCGACGTGCGGATCATCTCGCCCATCCCCGGCAAGTCCGCCGTCGGCATCGAGATCCCCAACACCGACCGCGAAATGGTCAACCTGGGCGACGTGCTGCGCCTCGCGGACGCCGCCGAGGACGACCACCCCATGCTGGTGGCGCTCGGCAAGGACGTCGAGGGCGGCTACGTCATGGCCAACCTCGCCAAGATGCCCCACGTCCTGGTCGCCGGAGCCACCGGTTCCGGAAAGTCGTCCTGCATCAACTGCCTCATCACCTCCGTGATGGTGCGGGCCACCCCCGAGGACGTCCGCATGGTGCTCGTCGACCCCAAGCGGGTGGAGCTGACGGCGTACGAGGGCATTCCGCACCTCATCACGCCGATCATCACCAACCCGAAGCGGGCCGCCGAGGCGCTCCAGTGGGTCGTGCGCGAGATGGACCTGCGCTACGACGACCTCGCGGCGTTCGGCTTCCGGCACATCGACGACTTCAACGAGGCCATCCGCAACGGCAAGGTGAAACTGCCCGAGGGCAGCGAGCGCGAGCTGACGCCGTACCCGTACCTCCTGGTGATCGTCGACGAGCTCGCCGACCTGATGATGGTCGCGCCCCGCGACGTGGAGGACGCGATCGTCCGCATCACCCAGTTGGCCCGCGCCGCCGGCATCCATCTGGTGCTCGCCACCCAGCGGCCCTCCGTCGACGTCGTCACCGGCCTGATCAAGGCCAACGTGCCCTCACGGCTCGCCTTCGCGACGTCGTCGCTCGCCGACAGCCGCGTCATCCTCGACCAGCCCGGCGCCGAGAAGCTCATCGGCAAGGGCGACGGCCTGTTCCTGCCGATGGGCGCGAACAAGCCGACCCGGCTCCAGGGCGCCTTCGTCACCGAGGACGAGATCCAGGCCGTCGTCCAGCACTGCAAGGACCAGATGGCGCCCGTCTTCCGGGACGACGTCACCGTCGGCACCAAGCAGAAGAAGGAGATCGACGAGGAGATCGGCGACGACCTGGACCTGCTGTGTCAGGCCGCCGAGCTGGTGGTCTCCACGCAGTTCGGCTCCACGTCGATGCTCCAGCGCAAGCTCCGCGTCGGCTTCGCCAAGGCCGGCCGGCTCATGGACCTGATGGAGTCGCGGAGCATCGTCGGACCCAGCGAGGGCTCCAAGGCCCGCGACGTCCTGGTCAAGCCGGACGAACTCGATGGAGTGCTCGCCGTGATCCGGGGGGAGGCTCCCTGAGTGTGCGCGGCGAAGACCCGGGCGACGACCCGGGCGAAGACCCAGGGCACCGCGTACCGGCCGGGCCGGACCGCGGCGACCCGGTCGGCCGGCCCAAACAGCACTCGTACGGGATGACCGGGCAACCGTTTCCCCTGGCCGTACGTCAAGTTGAGGGAGACGTGGAAGCACACGTGGTCGGCGCCCCGCTGTCAGGGGGCACCGGCCATACCGATGGCGTACAAAGTCCGCGCTCCCGGTTGCCCCACGCTTTCGTACCCCCCCTAGACTGAACATCCAGCAGGTGGCTCACGCTCGAAAGGCGCCCCCGTGTCCATCGGCAACTCTCCCGAAGACGACCGGCCTTCGATCGAAGACGACGAGCCGGCGATCAAGAACGACGGGCCCTCGATCGGTCGCGCCCTCCAGCAGGCCCGCATCGCCGCGGGACTGACCGTCGACGAGGTCAGCTCCTCCACCCGGGTGCGCATCCCCATCGTGCACGCGATCGAACAGGACGACTTCTCGCGCTGCGGCGGCGATGTGTACGCCCGCGGCCACATCCGCACGTTCGCCCAGGCCGTCGGCCTCGACCCCGGCCCGCTGGTCGCCCAGTACGACGACGATCACGGCGGCCGCCCCGCGCCCACGCCCGCCGCGCCCCTGTTCGACGCGGAACGCATCCGCCCCGAGCCCCGGCGCCCCAACTGGACCGCCGCCATGGTCGCCGCGATCGTCGTGGTCGTCGGCTTCGTCGGCTTCACCATGTTCAGCGGCAACGACAAGGGAAAGAGCCACTCCTCCGTCGCCGAGGGCCCCGCCCAGCAGAAGCCCAGCAAGCCGGCGGCGAACCCCACCCCGTCCAAGCCCGCCCCCAAGCCCACCCCGACGCCCTCCGACAGCGCGATCGCGGCCGTCCCCGCCGACAAGGTCACCGTCAAGGTCACCGCGATCAACGACAAGAGCTGGATCTCGGCCAAGGACCACACCGGCAAGCTGCTCTTCGACGGCCTGCTGCAGAAGGGCGACGCCCAGACGTTCCAGGACGCCGAGAAGGTCGACCTGATCCTCGGAAACGCCGGAGCGATCGAGCTCTACGTCAACGGCAAGAAGATCGACAGCAAGTTCGACGACGGCCAGGTCGAGCGCCTCAGCTACACCAAGGGCGACCCCCAGGTCGGCTGATCCCGGGGCCCACGACCCCCCGCGGAGGGACCCACGACCCTCGCGGCGGGGGCGTGGGCCAGGACAAAGTAGTCTTGAGACCATGCCCGAACGCCGCACCGTCGCCCTTGTCACTCTTGGCTGCGCCCGTAACGAGGTGGACTCGGAGGAGCTCGCAGGCCGCTTGGCAGCGGACGGCTGGGAGCTCGTCGAGGACGCATCGGACGCGGACGTCGCCGTCGTCAACACCTGTGGATTCGTCGAAGCCGCCAAGAAGGACTCCGTCGACGCCCTCCTCGAAGCCAACGATCTGAAGGACCACGGCCGCACTCAGGCCGTCGTCGCGGTCGGCTGCATGGCCGAGCGGTACGGCAAGGACCTCGCCGAGGCGCTCCCCGAGGCCGACGGCGTCCTCGGCTTCGACGACTACGCCGACATCTCCGACCGCCTCCAGACCATCCTCAACGGCGGCATCCACGCCTCGCACACCCCCCGTGACCGGCGCAAGCTGCTCCCCATCAGCCCCGCCGAGCGCCAGGCCGCCCCCGACGTGGCGCTGCCCGGACACGCGCAGGACACCCCGCCCGAGGACCTCCCCGAAGGCCTCGCCCCCGCCTCCGGTCCGCGCGCCCCGCTGCGCCGCCGGCTCGACACCAGCCCCGTCGCCTCCGTGAAGCTGGCCTCCGGCTGCGACCGGCGCTGCTCGTTCTGCGCCATCCCCTCCTTCCGCGGCTCGTTCATCTCGCGCCGCCCCAGCGACGTGCTCGGCGAGACGCGCTGGCTGGCCGAGCAGGGCGTCAAGGAGGTCATGCTGGTCTCCGAGAACAACACCTCCTACGGCAAGGACCTCGGCGACATCCGGCTCCTGGAGACCCTGCTGCCCGAGCTCGCCGAGGTCGACGGCATCGAGCGGGTCCGCGTCAGCTACCTCCAGCCCGCCGAGATGCGGCCCGGCCTCATCGACGTCCTCACCTCGACCGACAAGGTCGTGCCCTACTTCGACCTCTCCTTCCAGCACTCCGCGCCCGCCGTGCTGCGCGCCATGCGCCGCTTCGGCGACACCGACCGGTTCCTCGAACTGCTCGACACGATCCGCGCCAAGGCCCCCACCGCCGGCGTCCGCTCCAACTTCATCGTGGGCTTCCCCGGCGAGACCGAGGAGGACTTCAAGGAGCTGGAACGCTTCCTCACCGCGGCCCGCCTCGATGCCATCGGCGTCTTCGGCTACTCCGACGAGGAGGGCACCGAAGCGCTCGGCTACGAGAACAAGCTCGACGACGACACCATCGCCGCGCGCCTGGCCCACCTGTCGCGCCTCGCCGAGGAGCTCACCGCGCAGCGCGCCGAGGAGCGCATCGGCGACACGGTGCGCGTCCTGGTCGAGAGCATCGACGACGAGGACGGCGCGGTCGGCCGCGCCGAGCACCAGGCACCCGAGACCGACGGCCAAGTGATCTTCACTGAGAGCGCGGGACTTGCGCCCGGCCGTATCGTCGAGGCCAAGGTCGTCGCTACCGAAGGTGTCGACCTCGTGGTCGAGTTGGTTGGCGGGGCTGAGGAGGCGGGCAGATGACCGGAGTCCCGGCGTCGACGGCGGGCGGTACCGGCCGTGCGCCGGCGCCCGGCGGCAAGCTGGGTGCTGCGGCCGTCAACCAGGCCAGCCTCTGGAACATCGCCAACATCCTCACCATGATCCGGCTCGTGCTCGTGCCGGGCTTCGTGATGCTGCTGCTCGCGGACGGCGGATACGACCCGGGGATGCGGGCGTGGGCGTGGGCGGCCTTCGCCGTCGCCATGATCACGGACATCTTCGACGGCCATCTGGCGCGCACGTACAACCTCGTCACCGACTTCGGGAAGATCGCCGACCCGATCGCCGACAAGGCGATCATGGGGGCGGCGCTGATCTGCCTCTCCCTCCTCGGTGATCTGCCCTGGTGGGTCACGGGCGTCATCCTCTTCCGGGAACTGGGCATCACGCTCATGCGTTTCTGGGTCATCCGGCACGGAGTGATTCCGGCCAGCCGGGGCGGCAAGCTCAAGACCCTCGCGCAGGGCACCGCGACCGGCATGTACGTCCTCGCCCTCACCGGCCCGCTGGCGACCCTGCGGTTCTGGGTGATGGCGCTCGCCGTGGTGCTCACGGTGGTCACGGGCCTCGACTACGTGCGCCAGGCGATCGTGCTGAGGCGCCAGGGGCTCGCCGCGCAGCGCGCCGACGCGGGGCCGGTGTCGTGAGCGAAGCGGCCGAGGTGCTCCGTCTGCTCACGGAGCGTGAACAGACGCTCGCGGTCGCGGAGTCCCTGACGGGCGGTCTGGTGGCGGCCGAGCTGACCTCGGTGCCGGGAGCCTCACACGCCTTCCGCGGCTCCGTGACGGCGTACGCCACCGCGCTCAAGCGCCACGTCCTGGGTGTCGACGGGACCCTCCTGGACGAGCGCGGAGCGGTCGATCCCGACGTCGCGCTGCAGATGGCGGCGGGGGTACGCGAGGCGCTCGGCGCCAGCTGGGGCATCGCGACGACGGGGGTCGCCGGACCCGAACCACAGGACGGCCAACCGGTCGGCACCGTATACGTTTCGGCCGTTGGCCCGGCGGGCGCGACAAAAACTGTCGCATTGCGGTTGAACGGCGACCGGGCGGAAATCCGTAGGGAGAGTGTACGCAGCGTGCTCGAACTGCTCTCCAGTGAACTCCGCAAGGCTGGGCGGGCACAGGATACGGAACAGAACGGGGGGATTTGATGTTTGCAGCCCTGAGTGAACACGACATCGCTCCCCGCACGGCCGCGGCGCGAGGCGGTACGGTGGGGCGTGAAGGATGCGGCTACGCGGTCCGAGGAGGGAGCCACCGATGATTCTGCTCCGTCGCCTGCTGGGTGACGTGCTGCGTCGGCAGCGCCAGCGCCAGGGCCGTACTCTGCGCGAAGTCTCCTCGTCCGCCCGAGTCTCACTCGGCTATCTCTCCGAGGTGGAGCGGGGGCAGAAGGAGGCATCCTCCGAGCTGCTCTCCGCCATCTGCGACGCGCTTGACGTACGGATGTCCGAGCTCATGCGAGAAGTGAGCGACGAGCTGGCACTCGCCGAGCTCGCTGCCTCTGCGGCAGCGAGTGATCCGGTGCCGGTGCGTGCGCCGGTACGTCCGATGCTCAATTCGATCTCCGTGACGTCGGTGACTGGTGTGCCGACCGAGCGGGTGACGATCAAGGCGCCCGCGGAAGCGGTGGACGTCGTCGCGGCCTGACCCCCAGGTACGCGCACAGGCTTGTACTGAGCCCCGCAGGTCCTACGGTGACCGGCGGGGCTCAGCCCTTTCCGGTCGCTTGTCCCACCGCGCCCCCTTCGGGGCTTCTGTGGCAGGGTGGTAGGAGATCGTGCAAACGTCCGGATGTTCCGTACGAGTGTTCCCCCTTGTGCGTGGTGTCGCGGGCGTTCTGTCCGAGTGCGTCCCGTCCACGTGGAGGAAAAGCATGTCCTACATCAAGAGCCCGCTGTCCGACACCGACCTCAAGGTGGTCGGGGACGCTCTGCAGGGGGCGCTGGTGGATCTCGTCGACCTGTCGCTCGTCGCCAAGCAGGTCCACTGGAACGTGGTCGGCCCCCGCTTCCGCTCCGTCCACCTCCAGCTCGACGAGGTCGTCACCACCGCGCGGCTCCACTCCGACACCGTCGCCGAACGGGCCTCCGCCATCGGCGTCAGCCCCGACGGGCGGGCCGTGACGGTGGCGAAGTCCAGCGCGATCACCACCGTGCCGGAAGGCTGGATCAAGGACACCGACGCCGTGAAGGTCCTCGTGGACGCCCTCGGCGTGGTCATCGGCCGGATGCGCGAGCGCATCGCGGCGACCGACGAGCCCGACCCGATCACCCAGGACATCCTCATCGGCCTCACCGCCGACCTGGAGAAGCACGCCTGGATGTTCCAGGCCGAGACCGTCTGAGCCGTCTGAGCCGGCTGAATCGAGCGCACCGCGCCGAGGCACGGGCGCCGCACGCACGGGCGGGAGCGCACCGTGCGGGGGCGGGGATGTCCGCAGTGAAGCGTGGGAGACGTGGAGCGCGCCGGGCCTGCACCCGGTGCGCCCTCCCGGCGGGCCGGCCGGCGGTCTAGCGTCGGCCCGAGGAGCCCGAGGAGGCGGCCCATGACGGTGATGGTGCGTTGGGTGCCCGCGCTGGCGGTCGCGGCGCTGTGGTGGTGGGCCGTGCTGCGTCTGCTGCTGATACCCGGGCAGACCGGGTTCGTCGAGGGCGCGATGGTCGCCGGCGGCTGGGGGCTGAGCCTGCTGCCGGTGCATGTGACGGCCCTGCCCGCCACCTCAGGGCCACGGCCGCGCTCCGGCCAGGAACCACGCCCTACCAGGGCATGGCGACGCCACCGTTCGGACGCAGGATCTGGCCCGTCGTGAACGACGAGGCGTCCGCCGCGAGGTGCAGCACGGCGTGCGCGACGTCCTCGGGGCGGCCGAGCGTGCCGAGCGGGGAGAGCCGCATCATCATCGACTCGATCTGCTCCTGCTGCGCGGAGGCGTGCTGGTCGGTCATCGGGGTGCGGACCCAGCCGGGAGCCACCGCGTTGACGCGGATCCCGTACGGGCCGAGCTCGGAGGCGAGCGTCTTGGTGAGCTGTACCACCGCCGCCTTGGAGACGCTGTAGCAGAACAGGCCCGGCCGCGCGGAGTCCACGGCCCCCGACGCCATGGTGACGAGAGACCCCCGGATGCCGTGCGCGATCATCGTCCGGGCCGCTTCCTGGCAGGTGTGCAGCACACCGCGGAAATTGACGGCGAGCACCCGGTCCAGGTCGACGTCGTCGGTGTCCAGGACCGAACTCGTGTGCATGACACCGGCGATCGCGGCCACGACATGGACCGGCCCGGCGGCGGCCAGGGCGGCCTTGACCTGCGCCCGGTCCGCGACGTCCAGCGGGTGGACGTACGCGGTGCCGCCCGCCTTCGTGATCAGTGCCCGGGTCTCGTCGAGCCCCACCTCGTCGCGGTCCGCACAGTGCACCACGGCACCGGCCTCCGCGAGCAGCAGCGCGCCGGCCCGCCCGATCCCACTGGCCGCCCCCGTGACGAAGGCCGCGCGATCACCGAGGTCGTACGCCGTGAGAGCCATGCCGGGACGGTACGTCCGGATCTGACGACCCGTCAATAAGCGTGCGGGGTACGGGCGGAGGGGCCGCGCGGCGAAGGCGTCAAAGGGCGGGGGCGGGCTGGCACTTGGGGCACCAGTAGGTGGGGCGCTCGCGGCCGGACGGGTCGCGTTGCGCCGCGGTACGGATCGGGGTGCGGCAGCGCGGACACGGCCTCCCGGCCCGGCCGTAGAGGTACTTCTGGCGCACCGGCCGGTCCTTGTTGGCCTCCAGGAGCTGCTTCGCGACGGCCACGAGACGCTCGGGCGCGGGCACCTCACCGACCGCCAGCCACGGCACCACGCGCAGCGCGAAGCAGATCTCCGACTTGAACACATTGCCCACCCCGGCCAGATTGCGCTGGTCGAGCAGGGCCTCACCCACGGGGCGCGCGGGATCCCTGAGGAGGTTGCGCAGCGCCACGTCCGCGTCCCAGTCGGGGCCGAGCAGATCGGGCCCGAGATGACCGACCGCCGCTGCCTCGTCCGCGGTGCGGAGCAGTTCGAGCACGGGCAGCCGGTAGCCGACCGCCGTGTGCTCCGCGTTCCCCAGGATCGCCCGGATCTGGAACGCGGGGCCGCCGTTCCAGCGCTCACCCGGCGCGAAGATCCGCCAGGACCCGTCCATCCGCAAGTGGGAGTGCAGGGTGAGGCCGCCCTCGATCCGCGTCAGGAGATGCTTGCCGCGCGGCGTGACATCGAGCACGCTCCGCCCGGTCAGATCCGCCGTGGCGAACCGGGGAACCCGCAGGTCGGAACGGGTGAGGACCTGACCGGCCAGCGCGGCGTGCAACCGCTTCGCGGCCTGGTAGACGGTGTCACCTTCGGGCATGGGTCAATTGTGCCGGGTTGCCTTCGGCGATGCGTCGACTGTGCGGGGTGCCGTGCGGCGAGGGGTGCTGTGTGCGGTTGCCGTGCGGCGAGGGGTGTCCTGTGCCGGTTGCCCGGCGGCGGGGCGTCCACCGTGTGCCGAGGGGCGGGAGCGCGCGGCTCGCTGCCCCGGGTGGGGGCGCGGCTCGCTGCCCCGGGGCGGCCGGGCGGGGCGGGGCGGGTCACGGTCTCAGGCGTAGGCCCTTCGGGGTGGCGACGAAGCCCGCTGCCTCCAGGGTGCGGGCGAGCGGGGCGGTCAGGGCCGGGTCGCCGTTCGCGCGTTCCACCGTGATGGTGCCCAGACGCCCGGCGCGGGCCGCCCCCGCGAGGGATCCCGCCGCCGCGGTCAGCGCCGGATCGTCCGGCTCGCCGGCCCACGCCAGCAGCGACTTGCCGCCACGCTCCAGATACAGCACCAGCTCCCCGTCGACCAGGACGACGACGGAGCCCGCCTTGCGGCCCGGCTTGTGCCCGGCGCCGCCCGGCGGCTCCGGCCAGGGCAGCGCCGCGCCGTACGCGTTGGCCGGATCCGCCGCCGCCAGGACGATCGCCTGCGGGGCGCTCTGCGCGTCACTGCCCCGGTCCCGGGCGGTGGCGGCCGCCCGCAGCCGGTCCACCGCGCCGTCCATCGCGAACTGGGCCGCGCCGAGCCCCTCGACCACGTACCCCCGCCGGGCCTGACCGCTGTCCTCGAACGCGGCGAGGATCCGGTACGTCGCCGAGAAGCCGCCCTCCACCCCCTCGGCCTGCACCGCGCCCCGGGTGACCACGCCGTGCCGGTCCAGCAGGGCGCGGGCCAGCGCATGGGCGCGGTGCGTCGGGTCCGGCTCGCGGGCCGGCAGCAGCGACCAGCGGCCCGACACCGTCGGCGGTCCCGTACGCGACGCCGTGCGGGCGGCGGAGGCCAGCGTGCCGTACCGGCCGCGCGGCACCGGACGCTTGGCGCGGTGCGCGGTCGATCCGGCGGTACGCCCCGAACCCAGCACCGAGCGCAACGGCGCGAGGGTGTCGTTGGTGAGCCGCCCCGACCACGCCAAGTCCCAGATCGCGTCGGCGAGTTGAGGATCGCTCGCCGCCGGGTGCGTCGTGGCGCGGACCTGGTCGGCGAGCTGACGGAAGAACAGGCCGTAGCCGGGCGCCAGCGCGCTCAGCACCGACTCGTGGAGCGCCGTCAGCTCCAGCGGATGGGCCGGCGGCAGCAGGAGGGGCGCCGTGTCGGCGAGATACAGGGAGATCCAGCCGTCCTTGCCGGGCAGCGCGCCCGACCCCGCCCACACGACCTCACCCGTGGTCGTCAGCTCGTCCAGCAGGGCCGCACTGTAGTCGGCCACCCGCGACGGCAGGATCAGCTTCTCCAGAGCGGACGCCGGCACCGCCGCCCCCTGCAACTGCTCCACCGCCCGAGCCAACCCGTCGATGCCCCGCAGGGCACTGCCCCCCAGGTGCTGCCACGGCGGGAGGAAACTGGCGAGGGCCGCGGGCGGCACCGGCTCCAGCTCCTGACGGAGCGCCGCCAGGGAACGGCGCCGCAGCCTGCGCAGGATCGTCGCATCGCACCACTCCTGCCCGATGCCCGCCGGATGGAACTCGCCCTGCACGACCCGCCCCGACGCCGCGAGCCGCTGCAACGCGCCGTCCGTGACCGCCGCTCCCAGCCCGAACCGGGCCGCGGCGAGGGCCGACGTGAACGGGCCGTGTGTCCGCGCGTACCGCGACAGCAGGTCACCCAGAGGGTCCTTCACCGGCTCGGTGAACGCCTCGGGCACCCCCACCGGCAGCGCCGTGCCCAGCGCGTCCCGCAGCCGCCCCGCGTCCTCGATCGCCGCCCAGTGCTCGGTCCCCGCGATCCGCACCCGCACCGCGCGGCGCGCCGCCTCCAGCTCCGGCGCCCAGCCGGGCTCGGCACCCCGGGTCGCCAACTCGGCGTCCGTGAGCGGCCCGAGGACCCGCAGCAGATCGGCGACACCCTCACCGTCCTTGATCCGCCGGTCCTCCGTGAGCCACTGCAGCTCCTGCTCCAACTCGGCCAGGACATCCGCGTCGAGCAGCTCACGCAGCTCCGCCTGGCCCAGCAGCTCGGACAGCAGACGCGAATCGAGAGACAGCGCGGCGGCCCGCCGCTCCGCCAGCGGCGAATCACCCTCATACAGAAACTGCGCCACATAACCGAACAGAAGAGAACGGGCGAACGGCGACGGCTCCGGTGTGGTGACCTCCACCAGGCGCACCCTGCGCGCTTCCAGATCACCCATCAGCTCGGTCAGACCGGGCACGTCGAACACGTCCTGAAGACACTCCCGGACCGCCTCCAGGACGATCGGGAACGACCCGAACTCGCTCGCCACCTGCAGCAGTTGAGCCGCCCGCTGCCGCTGCTGCCACAACGGCGTCCGCTTGCCGGGACTGCGCCGCGGCAACAGCAGGGCCCGCGCGGCACACTCACGGAACCGGGACGCGAACAGCGCCGAACTCCCCACCTGCTCGGTGACGATCTGCTCGATCTCCCCCTTGTCGAACACGGTGTCCGCGGCCCCCACCGGCGCCTGCTCACTGTCGTACGTCGCATCCAGGCGGGCCGGATCCTGATCGAGGAGGTCGAGGCCCATCATGTCGGCGTCCGGCAACCGCAGCACGATGCCGTCGTCCGCGTGCATCACCTGCGCGTCCATGCCGTACCGCTCGGCCAGCCGGGCACCCAGCGCCAGCGCCCACGGCGCGTGGACCTGCGCACCGAACGGGGAGTGGATGACGACCCGCCAGTCACCCAGCTCGTCCCGGAACCGCTCCACCAGGATCGTACGGTCGTCGGGAATGTGACCGCAGGCACGGCGCTGCTCGTCGAGATAGCCGATCACATTGTCCGCCGCCCACGCGTCGAGCCCCGCACCCGAAAGACGCACCCTCGCGTCGTCGGGCGCCATCGAGCCGACCTCACGCAGGAACGCGCCCAGCGCACGGCCCAGTTCGAGAGGACGGCCCAGCTGATCGCCCTTCCAGAACGGCAGCCGGCCCGGCACCCCGGGCGCCGGCGACACCAGCACCCGGTCACGCGTGATGTCCTCGATCCGCCACGACGTGGTGCCCAGCGTGAAGACATCACCCACCCGCGACTCGTACACCATCTCCTCGTCGAGCTCCCCGACCCGGCCACCGCCCTTCTTCGGATCCGCCCCCGCGAGGAACACCCCGAACAGGCCCCGGTCGGGAATGGTGCCGCCCGACGTGACCGCGAGGCGCTGCGCACCGGGGCGGCCCGTGACCGTGCCCCCCACCCGGTCCCACACCACGCGCGGACGCAGCTCCGCGAACGCGTCCGAGGGATAGCGGCCCGCCAGCATGTCCAGGACCGCCGTGAACGCCGACTCCGGGAGCGCCGCGAACGGCGCGGCCCGCCGCACCAGCGCCAGCAGATCATCCACCTGCCACGTGTCGAGCGCCGTCATCGCGACCAGCTGCTGAGCCAGCACATCCAGCGGATTGGACGGAACACGCAGCGACTCGATCTCCCCCGACCGCATCCGCTCCGTCACCACCGCCGACTGCACCAGATCGCCCCGGTACTTCGGGAAGACCACCCCCGTGGACACCGCACCCACCTGATGGCCCGCACGCCCCACCCTTTGCAGCCCCGACGCCACCGACGGCGGCGACTCGACCTGCACCACCAGATCCACCGCACCCATGTCGATACCCAGCTCAAGACTGGACGTGGCGACCACCGCCGGAATCCGGCCCGCCTTCAAGTCCTCCTCGACGACGGCCCGCTGCTCCTTGGAGACCGAACCGTGGTGCGCCTTGGCGAGCAGCGCCGGCGCGCCCGTCGCCGCACCCGAACCGCCCATCAGATCCGCCGGGGAATGCGCCTCCGGCAACGGCTCACCCACGGCCCGCTCGTAGGCGATCTCATTGAGCCGGTTGCACAGACGCTCCGCCAGACGACGCGAGTTGGCGAACACGATCGTCGAACGGTGCGCCTGCACCAGGTCGACGATGCGCTCCTCCACGTGCGGCCAGATCGACGGCTTCTCCGCCCCCTCCCCGGCGTCGGCCGCCGGGGAGCCCGCCAGCTCACCCAGATCCTCCACCGGCACCACCACCGACAGGTCGAACTCCTTGGCCGACGCCGGCTGCACGATCTCCACCTTGCGCTGCGGCGACAGATACCGCGCCACCTCGTCCACCGGACGCACCGTCGCCGACAGGCCGATCCGCCGCGCCGGCCTCGCGAGCAGCGCGTCCAACCGCTCCAACGACAACGCCAGATGAGCACCCCGCTTGGTGCCCGCCACCGCGTGCACCTCGTCCAGGATCACCGTCTCGACACCCGCCAGCGCCTCCCGCGCCGCGGACGTCAGCATCAAGAACAACGACTCCGGCGTCGTGATCAGAATGTCCGGCGGCCGCGTGACCAGCGCACGCCGCTCCGCCTGCGGCGTATCACCCGAACGGATGCCGACCCGGACCTCCGGCTCCGGCAGCCCCAGACGCACCGACTCCTGCCGGATCCCCGTCAACGGCGACCGCAGATTGCGCTCCACATCGACCGCGAGCGCCTTCAGCGGAGACACATACAGCACCCGGCACCGCTTCTTCGCCTCGGCAGGCGCGGGAGCGGCCGCCAGCCGGTCCAGCGCGGCGAGGAAAGCGGCGAGCGTCTTGCCCGAACCCGTCGGCGCCACCACCAGGACGTCCGAACCCTCCCCGATCGCCCTCCAGGCGCCCTCCTGCGCCGCGGTGGGCGCGGTGAAAGCCCCCGAGAACCAGCCGCGCGTCGCGGGCGAGAACGAATCCAGCGCTGTCCGTGCCATGGTCCCCATCGTGCACCCCGCCACTGACAACCGCCCGGAGCTGCGAAAATGACGGTGTGGACAAAGTCGCCGCGGACGAAGCCGAGGAATGGGCACGGCACTGGCAGCACGCCGAACTGCCCGGCCTCGACCTGCTCCGCGCCCGATACGTACGCCACGCCTTCCCCCGCCACTCCCACGAAGGGTTCGTGTTCGGCGCCGTACGAGGCGGCATCGAAGACGTCGTCCTGCCCGGCGGAACGATCAGAGCACTCCCCGGCACCGTCGTCATGATCAACCCCGAGGTCCCGCACGCCGCGCACGCGGGCACCCCCGAAGGCTGGACCTACGCCACGCTCTACCCCTCGACCCGCCTCATCACCGACATCGCCGCGGAGACCACCACCCTGCGCGGCACCCCCGGATTCGCCGAAACCATCGTCGAGGACCCCGACACCGCCCTGCTCATCCAGGAAGTGCACCGCGCCGCCGAACACGGCAACGCGCTCGCCGCCGACACCGTGTTCCGCACCGCCGTCGCCCGGCTCCTGCGCCGCCACGGCCACGCCCTGCCCCCACGCACCCCCCGCTCGGCCGGCACCACCGCCGCCACCACCGCCCGCCTCCTCCTCGAACAACGCCTCACCGCGCCGCCCTCCCTCGAACAACTCGCCACAGAGCTCGGCACCAGCCCCTTCGCGCTGCTGCGCGCCTTCAAAGCCGAATACGGGCTCCCGCCGCACACCTGGCTGACCGGGGAACGCGTACGCCGCGCCCGCCTCCTCCTGGACGACGGGACCACGCCCGCCGACACCGCCCTCGCCGTCGGCTTCTCCGACCAGCCCCACCTCAACCGCCACTTCACCCGCATCGTGGGCGTCACACCGGGCGCCTACCGCCGCGAGCGCGCAAGAACGTACAAGAACGACGGCACCGCCCTCTTCTAACGTCCATTCCGTGGCAGCAGAACAGACAGCACCCCCAGACATACCAGGCACACCGGGCATACCGGGGTCCGCGCGCGAGACCGCCCAGGCCCCCGAACCCCCCGGCCGGCCCGACGCGGCCGTCGTGCGCGACGCACTCGGCGTCGGCATCGCCGTCGGGCTCTCCGGCTTCGCCTTCGGCGTGACCTCCGCCGGATCCGGCATCAGCCTCCTCCAGACGTGCGCCCTCAGCCTGCTCGTCTTCACCGGCGCATCCCAGTTCGCACTCGTCGGCGCCCTCGCCGCCGGCGGAAACCCGTACACCGCCGCCGCAGGCGCCTTCTTCCTCGGCCTGCGCAACGCCTTCTACGGACTGCGCCTGTCACACCTGCTCGCCCTGCCCAAAACGGTGCGGCCCCTCGCCGCCCACTGGGTGATCGACGAAACCACCGCGGTCACCCTCGCCCAGCCCACCCGCCGAGCCGCACGCATCGGCTTCACGGTCACCGGCCTCAGCCTCTACGCGCTGTGGAACCTCACCACCCTCGCCGGCGCCCTCGGCACCCGGGCCCTCGGCGACACCAGCGCCTGGGGCCTCGACGCCGCGAGCCCCGCCGTCTTCCTCGCCCTGCTCGCCCCCATGCTCAAGACCACCACCGAACGCGCCACGGCCGCCCTCGCCGTCGCCCTCGTCCTGGGCCTCCTGCCCGTCCTGCCCGCCGGCGTCCCCGTCCTGGCCGCCGCACTCGCCGCACCGGCCGTGCTCTTCCTCAAAGGACGCACCGGGCTCCTCCTCCAAGGACGCACCGGCGCGCAGGACCCGCGCACCACGCCACGGGACACCACCGGCGACCACCCGCACCACCCCACCCACGGGAACCCGGCCGAAGGAGACCCACGTTGACCATCTGGATCGCCATCATCGCCACCGCCGCCGGCTGCTACCTCGCCAAACTCCTCGGCCTGCTCGTCCCCGCCGGCGCCCTGGAACGGCCGCTGGTCAAACAGCTCGCCGCGCTGCTGCCCGTGGCACTGCTCGCCGCGCTCACCGCCCAGCAGACCTTCAGCACCGGCCACCACATCCAGCTCGACGCCCGCGCCGCCGGACTCGCCGCGGCCGCCGTCGCCCTCATGGTTCGCGCCCCGTTCCTCGTGATCGTCGGCGCCGCCGTCCTCGTCACCGCCGGCGCACGGGCCCTGGGCGGCTGACCGGCACCCCGCGCCCTCAGCCGGAGCCGCGGCCGAAGGCGCGCAGCGTACGCAGCGCCTCGATCGTCACCAAAGGACGGCACTCCAGCGCCGTGCCCGGCGCCCACGCCCGCCACCGGATCGGCCAGCCACCGTCCTCCTCCTGCTCCGCCTCCAGATGATCGAGGGAGCGCCCCATCTCCTCGTCGGTGAACCAGCGCCGGGCCAGCGACCCGGGCACCCGCGCGTAGTCGTGCGGAAAATGGTGCTCGCCCGGCGCGTACCCCGGCGACAGCGGCCACTCGGCGAGCCGTGCCGGATCGAGCACCGCGAGCCTCTGCTCCCTGACGAGCCGGCCGAGGCGGTCCGCGGCCGCCTCGGCCCGCGCCCGGTCCGGCGCGCCGTCCAGGAAGGCGACCGCGGCCTCCACCTCGTACGGATGCGACGTCTCCAGGGCGTCCACCGCGGCCCAGCAGAAGTCGGTCGCCCGGAACAGCCACGCGTGCCACACCTGATTGCGGTGGAGCAGCCCCACCACGGGCCCCGTGGTCAGCAGCGCGCTCGGCGTATCGTCGACGACGGGCACGAACGGCGCCGCCGGATAGCCGCGCTGCGACGGATGCAGCGCCGGCAGCGCGCCGTCCCTGGTGGAGACGTCCGTCAGGTAGCGGCACACCCGCTCCACACGCCGCCCGCCGAGCCGTCCCACCGAGTCCAGGACCCGCAGCGCGTGCGCCGTGTGCAGGGGCTGGCTGACGGGACCGCGCAGATCGGGTTCGAGGGCGTGACCATAGCCGCCGTCGTCGCCCTCATAGGCGCCCAGCGCCCTTTCCACCGCGTCGGCGTCCCCGCCGAGGAAGTGGAAGGCGAACCGGCGCTGTTCGAGCACCCTGGCCGTCAGCCAGATGAAGTGCTCGGCGCGCGCCGTCGCAGAGTCGGGGGAGTGGGGGGATGCTCCGGAACCAGCCATGGTTCAGACGGTAGGGCCCGCAGAGCGGCGGACAAGCCCCAGCGCCGGGCCGCACTCCCAGGGGCGGGATACTGATGTCATGCGGTTGACGATTTTCTGGGAGCGGATGGCCGACCACTTCGGCGCCGGATACGCGGACTCCTTCGCGCACGACCATGTGATGACGGAACTGGGCGGACGCACCGTGCACGAGGCCCTCGACGCCGGCTGGGAAGCCAAGGACGTGTGGCGCGCGGTCTGCGCCGCGATGGACGTGCCCGCGGAGAACCGGTGAAGCCGGACGCCTTCGGGTGACGGACGCCACCCCGGCTGACGAACCCGCCCCCGGGCCCCCGCCACCGGCCCCCGCCACGGCCCCCCGGCCCCGGACAGCGCCGGATGTGGTGACCCGCTGTCGGACGTATGCGCGAGACTTGCCCCGTGGCACCGACTGACGAGATCAACACTGACGACCGCGAAGCCGACGCCGGCGCCGACCCCGGGACGCACCGCGCGCAGGGCCCCGACCACGACACCCCCGCCCCCGGCGAACCCCCGCGCGGACTCCTCGGACCCGCCGGCGCCGCACGCATGCCCCGCTGGCTGCCGCGCGCCGTCGTCCTCGTCCTCGCCCTCTACGCCTGCTTCCAACTCGGCAGCTGGGCCTTCCACCAGCTCATCGGCCTGCTGATCAACATCCTGATCGCGTTCTTCCTCGCCCTCGCCATGGAACCCGCCGTCGGCCGGATGGCCGCCCGCGGCATGCGCCGCGGCCTGGCGACCTTCCTGGTCTTCCTCGCCCTGACGATCGCCACCGTCGGCTTCGTCGTGCTGCTCGGCTCGATGCTGGCGGGCCAGATCGTCGACATGGTCGAGCAGTTCCCCAAGTACCTCGACTCGGTGATCAACTGGGTCAACCACACCTTCCACACCGAACTCTCGCGCGTCGAGGTCCAGGACAGCCTCCTGCACTCCGACTGGCTGCAGAAGTACGTCCAGAACAGCGCCACCGGCGTCCTCGACGTCTCCGCCACCGTCCTGGGCGGCCTCTTCCGGCTCCTGACGATCTTCCTGTTCTCGTTCTACTTCGCCGCCGACGGACCCCGGCTGCGCCGCACGATCTGCTCCGTCCTGCCCCCGGCCCGCCAGGCCGAGGTACTGCGCGCCTGGGAGATCGCGGTCGACAAGACCGGCGGCTACCTCTACTCGCGAAGCCTCATGGCGCTCATCTCCGGCATCGCGCACTACATCCTGCTGCAGATCCTGGGCGTCCCCTACGCCCCCGCCCTCGCCGTCTGGGTGGGCCTGGTCTCCCAGTTCATCCCCACCATCGGCACCTACCTGGCCGGCGCCCTGCCCATGCTGCTCGCCTTCACCGTGAACCCCTGGTACGCGGTGTGGGTGCTCGGATTCGTCGTGATCTACCAGCAGTTCGAGAACTACGTGCTGCAGCCCAAACTCACCGCGAAGACCGTGGATATCCACCCCGCCGTCGCCTTCGGCTCGGTGATCGCGGGCACCGCGCTCATGGGGGCGGTCGGCGCCCTCATCGCGATCCCCGCGGTCGCGACCCTCCAGGCGTTCCTCGGCGCCTACGTGCGGCGGTACGACGTCACGGACGACCCGCGGGTCCACGGCCGACACCAGCCGCGCGGCCGGGGCGCCACGGCGCGGCCCGACGCGGAATCGTCCTGACCGCCGTCCCGGCGTGCGGAAGACGCCATTAGGGTGACGCGATGAGCGTGATCAAGCAGTTCCAGGTGACCTTCGACTGCGCGCAGCCCGAGCGCGTCGCCCGCTTCTGGTGCGAGGTGCTCGGGTACGTGGCACCTCCCGCGCCGGAGGGGTTCGCGACGTGGGACGCGTACAACCTCTCGCTGGCTCCCGGACAGCGGGACGCCTGGTTCGCCTGCAGCGACCCCTCGGGCGTCGGCCCGCGCCTGTACTTCCAGCGCGTCCCCGAGGGCAAGACCGCCAAGAACCGGGTCCATCTCGACGTGCGGGTCGGCACCGGGCTCGTGGGCGACGAGCGCCTGGCGGCCCTCCAGGCCGAATGCGACCGGCTGGTCGCGCTCGGCGCGGTGCACGAGCGGACCCTGTACGCCGACGAGGAGAACGAGTCCTGCATCGGGATGCGGGACATCGAGGGCAACGAGTTCTGCATCGACTGACGCGCTCGGGAGCTCCGGCGCCGTCTGAAAAGCCCGGTTTGTCATGATGGGGAGAGCGGCATCGTGCGGGGCGGAGCGAGGCGCTCCGTCCCGCGTGGTGCGCTTGACATGGAAATCGAACATCCATTCTCATGGGGTTCCGGCCCTGTGTTCACACGGGTTCCACCGCGTTTCCGGTGGAGTTATCCACAGGCTGGAAGGACGCCGGAGCCCATTGTCAGTGGCAGGGGTTAGCGTCTCTGACGTGAAGCGATCGACTCAAGCAAATCGGGTGGAACCCATGGCAGGAACCGACCGCGAGAAGGCGCTCGACGCCGCGCTCGCACAGATTGAACGGCAATTCGGCAAGGGCGCGGTCATGCGCCTGGGCGAGCGGCCGAACGAGCCCATCGAGGTCATCCCCACCGGATCGACCGCGCTCGACGTGGCACTCGGCGTCGGCGGCCTGCCGCGCGGCCGCGTCGTCGAGGTCTACGGCCCGGAATCCTCCGGCAAGACGACCCTGACCCTGCACGCCGTGGCCAACGCACAGAAGCTCGGCGGCTCGGTGGCCTTCATCGACGCCGAACACGCCCTCGACCCCGAATACGCCAAGAAGCTCGGCGTCGACATCGACAACCTCATCCTCTCGCAGCCCGACAACGGCGAGCAGGCCCTGGAAATCGTCGACATGCTGGTCCGCTCCGGCGCCCTCGACCTGATCGTCATCGACTCCGTCGCCGCCCTGGTGCCGCGCGCCGAAATCGAAGGCGAAATGGGCGACTCCCACGTCGGCCTCCAGGCCCGCCTCATGAGCCAGGCGCTCCGCAAGATCACCAGCGCCCTCAACCAGTCGAAGACCACCGCCATCTTCATCAACCAGCTCCGCGAGAAGATCGGCGTCATGTTCGGCTCCCCGGAAACCACCACCGGTGGCCGGGCCCTGAAGTTCTACGCCTCCGTCCGCCTCGACATCCGCCGCATCGAGACGCTCAAGGACGGCACCGACGCGGTCGGCAACCGCACCCGCGTCAAGGTCGTCAAGAACAAGGTCGCACCCCCCTTCAAGCAGGCCGAATTCGACATCCTCTACGGCCAGGGCATCAGCCGCGAAGGCGGCCTGATCGACATGGGCGTCGAACACGGCTTCGTCCGCAAGGCCGGCGCCTGGTACACCTACGAAGGCGACCAGCTCGGCCAGGGCAAGGAGAACGCCCGCAACTTCCTCAAGGACAACCCGGACCTCGCCAACGAGATCGAGAAGAAGATCCTCGAAAAGCTCGGCGTCGGAGTCCGACCGGAAACCCCGGCCGCCGAAACCACCAAGGACACCACCGCCGACACCGCCCCCACGACGGACACGGCCGCCGTGCCCGCCCCCGCCGCCAAGGCCAAGACGGCCAAGGCCGCCGCTGCCAAGAGCTAGCGGTGACCCGCAGGACCGAGTGGGCCGACCCCCAGGAACCGGGCCCCCAGCGGGCCCGCTCCCGACGGGGCGGCCCGGACGGCACCGGCGACGGCACCACGTCGAAAACCGACAGGGAACCGCCGCCACAGGACCCCGCTGAGCGGGCGCGCGCCATCTGCCTGCGCCTGCTCACCGGGACCCCCCGCACCCGCAAACAACTCGCCGACGCCCTGAAGAAACGGGAAATCCCCGACGAGATCTCCGAAGAAGTCCTCTCCCGCTTCGAAGAAGTCGGCCTCATCAACGACGCCGCCTTCGCCGACGCCTGGGTGGAATCCCGCCACCACGGCCGCGGGCTCGCCCGCCGCGCCCTCGCCCGCGAACTACGCACCAAGGGCGTGGACGCCACAGTCGTCGACGAAGCCGTGGCCCAACTCGACGCCGACCGCGAGGAAGAGACGGCCCGCGCCCTCGTCGCCCGCAAACTCCGCTCCACCCGCGGCCTCGACCGCGACCGCCGCCTGCGCCGCCTCGCCGGCATGCTCGCCCGCAAGGGCTACCCGGAAGGCATGGCCCTGCGCGTCGTCAGACAGGCGCTCCAGGAAGAAGGCGACGCCGCGGACGACCTGTACGAACCCTGACCCGGCTACCGGCCGGGCCCCCGGCCCCGCCGCCACCGAACCGGCAGCCCGACCGCCGCAGACCCGGCGGTCCCGTCCCTGGCCACTCACCCGGCCAGGGACGCCGCGGACCACCGACGCGACGCGGTGCCACCCGACCGGAAGCCGCCCCCGAACCACACCCCGAGCCGCCGCAGAGCCGCCCGCGGGGCCGCCGCAGAGCCCCAGCCGAGCTACTGCGCCACCGCGGAGCCCGCACGGAGCCCTCGCCGCGCCGCGCTCACCGAATCACCACCGGGCCACCGAGCCATCGACCCCGTCAACCGGCCGTCCGTCAACCGGCCGTCCGTCAAACCGGCCGTCCGTCAAACCGGCCGTCCGTCAACCGGCCGTCCCTCAGCCGGTGGCCGGGTCAGTGACGGGCAGTCCCTCCGCGCGCCACGCCTGGAACCCGCCGATCAGATCCGTCGCCCGGTACAACCCCAACTGCCGCAGCGACACCGCCGCGAGAGACGAGGCGTACCCCTCATTGCAGACCACCACCACCCGCACCCCATGACCCGTGGCCTCGGCAGCACGATGGCTGCCCTGCGGATCGAGCCGCCACTCCAGCTCATTGCGCTCCACGACCAGAGCCCCCGGAATCAGACCGTCCCGATCCCGCAGCGCCGCATACCGGATGTCCACCAGCAAAGCCCCACCCGCCGCCTCCGCGAACGCCTCCCTCGGCGACAGCCGGTCGAGCCCCGACCGCACCCGGGCAAGAAGCTCATCGATCCCCACCGGTCGCACACGCTCAGCACTCACTGCCAGTCCTCCGGACGCTCGACCTGCTCGACCCTCAGCACCGCGCCCGTCCGGCTGTACCGCCGGATCAACGGCAGCGGCGGATAGTAGGCGTGCACCGAGATCGCATGCCCGGCCCCCGACTCGTTGCGCACCTGGTGCACATGGTGCGGCCCGAACGCCCGGCCCCTCCCCGCCCCCAACTCCCTCGACCGGTCGATCCCTTCGGCGACCTCCAACGTCTTCCAGCCCTCCGTGGGCAGCCGGGCCGCCAGCGAGTCCTCACGCAGCGCACCCGCCGCCGTGGCGAACGCACCGTGCGAACCACCGTGATCGTGCCAGCCCGTACCGGTACCGGGCGGCCAGCCGATCAGCCACGCCTCACTGCCACCGGGGCCATCGAGCCGGATCCAGGTACGCCCCTCGTCGTCGAGCGGCAACGACGCCACCAACGCGGCGTCCGCGGCGGTACGTTGGGCGAATTCGAGAAGATCCGCCTCGGTGGGGGCGGACACAGGTGAACTGACAGATGTGGTTACGGGGTGCGACACAGCAGACCGTCCTGAAGGAGTTCGCGAAGGCGCGCGAGAGGCCGGCAGCGACACAAGGGCGCTGCGGCACGGCGCGAAGGAAAGGCGAATCAGCAGGACGGACGACACACGCAGCCCGCATAGCGGACGAGGTCCATATGGACCCTCCGCCACAGGCGCACATCGGTGTCGGTCACGCTCCGGAGTAGACCATGAGCGGCGGTATCGGTCAATCGGCGTTCAGATGACGGATGCCATCACTCCGCCCTACGCCCCACCACCTCTCCCACCTGCGCGCCCCCGGCACCGTCAGCCCCACCCCCACCCTCACCCGCACCCGCACGAGGCCCACCCCCGGCACCCCCGGCCTCACCCCGCCCCGCCCCACCCCGTACCGCCTCCGCGGCGGCCAACAGCTCCGCCGGGTGCACGCCGTTGAAGGCCGCCGCCAAGTGGCCGTCGGGACGAACGAGAAGAACGGCATGGGCCGGCGCGCCCGGATACTCCTCCGCCACCAACAGCTCCGCATCCAGCGGCAGTTCGGCCACCGCCCCGGTCAGACGCGGCATCACCCCCGCCGTCAGCCAATGACGCCGGTCCCACACCGCCGTACCCGGCGCGACCAGAACCACCACGAGCCGCCCCCTGCCCAACCGCTCCCGCAACGCCACCACCGAACCGTCCGGCGCCGTCACCCGCACATCCACGACCGGCGCACCCACCGGCGTCCCCACCACGATGTGCACATCGGCCGGCTCCGGCGCGAGCGGCGAATCCGGATAGCCGGGAGGCGCCCCCAACGGACCACGCCCCACCTGCCCCTCCGCCACCAGCGAATCATGGGCCCGCGCCGTGCCCGGAACCCACCCGCGCAGCCCCGCCCCGCCCCGCACCACCGGCAACGACTGATCGGCCGCCCGCAGCCGCGCCGCCACCGCCGTCCGCCGCTCCGCCTGATAACTGTCCAGAAGCGCCTCACTCGGGCCGTCATGCCACGCCCGAGCGAGCTTCCACGCCAAGTTCTGCGCGTCCCTCACACCCTCGTCCAGGACCTGCGTCCCCAACGCCCCCAGCAGATGAGCCGCGTCCCCGGCCAAGAACGCCCGCCGCACCCGCCACCGCCGGGCCAGCCGGTGATGCACCGTATGCACACCCGTGTCGAGGAGGTCGTACTCCGGCGTCCCGCCACACCAGCCACCCAGCGTGTCCCGGACCCGCCCCACCAAAGCGTCCGGAGTGACCAGCTCGGCACGCGGCGGCAACAACCAGTCCAACCGCCACACCCCACCCGCCAGCGGACGCGCCGTCACCTCGTCGCCACCCGCCCGCCACGGCGGCAACCGGTGCAGCAACGCCTCACCCGGCCACGGCAGTTCGGCCCGCAACGCCACCACCGCCTGACGCTCCACCGCCGTACGCCCGGCGAACCGCACATCGAGCAGCTTGCGCACCGTCGACCGGGCACCGTCACAACCCACCACATAGCTGCCGCGCCACCACGTCGCACCCGGCCCCGACGTATGCGCGGACACCCCCCGCGCGTCCTGCTCCAGCCGGTCGAGACGGCTGTGCGTGACCAGACGCACCAGCCCGGACGCGGCAAGAGCCGCACGCAGCCCCCGTACGAGAGCGTGCTGCGGCACATGCACCGGCGAAGGCCCGCCGTCCCGGCCCGCGCCGAACTCGACACGCCGCAGCAGCTGACCGCGGCGCATCGACCGCCACGCCACCCAGCGGGCACCCTCGTCCGCCACCGCCCCGCACCCCAGCCCCGCCACGAACGCGGCGATGTCGGGGCGCAGCACGGCCGTACGGACCGGACGCGGCTCCTCCGGGCCCGCCCCCTCGTCCAGCACCACGGACGGCACACCCTGCGCGGCCAGGGACAGCGCGAGCACCAGTCCCACCGGACCGGCGCCAACGATGATCACCGGGTCCACGGCGTGGCCCCCGAAGAACGTCGGGACGGCTTGCAGGTGGCGCGGGGAACCCGGTGCACGATCACAGAACGTATGCAACCCACTGCGCGTGCTTGCGTCAAGTGACGGAGGCAGCGACGCGAGCGTCACTGCCTCATATGCCGTCAGTTCGTCGCGTCAGGCGCCCCATCAGCCCCCATGGCCCCCTCGGCCGCCATGACCGGAGCCGGACCCGCCGCGGTGACCGGAGCAGCCGCCGCACCCACCGAGATCCCCGTCTTCGCCCGCCTCCCGCGCTTCTCGATCCACGTCGCGAGCGCCGAGAGCAGCAGACACATCGCCACATAGATCGTGCCGATCACCACAATGGTCGACACATACGGGTACTGGCCGTTGACCTGCGTGTTGCTCGCGATCAGACGGGCCGTCTGCAGCAGCTCCGGGTACAGGATGATGAAGCCGAGCGACGTGTCCTTCAGCGTGACGACGAGCTGACTGATGATCGTCGGCAGCATCGACCGCACCGCCTGCGGCAGCAGGACACTCGCCATCACCTGCGTCTTGCTCATCCCCAGGGCGTACGCCGCCTCGCGCTGCCCCTTCGGCACCGCGTTCACCCCGGCCCGCAGCACCTCCGCCTGGACACAGCCGTTGTAGATCGACAGACCCAGCGCCAGCGCCCACATCGAATAGTCGGTGAGGAACCCCACCCACACGCCGTAGATCGTGATGAGCAGCGGAATCGAACGGAACAGCTCGATGAACGCCGTCGCCACCCACCGGACCGGCTTGTGCTCCGACATCCGCGCCACCGCGAGCGCCACACCGAGCACGAGAGAGCCCACCGCCGCCAGGCCGAACGCCTTCAGCGTGGCCAGGATCGCGTCGGCGATGTTCTGCCGGATCCCCGCGTAGTTGAAGATGTCCCACATGCCGTAGGCGAGGTCGCCCTTGTCCGACAGCCGGACGATCGCGACGGCGGCCAGGCCGACCAGCACGACCGTACCGACCACGGCATAGATCCGGTTGCGGACGACGGCCCTGGGACCGGGGGCGTCGAAGAGAACGCTGGCACTCATCGGGCGACCTCCATGCGGCGCTCAAGGAGACGGAAGAGGCCACTGATCGCGAAGGTGACGATCAGATAGCCGAGGGCGACCCAGAGGAAGACCGGCACGATGTCATACCCGTCCTCGCTCATCAGCTTCTGCCAGCCGAACAGCTCCGCGACGCTGAAGGCACCGGCGATCGCCGAGTTCTTGGTCAGCGCGATGAAGATGGAACTCAGCGGCGGGATCACCGTCCGCGTCGCCTGCGGCAGCACGATCAGACTCAACGTCTGCGGAAAGCTCATACCGAGCGAACGGGCCGCCTCGGCCTGCCCCAGCGGCACCGTGCTGATGCCCGACCTGACGGCCTCGCAGACGAACGACGCCGTGTAGAAACCGAGCGCCAGCGAACCCAGCAGGAACGGGCTCATCCCGGGGAAGAAGATCTCCGGCACGACGAAGAAGGAGACCAGGAAGAGCAGCGTCAGCGGAGTGTTGCGCAACAGCGTCACCCAGGCGGTGCCGAAGAACCGCAACGGCGGCACGGGCGACACCCGGAAACCCGCGAGCAGCAGTCCGAGCACCAGCGCGATGACCGAGCTGACGACGGTGATCTCCACCGTGCCTATGAAGCCGTCACGGAATTCCGCGAAATGGTCGAGCAGTACGTTCATGAGGTCTCCGCGTCGGCGGGCAGCGGCTGGATCGTCGGGCAGGGCCGACGCGCCCCGTACTGGGTACGGGGCGCGTCACACGGCTGAGCTGGGGCCGTCAGTAACGGACGACGGCGGGCGGGGCCTGGTAGGTGGAGCCGGACAGGCCGAGCGTGGCGTCGTAGATCTTCTTGTACGTGCCGTCCTGCTCGTGCTTCTCGATCGAGGAGTTCACGAAGTCGCGCAGCGCCTTGTCGTCCTTGTTCATGCCGATGCCGTACGGCTCCTCGGTGAACGGCTTGCCGACCACGTGGAGCTTGCCCGTGTTCTTCGCGGCGTAGCCCTTGAGGATCGCGTCATCGGTGGTGACCGCGTCGACCTGCTTGGTCAGGAGCTGCTGCACACAGTCCGAGTACTTGGAGAGCTCGACGACGGACGCGCCGTACTGGGGCTTCTTGATCTCCTGCAGCGGCGTGGAGCCGACGATCGAGCAGACCTTCTTGCCCTTGACGGAGTCCTTGCCGGTGATGGACGTGTCGTCCTTGCGGACGAGCAGGTCGGCGCCGGCCTTGTAGTACGGGCCGGCGAAGCCGACCTGCTGCTTGCGCTTGTCGTTGATCGTGTAGGTGCCGACGTAGTAGTCGACCTGGCCCTTGGAGATCGCGGTCTCGCGGACACCGGAGTCGACGGTCTTCCACTCGATCTGGTCGTCCTTGAAGCCCAGGTCGGCGGCGATCATCTTGGCGATCTCGACGTCGAAGCCGGACCGCACACGCGTCGACTGGTCCTCGAAGCCGAGGTAGGGCTGGTCGGCCTTGGAGCCGATGACGAGCTTGCCGCGGGCCTTGGCCGCCTTGAACGTCGGCGAGTCGAGGGTGACGTTGGACGCCACGGTGTACGTCGGAAGCTTCGGCGCGTCGCTGGCGCCCGGCTGGGCGGACTCCTTGTCGCCGGCGGAGCCGGACTTCCCACCACAGGCGGTCGCGGTCAGAGCGAGCGCGGCGATCGCCGCGACGGCGGCGTACTTGCGGAGCATCATGGCGAACATTCCTTGCGTCGTTGGTCGTTGATCGTCATCGGGCAGCCGTCAAGTGTGCCGCGACGATGGACAGTTGACAGTGGATCTCTGTCATCTGTTATCTGTCGTCACCTGCTTGTGGCCGGTCTTGCGGCCGACAGCCACCGGTAGTGCGTGCGCCCGGTGGCGCGTGCGTCAGTGGTGCGTGCGTCAGTGGTGCAGGATCTTCGACAGGAAGTCCTTGGCCCGGTCGCTGCGCGGATTGCTGAAGAACTGGTCGGGAACGGCCTCTTCGACGATCTTCCCGTCGGCCATGAAGACGACCCGGTTGGCGGCGGAGCGGGCGAAGCCCATCTCGTGGGTGACGACGACCATCGTCATTCCGTCCCGCGCCAGCTGCTGCATCACTTCGAGGACCTCGTTGATCATCTCCGGGTCCAGCGCCGAGGTGGGCTCGTCGAAGAGCATGACCTTCGGGTCCATCGCCAACGCCCGCGCGATGGCGACGCGTTGCTGCTGTCCACCGGAGAGCTGCGCCGGGTACTTGTCGGCCTGGGTGCCGACGCCGACCCGGTCGAGCAGGGCGCGCGCCTTCTTCTCGGCCGCCGCCTTGTCGGTCCTGCGGACCTTGACCTGGCCCAGCATCACGTTCTCCAGCACCGTCTTGTGCGCGAAGAGGTTGAACGACTGGAAGACCATGCCGACATCGGCACGCAACCGCGCCAGCTCCTTGCCCTCCTGGGGCAGCGGCTTGCCGTCGATGGAGATCGCCCCGGAATCGATCGTCTCCAGGCGGTTGATCGTGCGGCACAGCGTGGACTTCCCGGACCCCGAAGGCCCGATGACGACGACGACCTCGCCACGGGCGATGGTCAGGTCGATGTCCTGGAGCACATGCAGCGCGCCGAAGTGCTTGTTGACGTTGTTCAGCACGACCAGGTCACCCGACGCGGGTACGGCGTCCTCGGTCCCCTTGGCCACTGATACTCCGCTCATCGGCTTCTTGCTCCGTCCTCCTCGGTTGGGGAGGAACGTAGTGGTGAGTTGTGACCAGCGTCATTACATCTGAGCGGAACTTGAGGATAACGATCCGGTCGCGTGGCGGCACTCAGGGTGAGCGGACACCCCCGGGGAGTACCGGCTCCGTAACGGATGGTGCGAACGGGCGGGCGCCCCCTTGACCGGAGCGGCGACCATGAGCATGGATTCGGGAGTACATGTCGAGGCGCGGTCGGTGAACACGCGCAGACGAAGCGGAGAACGGCGCCGGCGCAGCTGCGGGTCCGGCGCGCGTCCAGGGGTCGGAGAGACCCGGAGAGACCGGTGAGGGGGGCCATGAGACTGCTGCTCGTCGAGGACGACGACCACGTCGCCGCCGCCCTGGCCGCGGTGCTCGCCAAGCACGGCTTCGAGGTGAAGCACGCGCGCAACGGCGAGGAGGCGCTGCAGGCGCTCCTTCCGGACGAGCGCAGCGCCCGGCCGCCCTTCGGCGTGGTCCTGCTCGACCTGGGCCTGCCCGACCAGGACGGCTACGAGGTCTGCGGCAAGATCCGCAAGCGCACCTCCATCCCGGTGATCATGGTGACGGCCCGCGCCGACGTCCGCTCCCGCATCCACGGCCTCAACCTGGGCGCCGACGACTACGTGGTCAAGCCGTACGACACCGGCGAGCTCATCGCCCGTATCCACGCGGTCATCAGGCGCCCCCCGCCGGGCACACCCACCGGGCCCGACGACGGCGAACTGTCCCTGGGCCGCGTCCAGATCGAGCTGCCGACCCGCCGCGTCAGCGTCGACGGCGAGAGCGTGCAGCTGACCCGCAAGGAGTTCGACCTGCTGGCGCTGCTGGCCCAGCGCCCCGGTGTCGTCTTCCGCCGGGAGCAGATCATCAGCGAGGTGTGGCGCACCAGCTGGGAAGGGACCGGCCGCACCCTCGAAGTGCACGTCGCCTCCCTGCGCTCCAAACTGCGCATGCCGGCGCTGATCGAGACGGTGCGCGGCGTGGGCTACCGGCTCGTCGCGCCGGCCGCGCTCTGAGACCCGAGCAGCCCGGTGCGCACACGCCTCCTTCCGCTCCTCATCTTCCTGCTCGCGCTCGTCCTGGTCGCGTTCGGCTTCCCGCTCGCCCTGAGCGTGGCGCACGCGGCGCAGCAGAAGGTGGTCGTCGACCGGATCGACGACACCGCGCGCTTCGCCGCGCTCGCGCAGTTCGTCACCGCCCCCGACGGCAACGACACCAACAGCGCGGAACGCCTCACCACGCTGGAGGAGGAACTGACCCGCTACTCGACCCTGTACGGCATCAAGGCGGGCGTCTTCTTCCGCAACGGCAGCGCCATGGCGAGCGCCCCCACCGGCTGGCAGGTGCCCGCCAAGGGCCAGGGGTACGTCGCCTTCCACGAGGCCCTCGCGGGGCGCCGCAGCCACGACCCGGCGCAGGTGTGGCCCTGGCAGGAGGGCCGCCTCGTGGTGGCCTCGCCGGTGGTGCGCGAAGGCGACGTCATCGCGGTCGTCGTCACCGACTCACCCACCGGAAGCATGCGTTCCGGCACGCTGCACGGCTGGCTCCTCATCGCGGCGGGCGAGCTGGCGGCCATGCTCGTCGCGGTCGGCGCCGCGTTCCGCCTGACCGGCTGGGTGCTGCGGCCCGTACGGGTCCTGGACGCCGTCACCCACGACATCGCCACCGGACGCATGAACTCGCGGGTCGCCGCCGCCGGCGGGCCCCCGGAACTCAGACGGCTCGCCCACTCGTTCAACGAGATGGCCGACAACGTCGAGGAAGTCCTCGAACAGCAGCGGGCGTTCGTCGCCGACGCCTCGCACCAGCTGCGCAACCCGCTCTCCGCGCTGCTCCTGCGCATCGAGCTCCTCGCCCTCGAACTCCCCGACGGCAACGAGGAGATCGCCTCGGTGCGCACCGAGGGCAAGCGTCTCGCGCAGGTCCTCGACGACCTGCTCGGCCTGGCGCTCGCCGAGCACGCGGCGGCCGACCTCCAGCTCACCGACGTCGGGGCGCTCGTGGGGGAGCGGGTGGCCGCCTGGCGTCCGCTCGCCGAGGACAAGGGCGTACGGCTGTCTGCGGACGGCTCGGCCGCGGCCACCGCCTGGGCCGACTCGGTGGCCCTCTCCAGCGCCCTGGACGCCGTCATCGACAACGCCCTGAAGTTCACCCCCGCCGGCGAGGAGGTACGCGTCACCGTCGCGGTCGAGGGCCCGCTGGCCACCGTCACCGTCAGCGACCGGGGTCCGGGCCTGTCCGACGAGGAACTCGGCCGGATCGGCGACCGGTTCTGGCGCGCGGGCCGCCACCAGAACGTCAAGGGCTCGGGCCTCGGCCTGTCCATCTCCCGCGCCCTGCTGGCCGCGGGCGGCGGCACCCTCGCCTACGCCCACCACGAGCCGCACGGCCTGCGCGTCACGGTCAGCGTGCCGCGTACGCAGTCCGACGCGTGAGCGCGGCCGGGGCTGTGTCCGGGGGCCGTGGGGCCGTGTTCAGGGCTTGACCGAGCGGTAGTAGTCGCGGGCCCCGTCGTGCAGCGGCAGCGGATTGGTGTAGATCGCGGTCCGCAGGTCCACCAGCTGCGCCGCGTGGACCTCACGGCCGATGCGGTCACGGCTGTTTATCACCGTGCGGGTGAAGCCCTCGGTCAGTGCGGCGCCGGTGCGGTCCGTGGTCACCAGGAGGTTCGCGACGGCGATCGTCGGCACGGGTACACCCCGCTGGGCCTGCGGATAGGCATCGGCCGGCATGGTCGCCGCCCGGTAGTAGCCGGTGCTGCCGTCCGCCTTGTGCAGCGCGGACACCAGGTCGGCGAGCGGCACCAGACGGATCGGGTACGCCTGGGACAGTTTGAGGACGGCCGTCGTCGGCAGGCCGCCGGACCAGAAGAACGCGTCGATGCGGTGGCCGCGCAGCAGCTCCGGCATGGTGTCGATGCCGGCCGGGACGGGCGTGATGTCCTTCTGCGGATCCAGGCCGGCGGCCGGCAGCAGCCGGTCGGCGAGCAGCCGCACGCCCGAGCCGTCCTGGCCGACGGCGACCCGCTTGCCGCGCAGATCCGCGACCGACCGCACGGGGGAGTCCCTCGGCACCACCAGCTGTACGTAGTCGTCGTACAGCCGCGCGCAGCCGCGCAGCTCGTCCGCGCCCGGCTTGCCGTCCTTGCGGAACTTGTCGACGGAGTCCGCCGTGGCGATGGTGAAGTCGGAGACGCCGTCGGCGACCCGCTGGAGGTTCTGCTGCGAGCCCTCGCTGGTGCGCAGCTCCACCTGGACGTCGGGCAGATCGGTGGCGAGGGCCTGGCGCAGCAGCTCGCCGTACCGCTGGTACACCCCGGTGCGCACGCCCGTACTGATGTCGATCGTGCCGGACGGCGACGGGCTGCCGAACGGCACGAGCCACCACACGAGCAGCCCGAGCGCCACGACGGAGGCCGCCGCCCCTTGCAGGGCGCGCTTGCGGGAGAGCCGGGACAGGACGGGGAGCATGGCTGGATCCTGCCAGTTGATCGCCCGCGAGGACCAGGGGTCGGCGGGCCCCGTACCCTGGTGTGCGAGATGAGTGCGAAGACCTACGAGGTGCGCACCTACGGGTGCCAGATGAACGTCCACGACTCCGAGCGGCTGTCGGGCCTCCTTGAGGGAGCCGGCTACGTCCGCGCGCCCGAGGGCGCCGACGGGGATGCCGACGTCGTCGTCTTCAACACCTGCGCGGTGCGGGAGAACGCTGACAACAAGCTGTACGGCAACCTCGGTAGGCTCGCCCCGATGAAGACGAAGCGGCCCGGCATGCAGATCGCCGTCGGCGGCTGCCTCGCCCAGAAGGACCGCGACACCATCGTGGAGCGGGCCCCCTGGGTCGATGTCGTCTTCGGCACGCACAACATCGGCAAGCTGCCGGTGCTCCTGGAGCGCGCCCGCATCCAGGAGGAGGCGCAGGTCGAGATCGCCGAGTCCCTGGAGGCCTTCCCCTCCACGCTGCCGACGCGGCGCGAGTCGGCGTACGCGGCGTGGGTGTCGATCTCGGTGGGCTGCAACAACACGTGCACGTTCTGCATCGTCCCGGCGCTGCGCGGCAAGGAGAAGGACCGCCGTCCCGGCGACATCCTCGCCGAGATCGAGGCGCTGGTCGGTGAGGGCGTCTCGGAGATCACCCTGCTCGGGCAGAACGTCAACGCCTACGGTTCGGACATCGGCGACCGTGAGGCGTTCAGCAAGCTGCTGCGCGCCTGCGGGAGCATCGAGGGCCTGGAGCGGGTCCGCTTCACCTCGCCCCACCCGCGCGACTTCACGGACGACGTGATCGCCGCGATGGCCGAGACGCCCAACGTGATGCCGCAGCTGCACATGCCGCTGCAGTCCGGTTCGGACACCGTCCTCAAGGCGATGCGCCGTTCCTACCGGCAGGAGCGTTTCCTCGGGATCATCGAGAAGGTGCGCGCGGCCATTCCGCACGCCGCGATCTCCACCGACATCATCGTGGGCTTCCCCGGCGAGACCGAGGAGGACTTCGAGCAGACCATGCACACGGTCCGCGAGGCCCGCTTCGCCAACGCCTTCACCTTCCAGTACTCCAAGCGTCCCGGCACGCCGGCCGCGACCATGGAGGGGCAGATCCCCAAGGAGGTCGTGCAGGAGCGCTACATGCGTCTCTCGGCGCTCCAGGAGGAGATCTCCTGGGAGGAGAACAAGAAGCAGGTCGGCCGCGTCCTCGACGTCATGGTCGCCGAGGGAGAGGGCCGCAAGGACGGCTCCACGCAGCGCCTGTCGGGCCGCGCCGCCGACAACCGCCTGGTCCACTTCACCAAGCCGGACCAGGACGTGCGCCCCGGCGACGTGGTGACCGTCGAGATCACCTACGCCGCCCCGCACCACCTCCTCGCCGAAGGCCCGACGGAGTCGGTGCGCCGCACCCGCGCGGGCGACGCCTGGGAGAAGCGCACGGCCGCCCCCGCCGCCAAGGCCGCCGGCGTGATGCTGGGCCTGCCCCAGATCGGCGCCCCGGCCCCGCTGCCGGAGCCCACGGGGGGCTGCTCGGTCGTGTGAGGCCGGCCGGGCGCGGGCCCGGCGGCGTGCCAGAGGAGCGGCCCGCGGGCCCGGCGGCTTCCCGAGGGGGAGCGGCCCGGGGCGCGCACGGACGGGGCTAGGCTGCGGATCATGCTCGTAGCCGCCGCTGTCTGCCCCTGCCCGCCCCTGCTCGTGCCCGAGGTCGCCGCCGGCGCCGCGCCGGAGCTCGACGCGGCCCGCGACGCCTGCGCCGACGCGCTCGGCGTGCTCGCCGCGTCCCGGCCCGACCTGCTCGTCGTGGTGGGCCCCGCGCCGGAGGGCGGCACGTTCCGGCAGGGCACGGTGGGCACGTTCGCCGGGGTCGGTGTGGACCTCTCCGTGCGCCTGGGTGCGGGTGCGGGTGAGGCCGGGGCGCAGCGGCTTCCGCTCCCGCTCACGGTCGGCGCCTGGCTCCTGGAGCGGTCCGGCTGGGCCGACGCGCCCGTCCAGGGGCTCGCCGTCGCCGAACGGCTGGAGCCCAGGCAGTGCGTCGGCCTCGGCGGGGAACTCGCCGCCAGGGCGGACCGGGTCGCGCTGCTCGTGATGGGCGACGGCAGCGCCTGCCGCACCCTCAAGGCGCCCGGCTACCTCGACGAGCGGGCCGCAGCGTTCGACCGGGTCGCCGCGCAGGCCCTCGGCTCCGCCGATCTCGCGGCCCTGACGGGTCTCGACGACCAGCGGGCGCACGAACTGAAGGCCGCCGGCCGCGCGCCCTGGCAGGTCCTCGCGGGGGCTGCGGGCGGCGCCGGTCTCGCAGGACGTCTCCTCTACGAGGACGCGCCGTACGGAGTCGGCTACTTCGTCGGCGTCTGGTCCTGAAACCCCGTCGCGGGCCCGGGGCCGGGCCGGCTCTCCCGTAATCGCTCCGCGCACAAGGGAGTTGGCGGCGCCGAGCGGCCGCGGCCGGCGGCGCGCAGGGAGCCGGCGGGCCGTCGACACCCCGGAGGGCCGTGGAGCGGGCGGCTCCACGGCCCTCCGGCGCGCGTGGTTCACGACGCGGACGCGGACGGTGAGGCCGTCGGCGTCCTTGCGGGTCATGCGGGGCGGGAACCTACTTGCGGGCGCCTTCGCCGGCCTCGTTGTCCGCGGCCTCCCCGGCGGACTGCTGCTTGGGGATCTCGACCCCCTCGGCGGCCGCGCCCTGCGCCGCCTCGCCCGCGCCGCTCTCCGCGGCGGCCTCGCCACCCGTCGCGTCCTCGGACCCCTCGGGAGCGTCGGCCGCGGGGCAGCAGCCCGCCGCGGCGGTGTCGCCCTCGGCCTCCGGCTCCGCCGTCAGCGTGGTGGCCGAGGCCTCCTCGGCCGGCTGCGCGACAGCCGCGTCGGCCTTACGGCGAAACATCGAAAAAACGCCCATATCTACTCCAAAACGTACTCGTGTGGGCGAAATCCCGGGCCGGCCGGAGCGCCTCATTGCGTCGCCCGGCGGCACCGGTCAACAAACCGGCGTTCGGAACCTCGCAACAGGCAACGAACCCGGCCGCGCCCCGTCACGTAGCTCGTTCGAGAACGGCCGCCGAGGTTTGCGAGACTGTGAGGGTGAGAAGTGCAGCTCCCGCACCGCGGGTCATCGCCGTCGTCGGTCCGACAGCGGCCGGAAAGTCCGATCTGGGCGTCTTCCTCGCCCAGCAGCTGGGCGGCGAGGTCGTCAACGCCGACTCCATGCAGCTCTACCGGGGGATGGACATCGGCACCGCCAAACTGACGCCCGACGAGCGCGGCGGCGTCCCGCACCACCTCCTCGACATCTGGGACGTCACAGAACCGGCCAATGTCGCGCTCTACCAGAAGCTCGCCCGCGCCGAGATCGACCGCCTCCTCGCCGAAGGCCGCACCCCCGTCCTCGTCGGCGGATCCGGCCTCTACGTACGCGGCGCCATCGACGTGCTCGACTTCCCCGGCACCGACCCCGCCGTACGCGCCCGCCTGGAAGGCGAACTGGAACAGGAAGGCCCCGGCGCCCTGCACCGTCGGCTCGCCGCCGCCGACCCCGAGGCGGCCCGCGTCATCCTGCCCGGCAACGGCCGCCGCATCGTGCGCGCCCTCGAAGTGATCGAGATCACCGGACAGCCCTTCACCGCCAACCTGCCCACCCACGAATCGGTGTACGACACCGTCCAGATCGGCGTCGACGTGGGCCGCCCCGAACTCGACGAACGGATCACCCTGCGCGTCGACCGCATGTGGGAAGCGGGCCTCGTCGACGAGGTGCGCGCCCTGGAGGAGCGCGGCCTGCGCGACGGACGCACCGCCTCACGAGCCCTCGGCTACCAGCAGATCCTCGCGGCGTTCGCCGGCGACTGCACCGAGGACGAGGCGCGCGCCGAGACCGTACGCGCCACCAAGCGCTTCGCACGCCGCCAGGACTCCTGGTTCCGGCGCGATCCCCGCGTCCACTGGATGAGCGGCGCGACACACGACCGGGCGGAACTCCCGCACCAGGCGCTGGCGTTGGTCGAACGAGCGGTTACAGCCTGATCACGTGATGGCATCGGGACGCTCCGCCGGTCAATGCGGCGCTGTCGCGCGTGCCATCATCAAACGTCGATCCACCAGTGGAGTCCGAGTTGGGAGGGCGCGTGGCGATGGAGGCCGGCCCTCGCGACAGAGAGCAAGGATCGCGGAAGGACACCGCGCCCCCGAGCTCACCGGACCACGCGTCAGCGGTGACGCAGCCCCCGCAAGCGGAATCCGCCGCCCAGGACCCGACCGGCACCGCCCACGACACGGCGGCACCGCCCCCGGCGCTCGGCTCCGCGGTGCTCGGCGCCTCGGGCCTGAGCCCCGACGGGCCGGAGGACGGCTCCATCGGAGCGGTCTCCGACGGCGGCGAGGTCGAGGTCGAACTGCGGCCCCAGCGCCGGCTCAGGATCTGGCAGCTCGCCCCCATCGTGACGCTCGCGGCGCTCGGCTCGCTCATGTTCGCCTTCCCCCTCGCCTTCGAATTCGGCGACGGCGGACCCGTCGTCGCCATGCTCGGCCTGCTCATCAGCTGCTGCGCCGCCGGCTGGGGCATGATGGCCGCCCGCCGCGTCGGCCACACCTGGCCCGGCCTGCCCGGCCGCGGCTCGTGCGAACGCCCCGACTGGCGCGTCCTCGCCCTGTACGTCGGCGTCGCCGCCGTCCTCGTCGCCCTCGCCGTATGGCGCGTGGCCCGGCTCCGCTGACACCGCCGCACACCCCGGCGCCGCCCGCGGACACCGCCTGACCGGCCCGTTGTCGGCGCACCCCCGTACGATTGACGCGTGAACACTTCGCCGATCGCCTTCCTCAAGGGCCACGGAACCGAGAACGACTTCGTGATCGTCCCCGACCCGGACAACGCCCTCGACCTGCCCGCAGCCGCCGTCGCCAGGCTCTGCGACCGCCGGGCCGGCATCGGCGGCGACGGCCTGCTCCACGTGGTGCGCAGCGCCGCCCACCCCGAGGCGAAGACCATGGCCGACGAGGCCGAATGGTTCATGGACTACCGCAACGGCGACGGCTCGATCGCCGAGATGTGCGGCAACGGAGTGCGCGTCTTCGCCGGCTACCTGCAGCGCGCCGGCCTCGTCGCGGCCGGCGACCTGGCCGTCGCCACCCGCGGCGGGATCAAGAAGGTCCACCTCGCCAAGGGCGGCGACATCACCGTCTCCATGGGGCGCGCCCTGCTCCCCGAGGCCGGCGTCACCGTCACCGTCGACGGCCGCAGCTGGCCCGCCCGCAACGTCAACATGGGCAACCCCCACGCCGTGGCGTTCGTCGACGACCTCGACCACGCCGGCGAACTGCGCACGGTGCCGCCCTTCACCCCCGCGGACGTCTACCCGGACGGCGTGAACATCGAGTTCGTCGTCGACCGCGGCCCGCGCCACGTGGCGATGCGGGTCCACGAGCGGGGCGCCGGCGAGACACGCTCCTGCGGCACCGGCGCCTGCGCCGTCGCCGTGGCCGCCGCCCGCAGGGACGGCGCCGACCCGGCGGTCACCGACACCCCGGTCACCTACACCGTCGACCTGCCCGGCGGCACCCTCGTCATCACCGAATACCCGGACGGCGAGATCGAGATGACCGGACCCGCCGTGATCGTCGCCGAAGGCGTCATCGACCCGGCGCTCCTCACGGCCTGAGCGCCACCCCCGACGGCGCCGCCACCGCGGGCCCCCGCCGAGCGGATCACCCCGCCGTGACCGGACGTGACCGGACCGGTCGGCGGCGAAACGGGCGTGGCCAAAACCTTCGCTCGAATGGGTGATCCGGTTCACGCTGAGCGAGAGCGGGACTGCGCCACGTGGTGGGCTCGGTAGCATCAAGCACCGGTCCGGAGGGGCAAGCCGGTCCCTCCACCACCGGTCGATGCTGCCGGAGGTGCCCCATGAGCGCAGAGGCCACGAATCCTGGTGCGCAGAGCCGCCGCCGCGGCCGCCCCAGGATCGACCTCCGCCGGCTGGGCCGCGCGGCACTGCTCGGCCCCGTCCCGCGGGACCGGCTGCCCGACGCCATCGGCCATGTGGCCGACGCCCACCGCGCCCACCACCCCGACGCGGACCTCGCCGTGCTGCACCGCGCCTACGTCCTCGCCGAAACGTCCCACCGCGGCCAGTTCCGCAAGAGCGGCGAGCCCTACATCACGCACCCGCTCGCCGTGACGCTGATCCTCGCCGAACTGGGCGCGGAAACCACCACCTTGACCGCCTCGCTCCTCCACGACACCGTCGAGGACACCGAGGTGACGCTCGATCAGGTACGGGCCGAATTCGGCGAAGAAGTCAGCTATCTGGTGGACGGCGTCACCAAACTGGAGAAGGTCGACTACGGCGCGGCCGCCGAACCCGAGACCTTCCGCAAAATGCTCGTCGCCACCGGCAACGACGTCCGTGTCATGTCGATCAAACTCGCCGACCGGCTGCACAACATGCGCACCCTCGGCGTGATGCGCCCCGACAAACAGGCCCGCATCGCCAAGGTGACCCGCGACGTACTGATCCCCCTCGCCGAACGCCTCGGCGTGCAGGCCCTCAAGTCCGAACTGGAAGACCTCGTCTTCGCGATCCTGCACCCCGAGGAGTACGAACACACCCGGGCCCTGATCGCCGCCAACGCCGGCACCCCCGACCCCCTCGCCGGCATCGCCGACGGCGTACGCGCCGTGCTGCGCGAGGCCGGGATCCCCGCCGAAGTCCTCATCCGCCCACGCCACTTCGTATCCGTGCACCGCATCCACCTCAAACGCGGCGACATGCGCGGCAGCGACTTCGGCCGCCTGCTCGTCCTGGTCGGCGAGGACGCCGACTGCTACGCCGTCCTCGGCGAACTGCACACCTGCTTCACACCCGTCGTCTCCGAGTTCAAGGACTTCATCGCCGCCCCCAAGTTCAACCTGTACCAGTCGCTCCACACCGCGGTCGTCGGCCCGTCCGGCGAAGTCGCCGAAGTCCTCATCCGCACCCGCCAGATGCACGACGTCGCCGAAGCCGGCGTCATCGCCCTCGGCAACCCCTACGCCCAAGGGCCCGGCGACGGGCCGCAGCAGACGGGCGACGAACGCGAGGACCCCACCCGGCCCGGCTGGCTCTCCCGCCTCCTCGACTGGCAGCGCAACGCCCCCGACCCCGACACCTTCTGGTCCTCCCTGCGCGAGGAACTGGCCGGGGACAGCGAGATCACCGTGTTCTGCGCCGACGACCGCACCCTGGTCCTGCCGGCCGGGGCAAGCTGTGTCGACGCCGCCTACGCGCAGTACGGCGCTGCCGCCCACAGCTGCATCGGCGCCCGCGTCAACGGCCGCCTCGCGACGCTCAGTACGGTCCTCGACGACGGCGACACCGTGCAGCTCCTGCTCGCCCAGGACGCCGCCTCCGGACCCTCCGCCGACTGGCTCGACCACGCCAGGACCCCCAGAGCCCGGATCGCGATCACCGGCTGGCTCGCGGCCAACCCGGAGGGCGTCACCGTGCCCGCCGCGGCGCCGCGCCCCCAGGTCAACGTGCCGGCCGACCGGCGCGCCGCCGCTGGCGCGGTGACCGACCTGCCGGGCGTGACCGTACGCCTCGCCGGCTGCTGCACCCCCGTGCCGCCCGACGCCGTCACCGGCTTCTCGGTGCGCGGCGCGGCGGTGACCGTGCACCGCCAGGAGTGTCCGGCCGTGGTGCGGATGCAGTCCGTGGGGCGCGCGCCCGTGGAGGTGCGCTGGGGGAACACCGCGCAGTGCAGGGTCACCCTGGTCGCCGAGGCCTTCGGGCGCCCCCGCCTCCTCGCCGACCTCACCGAAGCCATCGCCGGCGCCGACGTGGCCATCGTCTCGGCCACCGTGGAACCCCCCAGCGAACAACGCGTCCGGCACACTTACACCCTCCAACTCCCGGACGCGGCAGGGCTGCCCGCCCTCATGCGGACCATGCGCGACGTGGCCGGGGTGTACGACGTGAGCCGGGCACAGCATCCGGCCGCGGCGGGATGACGGGGGAGGACACGGGCGGAGGACGCGGGCGGGTGACGCCGGCGCGGCAGGCGCTGACAATGGTCAACGTCTGACATCCGTCATCGCACCGCCCACCACCCCCGTTCGGGTGGCCCCCATGCGAGTCGGCACGGGCGGGCCCCCTCGCGCTGGTAGCGGTAGGGCATGCCGCTGACCCCGCGCCGTCCCCGCCCCCGCCATCTGCGTGCCGTGCTCCTCGTCGCCGCCGCGGCCTCCGTAGTCGCCGCGGCCCTGCCCGCCGCGGTGCCGCTCGGCATCGGGGACCCGCTCTTCCCGCACCTGGGAAACCCCGGCTACGACGTGCTCTCGTACGACATCGGCCTCACCTATCTCGGCGACAACAAGAAGCCGCTGGAGGCCGTCACCACGATCGACGCCGTGGCGACGGACGCTCTGGAGCGGATCAACCTCGACTTCTCACGGGGCACGGTGCACGGCGTCGACGTGAACGGGCACCCGGCCCGGTTCGCCGGCGCCGACGAGGACCTCGTGATCACCCCGGAGCACCCCGTCACCGCCGGCGAACGGCTGCGGATCACCGTGCGGCACACCAGCGTCCCGGACGCAGCGAGCGACGGCGGCTGGGTGCGCACCACCGACGGCCTGGTCATGGCCAACCAGGCGGACGCCGCCCACCGGGTGTTCCCGTGCAACGACCACCCCTCCGACAAGGCGTACTTCACCTTCCACGTGACCGCGCCCGCCGATGTGACGGTGGTCGCCAACGGCCTGCCCGACCCGCGCCGGCGCCAGGGCGGGACGATCACCTCCACCTACCGCACCAGCCACCCCATGGCGACCGAGCTGGCCCAGGTGTCGATGGGGCACTCCGCGGTGCTGCACCGGGAGGGACCGCACGGGCTGCCGATCCGCGATGTCGTCCCGGCGGCCGACAAGGCGACGCTCGAACCGTGGCTGGCGAAGACACCCGGCCACATCGCGTGGATGGAGCAGCAGGTCGGCGCGTACCCCTTCGAGACGTACGGGGTGCTGATCGCGGGCGCCGACACGGGCTTCGAGCTGGAGACGCAGACCCTGACCCTGTTCGAGCGGTCCCTGTTCGTGCGGCCGGGATTCCCCGAGTGGTACGTCGACTCCGTCATGGTGCACGAGCTGGCGCACCACTGGTTCGGGGACAGCGTCTCGCCGCGCGCCTGGTCGGACCTGTGGCTGAACGAGGGGCACGCCACCTGGTACGAGGCGCGGTACGCGGAGGAGTTCGGCAAGCAGCCCATGGAGCGCCGGATGCGCGCCGCATACGCCCTGTCCGACGGCTGGCGCGCGGCGGGCGGCCCGCCGGCCGCGCCCAGGGCGGCAGGACCGGGGCAGAAGATCGGCATCTTCCGGCCGGTGGTCTACGACGGCAGCGCGCTCGTCCTGTACGCCCTGCGCCAGGAGATCGGGGACCGCGCCTTCGACCGTGTCGAGCGGCGCTGGGTGCGCGACCACCGGGACTCCACCGCGTCGAGCGCCGACTTCGCCGCCCTGGCCTCGCGGATCGCCGGACGCGACCTGTCGGGGTTCTTCAGGGCGTGGCTGTACGGCGAGAAGACCCCGCCGATGCCCGGCCACCCGGAGTGGCACAGCCAGGCGCCGAAGCACGCCTGACCCGGCGCGGGGCCGGGCGCGGGGAGGCGCGGGGCCGGCCGGGGGCGCGACGTGCGGGGCCGGGCGGAGCGGAAAACCGGGGTGACGGGCCCGGAGGCCCCGTGCGACCATCGTTGTCGTCGGCGGCGCCGCCAGGACCGGATTCCGTACGGGAATCATTTGGGCCCATTACGCGTTGTGACCGACACAGCCGGAGTCCCCCCGGGGGGCTTCCGGTCCGTAATTCCGACGACGTAAAGGATCCAATGACCTCCTCTTCATCCCCTTCCCAGGACGAGCAGAGCTTCGCGGACACGCACCGCACCGAGAGCCTTCGGGCCGATGCCCTGATGGAAGAGGACGTCGCCTGGAGCCACGAGATCGACGGAGCGCGTGACGGCGCCCAGCTGGACCGCTCGGAGCGTGCCGCGCTGCGGCGCGTGGCGGGTCTGTCCACCGAGCTCGAGGACGTCACCGAGGTCGAGTACCGGCAGCTGCGCCTGGAGCGCGTCGTGCTGGTCGGCGTATGGACCACGGGGACGCTTCAGGACGCGGAGAACTCGCTCGCCGAGCTCGCGGCCCTCGCCGAGACGGCGGGCGCCCAAGTGCTGGACGGCGTCTACCAGCGCCGTGACAAGCCCGACCCGGCCACCTACATCGGTTCCGGCAAGGCGCAGGAGTTGCGTGACATCGTCCTCGAGACCGGCGCGGACACGGTGGTCTGCGACGGTGAGCTGAGCCCCGGCCAGCTGATCCACCTCGAAGACGTGGTCAAGGTGAAGGTGGTCGACCGGACCGCGCTGATCCTCGACATCTTCGCGCAGCACGCCAAGTCCCGTGAGGGCAAGGCGCAGGTCTCGCTCGCGCAGATGCAGTACATGCTGCCGCGGCTGCGAGGCTGGGGTCAGTCGCTGTCGCGTCAGATGGGCGGCGGCGGATCCAGCGGTGGCGGCGGCATGGCCACCCGTGGCCCCGGTGAGACCAAGATCGAGACGGACCGTCGGCGGATCCGCGAGAAGATGGCGAAGATGCGCCGTGAGATCGCGGAGATGAAGACGGGCCGCGAGATCAAGCGTCAGGAGCGGCGCCGCAACAAGGTGCCGTCGGTCGCGATCGCCGGTTACACCAACGCCGGAAAGTCCTCGCTGCTCAACCGCCTGACTGGCGCGGGCGTGCTGGTGGAGAACGCGCTGTTCGCCACCCTCGACCCGACCGTGCGCCGGGCGGAGACGCCCAGCGGGCGGCTCTACACGCTGGTGGACACCGTCGGATTCGTCCGGCACCTGCCGCACCACCTCGTTGAGGCGTTCCGCTCCACGATGGAGGAGGTTGGCGACTCCGACCTGATCCTGCACGTGGTGGACGGGTCGCACCCGGCGCCGGAGGAGCAGCTGGCCGCCGTCCGCGAGGTCATCCGCGACGTGGGCGCGCTCAATGTGCCCGAGATCGTGGTGATCAACAAGGCGGATGCGGCGGATCCGCTGGTGCTGCAGCGGCTGTTGCGGATCGAGCGGCATTCCATCGCGGTCTCGGCGCGCACCGGCGAAGGCATGGAGGAGCTGCTCGCGCTCATCGACTCCGAGCTGCCGCGCCCCTCGATCGAGATCGAGGCGCTGGTGCCGTACACGCACGGGCAGTTGATCGCCCGTGCGCACGCCGAGGGCGAGGTGATCTCCGAGGAGCACGTGGCGGAGGGCACCGTGCTCAAGGCGCGGGTGCACGAGGTGCTCGCCGCGGAGCTCGCTCCGTATGTGCCGGCCGCGCACTGAGCGTCCGTACGAACCGACACGGCAAGGCCCGCTCCCTCTGGTGAGGGAGCGGGCCTTGTGCCGTTCCGGGGTACGGGCCGAGGGGTGCCGGGTTAGCGGCCGCCGTACTTCGCGCTCATCGAGTCGAAGAGCGCCTTGGCTCCCGCGCCGAGCTGGGGGCCGGCCAGCCAGCCCGCCGTGACCGGGCCGATGGAGGTGTTGGAGACCAGCTGGGCCTTGCCGTCGGGGCCGTTCATGAACCAGCCGCCGCCGGAGGAGCCGCCGGTCATGGTGCAGCCGATGCGGTACATCGGGGGCGTGCCGGGGCTGATGGAGAGCTGGCCGGGGCGGTCGACGCACCGGAACATCTGCAGGCCGTCGTAGGGGGGTGCCGCGGGGTAGCCCCAGGCGCCCATCGAGGCGACGGACTTGGCCTGCGGGGCGGAGAAGTTGACCGTCAGCGCGTTGCCGACGGTCTCTTCGAGGGACTTGGTGCCCTTCTCCGGCTGCACGTGGAGGACCGCGTAGTCGTAGGGGGCGCCGGTGCCGCCGGTGGGGCCGCCGTCATTGATCCACTCGTTGGAGGTGGAGGCCCAGTCGGCCCAGTAGACGCCGTAGGGGGCGATCTCCTGCGGCCGGGCGTTGTTCAGGGCCGCCGCGGACTTCCCCTTGTCGTTGTAGGAGGGGACGAAGGCGATGTTGCGGTACCAGCCGCCGGTGCCGCCCTGGTGGACGCAGTGGCCGGCGGTCCACACCATGTTGGACCTGCCGGGGTGGGCGGGGTCCTTGACGACGGTGCCCGAGCAGACCATGGGGCCCTCGGGGGAGTCGAAGAAGACCTTGCCGACCGGGGCCGCGTACTGGTGGTAGGGCAGCTTCTCCTGGACGGCCCTGACGGGCGCGGGCACGGGGTCGGAGATGCCCGTACCGCCGTTGACGTCGCCGGCCGCCATGGTCTTCTGCGGGTCCTTGGCGGACTTCATCCGGTCCGGCTTCCACAGGCCGTCGATCACCGGGTTGACGAAGTCCTTGGCCTGCCGCAGCCAGGTGTCCTTGTTCCAGTTCTTCCAGCCGCCGTCCTTCCACTTGTCGAGGTCGACGCCGTGCTTCTTGAGGGCGTCGGCCAGGTCGGAGGGCGCGGTCGCGCCGTCCTTGGCGGTGGCGGAAGTGGAGGCGGACGGCTTGCTGTCGGCGTCGTTCCCGCCCGGACCGCACGCGGTGGCGGTCAGCGCGAGAGCCGCCGCGAGGCCGGAAGCGGCCAGCAGCGGACGTATGGATCGCATGAGAACGGTTCCCCCTGGTGTGCCTGCCCGTCGAGGCAGGTTTTGCCATGCACTTGTCAGTACGGTGGGGGCGGAGATCCGCTGTCGCCCACCGTGCGGCCCCCTACTATGCCCGCTGGGCAGGAGGGGGACGAGCGGGGGCCCCGGCATTCACAGGACCCCCGCACGGCGCTCAGCGCCCGGCGTACTTGGTGCTCACCGAGTCGAAGACGCCCTTGGCCTCCTTGCCCAGGCGCGGGCCGGCCAGCCAGCCCGCCGTGACCGGGCCGATGGAGGTGTTGGAGACGAGGGACGGCTTGCCGTCCGAGCCCGTCGCGATCCAGCCGCCGCCGGAGGAGCCGCCGGTCATGGTGCAGCCGAGGCGGTACATGGTCGGCATGCTCGCCTCCAGGGACAGCCGGCCGGGCCTTGCCTTGCACTGGTACAGCTTCTGGCCGTCGTACGGAGGCGCGGCCGGGTAGCCGTTGGCCGTCATGGAGCTGATCTTCGGCACGGCCGGCGCGTTGAAGTCGACCGGCAGCGCACCGCCGACGGTCTCCTCCAGGGACTTGCCGTTCGAGCCCTTCTCCGGCGTCACGTGCAGCACCGCGAAGTCGTACGGGGCGCCCTGACCGCCGGTCGGGCCGCCGCCCTCGATCCACTGCTGCGACGTCTGGGCCCAGTCGGCCCAGTAGACGCCGTACGGGGCGATCTGCTGCTTGGTGGCCTTCTGCAGCTGGGCCGTCGGCAGGTCGGTGTTGTTGTAGGAGGGGACGAAGGCGATGTTGCGGTACCAGCCGCCCTTCGCGCCCGCGTGCACACAGTGCCCCGCGGTCCACACCATGTTGGACTTGCCGGGGTGCGCCGGGTCCTTCACGACGGTCGCCGAGCACACCATCGAGCCTTCGGGGCTGTCGAAGAACAGCTTGCCGAGCTCCGGCAGGTTCTGGTGGTACGGGGCCTTCACCTGGGCCGCCCTGACGGGAGCCGGCGTCGGGTCCGTGACGCCCTTGTCGCCGGAGATGTCGTTCGGGACGGCCTTCTCCGGGGGCTTCTCCGCCTTGCGCATCCGGTCCGGGTCCCACAGGCCCTGGATGACCGGGTTGATGTAGTCCTTGGCCTCACGCAGCCAGGTGGCGCGGTCCCAGTTCCTCCACTCGCCGTTCTTCCACTTGTCCAGGTCGATCCCGTGCTTCTTGAGCTGTTCCTGGACATCGGCGGGGATCTGGAACTTGTCGGTGCCCCCCGTGGCCACCGACGCCGTCGGCTTGCTGTCGGCGCTGGAGTCACCGGGTCCGCACGCGGTGGCGGTCAGCGCGAGCGCGGCCGTGAGGCCGAGCGCGGCCAGCACGGGAGAGGCCCCGCGGCGCGCGCTCCTCCCGGTGCGCTCGGCGCTGGACGGGCGTGTCGGTCGCATCTCGAATTCCCCCTGGAACCTTGTCATCAAAGCGTCTTCGTCTTCTGTACGCGTCAACTACGGCGCCGCGAACCGGCGCCGAAGTGCGGCCCCCACTATGCCGTTGCCCGCCGGAGCGCTTCGCGGCAGGGCCCACGGTCGCGCCCCTCCGGAGCCGTTCCGGCCCCCGGGTAAGGCGAACCTTCCTCGGTGGCAAGGAACTTCACCTCAGGCCGTGATCGAGCGGTCGCGGCGTCGTTGGTACGTACGGGGGACATCAGGACAGCGTTCAGCGCGGGCGTACGCACCGCGCAACGGACGCGATACGGAACCGTCACAGCGGGAGGACCAGCAGTCGTGGCCGTGACCGAACCAGCCCCGACGGCGCTGCCGGGCGCTCATGAGGCAATCCTGCGCAGGCAGTCCCTGCGGGAGTCCGCGGCCCGCACCTATGCCCGCTCGCTGCCCATCGTGCCGGTGCGGGCCCGCGGCCTCACCATCGAGGGCGCGGACGGGCGGCGCTACCTCGACTGCCTGTCCGGCGCGGGCACGCTGGCCCTCGGGCACAACCACCCCGTCGTGCTCGAAGCGATCCGCAAGGTCCTCGACTCGGGGGCGCCGCTGCACATCCTCGACCTCGCCACACCGGTCAAGGACGCCTTCACCACGGAGCTGTTCGCGACGCTGCCGCGCCAACTCGCCGACAACGGACGGATCCAGTTCTGCGGACCGGCCGGCACCGACGCCGTGGAGGCCGCCCTGAAGCTGGTCCGCACCGCGACCGGCCGCACCGGCATGCTCGCCTTCACCGGCGCCTACCACGGCATGACCGCGGGCGCCCTCGCCGTCTCCGGCGGCGCCCGCGAGGACGGAGTGACCCGGCTGCCCTACCCGCACGACTACCGCTGCCCCTACGGCGTCGGAGGCGAACGCGGCGCCGAACTCGCCGCCCGCTGGACCGAGAACGTCCTCGACGACCCCAAAGCCGGAGTGCCCGCACCCGCCGGCATGATCGTCGAACCGGTGCAGGGCGAAGGCGGCGTCATCCCGGCCCCCGACGCGTGGCTGCGCCGGATGCGCGAGATCACCGCGAGCCGCTCCATCCCGCTGATCGCCGACGAGGTACAGACCGGCGTCGGCCGCACCGGAACGTTCTGGGCCGTCGAACACAGCCAGGTCGTACCCGACGTGATGGTGCTCTCCAAGGCCATCGGCGGCTCGCTGCCCCTCGCCGTCATCGTGTACCGCGACAGCCTCGACGTCTGGCAACCGGGCGCGCACGCCGGTACCTTCCGGGGCAACCAGCTCGCCATGGCGGCCGGCGCCGCCACCCTCGCGTACGTCCGCGAGAACCGGCTCGCCGACCGCGCCGCCGTCCTCGGAGCCCGCATGCTCGGCCAGTTGCAAGGCCTCGCCGCCGACCACCCCTGCATCGGCGACGTGCGCGGCCGCGGCCTGATGATCGGCATCGAACTCGTCGACCCCGAGCGCGAGGACCTCAGCTCCGGCAACCCGCCGCCGCCCGCGCCCGACCTCGCCGCCGCCGTGCGCCAGGAGTGCCTGCGCCGCGGACTCATCGTCGAACTCGGCGGCCGCCACTCCAGCGTCGTACGGCTGCTCCCTCCGCTCACCCTCACCGACGAACAGGCCGTGGCCGTCCTCGACCGGCTCGCCGACGCCGTGACCGCCGTCGCGCGCCCCTCCCACGCACGCCCCTCCCACGCACGCGCCGACGCGGGGGCCGGCGCGCACCACGGGGACCGGACCGGACCGTCCCACTGACCCAGGACCACCCCACGACCTCCCAAGGAAGACCTCCGTGAATCCCACTCCCGCCCCCGATGCGCACGAGCCCGACGGCCCTGCCACCGCCCACCGCGGCCCGCTGGTGGCCGAGCCGACGACGGTGCCGCGCCAGAAGGCCGGGATCCACGGCGAACGACTGACCGCCCACGACGAATCCGACCCGCTCGACGCCCCCGACGCCGGTGCCGCGGCCGAAGCCGCCGCCGTCGAGAACCTGTTGCGCTGCTGGGTGCGGGAGAACGACCTCGCCGCGCCCGACGGCATGGTCCTGCGCATCCCGCTCCCCGCGAGCGGCACCGCCCTGCTGGTGCCCGTGCCGTACTGGTCGGCCACCGGCTGGCACCGCTTCGGCCGGCCCGCCCTGCACGGCGCCCGCGCCGACGCCCCGCCCGCCGACGCCGTCACCGTCGCCGCCCTGCTCGGCCGCGAGGCAGGCCAGAGCGAGGGCGCCGACCTGGTGGGCCGCGTCGCCGACTCCGTACGCCGCACGGCGTGCTTCATCGCCGACCGGCGCACCCGCCCCGGTCCCCGGGAGACAGCCGACCTGTTCCTCACGGCCGAACAGTCCCTCCTCCTCGGCCACCCGCTGCACCCCACCCCGAAGAGCCGCGAAGGCCTCTCCGAGACGGAAGTACAGTGCTACTCGCCCGAGTTGTACGGCTCCTTCCGGCTGCACTGGATGGCCGTCGATCCCTCGGTGCTGGCCTGCGACTCGGCGTGGACGGAGGGCGGCCGCACCGTGAGCGCCGCCGACCTCACGCGGCGGCTCGCCGGACCCGGCCTCCAACTCCCGCCCGGCACCGTCCCGTTGCCCCTGCATCCCTGGCAGGCCCGCGACGTCGCCCAGCGCCCCGCCGTCGCCGCCCTCCTCGACGCCGGGCTCCTGCACGACCTGGGCGCCCACGGCGACCACTGGTACCCCACGTCGTCCGTCCGCACGGTGCACCGCCCCGGCGCCGACGCCATGCTCAAACTGTCGCTCGGCGTACGCATCACCAACTCCCGTCGAGAGAACCTCCGCAAAGAACTCCACCGGGGCGTGGAGGTCCACCGCCTGCTGCGGGCCGGGCTCGGCGAGGAATGGGGCACCGCCCACCCCTGCTTCGACATCGTCCGCGACCCCGCCTGGCTCGCCGTCGACACCCCTGACGGCGCACCCCTGCCGGGGCTCGACGCCGTGGTCCGCCACAACCCCTTCACCCACAGCGACGACGCGGTCTGCATCGCCGCGCTCACCGCGCCGCGCCCCATGCCGGGCCGCACGGGCATGCACTCGCGCCTCGCCGACGTGGTGGGCGGGCTCGCCGCCCGCACCGGCCGGCCCACCACGGCCGTCGGCGCCGAGTGGTTCCTGCGCTACCTCGACCAGGTCGTACGCCCACTGCTCTGGCTGGACGGCACGGCGGGCATCGCCCTCGAAGCCCATCAGCAGAACACGCTGGTCCTGCTCGACCCCAACGGCTGGCCCGTGGGCGGCCGTTACCGCGACAACCAGGGCTACTACTTCCGCGAGTCGCACCGCGACGCCCTTGAGCGACGGCTGCCGGGCATCGGCGCCGTGAGCGACACCTTCGTGCCGGACGCCGTCACCGACGAGCGCTTCGCCTACTACCTCGGCATCAACAACGTCCTCGGTCTCATCGGCGCGTTCGGAGCCCAGCACCTCGCCGACGAACGCGTCCTGCTGGCCGCGCTGCGCCAGTTCCTCGCCAAGGCCACCGGTCTCGGCTCGCCCCTGCCCGAGCACCTGCTCAACAGCCCGACCCTGCGTTGCAAGGCCAACCTCCTCACCCGGCTGCACGGCCTCGACGAACTCGTCGGCCCGGTCGACACCCAGTCCGTCTACGTCACCATCACCAACCCCCTTCACACCAACGGCACGTGATCCGTACGAACTGCTGAGAGGAGCGTCGCCGTGCCTCCCACCGATGCGAGCACCGACGCCGGCACCGGCCCGGCCCCCCGGCCGGAGACGGCGGCCGAGGACACCCTGGACCTGCACCTGCCCGATGAACTGGTCACCCTCTTCGACCAGAGCCTCCCCGGACCCGGCGGGTCTGCCGGGCCTGAGCGCCCAGGCAGCGCCGGCGGCCCCGGCGGTGCGGGCGAGCCGGCCGGTTCGGGCGGTGGTCCCGGCGGTTCGGGCGGTCCCGGTGGGCCGGGCGGGCCGCGTGGTTCGGCCGGTTCGGGCGGTCCCGCTTCGGCGGGGCCCGGCACCCGGAGCCCGGACCGGTCCGTCGAGGCCCCGGGGCCCGGGTCCGGCGGCCTCACGCCGAGCGGCGCACTCGGCGGGCCCACCCCGGCAGGTGTGCCCGCGACCGGGCCGGACGGCGGCCCCGCCCGTCCCGGATCCGCCGCCCTCACCGGGCAGGTGACGGCGCCCCCCGCGCCGGCCCCGGCTCCGGGCGCACCGACCGGCTCGGGTGACGGCGCCCCGCGGTCCACCGCCACCGGCCGGCTGCCGGGACGGGCGCCCCTACCGGGGCCGACGCCGCCGGGGCCGGGCGGCGCCACCCGGCTCGCCCGCCCCGCCGCCGAGGACCTGCTCGACACCCCGGGCGACTGGGCGCCGGCCACGACCCCGCTCGGGCCGTTCCACCTCGTCCCCGTACGCCTCGAACGCGACCTCCCCCTCCTGACCCAGTGGATGAACGACCCCGCCGTGGCCGCCTTCTGGGAGCTGGCGGGACCCGATTCCGTCACCGCCGCCCACCTGTGCGACCAACTCGACGGCGACGGCCGGAGCGTGCCCTGCCTGGGCGTCCTCGGTGGAACCCCCATGAGCTACTGGGAGCTCTACCGAGCCGATCTCGACCCCCTGGCCCGCCACTATCCGGCCCGTCCCCACGACACCGGCATCCATCTGCTCGTCGGCGGCGTCGCCGACCGGGGCCGCCGCGTCGGGACCACCCTGCTCAGGGCCGTCGCCGACCTCGTCCTCGACAACCGTCCGCACTGCACCCGTGTGATCGCCGAACCCGATCTGCGCAACACCCCCTCCATCGCCGCGTTCCTCAGCGCCGGCTTCCGTTTCCACGCGGAGGTCGACCTTCCCGACAAGCGCGCCGCCCTCATGGTCCGCGACCGCGCGCTCAGGAACCTGCTGTGAACGCCCCGCCGCTCCGCATACACACCCAGCCCCGAATCGGTCCCACCCCGAGGAGTCTCCGTGCCGAACCCTCCTTCCCCCCATGACTCCCGCGGCCTCCTCGACCCCGAACCCCCGCCCGGACTGCTGGCCCCGCCCGAGCTGAACCCCGAGGCCTGGGACCGCGCGGGACGCCTCCTCCTCGCCAAGATGATCGGTGCCTTCGCGTACGAGGAAATCGTGCGACCAACCGTAGGGCCCGCCACTGACAATGCCGGTCCGGACGAGAAAGCCGCAGGTCAGTACGGGTTCACGCTGGACGACGGCAGCACGCTGACCTTCGCCGCGCGACGCGGCGCGTACGGCGGCTGGCAGGTCGACCCCGACTCCGTGCGACGGATCGAGCGGCCGGCGGCGGACACGCCGCAGAGCGCGGCGGGAAGCGCCGAGAGCCCCGCCGAGCAGCCCGCGGGGCGGTCGGCCGGGCAGCCCCCCGAGGCCCCCGCCGACAGCGCCGAGCCGCCCACCGGCCCCCGCCCGGCACGCGCCGAGCCGCCCGCCGGCCCCGGCCCCGCGCCCACCGTGCGGCCCGATGGCCAGGGCCCCGCAGGCCGCCCGTCCGCCGTCCCCGGGGGCCAGGCCCTCGCGGACCCCCTGCGCTTCCTCGCGCTGGCCCGCCGGACGCTCGGCGTCGACGGGGCCACCTTCGGCCACCTCGTACGGGAACTCTCCGCCACCCTCGCCGCCGACACCCGCCTGCACACCACCGCGCTGCCCGCGGCCCAGCTCGCCGACCTCGGCTACGCGGAACTGGAGGGCCACCAGAGCGGGCACCCCTGGCTCGTACTCAACAAGGGACGGCTCGGCTTCTCCGCCGACGACGCCGCACGGTGGAGTCCGGAGGCCCGCACTCCGGCCAGGCTGCCGTGGATCGCGGTCCGCACGGACCTGGCCGGCTACCGCGGCACCGAGGCGCTGGCCACGCCGGACCGCCTCTACGACCGGGAGCTCGACGCGTCGGTCCGCGCCTCGTTCGCCGCCGCGCTGCGCGCCCGAGGACTCGACCCGGCCCGCTACCTCTACCTGCCGGTCCACCCCTGGCAGTGGACGGAGATGATCCTTCCGCTCTTCGCCCCCGCGGTCGCCGACCACGCCATCGTGCCGCTCCCCACCGACGGCGACGTGCGCCTTCCCCAGCAGTCCATCCGCACCTTCCTCAACCTGTCGCGTCCCGAGCGCCACACCGTGAAGCTCCCGCTGTCCATCCTCAACACCCTGGTGTGGCGGGGCCTGCCGACCGAGCGCACCGTCGCCGCGCCCGCGGTCACGGCCTGGGTGCAGGGCCTGTGCGACCGGGACGCCTTCCTGCGCGACGACTGCCGGGTGATCCTGCTCGGCGAGGTCGCCTCCGTCGCCGTCGAGCACCCCATCTACGACCGCACCGGCGAAGTCCCTTACCAGTACAAGGAGTTGCTCGGTGCGATCTGGCGCGAGCCGCTGCCGCCGAGGCTCGCGGCGGGAGAGCGCGCCCGCACCCTCGCCGCGCTGCTCCACACGGATCCCCAGGGGCGCGCCTTCACGGCCGAACTCGTCGCCCGCTCGGGACTCGCGCCCCAGGTGTGGCTGCGCCGCCTGTTCGGCGCCATACTGCCGCCGCTGCTGCGCTTCCTCTACCGCTACGGAACCGTCTTCTCGCCGCACGGAGAGAACGCCATCGTCGTCTTCGACGACCAGGACGTCCCCGTCCGCCTGGCGATCAAGGACTTCGTCGACGACATCAACGTCAGCGCCGAGCACCTGCCGGAACACGACTCGATGCCCGACGACGTACGGAGGATCCTGCTCGCCGAGGCGCCCGACTTCCTCACCCAGTTCATTCATTCGGGGCTCTTCGTGGGTGTCTTCCGGTTCCTCGCGCCGCTGTGCGAGGACCAACTGGGCGTCGCCGAGGCGGACTTCTGGGCGCTGGTGCGCGAGGAGATCCTGCGCTACCAGGCACGCTTCCCCGACGACAAGGAGCGCTACGAGACGTTCGACCTGCTCACGCCCCGGATCGACCGGCTCTGTCTGAACCGGAACCGGCTGCACACCGACGGCTACCGGGACCGCTCCGAGCGGCCGCACGCCACCGTGTACGGAACGGTGGCGAACCCCCTGGCCCAGGCGGAGTGATCCGATTGTCAGTGGCGAGCCTTAGGCTGGTCCGGCTATGACAAAGCCTTCACTCCCCGAGCTCCTGCACGCCGCCGTCACCGCCGTCGGCGGTGTGGAGCGGCCTGGCCAGGTCGCCATGGCCACCGCCGTCGCCGAGGCCGTGGACGACGCCTCCCACCTGCTGGTCCAGGCCGGAACGGGCACCGGAAAGTCCCTCGGCTACCTGGTGCCGGCGCTCGCGGACGGGGAGCGTGTCGTGATCGCGACCGCCACGCTGGCCCTCCAGCGCCAGCTGGTGGAGCGCGATCTGCCGCGCACCGTGGACGCGCTGCATCCGCTGCTGCGGCGCCGTCCGCAGTTCGCCATGTTGAAGGGCCGCTCGAACTATCTGTGTCTGCACCGCCTCCACGAGGGCGCGCCGCAGGACGAGGACGAGGGGCTCTTCGACCAGTTCGAGTCGGCCGCGCCCACCAGCAAGCTCGGCCAGGACCTCCTGCGCATGCGGGACTGGGCGGACGAGACGGAGACCGGCGATCGTGACGCGCTGACCCCGGGCGTCTCGGACAAGGCCTGGGGCCAGGTCTCGGTGTCCTCGCGGGAGTGCCTGGGCGCCACGAAGTGCGCGTACGGCGCGGAGTGCTTCGCGGAGATGGCGCGTGAGCGCGCCAAGCTCTCCGATGTGGTCGTCACCAATCACGCGCTGCTCGCCATCGACGCCATCGAGGGCGCGCCGGTGCTCCCGCAGCACGAGGTGCTGATCGTCGACGAGGCCCACGAGCTGGTCTCCCGGGTGACCGGTGTCGCCACCGGCGAGCTCACTCCGGGCCAGGTCAACCGGGCGGTGCGGCGCAGCGCGAAGCTCGTCAACGAGAAGGTCGCCGACCAGCTCCAGACCGCGTCCGAGGGGTTCGAGCGGGTCATGGAGCTGGCGCTGCCGGGCCGCCTCGAAGAGGTCCCCGAGGATCTCGGCTACGCCCTGATGGCGCTGCGCGACGCGGCCCGTGAGGTGATCTCGGCGCTCGGTTCGACCCGCGACAAGTCCGTCCAGGACGAGGACGCGGTGCGCAAGCAGGCCCTCGCCATGCTGGAGACGGTGCACGGCGTGGCGGAGCGCATCACCAACGGCTCCGAGTGGGACGTCGTCTGGTACGAGCGGCACGACCGCTTCGGCGCCTCGGTGCGGGTCGCTCCGCTCTCGGTGTCGGGGCTGCTCAGGGAGAAGCTGTTCGCGGACCGCTCGGTCGTGCTGACCTCCGCCACCCTGAAGCTGGGCGGCGACTTCAACGGGGTGGGCGCCTCGCTCGGTCTCTCCGCCGAGGGCACCGGCGGAGAGGACGTGCCGCAGTGGAAGGGCCTCGACGTCGGCTCCCCGTTCGACTACCCCAAGCAGGGCATCCTGTACGTCGCGAAGCACCTGGCGACGCCCGGCCGGGAGGGTTCGCGCGGCGACATGATGGACGAGCTGGCAGAGCTGGTGGAGGCGGCCGGGGGCCGCACCCTCGGCCTGTTCTCCTCGATGCGGGCCGCCCAGGCGGCGGCCGAGGAGCTGCGCGGCCGGCTCGACAACCCGATCCTGCTCCAGGGCGAGGAGACGCTGGGCGAGCTGATCAAGACGTTCGCGGCCGACCCCAAGACGTGTCTGTTCGGCACCCTGTCGCTGTGGCAGGGCGTCGATGTGCCGGGGCCGAGCTGTCAGCTGGTGGTCATGGACCGCATCCCGTTCCCGCGCCCCGACGACCCGCTGATGAGCGCCCGCCAGAAGGCGGTGGAGGAGGGCGGCGGCAACGGCTTCATGGCCGTCGCGGCCACGCATGCGGCGCTCCTGATGGCGCAGGGCGCGGGCCGCCTCGTACGGGCGACGGGCGACCGGGGTGTGGTCGCGGTGCTCGACCCGCGCCTCGCCAACGCCCGGTACGGCAGCTATCTGCGGGCCTCGCTGCCCGACTTCTGGTACACCACCGACCGCAACCAGGCGCGTCGCTCGCTCGCCGCCATCGACGCGGCGGCCACGGCGGACGGCAAGTAGGCCCCGGGCGAGGTGCGGGGCCCGAAGCGGGTCTTGGTTTTGAGTCTGAGAGGGCCCTGTCGCGGCACCCGGGGACAAAGCAGGGCCCCGGGACCGGCGCAGGAGGTCCCGGGGCCCGGTTCAGAACCGGCGGAGGGGTCAGACCCGCCGGAGCACCGCCACTACCTTGCCCAGGATGGTCGCGTCGTCGCCGGGAATCGGCTGGTAGGCGGCGTTGTGCGGGAGCAGCCAGATGTGGTTGTCCTCGCGCTTGAAGCGCTTCACCGTGGCCTCGCCGTCGAGCATCGCGGCGACGATGTCGCCGTTCTCGGCGACGGGCTGGCGGCGGACGGTGACCCAGTCGCCGTCGCAGATGGCGGCTTCGATCATCGAGTCGCCGACGACCTTCAGGACGAACAGCTCGCCGTCGCCGACCAGCTGGCGGGGGAGGGGGAACACGTCCTCCACCGACTCCTCGGCGAGGATCGGGCCACCGGCGGCGATCCGGCCGACCAGCGGCACATAGGAGGCGGCCGGCTTGCCGGCGGTGTCGGTGGGCTGGCTGCTCGGCTGGTCGGAACCGCGGACCTCGTAGGCGCGCGGCCTGTGCGGGTCGCGGCGCAGGAAGCCCTTGCGCTCCAGGGCCATCAACTGATGGGCGACGGACGAGGTGCTGGAGAGGCCGACGGCCTGGCCGATCTCCCGCATCGACGGCGGGTAGCCACGCCGCTGCACGGAGTCCCGGATCACTTCGATGACTCGCCGCTGCCGGTCCGTGAGGCCGGAGCTGTCCGCCCTGATGCCTGGAGGTCGGCCGGGCAGGGAGCGGGCCGGACGCGCGGCGTCCCCTCCCTGGTTCGTGACTGCGTCATTCATGGCATGCACCGGCTCAAGTCGGGTCTGGGAGCGGTCCTGGGCAGTGATGGTGGCACTGTCTGCGGTCGTGGTCACGTCGGCGGCCCCTCTCGAATGTGGTCTCCCTAGGCTGGACAACGGTAGTGGCTTTCGAAAGGTTGCGCCAAACACACGTTCGAGTGAAAAATCGCAGAAGGTGCTACATGGGCCCTGGGTGTGGGTGTATGTGCGAGCCCCGACCGGAGGCCCGTCGAACGGCAATTCGGTTCATTACGGTAGCCTTCACCGCCGGGGCGAGCGCCGGGCGACCCCCCTTCGGGGACCTTTCGGGGCCTCTGCCGCGCGTCGCGCGCGGCGGTGGTGCACCGGCGCACAGTCTGTCATCCGGCACCCCGCGATCCAGCGCTGCGACGCGCTTCCCGTACCCTCGTGGGCGGCCGGAAATCGTCGGCCGGGGCGCCGGGTTTCCGCGACACGCGGGAGCGCTGGATAAGTGGCGAAACCGTAGATCTACTAGATCTAGTGGTTGGATTGGTGCAGCCGCCCAGAAGTTGTGGTCCGTGGTCCTTCAAGACCCTGGCCATCGCCTATGCTTGTGGTCGCTTCACGGGGCCGGTTCCGGGCCCGCCGAGGCTATTCAGTCGTGCTGTGAAGGAGGCTTGGGAACCATGCACTGCCCCTTCTGCAGGCACCCCGACAGCCGTGTCGTCGACAGTCGTACGACCGACGACGGCACGTCGATCCGCCGGCGCCGTCAGTGCCCCGACTGCTCCCGTCGCTTCACGACGGTGGAGACGGCCTCGCTGATGGTCATCAAGCGGTCGGGCGTGACCGAGCCCTTCAGCCGCACCAAGGTCATCTCCGGCGTCCGCAAGGCATGCCAGGGGCGGCCCGTCACCGAGGACGCCCTCGCCAAGCTCGGCCAGCGGGTCGAAGAGGCGGTGCGCGCCACCGGCAGCGCCGAGCTGACCACCCACGACGTGGGCCTTGCCATACTCGGCCCCCTGCAGGAGCTCGACCTCGTCGCGTACCTGCGCTTCGCGTCCGTATACCGGGCTTTCGACAGCCTCGAAGACTTCGAGGCCGCCATCGTGGAACTCCGCGAGCAGCGGCCTCCCAGGGATCCATCAGACGAGTGCGTGGCCGGCGTGACCCCCGAGGTCCCCGTGCCCGCCACCGCTGCCGACTGACCGAGGGGCCCCAGCGGGCCCGCGGTCGCCGATCGGCGGCATCCAGGACCTGCCAGGGGTGCGCTTCTGCTGCGCCCGTGGCACCAGACAAACACCGTGCTCTGGGAACATTCAGGCACTTTTGGGCGTTTTTGCCCGCGTATGGGAGGCGGCAATGACAGAGACGGCGAGCGGCCCGGCACGAGGCTCCCGAGCCAAGGGATCCAAGGCCACCAAGGGGCTGCGCATCGAGCGCATCCACACCACCCCCGGCGTGCATCCGTACGACGAGGTGTCCTGGGAGCGCCGTGACGTCGTCATGACCAACTGGCGCGACGGCTCGGTCAACTTCGAGCAGCGTGGCGTCGAGTTCCCCGACTTCTGGTCGGTGAACGCGGTCAACATCGTCACCAGCAAGTACTTCCGCGGGGCCGTCGGCACCCCGCAGCGCGAGACCGGTCTGAAGCAGCTCATCGACCGGATCGTCAAGACCTACCGCAAGGCCGGCGAGGACTACGACTACTTCGCCTCGCCCGCCGACGCCGAGATCTTCGAGCACGAGCTGGCGTACGCGCTCCTGCACCAGGTCTTCAGCTTCAACTCGCCGGTGTGGTTCAACGTCGGCACGCCCCAGCCGCAGCAGGTCTCGGCCTGCTTCATCCTGGCCGTCGACGACTCCATGGAGTCGATCCTCGACTGGTACAAGGAAGAGGGCATGATCTTCAAGGGCGGCTCCGGCGCCGGCCTGAACCTCTCCCGCATCCGCTCCTCCAAGGAGCTGCTCTCCTCCGGCGGCAACGCCTCGGGCCCCGTCTCCTTCATGCGCGGCGCCGACGCCTCGGCCGGAACCATCAAGTCGGGCGGCGCCACCCGCCGCGCCGCCAAGATGGTCATCCTCGACGTCGACCACCCCGACATCGAGAACTTCATCGAGACCAAGGTGAAGGAGGAGGAGAAGATCCGCGCGCTGCGCGACGCGGGCTTCGACATGGACCTGGGCGGCGACGACATTACGTCCGTCCAGTACCAGAACGCCAACAACTCGGTCCGCGTGAACGACGAGTTCATGAAGGCCGTCGAGACCGGCGGCAAGTTCGGCCTGCGCGCCCGCATGACCGGTGACGTCATCGAAGAGGTCGACGCCAAGTCCCTCTTCCGCAAGATGGCCGAGGCGGCCTGGGCCTGCGCCGACCCGGGCATCCAGTACGACGACACCATCAACCACTGGCACACCTGCCCCGAGTCCGGCCGCATCAACGGCTCGAACCCGTGCAGCGAGTACATGCACCTGGACAACACGTCCTGCAACCTCGCGTCCCTGAACCTGATGAAGTTCCTCAAGGACGACGGCCTGGGCCACCAGTCCTTCGAGGTCGAGCGCTTCGCCAAGGTCGTCGAGCTGGTCATCACCGCGATGGACATCTCCATCTGCTTCGCGGACTTCCCGACGCAGAAGATCGGCGAGAACACCCGCGCCTACCGCCAGCTCGGCATCGGCTACGCCAACCTCGGCGCCCTCCTGATGGCGACGGGCCACGCGTACGACTCCGACGGCGGCCGCGCGCTCGCCGGGGCCATCACCTCGCTGATGACCGGCACCTCCTACAAGCGCTCCGCCGAGCTCGCCGCGGTCGTCGGCGCGTACGACGGTTACGCCCGCAACGCCGAGCCGCACCAGCGCGTCATGAAGCAGCACGCCGACGCCAACGCCACGGCCGTCCACGTGGACGACCTGGACAACCCGATCTGGGCCGCCGCAACGGAGGCCTGGCAGGACGTGATCCGGCTCGGCGCGAAGAACGGCTTCCGCAACGCGCAGGCCTCGGTCATCGCGCCCACCGGCACCATCGGTCTCGCCATGTCGTGCGACACCACCGGCCTCGAGCCCGACCTCGCCCTGGTCAAGTTCAAGAAGCTGGTCGGCGGCGGCTCGATGCAGATCGTCAACGGCACCGTGCCGCAGGCGCTGCGCCGTCTCGGCTACCAGGAGGAGGCGATCGAGGCGATCGTCGCCCACATCGCCGAGAACGGGAACGTCATCGACGCCCCGGGCCTGAAGACCGAGCACTACGAGGTCTTCGACTGCGCCATGGGTGAGCGCTCCATCTCCGCGATGGGCCACGTCCGCATGATGGCGGCCATCCAGCCGTGGATCTCGGGCGCTCTGTCCAAGACGGTCAACCTGCCCGAGACCGCCACGGTCGAGGACGTCGAAGAGGTCTACTTCGAGGCGTGGAAGATGGGCGTCAAGGCGCTCGCCATCTACCGCGACAACTGCAAGGTCGGCCAGCCCCTCTCCGCCAAGACCAAGGAGAAGGAGAAGGAGGCGGTCACCGCCAAGGCCGAGGAGACCATCCGTACCGCGGTCGAGAAGGTCGTCGAGTACCGCCCGGTCCGCAAGCGCCTGCCCAAGGGCCGCCCGGGGATCACCACCTCGTTCACGGTCGGTGGCGCCGAGGGTTACATGACCGCCAACTCCTACCCGGACGACGGTCTGGGCGAGGTCTTCCTGAAGATGTCCAAGCAGGGCTCGACCCTCGCGGGCATGATGGACGCCTTCTCCATCGCCGTCTCGGTCGGCCTCCAGTACGGCGTGCCGCTGGAGACCTACGTCTCGAAGTTCACCAACATGCGCTTCGAGCCGGCCGGCATGACGGACGACCCGGACGTGCGGATGGCGCAGTCGATCGTCGACTACATCTTCCGCCGCCTGGCGCTCGACTTCCTGCCGTTCGAGACGCGCTCCGCGCTCGGCATCCACTCCGCCGAGGAGCGTCAGCGTCACCTGGACACCGGTTCGTACGAGCCGACCATGGAGGACGACGAGCTGGACGTGGAGAGCCTGGCCCAGTCGGCGCCGCGCCAGAGCGAGCCCCTGAAGGCCGTCGCCGCGCCGAAGCCGGCCGTCGTCGAGGCCCCCAAGGTCGCGCACAATTCGGCCGAGCTCGTCGAGATGCAGCTCGGCGTCAGCGCCGACGCACCGCTCTGCTTCTCCTGCGGTACGAAGATGCAGCGCGCCGGGTCCTGCTACATCTGCGAGGGCTGCGGCTCGACCAGCGGCTGCAGCTGACACCGGGCGGGCCGTGCGGAACAGCACCGTCCCGCACGGTCCGCGCGTGCGGCTGAACGGAGCGCACTGAGCCAGGAGAAGGGGACCGGCCTCGGCCGGTCCCCTTCTCGCTTTCAGGCCCTCGCTTTCAGGCCCCCACCTCTGTCCGGTTCCCGCTGTCAGGCGGGTGCCGCGCCCATAGCGGCGATGAAGGAATCCGGGTCAAGGGTGAATCCCCGGATGTCCTCATGGAACTCCCAGGCGCCCGACTCGCCCCGGACGAACTCCGCGACGGTGGCCGCCGTGGCGTCCGCGACCGTGGACAGGGCGTGGTGGGACAGTTCCGTATAGCCCTCGCGGATGCGCACGCCGGGGTTGGACACCTCGCCGAAGACCCGGGGCCCCGCCCCCTGCTGGATGACGACGCCGACCACCACGCGCGTGTGCTCCGCCGCCATGCGGGCGAACTCCAGGGTCATGACCTCGTCGTACCCGAGCCCCTGGCCGGTGCGGCTGTCGCGATCCAGGTGGATGGTTCCGTCGGGGGAGCGGCTGTCGAAGTACACCCGGTAGTCGGGCGGTCCGTACGGAGCGCTCGCCGAGTAGACGCCCGCGACCACGTCCAGGTCGTGCGCGGGCGAGCCGATGGGGCTCGGATCCCAGCGCAGTGCCACCTCGACCGTGCCGAGACCCTTGCTGATGCCGCTCATTCCAGACCCCTCCCCGAACCTGCCACCCCGCCTGGACCCATGCTGCCACGCTCCATGTCGCCTGCGGGCGGCGCCAGTTGGCCTCGCGGTGGCGATCGGTGATCATTGAGCACGGCGGGGCCGGAGGGGCTCCGGGTTCTCAGCGGGGGGAAAGCAGGATGTGGAACGGCCAAGACGTCGACCTGGACGCGTACTTCCGGCGGATCGGCTACGACGGTGACGCGTCACCCACGCTCGACACCCTGAGGGAGCTGCACCGGGCGCACGTGACGACGATCCCGTTCGAGAACCTGAACGCGGCCCTTGGCCGGCCCGTGCCGCTGGATGTCAAGAGCCTGATGGGGAAGCTCGTCGGACAGGCCCGCGGAGGCTACTGCTACGAGCAGAACTCGCTGTTCGCGGCCGTTCTGGAACGGCTGGGCTTCACCTTCGCCGCCCGTGGGGCGCGCGTGAGGAGGCGGGACGCTGCGTCGATCACGCCGGTGACCCACGCGCTGCTCATCGCGACCGTGGACGGTCAACCCTGGCTGTGCGACACGGGATTCGGGCACCAGGGGCCGCTGGAGCCGGTGCCACTGCGGGACGGCGCCGTCGTCGAACAGGGCGGATGGACCTACGGCATCGCATCCGATGGCGACGGGGCCCATGTGCTGCGCACGCGGCGGCCCGGGGGATGGACCGACCTCTATGCCTTCACGCCGGGGCCCCTCTACCCCGCCGACTTCACCGTGATGAACCACTACAGCTCCTCGCACCCCCAATCCCGTTTCGTGGGGCAGGTGGTGGTGCAGCGAGCCGCGCCCGGCGTGCGCCGAGCGCTGGTCAGGGACGAGTTCACCACCTCTCGTACGGACGGCACGATGGACTGGCGCAGCGTGTCCGCCGACGAGCTCGGACGGCTGTTGTCAGAGGCCTTCGATATCGTGATGGAGCAGGAGGATCTCGTACAACTGGGCGCCCTGGCGGGAGGGGTGAGGGGTGCGGTGCCCCGGGCTCGTGTTCGGTAGTGCACTGGCCTTCGGGCCGTGCGGCATATTGCTGGGAACGTACTCCGCCGGAGCATGACCGGGGCATGGTGGCGCGCCGTACGATGGCGCGGTGCTGGTGAAGTGGACTCGCTGCACCGTGGTGGACCGCCGCGGTTTCGAGCGGGGGCAGCGGAAGTGGGCGGGGTTACTGGGCGAGCCCGGTTTCCGTGGACAGGGCGGCGGCTGGAGCCGCAGACGGCCGGAGGTGGCCCATGTCTTCGGCTTCTGGGAGAGCCGTGCGTTCTACGACTCCTTCATGGCGCGGGCGCACGACCGGCTCGCCGCCTCCCAGGCGGGCACGTACAAGGACGTCGAGACGAAGCTCTTCGTGCACCGCTTCGATGTGAAGACCGGCTTCGAACCGGGCTTCACCGACGCCGACGTGGTGCGGGTCGCGCACTGCGCGGTCCATGCGGAGCGGGTCGACCATTTCGCGCTGATGCAGCAGCGCGTGTGGAACCCCGCCATGGCGGGATCGCCCGGCATGGTGCGCGGCGTGTTCGCAGAGGCGCCCGGCCATGAGTTCCTGGTGCTCTCGATGTGGCATTCGGCCGCCGAGCGAGGAAAGTACCGGGCCGACGGGCTGGAGCGGCTCTCGCTGCGGGCCGGGACCGAGACCGATGTCGCGGCCCTGAGCGGGGACGTCGTACGGCTCGACCAGGCCTGGACGGTCTGACCCGGCCGGCCGATCGTGGGATCTCAACCGGCTTGTCCCGGCGGCTGGTTGATGAAGCCGCCCGCCCTGGCGGCGGCGAGGGCGGCCGAGGCCGACTGGTCGGCGAGGCGGGTGCCCACGGGTTCGCGTGTGATGAACAGGCGCAGGAAAAGGGGGGCCGAAACGGCCCGCACCACGGCGCCCGCGTCGGTGCCGGCCGGCACTTCACCCCGCTCCACGCCGCGCCGCACGACCGCTTCGCCGCGCGCGAACCGCTCGGTGTAGAAGACGCGCAGCGCGTCCGCCGCGCGCGCCGACGTGAACGCCGCCGCGATGAGCGCGGTGGGACCGGCGCCCTCGGCGCCGCCGTCGGTGAACGACCGGGCCGTCTCGCGGGCCAGGGCGCGCAGATCGCCCTCCAGGCTCCCGGTGTCCGGCGGGCTCCAGTCCTCCTCGCCCGCGAGGTCGAGCGCGTCGGCGACAAGTCCCTCGAGCCCGCCCCAGCGCCGGTAGAGGGTCGTCTTGTGAACGCCCGAGTGCTCGGCCACGTACTCGACGGTGAGCCCCGGATAGCCCTGTTCGGACAGTCCGGTGAGCACGGCCTCGCGCACCGCGGCGCGGGTGCGCGCGGTGCGGCCGCCGGGGCGTCTGCTGCCGGGGGCGGCCGGGGGTGCAGGGGCCTTCGGCGGATCGGGGGGCCCCGGCGCGGGGGTGTCCTGAGGGTCCAGGTTCACATTCAATTGCGACTCCCGTTGCGTTAGTCGGTCCGAGTCTGCCACACTCGTCGTAACGCCACAGATGTTGCGTTACTAAGCCGGTGCGGGATGCCGCGCCGCCGACGGAACGGGAGACGCCCATGTCGCTCACACCCGCCCACCCCTTCCCGCGGTCCCTGGCGGACGCCCCGGAAAACGGGCTCGTGACCGGGATCGACCGCCGGGTGGATCCGGGCCTACGCCGGATGGAGGCCGCACATGCGCTCGACAGGGGCGCGGGCGATCTAGGGTTTGGTCATGGCAAGACCACGGCGCATCGTCCTCGTCCGGCATGGCGAGTCGGAGGGCAATGCCGACGACACCGTGTACGAGCGCGAGCCCGACCATGCGCTGAGGCTCACCGAGAACGGCCTGCGGCAGGCCGAGGCGACGGGGGAGCGGCTGCGTGCGCTGTTCGGCGAGGAGCGCGTCAGTGTGTACGTATCGCCGTACCGACGCACCCACGAGACGTTCCGGGCGTTCGGCCTCGCCCCCGAGCAGGTCCGCATCCGGGAGGAGCCGCGGCTGCGCGAGCAGGACTGGGGGAACTGGCAGGACAGGGACGATGTCAAACTGCAGAAGGCCTACCGGGACGCGTACGGCCACTTCTTCTACCGGTTCGCCCAGGGCGAGTCGGGAGCCGATGTGTACGACCGGGTCGGCGCCTTCCTGGAGAGCCTCTACCGCAGCTTCGAGGCACCGGACCACCCGCCCAACGTGCTGCTCGTGACGCACGGGCTCACCATGCGGCTGTTCTGCATGCGCTGGTTCCACTGGAGCGTGGCGGACTTCGAGTCGCTGTCCAACCCCGGAAACGCGGAGAGCAGAACCCTGCTCCTGGGCGCCGACGGGCGGTACTCGCTGGACCGGCCGTTCCAGCGCTGGCGCGCCCCCGAGCCGTACGGCATCACCGGATAGAGTGGCTGTGCGATGACCGCTGACTCCTCCCCCGAAGCATTCGACCCGCGCCTCGTCCGCGCGCTGAACAGCCTGCGCGGGCTGTCCGTCGGCGACGCACTGGGCTCCCAGTTCTTCGTCCCCGTCAACTATCCCCGCCTCAAGCGCCGGGAACTGCCCGAAGGCCCCTGGCAGTGGACCGACGACACCGAGATGGCCTGCTCGGTGCTGGCCGTGCTCGCCGCGCACGACCGCATGGACCAGGACGCGCTCGCGCAGTCCTTCGCCCGGCACCACGACTTCGACCGGGGCTACGGTCCCGCCGTGAACCGGATGCTGCGCCTCGTCCGAGAGGGCGGGGACTGGCGGGAGCTGGCCTCCGCGCTCTTCAACGGCCAGGGCTCCTGGGGCAACGGGTCAGCCATGCGGATCGGGCCGCTCGGCGCCTGGTACGCCGGCGACCCCGAACAGGCCACCCACCAGGCGGAGATCTCCTCGTACACGACGCACCAGCACCGAGAGGCGGTCGTGGGAGCCATGGCCGTCGCGGCGGCCGCGGCACTGGCCGCCGCGCCCGAGGGGCCGCCCGGACCGGGCGACCTCCTCGACGCGGTCATCGCGCTCGTGCCGCGCAGCGCCGTGGGGGCCGGGCTCCGGCGGGCGCGGGACATGCTCGACTACGACGACGCCGCGACGGTGGCCGCGGTGCTCGGCTCCGGTCGGCGCACCAGCGCGCACGACACCGTGCCGTTCGCCCTCTGGTCGGCGGCGCGCGGACTGGGCGACTACGAGAGGGCGTTCTGGACGACGGCCCAGGTGGGCGGCGACGTCGACACCACGTGCGCGATCGTGGGCGGCGTCATCGCCTCCGGCACGGCAGGAGCACCGCCCGCGGCCTGGCTGGAACACACGGAGCCCCTCCCGGACTGGATCCCGGCCGCCCCGACCGGCTGAGTCGCTGCCCGGCGAGGCCGGAGCCGGAGTCGAGGGCGGGACCGGGGCCGCACCCAGGGCGGGGTCCCGAGGGCGGGCTCCCGAGGCCGCACCGCCCGCTCGGCGTGGGGCGGGGTCGGGTGATGCGGGCCGATTGATGCTTTACGCGTGCGACGACAGTGCCATGGCCGACCGGTTCCAGCGGCTGTGGAGCACCGGGTCGTCGAGCCCGCGAGCGGGGTCTCCGTGAGAGGGGGCGGCGGGGAATGGGCGGTGTGCTGTGCGCCGGGGGTGGCATCGGCCGGCCGGTCTTCGACGGCGTTCCGGGGGCGTCCCGTGGAACGTAACCGGGGTTGACGGAGGTCTGCTCGCAGATGTGCGGGAGCGAATACGGCGACCGCGCGTCGTGGCGATGATCGGAGCCAACGGCCAGGGCGCGGTGCCGTTGCCGTTGCCGCCAGGTTGCTGCGTCCGCATCCGGGGTGAGAACGGCCCGGGGGCGAGGCGTTCGAGGGCGCCGTGGGCGGGCGGGGGTGACCTGGGTGTCGCGGGCGGGCGCAGGCGGCGTAACCTTGCAGGCGCCATGCCGTACGAACCACCCACCCACAGCGTCGAGCGCTCGATTCGCGCCACCACCGGGGCCAAGATCGTCGCCGGTGTCGACGAAGTCGGACGCGGGGCGTGGGCCGGTCCCGTCACGGTGTGCGCCGCCATCACCGGGCTGCGCCGACCGCCCGCCGGACTGACCGACTCCAAGCTGATCAGCCCCAAGCGTCGCAATGAGCTCGCCGCGATACTGGAGGGCTGGGTCACCGCGTACGCGCTGGGTGACGCATCGCCTCAGGAAATCGACGAGCTGGGCATGACCGCCGCCCTGCGGCTGGCCGCCGTCCGCGCCCTGGAGGCGCTGCCGGTCCGGCCGGACGCGGTGATCCTCGACGGGAAGCACAACTATCTCGGGCTGCCCTGGCAGGTCCGTACGGTGATCAAGGGCGACCAGTCCTGCGTCGCCGTGTCGGCCGCCTCGGTCATCGCCAAGGTGCGCAGGGACGCGGTGATGGCCGAACTGACCGGCACGCAGGGGGAGTACGCGGGGTTCGGCTTCGCCGACAACGCCGGCTATCCCTCGCCCGTGCACAAGGCGGCGCTGGAGGAGCGGGGGCCCACCCCCTATCACCGGCTGTCCTGGTCGTACCTGGACGCGCTGCCCCAATGGCGCCACCTGAAGAAGACGCGGCTCTCCCCGGAGGCAGCCGCACTCGAAAGCGGGGGACAGCTCGGCTTCGACTTCTGACCCCGGATCGCCCCCGAATCGAGCTCTTGGATCGCGTCCCCGGATCGCGTCCCTGGTTCTCTGCCCGGGACGGCGACCCGGATCCTGACCCCGGACGACACCGGAGCCCGGCCTCGCGCCACAGGTTTCCGGTCCGTTCTCCCTATGGCGTCCCCCTGCTGCCGGAGTCTTCCGGTCCGCTTCGTGGGAGCGTCAAAGTCCGGGTCCGCGTCCCGAAATCCCTGGACTTTCCCGCCCAGTTGCGGGGAGAATCCGCCCCGATCGCACCTTTGTGCCACCCGCCGGTGACGCCCTCACCGGCATTTGATAGACATCCATCCATGCCTCTCATCCCCGAGGAGCCTCAGATTCACGAGAGTGCCCAGGGTCCCCGCGTCACCCCGGCCGCCGGCCGCACCGCGCAGACCCCTCGCCCCGTACCCGGTCCGCGTCCCGCGGCCGTGCCGCGTCCCGGACGTCCGGGCCCCGGCCCTGCCCGGCCCACGCCCCCCGCGCAGCGGTCGCACGGTTCCGTCGCGCAGACCCCGCCGGCCGGACCTCCGAGCCCGGCCGGTCCGCAGATCCAGCTGATCCCTTCCCCCGCCGACGGCGCGCTCGACGCCGCGGGCGAAGCGGTGGACCTGCTGCTCGACTCCGGCCGAGCGCCGGGCGACATCCTGGTCCTCACCATCGGTGAGCCGCACCCGTGGGCAGCGCACGAGCTGTCCTTCGGCGAGGACGCCTACTGGGCCCAGCACGACGCCCGTGACGACGTCTTCTACGCGGACGCGGCAACCGTCGCGCGGGCCTCGTCCCGCCCGGTGGTCGTCGTCGCCGCCAACGCCGGGGAGGCCGACGGTGCCGCGACGCGCGCGCTGCCGCTCGCCCTGGCCCGTGCCGAGGTGCTGCTCATCGTGTGCGGCGACCCGGAGCGCGTCAACGAGGCGCTCGGCGCCGGAGTCTGAAGCCCCCCACACGCGCGATCCGGCCCCGCGCACGGGTGGCCGGACGCGCGGGTAGGGGCCCGGCCCGTAACCTCGGCGAGCGCCGTCAGCGCCGTCATGGACGTGCCGGTCCCCGCGCTCGTGCCCCTGTCCATGGCAGCGTCCCTGTACAGGGGTGTGCCGTGACGGTTCAGCGCGCGGCCGTGCGGCGTGGCATGTCCAGGCCTCCGGTGCCGGACCGCAGCGACAGCGGGGCCTGCATGCGTCCGGCCCCGGTCATCGTGTGCGGTGCGACGGCGGTGCTGGGGCGGCGGCCGCCGCGGCCCTCGCCGAGCACCTGCCACCCCACGCGCGTGAGCGTGATGTACGCCCCGCAGCGCAGCCCGTGCAGGGTGCAGGCGTCCCGCAGCCCCCACATCCAGGCGCCGTCCTCCTCTGTCCACCGTTCGTCCCCGTCACGGCAGTAGAGCAGTACCGCCGTGCGCACCGGGGCGCGGCGGCGAAGGTCGTGCGGAACCACCCGGCGCAGATGGGCCAGGAGCGCGTTGCGCAACTCCCAGCCGTCGGCCGGCGCCGCCCGCGGGGTGAACGACGCGCTGGCCGCGAGCCGTTCCTCATGGTCGAGGACCGCGACGACGGCGGTCCCCGGCGCCGGCCGGTGCCGTTCGTGCAGCCCGTCGACGACCTCGCGGGGACTGCGCAGCAGCGGAATGCCGGCCGCGGCCCACTCGGCGGGCTCCAGCATCCGGGTGCAGCGGTTCGCGGAGCCGGTCGACAGGAGGCCGGAAGCGGCGGCCGAAGCCGCGGACGGAGCGAATCCGAAGGTCACGGTCCTCCCTTCAGGAGACGCGCCCCACGCGCGGGCGGGGCCGGGCGGACCCGCACCGGCACAGCCCGTCCGTACCACCCGGATGGGGGCGGGGCGGGTCCCAATGGTCGCTGCCCTGCGGTCGGTTGACGGGCGGGTCGGGACGCCGATCGGGTCCGCGGGCACACATGTGTATCCCTGCCCAGGCACGCCCCCGATCACCCCCTGAGCCCCGCTCCGGCCACCAGCGTTGGCGAGAACCCGCAGGCGGCTGAAGCCAGGATCCACCGGCGCAGCACCCCCGCAACCGCCCTGAGGCCGGGCACCCCCGGACCGCCTTCAGGCCAGGCACCGCCGGACCGCCCTCAGGCTGGGCACCGCCGGACCGCCCTCAGGCTGGGCACCGCCGGACCGCCTTCAGGCCAGGCACCGCCCCCCTCAACCGCCCTCAGGCCTGGACCGCCAGAACCAGGGGGAAGACTCCCTGCGCTCCGGAGCGGCGCAGCAGCCTCGCGGCGACGGCCAGGGTCCAGCCCGTGTCGGAGGCGTCGTCGACGAGCAGCACCGGTCCGGCGGCTTCGGCGAGCGCCGCCGCCAGGTCCTCCGGCACCGTGAACGCGTGGTGCAGCGCGCGCACCCGCTGCGCGCTGTTGGACTGCGCGACCCGCTCGCCCTCCGGCCCCTCGGCGTAGGCGAGCGAGCCGAGCAGGGGCATCCGGCCGATCTCGGCGATCCGGGCGCCGAGGGAGGAGACCAGGGCGGGCCGGGTGCGCGAAGGGAGCGTCACCACGCCCGCCGGGCGCGGCGGCGCGTCCGGGCCGCCCGAGGCCCAGCCTCCGCGGCCCTTGGCCCAGTCGGCGAGCACGCTCACCACGGCCTGCACCACATCGTCGGGCACCGGGCCGTCCGGCGCGCCCGGCGCGAGCATCGGGCGCAGCCGGTTGCCCCAGCCGATGTCGGAGAGGCGGCCCAACGCCCGCCCGGGGAAGGCGAGTTCGCCCGCCGGGATGCGACCCTTCAGGTCGATGCCGATCGCAGCGAGGCCCGTGGGCCACATCTTGCGGGGCTCCACCTCGACGCCGGGCCGGGTCAGCTCGCCGCGGGCCTCGTCCAGGGCCGTGCCCGACACGTCCGCCGTGAAGCGGGCGCCCGCGCAGTTGTCGCAGCGCCCGCACGGCGCGGCCTGCTCGTCGTCGAGCTGGCGGCGCAGGAACTCCATCCGGCAGCCCGTCGTCGAGGCGTACTCCCGCATCGCCTGCTGCTCGGTGGAGCGCTGCCGCGCCACCCACGCGTACCGCTCGGTGTCGTACACCCACGGCCGGCCCGTGCTGGTCCAGCCGCCCTTGACGCGGTGCACCGCGCCGTCCACGTCGAGGACCTTGAGCATCGTTTCGAGCCGGGTGCGGCGCAGCTCGACCAGCGGCTCCAGGGCGGGCAGTGACATCGGGCGGCCGGCCTGCGCCAGGACGTCCAGGGTGCGCCGGACCTGCTCCTCGGGCGGGAAGGCCACCGACGCGAAGTACTTCCAGATCGCCTCGTCCTCGCGGCCCGGCAGCAGCAGCACCTCCGCGTGGGCCACGCCTCGGCCCGCTCGGCCGACCTGCTGGTAGTAGGCGATGGGGGAGGACGGCGAGCCCAGGTGGACCACGAAGCCCAGGTCGGGCTTGTCGAAGCCCATGCCGAGCGCGGACGTGGCGACCAGGGCCTTGACCCGGTTGGCGAGCAGGTCGTCCTCCGCCTGCTGGCGGTCCGCGTTCTCCGTCTTGCCGGTGTACGACGCCACCGTGTGCCCGCGCCGGCGCAGATACGCGGTCATCTCCTCGGCCGCCGCCACGGTGAGGGTGTAGATGATGCCCGAGCCCGGCAGCTCGTCGAGGTGGTCGGCGAGCCAGCCCAGGCGGTGCGCCGCGTCCGGCAGCGACACCACGTTGAGGCTGAGGCTCTCGCGGTCCAGGGGGCCGCGCAGCACCAGCGCGTCCGAACCGCCGCCGGTGCCGAGCTGCTCGGCCACGTCCGCCGTCACCCGTGCGTTCGCGGTCGCCGTGGTCGCCAACACCGGGACGCCCGGCGGAAGTTCGGCCAGCATCGTGCGGAGGCGGCGGTAGTCGGGACGGAAGTCGTGGCCCCAGTCGGAGATGCAGTGCGCCTCGTCGACCACGAGCAGGCCGGTGGCCGCGGACAGCTTCGGCAGGACGTTGTCCCGGAAGTCCGGATTGTTGAGCCGCTCGGGCGAGACCAGCAGGATGTCGACCGCGCCGGCCGCGACCTCCTCCTGGATGGTGTCCCACTCCTCGGGGTTGGCCGAGTTGATGGTGCGGGCCGTGATGCCGGCTCGGGCCGCCGCGTCGACCTGGTTGCGCATCAGCGCGAGCAGCGGCGAGACGATCACCGTGGGCCCCGCGCCCTGGTTCCGCAGCAGCGCCGTGGCCACGAAGTACACCGCGGACTTGCCCCAGCCGGTGCGCTGCACGACGAGCGCCCGCCGCTTGTCGGCGACCAGGGCCTCGATCGCCCGCCACTGGTCCTCGCGCAGCCGCGCCGTGCCGGTGGTGTCCCCGACCAGACGGGCCAGGACCGTGTCGGCCTCGGTGCGCAGTTCCGCGTTGCTCGTGTGCTCCATGCCCCCATACAACAGGACGGGTCGGACAATCGCGCAACGATGCCGCCCCCGAGCGGTCGTCCGCCCTGGTCAGGGGCCGGTTCGAGCGTCCGCCCGCCCCGGCGGCGATGGTGACCGGCGCCCGCCCGCGGCCGTCTGTGGCGAACCTTGAAGACAGCTTGAGAACGGCTTGAGGCACCCACGCGAAGCTCCCTGGCGTCGCCCGGAGACCGACCCGGGCAGACACCGCCGAGCAGGGAAGAAGGTGCTGGCCGTGCTGGATGTCGCTGTCGTCGGGGGAGGTCCCGGAGGACTGTTCCTCGCCAGGCTCCTGATGCTGCGGGGAAACCGCCCGCCAGGTCACCGTCCACGAGCGCAACGCCCCGGACGCCACCTTCGGGTTCGGGGTGGTCTTCTCCGACCGCACGATGTCCGCCTTCGAGCGGGCCGACCCGGCGACGCACCGCAGGATCGTCGAGGCGAGCGTTGCCTGGACCGACATGGAACTTCGGTACGGAGGGCGGGCGTTGCGCTACGGCGGGTACGGCTTCACCGCCGTAGCGCGCAAGACCCTGCTCGCCGTCCTCCAGGAACAGGCCGCCGAGGCCGGCGTACGGCTCCGCTTCGAGGACCCGGCCGACGCGGCGGAACTCGCGGGCGGCCACGACCTGGTGGTGGCGGCCGACGGCGTCAACTCGGCTACCCACAGCGCCCTTTCGGACCGCTTCGGACCCGGGTCCGGCTCGGCGCGGGCAAGTAGGCCTGGTTCGGCACCCGCGTGCCGTTCGAGGTGGTGACCTAAGAACTGCACACCTCCATCATCGAGGTCAGCGACACCTACGCCCAGGAACGCATCCGGATTGTTCACTGCTCCAAAGTCCTTGGAAGACAAGTGAGTTCCCACTATGGGCACGAGTGTGAGCATGCGTGCCGTCGTACGTATTGAGCGGGGACGAGGCCGGTCCGAACAGCTCACCGCGATCACCGCGGTGCTGCGCGCCCGAGCCGGGGCCCAGCCCTCCGCGACCCAGCCCAATGGGGGCCTCCGGGCGCGGCCGTTCCACTGCCGGTCGGCGCCGTCTGGAGCGTGCCGCCGGTTTCCGGGCACCGAATTCCTGGAAAGGGTGAACGGAAACTCTGCACGCTTGACCAATTTGTATGACCAGCACCTTTGGGCTGTGGATAAGGTTTTCCACAGGGGTGGTGGCGAAGAAAGAATCGCGAAACCCTCGGGGCATGCGAGACATGAACGAGCACCACGATTCCGGATCCCACGAGCCCCGTCCCCACGAGTCCCTTCCCCATGAGCCCCGTCCGCACGAGTCCCGTCCCCGTGAGTCCCGGGCCCACGCGTCTGAATCCCCTGAGTCCGGAGGCAATGGATCCGAGTCCCCTGAATCTCGATCCGCCGAATCCCGAACCCGCGAATCAGGGACCCAGGAGCCCCGGCCGCGCGAATCCCGATCCCGTGATTCTCGGCCGCGCGAATCCCGATCCCGTGATTCCCGGCCGCGCGAATCCCGTTCCCATGAATCCTCCTCCCGCGATTCCGGTGCCCGCGGCCCGTCGGGCGAGCCGCGGATCACCTTGCGGGGGCCGGCTGAACTGGCCGACGCCCTGCCGTACTTGCTGGGCTTCCATCCGACCGACTCGGCCGTTCTGGTGGCGCTGCACGGCGAGAGCGGGAGATTCGGCGGCCGGGTCAGGGTCGGGCTGCCCGCCTCGCCGCAGGAATGGCCCGACATCGCCGACCAGCTCGCCGAGTGCCTGGTCACAGGGAGCGAGCGGCGGGGGACCCGGCCGGACGGCATCGTCGTCTTCCTCTGCCAGGACCCGTCGCGCGACGGGAGCGCGCACGAAGTGATGGAGCGGCTGCGGCCGTTGGCCCAGCGGCTGCGCATCGCCTGCGGCAGCCTCGACGTTCCCGTGCTCGAAGCGCTGTGCATCTCCGACGGCCGCTACTGGTCCTACTGCTGCCCGGACACGCGTTGCTGCCCGCCGGAGGGCAACGTGATGGCGCTGCCCGGCACGTCGGTGATGGCGGCCGCCGCCACCTACGCGGGCATTCAGGTGCGGGGCTCCTTGCGGGAGATGGAGGAGCGGTTCGCGCCGTGGCGGTCGACGGCCGCCGAGGACCAGGAACGGGCGCTGGACGCGGCGGCGGCGGAGATGTTCCCCCGCATCCTCAGTGACGGCGACCGGCGTGGTGTGGCCGACGAGACGCTCGACCTGGCGGCCCGGCTCATGCGGCGCATCGCGCAGGCGCCCGCGCCGCCGCGCGGCGCGGACACCCGGCTCGCGGAAGGCCGGGGTGCCCCCGCCGGCACACTGCTCCTCGGCGGCAACGCGGTCGACGACCTGGACGACGGGCTGATCGCACACGACGAGGCGGCGGCCGTGATCCTCGGCCTCCAGGACCGCACGACCCGGGACTGGGCCGCCGAATGGATGGAGGGCGCGGAAGCCCAGCTCGCCCTGCGCCTGTGGCGTGCGCTGGCGCGCCGCTGCGTCGGCCCGTACCGGGGCCATGCGGCCCCGCTGCTCACCCTGGCGGGCTGGGTCTCCTGGTCCACCGGCGACGATCCGCACGCCCGGGTGGCCTTCGGCCTCGCCCTGCGCGTCGACCCCGAGTACCGCTTCGCCTACCTGCTCCACCAGGCCTGCAACCAGGGGCTTGACCCCGAGGAACTCCGGATCTGCCTGCGGGAGGAACGCGCGGCACGGTCGGCGGGCTCCGACGCGGCGGGGGGCGGGTCCACGCCGGGGGACGGGGCGCGCCGCACGTCGCGGCGGACCTCGGGGAAGGGCACGGGCGGCGCGCGTCCGCCCGGCAGCGCGGGCCGCCCGCCGGCCGGCCCCACACAGCAGAAACCCCGCACCCGGGTGCGCCGCCGGGCGGGCGAGAGGGCGAAGGAGGAGGGGTGAGCGGCGCCGGAGCCGGGCGACCGGCATGCGGCCGGGGGCGAGAGGGAGGGGCCGGGCGGCACGCGGGGGGTGTTGGTCCGTGACCCGGTCGCATCCCGCGGCGTTCACCTGGGTGGCGAGCGCGGCACCGGGCGCCGCGTCCCACGGGCGGCAGCATCAGCCCGGCCCACAGCCGTCGTCGTCCGGAACGCGCAGAAGGGTTCGCATGGTGTCCACCGCACCTCCCCGCGCCGGCACCGGGGGCACGCCGGGCCCGGGATCGCCGCGGGCTCCCGGGCCTCCGCCCGGCGAGCTCCCGGCCGTGCACGCGGCCGTGATCTGCGTGGCGCTGCCCGGCCTCGTGATCTCGCCCGAGCACGGCCAGCTGACCGGGCGCGGCCTGGAAGGCTTCTACCAGCACGGCCGACGGCTGCTCTCCCGCTGCCAGTTGAGGGTGGCCGGGCGGGACCCGATCGCCGTGCAGGGCAGGTCGATATCGTCTGACCGCGCCCGGTTCGTCGCCGTGGTGCGCACCGCGGCGGACGCCGGGCCCGACCCCGAGCTCTCCGTCGAGCGGCTGCGCCACGCGGACGGCACCGAACGGATCACCCTGACCAGCTCCGCGGGCCGGCCCGTGCGGTTCCCGGTGGAGATCGCGCTCGGCACCGACCTGGCGGAGCTGGGCAGGGTGGCGGCGGGGCGCGCCGGGCCCGAACTGGCCGCCAGCGTGCACGACTCGGGGATGCGCTGGACCTCCGGGAACGCCTACTGCGCGGTGACGGCCCAGCCGCCGCCGACGGACGCGCTCGCCTCCGCGGGGGTGCTGCGCTGGGCGGTGGAGCTGCCCCCGGGAGGGTCGTACACGATCCACCTGTCCGTCAGGTCGGGCCGGCCCGTGCGACCGCCTGGCCGGGCCGCGAGCCCGCTGCCCTCGGTCCAGGAGGTCAGGGCCGAGGGGGACGACCCGAGGGTGGCGGCGCTGTGGCAGCGCAGCATCGACGATCTGCGGGCCCTGCTGGTCCGCGACCCCGCGAGCCCCGCCGATCTGTACGCGGCGGGCGGCGTCCCCTGGCGGTGCGGCGCGGCGCCCGCCGAGTCGCTCTGGGCGGCGCGGATGGCGCTGCCCCTGTCCACCCGCCTCGCCGCGGCCACCCTGCGCACGCTGGCGAGGACCCAACTCGGCGGATCGGGCGCGGAGTCGGGGCGCATCCCGGGCCCGCTGCGGGATGCGGGGCCCTTCCTCCCGCCGGGCTGCACGGGGGTGGAGGCCACGTTGGCCTTTCCCGTCGTGCTCGCCGAGGCGCGGCGCTGGGGCCTGGCCGAGCCGGAGGTGGCCGCGTTGCTGCCCGCGGCCGAGCGCTGTCTGCACTGGCTCGGTGCGGCGCTGGGCGACGAGGGGTACCTCGCCGAGCAGGGCCCCGGCGCCGGGTTCGTGAGGGCCGAGACCCAGGCCCACGCGCACCGGGCCGCGCTGCTCGGCGCGGAGCTGCTGCGGGAGTGCGGGCGGCCCGGAGCGGATGACTGGGCCGCGCGTGCCGAGACGCTGAGGAACCGGTTCCGGGCGGAGTTCTGGGTCGACGACATCGGCGGCGGCCGGCCCGCGGCGGCCCGCACCGCCGACGGCCGCCCGGTGCCGCTGCTCGGCGCGGGCGCCGCCCACCTCCTCGACACGGGTCTGCTCGGCGGAGGGCGTCTCGCACCCGGGCTGCTGGACAAGGTGCAGACGGAGCAGCTGGCCCGGCTGCTCGGCGGCCCGGCGATGGATTCCGGCTGGGGGCTGCGCGGACTCGCGGTCAAGGAGCCCGGATACAACCCGTTCGGGCACCGGGCGGGTGCGGTCCGGGTGCACGAGAGCGCCGTCGCCGTCGCGGGCCTCGCCGGCGCCGGCCACGAGAAGGAGGCCGTCGCCCTGCTGCGGGGGGTCCTGGCCGCCGCGGAGGCGTTCGGCCACCGGCTGCCCGAGATGTACGCGGGGGAGCAGCGCACCGCGGACGGTGTGCCCGTGCCGCACCCGGCGGCCTGCCGCCCCGCCGCGGTGGCGGCGGGCGCCGGGATCCAGCTGCTCGCCACCCTGGCCGGGGTCCGCCCGGACGCCCCGGCCGGCTCGGTCGCCCTGCATCCGCTGCGGTCCGCCCCGCTCGGCGCGGTCCGGCTCGCCGGTCTGAGCGTGGCCGGGGAGCCGTTCACGGTACGGGTCAGCAGGCTCGGGGTCGGCATGGTCGAGCAGGCCGCCGAGCGGCTCCAGTTGGGAGGCTGAGCGTGGTGAGCACCCCGGCGGGCGCCCCGGGAGAAGTCGGCGCGGAGGGTGTCGAAGGGAGTGTTTATCGTCAGGCAGACGACTATGATCGCCGCATGTCGCCCTACGACCCGTCGGCCTTTCCGCCCTTCGCCGTGACCGTCGACCTGGTCGTGCTGACCGTGCGCCGCCACGCGCTCTGCGCGCTCGTGGTGCGCCGCGGAGAGCCACCCTTCCAGGGGCGCTGGGCGCTGCCCGGCGGATTCGTCCGCGACGACGAGGACCTCGCCACCGCGGCGGCGCGCGAGCTGGGCGAGGAGACCGGGCTCTGCGCCTCCGACCCCTCGGCTCCGGCGCTCGCCAACGGCGCCCACCTCGAACAGCTCGCCACCTACGGGGACCCCCGGCGCGACCCGCGGATGCGGGTGGTCAGCGTGGCGCACCTCGCCCTCGCGCCCGACCTGCCGGCGCCGCGCGCGGGAGGCGACGCGCACAGTGCGCGCTGGGCACCCGTCGAGGACCTGCTGGGTCAGGACGGCGGCTTCGGCCGCGACGGCGAACAGCCCGCGCCGCTCGCCTTCGACCACGCCCGGATCCTCTCGGACGGTGTGGAACGAGCCCGCTCCAAGATCGAGTACTCGTCGCTCGCCACGGCCTTCTGTCCGGCCGAGTTCACCGTCGGAGAGCTGCGCCGCGTGTACGAGGCGGTGTGGGGCGTCGCCCTCGACCCGCGCAACTTCCACCGCAAGGTGACCGGTACCCCCGGCTTCCTGGTGCCGTCCGGCGGCACCACGACCCGCCAGGGCGGCCGCCCCGCCCAACTCTTCCGCGCGGGCGGCGCCACCCTCCTCAACCCGCCCATGCTGCGCCCCGAGGTCTGACCCGCCCGCGCCGGACGCTCCGCTCGCGCCGCCCGCGCCGCCGGCCCCGCCCGAACCGGGGGCGTCGCCCGCAGACCCGCACCGTCCGCGCCGAACCGGCCGCGCGGCCCGGACGCGTCACCCGGTCCGTACGGCCAGGGTGGGGGGACCGAAGGGAGGCCGTCGGGGCCCGGCTCCGGGCGAAGTCGCGTCCAAAGGCCTGACATTCGGGATCGCGTCACCTCAACCCTGCGCCAAAAGTCCGAAATGTCGCGTTATCTTGCTGGGGTACCCGCCCAGTCGGCCGAGCGGTCTCACCTACCGCGAGAGAAGCGATGCTCCAGGCAATCGGACTCACCAGCGCCCCCCGCCCCGACCTCCCGCCCGCCGTGGACGACCTCACCTTCGAGGCGAGACCCGGGCAGCTCACGGCCCTCCTGGGCGCGCCGGGTTCGGGCCGGACCACCGCCCTGCGCCTGATGCTCGAACTCGAACCCGGCCGGGGCGTCACGTACTTCAGGGGCCGCCCGCTGCACGCGATCGCCCACCCCGCCCGCGAGGTCGGCACCCTTCTCGGTGACGTGCCCGGCCACCCGGCCCGCACCGTGCGGGGCCAGCTCAAGCTCATGTGCACCGTCGCCGGCGTACCGGTGTCGCGTGCCGAGGAGATGCTGGAGGTCGTCGGGCTCGCCGGCCTCGCCGACCAGCGCCTCGGCACCCTCTCGCTCGGCATGGACCGCCGCCTCGGCCTCGCCTCCGCGCTGCTCGGCGACCCGCACACCCTCCTCCTCGACGAACCCGCGGAAGGCCTCTCCCCCCGCGAGAACGCCTGGCTCCACGGGCTGCTGCGCGGTCACGCCGAGCATGGCGGAACCGTCCTGTGCACCTTCGCCGACCCCAAGGAGGCCGCCCGCGTGGCGGACCGCGTCGTCACCATCGACGGCGGCCGGCTCGTCGCCGACCAGGACGCCACCGCGTTCGCCCGCACCCGGCTGCGGCCGCGCGTCGCCGTCGCCACCCCGCACGCCGCCCGCCTGGGCGCGCTGGTCAGCCGCGAGGCGCGCGCCGCGCAGCGCTCCGTCGAAGTCGTCGCCGAGGACGGCAACCACCTGTCCGTGTACGGCAGCAGTACCGCGGAGGTGGGGGAGACGGCCTTCCGCAACGGCGTGCTGCTGCACCGCCTCGCCGACGAGGTCGGAGACGCCGGCCCCGGCGTCCACGCCCCACCCCGGGAACGCCCCGGCCCGCCCCGGAGTTCCCACCCGCTGCCCATCACGCGCGCGCCCGCCCGCACCCCGCTGCGGCCCCTGCGCTACGAACTGCGCAGGCTCCTCGGCGTACGGACAACCTTCCTGCTGACAGCGGGCGTTCTGGCCCTGTCGGCGATGCTCGCCGTGCTGCTCGCACGGGCCGGGCACGCCCCGCCGTCACGGCTGCTCGCCGCCTGGCCGGGGCTGCTGCCGCTGCCGCCCGCGGCGCTCGCAGCCGGCCTGTTCGGGGCGCTCTCCTTCGGCGACGAGTACCGCTACCCGGTGCTCGCCGCCGACCGCGGCACCCTTGCGCGCAGGGTCGGACTGCTCCTCGCCAAACTCTTCGTGACCGCGGCGGCGGCCCTGGCCATCGGCGCCCTCGCCGTCGCCGTGGACTACCAGGCTCTGCGCCTGGTGTACGGAGGGGGAGTGGCGGGGCCGGCGCGGGAGTGGCCCGCCATGGGCGCGAGTTGGGCCGGGCTCACCGTCGGCTGCGCCTGGGCCGGGCTCCTCGCCGCCGGGATCTTCCGGGCCACCTCCGCCGGCCTCGCGGCCGTGCTCGCCGTGCCCGTGGTCGTCGTACCGCTCCTGCGCAAGGCCGTCGAAGGGCACTCGGTCCGCTCGGTGGCCGGGCTGCCCGACCGGCTCCGCGACCTGGCGTGGGTGCGCTGGCCGCACGCCCTCGACCACCTGCTCGTCGCCGGGCTGCATCTGGTCGCCGAACCGGTCGGAGCCGCGCTCACCCTGTCGCTCACCGTGCTGGTCTGCGCCTACCTGCTCACCGGCCTGCGCGCCAGGGCCCGTTGGTGACCCACTCACGGGCGGCGCGTGAGGATCTGCCCACAACTCCCAGGGGATTGCCCGCTTCTTTCTGATAAAGCGTCAATTGCGGGGGTGGCGGTGATCACCCTTTCGTGTGCTTTTCACCAAAGACCTCAAGGGCCACGGGAGTCCCGCCGACAAAGGGTGCATGAGCACCCTTGCGCACACCATGATGACCGCCCGCACCGCCGAAGCCGGCCTCTCCGCCCCGGCCGAGCTCGACCGCTACCCCTACGGCGAGGCGCGCCCGTCCGACCGGCTCGGAGCCCCTTCCTGGGACAGCGGCGACGGCGAGCTCGGCCGGGTGGGCCGCAGGACCGCGGGCAGCCGGGGCCGCGGCCTGCACGGTCAACTCGTCCAGCAGCTCGGCCAGATGATCGTCTCCGGCGACCTCGGCGCGGACCGCCCCCTGGTCCCCGAGGAGATCGGCCAGCGCTTCGAGGTCTCCCGCACGGTCGTCCGCGAGTCCCTGCGCGTGCTGGAGGCCAAGGGCCTGGTCAGCGCCCGGCCCAACGTCGGCACCCGGGTCCGCCCGGTCAGCGACTGGAACCTGCTCGACCCCGACATCATCGAGTGGCGCGCCTTCGGCCCGCAGCGGGACGACCAGCGCCGCGAGCTCGCCGAGCTGCGCTGGACCATCGAGCCGCTCGCCGCCCGCCTCGCCGCGGGCCACGGCCGCGAGGACATGCAGCAGCGCATCGGCGACATGGTGGAGATCATGGGCCACGCCCTCGCTCAGGGTGACGCGCTCACCTTCTCGCGGGCCGACGCCGAGTTCCACTCCCTCCTCATCCAGCTCGCCGGGAACCGGATGCTGGAGCACCTCTCCGGCATCGTCTCGGCCGCCCTCCAGGTCTCCGGCGCCCCCATCACGGGCTGTGACCGCCCCTCGGACGCCTCCCTCGCGCACCACGGCCGGATCGTGGACGCCCTCGCCAACGGCGACCCCATCGCCGCCGAGACGGCCGTCCGTCAACTGCTCACCGTCCACCCCGAGGTCGAGCGGGTCGTCCCCGCCCCGCGCGAGCACTGACCGCAGCCCCGCCCCGAGCCCCGGGCCGCCGGATCCCCCAGAGGGGTCCGGCGGGCTCGAATACGGGGTATCTGTCCCTTGTGGGCCCTTGGTCGCCTTTGAGGTGTGACTCGGGCCACGAAGATTGCGCGTAACACTCCTCGGAACCATGCGATGACTTAAGAGGTAACAGCCGAGGAGGGAATACAGCGGCCAGGCATGGCGCTGTGCAGCTCCGAGGTTCAGCCCGCGCCCCCGGCACATCCCCAGCCGGTGGTCGTCGGCTCCGGCCCGATCCTGGGCGGGGCCGGAAGCCGTTTTCCATCGTTTCGAGAGGTTGTTCGTGTCGGCCAGCACATCCCGTACGCTCCCGCCGGAGATCGCCGAGTCCGAGTCTGTGATGGCGCTCATCGAGCGGGGAAAGGCTGATGGACAGATCGCCGGCGATGACGTGCGTCGGGCCTTCGAAGCCGACCAGATTCCGCCGACCCAGTGGAAGAATGTTCTGCGCAGCCTCAACCAGATCCTCGAGGAAGAGGGTGTGACGCTGATGGTCAGTGCCGCGGAATCACCGAAGCGCACACGCAAGAGCGTCGCAGCGAAGAGCCCGGCGAAGCGCACCGCCACCAAGACGGTCGCGGCCAAGACGACCGTGACCACCACCAGGACCGTCGCCGCCTCCGCGACGCCGTCCGAGAGCGTGGACGTGTCGGCCGACGAGGCCGAGGACGCCCCCAAGAAGGCTGTCGCCAAGAAGGCGGCCGTCAAGAAGACCGCCGCCAAGAAGACGGTGGCCAAGAAGACCGCGGCGAAGAAGACCGCCGCCAAGAAGGGCGACGACGACGAGGCCGTCGAGGGCGACGAGCTCATCGAGGACGCCGCGCCCGGCAAGGGCGACGACGAGGAGCCCGAGGGCGAGAGCAAGGGCTTCGTCCTGTCCGACGAGGACGAGGACGACGCGCCCGCCCAGCAGGTCGCCGTCGCGGGAGCCACCGCCGACCCGGTCAAGGACTACCTCAAGCAGATCGGCAAGGTCCCGCTGCTCAACGCCGAGCAGGAGGTCGAGCTCGCCAAGCGCATCGAGGCGGGCCTGTTCGCCGAGGACAAGCTGGCCAACGCCGACAAGCTGGCGCCGAAGCTCAAGCGCGAGCTGGAGATCATCGCCGAGGACGGCCGCCGCGCCAAGAACCACCTCCTGGAGGCCAACCTCCGTCTGGTGGTCTCCCTGGCCAAGCGGTACACCGGCCGCGGCATGCTCTTCCTGGACCTGATCCAGGAGGGCAACCTCGGTCTGATCCGCGCGGTCGAGAAGTTCGACTACACCAAGGGCTACAAGTTCTCCACGTACGCCACCTGGTGGATCCGTCAGGCGATCACCCGCGCCATGGCCGACCAGGCCCGCACCATCCGTATTCCGGTGCACATGGTCGAGGTCATCAACAAGCTCGCGCGCGTCCAGCGCCAGATGCTCCAGGACCTGGGCCGCGAGCCCACCCCGGAGGAGCTGGCCAAGGAGCTCGACATGACCCCCGAGAAGGTCATCGAGGTCCAGAAGTACGGGCGTGAGCCGATCTCGCTGCACACCCCCCTGGGTGAGGACGGCGACAGCGAGTTCGGTGACCTCATCGAGGACTCCGAGGCGGTCGTCCCGGCCGACGCGGTCAGCTTCACGCTCCTCCAGGAGCAGCTGCACTCGGTCCTCGACACCCTCTCCGAGCGTGAGGCGGGCGTGGTCTCCATGCGCTTCGGCCTCACCGACGGCCAGCCCAAGACCCTGGACGAGATCGGCAAGGTCTACGGCGTGACCCGCGAGCGGATCCGCCAGATCGAGTCGAAGACCATGTCGAAGCTGCGCCACCCGTCGCGTTCGCAGGTCCTGCGCGACTACCTCGACTAGACCTCGGTCGTACGTCGGCGAGGGCCCGGTCTCCCCAGCGGAGGCCGGGCCCTCGCGCGTACCCGAGGGTGCGCGGCGCCGCTCCCTGAATGACGCTGGGTGTGCCCGCGTCACCGAGAGTCAGGAGAGCGTATGCGCCGCTCCATCAGCCGCGCCGTCACGGGGGTGGCCGCCCTTGCGGCCACCGCCCTGGGCGCGCCGTCGCCCGCCACCGCCGACGAGGTCGTCATCGGCGGCCAGCAGGTCCGGATCTCGGACAGCCCCTGGGCGGTGGCGCTGTCCAGCCGTGACCGGTTCGGGGGTACGCGCGCGGGCCAGTTCTGCGGGGGAGCGGTGGTCTCGCCGACCACGGTCCTCACCGCCGCCCACTGTCTGCGCAGCGACGTGCTGGGCATGGACGTGTCCCAGGTGCGCGACCTCAAGGTGATCGCGGGCCGCACCGAGCTGCGGAGCTCCGCCGGCCAGGAGATCGCGGTGAAGGCCACCTGGGTGAACCCCGGATACGATCCGGCGACCAACGCCGGCGACATGGCGATGCTCACCCTGTCCCAGCCCCTGCCGGCCTCGTACGTGATCCCGACGGCCGCCGCGAACGACCCGGGCTACCAGGCGGGCGCCTCCGCCACCGTCTACGGCTGGGGCGACACCACGGGCGCCGGGAGCTACCCGACCGCCCTGCGGGCGGCTCACGTCTCGGTCCTGAGCGACGCCTCCTGTGAGGCTCCCTACCCGCCGAACTCGGACGGCACGTACCAGCGGGCCACCATGGTGTGCGCGGGCGATCCCAGGGGCGGTCACGACGCCTGTCAGGGCGACAGCGGGGGACCGCTGGTGGCCGGGGGCAAGCTCATCGGCCTGGTCTCCTGGGGGAACGGCTGCGGGCAGCGCGGTTTCCCGGGCGTCTACACCCGGGTCGCGGCCGTGCAGTGGCCCGGAGCCGCTGCCTGACGCGGACATGAGAACGGGCGGCCCTCCCCCTGCACGGGGAGTGCCGCCCGTCGCCGGTTCTGGACCGGCCTTGGCTCGTCGTGTGCGAAGACTCAGCGGTCCTCGTCGCCTGTGGACTCGGGCACCGCCGTGAGGCGGTCCGTCTCGTCCTGTATGTCAGCGGCGATCTTCTTCAGTTCCGGCTCGAACTTACGTCCGTGATGAGCGCAGAAGAGCAGCTCGCCGCCGCTGGTGAGGACTACGCGAAGGTAGGCCTGTGCGCCGCAGCGGTCGCAACGGTCGGCGGCCGTCAGGGGGCTCGCGGGGGTCAGAACAGTAGTCACGTCGCCTCTTCTCTAGCTCGACGAGCTGTCGTACCAGGGTCAACATCCAACCAGGCCGAAAACGTTCCCGCTCGTGGCTTTTCCTCGAAAGTTCTTGGTCAAGGTGGCTGTCTGCTGCCGGTTGGCGGCGAATGAGCCGTATTGCGGAGCTTTACGGGTTTCGCGTTGCTTGTCTTGTTTGGCCCTCCGGCGGGGTTGCCGGTTGTTCATGAGGACGTGCCCGGAGCCTAAATGGTTCATGCCTGATTGGGAACGTGACATCCGCATCACCCCCATGAGGGATCGAACATGTTTGCGATGCTGGACTAGCATGACGTTTCGCGAGGGTGGCGTTACAACGGCTCTACCAGGCCTCGGTACCCTCTGACCGGCGACCGACGCCGACCCCTTACCCACCGGGGCGCAATTGAAATTCAGCGAGGAGCGAACTGCGTGACCGCCGAGACGTCCGTTCCGTCCACTGCGCTGCTGAGCGGGGCAGACCGCGACGGCTCCAACTACACCGCTCGGCATCTGCTCGTACTCGAAGGCCTCGAAGCGGTCCGCAAGCGACCCGGCATGTACATCGGGTCGACGGACAGCCGCGGCCTGATGCACTGCCTCTGGGAGATCATCGACAACTCCGTCGACGAGGCCCTGGGCGGCTACTGCGACCACATCGAGGTGATCCTGCACGACGACGCCTCCGTCGAGGTGCGGGACAACGGCCGGGGCATCCCCGTCGACGTCGAGCCCAAGACCGGGCTCTCGGGCGTCGAGGTCGTCATGACCAAGCTGCACGCCGGCGGCAAGTTCGGCGGCGGCTCCTACGCGGCCTCGGGCGGCCTGCACGGCGTGGGCGCCTCCGTGGTGAACGCGCTGTCGGCCCGCCTCGACGTCGAGGTGGACCGCAACAGCTCCACCCACGCCATCAGCTTCCGCCGCGGAGTGCCCGGCATCTTCACCGAGCAGGGGCCCGACTCGCCCTTCGACCCGGGCAACGGGCTGCTCAAGGGCAAGCGCGTCCCCAAGAACCGCACGGGCACCAGGGTGCGCTACTGGGCGGACCGGCAGATCTTCCTCAAGGACGCCAAGCTCTCCCTCGACACGCTCTACCAGCGGGCCCGCCAGACGGCCTTCCTGGTCCCCGGCCTGACCATCGTCGTCCGTGACGAGCGCGGCCTCGACGGCGAGGGCAAGACCGAGGAGACGTTCCGCTTCGACGGCGGGATCAGCGAGTTCTGCGAGTACCTCGCCCAGGACAGGGGCGTCAACGACGTCCTGCGCCTCACCGGCTCGGGCACCTTCAAGGAGACCGTCCCGGTCCTCGACGACCGCGGCCACATGACGCCCACCGAGGTCACCCGGGAGCTCGGCGTGGACATCGCGCTGCGCTGGGGCACCGGGTACGAGACCAACCTCAAGTCGTTCGTGAACATCATCGCCACCCCCAAGGGCGGCACCCACGTCAGCGGCTTCGAGCGCTCGGTCACCAAGACGGTCAACGAGGTCCTCCGCTCCGCCAAGATGCTGCGGGTCGCCGAGGACGACGTCGTCAAGGACGACGCCCTGGAGGGCCTCACCGCCGTCGTCACCGTGCGGCTCGCCGAGCCGCAGTTCGAGGGCCAGACCAAGGAAGTGCTCGGCACCTCCGCGGCCAACCGGATCGTCGCCAACGTCGTCGCCAAGGAGCTCAAGGAGTTCCTCACCTCCACCAAGCGCGACGCCAAGGCGCAGGCCAGGGCCGTCCTCGACAAGATCGTCGCGGCAGCCCGCACCCGCATCGCGGCCCGCCAGCACAAGGAGGCGCAGCGCCGTAAGACCGCGCTGGAGTCCTCCTCGCTGCCGGCCAAGCTGGCCGACTGCCGCAGCGACGACGTCGAGCGCAGCGAGCTGTTCATCGTCGAGGGCGACTCGGCGCTCGGCACCGCCAAGCTCGCCCGGAACTCCGAGTTCCAGGCGCTCCTGCCGATCCGCGGCAAGATCCTCAACGTTCAGAAGGCGTCGGTCTCCGACATGCTGAAGAACGCCGAGTGCGGCGCGATCATCCAGGTCATAGGAGCGGGGTCGGGCCGGACCTTCGACATCGACGCCGCGCGCTACGGCAAGATCGTGCTGCTCGTCGACGCCGATGTCGACGGCGCGCACATCCGGATCCTGCTCCTGACGCTCTTCCAGCGCTACATGCGCCCGATGGTCGAGGCGGGCCGGGTCTTCGCCGCGGTGCCGCCGCTCCACCGGATCGAGCTGGTCCAGCCCAAGAAGGGCCAGGACAAGTACGTGTACACGTACTCGGACAACGAGCTGCGCTCCACGCTGCTCGAGTTCCAGCGCAAGGGCGTCCGCTACAAGGACACCATCCAGCGCTACAAGGGCCTCGGAGAGATGGACGCCGACCAGCTGGCCGAGACGACCATGGACCCGCGGTTCCGCACCCTGCGCCGGATCAACATCGGCGACCTCGACGCGTCCGAGCAGGTCTTCGACCTGCTGATGGGCAACGAGGTGGCGCCGCGCAAGGAGTTCATCACCAGCTCCGCCGCGACCCTGGACCGCTCGCGCATCGACGCGTGAGCGGGGCCGGGACCCCGGCCGCACCCGCCTGAACGAACGCCGGTCCGCGCTGCTCGCGGGCCGGCGTTCGGCCGTCTCCACCCCAGGGTGGAGAGGGAACTTCCACCCGTGGTCCACCCCTGCGCCGATGCCCCTGACCAGCCCGTTTCCGTAGCTTCGTAGACGTACAGACCGTCCCGTCCGTCCTTCGGAGGCTCCGATGTCGCTCGTCAACGTGCTGGTCGCCCTCGCCGTGGTGGCGCTGATCCTGGCCCGCCAGTTCAAGCCCCAGCAGATCGGCGGCGGACGGCGCTGGTGGCTGATCCCCGCGGCCCTGATGTTCTTCGCGGTGAAGGACGGCGGTCTGGTCGACCCGCACCACCAGGCGGCGTCGGCCACCCTGCTCGGCGCGGAGGTCCTCATCGGGGTGCTCATGGGCGTCGGCTGGGCCTGGACGTCGAAGACGTGGACCGAGGCGGACGGCACGACGTGGACCCGCGGCACCAGGGCCACCGCCGGGATCTGGGTCCTCGGCATCGTCCTGCGGGTGGGGCTCGCGGGCCTCGGCGCCCTCGCCGGGATCCACCTGGGCACGGGCGCGATCCTGCTCGCCCTCGCCGCCTCCCTGCTCGTGCGCGGCGCCATCATGATGTGGCGGATCCAGTCGGCTGCACCGTCGTACGGTGTCGCTGCCGCCGGCACGGTCCGCGCCGGCGCCGGCCCGGCCCGGCAGATGTGGAAGGACCGCGTGTGACCCTGGAGACCTGGCTCGACTGGCCCTCGCGGGAAGCCCTTTCCCGCGTCGGCCTGACCCGTGTCAGACGCAACCTCGCGTGGGGCGTCCGAGCCGTCGTGCTCGGCGCTCTGCTCTGGTCGACCTTCTCCAGCCGGCAGGGGCCGGGTCACTGGGCATGGGTGGCGGGGCTCGCTCTCGTGGCGGTCTGCGCCCTGCTGGGCCGGGAGTTCTTCCGCTTCACCCTCGCGCACCGGCTCGCGCCTTCGCTGGCCTCGCTCCTCCTGGTGATGGCGGCCGCGGCCGGGGCGAGGGCGGGAGGCTGGCCGGTGCTGGCGCTGGTCCTGTGGTGCGGCTGCGCGGTGACGGCCCTGGAACGGCTTCCGCTGGCCGCCGCCGTGCCGTGCACGACCCTGGCCCTGGCCGCCTACATGGTGGTCGACAACGACAACTGGCTGACCACCGCGGTGACCGCGGCCGGGCTCGGGCTCGCCGGATATGTGCTGCGGCTCGACGCCGAGGCGCGCGGCAACGCCCAGCGGCTGCTGAACCAGGAGCGGGCCGCGCGGGCCGCCGAGGCGGAGTCCGCCGCGCTGGACGAGCGGGCCAGGATCGCCCGCGAGATCCACGACGTGCTCGCGCACAGCCTCTCGGCGCAGCTCGTGCACCTGGAGGCGGCGCGGCTGCTGATCGAGCGGGAGCCGCCCGGGGAGTTCAGGGAGAAGATCCTGGAGCGGGTGGTGGCCGCCCGGGGCATGGCGCGGGAAGGCCTCGCGGAGACCCGTCAGGCGTTGTCCGCGCTGCGCGGTGAGATGACCCCGGTCGAGGACTTCCTGCACACCCTGATCGAGGGGGCCGGAGGCGGGACCGGGCTCGGTGCGGGCAGCGCGGTCCAGGTGACGGGCGAGCGCCGGGCGCTGCCGGCGGAGGCGTCGGGGGCCGTGCGCCGCGTGGTCCAGGAGGCGCTGACCAACGTACGCAAACACGCGCCGGGCGCCGCCGTCGCCGTCCGGCTCGCCTACCTGCCGGATGAAGTGGCCCTGGAAGTACGGGACTCGGGGGGCCGGAAGCGGTCGGGGGAGCTCGCTGTCAGTGGCTCCGGTTACGGTCTGTTGGGGATGAGGGAGCGCGCCGAACTGCTCGGCGGCACCCTGGAGGCCGGGCCGAATGAGGAGGGCTTCGTGGTGAGACTGAGGGTGCCCGCATGAGCGGGACCGGCGCCGGGGCACGGGGGGTGATCAGGGTGGTCGTGGCCGACGACCAGTCCGTGGTGCGCGAGGGCATCGTGATGCTGCTCGGGCTGCTGCCGGGCATCGAGGTCGTGGGCTCGGCGCGTGACGGCGAGGAGGCGGTCGCCCTCACGGCCCGACTGGCCCCGGACATCGTCCTGATGGACCTGCGCATGCCGCGCTGCGACGGGGTGGAGGCCACCCGCCGCATCCGGGCCGAGCACCCCGGCACCGAGGTGGTGATCCTCACGACGTACGCGGACGACGACTCGCTCTTCCCCGCCCTGAAGGCCGGGGCCCGGGGGTACCTCACCAAGGACGCCGGGGGCGAGGAGATCGTCAGAGCGATAGAGGCCGTGCTGTCCGGGCAGGCCGGGCTCGCCCCGTCCATCCAGCGCCGCCTCCTGGAGCGGGTGACGGCACCTGCGCCGGCCGCCGCCCCCGACGAGCTGCCCGACGGGCTGACCACACGCGAGGGGGAGGTGCTCCGGCTCGTCGCCGAGGGGATGTCCAACCCGGAGATCTCCCGGGCCCTGCACATCTCGACGGCCACCGTGAAGACCCACATCAACAACATCTTCGGTAAGTCGGGGGTGCGTGACCGGGCGCAGGCGGTGCGGTACGCCTATCGGAACGGGCTGGCGGATCCTCCCGGAAGTTCGCTTCCGTAATTCCCGCTCCATCACCTAATGGGGTGAAACGCCGCCGTGGGAGGGCCTCCGGCCCGCTCGCTCCACCCATCCTTGGGCTCGTGGCCGAACGCGGCCGTGGGCAAGGAGAGTTGTTCGGTGGAGAAGCAGGAAGGGCGTGATCCCGCGGCGGCGCGGATCGACGACCCTTGGTATGACGCGCTCGCCTCAGGGTGGGGCGAGCTGGACGGCGGGGCGGTGGCCGCGACCGTGCCCGCCCAGCAGCGGGCCGGCGAGGACGAAGGTCTCAGCCCGTCCGAGATCTATCTGGAAGTGCACCGCAGTGCCGCCTTCCAGGAAGTGCGCCGCCGCTACCGCCGGTTCGTCGTGCCGGCCGCTCTCGCCTTCTTCGCCTGGTACCTGGCCTATGTGATCACCGCGGTCGGCGCCCCGGGCTTCATGGCCCGCCCGGTGGCCGGCGCGGTGAACGTGGCGATGATCGCCGGGCTCGCCCAGTTCCTCACCACCTTCCTGCTGACCTGGGCCTACGCGCGCCACGCCCGGCTGCGCCGGGACCGGGCCGCCCTGGAGCTGCGCTGGGTCGTCTTCGAGCAGAACCAGCAGCATCAGCGCGGCCGGCGGACCGGGCAGGCCGGCACGGTCCGGCGGGACGGCGCCCAGGGAACGACACAGGAGACCACCAAGTGATCGTCGGCCAAGACCATCAGACCCTGGCGCTGCTGCTGTTCAGCGCGTTCGTCGCGGCGACGCTCGCCATCACCACCTGGGTGAGCCGCAACCGGCACGGCTCGGCCGAAGAGTTCTACACCGGCGGTCGATTGTTCTCCCCTATGGAGAATGGTTTTGCCATCGCGGGCGACTACATGTCGGCGGCTTCCTTCCTCGGCATCTCCGGACTCATCGCGCTCTTCGGCTACGACGGCATGCTGTACTCCGTCGGATTCCTCGTGGCCTGGCTCGTGGTGCTGCTCCTCGTCGCCGAACTGGTCCGCAACTGCGGCAAGTTCACCCTCGCCGATGTCGTCGCGGCCCGGATGAGCGAGCGTCCCGTACGGATCGCGGCGGGAACGTCCTCGGTCACCGTGTCCGTTCTCTACCTGGTGGCCCAGATGGTCGGCGCCGGCAGCCTCGTCGCCCTGCTGCTCGGCGGCACCAGCGGCGCCGCGCGGAACTGGACGGTCATCGGGGTCGGCGCCCTCATGGTGGTCTACGTGTCGCTCGGCGGGATGCGGGCCACCACGTGGATCCAGATCGTGAAGGCCGTCCTGCTCATGGCCGGCACGATCACCCTCACCGTGCTCGTGCTGCTGCGCTTCCACGGCGACATCAACCTGCTGCTGAACACGGCGGCCCAACACAGCGGCCACGGAAGGGAGTTCCTGGCACCGGGCCTCAAATACGGCGGTGACTGGACGGCGCGGCTCGACTTCATCAGCCTCGGCCTGGCCCTCGTCCTCGGCACGGCAGGCCTGCCGCACATCCTCTCCCGCTTCTACACCGTGCCCACCGCGCGAGCGGCCCGCAGCTCGGTCATCTGGTCCATCGGCCTCATCGGCGGGTTCTATCTGATGACGATCGTGCTCGGCTTCGGCGCGGCCGCCCTGGTGGGCTCCGCACAGGTCAAGGCGTCCAACCCGGCGGGCAACACCGCCGTCGCGCTGCTCGCCTACGACCTGGGAGGCGGCGCGGGCTCCACCGGCGGCACGGTCCTCTTCGCCGTGGTCGCCGCCGTCGCCTTCGCCACGATCCTGGCGGTGGTCGCGGGCATCACCCTGGCGTCCTCGGCGTCCGTCGCCCACGATCTGTACGCCTCGCTCAGGCGCCGGCACGCCAAGCAGCGCAGCGAGGTCGCGGTCGCCCGGGTCGCCTCGGTGGGGATCGGCGCGGTCGCCATCGCCCTCGGCCTGCTGGCCCGCGACCTCAATGTGGCGTTCCTCGTCGGCCTCGCCTTCGCGGTCGCCGCATCCGCCAACCTGCCGGTGCTGCTCTACTCCCTGTTCTGGCGCAACTTCACGACCCGGGGTGCCGTCTGGTCGGTGTACGGAGGGCTGATCCCGGCGCTGGTCCTGGTGCTCGTCTCACCCGTGGTCTCCGGCAGCCCCGAATCGCTCTTCCCCGGCGTGGACTTCCAGTTCTTCCCGCTGCAGAACCCGGGGCTCCTCTCCATCCCCCTGGGCTTCCTCGCGGGCTGGCTCGGCACGGTCACCTCGCACGAGGTCCCGGACGAGGAGAGGCACGCGGAGACCGAGGTCCGGGCCCTGACGGGAGCGGGCGCGGTGTAGCCGAGGACCCGCCCGGCCACCCGGCCCGCCGCTCACACCGCCCAGGCGTACCGGTGTTCCGGGCGCCCGGTCTCGCCGTAGCGCAGGGTGAGACACAGGCGCCCGGACTGTTCGAGCAGGCGCAGATAGCGCTGGGCGGTAGAGCGGCTCAGGCCGGTTCGGTCGGCGACCTCATGGGCGGAGAGCGGATGGTCGGCGTCGTGCAGGACATCGCGGATCAGCTCCGCCGTCGGCACCGAATGACGGCTGGGCAGCCCGGTGCGCAGGGCCGCGAAGATCCGGTCGACCTGCTCCTGGTCCTGCGCCGTGGGCTCGGCGCCGGAGCGTCCCGCCGCCCGGTCCACGGTGCGGCGCAGCGTTGCGTACGAGTCGAGCTTGGCCCGCAGCGCGGCGAACGTGAACGGCTTCACCAGGTAGTGCAGGGCGCCGTGACGCATCGCGGTCTGCACCGTCGCCACATCGCTCGCCGACGTCACCATGATCACGTCGGTGTGGTGGCCCTGTTGGCGCATCCGGCGGACCAGGCTGAGCCCGGTCTCGTCGGGCAGGAAGTGATCGAGCAGGACGAGATCGATCCGATGGCGTTCCAGGGCGGCCAGCGCCTGGGCGGCGCTGTGCGCACGCGCCACGACCCGGAACCCGGGAACCTTCCCGACGTATGACGCGTTGATCTCGGCAACACGGAAGTCGTCGTCCACGACCAGCACGTCGATCACGTAGCACTCCTCCCCGGGCCCGGCCCGGCGTTTCCCGCGCTCCGGACCCCGCAGTTGTATCGCGCGCAAAACGAGCACAACAGAGGTTTGCGCGCACAAGTACGTCCAGTGCCCACAAGGCTGACGCCGGAGAGCGGACCGCGCCTACGGTCCCGCTCCATGAACACAGACACCGCCCCCGCCATCGAGCTGAGGGGCGCAGGCAAGGCGTTCCGTACGCCGTCCGGAGCGCTGCACACCGCCGTACGGGACCTCGATCTGAGCGTGCGCCAGGGCGAGTTCGTGGCCGTCGTCGGTCCCACCGGCTGCGGAAAGTCGACCACGCTCACCCTGGTCAGCGGCCTGGAGGAGCCCACCGATGGCGAGGTCTTCGTGGCCGGCGAGCCCGTCGACGGCATCGGCGACAAGGTCGGCTTCGTCTTCCAGCAGGATGCGGTCTTCCCCTGGCGCACCGTGCTCTCCAACGTCATGGCCGGCCCGCGCTTTCGCGGCGTACCGAAGGCCGAGGCGAAGGAGTCGGCCCGCGCCTGGCTGGCCAGGGTCGGCCTGACGGCCTTCGAAGACCGCTATCCGCACCAGCTCTCGGGCGGCCAGCGCAAACGCGTCGCGCTCGCCGCGACCTTCGTCAACGACCCGCGGATCCTGCTCATGGACGAGCCGTTCTCCGCGCTCGACGTGCAGACCAGGGCCCTGATGTCGGACGAGCTCCTCGACCTGTGGTCCGGCACCGGCGCCTCCATCGTGTTCGTCACCCACGACCTGGAGGAGTCCATCGCGCTGGCCGACCGGGTCGTCGTGATGACGGCGGGCCCGGCGACCGTGAAGCGGATCTTCGACATCGACCTGCCGCGCCCGCGGAGGGTCGAATCGGTGCGTCTGGAGCCCCGCTTCATCGAGATCTACCGCGAGATCTGGGAGTCCCTGGGCGAAGAGGTCCGCATCACCAGGGAGCGGGGTGCCGCCGATGTCGCCTGACAGCCACGGCGCCACGCCCACGGCGCCCGCATCGCCCACGGCGCCCCGTCCCCCGGCCCCGGCCGGCACCAAGGCCGTGTCCCGTACCTCGACCCGCGCCCGTGCCGCCCGCAACCGCCGCTACCTGGTCCAGGCGAGTCGTGTCCTGCTCCTCGCCCTCGTCTTCGGCGCCTGGGAACTGCTGGCCCGCGCCGACGTCATCGACGCCTTCAACTTCTCGATGCCGTCGGCCATTTGGGACCAGATCCGGGAGTGGGCGCTGCACGGCACCGCGCAGGGATCGCTCTGGGAGCAGATCTGGTACACCCTCTACGAGGCGCTGCTCGGCTGGATCGTCGGCGTGGTCGCGGGTGTCGTGCTCGGCATCGCGCTCGGCCGGATCCGCTTCCTCGCGGATGTTCTCGGCCCGTACATCAAGGTGCTCAACGCCATCCCGCGCATCGTGCTCGCGCCCGTCTTCCTGATCTGGTTCGGACTCGGCCCGGCGTCGAAGGTCGCGTCCGCCGTCGTCCTCGTCTTCTTCCCGGTCTTCTTCAACGCGTTCCAGGGGGCGCGCGAGGTGGACCGGAACCTGGTGGACAACGCCCGCATCCTGGGGGCGAGCAACCGCCGGGTCACCCTCCAGGTGGTCGTCCCCTCCGCCACCTCCTGGATCTTCACCAGCCTCCATGTCAGCTTCGGGTTCGCGCTGATCGGGGCGATCGTCGGCGAGTACATCGGCGCGACCAAGGGGCTCGGGCTCCTGGTGGCCGCCTCCCAGGGGACCTTCAACGCCGCCGGGGTGTACGCGGCCATGGCCATCCTCGCCGTCGTCGCCCTGCTCACCGAGGGGCTGCTCACCTTCGCCGAGCGGCGGCTGTTCCGCTGGCGCCCGGCCGAGCCCGGCACCGAACGCTGACGCGCGCACCGAGCACCACCGGCCCGCGTCGCCGCCCTCCCATCCGCGCAGCGATCACAAGGACGTGATGATCATGCCCAACCGGCACCCTTCCCCTTTCCGTCAACAGGGTTCGCGCTCACCCGCCATTCACAGCGTGCGCAACGCGCCGTCGGCCCTCCTGGCCGGCGGGCTCTGTGTCGGCCTGCTGATGACGCTCTCCGCGTGCGGCGACGACTCCGCCTCGGACGCCAAGAGCGCGTCCGGGCAGGCCACCGTCAAGGTGATGGTCGGCGGCCTCGACAAGGTCATCTATCTGCCCGCGATGCTGACCCAGCGCCTGGGCTACTTCAAGGCCGAGGGCCTGGACGTGCAGCTGCTCACGGAGCCCGCCGGGGTCCAGGCCGAGACCGCGCTGATCTCCGGTGACGTCCAGGGCGCCGTCGGCTTCTACGACCACACCCTCGATCTTCAGGTGAAGGGCAAGAAGGTCGAGTCGGTGGTGCAGTTCTCGCACGCGCCGGGCGAGGTGGAGATCGTCGCCGATGGGGCCGCCTCGGCGGTGAAGTCGCCCAAGGACTTCAAGGGCAAGAAGCTGGGCGTCACGGGGCTCGGCTCGTCGACGGACTTCCTCACGAAGTACCTGGCCGTGCGGGACGGGGTGAAGACCAGCGAGTTCACGCCCGTCGCGGTCGGCGCGGGGCAGACCTTCATCGCCGCCCTGAAGCAGGGGTCCATCCAGGGCGGCATGACCACCGACCCGACGGTCGCGGCCGTCGTCGACCAGAAGCTCGGCAAGGTCCTCATCGACATGCGCACGCCCGAGGGCTCCCAGCAGGCGCTCGGCGGTCCGTACCCCTCCTCCAGTCTGTACATGAACACGCAGTGGGTGAACGGCCATCGGCAGACGGTGCAGAAACTGGTCAACGCCCTGGTGAAGACGTTGCGTTGGATGTCGGAGCACAGCGCGGACGAGATCGCGGCGAAGATGCCGGCGGACTACGCGCAGGGCGGCAAGGCGCTCTACGCGCAGGCGATCAAGAGCACCCTGCCGATGTTCACCAAGGACGGCGTCATGCCCGAGAACGGTCCGGAGACGGTCGAGCGGGTGCTCAAGTCGTTCAACCCCAACCTCAAGTCGGCCAAGGTCGATCTCTCGGAGACCTTCACCACGGAGTTCGTGAAGAAGGTCCCGCAGGGCTGACCCGGCGCCCCGCCGAGCCGGCCGCCCCATGGAAGAGCCCTCTACGCCGAGGCCACCCACGCATAGCGGTGCTCGGGGCGGCCGGTCTCGCCGTAGCGCAGGCCGAGCCGCACCCGCCCGGCCCGTTCGAGGAGCTTGAGATAGCGCTGCGCGGTCTGGCGGCTCACACCGGCCCGCTCCGCGATCTCCTGTGCCGAGAGCGGGCCTTCGGCCGCCTTCAGGACTCCGCGCAGCAGGTCGGCGGTGGTGGGGGAGTGGCCCTTGGGGAGGTCGGGCTCGTTGGGGACGGACAGCGCGCCGAAGATCTTGTCCACCTCCGCCTGCTCGGCCTCGCCGCCGCCGTCCAGGGTGCGGCGCAGCACGGCGTACGCCTCCAGCCTGGAGCGCAGACCGGCGAAGGTGAAGGGCTTGACCAAGTACTGCAACGCGCCCTGACGCATCGCCGCCTGGACGGTGGCGACATCGCGGGCGGCCGTCACCATGATCACGTCGGTGTGGTGGCCGAGCCGGCGCAGCTCCCGCACGAAAGCGAGCCCGTTCTCGTCCGGCAGATAGTGGTCGAGCAGCACCAGGTCCACCGGTTGCGCGACGATCCGGGCGAGCGCCTCGGCGGCCGAATGCGCCTGGGCGACCACCCGGAAGCCGGGAACCTTCGCGGTGTACGCGGCATTGATGGAGGCGACCCGGGGATCGTCGTCCACGACCAGGACGTCGATCATGACCGCGCCTCCCGTACCGGCTCGGCGTCGCCGGGCCGCCGATCCTGGCCCGGCACCTGGTCCGGCACCTGGCCCGGCACCCGGTCCGGGGCCGGCTCACGAGCGGGCTCGGGGTCCGGTTCAGGCTCTGGGGTCCGCTCCTGATCGGACACCGGCCCCCCGCTCAACGCCTCGCTCAGCGCGTCCGGCAGGACGACGGTGAACTCCGCGCCGCCCTCGGGGCCGGTCCCGACCCGCGCACTGCCGCCCATCCGTTCCGCGAACCTGCCGACCAGCGCGAGCCCGAGCCCCCGCTTGCCGTGCGCGGGCGCCTCCTTGGTGGTCCAGCCCTCGGTGAAGACCAGTTCGCGCCGCTCGACGGGGACACCGGGACCGTTGTCGCGGACCCGCACCACCACGGTGCGTCCCTCGGCGCGCAGCTCCACCTCGACCGCGGCGCCGGGCGATCCGGCCGTCGCGTCGAGTGCGTTGTCGACGAGGTTGCCGGTGACCGTGACCAGGCCGCGCGGATCGACCAGCCGGTCGGGCAGCAGCGTGGCGGGGGACAGGCTCAGGGCGACCGCCCGCTCGGCGGCGACCGTCGCCTTCCCGACCAGGACCGCGGCGAGCAGCGGGTCCCTGACCTTCTCGGTGACCTGCTCGGCGGTGGCCCGGTGCACCCCGACCACCTCCGTCACGAAGTCGACGGCCTCCTCGTACAGCTCCAGTTCGAGCAGGCCGAGCAGGGTGTGCAGCCGGTTGGCGTGCTCGTGGTCCTGGGCGCGCAGGGCGTCGATCAGGCCGCGCGTGGAATCCAGCTCCCGGCCCAGCCGCTCCAGCTCGGTCCGGTCACGCAACGTGGCCACCGCGCCGCCGTCGTCGGTCGGCATCCGGTTGGCCACCAGGACGCGGTGGCCGCGTACGGTCAACAGGTCGGTGCCCTCGACCCGGCCCGCGAGCACCTCCGTCGTGCGGCCCGCGCCCAGAGCCTCCTCCAGGTCTCGGCCCGCCGCTTCGGGCCCGACGCCGAGCAGCCGCTGGGCCTCGTCGTTGAGCAGTCTGATCCGGCCGCCGCGGTCGAGCGCGACGACTCCCTCGCGGATGGAGTGCAGCATCGCCTCGCGCTCCGCGAGCAGCCCCGAGATATCGGAGAACGCCAGGTCACGGGTCTGCTTGTGGATGCGCCGCGCGATCAGGTACGCGGCGAGCGCGCCCACCGCGAGCGCGCCGCCCGCGTAGGCGAGCAGCCCCGGGATGGCGTGCAGGAGCCGGGCCCGCACGCTGTCGTACTCGATGCCCACCGAGACGGCGCCCACGATGGTGCCCCGCGCGTCGCGGAGCGGGACCTTGCCGCGGGCCGAGCGGCCCAGGGTGCCGCTGTCGATCTCCATGACGTCGTGGCCGGCGAGGGCGTCCTCGGGGTCGGTGGAGACGTGCCGGCCGATCTCCCCCGGCTCGGGGTGGGACCAGCGCACCCCCCGGGTGTCCATGATCACCACGTACTCGGCGTGTGTCGCGAGCCGCACGCGCTCGGCGTCGGCCTGCACCGGGCCGTCGGCCACCGGCCGCGAGGACAGCAGATCGTCGGCGATCCTGGGCTGGGCGGCGGTGGCCGCGGCGATGGCGAGCGCGCGCCGCATGGCCTGGTCGTCGAGCTGGGCGCCGAGCGGGGCGAGGAAGAGCCCGGTCGCGAGCACGGCGACCCCGGCGGCGATGGCCAGCTGCATGAGGAGCACCTGGGAGAAGACGCGCCGCGGCCAGCCCAGGCGCCGTCGCCGGGGGGCGGCGCTCGTCGGTGGGGCGGTCATGGACAGGCACGTTAGACGGCCCGCGTCGCTTACCGAAATCCCCTCCGGATCACAGTGCGGTCTCCGCGGCCCTGCCCTCGGCACACACCCCGGCACGCCCCTCAGCCCCGCGTCAGCACGATGAAAGTCGCTTGCGTTGTTTGCGGATATCTTGCGGGCGCCTGTCGTGCTGTCGGCAAAGCCGCAGGACGCGCGGTGACAGGGAGGAAAGCGATCGTTCCGGTTGGCTGCGCGGCCCCGGGCGCCGGTTCGGCGGGGTGGTCGCAGGGATGGACGCCTCGGCACATCTCTGCAACTCTCTCACCGCTCAACGCAAATTCCATGGCTCTTCCCTGCAGAAACCCTAAGTCGGCAGAAACCCAGTCGCGCAGATCGGGGACACATGAGAACGCACCGTTGGAGATGGCGCAGGCGGACGAGGATGCTCGCCGCGCTGGTCGCCACCAGCCTGTTCATGATCGGTTGGCCGGCCCTCGCCGCCTCGGCAGCGGCGGCGGCCGGTCCCGACCTCGCCGCCGGAAAGCCGGCCGCGGCGTCCGGGGCGAACGGCTCGTACACCGCCAAGAACGTCACGGACGGCGACCAGTCCACCTACTGGGAGAGCGCGGGCAGCGCCTTCCCGCAGTGGGTCCAGGCCGACCTCGGCGCCACCGCCGGCGTCGGCGACGTCGTCCTGAAGCTCCCGGCCTCGTGGGGCGACCGCAAGGAGACCCTCTCCGTGCAGGGCAGCGCGGACGGCACGAGCTTCAGCACCCTGGTGGGCTCCGCCGCGTACGGGTTCACGCAGAGCTCGGGCAACACCGTGACGATCGGGTTCGCCGCCGCGCGGGCCCGTTTCGTACGGATCGAGATCACCGCGAACACCGGCTGGCAGGCCGCCCAGCTCTCCTCGCTCGAAGTGCACGCGGCCGACGGGTCGAGCGACAACCTCGCCCTCGGCAAGACCCTCACCGCGAGCAGCACCACGCAGACCTACGTCGCCTCCCACGCCAACGACGGCAGCAAGGCGAGCTACTGGGAGAGCGCCAACAACGCCTTCCCGCAGTGGATCCAGGCCGACCTCGGCGCCACCGTTCCCGTCAACAAGGTGGTGCTCAAGCTGCCGGACGGGTGGGGCGACCGCACCCAGACCCTCAAGATCCAGGGCAGCGCCAACGGCACCGACTTCACCGACCTGACCGCCGCCCAGGGGTACGCGTTCACCGCCGCCAACGGCCTCACCGTGCCGATCGCCTTCGACTCGGCCACGACCCGCTACGTACGGGTGCTCATCTCCAACAACACCGCGCAGCCCGGCGGGCAACTCTCCGAGCTGGAGATCTACGGCCCGACGGGCGGTGACACGCAGCCGCCGACCGCGCCCGGGAACCTCGCCTACACCGAGCCGGGCTCCGGCCAGATCAAGCTCACCTGGGCCGCGTCCACCGACAACACCGCCGTCACCGGCTACGACGTGTACGCCAACGGCGAGCTGCGCACCAGCGTGGCCGGAAACGTCACCACGTACACGGACAGCCAGCCGGCCGGCGCCACCGTCGCCTACTACGTGCGCGCCAAGGACGCCGCGGGCAACCAGTCGCCCAACAGCAACACCGTCACCCGCAAGGGCAGTTCGGGCGACACCCAGGCGCCGACCGCGCCCGGGAACCTCGCCTACACCGAGCCGGCCACCGGGCAGATCAAGCTCACCTGGGCCGCGTCCTCCGACAACGTGGGCGTCACCGGGTACGACATCTACGCTGACAACCAGCTGCTCAAGAGCGTGGCGGGCGATGCCACCACGTACACCGACAGCCGGCCGGCCACGGTCACCGTCTCGTACTACGTACGGGCCAAGGACGCGGCGGGCAACCAGTCCGGCGCGAGCAACACCGTGACGCGCAACGGCTCCCCGACCGGCGACGGCTCCAACCTCGCGGTGGGCAAGCCGATCACGGCGTCGTCGTCCACCTTCACCTTCGTCGCGGCCAACGCCGACGACAACGACACGGCGACCTACTGGGAGAGCGCGGCGGGCGGCTACCCGAGCACGCTCACCGTCAAGCTCGGCGCCAACGCCGACACCAGCGCCGTCGTCCTCAAGCTCAACCCGGACAGCGGCTGGGGCACGCGCACCCAGAACATCGCCGTCCTCGGCCGTGAGCAGAGCGCCTCCTCGTACACCTCGCTGGTCGCGGCGAAGGACTACACCTTCGACCCGTCGAGCGGGAACACGGTGTCCATACCGGTCGCGGCGCGCGTCGCCGACGTCCAGCTGAAGTTCACCTCCAACACCGGTGCCACGGGTGGCCAGATCGCCGAGTTCCAGGTCGTGGGCGTGCCCGCACCCAACCCGGACCTGGAGGTCACCGCGCTGACGGCGGCCCCCTCCGCGCCGGTCGAGTCCGACGCCGTGACCCTCGCGGCGACCGTGCACAACAAGGGGAACAGCGCCGCACCCGCCACCACCGTCGCCTTCCAGCTCGGCGGCTCCAAGGCGGCCACCGCCGCCGTGCCCGCGCTCACGGCCGGCGCGTCGGCGACGGTGAACGCCTCGATCGGCACGCACGATGCGGGAACTTATCCGCTGAGCGCGGTCGTTGATCCGGACAACACCGTCATCGAACAGAACGACACCAACAACACCTTCACGGGCAGCCCCCTCGTCATCAAGCCGGTCTCCTCCTCCGACCTGATCGCCTCCGGGGTCGCGTGGTCGCCGAGCGCCCCCTCGGCCGGCCAGGCGGTCGCGTTCACCGTGACGCTGAAGAACCAGGGCACCCTGGCCTCGGCCGGCGGCAGCCACGGCATCACCCTGACCCTGCTCGACGACAAGGGCGCCCTGGTGAAGACCCTCACCGGCGCCTACAGCGGCACGCTCGACGCGGGCGCCACCGCGCCCCCGGTGAACCTCGGCAGCTGGACGGCGGCCAACGGCAAGTACACGGCGAAGGTGGTGATAGCGGACGACACCAACGAACTCCCGGTCAAGCGCGCCAACAACACCAGCCAGCAGGCGTTCTTCGTCGGGCGCGGCGCCAACATGCCGTACGACACCTATGAGGCGGAGGACGGCGTGACGGGCGGCGGCGCCCAGGTCGTCGGGCCCAACCGCACCATCGGCGACCTCGCGGGCGAGGCGTCGGGACGCAAGGCCGTTACGCTCAACTCGACCGGAAACTATGTGCAGTTCACGACCCGGGCCGACACCAACAGCCTGGTCACCCGCTTCTCCATCCCGGACTCGGCGGGCGGCGGCGGCACCGGCGCGAGCCTGGACATCTACGTCGACGGCGTCTTCCGCAAGGCCATCGACCTGAGCTCGAAGTACATGTGGCAGTACGGCGCGGAGGCGAGCCCCAACAACTCGCCGGGCTCCGGCGGCCCCCGCCACATCTACGACGAGGCCAACATCCTGCTCGGCGACACCGTGAAGGCGGGCAGCACCATCCGCCTCCAGAAGGACGCCGCGAACACCTCCACGTACGCCATCGACTTCATCAACCTGGAGCAGGTCAGCCAGCTCCCCAACCCCGACCCGGCGGCCTACGTCGTGCCCGCCGGCACCGCGCAGCAGGACGTGCAGAACGCCCTGGACAAGGTGCGGATGGACACCACCGGCAAGCTCGTCGGCGTCTATCTGCCGCCCGGCACCTACACCACCAGCAACAAGTTCCAGATCTACGGCAAGGCCGTGAAACTGGTCGGCGCGGGCCCCTGGTTCAGCCGCTTCGCCACCCCGCCCGACCAGGAGAACACCGATGCCGGTTTCGACGTCCAGTCCTCCGCCAACGGCTCCTCCTTCACCGGCTTCGGCTTCTTCGGCAACTACACCTCGCGCAACGACGGCCCCGGCAAGGTCTTCAACTTCTCGAACGTCGCCAACATGACGATCGACAACGTGTGGGCCGAGCACATGATGTGCCTGTACTGGGGCACCAACACCGACCACATCACCATCAAGAACTCCCGCGTCCGTGACCTGTACGCGGACGGGATCAACCTCACCAACGGCAGCAGCGACAACACCATCAGCAACGTGGAGGCCCGCTCCACCGGTGACGACAGCTTCGCGCTGTTCCCGGCGACCGACATCAACAACGCCGACGAGACCGGCAACGTCTTCGAGAACCTCAGCGCCCTGCTGACCTGGCGGGCCGCCGGATTCGCCGTCTACGGAGGCACCGCCAACACCTTCCGGAACCTGTACGCGGCCGACATGCTGACGTACCCCGGACTGACCATCGGCACCCTGAAGTTCGGCTCCATCCCGGCCCTCGGCTTCGGGACCGATCCGACGAACTTCCAGGGCATCTCCCTGGTGCGTTCCGGCGGCCACTTCTGGGGCGCGCAGGCGTTCGGCGCGCTGTGGATGTACTCCGCCGAGTACGCGTTCCAGGGGATCCGCATCAGCGACCTCGACATCACCGATCCTACGTACTCCGGGATCATGTTCCAGACGAAGTACAACGGCAGTACGCCGCTGAATCCGATCAAGGACAGCGTGCTCACCCATGTGAGCATCACCGGGGCGAAGAAGAGCGGCGATGCCTTCGACGCCAAGTCCGGCATCGGGATCTGGGCCAATGAGCTGCCCGAGCCGGGGCAGGGCCCCGCGGTGGGCGAGGTCACCTTCAACGACCTCAAGCTGAGCGGCAACGCTCAGGACATCAGGAACACCACGTCCACCTTCACGATCGACACCAACCCGTAACGGAGGCCGACGCGCGATGCCGCCCCGGGCGACCGGGGCGGCATCCGCATCCTCTACGCAAACCGCTTGCAAGTTTTGCGCTAGTCTTGCGCTCATGACGCGACGACTTGCTCAGGTGGCGAAGAAGGTTGGAGTCAGCGAGGCCACGGTCAGCCGGGTGCTCAACGGCAAACCGGGAGTCTCCGAATCCACCCGGCAATCCGTGCTCACGGCGCTCGACGTGCTCGGCTACGAGCGCCCCACCCAGCTGCGCGGCGAGCGCGCCCGCCTGGTCGGCCTGGTCCTGCCCGAGCTGCAGAACCCCATCTTCCCCGCGTTCGCCGAAGTCATCGGCGGGGCCCTCGCCCAGCAGGGGCTCACCCCGGTCCTGTGCACCCAGACCAAGGGCGGTGTCTCGGAGGCCGACTACGTCGACCTGCTGTTGCAGCAGCAGGTTTCCGGCGTGGTCTTCGCGGGCGGACTCTTCGCGCAGATGGAGGCCCCGCACGGCCACTACCGGCAGCTCGCCGACCGCAAGGTGCCGGTCGTGCTCATCAACGCCGCCATCGAACACCTCGACTTCCCCGTCGTCGCCTGCGACGACGCCGTGGCGATGGAACAGGCCTGGCGCCACCTGGCCTCCCTGGGCCACCAGCGCATCGGCCTGGTGCTCGGGCCGCCCGACCACGTCCCCTCGCGGCGCAAGCTGGACGCGGCCCGCGCGCTGGCCGCCGCGGCCGGCACCGAGTTCGCCGAGGACCGTGTCGAGCGCGCCATGTTCTCTCTCGAAGGCGGCCAGGCCGCGACCTCGCGCCTGCTGGAGCGCGGCGTCACCGGCATCATCTGCGCCAGCGACCCGCTCGCGCTCGGCGCCGTGCGGGCCGCGCGCAGGCGGGGTCTCGACGTGCCCCGCGACGTCTCCGTGGTGGGCTACGACGACTCCGCGTTCATGAACTGCACCGAGCCCCCGCTGACCACGGTGCGCCAGCCCATCGAGGCGATGGGCCGGGCCGCGGTCGAGCTCCTCTCCGCGCAGATCCAGGGCGGTGTGGTGCCCCCCGGCGAGCTGCTCTTCGAGCCCGAACTGGTGGTCCGCGGCTCGACCGCGCAGGTGCCCAGGTAGCCCTCCCGCACGGATCTTGCGTAGACGCGTCATACAGCGCGCCGGGTGATTCCGCCCGGCGCGCTGTTGTGTGCGCCCGTCACGCTCATTGTGGACAAGAGGCTGTCGAAGTTTTACGAAATCAGCGCGGGATATTGCGCACCGGCGGCGCCGGTGGTTGAGTGTGCCGCGCCCCGCTGCCGTCAGCGAAGGGCCTTCCACGCTCCTCCCGAAGGGGTCCTCCCGATGAGACGCACCTGGTTCCGCCCCGCACGACACGCACGCCGCACCGCCGTCACCGCCCTGGCCGGCGCCCTCGCCCTCACCGCCCTCACCGCCTGCGGAACCAGCAGCAGCGACACGGGGGGCGGCGACAGCAAGCCCGGCACCGGATCGAGTGACCCCGCCGCCCCGCTCGACCCGAAGACCAGGGTCGACCTCACCATCGACTGCATGCCGCCGGCCGCGAAGGCCGCCGAACTCAGGGAGTGGAAGCAGGACGTCGCGACGTTCAACAAGACCTATCCGAACGTCCGCATCATCGGCAGGTCCACGCCCGGACAGTGCGAGGAGCCGCCCCGCTTCACCGCCGCCCTGAAGGCGAAGTCCCAGCCCGACGTCTTCTACTCCTACTTCACCGACCTCCAGCAGGTCCTGGACAACGACGGCGCCGCCGACATCTCGGCCTACGTCACCGACAAGTCCGTCCCCGCCCTCGCCAGCATCGACCCGGCCGTGATGGGGGTGTACAAGAAGGACGGCAAGATGTACGGCCTGCCCACCAGCAATTACCAGATGGGCATCATGATCAACCGGAAGCTGTTCCAGCAGGCCGGGCTCGACCCCGACAAGCCGCCGGCCACCTGGGAGGAGGTCCGCAGCGACTCCCGGGCGATAGCCAAGCTCGGGGGCGGCGTCTACGGATACGGTGAGTACAGCGCCGAGAACACCGGCGGCTGGCACTTCACCGCCGCGATGTACAGCCTGGGCGGGGACGTGGTGGGCGCCGACGGCAAGGCCGCCTTCGACGACGCCACCGGCAAGCAGGTCCTCCAGCAGTTGCACGACATGCGCTGGACCGATCAGAGCATGAGCAAGACCCAGCTCCTGAAATGGGGCGACCTGCAGAAGCAGATCACCGCCGACAAGCTCGGCATGTTCCTCGCCGCGCCCGACGACATCGCGTACATGGTCCAGCAACTCGGCGCCAAGTACGAGAACTTCGGCATGGGCCCGATCCCCGGCGGCAAAGCCACCCTCACCGGCGGCAACGGCTACATGATCAAGCAGGGCAGCTCGCCCGACAAGATCAAGGCCGCGATCGCCTGGCTCAACTTCAAGAACCTCTCGCCCGGCAAGGGCCAGTTCGACTGGGCCCGCACCAAGGCCGACCAACTCCCGGTCGGGGTGCCGCAGCCCAACTTCTTCACCGGCTCCGTCAAGGCCGACGACCTCACCTCGCGCACCACCAACGCCACCATGCCGGTCGCCAACTTCGCGCCGTACCTCGCCCACCCGGTCCCGGGCAAGGCCGAGCCGCCGAAGGCGCAGGAGGTCTACAAGGTCCTCGACAACGCGATGTCCGCGGTGCTCACCAACAAGGACGCCGACATCGCCAAGCTTCTCTCGACCGCCCGGACGCAGGTCGACCAGGTCCTCGCGAACCAGTAGCGCGCACGGCGGCAGGGGCCGGAGCACACCCTCCGGCCCCGCCCGCCCCGGATTCAGGAGTGACGATGTCGGCCTCCACACTGCCCACCCGGGAAGCGACCCGGCCGCACCAGGGCGCCGAGCCGCTCAGGCAGCGCGGACGCGCGCGGGCGCTGAGACGCAACCTCACCGCGCACGGCTTCCTCATCGGCGCCGTGCTCTGCTTCGCCTTCTTCTCCTGGTACCCCATGGTCAGGGAGTTCGTCCTCGCCTTCCAGAAGACGAAGGACGGCCGCACCACCTGGGCCGGCTGGTCCAACCTCAGTTATGTCTTCCACGACCCGGCGTTCTGGCAGGCCTGGCGCAACACCCTGCTCTTCACCGGCCTCGCCCTGGTCCTCGGCTTCGTCCTGCCGTTCCTCGTCGCCGTCCTGCTCAACGAATTCCGGCACGGCCAGGGCTACTTGAGGCTCCTCGTCTACCTGCCCGTGATGCTCCCGCCGGTCGCGTCGGTGCTGCTCTTCAAATACTTCTACGACCCCGGATACGGCCTCTTCAACCGGATCTTCGAGCTGCTCGGGCTGCCCGCACAGCAATGGCTCCAGTCCACCGACACGGCCATGATCTCGGTGGTCATCGCCGCGACCTGGATGAACATGGGCAGCGCCACCCTCGTCTACCTCGCCGCCCTCCAGGGCATCCCCGGCGAGCTGTACGAGGCGGCCGAACTCGACGGCGCGGGGCTGCTCCGCAAGATCTGGCACGTCACCGTGCCGCAGACCCGGCTCGTGCTCTCGCTGATGTTCCTCATGCAGATCATCGCCACGATGCAGGTCTTCACCGAGCCGTTCCTGCTCACCAACGGCGCCGGCCCCGAAGGCTCCACGACGACCGTGGTCTACCTCATCTACCAGTACGCCTTCAACTTCAACAACTACGGCGGCGCCGCCGCGCTCGGCCTGTGCCTGCTCGTCCTGCTCGCCGGTTTCTCGGCGGCGTACGTACGGCTCAGCCGCGACAGCGACGACTAGAACGGACGGTGGGGGACCCATGTCGACACGCACACTCATCTCACCGGCCACCCTCGGCCGCACCCGGGGCAAGGTCGTCTACTGGACCGTCTTCGGCCTGGTCATGGTCGTGTTCACGCTCGTCTTCATCGGGCCGCTGTACTGGATGGCCGTCAACGGGCTCAAATCCACTGAGGAGTTCACCCGGATCCCGCCCACGCTCGTCCCGCACGGCGTGCACACGGAGAACGTCACCAACGCCTGGCGCGTGATGGACTTCGCCAAGCTCCTGCTCAACACCCTCTGGTACGCGTTCGGCGCGCTCGCCTTCCAGCTGGTCCTGGACGTGGCCGCCGCCTACTCGCTGTCCAAGCTGCGGCCCGTGTTCGGCAAGGCGATCCTCGCAATGATGCTGGCCACCCTCATGATCCCGGCCGCCGTACTCGTGGTGCCGCAGTACCTGACCGTGCTCGACGTGCCGATCTTCAAGCGGAACCTGCTGAACACGCCGTGGGCGATCTGGCTGCCGTCCGTCACCAACGCCTTCAACATCTTCCTGCTCAAGCGGTTCTTCGACTCCATCCCGCGCGAACTCCTCGACGCCGCGTCCATCGACGGGGCCTCACCGCTGCGCACCCTGCGCTCGGTGGTCCTGCCCATCTCCCGGCCGATCCTCGGCGTCGTCTCCATCTTCGCGGTCATCGGCGTCTGGAAGGACTTCCTCTGGCCGATGCTCACCCTGCCCGACCCCACCAAACAGACGCTCAACGTGGGCATCTACTCGCTCGCCCAGGGCGTCCCCGAGAACTGGCTCACGGCCGCCCTCGCCATGGCGTCGATCCCCACCCTCCTCATCTTCATCGTGTTCCAGCGCAACATCATGAGCGGTCTCACCGCGGGCGGCCTCAAGGGCTGACACCCCGCACCCCGCTCTCCCCGCACTCCGCCGCCGGCCCCTCCACCATGCCCCGCTGGACCAACGGGGCCGGCGGCGGGAACCCACCTGCCCGAAAGGACCTCCCGTGGCAGCCCACGAAAGCGACGACTGGTGGCGCTCGGCCGCCATCTACCAGGTGTACGTACGCAGCTTCGCCGACGGTGACGGCGACGGCACCGGCGACCTCGCGGGGGTCCGGGCCAAGCTGCCCTACCTCGCCGAACTGGGCGTCGACGCCCTGTGGTTCACGCCCTGGTACCTGTCGCCGCTCGCCGACGGCGGCTACGACGTGGCCGACTACCGCACCATCGACCCCGCGTTCGGCACCCTCGCCGAGGCCGAGAAGCTCATCGTGGAGGCCCGCGCCCTCGGCATCCGCACCATCGTCGACATCGTGCCGAACCACCTGTCGGACCAGCACCCGTGGTTCCGGGCCGCCCTGGCGGCCGGACCCGGCAGCCCCGAGCGGGAGCTCTTCCACTTCCGGCCCGGCCGCGGCGCGCACGGCGAACTCCCGCCCAACACCTGGCCGTCCCAGTTCGCGGGGGATACCTGGACCCGCGTCGAGGACGGCGAGTGGTACCTCCATCTGTTCACCCCGCAGCAGCCCGACCTCAACTGGGCCCACCCCGCGGTGCGCCGCGAACACGAGGACGTGCTGCGCTTCTGGTTCGAGCGCGGCGTGGCCGGCGTACGCATCGACTCGGCGGCGCTGCTCGCCAAGGACCCCGCCCTCGCCGACTTCGTCGAGGGCACCGACCCCCACCCCTACATCGACCGCGACGAACTCCACGACATCTACCGCTCCTGGCGCGCGGTCGCCGACGCGTACGGGGCGGTGTTCGTCGGGGAGGTGTGGCTGCCCGACAGCGAGCGCTTCGCCCGCTATCTGCGCCCCGACGAACTGCACACCGCCTTCAACTTCACCTTCCTCGCCTGCCCCTGGGACGCGGCCCGCCTGCGCGCCTCCATCGACGACACCCTCGCCGAGCACGCCCCGGTCGGGGCGCCCGCCACCTGGGTGCTCTGCAACCACGACGTGACCCGCACGGTCACCCGCTACGGCCGCGCCGACACCGGCTTCGACTTCGCGGCCAAACGCTTCGGCACCCCCACCGACCTGGCGCTCGGCACCCGCAGGGCCCGCGCCGCCGCCCTGCTCTCCCTCGCCCTGCCCGGCTCGGTCTACCTCTACCAGGGCGAGGAACTGGGCCTGCCCGAGGCCGACATCCCCCTCGACCGCATCGAGGACCCCATGCACTTCCGCTCCGGCGGGGTCGACCCCGGCCGCGACGGCTGCCGCGTCCCGCTGCCCTGGACGGGCAAGCCGTGGGCCACCCCCTGGCTGCCGCAGCCCGCCGACTGGGCCCGGTACGCCGCCGACCGCCAGGGCGGCGTCCCCTCCTCCATGCTCGCCCTGTACCGCCGGGCCCTGCTGCTGCGCCGCACCCAACCGGGCTTCGGCGACGGCACGTTGACGTGGCTCGAAGCCCCGGAGGGCGTCCTCGCCTTCGCCCGCGAGGCGGGGCTGTGCTGTGTGGTGAACCTCGGCGACGCACCGGTCCCGCTCCCCGCACACCGCTCGCTCCTGCTCGCGAGCGGCCCCCTCGCCGACGGGCTGCTTCCCAAGGACACGGCGGTCTGGCTGCGCGCCTGACCCCGTCCGCACCACCCGCTCCGCCCCATCCCCGCTCCCCCCACGAAAGAGGGTCTGTCATGCGCATGATCAGAGCCGCACGTGTTGCCGTACCCCAGGAGCCACCACCACCCGCCGGGCCCTCCGGCCGGACCGCGTCCGCCGGGCGGGCCGTCGCCGCGGTCGCCGCGCTCGCCTGTGTCGTCGCGCTCGGCGCGGTGGGGCTCGGCCCGAACGCCTCGGCGTCGGCCGCCGAATCCGCCCCGCTCTCCCCGCTCGCCGTGGCGGGGCGCGGCGCCACCGTGCCGTTCACCGAGCTGGAGGCGGAGGCCGCCGCCACCAACGGCACGGTGATCGGCCCGGACCGTACCTACACCACGCTGCCCTCGGAGGCCTCGGGCCGCAGCGCGGTGAAGCTGAGCGCGGCCGGCCAGTACGTCGAGTTCACCCTCACCAAGCCCGCCAACGCCGTCGACATCCGCTACAGCGTCCCGGACGACGCCGCCGGCACCGGCATCAGCGCCCCGGTCGAGCTGAGCTCCGGCGGAGCCAAGCTGAAGGACCTCACCTTCACCTCCAAGTACGGCTGGTTCTACGGCAGTTACCCCTTCCAGAACCAGCCGGGCGACAAGCCGCACCACTTCTACGACGAGACCCGCACGCTCCTCGGCACGACCCTGCCCGCCGGGTCCAAGGTCCGGGTCACCCTGCCCTCGACCACGGCGACCCCCTGGGCCGTCGTCGACCTCGCCGACTTCGAACTCGTCCCGGACCCGGTGGCCCGCCCCGCCGGCTCGCTCTCCGTGACCGACTACGGGGCCGACGCGAGCGGCGCGGCCGACTCGACCTCCGCCTTCCAGCAGGCCGTCGACGCCGGCAAGGCCCAGGGCAAGGAGGTCTACATCCCGACCGGCACCTTCAAGCTCACCGACCACGTGGTGGTCGACCAGGTGACGCTGCGCGGGGCCGGCCCCTGGTACTCGGTGCTCACCGGCCGCAGCTCCGCCGACCGCACCCGGGCCGCCGGCATCTACGGCAAGTACGTGAGCGGCGGCGGCTACAAGGGCGGGATCCGGCCCTATGAAGCGGGCGGGCCCAGCCGCAACGTCACCCTCAAGGACTTCGCGCTGATCGGCGAGATCACCGAGCGCGTCGACGAGGACCAGGTCAACGGGATCGGCGGGGCGCTCAGCAACTCCACCGTCGACAACATATGGCTTCAGCACACCAAGGTCGGGGCGTGGATGGACGGCCCGATGGACGACTTCCACATCAAGAACAGCCGGATCCTGGACCAGACCGCGGACGGCGTCAACTTCCACTGGGGAGTGACCCGTTCGTCGGTGGAGAACACCTTCCTGCGCAACACCGGGGACGACGGACTGGCCATGTGGTCGGACACCGTGACCGACGCCAACAACACGTTCAAGAACAACACCGTGGTGGCTCCGGTCCTCGCCAACAACATCGCCCTCTATGGCGGCAGGGACAACGCGGCGACCGACAACGTGGTCGCGGACACCGTGACCAACGGCGGCGGTCTGCACGTCGGCAACCGGTTCGACGGCGTCAACCCCGGCAGCGGCACCGACGTCCAGGGCACGATCACACTGGCCCGCAACACCACGATCCGGGCGGGCAACGCGGACCTCGGCTGGCCGTTCCCGATCGGCGCGGTGTGGTTCGACTCCCGCAACAGCACCATGGACAAGGCGACCGTCAACGTCACCGACACCGACATCCTGGACAGCTCCTACGCGGCCATCCACTTTGTGTCGGGCACCACCAAGGGCGTCAACTTCAACAACGTGAACATTGACGGCACCGGCACCTTCGCCCTCCAGTTCAACGACCCGGCCCAGCTGTCCATGACCGGCGTCACCGCGAAGAACCTCGGCTTCTCCGAGCCGGTCTACAGCTGCCTCGGCGGCAACCTCGCCCTCACCCAGGGCGCCGGTAACTCCGGCTGGAACGGGAAGCTGCCCGCCACCTACTGCGGCGAGTGGCCCAAGCCCAACTACGACCACGGCGGCACCACCACCCCGCCGAGCAGCCCGCCGCCCACCGGGCCCAGCTCGCCGCCGCCGAGCAGCCCGCCGCCCGCCGACCCCGACCTCGCCAAGGGCCGCCCGGTCGCCGAGACCTCGCACACCCAGGTCTACGACGCGGCCAAGGCCGTCGACGGCGACGCCACCAGCTACTGGGAGAGCGCCAACAACGCCTTCCCGCAGTCGGTCACCGTCGACCTCGGCTCGGTGCGCGCCGTCGGCAGGCTGGTCCTGAAGCTGCCGCCCGCCACCGCGTGGGGCGCCCGCACCCAGACGCTCTCGGTGCTCGGCAGCGCCGACAACGGCTCCTACGGACAGCTCGTCGCGAGCCGCGGCTACACCTTCGACCCGGCCTCCGGCAACAAGGTGGCGATCGCCCTGCCGGCCAACACCAGCACCCGCTATCTGCGGCTGACGGTCACCGCCAACACGGGCTGGCCGGCCGCGCAGATCAGCGAGTTCGAGGCGTACGTGCCCTGACGGTGCCGGGCCCGGCCGGGTGCTCAGCGGACGCTGTCGTACAGCTCCTGGGTCAGCCGGGCGACCCGGCCGGGTTCGCGCAGTGAGGGGAAGTGGTCGCTGCCGGGCAGCCGGACCAGACGGCACCCCGGGATGCGGGCGGCCACGGCCTCGTTCGACCGGATCACCCGCTCGTGGTCGTGCTCGCCGACGGCCACGAGGCAGGGCACGGTGATCTCGCCGAGCCGGTCGAAGGCGTCCGGGTCGGGGAGCTGGTGGCCCAGGTTGTTGAACCACCCCGGGATCGCCGCGCGCAGCTGCGCGGCGGCCTCGGGGTCGTCGCCCGTTCCGGCCGCGCCCCAGGTGCGCAGACCGAGCGCGACGATGCCCTCCAGGTCGCCCTTCTGTGTCAACTCGCCGATGTCCGCGAGGAGTTCACCGGACTGGAGCGCGGGGTCGCCGGTGACGCCGGGGCAGAACAGGGCCAGTCCCGCCACGCGTCCGGGGGCGTCGAGTGCGAGGCTGAGCGCGGTCGCGCCGCCCATGCTGGACCCGACGAGCACCGCGCGCTCCACCCCGAAGTGGTCCAGTACGGCGAGCAGGTCACCGGCGGGTGTGTACTCGGCGCCGGGCGCGGGGGAGCGCCCGTATCCCCGCACGTCGTAGCGGATCACGCGGTGGCGCTCGGCGAGCGGCGGCACGATCGCGTCCCACACTCCGGAGGCGGCTACCCCCGGGTGGAGCAGCACCAGGGGAATGCCCTCGCCGCCGGTGTCCTCGGCCCACACCTCGCCGCCCTTGACCGGCACGTTCAGTTCCATGGGGCAAGTCTGTCGGGTCGCCCGGCCGGGGCCAAGTTGCTTGACGGACAAGCGGGTTCAGGCCGCGCCGGCCCCCTTCAGAAGGGCAGCGGCCGGGGCGGGCGGGGACCTGTGTAGTGGCCGCTGGGGCGCAGCCGCAGCGGGGGCTGCGCGTACTCCTCCAGGGCGTGGGCGATCCAGCCGGCCGTGCGGGCCACCGCGAACACGGTCTCGCCGGCCTCGGCGGGCATGCCGAACGCGACGCTCAGGACGGCGAGCGCCAGATCGACGTTGGCGTGCAGCGCGGTGTGCCGCGCCGTCGTCTCGACGACGTCGCGCGCCGCCGCCAGTGCTTCGGCGGCCTGCGGCACCGAGCCGAGCAGCGCGAACAGGGCCTGGGCGCGCGGGTCTTCGCCCGTGTACAGCCGGTGGCCGAGGCCCGGCACGCGCCGTCCCGAGCGCAGGTGGTCGGCGACGACCGGGGCGGCGCCGCCCCGGTCGAGGACCTCGGCGAGGGTGCGGTGGGCCAGCCCGCTCGCGGCGCCGTGCAGCGGTCCCTCCAGGGCGCCGAGGCCCGCGGAGACGACGGCGTACGGATGGGCGCGGGCGGAGGCGGCGACCCGGGCGGCGAGCGTGGAGGCGGCCAGATCGTGGTCGATGAGCAGCGCGAGTGCCGTGTCCAGCAAGCGAAGTGACTGCTCGTCAGGTTCCTGTGCCGTCAGGCGCTGCCACAGCTGCCGCGCCATGCGGCCCTCGCCGGGGCGGAGCGCGTCGGCGGTCGGCAGGGCGCCGACCAGGGTGGGGATCAGGGTGCGGGCGCAGCCGAGCACCGCCGCGGGGGAGAGGTCGAAACGCAGCGGGTCGGCGGCCGAGACCGCGACCGCGGCGGCCCGCAGCCGGTCCATGGTGCCGCTGTGCGCGGGGAGCGCCGCGACGGCGAGCCGTGCCGCGTCCAGGAACGGCGGGGGCGCCGTGAAGTGCGGGGCGTGCGCCGGCTCTCCGGTCCACACCCACTCCGCGACCTCCTCGAAGCCGTGGGTGGTGGCGAGGTCGACCGCGTCGACACCGCGGTAGTAGTAGCGGTCCTTGTCGATCAGGGTGAGGGCGGTGCGGAAGGTCGGCTCGCCGCCCGAGGCGGAGGCGGCCGGCTCCCGGCGGGCCCCGCGCCGGGCGAGCGCGTCGATCTCCCGGGCATCGAAGGTGGAGCCCCGGCCGCCCGGGGCGCGCTCGCTGCTGAGCTGGCCCCGGCTGACGTACGCGTACACCGTCTCGGGTTTCACGCCGAGCCGCTGTGCCGCCTCGCGGGTGGTGAGCCGCTCCTGATCGGTCATGGGGCCACCGTATCCATCTCGATCCATCCCGTTCACATTGATTCAATCAATATTGACAGCCTCGAACTCAATCATAGACAGTCAAGTCAACATGAGGAACTGAAGGAGGCAGCCACATGGCCGGCACCACCACCGCCCCCGCCGCGGTACCCCGCGGGCTCGCGGGCGTCGTCGTCACGGACACCGAACTCGGCGACGTCCGGGGCCGCGAGGGCTTCTACCACTACCGCCAGTACTCGGCCGTCGAGCTCGCCGGGAGCCGCACCTTCGAGGACGTCTGGCACCTGATGTTCCACGGCGAGCTGCCCGACGCCGCCGCCCGAGCCGCGTTCACCGCCCGCACCGCCCGGCTGCGCCGCCTGCCCGACGGCGTACGCGAGGCACTTCCGGGCATCGCCCGCACCGGCGCCTCGTCCGGACCGCTCGCCGGGCTGCGCACCGCGCTCTCCCTGCTGGGCGCGGCCAAGGGGTTCCGGCCCGTGTACGACCTCGACGCCGAGCGGCGCGCCGAGGACGCGCTCGCCGCCTGCGCCGCGGTCCCCACCCTGCTGACCGCCCTGCACCGGCTGGGCCGGGGGCTCGAACCCGTCGAGCCCCGCGACGACCTGCCGTACGCCGCCAACTACCTCTACATGCTGACCGGTTCGGAGCCCGAGCCCGAGCGCGCCCGAGCCGTCGAGCGCTACCTCATCTCCACCGTCGACCACGGCTTCAACGCCTCGACCTTCACCGCCCGCGTCGTCGCCTCCACCGGCGCCGATGTCGCCGCGAGCCTGGTCGCCGCCGTCGGCGCGCTCTCCGGCCCGCTGCACGGCGGCGCCCCCAGCCGCGCCCTCGACACCCTGGACGCGATCGGCACCCCCGACCGCATCGACGGCTGGATCCGCGAACGGGTCCTGGCCGGCGAGCGGATCATGGGGTTCGGGCATCCCGTCTACCGCACCGAGGACCCCCGCTCGCGCATGCTGCGCGGGATCGCCGAGGGCTTCGGCGGCCCGCTCGTCTCGTTCGCCGTCGAGGTGGAGCGCCAGGTCGAGGCGATCCTCGCCGAGCTCAAGCCGGGCCGCGAACTGCACACCAACGTGGAGTTCTACGCGGGAGTCGTCATGGAGCTGTGCGGGCTGCCGCGCGAGATGTTCACGCCCACCTTCTGCGCCGCCCGGGTCGTCGGCTGGAGCGCCAACATCCTGGAGCAGGCGGCGGACTCGAAGATCATCCGCCCGGCGGCCCGCTATGTGGGCCCGCCCCCGCCGCAGCCCGTGCCCGCTGCCTGAGGCGTCAGCCCCGGCAGGGATAGACCGGGAGCGTGAGGGAGTTGGCCGCGCGGTCGAGCTCGGCGGGGTCGCGCCTGTTGCCGTCGGGCCTCTCCTGCGCGAGCCGCTGATTGCGGTGGACGTAGTCCCGCGTCACCCGCTCGTAGCGGGCGAGGGCGGCGCGGTGGTCGTCGGGGCTGTTGCCCAGCTCGCCCGCGAGGACGTAGGCGCCGGCCAGGGCGATGCTGGTGCCCTGGCCCGATCTCGGCGAGGGGCAGTACCCCGCGTCCCCGACCAGGGCGATCCGCCCTGTCGACCAGTGGTCGAGACGGACCTGGCTCATCGAGTCGAAGTAGAAGTCCGGCGCGCTCTCCATGTGCTCCAGGAGCCGCGGCGTCACCCAGCCGGCTCCGGCGAACCGCTCGGCGAGCAGGGCCTTGTGCCGGTCGGTGTCCCGGTGGCCGATGTCCAGCTGCGGGGAGGAGAAGAGCAGCATCGCCCGCGCCTCGGTGTTGTTCCGTGCGCTGTAGACACCGATCAGCGCGTCCTCGGTGGTGTGGAAGGTCTGCCAGTGGTCGAGCGCGAGGAAGTTGTCCACGCTGAAGATCGCGAGATAGCTGCCGAGGAAGTGGAGGAAGGCGGACTCCGGGCCGAAGGCCAGGCGGCGCACCCCCGAGTGCAGCCCGTCCGCGCCGACCACCAGGCCGAAGCGGCGCGGGCGTTCGTGCCGGAAGCGGACCTCGACGCCGTAGTCGTCCTGCGTGAGGGCGGTGATGACGTCGTCGAACAGGAACTCCGTCCCGTAGCGGCTCGCGTCGAAGAGCAGCGTGGTCAGGTCGTCCCGCATCAGTTCGACGTCGTCGTTGTCTATGACCCCGCCGGTCAGGGTCTCCTCGGTGGAGCGGGACAGTTCCGTGCCGTCCCCGTCCACGAACGACATGCCGCGCATGCCGGTCGCCGAGGCCCGGACCTTGTCGAGCAGGTTCATCCGGTCCACGACGTGTAACGCGGAGCCCCGGATGTCGATGGCCTGGCCGCCCCTGCGCAGGCCCGGCGCCCGTTCCACCACGGTCGGCCGGAACCCGGCGCGCTGGAGCCAGTAGGCCAGGGTCAGTCCGGCCACACTGGCTCCGGAGATCAAGACGTTCCTGTTGTGCATGGCGTTCTCTCCGTGCTGATCGTGTGCATCCTGGAGACCGCTTCAGCCGCTCCCCGGGGATACGTCGAGTCGTGACAGGCCGAGTCTTGACAGCGCGCGGACGGGTCGCAATGCACAAAACGGCAAGGAATCGTTGCGTTCCGGGCAATGACGGGGCGCAGGGGCCCGGACGCCCGCGTGCGCCGCGGCCGGTGGCGCGCCACCGGGCCCGGGGCGGTGCGGGATAATTCGATCCCGGCGCATGGGAGGGCGGCGCGAGCGGATGCCCGCCCGGCCATGTGCCCCCACACAACCAGCGACTGAAGCGACTGAGAGGCCGTGTCCGCGCGCCGCCCGCCGAGGCGGCGCCGAGGGCGCGGGCTCGCGGAAAGGCCCCAGGTGGACAGCCCGAGCAAGCAGATCCCCGTCATCGTCCTCGCGGGCTTCCTCGGCTCGGGCAAGACCACCCTGCTCAACCATCTGCTCCGGGCCTGCCGCGGCACCCGCATCGGCGCCGTCGTCAACGACTTCGGCTCCATCGAGATCGACGCCATGACGGTGGCCGGACAGCTCGGCGACTCCACCGTCTCGCTCGGCAACGGCTGTCTGTGCTGCGCGGTCGACGCCAGCGAACTCGACCTCTATCTGGACCGGCTGGCCCGGCCCGCGGCCCGTCTCGACGTCATCGTCATCGAGGCGAGCGGCCTCGCCGAGCCGCAGGAGCTGGTGAGGATGGTGCTCGCGGGCGAGAACCCGCGGACGGTGTACGGGGGTCTGGTGGAGGTCGTCGACGCGGCCGAGTACGACGCGACGCGCGAGCGCCATCCCGAGATCGAACGCCATCTGGCCGTCGCCGACCTGGTGGTGCTCAACAAGACGGACCGGGTCGACGCGGCGGGCCTGACCCGGCTGCGTGCCGCCCTCGCCGGAACGGCCGCGGTCGTCGAGTCCACGTACGGCAGGGTGGACCCGGAGCTCTTCTTCGACGCGCGGCCCCTCACCGAACGGGTCGGCCAGCTCGCCTTCGACGACCTCCTGGACGACGGGGCGCCGGCCTGCGGCGAGGAGCACGAGCACCACGCGGGGTGCGACGGCCACGGTGCGCACGGCACGCATCTGCACGCCGCCTACGAATCCGTCGCCTTCTCCTCGGACGCGCCCCTGGATCCGCGCCGGCTGATGGCCTTCCTCGACACCCGGCCGGAGGGGCTCTACCGCATCAAGGGGTTCGTCGACTTCGGCCCGGCCGACCCCCGCAACCGCTACAGCCTGCACGCGGTCGGCCGCTTCCTGCGCTTCTACCCCGAGCCGTGGCCGCCCGGCCAGGAGCGCCGCAGCGAACTCGTCCTCATCGGCGCGGGCATCGACGCCCCCGCCCTCGACGGGCAGCTCGCCGGATGCGTGGCCGCGGCCGCGGACGCACCCCCGCCCGAGCACGCGATGTGGGGCGTCCTGCGCTACGTACCCGATCCGGAGCGGGAGCCCCGGGAGGCGCCGGGGGAAACGGACGAGGCCGGGGAGTTCGATGAACTCCCCGGCCCCACCGGCTAGTTGACGCCCCCGCTCACGCGTTACGCGGGCGGGCCCGCCAGGACCGCGACGGGGGAGACCAGCGGTGTGCCCGAACCGTCACGGCGCGGGTCGATCTCCGGGAGCTGCGCCGGGACGCCGTTGGCCTGGGCGGCGCGCGCCGGGGCCGGACCGGCCCAGGCGAGCACCAGCTTGTCCTCGCCCTTCAGGAACCGCTGACAGCGCACCCCGCCGGTGGCGCGGCCCTTGCGCGGATACTGGTCGAACGGGGTCAGCTTCGCGGACACCGCCGCGTCGCCCAGCAGCGTCGCGCCCGAACCCGCCACCGAGAACACCGCCGCGTCACCGGCCGGGTCGACCGCGGTGAACGAGATGACCTTGGCGCCGTCCGTCAGCTTGATGCCGGCCATGCCGCCGGCCGGCCGGCCCTGCGGGCGCACCTGACTGGCCTGGTAGCGCAGCAGCTGGGCGTCGTCGGTGATGAAGACCAGGTCCTCCTCGCCGGTGCGCAGCTCGGCCGCGCCGACGATCCGGTCACCGTCCTTGAGGGTGATGACCTCCAACTCGTCCTTGTTGGCCGGGTAGTCGGGCGCCACGCGCTTGACGACGCCCTGCTCGGTGCCGATCGCGAGACCGGGCGACGACTCGTCGAGCGTCGTGAGACACACCACCGTCTCGTCCGGCTCCAGCGAGGAGAGGAACTCCGAGACCGGAGCGCCGCCCGACAGGTTGGGCGCGGACGCCGTGTCCGGGAGCTGCGGCAGGTCGATCACCGCCAGCCTCAGCAGCCGGCCGCCGGACGTCACCACCCCCACGTCGCCCCGCTGGGTCGCGGGCACCGCCGAGACGATCACATCGTGCTTGACGCGCTTGTCGTCCTCGCCCGCCACGAACGGGTCGCCATGGGCGGTCCGCGCCAGCAGGCCCGTGGAGGAGAGCAGCACCCGGCACGGGTCGTCCGCGACCTCCAGGGCGACGGCCGCGACGGGGGCGCCCGCCGACTCCAGCAGGACCGTGCGCCGGTCGGTGCTGAACTTCTTGGCCACCGCCGCCAGTTCCGCAGAGACCAGCTTGCGCAGCTCGCCGTCCGAGTCGAGGATCCCGGTCAGCTCGTCGATCTCGCCGGTGAGGCGGTCGCGCTCGCTCTCCAGCTCGATCCGGTCGAACTTGGTGAGCCGGCGCAGCGGGGTGTCCAGGATGTACTGCGTCTGGATCTCGCTCAGCGAGAAGTGCTCGATGAGCCGCTCCTTCGCCTGCGCCGAGTTGTCACTCGACCGGATGATCCTGATGACCTCGTCGATGTCGACCAGGGCGACGAGCAGCCCCTCCACCAGGTGCAGCCGGTCGCGGCGCTTGGTGCGGCGGAACTCGCTGCGCCGGCGCACCACGGTGAAGCGGTGGTCGAGATAGACCTCCAGGAGCTCCTTGAGACCCAGGGTCAGCGGCTGGCCGTCCACCAGGGCCACGTTGTTGATGCCGAAGGACTCCTCCATCGGCGTCAGCTTGTAGAGCTGCTCGAGGACGGCCTCCGGGACGAAGCCGTTCTTGACCTCGATGACCAGACGCAGACCGTGCGAACGGTCCGTCAGGTCCTTCACGTCGGCGATGCCCTGGAGCTTCTTCGAGCCGACCAGGTCCTTGATCTTGGAGATGACCTTCTCCGGGCCGACCGTGAACGGCAGCTCGGTGACGACCAGGCCCTTGCGGCGCGCCGTCACGTTCTCCACCGAGGCCGTGGCCCGGATCTTGAAGGTGCCGCGGCCCGACTCGTACGCGTCCTTGATGCCCGTCAGGCCCACGATGCGCCCGCCGGTCGGCAGGTCGGGACCGGGCACGAAGCGCATCAGCGCCTCCAGGTCCGCCTGCGGGTGCCGGATCAGATGGCGGGCCGCGGCGATGACCTCGCCCAGGTTGTGCGGCGGCATGTTGGTCGCCATGCCGACCGCGATCCCGGACGAGCCGTTGACCAGCAGGTTCGGATAGGCGGCCGGCAGGGCCACCGGCTCCTGCTCCTGGCCGTCGTAGTTGGAGGCGAAGTCGACGGTGTCCTCGTCGATCGACTCCGTCATCAGCGACGTGGCGTCGGCCATCTTGCACTCGGTGTACCGCATGGCGGCCGGCGGGTCGTCATTGCCGAGCGAACCGAAGTTGCCGTGGCCGTTGACCAGCGGCAGACGCATCGAGAAGGGCTGCGCCATGCGCACCAGGGCGTCGTAGATCGAGGCGTCGCCGTGCGGGTGCAGCTTGCCCATCACCTCGCCGACGACACGGGCGCACTTCACATAGCCGCGGTCCGGGCGCAGACCCATCTCGTTCATCTGGTAGACGATGCGGCGCTGGACGGGCTTCATTCCGTCCCGCGCGTCCGGCAGGGCCCGCGAGTAGATCACGGAGTACGCGTACTCGAGGAAGGAGCCCTGCATCTCGTCGACGACGTCGATGTCGAGGATCCGCTCCTCGAAGTCGTCGGGCGGCGGCGGGGTCTTCGTGCTGCGGCGGGCCATCGCGGCTGCTGCTCCTTCACGTACCGGATCGGATCACTGATGCCGACCATTGTGGACCGTCCCACTGACAACGCCGACCGCGACCCGGGAACTTCGCCAGGTGCCCACGCGCTTGCATACAGTGGCAGGACTTCTCCACCCAGGACTTCCTCCGCCAGTACGCCACACTGCGGTACTGCACATCGCGAACGAAGGGACGTACATGCCCATGGGTCACACGGCCACAGCGCAGGCCGGCTCCGGCGGCCTGACAGCGACTGAGCACCGACTGGCCAACGGCCTGCGCGTGGTGCTCTCCGAGGACCACCTGACCCCGGTCGCCGCGGTGTGCCTCTGGTACGACGTGGGCTCGCGCCACGAGGTCAAGGGCCGCACCGGTCTCGCCCACCTCTTCGAGCACCTCATGTTCCAGGGCTCCCAGCAGGTGCACGGCAACGGCCACTTCGAGCTGGTGCAGGGGGCCGGCGGCTCGCTGAACGGCACCACCAGCTTCGAGCGCACCAACTACTTCGAGACCATGCCCGCCCACCAGGTGGAGCTCGCGCTCTGGCTGGAGGCCGACCGCATGGGCTCGCTCCTCGCCGCGCTCGACGAGGAGTCGATGGACAACCAGCGCGACGTCGTCAAGAACGAGCGCCGCCAGCGCTACGACAACGTGCCCTACGGCACCGCCTTCGAGAAGCTCACCGCCCTCGCCTACCCGCAGGGCCACCCCTACCACCACACCCCGATCGGCTCGATGGCCGACCTGGACGCGGCCACCCTCGACGACGCGCGCCAGTTCTTCCGTACGTACTACGCGCCCAACAACGCGGTGCTCTCCGTGGTCGGCGACATCGACCCCGAGCAGACGCTGGCCTGGGTGGAGAAGTACTTCGGCTCCATCCCCTCCCACGACGGCAAGCAGCCGCCGCGCGACGGCGCCCTGCCCGGCACCATCGGCGGCCAGCTGCGCGAGGTCGTCGAGGAGGACGTGCCGGCGCGCGCCCTGATGGCCGCCTACCGGCTGCCCCACGACGGCACCCGCGAGGCCGACGCCGCCGACCTGGCGCTGACCGTCCTCGGCGGCGGAGAGTCCTCCCGGCTCCACAACCGCCTGGTCCGCCGCGACCGGAGCGCGGTCGCCGCGGGCTTCGGCCTGCTGCGCCTGGCCGGCGCCCCCTCGCTCGGCTGGCTCGACGTCAAGACCTCGGCCGGCGTCGAGGTCCCCGACATCGAGGCCGCGGTCGACGAGGAGCTCGCGCGGTTCGCCGCCGAGGGCCCCACCGACGAGGAGATGGAGCGCGCCCAGGCCCAGTTGGAGCGCGAGTGGCTCGACCGGCTCGGCACCGTGGCCGGCCGCGCCGACGAACTGTGCCGCTACGCCGTGCTCTTCGGCGACCCGCAGCTCGCCCTGACCGCCGTCGACCGCGTCCTGGAGATCACCGCCGACGAGGTCAAGGCGATCGCCGCCGCGACGCTGCGCCCCGACAACCGGGCGGTCCTGGTGTACGAGCCCACCGCGGCACCCGAGGCAGGCAACGAAGAGGAAGAGGCGGCCCTGTGACGGACGCTGTCGTGACCATGGAGTTCCACCCGCAGCCGACCGCCGGCACGCCCACGCCGTGGGCCTTCCCGGCCCCCGGGCGCGGCACGCTCGACAACGGCCTGACGGTGCTGCGCTGCGACCGCCCCGGCCAGCAGGTCGTCGCCGTCGAGATCTTCCTCGCGGCCCCGCTCGACGCCGAGCCCGAGGGCCTCGACGGCGTCGCCACGATCATGGCGCGCGCCCTGACCGAGGGCACCGACAAGCACTCCGCGGAGGAGTTCGCCGCCGAGCTGGAGCGGTGCGGCGCCACCATCGACGCGCACGCCGACCACCCCGGCGTCCGGGTCTCCCTCGAAGTGCCGGTCTCGCGGCTGCCCAAGGCGCTCTCGCTGCTCGCGGAGGCGCTGCGGGCCCCCGCGTTCGCCGACTCCGAGATCGAGCGCCTGGTGCGCAACCGGCTCGACGAGATCCCGCACGAGCACGCCAACCCGGCCCGGCGCGCCGCCAAGCAGCTCTCCAAGGAGCTGTTCCCGGCCTCCGCGCGGATGTCCCGGCCCCGCCAGGGCACCGAGGAGACCGTCGCGGCGATCGACGCGGCCGCGGTCCGCGCCTTCTACGAGGCGTACGTGCGCCCCGCGACGGCCGTCGCCGTCATCGTCGGCGACCTGTCGGGCACCGACCTCGACGCGATCCTCGCGGACACCCTGGGCGCCTGGACCGGCAACACCGCGAAGGCCCGCCCCGTCCCGCCGATCACCGCCGACGACACCGGCCGGGTCGTCATCGTGGACCGCCCCGGCGCCGTCCAGACGCAGCTGCTCATCGGCCGCATCGGCGCCGACCGCCACGACCGCGTCTGGGCGGCCCAGGTGCTCGGCACGTACTGCCTGGGCGGCACCCTCACCTCGCGCCTGGACCGGGTGCTGCGCGAGGAGAAGGGCTACACCTACGGGGTGCGCTCCTTCGGCCAGGTGCTGCGCTCGGGGCCGGACGGCGGCGCGGCGATGCTCGCCATCAGCGGCTCCGTCGACACCCCGAACACCGGGCCGGCCCTCGACGACCTGTGGAAGGTGCTGCGCAAGCTCGCCGCCGAGGGTCTGACGGACGCCGAGCGCGAGAGCGCCGTGCAGAACCTGGTGGGTGTCGCGCCGCTCAAGTACGAGACGGCGGCGGCGGTCGCGGCGACCCTCGCCGACCAGGTCGAGCAGTTCCTGCCGGACGACTACCAGGCCCAGTTGTACGCGCAGCTCGCGGCGACCGGCACCGTGGAGGCGACGGCGGCCGTCGTCAACGCCTTCCCGGCCGACCGGCTCGTCACGGTCCTGGTGGGCGACGCGGCCCAGATCGAGGAGCCCGTGCGGGCGCTCGGAATCGGCGAAGTGACCGTGGTCACCGGCTGATTGACGCACCTTCCGGCCCCGGATCTCCGGGGCTCCAGGGACCCCGGTGGCGGATGCGCCCCGGGGTCCCCCCATATGTCCGGTTTATTGGAGAGGTTGCCTGTCTGTGATGTGGCGTGCGCAACAAAAAGCTGTGTCTGTTTGGTGATTGAAAGATCAGCCGTCTAGCGTCATGCGCGCTGTCCGTCACCACCCGTCGCAGCCGCGGCACCGGACAGTGATCGCCGAGTCCCCGTATGGCGCGAGCCTGGGGAGCCGGGGACCCACTCAGTCCCTGGGGTGAATCGGACGCCTCCGCCCGCGGAGGAGCCCGTAGGAGACCTTCCTGCTCCGAACCCGTCAGCTAACCCGGTAGGCGAGATGGAAGGAAAGGACACCGCCACTCCATGGCGTTCACCCGTGCCACCGGGAAACACCGCGCGCCCAGCCGGATGACGCGCCGCAGCGCGAACATCGCGGGCATCGCCACCCTCGCCACCGCCGGAGTCGTAGGCACCCTCGCCTCCCCGGCCGTCGCCGCCCCGAGCACCACCACCGACACCGGTCTCACCCAGGCCATCGTGATCGGCGACACCCTCGCCGACCAGCTGGGCGCCCAGGCCGACGCGCAGAAGCAGGCGGCCGCCAAGGCCAAGGCGAAGGCGGAGGCCGAAGCGGAGGCCAAGCGCAAGGCCGAGCAGCGCGCCGAGGAGGCCCGCGAGGCCAAGGAGCATGCGGCGCGCGAGGCGGAGCGCAAGCGCCTCAACACCTTCGTCGCCCCCATAGCCGACAGCTATGTGTCCACGGGCTACAAGACCGGCGGATCGCTGTGGTCCTCCGGCAGCCACACCGGCATCGACTTCCACGCCGGCATCGGCACCCCGGTGCACGCCGTCGGCATGGGCACCGTCGTCGAGGCCGGTCCGGGCGGCGCGTACGGCAACAACATCGTGATCAAGATGCACGACGGCACGTACACGCAGTACGGACACCTCTCGGTCATCCAGGTCTCCGTCGGCCAGAGCGTCGAGCCCGGCACCCAGATCGCCCTCTCGGGCAACACCGGCAACACCACCGGCCCGCACCTCCACTTCGAGGCCCGCACCGGCCCGGAGTACGGCTCGGACATCGACCCGATCGCCTATCTCCGCTCGCACGGCGTGACCGTCTGAGGCGTCTCTCCGCCCCCACGGACACCGAAGACCCCCGGCCCGCGCCGGGGGTCTTCGCCGTTGGCCGGAAGGCGTCCCCGCGCTCCGGGCGTCATCCGGTGGTAACACGGCCTGCAATACAGTCCCCGGACAGCCGCCGCAAAGGCGTGGCCCGGCCGCGTTTCGGCACGAATCCAGGGGAGGTCGGGTGGTGCGTGTTCCGGCGCGTTCCGTTGACACGGCGATGCGCGACGACATCGTCTCGGGGGTCTTCGAACCCGGCGGCCGGCTCGCCGAGGAGGCCCTCGCGCGCCGTTACGGGGTCTCCCGCGTCCCCGTCCGCGAGGCCCTGCGCACCCTGGAGTCCGAGGGATTCGTCACGACCCGACGGCACGTCGGCGCCTGTGTCGCCGAACTCGGCGACCAGGAGGCAGCCGACCTCCTCGAACTGCGCCTGCTCCTGGAGCCGTTGGCCGCCGCGCGCGCCGCGCGCCGCCGCGACGAGGCCCATCTGCGGGTGCTGCGCGGCCTGGTGAGACTCGGTCAGGAACGGGCGGCCCGCGGCCGGGGCGAGGATCCGGGCTCGCTGTGGGGCTGGTTCCACGAGACGCTGGCCCAGGCCTCCGCGAGCCCCGGGCTGATCGCGCTGCTCGCGCAGCTGCGGCACAAGGTCGCCTGGATGTACGTGGTGGACCCGCCGGAGCGCCCGGCCGAGGCCTGGGCCGCGCTCGGCGCGATCACCGACGCGGTGGCCCGCGGCGACGCCGGACGCGCCCGCGCGCTCACCGCGGAGCACGCCGAGCGCTCCTTTCCGGCCCATCGGCTGCGCCGCCCCGCGGCGGTGAGGACCGCGCAACGTGCCGTCAACACGGCGGGCGCCCGCGCGTGACGCCCACGCCCTCGGCGGGCCCGAGCCGGGGAGGACGGGGTGTGCCGGTCAGGGAAAACGAAAGGACCGCCGGGCCCCGGATCCGGGTCCCGCGGTCCTTCGGTGCGCCGCCGGTCTGCTCAGACGGTCTCGGGGAGCTCCTCGAGACCCTCGGCGACCAGCTTGGCCAGACGGTCGAGCGCGGCGTCCGCGCCCTCGGCGTCGGAGGCCAGCACGATCTCCTCGCCGCCCTGGGCACCGAGGCCGAGCACCGCGAGCATGGACGCGGCGTTGACCGGGTTGCCGTCGGCCTTGGCGATCGTCATGGGGACTCCGGCGGCCGTGGCGGCACGGACGAAGATGGACGCGGGGCGGGCGTGCAGGCCCTCGGCCCAGCCGACGTTGACGCGGCGCTCAGCCATGGTGTTGCCCTTCGAAATCTCTGACGGTTGTCTAGACCAGTCTCTCATGTGGTGCACGGTGCTCCTACCGACCTTAGGCCCGGGTGTGCCGCCGACCGGCCCTTGCCACTTTCCCCCGCCCCGTACGGCCCCGCGACCCGTACGCTTTCCGTATGACGACGGCGTCCGACCCCGCGTACCCGGCCCACTGGGAGGCCGACGTGGTGCTCCGCGACGGCGGTACCGCGCGCATCCGGCCCATCAACCCCGAGGACGCCGACCGGCTCGTCTCCTTCTACGAGCTGGTCTCGGACGAGTCGAAGTACTACCGCTTCTTCGCGCCCTACCCCCGGCTCTCCGCCAAGGACGTCCACCGCTTCACCCATCACGACTACGTCGACCGGGTCGGACTGGCGGCGACCGTCGGCGGCGAGTTCATCGCGACCGTCCGCTACGACCGCATCAACGCCCAGGGCCGGCCGGCCTCCGCCCCCGCCGACGAGGCCGAGGTCGCCTTCCTCGTGCAGGACGCCCACCAGGGCCGGGGCGTCGCCTCCACCCTGCTCGAACACATCGCGGCGGTCGCCCGCGAACGCGGGATCCGGCGCTTCGCGGCCGAGGTGCTGCCCGCCAACAGCAAGATGATCAAGGTGTTCACGGACGCCGGCTACCAGCAGAAGCGCTCCTTCGAGGACGGTTCGGTCCACCTCACCCTCGATCTGGAACCCACCGCCGAGTCGCTCGCCGTGCAGCGCGCCCGTGAGCTGCGCGCCGAGGCGCGCTCCGTGCAGCGCCTGCTCGCGCCCGGCTCCGTCGCGGTCATCGGCGCGGGCCGCGCCCCCGGCGGCGTCGGCCGCGCGGTGCTGCGCAACCTCCTGGACGCCGGGTTCACGGGCCGCGTCCACGCCGTGAACCAGGCGCTCACCCCGGAGCAGCGCGAACTCGACGGCGTCCCGGCCCATACCTCGGTCGGTGCGATCGGCGAGCCGGTCGACCTCGCGATCATCGCGGTGCCCGCCGAACGGGTGCCGCAGGCCGTCGCCGACTGCGGCGAACACGGCGTCCAGGGCCTGGTCGTCCTGTCGGCCGACTACGCGGAGAGCGGCCCGCGGGGCAGGGAGCGCCAGCGCGCCCTGGTGCGCCAGGCCCGCTCGTACGGAATGCGTCTGATCGGCCCCAACGCGTTCGGGATCATCAACACCGCGAGCGGCGTACGGCTCAACGCCTCCCTCGCCCCGGAGGCCCCGCCGGCCGGCCGCATCGGCCTGTTCACGCAGTCCGGGGCGATCGGCATCGCCCTGCTGTCCGGGCTCTACCGGCGCGGCGCGGGCCTGTCCACCTTCATCTCGTCCGGCAACCGGGCCGACGTCTCGGGCAACGACTTCCTCCAGTACTGGTACGAGGACCCCGACACCGACGTCGTACTGCTCTACCTCGAATCCATCGGCAATCCGCGCAAGTTCACGCGCCTGGCCCGCCGCACCGCCGCCGCCAAGCCCGTCGTGGTGGTCAAGGGCGCCCGGCACAGCGGCACCACCCCGCCGGGCCACGCCGTGCCGGTGACGCGGGTGCCGGACGCCACGGTCTCGGCGCTGCTGCGCCAGGCCGGCGTGATCCTGGTGGGCACGGTCACCGAACTCGTCGACGCCGGCCTGCTCCTCGCGGGCCAGCCGCTGCCGGCCGGGCCGCGGGTGGCGATCCTCGGCAACTCCGAGTCGCTCGGCCTCCTGACGTACGACGCCTGTCTGAGCGAGGGGCTGCGCCCGCGCCGGCCCCTCGACCTGACGACGGGGGCGACCCCGGCCGACTTCCGCGCCGCGCTCGCCGAGGCCCTCGCCGACGACACGTGCGACGCGGTGGTGGTCACCGCCATTCCCTGGGTCGGCGAGAACGGGGCGCTGGAGTCGGGCGACGGCCAGGTCCTCGCCGACGCCCTGCGCGAGGCCGCCGCGGCGGGCCCCGCGAAGCCGGTGGCGGTGGTCCACGTGGAGATCGGCGGCCTGGCGGAAGCGCTGGCGGCGGCGGCCCGGACCGCCCCCCGCCCGGCCGGCCCGATCGAACCGTCGCCCCAGCCCACGGCATACGCGACCGGGCGAGCCACCCCGCTGGACCCGCCCGGCGCACCCTCCGGCGCGGAGCCGGCCGGCGCCCCCGCCCCGCCCCGCGAGGCGAACCGGATCCCCGCCTACCCCGCCGCCGAGCGCGCCGTGCGGGCCCTGGCCGAAGCCGTCCGCTACGCCCGCTGGCGGCGGGACGCGGCCGACCCCGGCAAGGTGGGGGAGTACGACGACATCGACGAGGGCGGGGCCGCCGCGCTGATCGAGCGCCTGCTCGGCCCGGACCCCGACCCCCGCGGCACCACCCTGGCCGCCGCGGACGGCGAGGAGCTGCTCGCCCGGTACGGCATCGCGGTGCACCCCACGCTGCCCGCGCCCGACGCGGCCCACGCCGTCGAGGCCGCCGGCCGCCTCGGCTACCCGGTCGCCCTCAAGACCACCGCCCCGCACCTGCGCCACCGCCCCGACCTCGGCGGCGTCCGGCTCGACCTCGCCGACGAGCACCAACTCGCCCGTGCATATGCCGAATTGACGGCCACCCTCGGCAAACCGGAAGAGCTGGGTCCGGTGGTGCAGGCCATGGTCCCGCGCGGTGTGGACACCGTCGTGCGCGCCTCGATCGACTCCGCGGTCGGCGCGGTGCTCTCCTTCGGTCTCGCCGGAGCCGCCTCCGAACTCCTCGGCGACACCTCCCACCGGCTCATCCCGGCCACCGACCGCGACGCCGCCGAGCTGCTGCGGACCATCAGGACGGCGCCGCTCCTGTTCGGCTGGCGCGGCTCGGCGCCCGTCGACACCGCGGCCCTCGAAGAGCTGCTGCTGCGGGTGTCGCGGCTGGTCGACGACCATCCCGAGGTGGTCGCCGTCGGCCTGGAGCCCGTCATCGTCGCCCAGCGGGGCCTCGCGGTGCTCGGCGCGAGCGTGCGCCTGGCCCCCGCCCCGGCCCGGGGCGATCTCGGTCCCAGGCGGCTGCCCAGCTACTGAGGGCCGCCGGCCCCCGGCGGGCCCTTAAGATGGACCCCATGGCGAAGACCGGTACGACGACCCAAGGGCTCCGCGCGGCGATCGAGCGCAGCGGCTACTACCCGGCCCTGGTGGCCGAGGCGGTGGAGGCCGCAGTCGGCGGCGAGCCCATCGCGTCGTACCTGGTGCACCAGGAGACCACCTTCGACGCCAACGAGGTGCGCCGCCATGTGACGGTCCTCGTACTCACGGACAACCGTTTCATCGTCAGCCACACCGACGAGCAGAACGCGGACACCAGCTCCCCGACGCCGTACGCGACCACCTCCACGGAGTCCGTGAAGCTCGCCCGGATCTCGTCCGTCGTGGTGAGCCGCGTCGTCGCCAACCCCGAGTCGTACACCCCGGGCACCCTGCCCCGCGAGGTCGTCCTCACCATCGGCTGGGGCGCGGTCTCCCGGCTCGACCTGGAGCCCGCCGCCTGCGGCGACCCCAACTGCGACGCCGACCACGGCTACACCGGCAACTCCACCGCCGACGACCTGAGCCTGCGGGTCAGCGAGGCCGGTGACGGCCCCGACACCGTCCGCCAGACCCTGGCCTTCGCCCAGGCGCTGTCCGAGGCGACCGCGGCGACCGGCCGCTGATGGCCCAGCCCGCCTGGCAGGATCCCGAACCCCTCGCCCTCGACACCGCGCCCGTCCCCGAGTACGGCACCGGATCGCTCGCCGATCTGCTGCCCACCCTCGTGGCCGGCCAGGGCGTACCCGGATTCGAGCAGCGCATCGCGGAGCTCACTCCCGCGGACCGCAACTGCGTCTTCCTCATCGACGGCCTCGGCTGGGAACAGATCAAGGCCCACCCGGACGAGGCGCCCTATCTGCACGCGCTGCTCGCCACCTCGCGCGGCGGCACCGGCCGGCCCATAACGGCCGGGTTCCCCGCCACCACGGCGACCTCGCTCGCCTCGGTCGGCACCGGGCGCGCCCCCGGCGAGCACGGCCTGCCCGGCTACACCGTGCGCGACCCCGAGGCCGGCGAGCTGATGAACCAGCTCCGCTGGAAGCCGTGGACCGACCCGCACGTCTGGCAGCCGTACCCCACCGTCTTCCACCTCGCCGACCAGGCCGGGGTGCACACCGCGCAGGTGTCCGCGCCGGACTTCCAGCACACCCCGCTCACCAAGATCGCGCTGAGCGGCGGCACCTTCCGCGGCAAGCTCTCCGGCGAGGACCGCATGGACCTCGCGGCGGCCCAACTCGCCGAGGGCGACCGGTCGTTGGTCTACACGTACTACTCCGAGGTCGACGGCAAGGGCCACCGGTTCGGTGTCGACTCCGACGCCTGGCGCGGCCAGCTGATGTACGTCGACCGGCTCGCCCAGCGCCTCGCCGAGCAGCTCCCGCCCCGCGCGGCGCTCTACATCACCGCCGACCACGGCATGATCGACATCCCCTTCGACGAGCAGTCGCGGATCGACTTCGACGAGGACTGGGAGCTGCGCGCCGGCGTCGCCCTGCTGGGCGGCGAGGGCCGGGCCCGCCATGTGTACGCCGTGCCGGGCGCCGCCTCCGACGTGCTGACCTGCTGGCGCGAGGTGCTCGGCGAGCAGTTCTGGGTGGCGGGCCGCGACGAGGCGATCGCCGCGGGCTGGTTCGGCCCCCGGATCGACGAGCGGGTGTACGGCCGGATCGGGGACGTGGTGGCCGCGGCCCGCGACGACGTCGTCATCACCGCCTCGCGGCGCGAGCCCCACGAGTCCCTCATGGTCGGCAACCACGGTTCGATGACCCCGGTGGAGCAGCTCGTGCCGCTCCTCGAAGTACGCTCGTAACCACCCGACTCCCCAGATCCGAAAGGCCGTCACCTTCCCATGCCCGAGCTGGTGTTCTTCTCCGGAACGATGGACTGCGGAAAGAGCACCCTCGCTCTTCAGATCGAGCACAACCGCTCGGCGCGCGGGCTCCAGGGCATGATCTTCACCCGGGACGACCGAGCGGGCGCGGGCAAGCTGTCGTCCCGGCTGGGCCTGGTGACCGACGCGGTGGAGGCGGCCGACGGCTTCGACTTCTACGGCCACCTCGTCGCCCACCTCTCCAAGGGCGGCCGCTGCGACTACGTCATCGCGGACGAGGCGCAGTTCCTCGCGCCGGAGCAGATCGACCAGCTGGCCCGCGTCGTCGACGACCTCGACCTCGACGTCTTCGCCTTCGGCATCACCACCGACTTCCGCTCCAAGCTGTTCCCCGGCTCGCAGCGGCTCGTCGAACTCGCCGACCGGGTCGAGGTGCTCCAGGTCGAGGCGTTGTGCTGGTGCGGCGCCCGCGCCACCCACAACGCCCGCACCATAGGCGGCCAGATGGTCGTCGAGGGCGCCCAGGTCGTGGTCGGTGACGTCAACCAGGCGGCGGACGAGATCGGTTACGAGGTGCTGTGCCGCCGCCACCACCGCAGACGCATGACGAGCGCGTCGGCCCGCGCGGCGGCGCTGTCACCGGACGTACTGCCGGTCTCGGCCTCCTGACCCTCCGGGGCCCCGCGCCCAGGGGACGTGTCGTCGTCGTAGACGATGACGGGCGTGTCCGGCGAGACCCCGGGTATTCCACGATACGGAAAGCGAATTCCACTCGGTGGTACCCTACGGATCGCTCTGACCTGTGGAGGTACTCGTGAACGACGCTCGTGTCGCGCTGATAACCGGTTCGTCATCGGGAATCGGCGCCGCGGTGGCCCGCCGTATGGCCGACGCCGGCATGCACGTGGTCATCAATTCGGCGACATCGGTCCAGGCGGGCGAAGAGCTGGCCGCTCAACTGCCCAGGGCCGTCTATGTGCAGGGCAACGTCTCCGACCCGGCGGACGCGCGGCGCCTGGTGGACATGACGGTCGCGGAGTTCGGCCGGCTCGATGTCCTCGTGAACAACGCCGGACTCACCCGGTTCATCCCGCTCGACGACACCGATGCGGTCGACGCGTCCGTCTGGCGGGAGATCTTCGACGTCAACGTCATCGGGACCTGGCACATGATGCAGGCGGCGGCGCCGCACCTGAAGGCCACCGGAGCGGGCTCCGTCGTCAACATCTCGTCGGTGTCCGGCAGCCGGGCCATGGGCAGCTCGATCCCGTACGCCGTCAGCAAGGCCGCGCTCGACCACCTCACCCGGCTGTGCGGCGCGACGTTCGGACCCGAGATCCGGGTGAACGCGGTCGCACCCGGCCTCGTGGACACGCCCTGGTACGACGAGGCGCCCGAGGTGTGGGAGGGCTCCCGGGAGTGGATCACCGCGAACACCCCGCTGCGCAGGGTCGGTTCGCCCGAGGACGTCGCCGAGGCGGTCTTCGGCCTCGCCCACGCCGCGTACACCACCGGCGCGGTGCTGATGGTGGACGGCGGACGGCACCTGGTCTGAGCCGGGGTCAGTGGTTCGACCGTACGAGCGTGAACACCGCGCCCTCGGGGTCGGCGACCGTCGCGGCCTGTCCGCTCGCGTCCTCGCGGGGCTGCTTGAGGACGAGGCCGCCGAGTTCGGATACGCGCAGGGCCGACTCGTCGACGTCGGCCACCTCGAAGTACGTCATCCAGTGCGAGCCCTTGTCGCGCGGCAGGGCGTTGCCCGCGCCGTGCAGCGAGGCGACCGGGCGGCCCTCCAGGTGCAGGGTGACCTGGTCGAAGTCGGCCGAGATGACGGGCTCCACGTCGTAGCCGAACAGCGCCTGGTAGAACTTGGCGACCGACGAGGTCTCGCGCGTGACGAGTTCGTTCCAGGCCGGGGTGCCGGGCGCGCCCGCGAGGGCCGCGCCGATGTGCGCACCGCCCTGCCAGACGCCGAACACGGCGCCGGACGGGTCCGACGCGATCGCCATCCGGCCCGCCTCGCCCGCGTCGAGCGGGCCGACGCCCACGGTGCCGCCGCAGTGCCGGATCGTCTCGGCGGACGCGTCCGCGTCGTCCGTCGCCAAGTAGGTGGTCCACGCGATCGGCAGATGACGGTCGGGCGGCAACTGGCCGATCCCGGCGACCTCCTGGCCGTCGAGCAGGGCGCGGACGTAGGGGCCGAACTGCTGGGGGCCGGGGCTGAACTCCCAGCCGAACAGTGCGCCGTAGAACTCCTGGGTCGCGGCCAGACCGTGCACCATGAGACTCACCCAGCAGGGTGTGCCAGGGATGCGCCGGGTCTCCGACTGGGTCATCGTCACTCTCTCCTCGGCCGTCGCGAAACTGCTGCTCGCAGGGTGCGCTGCACAAACCCGCGCACCCGGGCCGATGGTTCCACCACCAGCGCCGCGGAGCGCCCCGGCCGCGCCGCTTTTGGCGCGTTCCCGCAGGAGCCTGCCCGCTTTGGGGTCGCTCACCCGTTTCCTGGGCGTTACGTTCCGGGTGGACTCTGCGCGAGGATGACCCCATGAATCACCTCATCACCGCAGCCGACCTCGCGACCGAACTGGCGGACGACCGGCCGCCGGTCCTGCTCGACATCCGCTGGCAGCTGACCTCGGCGAAGGCCGCGGGGGCCGTGCCGTTCGACGGCCGGGCCGCGTACGCGTCGGGGCATCTGCCCGGCGCCGTCTTCGTCGACCTCGACGCGGAGCTCGCGGGGCCGCCCGGATCCGGCGGCCGACACCCACTCCCGGACATGGCCGAATTCGGCCGGGTGATGCGGGGCGCGGGCGTGTCGACGGGTACGCCGGTCGTGGTCTACGACGGCGGTCAGGGCTGGGCCGCGGCCCGCGCCTGGTGGCTGCTGCGCTGGGCCGGCCACGTCGACGTCCGCGTGCTCGACGGCGGGCTCGGCGCGTGGACCGGCCCGCTCTCCACCGAACTCCCCGCGCCCGCCGAGGGCGACTTCCGGCCCGAGCCGGGTGACGTCGGACTGCTCGACGCTGACGCGGCGGCGGCCCTGGCCCGCTCCGGAGTGCTGCTCGACGCGCGGGCGGCGGAGCGCTACCGCGGCGACGTCGAGCCCATCGACCGGGTGGGCGGGCACATCCCGGGCGCCCTGTCGGCACCGACCACCGAGAACGTCGCCCCGGACGGCCGCTTCCTGCCCGCCGAGGAACTGGCCGCCCGCTTCAAGAGCCTTGGCGCCGCCGGCGCGGAGGTCGGTGTCTACTGCGGCTCCGGCGTCTCCGGCGCGCACGAGGTGCTGGCGCTCGCCGTGGCGGGCATTCCGGCGGCGCTGTACGCCGGTTCGTGGTCCGAGTGGTCCTCGGACGAGTCCCGCCCGGTGGCGACGGGCCCCGACCCGCAGTAGCCGGAAGACCGGGGGAGAGGGCGCGGGCGGTGGCCGGGGGCGCGTGGCCTCCGGCCGTCCGCACCGCTCAGTCCTGCTTCTTCCGGCGCGTGCCGAAGACGATCTCGTCCCAACTCGGCACCGCGGCACGCCGTCCCGGACGGACGCCGTCGGCCTCGGCCTGGCGGTCCGTGGTGCCGGTGAGACGGTCGCGGTGACCGGCGACGGTGCGCGGCATCAGGACGTCCGCGTACGCGGAACCGGCACCGGCCGACGCGGCGGGCGCGGGCGGCTCCTCGACCTCCGGCTCGGCGTCGTCCGGCTCGGTCTCGGCCGACTCGGGCGCGGCCGAAGGGCGTTCCGGAACGACCAGGTCGCCGCGGAAGCTCGGCACGGCTTCGAGCAGGCTCGTCAGCGAGTCGCTCTCCTCGGCCGTCACCGGCTCGGGCGCCGAGGGGCGCTCCAGCTGCCGGTCCAGGGCGCGGTCGAGCGGCCGTTCGAGGGAACGGTCGAGCGCGCGGTCCAGCGGCCGGTCCCGGGGCAGCCGGGCGATCCGCGGTACGAACGGGAAGCTCGGCTCGGGCACCGCCGTGATGGTGTCGTCGGACTCGCCGATCAGCGAGCGGGCCTCGTCGTCGACGGCCTGCACGAGCCGGCGCGGCGGGTCGTAGGTCCAGCTCGCGGAGTGCGGCTCGCCCGCGACCAAGTACACGAGCAGGACTTCCCAGGTGCCGTCGTCGCGGCGCCAGGAGTCCCACTGGACGCTTTCCTTGTCGGCGCCCCGCAGCAGCAGCCGCTCCTGCACGGCCTCGCCGAGCTGGGGTCCCGCGTTCTCGCCGGGACGCCGCACGGGGGTCTTCCGCGCCCGCTCGGCCATGAAGGCGCGCTCCGCGAGCACGGGGCCTTCGAAACGGCGTACGCGGTCGACCGGGATGCCGGCGAACTGGGCGACCTCCTCGGCGGAGGCACCGGCTCGTATACGCGCCTGGATGTCGCGAGGACGGAGGTGGCTCTCCACCTCGATCTCGATCTGTCCGAGGCGGGCTCGGTCGTTGCGCACAGCGGCCCGGAGCCGCTCGTCGATCGGAAGCGTGTACTCCGTGCTGTCCGCAGCCTTGAGCACCAGTCGTGTGCCGTCGTTGGAGACGGCCACGACACGCAGTTCGGGCATGGGGACCTCCCGGGTGGTGCCTGCCGACGTCACGTGCGTCGCTGCTTCCGCTAGTCGAGTGTGGCCTGCCCGGGTGCAGCCTGCCACAACATTGCCGAGTTGCCCGGCGTGTCGGGCATGGGCCCTGGAACGCCGTTATGGCACGGTTACCTCTTCGCAACGCAGAGTGACCGGCCTGGTCACTCTGTGCAGCAGGCGCCCGTGCGGTGCCGCGGCGCCGCCGGTTCGAGTGCCGCTTTCGGCCCCCTCCCGTAGTCCCGGGTACCCGTGTGGGACCCGGGGCCCAGGGCTCGCCACAGTACTCCATTCGGGCCACCTGGGTGGACCGGCACGCCGCCGAAGTTCTCCCGGGGTACGGGAGTTGGAGGCGTTGTGACGCGCCCGCGCACGGCTCCCACGTGTCCTGCTTCACACAATCTCCGGAATCGGAACTATTCCTTTCGCTCAAATGTCCTTTCTAGGTGCAAGGCGGACGAGAAGGGCGAACAGAGGCTGGGGATGGGTGACAAGCCGGACACCGGGACCGAAGACAAGAAGCGCATGGACCTGAGCGTGCCCCAAGTGGCCGGGAGTGCACTGGCCGCGGTCGCCGCGGCCGTGCTCGCCTCCACGCTGGGGGTGTACGGGACGTTCATCGGCGCCGGTGTCGTGAGCGTGGTCGCCACCTGCGGAGGCACCGTCTTCCAGCACTTCTTCAAACGGACCGGCGAGCAGCTGCGCGAGGTGACCGTGCAGGCGAAGGTCGGCTCGCGCCAAGTGCCGGTGCTCTCCCCGTACAAGATCCGCCGGGACGACGGGGCGCACGGCAAGGACGACCGGGACCGGGGCGAGGGGGTCCACGACGCGACGGCCCTGCTGCCGCGGGCGGACGACGAGCGCACCCGGCTGCTCGGGCGGATCGACGCGGACCCCACCCGGATGCCTCCCCGGGCGGACGCCGACCGGACACAGATGCTCGGACAGGTCGACCGGACCCAGCTGCTCAAGCGGGCCGACCGCACCCAGCTGCTCAAGCCGGTCGACGGGACCCGGCTGCCGCCCGGCGCGGAACCGGCCAAGGAGTTCAACGAGGCGAGCGTCCACGGCACCCGGCTGCGCGGCTGGAAGCGGCCTCTGCTCGCGGCGGCCGTCGTCTTCGGGGTGTCGATGGGCGGCATCACGGCGTACGAACTGATCTCCGGCGGCGAGGTCGGCGGCCACGGCGGCGGGACCACCCTGCAGTCCGTGTTCACCGGCGGAGCAAAGAAGCAGGACCCGCCGGCCCCCGCCGACCCGGGCGGGCGCGACCATCAGTCGCCCGGTACCGGCGGTTCGCCCACGCCGAGCGGTGACGACGGGAAGGGGACGACCGGCGGCTCCGGCACGGACGACCCCACCGCGACGCCGTCGCCCTCCACCTCCCACGGATCGGGCACCGGTTCGGACTCCGGCTCGGGGTCGGGCTCGGGCTCGGGCGGCACGACGCCGACCCCGACGCCCACGCCGTCCGGCTCGAAGGGCTCCGGCAGCGGCTCCGCCGACCCGGTCACCCCGGACCCGAAGTCCGGGGCGAGCTCCGCCCCCTAGACCGCGCGGCCGACGCGGCCCCGGGTCAGTCGCCCAGCACCCGCCGCAGATAGGCGTTGGCGAAGCGGCGCTCGGGGTCGAGCCGGTCGCGCAGCGCGGTGAACTCGCCGAAGCGGGGGTAGACCTCCGCGAAGTACGCCGCGTCGCGGGTGTGCAGCTTGCCCCAGTGCGGCCGGCCCGCGTGCTCGGTCATGATCCGTTCGACGGCCGTGAAGTACGCCTGGTGCGGCGTGCCCTTGTACATGTGCACGGCTATGTACGCGCTCTCCCGGCCCGACGCCGTGGAGAGCGCGATGTCGTCGGCGGGTGCGGTGCGGACCTCCACGGGGAAGCTCACGCGCAGCGGAGAGCGGTCCACCATCGCCTTGACCGCGCGCAGCGCCTCGACGACCGCCTCGCGCGGCAGGGCGTACTCCATCTCCACGAACCGCACCCGGCGCGGGCTGGTGAACACCTTGTACGGAATGTCGGTGTAGGTGCGGGCGGAGAGCGCCCGGCTGGAGACCTTCGCGACGGCCGGGATCGTGGCGGGCGCGACGCGGCCGAGCGAACACACCGCCTGGAAGAGCCCGTTGGACATGAACTCGTCGTCGATCCACGCCCGCACCCTGCCGGGCGGAGCGGCGGGCCCGGCGCTGCGGTTGTTGCGCTTGGTGTTGCAGTTGCCCGTGTGCGGGAACCAGTAGAACTCGAAGTGCTCGTTCTCCGCGAAGAGTTCGTCGAAGTCGGCGGCGACCCGGTCGAAGGCCATCGGCTCCTCGCGGGCCGTGAGCAGGAAGACCGGCTCGACGGCGAAGGTGATCGCGGTGACGATGCCGAGCGCGCCGAGCCCGATCCTGGCCGCCGCGAAGACCTCCGGGTTCTCCTTGGCGGAACACGTCAGCAGCGAGCCGTCTGCGGTGACCAGCTCAACTGCCGTGATCTGGGCGGCGATCGACGCCGAGTCGCGGCCGGTGCCGTGGGTGCCGGTGCTCGTGGCCCCCGCGACCGTCTGCTCCATGATGTCGCCCATGTTGGTGAGCGACAGGCCCTCCCGCGCCAGCGCCGCGTTGAGCCGCTTCAGCGGGGTGCCCGCCTCCACGGTGACGGTCATCGCGGCACGGTCGATCTCGCGGATGCCGGTCAGCAGATCGGGGCGTATGAGCACGCCGTCGGTCGCGGCGGCCGAGGTGAAGGAGTGTCCCGTGCCGACCGCCTTCACCGTGAGGCCGTCCTCGGCGGCCCTGCGTACCTCGGCGGCGACTTCGGCCACGGAGGCCGGGGAGGCCTCCCTCGCCGCCCGTGCGGTGACGTTGCCCGCCCAGTTACGCCAGGTGCTGCTGCCGTTCGCTCCGCTCATCTGCTTCGAGCCCCTCCCGATGCGGCACCGGCCTGCGAAGCCGGCGGTACCCCAGGAACGCCACCACCGCCGCGAGCGTTCCCGACACGCCGGACACCAGGTACCCCGCCTGCGCGCCCTCCGCGTCCACCACCCAACCGGCGGCGGAGGAGCCGAGCGCCACACCGACCGCGAGCCCGGTGCTGGTCCAGGTCATGCCCTCGGTGAGCTTGCTGCGCGGTACGTGCTGTTCGACGAGGGCCATCGTCGTCACCATCGTCGGCGCGATGAACAGACCCGCGACAAAGAGCGTCACGGCAAGGAACGGCAGGTTCCCGGCCAGTTGGAGCGGGATCATACTCACCGCCATCGCACACACGCCCACCAGCCACCTGGTCGAGGCCGAGCCGCGCAGGCGCAACAGCCCGAACACCGCTCCCGCCAGGCACGAGCCGAGGGCGTAGACGGCGAGCACGAGGCTGGCCAGCGCCTTGTGGCCGCGCTCGTCGGCGAAGGCCACCGTGACCACGTCGACCGAGCCGAAGATCGCGCCGGTGGCGACGAAGGTGGCGACCAGGACCTGGAGGCCGCGCGAGCCGAGCGCGGAGCGGCCGGCGTGGTGCTCGTGCGGGTGCGGCACGGGCTCGGTGCCGCGCTGGGCGGTCAGCCAGAGCACCCCGGCCACCAGGAAGCAGGCGGCGATCAGCGGACCCGCCTCGGCGAACCAGGCGGTGGAGAGCCCGATGGACAGGATCGGCCCGAGGATGAAGCACAGCTCGTCGACGATCGACTCCCACGAGTACGCCGTGTGCAGGTTCTGGGCGTCGCCGCGGTAGATCTCCGCCCAGCGGGCCCGGACCATCGAGCCGACGCTCGGCACACAGCCGGCGCCGGCCGCGAACACAAACAGCGTCCAGTCCGGGGCGCTCCGCTGGGCGCAGACGAGCAGGCCGGTGACGGCGGCGACCGAGACCAGGGTGGCCGGGCGCAGCACCTTGCGCTGGCCGTGCCGGTCCACGAGCCGGGATATCTGGGGGCCGATGACGGCGGCCGACATGGCGAGCGTCGCCGAGAGCGCGCCCGCGAGGCCGTACCTGCCGGTGAGCTGGGAGATCATCGTCACGACGCCGATGCCCATCATCGACAGCGGCATCCGGCCGAGCAGGCCGGCGGCGGAGAACCCCTTGGTGCCGGGGGCGGCGAAGATCGCGCGATAGGGACTGGGCAACGGGGGCTCCGGATCCTGCGTGACGCGTGTAATTAATTCCTAAAGCTTACGACGCTGAAGTAGATCGGCGCACCGCTTTTTCGGCTCCCTCCACCGACTCGTTCCAGCTCCCTCCACCGACTCGTTCCAGCTCCCTCCACCGACTCGTTCCAGCTTCCTCCACCGGCCCGTTCCAGCTCCTGCCACCGGCCCGTTCCGCCCCTTCCGACCGGCCCGGTGTGGCTCGGTGGGCCGTCTGTCAGCGGCGGGTGGCAGGATCGAGTCATGTCCGAACTGCGTGATCCAGCTCCCGGAGCGGCTCAGGCCGCCGCCCCGTACGACGCCCTGCTGCTGCTCTCCTTCGGCGGCCCCGAAGGCCCCGACGACGTGGTCCCGTTCCTGGAGAACGTGACGCGCGGCCGCGGCATCCCCAAGGAGCGGCTCAAGGAGGTGGGGCAGCACTACTTCCTGTTCGGCGGCGTGAGCCCCATCAACGAGCAGAACCGCGCGCTGCTCGACGCGCTGCGCAAGGACTTCGCGGAGAACAGCCTGGACCTGCCCGTGTACTGGGGCAACCGGAACTGGGCGCCCTACCTCACCGACACCCTGCGCGAGATGGCCGCCGACGGGCGCCGCCGCATCGCGGTCCTCGCCACCAGCGCCTACGCCTCGTACTCGGGCTGCCGGCAGTACCGCGAGAACCTCGCGGAGGCGCTCGCGACGCTGGAGGCCGAGGGGCTCGACGTGCCGCGGGTCGACAAGCTGCGGCACTACTTCAACCACCCCGGCTTCGTACGGCCCATGGTCGACGGCGTGCTCGCCTCGCTCGCCGAGCTGCCCGACGACGTCCGCGCGGGTGCCCGCCTCGCCTTCACGACACACTCGATCCCCGAGGCGGCCGCCGACACCTCGGGGCCCGTCGAGGAGCACGGCGAGGGCGGCGCCTACGTGCGCGAGCACCTCGACGTGGCGCGGACGATCGCCGAAGCGGTGCACGCCGAGACCGGCGTGGAGCGGGAGTGGCAGCTGGTCTACCAGTCCCGCTCCGGCGCCCCGCACATCCCCTGGCTCGAACCCGACATCTGCGACCACCTGGAGGCCGTGCACGCCGAGGGCGCGCCGGCCGTCGTCATGGTCCCCATCGGCTTCGTCTCCGACCACATGGAGGTCCTGTACGACCTCGACACGGAGGCCACCGCCAAGGCCGCCGAGCTGGGCCTGCCGGCGGCCCGCTCCGCGACCGTGGGCGCCGACCCGCGGTTCGCGGCAGCCGTGCGCGAGCTGGTCGTCGAGCGGGCCGCCACCGAGCGCGGTGCGGCCGCCCGGCGGTGCGCGCTCGGCGCGCTCGGCCCCTCGCACGACCTCTGTCCCGTCGGCTGCTGCCCCGCCGCCCGCGGCGGAGCCAGGCCCGCGGCCGCCGGCGCCGACAGCCCGTACGCGTAAGGAGCACCGATGACCGACCCCCTCCACCGCGAACTGCTGGAGCTGGCCCTGGAGGCCGCCCGGCGGGCCGGCGCGCTGCTGCGTGACGGCCGCCCCGCCGACCTCGCCGTCGCCGCCACCAAGTCGAGCGCCGTCGACGTGGTGACCGAGATGGACATCGCCGCGGAGAAGCTGATCACCGGCTACCTCGGCGAGTACCGCCCCGAGGACGGGTTCCTCGGCGAGGAGGGCTCTTCCAGCGAGGGCACCAGCGGGGTGCGCTGGGTGATCGACCCGCTCGACGGAACCGTCAACTACCTGTACGGGCTGCCCACGTGGGCCGTCTCCATCGCCGCCGAGGTGGACGGCGAGCGGGTCGCGGGCGTGGTGGCGGCCCCGATGCGCGGCGAGACCTACCACGCCGTCCTCGGCGGCGGCGCCTTCGAGGGCGGCCGCCCGCTGCGCTGCCGCCCGCCGGCCCCGCTCGCCGAGTCCCTGGTCGGCACGGGCTTCGCCTACGTCCACTCCGTACGCGCCCACCAGGCGGAGGTGGCCCAGCGGCTCATCCCGCGCTTCCGCGACATCCGCCGCGGCGGCTCGGCGGCGATCGACCTGTGCGACGTGGCGGCCGGGCGGCTCGACGGCTACTACGAGCGCGGCCTGAACCCCTGGGACCTGGCGGCGGGCGACCTGATCGCCCGGGAGGCCGGCGCGCTCACCGGCGGGCGCCCGGGACGGACCCCGTCCCGCGAGCTGACGGTCGCCGCGTCCCCGGAGCTGTTCGGCCCCCTCCAGTCGCTCCTGGAGGAGCACGGCGCCTGGCACGACTGAGCCCCGCTCCCGGCGCCCGCGCGAGGGGGCCGGGGCCGGCCCCGGCATGACGAAACCCCGGCGCCGCGGTGTGGCGCCGGGGTTTCCCGGTGGATGGGATCAGAGCGCCACGGCTACCTCTACGCCGTGCTCGGCGGCCAGACGACGCAGGTCGTCCAGCTCTGCCTGCTCGACGTCGGCGAGGAAGTCGTCGCCGGTCTCGCGCGCCCGTGTGAGGTCGGTTTCCGTGGTCCTTATGCGCTGCAGCAGTCCTGCGGTGAAAGCGTCCATGGTGCGCCCCCTCGTCGTGGGTCGGTGGCACGGGGATGTGCCGACGGTGGGTAGCGACCACGACGTCAGGGTGTGGCGTGCCACAGCCAGGGCGTGATCGCGGGGTGTGCAGACGTCTTCCCCAAGCCCACTCTCAAAGAAACCTCAACTGCCGCGCCAATCCTGTTCATTCCCCCGCGGTCGCCCCGGCCCCGGCTGGAAAACGCAGGTGGGGGCCGTCCCGGTCCGGCATCGCCTTACCGCCGGTTTATGGGCGTAAGGGGCAGGATGGAAGCGGACAGTCACTGCTTCAGTGCACAGATGTGCCCGCGCACGACGCGGGTCCTAGGGAAGGAATGCGCCGTGCGCGTACTCGTCGTCGAGGACGAGCAGCTGCTCGCCGATGCGGTGGCCACCGGACTGCGCCGGGAGGCCATGGCCGTCGACGTCGTGTACGACGGCGCCGCGGCCCTGGAGCGGATCGGAGTGAACGACTACGACGTGGTGGTGCTCGACCGGGACCTCCCGCTCGTCCACGGCGACGACGTCTGCCGCAAGATCGTCGAGCTGGGCATGGCCACCCGGGTCCTGATGCTGACGGCCGCGGGTGACGTCAGCGACCGGGTCGAGGGCCTGGAGATCGGCGCGGACGACTACCTGCCCAAGCCCTTTGCCTTCACCGAGCTGACCGCCCGCGTGCGCGCCCTCGGCCGGCGCACCACCGTGCCGCTGCCGCCCATCCTGGAGCGGGCCGGCATCAAGCTCGACCCCAACCGCCGCGAGGTCTTCCGCGAGGGCCGGGAGATCCAGCTCGCGCCCAAGGAGTTCGCCGTCCTGGAAGTGCTGATGCGCAGCGAGGGCGCCGTGGTCTCGGCCGAGCAGCTCCTGGAGAAGGCCTGGGACGAGAACACCGACCCGTTCACCAACGTCGTCCGGGTCACCGTCATGACCCTGCGCCGCAAGCTCGGCGAGCCCCCGGTGATCGTCACCGTGCCGGGCTCGGGTTACCGGATCTGACGGCGATGGCCGCCACGCCCGCGCCCCCCACGGCGCCACCGAAGCCCACGTGGGCCCCGAAGTCGGCCGAACCGCCCTTCCCCTGGCTCAGGCCCACCATCCGCATACGCCTCACCCTGCTCTACGGCGGCATGTTCATGATCGCGGGGATACTGCTCCTCTCGATCATCTACCTGCTCGCCGCGCAGGCCCTGCACGCGGGCAGCGCCCCGTTCAAGATCGTGGGGGGTCAGGGCATCGCGCTGTCCAGCAGCAGCTGCCAGCTCCCCGCGTCGGGCACCTTCCAGGAGATCAACGACGCCATCGGCGTCTGCATGGCCCAGCAGCGCCAGCACGCCCTCGACAACCTCCTGAGCCGCTCCCTGCTCGCCCTGGTCGGCCTCAGCGTCATCGCCTTCGCCTTCGGGTACGCGATGGCCGGCCGCGTCCTGTCGCCGCTCGGCCGGATCACCCGTACCGCACGGCGCGTGGCCGGCACCGACCTGACCCGGCGCATCGAGCTCGACGGCCCCGACGACGAACTGAAGGAGCTCTCCGACACCTTCGACGAGATGCTGGACCGCTTGGAGCGCGCCTTCACCGCCCAGCAGCGCTTCGTCGCCAACGCCTCTCACGAGCTGCGCACCCCGCTCGCCATCAACCGCACCCTGCTCGAAGTGCACCTCTCCGACCCCGGTGCCCCGGTCGAGCTCCAGCAGCTCGGCAAGACGCTGCTCGCCACCAACGAGCGCAGCGAACAGCTCGTCGAAGGGCTGCTGCTCCTCGCCCGCAGCGACAACGAGATCGTCGACCGCAAGCCCGTCGACCTCGCCGAGGTGGCCTCCCGCGCCCTGGACCAGGCCAGGAACGAGGCCGAGGCCAAGGGCGTGGAGATCCGCGGCGAGCGGAGCCCCGCGGTCGTCCAGGGCAACGGCGTCCTCCTGGAGCGCATCGCCCTGAACCTGGTCCAGAACGCGGTCCGGTACAACATCCCCGAGGACGGCTGGGTCGAGGTGGTCACCGAGCTCAAGGACGGCCACGCGACGCTGCTCGTGACCAACACGGGGCCGGTGGTCCCGGCGTACGAGATCGACAACATCTTCGAGCCGTTCCGCCGGCTGCGCACCGAGCGCACCGGCAGCGACAAGGGCGTCGGACTCGGCCTGTCCATCGCCCGGTCGGTCGCGAGGGCCCACGGAGGCCGTATCATCGCGGAGCCCCGCGAAGGCGGCGGCCTCGTGATGCGTGTCACCCTCCCGGTCTGAGACGCTGCTCGGAGCTGCGGTGACAGTTCGCTTTGCGCGGAATTTTCTGGACGCGTTCCTGAGAGTTTCGTGTGTGATCAGTCACAAAGTTGCACTTCAGGTCACCTACTCTCCGTGATCGTCAATTCCCCTGGAATCCCGGTAAAAGTCCGGGTTTCCGGGGGGTGGGATCACGGGAAGTACACGAGGTGGCGCTGGTGAGGTGCGACATGAGGACCGTGTACGGTCCCGATCGCCATCCAAGACGAGCACTCTGAAGGAGTGCGGTTGGGTGTCGATTGAGTAACAGACCTTGATGTGAGGCAAAATCTCCGCCTCAGGTCGGGCACAAGTCCGGCCTCTCACGCGTTACGTGCGCTGAGACACCGCAACCACCCAGAGGGGGAGAGCGACATGGCAACGGACTACGACACCCCACGCAAGACCGATGACGACGTCGATTCCGACAGCCTTGAAGAGCTGAAGGCACGGCGCAACGACAAGTCCACCTCGACCGTCGACGTCGACGAGTACGAGGCTGCCGAGGGTATGGAACTGCCCGGCGCGGACCTGTCCAACGAAGAGCTCGCCGTCCGCGTCCTGCCCAAGCAGGCCGACGAGTTCACCTGCATGAGCTGCTTCCTCGTGCACCACCGCAGCCAGCTGGCCCGCGAGAAGAACGGCCAGCCCATCTGCCGCGACTGCGACTGAGCAGGCCGGCCATGACAGGCGCTGAACCGCCCCGGAAGCGACCGTTCCGGAGGAAGGGTGCCCCGGGCTCCACCGAGGTACCACAGGGCGGCACAGGCCCGGCAGAAGGCGTGGAAGCCCCCGCCGAGCCGGCCGGCCTCCCTGCGGTGAGCGCCGCCGACGGTGCACGTGACGCGGAGCGGGGCCACCAGGCCTCGCTCGAAGCAGCCGTCACGGCGCCGGGGAGCGAGCACGAGGCGGGACCCGCGGCCGGGGTCCGCCGCCTGAACGCCCTGCGCAGGGGCGCTCTCGACAAGGGTGTTCCCGCCCTGAGGAAGAGCGTTCCGGTGCTCAAGAAGGGCGTACGCAAGAGCGGCGAGGGCGTGAAGGCCTCGCTCGGCCACCTTGCCGACCGGATCATCGAGGTCGCCCCCCGCATCCCGGTGCGGGACCTGGCGACCCTGCGCGCCCACTTTCCCGGCCTCGGCCCGGAGGAGATCGCCGACAAGCTGATCGCGGGCGCCGCCAACGGCACCTCCACGGTCGGCGCGGGGATCGGCGCGGCCGCGATGCTGCCCGTACCGCCCGCGATGCCCGCCGAACTCGCCGCGGAGATCACCGGCGTCGCCGCCATCGAACTGAAGCTCATCGCCGAGCTGCACGAGGTCTACGGCATGCGCCCGCCCGGCACGCTCAGGGAACGCTCGATGGCGTACCTGACGTCGTGGACGGAGGAGCGCGGCATCGACGTCACCAAGCCGACGACGCTCAACTTCGCGCTAGGCGGCCAGATGAAGCGCGAGCTGCGCCAGCAGATCATGAAGCGTATGGTCCGCAACCTGCCGAACCTGACGCCGTTCATGGTGGGCGCGGCCGTCGGCGCCGTGATGAACCGCCGCGACACCAAGAAGCTCGCCGGGCACATCAGGAAGGACCTGCGCTCCCGCCAGGTGCCGTGGGACGCCCTGTCCGGCCTGCCGCCCCTGGAACAGCCGGACGACCCCCTGCCGCCGGGCGGCATTCCGAGGGAACTCGGCCGCTGACCGGCCTGGACCGTCAGGCCGCGCGGACCGCGTTCAGGGCCGCCTTCAGCGCCTCGGGGTCACGCGTCGAGAGGTAGACGTACGGCGTCGGGTCCGCCGGATCCGTGATCTCCACCTTCAGCGCGGTCGGGATGTACGCCCGCAGCAGCATGTACGCGCGGGGGTCGGCCTTGTGCAGCCGCCAGGCCCGCGCCTCGTCGGCGTCCAGGATCTCCGGTTCGCCCAGCGCCTTGACCGGGATCCGGGCCTCGCCCGCGACCAGGGTGTCCGGCAGCACCCGGATCCGGATCGAGCCGTACGAACTCACCACGACCCACGAGATCGCCGTGCCGCCGACGAAGCCGGCCAGCATCGGCAGCGTGCCCACCGGAAGCAGCATCAGCGCGCACGCGAAGCCGACCAGGACGGAGATGAACCACCAGGAACGGGGCGCGGTGAGGCGTTCTGCGTACTGCGGGGCATTGGGCTGCATGAGAGCTAGCTTGGCACGGCGCGACCTGCTCCCTGACCGCGGGTAAGGTCTGCGCCTGTGACTGCTACATCTGCGTCCCTGACGCCCCCGGCCGACGCCATAGCGCCGGTGCGGCACGCCGAGGCGCCCGCACCCGGCGAACTGCTCGGTGCGCACTACGGGCACTGCTTCGGCTGCGGCGACGGACAGCCCCACGGACTGCACCTGGCCGCGCGCGCCGGGAAGGGCGTGACCGTCACCGCCGAGTTCACCGTGCGCGAGGCCCACCAGGGCGCCCCCGGGCTCGCCCACGGCGGGGTCCTCGCGACCGCGCTCGACGAGACGCTCGGCTCCCTGAACTGGCTGCTGCGGGTCATCGCCGTGACCGGCCGGCTGGAGACGGACTTCGTCCGGCCGGTGCCGGTCGGCACCGTGCTGCACCTGGAGGCCGAGGTCACCGCCGTGGCCGGCCGCAAGATCTACTCCCGGGCCACCGGCCGCATCGGCGGCCCCGAGGGGCCCGTCGCGGTCCGCGCCCAGGCCCTCTTCATCGAGGTGAAGGTGGACCACTTCATCGACAACGGACGCCCGGCCGAGATCCAGGCCGCGATGTCCGACCCCGACCAGGTCAGGCGCGCCCGCGCCTTCGAGGTGAACCCGTGACGCGTGAACCCGTGGACGTCCTCATCCGCCGTGTGGACCCGGAGGTGCCGATCCCGGCGTACGGGCACCCGGGCGACGCGGGCGCCGATCTGGTGACCACCGAGGCCGCCGAGCTCGCCCCCGGTGAGCGGGCGGTCCTGGCGACCGGTGTTTCCATCGCGCTGCCCGACGGGTACGCGGCCTTCGTGCACCCCCGTTCGGGGCTCGCCGCCCGGTGCGGTGTCGCCCTGGTGAATGCCCCGGGGACGGTGGATGCCGGGTACCGTGGAGAGATCAAGGTGATCGTGGTCAACCTCGACCCGCGCGAGAGCGTGCGGTTCGAGCGTTTCGACCGCATTGCCCAACTGGTCGTCCAGCAGGTCGAGAAGGTGCGCTTCCACGAGGTGGCGGAGCTTCCCGGCTCGGCGCGGGCCGAGGGGGGCTTCGGGTCCACCGGCGGTCACGCCGCCGTGGGCGGTTCGGCCGCCGATGGCGGCACAACGGGTGGGAATCGATACGCTTCGGTCGTATCCGACCGGGAAGGACAGTGACGTGTTCGGACGTCGCAAGAAGAGTGGATCCGCGGACGACGCGGCGGACGCGGCGGGCGAGGCCGAGCAGGTCGTCGACGGCACCGGGGCCGACGACAGCACGGCCGGCGACGAGGCCGGGGCGCGCAGGGTGAACCTGCCGCCGGCGCCCCGTCCGGACGGACCCTGGGACGTCTCCGAGGTGACCGAGCCCGGCGAGGGCCGGGTCGACCTGGGCGGCCTCTTCGTCCCCGGGGTCGAAGGCATGGAGCTGCGGGTCGAGGTCGCGGGCGACGCGATCGTGGCGGCCACGGTCGTCCTGAACGACAGCGCGGTCCAGCTGCAGGCCTTCGCGGCACCGAAGAAGGAAGGCATCTGGGGCGAGGTCCGCGAGGAGATCGCCACCGGCATCACCCAGCAGGGCGGCATCATCGACGAGGTCGAGGGCCCGCTCGGCTGGGAGCTGCGCGCGCAGGTCCCCGTCCAGCTGCCCGACGGCACCAACGGGGTCCAACTGGTGCGCTTCGTCGGCGTGGACGGACCGCGCTGGTTCCTGCGCGGGGTCATCTCCGGCCAGGGCGCGGTGCAGCCGCAGGCCGCCGGGCTCCTGGAGACGATCTTCCGCGACACCGTCGTGGTGCGCGGCGAGGGCCCGATGGCGCCCCGCGACCCGATCGTCCTGAAGCTCCCCAACGACGCGCAGATGGTGCCCGAGGGCGTCCAGCAGGAGGACCAGGAGGGCTCGCGCTTCTCCGGCGGCATGGGCCAGCTCCAGCGCGGCCCGGAGATCTCCGAGATCCGCTGACCCGCTCGTCCGTACTTGATGGACCCGATGGGCCGCACCCCCGCACCGGGGGCGCGGCCCATCGGCGTACGCGCGCCACCGCGGCCTCCGGCTGCCCGCGCCGGCCCCGCGTTGCCCGAAAGGACCTCCCGCGCGCGGGCAATCCGGGCAGACCGTCCCCGATTCCGTTGCCCGGCCGCGTGCGGCCCGCACATACTGGCGGCCGCGCACACGAACGTACGGGGGACACGGCCATGACCCGGAGCACCAGCGGACAGGGCGGCACGGCCGTCACGGACGACCGGCCCGGCGGCCCCATGATCACGGTCGAGAACCTGCGCCGCTCGTACGGAACCGGCGCGGCCGCCGTCCACGCGCTGCGCGGAGTCTCCTTCGTGGTGCCGCGCGGCGAACTGGTCGCCCTCAAGGGCCGCTCGGGCTCCGGCAAGACGACCCTGCTCAACCTGCTCGGCGGCCTCGACCGGCCGGACGGCGGCACCGTCACCGTCGACGGCACCGACGTCGGGAGCCTGGGGGAGCAGGGCCTCCTCGAACTGCGCCGCGACCGCATCGGCTTCATCTTCCAGTCCTTCGGCCTCATCCCCATCCTCAGCGCCGCCGAGAACGTGGGCGTCCCGATGCGGCTCAGGAAGACCGCCCCGCGCGAGCGCGAGGAGCGCGCCGCCCTGCTGCTCTCCCTCGTCGGCCTCGGCGACCACGCGGCGCAGCGCCCCGGAGAGCTCTCCGGCGGGCAGCAGCAGCGCGTCGCCATCGCCCGCGCCCTCGCCAACCGGCCGGCCCTGCTCATCGCGGACGAGCCCACCGGGCAGCTCGACGCCGACACCGGGCTCGCGGTGATGGAGCTGCTGCGCGCGGTCGTGCGCAGCGAGGGCGTCACGGTCCTCGTCGCGACCCACGACAGCCAGCTCCTCGGCCTCGCCGACCGCGTCCTCGAACTCAACGACGGGCAGATCACCGACCACGGCTGACGCGCCCCCCGGCGCCGTCGGCTCGCGGCACCGGGCGGCGCGCGGAGCGTCAGAATCGCGTCAATACGCGCCGCCCGTCCCACCCGCACCCCATTTGCCGCAATTGTTGGCCGTAAGGTCGACGCTGCGTATGCATCCGCATTCTGAAAGACAATGGGGCCATGGCACGCGGCAAGCTTCGGATCTACCTCGGCGCGGCGCCGGGCGTCGGCAAGACGTACGCCATGCTCGCCGAGGCGCACCGCCGCGTCGAGCGCGGCACCGACTGCGTCGTCGCCTTCGTCGAGCATCACGGCAGGCCCCGCACCGAGGTGATGCTGCACGGCCTGGAGCAGATCCGGCGGCGCTCGATCGACCACCGCGGGGCCGTCTTCACCGAGATGGACGTCGACGCCGTCCTGGAGCGGCGCCCCGCCGTCGCCCTCGTGGACGAGCTGGCGCACACCAACGTGCCCGGCGCCCGCAACACCAAGCGCTGGCAGGACGTCGAGGAGCTGCTCGCCGCAGGCATCGATGTCGTGTCCACCGTCAACATCCAGCACCTGGAGTCCCTCGGCGACGTCGTCGAGTCGATCACCGGCGTGCGCCAGCGCGAGACGGTCCCCGACGAGGTGGTGCGCCGGGCCGACCAGATCGAGCTCGTCGACATGTCGCCCCAGGCGCTGCGCCGCCGCATGGCGCACGGCAACGTCTACCAGTCCGACAAGGTCGACGCGGCCCTCTCCAACTACTTCCGCCCCGGCAACCTCACCGCACTGCGCGAGCTGGCGCTGCTCTGGGTCGCCGACCGGGTCGACGAATACCTCCAGCAGTACCGCGGCGAGCACGACATCAAGTCGACCTGGCAGGCCCGCGAGCGCATCGTGGTGGGCCTCACCGGCGGCCCCGAGGGGCGCACCCTCATCCGCCGGGCCGCCCGGGTGGCCGCCAAGGGCTCCGGCAGCGAGATCCTCGCCGTGTACGTGGCCAGGAGCGACGGGCTGACCTCCGCGTCGCCCAAGGAGCTCGCCGTCCAGCGGACCCTCGTCGAGGACCTCGGCGGCAGCTTCCACCACGTCATAGGCGACGACATCCCGGCCGCCCTGCTCGCCTTCGCCCGGGGCGTCAACGCCACCCAGATCGTGCTCGGCTCCAGCCGCCGCAAGGCCTGGCAGTACATCCTCGGCCCCGGTGTCGGCCAGACCGTGGCCCGCGACTCCGGGCCCGACCTCGACGTCCACATCGTCACGCACGAAGCGGTAGCCAAGGGCCGCGGCCTGCCCGTCGCACGCGGTGCCCGGCTCGGGCGGGCCCGCATCGTGTGGGGCTGGGCGGCCGGCGTGATCGGCCCCGCCCTGCTGACCGTGCTGCTCACCAACGTCGAGGCGGGCCTCGGGCTCGCCAACGACATGCTCCTGTTCCTGACCCTCACGGTGGCCGCGGCGCTGCTCGGCGGGCTGCTCCCGGCGCTCGCGTCGGCCGCGTTCGGCTCGTTCCTCCTGAACTACTTCTTCACCCCGCCCGTCCACCAGGTCACGATCGCCGACCCGAAGAACATCGTCGCCATCGTGATCTTCGTCCTGGTGGCCGTGTCGGTGGCCTCCGTCGTCGACGTCGCGGCCCGCCGCACCCACCAGGCGGCCCGGCTGCGCGCCGAATCCGAGATCCTCTCCTTCCTCGCGGGCAGCGTCCTGCGCGGCGAGACCAGCCTCGACGCCCTCCTGGAGCGGGTCCGCGAGACCTTCGCCATGCGGTCCGTCGCCCTCCTGGAGCGGGCCGGCGACGTGGAGCCCTGGACGTGCGCGGGCAGCGTCGGGCCGCACCCGGTCGGCCGCCCCGAGGACGCCGACGTCGACATGCCGGTCGGCGACCACATGGCGCTCGCCCTGTCCGGGCGCGTCCTGCCCGCCGAGGACCGGCGGGTGCTGGGCGCCTTCGCCGCGCAGGCCGCCGTCGTCGTGGACCGCAGGCGGCTGCTGGGCGAGGCCGAGGAGGCCCGCAAGCTCGCCGAGGGCAACCGCATCCGCACCGCGCTGCTCGCCGCCGTCAGCCACGACCTGCGCACCCCGCTCGCCTCCATCAAGGCCGCCGTCAGCTCGCTGCGCTCCGACGACGTCGACTGGTCCGACGAGGACCGCGCGGAGCTGCTCGAAGGCATCGAGGACGGCGCCGACCGCCTCGACCACCTCGTCGGCAACCTCCTCGACATGTCGCGCCTCCAGACCGGCACGGTCACCCCGCTCATCCGCGAGATCGACCTCGACGAGGTGGTGCCCATGGCGCTCGGCGGCGTCCCCGAGGACAGCGTCGTCCTGGACATCCCCGAGACGCTGCCCATGGTCGAGGTCGACCCGGGCCTCCTGGAGCGGGCCGTCGCCAACGTCGTCGAGAACGCCGTGAAGTACAGCCCCCTGGGGCGCGCCGTCTCCGTCGCCGCCAGCGCCCTCGCCGACCGCGTCGAGATACGCGTCACCGACCGCGGGCCCGGCGTCCCCGACGCCGCCAAGGACCGCATCTTCGCGCCCTTCCAGCGCTACGGCGACGCCCCGCGCGGCGCCGGAGTGGGCCTCGGCCTCGCCGTCGCCCGGGGCTTCGCCGAGGCCATGGGCGGCACCCTGGCCGCCGAGGACACCCCGGGCGGCGGCCTGACCATGGTCCTCACCGTCCGCGCCGCCCCGGGCCCGGCCCGCACACCCGCCGGCCTCACCGCCGAGGGCACCCCGTGAACCGGACCCGAGGGCACGCCATGAACCGAACCGTTCGGACCGCAACCGCAGAAGGCAGGGATCCCAGATGACCCGGGTGCTCGTGGTCGAGGACGAGCCGCAGATCGTGCGCGCGCTCGTGATCAACCTCAAGGCACGCAAGTACGAGGTGGACGCGGCCCCCGACGGCGCGACCGCGCTCCAGCTCGCCGCCGCCCGCCACCCCGACGTGGTCCTGCTCGACCTCGGCCTGCCCGACATGGACGGCGTCGACGTCATCCGCGGGCTGCGCGGCTGGACCCGGGTCCCCATCCTGGTGCTCTCCGCCCGGCACACCTCCGACGAGAAGGTCGAGGCGCTCGACGCGGGCGCCGACGACTACGTCACCAAGCCCTTCGGCATGGACGAACTCCTCGCCCGGCTCCGCGCCGCCGTACGCCGCGCGGAGCCGGCCGGCGGCGCGGAGGGCGCCGACGACGTGGTGATGGTCGAGACCGAGGGCTTCACCGTCGACCTGGCCGCCAAGAAGGTCAACCGCGAGGGCCGCGACGTACGCCTCACGCCCACCGAATGGCATCTGCTGGAAGTCCTGGTGCGCAACACCGGCCGCCTGGTCAGCCAGAAGCAGCTGCTCCAGGAGGTGTGGGGGCCCTCCTACGGCACCGAGACCAACTACCTGCGCGTCTACATGGCGCAGCTGCGCCGCAAACTGGAGCTCGACCCCTCGCATCCGCGCCACTTCATCACCGAGCCGGGCATGGGGTACCGCTTCGAACGCTGATCCGCCCCACTCTCCGATCCGGCCCGAGCGGCCCCCGGTACCCTTTCTGTATGAGTGCTGACCTTCGTACCGAGAAGCCCGCGGGGCGCTTCCGCCGGATGCTCGACCGGCTGTCCACCTCGCAGGAGGACTTGCACTCCGCGGAACTGCAGGAGGACACGCAGGCCACGGGGTGCACCCGCATCTCCGAGTGCAGCGACCGCCAGATAGTCAAAGTCACTGGTACCTTGCGGACGGTCACCCTGCGTCCGCGGGCGGGTGTGCCGGCGCTTGAGGCCGAGCTCTTCGACGGCACCGCCCCGCTGGACGTGGTGTGGCTCGGACGGCGCTCGATCGTGGGCATCGAGCCGGGCCGCAAGCTCATCGCTTCGGGCCGGATCTCCATGAGCCACGGCCGGCGGGTCCTTTTCAACCCCAAATACGAACTCCGACCGCTCGGACAGGAGTAGCCGGTGACGTCAGTCGACAAGCCGACCATGACCACCCCCGCCCCGCCCGCCGATGCCAAGGCCGTCACCGAGGCCGCGCTCTTCGAGGCGTTCGGCGGGGTGCGCGGCATGGTGGAGACGGTCCTCCCGGGACTGCTCTTCGTCACGATCTTCACGATCAACAAGGACCTGCACGTCTCGGCGATCGCCGCCCTCGCGGTGTCGCTGCTGCTCGTCGCGGTCCGCCTGGTGCGCAAGGACACCATGAAGCACGCCTTCAGCGGCGTCTTCGGCGTCGCCTTCGGCGTGGTCTTCGCGATGGTGACGGGCAACGCCAAGGACTTCTACCTGCCGGGCATGCTCTACACGCTCGGCCTGGCGCTCGCCTACATCGTCACCACCCTGTGCGGGGTCCCGCTGATCGGCCTGATCCTCGGCCCGGTCTTCAAGGAGAACCTGTCCTGGCGCACCCGCAACCCGGGCCGCAAGAAGGCGTACGCGAAGGCCAGTTGGGCCTGGGGGCTGATCCTGCTCGCCAAGTGCGCGATCCTCTTCCCGCTGTACTGGTGGGCCAACACCTCCCAGCTCGGCTGGGTCCTGATCGCCCTGAAGATCCCGCCGTTCCTGCTCGCCGTCTACCTCACCTGGGTCTTCCTCGCGAAGGCGCCGGCGCCGATCGACGTCTTCGCCGAGATGGAGGCGGAGGAAGCCGCGGAGAAGGCCCGCAAGGCCGCGGCGTCGCGGGGCGAGGCGGGCGCGTAGTACGGCGGGGCGGGGGCGCAGCGCCCCACCGCGCGGCCGCCGCGCGCGTCCCGAGCACGACGTGACGAAGGGCCCGCGACCATCACGGTCGCGGGCCCTTCGCCGTACGGCGGGGGATCAGCTCTGACGGCGTACCGAGAGCAGGTCCTCCAGCTGTTCCTCGCGGGCCTGCGCGGCCACGAACAGCAGCTCGTCGCCGGCCTCCAGGGTCTCCTCCTGGCTCGGCGTGAGCACCCGGGTGCCCCGGATGATCGTGACGAGCGAGGTGTCCTCGGGCCAGGCCACGTCCCCGACCTGCGTGCCCGCGATCGCCGACTCCGGCGGCAGCGTCAGCTCGACCAGGTTGGCGTCGCCGTGGCTGAAGCGCAGCAGGCGTACGAGATCACCGACGCTCACCGCCTCCTCGACCAGCGCCGACATCAGACGCGGCGTCGAGACGGCGACGTCCACGCCCCACGACTCGTTGAAGAGCCACTCGTTCTTCGGGTTGTTGACCCGGGCCACCACCCGCGGCACGCCGTACTCGGTCTTCGCGAGCAGCGAGACGACCAGGTTCACCTTGTCGTCGCCGGTGGCCGCGATGACCACGTTGCAGCGCTGGAGCGCCGCCTCGTCGAGCGAGGTGATCTCGCAGGCGTCCGCGAGCAGCCACTCCGCGAGCGGGACCCGCTCGACCGAGATGGCGGTGGGCGCCTTGTCGACGAGGAGCACCTCGTGCCCGTTCTCCAGGAGCTCGCCCGCGATGGAACGGCCCACCGCGCCGGCCCCGGCAATCGCCACGCGCATCAGTGACCGCCTTCCTCGGGGCCCTGGGCGAACGCCGCCTCGACCTTTTCGACCTCGTCGGTCCGCATCATCACGTGCACCAGATCGCCTTCCTGCAGCACCGTCTGGGACGTCGGAAGCACCGCTTCGCCCAGCCGGGTGAGGAACGCGACGCGCACGCCGGTCTCCTCCTGCAACTTGCTGACCTTGTGGCCGATCCACGCCACCGAGGTGTGCACCTCGGCCAGCTGCACGCCACCGCTCGGGTCGCGCCACAGCGGCTCGGCGCCGGACGGCAGCAGCCGCCGCAGCATCTGGTCGGCGGTCCAGCTCACCGTGGCGACCGTGGGGATGCCCAGGCGCTGGTAGACCTCCGCGCGCCGCGGGTCGTAGATCCGCGCCGCCACGTTCTCGATGCCGAACATCTCGCGCGCCACCCGGGCCGCGATGATGTTGGAGTTGTCGCCGCTGGAGACCGCCGCGAACGCGCCGGCCTCCTCGATGCCCGCCTCGCGCAGCGTGTCCTGGTCGAAACCGACGCCGGTGACCCGCCGCCCGCCGAAACCGGAACCCAGCCGGCGGAAGGCCGTCGGGTCCTGATCGACCACGGCGACGGTGTGCCCCTGCTGTTCCAGAGCTTGCGCGAGAGCGGCTCCCACTCGCCCGCAGCCCATGATGACGATGTGCACGTCCCCTTACCCCGCACTCCTGGTCGCCCCGATGACCTGCGCAAACACCCTGCTCACTACTTCCTTCTCGGCTAGCCGGGCAACAGCGTGGCAACCGAAATCCACGGTGCCGCCTGATGAGCTTATGCGGCCCGCCCCGGGAACCACTCACGCAGTGCCCCCCATGACCTTCACGAGAGCGGACACGGCCCGGGGGAGGCGGGTGCGCCTTATCCAGACACAGCGCTTACGATCCTCTGCGTGTCCAAACTGACCGACGTGCCCAAACGGATCCTGATCGGCCGGGCGCTGCGCAGCGACAAGCTGGGAGAAACGCTCCTCCCTAAGCGCATCGCACTTCCCGTCTTTGCCTCCGACCCGCTCTCGTCCGTTGCGTACGCGCCTGGAGAAGTACTCCTGGTGCTGTCCGTGGCGGGTGTGTCGGCGTACCACTTCAGCCCCTGGATCGCGGTCGCGGTCGTGGTGCTCATGTTCACGGTGGTCGCCTCCTACCGGCAGAACGTGCACGCCTATCCGAGCGGTGGCGGTGACTACGAGGTCGCCACCACCAACCTGGGACCGAAGGCCGGCCTCACCGTCGCCTCCGCCCTGCTCGTCGACTACGTCCTGACCGTGGCCGTGTCGATCGCCTCCGGCATCGAGAACCTCGGCTCCGCGATCCCGTTCATCGTCGAGCACAAGGTGCTCTGCGCCGTCGCCGTCATCGTGCTCCTCACACTGCTCAACCTGCGCGGCATGAAGGAGTCGGGGAAGCTCTTCGCCATCCCGACGTACGTCTTCGTCGCCGGCGTCTTCCTCATGATCGCCTGGGGCGCCTTCCGCGGCATCGTGCTCGGCGACACCATGAAGGCCCCGACCGCGGACTACACGATCAAGGCCGAGCACCAGGGCCTCGCGGGCTTCGCCATGGTCTTCCTCCTCCTGCGCGCCTTCTCCTCCGGCTGTGCCGCCCTCACCGGCGTCGAGGCGATCAGCAACGGCGTCCCCGCCTTCCGCAAGCCCAAGTCGAAGAACGCCGCGACCACGCTGGCGCTCATGGGCGGCCTCGCCGTCACGATGTTCTGCGGCATCATCGTGCTGGCCATGACCACCCACGTGCGGATGGTCGAGAAGCCCGCCGAGGACCTGCTGCACAACGGCTCGCCGCTCGGCTCCGGCTATGTGCAGAACCCGGTGATCTCGCAGGTCGCCGAGGCGGTCTTCGGCAACGGCAGCTTCCTGTTCATCGTGCTCGCCGCGGCCACCGCGCTCGTCCTGTTCCTCGCCGCGAACACCGCGTACAACGGCTTCCCGCTGCTCGGCTCGATCCTCGCCCAGGACCGCTACCTGCCGCGCCAGCTGCACACCCGCGGCGACCGCCTCGCGTTCTCCAACGGCATCGTGCTGCTCGCCGGCGCCGCCGTACTGCTCGTCGTGATCTACGGCGCGGACTCGACCCGGCTGATCCAGCTGTACATCGTCGGCGTCTTCGTCTCGTTCACGCTCAGCCAGACCGGCATGGTCCGGCACTGGAACCGTCACCTGGCCACCGAGACCGACCAGGCCAAGCGCCGTCACATGGTCCGCTCGCGCGCGATCAACGCGTTCGGCGCGTTCTTCACCGGCCTGGTCCTCGTGGTCGTCCTCGCCACGAAGTTCACCCACGGCGCCTGGGTCGCGCTGCTCGGCATGGTCATCTTCTACGGAACGATGACCGCGATCCGCAAGCACTACGACCGCGTCGCCACCGAGATCGCCGCCCCCGACGAGCCCTCCGACGACAGCCTGCGGCCCTCCCGCGTGCACTCGATCGTGCTGGTCTCCAAGGTCCACCGGCCCACCCTGCGCGCGCTGGCCTACGCCAAGCTGATGCGCTCGGACCAGCTGGAGGCGCTCTCCATCTCGGTCGACCCGGCCGAGACGAAGGCGCTCAAGGAGGAGTGGGAGCGGCGCGGCATCAACGTACCGCTCAAGATCCTCGACTCGCCCTACCGCGAGATCACCCGGCCGATCATCGAGTACGTACGGGGCCTGCGCCGCGAGAGCCCGCGCGACGCGATCAGCGTGTTCATCCCCGAGTACGTCGTCGGTCACTGGTACGAGCACCTGCTGCACAACCAGAGCGCGCTGCGGCTCAAGGGCCGCCTCCTGTTCACGCCCGGCGTGATGGTGACCTCCGTGCCCTATCAGCTGGAGTCCTCCGAGGCCGCCAAGAAGCGGGCCCGCAGGCGCGCGGACTGGAACGCGCCGGGCGCGGTGCGCCGCGGCCCGGTGGCCCGTCCGAAGGAGCCGAGCAACAAGGGCTGACCGGGGCGGCGCCGGGCGGGGACGGGTCCGGCGCCGGACCGGGCGGTGCCTGTGGCGGGCGGCCGGGCGACACCCACGTAGACTGGTGGGCTGTTCACCCGGCCGCCGCCGTTTCCTCCCTCACCCCTGGAGTCACCCACCCATGCAGCAGAACGCATCCGAGCCCTCGCAGGCGTCGCTGGTCGGGGAGGAGTACGAGGTCGAGGTCGGCCCCGTCGCGCACGGTGGCCACTGCATCGCCCGCACCGCCGAGGGCCGCGTCCTGTTCGTACGCCACGCCCTGCCCGGCGAGAAGATCGTCGCCCGCGTCACCGAGGGCGAGGCCGACTCGCGCTTCCTGCGCGCGGACGCGGTGACGGTCCTGGAGCCCTCGAAGGACCGCGTCGAGGCCCCGTGCCCCTACGCCGGCCCCGGCAAGTGCGGCGGCTGCGACTGGCAGCACGCCAAGCCCGGCGCGCAGCGCCGCCTCAAGGGCGAGGTCATCGCCGAGCAGCTCCAGCGCCTCGCGGGCCTCACCCCGGAGGAGGCCGGCTGGGACGGCACGGTCATGCCGGCCGAGGGCGACAAGCTCCCCGCGGGCGAGGTCCCGAAGTGGCGCACCCGGGTCCAGTACGCGGTCGACGACGAGGGCCGCGCGGGCCTGCGCAAGCACCGCTCGCACGACATCGAGGCCATCGACCACTGCATGATCGCGGCGCCGGGCGTGACGGAACTGGGCGTCGAGAAGCGGGAGTGGCCGCAGATGGCGTCGGTCGAGGCGATCGCCTCCTCGGGCTCGCACGACCGCCAGGTCGTCCTGACCCCGAACCCCGGCGGCCGGCTCCCCCTGGTCGAGCTCGACAAGCCGGTCTCGGTCCTGCGCGTCGAGGAGAAGGACGGCGGGGTGCACCGCGTGCACGGCCGCGCCTTCGTCCGCGAGCGCGCCGACGGCCGCACCTACCGCGTCGGCATGGGCGGCTTCTGGCAGGTCCACCCGCAGGCCCCCGACACCCTGGTGAAGGCGGTCATGCAGGGCCTGATGCCGCGCAAGGGCGAGATGGCGCTGGACCTGTACTGCGGCGTCGGCCTGTTCGCGGGCGCGATCGCGGAGCGCGTCGGCGAGACCGGGGCGGTCCTCGGCATCGAGTCCTCCAAGCGCGCGGTGGAGGACGCCCGCCACAACCTGGCCGACCTGCCCCGGGTCCGCATCGAACAGGGCAAGGTCGACCAGGTCCTGCCCCGCACCAAGATCAGCGAGGCCGACCTGATCGTCCTGGACCCGCCCCGAGCGGGCGCCGGCAAGCAGACGGTCAAACACCTGGCCGCCCTGGGCGCCCGCCGCATCGCCTACGTAGCCTGCGACCCGGCAGCCCTCGCCCGCGACCTGGCGTACTTCGCGGAAGCGGGCTACAAGCCGCGGACGCTGCGGGCGTTCGACCTGTTCCCGATGACGCATCATGTGGAGTGCGTGGCGATTCTGGAGCCGATCGCGAAGGGCGTCTGACCTGCGGTTTCGCCTGGTGTGCATTATGGGCGTTGTGTGCGTTACGGGCGATATCTTGACGCACGAGCGACGCACGTGACGCACGTTTGACGCACGTTCTGATGGGGCGTCAGGCGACTGTTCGTGCAGGTGGCGGTGGGTCGGGTAGGGCCTGTCGGGGTTCCGACTTTGCCGTCTCTTGGTGAAAATTCGGGGTAGTGGGCGGCGTTAAGGCTTAGTAGGAGCGGGGCCCGTAGGGGCTCCAGTGGCCGAGGAAGGGCTTGAGGTCGTCGCCGCTGGGCTTCGGTGGCGTGGGCAGCTTCGGTGCTGAGGCGGACTTGGTGAGATGTCGGAGGCGGGCGTCTGCGAACGCGAGCCACGCCTCGATCTCGGTCCTTTCTTGCCCCGGCGGCAGTGATGTGGCGTGGTCGCGTACTGCTGTGACGTATTCGGTCAGGCGCTTGGCCTGGTGCCAGGCGTCTGCCTGTTCTTCGAGGTGTTTGACGCGATAGGCGTGGGCGTATGCGGCGCGGGCTTCGTGCATGGCGGCTTCCCAGCGCCGCTCCTGCTCCTCGCGGGCTTGCTGGTCGGCGCGGCGTTTGCGTTCGGCGGCTTCGCCGCGGAGGCCGACTTCTTGTGCGATTTCGGCGAGTTGGTCTTCCAGTGGCCGGTCGGGGAGGTCGGCCCATTCGCTGGCGCGGTGCGGGTTGCCGCCGCGGAGGATGAAGCGCAGGCGGTTTGAGGGGGTGTAGTCGAAGCGGGGGATGCGCATCCACGAGTGCTTCTTGGCGTCGGCGAGTTCCTTTGCGCTGGGGACGTGTTCGCTGCGGTCCTGTTCCTGAAGGATGAGGAATCCGACGCTTTCGCCTTGGGCAGTGATGGTGAAGTGCGGTGGTGCCGTGCGGCGCCGGTGGGGTGGGGGAGCGCCTTGTGTGGTTCCGATCGCTGCCCTATGGCCTTGTGCTTCGGTGGTGGTGATGAGGGCCTGGATGATGCGCAGGGCTCTGCCTTGGTGGGGTTTGGTCAGGCCCATGGGCTGCGGCCACTTTTCGAGGGCGGCCACGACGGCGTGGGGTTTGGTGAGTCTGGCTGGCACGGGGAGCGGGGTGAGTTCGGCGAGGCGCCAGGCGGGAATGTCGGCGAGCTTGATTTCGTAGCCGCGGTGGGTGCGGTATCCGTAGATTTCCTGTGTGTGTGGGATCTTGCCCGACTTACGGGCGGCGTTGACCCGCGATGCCCAATTCACTGCGTGAGGGCCGGGTTCGATGGGCTTGATGAGGCAGCCGTTGTTGGCGGCTAGTTCTTCGAGGAGTTGGTCCGCGTAGTTCGTACGGGCCTTCGACACTGTCTTGGGCCGTGGTTGTGCCGGTTTTCGACCGGACTGCCTGGGTGGTTCAGCGTTCTGCTCCACGGGGTGGATGCCGCGTTCGGTGAGATACTGGCGACCTTTGTCAGTGAGGTGGGCGTTCCAATGCCCGCGGCGTTTGGTGATTTTGATGAGCCCCCGGCTTTGCAGGGCCTGTGCGCTGACCTTGTACGTGCTGTCCGGCCAGACTCCGTCGGGACTCCCCTGGCCCACCCAGTCGAGCACGGTCTGCTGCCGCTCGTTGAGGGCCTGGTGCATGTGGTTCTCCCGTGGTTCCCAGGGCGTGCAGCCGCGGAGACAATGCCCACTGCTTCTGCGGGAATTCGGGGCGGGCAGCGAGATCCCTTATTTGGATGAAGCGTAGGGTCGATCTCGTCCAGGTATTCCCTAACGCCGAAGCCCTCGAACTCCTCCCCACCCGAGCCTGCCCCTGGAGGGCGCTCAAGCGCCCGCAGACACAAACCGCGAGGCTTCTTTGAGCGCAGCTGATGCCCCATCGAGATCCGCGAGACGCGCAGCGAGTGTGGCCTCTGCAAGCCGCTGAGGGAGCGCGGCACTGAATTTGAGCCCATGGATAGCGCGAGTGTCCACGGCGGGGAGGCAGAGCTGACCGATTGCCGAGGCCTTGGTCCGATTCCACTCGCTCAGAGTGAGGTCTTCGCGGAGCCGGATGTACGTGTCTGTAGGGCGCTGGAGAGGGTCGGCAATGTCCGAGAGCGTTGCAGCCAGGGTGACGTTGGCCCGATAGCCGGCCCAGGTCCACCAGCGCACGTTCGTGTCCCGACCACCTCGGACAACAACTGTTCCGGCAGGATGCACCGATTCCGCACCGCTGTCGCGAGCCTGAGCGAGGGCGGCTTCAGCCCGACGGGTCAATGCGACCGGTGGATCGGCGCCGAGCAGGACCTCCCGGGCGGAGCGGGTCAGCTCGTACGAGGCGGAACGGCCGGAACCGACCCCGCCCCACCGCGCCTTGCCACCACCCTCGACCGGCTCGACGAAGCACCGCCTCCGGGACCAGTCGATGTATGTCACCTGCCAGCTCCGTCCGGCGAGGAGTAGCCGCCTCGGTCCGGCAACTTCCTCCGTCAGCAGTGTCGGGTTGGTGGTGCCGATCTCGCTGCGGCCCGCCAGCACAGTGAACTCCGGTGCGGCAGTGAAGACGGCGGTGAGGTCCATGAAGTGCCGGTACCCGAAGCGGCGTTCGGCCTCAGGGCCGATGAACAGCATTCCGCCGTCCCGCTCCAGGAACCCTTCGTCGATCAGATGGCGCACGATGGGTTCGGCGGAGCGACCGAAGGGGCCGAGCCCGCCCCACCACTCCTGCCAGAGCCGGTCTCCGACCCGGTGTTCCTGCAGGCAGAGAGCTAGCACCTGTTGGGCGACGATGTGCCGGGGTTCCGGTGGGGCTACCACCGGTTCGACCCAGCCACGTGACCACAGCAGAAGCAGGGCTGCTGCGCCGAGCAGACCGTCCTCGTTGGTGGCAAGGAAAAGGCAATTACGAATGGAACCTGCGCGCCGGCCGGTCCGACCGAGCCGCTGGAGGAAGGAGGCTACGGTGCTCGGTGCGTCAATCTGGATGAAGCGGTCCAAGTCGCCTACATCGATGCCGAGTTCCAGTGTGCTGGTGGAGACGATCACACAGTCTCGTGCATTGGCGAATGCCTCTTCAGCCCGCCTCCGCTCATCCGTTGAGAGAGACGCATGCGAGAGGAACGCGGTCACACCTTTGGCCCGCAGGCTCTCGCCGAGCATCTCGACCTGCCGACGCGACTCGCAAAACACCAGCCTCTTCTCCCCGCGATGCAGCGAGGAGATCACCGTCGCCGCATTCTCCAGAGATCCCACGTAGTCGAGCTGGATTTCCCCGGGAGGCGGCAGGACTGGATTCTCCTCGCGCAGATGCGGGGCAACAACGTAAGCCGCGCGTTTGTCGCGCCCCGAGCCCTGCAGCCAGCTGAGCAGCTGTTCGGGATTGCCCACTGTCGCGGAGAGGCCGACCCGCTGTACTGGCTGACCGACGACTCGTTCGAGTCGCTCGAGCACGGCCAGCAGATGCCAGCCCCGGTCGTCACCGGCGAAGGCATGCACCTCATCGACGACGATGGTCCGCAGCCCGGAGAAGAAGGCCCGATGGTCGACATTGGCGCTGACCAGCATCGCTTCCAGCGATTCTGGCGTAGTCAGCAGGATGTCCGGACGATCCCGCAGGATCCGCTTGCGTCGTGGCTGCGTGACATCCCCGTGCCACAGCGCCGCGGTCCGGCCCAGCCACGAGGCGTACGTTTCCAGACGGGGTAGGAGGTTGTTGAGCAGCGCCTTGAGCGGGCATACGTAGAGGACTGAGGTCCCTGTCCAGTTCTCCGCAGCCATCCTGGACAGCAAAGGGAAGGACGCCGCTTCGGTCTTGCCTCCCGCCGTCGGTGCGAGGAGTACTGCATCCGCCCCGTCCAGCAGCGGTTCGATTGCCTCTTCTTGGAGCGGGCGAAGACCAGGCCACCCCAGGGTGTTGACGATGTGGTGGACGACCCCGGGGTGCAGCCGGTCCAGCGGTTCGGGTGCACCTGTCACGGAAGCTCCAACTCGATCTCGTCGGCGCTGTCCACCGCGGCGTTGCGCTCGACTGCGCTCAGCTCGTCTCTGCTGACGGTTAGCGCGTAGTGCTTGCGCGGGTTGAAATCGTCAAACTCGTCGACCCGATCCAATACGTCTGCGACGAGTTTGCGCAGGAAGATCCTCGGTGCGATGCCGACACGCCCGCCGAGCCTTCCCGTTGTGGCAGTGGCCAGCTCCGCCACGTAGGTGTCGTCGACAAGGGCAGCGATGCGCTCAGGATTCCGAGCCGACCCCGCGTACAAGTCGCGTACGGCGCGACCCAGTTCGCCCAGCCGCTGGAGATCGAAGCCGGTAAGTCGCAGTTGCACTGCCCGTGGTGAGTCGAAGCGCGGATCGGTGGAGAAGTCGGTTGCCAGCCGCTGGGCCAGCGGAGGCAGACGTTGAACTCCCTGCTGTCCGTCGTAGAAGGCTGGTGTACCGGTGATGACCAGGAAGAGCCCGGGAAATCGGCCCGCATCGATTTCATCAAGGAGCTGTCGCAGGGCGTTGAGCCCCTTCTCACGCACGTCTCCCCGCACCCGTTGCAAGGTCTCAATCTCATCGAGGACCAGCAGGAGTCCAGGATGCCCGCAGTCCTTCAGGACGGTGAGCAGCCCCTGAAGGAAGCCCAGTGCCGCGAAGTGGTCGAGGTCTCCACGCACTCCCGCAGTTCGGCGCGCGGAGGCGGCGACCGACTTCTGGCCGCCCAGCCAGGCAATGACGGCTTCAGCGGTGGCCGCGTCCCCGTCCAGTGTGGCTTTGCGATAGCCACGCAGGGCGGCGGAGAAGGCGGGAGTGGTCTGGGCGACACCACGGAGCCGGTCCTCCAGCAGCGCTTCGACCGCGGACTCCAACGCCTCACTGTTTTCCGTGAGTTCGGGTTGCGCCTCGGTCACCTCTTCTTCGAGGGTGTAGAACCAGCCATCGATCACCGAGCGCAAGGCGCTGGCAGGTTCGGTCGCTGTGGTCAGCCGCTCGGTGAGCCGTCGGTAGACGGTTTCCAGCTTGTGCAGTGGCGTCTCGGTCTCCGAGATCTGGATCTCGGCTGTGGCGAGCCCTGCCCGCTTCGCCCGTTCGGCGAGCCAGCGGGCGAAGAAGGTCTTGCCGGACCCGTACTCGCCGCGAATGGCATGGAAGGCCGCACTGCCCGTTGCGATCGTAGTGATCCGCTCGTCCAGCGTGGGCGCGAAACGATCCAGCCCGACAGCGAAGAGGTCGAGACCTGACTGCGGTACGGTCCCGCGCCGCAGCGCGTCGATGACCTCGCGGCGGCGGGCCGCGCTGACAGATGCGCCGCTCATGTTTTTTCCCTGGGCAGTTCGAACTGCTCGCACAGTGTGTCGCGGTTGAGCCGGACCCGGGTCCGGGAGTCGATCAGGCTGATGACTTCGTAGCCCTCGATGTTCAGCAGCCGGGTCAGCACAGTGACGAAGCCCTCCGGGCGGGTGTTGGTGCGGCCCCCCGAAGCGACGGCGGCCCCAGAGACTGCTGCGAGTGAGAGCGTGCCGCCCGATGCGTCGAGTGCGTCGATGACGGCGGCCACCACCTTGCGGTCGGGGACTCTGCGCACGAACTTCCCCTGATGCTCGTAGAGCTTGGTGTCCACGACCTGACGGCCGAGCGTGACCGGGGTCAGCGGCTCGATGGGTACGGGCCTGGTCGGGGGCGTTTCGACCGCATCGTCAGCGAAAAGCTCACCCTCCTGTGGCCGTGCCTTCGGCTTGACGGGTGGGGACTTCCTCGCCGGCTTCGTGGCGGTTTGGGTTTTGGGCGGTGCCGGGGCGTCTTGCGCTTCCCACCATGGTGGCTGGACCGACTCTCGCGGTAGTTCGGCCCATCCGTCGGGCGCAATGTCGATCGACGGTGTCAGGACCAGTACTGGCACCGTCATCTCGGCGAGTGAGGCACCGCCGTGGTATCCGGCCTTACGCGGGGTGTAGCGGATCTCTTCCGACCAAGGAGCAATGACCCGACCGCCATTTTCCAGCACGCGGGGGCCCGTCAGCGCGATTTCTCCCTCACCGGCAGCCGTCCCTGTACGCCAGCGGGCCGACTCCACTCCCTCGGTGATCACTGGTCCTGCGTCGGAGCTCGTCCGGTCCAGCACGTGTCCGTGATCGGATACCAGTACCACTGGACGCCCTTGCCCCCGGGCCGAGTTGAGCAGTTCGGTGAGGTACTTCACTCGCTTCACCGACCAGTCGGCCAGTGAGCTCTGCTGCCCGTGGTCCAGGCTGTCGTCGATGGTGTTCAGCACGACACCGACCACGGCATCCGATGCGATGGCCTCGACCAGCCGCTGGTCGAGCAACTGTCCCGCAGGACCGGCGATCTCACTCTTGTGGAAGAGAGCGGCCGCACGCCCGTGCTGCTTCCAGAAGTCGACGAACCCTTCCTTCTCCACACTCTGCCCGCCCGATACTGGGCGTCCGCACAGCAAAGTGGTCCGGCTGACGGCGGTCACCGACGGGATCATGGCGACCGCAGCCGGCCTCCGCCCGTCGCGGGACAGTTCGTTCCACCGGCCCGCACCGGTCAACTCTTCGCCGAGCTGCGCCGCGACCCCGCTGCTCATCCCGTCCAATACGAGGACCAGCGGCGGTCGCTTCGCCGCCAGCTTCACGGCGATCTTCTCCAGCACATCCTCGATGAGCAAGGTCCCACCGGACTGCGCCGTACTGGCATGTTGCGCCCACGGTCCGAGCTCGGCCGCGAAGGCTTCGTCGAGCGTCGCCCGTTGCCGCCGCGCCGCGTCGTGCACAGTGCGGTACGCATGAACCAGAACGGGCTCGGCGTCGGCGTCTCCCACCCACAGCTGTGCCATTGCCCGGTCCACCCAGCCCCAGTCGGCGACATGCGCGTGCACAGCCTGGTCGACCGACGACACCGCCGGCTCCGGCGCGTCCAGCCAGTGCTTCAGCCGTACGGCCATGCGCGCCAGCTCGATCCGCTTCGCATAGAGAGTGGCAAGGTGATGCTCTTGTACGTGTTCCCAAGCGGTCTGTGCTGCCTGGGGTACCCCGGCCAGTGCCTCGGCCAGCCGACGCAGCCGTGCCTGGAACCCTGAGGGCAGAAAGGGATTGTCGGCGAGCGCAGCAGAGAGGTGGGCCTCCGCGGCCAGTTGATCGGCCTGGCGCAGTACACCGAGAACCCGCTGCCGTGCTTCCTCGCTCTGCGCCCCCCGCCCCGTCGCCTCACCGATCCATCGGGTGAGCGTGCCCTCCACTGCCCTTGCGTAGGCGCGCAGTTCGGACGGGCGTGAACCCATGCCGAAGACGGAGCCCAGAGCGACGGCTGCATCGGCCGACGCGGCGTCCCCGTTCATGACCGAGGCCAGCACACCCAGCGCGGTGGCCTCAGTTCCGCGGCCGCTGAGTGCGAGTCGCAGGAGCACTGGGGCAGCCTCGCCCGCGTTCTGCGCCAGCCAGTCGGCGATGCCCTGCTGTTCGGCTTCCGGCAACGCCGCGAAACGCTGTGGCCCACCAGGCGTGCGGGACCAAGCCAGCAGCGCATCGACATCCACCGACGCCTCGCCCTCGAAGACACCCTCGAGCCCGAGCCGCACTCCGACGAGGGCGCGCATCGCCGCGTCCAGGGTGAGCACGGCCCCACGCTGAGGCCAGCCGCCGTCCGGCTCAGCGGTGATCAGTGCGCTGGGCAACCAGAGCCATGGGTCTCGCCGCATACGAGGATCGAGGTCGGCTGCGCCGAAGAGCTGCTTGACGATGTCGGCCTCGTCGACGGCGATGATCTGCGAGCGCACCATCTCGCCCACCAGGTCGAGACTGATCCGATCACCGGACACATCGGTGGTGACCACCAGCAGGTCCGAAGCCTCGGTACCCAGATGAGCCTGCCAGGCGTCGGTGATGCCGAGCGCCGAAGTGGTGTGTACGACCCGGACCTTGCGGCGTTCACCTTCGCCGACCGGCACGGTGAACTCCTGTGGCCCGTCCACCACGTACTTACCGTGCACCAGCACCAGTCGTCGACCCTTGGTATGGGCCAGCCGTGTGGTCAGAAGTCCGGTGATGACCCGCTGGTCGAGTTCGGGTGCCGTGGTTCCCATCAGCCCTCGCCGCCGTGTGCCTGTACGTCATCACCCTGGTCGGCGTGGGGTACCCGCCACTGGATTTCGATCTCGACGCCGGGGTGTGCGGCCACGTAGTCGCGGATCTCGCCCTGTATCGCGTTAAGGGCCTCACTGAGCGCGGTCTCCAGCGCAGTCGAAGACTCCGCTGAGACCCGACGCGGACGGCGAGGGGCAACCGGAGCGACCGGGGTACTGGGCGTCGGCGTCGGCTGTTCGAAGCGCTCGACGTTCTCGTCGTCCGTATCGGCAGGGGGAAAAACCACCACCGGTTCCTCGGGCGGGGGCGGCGTGGGCGCGACGGGCGCCACGACGCTGCGGCGCGCTGCCTCGTTGATCATCGACACGGCCTGACTGCGCGCACTACGCAGCACCGGGGCGAGCTCGGTGTCGAACTCGGCGGCCGCCGCTGTCTCCGCGATTTCGTCGAGCAAAAGCCTTGACCGGTCAGCGAGATCATCCCCGCGCTCTGTGTACTGCCGAAGACTCTCGATGAGGTCCCAGTCGGTGCTCTCCAGAGCATCCAGCACGCGCTGAGCCGAGGACATGGTCTTGGCCAGCACGACATCAGTGCTCGCGTACGTAGCCACGGCAAGGTCACGGGCAAGCGGAGTCGGCTGCGAGTGCTGCTTGATCCGAGCCAGCAGATCGGCCGCGTCGCGCACCGACTGCTCGCGTGCGCTGAGGGCCTCGCCACTGATACCGAGGGCGGTTCTGAATCGGGTCAGCGCCCGCCGCAACCCGTTGACAGCCGCCTCGCGCTCCGCCGCTTTCGCGTGAACGTCCGTGGCGAGTGCGTTGACGTTCCGGGCGAACAGCATCCGCGAGACACTCGTGCCGAATAGCGCCGCGGCCCGGGTATGTGCCGCCGTGAACTCTTCCTCGCTGGGTCGCTCCTGGGCCCGCAGTGCCCAGCCGGGTCCGATCTGATCCAGCGCGGGGGCCTCTTCCGCCTGCCCGTTGTAGATCCAGGAGCGGTCCGAGAGCAGTGCGTACGTGGCGATCACCAGGTTTGAGACGAGCTTGTCGAGGCCCGTCCAGCCGAGCTCGGCGATCCAGACGCGGATGTCCTCGACCGAGAAGTCGCCCTTGGCGCCGCGCTTGCCTGCCTGCTGGTCGATGTGGCGGCGCCAGTCGGTGGAGACGTTCAGTGGTCCGTCGTGCACTTCACCCAGCTGTAGCGCGTGCACGATCCGCGCCACGTCCGTGATGTCACCGCTGTCGACCACGACCCGGCGTGAGCCATCGTCCATGGCCTTGGCGATCCAGCCATATGCCTTCTTGAACTTTGCGGCAGTGACCGGTTTGCGACTTTCCTGACGGTCGAAGTTCGGGTGCTTGGGATACAGAGTGTCCAGCAACCCGTCGGCGAGCTTCAGCAGGTTGTACTCGAAGACGCCGCCCCCCTGGAGCTGCGGAGTGTGTCCGGCATACAACGAGTGGACGTGTTTGCCCTCGGTCACCTGGGCGCCGAGGTCGGTCTCGTTGGCCTTGGCGATTCCGTACGCCTGGTGCAATACCTGGCCCAACTGCGAGACGAGTGTCTCGCGCTGTGCCTCCAACTGATGCCTGACCCGCACCTGGTCGTCGGACGACAGGTGGGTCGCGAAGTCCTTCAATCGGTCCCTACCGAGCAGGTAATTGATCTTCAGGAGTCGGCCGAGCTGGGTGCCTCGCTGGGCGGAGAGGAAGGATGGCAGCCAGACGATGGTCGCCGCGTCGGGCTTCTCTCGCTGCAGGCGGAAGACTCGATTCTCGTCTGCGCTGGGCCGGCCGTCTTCGTTCTCGTCGAAGGGGTAGTCGATGACGAACCGGATCCGGTCCGGGGAGGACGGCTCGAACTGTGCGTCGGGCAGGATCTGGGTATCGCTCACGTTCTCGAAGACGAACTCGGCCATGCGCCGCGTGCCGTGCCAGACGATCTCGCGATCGGCGACGAAGCCACCATTGTCGACGACGCCCAGCTCTCGCCACAGCCATTCCTGCACCCACCGCTTGCGGGCGCCGTGCGTGTCCTTCTCGCCGACGCTGTCCAGGATCGGCTCCACGTCCAGATCGGACAGATGCAGCGTGAAGACCGGGTCCGCGTCGTTGCCGTCACTGCGCAACTCACCGGGGAACTCCGCCTGGAGTTCCTGCATCCGCTTGACCACGATCCGGTCCTCCTGCCCGGTGCGGGAGCGGATCGATCCGTGGTTCAGGGCAGCGAGGCGCGGCCCCGTGAGGCGGGTGAGAGCAGGCACCTCGGGCGCGAGGTAGGCGAGCAGCATCGTCTTGATGAAGCGGTCATCGGCCTTGTACTTGGCGTCGTCCGCCGAACCGTACTTCTGGAGGAGGTGGTCCTTGACCTTGCCGTGGAAGCGAGTTGCCGCGTCGGATTCGCTGCGCAGCCGGTCGGTGAACGCCTCGCCCATTCCCTCGGCCAGCACGTCCCACAGGTCACCCAGCGGGATCAGCTCACCGACCTTCATGTCCTCGCGTCGTTTGTAGAGCATCTGTTGGAGCAGCTTGAGACCGGTGCGCTCCCGCTGGAGCGCACCGGAGAGCGCGACCAGGACGTTGAGGAGGACGGGCGAGACCGGGTACAGCGCCTTGAAGTCGGCCCAGTCCGCATGGGTGGCGCCGTTGGCGTCGAGCAGCACGTCCCGCACCGACTGGTTGGACGTCTCGACCCGGGCGAAGGCTGCTTCGAGTGCGGCCTTGGCGGCGTCGTCCTTCGGCTTGAGGACCCGCTCCTTGATGATCTCCGGGAGGTTGCGGTCTTCCAGGCTGATCGGGTCGATGCGGCCCGCCAGGTACTTGACCTGCTGTTCCAGGTTCTTGGCGTCAGCGCCGACCGCGTCCGAGCCGATCAGCTCGGAGAGGTCGCGCTGGCGGGAGATGAACGAGATGACCGGCAGGGCGCGGCCACCCGTACCTGACTCGATCAGCTTGACGAGCTTGTTCACCTCGTCATTGACGAAGGTCCGCTCCCGGAGATGCGCCTGGAGCCAGAGAATCAGCTCGTCGAGGAAGAGAATCAGCCCGTCATAGCCAAGGGACTTGGCGTGCTGGCTGATGATGTCGAGACCGTTCTCAAGCGGCAGGAAGGCATTCTTCGCGCCGATCGCACTCAGTGAGTACGAGGAGTACGGACCGGATACCAGTGCGGACGCCAGCCAGTTGCGGACCGTCTCGCCGGGGGCGGCGGCGAAGGCCTCGTCGAGGAGCGCCGCGGACCAGACCTCCGGCGCCTCCTTGACGTCGAGGTTGACCAGGTCGCCCTCGTCATCGGCGCTCTCCTGCGGAGCGGTGTTGGTGTCCTTCGGCAGCGCGGGGTTGCCGAGCCAGCGGACGAACTCCGTGTCATCGGAGAAGAACTCCCGCTGGCGGCGGGCATCTTCGAACATCGCGTCCGCCCGGTAGACCGGCGGCACGGGGGCGTCCGAGTGCAAGCGCTGGACCGTGCGGACGTACCCACCGAGGATCGCCGAATCGAGGTCGGTCGCTCCGACCAGGTGGAACGGCACCATCAGAAACTTCCGGTCCCGCAGCCACGCGTCATGGTCCGCGATGATCGGCTGGAGCGTCGGTTTGGTGCGGGCAGCCGGGTCTTTGGAGAGGATCGCGTGCAGCACGGTCATGAAGTGGCTCTTACCGGAGCCGAACGATCCGTGCAGGTATGCGGCGTCGGACGACCCCGCCCGTACGGACGCCTCAACGATCTTGAGTGCCCTGCGGAGGGACTGCTCCAGCTGCGGGGTGACCACGTACTCACGTACGCGCTCGGCGGTCGCGTCGAAGCCGCCGGACAGCTCGACCTTGAACGACCCGGCGAGTACGGACTCGGGCAGGTCGAGTACGTCCCGGAGGTAGAGGTCGCCATTGCCGCTACTCATCGTCTTCCGCCGCCTTCTGCTTCGCTGTCTTTGCCGTCGTTATTGCCTTGCGCGCCCGGGTCTTCTTCGCCGGACGCCATGCGGTGAGTGCTGCCGGGGTGAACTGTTCGCGCGCCAACTCGCCGTCCAGGAAGCTCTGGAACTCTTCGGCGGCGGACTCCTCGCCCCACTCGTCGTCCACCTCGCCGAACCACTGCCGCAGCCACGGCATCAGTTCGTTGATCCCGGCGAGCAGCGGCACGAGTTGCTCGCCGGACCAGTCCTGCTGCTTGCGGCGCTCGCTGACGATATTCAGCAGAGCGGTGGCCTGATCACGCTGGTCCCAGCCGGCCCAGCCGAGGAGCAGGGTCGGATCGGAGCCGGGGCTCGCGTCCGGGTAGGAGATGAACCGCTCCTTGGGCACGTCCAGCTTCCCGCGGTTCGACCAGTAGGACTGCTTCAGGAAGTCCGCGGAGGTGTACTTCGGCGGTACGGGGATGTCGAGGCGCTCGCCGGACCGGTCCTCCTCGCGCTGCTGCTCCCAGACGTCCTCCCACTGCGCGCGCTTGCGCAGGCCGGTGTCCTTGTAGCGGTACGCGGCGAGGTATGGGACGTGCTCGGCGTCGATCACGTCCTGGAGGACCTGGGCGAGGGTGAGGTTGGGCTTGCCGAGGTGGGCGGCGTAGAGGGAGGCGGTGTTGAGGATCGCCTTGGCGTCTGGTTGGTTCTCGAGCTCGTCGGCGAGTTGGCCGACGGTGAGGGTGCGGGGTTGCTCGAAGTCGTTGAGTACGTGGAACCAGAGCGACTTGTCCTCGCACTTGTCGAGCAACCAGGTACGAAGGGCGGCCTTCTCCCGCTTCTCCCAGGGTTCGGTGGCCCAGCGCCGCTTGCACTCTGGGCGCTCGATGAGGGCGATGTCGCGGCGGGATGTGATGGTGTCGATACGGGCCTGGACGATGTCCCGGTACCAGTCGGGCCAGTGGGCGGGGATCTCGGTGACGGGGGTGGAGCCGTGGCGGACGAACCAGGCGGTCTCGATCTCGCCGGCGGCTTGCTTGCGCGCGAGCACGATCTCGAACGCCCGCTCCCCAAGCTTCACTTGGGGGATGGTCGTGGGCGCGGGGGAGGAATCGGTGAGGCGAGCCTTCTCGGCGTCGGTGAGCAGCCCGTAGGAGTGGTAGACCTCCCAGTCCAGCTCCTCCTGGAGGGCGATCATGCGCTGGCGGGTACGGGTCCAGGCCTCGTGGGCGGCGTCGAGGCGGGTGCGGATGGGCGGCTCATCGGTGGTGCAGACGGCGGAGGGCTGGTGAGTGGCGAGCTCCTGGGCGAGGGTGTCGAGGGTACGACCGAGGGGTAGGGGGAGCTGAAGAGGGAGGGGGAAATCCTGGAGCTTGGTTCCGGTGAACTCGTAAAAGCGCTCCCACATCTCAGTCTTGATACCGGATTGGTAGCCCTCGTTGCCCTTGTTATGGCATACCTGTTTGAGCCAGAAGCATGCGGCGGACGAGTTGAGTACCGCCACCAATTCCAAGTGTTCATTCTCGCTACTGCCTTCCGGCAGCTTGATCACTGGTGCGTGACGGTTGTGTATCCGGTGATCTTGGCTGAGAAAAAAATGGTTGTGTGTGGACACGCAGGCGAAGGCGATGAGCATCGGGGAAGCGGTTCGGGGCCAAGAGAGCATTGTGTGCTCGTGCCACGACATGCCGCGCTGCTCTCGGGTCTTCCCGAAAGCCAAGCCGTTTCTTAGTCCTGTTCTGTGAGGCCAGAACAACTGATTATCTTGAAGCGAGTTATCCGCTACCTTGTCCTTGTATGGCCACAAGGCAACTGATGAGGATGCGCACCAATCGCGCACGCCGTCACCAGTTGTGAACGACTTATGTGAAGCGTTGAGTCGTTTCCAGGTTGGTGGTACTTCGTTGGCCACGTATACATCGTCGTCGCCCAGCACAACATGGAAGCCGATGGTTCCGTCGACCCTTTGCCTCAGCGTTGCGGGCATCCTTTCGAGAGCCGCTACGACACCTCCAGCGCCACCGCCGGAGAGGCTCCAAGGGTAAGAAGAGAAGTTGCCTCTCCCAGCCTCAGTAACGGTAATCCACTCGGACTCGCTTCCCGGCCTGTGTAGTTGGCCCACGATCGCTTTCCACACGGCTCCTTCTGCGGCATCCTTGGGTTGAGACGGCTCGCCCCGCACCCCCAGCACCGCTCGAATTGGCTCATCGGGCCGTGATACGTAATTCCGCCCCACGAGAATCACTGTCGGTGTCCCATGTCCAGGAATGTAAGCACCCGACGTATCAATAATATGCGTCAGGTGCACCTTCAGCCGGAAGAATTCTTCGATCAGCTTCTTTCCGAACTCCCGCTTCATGAAGGAGTTCGCGGTGATCTGCCCGACGTACCCCGCATCTCGATTCGGACCCGACGTTCGCACCGCCAGCTGGAACAGCCGCTCAGCGAACGGTACGGACAGTGCGTACTTGCCCGAACAGGACTCGTACACTCGGTAGTTGAGATTCTCCTGCTTGTCCTTGACCGTGATGTACGGCGGATTTCCCACGACCACGTGGTACGTGTCGCGCGTCATTAGGTCACAACGCTCCGCGTACTCGTCGATGTCTTCGGGTCGGTAGAAGAAGGTTTCCAGGCTCTCCCCCGACAGAGAGAACATGGCCTCCGTTTCCCGCTTCGGCGCACCGCGGCCGTGGATCAGGGAATCGCCCACCGCCACGTTGATCGGGAACCCGGGAGCGGTATCAAGCCGCCTCGCACCCGCAGCCTTCAGTGCAGCGATCAAAAGCCGGAACCGGGCGATCGAAACGGCGAAGGGGTTCTTGTCGCACCCGTGCACCGCGTTCAGGGATCGCCGGATCAGCGTCCAGTCGTCCGCGCTCCTGTCCTCGTCCCGCCACTTCGCCAACAGCCGCTCGAAGAGCCCCAGCAGGAAGTGGCCCGATCCGCACGCCGGGTCGATCGTCCGCAACCCCGCTGGGAGTTCCCGGTAAATTCCGTGCTCACGAATCTTGACGACCGGCTCCAGGCCGAACTCCTCGACCGCCGGCTCCAACGTCAGGTCGAGGATGAACTCCTCCACGAACACCGGGGTCTGCAGCAGCGCGTACGTCTTCCGGGCGTGCTCGCTCAGGTCCTGGTACAGGTCGCCGAGGAAACGCGTGTCCAAGTCGCCGTCGACGAACGAGTGGATGAGCTCACCGTCGGAATCAACCCGCCGCCAGAACTTCAGAAGCGCCGTCGCCGCCTCATACGAAGGGGAGATCTCCCACAAAGGGTTGTGCCTGCGGTCAAAGAGACCCGCCACCGTCGGGTTGGTCCCGGCTAAGTGGTCGAACGCCGCAACGATCCAGTCGCGGTCGTTCTTCTCCGGGTTCGCCGCGAAGAACGCCGCGTCGTGGTCCTCCGCATCCTTCAGGCGATCACCAACACCCGCCAGCCACGCGCGCGCAATCAGCCCGTTGTCCTCGCAGAACCGTACGAAGACGCAACCGAGGACCCACGCCGCCGCGACCTGCGTGACCCGCTCATCGCGCCATGACTCGTATGTTGCCGCCGTACGGTCGGCCGCGTACGCCCGCGTGTACTCGTCTGTGAGCCGGTCCCGGTACTCCTCCACCGACTCGCTTCGCGCCCGCAGGTCGTCCTCCAGGAGCGTGACCTGCTTGCGTAAGTCCTTCAGCAGACCGTCCTGACCACCACTGCGCGCGCTCACAGTGCCAACCCCTCTCGATGTGCAGCCAAGTTCTTGAGGAAGTCCTCGGTCAGTACCACGCGTTCCGCGTCGCCACCGGTTACCTCCACCGTGCGCCCGTCCAACTGCGGTCCCCCCTGCGGGTTGTGTGACGGCGTAAGCAACCACAGCCCGTGCGGTCGCCCACCCGGCTTGCGGGCCTCGCGCTGCAGCTCCACCAGCAGCTCGTGCCCGCCCGCCTCGTAGTAGTGGGAGAGCAGGCCTGCGGTGTGAACGAACAACACCGCCCCGGGCTCCCGAGCGGCTGCCCCCTCCAGTCGCGCCGTGACCCTCGGCCACACCCGAACCACGAACGATCGCAGTCCACCCGGAAGTTCACTGCTTCTCGTGTACCGGGTGTCCGCGCCCAGCACCTTCGACCAGTCCGTGCCGTGCTCGCCCGCCAGCTCCCGGAACTCCTCCAGGAAGACCCGCGCCAAGTTCACCGGAACCACTGGGAACGCCTCCGTGACCGCTTCCGCAACTGAGCCGGCCTCGCTACGCAACCGCTTGACGTGCACGTTCAGGGCGAGGAAACCGCCCTCCCGTATCGCGGAGTTGAGCTTCGCCGCGAGCAGCGCCGATGGCTCGCGCCCCCCGGCGACGCCAGCCACCAGTGCGCGAGAGGCCTTGGTTACCGTGCCTGTCGAGGTGGGCCAGCTGCTGCTGCCCGCCGCTGACACCAGCGCCGGAGGCTTGAAGCGCGCCTCGGCCGTCTCGTACGTCAGCGGGAACCCGGCCTTCTTCAGCGCGTCCTCGACCTCGACGTACGTGGGCCTGCCCATTGCCATCTCGGGGAAGCGCGAGCGCAGACGAGAGAGCAGCCCCTCCAAGCTGATGCCTACCTCGCGCCGCACACCGGCCGCGGCTTGAGAGATCTGCAGGGCACGCCACAGCTCCAGCGTGCGTGGGTACAGCTCAAGCCGCGGGGAGGCGGCGGCACCCAACGAAGTTGCCGCAGCCAGCGTGACCAGTCGGGCGTCCGGCAGCGGGTCCATGCCTTCAGGAGTGCGCACTGCTCGCAGGTCGCGGAGTGCACCGGACCGGTCCGGCAGGGGATCGGCGGTGGCGATCTTCTCCGCCGCTTCGCCCAGCTCTATCGCGTAGGCAGCGAGTTCATCGGACGTCGGGTCATCGGAGCCGTCCAGTGACTCCAGGGCCACGATCAGCCGGCCCCGCCGCCGCATCTGTGCGAGCCGCGGTTCATGGTCCTCGTCGCGTCCGGTGAGGAGTGTCTCGGCGGCGACAGCGGCTCGTACGACCGCGAGCGCGGCGGCCTCCCTGCCCTCCGTGGACTCGCTCTCGGAACCGTGGCTCGCGGCCAGCACCCGGGACAGTTCCCTGGCGGTCATCACGCGGCCCGCGTCCCGGACGGCATCTACCAACTCACCGCACAGGACATTCATCCAACCCGAGTCGGCCCACTCTGTGATCGCCGCGCTGAGGTGCTTCGAGACGGTGAACTCGGAGACCTTCACCGTCTCCGCGACCTGACGGTTGGTGGGCCATGAGCCCAACTCAGCCTTGCCGTCGAGCCCGAGCCAGGCCGCGACGACCTGCGGCCGCTTGTTGTCTTTGCGGCCCGGTGGCACCGGGTTGAGGAGCGCGGTCAAGTGCTCCACGTCCTGCCTGGCCTCGTGCTCGGCACCAAGCTTGTCGTCCGCCGCCACAGGCACCACGGGCCGTACTGGAGTAGGGGCGGCCTTGGGCTTCTTGGGACGCAGCGCAGCCGTCCACTGACGGTGCCGGCGATTGAGCTCCTTCTTGACCACCGCGCCGATACCGCGCTTGCCGCGGAAGCGAGGCGAGGGGACGTCCAGCAGCTCGCCGACTGTTACCGCGCCCAGCTCCTCGGCCACCGCAGCCGCCCGCTCGGTCAGCCCCGCGTCCCTCAACGTCGTATCGAGCTTCGCCTTCTCCGAGTACAAGTCTCGGATTTCGTCGTCGGAGAGGCCCTCGTGTCGGCCCGCGCCGCCCAGCAGCGAGACCGGGTCTGATGCAGGCGGCGGCTGAGTGCGGTCGGCCTCGACAAATATGGATCGCCAAGCGTCCCGCATCTGCCGTAGTGACTCGAACCGGCGGTTCGCGTCGCGGTGCAGCGCCCGCTCGAAGAACTTCTCGAGTCCTGGCCTCAGGACAGCCACGAAGGCGTCCGTGGCGAGGACGGGGAGGTCGTCCTTGAGAGCCGTCTGAGGGTCGTCCGTGCCGTTGCCCCACATGGGGCGCTCGGCGGCGGCCATCTCATGCAGAACGACCGCGGCGGCGTACCGTTCCGCGTAGTCGTCGTAAATGGGGCGCCGGGCATCCCCGAGGAAGGGATCGAGATAGCCGCGCGTGCCGGCCTTGATGTCACGGTCGGAGACATTGGCCAGGGAGAAGTCGAAGAGCATCAACTGCTGCCCACCGTCGTCCCGGACCTTGATCCCGAGGTTGTCGGGCTTGAGGTCGCGGTGACGCAGGCCCCTGGCTGCAAGGTCGTCGAGGGCGGTGAACAGGTCTTCGCCGAATGATGCCAATTCCTCGTAGCCCAGCTGACCGTAGCCGGCCAGCCGTTGGCCGAGCGTCTCAGGACCGGCGTACTCCAAGGCGAGGACGGTCCGGCCGCCGATTGCGCGCGGGCCTTCGTGCAGTTTGACTATGCGGCCACTACTGATCTGCTGGAGGGCCGCCGCCTCCGAGGCGAGGCGCTCGTTCTTCTCCGCGTCCAACGCGACCTTGAGGACCCGCTCCTCCTCAACGCGGCGACCGCGCTCGTCCTCGGTAACACGCGTGACGTACAGCGCCCGGGCTGTCGCACCCGAACCGAGCACCCGCTCGACGGTCCAGTCCCCGTCGACAGCCTGGCCGGGGATGGCGGTGAGCGGGTCGGCCTCCAGGGTGACCGCCTGTGCGGCGCTGGCCTGCTCGACATCGTCGAGCTGCCTGAGAAAGGCGTTGGCGGAGTCGAGGCGATCGTCCACTGACGCGCGGGTCGCGGCGTACACCAGCTCGTCGAGACCGGCATCCATGGCGTCGCTGACTGCGTACAGGTGCAGTCCGCCGTCGGCCGCGAGTCGCGCCTTCAGGGCGGTACGGGTCTCGGCAGGCGGCATTCCGGTCAGGATGTGGTGTGCCACGGCTCCGAGACCGAAGACATCGAGATCCACCGGGTCCGGATAGTCGGCGTCGGTCTCGGGCGCGAGGTAGCACTGGGCGGCGTCCTCGATGTGCTCTCCGGTGAAGGAGCTCTCGCCGAGCGAGCGCAGTGAGGTGGTGTCGAAATCGCGGGCCGATGCCTGCCAGTCGATGATGCGCAGGACGGGGTCGCTGCCGTTCTCGCGGGCACTGACGTACACCGAACGGGCCGCGAGTGCGCGGTGGTAGAGCGAGCGGCGGTGGGCGTAGCGGACGGCCTCAGCGAGCTGGCGCACCATGTCGCGGCGTACGGCTTCGGAAAGCTTCGGGCCGTGCACAGCAAGGTAGTTGTCCAGTCGCAGGTCGCTCTCCCGGTGGCGGAAGAGGATTGCCGGGCCGCCCTGATGCTGGCGGAAGGCGACGGCCTGGGAGATGCCGCGGTGGGCAATGCCCTGGAGGACCTGGTACTCGCGCTCGGCGGCGCGGGTGGCAGAGCGACGTCTCTCCTCGCTCGCCTGCTGCTCCACGAGATAGACGCGAACCCGGCCCTCCTCGTGGATCACCTCCTTGCGCTTGGCGAGCCGGTCCTCCCAGGTGGGTCCCGCGTCCAAGGGGCGGGAGGAGAGCCTCCAGCCGTCGCCGAAGTCGAGATGGGCGGTGGATGCCCGCACCCCGATCTTCTTCATCAACTCAGGCAGGTGCCGTGCGAAGACGTCTTCCTTGATCCGCCAGCTCTCTCGCTCCGGCGGCAGGCTGAGGAAGTCGTCCCAGATGCCCGGGAGGCCGCTCTGGGCGCCGTCACGTCCGTACACATGAGTGCGCTGCACCGTGTCCAACTCACTGTGGAGCAGCGGGTCGGAGAGGAACACAATCGGGTCGATCCGGGGAACACGCACACTGGGATAGAGCTCGCGGGCCGCTTCCTGGAGGCGCGATTTCAGTTCTTTGGACTTGAGATCGGTGAGGTGCAGGGGGTTGCGGATCGTACGGACCCGGCCGTCGGGCGCGTGGAAGCTCCAGGTGTCCCCGCTGTTGACGACGCGGCCGGGATGCCCCTTCAACTCGACCAGATAGAGACCACGGGGTGTGGCGATGAACAGGTCACACTCGTTGATGCGGCCGCTCATGGCAGTGAAGGAGAACGTTGCCCAGGCGTAGTGCGGAGCCGTGGCCGGCATCCGCTGCTTGATGTGGTCGAGGGCAGCCTGCTCCCAAGGGAAGGGGGACGGCCGGGTCTGGTACCAGCGCTTCGGCTGGTGCTGGCCGGGTTTGGGGGTCGCCCGACCTCCTGCTGCCGCCACCGCCGTTCACCGCACCTTTCCGCTACCGGACTCGCCCGTCGCCAACGTGGTCCGTGTCGGTGTTGACGGTATGGGGCGGATCGCGACTTGTTGTTATCGTCAGACTGCTGATCCGGACATCTTGCCAGGTGGGGGGCGGTGTTGGAGGAGGCCGGGGAGAATTCCGACGAGAGCCGTGGGGGGAAAGGGAAGGCGGTCGTTGCTATCAAGCCATTCTGTGAACTCTGTGCCGCATGCCACTGCGAATCCACTTACGATCATGTAAGAACGCGGGAGCCTGAGGGCGGGGGAGGCGGGCGTGGCCCGGACAGTACGCAAGCGAACAGTCTTCTTCTTCGAGGTCGTTGAGGCCAAGCGTGGTCAGCCGCGCATGGATCACCAGGACTGGCGGAGCTTCCTCGACCGGGTCGCGGCCTCGGAGTCGTACGAGCGCGTGGTCCGCAGTGCGGAGGATCAGCTGGTCGGGGTGATTGACTCAGCTATCTCTGTTGATCATTTGCAACTCGCGAAGATTACCGGTGAGGTGCCGCACCAGCTGGATCGGAGCAACGGAACGATCGAGGCGCTTCAGGTCGCGGCAGGTAAGGATGTCGTCCATGTGACGACGATCTGCTTCCTTCCGTACGCCAACATCATCGGGGTGCTGCCCGGCGGCTTCTCGGCGCCGCGGGTGAGTGCCATCACCAAGTGGCTGAATGGCGTTGGTCTGCCGTGGGGCGAGGTGGTGCTCAAGCCGGTCATCCACGCGCGCGCTCGAGAGAAGCTCAACCGCATTGAGGCGGTCACTGAGTTCACTGTGCAGTTGGAGGGGGCTCCGGCGGATACTGTCAGTGCCTTGAGCGCCCACGGCGGCCTTGCTGATTCACTGCGGAGTTTTGGGCAACGGCATCCCGACACCTCCATCACGCTCTCGCTGAAGGTGCCCCAGCGTGGCAGCAGGCTCTCCGCGATGCGCAGGAATCGGGCCGCGACCGAACTGCGCACTGACGTACTCCAGTTCATGCCAGATCTGGACGAATGGGTGGACGAGTCCGGAGTGATCCGGTCCGTGACCGGCAGGGTCGCGGTCCGGGACCCGCACCGTCAGTCCCTTGAGTACGAGCCGCTCGACTTCCTCGCCCACCGCATCACGGCCCAGTGCGATGTCCCGCTCGCTTTCACCGACGGTCGGTCGGTCGATCTGCGGTACGCCGTCGACGAAATCTTTGCAGCAGCCCGAACGCACGAGCAGGCACTGCAGGAAGCATGTCAGTATCGGTCGCTAGCCTGAGCAGCATTTCAGGGCTGAGGTTGGGGGCGACGTGCTGAATTGGCTGTGGCGACGCTGGGTGGGTCGACCGGCGGTGGACTTGGTGATCGCAGGTGTGGTGGTCGGCCTGCACATGATGGCTGTACGGATCACGGGCGCGGGCGATGTGCTGGGATGGCCCGGCAGAGAGCAGAGGATCGTGGTCTACACGACGACGGCGACCGTCGTCGCGATCGTCGGCAGCTTCATCACTGCGGCTGTGACCCTGTACGCCGCGGCGACAGGCCCCCGTATGCGGGTATTGCGTACGCACCCTCAACAGGGGCCGGAATTCCGACGGAATTGGATGAGCATTCTCAGCGCGACACTGGTGATCTCCGGGCTGTGCCTGCTCGCTGTCGTCCTCGACACCACACAGCACGATCCGGGGGGAGTGCACTGGCTGGCCGAGGGCGCGGCAGCCCTCGGGGTGGCGCGCGCGGTGCGGTTGATTTGGTTGTTCGGCAAGATCATCATCGGCAATGACCTTGATCTTGGTGACACCCAGGATCCGGCGCTGCCGCCTCCGGCGCCGGTGCGGCAGCCGGGGGCGTGATCAGGACCCGGGGGCAGCTGCCGACCTGGCCCCGGGGTGTGGCGTATGGAGCAGGATCGCCGATGGCTCACTGTGGCTTGTCAGCACTTGCGTCAGATGTGAGCAGGCACCGTCCTGCGGTCGGACGGCGCGGAGAGTATGTGCAGGACGGCCTTGGCCGCGGCCGGTATGGCGCCGAGTGCGTCAAAGTAAGCGGTGGCGGCCCGAGGGGCCTCGTCGAGTGCTTGGTGCACCCGAGGGCACTCCAAGTTCTTGCCGCTCGCTGCAACGTCGTGTCCGTCCAGGCGTGGATGAGGAGGCCCGGCCTGAAGTGGCGGCGTCAGACCTTCTCGGCTGCGATCCGGGCGTAGTCGGCGGTGAGCATGGCGATGTCTTCGACGTCTGAGGTCAGGATGGTGACATGGCCGGCTTGGGCGAGGGCTGTGGCGCAGAGCATGGCGTCGATGGCGTACTTGTGGCCGTGCAGTCCTGCCGTACGCAGCAGGGTGGCGGCTGACTGGGCGATGGCCTGGGTGACCGGTTCGACTCGCAGCCGGGACAGCGTCCATTTCAGTGCGGCGTCGTTGATCTTCGGGTGGATCACTTCGACGAGCACCGCGGCGGAGGTGATGACGGGTAAGTCCGCGTCGCGGGCGGCCGTGAGCCACTCGTGGACCTCGCGGTCGCGCTGAACGGCCTTGGCCAGGCCCTCGCTGTCCAGGATGAGGGCGCCACTCACGCGGCTGCCCCGGCACCGGACGAGGGGGCGGTCCCGGTGAGCTTCGCCCGCTTGGCGGCCACGGCCTCCGGATCGGCCGGGCCGTTGGCCTCGTCGAAGTCGGCGATCAGCTCGTCCAGATTGTCGCGCTCGATCTGCCGCTGCGCGGCCCTCTCCAAATACGCGGACACGCCCCGTTTACCTACCCGTTCGCGGATCGCCTGCAGGGTGCCGGTACTGAGGGAGACGGAGATGCCGCTGCTGGGGCCGTCGCCAGGAGAGAAATCGGTGTCTTCGTCAGCCATGGGGCAAGTATAGCATTTCAAATGCTATATGGCGAGGCCTTTGCCTCCGTGTCCTCTCCGGCGCTCATGAGGGCTGCGCATGCTGGGTTGGGGCGTGCGTCAAGAGATCGCACGTAGCGCCCGTAATGCACATGACCCCGAGCCAGTCGCGCCCCCGCATTCCTGCTGACCTGCGGTTTTCTGGCACATGTTTTTGATTCACATCATTTCGATGACGCACCACGTGGAGTGCGTGGCGATCCTTGAGCCGGTGAAGAAGGACGACTGACCTGCGGCTTCGAGCGTGCGCGGTGCGCGGCGACGGCGGCCTCGGCGGGTAGGCCCGCCTCAAGCCCCGCCACCGCTGCCGCTTCGACGAGAGGGGTCTCCACCGCTCGGCGGATCGCAGCTTCCTTCCGCCCGTGCGGCTGTGCCTGCCTACAGGTCGCACCGAAATCGCCGACGCCGGTCCGAGAGCGCTCCTTGCGTCGCTTCCCGCCCTCCGAGGCCGGCCGGCACAGGCCCGCGTCCTCCCCGCTTACGGTAAGTGCGACGTCACTCCCCGTCGAGAGTGCCGCTTTGCGGTGTGCGCTCCGACCGCGGCAGGCTCGTGCCCGGCCGCCCTTGCCTCTTGCGCCGCGTCCTCGCCCGGCTGTCGCTGCTCGGCACCTGATGCGCGGCCGGAGGGGCAAGAGGTCACGGCTCCTTGAACTCCGCGATCCAGCGGGCGCGTTACCGCCGCTCGCGTTCAACGCCTTTGTGGCCATGATGCGGCAGCCGCCGCGCTCGCGGGCCACCGCATGGCGAGCGGGCCAGGTTGGTTCGCGCGGTGTTGTCTCGCCGGCGAGACACGCACAGCATGAGGAGGCCTGCGAGGGCAGTCCTGTGCCGCGGCGACGTGGCACACGACTGCCGCGCCGAGGGGGCGTGATGGAGGCCGGGTGGCCGACGCCGCCGGCCGGACACCGCGGGCCGGATCGTTTGCGCAGGAGAGTCCTGGCGAACTCAGTTCGAGCATCAGGGAGATGGCCGATGCGCCATGGCAGAGAGGCGGCGGGCAAGTGACGATCGGCAAGGACGACGGCGACGGCGCGGGTGACGGCAACAGCGCGGGCGACAGCGACCCCCAGGCCGTGCGCGGCTGTCTCGACGGGCTGGTCCGGGCCCGACTGACCGGCCCCTTCAGCCACGACGTCCCGCTCGTCTCGCTCGGATTCGACTCGCTCGCGGCCATCGAGCTGTGGGCCCGGCTGCGCGCCGACCTCGGTGTGGACATTCCGGCCGGCGACCTGCTGGAGCTCACCCCGGACGGCTTGGCGGCGCGGGTCCTGGCGGAGGGCGGGTCGGTCACCGCTGCCGGGCCGGTGACCGGCGGCCCCGCGGAGGCGGACCTCGACGACGCCTCTCCGGAGGCGGCCGCAAACCTCCTCGCCGCCCTCGACGGCCTGGACGACGCGGGAATGGCGCGCCTGATGGCGGAACTCGGACCCGGTGCCCACACGACGCCCGCGGACTGAACCCGGCCTCCCCGACGGGGCCGTCCACCGACCGTGCCGGCCGGCGCGAGCCCGGCCGACCCCTGCACACTTCCTGTTGTGGAGCCTTGATGAGTTCCTCCTCTGTCTTCCTGAGTGGACCGCGGTACGTGCTGGGGGAGATCGCGTCGCACTACGGCGACCTTCCGGACCTGAAGGAGCGCGCCGGTGAACTGGGGTTGCCGTATGCCCCGCAGGTGTGGGGCTGGGGCCAAGTGCACCGGACCCACAAGTCGTTGGAGGAGCTGGCGGTCGAGGCGGGCCGGGCGACCCTCCGCGCCGCCGGCGTCGACCCCTCGTCCGTCGACGCGCTGGTGCTGTGCTGCACCAGCTTCCCCGGGGGGCCGGACAGCCACGGCGGTTTCGTGCGGACCATCTCCGAGGGGCTGGGCCTGCATGACGCCGACTTCCTCGGCGTGACGCTCGACCGATGCACGAACCTCCTGGCGGGACTGCGCGTCGCCGAGGCCTTCGTGGCGGCCGGAACCCATCGGCGGGTCCTGGTCGTCACCACCGACCGCGTCACCGCCGAGGCGGAACGTCTCGCCAAGTTCGCCCTGTTCAGCGATGGCGCGGCCGGAGCGCTGGTGTCGGACACCGACGGAGAGTACGAGATCGTCGCCAGTGCCGCGGCGCACGAGACGAAGGACCTGGACTGGTCGAACCAGATCAGCCCGGAACTCTCCCGCCGGGTCAACACGCACCTGATGAAGCACGCGTCCCGACGGGCGCCCCACGGGGCATCCATGGGAATCGACCAGGTCGACATTCTCATGCACACCAATGTCTTCGAAGCCATCATTGTCATGAAGGAGCTTCAGGCGGGATTTTCCGCCGCGCAATTGTTCACGGACAACATCGCGCGAGTGGGCCATTGCTTCGCCGCCGACCCGGTCATCAATCTGGCCGATCTCGCTGCGGCCGGCCGACTTCGCGATCGGGGGAGCTATCTCCTGGCCGCCTCGGTTCCGGGCGTACGGTACGGGATTCTGCTGCGCAAGCAGCCGCGTTAGCATCCGAACCGGCACGGTCGGCGAGGGCTTTGTCTCGCTGGCGAGACAAGCGTCGGCCGGTCCGCCGCCGCAAGTCGGCGGCCGAGACCGGGATGAAGTGACCCGGCGCGCCCGGATATTCACGATGGCACCGTCTTTCGTGGCCCGCGCGTTCACGACCGTCGCCTTTCCTGATGGGATGAGTCCCGTCGCCCGCACCGATATTGGCGGGGTGCCGCGACAGGGCGGCTGATCTGGCGGGGCCGTGCCTCGTTCGCGTAAATTCCGGATCACGTTGCTGCCGGGCTCGCGGCCGTCTCGACCGATACTGACCTGCGGATCTGAAAGGGCGACATGAATTACGCGCTGTTCAGTGGTCTCGATGAGGAATTCCTGGCGCTGCCGTTCTACGAGGAGCAGCACCGCACGACGGCCGTGGAACTCGCCGAATGGTGCGTCGCCCACGCCGACTTGTGGTCGCGTCCTTTGGAGCGGACGCCGGAGAAGGCCGGCCGGGAGATCCTGAGCGCGCTCGGCTCCGCCGGATGGCTGGGATTCCTCGACCCCGCGAACCGGCCCGATGCGGGTGGCCTGCGTTCTGTCTGTCTGGCCAGGGAAATCCTCGCCTACGCGGACGACCTGGCGGACTTCGCCTTCTCCATCCAAGCGCTGTCGGCGACCCCGATCCTCCGATGGGGGAGCAGTGCGCAGCAGGGGGAGTACCTGCCGCGCATGGCGTCCGGCGAAGTGGCGGGATCGTTCGCGATCTCCGAGGAGGAGGCCGGCTCCGACATCTCGGCAGTCGGTCTGACGGCCGACCGCGTGTCCGGCGGCTATCTGCTGAACGGCCGGAAGGCCTGGATCGCGCACGCCGGCATCGCGGATGTGCACTGCGTGATCGCGCGGACGGGAGAGGGACCCGGTGCGCTGGGGCTCACCGCGTTCCTGGTACCGGCGCACACGCCCGGCGTCCGGGTGCTGGAGGAGGTGCCGCTGGTCGCTCCGCGCTCCTTCGGACACCTGGCCTTCGACGACTGCCTGGTCCCCGAATCGAGTGTCCTCGGACGCCCCGGACACGGCTTCGTGGTCGCTACGGACCTGCTGGAACGCTTCCGGATGACGGTGGGGGCGGCCGCGGTGGGGTTCGCGCGGCGCGCCCGCGACTCGGCGGTCCAGCGGGCCCGTGAACGGCGGATCCACGGCGGCAGGCTGCTCGACCTTCAGCTGGTGAAAGGGGCGCTTGCCGACATGGAGATCAAGCTGAACGCGTCCGCGCTCCTGGTCGCGCGGGCCGCGTGGGAGTTCGACCACGAGAACCCCGGCTGCGCGAAGCATTCGAGTATCGCCAAGGTGGCCGCCACCGAGGCCGCGCAGGAGATCGTCGACGCCGCCGTCCAGCTCCACGGGGCAGCGGGACTGGTGGCCGACAGCGTCCCCGAACGTCTGTACCGGCAGGTCAGATCCCTGCGTATCTACGAGGGAGCCTCCGAGGTCCAGAAGCTCATCATCGCGGACGCCCTGGGACGGCGACCGCACGCGGGCCGGTCCCGAGTGGCATCCGACGTCCCGCCCAGTCGAGTGGACATCCGATGCGTAGACGGGGAGAGCCATGAGTGACGAACAGCACTACGAGTGTGCCGGAATAGGCGTCGGCCCTGCGAACCTGAGTCTCGCGTCCTTGTTGCACGGTTCTCCGGGGCTGCCGAACATCTTCCTTGAAAAACGTGAAGTATTCAGTTGGCACGATGGCCAGCAGATCCCCGACGCGACCCTCCAAGTCTCCGTCTTCAAGGATCTGGTGAGTCTTTCGGACCCGACCAGTTCCTTTTCATTCCTGTCGTACCTGAAGGAAAAGGGGCGGATCTACCATTTCATCAACGCCCAGTTCGGTGCGGTGCCGCGGCAGGAGTTCCGCAACTACCTGGAGTGGGCGAGCAGGCGCAATCCGAACGTGGTGTTCGGTGAGGAAGTCGAATCCGTCGACTTCGACGGCGTATTCGTTCTGCGCACCAACCGGCGTACGGTTACGGCGAACAATGTGTCCATCGGCATCGGCAGCCGCGCCTGGGTGCCGGCGGTGGCCCGTGACCATCTCGGCCCGACGCAGTTCCACGTCAGTGAATTCATGCCCCGCAGCAGAGACTTGGTGGGGAAGAGAGTCTGCGTCGTCGGCGGCGGACAGTCGGGCGCCGAGGCGTTCCTCGATCTCATCTCGCGTCCGCCCGCCGAGCGGCCGCGCCGTATCTCCTGGGTGTCGCGCCGCCACAACTTCTCGCCCATAGACGACTCGCCCTTCACCAACGACTTCTACATGCCCGGCTATTCGGACTACTTCGCCAGGCTGGACCAGGGGACGCGCGAATCGCTCAACCGGGAGCACGTCCTGACCAGCGACGGCATTTCGGAGAGCACGCTCCGCGAGATCTACCAGCGCATCTACGCCGAGCGGTTCATCCACGGCAACACCGACCTGGTCTCCCTGTACCCGAACCGGAACGTGACCGCGGTCTCCGGCTCCGGCAGTACGTGGTCGTTGAAGCTGCACAACAGCAACCATCCGACGGTTCTCGGGCAGGTCGACGCCGACGTGGTGGTGTGGGCGACCGGGTTCCGCAGCACCGCGCCCGACTTCCTCGCGCCGCTCGCGGACCGGCTGGAGCGCGAGGGCGACGAGTACCGGATCGACAGTGACTATGCCGTGCGGTGGGACGGTCCCGCGAACCGCAGTATCTTCCTCCAGAACGCTGCTCTGGGACAGCGCGGGCTTGCGGACAAGAACCTCAGCCTGCTCGCCTGGCGGAGCCAGCGGATCATCGACCGCGTCCGCTGTGTGCGCAGTGACGATCCGGTTCCTTCGTTCATCGAATGGTCGGCGAAGCTCAGCCCGGACGAGAGGGTGGGCTGAGCCATGACGCATGTCGATGTCGCGGTCGTCGGTGGCGGAGTCATCGGGTGCATGATCGCCCGGGAGGTGGCGCTGCGGGCTGCGCACGCCTCCGTGCTCGTACTCGACAAGGATGCCGTCGGGTCCGGAGCCAGTCGCCGGTCGGCCGGTCTGCACTTCCCGCGCGGTACGAGCGAGCGCGTGCGCCGCATGTCCGCCTACAGCCAGGCCTCCTACCGCGCCCTGCTCGACGCCGATCCGGCGCTGCCCATCCATCCGGTTCCCCTGCTGGTGGTGTCCGACCGCGCGAGCGCGGACCAGGTGGAGGCCGCCTATCTCGACGAGGCCGGACTCTCCCGGGTGGACGCCCTGCCGGACTGGCTGCCACCCCTGTCGCCCGAGACGGCGGCCTGGACGGGCGAGGGCGCCCAGTACGCCGATGTCGGCGCACTGGCACGGGTGTTGGCCCGGTCGCTGCGTCCGGGGACGACCTTCCGCGAGGGTGTCCGCGTCGACTCACTGGAGCGGGTCGGGAGCGGCTACGAACTCGGGCTTGGCACGGGAGAACGGGTCACGGCCGGCTCGGTCGTGCTCGCCCCCGGCCCGTGGCTGGCCGCACCGGCCTGGCGCGAACGGCTGGCGGTGCTGGATGCCCGGGTGAAGAAGGTCGTCGCGCTGCACATCGAGGAGCCGCCCGCCGCGCGGGACGGAGTCGTCGTCTTCCACGACGAGGACGCGTTCCTGCTTCCGCTGCACGGACAGCGGCGCTGGCTCTTCAGCTACACCAGCCAGGTCTGGGACGTGGACCCCGACCGGCTCACCGGCAGCCTCTCCCCGTCCGACCTGGCCGAGGCCCGTGACGTACTGCTCAGGCGCGCCCCCCGCCTGGCCGATTCCGCCCGCAGCGGGCGGGTGTTCTGCGACGCGTACAGCGCGGACCGGGAGCCGGTGGTACGCGCCCTGGACGAGGAGGGGCGGCTGGTCTTCGCGGGGTGCGCCAACGGCTCCGGCTACCGGCTCGCACCCGCCATCGCCAGGGAGGCGGCGCAGCTGCTCCGCACCGCCGTTGAGAACCTTTCCGACCAAGGGAGCCACCGATGAACGTGAGCGTCTTTTCCACGGAAGAACTGCACCAGGCATTCGGCATCGAGATGAGCTCCGTGGAGAAGATGGGCGCCGGAGCCGGCTGGGGCAGGGTCGCCCCCGGAGTCACCTCCGATCCGCACCAGCACGACGAGATCGAGATGTTCGTCGTCGTCGCCGGGACCGGCTGGGTGGCCTTCGACGGGCGGCGCGTACGCGTGGAGCCGGGCACGGTGTGCCAGTTCGAGCCCTTCGAGACGCACGTCATCGAGAACGACGGCGACGTCGACCTGGTCTTCTTCGACCTGTACTGGCGCGACCCGGCGCGTGCCGCCGAGTCCGCGGCGGCGGGCGGCACGCGCCGCCGGTTCCACGAGAGGCCGGTGTTCGTCTTCTCGACCCCGCCCACCCCCAACGGCGACCTCCACCTCGGTCACCTGTCCGGTCCCTACCTGGGGGCCGACGCCTACGTCCGGTTCCAGCGCATGCGGGGCACGCAGGCATGGCACCTCACCGGGAGCGACGACTTCCAGAGCTATGTGGTCGACCGCGCCCGCCGTGAGGAGCGCGACCCGGCGCGTACCGCCGAGCACTACAGCGCCGAGATCGCCGCGACGCTCCGGCTGATGGACATCGAGGTCGACCAGTACACGGTGACCAACCAGGACCCCGACTACCGGGAGGGGCTGCGCGGGTACTTCTCGAAGCTGGTCGGCTCGGGGGCGGTCACGGTCCAGGAGACGGCGGCCCTGGTGGACGCCGAGACGGACGCCTACCTCTACGAGGTGGACGTGGCGGGCGGCTGTCCCGGCTGCGGGGGCGCCACCAGCGGCAACATCTGCGAGGAGTGCGGCGAACCGAACACCTGCGCAGATCTGGCCGACCCGCGCAGCGGCCGGTCGGACGCGCCGCCCGAGCAGCGGCGCCTCCCGCGCTTCGTCCTGCCCCTGCACGAGTTCGGCGGCGAGGTCGCCGACCACCACCGCCTCGGCCGGGTCCCGGCCCGGCTGCGCGCACTGGCGGAGCGGGTGTTCGCGCGCGGCAGGCTCGACATTCCCGTGACCCACCCGTCGGACTGGGGCGTACCGCCCGCGGAGTCGGGGGCGGCCGGGCAGGTGATCTGGGTCTGGCCCGAGATGTCCTACGGCTTCCTCCACGGCATCGAGGCCCTCGGCGGCCGCCTGGGCCGCACCTGGCAGGCCGCGGCTCCCGAACAGGACTGGAAGTTCGTCCACTTCTTCGGCTACGACAACAGCTTCTACCACGCGGTGCTCTACCCGGCCCTCTACCGGCTGGCGCACCCCCGGTGGAACCCCGACATCGATTACCACGTCAACGAGTTCTATCTCCTGGAGGGCGGCAAGTTCTCCACCAGCAGGCGCCATGCCATCTGGGGCAAGCAGATCCTGCGGCCGGAGACCGTGGACGCGGTGCGCTACCACCTGGCGCTCACGCGTCCCGAGGAGCGGCGGACGAACTTCGAACTCGCGGCGTACACGGAGACCGTCCAGCGGGTCCTGGTGGACGGCTGGCAGGGCTGGCTGAACGACCTGGGCGCCCGGGTCGCCGGGCAATACGGCGGGACCGCCCCCGACGCCGGTGTCTGGACCCCTGAGCACACGGCGTTCCTCAACCGCCTGGGAATACGGCTCGCCGCCCTCGCCGACAGCTACGGGCAGGACGGATTCTCGCTGAACCGCGCGGCCGCCGAACTGGACGGGATCGTCGCCGACACGCGGCGGTTCGCCGAAGCGGAGGCACGCACCGCGCAGCTCGCCGGCTGGAAGGACGAGGCCCGCACGGCCGTCGCGCTGGAGCTGGCCGCCGCGCAGCTCCTGGCCCGCGCGGCCGTGCCGGTCATGCCCCGGTTCGCAGCCCGGCTCGCCGAGGCGCTGGGGAAGGCCGACCTCGCGTCCTGGCCCGCTCAGGTCGAACTGGTCACGCCCGGCACCCGGATCGACCTTGAGCAGCAGTCCTACTTCGCGGCCCTGCCGTCGGACTGGCCGCCGGCGGGGGGAGTCCAGGCATGACGGACTCCGTGATCAACCGCCTGGTGGCGAGGCCGCCGGCGCCCGGCCACCGGATCTCTTTCATCCGGCTCGGCAGCGTCAGGACGCTCGACCTGACGGAACTGTACGAACAGTCGGGCCGTGTCGCCGCCCACCTGCGCGGCATCGGCGTCGGGGCCGGGGACCGCATCGGCGTCCTGGGAGCCAACAGCCTGGAATGGGTGCTGCTGGACCTGGCCGCACTGCGGCTGGGGGCAGTTGTCGCGGGCTTCGAGCCGGGCAAGTTCACCGATACCGCAGAGCTGGTGGCACGCTACGGGCTCGCGGTCCTGTTCACCGACCAGAACGTGCCGGCGGACGCACCGGCCGCCGTCCGGGCGTTCACCGAAGTCGCCGACGCCGCGCGCCGCGCCTGCCCGGGGCCTCCCGTACCCGTCGTGTACGGGCCCGAGGACGTGACGACCATCAAGTTCACCTCCGGCAGCACCGGTGCGCCCAAGGGGCTCGGGGCCACCGTCGGCAGTATCGACGCCTCGATACGGGCCGTGCAGGAGCTCTTCGGACACGGGGGCGACGACAACCTCTTCGTCTTCCTTCCGCTGTCGCTGCTCCAGCAGCGGTACTGGCTCTACTCCGCCCTCTGCTTCGGCCACGACGTGACCGTCACCACGTACGAGGCGGCCTTCGCCGCACTGGCAACGGCCCGGCCGACCGTGGTGATGGGCGTACCGGCGTTCTTCGAGGCCGCCCGGCAGCAGATCGGCCGGGACGCCGCACGCGCGGAGGGCGTCGCGCCCGAGGAGGCCCGCCGCGCGGCCGCACGCCGTCTGTTCGGCGACCGCATCCGGTACCTGTGGACCGGGTCGGCCCCGGCGGACAGGGAGGTGCTGCGCTATCTCACCGACGCGGGTCTTCCCGTCTACGAGGGCTACGGCCTGAACGAGACGTGCATCGTCAGCAAGAACCACCCCGGCGCCCACAAGGAGGGCAGCGTGGGGAAGGTGCTGCGGGGCAAGGAGGTGCTGCTCGACGAGGACGGCGTGATCCTCGTGCGCAGCGAGCACCCGGTGAACCGGCGTTACACGTTCGCCGAACCCGGCGACTCCGAGCGGATGTTCCTCCCCGACGGGGTGGTGCGCACCGGGGACCTCGGGCACGTGGACGAGGACGGCTTCCTGTTCATCCGGGGGCGCGCCGACGACGTCATCGTGCTCGGCAACGGCAAGAAGGTGATCGTCCGGCCGATCGAGGAGCACATGCGGACGAGTCCGGCGATCGAGGAGTGCGTGGTGTTCTGCCCCGCGCAGACGTCACTGGTTGCGGTGGTCTCGCCTTCCTCCGACACGGCCGACACCGAGGCGATCGCCGAGCAACTGGCCCGCACCAACGCCGCGTTCGGCCGGGACGAGCAGATTCGCAAGGTCGTGGTCGCGAGCCCGCGGCCCAGCATCGCCAACGGCATGCTCACTTCGCAGTTCAAGCCGAAACGGCAGGCCATCTTCGCTGCCTTCCAGTCGGAGATCACGAACAACCAGGACGGAATCCATGCCCAGTGACATCGAGACCATCGCGCGGCAGAACCTGTCGGCCGCGGTCCAACCGGCCGTCGACCCGGACGCGTTCGAACCGGACACCGATTTGACCGACTACGGACTGACCTCGTTGCAGAAGGTCCTGTTCCTGACGCGGCTCTGCGAGGACCTCGCGGTCGACCTGGTGCATCTGACCGAACGCGACGTCGCGGAGATGCGCACCCTCCACGATGTCGTCGACACCCTGTCGCGCTACGCCGGAAAGGCCTCATGAAGTGAGTTGGGCAGAGCTGGCCGCGGCCACGCTGGAGAACGACCATGTCAGGCTGCGGCCGATCGGTCCCGAGGACCGTGAGTCGGTCCACGACATCGCGATGGACCCGGTGATCTGGCGCTACTTCGTGAGTCTGGTCGAGACGGAGGAGGACTTCGACGCCTTCTTCCGGGGCATGCTCGCCGACCACGCGGCGGGCAAGCGCGTGGTCTTCCACATCACCGACAAGAAGACAGGGCGCTGCGCGGGGAGCATGAGCTTCGGCAACCTCTCCGAGGCGGACGGACGCCTGGAGATCGGCTGGTCCTGGCTGGGCATCGACTTCCAGGGCCGCGGCATCAACCGCTGGGCCAAGTACCTGCTGCTGGAGCACGCCTTCGAGACCCTGGGCGCCGAGCGCGTGGAGTTCAAGACGGACCAGCTCAACGTGCAGGCCCGAGCGGGCCTGCGCAACATCGGCGCCCAGGAGGAGGGCGTCCTGCGCAGCTTCAACCCGATGCCGGACGGCAGGCGCCGGGACGCCGTCTACTACAGCGTGCTGCGCGGAGAGTGGACGTGGCTCAAGGACGAGCTGGCCACCCACGCGAAGGTGACGCGTCCGGGCGCGGCGGTGTGACCGACGGAGCGGGCGTCGCCCATCTGCGCCTCAGCGGCACTCCCTACGAGGTCGGCCGGCAGCACGGAACGGCGCTCGCCGGGTCGCTGCGCGGCTTCGTCGACGACTCCCTCTGCCGTCTCAACCTGCTGCTCGACGAACAGGTCTCGATGGCCGGGCTGCACCCCGTGCTGTCCGCGTTCGACGCGGTGATCACGGCGGAGCTGCCGCGGCTGGCCGAGGAGATCACCGGGCTCGCCGACGGGATCGGCATCCCCCGCGACCAGGCGCTGCTGCTGCAACTGCGCCGGGAGATCCTGGGCTACCGGAAGATCCCGGCGCGCGGCGACTGCACGACGTACGCCAGGGCCGGCTCCCATCCGGTCCTGGCCCAGACGGTGGACCTGAACGGTGACCTGGACGACCGCATCAGCGTCCTCGACATCGGTCTCGAGGGCTCCCCGCGCCGGGCCCTGGTGCTCAGTTTCGCGGGGCTCCTCGGCTATCTCGGGGTGAACAGCGACGGCCTGGCCGTCGGCCTCAACCTGGTCCTCGGCGGCGACTGGAAACCAGGAGTCCCGCCGTACCTGGCCATACGCCATGTGCTGGACTGCGCCGGCGGCGTCGACGAGGCGGTCGAATTCCTCCGCGGTCTGCCGTTGGCCAGCTCCCGTTCGTTCATGCTCTGCGACGCGGACAAGGCGGTGTGGGTGGAGGCCCTGGACGGTGAGTTCCGGTGCTTCGAGGCCCAACAGGCCGAACATACCAACCACTTCCTCCACCCCGACTTCCAGCCCTCCGACGAGATCAACGTCTTCGCGCGGAACTCCTCACGCCGACGGCTGGAGGCGTGCCGTGCCGGTCTCGCCGCGATGGCACCGGCGGCGGGGGTGGAGGACCACTTCGCTCTGCTCTCGGCTCCTCCCATCCGCGTTGCCGCGACCGGTGACATCCGGTACGAGCGCACCGTGGCCGCCGCCGTCGCGCTGCCGGGGAGCGGCCGGCTGTACCTCAGGCCGGGCGACCCCGCCGCCTGTGCCACCCGGGAGTTCACCGTGACGGACCCGGGCGGGACCTGAACGCCGCGGTCGGTGCGCGGACCTGACGCATCCGATCCGGCGCATCCGACCTGACCTTGATCTCTTCGACCTCCGACGGGCGAGAACATGAACGTGCTTGATGACGAGAACGGGTGGTCCCCCGCCCCGGCGGACCACGAGGGCCGGCCCACGACCGCCCTCGGAACGGCCGCGGTGTCCAGCGCCGCTACCGCTGCCGGCGACCTCTCCAGGCTGCTGATGATCAGGCACTTCGAACTGACCGTCCTGGACCTGTTCGCGCGCGGGCTGCTGAACGGTACGACGCACACCTGCATCGGCCAGGAGTACGTGCCGGTGGCCCTGGGGCCGCTGCTGGCCCCGGAGGACTTCGTGTTCAGCAACCACCGCGGCCACGGCCACTACCTGGCCCGGTTCGACGACCCCGAGGGCCTGTTGGCCGAGATGACCGGCCGCGAGGGCGCCGTCTGCTCGGGCGTCGGCGGCAGCCAGCACATCTTCCGGGACACCTACCTGTCCACGGGGGTGCAGGGCGAGAGCCTGCCCGTGGCCGTGGGCACGGCCCTGTGGTTCCAGCGGACCGGCAGGGCCGGGATCGCCGTGGCCTACATCGGCGACGGCACCTGGGGCGAGGGCGCCGTCTACGAGGCGTTGAACCTGGCCGCGCTGTGGCGGCTGCCGCTGGTGGTGGTCGTGGAGAACAACGGCATCGCGCAGACCACGCCGACCGCGAGCGCCATGGCCGGTGACATCGCCGGGCGCGCCGCGGCGTTCGGCATCGACCATGTGCCCGTGACCGGCAGCGACGTGGCCGCGATCCGGGCGCTCCTGGCGCCGGTGGTGGAGCGGGCGCGCGCCGGCGGCGGGCCGTGCGTCGTGGAGTTCGCGACCCACCGCCTCGGCCCGCACAGCAAGGGCGACGACACGCGTTCCGCGGCCGAGGTCGACGCCGAGCGGGAACACGACTGGTACGACGCCTGTCGGCGTCGGGACCCCGACCTGTTCGCCAAGGTCGACGACGAGCAGCGGACGCGGATAGCCGACGCCGTGGACCGGGTCCTGGCCCGTCCGGCCTCGGTCTGGGAGAGGAGCTGACCGATGGAGCGCGTCGCTGAGAATCTGAACCGGGCCCTGCACGCGGCCTTCGCCGCCGACCCCGGGCTGTTCCTGCTGGGGGAGGACGTCACCGATCCGTACGGCGGCACCTTCAAAATCACCAAGGGTCTTTCGTCGGGCTACCCCGACCGGGTCCTGAGCACGCCGATCAGCGAGCAGTCGCTGGTGGGCGTGGCCAACGGGCTCGCGCTGTCCGGCGGGCGCGCCATCGTCGAGATCATGTTCGGCGACTTCGCCACCTTGGCCTTCGACCAGATCGTGAACTTCGCGGCCAAGTCGGTCGCGATGTACGGCCGGCGCGTCGAGGTACCGGTGATCGTGCGCTGTCCCACCGGCGGCCGGCGCGGATACGGCCCGACCCACAGCCAGAGCCTCCAGAAGCACTTCATCGGCGTGCCGCACCTGTCGGTGTACGAGATCTCGCCGTTCCACGACAGCACGGCGCTGCTGGCCGGTCTGCTCGCCGCCGGCGAGCCGGCCGTCCTGTTCGAGGACAAGGTGCTCTACACGCAACCGATGCACGAGCCGGGCACGGACGGGCCGTTCGCCGCGGACTTCCCGTTCGGCGCCGACGGCCCGGCACGCCTGCGGATGTCGGACGGCGACGACACGGCCGACTGCGTGATCGTCGCGCCCGGCGGCGTGGCCCGGCGAGCACTCGCGGCGGCCGGGACGTTGTTCGCGGAACGGGAGATCACCTGCGAGGTGATCGTTCCGACCCGGCTGTACCCGTTCGACGTGGAGCCGCTGCTGCCCGCCCTGGCCGGCGCCGAGGTGGTGTGCCTGGTCGAGGACTCGGCCGCCGGCGGCACCTGGGGCTCGGAGGTCGCCACGCGCGTCTACGAGCGCTTGTGGGGCCGCCTGCGGCGCCCGGTCGTGCTGTGCAGCGCCGAGGCCGAGGTGATTCCGACCGCCGCCCACCTGGAGCAGACCGTGCTCCCTCAAGCGTCCGACATCCACCGCGCCATCTGGGAGGCGTTGCATGCGTGAACTGCTGCTGCCGAAGTTCAACAACAACGACGAGGGCTGCGTCCTGGTCGGCTGGACGGTCGACGACGGCGCCGAGGTGTCCGCGGACGCGGTCGTCGCCGAGGTCGAGACCGCCAAGGCGTTGGAGGAACTCGTCGCGGACATCGACGGCGTCCTCCACCGGCTCGTCGAGGCGGGATCGCACTGCGAGTTCGGGCGGCCGGTGGGGCTGCTGTTCGACAGCGTCGAGGAACGGGACGACTACCTGGCGAGCCCGGCCGCCGCCGGGCTCGCCGCCGCCCCCGGGGGCCCGGATGAGGGCGAGGACTCCGAGGGCGGTCCGGCCCCGGTCCTCAGCGACGCCGCCCGCACCCTCGCCGAGGAGCACGGCATAGGAGCCGGGCAACTGCGCGCGCTCGGCAAGCGGATGGTGAAGGCCTCCGACGTCCAGCGGCTCATCGACCAGGGGGCAACGGACCAGGAGCCGGCCCCCGACGCGGCCGGGCCGGCCGAGGAGACCCAGGAGACCCAGGAGGCCGAGGCGTCCGAGGACGCGGAGGTCGTCAGCCTCAGCCCGCGCCAGCGCGCGGTGGCCGCCGTCGTCAGCGAGGCGCACCGCACCATCCCGGCCGCCTTCGCCGCGATCGCGGTCGATCTGTCGGCGTTCCGCGCGACCCGCGGCGGCGACGCCCCGTACGGCCTGGTCGAGCTCCTGGTCAAGGCCATTGCCGCCCGCCATGCCGACTTCCCGCTGTTCTTCGCCACACCCGGTGGGGGCCATACCCTCACCCTCGCGCCGGCCCCCAACGTCGGGGTCACCATCGACGTCGGGACGGGACTGTTCATCCCCGTGCTCAAGGACGCCGACCTCCGTGCGATCGACGAGCTGACCGACGACCTCATGGACTTCCGGGTCAGCGCCCTGCGGCAGAACTTCCGCGAGGACGCGTTCGCCGACGAGGCCATCACCCTTTCGCTGCACAACGATCCGGACATCGTCCTGGCCGCGCCGATCGTCCATCCGGGCCGCACCTGCGTCGTGACCCTGTGCGCCGAGCGGAGCGAGGTGGCCCTGGCCGAGGACGGCGTGCCGTTCACTCGGCCCGTCACCACGGTCGCGGTCACCTACGACCACCGCTATCTCAACGGCCGTGACGCGGTCCGCTTCCTCACGGAGGTGAAGCGGGACCTGGAGAGCGCCGACTCCATCGCCCGGCTCGCGGGCTGAGAGACCGCCGGGGCCGGTGGGGGAACGTCATCCCGTTCCCCCACCGGCCCCGGCGCGCTCCCGTGCCTCCGCACCCGGGCCGGCGATCGCGGCGGCACGGGGACGGGTAGGGGCCGGGCTCAGTCCGTGCGCTCGCGGGACGCGTCGGCGCCGCACGCGTCCTGAAGTCGCTTGAGGTGGGTCAGGCCGGTCATGACCTCGTCCGTGGGCAGTCCGAAGTCGATGAGACACGCGATCTCGTCCACGCCGAGCTCCGCGAGCCGCGCCACGACCTCCTCGCCCTTGTCCACCGAGCCGAGCAGGCCCACGTTGTCGAAGTAGTGATCGAAGGCCCGCTCGACGAGCATGTCGATCTCGTCCGGCTCCAGGTCTCCGGTGCTGAGGTCCGACGACAGGATCAGCCCGAGCGAGCTGCGCATGTAGGCGCTCAGCGACGGCCGGACCAGCTCACGGACCGCGTCGGTGTCCTCACCGAGGCAGGTGTGCACCATCACCGCGACATGGCCCGGCCAGCCGGCGTCGGCCGCGGCCGCGCGGTACTCGGCGATCTTGTGCGCCAGTTGTTCGGGAGTCTGTCCGAGGAGGTGGGTGAGGAGCCCGGCGCCGATCCGGCCGGCGCTCCGGAAGGTCTCGACGTCGCCGACACTGGCGATCCAGACCGGCAGGTCGCTCTGTACCGGCGGCGGGTACGACCGCACCTTCACCGGGGTCCCCGCGCCGTCGATGACCTCGATCGCCTCGCCGCGCCACAGGGCACGCACCTGCTCGATCCGCTCGTACATCTCCTCGCGGCGGTTCGTGTACGCGGCCGGATTCAGGGCGAAGTCGACGGCGTGCCAGCCGGAGGCGAAGGACACCCCGACCCGGCCCCCGGAGATGTTGTCCACCACGGACCACTCCTCGGCGATGCGCAGCGCGTGGTGCAGTGGTGCCACCACGCTGCCCGCCCGGATCTTGACACGCTCCGTCGTCGCGGCGATCGCCGCACTGGTCACCGAGGGGTTCGGATAGGTCCCGCCGAAGGGGTGGAAATGGCGTTCCGGGGTCCACACCGCCGCCAGACCGTTCTCATCGGCGAAGCGGGCGCCTTCGAGCAGCAACCGGTACCGGTCGGCCTCGGCGCCTCCGCTGTCGTTGGCGAAATAGAAGAGGCTGAGATCCATCGTGAGTTCTCCCCAGCGGATACGGTTCGGAGTCGGGGTGTATGGCGAACATCGTTCGGTAAATGCGCCCGTTCCTGATTCATAGCACCCGCGTTCTTCGTGGACGCACTCACTGCGGACCCTGGTGGCAATCGACCGCCGGAATGTTGTCTCGCTGGCGAGACAAGCGCACGATGGACACGACCTTCGGGAAATCAGGTTTCGTTCATACAGGAGAGCCGTGGCCCATCCGTTCGAAGATGAGGAAGGCGTTCATCTGGTCCTGGTCGACAGCGAGGAGCAGTACTCGCTGTGGCCGGTGTCCCGTGGCGTGCCCACCGGCTGGCCGGTCGCGCACCACGCGGACACGCGGACGGACTGCCTTGCACATGTGGCCGCGCACTGGTCGGACCTGCGGCCCGCGAGCCTGCGCGAACTGACCGACGACGTACGAGAGGTGGCCAGGTGACGGTCGACAGCGGGTTCCGCAACCCCATGGACGAGCTGGTGGTCGGCAAGGTGCGGGAGCTTCTCGGGAATCCGGGCATCGGCATCGGCGACGACTTCCTGGCCGTCGGCGGCAACTCCATCATCGCCGTCCGCCTCGGTCAGGCCCTCCGCCAGGAGCTGGGGATTTCCCGGATCACGGGCGTCATCCTCAAGAACCCCTTGCTCAGCGACCTCAGTGACGTACTGACCGAACTGGTCGGCAAGGCGTCCTGATCCCGGCGTCGGAGCGGAACACGCTTCGGCCGCTGCCCCGGCGGCGGGGTTCTGTGGTTCGATTCTCCGTGCCGGCCAAGGAGATGCCTCTCGTGTCTCGCCGGCAAGACAATGGCGCATCGACCTTTTCTGGGAATTCGGCGTCATCCCCCTTTCGGTCCGTTGAACAATCTCGCGGGCTCATATGACTGGCTTTCTCCAGATGTGACAGATCGGTTGGAGTTCCTTCGTGTCCGGAATGCCGTACGACAAGGGTCAGGTCATATCGGATTCCGGCAGCAATTCCGGAATCCGGCCGCGGACCGGCTTCCTGTTCTCGGGGCAGAGCTCGGAGTACGTCGGCATGGGCGTCGGACTCCACCGCGAGCACGCGTTGTTCCGCGCGGCCATCGACCGGCACGCCGACCAGTTCCGGCGGCTCACCGGCGTCGCTCCGCTCGACGTGTTCGCCGACCCGGCGGCCCAGACCCGGGCCGAGCTGCTCCAGCCGGCGGTCTTCCTGCTCCAGGTCGCGCTCGCGGAGTTCTGGACCGCGTGCGGGGTGCGGCCGGACGCGGTGGCGGGCCACAGCCTCGGCGAGTACGCGGCCGCCTGCGTGGCGGGGGTGTTCGGCGTCGAGGAGGGGCTCGAACTCGTCAGCGCCCGCGGCCGCGCCTTCGCGGCGGTGCCCGGCGCCGGCCGGATGGTCGCCGTGGGCGGCCCCGACCCGGCGGAGCTGGAACGCATGGTCGCGGCCTACGGCGACGCGGCTTCGGTGGCCGCGTACAACGCTCCGGAACGGATCGTCGTCTCCGGCACCGACGTGGCGATGGAGGAGCTGGCGGCGGCGTTCGAGCGGCAGGGCCGGCCGACCGTCCCGCTGGAGACCACCCACGCCTTCCACTCGACGCTGGTCGCCCCGGCCGTTCCGGCACTGGTCGCGGCGGCAGGCCGCGTGCGGCACCGGGCCCCGGCGGTGCCGATGGTCCTGAACCTCACCGGGGGCTGGGCCGCGAGCGGGGACATCGGCGCACCGTACTGGGGCCGGCAGCTCACCTCGCCGGTCAGGTTCACGGCGGGAGTCCGGGCCCTGATGGACGAGGGCTGCACGGTCTTCCTGGAGGTGGGGCCCGGACGGTCGCTGACCACGGCCGGCCGGGCGCAGAGCGACGGCGGTGAGCTCTGGCTGGCGGGGCTCGCGCCTCGGAGACCGGACTCGACGACGGTCCTCGAGCACTTGACCGCGTTGGAGGAAGCGGGGATTCCGGTGGACTGGGTGCGGTACCACGCGCCGTTCCGTGCCGGCCCGACGACGGCCGGTGGGAAGCCGGAAGCGGACCGGCCGGAAGCGGTCGGGGCCGCCCCGGCGCCCCCTGCCGAGCTGCCGTTCCGGATCGAACGGGTCGTGATCCACGCGTCGGCGAGTGCCGCGGGCTCCGGAGTCGCGGTGGTCCGGCCCCGGCCGGGCGGGGCGGCGCGCGAGGTCGTCGACGTCTCGGTCGTCGACGCCGCCGGCCGGCCGGTCGTCGAGGTCGTCGGGCTCGAACTCGGGGCGCGGCCCGGTGCCGAGGCGGGCGGGCCGGACCAGCTCCCGCCCGAAGAGGCGGTGCGGCTGCTGGGCTCGCTCGACGCGCTGACCGAGGACCAACTGCACGCCCTCCTGCCCCGGTTGGCAGGCCCAGGCGCTTCCACCCCGTCGGATCGACCGAGGAGTGACACCCATGACTGACCACGACCTCAGGAAGAGGCTGGAGACGGCGCTTCGGGCACGGGCCGGACAGGCACGCACCGAGCATCCGCTCTCGTACGCGCAGAGCTCCTTGCTGCTGCTGCATCAGATGGACCCGGACAGCGCGTCCTACAACGTCGCCCTCACGGCCCGGTTCACCGGCGGATTCGACTCCGCCGTGTTCCACCGGGCGTTGCAGTCGCTCGTCGGGCGGCACGCGTCGCTGCGCACCACGTTCAGCCGGGCGGGCGCCGACGACGGGGGCGGCCCCACGGGCCGTCAGACCGTGCACGGCTGGCTCGAACCCGACTTCGCCGAACTGGACGCGCGCCAGTGGACCGAGAAAGAAGTCCAGGAGGCGGTACGCGCCGCCTATCGCGAGCCGTTCGCCCTGGTGAGCGGGTCGCCCCTGCGTGTGCGGTCCTATCGGGTGGCGCCCGGAGAAGCGGTCGTGCTGCTGGCGGCCCACCACGTGGTGTGCGACTTCTGGTCGCTCGGCACCATGCTGGCCGAACTCGAACAGCTCTACGCCGCCGAGGCCGAACGGCGCCCGGCGGGGCTGCCCGGGAACAACCGGCCGTACAGCGACTTCGTCGCGTACCAGCGGGAGTTGATGGCCGGCGAGCGGGGTGCTGGGGCCCGCGCCTACTGGCACGCGCAGCTGGCCGGCCCCGTGGAGCCGGTCCGGTGGCCGCAGTTCGATCTGGACCCGGCGGACACTGACGGCGGCGGCTCGCTCATGTTCCCCCTCCCCGCGGAGCTCGCCGCGGACGTGTTCGCGCTGGCCAAGGCGGAAGCGGTCACGCCCTACGCGGTCTTGCTGACGGCCTTTCAGATCCTGGTCGGCCGCTACACCGGCCGGCACGACGTGCTGGTAGGGAGCCCGTTCGCCGGCCGCACGGACCCCGCGCTGTCCGAATGCGTCGGGAACTTCATGAACCCCGTCGTGCTGCGGGCCGACCTGAGCGACGCGGTCTCGTTCCGCGAGCAGCTCGGCCGGACCCGACGCACGGTCGCCGAGGCGTTCGAGCACCAGGACTACCCCTTCGAGCTGCTCGTCGGCGAGCTGGCGCCGCGCCGGACGGACGGCCGCAATCCGCTCTTCCAGACGATGTTCATCTACCAGAAGTCCGGCCGGCATCCAGCCCACGCCGCCCTCCATGTGGCCGACGACGGTGCGTCCCCGGCCGCCTGGGCCGGACTGACCGCGGCGCCGTTCCCGCTGGACAAACAGGACGACCAGCTCGAACTCCTGCTGGAGGTCGTCCACGACGGTGACCGCCTCGTCGGAGTGCTCAAGTACCGCAAGTCCGTCTTCTCCGCCGCCGCGGCCGGCCGCGCCGCCGAGCACTACACGACGCTGCTGCGGGCCGCGGTCACCGACCCGGACCGCGCTGTGCCGGATCTGCCGCTCCTGGACGAGGCCGGGCACGGCGACGGCCGGAGCCCCGAGCCGGTGTCCGTCGCGCCGGACGACAGCCTGGCGGCCCGCTTCCGGCAGGCCGCGGAGCAGTACGCCCACCGCACGGCCGTGCGCTGCGGCGCGGACGAACTCACCTACGCCGGACTCGACGAGCTGGCCGGGCGCTGGGCGGCCCGGCTGCGCGCCGAGGGCGTCCGACCGGGCAGCCGGGTCGCCCTCCTGCTCGAACCCTCCCTCGACACGGTGGCCGCGCTCGTCGCGGTCCAGCGCGTCCGGGCGGCCCACGTGGTCCTGGATCCGTCCTGGCCCGCGGCATGGCACCGGGCGGTGCTCGACGACAGCGGAGCGCACCTGGTGCTCACCCAGCCGGACCTGGCCGGTCTGCTGGCGGGGGCCGCGGTGCCGGTCCTGGTCATGCCGGACACCGAGCTGCCGCCGGCCGGCGAGCCCGGCGATCTGCCGCGGGCCGGCGATGTGGCCCACACGGTCTACACGTCCGGCCCGGCCGGGACACCGCTGGGGACCGACATCGAGCACGGCAATGTCCTGGCCCTGTTGGAGTCGATGCGTGAGCACGCCGCCTTCGACGAGACCGCGGTCGGGGCGCTCTTCCACCCGGCCGGTTCCGAGCCGGCCCTGTGGGGTGCCCTGCTGGCCGGGGCGTGCCTGGTCGTCGTGGCTCCGGGGGAGGCCCGGTCGCCCGACCGCGTCCACGCGCTGCTCGTCGAGGAACGGGTCACGCACCTGGTCCAGACGCCCTCCGCCCTGCACGGCCTGGACGCCGTGATCGGGCGGACCGGGGCCGAGGGCCTGGCGCTGCGGCACGTCTTCTCGTGCGGCGGGCCGCTGCCCGCGCCGCTCGCCCGGAACGTCCGCGCGTGGTGCGGGACGCTGTGGACCGGGTACGGCCCGGCCGAGACCACGGGCTGGGTCACCGCGCAGCCCGTCCGGCCCGAGGACTGCGCGGGAACCGCCGTACCGGCAGGGCTTCCGCTGGCGAACGGCCGCATTCACATCCTCGACGAGCACGGGCACCCGGTACCGCGGGAGTTCACCGGCGAGCTCCACATCGGCGGACCGTGCGTCGGCCGGGGCTACGTCGACCAGCCGGGGCTGACGAAGGAACGCTTCCTGGAGAGCCCCCTCGAACCGGGGGGCCGGCTGTTCCGCACCGGCGATCTGGCGCGGATCGACACCACGGGTCGACTGCACCTCCTGGGCCGTGCCGACAACCAGGTGGTGGTGGACGGGTTCCGGGCCGAACTGCAAGGCCTGGAAGCCCGGTTGGACGAGCTGGCCGGTGTCGCACGGTCGGCGGCGCTGCTCGTCGGCGAGGGTGCCGACGACCGCCGGCTCGTCGCCTGCGTGGTCCCCGAACCGGGGGCGGACGTGACGGAGAGCGCCCTGCTGGCGGAGCTGGGCTCCGCATTGCCGCCCTCCCTGCTGCCCACCGAGATCAGGTCGGTCGACGCGTTCCCGCTCGACGCGGACCGCAGGACCGACCGCGCCGCACTGGCCGCACACTTCGCCGGCGCGGCCGCCCGAACCGGCGCCGCCGGGGCGCCGAGCGACCACGAGCGCCGGGTGACGGCCGTCTGGCAGCAGGTACTGCGACGCCAGGACATCGGGCGCGACGACAACTTCTTCGACCTGGGCGGCACGTCCATGCTGCTGGCCCAAGTCCACGAACTGCTCGCCGGCGACGCCGTGAACCAGCCGCTGAAGGGGTCCGAACTGTTCCGCTATCCCACCGTGGCCACGCTGGCCGCACGCCTCGGCCGGGCCGCCTCCGAGCCCGCCGCCGGCGCGGGCCGCGACCGCGGCCGGACAGCGGGCCGCCGCGCCCGGCCGGCGGACGACACGGTCCGCGGCGCGCGCCTGCGGGCCCGGGAACGGGGAGGCAAGAATGCCTGACGCCGACGTGACGTACGCGGCCGACGCGGCCGACGCGATGGTCCACTCGAACGACGTGGCCGTGATCGGGATGTGCGGCCGCTTTCCCGGCGCCCCCGACCTGGACACGTTCTGGCGCCGGCTGCGGGCCGGGGACGACCTGCTGACCACCTGTACCGACGACGAACTCGCCGCGGCCGGCGTACCCGAGCGGGTGCGCCGCGATCCGCAGTACGTCCCGCGGTCGGCGGCCCTGCCCGACGCCTTCGACTTCGACCACGAGTTCTTCGGCTACACCCGGCGCGACGCGAAGCTGATCGACCCCCAGCAGCGGCTCATGCTGGAGGTCGCGTGGGAGCTGCTCGACACCATCGGCTACTCCGGCGGGGCCGGCGGCCAGGCGGTCGGGGTGTTCGCCGGCGCGGCGATGAACACGTACCTGACGAATGTCGTGGCCCGGTCCTGCGACCTGCTGACCTATGACGGCATCGGGCTCATGGTCGCCAACGACAAGGACTACATGACCACGCGGATCTCCTACAAGCTGGGCTTGAAGGGGCCGAGCGTCAGCGTGCAGACCGCCTGTTCGACCTCGCTGGTCGCGGTGCACGTGGCCGCGCAGAGCCTGATCGCCGGGGAGTGCGACATCGCGCTGGCCGGTGGCGTCTCGGTGATCGCGAATCCGTATCCGGGCTACGTCTACGGCGAGGGGATGATGTTCTCCCCGGACGGTCACTGCCGCCCCTTCGACGCGGACGCCGCGGGCACCACGTTCGGCGACGGCGTCGGCCTGGTGGCCCTCAAGCGGCTGGACGAGGCGATCGCGGACGGCGATCGGGTCCTGGCGGTGCTGAAGGGCTCGGCGATCAACAACGACGGCGCCGACAAGATCGGCTACACCGCCCCGAGCGTCGAGGGGCAGCGGGCCGTGATCAGCGAGGCGCACGCCGTCGCCGGAGTGGACAGCGACACCATCACGTACGTCGAGGCGCACGGAACCGCGACCCCTCTGGGCGACCCCATCGAGTTCACCGCGCTCAACGAGGCCTTCGCCGACGGCGGCGCCCGGCCCGGACAGTGCGCGCTGGGCTCGGTCAAGGCGAATGTCGGGCATCTGGCCGCGGCCGCCGGGATCGCCGGGTTCATGAAGGCGGTGCTGGCCCTGCGGCACCGGGAGATCCCCGGCCACCCGGCCTTCACCCGGCCCAACCCGCGGATCGACCTGGACGGCAGCCCGTTCCACATCAACGTCCGGCCCCTGGTGTGGCAGCCGGGCCCGACCCCGCGCCGGGCCGCGGTCAGCTCGTTCGGCATCGGCGGTACCAATGCGCACGTCGTGCTGGAGGAGGCGCCGGTGCCGCCCGAGCGGCCGGCACCGGACGCCGGTCCCCGGCTGCTCGCGGTGAGTGCCAAGAGCGGTCCGGCGCTGCGCGAGCTGGCCGGCCGGCTGGCCGACGCGCTGGCGCGGCCGGACGCCCCCCGTCTCGCCGACGCCGACTACACGCTGCGCGCCGGCAGGCGCGCCTTCCCGCACCGCCGCGCGGTCGTCGCGCACGACCACGCCACCGCCGAGGCCGCACTGCGGGCGATCGCCGCGGAGCCCGCGACGGCGGCGACGGCGGAGACCACCCCGGCCGTGTCGTTCCTGTTCGGCGAGGTCCCGATCGAGGAATTCCAGGAGCTGGCCGAGAGCGTGCCGGCCGTGGCCGACATCGCGGGGCGGTCCTTCGACAGCGCAGCGGTCCCCGCGCAGAGCGCACCGGCCGCGCCGGCGACCGCCGCACTGGTGCTCGCGACCCTGTGGGCCGAATCCGGCGCGCGTCCCGACGCGGTCGGCGGCGCCGGAGCCGGTGAAGTCCTCGCGGCCTGCTTCAGCGGCGTCCTCGACGAGACCGAGGCGCTGGCCCTGCTGTCCTGGCGGGCCGGGCTGCTCGACGGCCCGCCCGCGGTGCGGCCGCGGGCCCCGCGCGTCCCGGTCCTGTCGGCCGTCGTGGGCGGCGAACTCCCCGAGGCGCGAGCACTCGACCCGCTGCACTGGACACGGGACGTGTGGGAGGGCGGCCGGCTGGCCGAAGCCTTCGGCGGCCGGGCCTCGGACGGGACGGCCCTCGTCGTCATAGGAACCCCCGCCGAACCGGTGCCGGGCGCCATCGCCCCGGACGGCGGCGCCGGGTCGTCGCCGGTGGAGCGGCTGCTCCAGGACGCGGCCCGGCTGTGGAGTGCGGGCGTCCCCGTGGACTGGTCGGGCTGGTCGGACCGGCCGGGTGCGGAGCCCCACCGGGTCCCCCTGCCCGCGCATCCGCTGCGGCGCAGCAGGCTGCGGCTGGACGAACCGGATCCGGCGCCGCCCGCGGCCCCCGCGGGACCGCCGCGCGGCGAGGAGCTGAAGCGGCTGCTGGCGAAGTTGTGGACCGAGGTGCTGTGCACCGAGGTCGACCGCTACGACCGGAGCCTTTTCGACATCGACATCGACGACGACTCGCTGCTCGCCGTGCGGCTGGCCCGCCGGATCGGGACGGAGCTCGGCGTCCCGCTGCCGACGATCGATCTGCTGAAGAACCCGACGATCGACCGCCTGGCGGCGCACCTGGCCCAGGTCGGCTGACGTGAACCACGAGGAGAACACCGTGGAGCCACTGCTCCCAGAGGTCGTCGCGATGGTCGGCGGCTACTTCGACATCCGGCCGGACGCGCTGGACCCGGACGTCTCGTTCGCCGATCTCGGTGCGGACTCGATGGCCCTGCTCGGAATGGTGCGGCTGGTCGAGGAGCGCTTCGGCTGCAAGATCCCGCTCCGGCAGCTGTTCGGCGACGTACGGACGCCCGCCGCGCTGGCGGCGCACCTGGACGCGAACGCGCCGGCCCGGACGGCACGGGCCGCACCGGCCACGGGCGCCGGCACGGTGACCGCCGCGGCCGCCGACGTCTCGGGGGCCCCCGCCCCCGCCCCCGCGCCCGCGCCGGTTGTGCCCGAGCCCCTCGGAACCCCCGCCGCGGCGGCCACCGTGCCGGCGCCCGGCACCTCGGCGGCGGTGGAGCGGCTGCTCGGCGAACAACTCGCCGTGATGCGAAGCCAGCTCGAACTCCTGGCGGGCGTCGCAGCCCCGGCCGCCGGACCGGTCGCCGTCGAAACGGCGCCCGCGGTCCGTCCGGCCGTCCGGCCTGCCCCGTCCCGGACCGCCGCCGCCCCGCTCGCACCCGGCGGGCGCGGCGGGGCCGGCCTCGTGGAGTCGGCGGAACGCGCCCGGTATCTCAAGGTCCTGGCCGAGAGGTTCGGCCGCAGGACGAAGGGCTCGAAGGAGTTCGCCCAGCGGTTCCGCCCGCTGATCGCCGACAGCCGCTCGTCCATCGGCTTCCGGCCCACGACCAAGGAGATGCTGTACCCGATCGTCGCCGAACGCGGGCAGGGCGCGCGGCTGTGGGACATCGACGGCAACGAGTACGTCGACCTCACCATGGGCTGGGGCGTCCACCTCCTCGGGCACAACCCGCCGGCCGTCATGGCGGCCCTGCGCGAGCGGCTGGACCTCGGCTTCGTCATCGCCTCGCGCACCGAGACGGTCGAGGAGGTCGCCGCCGGCCTGGTCGACCTCACCGGCATGGAGCGGGTCGCCTTCCTGAACACCGGCACCGAGGCGGTCATGACCGCCCTGCGCATCGCCCGGACCGCGACCGGCCGCGACGACGTCGTGGTCTTCTCCACCGCCTATCACGGTCACGCGGACAGCGTGCTCGCCGCGGCCTCCTCCGAGAACGGCGTGCGGGCCACCCGGCCGGTCACCTCGGGCATCCCGGCGCGCGCGGTGGAGAACGTGCACGTGCTCGAATTCGGCACCGACGAGGCCCTGGAGTTCATCGAGAAGCACGGCCCGCGCCTCGCCGCGGTGATGACCGAGCCGGTGACCCTGCGCACCCCCGGGGTGCAGAATCCCGAATTCCTGCGCCGGGTACGGGAGATCACCCAGCGGCACGGCACGAAGCTGATCTTCGACGAGATGGTGACCGGGTTCCGCTGCCACCCGGCCGGTGTCCAGGGGCTCTTCGGTATCGAGGCCGACCTGGCCACGTACGGCAAGATCATCGGCGGCGGCCTGCCGATCGGCGTGATCGCCGGCCGGGGCGGGATCATGGACGCGATCGACGGCGGCGTCTGGGACTTCGGTGACGACTCGCGCCCGACCGCGGAGTCGACCTTCTTCGCCGGCACGTTCAGCCAGCATCCGATGACCATGGTGGCGGCCCGGACGGTCCTTGGCCGTCTGCGCGACGAGGGCCCGGCCCTCCAGCGGAACCTCGATCGCACGACCGAGCTGTTCGTCGACGGGCTGAACGCCGACTTCCGCGAGCTCGACGTGCCGATCGACGTCCGCCGGTTCTCCTCGTTCTTCCGGTTCGAGCACGAAGAGAACATGGACCCCCTGTACTTCAACCTGCTCGACCGCGGTGTGTTCGTCTGGGAGCTGCGCAACTTCTTCCTGTCCACGGCGCACGAGCAGGCCGACCTCGACCACATCCGGGCAGCGGTCCGCGACTCGGTCGCCGAACTGCGCGAGCACGGTGTGCTCGGCCCCGGCCGCTCGTCCGGGTCCGGTGCCGCGGTGCCGCCGCCCGCGCCGCGCAGCACCCTCGCGCAGCGCCAGCAGGCCGCGCTGGACGAGGGCGGCGTACCGGCGTACCAGATGTCCGTCGGCTTCTGGCTGGACGGCCGGCTCGACCGGGACGCGCTGCGCGGTGCGGTACGGGACCTGGTCGCGCGGCACGAGAGCCTGCGGACCACACTCGCCGCCGACGGCGTGACGCTCGCCGTGCGGTCCGCCGCGCAGACGGTGCTGGACGAGATCCTGACCGAGCACGTCAGTCCGGACGACGCCGACCTCGACCGCTTCCGCCGGTCCTGGGCCGAGCAGCGGTTCGGGCTCGCGGACGGCCCGGTGTTCCGCGTCGCGCTCGTACGGACCGCCGCGGAGCGGCATCTGCTGCTGATCTCCGGGGCGCACGCCGCGGTGGACGGCTGGTCGTTCGGCGTGCTGGTCGACGACCTCGTGGCGCTGTACAACGCCGGCTGCCAGGACGTCAGGCCGCTGCTGCCGCCCGCGGCGCAGTTCCGTGACTACACCGCGTGGCACGAGCGGACCGCCGGCGGCCCCGACGCCGCCGAGCACCGTGCGTACTGGCACACCCTGCTCCGGGGCGCACAGGCCCCGGAACTGCCCGGACCCGGCACGTCCGCGCCCTTCCCCTACCGGGCGGTGCGGCACAGCGTCCGGCTCGACTCCGCGTTCTGCGAGCGGATGCGCGCCACCGCCCGGGAGCAGGGCGCGACGGTGTTCGCCTATCTGATCGCGGCCTGGGGCGCCGTGCTGCACCAGGTGACGGGGCAGGACGACATCGTCGTCCCGGTCCTGGCCGCCCGCCGCCCGCCGGAGCTGGACCATATGGTCGGGTACTGCTCGAACCTGCTGCCGCTGCGCCTGCGGCGGACGGCGGACGTTCCGGCATCGGAGTACGTGGCCGACGTTATGGAACACCTCGTGACCGGACTGGAGTCCCAGGACCACCCGTTCGCCGACCTCATCACGGAACTCGCGCCGGGCAGCGGCCTGCGCGCCGACCTGCTCGCGACGTCCATCTCGTACTACCGCCGCGTGGCGGCGCCCCCGATGGACGGGCTCACGGTGTCGGAGGCCGACCCGCTGCCGATCGTCCGCACCGGCCACCCCCTGGCGCTGAACATCATCGAGGGCGCGGACGGCCTCCGGTGCGACATCGAGATCGCGACGGACGTCGTCGCCCCCGATGTCGCCGCCGGTGTCGCGCGCCGCTACCAGAACCTGCTCGCCGGCCTGCTCGCGCACGGCGAGCGCCCGCTGGCCGAGTTGGACGGGGCCGGCTCTGACCACCTCTGAACCCCACCGCGCACACGACCACGACAGCCCTCGGACAAACGGGAGCCGCAAGAACATGATCACGGCAGGCTTGAAACTCACCCAGAGCGGCGGCATCGCGATCCTCGACGAGGACCGCCTGCTGTTCAACGTCGAGATGCAGAAGATCGCCAATGGTGCCCGATACAGCAATGTCGACGAACTCGACGACCTGGTCGGCATCATGGACCGGTTCGGCCTCAAGCCCGGCGACGTCGGCACCTGGGCGCTGGACGGCTGGGACGGCGCCGCCGACGGCCGGATCAACGTGCTCGCCGGCGGTGTCCGGACCGAGGTCCTGGTCGCCCCCTACCGGGAGACCGACCTGGTGCCCGACCCGGCGCTGCCCGGCCACCGCGGCCGGATCGTGATCGGCGGCCAGGCGCTGGACTACGACAGCTACGTCCACGTCGCCGGCCACCTGGCCTCGGCCTACTGCACGAGCCCGTTCGCGCGCCGGGGCGAGCCGTCGATGGTGCTGGTCTGGGACGGCGGCTGCTTCCCCCGGCTGTACTGCGTGGACGCCGACGGCCGGATAGAGGCCGGCGGCGAGGCGTTCCCGCTCATCGGCCACACCTACTCGATGACCTCGCAGTACTGGGGCCCGTTCAAGCGGTCGAACAAATCGAAGAACGTCGACGACCTGTCCGTGGCCGGCAAGATGATGGCGTACATCGCCCTGGGCACCTCGCGGGAGCGGATCAAGCAGATCTTCCGCGAGGAGTTCTTCGCCTTCTTCGACGCCGACACGCCGCGGGTGCGGGAGTACCGGCGGGCCATCATCGGGTGCGGCAGCACCGGTGAGGCGTCGCACGCCTATGTGCACCAGTTCCTCACCGCCGTGCAGGCCCGCACCGCCGCGCTCGGGGTCCTGGACGAGGACGTGCTGGCCAGCGTCCACACGTTCCTTGAGGAACTCCTGATCGACCGGGTGACCAGGAAGATCCAGGAGTGGAAGGGCGGCGGCGCCTGGAACCTCTGCTTCGCCGGGGGCTGCGCGCTGAACATCAAATGGAACAGCGCCCTGCGTGCGCACCCGACGATCAAGGCCATGTGGGTGCCGCCGTTCCCGGACGACTCCGGCGTCGCCATCGGTACGGCGTGCCTGGCCGCGGCCGGCGGCTCCGGGCTCCGGCCGATCCAGTGGAGCGCGCGGCTGGGCCCGGACCTCGAACCGACGGCGGACGTTCCGGGCGGCTGGAGCACGTCGCCCTGCACGCCGCAGGAGCTGGCCCACATCCTGCACACCACCGGCCAGCCCGCGGTCGTGCTCGACGGCCGTGCCGAACTCGGACCCCGCGCGCTCGGCGGGCGCAGCATCATCGCATCGGCCGTCGAGCCGTCGATGAAGCGGCTCCTGAACGACGTGAAGAGCCGGGAGCACTTCCGGCCGGTCGCCCCCATCTGCCTGGAGGAGCACGCCCCGGCCGTCTTCAACCCGGGCACGCCGGACCCGTACATGCTGTTCGAACACTGGGTCCGTCCCGAGTGGATCGACCGCGTTCCGGCCGTCATGCACCTGGACGGCACCGCCCGCCTCCAGACGGTGAACGCGTCCGACGACCCGAACCTGCACGCCATCCTGCGCGAGTACTACAAGTGCAGCGGCATCCCGGTCCTGTGCAACACGAGCGCGAACTACAACGGCCGCAGCTTCTTCCCCGACGTCGCGTCGGCGATCGAGTGGGGCCAGCTCGACCTGGTGTGGAGCGAGGGCGTCCTGTACCGGCGCGAGGACTCGGCCTCCTAGAAGGGCGACGCGAGCGGCACAAGGGCCCGGCGGCTGCAGGCCGCCGGGCCCTTGTGCGTGGGGTGCGGGTGATCGGATGCTTCTCCGCCCAGCTCACGTTCCTTGCGCCGACGGGCAGTTGGCCGAAGGGGAGCCAGACCAATGTGCTCCCGCCCGGGGCCGTGGGGCCCGGGGCGGGAGCACCGGTTCCTACGCGAGGGCTTCCTGGGTGAGCGCCGACGCGGCGAGGTCGACGCGGTGGGCCAGTTCCTCCACCGTCGTCGCCGTGAACAGGGTGATCAAAGGCAGGTCCACGTCGAAGGCCCGGCGCAGCGCGACCTGAACGCGCGGCGCCAGCAGGCTGTCCCCGCCGAGCCGGAAGAAGTCGTCCTCGGCGGCCGCCACTTCGGCCCCCAGCGCCTGCGACCAGATCCGCGCCACGCGCTCCTGCGTGGCGGTGGTGAACCCCCCGGAAGGCCGCTCGACCGCGTCCGCCGCGGGCGCCGGAGCGGGCAGGGCCCTGCGGTCGTGCTTGCCGTTCGCGTTCAGCGGCATCCGGTCCAGGAGGGTGATGGTGGACGGCACCATGTAGTACGGCAGTTGGGTGCGCAGGTACTGGAGCAGAGCGACCGGATCGGGGCTGCGCCCCGCTCGCGGCTCGACGTAGCCGGCCAGGCGCCGCTCGCCCGGGGCGTCCTCCCGGACGATCACGGCGGCGTCCTGGGCGTCCGGGTGCTGGCCGAGCACCGATTCGACCTCCTCCAACTCGATCCGGAAGCCGCGCAGCTTGACCTGCCGGTCCACCCGCCCCAGCACCTCCACGTCCCCCGACGGGAGCAGCCGTGCCAGGTCGCCGGTGTTGTACAGGCGGGCTCCCGGTGTCCGGGAGAAGGGGTGCGCGATGAATCGCTCGGCGGTGAGCTCGGGGCGCCCCACATAGCCGCGGGCCAGGGCCAGGCCGCCGACGTGGAGGGTGCCGTGCACCCCGAGCGGCACCGGCTGGAGGCGGTCGTCGAGTACGTAGAACTGGGAGTTGGGCAGCGGGCGCCCGATCGGCACCGGCTCCTCGTCACCGCGCTCCGGCATCGGAGTCTCGAACAGGCCGCTGTCCACGGTCGATTCGGTGACGCCGTACGAGTTGACCAGGCGGGTGCGGGGCGGACACAGCTTCGCCAGGTTCCAGTAGTCCTGCATGAACCAGATGTCCGCGCCGACGGCCAGCACCTTGAAGTTGTCCAGCATCCGCCCCTGCTCGGCCACATGGGCGCTGAGCCGGCGGATGACGACCGGGACGAGGTCGGCGAAGTCGATGCGCTCCCTCTGGAGCAGCGTGTACAGGCGCGCCGGATCGAGCAGCACCTCACGGTGGCAGAGCACCAGCGTGCCGCCGGAGCACAGCGCGCGGACCATGTCACCGGTGAACACGTCGAAGGCGATGTTCGCGGCCTGGAGGTGGCGGCGTACCACCGTGCCCAGGCCGTAGACCCGCTCCCAGGACCGGAAGGCGCTCATCAGGGCACCGTGGGTGATCATCGCCCCCTTGGCCCGGCCGGTCGAGCCCGAGGTGTACACCAGGAAGGCCAGGTGGTCGGCGTTCGGTTCGGCGTGCGGCGCCGGCGGGGTGGCGGCCGGCTCGCCCCGCGCCGCGACGGCGCCGTCGGCGAGCCAGTCGTCGACGTAGCCGACGGTCATCCCCTCGGTGAGGCCGGACACCGCGTCCACCACGTCGTGCCAGGTCAGGAGCAGGCGAACGGAGGCGTCCGAGAGCACATGGTGCAGACGGTCCACCGGGTGGGCCGGGTCGAGCGGCACATAGGCGCCGCCCGCCTTGAGCACGCCGAGCAGGGCCGCCACCGAGTCGGGGCGGCGCGGCGCGCAGAGCCCCACCCGGGTCTCCGGGCCGACGCCCAGCGCGCGCAGCCGGGCGGCGATGATCCCCGCCCGGCGGTCGAGTTCGCGGTAGCTGACCCGGTCCTCGCCGTCGACCACCGCCACGGCGTCGGGGGTGGCGCGGACATGCTCCTCGAACAGATGGTGCACACAGGTGTCGTGGGCGACCTCGACGGAGATCGTGTCGTCCCGGTGCAGGAGCTCGGTCCGCTCCGGCTCCGAGAGCAGCGGCAGCAGGGACAGCGGCAGACCGGAGTCGGCCGCGGCGCCGAGCAGCAGCCGCTCGAAATGCGCGGCCATCCGCTCGATGGTGGCGTCGGCGAAGAGGCCGGTGTTGAACTCCCAGGCGCAGCGCAGCCGTTCGCCCTCGTCGAAGACGTCGAGACTCAGGTCGTACAGCGCCGTGGTCGGCTCCCCGGCGCCGAACGGGACGGCGTGCGGCCCCGCGGTGTCCCGCGGGGACCCAGGGGTGTGGTGCAGCGACAGCATCGTCTGGAACAGCGGGGCACGACTGGGGTCGCGGTCCGGCCGCACCTCCTCGACCACCCGTGCGAAGGGGATGTCCCGATGGGCGAAGTCCGCGAGGCACGCCTGCCGGGTGCGGGCGAGCAGCTCGAGGAAGGTGGGGTCGCGCGACAGGTCCGTGCGCAGGGCCAGGGTGTTGGCCACGGGGCCGACGAGCGATGCGGTCTCCGGCCTGTCGCGGCCGGCCACGGTCGTGCCCACCACGATGTCGTCCTGGCCCGAGTAGCGGTGCAGCAGGGCCGCGTATCCGGCGAGCAGCGTCGTGAACAGGGTCGCGTCCGCGGCGCCGCTCAGTTCCCGCAGCCCGGCGGTCGCCTTGGCGGACAGAGTGAAGGACCGGGTCCGGCCCGCGTACGTCCGCACGCTCGGCCGGGTGCGGTCGGTCGGCACCCGCAGACTGGGCAGCTCGCCGCTGAACCGCCGGCGCCAGTGCGCCAGCCCCTGTGCCGTCCGGCTCGTCGCACCGCCCGTGAACTGCTCGCGCTGCCGGCGCGCGTAGTCGGCGTACTGGACGGCGAGCGGCGGCAGCGGATCGGGGCCGCCGGCGCGGAAGGCGTCGTACAGGTGGCGGAACTCGTCCGTCAGCACCTCCGTCGACCGGTCGTCGGCGACAATGCGGTGCAGGGTGATCAGCGCGACGGACTCCTGCTCGGCGAGCGCCACCAGCGTCACCCCCAGCAGCGGCCCGCGGCCGAGGTCGAACGGTGCCCGCGTGTCCTGGGCCGCGATCCGCCGCGCCTGCTCCTCGGCGTCGTCCGTGCCGCGCAGGTCGACGAAACGGGGCTCCCACCCGTGGCTGTCCGCCGGGGCGACGACCGGCACCGGCTCGCCGTCGACCGAGGGGTAGCTGGTCCGCAGGGTCTCGTGCCGCCGCACCAGGGCCCGGAAGGCCCGCGCCGCCGCGTCCGGATCCAGCGGCCCCGCCAGCCGCAGCGCGTACGACACGGTGTACGCCGCGTTCCCGGGGGTGAGCCGGTCCAGGAACCACAGGCGCTGCTGTGCGAAGGACAACGGGGCACCCGCGCCCGCCGCGCGCGCGGTGCGCCCCTCCCGTTGTGCGGCGCTCCGTGCCTCCGGGGTGTTCTGGGTGTTCTGGGCGGGAGGCTGCTCGCGCAGCCGCTCCGAGGTGTCGCTCATGCCGTCCTGCCTTCGTGAGTGCGTCCACCGCGTGTGCGGCCGGTGCTATTCGGCACAAGTGCCGTCCTGTGCACGGGCCTTGCGGCCGTTCGCGGCGGCCTCCCTGGCGATGGCCCGGAAGAACTGCGGATAGCTCGGGGAGGTGTGCTTGGCGTACGACAACGTCAGGTCGTGGCGCTCGCGGAGCTGGTTGATCGGGACGACCATGGCCGCGTGGTGCTCGATGTGCAGGTTGTTGCCGTTGGTGTACCAGGTGCTGAACCAACTGCCTGTGATGGAACGCGTGTTGGTCAGAACGTCGGTGCTGGAGTTGTCGCACATGATGTGCTCGGGCAGCTCGACGAGGAAGTGCAGGGGCACTGCGATCAGCAGGGGCAACAGCCACACCCACAGCACCAGTTCGCCCTGACCGAGCATGACGAGCGCGACCGCCGCGAGGATCGGCACGGCGAACAGCCGGTACTCGGCGACCACTTCGCGCTTGCGGGCCGGTGCTATCTGGCCGGACCCGTAGGTCCAGGAGCCGGTCCAGGCGCGCACCACGTCCGCGACCGCGCCGCCGAGCCGGCCGAAGGCCAGGGCCTCGCGGACGAGCGCGCCCCAGGTGACGGGCTGGCGCGAGTCGAAGCCGAAGAACTCCGAGTCCTGGTCGGTGCCCAGATGGCGGTGGTGCTGGAGATGCAGGACGCGGTAGTGGCTGTACGAGACCAGCATGGGCACGCCCAGCGGGACACCGGCGATCCGGTGGTACCGGGCGCGCCGGAACGCCGAGTGGTGCAGGCACTGGTGCTGGAGCTCCAGCCAGTGTGCGTACATCGCGCCGGTCAGGAGGACACCCAGCACGCGCGGGGGCCACGCTCCGGCCCACAGCGCGAGCGCCGCGCCGAGCGCCCAAAGGGCATAGGCGGCAATGAGTTTGAAGAGGAACGTCCGCTCGTCGACGGCGCTCACCTTGGCCCGTCGGAACAGACCCTGCGGCGACGCCGTGCTCGCGTCGGAAGTCATGTCTGGCACCTTCCCCTGGGGCGGCCTCCCGCGAGATCGCTGGGGCAGTGGGGCAGGCATCAGCGACTTCGTGTGGATGAGGCACGAAGTGTGGAAATGGCTCCTTCCTTCCCCCGGTGGGCGGGGGAGGGAAGGGCGGATGGATGAAGAAGCGTCGCGCACTGCGCTTGCGGGATGTCGAGCCCCGCACCCGTTCGGGTCGAGGCAGGGCGAGTTGCGGCAAGGCAGGGAAATGCGGCGGGGCGCCGCAATGCGCGCCGCCGCTGTGGGGGAGTGGTGTGCTGTGGTCAGGCCATGTCGCCGGTCGGATCGCCGAGCGCATCGCCGGGATGACCGAATGGGGGACGGGATACGGAATTCGTGGTCCGTCCCCGTGTATTTTATATCGCTGCTGCGCGCCAACGCCCCAGCGCGGTCACTTGCCCATCGCGCTGATCAAGCTCGCAGGCCTCATGTCCGTCCAATGCGCGGAAACATAGGTGCGGCAGTCGTTGCGGGAATTCGGTCCGAAAACCACCCGCCAGCCGGCCGGTACCGTATTGGATACGGGCCACAGAGAATGCTGGTTCTCGTCGTTCACCAGAACCAGGCATGCGCCTTCTTCATCGTCGAACGGATTCGCCACGGATTCTCCTGATAAATCGATCGAACGGCCGTCAGCGTAACAGTGGCGATAACCGGCCGTCACCGTCGCGGCGGGTGGGTAAGGGGGCCTCCATACGAGGCGTGTCTCGCCGGCGAGACACCTCCGGGCCCGGACCGGGCTCAGCCGGTGGCGGGCACGGCCTCGCCGGTCATGTCGCCCAGCGCCACCACGATCTTCCGCGGCCCGGTGAAGGGACTGCGCGAGTGCGCGACCAGCATGTTGTCGATGACGAGGATGTCGCCTTCCTGCCAGGAGAACGCGACCGATTCCCGGTCCATGAGATCGCGGACCTCGTCCACCACGGCGTCGTCGATGACCGTGCCGTCGCCCCAGAAGACGTTGCGGGGCATTCCCTGGTCGCCGCAGATCTCCAGCAGCGACGAGCGTGTTTCCGGGTCGAGCGACGAGGGGTGGTGCAGCGCGAGCTGGTTGAAGAACACCGCCTCGCCGGTCGTCGGATGGTTCAGCACCGCGTCGGCCTGGCGCGAGGTCCGCAGGCCCCCGTCCGCCGTCCATACCAGGCTCGTCCCCTCCGCCGCGCACCTGCGCTCGACTTCGGCGGGATCGTCGGTGCCGAAGAAGCGCGGCCAACTGACATCGACGCCGTCGATGAAGTTGCGGACGTACCGCAGCTTCTTGGTGGCGAAGAGCTCGGCAAGTTCCGGACGCATCCGGGCGAGGACCGTCCGGCAGTCCACGATCGGTGTCTGACCGCCGGACCGTGGGGCCACGACGCACGAGAAGAACTGGCGCATCGGCCACTGCGGCAGATGCGAACTCTCGTTGTGGAACAGGATCGAGAGGTCTTCCGGATACGGCGTCGACTTGTACACGCGGGCCGATTCGCCCTCGCGCGGAAGGTCGCCGTATTCGGGGAAGAGGGTGCCGCAGATCGCCGAGGCGGCCTGTTCGAACCTCTCCACCGAGCCGGCGTGGAACCCGCGGAGCAGGACCGCGCCGTGCCGCAGCAGCCGTCCTTCGAGTTCGTCCCGGTGCGCGCGCAGCCAGCCGGGAAGGTCGACGCCGGGTCCGGCCGGCGTGATGACGGTGGGGGTCGTCGGTGACTCCGGCAGGAAGCCGAAGGTCACGGCGTCTTCGCCGGGAACCCGCACCTGCCGGCGCGTCGCGCCCAGAAGGGGGCGCGGTCCCGGTGCCCTGGAAGTCGCTTCGTTCATGTCGTGGTCCTCTTTTCCTCGGCGTCGCACCCGGTCGTGCTCCGGGTCATGCGCCGATCTCCCGTCGGATCAGCTCGGCCAGTTCCTCCACCGCCGGCTGCCGCATGATGCCGTGGTGGGTCGTTGCCACCGAGGCGAAGCCGAGCCCTGGCCCGGCCACCGATCCCCAGCCCCACGTACGGTCCGCATCGTGCGGCTCGTCGGCCGGCTCGGCGCGCACCAGGAGCACCGGGAAGTCGGCGCGGCCGAGTTGGGCCCCCTCCCGCACGAAGTGGCGGTCCAGCGCGGTCATGTTGGTCATGTAGACGTCCAGCAGGCTCCGCAGCTCCGCCTCGCCGGAGTCCGGAGGCAGCCGCCCGACGTCCTGCAGGGCCTTCAGCAGCTCCTGGTGACCGAGCCGGCCGAGTGGCCCCGGCGGCAGTTCGAGCTGGTAGTGGAAGGCGAAGCGGCGCATGAGGTGGTCGGCGGGCTGTCGCGCCAGGGCGCTCTCCGCGTCGCCGGGGACCCCGCAGTTGACGATGATCAGCTGCGCCACCTCGCGCCCGGCACGGCGCAGCGCCTGGGCCGTGGCGTAGGCCATGATGCCGCCGAAGCACCAGCCGACGATCACCGGAGCGGCATCGCCGACGGCCGCGATGTTCGCCGCGTACTCCTCGGCCATGGCGGCGAAGTCGTCCTGCGGAGGCCTGCCGTGCAGACCCCAGGCCTCGATGCCGTACACCGACCGGTCCGCCGGGATCAGCCGGGCCAGTTCCCAGTAGCTGAGCGTGTTGCCGCCGCCGGGGTGGACGCAGAAGACCGGGGCCTGCTCACGGGGCCCGCGGGCGGCGCGCAGCGGGACCAGGTTGGAGTCCTGGACGTCGCTTTTGCGCACCAGCTCCGCCATCATCGCGACGGTCGGGGCGCTGAAGACCGCGGACATCGGCAGGCGCAGACCGAAGGCGTTGTTGATCTGGGCCATGAGCTTGATCGCGCGCAGCGACTGCCCGCCGTGCTCGAAGAAGTCCGCGTCGGGGGAAGAGATGTCCTGATCGAGGATCGAGGACCAGATCGCCAGCAGGCGCTGTTCCACCGAGTCGCGCGGCCGGCCCGCCCGAGCCTTCGGCGGCGCGACCGGGGCGAGGGCGTTGCGGTCGAGCTTCCCGTTGCGGGTCAGCGGGAACCGGTCGAGCACCTGCCAGCCGGTCGGCACGAGGGCCGCCGGGAGACGCAGGACCACGGCGGCCCGCACCTCGTCGACGGAGAGGCCCGCCACGCCGGCGGCGGCGGTGAGGTAGGCGTCCAGGTGCGTGACGAGGCCGTCGGCGTCCGCGCGTGCCACGACTGCCGCGGCGCCGACACCGGGCTCGTCCGCCAGCAGCGTCTCGATCTCGCCGAGCTGGACCCGGTAGCCGCGCAGCTTCACCTGGTCGTCGATCCGGCCGAGGATCTCGATGCCGTGGCCCGGCACCAGCCGGCCGAGATCACCGGTCCGGTGGGCGTCCGCGGTATCCGCCGTACCGAAGCCCGCCCCGCCCTCGCGCAGCCGCGCGAGATAGCCGAGGCCCACGCCGGGCCCGCTGATCAGCACCTCACCGGGGCACCAGGGCGGCAGCGCGGCACCCTCCGCGTCGACCACCGTCAGGACGTTCGCCCCGAGACCGGAGCCCACCGGGACCGAGGAACAGCGGTCGTCGACAGGGGTGTTCAGCGGGAGGCACGCGGCACCCACCGTCGTCTCCGTCGGGCCGTAGTGGTTGTACATGCGCAGGGACGGCGCGATCTCCCGGAGCCGCTCGTACAGCGCGCGCGGCAGCAGTTCGCCGCCGAGCACGAGCACCTCGCTCGGCAGCAGCGCGAGCGGTTCGGCCGCCTCGGCCAGCAGCGCCGCGAGGTGCGAGGGGACCAGCTTCATCGCGGCCGGGGGGTGCGAACGGAACCGCTCGGTGAGGGCGGCGGGGCTCGTGGCGGTCTCGGTGGGGACGAGCTGCACACAGCCGCCGCCGGCCAGGGTGGGGAAGACCGCCGTGTAGGCCAGGTCGGCGGCGAGGGTGGAGACCGCCGCGAATTCGGCGCCCTCCGGCAGGGCGAGCGTGCCGCCGATCGCCCAGGCGTAGTGCGCCAGTTGCTCGTGTCCGACGACGACGCCCTTGGGCAGACCCGAGGTGCCCGACGTGAAGATGACGTAGGCGGGGCCGGTGGCCGCCGCGCCGGACGGCACCGCGCGCCCCGGGTCGACGACCGCGTCGGCCGTGCGCACGAGGGGGACGCCGACAGGGTGATCGGCCTCCGGACCGGGGGAGAGCAGCAGCGCGGGACCGGCCTCCCGCAGGATCGTGTCGATCCGCTGCCGCGGCCACGTGGGGTCGAGGGGCACGAACGCCGCACCGGCGAGCCAGACGCCGAGCATCGCGACGACCGTGTCCACCGAGGCGGGCACGAACAGCGCGACCCGCTGCCCGGCCCGCACGCCGTGCTCCCGCAGCAGGTGCGCCACCGCGTCCGCGCCCCGAGCCGCGTCCCGGTAGGACACGACGGTATCGCCGCAGCGCAGCGCGGGCCGCGTGGGTGTGCGCTCCGCCTGCGTGAGGAAGCGGTCGAGCACCGGGGCGTACGAGGCACGGGGTTCGGGCGCGGCGCCGGGCGCGTGGGGCGCGGTGAGGCGCAGGCCGCCCAGGGCGCGCTCGGTGCCGCCGGACACCAGATCGGTCAGCTGATGTCCGAACGCCTCCGCGACGAGGTCCAGGTCGTCCTGGGCGACGCGGCCCGCTCCGCCGATGAAGGTCAGGCGCAGGCTGCGCGGCCCGCGCACGCAGTCGAGATGCAGCGCGCCGGGGCCCTCGTGGACGGGCGCGCCGTCCGCGAGTTCCTCGGCCCACCGGTCCGCGCGGTGCCGGTACGAGAGCGGGCAGCCGTTCGCCGTCCGCCCGGCCGCGGTCCCCGGGTCCGTCTCGTTCTCGGCCGTCGCCGCGGAGCGCAGCGCGTCCTGCGCCGCCCGGAGCGCGTCGGCCACCGGGGTGTCCGCGCCGGTCTCCAGGCGCACCGGTACCGGCCGTTCCAGCAGGCCGAGCACGTTCTCCAGGCCCTCGGTGGACCGGCCGTCGGCCAGCACCAGCACCTGGTCGTCGGTGTCCCCGCAGTATCGGCCGTACAGCGCGCGCCAGAGCGCCAGCAGCACCGCCGCGTCGCTCACACCGCACCGTGCGGCCAGCGCGTCGAGCCGCTCCAGAGCCGGCCCTTCGATGACGGCCGTGGCGCTCGCCGGCCCGGCGGCCGCGTCCCGAAGTCCGGCGGGCGTGAGGAAGGGCAGCGCCGGGGCGGGCGCCGACGACGGCCGCGCTGTCTCGTCCGCAAGCGGCGGCCGCGGTGCGTCGTCCAGCACCTCACCGAGCCAGGCGGCGACATCGGCGTACTGGAGCACCGTCTCCCCGGCCGCGGCGGCCGCATCCGTGAGGAGCAGGCCGACGAGCCGGGTCCAGGACGCGTCGTCGACGCTCAGCCGCGGCAGGGTGAGCACCAGCCGCGTGCCGTTGGCAGTGGATGTGTGCTCGACGGTCAGCGCGCCGGCACGGAACACGGTGCGATCCGTTCCGGACCGCTCGATGGCGACCGGGCCCACCGGATCGACGACCTGGACGAGTGTGGGCAGCCCCGCGAAGTGGGTGTACCGCGTACGCAGGCTCTCGTGCGCGGCGACCGCCGACGCGATCCGGGCCTCCAGGTCGGGCACCGGTATGCGGGCGGCGGTGGCGACGGTGCGCATCGCCGTGCCACGGGCCTCGCCCGACCGGGCGAGCTGTTGCGGGGAGAGCTGATAGCCCTCCTCCTGCCAGGTCTCGACGCTTGTCATGATGTCTGCTCCTGATGGGTCATGCGGGCTCCGGAGCGGGGGCCGGCTCGGCATCGCCGGGCGATGCCTGGAGGCGGCGCACCGCGCGCACGGGTGAGAACAGAAGGGCCAGGGAGGCCAGGAACGTTCCGGTCGCGGCCACGACCACGGCCGTCCGCAGCCCGGTTCCGGACGCGAGCGCACCGCCGAGCAGCGAGCCGAGCGAGTATGCGCCCAGGGCGCAGGTACGGGCTGTGGCGTTCACCCGCCCGAGCAGTTCGTCCGGGGTGGAGACCTGCCGGAAGCTGATGACCGTCACGTTGAAGACGGGAACGCTGAACTGGACGAAGAAGGAGGAGACCGCGACGACGGCGATCGCCCCGAGGGAGTGGCCGTGCACGGCCGCGAGGACGAGATATCCGAGGCCGGGCATCGCCATCGTCAGGATCAGCGTCGGACCGACGCCGAACCGTCCGGTCAGCGGGCCGACCAGGAGGACGCCGACGAGCGCGCCGATGCTCCCGACCGCGACGATCAGGCCGACCTGCTTCGAGCCCATGTCGAGCTCTCGGAGCAGGTAGAGGAAGAACACCGACATCAGGGCGCCGGAGAACAGGTTGATGATCAGCGCGGCCGTGGTGAACCAGCGCAGCAGCGGGTGCCGCACGATCGCGGCGAATCCCTCGCGGATCGAGGCGCGGACCGAGAGGACCGCCGCTCCGGGCTCACGCTCGGGCCGCTCGTCGGCCGGCAGCGCCGTCACCGTGAAGAAGGACAGGAGGTAGCTCGCCGCGTCCACCGCGATCGCCACCGGCGCGCTGAGCGCGCTGATCATCAGGCCCGCCGCACCGGGCCCGACAACCTGTGCCACCGAGTCCGAGAGCTCCAGCTTCGCGTTCGCCTCGCCGAGCCGCTCCCGGCCGATCAGGCCGGGCGTGTAGGACTGCGCCGCCAGGTCGAAGAACACGGTCATCACGCCGACGACGAAAACCACGACGAAGAGCTGACCGATGTTCAGCACACCGAGCAGGTGCGCGATGGGTATCCAGGCCAGCGCCACCGCGCGCACGGCGTCGGCGAGAATCATCACGGAACGGCGCGCCCGGCGGTCCAGCATCACACCGACGAAGAGGCCGAAGAGCAGGAACGGCAGCGTCTCCAGGGCGACGAGCACACCGGCTTCCATCGGCGTCGCGCGGAGCAGCAGGACCGCGGTCAGCGGCATCGCGACGTAGGTGATCTGGGAACCGAGGAGCGAGGCCGACTGGCCCGTCCACAGCAGCGCGAACTCCCGCCGCCGGAACAGCGAGCCCGGCTTCTTCCCGGTACGTGCGGTCTCCTCGCTCATGAGCGCACCGCCTTACGGATCTCGGCTCCCGGTCGGGAACGCCGGGTCTCGGCGCGTTGGTCCATCACAGTCTTCCTATCGGGTCGAATTCGCCGCACGGCCTGCCGGGGAGGTGCCGGGCGGTGTGGGGCATGCCTGGGTCTCCCCCCGGGGCACTCAGTCTGGGGTTCCACCGAGTGCTTGATCCAGAGCTGGACGGGGACGGGCCAGCACCCGCCGCCTTCCGGGACCGAGCCCCGGCCGGGCCGCCGACTTCTCCGGCTTCGCGTTCTGTTGCGTCATCTCCGGGACGCCGACGGTGCCGATGGGCCGGTCGGGGTCGGATGCCAGCGCTCCGAGCAGCCGGCTGAGCTGCTCGGCCCACGCCTGGACCGTGTGGTGGTCGAACAGGTCGGTGGCGTAGGCGATGACCCCCGTGATCCCGGTCGGCCGCCCGTCCGGCTCGTACGAGCCCCGCAACAGGAAGTTGAGGTCGAACTTGGCCGCTTCGTGGCCGGGGATGTCGAAGGGGGTGGTGGTGAGTCCGGGGAGGGTGAGGGTGGCTTCGGTGTTGGTGTCGAAGGAGAGCATGGTTTGGAAGAGGGGGTGGCGGGTGGCGGTGCGTGGTGGGGCGATGTTTTCGACGAGGCGTTCGAAGGGGAGGTCTTGGTTTTCGAAGGCGGCGAGGTCGGTTTCGCGTATGCGGGTGAGGAGTTGGGTGAAGGTGGGGTTTCCGGAGAGGTCGGTGCGCAGGACGAGGGTGTTGAGGAAGAAGCCGATGAGGTTGTGGAGGGCTTCTTCGGTGCGTCCGGCGACGGGGGTGCCGAGGGGGATGTCGGTGCCGGCGCCGAGGTGTGAGAGGAGGACGGTGAGGGCGCCTTGGACGACCATGAAGGGGGTTACGCCGGTGTGTCGGGCCAGTTCTGTGATGCGGGTGTGGGTGTCGGCGTTGATGGTGATGTCGACTTGTGCGCCGTGGTGGGTGGGGGTTGTGGGGCGTGGGCGGTCGTGGGGCAGGTTGAGTTCGATGGGGAGTTGGGCGAGGGCTTGGTTCCAGTAGGTGGTCTGGCGGGAGAGGGGGCTGGTGGGGTCGGTTGTGGTGCCGAGTAGTTCGCGTTGCCACAGGGTGTAGTCGGCGTATTGGACGGGGAGTTCGGTCCAGGTGGGGGTGGTGTTGTTGGTGTGTGCGGTGTAGGCGGTGGTGAGGTCGGTGCCGAGGGGGCCGGTGGACCAGCCGTCGCAGGCGATGTGGTGGATGAGGAGCATGAGGACGTGTTCGTTGGGTGCGGTGGTGAACACGTGGGTGCGCAGGGGGATTTCGGTGGCGAGGTCGAAGAGGTGTCCGGCTGCTTGGACGGCGAGGTCGGTCACGTTCTGGTCGTCGGTGTCGGTCCAGGTCAGGGGTGGGGTGACGGTGTCGGCGGGGAGGATCTGCTGGACGGGTTCGCCGTCGACGAGGGGGAAGACGGTTCGCAGGGTCTCGTGCCGGGCGACCACGTCTCCCAACGCGGCCGCCAGTGCCTGCCGGTCCAGCGGTCCGGACAGGCGCAGGGTCAACGGCATGTTGTACGCGGCGCTCGGCCCCCCCAACTGGCCGATGATCCACAACCGCTGCTGAGCGAACGACAACGGCAGCGACTCCGGACGGTCCGCCGCCACCAGCGCCGGACGTGAGGGCCCCGCCTCGCCCAGCACACGGGCCAGGGCGGCGACGGTGGGGGCCTCGAACAGCGCGCGGAGGGTGATCTCCACACCGAGCAACGCGCGGACGCGGGCGACCAGCCGGGTCGCGAGCAGGGAGTGCCCGCCGAGTTCGAAGAAGTGGTCGTCGACGCCGACGGAGGGCAGGGCCAGCACCTCGGCGAACGCCGCGCACAGCATCTCCTCCCGCACGGTCCTCGGAGCGCGGTGTGTCGAGGCGGCCGCGTAGTCCGGGGCGGGCAGGGCCTTGCGGTCGAGCTTCCCGTTGGCGGTCAGCGGCAGGCGGTCCAGGAGCACGACCGCGGCCGGCACCATGTAGTCCGGCAGCGGCCCGGCCGCATGCCGGCGGGCCAGACCCGCCAACTGGGCCAGTTGGTGCGGGGACTGGCCCGGCGCGGGCACCGCGTAACCGACCAGGCGCTTGTCACCGGGGGAGTCCTCGCGGACCACCGCCACGGCCCGCGCGACACCGGGACACCGGGCCAGCGCCGCCTCGACCTCGCCGATCTCGATCCGGAACCCCCGGACCTTCACCTGGTCGTCGGCCCGGCCGGCGAATTCGAGGGTCCCGTCCGGCCGCCACCGCGCCAGGTCCCCGGTGCGGTACATCCGCTCGCCGGGCGTGCCGAACGGGCAGGCCACGAACCGCTCCGCGGTCAGCGCGGGACGGTTCAGATAGCCGCGCGCCAGCCCTGCACCCGCCACGTACAACTCGCCGGTCACCCCGGGGGCCACCGGTTCCAGGCCGTCGTCGAGCACGAACATCCGCATGTTGAAGGTGGGTCCGCCGAGGACCGGCCGCGGCGTGGACCGCGGCTCGGCGAAGACCTGGTAGACGGTGCACTCCGTGGGCCCGTAGAAGCTGAAGCTGCGGGTGGCCCCGCCCAGCGATCCCAGCCACTCCCAGAGCGAGTCGGGCACGGCCTCGCCACCGACCACGAGCAGGGCCGGAGTACGGCGGCCGCGGTCGAACAGGCCCCCCGACACGGCGGCTGCCATATGGGTGGGGGTCAGTTCGAGGAAGTCGACGTCGTGTGCGTCCAGCCAGGCCGCGAGGAGACCGGTGTCGGAGAGCACCTCCGTGCTCACGATGTGCAGCTCGTGCCCCTCCAGCAGGCACGACAGCTGGTCCCACACCGCGTCGAAGGATATGGAGGTGGTCAGTGCGACCCGCAACGGGCGACGGTCCGACACCTCGGCGGCGCACGCGAAGACCGACTCGCGGTGCACGGTGACGAAGTGGGTGATGCTGCGGTGCGGGACCGTCACGCCCTTGGGAGTTCCGGTGGAGCCGGAGGTGTAGATGACGTAGGCGGGGTGGGCCGGAGTCAGCGGGCGGGTGCGCTCGGAGTCGGCCGGATCGTGGCTGCGGGCCTGGTGCGCCGGTCCGTCCTCGGCGGTGGCGTCCAGGACCAGCAGGGGGGTGCCGGCCGGCAGCCACGCCGCGATGGCCCGGAGCGTCACCACGTACGACGGCTTCGCGTCCTCGATCATGAACCGGACCCGCTCCTGCGGATAGTCGGTGTCGATCGGAAGATACGCCGCACCCGCCTTGAGCACGCCGAGCATGGCCACGATGAGATCGATCGAGCGGGGCAGTGCCATGCCCACGATGTCCTCGGGGCCCACCCCGCGCTCGATCAGGTGGTGCGCCAGCCGGTTGGCGCGCGCGTTGAGCTCGCCGTAGGTCACCGCGGCGCCGTCGAAGACGACCGCGGTGGCCCCGGGGGTGCGAGCGGCCTGCTTCTCGAAGAGGGCCGGCAGGTGCGTGGGCGGGACGGGGCGGGCGGTGTCGTTCCAGGTGCGCAGTACCGTCTCCCGCTCCGCCGCCGAGAGCACCGGGACCTGGTCCACCCGCCGGCCGGGGTCGGCTGCCAGGGCGCCGAGGACACGGGTGAAGCGTTCGGCGAGCCGCTCGACGCTCGGACGGTCGAACAGGTCGACGGCGTAGAAGACCTCGCCGGCCATCCCGGCGGGGCGGCCGTACTCGTCGAAGCGCTCGCTCAGGTCGAAAGAGAGGTCGAACTTGGCCGGGGTGTCCTCGTCGGGCAGCAGGCGCGTGCGCAGGCCGGGCAGGTGGAGCGCGGGCTCCGCGTTGTTCTGGAGCGCGAGCATGACCTGGAGCAGCGGATGGCGGGCCATGGAGCGGGCCGGGGCCAGCTCTTCGACCAGGCGCTCGAACGGCACGTCCTGGTGCGCCAGCGCGTCGAGCGTCTGCTCCCGCACCCGGGCGAGCAGTTCGCCGAAGGACGGACCGCCGGACACATCCGTGCGCAGGACCAGGGTGTTGACGAAGAACCCGACGAGGTCGTCGAGCGCTGTGTCGGTGCGCCCGGCCGTCGGCGTTCCGATCACGATGTCCTGGCCGGCGCCGAGCCGGGAGAGCAGCACGGCCAGTGCGGCCTGGAGCACCATGAAGACCGTCGCGCCCTCGTCCCGGGCCAGTTCCGCGACCCGGGCGTGCAGCGGCGCCGGGATCTCCAACGTCACGCTGCCGCCCCGGTGCGTGGCCACCGCGGGGCGGGCCCGGTCGACGGGCAGCGCCAGTTCCTCCGGAATGCCGGCCAGCGCTTCGCGCCAGTGGGCCAGTTGCCTGTTCAGCAGAGTCCCGGGGTCCTGCGCCTCGCCGAGCAGTTCCCGCTGCCACAGTGTGTAGTCCGCGTACTGGACCGGCAGTGGCGCCCAGCCGGGTTCCTGGCCGGCCAGGCGCGCCGTGTACGCCACCGAGAGGTCCCGGGCCAGCGGCCCGAGCGACCAGCCGTCACCGGCGATGTGGTGCACGAGCAGCACCAGCACGTGGTCGTCCGCGCCCGCCTCCAACAGCCAGGCGCGGAACGGCACTTCGGCCGCGAGGTCGAAGCAGTGGCCCGCGGCCCCGCTGATCGACGCGCTCAGGCCGGCCGCCGCGACCAGGGCCTCGGGCACCACGGTGAGCACCTCGCCGAGCTCCTCGACCGGCACCACCCGCTGGCACGGCCGGCCCTCGACCGAAGGGAAGAGGGTGCGCAGCACCTCGTGGCGTCCGAGGACGTCCCGCAGCGCCGCGTCCATCGCGCCGGTGTCGATCGCACCGGAGAGCCCGATGACCGCCGGGATGTTGTAGGTGGAGCTCGGCCCCTCGAGCTCGTGCAGGAACCACAGCCGCCGCTGCGCGGACGACAACGGCATCGGGTCGGGACGGTCCGCGGTCACCAGCGCCGGGCGCGAAGGGCCCGCCCCGGCCAGCGCCTTGGCCAGGGCGGCGATGTCGGGGGCCTCGAACAGCGTGCGGATGCCGAGTTCCACCCCGAGCAGGGCGCGGATACGGGCGACCAGCCGGGTGGCGAGCAGGGAGTGGCCGCCCAGCAGGAAGAAGTTGTCGTCGATGCCGACGGTGGACAGCTCCAGGTCCAGCACCTTGGCGAACGCGGCGCACAGGATCTCTTCCCGCACGGTCGTCGGAGCACGCCGGGCGGCCACGAGGGCTCGGTCGGGTGCGGGCAGGGCCTCATGGTCCGGTGTCCCGTGCTCCGTCAGGGGCAGGCGGTCCAGGACCACGATCGCGGCCGGCACCACGTGCGCGGGCAGCAGTCCGGCGGCGTGCTCGCGCAGGACCTTGGGCAGCCGTGCGGCCACGTCCGGGGCGAGGCCGGGGCCGGGCACCACGTAGCCGACCAGACGCCGCTCACCCGGGTTGTCCTCACGCGCGACGATCGTCGCCCCCGCGATGCCGGGGTACCCCGCGAGCACCGCCTCGACCTCGCCGAGCTCCCCGCGGAAGGCGCGGGTCGGCGTCGGCCGCTCCGCCGTGCCGACGGTCGCGCCGGGATTCAGGGTCAGTTCTCCGAGCAGCCGGCCGAACCGCTCGGCCCACGCCTGGACCGTGTGGTGGTCGAACAGGTCGGTGGAATATTCGAGAATTCCCTTGATGCCGACGGGATGCCCTTCCGGTCCGAACCGCTCCTCGAATTCGAAGTTGAGGTCGAATTTCGCTGTTCCGTGGCCGGGGATGTCGAAGGGGGTGGTGGTGAGTCCGGGGAGGGTGAGGGTGGCTTCGGTGTTGGTGTCGAAGGAGAGCATGGTTTGGAAGAGGGGGTGGCGGGTGGCGGTGCGTGGTGGGGCGATGTTTTCGACGAGGCGTTCGAAGGGGAGGTCTTGGTTTTCGAAGGCGGCGAGGTCGGTTTCGCGTATGCGGGTGAGGAGTTGGGTGAAGGTGGGGTTTCCGGAGAGGTCGGTGCGCAGGACGAGGGTGTTGAGGAAGAAGCCGATGAGGTTGTGGAGGGCTTCTTCGGTGCGTCCGGCGACGGGGGTGCCGAGGGGGATGTCGGTGCCGGCGCCGAGGTGTGAGAGGAGGACGGTGAGGGCGCCTTGGACGACCATGAAGGGGGTTACGCCGGTGTGTCGGGCCAGTTCTGTGATGCGGGTGTGGGTGTCGGCGTTGATGGTGATGTCGACTTGTGCGCCGTGGTGGGTGGGGGTTGTGGGGCGTGGGCGGTCGTGGGGCAGGTTGAGTTCGATGGGGAGTTGGGCGAGGGCTTGGTTCCAGTAGGTGGTCTGGCGGGAGAGGGGGCTGGTGGGGTCGGTTGTGGTGCCGAGTAGTTCGCGTTGCCACAGGGTGTAGTCGGCGTATTGGACGGGGAGTTCGGTCCAGGTGGGGGTGGTGTTGTTGGTGTGTGCGGTGTAGGCGGTGGTGAGGTCGGTGCCGAGGGGGCCGGTGGACCAGCCGTCGCAGGCGATGTGGTGGATGAGGAGCATGAGGACGTGTTCGTTGGGTGCGGTGGTGAACACGTGGGTGCGCAGGGGGATTTCGGTGGCGAGGTCGAAGAGGTGTCCGGCTGCTTGGACGGCGAGGTCGGTCACGTTCTGGTCGTCGGTGTCGGTCCAGGTCAGGGGTGGGGTGACGGTGTCGGCGGGGAGGATCTGCTGGACGGGTTCGCCGTCGACGAGGGGGAAGACGGTTCGCAGGGTCTCGTGCCGGGCGACCACGTCTCCCAGCGCGGCCGCCAGTGCCTGCCGGTCCAGCGGTCCGGACAGGCGCAGGGTCAACGGCATGTTGTACGCGGCGCTCGGCCCTGCCGACTGACCGGTGATCCACAACCGCTGCTGAGCGAACGACAACGGAATCATGCAGGCTACCTCGCTGTTTCCGACCGCTATCAGTCGCGATCCGCAGCCGATGGCTCGGGTGCCGAATTCACCGGCAGGGCATCGGGCCGCAGCGGGATCGGGAGCCGTTGAGTCGGCAGAATGGGTTGGCAAAAGAGAGAAGCGGTGTGCATCGACTTCGCGAGGCTAGCAGGCGGCACTCGCGCGGGTGAATGAATACCGGGCACCACTCGACAGAGCCCGGGAGGGTGTCTCGCCGGCGAGACGGGCCAACGTCTCACATGTCCGAACGGCGGAATTCCAAGCCCTCGAACGCGCCACTGCTCCGCCATTCCTGGAGGTGCCGGAAGAAACCCAGACCGTCCGGGAACTCGTATTCGTCCCACAGGGTGTGCGGACCGAGTTCCATTCCCTCGTTGTTGGAATAGCCGGGGGTGCACTCGGTACCCAGGAACGTGCGCCACTCCGGATCGACTCCCACGTTGCTCATCCAGGCGTCCTCCGCCTGCTGGGTGAGCTCCACGACCGCGGACCCCGTGGTGACCGCGTGCGCGACGGAGGCGGCGACGGTCCTGGCCGCCTCGGACAGGTTGTGCGAGAGGTTGGAGAACCGTGTCCCGCCGGTGAGCGACTGGACGAGGAACGCGTTGGGGAACCCGTGCACATGGAGCCCGTGCATCGTGCGCATGCCGTTGGCCCAGTGCTCCGACAGCCGCTTGCCGTCCCTGCCGACCGGGTCGAATTCCGCGCGCCGGGTGGGCGAGGTGCCGACCTCGAATCCCGACGCGTAGATGACGCAGTCCACCTCGTACTCGGTGCCGTCCACCACGACACCGCGCGGCGTGATCCGCTCGACACCCTTGCCGTCCGTGTCGACGAGACGGACCGCCGGTTCGTTGTAGGCCTTCAGATACTCGTCGTGGAAGGTCATGCGCTTGCACGGCAGCCAGTACCAGGGCTTGAGGAGTTCCGCGGTCCGCGCGTCGTCGACCGTCTCCTCCACCCGGGCGTGGAGGCGGCCCATCTTCTCCATGTCCGCGAAGTACGGGGCGGTCAGATGCTCGGGCGCGTCCGCGTCCGGCTGGTGGTTCTCCCCGGCGTGGCGCCACATCCTGGCCATGGCGGTCCAGCCGTCGTTGATCAGGTCCTCGGCCGGCTGCTCGGCCGACGTCATGTTGGCCGCGTAGTTGTCCAGCCAGCGCTGCTGCCAGCCGGGCGTGGCCATGTCCGCGAACCAGTCCTGGTCGATCGGCCGGTTGTTGCGGACCTCGATGACGGACGGCGTGCGCTGGAAGACCAGCAACTCCTGGCAGGCGGTGGCCAGGTGGGGGATGCACTGCACCGCGGTGGCACCGGTACCGATGATCGCCACCCGCTTGTCCCGCAGATTGCCCAGCGGTCCGCCGGCCGGGTCGCCGGTGTAGGCGTAGTCCCATCGGCTCGCGTGGAAGGCATGGCCCGCGAAGGTCTCGATGCCCGGGATGCCGGGGAGCTTCGGCACGGACAGGTGGCCGAGCCCCATGACCACGAACTGGGCAGTGAACTCGTCATCGCGGTCGGTCCGCACCGTCCACAGCCCCGCCGGCTCGTCCCAGTCCAGGCCGGTGACCCGGGTGTGGAAGAGCGCGTTCTCGTACAACCCGTACTGCTTGCCGATGCGTTGGCAGTGCTCCTGGATCTCCGGGGCGCGCACGTACCACTCGGTGGGCACGTAGCCGGTCTCCTCCAGCAGCGGCAGGTAGATCATGGACGCGATGTCGCACTGGGCGCCGGGGTACCTGTTCCAGTACCAGGTTCCGCCGAAGTCGCCGCCGGTGTCGATGACCCTGATGTCGCGGACACCCGCCTCGTTCAGACGGGCGCCCGTCATGAGACCGGCGAACCCCCCGCCGATGACCGCGACCGTGACGTGGTCGCGGCGCGGCTCACGCTCGACACGATCGGTGAAGGGGTCCTCGTTCATGTGGGCGAACTCGCCCTTGAGGGGCAGGTATTGGTCGATGCCGTCCGGTCGCAGTCGCTTGGCCCGCTCGGCGGCGTTCTTAGCGACATGGTCCGACGTGGTGTGCCTGGACATAAAAGTGTCTCCTTCGCATGCGTTTCTCCGGCCGCCGGGCCAGCACGTGGTGTGTGTCGTGGTCGGGGCTCGACGCGGCTCGTGGGCCCGGCCCCGGAACGGACGGCGCCTCCAGCCCCGGCTCACCCGGACTGTGCGTACGAACGCGCCGTCGTCGTCATGCGTCCGCTCTCCTGCCCAGCACGGGCCGGGGCGCGACGGCCCCGGCTGTGAGCTGACTGGCCAGCTCCCCGAGCGACCGCATGTCGAAGAACGCCCGCAGCCGCAGCTCGCAGCCCATGACGGCGCGCACCCGGCCGATGACGATCATGGCGAGCAGTGAATCTCCGCCGAGGTCGAAGAAGTTGTCGCCGGGGCGCGGGTGCGGAACACCGATCACCTCGGCCACGATCCGGCACAGCTGCCGTTCTCGGGGGTCGGCGGACTCCTGGGCGCCGCGGCCGTTGTCCGGCACGGCGACCGAGGGGCCGCCGCCCGCCAGTACCGCACGGTCCACCCTTCCGTCGGGCGTGGCGGGAAGGGCGGCGAGCACCTCCACCCGGTCGGGCAGCAGCGCGGAGGGGAGCCTGCCGCGCAGGAACTCCCGGATCCCGGCGGGCGTCGGCGCGTCCTGCCCTTCGGCGCCCGGTACGACGTACGCCACCAGTTCGGCCATGCGGGTCCCGGCACCGACCGCGACGACCGCGGCGCGGGCGACGGCGGGATGCCCGAGCAGCTCGCCCTCCACTTCGGCCGGCTCCACGCGCAGGCCGCGGACGGTGACCTGGTCGTCGAGGCGCCCCCACAGCTCCAACTGTCCGTCCGGGCGCAGCCGGCCCCGGTCGCCGGTGCGGTACATGCGCTGTCCCGGTACGGGGCTGAAGGGGTCGGCCACGAAGCGCTCACTGGTGGACGCCGGCTGTCCCGCGTATCCCTGGGCCACGCCAGGTCCGCCGATGCAGATCTCGCCGGGGAACAGGGGCGGCAGCAACTGCATCTGGTCGTCGACGACGTAGATCCGCGATCGGCCGGCCGCGCGGCCGGCCACCGGCCCCGCGTGTTCACGGATTTCCGCCCTGGCGGATTCCACGGTGCACTCCTCGGTCCCGTAGGTGTGGAACGCGAGCAGGCCGGGTGTGCCGCGCAGGCGCTCCCACAACGAGTCGGACGGTCGATCGCCGCCGAGCACCACGAGCTTCGGAGGGTGGGGGAGCGTCGGGAGGCCGTCCTCGACCAGGATGTCGATCCGGTCGCTCGTGCTGTCCAGTACGTCGATCGCCGTCTCGGGATCGGCTCCACGGGCGAGGAGCCGGTACGAGTCCGTCCGCTCCTCCTCGTCGAGGAGCAGCAGCCTGTGCCCGAAGGCGATCATGCCGAGGCAGTGGGTGATGAACCTGCCGGAGGTCACCGCGCTCAGGGCACCGACATTGACCTGGCGGTCCTCGGGCAACCGGGCGTACATCGGCGCCAGTTGGGCGGTGGCGAGCGCGAGAACGCTCGCCTGGTCGACGACCGCGCCCCTCGGCCGTCCGGTGGCGCCCGGTGTGAAGACCACGTAGGCGGGTGCGGCGGCCGGGCGCGTCGCGGTGCCGGCGGCCGGAGCGTGGCCCGGGGTGTTCCCGGCGTCCGCAAGGAGGTCCGCCACCGGGACGGTCTCGACCTCGGAGAACGGCTCGTCGGCGACGACGAGAGCGACGCCCGCCTCCGCGAGGAGCAGACGGCGGCGGAACTCCGGCTGGTCCCGGTCGAGCAGCAGGAAGGCTCCGCCCGCGCACCAGGTGGCGAGCATCGCGACGATCAGATCGGTGCGCCGGTCCAGACAGATTCCCACCACGGTGGCGGTCCGCACGCCGCGAGCCGTCAGGCCCGCGGCCATCGAACGTGCCCGGCCGGCCAGTTCGGCGAAGGTGAGGGGCGCGCCGTCCGCGACGACCGCCTCCCGTTCGGGCGCGGTGGCCGCGGTCCGTTCGAAGAGTTCCCACGCGGACGTGCATGCCGACGACGCGGAGCCGTTCTCGGGTTCACCACTCGCGCCGAGCGCCAGCGTCCGCGTCAGGGCGCCCCGGTCGAGAAGCGGAATGCTGCCGAGGGCGGCGTCGGATCGCTGGACGAGAGTCCCCAGCAGATCGCCATAGGCCTGGGCGAACCGCCGCATGGCTGCCTCGGAGAACCGGTGGCGGTTGAATTCGACGGTGACCGAGACATCGCCTGCCACCCGCTGAATGTCCAGCGACAGATCGAATTGCAGCCCCGACAATTCCTCCGGGTCCGGCTGGAGCGCCACCTGGAGATCTTCGAGTGCCCATACGTCGTTCAGGTCGCTCGCGCCCCAGGTGATGGATGCCTGGAACAGCGGGTTGCGATCGGCGGCGCGGTCGGGGGCCAGTGCACCCACGACCATCTCGAACGGAACGTCCTGATAGTCCAGTGCGTCATGAACCGTTTCGCTCACGCGATCGAGAAGCTGATCGAAGGTCAGTGCCGGATCCACCTGGCAGCGCAGTGCCACCGTATTGGAGAAGAATCCGATCGTTCCGAAGAGTTCCGGGGTCGGCCGGCCGAGCGTCTGCGTTCCGACCGACAGATCGTTCGTTCCCGTCCACCGCTGGAGCAAGAGGAAATAGGCGGACAGCATGCCGGCGAACGGCGTCACCGAGCGGGCCCGGCAGAATTCCTCGAATTCTGCCACCACATTCTGCGGGACGGTGACCGGAAGTCTTGCCCCGATCATGGTGTGCGGATTCTGTTCGCCGTCCTCCGGCATCGACGCCGGCCGCATTCCCGCCAGCCGGTCGCGCCAGTAATCCAGGGCCTCCTCATCCACCTTGGCAGCGTTCTCCGTCAGGCAGAAGTCGGCATACTGCGCGGCCGGCGCCGCGAGGGCGGGTGCGTCCGGGTCCGCGTAGGCCAGCTGGAGCTCCTCGGCGAAAACCTTCCCGGACACCTCGTCCGTGATGATGTGGTGGAGGGTGAAGGCCAGCAGATGGAAGCTCGGCGACAGCCGTATCACCGACGTACGCCAGAGCGGGCCCGCCGAGAGATCGAAGGGGAGCTCGGCGACCCTCCTGGCCTCCGCGTCCGCCCACGCCCTGCGCTCGTCCCACGAGTCGCCCTCGGCCTCCACCAGGCCGATCAGAACCGGCCGTCCGGCGTCCCCGTCCTCGTCGTGGACGACCTGGAGGACCTCGCCGTCGTGCTCGACGAACGTGGTGCGAAAGGCCTCGTGCCTGGCGCGCAGCACCTGGAGCGCGCGTTCCAGCCTGTCTACCGAGAGATCTCCCGTGACGGCAAGAACCGGCCTCCAGACATCGGACGAGTTGTTCGGCCGCAGCACCGTGGAGAAGTACATCCTGCGCTGCGCGGAAGAGGCGGGAACCCTGCGCGAATGACGCTTGCCCGCGAGACCGTCACCCTCAAGATCCGGCATATCCAGTCCATGTGTGTGACGTATTCGGGGCACGGAAGCCCTCCCCCATCAGATCGGCCGTTCCTTCGATACCACTCTATTTTCCGGCTCGATCCACGCAATCGTTCGAGTGCCGGTGGGACGCTTTCACCTGCCGCGCATTTACAGCCCGTTGCCGCGGGAAGAGGGTGGCCCCCAACATGACGCCTCCCGGGGTCATTTCCAGCGCCGGCGAGGACCGTTCGTCCGCCTCGTGTCTCGCCGGCGAGACACCGCCGGGAGGGGGTGCACGCTCGCACCGATCGGCGCCGAACGTGGCGAATTGTCCGATCGGCGGTACAAGCGGCACGGAAGGAGCAATATAAATGCGCTGTGATGTCGAGGGGATTTCCCTTAAGGGGAACCCCTTATCGGTGAAGGGCTCCCAGGTGCCTGCCTCCGCGCCGTAGCGGACGGCCCGCGGGAGGCGCACAATCAAGCCACTCGGAGAGGCCGACTGTTACGGTTGGCCGGTACACGCGAAAGCATCAACCAGCGGGGGATCGTTGAGTACTGCTATTCTCACAAAAGGGACAAACGAGACAACCGCACGGAACGTGGCAACGACAAGCACGACGGGACAGTTGCTGAGCAGGGGCGTGCAATTCCACAAGTCCGGCCTATCGTTCACTTCCAGGCAAAGCCTCAATACGTGGGAACAGGTCGGTACGGGGCTGCTGTCATTCGCGGACTCTTCCACCTGGTGGGTTGCCGACTGGCTGGTGTATGGCGAATCCGAGTTCCAGGACCGTTACCACGAAGCCGTCAAGCGGACGTCGCTCAGCTATCAGACGCTCCGTAATTACACATGGGTGGCGCGCAAGTTTCCGCTCACCCGTCGACGGCAGAATCTCAGTTTCAGTCATCACCTCGAAGTGGTGGCGCTCGACCAGCCGGAGCAGGACTACTGGCTGAGGAAAGCGGAAGCGTTGCGCTGGAGCAGGAACAAGCTTCGCGGGGAGGTCCGCAGCAGCCTGCGCGCCCGGCAGAGCGAGGTGACCGAGTCCAAGGGCCGCGTCGAGCCGGCCAAAAACGTTACCGCCGGGGCCGGTTCGGTTGCCGGGCGGGCCGCATCCGTCGAGACCGGAGCCGGCGCGGGTCCGGAGCGGCGCGAGGCCGAGTCCTGTACCGAGGCGGGTCAGCTGCGCATCGAACTGCCGGCCGGCATCCTGGCGCAGCTGCGGACCGCCGCCAGCAGGGAGGGATCGCCGGTCGAGGCCTGGGCGATGGAGATCCTGCGCCGGGCCGCCGGCGAGTCCTGAGGCGAGGGCGAAACCGTACGTCGGGCGACCTCCCGGGGTCCTTCCCGACGTGCGGCGGGCGCCGGTACCGTCCTGTGAGCGGGCCGCGGAGCGTGGCGGCACCCGCCGCGCGCCGGCCCCTGGCGTGTTCCTTCGGCGGCCTCGCAGGGAAGCGCCGCCCCACTGTTCCGCAGAGCGAACCTGGCACCCGGTGCTCCGTGGGCTCCGCCCCGTCGGCGGGAGCGGATCCGACCGGTGAAAGTAACCAGGACGCATTCCACGTATGAGGATCACAGATGACCCTGTCCTTGTTGTGCATACCCTTCGCCGGGAGCGGCGCCGGCTTCTACCGGGCCTGGCCCAACGGCGGTGAGCAGGGTCTTCGGATCGTCCCGCTCCAGATGCCCGGTCGGGAGGAGCGGTTCATGGAGGCCCCGTACAAGGACGCCGGGGAGGCCGCAGAGGACCTGGCGGGCGCCGCGCTCCGGCTGGTCGGCGGGGCGGAACGGGTGGCGCTCTTCGGGCACAGCCTCGGCGCCGTCCTCGCGTACGAGACGGCTCGTGCACTCCGGGCGCGGGGCTTCGACGCGCTGGAGCATCTCTTCGTGAGCGGGTCCCCCGGCCCGCGCAGCGGCCGCACGGGGCGGACCGCGGAACTCGACGACGACACCTTCGTGGAGCGGGTGGCGGAGCTCGCCGGGTACCGGCACGAGGCGCTCGACGACCCCGATCTGCGGGACGTGCTGCTGCCGCTGCTCCGGGCCGACGTGGCGCTGCACGAGGACTACCGGCCCGTCACGGACGAGCCGTTGACGCTTCCCGTCACGGCTCTGCGGGGGGCGGACGACGCCCTGGTGAGCCGGGCGCAGTGCGCGGACTGGGAGGCGGCGACGACCGGGCCGTTCGAGCTGAGGGAACTGGCGGGCGGGCACATGTATCTGACCGACGGGAGCCGGGAGTTGCTCGCCGTCATCGAGGCCGCGGCGCGGGCCGCACGCACATGACGCGCGACGGGAGGAGCACGACGGGCGCCGCCCTGGAGTCCCGGACCGTGGTCATCACCGGCGCGGGCCGGGGCCTGGGGCGCGCCTGTGCGCTGCGGTTCGCGGACGAGGGCGCCGACCTCGTACTGCTCGACGTGGGCGAGGACATCGACGGTGTCCCCTACCCCCTGTCGACGAGCGGGCAGCTCACGCACACCGCCAGGCTCTGCGAGGAGCGCGGCGCGGCGGTGCTGGCGGACTCGGTCGACGTGCGCGGCAGTGTCGCACCGGCGGTCGAGAGGGCGCTCGACCGCTTCGGCCGTATCGATGTCCTCGTCAACAACGCGGGCATCGCCGCCCCTTCGGGAAAGGCCGTCCACGAGATCACCGAGGACGAGTGGCATCTGATGATCGACGTCGACCTCTCCGGCGCGTGGCGCATGATCAAAGCCGTGGCTCCGACGATGATCTCTCAGCGGCGGGGCAGCGTCATCAACGTCTCGTCCACGGCCGGTCTGGTCGGCTACCGGCACTTCGCGGGGTATGTGGCCGCCAAGCACGGGCTGATCGGGCTGACCAAGGCCGCGGCCCTGGACTACGGACCGCACCAGGTCCGGGTCAACGCCCTCTGTCCGGGCTCCGTCGCGGACGACCCGGTGGTGGACGGCCGCATGCTGTCCGAGATCGCGCGCTCCCTCGACGTGGCCGTGGACGACCACGAGAGGGTCTTCGTCCAGGCGCAGCCGATGAACTCGCTCATCGCCCCCTCCGACATCGCCGGCGCCGCCCTCTGGCTCGCCGGTGACGATTCCCGGCAAGTGACCGGCAGTGTACTGACGGTCGACGGAGGCTTCACCGCGCGCTGACCCGCGCCGGCCGACCGCCTTCCCCGCACCCCTCTTGCCTTTCCGCACCCCTCTTGGCACACCCACAGGAGTTCTCCGATGGCGACAGCCCACTGGTCCGTGCCGCCGCACTGTCACGAGCAGGCCGCCATGTGCCACAGCCTGACGGTCGGATGCCCGCGGTCACCCGGTGCGAGCGAGCTCCGGGCACGGCTGGAACGGATCGGTGAACCCGCCGACGGCGTGCTGTGGGAACGGCTCACCCGGGAGCGCTCGACGACACCCCGGGCGCGGCGGTACGTGGAACAGGAAGCCCGCCGGCCTTTGCGCGCCACCTCCGGTCCGAGGCTGCGCGTGACCCTCGTGCGGCATGCGGACGGCGCCGCCGATCTGGTGCTGGTGGCCGCCCGTGACGCCCTGTCCCGGAGGGCACTGAGCGATCTGGCCGGGTTCCTCACCGGTGGCGCACCGCCCCGGGCGGTGCGGCACGGGGCCGCACGCGAAACGAGCGGGTCGGGGGCAGCCCCCCTCGCGGGACCGGAGTGGGGCTGCGGCGACCCGGCACGCCGGGGCATCGTCGGGACGGCCGAATTTTCCGTGCCGGTCTGCGAAACCCCGGTGGACCAACGGCTGTTGCTGTCCGCGACCGCCATCGTCCTGGCCCGGTACGACGCCGAGGAGACGCCGCGGGTCGGCCTGCTCGACCCCCGCGCGACAGAACCGGCCGCGCTGCCGACGCGTGTCCACCCGCAGGAGTCCGGACAGGAATCCACACGTATTGGCGCGCACGAGTCCACGTACGCCTTCACCTACGACGAGACCACGTCCGTCGCAGCTTTCCTCGACGCCGGGCCCCGGACACCGGAGCCGGCCGCCGAATCGGCCTTCGAACGCGGGGGTGGTCCCGCGATTCCCGTGGGCATGGTCTTCGGCGAGTGGGACGACACGCGGCGGTACCATCCCTGCCTCGCGCCCGTCTTCCCCCTCACGCTCCAGGCGGAGCGGCGCCCGGACGGGTCCTGGAGCGGCAGCTGCTGGTTCGACGAGGGGGTGATCGACCCGCTGATCGCGCAGGCCTTCGTCGGGCAAGTGGCCGATGCGGCACGGTGGTTGGCGGACATGGACCAGTCCGCCGGCGAACTGCCGCTGTCGGCGGTCCCCTCGATGCGGGCGGACCGCGCCGCGGACATCGTGCGGCGAGGCGTGACCCCCGCTCCCGCCGGGGCCGCCGCGGCCGGTTCGACGGTCCACGGGCGCTTCGAGGAGCTGGCCCGACGCCAACCGGACGCGGCCGGTGTCACGCACGGCACCAACACCCTGACGTACCGTCAACTCGACGAGCAGGCCTCGCTGATGGCCGAGGGGCTGCGCTCCTCCGGGGCGGCGCCGGGGGGCATGGTCGGTGTGTGCCTGGAGCGCGACGCGACCCTCGTCGTCACCCTGCTCGCGATACTCAAGTCCGGCTGCGCCTATGTGCCCATGGACGTCAAGTACCCGCACGAGCGGCTGCGTTACACGGCCGGGAGCGCCGGGGTGCGCGTCGTCGTCGCCGCGGCCGGGACGTTCCCCGCCGTCGAGGGCGTCCGGTCCCTGACCCCCGAGGAGTTGCTCCGGCTCGGCCGGAGGAGCGCCTCTCGCGGCCGGACCGCACTCGCCGACGAGAACGACCCCGCCTACATCATCTACACGTCCGGTTCGACGGGGCGGCCCAAGGGGGTCGTCGTCCCGCACAGCAATGTGCTGGCCCTGGTCGACGGCACGGCCGAGGAGTTCGGGCTCGGCGGCGACGACGTCTGGACGATGTTCCACTCCAGCGCGTTCGACTTCTCCGTCTGGGAGATCTGGGGATGTCTGCTGACCGGTGGCCATCTCGTGGTGGTGCCCTTCTGGATCACCCGGGACACGGCGCAGTTCCACGCCCTGCTCGCCGAACGGCGCGTCACCGTGCTCAACCAGACGCCCTCCGCGTTCCTGCCCCTCGTCGCGCAGGACCGCGAATCGCCGGCCGAACTCGCGGTGCGCCTGGTGATCTTCGGCGGTGAGCCGCTGGACGCCCGTGAGCTGTTGCCCTGGTTCGCCCGCCACCCGCAGGCGGAGTGCCGTCTGGTCAACATGTTCGGGATCACGGAGACCACCGTGCATGTGACGGCCCGGACCGTGACGCCGGAGGCGGCCCTGCGGGGGAGCCGCTCGGTAGGCCGGGCGCTCCCCGGCTGGTCGGTGTCCGTACGCGGACCGCACGGCGAGGTCCTGCCGCTGGGAGCGGCGGGCGAGATCTGGGTCGGCGGGGCCGGCGTGGCGCTGCGCTACGAGGGCCGGCCGGAGCTCACGGCGGAGCGTTTCGTCCCCGACCCGGTGACCGGCGAGCGAATCTACCGCAGCGGCGACAAGGGCCGCATGAAGCCCGACGGCTCCCTGGAACACCTGGGCAGGATCGACAGCCAGGTGAAGATTCGCGGGTACCGGATCGAGCTGGACGAGATCCGCAACGTCCTGCTCGGCGCGCCGTCGGTCTCCGGGGCGGCCGTCGTCGTACGCCACGACGAGAGCGGCGACCGAGCGGCCGACAGGCTGGACGCGTACGTGGTGCTCGAACGGGACACGACCGCGGCCATGGTCGCGGAGCACGCACGGCGGCTTCTGCCCGACTACATGGTCCCGGCGACGGTCACGGAAGTCGGTGCCATCCCGCTGACGATCAACGGGAAGGTGGACGGCGCACAGCTCCCCGCACCGACCACCGCCCGCCCGGCCGCGGCGGAGCCCCCGGACGCCGCCCCCAGCGGGTCCACCGACCGGCTGGAGCGGGATGTGCTGACCATCTGGAGCCGTCATCTGGGGGCGGCGGTCGGCCCCGAGGACAACTTCTTCGAACGGGGCGGCAACTCGCTCCTCGTGGTCCGTGTCCTGGCCGAGGTCAAGGACCTCGGCGCACCGAAGATCGCCGTGCGGGACTTCTACCAGAACTCCTCCGCCCGGCAGTTCATCGAACTGGTCAGGGAGCGGATCGGCTCGGTCTGACAGCCGGGTCCCCGCCCCGGGGCGTCCGTAGGGCGGGCGCGACGGTCGGGAAGGACGCGCGGCCCGGGACCCGTGCCGCGGCGCACCGCCGGCGAGCCCGCCAGAACGAGCCATCCCGCACTCAAGATCATCGCGGTGCCCCGTCACCGATCTACGATGCGAAGGGAACCCGTCGAACGCACCACACCCAGAACAGAAGGCTGAACCGCAATGAACGACAAGCGCGTTGTCATCGTCACCGGCGCCGGCTCCGGGATCGGGGAGGCGGCTGCTCGGCTGTTGTGCGAGGGGGGTCATTCCGTGGTCGCCGGCGGGCGGCGGGCCGAACCGCTGGAGCGGCTCGCGCGGGAGGCCGGGGCGCTGGCGCACCCCTGCGACGTGGGTACCCCCGAGGCCGCCGACAGCCTCGTGCGGGCCGCGCTCGACACGTACGGGCGGATCGACGGCATCGTGCTCAACGCCGGTATCGGGCGCGGCGGAACGGTCGGCGACCTCTCCCTGGACGACTGGGACGAGGTCATGCGCACCAACGTCACCGGCCCGCTGCTGCTCCTGCGCGCCGCGATGCCGCACTTGATCGAAGCGCGCGGCGCGGTCGTCTCCGTCGCGTCGGTCTCCGCGCTGCGCAACGGCCGCGGCAACGCGCCGTACGCCGTCTCCAAGTCGGCCCTGCTGCAACTGGCCCGCTCGGTCGCCGTCGACTACGCGCACCTGGGCGTGCGCTCCAACATCGTGTGCCCCAGCTGGGTGCGGACCGAGATGGCCGACCGGCGCATGAGCCGTTTCGCCGATGAGGCGGGGCTCGGGGACGGCGGCGCCGACTCCGCCTACGCGGAGGCCACCCGGCTGCTGCCCATGGGACGTCCCGCCGAGCCGCGTGAGGTCGCCGAGGCCATCAGCTGGTTGCTCTCCCCGGCGTCCTCGTACGTCAACGGCTCCGTGCTCACCATCGACGGCGGCGCGACCGCCCTCGACCCGGGGACCCTCGCGTTCGACTTCCGGATCACCCCGAGGGAGGATGCCGCACTCTGAGGGCTCGTCGGGGCCCGCGGTTCAGCCGGGCCGGACCGCCCCCGCGGCGGCGCGGCCCGACACCGCGGGCCAGATCCGGGCGATCGCCAGAAGCGTCACCGTGCTGCCCCGGTCGACGCCGGGCAGCGGGCGTGGCGCCGAGGGCGGGGCGCCCGCGAGTTTGGCGCGGCGGGCCTCGTCGAGGGCCCCGGCGAGCGCCGCCGCCGTCAGCCGGTCGCCGTACAGGCCCGCGTGCCGCGCCCGCAGGAGCGCCTGCTCGTACGCGTCCGGCCGGACGTACTGCTGGAGCTCCAGCATCGCGTCGTACGTCTCGATGGTCTGGCGGTGCGCCTGGAGGGAGAGCGGGGAGCGGGGGCGCAGCACGTCCTGGACCCGGGAGCGCTGCGGCTTCGTCAGGGTCACCTGGGGGACCGCGACCACCAGATCGCGCCACAGCGGCCACAGCCGCCACGTCGTGCGCAGGTCCGACACCGACCTCGCGCAGGCGGTCGCGGTGGGCACCAGGAGCGAGGCCGCGCGGAACAGGCCGTGGACGCTGATGACCAGGGAGAGGTAGGGGAGCGTACCGATGGTGTGGAAGCACAGGTTGAGGAGGTAGCCGCTCCAGAACACGATGGCCAGGACGCTGCCGGCCGCGAACAGCCGCAGGGACCATACGAGATCGCGGTCGTCGGCACGCCGGCTGTACTCCCAGCAGACGACCACGGCGACCGCGTCGCCCAGCAGATGGGCGGCGACGAGGATCAGCCAGTACAGCGTCGACGGGTCGGCCGGCCCCTGGAGCGCCATCCGCGACCCCGACTGTGCGACGCCGAACCGGTCGAGGACCAGCAGCGCACCCATCGCCGCCACCAGACCCGCCACCACGGTGGGCCGGAGCCGGCGCGACCGGGTGGAGTCGATGACGAAGAGCAGGACGAGTCCGGCGCTCAGCACCCCCAGCACATTGCGGGTCAGGGACACCAGATGGACGCCGGCGCCCGCGCTCACCAGCCACCCGACGACCTTGGGCTGGAACAGGGTGATGGCGATGGTCGCGCTGAGGACGGTGAGCCACAGGCCGCGGTGCGCGGGGCGGCGCAGCGCCGGCAGGGCCCGCCACACGAGGGCCGCCCACAGGACGACCATGCTCACCAGGCCCACGGTGTCGGCCAGTTGATCCACCACGCGTTCACTCGCCACCGGTGACCGTCAATCCGAGGAAGGCGCCGAGTCGTCCCAGGGGGCCCGCCAGACGGCTGGGCTTCCCGGAACTCTGGATCAGGCTGGCGATCATCTCGGCTTCCTGCTCCTCGCGGGTGGTGTAACTGCTGCGCGCCATCAGGCGTTTGACGAGCTGCGGCTGGAGCTCGCCGTCCGGCGGTCCCGCCAGGTCGCCGGCGCCCGCGGCGATGTCCCGGCGGTGGTCGCACAGCACATGGCCGATCTCGTGCAGGACGATGTGCTCGCGGTGCAGGGGCGCGGTCCTGGCCTCGTAGAAGATGTAGTCGGCGGTGTCGGTGCCGAGCCACAGCCCGCAGACCCCGCTCTGCGCGGCCTCCTCCGGCAGTTCCCGCAGGACGAGGCGGCGGCCCCGCAGCTCCTCCACCCGTGCGCAGACGGCGTCGAAGGGCAGGGAGCGCTCCACGCCGACATCACGCAGGATCGCGAGGCACCTGCGTTGCAGCTCCTCGTACGCGCCGGTTGTCCGCACTGGCTCTCTGCCGCCTTCCACGTCTGCCACCCCAGCGTAATGAGCCGCCCGCTCCGTCGAACGTGTGCGCCCGCTCCGCCGCCCGGGTTTGGCGCGAACCCGACGGTGCCGGGCGCGGGCGTGCGGCCCCTGCGGGACACGGAACCGCCCGCCCCCGAGGTGGTCATCGGGGGCGGGCGGCGGATCCGCGGGTGTCCGAAAAAGGACGGTCAGACCAGGTCGAACCGGTCCAGGTTCATGACCTTGTCCCACGCCTTGACGAAGTCCCGTACGAACTTCTCCTTGGCGTCGTCGCTCGCGTAGACCTCCGCGACCGCGCGCAGCTCGGAGTTGGAGCCGAACACGAGGTCGGCGCGGGTGCCCGTCCACGTGACGTTGCCCGAGCCGTCGCGGCCCTCGAACGTGGACTCGTCCGACGACGTCGACTTCCACGTCGTGCCCAGGTCGAGCAGGTTGACGTAGAAGTCGTTGGTCAGCGTGCCCGGCCGGTCCGTGAAGACGCCGTGCGCGGACTGCTGGTGGTTGGCGCCGAGGACGCGCAGGCCGCCCACGAGGACGGTCAGCTCGGGGGCGCTCAGGGTCAGCAGGCTGGCGCGGTCGAGCAGCAGGTACTCGGCCGGCAGGCGGTTGCCCTTGCCCAGGTAGTTGCGGAACCCGTCGGCCGTCGGCTCGAGCGCGGCGAAGGACTCCACGTCGGTCTGCTCCTGCGAGGCGTCCACGCGGCCCGGCGTGAAGGGGACCTCGACCGAGGTGCCGCCGTCCTTCGCGGCCTTCTCGACGGCCGCCGTACCGGCCAGCACGATCAGGTCGGCGAGCGAGATCTGCTTGCCGCCGCTCTGCGCGGAGTTGAAGGACGACCGGATGCCTTCGAGCGTGCGCAGGACGGCCGCCAGCTCGTCGGGCTCGTTGACCTCCCAGCCGCTCTGCGGCTGCAGGCGCAGGCGCGCACCGTTGGCGCCGCCGCGCTTGTCGCTGCCGCGGAACGACGACGCGGAGGCCCACGCCGTCGAGACGAGCTGGGACACGGTCAGGTCCGATGCGAGGACCTGCTCCTTGAGGGAGGCGATGTCCTGGGCGTCGACGAGCTCGTGGGTGCGGGCGGGCAGCGGGTCCTGCCACAGCAGCTCCTCGGCCGGAACCTCCGGGCCGAGGTAGCGCACGACGGGGCCCATGTCGCGGTGGGTCAGCTTGAACCAGGCGCGCGCGAAGGCGTCCGCGAAGGCCTCGGGGTTCTCCAGGAAGCGCCGCGAGATCTGCTCGTACGCCGGGTCCAGGCGGAGCGCCAGGTCGGTCGTCAGCATGGTCGGGGCGACCTTCTTGGCCGGGTCGAAGGCGTCCGGCACGGTGTCCGCGCCGGCGCCGTCCTTCGGCCGCCACTGGTGGGCGCCCGCGGGGCTCTTGAACAGCTCCCACTCGTAGCCGAAGAGGATCTCGAAGAAGCTGTTGTCCCAGGCGGTCGGGGTGTTCGTCCAGATGCCTTCGAGGCCGCTGGTGATCGCGTCGGGGCCCACGCCCGTGCCGTAGGTGTTCTTCCAGCCGAGGCCCTGCTGCTCCAGGGAGGCGGCCTCGGGGTCGTTGCCCACGGACTCGGACGGGCCGGCACCGTGCGTCTTGCCGAAGGTGTGGCCGCCCGCGATCAGCGCGACGGTCTCCTCGTCGTTCATCGCCATGCGGCGGAACGTCTCGCGGATGTCACGCGCCGCGGCGATCGGGTCCGGGTTGCCGTTGGGGCCCTCGGGGTTGACGTAGATCAGGCCCATCTGGACCGCGCCGAGCGGGTTCTCCAGCTCGCGGTCGCCGGTGTAGCGCTTGTCGTCGAGCCAGTTGGTCTCGGGGCCCCAGTACACGTCCTCGTCGGGCTCCCACACGTCGGCGCGGCCGCCGCCGAAGCCGAAGGTCTTGAAGCCCATCGTCTCCAGGGCGACGTTGCCGGTGAGGACCAGCAGGTCGGCCCAGGAGAGGCTCTGGCCGTACTTCTTCTTGACCGGCCACAGCAGACGGCGGGCCTTGTCGAGGCTGACGTTGTCCGGCCAGCTGTTGAGCGGGGCGAACCGCTGCTGACCGGCACCGGCGCCGCCACGGCCGTCGCTGATGCGGTACGTGCCCGCGCTGTGCCACGCCATGCGGATCATCAGCGGGCCGTAGTTCCCGAAGTCGGCCGGCCACCAGTCCTGCGAATCCGTGAGCACCGCGGCGATGTCGCGCTTCACCGCGGGCAGGTCGAGAGCCTTGAAGGCCTCGGCGTAGTCGAACTCCTCGCCCAGCGGGTTGGACACCGCGGGGTTCTTGGCGAGGATCTTCAGGTTGAGCCGCTCCGGCCACCACTGACGGTTGCCGCCGCCCTGGGTGGGGTGCGGGGCGCGGTCATGCAGGACGGGGCAGCCGGTCGTGCCCTCCGTCTTGGCGTCGGTGACGATTGCATCGGGGTTCTCGGACATGGCAATCCTTCTTCACTCGGTGGATCACGGTGCTCAGGAACTGCGGGCGGCCGGACGGGCCGTGACGCGGCGCGTCGCGCGGCCGACTGGTGGGCAAGTGGAGGGCCGCGTACACGACTTGGCAAAGACTACGGCCCACATGATCACGCGTCCCGGAAGCCGTCGCGCAGAGCGTGGGGCGACCGCCCGGCGGGGCGTCCGCCGAGGCGTCCGCCGGGAGCTCCGCCGGAGGCCGCGTGGCGACGTCCGCCGGAGGCTGCGCCCAGGCGTGCGCCCGGGGCGGAGCAGGGACCCACGGCGCGCGGCGGACGCTGCGCGCCCGCGGCCCGGTGTCCCGCGCCTTCGCGGCGGCGATCCCCCATCACGAATGCGTCTCCTGGTGATGTGTCGCAGTGCTGGTGTGCTGGAGTCCTCTTGTCCCTAGGCTATCGGTGCTTTCGATCCTACGATGGACCAAATCCAAGTCAAGAAAAACACCAAATCCATATCCCTTCGGAACGCGGCCGCCCCCTCCGGCACACTGCGCGTGTCCGTCCAACCCCGAACCGTGGACAGGTGAACGGCATGAGCGACCTGCTCGAACGGCTGCGAGGGCGCGGCTGGCGGATGACGTCCCAGCGGCGTGTCGTGGCGGAGGTCCTGAGCGGCGAGCACGTCCATCTGACGGCCGACGAGGTGCATGTCCGCGCCGCCGCGCTGCTCCCCGAGATCTCCCGGGCGACCGTCTACAACACGCTGGGCGAGCTGGTGTCGCTGGGCGAGGTCATGGAGGTCTCGACCGACGGCCGCGCCAAGCGGTACGACCCCAACGCCCACCGCCCGCACCACCATCTGGTGTGCTCCGGCTGCGGCACCATTCGCGACGTCCACCCGGTCGGCGACCGGCTGGCCGACCTGCCCGCACAGGAGCGTTTCGGCTTCACCCTGTCCCGCGCCGAGGTCACCTACCGCGGGCTGTGCCCGTCCTGCGCGTAGCCGCACGGGCGGGGGAAGCCGGGGCCGGAAGGCCCCGGGACGCGGTCGGCCGACGCCCGCCTCCGCGGAAACGAGTCGTGGGCGACACTCCCGCAGCCGTGTCGAAGTTGGGCTGAACGGGTGAGCGGCGTCATCATGGCCGAATGCAAATACAGCACGTGGGCGAGGTGGTCCGGTGAGCAGGTACGACGTCACCGACGAACAGTGGGAGGGCCTCGCCCAGGTCGTTCCGCTGCGCGGCCGCAACGAATGGCCGTCCAGAGCCGACCATCAGACCATCCCCGGCGACTACGTCACCGTCGAACAGCGGCGCTTCGTCGTCCTGCGCGTGCAAATCTTCGCCGACGCCCGCGAAGTCGCCGAGTACCTCATGGCCCAGATCCCGGTCCTGCTCGACCTGACCGGCGCGGACCCCGAAGTCGCCAAGCGGATCCTCGACTTCAGCACCGGTGTCGTCTTCGGCCTGGGCAGCGGGATGCACCGCGTCGACCGCAATGTCTTCCTGCTCGCGCCGGCCGGCACCGAAGTGGAAGGCATCGCGGCGGCGGTCGTCCCGCAGCCCTGACCGGGCATCCCGCCCCCGCATCCCCGACCGGTATTCCGCCCGCCTCCGGCCCCACCTCCGCCGCCACCCACGGCCGCCGTCACCGGCCGCCCGCCATGGCCGCCGACCCCACCGGCTTCGCCCAGGACCGTCCCGCACCGCCGTACCGTCCCTCATTCGTAGGAAGGTCGACGAGGCGGAACGGTTCGTCAGTTTTCGGGCTGCGTACGGTCCGAGCCATGACCACCAACAGTGACAGGAACGGCCGTCCCGATCGACCCACCGTCACCGAATTACGGCTCTCCGCGTTCCGGACGCACCGCGGCGCGGCCATCCCGCTCGGCCCCCTCACCCTGATCACCGGGCCGAGCGGGAGCGGCAAGTCCAGTGTCCTGGAGGCGTTCGAGGCACTCGCCAGACTCGGCTCGGGCGCGGCGCTCGGAGCCGTCTTCCGCGACCCCGTCGGCTGTGTGCCGGAGCGCGCCGACGCGGACGCCCAGGGCCGCCGCGGCTTCCGCATCGGCTGCACCGTCGACGGCCCCGCCGGGCCGGTACGCCTCGACCTCGCCGTCCAGGCCGAGCCGCAACTCCGCGTCGTCGGCGAACGTCTGACCAGCGAGGGGCAGACGCTCCTGAGCACCGCGCTGCGCGACCCGAGCCGCTCCACCGTCCAGGCGGCCTGGCACACCGCGGGCGCGGTCCCGGTCACGCGCGCGCCGCTGCCCGACGACCGCCTCGGCACCGCGCTGCTGCCGCTGCGCGTCGCCGGTAAGACGGAGGGCCAGCGGCACGTCCTGGCGGCGGCCGAACAAGTCGTCGTCGCGCTGCGCTCGGTGTTTCCCTGCGATCCCCAGCCGCAGCACATGCGCGCCCCCGTCGTGCCGGCCCAGGGGGCCGCCGGCGGCCGGCTGCGGCGCGGCTGCGAGAACCTCGCCGAGATCCTGCTCCGCACCCGCACCGAATGCGGCATCCGGCACGGCAGGCTCGTCACCGCGGCCCGCGCCGGCTGCCACGGCACCGTGACCGGCCTGACCACCGAAGAACTCGCCGACGGTACGGTACGGGCCGTCCTCGCGCGCGGCGGCAACCGGCACGGCACCCCGGTGGGGCGGCTCGGCGAGGGCGAACTGCGCTATCTCGCGCTCGCCCTCGTGCTGCTCACGGGGCCCGGCGTCCTCGCGGTCGACACCGTCGCCGAGGTGCCGCCCGCCATGCAGACCCTCACCGTCCTCGCCGACGGGCTCGACCGCGCGCTCGATCCCCGCCAGGCCCGCGAACTCATCGCCCTCGCGGCCGAGATGTGCGCCCGCGGCCACATCCGGCTCCTCGCCGCCGTCGGCACCGCGGACGGCGCCCGCGAGGCCCACGGGGCGACAGTGGTAGACCTGCGACCGTGACCCGACTCGACGTTACGGCCCTGCAGCGCAGGCTCGCCGCATTCGCCGCCGCCCGCGACTGGCAGCAGTACCACACCCCCAAGAACCTCGTCGCCGCCCTCAGCGTCGAAGCCTCCGAGCTGCTGGAGATCTTCCAGTGGCTCACCCCCGAACAGTCGGACCGGGTGATGAGCGACCCGGACACCGCGCACCGCGTCACCGACGAGGTCGCCGACGTCCTCTCCTATCTGCTCCAGTTCTGCGAGGTCCTCGGCATCGACGTCCTCGCGGCGCTCGACGCCAAGATCGACCGCAATGAACTGCGCTTCCCGGTGCCCGGGGACCCGAAGCCGTCGCCCGGTCCGCCGGATTCGCCTTCGACCACGGAGAGTCACTCTTTTGAGTGACCGAGATACTCACAATCGCCTTGCTGTGCACAGATTTCCGATTTCCTCTGGCTTTCCGGGCCGGGCAAGCTCACTCTAGGTAGTGGACGCGAACGCCGGGTCCGGCACGGGAAACGGGGGCATCGGATGGATGCGGTACGGCTCTTAAAAGTCAGCAGGCACGCACTGACCCAGAGCGGGGCAGTGCTCGACATCGTGGGGGAGGCCTGGCAGGCGCAGGCGCTCGCCCAGGCGATCGGCGGCCACCTCGCGGCCTCCGGCCCGCCGGAGCTGAGGGGCGAGGCCCGCGGTCTCAGCGAAGCCGGCAGCCGGGGCTGCGCGGTCCTCGACCATCCCGGCCTGCGCCGGTCGGCCGTCCGGGCCTCGCAGCTGTCCGAAGTGGGCGATGCGACAAGCGCGTTGACCTCGCTGGCCGCGCTCCTCGGCGACGTCGCCATGGCCCTGGTCTCCGTGGCCTGCGCCACCGACGACGAGGCCCTGTACTGGCAGTGCATGGAGGCCATCGACGCGGCCGACGAATCCACCGACCGGGTCCGTGGAATGCTGCGGCGCATCACGCTGCGGACCCAGGAGAGATCGACGGAGGTGCTCCGCGACTCGGCGACGGGCCCGCCCTGAAGAACGGGTCCCGGGCCGGACCGGCCGCACCGCGGGAGGCCGGCCGCTGAGAGCCGCGGGGGCCGGGCCCCTCACGCCGTGGGGGACGGCCAGTGCCGCATCGGCGAGGGCCTTGGGCCCCCTCGTGCCGGTGGGGCCGCTCAGCGCCGCGGGGCCGGAGTCACCTCGTGCCGGTGGGGCCGCTCGGCGTCGCGGCGGTCGGGCCTTCTCCTGCCGTGGAGCCTCCCGGTGCCGGGGAGGGACTGGGCCACCTCGCGCTGCGGGCCGCCAAGTGTCGCGGGCCGGAGCCGCCTCGCGCCGTAGGGTTCGCCCGCGTGTCACCGGGGCCTGGACGGCCTCGCGCCGTGGGGTGGACGTGGGCGGCTCGTGCCGCGGGGCCGGGGAGGCCTGCCCGGCGGTGGCGGGAGCCTACGGCCGAGGGTGGCTCTCGTGCTCCCCGTGCTCCTCGTGCTCCCCGCGCCCCGGGCCTCCCTCGGCCACTGAGGTCCGCAGGGTCGCGCGGGGCCCGTCCGCCTCGCCGGTCTCGCCTGCCTCGACCGGCTCCTCCGCCTCGCGTGCTTCTCCCGCCCCGGCGTCGGGCGACGAGCGGTCCGCGGTGGACTGGAGGTCCGCGTCGAGCTGCGTCAGGTCCGCGCTGAGCGCGGCCATCAGCTCCTCCATCTGCTGCAACAGCCCCTTGGGCGCACCCCTCCGCTCGGACGCGGAGTGCGGCGCCGACTGCTGCGGCACAGCCTGATCCGGCACAGTCTGTTCCGGCACGGCTTCCTGGGACATGGCGGCCTCCTCGGCCCGAGCCCTCCGGCAGGGGCGGAGGGCGGAGAATCGGTCGACGTACCGGCCACGGCCGCCGACACGCGGGCCGGGCACTCCGGCTCCGCCCGAGCCAACGAATACTGGGCCTCAACGTCACTGGTCAGAGGGGGCGTGCACCACCAGAGCGGTCAATATTCACCCGACCGGGGTTCCGTCGGGGGAGTCGTGGAGGCAGGGTTGACGACGGCTCCACGGTGCAGGATGGAGCCATGGATCTTCGCATCTTCACCGAGCCCCAGCAGGGCGCCGGCTACGACACCCTCCTGACCGTCGCCAAGGCCACCGAAGACCTCGGCTTCGACGCCTTCTTCCGTTCCGACCACTACCTCCCGATGGGCAGCGCCGACGGGCTGCCGGGCCCGACCGACGCCTGGATCACCCTGGCCGGGCTCGCCCGCGAGACCCGGCGCATCCGGCTCGGCACCCTGATGACCGCGGGCACCTTCCGGCTGCCGGGCGTCCTCGCCATCCAGGTCGCCCAGGTCGACCAGATGTCCGGCGGCCGGGTCGAACTGGGCCTGGGGGCCGGCTGGTTCGAGGACGAGCACAAGGCGTACGGCATCCCCTACCCGAAGGAGAAATTCGCCAGGCTGGAGGAGCAGCTGGCCATCGTCACCGGGCTCTGGGCCACCGAGGTGGGCCGCACCTTCGACTACCAGGGCACCTACTACCAGCTCAGCGACTCACCCGCGCTCCCCAAGCCCGCGCAGGCCAAGGTCCCCGTCCTGATCGGCGGGCACGGCGCGACGCGCACCCCGCGCCTCGCCGCGCAGTACGCCGACGAGTTCAACATCCCGTTCGCCTCCATCGAGGACAGCGAGCGGCAGTTCGCCCGGGTACGGGCCGCCGCCGAGGCGATCGGGCGCAAGGCGGACGACCTGGTGTACTCCAACGCGCTGGTGGTGTGTGTGGGCAAGGACGACGCGGAGGTGGCCCGCAGGGCCGCCGCCATCGGACGCGATGTGGAGGAGCTCAAGGCCAACGGCCTCGCCGGCTCGCCCGACGAAGTCGTCGAGAAGATCGGCACGTACGAGGCGACCGGCTCGTCCCGTATCTATCTGCAACTGCTCGACCTCCACGACCTCGACCACCTCGAACTGATCTCGGCGCGGGTGCTGCCGCAGCTGACCGGAGCCTGACGGTGCGCCCCGCCCGGACACTCGCCGCGGCCCTCGCGCGCGGGACGGTCGTCCTGGACGGCGGCCTGTCCAACCAACTGGCGGCTCAAGGCTGCGACTTGAGCGACGAGCTGTGGTCGGCCCGGCTGCTCGCGGACGACCCGGAGCAGATCCGGGCGGCGCACGAGGCGTATGTACGGGCGGGCGCCCAAGTCCTCACCACGGCGAGCTATCAGGCGACGTACGAAGGGTTCGCGCGCCGGGGCCTCGGTCGGCGCGAGGCCGAGCACCTCTTCCGTGAAAGTGTTCAACTGGCGCGCAGAGCTGCAGAGTTGAGGGGATCGACGGATTCGGGGGCGCCCGGGGGTGACGTCTGGGTGGCGGCCTCCGTCGGGCCCTATGGCGCCTTCCTGGCCGATGGCAGCGAGTACCGGGGGCGGTACGGGCTGAGCGTGCGCGAGCTGGAGCGGTTCCACCGGCCCCGGATCGAGGCGTTGGTGGCCGCGGGGCCCGATGTGCTGGCCCTGGAGACGGTGCCCGACATCGATGAGGCGGAGGCGCTGCTGCGGGCGACCGAGGGATGCGGGGTGCCGGTGTGGCTCTCGTACAGCATCGAGGACGGGCGCACACGGGCCGGACAGGACCTGGCCGAGGCGTTCGGGCTCGTCGCGGGCGAGGACCGGGTGATCGCGGTCGGCGCCAATTGCTGCACTCCGGCCGACGCCGGCCGGGCGGTGCCCCTCGCGGCGTCGGCCGCGGGCAAGCCGGTGGTGGTCTACCCCAACAGCGGCGAACGGTGGGACGCGGAGCGCCGTCGGTGGACGGGCGACGTGACGTTCGACGCGGCCCGGATCGAGGAGTGGGCGGCGTCGGGCGCTCGGCTCGTCGGAGGGTGCTGCCGGGTCGGGCCGGAGCGGATCGCCGAACTGCCGGCGCGCGTCAGGGGCGCCGGAGGGTAGCGAAAACCCTTGGTGCGCGCGGCCGGGACCAGGCAATACTCGGCTGCGTGTTCCTGACAATCACCACCACCGGCACCCCTGAGCGCCCCGCGACCGACCTCGGATTTCTGCTGCACAAGCACCCCGACAACGCGCAGCGCTTCTCCACCTCCCACGGCACCGCGCACATCCTCTACCCCGAGGCCACCGCCGAGCGCTGCACGGCCGCGCTGCTCCTGGAGGTCGATCCGGTGGCGCTGGTCAGGCGAGGTCAGGGCAAGGGGCGGGGCGGCGCGCCCGACGCAGCGCTCGCGCAGTACGTCAACGACCGCCCCTACGCCGCCTCGTCGCTGATGTCCGTCGCGATGTCCACCGTCTTCAAGAGCGCGCTGCGCGGCGTGTGCCAGGCGCTCCCGGAGCGGGCGGCCACACCGCTGCCGCTGCGCATCGAGGTGCCGGCGCTGCCCGCGCGCGGCGGCGCGGAGCTGGTGCACCAGCTGTTCGGGCCGCTCGGCTGGTCCACGGTGACCGCCGAACCCGTGCCGCTGGACCCGCAGTTCCCGCAGTGGGGCGACTCGCGCTACGTACGCCTGGTGCTCGAAGGCGAGCTGCTCCTGGCCGACGCGCTGCGGCAGCTGTACGTCATGCTGCCCGTGCTCGACGACGCCAAGCACTACTGGGTGGCACCGGACGAGGTGGACAAGCTGCTGCGGGCCGGCGACGGCTGGCTGGCCGCTCACCCCGAGCGGCAGCTCATCACCAACCGGTACCTGGCGCGCCGCCGGAGCCTGGCCCGCCAGGCGACGGAGCGGCTCGAACTGGTGCGGCTCGCCGAGGCCGAGGGCCTGGACGTGGCCGAGGTCGACAACTCCGTCGACGAAAGCCGCGACACGGAGCGGAGGCCGGCGCCGCTGGCCGAGCAGCGCCGGGACGCGATCATCGCCGGACTCGTCGCGGCGGGAGCGTCCCGCGTGCTCGACCTCGGCTGCGGGCAGGGCCAGTTGGTGCAGGCGCTCCTCAAGGACGCGCGGTTCACCGAGATCGTCGGGGTCGACGTGTCCGTGCGGGCGCTGAACACCGCGGCCCGGCGACTGCGCATCGCCGACATGACGGAGCGTCAGGCAGCGCGGGTGAAGCTGACGCAGGGCTCCCTCGCCTACACCGACAAACGGCTCAAGGGGTACGACGCGGCGGTGCTCAGCGAGGTGATCGAGCATGTGGATCTGCCGAGGCTGCCGGCGCTGGAGTACGCCGTGTTCGGCGCGGCGCGGCCCCGCACCGTGATCGTGACGACGCCCAACGTCGAGTACAACGTCCGCTGGGAGACGCTTCCCGCCGGGCACGTGCGCCACGGGGACCACCGATTCGAATGGAGCCGGGCGGAGTTCCGGACCTGGGCGCACACCGTTGCCGAACAGCACGGCTACGCCGTCGAGTTCGGGCCCGTCGGCCCCGACGACCCGGAGGTCGGGCCGCCCACCCAGATGGCGGTCTTCACGCTGACCGGCACCGACGCGCCCACCCCGGGCGACAGCGCGCCCACCCGGCACGACACCACGAAGGAGGCGAAGGCAGCATGAGGGAAGAGACCACCCCGGCCACCCCACACACCCCGGCCACCCCACACACCCCGCGCACATCGGAGACCCCGGAGGCCCCGGCGGCGTCGGCCGCCTCGGAGGGTGCCAGGACGCTCGCCGTCACCGACCTCTCGCTCGTCGTGCTCGTCGGCGCCACCGGCTCGGGCAAGTCGACCTTCGCCCGGCGCCACTTCAAGCCGACCGAGGTCATCTCCTCCGACTTCTGCCGGGGCCTGGTCGCCGACGACGAGAACGACCAGAGCGCCAGCTCCGACGCGTTCGACGTGCTCCACTACATCGCGGGCAAGCGCCTCGCCGCGGGGCGGCTGACCGTCGTGGACGCCGCGAACGTCCAGACGGAGTCCCGCAAACAGCTCGTCCGCATGGCGCGCGAGCACGACGTGCTGCCCATCGCGATCGTCCTCGACCTGCCGGAGGACGTCTGCGCCGAGCGCAACGCCCGGCGCCCGGACCGGGCCGGCATGCCACGCCATGTGATCGGCCGGCACCGGCGCGAACTGCGGCGTTCCCTGCGCGGCCTGGAGCGCGAAGGGTTCCGCAAGGTACATGTGCTGCGCAGCGTGGCGGAGGTGGAGAGCGTCGAGATCGCCATCGAGCGGCGGTACAACGACCTCACCCACCTCACCGGCCCCTTCGACATCATCGGTGACGTCCACGGCTGTCGCTCCGAGCTGGACACCCTGCTCGGCCGGCTCGGCTACGAAGACGGCGTCCACCCCGAGGGCCGTACCGCCGTCTTCGTGGGAGACCTCGTCGACCGCGGCCCCGACAGCCCCGGCGTGCTGCGCCGGGTGATGCGCATGGTCGCCGACGGCAACGCGCTGTGCGTGCCCGGGAACCACGAGAACAAGCTCGGGCGTTACCTGAGGGGACGCAACGTCCAGCACACCCATGGTCTCGCCGAGACCATCGAGCAGTTGGAGAAGGAGGACGACGGTTTCCGGGAGCAGGTGAGGGAGTTCATCGAGGGGCTCGTCAGCCACTACGTGCTCGACGGCGGCAAGCTGGTCGTGTGCCACGCCGGGCTGCCCGAGAAGTACCACGGCCGCACATCGGGCCGGGTGCGTTCGCACGCGCTGTACGGGGACACCACGGGCGAGACCGACGAGTTCGGGCTGCCGGTGCGCTACCCGTGGGCCGAGGACTACCGAGGGCGTGCGGCGGTGGTGTACGGCCACACCCCCGTGCCGAACACCTCCTGGGTCAACAACACCATCTGCCTGGACACGGGCGCCGTGTTCGGCGGGAAGATGACCGCGCTGCGCTGGCCGGAGCGCGAGCTGGTCGACGTGCCGGCGGAACGGGTCTGGTACGAGCCGGCCAGGCCGATGGCGACCGACGCGCCCGGCGGCCACGAGGGCCGGCCCCTCGACCTCGCCGATGTGCACGGGCGCCGGATCGTCGACACCCGGCTGATGGGCAAGGTCGCCGTGCGCGAGGAGAACGCCGCGGCGGCCCTCGAAGTCATGAGCCGGTTCGCCGTCGACCCGGCGCTGCTCACCTACCTGCCCCCGACCATGTCGCCGACCGCGACCTCGGCGCAGGAAGGCTTCCTCGAGCATCCGCGGGAGGCGTTCGCGCAGTACCGCAAGGACGGCGTCGCCCACGTCGTGTGCGAGGAGAAGCACATGGGGTCCCGGGCGGTGGCCCTGGTCTGCCGCGACGCGGAGGTCGCGCGGGAGCGGTTCGGGGCGCGCGGCGCGACCGGGGTGCTGCACACCCGTACCGGACGGCCGTTCTTCGACGACGCGGTGGTCACCGAGGAGGTCCTGGGGCGGCTGCGGTCGGCCGTGACCGCAGCCGGTCTGTGGGACGAACTCGGCACGGACTGGCTCCTGTTGGACGCCGAGCTGATGCCCTGGTCGCTGAAGGCGGCGGGGCTGCTGCGGTCGCAGTACGCCGCGGTCGGAGCCGCGTCGGGGGCCGTGTTCCCGGCCGCCGTCCAGGCGCTGGAGGCCGCGTCGGCCCGAGGCGTGGACGTCGGGGAGCTGCTCGGCCACCAGCGCGGACGGGCCGCCGACGCCGCCGCGTTCACCGAGGCCTACCGGCGCTACTGCTGGACCACGGACGGACTCGACGGCGTGCGGATCGCACCGTTCCAGATCCTGGCGGGGCACGGCCGCAGCTTCGCCGGCGTGCCCCACGACGAGCAGCTGGCCCGGCTCGACCGGCTGGCCGCGCACGACCCGACGGGGCTGGTCCGGCGGACCCGCCGCCTGGTCGTGGACACCGGTGACGAGGCCTCGGTGCGGGCCGGCGTCGACTGGTGGCTCGAGCTGACCGGGGCGGGCGGCGAAGGCATGGTCGTCAAGCCGCTCCAGGCGCTCGCCCGTGACGGCCGGGGCCGGCTCGTCCAGCCCGGCATCAAGGTGCGCGGCCGCGAGTACCTGCGGATCATCTACGGTCCCGAGTACACGCGTCCGGACCACCTCGACCGGCTGCGGCAGCGCTCCCTGGGCCACAAGCGCTCGCTCGCCCTGCGGGAGTACGCGCTCGGCCTCGAAGCGCTGGCGCGCCTCGCGGACGGCGAGCCCCTGTGGCGCGTCCACGAGGCGGTCTTCGCGGTGCTCGCCCTGGAATCGGAGCCGGTCGACCCCCGGCTCTGACCCGGTCACCCCGGTGCGCGGGGCGGACCGTCCCGCGGCTGGGGGCGGGCCCCCCGCCCCGCGGCGTCCGGGCCCGCCCCGAGCACCCCGGCCGCCGCGGGCCCCGTGTTTGCCGGGTGAGGCGGGCCGGGGCGGGACAGGATGGAGACATGGGATTCCATGTCGATTCCGAGACCGGGCGGCTGCGCCGCGTCATACTCCACCGGCCAGATCTGGAGCTGAAACGGCTCACGCCCAGCAACAAGGACGCGCTGCTCTTCGACGACGTCCTGTGGGTGCGCCGGGCCAGACAGGAGCACGACGGGTTCGCCGACGTGCTGCGCGACCGGGGGGTGGAGGTGCACCTCTTCGGTGACCTGCTGCGCGAGTCCCTGGGCATCCCCGAGGCCCGCGCGCTCGTCCTCGACCGCGTCTTCGACGAGAAGGAGTACGGCCCGCTCGCGACGGACCATCTGCGGGCGGCCTTCGAGGACCTGCCGGACGCGGACCTCACGGAGGCGCTCGTCGGCGGGATGACCAAACGCGAGTTCCTCGCAGGCCACCCGGAGCCCACCTCCGTGCGCTTCCACGCGATGGACCTCGACGACTTCCTGCTCGGCCCGCTGCCCAACCACCTCTTCACACGGGACACCTCCGCGTGGATCTACGACGGTGTCTCGATCAACGCGATGCGCTGGCCGGCCCGGCAGCGCGAGACCGTGCACTTCGAGGCGATCTACCGGCACCACCCGCTGTTCAAGGGCGCGCAGGCGGGTCCGTTCAACATCTGGTCGCGGGGACAGAGCGACTACCCCTCGACCATCGAGGGCGGTGACGTCCTGGTGATCGGGAACGGGGCGGTGCTGATCGGGATGAGCGAGCGGACCACCCCGCAGGCCGTCGAGATGCTGGCGCGCGGGCTGTTCGCGGCGGGCTCCGCGCAGACCATCGTGGCGCTCGACATGCCGAAGCGGCGGGCGTTCATGCACCTCGACACGGTGATGACGATGGTCGACGGAGAAACCTTCACTCAGTACGCGGGCCTCGGCATGCTCCGCTCGTACACGATCGAGCCGGGCGCCGGGGAGCAGGAGCTCAAGGTCACCGACCACCCCCCGGAGCACATGCACCGGGCGATCGCGGCGGCCCTCGGCCTCGACCGGATCCGGGTGCTCACCGCCACCCAGGACGTGCACTCCGCCGAGCGCGAGCAGTGGGACGACGGCTGCAACGTGCTCGCGGTCGAGCCCGGGGTGGTCGTCGCGTACGAGCGCAACGTGACGACCAACACGCATCTGCGCAAGGAGGGCATCGAGGTGATCGAGATCCGGGGCAACGAGCTGGGCCGGGGGAGGGGAGGCCCGCGCTGCATGAGCTGTCCGGTCGAACGCGATGCCGTATAGTGATGCGCTCAATCGTATAGACTTCCAGTGATGTCCGGTCCTGCCGGGCCTCGCTGCCGTCCCCTACCCGCCCCAGGAGCAGCCACCATGGCGATAGACCTCGCAGGCCGCCACTTCCTCAAGGAGCTGGACTTCACGGCCGAGGAGTTCCTCGGGCTGGTCACGCTCGCCGCCGACCTCAAGGCCGCCAAGAAGGCGGGCACCGAGGTCCAGCGGCTGCGCGGCCGCAACATCGCGCTGATCTTCGAGAAGTCCTCGACCCGCACCCGCTGCTCCTTCGAGGTGGCCGCAGCCGACCAGGGCGCGTCGACGACGTACATCGACCCGGCCGGCTCGCACATCGGCAAGAAGGAGTCGCCGCGCGACACCGCCCGGGTGCTTGGCCGGATGTTCGACGCGATCGAGTTCCGCGGGGACGCCCAGGAGACGGTCGAGACCCTCGCCGCCCATGCCGGGGTGCCGGTCTACAACGGCCTGACCGACGACTGGCACCCCACCCAGATGCTCGCCGACGTCCTGACCGTCACCGAGCACACGGACAAGCCGCTGGGCGAGGTCGCCTTCGCCTATCTGGGTGACGCCCGCTTCAACATGGGCAACTCCTACCTGGTCACGGGCGCCCTGCTCGGCATGGACGTCCGGATCGTGGCGCCGAAGGCGTACTGGCCGGCCGAGGAGATCGTCGCGCAGGCCCGCGAGGCGGCCTCGGTGAGCGGCGCCCGGATCACCCTCACCGAGTCCGTCGAGGAGGGCGTGGCCGGCGCGGACTTCGTCGCCACCGACGTGTGGGTCTCGATGGGGGAGCCCCAGGAGATCTGGGCCGAGCGGATCAAGGCGCTCGCCCCGTACGCCGTGACCATGGACGTGCTGCGCGCCACGGGCAACCCCGGCGTCAAGTTCCTGCACTGTCTGCCCGCCTTCCACGACCTCTCCACCCAGGTCGGCCGCGAGATCTTCGAGCGGTACGGGCTCGCCGAGCTCGAAGTGAGCGACGAGGTCTTCGAATCGGGGCACTCCGTCGTCTTCGACGAGGCGGAGAACCGGCTGCACACGATCAAGGCGGTCATGGTGGCCACGCTCGGCGGCGGCCCGGCAGTCCCGGGCGCCGGGGTCACGGGCGCCGCCTAGCCGGGGTCGAGGGCACCGCCCGGCCGGGGTCGCCGGGCGCCGTACGAGGGAGGGGCGGTCGGGGCACGAGGGAGGGCCGACCGCGGGCCCCTGCCCGTACCCCTCGAATAGGAATGCGCCCGATTGGGTGAACATGCGGTGCGGTGGCTACTATGTCGCTTCTTGGTGGGGTCCGAGCTCGCACGCTCGGGCCCCGCTTTTCTTTGTGCGCGGCCCCTCCCCAGCTCCGGCCGCGGTGCGTACGACCAGGAACGAGAACCCCTCATGCGGCGCCCCCACCCCGCCTTCAGCCCCGCCGACCGCCGGCGGATCAAACCGCCGCGGCAGCTCATCGCCGAGTCCGGCGCCGACCTCGAAGGGCACGGCCTGCGCCGCACGATGGGCCTCTTCCAGCTCGTGTGCTTCGGCGTCGGCGCGATCGTCGGCACCGGCATCTTCGTCGGGCTCTCCGACAGCGTCGCCAAGGCCGGCCCGGCCGTGGTCCTCTCCTTCGTGCTGGCCGCGGTCACCTGCGTGTTCACCGCGTTCGCCTTCGCCGAGCTGGGCGGCGCGATCCCCGTGTCCGGCTCCTCGTACTCCTTCGCCTACGCCACGCTCGGCGAGCGCACCGCCTTCCTGGTCGGCTGGTGTCTGCTCCTGGAGTACGGCGTGTCGGTCTCCGCGGTCGCGGTCGGCTGGAGCCAGTACCTCAACGAGCTCCTGAACAGCCTCGTCGGATGGCAGCTGCCCGCCGCGCTCTCCGCCGGGCCCGGCGACGGCGGCGTCGTCAACCTGCCCGCGGTCGTCGTCATCCTGCTCGCGGCGGCCCTCCTCGTGCGGGGCGTCAGGGAGAGCGCGCGGGCGACCGCCGCCATGGCCGTCCTCAAGATCGGGATCCTCCTGCTGTTCCTCGCGATCGCGTTCACGGCGTTCAAGGCGGGCCACCTCTCGCCGTTCGCCACCCATGGCGCCGCCGGGGTCACCGCGGGTGCCTCGCTGGCCTTCTTCTCGTACATCGGCTTCGACGCGATCACCACCGCCGGCGAGGAAGTGAAGAACCCGCGCAGGAACATCCCGATAGCGATCATGATCTGTATCGGCCTGGTCACCCTGCTGTACTGCGCGGTCGCCCTGGCCGCGATCGGAGGGCTCGGAGCGGACGCCGTCGGCGACAGGCCCGCCGCGCTGTCGCTGATCGTCAACCAGGTCACCGGGTCGTCGTTCGGCGGCGGCGTCATCGCGTTCGGCGCGGTCGTCGCCATCGCCTCGGTGGTGCTCGCCGTGATGTACGGCCAGACCCGCATCCTGATGTCGATGTCCCGGGACGGCCTCGTCCCGCGGGTCTTCGAGCGGGTCTCGCCGAAGACCGCGACGCCGGGCGTCAACACCTGGATCGTCGCCCTCGTCTTCGCGGTGCCCGCGGCGTTCGCCTCCCTCGACGCGGTGGTGAACCTGACCACGATCGGCACGCTCGCCGTGATGGCCGTCGTGAACATCGCCGTCGTCGCGCTGCGCCGCAGCGAGCCGGAGCTGAAGCGTTCGTTCCGCGTGCCGCTCTACCCGGTCAGCCCGGCCCTGGGCGTCGGCTTCTGCCTCTATCTGATGTACGGGACCGGCTGGGCGACCTGGCTCCAGTTCGCCGTGTTCCTGCTGGCCGGCGCGGTCCTGTACGCCTGCTACGGCCGCGCGCGCTCGCGTCTGGTCAGGGGTGGCGGTCCGACAGCGTGAACCAGACCGCCTTGCCGTGCGCGGTGGGGCGGTGGCCGCAGGCGGAACTCAGGGTGCGGATGAGGAGCAGGCCCCGGCCGTGCTCCTGCCACGGGTCGGGGTGACGGCCGTCCGGCCCGCCCAGATCGCCCGGCGGCACCGGCGAACCGTCGTGCACCTCGACCTGGCAGCCGGTCTCCAGCAGCTCCACCACCAGCTCTATCGGCGCGTCGCCCGCCGTGTGCTCGACGGCGTTGGCCACCAGCTCCGCGGTGAGCAGCTCGGCCGTGTCGCTGTCGGCGCCCGCGTCGAGGTCCGCGAGCGCGGTACGGATCAGCGCGCGGGCGATCGGCACCGCGGCGGCGGTGTGGGGGAGCGCGATGCGCCACGCGGAGGGCGTGGCGTCGCGGTCGGGGCCGGAAGGCTCGGGCAAGGCGGGGGATCCGTTCGGAGGGTGGGGCGGACGCGGCGGGGGGTCTCGTCCTGCCTTCCACGGTACGAACATGCGGCGCCAGGTCATAGGGGAGCCGGGGCCCAGGACGCGGGCCGTGGGGCACCGGCGCGCGGGACCTTGGCCTCTGGGCCCCGCCGGGACCGTGCGGGAGCGGGGCCCGGGGCCTCTCCGGCGCGGCGTATCGCGTACTCGTGACGACAGTCACACAGGAGTGATACCTTCGGAAGGCAGGCAGCAGAAGCAGCGGCGGCCCCGCCGCCCCGCCGGAGGAGGCCGCAGCCCCCGATGAGCCCCTTTCCCAGCTCCGCGCCCCGCACCGAGGACTGGCGCCATCTCCGGCTCTCGATCGCCGACGGCGTCGCGACGGTCACCCTCGCCCGGCCCGAGAAGCTCAACGCACTGACCTTCGGCGCCTACGCGGACCTGCGCGACCTTCTCGCCGAACTGGCGCGGGAACGCTCCGTGCGCGCGCTCGTCCTCGCGGGCGAGGGCCGCGGCTTCTGCTCGGGCGGCGACGTCGACGACATCATCGGCGCCACCCTGTCCATGAACACCGCGGAACTCCTCGACTTCAACCGCATGACCGGCCAGGTCGTCCGCGCGATCCGCGAGTGCCCCTTCCCCGTGATCGCCGCCCTGCACGGCGTGGCCGCGGGCGCCGGCGCGGTGCTCGCCCTCGCCGCCGACTTCCGCATCGCCGACCCCACGGCACGGTTCGCCTTCCTGTTCACCAAGGTGGGCCTGTCGGGCGGCGACATGGGCGCCGCCTATCTGCTGCCCCGCGTCGTCGGCCTCGGCCACGCCACCCGGCTGCTCATGCTGGGCGAGCCGGTGCGCGCCCCGGAGGCCGAACGCATCGGCCTGCTCAGCGAGTTGACCGACGAGGGCCGCGCGGACGAACGCGCCGCCGAGCTGGCCCGCCGCCTCGCCGACGGCCCCGCCCTGGCGTACGCGCAGACCAAGGCGCTGCTCACCGCGGAACTCGACATGCCGCTCGCGGCCTCCGTCGAACTGGACGCGGCCACCCAGGCCCTCCTGATGAACGGCGAGGACTACGCCGAATTCCACGCCGCCTTCACCGAGAAGCGTCCCCCGAAATGGCAGGGCCGCTGACAATGACGCACCCACGGGCCAACACGCCCGGCACCCCGGACGGCCGCCCGGTCCCGTTGCGGATCGCCGTCATCGGGGGCGGCCCCGGCGGGCTCTACGCCGCGGCTCTGCTCAAGCGGCTCGACCCGGCTCGTGCCATCACGCTCTTCGAGCGCAACGCCCCCGACGACACCTTCGGCTTCGGCGTCGTGCTCTCGGACGAGACCCTCGGCGGGATCGAGCACGCCGACCCGGCCGTCTACCGGGCGCTGCGCGCCGAGTTCGTGCGGTGGGACGACATCGACATCGTGCACCGGGGCCGCACGCTCACCTCCGGCGGCCACGGCTTCGCCGCGCTCGGCCGGCGCAGGCTCCTGGAGATCCTGCACGAGCGCTGCCAGGCACTCGGCGTCGACCTGCGCTTTCGCGCCGAGGCGCCGCCCGCGGGCGAACTCGCCGCCGCCTACGACCTGGTGGTCGCCGCCGACGGGGTGCACAGCCTCACCCGCGCCGCGCACGCCGAGCACTTCGCGCCCCGCGTCACGACCCACCGCTGCCGCTACATCTGGCTCGCCGCCGACTTCGCCTTCGACGCCTTCCGCTTCGAGATCGCCGAGACCGGCCACGGCGTGATGCAGCTCCACGGCTACCCCTACTCCGCCGACTCCTCCACGGTCATCGTCGAGATGCGGGAGGAGGTGTGGACGGCCGCCGGATTCGACGCGCTCGACGAGGAGGCGTCCGCCGGCCTCTGCGCGAAAATCTTCACCGAAGCCCTCGGCGGACGTCCCCTGCGCGGCAACAACTCGTCCTGGACCGCCTTCCGCACCGTCGTCAACGACCGCTGGTCGTACGGGAATACGGTGCTGCTCGGCGACGCGGCGCACACCGCGCACTTCTCCATCGGCTCCGGCACCAAGCTCGCCGTCGAGGACGCCCTCGCGCTCGCCGCGTCCATCGAGGAACAGCCCGACCTGCCCGCGGCCCTCGCCGCGTACGAGAGCGAGCGCCGGCCCGTCGTGGAGTCGACACAGCGCGCCGCCGCCGCGAGCCTGCGCTGGTTCGAGGAGCTGGACCTCTATCTCGACCAGCCCGCCCGGCAGTTCGCCTTCAACCTCCTCACCCGCAGCCGCCGCGTCACCCACGGCAATCTGCGGCTGCGCGACAGCGGATTCACCGACACCGTCGAGCGGGAGTTCGGCTGCCCGCCGGGCACTCCGCCCATGTTCACCCCGTTCCGGCTGGGCGGTCTCGAACTGAGGAACCGCGTCGTCGTCTCCCCCATGGACATGTACTCGGCGGTGGACGGCGTCCCCGGCGACTTCCACCTCGTGCACCTGGGCGCCCGCGCCCTCGGCGGCGCCGGCCTGGTCATGACGGAGATGGTGTGCGTCAGCCCCGAGGGCCGCATCACGCCCGGCTGCGGCGGCCTCTACACCGCCGAACAGGGCGACGCCTGGCGGCGGATCGTCGACTTCGTGCACGCCCAGGCGCCCGGCACCGCCCTCGGGGTCCAGCTCGGCCACTCCGGGCGCAAGGGCTCGACCAGGCTCATGTGGGACGGCATGGACCAGCCGCTCGACACCGGCAACTGGCCCGTGGCCGCCGCCTCGCCGCTGCCCTACCGGCCCGGCGTCAACCAGGTCCCGCACGCCCTCGACCGCGCGGGGCTCACCGAGATCCGCGACCGGTTCACGGCGGCGGCCCGCCGCGCCGCCGACTGCGGCTTCGACCTCCTCGAACTGCACTGCGCCCACGGCTACTTGCTCTCCGGATTCCTCTCCCCCCTCACCAATCAACGGACCGACGGCTACGGCGGTTCCCTCGCCGGCCGGCTCCGCTACCCCCTGGAAGTCTTCGACGCGGTCCGCGCCGTCTGGCCGGGGGACCGGCCGATGACGGTACGGATCTCCGCCACCGACTGGGCCGACGGGGGCACCACCGCCGAGGACGCCGTCGAGACCGCCCGCGCCTTCGCCGCACACGGCGCCGACGCCATCGACGTCTCCACCGGTCAGGTCGTCCCCGGCGAACGCCCCGAGTTCGGCCGCTCCTACCAGGTCCCCTTCGCCGACCGCATCCGCAACGAAGCGGGCGTCCCGGTCGTCGCGGTCGGCGCCATCTCCTCCTGGGACGACGTCAACTCCCTGCTCCTGGCGGGCCGGGCCGACCTGTGCGCCCTGGCCCGCCCCCATCTGTACGACCCGCACTGGACGCTGCACGCCGCCGCCGAGCAGTCCTACACGGGACCGGGCGCGACCTGGCCCCAGCCCTACCGGGCGGGCAGCCGCCCCCCGCCCACCGGCCGCACCGACGCCCCCCGCCCCCGCCTCAGACTGAACTGACGTCCGGGCGGGGCAGCGAGCCCCGCACGAACCCCGCCCCCGCGTCCCGCAGCAGCGCGTGCAGGCGGGCGAAGACATCGGCGGAGCGGGCGCCGGGCCAGGCCCCGGGGAGGAGCCCGGCGGGCAGGCCGGGGTCGGCGTAGGGGAGGCGGCGCCAGGAGTCCAGGGCCAGGAGGTAGTCGCGGTAGGCGGCCTCCGGGCCGGGGGAGGCGGCGGGGGGCCGCGACTCCCAGGTGTGCAGCACCGGCTCGTGGCGGTCGAGGAAGTCCTCGTGCTGCTGGGCGATGGCAGGCAGGTCCCACCAGCGTGCCACCGCCTCCGCCGTCGGCGCGTAGCCGAGGTGTTCGCCCTGGAACAGGTCGACGTACGGCGTGAGTTGGAGGCGTTCCAGGGTGTGCCGCGCCTCGTCGTACAGGCGGGCCGGGGCGAGCCACACGCCGGGCGCCGCCGAGCCGAAGCCGAGCCCCGCGAGGCGCGAGCGCAGGACGTGCCGCTTGCTGCGCTGCGACTCGGGCACGGAGAACACCGCGAGCACCCAGCCCTCGTCGGCCCGCGGCGCGGGGTGGGCGTAGATGCGCCGGTCGCCGTCGTCCAGGAGCTGGCGCGCGTCGTCCGACAGGGCGTAGCCGGCCGTGCCGAGCGCCGTGGGGCGGGCCACGAGGAGCCCGCGCCGTTTGAGCCGGGACACCGAGGAGCGTACGGAGGGCGCGTCGACGCCGACCGCCGCGAGCAGCCTGATCAGTTCGGCCACCGCGACGGAGCCGGAGGTCTCGCGCCCGTAGGCGCCGTACAGCGTCACGATCAGGGATCGGGGAGTGTGCAGCTCGGCCACGCGCTCACTCTAGTTCCCGCAGCCTGAAGCGCTGGAGCTTGCCCGTGGGGGTGCGGGGCAGGGCGTCGAGGAAGACGATCTCGCGCGGGCACTTGTACGGGACCAGCTCCGACTTCACGAAGTCGCGCAGGAGGGCCACGGTCTCCTCGCCGCGCGGTACACCGGGCCTCAGGACGCAGTAGGCGACGACGACATGGCCCCGCCGTTCGTCGGGCCGGCCGACCACCGCGGCCTCCGTCACGTCGGGGTGGCGGAGCAGCGCGTCCTCGACCTCGGGGCCCGCGATGTTGAACCCCGCTGAAATGATCATGTCGTCGGCGCGGGCCACGTACCGGAACCGGCCGTCGCCGTCACGGACGTAGGTGTCGCCCGTGATGTTCCACCCGTGCCGTACGTACGCGCGCTGCCGCTCGTCGGCGAGGTAGCGGCAGCCGACCGGGCCGCGCACCGCGAGCAGGCCGGGCTCGCCGTCCTCGACGGGCTCGCCCCCCTCGTCGACGATGCGCGCCTGCCAGCCCGGCACGGGCCTTCCGGTGGTGCCGGGCCGGATGTCGTCGTCCGCCGCGGAGATGAAGATGTGCAGGAGTTCGGTGGCGCCGATGCCGTTGATGATGCGCAGTCCGGTCCGCTGCCGCCAGGCCTCCCAGGTCGCCGCCGGCAGGTTCTCGCCGGCCGACACGCAGCGCCGCAGGGCGCTCAGGTCGTGGCCGTCGAGCTCCTCCAGCATCGTGCGGTAGGCGGTCGGCGCGGTGAACAGGACGGAGACGCGGTGCTCGGCGAGTGCGGGCAACAGCTGTCTGGGGCCCGCCTGTTCGAGCAGCAGCGCCGACGCGCCGGCCCGCAGCGGGAAGACGACGAGGCCGCCGAGCCCGAAGGTGAAGCCGAGCGGGGGGCTGCCCGCGAAGACGTCGTCGGGGGCCGGTTTCAGGATGTGCCGGGCGAAGGTGTCGGCGATGGCGAGCACGTCGCGGTGGAAGTGCATGCAGCCCTTGGGGCGGCCGGTCGTGCCGGAGGTGAAGGCGATCAGGGCGACATCGTCCGCGGAGGTGTCCACGGCGGTGAACCGGCCGGACGGCGCCCGCTTGGCCAGGTCCAGGAGATCGCCGGGCCCGTCACCCCCGTACGCCGTGATGCGCAGGCCCGCCACCCCGGCCTGCTCCAGGTCGTCGAGGACGCGGGCGTCGCACAGGGCGTGGCCGATGTGCGCGATGGAGCACATGACGCCCAGTTCGTGGGCGCGCTGCTGGGCCAGAACGGTGACGGCGACCGCGCCCGCCTTCATCACCGCGAGCCAGCAGGCGGCGAGCCACGGCGTGGTCGGTCCGCGCAGCAGCACCCGGTTGCCGGGGACCACGCCGAGTTCGGCGGTCAGGACGTGGGCGATCCGGTCGACGCGGTCGCGCAGCTCCCGGTAGCTCCAGACCTCGCCCTCGCCGGTGCGGAAGACGGGACGGTCGGCGCCGAAGCGCCCGATCGTGGCGTCCAGGAGTTCCGCGCCGCAGTTGAGCCGGTCGGGATAGCTCGGCCCCGGCGGGCCGAGCACGAGCTCCGGCCACTGGTCGACGGGCGGCAGGTGGTCGCGGGAAAAGGTGTCGGCGTGCGCTGAGGTCTTCAGCTCCATATGGGATCGCCCCCTTGTCGCCTCTGGAGCGTATCGTTTGGATGACGACAGTCAACAGTTCGCGATAGAGCGGTCGAGGCCGACCGGATGAGCGGTGCGGGCCGGTGTCGGCCGGTGTCGGTCTGCCTCGTCGTCGGAGCCGAGTGGGACAGTCGAAACCCGAGTGGGAGAGGGGTGGCCATGCCCGGATTCACGCTGGAGTCCGATCAGCGGGAGTGGTGCGGGGAGCTGCGGGTGCTCGCGGAGGCGCGGCTGCGCCCCCTTGCGGACCAGGGTGAGCCAGGCCGGGTCAACCGGCCACTCGTCGCGGCGCTCGGTGAGCACGGGCTGCTCGCCCGCCTCTTCGATTCCGGCGCGCTCGACCTGTGCCTGATGCGGGAATCGCTGGCGTACGCCTGCACCGAGGCGGAGACCGCGCTCGCCCTCCAGGGCCTCGGCGCACACCCGGTCGCCGCGTACGGCACGCCGGCCCAGCGCGAGCGGTGGCTGCCCGAGGTGGCCGCGGGCCGCGCGATCGCCGCCTTCGCGCTGAGCGAGCCGGACGCGGGCTCGGACGCGGCGGCGCTCAGCCTCAACGCGGCCGAGGACAGAGGGGGTTGGCGTCTCACGGGCGAGAAGTGCTGGATCTCCAACGCCCCCGAGGCCGACTTCTACACCGTCTTCGCCCGCACGACGGCGGACGCGGGCGCCCGCGGGGTGAGCGCCTTCCTGGTCCCCGCCGACCGGCCGGGCCTGACCGGCGCGCCGCTCGACATGCTCTGCCCGCACGCCATCGGCAGCCTCACCTTCGACGGCGTGCCGGTGGGCGCCGACGACCTGCTGGGGGAGCGGGACCGGGGCTTCGCCGTCGCGATGCACACGCTCAACCTGTTCCGGCCGAGCGTCGGCGCGTTCGCCGTGGGCATGGCGCAGGCCGCACTGGACGCGACGCTCGCCCACACCGCGCGCCGCACCGCGTTCGGCGGCCCGCTCAAGGAGCTCCAGGCCGTCGCCCACCAGGTCGCCGACATGGCGACCCGCACCGAGGCGGCACGGCTCCTGGTGTACGCGGCCGCCGCCGCCCACGACCGGGGCGAGCCCGGCATCGCACGCGGCTCGGCCATGGCCAAGCTGTTCGCCACCGAGAGCGCGCAGTACGTCGTCGACACGGCGGTCCAGCTGCACGGCGCCCGCGCGCTGCAACGAGGGCACCTCCTGGAACACCTCTACCGCGAGGTCCGCGCGCCCCGCATCTACGAGGGCGCGAGCGAAGTGCAGCGCACCATCATCGCGAAGGAGCTGTACCGGTGAGCCTGGACCGAGTGAACCCCGAGGGGCTGTCCCCCGCCACGGGCTTCAGCCACGCCGTCGTCGCCACCGGGTCCCGGCTGGTGTTCCTCGCCGGGCAGACCGCGCTCGACGGCGACGGCAAGGTGGTGGGCGCGACCCTGCCCGAGCAGTTCCGCACCGCGCTCACCAACCTGCTGGCGGCGCTGGCCGCGGCGGGGGGCGCCCCGGGCGACCTCGCGCGGGTCACCGTGTACGCCACGGACGTCGCGGACTACCGGGCTCGGGCCCGTGAACTGGGCGCGATCTGGCGGGAGTTGGCGGGCCGCACCTACCCGGCGATGGCCGTGATCGGCGCGGTCCGGCTCTGGGACAGCGAGGCCCTGGTCGAGCTGGACGGCTTCGCGGTCCTGGACTAGCGAGGCTCCCGCACCGGCGGGGGGATCGGGGCCGAGACCCTTGTGGGGAGCGATGGTGGGCCAGTAAAATGTCACACACCACACTAGGGAGTTGGACCATGACGTCAGCAGCACCCCGCCGCACGCGGCCCTGGCACGGAATCCTCGTGGCGACCGCGCTTCCCCTGCGCCCCGACCTCTCCGTCGACTTCGACGCGTACGCCCGGCACGTCCGGCGGCTGATCGAGAACGGCAGCGACGGCGTCGTGCCGAACGGGTCGCTCGGCGAATACCAGACGCTCACCGACGAGGAGCGCGACCGCGTCGTGGCCACCGCCATCGAGGCGGCGGGCGACGGCGACCGCGTCATGGTCGGCGTCGCCGCGTACGGCAGCGCCGAATCCCGGCGCTGGGCCGAGCGGGCCGCCGCCGCCGGGGCGGGCTCGGTGCTGTTGCTCCCGCCCAATGCCTACCGGGCGGACGAGCGCTCCGTACGGGCCCACTACGCCGAGGTCGCCAAGGCGGGCCTGCCCGTGGTCGCCTACAACAACCCCTTCGACACCAAGGTGGACCTGACGCCCGCCCTCCTCGCCCAACTCCACGCCGACGGCAGCATCGTCGCCGTCAAGGAGTTCAGCGGCGATGTGCGCAGGGCCTACGAGATCGCCGAACTCGCCCCGGAACTGGACCTGTTGGCCGGGGCCGACGACGTCCTGCTCGAACTCGCGACGGCCGGGGCCGTGGGCTGGATCGCCGGATACCCCAACGCCCTGCCCGGTGCCTGCTCCCGGCTCTACCACGCGGCGGTCGCCGGCGACCTCGCCACCGCCCTGCCGCTCTACCGATCGCTCCACCCGCTGCTGCGCTGGGACTCCAAGACCGAGTTCATCCAGGCGATCAAGCTGTCCATGGACATCGCCGGGCACCCGGGCGGCCCCACCCGGCCGCCGAGGGAGCCGCTGACGGCGGAGCAGGACGCGGTGGTGCGCGCCGCCACCGAGAAGGTGCTCGCCGAAGGCCTCGACTAGCCTGCCAGGAGGGCGAATTCATGCGCACCCGACACGTCTACCACGCGGTCGACTCGCACACCGAGGGCATGCCGACCCGCGTCATCACCGGCGGGATCGGCGTCGTGCCGGGCGCCACCATGGCCGAGCGCCGGCGGTACTTCATGGAGCACCTCGACCACATCCGTACGCTCCTCATGTACGAGCCGCGCGGCCACGCCGCGATGAGCGGCGCGATCCTCCAGCCCCCGACCCGGCCCGACGCGGACTACGGCGTGCTCTACATCGAGGTCTCCGGCCTCCTGCCGATGTGCGGGCACGGCACCATCGGGGTGGCCACCGTCCTCGTGGAGACCGGGATGGTCCCGGTCGCCGAGCCCGTCACCACCGTCCGGCTCGACACCCCGGCCGGTCTGGTGAGCGTGGACGTGCGGGTCGAGGACGGCGCGGCGAGATCCGTCACGCTGACCAACGTCCCCGCGTTCTGCCTGGCGCTCGACCGCAAGGTGCGGGTCGCGGGGCTCGGCACGGTCACCTACGACCTCGCGTACGGCGGCAACTTCTACGCGTTCGTCGAACTCGACGCGCTGGGCCTGCCGTTCGACCGGGGTCACCAGGACGAGCTGCTCACCGCGGGGCTCGCGATCATGGACGCCATCAACGCGGCCGAGCCGCCGGTGCACCCCGAGAACCCGGAGATCGCCGGGGTGAAGCACGTCTACCTCGCGGCCCCGGGCTCGGACGCGACGCGCTCGCGGCACGCCATGGCCATTCACCCGGGCTGGTTCGACCGCTCCCCGTGCGGCACCGGCACCTCCGCGCGCATGGCCCAGCTGCACGCCCGGGGCGAGCTGCCCCTGGACCGCGACTTCGTCAACGAGTCGTTCATCGGTACGCGGTTCACCGGCCGGCTCGTCGGCGAGACCAGGGTCGGCGCGCTTCCCGCGGTGATCCCCACGGTGACCGGCCGGGCCTGGATCACCGGCACGGCCCAGTACTTCCTCGACCCGGCCGACCCGTTCCCGGCGGGCTTCCTGCTGTGACGGCGAGCAGTAAGGGGAATCTGGCCGGCGTAAGCCGAAAATCGCACGTGCGTATGGGCGGAACTTCATCGACGGAAAGAGAATTAGCAGACGGTGCATGAATGAGATTTGGCCGCAATGAGTAATTTTCGGCCTCTCTGCATCCCCAGCTCTCCGGACTGGATAATTCCGCACCCGTCACGAAAGGAACTCCCATACCGTGATCGCATGAGCGAAGATCAATCCCGTGCGACATCGCCCCTTCGGGCCCTGGTGTCTCGGCAGGTATGGGAAGGTCTTGTGAGCTATCCAGCACAGACCTTCTTGGCCGGTCGAGCGCTGCTGAGGCAGGGCTGTAAAGGTACTCACGTTCTGGCACTCGTCGATGGGTTGGTGAAGGTGGTCCGCACCGATCCCGATGGCCGGCGGCGCGTGCTCGCGTTCCGCGGCTCCGGTGAGGTTTTGGGTGAGATGGCGGTGCAGTGTGCGAGTGGGCGGCTCGCTGATGTGTGGGCGATGCGCGACTGCAAAGCGACCATCATCCCTGCGGCTGACTTCCGCCGCTTGATGCATGAGAGTCATCTCGCGCTGCCGGTCGCGGCAATGGCCACCCACCGCCTGCGTGAGCAGACCGAGATCTACGAGGGGCCTGTGCATAGACGTTTAGCCCTTACCCTCCTTCGCCTTGTCGAAGTCTCTGGCGGTCAACACTCCTTCGTTCTCACACGAGAAGACCTGGCTCAACACATTGACGTGGGACGCAAGGCGGTCAGTCAGGCACTCGATCGCCTCGGGCCGGATCAGGTGTCGGCGGGCAAGAGCCGGATCGACGTGGTCAGTGTGGAACGGCTGCGTGAGACGGTCGCTGGTCGCTCAGGCACATGAGAATGCAGTGTGATCCACGACACTCGTCGTCTGGGGCTGGGGAACGGACGATATCCACGCTCGCTGTGAAGCTCGACCTGCGCGACACCGCACGTATGAGCCTCCCGTCTGACCGCGCAAGCGTCAGACGGCCGCACAGAGGAGTGACATGCACGAGTTCACCAACGAACCGTTCGGGCGAACAGTCGCCCCCTACACCCGCAGCCGTCCACTGCCGCCCTATCGAGGCATCTTGGCCGTGGATGCCAAGGACTTCACGGGGCGACCGGCGATCGAGCACGAGGTCGTCAGCCGCACCGTGCCTGAGCTTCTCAAGAACGCACTGGGCAGAGCTGGGTTGCGAGACCTGTGGGACGACCGCGTGTTTCCCGCCACGACAGGCGACGGTTTCGTCTTCGGGTTCGACCCTTCACGGATGCCCCTGGTGATCCATCCGATGCTCCGCACGCTGCAGGACGTACTTACCGACTTCAATGTCCTGTCCCACGGAACGATGCCGATCAGGCTCCGAGTCAGCCTGCATGTAGGCCCCCTGCCAGATTCGGGAGATGAGTTCAGCGGCAACGGGACGGTGCGTAATGACACCCATCGTCTGCTCGACTCGCGCCCCGTCAAGGCTGTGCTCGCTTCCCACAAGAAGAACGTCACGCAGGTCGCGGCCATCCTGTCCGACCGCTGCTACGAGGACGCGGTTGCCAGTGGCTACACGGGCCGCCACCCCGACCATTTCGTAGAGGTGGCCGCGACGGTCGACGGCAAGGGGTTCTCCCAGCGGGCCTGGGTGTATGTACCCCAGCCGTCCGGGCCCCTGCACGAAGCGGGGAAAGGGGTCGGCCCGGCTCTGGCGGCTTTACCGGAAGCCGACCGTCTGCACCTCGATGACGAGTCGAGGGGTCACCAAACGAAAAATAGCGCTCCCAACGGCAATGTCAATACGGGCACCGTGCACGGCGGGCAGAGTGTGGCCAATCACCATGTTGCCGGTGACCGCGTGGAAGGGAATAAGGCCGACCGCGTCCGCGGTTTTCAAGGGGATCAGGTTCGCGGCAACAAGCACCAGGGGCGGCAGTGACCACCCCAAACGCCGAGAGGCAGTCACCGGAGCACCTCGACGCCGTGTCGACCCCTGCGGAAGACTTGTCCGAAGACAAGCCGCTGCGTGTCGAGACCGATCGCGAAGTCGCCGAATTGATGGGTGTTCTTGGAGGGGCGGCGAGGGCGGCGGCTTCGTTCGTTTACGCTCCGCACGGAAACGTCAACGCCGGTTCCGTGCATGGGGGGCAGCGTGTAAGGAACAGTTCCGGGACCGACAGGCAGAGGATCCGGGAACGGGTGCGTGAGGGCCCTGTCCCAGAGGCGGAGGTACAGGCCGCAGCATTCGGGTACGCGCACCCTGCGTGGTTCCAGGAGGCCGTTCAGAAATTGAACAAGGGTGGCCCTTTGTTCCTGGCCGGGCGACCCGGAACCGGTCGGCGCACCGCTGCCCTGAACCTGCTGCGGGCGAGCTGTGGGCGAGGAGCACCCCTGAGGGCGCTGGACAGCGTCACCGAACTCGACCGCTGGCAGCCCACAGATCCCTCAGTACGCGGGTATGTGATGGACGGTCTGTTTCCGTCACAACCTCTGGGCCCCGGAGTCTTGGGACACGTGCGCTCATTGCTGGAAAAGGCCAAGGCGCGCATGGTGATCGTGCTGCCCGATGACGCGGCTCTTCTGCGCAGACTCGAACAGGATCTGCATGTCAGCCCCACCATGTGCATACCGCCGCCGCCGACGATGGTGTTCGATAGCCGGTTCGCGGCGACAGTTCCGGATGAGCTCGAACAGAGTCGACTGTTGGGGTCTCTGGAGGGGCGACATCAGTTGTGCGACTTGCTGGTTCCGGAGCTGGTGCCGGCAGAGGTGGTGGAGCTGGTGACGGCCATCGTGTCGGCGGACGGGGATCCGGAGGTACTGGGCGATGTCGAGGCTCGGCTGAGCTACCGAGCCGAACAGGACGTCACCTATCTGTTGGATGAGTTGCGGGGGGATGCGGACGCACTTGCCTTTTTGCTGGCCACCTGCGTCTACGAGGGGTTGGACCACCGGCTTGTGAGAGAGGAAGCCGATCGGCTGCTGGCGCTGTCGGCGGGGCGTCTGACGGCGGTGCTGTCCTTGACGGATGCCTCCGGCGCGGAGAAGGCGGAGCGACCCAACCCCGACTTCGTCTTCCGGCGGTCGTTGGCAGATCTGTTGCAAGCCGTCCGCGCAGTCCGCCGGGAACCTGAGATTCGCACGGAGGGAGCCTACGCGCAGACCACGGAAGCGATCGTGTTCGTCCGGCACCAGCAAGGCGAAGCGGTGCTCAGGCATGTATGGCGCGAGTACGGACAACTGTCAGAACTCCTAGTGGAGTGGCTCCGGGAAGTGGATCACTCCACCGAACTGACCCGTCCCGTAGGCCAGATCATGGGCAGGGCAGCGACCTGGGGTGGTGGTCGGCGCGCCTTGCGCCACATACGGGCGCTTGCCGAGTCCGAGCGCATGACCAGTCGTCTCATCGCAGCGAGCGCGCTCGGCATAGCGGCCGAAGACCCTGTGCTGGTGGCGGAAGTGCGCTATCGCCTTCAACGATGGAGCCGGACGTCCGACCCCCGCCTCAGGACAACGGTGGCATATGCGTGCGGCGCGGAGTTCGGGCGAGCTCGTCCAGACCTGGCTCTACAGCTTCTTCACACTCTTCAGCTCGGTGTGAGCGGCGGCGGGGGTAATGACCAACAGGGGAGCTACCAAGTTCTGCTTGCTGTGCGGGTGGCGATGCTGAGCTTGTTTCAAGACGGCAACGAAGTCACGGTGTTCAGACGGCTCTCGGAGTGGCTCGGAGAGGAGTCAGGCGATGGCGAGCAGACGCTTTCGCTGTTCAGTCAATTACTGCAGTCCCCCCAATGGTTCATTAGTGAACTCGCTGATGAGACGCCGGAATCAGAGCTGATCATCCAAGTCATAGGGCGTGCGTTGAATGTGGAGCCTTCGTTTGAAGTGACCTGTTCTGCCCTGCTCCGTTGGGCTGAGTGGGGACGATGGGACAGGACGGTGTATCGGGCGGTGGAAAATCTCTTCGCCCTCTTGGTCCGATCCATGCGATCCGGAGAATTCCGGTTGTTCGTGGAGATGGACGAGGCCGGCGAGGTCGGTTGGGCAGGGCTGGAGGCGGCACGAGCTGCTCTCACCAGCTGGCGGGACTGCAAACGGAGCGAAGCGGCATGAGCGACGAGTCCACCGAGCGTATCTATGCTCGGACCGTGAGGTCACCCTGGCGTGAGATCGTCAGTCACCGTTGGTCAGCGACGAACGACTGGGCGCTGGTGCTCAGGGACCCGGCTGGGGAGTATTACCTTCTGGGGCATCGTGGAGATCCGGAGGACACCCGGCCTCACCTGCCCGTCTCAGACGATGCTCCGGCTCCCAGACTGGGCGGAAAGTTCACCGAAGTGTTCCGGGTGGATACGGCAGAGCATGTGGACACGCAGGCGGTGGGCCTTCCCACGGTGTACGGGAGGGAATCCGTGGATCTGTGGGTCTCGTGGTGGGTCCACGATCCTGTCCGCGTCGTGTGTACACGGACCATATACGGATGGCAGGTGGTTCGAGCTCGCCTCACCAGCGCCCTCCACTACTTGGCCAAAGCTCAGACGGCCGCCGGCAATGGGTTGGGTGCTCCAGAGATCATGCAGCATCTCGGAGTGCCGCAGCGCCTGGATGAGGGGCTGAGCTTTCGGGTGTTCGACGTCCGACTCAGGGGCACGGGCGAGGAGCTGCTCCTTGGTCAGGATCAGGGTGAGGGGGTCACATATTCTTGGACGAACAGCGGCCGCGGCGAGTACGAGTTCTGTCTGCAGGCACTTCATGCCGGGCCGGTGTCGCTGGCGGCGTTGTGGCTGCTGAGGCACCCCGACCAAGTGCCGCAGGTCCTGGACTGGGCGGTTGATCATCAGGCCCTGCTGAGTCCTCCGCGTACTGACTGGCAGGAGGAATTGGCGGCGCTGCTGGGAACGCTGACAGATCAGGAACGCAAGGAGATTTCCTATCTCTTGCGCGATCGGATATCCGCGCTCGGTCGCCCGGTTCCCGGGACGCCTGCGTAGGTCAATACGTACGAATCAATGGGTGAGCGTGTCGCCTCGGGGCGCCACGCTCACCCATTTTTGTGTGCTCCACCAGCCTCTCTTCCTCAGGTGATCAGCGTCACGCATTTTCTGGTCCGGGGGAACGGACGCATCGACAAGTGTGCGGAACTATCGTTCTGTCCGAGAGGTGAACACCCTCGCTGTTCGAGGGTGTTCAGATCATGAAGGCAGAGGGGTATGGGCAAAGATGAGAGCCGTGATGTGGACAATGTCATTGCATTTCGCCGATCGCAACGGGAGGAAGATGCGAAACCTGTGGGTCGAGAGGGGGGCCTTAAGGCGGATCCTCTTCCTGTGATGGTCTTGACTGCCGAACATGGAGTCATCAATACGGGTGTCGTTCACGGCGGTCAGCATGTCACCTCCATTGAGTTTTCCCCAGGGTCCGGCGGGGGTAGCCACGATGAAGTCTGAGACGCCTGCGCCAACTGACCTCGACGCGCTCGTTGCCGCCTTAGCCGGCAGGGAGATGGTGGTCGTGGCTCCGCACGGCACGGTCAATACCGGTCTCGTGGCCGGCGATCAGCGGCAGGTTGTGTGCACCCCGACCGGTCGCGACCGGCCCGCGGGGCCGCTGCGACAGGGCCCTGTGCGGGCGGAGTACCTCAAGGCGGCCAGACGGTGCTTTGTGCCGCCGCCCTCCTTCGCAGACGGACTCGCGATACTCGACTCTGGTGTCGCGGTGCTCGTCGGAGAGCGGGGAACAGGGCGTGAGTCGCACGCTCTCAATCTCTTGGCTCACGGTAGTGATAACCCTGTACTGGTCCAGGTCGACGGGGCTGTCAATATTTCCCGATGGGCGCCACGAACCCAGGGGGTGCAGGGCTACCTGATGATGGAGCCCCGTGATCCGTTCGCGCTCAGGGCGTGGGACCTGTCCCGCTTGGAGGAGCCCCTAGCCAAGGCGGGGGCGCGTCTGGTGATCGTGCTGGCCGACGCTCCAGGGCTGGTAGGCACTCTGGGAGACCGTCTGGGGATGTCGATCGTGCGCCACCTTCCACCCGCGCCGCGCATGGTCTTCACAGCGCATCTCGCGAACGGTTGTTCGGGAGAGGAGAAGCTCTCCCAGTGCTTGGGTGCCCTTGAAGCCGGCCTGCTCGATGAACTGCTGCCCGACGGCCTGCCGCCTCGCCACGCGGCACGGGCGGCAGCAGCCGTCCTGCGGCGGGGCATCGCGGGCAGGCCCGTCGGATCCCAGGTCCTGGGCGAGCTTGCCCGATCAGAGGGCCACGAAGTTGTCTACCGGGCTCAGTCGGATCCCATACTCCTCGCCCATCTCCTTTCCGTCTGTGTTTACGGAGGGTTGCCCCGCTCCGTGGTGACGGAAGGGGCGGAGGCTCTGCTGCGACTTGCACGGCCCTTGGGGAAGGACATGCCTGTCGCGCTGAGTCCCCGGGTCCCTTCCACCCGCGACGTCCGCAAGCGTCCCCTGCTCGACACCCTGCGGAGGATCGGCGCGCACTGTGTGCCCTGCGTGAGGGATGACGAGGCCATGGACACCGTGTCGTTCTTGTGGCCGTCCATGGGAGAGGCGGTGTGGGAGGCGGTGTGCCGAGATCACGCTGACGTCTTGCCGCTGCTGCATTCCTGGCTGGCGGTTCCCGATCAGGAAACGGAGCAGATCGAGCGGGCCGGCCGAGCGGTTGCCGCCATCGCGATGGCGACAGGAGGACGGTCAATGGAGCTCCTGCCCAGACTGGCATCGGCCCCGTCGCTTCTGGCTCCTCAGGTGGCTGCCTGGTGCCTGGCAACGGTGGCAGACGGCACCCCGGCTGCACGGACAGGAGCTGACCTGCTCGAACAGTGGAGCGTTTCGACCCAGGCGCCCCTGCGACATGCGGTGGCGTACGCCTGCCACGTCACCCGCGGCGGACTGACGGAAGAACGCGCCCTGTTGTTGCTGCAACGGCTTGTGGAGACGCTGAGTGATGACGTGGACGATCTGTCTATCGCCATGATCGAGGCCGCACTGGTACAGCGTTTTACGCTGGGCGATTCCAGAGCCAGGGCAATCGTCCTGGATCGGATGCGCGACTGGGCAGAGTCCGACGGCGTCCTAGGGCTGCTGGCGGCCATTGCCTTTCCCAGCATGGCAGGCACAGACCTGAGGTGGTGGAGTGAAGGAATCCTCGCCGATGTCGAATTGACGTCGTGCGCGGTGCAGCTCGCCGGGCACGCCCTGAACGAGTCGTTCACATTCCCGCCGATGCGTGATGCCCTCCTCGCGTGGTGTGACGCGGTGACCGGAGCGGACCACAACACCCGGGCATTGCGCCGGGTCTTCGATGGACTGGTGGATGCCCGGCAGCCCGGGACCCTGCGATTGCTCCTGGCCATTGATCGGGAGCCGGACGCTGTGCCTGGCAAGGAACTGGCAGCGGGTGCTCTTGCCGATTGGCGTAGCCAAACCACCCCGACCTCAAACTCTGAATGATCAGGAGGACCCATGTCCCTTCCCCCTCATCCCGGCATCTTCACCGTCGTTGAGCGTCAGTGCGCAGACAGTGATCCGACTCCACCCTTACGATTCTTCGACAAGTCGGACCTAGGAGTAGAAGGTGTGCCGCTGCCCCTGACACGGGCCCGTCAATTGTTGTACGACCGCTCCGTGTGTGCCGTGGCACGCGCGCAGCTGTGGCGTCAGATCGCCTCACGTCTCCACGGCGACGCCGATGGTTCTGACTGGCCGACGGCGGTCGTATGGCTCGGTCTCCCCGGACTGCGCCGCACTGCATTCAACATCACCTGGCGGTGTCGAGCGGAACGGGCCGATGTCGAGGCCGAGCTCATCGCCTGCTACCTCGAAGCGCTGGGAGAGCTCGAAGAGGAGGACCAGGATCCGGGGGGCAGCGTCCTGCGTACAGCCTGCTCCCGCGCGTGGAACGTCTCGCGTCAGGTTCGCCTGGTGGTGGCCGTGGACGATGTGGAGAGAGCCGACGGGGCGCCCATCCAAGCCGACCCGCGAGATCACTGGCATGCCGAGTACGATCCCGCACCACACCGCCGCGGCCTGGGGGCGTCGCTGCGCATTACGGTTCCGGCTCACCGAGTGGAGGGGATGCGGCTCGGCGCGTTGGCTCAGGCCTGGGGCGTGGCCGACACGGCCACAGGCGTTGGCTATTCGGGCCGCGGTCGCCAGGTGGCCAGGATCTCACTGCGTCGAGTCCGGGAAGCCGAATGACCACAGATGCAGGGGCAGCCCTGACGTTCCGCGAGATCTTCAACCTTCCGGTCAGCGTTGACCTAGGAACGGCGGCCCGAGCCTTCGGAATGTGTCGGAACACCGCCTACCGACTCGTAGCACAAGGTACTTTCCCCTGCCGCGTGGTTCGGGTCGGTCGGCGTCACCGCGTGCTCACTGTGGAACTTCTGAGCGCGCTGGGCGTTGAGGAACGCCCGGTCTTCGCCGACGAGGTCGCCGACGGAGTGGCACTTACTCTCTTCGGCTGACGTCTGCTCGCGCCCTGTCGAAGGCGCGGCCGTCGACAGGGCCCTTAGTCCCCTCCCCTTTCCTGACCAAGGAGTCAGCCATGCCTACCTGCCTTGCCATATGTGGAAGCACACCTCTCGGTCCGTCCCAGCCGGAGGAACACAGTTGGTCTGCCATGCTCTACGACGACATCGTGGGCCCCACTTGTGAACAACTCGGTTTCACCCTCCTGCGAGCGGATAAACTCGCCGAGGCAGGACTGCCTGCGCAGCAATTGCTGCGCATGCTCTCCGAAGTGGACGTCGTCGTGGTGGATCTCAGCGCATCGGACGCAGAACTGTCCTTCGCCCTCGGAGCGCGACACGCGCTCGGTCGATGTACGGTTCAAGTTGTCGCCGCCGCAGATGAGTTCACAAGTTTTGAAGTGGCGACTCGTGTCCTGCTCCCGTCCCGTTCGGACGACGCGGCAGCTGTGCGGCAGCATTTGACGGACTTATTGGCGGCGGAAATGCCGTCTGGAGAACAGCATTCGGCTTCGACATCGCCCTCACTCGAGCGGCTGGGGCCTCAGCCCACCGGGGGCTCGGTAGCCGGAAGCGACGAGGACCTTCCCGGAGTCTTCGACTTGATCGTCGAAGCCGAGGCGCAGCTGGGAGCCCTCTCCGGTGACATGGCCGACATGGAATCTGCCATGGCGGACCTCGGCGAGATGATGGAACTGATCGCGGAGGACATGGCCCGTGTCAGTCATCCCGGAGCCTCGATGAGTATGAAGATGTCTGTGGTGAGTCGCCTGGCCAAAGCCATTGACGGGCCCACCATGGACTTGGAGATGTCGGCTCAGCGCTTCGCCGAGCGCATGGGGACCAACGTCGGTGCGTTGCGGAGCTTCCTGGAATGGACAGGCAGTGTGCCCCGGTCCGAGTGGCCGGAGGGCGCGGAGGAAGTGCTGGAACAGATGGTAATGGCCGCCTGGGAGGTCCGGGGGTTGCCGGCCTCCTTTCAGGAGGGGGTCGCGTTGATCAACATGCTTGGCGCTGCCAGCCGTCACTTGCGGCGGCCCGCGCGGCGTATAACGACGTCCCTGCAGACCCTCTTTCGTAGTGTGGCCGTCCTGGAAGAACTGCAGGGAATAGCTGCGGCGCTGAAGCAGTCCTGACCGTGTGTTCCGCGTGTGCCGGGTGCTCCTGGGGGGCCCGGCCCGCACGGGACTTCAGCGCATCTGTGCTCCCGGGCCCGCCCGGGACCGTCCGGGCGGGCCGTGAGCGCGGACGCCTGCGGCGTCAGGGGCGTGCGGTGAGGTAGCCGCCCATCGACGTGAAGTACTCGGCGGCGGGCAGCTCCTGGCCGTCCTCGGTCCGTACCCGGGTGATGGCGAGGCCGTGGTTGCGGCCCGTGCGGGCGTCCGCGCCGGCGACGATCACCACGCCGTCGCCCTCGCGGTAGAAGACGCGGCCCGGGGTCCCGCCGTACAGGCCCTCGGACACGACGGCGCCGAGCACCTCAAGGCGCCTGCCCCGGTGGAAGGTGAAGGCGGTCGGGTAGGGCGCGGACTGGGCGCGGACCAGCCGCTCCAGCACCTCGGCGGGCCACTCCCAGTTGATCCGGATGTCCTCCTCGGCCCGCTTGTGGAAGAAGCTGGCGCGCGTGCGGTCCTGCTTGACGAACTCCGTCTGCCCGGAGGCGATCAGGTCGAGGGCGCCGATGGTGACCGGGGCGATCAGGTCGACCGTCTTGTGGAACAGGTCGGTCGCGGTGTCCCGCGGGCCGACCGCGACCGCCTCCTGGCGCACGATGTCGCCGGCGTCGAGCACCTCGTCCATCATGTGCGCCGTGACGCCCACTTCGGACTCGCCGTTGATGACGGCCCAGATCAGCGGCGAGAAGCCGGCGTACTTGGGCAGCAGCGAATCGTGCACGTTGAGGGTGCCGTGCCGGGGCAGCGTGTAGATGCGCGGCGGTATCCAGGTGCGCCAGTTGTTGGCGACGATGATGTCCGGGTCGGCGTCCTTGAGTCGCTGGAACAGCTCCTCGTCGTCGGGCCGGTTGCGGATGACCACCGGAACGCCGTGCTCCTCGGCGAGTTCGGCGACCGAGTCGCTCCAGATCTTCTCGTAGGCGTGCTCGCTCTTGGGGTGCGTCACGACCATCACGACGTCGTGCTCGGAGTCCAGGAGCGCCTTCAGGGTGCGATGGCCCCAGGTCTGATAGCCGAACATGACGACCCGCATCGGGTTCCTCCTCGAAGAGCGAAACAATCAGAGGTAAGTAAAGCAAGCCTTACCTAACAACGCAACGAGTCCGATTCCGGGGCCGATTGACCCAGGCCTGGGCAATATGACCCTTATGTCTGGTCGACAGTGCGGCCCGAATCAGGTTAGCCTCACCTAAGTTCCACTCGCTTCCGGTCCTCGGTGCGCGCCGGGACTCACCCTTTCCCCCACCCCCGACACGACGCCCCACGGGCGGCTGTCCCGCACGAATGGGAGTGACATGTCACAGGCTCTTCCTGGCGACGCTCCAGTGATCCACGATCTGATCGGCATCGGCTTCGGGCCGTCGAACGTGGCCATGGCGATCGCGCTGAGCGAGCACAACGCGCGCGTCGGAAGGCAGGAGGCGGTCACCGCCCACTTCTTCGAGCAGCAGCCGGCCTTCGGGTGGCACCGCGGCATGCTCATCGACGACGCGACCATGCAAGTGTCGTTCATGAAGGACCTGGTGACGCTGCGGAACCCCACCAGCGAGTACAGCTTCCTCTGCTACCTGCAGAGCAAGGGACGCCTGATCGACTTCGTCAACCACAAGAACCTCTTCCCGCTCCGGGTCGAGTTCCACGACTACTTCGAGTGGGCCGCGGCGAAGGTCGACGACATGGTCTCCTACGGCCACCAGGTCGTCTCCGTCGAACCCGTGCTGCGCGACGGCGTGGTGGAGTACGTCGACGTGACGGCGCGCTCCGGCGACGAGGTCGTCGTGCACCGTGCCCGCAACCTCATCGTCGGCACCGGGCTCCGCCCCGTCATGCCCGAGGGTGTCGAGCGCACCGACCGCGTCTGGCACAACTCCGACCTCCTCAAGAAGGTCGACGCCCTGGAGGGCACCGAGCCCCGGCGCTTCGTCGTCGTCGGCGCCGGCCAGAGCGCCGCGGAGAACGTCGCCTACCTGCACCGCCGCTTCCCCACGGCCGAGGTCTGCGCCGTCTTCTCGCGCTACGGCTACAGCCCCGCCGACGACAGCAGCTTCGCCAACCGCATCTTCGACCCGCAGGCGGTCGACGAGTACTTCACGGCGCCCGACGACGTCAAGCGCCGCCTGATGGACTATCACGGCAACACCAACTACTCCGTGGTGGACATCGACCTCATCGACGACCTGTACCGCCAGGCGTACCAGGAGAAGGTGCTCGGCGAGGAGCGGCTGCGCTTCCTCAACGTCTCGCGCCTCACCGGCGTCGAGGAGTCCGCCGACGGCGTGCGCGCCACCGTCACCTCCCTGGTCACCGGCGAGGAGAGCGTGGTCGACGCGGACGTCGTCGTCTGCGCCACCGGATACCTCCAGGCCGACGGGCTCGGACTGCTCGGCGACGTCGCGGGCCTGTGCCACCGCGACGAGCAGGGGCGCGTCCGCGTGGAGCGCGACTACCGCGTGGCGAGCGGCCCCGAACTGCGCTGCGGCATCTACCTCCAGGGCGGCACCGAGCACACCCACGGCATCACCTCCTCGCTGCTGTCCAACACCGCGATACGCGTCGGCGAGATCCTCGACTCGATCCTCGGCCGTGACCTCAAGGGCGTGGCCGACGCGCCGTGGTCCGTGGCCGAGGAGGCCGGCGGCGCCGTGGGCCAGCCGGCCCGCTAGCCGTTTCCCCCTTCGATGCCGTGCCTGCCGGGCGTTCGCACCGGCCAGGCACGGCAGCGGCGCGTCCGCGGTCCGTGTGAGGACGTGCGGGACCTCGTGCCGGATCCGTGTGAGAAAGGAAGGCCTGTGCTCCCTGGTACGCGCCGCCCGGTCGGCGACCCGCCGTCCGGCGGCGGCCGGATGCCCCGACTGCCCGCCGTACGGGCCCGGGTAGCCTCGGTCGTCATGGGCACGACTACGGTGGAACGTCCGGCGCGGTCCCGGATCAGCGGGGCACGACAACGGAGGATCGGGGGACTCGCGGCCGTCGTCGCTGTCCTCGTGGTCGCCTCGGTGGTCTCCATCGCCGTGGGCGCGCGGGCGTTGACGCCGGCCGAGGTGTGGCACGGCCTGTTCGCCGGGGGCGACCACGGCCAGCAGGCGACGGACATCCGGCTCATCGTGCAGACCGTGCGGGTGCCCCGGACGGTGCTCGCGATCGTCGCGGGCATCGCGCTGGGCGTCGGCGGAGCGCTGATCCAGGGATTCACCCGCAACCCCATCGCCGACACCGGCCTGCTGGGCGTCAACACCGGTGCCTCGTTCGCCGTCGTGACGGCGATATCCGTCTTCGGGCTCAGCGACCCGTTCCAGTACCTGTGGTTCGCCTTCCTCGGCGCCGCGCTCGCCGGCGGCGTCGTGTTCGGCCTCTCCAGCATCGGCCGGGGCGCCGGAAACCCGCTCACGCTCGCCCTGGCCGGGCAGGGCGTCGCGGTGTTCCTCGCGGCGATGACGACGGCCGTCGCCCTCTCGGACAAGGCGGCCCTCAACGCCCTGCGGTTCTGGAACGCCGGCTCGGTGGCGGGCGTGCCGTTCCGCGTCATCTGGCCGATGACCGCCTTCATCGTGGTCGGACTCGTCCTGGCCCTGGCCGTACTGCCCTCCGTCAACCTCCTCAATCTGGGGGACGACGTGGCACGCGGGCTCGGCGTGAACATCACGCTGATCCGGACCGCGGGCATCGTCGCCATCACCCTGCTCGCGGGCGCGGCGACCGCGGCCTGCGGCCCCATCGCCTTCCTCGGACTGATGGTGGCGCACGTGGCCCGGTACCTGGCGGGCCCCGACTACCGCTGGCTGGTGCCGTACGCGGGCCTGCTCGGCGCGGTCGTCCTTCTCATCTGCGACATCGTGGGACGCGTCGTGGTGCGGCCGGGGGAGCTGGACGCGGGTGTCCTCGTCGCCCTCCTCGGCGCCCCGTTCTTCGCGGTCCTCGTGTGGCGGGGAAAGTTCAAGAGCGCATGAACACGACGGTGGTGAAGCCGGCGGTCGCGCCGGGTGTGCGGTTCGGCCGGATGTCGTTCGTATGGCGGCCCCGGGTCGTGCTGGTGACGCTGCTCCTGGCGGCTGCGGTCTTCTTCCTGTTCTGTCTCTCCCTCACGCTCGGGGACTTCCCGCTCCCCCTGCCCAAGGTGATCGCCTCGCTCTTCGGCGGCGGCGAACAGGTCGACCACTTCGTCATCATGGAGCTGCGGATGCCGCGGGCCCTGGCCGGGCTCGTCGTCGGCACCGCCCTCGGGGTCTCCGGGGCGCTCACCCAGTCCATCGCCCGCAATCCGCTGGCCAGTCCGGACATCCTCGGGATCACCGGCGGTGCCGGCACGGTCGCGGTGTTCCTCGTGACGGTGTCGGGCGGTGCCGCCACCGCGGTCACCGGCTCCGTCGGCCTGTCCGGCGCGGCGCTCCTCGGCGGCCTCGCCACGGGACTGCTCGTCTACTTCCTGGCCTGGCGGCGCGGGGTCGACGGGTTCCGGCTCATCCTCATCGGCATCTCGGTGAGCGCCGTGACGCAGGCGCTCACGACCTGGCTGCTCGTCACCGCCGACATCAAGGACGTGGCACGGGCCCAGGCGTGGCTGGTCGGTTCGCTGGACAACCGGTCGTGGAGCGAGGTGGGGGTGGCGCTCTGGGGCACCCTCGCCGTCGTCGCCGTCGTGGCGTGCGCGGCCTTCCAGTTCAAGCCGCTGCACTTCGGCGACGACGTGGCCGCGGGCCTCGGCGTGCGGCACGCGCTGGTACGCGCGGTCCTGCTGCTGTGCGCGGTGCTGCTCGCCGGATTCGCCGTGAGCGCCGCGGGACCCGTCCCGTTCGTCGCCCTGGTGGCGCCGCAGGTGGCGATGCGCCTGACGAGGCATCCGACGCCGCCGCTGATCGCGTCCGCCACGGTGGGCGCGCTCCTGCTGCTCGGCTCGGACCTCGTCGCCCGTACGGCACTGCCCGTCACGCTGCCGGTCGGCGTGGTCACCGCGGCGATCGGCGGCCCCTTCCTCATCTACCTCCTGGTGCGGGCCAATCGCCGCTAGATGGTAGAAAGGTTAGGCAAGCCTAATCGAGGGGGAGCCATGGCCGTTGAGTACATCACCGCGACCGAGCCCGGGGTCGCCGGCGTTCCGCGCCTCGCGGCCAGGGGCGTCACGGTCGGGTACGGGGACCGGACCGTCATCGACGCCCTCGACGTGACGATCCCGCCCGGCGTGCTGACCACCATCATCGGCCCCAACGGGTGCGGGAAATCAACCCTGTTGAGGACCCTGACCCGGTTGCTCAGGCCCACCTCGGGATCGGTCGTCCTCGACGGCGAGGACATCGCCCGGCTGAAGACCCGGGACGTGGCCAGGAAGCTCGGTCTGCTGCCGCAGTCGCCGGTCGCGCCGGAGGGGCTCACCGTGGCGGACCTCGTGGCCAGGGGCCGTCATCCGCACCAGAGCTGGCTGCGCCAGTGGTCGTCGGACGACGCGTCCGTCGTGGAGCGCGCGCTCACCCTGACCGGGATCTCCGACCTGGCCGACCGGCCCGTCGACTCGCTCTCCGGAGGGCAGCGCCAGCGCGCCTGGATCTCGATGACCCTCGCCCAGGGCACCGATCTCCTGCTGCTCGACGAGCCCACCACCTATCTGGACCTGGCGCACGCCATCGACGTACTCGACCTGGTCGACGACCTGCACGAGTCGGGCCGCACGGTGGTCATGGTGCTGCACGACCTGAACCTGGCGACGCGCTACAGCGACAACCTCATCGTGATGAAGGCGGGTTCGGTCCTCGCGCAGGGCCACCCGCGCGACGTGGTGACCCCCGAACTGCTCCACGAGGCGTTCGGCCTGCGGGCCCGGGTGGTCGACGATCCGGTGGGGGAGCGGCCGCTCATCGTGCCGATCGGCCGTACCCACGTACCGGGTCTCGACGGCTGACGCACCGCTCCCAAACTTAGGCTAGGCTAACCTTACTTACGCACGTAATGGTGTGCCTGCCCTGATGCGGGGCCGCGGCGGACCGCAAGAAAGCAAGGGATCCCGGATGCTCCTCGACCGAACGACACGTATGAAGCCCCGGCGGCGCATGGCGGCGACCGCGGCCGCCGCGGCGCTCGGCGTCGGGCTCCTGGCCGGGTGCGGTTCCGACACGTCGGACCAGGGCAAGAGCGACGGCGCCAACACCCCTGCCGCATCGGGTGCCTTCCCGGTCACCGTTGAGCACGCGTTCGGATCCACGAAGATAGACAAGGCCCCCAAGCGGGTCGTGACCGTCGGCTACACCGACGACCAGGAAGTCCTCGCGTTCGGCATCAAGCCGGTCGGCATGGTCGACCAGTACCCCAACCCGTCCGGCCAGAGCCCCGACATCAACACGCAGTGGCCCTGGGTGAAGGACAAGTGGGGCGGCGCGAAGCCCGAGGTCATCATGAACAACGGTGACGCAGGGCCCAACTTCGAGAAGATCGCGGCCCTGCGCCCCGACCTGATCGTCGCGGTCTACTCCGAGATCGACAAGGCCGCCTACGACAAGCTCTCCCAGATCGCCCCGACGGTCGGCCGCACCAAGGCCGAGAAGGAGCCCTTCAGCGCCCCCTGGCAGGACAACGCCCTCCAGATCGCGAAGGCGCTCGGCAAGGCCGACGAGGGCAAGCAGATGGTCCAGGGCATCCAGGACAAGCTCGCCGGCGTGAAGAAGGCGCACCCGGAGTTCGCCAACCAGACCGCCGTCGCGCTCTCCTGGTACAAGAACTCGGTGACCCCGTTCACCACCAAGGACGTCCGCGGCCAGCTCCTGGCCGGCATGGGCTTCAAGGGCCGGACCGAGATCGACAAGATCGCCGGCTCCGACTTCTCCACGCAGCTCTCCCCGGAGCGCATGGACCTCGTGGACGTCGACCGGGTCTTCGCCATCAACGACAAGGCCGACACCGAGGCACTGAAGAAGGACAAGCTCTTCTCCAACCTGAAGGTCGCCAAGGCCGGCAAGGTGTCCTACCTCCTCGACAGCGAGGGCCCGGCGGCCGGCGCGGCGATGTCGCAGGCCACGCTGCTCTCCCTGCCGTACGCGATCGACCAGCTCGTCAAGTCGGTCGGCTAGTAGTGAGCGCCACCGAAACGCGCGTCACCCCGGCCACCACCCTGCGCACCACCGGCGGCCGTGAGGCGGCCCGTTGGGTGGTGGCGAACTGCCGCGCCGTGCCGTGGCTGACGGCGGCCACCGTGTTCAGCACGGTGGCCGGGGCGGCGCTGCAGATGCTTCCGGTGCTGCTGCTCGGCCGGGTGGTCGACGCGGTGGTCTCGGGCGAACCGCGCTCGGCCCTGTTCACGACCGGGGTGGTGATGGTGGCCGCCGCGCTCCTCGGCGCGGCGGCCACCGCCATGTCGACGTACCTGATCGGGCGGCTCGGCGCCGACCTGCTGGCCCAGCTGCGCGAAGGCGCCGTCCGGGCCGTCCTCGGGATGCCCATCTCCCGGGTCGAGCAAGTCGGCCGGGGCGATGTGCTGTCCCGGGTCGGCGACGACGTGGCCGTCCTGTCCAAGGGCATCCGCTCGGCCATCCCCACGGTGTTCTCCGCGGGCGTCCTGGTCGCCGTCGCCACCATCGGCATGTTCGGCCTCGACTGGCGGCTCGGTATCGCGGGCGCCTGCGCGCTGCCCGCCTACGCGCTCGCCCTGCGCTGGTACCTGCCGCGCTCCGCCCCCCTCTACCGCAAGCAGCGGCTCGCCCAGGCCGACCGCGCGCAGGCGCTGATCAGCGGTCTGAACGGCATCGACACGGTGCGGGCGTACCGCCTGGAGGGCGAGTTCCGGGAGAAGGTGGCCGACGACTCGCGGCGGGTGCGGGACTACGGGATCGAGGTGTTCCGCTTCTTCGGCCGGTTCGTCGGCCGGGAGAACCGCGCCGAGTTCATCGGCCTGGTGCTGATCCTCGTGGTCGGCTACGTCCTCCTGGAGACCGGTTCCGCGAGCCTCGGCGACGTATCGGCGGCCCCGCTGGTCTTCCACCGTCTGTTCACACCGCTCGGCGCGATCATGTTCACCTTCGACGAGGCGCAGAAGTCGGGCGCGAGCCTGACCCGGCTCGTCGGGGTGCTGACCGAACCGGCGGCGGAGCGGCTCGTGGGCGACGCGAACGCGGCGCCGCGGGACGGCACTTCGTACCCGGTGACGGTGGAGGGCCTGACCTTCACCTATCCCGGGGCCGACGAACCGGTGCTGCGGGACGTCGCCCTGACGATCCCCGCGGGCGGATCGCTGGCCCTCGTGGGCGCGACCGGCGCCGGCAAGACGACCCTCGCCGCGCTCATCGCGGGCATCGAGACCCCCGGGTCCGGCGCGGTACGGATCGGGCCGGCCGATCTGGCCGAGCTCGACGAGGTCGGGGCGCGGGCGCTGGTGAGCGTCCTGACCCAGGAGACCCATGTGTTCTCCGGCCCGCTCGCCGACGACCTCAGGCTGGCCGCACCGGCGGCGAGCGACGCCGAACTCATGGACGCGCTGCGGACGGTGGGCGCCGACGGCTGGGTCGAGGCGCTGCCCGAGGGGCTGTACACCGCTGTCGGCGAGGGCGGTGAGCGGCTGGACGGCATGAAGGTCGCCCATGTCGCCCTGGCCCGGCTCGTGCTCGGCCGGGCGCCGGTGGTGGTGCTCGACGAGTCGACCGCGGAGGCCGGCAGCGAGGGCGCCGCCGAGCTGGAGCGCGCCGTCCGGGCCGCCTGCGCGGGCCGCACCACGCTGTTCGTGGCCCACCGGCTCACCCAGGCCATGGCCGCCGACCGGATCGCCGTGCTCGACGCGGGGCGCGTCGCGGAGCAGGGCACGCACGAGGAGTTGGTGGCCCTGGGCGGCCGCTACGCCCGTCTCTGGAGGGCCTGGAGAGAGGGTAGTTAGGTAACCCTAATTTAGGTTAGGGTTACCTTCGTGCCTTGGAAGGGTGTTGAGTCTTCGATGATGGAACCGAGCGCTCGTCTCGTGCTGTTTACCCCCGCGCGCCTGGCTGACGTGCGGCGGCGCCTGGGTGGCTATGGCGACCGGACCATTGCCGAAGCGTCGGCCATCGGCCTGGCGTACTGGGCGACGGGCCGGAGCCCCGAGGGCCTGGAGCTCGCCCCTGGAACGCTGTTCCCGGACCTCCTCGGCTGGGTCGACAACGGCGGCGCCGCGCCCCGCGGTTGGGAGGTCGCGGAAGCGGCGTCCGACGGCATCCGCATCGCGGTCCCCGACGGTGTGCCCGTCGCCGAGGCGCAGCTCGCCCTCGACGACCTGGCCGACTTCCCGGACCGGCCCCTCGCCACCATCGGCCCCGTCGGCGCGGTGGAACGGCTCGCCACCCTCGCCCGGTGGAACGACACCGACGCCGACCGCGTCCGGCCGACCATCGTGGAGATGTTCCGCGAACAGGCCCGGCTCAGGCCGGACGCGATCGCCGTCGTCGACGGGCGACGCTCGCTGACGTACCGTCAGGCATCCGAGAAGTCGGCCCAGTTGGCCCACCACCTGCTGGAGCGGGGGCTCACCGCCGAACAGGTCGTCGGGATCTCGCTCGGCCGCTCGGCCGACATGGTGGTCGGCCTGCTCGGTGTCCTCCAGGCCGGCTGCGCGTTCGTCCCGCTCGACCCGCAGTGGCCCGCCGCGCGTCGCGCCGTCGTCATCGACGACGCGCGCGTCGCGCTCCAGCTCAACACCACCGGCGAGCACGACCCCGCCGAACCGGCCGCCGCCTCGGTCGACCTCGACGACTGGCGCTACGGCGAGCACCCCACCGGGGCCCCCGGCATCACGGTCCCCGGCGACGCCCTCGCCTACGTGATCTTCACGTCCGGCTCGACCGGCCGGCCCAAGGGCGCGATGATCCGCCACGAGGCCATCAGCGAACGCCTGTTGTGGCAGGTCGAGGAGATCCTGCACTTCGGCCACGACGACGCCTCGCTCTTCAAGGCGCCGCTGTCCTTCGACATATCCATCAACGAGATCTTCCTGCCGCTGGTCTGCGGCGGCCGCCTCGTGGTCCTGCGCCCCGGCGGCGAGCGCGACCCGCACCACATGCTCGGCGTGATCGCCGACCAGCGCGTCACCTTCACCTACCTCGTGTCGTCCATGCTCGACGTCCTCCTGGAGATCGCGGGCGACTCCGACCGCCTGGACAGCCTGCGCCACGTGTGGTGCGGCGGCGAGGTGCTCACCCCCGAACTGTACGAACGCTTCCGCACCCGGCTCGGCATCCCCATGTACCACGGCTACGGGCCGGCGGAGACGACCATCGGCGTCTCCCACGTCATCTACCGGGGCGCGGCGGAACGCCTGTCGACCTCCATCGGCAAGGCCAACCCCAACACCCAGCTGTACGTCCTCGACGACGAGCTGCGCCCGGTCCCGGCCGGCGTCGGCGGCGAACTCTACGTGGGCGGCTTCCTGTTGGGGCGCGGCTACGTCAACGCGCCGGGCCTGACCGCCTCCCGGTTCGTGGCCAACCCCTTCGCCAACGACGGCTCCCGGCTCTACCGCACCGGCGACCTGGCCCGGTTCGCCCCGGACGGCTCCCTCGACTTCCTCGGCCGGGCCGACAACCAGGTCAAGATCCGCGGCATGCGCCTCGAACTCGAAGACGTCGAGGCCGGTCTCGCCGAGCATCCCGGGGTCCGGCACACCTGCGTCGTCGCCAAGAAGAACAGCGCGGGCGGCACCTACCTCGTCGGGTACGTGATCCCCGCCGCCGGCAGCGGCGACCTGCGGGCCGACGCGGTCAAGGAGTGGGCCGCCGGCCACATGGTCGAGTACATGGTGCCCGCCCACATCGTCGTGATGAACGCGTTCCCGCTCACCGCCAACGGCAAGCTGGACCGGCGCGCACTGCCCGAGCCCGAGATCGGTACGGGTGCGTTCGTGCGGCCCTCCACCGACGACGAGCGTGCCGTGTGCACGGCCGTCGCCTCCGTCCTGCGCCTCGACGAAGTCGGCGTCGACCAGGACTTCTTCGCGCTCGGCGGCGACAGCATCCTCGCGATCTCCCTCCTGAGCGCGCTGCGCGAGGCGGGCCTCTACGTCAGCGCGGGCCAGATCTTCGCGAACAGCGTCCTCGGCGCCCTCGCTGCCGTCGCGAGCCGTGAGGACAGGGCGCGCGTGGACCACGACGACATCCCCACCGGCCCCGTCACCGCGTCACCCATCGTGCAGTGGCTCGGCGAGACCACCGACGCGATCGACGGCTTCGTCCAGTCGGTCGTCCTGAACACCCCGGCCGAGCTCACCGCCGGCACCCTCGACGCCGTACTCGCCGCGCTGGTGGCCCGGCACGACATGCTGCGCGCCCGCCTCGTGCGCGGGGACCGCTGGAGCTTCGACATCCCGGCGCCCGACGGCGCGAAGGCCGACTGGCAGGAGAGCGAGGGCCCGCTCGACACGTGCGTGGCGCTCGCCACCGAAGGCCTCGACCCGGACAACGGAGTGATGCTGCGGGCCGTCTGGCGCCGCGCGGCACGCCAACTCGTCGTCGTCGTCCACCACGTGGTGGTCGACGGAGTGTCCTGGCGCGTCCTGATGGACGACCTGGCCACGGCCTGGCGCCAGTCGTCCGCGGGCGAAGCCGTCGAACTGCCTCCGGTGGGCACGTCGTTCCGGCGTTGGACGCAGCTCCTGGAGAGCACGCCCTTCGACCGGGACCGCGCCCACTTCGAGCGCCCGCTGCCGGGCCCGGACGCGCGGCTCGGCAGGCGCGAGCCGACCGGGGCCGACACCGTCGAGCGCGAGAGGGAGCGGACCTTCACGGTCGGCGCCGACCTCACCGCGGCGCTGCTCGGCGAGATCCCGGCGAAGTTCCACGCGGGCGTCAACGACGTCCTGCTCACCGCGCTCGCGGTCACCCTCGCCCGGTGGCGCCGCGACCGCGGCCAGGACCAGACGTTCGCGCACATCGAACTCGAAGGCCACGGCCGCGAGAGCCGCCACGTGGCGGCCGCCGCGGGCGTCGAGCCGGAGCTGTCACGGACCGTCGGCTGGTTCACCACCCTCTTCCCCGTGACCGTCGACCCCGGCGCCGCCGAGGACTTCACCGCACCCGGCTACCTCGCCGCCGCACTCAAGGCGGTCAAGGAAGACCTGGCCCGGGTACCGGCGGGCGGCCTCTCCTACGGCGCGCTGCGCCACCTGGCCGGCGCCGCCTTCACCGCTCCCGCCCCCCAGGTCCTCTTCAACTACCTGGGCCGCTTCGACGCGGGCACCGAACAGGACTGGCAACCGGCCGGAGCGACCGGCCAGTTGGGCGAGAAGCGCGACCCGCGCATGCGCCTGCCGCGCGCCCTGGAGTTCAACGCGATCGCCGAGCCCTCCGCCACCGGCGACTACGAACTCGTCACCACCGTCTCCTGGCCCGAGGGGATGTTCGACGACGAGGACGTGGAGACGCTCGGCGGCTACTACCGGACCGCCCTCGCCGGCCTCGCCGCGCTGGACCGCGGCGGCCACTCGCCCAGCGACTTCCCGCTGGTCCGCCTCACCCAGGCCGACGTCGACGCCCTGGACGGACCCGAACTGCGCGACGTCCTGCCGCTGACCCCGCTCCAGGAAGGCCTCTACTTCCACTCGGTCTTCGACGAGGACTCCACGGGCAGCTACGTCGAGCAGCAACTCCTCACCCTGGAAGGCGCCATCGACGCCGACCGCCTGGAGGCCGCGGCGACCCGCCTGTTCGCCCTGTACCCGAACCTCGCCGCACGCTTCACGGCGCTCGCCGACGGCCGCGTCGTCTCCGTCCTGGACGGCGGCGCCACGGCGCCCTTCACCACGGTCGACCGGGCCGGCATCACCGACGACGAGATCCGCGAGCACGCCGAGCGGGACCGCCGGGCCGGCTTCGACCTGGCCACCGGCCCGCTGATGCGGTTCACCCTCTTCCGCGACGCCGAGGCGGGCCGGGGCGTCCTGGTGCAGACCGTGCACCACATCATCGCCGACGGCTGGTCGGTGCCGCCGATGCTGCGCGCGCTGCTCGCCGAATACCACGCGCCGGGCAGCGAGTACCCGCCGAGCGGCTTCCCCGACTACGTCGGCTGGCTCGCGGGCCGCGACGCCGACGAGAGCGACCGGGTGTGGGCCGCCGAGCTCGCGGAGCTGCCCGGCCCCTCCCTCGTCGCCCCGGGGCACACCCCGTCCGACCGCTTCGCCGACGTCCACCAGGAACCGGCCCACGACATCGACGCGGCCGCCAGGACCGCCGGCGTCACGCTGAGCGTGGCCGTGCACAGCGCCTGGGCCCTGACCCTGGGCTCCGTCCTGAACACACCGGACGTGGTGTTCGGCTCGACCGTCTCCGGCCGGGACGCGGACGTTCCCGGCATCGGCGACATGGTCGGCCTGTTCATCAACACCGTTCCGCTGCGCGCCCGTTGGGACGCCACCACCACGGCGCGCGAGCTGCTCGCCTCGGTGCGCGACCACCAGGGCGCGGTCGTGGCGCACCAGCACGTCTCGCTCGCCCGGACCGGCCGCCTGGCCGGCGTAGGCCCCCTCTTCGACACCCTCGTCGTCTTCGACGTGGCGACCGACGTCACCGCCCTGCGCCGCCCCGGCGACACCCTCGTCGTCACCGATCTCGTCAACGAGGGAGCCCCCCACTACCCGCTCACGCTGGTCGTGGAGCGCGCCCTGGACGGACGCCCCCGCTTCAACCTGATATACGACGGCGAGCTGCTGCGCGAGAGCGGCGCCCGGTCCCTCCTGCGCCGCTTCACCGACACCCTCACCGGCCTCCTCGACCGGCCCGACGCGCAGGCCGCCGCCCTGGTGCCCAGCGCCACCCGGAGCCCGGCGACGACGATCGCCCCGGTCACGCTCGGGGAGCTGTTCGACGCTGCGGCCCGCCGCGATCCGGCCGCCACCGCCGTCACCCAGTGCGCCCTCGACGGCGCCGCCCGGTCCCTGACCTACGGTGAACTGGCCGCCGCCAAGGACGAGTTGGCCGCCACCCTGCGCGTCGCCGGGGTCCGGCCGGGCCGGCGGGTCGCCGTCGCGGTCCCGCGCACCATCGAGCAGGTGACCGCCCTCGTGGCGATCGTCAGCGCGGGCGGCGCCTACGTACCGCTCGACCTTGCCTACCCGGACGAACGCCTCGTCCACGTCCTCGCGGACGCCGCGCCGCAGGTCGTCCTCGTCGCCCCCGACCAGCGGGAGCGCTTCACGGCACTCCTGGAGACGGCCGGCGTCCCGGCCCGCGTCCTGGTGCAGGGCGATGAACTGCCCGATGCGGAAGAGCACATGACGGGCCCCGCCGTCACCTGGCACGACCCCGCCTACGTGATCTACACCTCCGGCTCGACCGGCCGGCCCAAGGGCGTCGTCGTGCCGCACTCCAGCGTGGTGACGCTGCTCGCCAACACCCGGCCGGACATGGACTTCGGGCCGGCCGACGTATGGGTGCAGTTCCACTCGTACTCCTTCGACTTCGCGGTCTGGGAGCTGTGGGGCGCCCTGGTCCACGGCGGTGAACTGCTCGTCCCGGAGTACGGGCTGACCCGCTCGCCCGTCGACTTCCACCGCCTGGTCCGCGAGCGCGGCGTGAGCGTGCTCAACCAGACCCCGTCGGCCTTCTACCAGTTCATCGAGGCCGACCGCCTCGCGGCCGAGCCCCTCACCCGGCTGCGCCGCGTCGTCTTCGGCGGCGAGGCGCTCGACCTCGGCCGGCTGCGCGGCTGGGTCGAGCGGTACGGCACCGCCGCGCCCGAACTCGTCAACATGTACGGGATCACCGAGACCACCGTCCATGTGACCCACCGGGTGCTGACCGACGACGACTTCGCGCACGGCGACGACGTCAGCCCCATCGGCGGCCCCCTGCCGGGCCTGGTCACCCACCTCCTCGACGACCGGCTCGCGCCGGTGCCGCCGGGCCAGGAGGGCGCCATCTACGTGGCGGGCGACCAGGTGTCGCTCGGCTACCTGGGCAGGTCGGCGCTGACCGCGGGCCGCTTCGTGGCGGACCCGTTCGCCAACGACGGCACCCGCATGTACCACACGGGCGACCTGGCCCGGCGCACCCTCGACGGGGAGCTGGAGTTCACCGGCCGCGCCGACGACCAGGTCCAGCTCAAGGGCTTCCGCATCGAACTCGGTGAGGTCGAATCCGCGATCCGGGGCCTCCCGGGCGTGACCGACGTGGCCGTCACCGTCGCGGCCGGCGGCGACCACCTGGTCGCGCACGTCGTGGGCCGGCTGCCCGGCGAACTCTCCGCGCTCCTCCGCGCGAAGCTTCCCGTGCACATGGTGCCCGGCCGGGTTCTGACCCTCGACGCGCTGCCGCTGACCGTCAACGGCAAGCTCGACCGCAAGGCCCTCACCGCACGGGCCGCACGGGACGAGGAACCCCTGGCCGTCGAGGGAGCGCCGGTGCCCGCCGACGGGACGCCCGGGGCCGCCACCGACTCCGCCCTGTCCTCGCTCGTCGGCGTTTTCGCCACGACGCTCGACCACCCGGGCGCGGACGCCGACACCGACTTCTTCGGCGCCGGCGGCGACAGCATCGTCGCCATCACCGTGGTCAACCGGGCCAGGGCGCTCGGCCTGCCGATCGCGCCCCGCGACGTGTTCCTGCACAAGACGCCGCGCGCCCTCGCCGCGCTCCTCGCCACCCGGACCCCGCGGACGGCTCCGGCCCCGGCCGGGCCCGCGCCCCACGAGGACGGCCCGCTGCCGCTCACCCCGATCATCGCGCGCCAGCGTGAACTGGGCGGCTCCCTGGACCGGTTCGCCCAGGCCCGGACCGTGCGGCCCGCCGAAGGCACCACGCCCGCGTCCATCGAGCGCGCCGCGACCGCGCTGCTCGCCGCCCATCCCGCGCTGCGGCTGCGCCTGACCACCGGGCACGGCGTGTGGAGCCTGCGCACCGAACCCGCACGCCCGGCGGTCCTCGTCCACTCGGACGCGGCCGACGCCGACGCGGCGGCCGACGAGGCCGCGGCGAGGCTCGACCCCGAGGCGGGGAACGTCATCGCGTTCACCTGGCTCGCGGCGACCGGCACCCTCGTGATCACCGTGCACCACCTCGCGGTCGACGCCGTGTCCTGGCTGATCCTGCTCGACGACATGGCGGCCGCCCTGCGCGGCGAGCCCCTCGCACCGGCGACCACGTCCTACGCCGCGTACGCGGAGGCGTCCACCCTGCGCTCCGCCGCCGACACCGGCGCCCTCGGGCACTGGATCGACACGCTCCAGGCGCCGCCGCTGCTGCCCTCGGTCGGCGCCCTGCGCTCCACCACGGTGGTGCTCGGCCCCGAGATCGGCGACCGGGTGACGCGTACCGCACCCGCCGCCCTCGGCGTCGCCCTGACCGAGCTGCTCTGCGGCGCCCTGCGCGCCGCCCTCACCGAGGTCCAGGCCGTGCCCGGGGACCTCGCGATCGACCTGGAACGGCACGGCCGTTCCCCGGTGGCGGAGCACCACGACTACAGCCGCACCGTCGGCTGGTTCACCGCGATCGCGCCCGTCCGGCTCACCGCGCACACCGACCCCGTCGCCGCCGCCCGCGAACTCGCCGAGCGCCAGCCCGACGAGTCCGGACACCTCGCCTACGGACGGCTGCGCCACCTCAACCCGCAGACGGCGCCGCTCCTCGGGGCCCGCCCGCAGGTGCTGTTCAACTACCTCGGCCGGGGCGGCGAATCGGAGGTACCGCAGATCACCGGCGGCGACCAGGGCAGCCCGTACGCCGTCGAGGTCAACGCCTGGACCGACGCGGCCACCGGCAGCCTGCACGCCGCCTTCACCCTCGCCGACGAGATCCCCGACGCGATCACCGACCACTGGGCGCGCGCCGTGGAGACCATCGGTGACCGCGCCATGACGGCCGAGCGCACCGCGCCGGTCACCCCCCTCCAGCGGGGCCTGTACTTCCAGGCCCAGCTGGCCGGTGCGGCCGGACACTACGTCGCGCAGAGCTACTTCGCCTTCGACCGGCGCCTGGACACCGACGCGCTCGCCGAGGCCATGACCGCGGTGACCGCCCGGCACCCGGTCGTCGGCGCGGGCTTCGGCACCGACGACGACGGCAACCCGGTCCAGGTCCTCACGGCGGGCCGGCGGATCGACGTCCACACGGTCGAACTGTCCACCGACGCCGACGTGGAGGCCCTGCGCGTCCGCGACCGGGCCACCGGGTTCGACCCGGCCGAGCCCCCGCTGATCCGGCTGACCGTGATCCGCCGCCCGGACGGCCACGACGGCCTGCTCCTCAGCTACCACCTGCTGCTGTGGGACGGCTGGTCCCGCGAGATCGTGCTTCGCGACCTGTTCACCGCGTACGAGGCCGTCCTCGCCGGCGAGCGACCGGTGAGCGATCCGGCCACGCCGGGATTCGAGGAGTACGCCCGGACGATCGCCGCCAGGGACCAGGCCGTCTCGGAGCGGTTCTGGGCCGGGCACCTGGCCGGGCTCACCGGCCCGACCCTGCTCGCCGGGCCGTCCCCCGTGCTGAGCGAGGAGCTGCCGCCCGCGCTCGTCCACACCCTCACCGCAGGGCAGTCCGACCTCCTGCGGGCGGCCGCCAAGGCGCACGGCGTCACCCTGAACTCCGTCCTGACCGGCGCGTTCGGCCTGCTCCTCGGCGCGCACACGGGCCGCAGCGACGCGGTGTTCGGCGTGACCGTCTCCGGCCGCGAGGGCGAGGGCCTGTCCGACATCGTCGGCGTGCTGCTCAACACCGTGCCGATGTGGACCCGGCCCCGGCCGGGCGCCACCGCCCGGGAGTACCTGAACGCCGTGCAGAGCGCCCGTGTCGAGGCCATGGAGCACGAGCACCTCGGCCTCGGCGAGATCCAGCGGGCCGCCGGCCACGACGCCCTGTTCGACAACCTCTTCGTGCTCCAGAACTTCCTGGACATGGACGCGTTCGCCGCGATGAACCAGCGGCACGGCATCACCGCGGTCACGTCCGACGACTCCACCCACTACCCGTTCACCTGGGTCGTCACCCCGGGCGAGCGGCTCACCGTCAAGCTGGAGCACCGCCACGGCGACAGCGCGGGAGCCCGCCGCCTCCTCGACGACTACGTGCGCGTGCTCATGGACCTCGCCGCCTCCACCGGGCCGGTCGGCGCGCTCCCCGGCCTCGGGGCCGCCCCCGAACCCGCCGCCCGCACGGACATCGGCACCGACACCGTGGTCGACCGGTTCGACGCGGCGGCCGACAGGGCACCCGCGCGCACCGCGCTCGTCGCGCACGGCCGGAGCATGACCTTCGCCGAACTCCGCGACCGCAGCCGCCGGTTGGCGGGTGTGCTCGCCGGACGCGGCATCGGCCCCGAGCGGACCGTGGGCCTCGCGATCCCGCGCTCCCTCGACTCCATCGTGGCGCTGTTCGCGGTGCTGCGCACGGGAGCCGCGTACGTGCCGCTGGAGCTGGACCACCCGGACGAGCGGATCGCCGCGATCGTCGAGGACGCCCGCCCGGACGTGGTCCTCACCGTCAGCGCCGTATCGCCGCGCCTGACCGGCGAGTTGATCGAACTGGACCGGCCGCTGCCCCGGGCCGAGCCGTTCACGACGTTCGCGCCGGACGATCCGGACCGCCTGCGCCACCCCGCGTACACGATCTACACGTCCGGATCGACCGGAAGGCCCAAGGGCGTCGTGACCGAGTACGCGGGCCTCACCAACATGCTGATCAACCATCAGCGACGCATCTTCGCGCCGGTCCTGTCCGAGCACGGCGACCGCACCTTCACGATCGCCCACACGGTGTCGTTCGCCTTCGACATGTCGTGGGAGGAACTGCTGTGGCTGGCCGACGGCCACGAGGTGCACATCTGCGACGAGGAACTGCGCCGCGACGCGCCCGCCCTGGTCGAGTACTGCGCCGAGCACGCCGTCGACGTCGTCAACGTGACCCCGACCTACGCCCAGCAACTGATCGCGCAGGGCCTGCTCGACGACCCGGCCCGGCGCCCCGCGCTGGTGCTGCTCGGCGGCGAGGCCGTCACCCCGGGCCTGTGGCAGCGGCTCGCCGCCACCGAGGGCACCGTGGGCTACAACCTGTACGGCCCGACCGAATACACCATCAACACCCTGGGCGTGGGCACCTTCGAGTGCCAGGACCCGGTCGTGGGCGTGGCGATCGACAACACCGACGTGTACGTACTCGACCCGTGGCTGCGGCCCCTGCCGGACGGCGTTCCCGGCGAGCTCTACGTCGCGGGCGTCGGCATCGCCCGCGGCTACCTGGGACAGCCGGCCCAGACCGCGCACCGGTTCGTCGCGTCGCCCTTCGGCAGGCCCGGCGAGCGGATGTACCGCACCGGTGACCTGGTGATCCGGCGCCCCGACGGCAACCTGCTCTACCTGGGCCGCACCGACCAGCAGGTCAAGATCCGCGGACACCGGGTGGAACTGGGCGAGGTCGAGGCCGCGTTCGCCGCGCACCCCGCGGTCCGGTTCGCCGCCGCCGTCGCCCAGCCCGACCCCCAGGTCGACGGCGCCCACCGGCTGGCCGTGTACCTCGTGCTCGACGGCGCCGACCTCGCGGACGTGGCGGCCGAGGCGGGTTCCGGGCTCCCGGACTTCCTGCGGCCGACGCACTACGCCCAGGTGGACGGCATCCCGCTCACGGTGAACGGGAAGGCCGACACCAAGGCGCTCCCCGAGCCCAGGCCGCTGGGCGCGCTCACCACCGCGGGGGAGCGCGGCCCGGAGACCGAGACCGAGACCGTGGTCTGCGAGTACTTCGCGGAGACCCTCGACCTGGACGACGACGAGGTGAGCGCGGTGGGAGACTTCCAGTCCCTGGGCGGGCACTCCATGCTGGCCGTACGGCTGGTCGGGCTGCTCCGCCGGGAATTCGGCCCCGTGATCACGATCCGCGATCTGTTGACCCTGCGAACCCCGGAAGCGATTGCCCGCCACCTTGATGACAACTCCTGACGCCCAGCGATCCCGCCGCCCGGGATCCGGCATCCTCCGGACGGCGATACGCCGCAACGTCGCCGCCATGGTCTGGGGCACCGTCCTCATGGGCCTCTACCAAGCCGGCGAGACCGCCTTCCCGATCGCGCTCGGCCTGATCGTCGAGCACACGATGCGCGAGCGGAGCACCACCTCGCTCGCCGTGTCGATCGGCGCGCTCGCCGTGATCATCACGACGGTGTCCCTGTCGTGGCGGTTCGGCATGCGCATCCTGCAGAAGGCCAACACGACCGAGGCGCACCGCTGGAGGGTGCGGGTCGCGGCCTGCGGCCTCCAGCCGGTGGCCCGGGACACCGGCCTGAAGTCCGGCGAGGTGCTCACCATCGCCACCGAGGACGCCGACCAGACCGCCGACATCGTGGAGGTGGTGCCGATCCTGATCAGCTCGATGATCTCGCTGCTCATCGCGGCGGTCGCGCTGGGCACGGCGAGCCTGCGGCTCGGGGTGCTCGTCATCGCGGGCACCGTCGCGATCCTCTCGGTCCTCAGCCTGATGTCCCGGCGGATCGGCAGCAGCACCAAGGAGCAGCAGGCGCGGGTGGCGCGGGCGGGTGCCAAGGTCGCCGACCTGATCACCGGCCTGCGCCCGCTGCACGGCTTCGGCGGCAACCACGCGGCGTTCCGCTCCTACCGGCGGGTCAGCACGGAGGCGAAGGAGCAGTCGATCACCGTCGCCCGCGTCAACGGCGTCTACGCGGGCACCGCGCTCGGCCTGAACGCGGTCCTCGCGGTCTCGGTGACGCTGACCGCCGGCTGGCTGGCCTTCGACGGGCAGATCGACGTCGGGCAGCTCGTCATGGCGGTGGGCCTCGCGCAGTTCATCATGGAGCCGCTGAAGCAGTTCTCGGACATGCCGAAGTACGTGATGACGGCGCGCGCCTCGGCCGAGCGGATGGCCCTGGTGCTGTCCGCGCCGACAGCGGCGGCCACCGGCACGGAGAGCGCCGCGCCCGGCGGCGACCTGGAGCTCGACTGCGTCCGGTACGGGACGCTCCAAGGGCTGAAGTTCCTGGTTCCGGCGGGCGAGTTCACGGCGATCGCGGCCTACCAGCCGCGCGCGGCGGCCGACCTCGCCTCCATCCTCGCGGTGCGGGTGCCGCCGGACGCCTACGAGGGGGTGGTGCGGGTCGGCGGCCGGCAGCTCGCGGGCCTCTCGGTCGACTCGGTGCGCGAGCACCTCCTGGTGAACCCCTACGACGGGGAGATCTTCGCCGGGACGCTCCGCTCCAACATCGACCCGTCGGGCACCAGCCGCACCCTGCCCGAGGCCGTCGAGGCGTCCCTGCTCACCGACGTCGTCGCCCTGCACCGCGAGGGCCTCGACTACGAGGTGCGCGACCGCGGCTCCAACCTCTCCGGCGGGCAGCGCCAACGACTGTCCCTGGCACGGGCGTTGGCCGCCGACACCGACGTACTGGTGCTGCGCGACCCGACGACGGCGGTGGACGCGGTCACCGAGCAGCTCATCGCGCGCAACATCGCCGAGCTGCGCCGGGGCCGCACCACCGTCGTCATCACCAGCAGCCCGGCCCTGCTGGACGCCGCCGACCGGGTCCTCGTGGTGGACGACGGAGTCGTCACCGCCGAGGGCACCCACCGCAAGCTGCTCGCCACGGACGAGGCGTACAGCCTGGCGGTGACGCGGTAGCCGGGCCGGTACGGGCGATGACGGCCCGGGGCCCGGCGATCGCGCCGGGTTCCGGGCCGTCGCCCGTCGGGCGGTGGCCGCACCTCGGGGCGTGACCCCCGGTCAGGCCAGCGCCCAGGCGACATCCCTGAGCAGGGCGTGGCGCCAGCCCGCCCGGTCGTGGCCCGCCGCCGACCGCGAGATCCGCACGGTGGCGCCGGCCTGCCCGGTGAGGGACTCGACCAGCTCGCAGTGGGGCCGCATGCGGGTCTCGTGCTCGCCGAGGTCGAAGGCGATCCTCAGCCCGGCCGGGGCGGGACGCTCCCGCAGCCGCGCGGCGATGGCGCCGCCGACCGGACCGCCCAGCGGATCGGGCAGCTCCTCGGCTCCGGGCGCCCACCAGAACGACGGCGACTGGCAGGCGACGCGCCGCACCAACTCGGGGAACTCCAGCGCCGCGTACATCGCGCTCAGGCCGCCCAGGCTCTGCCCGGCGACCGCCAACGTCGAGAGGTCCAGCGGCACTTCGGCCTCCGTGAGGAGCGGCAGCAGCTCGTCGCGGACCGACTCCCACCACTCGGGCCGGCACCCGAACTCGGCGAGCCGGTCCTTGGCCGGCACGAAGACCAGCGTGGCCGCGGGCATCTCGCCGGCGGCGTACGCGGCGTCGAACGCGGTGACCGCCGGGTGCAGATGGAGCCAGTCGTCCCCGTCGAGCAGCAGCACCACGGGCCCGCCGCCGCCCACCGGATGGATCCGGACGGTGCGCCGGCCGCCCAGCCGTGCGCTCGCCCAGCGGACGCGGGCGCGCGGCAGGGGCAGCACATCGGCGGCGTCGACGGCCGGCCAGTGCGGCTGCGGCGGCGCGTCCGGGGTGGCGGCGATGGACCGCTCGCCGCCGGCGCCGACCGGGTTGCGGGGATCGGCGTACGCGCCGTCGTCCGTACGGAACCGGTACGTCACCCGGAGCCGGGCGGGCATGCGCACCTCGGCGTACCAGCAGTCCGTGTCGCGCCACCGCGCCAGCGGCACCGGATCCGACCAGCTCTCGAACTCGACGACCGCGGGGGCGCCCCGCCACCGGAACAGGGTGACCCACCCGCCGTCGCCGGACGGGCGGCAGACGGGAGCCGCCGCCCAGAACGCATCGGTGCCGGGCGCGCCGGACAGGCCGAACGCGTCGAACGGGCCGTCCGGTCCGGCCGCGGAACCGGACGCGAAGCCGGCCGTTCCGGGGCTCTCCTGCCGTGGTCCGGTCGGGTGCATCGGTGCCTCCTTGTGAGGACGAGGGGGAAACGTTAAGCTCGGCAATTAGGTGAGCCTAACCTAAGCGTGGCTCACTGTAAGGCCGACCTCGTCCAGACCAACCACCCCCACGGGCGCGGCCCTTGCCGCCCGGGAACGCGCCTGCGTCCGGGCCGCGGGGCCGGCCCCACCGGGCTCCAGGAGGAACCCCGCATGAGCACCAACCCGTTCGACGACGCCGACGGCCGCTTCCTCGTCCTCGTCAACGACGAGGGCCAGCACTCCCTGTGGCCGTCCTTCTCGGCGGTACCCGGCGGGTGGACGGTCGCGAAGCAGGAGTCGAGCCGCGACGCGTGCCTGGAGTACATCGAGTCGAACTGGACCGACCTGCGCCCGCGCTCCCTCGCGGCGGCCGCCGACGCCTGACCCGCACGCCCGCCCCGGGGAGCCCGGCGGCCGTGGCGGCGCGAACGAGTACGTGAGCGGTGCGTACGCCCGTCGCGTACTGCGGTCCCGGGCCCCTCTCGTGAGCATCCGCGACGGACGGACTTCCTGTGCTGTGTACGAGGCTGACCAACGCGAACATCGTCACCATGGACCCCGGCCATCCGGTCGCCCACGACCTGGGGATCTGGCGGGGCCGCATTGTGGGCCTCGACGAGGCCGTGACCTCGCTGCCCGCGCGCGAAGTCGTCGACCTCCGGGGCGCCACGGTGCTGCCCGGCTTCATCGACAGCCATGTCCACCTGGCCTGGGCCGGGTTCAAGCGGAGCGCCCCGAGCGTCGCCCCCTGCGAGCGGGTCGACGAGGTGCTCGCCGTCATCGGGCGGGCGGCGGCGCGCACCGGCGCGCCCGGCGACTGGGTGGACGTGATGGGCTACGACCAGCGCGCCCTGGGCCGCCATCTGACCGCCGCCGAACTCGACACGGTCAGCCACGGCCGCAAGGTCTTCCTGATGCACGACTCCGGTCACGGCTGCGTCGTCAACAGCGCGGTCCTCGCCCTGCTCCCCTTCGAAGTCCCGCACCAGGGCGGCTTCCTGGCCGAGAGCGCCATGACCGCCGCGCGACGCCTCCGGCTGCCCTACGCCCAGAGTGACATCGCCGACGCCGTCGAGCGGGCGGCCCGGAGCTGCCTCGCCGAAGGCGTGACCGCCGTCGCCGAGGCGGGCATCGGGGGCGGACTGCTCGGCCACAGCCCGGTGGAGCTGGGCGCCTATCAACTGCTCCGGGACCAGGGCAGGTTGCCCCTGCGCGTCCAGCTCATGGCGGCCGCCGACACCCTGCGCCCGCGCGAGGCCCACCCCCGCGACGGTCTCCCGCGCGCCCTGGACCTCGGCATGCGCACCGGGTTCGGCGACGACTGGCTGTCGCTCGGCGCGCTCAAGGTCTACACCGACGGCGGCATGATGGCCCGCACGGCCGCGCTCACCGCCCCGTACACCGGCACGGACCGCACCGGTCAGCTGCAGGACGACCCCGAACGCCTCACCCAGCTCATCGTGGACGGCCATCTCGCCGGCTGGCAGCTCGCCGTCCACGCCATCGGCGACCGCGCGGCGGACCTCGCCCTCGACGCGCTGGAGCACGCCCAACGCCTGCGGCCCCGGCCCGACGCGCGCCACCGGATCGAGCACGCCGGGCTCGTCCGCCCCGACCAACTGCCCCGCTTCGCGCGCCTCGGCGTCGGCGCGGTGATCCAGCCGACGTTCCTCCACTCCTTCGGCGACGACTACGCGCGGGTGATGGGCGAGGAACGCACGCCCTGGATGTACCGGGGCCGGAGCTTCCTGGACCACGGGGTCACCCTCGTGGGCAGTTCGGACCGGCCCGTCACGGACGGAGCGCCGTTGAGGGGCATCCAGTTCCTGGTCGAGCGCGCCGCCGCATCGGGCCAACTCATAGGCCCGCGCGAGGCGTTGACGGTGGACGAGGCGCTCCACGCCTACACCGTCGCCGGCGCCCACGCATGCCGGTGGGACGCCGACGCGGGCACCCTCGCCCCGGGCCGCCGCGCCGACCTGGTCGTCCTCGGCGACGACCCGCGACGCGTCGACACCTCCCGGATCGCGGACATCGAGATCGTGGCGACCTTCGTCGACGGACACGAAGCAACGGAGACAGGAAAACTGTGAACGTTCGTACCGACACCCTGGAACGTCTCGCCCCGCTGTGGGAGGCGCCCGACGCCCCGACGCGCTGGGTGATCTGGCACCGGGCGACGGGCGGATCCGTCGGGTCCTTCGAGTCCGTCGTCTTCGACCGGGAGTTGAACATCCCGTTTGACATCGCCGACATCGCCGACGCCAGTGGCGCGGGTGACGTGGACGACGTGGTCCTCGGCGAGGTGATACGCCGGATGCGCGAGGCCGGAGCCCCGGAGACCGACGCGTACCCCGGGCGCCCGTGCGGGTAGGCGTGGCCCACGTGACTCCCACACCGCTATTCTGACGACCCGTCAGGGAGAGCGCTCGTGCGGCTCATTGGGTGGAGTCCGGACGTCCGACTTGGCCCATGCACTCAGGTAAGGCTACCCTTACTTCTGCCGTTCCGCTGGGGCCGGCCCCGCACGCAGTCCTCATCCGGACCGCGTCCGGGAACGCCCCGCGCCCGCGAACGGTGCGACCCGAGGAAGGACCGCCTTGACCACGGCCACGCTGCCCCCCGCCGCCCTCGCCGCGCTGCCGCTCCGCGCCCCAGCCGCCCGATGGCAGGGAGCCGACGGATTCCTCGTGCGTCCGGCGCGCGAGAGCGACGGGCCCGCGCTGGCCGCCCTCTCCCGGCCCTTCGTCCGCCTGGGCGCGCTCCGTGAACGCCCCCTGTCCCTCTACCGCTCCCGGGCGACCGACTTCCTCGTCGCCCAGAACCCCGACGGCGCCATCGAAGGCGGCATCGGCCTGAGTGGGCACTGCGCGGACGGCGTCCTCTACAACTTCTGCGTCGCCGCGCACCGTCAGGGCTCGGGGATGGGCGGCCGCCTGCTCCAGGCGGCCTTCGCGCGGGCGCGCGGCCGCGCCCTGACGATGCTGTTCACCGCGACGACCGGGAGCGGCCGGCTCTTCCTCGGCCACGGCTTCGTTCCGTCCGGCCCGGACCTCGCCCCGGCCGCGTGGGCGCGGACCCTGGACCCCGCGCGCGGCGCACGCGTCCTGGCCCGCACGCTGTAGGCCGCGCAGCCCAAGCGGGGAAGGGGCGGACCCCGTAAAAGGTCCGCCCCTTCTCCATGCTGCGGCTGCGGCTTCGGCGGTGCCTGCGACCGGCCGCGCGTCGGAATCAGTCGGTGTCCGTGTCCGGGCGCCCGGTCGCGTAGGCCGCGTCGAGGATCGAGGGCAGCGCCGCGACGAGGGCGTCGGCCCGCTCCTCGGGCACGTTGAGCGCGGGAGCCAGGCGTACGACGCCGGGCCCGGCCGCGTTCACGAGGAACCCGGCTTCCTGCGCGGCCCGTTGGGCCCGTACCGCGACCGGCTCGGCGAGCACGATGCCGAGGAGCAGACCCGCGCCCCGCACCTCGGCGACCAGGGGGTGCCTCAGCTTCTCGATGCCGTGGCGCAGCCGCTCGCCCACCCGTGCGGCATGGAGGAGCAGCCCTTCCCTCTCGATCGCTTCGAGAACGGCGAGCCCGGCCGCGCACGCGATCGGATTGCCGCCGAAGGTGGAGCCGTGCTGACCGGGGGTCAGCAGTTCGGCGGCGGGCCCGAAGGCGACGGTGGCGCCGATCGGCAGGCCGCCGCCGAGCCCCTTGGCGAGGGTGATCACATCGGGCTCCAGGCCCGGCTCCGCCTGGTGCGCGAACCAGTGGCCGGTGCGGCCGATGCCGGTCTGCACCTCGTCGAGCACGAGCAGGCTGCCCGCCGCCCGGGTGACCGCACGGGCGGCCCGCAGGTAGCCGGGGGGAGGCGGGAGTACGCCCGCCTCGCCCTGCACGGGTTCCAGGACGACCGCCGCCGTGCGCTCGGTGACGGCGGCGCGCAGTGCCTCCGCGTCGCCGTAGGGGACGTGGGTGACGTGCGGCGGCAGCGGCGTGAACGGTGCCTGTTTGCCCGGCTGGCCGGTGAGGGCGAGCGCCCCCATGGTGCGTCCGTGGAAGCCGCCCTCGGCCGCGACGAGGTGCGGACGCCCGGTTCTGCGGGCGATCTTGAACGCGGCCTCGACGGCCTCGGCGCCCGAGTTGGCGAAGAACACGCGCCCCGGCCGGCCGAGGAGCGCGAGGAGCCGTTCGGCGAGGGCGACCGGCGGCTCCGAGACGAACAGGTTCGACACATGCCCGAGCCGGGCGGCCTGCGCCACGACGGCGGCGACCAGGCCGGGGTGGGCATGCCCGAGCGCGTTGACCGCGATCCCGCCGGTGAAGTCCGCGTATGCGCGTCCGGCCTCGTCCCACACGGTGCTGCCCTCGCCCCGGACGAGGGCGAGCGGGGGAGTGCCGTAGGTGTCCATCATGACCCCGCGCCAGCGATCGGACAGCGCGGTCGAACGGTCGGCGGTCACGCGCGATCCTCCTTGACGCCGGGTGTCTGCGACCCGGGACGGTGCTCGGTGCGGGGGGCTCCGGGGCCGGGGCCGGTGTGGTGCCGGACGCCGGGTTCGTCGGACCCGGGTTGCTCGTCCGGTACCACCGTCGTGCCCGGCGCGTCCTCGGCGAAGAGGCCGCGCAGCAGGGCGTGCGGGACGCGGCCGTCGATGACCTGTGCGCGGCCGACCCCGGCGCGGACCGCCCGCAGGCAGCCCTCCATCTTCGGCAGCATGCCGCTCGCCAACTCCGGCAACAACAGGCTCAGTTCGGCCGCGCTGATCCGCTCGACGACGTCGGTGCTGTGCGGCCAGTCCGCGTACAGCCCCTCGACGTCGGTCATGACCATCAGGCGGTCCGCGCCGAGGGCGACCGCAAGGGCCGAGGCCGCGAGGTCGGCGTTCACGTTGTAGATCTGGCCGTCCTCGCCGCGCGCGACGGGGGAGACGACGGGGATCCGGCCCTGCTCCAGAAGCGTGCTGATCGTGGAGGACTCCACGGCGACGATGTCGCCGACCAGGCCGATGTCCACCGGGCGGCCGTCCACCAGGGCGGCCCGCCGCACGGCGGTCATCGTGTGCGCGTCCTCGCCGGACAGGCCCACGGCGAACGGCCCGTGCGCGTTGATCGCCCCGACCAGCTCCCGCTGGACCCGCCCGGTGAGCACCATGCGCACGACGTCCATCGTCTCCGGCGTCGTCACCCGCAGCCCGGCCTCGAAGCGGACCTCCAGGCCCAGCCGGTCGAGCAGCGCGCTGATCTGCGGCCCGCCGCCGTGCACGACGACGGGCCGGAGCCCCGCGTGCCACAGCTCCACCACGTCCTGTGCGAACGTGCGGTGCAGCGCCGGGTCCACCATGGCGTTGCCGCCGAACTTCACGACGACCGTGCGCCCTTGGAGCTCCTCCGGCCACGCCACGTCGGGCGCGCCCGACAGCGGCACCGGCGGCGCGGCCGGGGCCGCTGTGACTGCCCCGGGCCCGCGCCCCGCCGTCGGTACCCCGGGCTCCGCCGTCGACGTGTCGGCCGGCCCGGTCGGTATGCCGGGCTCCGCCGTCCCCGCCCCGCTCATGAGCTGTACGCGCTGTTCTCGTGGACGTACTCGGCCGTCAGGTCGTTGGTCCAGATCACGGCGGAGGCGTCACCGGCGCGCAGGTCCACGGTGATCTCGATGTGACGGCCAGTCAGATCGACCTTCTCGCGGGACTCGCCCTCGGCCCCGTCCCGGCACACCCACATCCCGTTGATCGCCACGTCGAGACGGTCCGGGTCGAAGGCCGCCGCCGTGGTGCCGATGGCGGACAACACCCGGCCCCAGTTGGGGTCTTCGCCGTGCAGGGCACACTTGAGGAGGTTGTTGCGGGCCACCGAGCGGCCCACCTCGACGGCGTCCGCCTCCGAGGCCGCGCCGACGACGGACACCTCGATCTCCTTGGACGCGCCCTCGGCATCCGCGATCAACTGGCGGGCCAGGTCGCGGCAGACGGCGTGCACGGCAGCGGTGAGCGCCGCGGGTTCGGGCGTCACGCCCGAGGCCCCCGACGCCAGCAGCAGCACGGTGTCGTTGGTGGACATGCAGCCGTCCGAGTCGACCCGGTCGAAGGTGGTGCGTACCGCCGCGCGCAGCGCCGCGTCGAGGACACCCGCGTCCGCGACGGCGTCCGTGGTCAGGACGGAGAGCATGGTGGCGAGCCCCGGAGCGAGCATGCCCGCGCCCTTCGCCATGCCGCCCACGGTCCAGCCGTCGCCCGCGGCCACCGCGGTCTTGGCCACGGAGTCCGTCGTCATGATCGCGACGGCCGCGTCCTCACCGCCCCGGTCCGAGAGCCGTTCCGCGGCGGCGGTGATGCCGGCCGTCACCCGGTCCATCGGAAGGCGCACCCCGATCAGGCCGGTGGAACACACGGCGACCTCGTCCGGGTCGACCTCTGCGGCGAGTGCCGTCCGCTCGGCCATGACCCGGGCGTCGTCGGCGCCGCCGGGTCCCGTACAGGCGTTGGCGCCACCGGAGTTGAGCACGACGGCGGAGATCCGGCCGTCGGCGAGCGTACGGCGCGACCAGCGGACCGGCGCGGCCTGCACGCGGTTGGAGGTGAAGACACCGGCGGCGGCGCGCGACGGCCCGCGGTTCACCACCAGGGCGAGGTCCGGTTCGCCGGATTCCTTGAGGCCCGCGCGCACTCCGCAGGCGAGGAATCCGAGGGCGGCGGTCACACTCACGGAGCCACTCCATTCGTGGGCAGGCCCAGCCGTTCCGGCAGGCCGAGGGCGATGTTCATGCTCTGCACCGCGCCACCGGCGGTGCCCTTCGTCAGGTTGTCGATGGCGCTCACACAGATCAGCCTGCGGGCCTCGGGGTCCACGGCGATCTGCACGTGGGCGGTGTTCGAGCCGAGCACCGCGGCGGTGGTGGGCCATTGGCCGGCCGGCAGCAGCCGGACGAACGGCTCGTTGGCGTACGCGGCCTCGAACACTGCGCGCGCCTCGTCGTCCCGCCCCGCCTCCGCGACCCCGGGACGCAGCCGGGCCGAACACGTGGCGAGGATGCCGCGGGGCATGGGGGCGAGGGTCGGCGTGAAGGACACCGTCACGGGTTCGCCGGCGGCGAGGGAGAGGTTCTGCGCCAGCTCGGGGGTGTGCCGGTGGCCGCCGCCGACTCCGTACGGACTCATGGAGCCCATCACCTCGGAGCCGAGCAGGTGCGGTGCGAGCTTGCGCCCGGCGCCGGAGGTTCCGCCGGCCGCGACGACGACGGCCTCGGGTTCGACGAGGGCGGCGGCGTAGGCGGGGAACAGGGCGAGGGTTACGGCGGTGGGATAGCACCCCGGCACCGCGATCCGCGTTGCTCCCTTCAACTCGTCTCGTGCGCCCGGCAGTTCGGGCAGCCCGTACGGCCATGTCCCGGCGTGGGCGGAGCCGTAGAACCGCTCCCAGGCGGCGGGATCGCGCAGCCGGAAGTCGGCGCCGCAGTCCACCACGAGCGTGCCGGGCTCCAACTCGGCCGCCAGGGCGGCGGATTGGCCGTGGGGGAGGGCGAGGAAGACGACATCGTGTCCGCGCAGCGCGTCGGCGTGGGTGCCGAGCAGCACCCGGTCGGCGTACTGGGCCAACTGCGGTTGTACGGAACCCAGTCGGCGTCCGGCGCTGCTGTGCGCGGTCACCGCGCCGACCTCGACACCGGGGTGCGAAGCCAGCAGGCGGAGCAGTTCCCCTCCCGCGTATCCGCTGGCCCCGGCCACCGCGACCCGTACGGTCATGTTCGTCCATTCTGTGGGGATGTCCGTGGGTGCACGGACGCAGGAACTCGGCAGCCGACAGCCCCCGCCGTGCAACTTAGCTAAGCCTAACCTAATGCGATCTGCCGATGGGTCGCCAGGGCCGACGCGTGGGCGCACCCGGGGACCCTCTCGGCGGCCGTGAGGAGGTGGCGGGTCTGCTCGCCGGCCTTCGCGGGGCCGTGGACCGCAGCCGCGAACGGGAAGCGCGGATCCCGGTGGCCGCGACGGTATGCGCAGCGCAGGGTGCGGCCGTGGCGGTCGAGGGCGAGCGGGAGCGTGCGCGGGATGCCGGGCGGCAGCGGGGCTCCGGCGCTGCGGCGCGGTCAGCCACCAAGTCTCCATGGGTGCCGGCCGGATGCGCCGGCCCGTCCGCCTCGTGGGCGGCGAGCGGATCCGGTTCGTCGAGGGCGATCTCGTCGAGCCCGACGTCCGGGGCGCCCGATCGCGGACCGGGACGGTGGCCACATCGGTGAAGCCGAGCACTGCCGCGAGGGCGCCGCGCGGCGCGAGGGCGACCCGAGCGGCCAACGGGCTGCCCGCCGGGGATGCGGGGCGATCCGCCGCTTCGCGTCGGCCGTATGCATGCCGATGAGGTCGTAACCCGCGCCCTGACCAACAAGCGGAAGCGACCCGGCCCCGCACCGGCACAGACCGAACGCCCGCCGCATGCGATCCACTCCCTGCGCGAGGGCGGGATCGCGTGCGGCGGGCGCCTGGGGCTCAGATGTCCCGGAAGATCTCGATCTGCGCGCCCACCGAGTTGAGGCGCTCCGCGAGGTCCTCGTAGCCGCGGTTGATGACGTACACGTTGCGCAGGACCGACGTGCCCTCGGCCGCCATCATGGCGAGGAGGACGACCACCGCGGGGCGCAGGGCCGGGGGGCACATCATTTCGGCGGCGCGCCAGCGGGTGGGGCCCTCGACCAGGACGCGGTGCGGGTCGAGGAGTTGGAGGCGGCCGCCGAGGCGGTTGAGGTCCGTGAGGTAGATCGCGCGGTTGTCGTACACCCAGTCGTGGATGAGCGTCTGGCCCTGGGCCGATGCCGCGATCGCCGCGAAGAACGGCACGTTGTCGATGTTGAGGCCGGGGAACGGCATCGGGTGGATCTTGTCGATCGGCGCCTCCAGTTTGGAGGGCCGTACGGTGAGGTCGATCAGCCGGGTGCGCCCGTTGTCGGCGGGGTACTCCTCGGTGCGGTCGTGGTCGAGGCCCATCTCCTCCAGGACCGCGAGCTCGATCTCCAGGAACTCCACCGGGACCCGGCGGATCGTCAGCTCGGACTCGGTGACGACGGCCGCGGCCAGCAGGCTCATCGCCTCGACCGGGTCCTCGGAGGGGGAGTAGTCGACGTCCACGTCGATCTCGGCGGTGCCGTGCACGGTCAGCGTCGTGGTGCCGATGCCGTCGACCCGTACGCCCAGCGCCTCCAGGAAGAAGCACAGGTCCTGGACCATGTAGTTGGACGAGGCGTTGCGGATGACCGTGACGCCCTCGTTGCGGGCCGCCGCGAGCAGGGCGTTCTCGGTGACGGTGTCGCCGCGTTCGGTCAGGACGATCGGGCGGTCGGGCGCGGTGCGCTCCACCTCGGCGTGGTAGATGCCCTCGGTCGCCGTGATGTCCAGGCCGAACCGGCGCAGGGCGATCATGTGCGGCTCGATGGTGCGGGTACCGAGATCGCAGCCGCCGGCGTACGGCAGCCGGAAGCGGTCCATGCGGTGCAGCAGCGGGCCGAGGAACATGATGATCGAGCGGGTCCGGCGGGCGGCGTCCGCGTCCATCGCGTCGAGGTCGAGCCTGGCGGGCGGCACGATCTCCAGGTCGACGCCCTCGTTGATCCAACGAGTGCGTACACCAATGGAGTTGAGGACTTCCAGGAGCCGGTAGACCTCTTCGATACGGGCCACCCGGCGCAGCACGGTGCGGCCCTTGTTGAGCAGCGAGCCGCACAGGAGCGCGACACAGGCGTTCTTGCTCGTCTTGACGTCGATCGAGCCCGAGAGGCGGCGGCCGCCCACGACCCGCAGGTGCATGGGGCCCGCGTAGCCGAGCGAGACGATTTCGCTGTCGAGCGCTTCCCCGATGCGCGCGATCATCTCAAGGCTGATGTTCTGGTTCCCCCGCTCGATGCGGTTCACGGCGCTCTGGCTGGTGCCCAGAGCCTCGGCCAACTGCGTCTGTGTCCAGCCCCGGTGCTGCCGGGCGTCACGGATGAGCTTGCCGATGCGTACGAGGTAGTCGTCTGCCATAGGGGCAGGTTATCTCAGATATGAGATGTCGCTCGCGCCGGGCTGGGCCATCGGAGTGAGGGCCCGTCAACTCCGATCCTGCGCTTCCCTTGCGGGGGCGGCAAATGGAGTGGTCCGTCCGGGGTGGGATATTTTGCGAAGTTCGGGCGTGTCGTATGACTGTCATACAGAGGCCGTACGTGCGTTCGGCTTGGCGGGTGGTGTCGGTCCGTCACCCGGCGGGAGGGTGCGACGGAGGTGGGGGTGGGGTGAGTGGGTGGGGTGCGGCCGAGCGCGGCTACCGCGACGCCGTGACGGCGTGGTCGATCGCCGTGGCCCCGTCGTCGGCCGCATGCGTGAGCCGGAAGTTGGCCTCGGCCCAGGCGTGTCCGTGGGCCACCCACACACTCCGTAGGCCGAGCGTGTGGGCTCCGGCTATATCGGCATGCGGTGAGTCGCCGATGACCCAGGCGCCGTCGAGAGAGGCACCGGCGGTGGCGGCCGGGGCGCGGAAGATCCGCGGGTCGGGCCTCTTGTGACCGACGCTCTCCGAGACCCCCCGGCCCTGGACGAGTCGGCCCGGCCCGCAAGGTGCGGTGCCATGGTCGGCCCCCACGGCCAAGCCCACCCGCGCCGCGACCGCCCCCGCGCGGCCGAACACACCCCGACGGGCACATGCGCGGCGCCGTCGCCATGAGCGCACCCGAGCGCACATCTCAACCGCCGGGCTCGGCACCCCCGCGACCCCGCCCGGCAGCCCCAGGCCGGCCCGCGGGGTGCGCAAGCTCACCCGGCCTCCACTGGGTGCGCCCATTCAGGGCCCCCGGGCGCACCCTCCGGGCGTCCGCGAGCGAGCAGGTCGGCCGGGGGATTCCGGACGTGCCGGCTCCGTCTCCGCGAGGCGGGTGCCTGCGAGTGCGTCGGCGGCCCGGGGGCGGCCGCACGCGTGCCGGTGGGCGAGGGGTGTCCGGAGGTGCCCCGCCCGGTCCCCGCGAGGCGGGCACTCGCGCGCTCCGCCGGGCCGCCCGGCGGCTGCCCGCGCATGACCTACCCGCGGCCATGTACTAGAGTTATCTCGACATCGAGATATCTACCGAGGCGCACCGCAGCCGACGCTCGGTAAGGGTTACCTAACTTAGCCTTACCTCAGCGGATCGACAACACGTCGTGGCGGCAGGATTGTGGTGGAACGCGCACATCAATGAAGGAGACTGTCGTGTCGGCGAACAGCTTCGACGCCCGCAGCACGCTGCGCGTGGGCGACGAGTCGTACGAGATCTTCAAGCTGGACAAGGTCGAGGGCTCCGCGCGCCTCCCTTACAGCCTGAAGGTTCTCCTGGAGAACCTGCTCCGCACCGAGGACGGCGCGAACATCACCGCCGACCACATCCGGTCGCTCGGCACCTGGGACTCGCAGGCCCAGCCCAGCGAGGAGATCCAGTTCACGCCGGCCCGCGTGATCATGCAGGACTTCACCGGTGTGCCCTGTGTCGTGGACCTCGCCACCATGCGTGAGGCCGTCAAGGAACTCGGCGGCGACCCGGCCAAGGTCAACCCGCTCTCCCCGGCCGAGCTGGTCATCGACCACTCCGTCATCGCGGACAAGTTCGGCACCAAGGACGCGTTCGCGCAGAACGTCGAGCTGGAGTACGGCCGCAACAAGGAGCGCTACCAGTTCCTGCGCTGGGGCCAGACCGCGTTCGACGACTTCAAGGTCGTCCCGCCGGGCACCGGCATCGTCCACCAGGTCAACATCGAGCACCTCGCTCGTACGGTCATGGTCCGCAACGGCCAGGCCTACCCCGACACCCTCGTCGGCACCGACTCGCACACCACCATGGTCAACGGCCTCGGCGTGCTCGGCTGGGGCGTCGGCGGCATCGAGGCCGAGGCCGCGATGCTGGGCCAGCCGGTCTCGATGCTCATCCCGCGCGTCGTCGGCTTCAAGCTGACCGGCGAGCTGAACCCGGGCACCACCGCCACCGACCTCGTCCTGACGATCACCGAGATGCTGCGCAAGCACGGCGTCGTCGGCAAGTTCGTCGAGTTCTACGGCGAGGGCGTCGCGGCCACGAGCCTCGCCAACCGCGCCACCATCGGCAACATGTCGCCGGAGTTCGGCTCCACCGCCGCGATCTTCCCGATCGACGACGAGACGCTGAAGTACCTGCGGCTGACCGGCCGTGACGCCCAGCAGGTCGCGCTCGTCGAGGCGTACGCCAAGGAGCAGGGCCTCTGGCTCGACCCGGCCGCCGAGCCCGACTTCTCCGAGAAGCTGGAGCTCGACCTCTCCACGGTCGTCCCCTCCATCGCCGGCCCGAAGCGCCCCCAGGACCGCATCGTGCTCGCGAACGCCTCCCAGCAGTTCGCGCTCGACGTGCGCAACTACGTCGAGGACGACGACGAGGCGGGCAAGGAGTCCTTCCCGGCCTCCGACGCCCCGGCCACCACCGACGGCGTGCCGAGCCGCCCGACGCCGGTCACGCTGGCCGACGGCACCACCTTCGAGATCGACCACGGCGCGGTCACGGTCGCGGCGATCACGTCGTGCACCAACACCTCGAACCCGTACGTCATGGTCGCCGCGGCGCTCGTCGCGAAGAAGGCCGTCGACAAGGGCCTGACCCGCAAGCCGTGGGTCAAGACCACCCTCGCCCCGGGCTCGAAGGTCGTCACCGACTACTTCGACAAGGCCGGCCTCACCCCGTACCTCGACAAGATGGGCTTCAACCTCGTCGGGTACGGCTGCACCACCTGCATCGGCAACTCCGGTCCGCTGGACGAGGAGATCTCGAAGGCGATCAACGAGCACGACCTCGCGGTCACCTCGGTGCTCTCCGGCAACCGCAACTTCGAGGGCCGGATCAACCCCGACGTCAAGATGAACTACCTGGCGTCCCCGCCGCTGGTCGTGGCGTACGCCATCGCCGGTTCGATGAAGGTCGACATCACGACCGACGCCATCGGCACGGACACCGAGGGCAACCCGGTCTTCCTGAAGGACATCTGGCCCACCGAGGCCGAGGTCAACGACGTCGTGGCCAACGCCATCGGCGAGGACATGTTCAACAAGTCCTACCAGGACGTCTTCGCGGGTGACGCGCAGTGGCAGGCGCTGCCGATCCCGACCGGCAACACCTTCGAGTGGGACGCCGAGTCGACCTACGTGCGCAAGCCCCCTTACTTCGAGGGCATGACGATGGAGACCACCCCGGTCTCCGACATCCAGGGCGCCCGCGTCCTGGCGAAGCTGGGCGACTCGGTCACCACCGACCACATCTCCCCGGCCGGCGCGATCAAGGCCGACACCCCGGCCGGCAAGTACCTCACGGAGCACGGCGTCGAGCGTCGTGACTTCAACTCCTACGGCTCGCGCCGTGGCAACCACGAGGTCATGATCCGCGGCACCTTCGCCAACATCCGCCTGCGCAACCAGATCGCGCCGGGCACCGAGGGCGGCTTCACCCGCGACTTCACCGTCGAGGGCGGCCCGGTCTCCTTCATCTACGACGCCTCGCAGAACTACCAGGCCGCCGGCACCCCGCTGGTCATCCTGGCGGGCAAGGAGTACGGCTCGGGCTCGTCCCGCGACTGGGCCGCCAAGGGCACCGCGCTCCTCGGCGTCAAGGCCGTCATCGCCGAGTCGTACGAGCGCATCCACCGCTCGAACCTCATCGGCATGGGCGTCCTGCCGCTCCAGTTCCCCGAGGGCGCCACCGCCTCCTCGCTCGGCCTGACCGGCGAGGAGACCTTCTCCTTCACCGGCGTCGAGGAGCTGAACAACGGCTCGACCCCGCGCACGGTCAAGGTCACCACCGACACGGGCGTCGACTTCGACGCGGTCGTCCGCATCGACACCCCCGGTGAGGCGGACTACTACCGCAACGGCGGCATCATGCAGTACGTGCTGCGCAGCCTGATCCGCAACTAACGGGCAGCGGGCCGGAAACGACGGCAGGGCCGCACTCTCCGAAAGGAGGGTGCGGCCCTGCCGTTTGATGCGCAGAGGCGTCAGGACGTCACGGCGTCAGGACGTCAGCAGACGGTAGATGTTGTAGTTGGAGCCGATCTGCACGCGCGCCTGGTAGGGGGCGGCGGCGTTGCCGGTGCCCTTGTACAGCCACAGGCCGCCGTTGGTGTCCCGGGCGATCAGGTCGGTCTTGCCGTCCAGGTCCACGTCGCCGGTGGAGACCAGGGTGTTGAACATGTTCCACCCGGCGCCGATCTTGGTGCGGGGTGCGAAGGGCGCGGCGTAGTTGCCGGTGCCCTTGTAGAACCAGAGCACGCCCGCGGTGTCCCGCGCGACGATGTCGGCCTTGCCGTCGCCGTCCAGGTCGCCCTTGCCGGCGATCTGGGTGTAGGCGTCCCAGCCCGCGCCGACCTTGACCCGGCCGGTGACCGTGCCGTCGCCGTAGCCGAGGTAGATCCACAGCACGCCCGCCTTGTCGCGCGCGATGATGTCGTAGGCGCCGCCGCCGCCGAGGTTGCCCGGGGAGAGCTCCTTGTCGTAGATCCCCCAGCCCCCGCCGATCACCTTGTTGGGAGCGTTCTCGTCGGCGAAGTAGTTCAGGGAGCCGTCGTTGGCCCACTGCCATTCGCCGTCCATGTCCCCGTCGCCGTTGTTGTCGACGAAGGCGTCATTGACGAGGTAGGGCAGCGAGGCCGCGTACACACGGCTCGTCAGGCCGCCGGTGCCGTTCGGACCGTAGGCCCACCCGTCGCCCGCGTTGTCGACGCCGAGCATCGGGAACACCGGGTTCGCACCGCGGTTCGGGGTCGGCGCCGCGGCGAGGCTCCTGGCGTGGGGAGCGGAGTGCGCCGGCGCCTTCGGCAGCGAGCGGGCGGGGGAGACGCCGTCGGCCGAAGCCACACCGGCGCCCGAGGCGACCAGCGCGGCGGCTATCGCCACCACGCCGAAGCGGGACAGTGCCTTGCGGCTCTTACGGCCCTTGAGGTTGGCCACGTACTGCTCCTTCGATGAATCACATCACTGAGGTGGAGCGGTACGACCCGGGAGCCGTACCGCACCGGCATGATCGTTGCACGGCATCTTCACAAGTCAATCGGTTTGTTATGCGCGGGAGATGACCTGTGTCAATGCCGTGACATGTGATTCAGGAGGGCAGTTCGGCCTCCGATGCGTCAGGACGTCATCAGGCGGTAGATGTTGTAGTTGGAGCCGATTTGTACGCGCGGCTGGTAGGGGGCGGCGGCGTTGCCGGTGCCCTTGTACAGCCACAGGCCGCCGTTGGTGTCCCGGGCGATCAGGTCGGTCTTGCCGTCCAGGTCCACGTCGCCGGTGGAGACCAGGGTGTTGAACATGTTCCACCCGGCGCCGATCTTGGTGCGGGGTGCGAAGGGCGCGTTGTAGTCGCCCGTGCCCTTGTAGAACCAGAGCACACCGGCGGTGTCCCGCGCGACGATGTCGGCCTTGCCGTCGCCGTCCAGGTCGCCCTTGCCGGCGAGCTGGGTGTAGACGTCCCAGCCCCCGCCGACCTTGATGCGGCTCGTCACGGTGCCGTCGCCGTAGCCGAGGTAGAGCCACAGCACGCCCGCGCTGTCCCGCGCGATGACGTCGTACCCCTGCGCGCCGCCGAGGTTGCCGGGGGACAGCTCCTTGTCGTAGATGTTCCAGCCGCCGCCGATCACCTTGTCCGGGGTGTTGTAGTCGACGAAGTAGTGCAGGGTCCCGTCGTCGGCCCACTGCCATTCGCCGTCGAGGTAGCCGTCCGCGTCGTTGTCCACGAACGCGTCGTTGCTCAGGTACGGGAGGCTGCCCGCGCTCTGCCGTGGCGCCAGGCCGCCGGCGCCGTCGGGCCCGTACGCCCACGCGGCCCCGGTGCTGTCGATGCCGAGCAGCGGGAGGACCGGGTTCGCCGCGGGGTTCGGATCGGCCGCGACCGCCAGGCTCCGCACGTGCGGGGTGCGCGCCGGCATCTTCGGCAGCGGGTGGGCCGGGCCGAAGCCGTCGGCCGATGCCGCGCCCGCGCCCGCGGCGACCAGGGCGGTGGTTATCGCGGCGACAGCGAAGCGGGAGAGTGCCTTGCCACTCTTACGGACCGTGAGTTGGGCCACGTAGTGCTCCTTCGGTGAAGCGCATCACGGAGGATGCGGTACGACCCATGAGTCGTACCGCATCCCCGCGACCGGTGCACGGCATCTTCACAACCCAACCGGTTTGGGACACAAGGGAGATGGGATGTGCGAACGCCGTGCGAGAGATCAGGACAGCAGTTCGACCTCCGCGAGCGTCGCCCCGCCGTCCGGACCCACAAGGCGGTAGTGCGCGTAGGAACCGGGGGAGCGGACCGAGAAGACCCGGGTCTGGCGGTCCCAGGTGAACGACTCGCCCGAGCGCCGGTCGATGTCCTTCCACGTCGTGCCGTCCGCCGAGGCCTGCAGCGTCCAGGACGCCGGAGCCTTGGCGTGCTCCGCCGAGGTGAGCGTGTACTGGACGGCGCGCGTCGGCGCGGACACCGCAAGCTCCACCGAGGTGAACGGCGCCGAGGTGGCGGAGGAGTTGTCGAACAGCGGACCCGGGCCGGTGATCGCATCGCTCGGCGGCGTGGGCACCTTGGCGTCCTTGGTGATCGAGACCGGCGCCGCGTTCTGACCGGTGCCCCACGACGAGGGCTTCGGGCCCATCGCGAAGTCGAGCGTGCCGCCCCGCGCGAGCAGGTCGTGCGGGAGCGCCGTGGAGTTCCACGCCTTCCCGTTCACCTTCAGGGACTGCACGTACACGTTGGCGGTGCTGTTCTTCGGCGCCTTCACCACCAGGTCGCGCCCGTTCTCCAGGTGCACGGTCGCCTTGGTGAACAGGGGCGAGCCGATCGCGTACTCACCGCTGCCCATCACCAGCGGGTAGAAGCCGAGCGCCGAGAACACGTACCACGCCGACTGCTCGCCGTTGTCCTCGTCGCCGTGGTAACCCTGCCCGATCTCACTGCCGTTGTAGAGCCGCCGCAGGACCTCGCGGATCTTCTCCTGCGCCTTGTAGGGCTGCCCCGCCGCGTCGTACATGTACGTGACGTGGTGCGCGACCTGGTTGGAGTGGCCGTACTGGCCCATCCGTACGTCCCGTGCCTCGGTCATCTCGTGGATGACACCGCCGTAGGACCCGGCCAGGTCGGGCGAGGCGGTCTCCGGTGTGGCGAAGTACGTGTCGAGCTTCTTGGCGAGGCCCGCCCGGCCGCCGTACAGGTTGGCGAGACCGCGGGAGTCCTGCGGGGCGGTGAAGGCGTAGCCCCAGCCGTCGGTCTCGGTGTAGTCGTAGCCCCACACGCGCGGGTCGTACGCGGCGCTGTCCACGCGCCACGTGCCGTTGGCGGCCTTGCCCTGGAAGAAGCCGGCCTTGCTGTCGAAGAGCTTCACGTAGTTCTGGGCCCGGCCCATGAAGTACGCCGACTCCTCCTTGTAGCGGGGCTTCTTCGTCTTCTCGTACAGCGCCTGGCCCATCTTCGCCAGGCCGTAGTCGTTGACGTAGCCCTCCATCGACCAGGACAGGCCCTCGGGGGTGGAGGTCGGGGCGTAGCCGAGGAAGGGGGAGGTGTCCATGCCCTTGCGGCCCACGCCCGAGGAGGGCGGGGCGACCGTGGCGTTCTTCAGGGCCGCCTCGTAGGCGGCCTCCGCGTCGAACTTCACGCCCTTCACATAGGCGTCGGCGAAGGCCACGTCCGAACTGGTGCCGGTCATGAGGTCCGCGTAGCCGGGCGAGGACCAGCGGGAGATCCAGCCCCCGTCCTTGTACTGCTGCACGAAGCCGTCGACCATCTCGCCGGCCTTGTCCGGGGTGAGCAGCGAATAGGCGGGCCAGGTCGTGCGGTAGGTGTCCCAGAAGCCGTTGTTGACGTACACGGAGCCGTCGACGACCTTCGACCCGGTGTGGGTCGGGGTGTCCTCGCCGGCCTTCGGCGCGAACGGGCTGGCGTACTGGAGCTTCGAACCGACCTTCTCGGAACCGGAGTTGGGGTACAGGTAGAGCCGGTAGAGCGAGGAGTAGAGGGTGGTCAGCTCGTCGTGCGACGCGCCCTCCACCTCGATGCGGCCGAGGATCTTGTCCCAGGCCTGCCGCGCCCGGTCCTTGACCGCGTCGAAGCGGGCCTTCGCGGGGATCTCGGCGGCGAGGTTGGCCTTCGCCTGGTCCACGCTGATCAGCGAGGTCGCCAGGCGCAGGGTGACGGTGCGGTCCTTGCCCGGCTTGAAGCGCGCGTAGCCGGTGACGTCGGCGCCCCCGCCGCCGGGCAGCTTGCCGCTCGCGGTGACGGGCGCGTCGAACACCCCGTACACGAAGAGCCGTCCGGCCCCCGCCGACAGGCCGCTCTTGACGTCCGAGTAGCCGGTGAACGAGGAGGTCGCCGGGTCCAGGGTGAGGCCGCCCTGGTTGGTGACGTTGTCGAGGACGATGCTCGCGTCGTCACCGGGATAGGTGAACCGCATCATCGCCGCGTGGTCGGTGGGCGTGATCTCCGTCTTGAGCCCGTTCTCGAAGGTGACGCCGTAGTAGTACGGCTTCGCGGTCTCGTTCTCGTGCCGGAAGGGCAGCGCGCGGGCGGTCCGGGAGGCGTCGGGGGTGCCGGCCGCCGCCGACGGCATGACCTGGAAGGTCTGCCGGTCGCCCATCCAGGGGCTCGGCTCGTGGCTGGCGCTGAACGCCTGGAGGGTGGGCAGGTTGTCGGCGTTGTTGCGGCGCGCGTAGTCGTACAGCCAGTCCTGCGACCCGGCGTTGGTCACCGGCGTCCAGAAGTTGAACCCGTTGGGGACCGCCGTCGCGGGGAAGTTGTTGCCGCGCGAGAACGACCCGCTGGAGTTGGTGCCGCGGGTGGTGAGCGCGTAGTCCGAGAGGTGGGCGAGCGGCTTCTCGGTCTTCTTCGGTGCGATCGAGAGGTCGTCGATCCAGCCCTGGAAGGTGGCCGGGCCCTTGGGGGAGTCGTACGCCACCAGGATCCGGTCCACCGTCTTGCCGGCGGCGACGGAGCCGATCACCGAGGAGACCTGGTTCCACTGGTTGACGTAGAGCGTCTTGGCGGCGCCCTGCCCCTGCGGGGTGAGGAGCCCGCCGTGCGCGTCGACGGCCTTCAGGTCACTCAGATAGGTGCCGTCGGTGAAGGCGAGGTCCACGGACACGTTGGTGGCGGGGTAGTTGAGGTCGGTCTCCGCCATCGACGGGAAGATCTTGTAGTCGAGCTCGGTGTCCCGGCCGACGCGCGTGTCGACGTCGAAGACCTTGTTGTACGAATAGGCGCGCCCGCCGGGCTTGTGGGTGCCTGCGTAGCGCAGCGCCCGGACGCCGGTGAAGCCGGCGTTCGCCTTGGCGGTGGGGGAGCCGCCGGGCCCGCGGCCGGTGACGGTGAGCATGTCCGGGGGGACGGGGGTGCTGGTGTCACCGTTGGAGAACTGGACATCGGCGAGCTGCGTGATGGGCGCGCCGCCGTTCGCGGTGATCTCCAGGCGGTAGTGCGCGTAGGCGGTGGCGTTGGCGACGTCGTAGGTCTTGGTCTGGCCGCGGTCCTTGAAGCTCTCGCCGGTGCGGCGGTCCAGGGTCTTCCAGTCCTTGCCGTCGAGCGAGCCCTGGAGGGTCCAGTCCTTGGGGTCGCGTTCGGGCGCGTCGTTGGCGGACGTCAACGCGTAGGCGGCCGTCTTCACCCCTTCGGACAGATCGAATTCGAGCCAAGCTGTCGACTGGAAGGCCAGCCATTTCGTGCCGGCCTGACCGTCGAGGAGGTTCTCCTTGACCTCGCCGCCGTCGGTGTTCTCGGCGCTGGCCCGCACGGCGGTGACCTTGTCGGTCACGTTGCCCGGTATGCCACTGGCGAAGCCTCCGTCGACGCCCGACGACCGCTTGTTCCCGGCGTGGTCGGTATCGACGGAGTCGGTCCAGTCGGGCTGCGGCTGGCCGGTTTCGAACGACGTGCTGAAGCGGCCGTCGGCGGGCGGCCGGGCCGTCGCGGACGGCGCGCCGACGGCCGACTGCGCCGTCACTACGAGCAGGAACGAGGCCGCCACGAGGGCGGCCGCCGGTCCTCGTCGGTACCGGGATCTGGGCAGCATGCGGGCCCTTCCGTCGGCGCACGCCGGTGATGTCCGGCAGATGCGAGGTGGACAACGTTGTCAGAGTGAAAACGCAGGATCCAGTAGCGCGGCAAGTGGCGGGTGGTGTCAAGGGCGTTGAGAAGGAATGGGTGGCTTGAATCGAGGGGGCAATGCAGGCGTCAAGGTGTGTAATGCGCGTCAAAAGGAGCACCCTCATCCGCATTGGTACGTACCAACGGATATATCCGCGAGGTCTCAACTCGGGAAAGACTGGCGGCCAACCCTGCTTTCGATCTTGCTCAGTTGACGGGAAGTGGACTATACCTGTCGGCGTCCGGGCAACCCGCTGAACGCGGGCGGGGGGAACCGCGTGCGGGCCGGTCGGCCCGGGACCGGGCAGCCTCCGCGATGGATGTACGGCATCACTCACGCTTCAACTGTTCGCGGGCGCCGGCGGATTCCGCTGCACCGCATGAGTCCTGGAGAAGGCGAGGACTTGAGCATGGGATCCGAGATCAACCGCCGTGACGCACTCAAGCGGGCCATGGCAATCGGCCTGCTGGCGGTGCCGGCGACGTCACTGCTGAGCGCGTGCGCCAGCTCAGACAGCGGGGACAGCAGCACGAAGCCGAAGTCCCAGGGCACCAAGTCGGCGGACAACCCGCTCGGCGTCAACAAGGGCACCGCTCTTGAGGCGTTCGTCTTCAAGGGCGGCTTCGGCGACGACTACATCAAGTCGGCCGAGGCCGACTACAACGCCAAGTACGGCATCACGGTCAAGCACACCGGCACGCAGGCCATCGGCCCGAAGCTGCAGCCGCGCTTCGCCGGCAGCACCCCGCCGGACTTCATGGACAACTCCGGCGCCGACAACCTCGACACCGCCGCGCTCGCCAAGACCGGCAAGCTCCAGGACCTCACCCCGCTCCTGGACGCCCCGACCATCGACGACCCGTCGAAGAAGGTCCGCGACGTCCTCATCGCCGGCACCATCGAGCAGGGCCAGTTCGGGGCCAAGGAGATGTACGCGTTCAACTACGCGTTCACCGTCTACGGCACCTTCTATTCCAACAAGCTGTTCAAGGACAAGGGCTGGACCTACCCCCAGACCTTCTCGGACATGCTGGCGCTCTGCAAGAAGATCAAGGCCGCGGGCATCGCCCCCTTCACGTACCCGGGCAAGTACCCGTACTACGTGCTGTTCGACCTGCTGCACCAGATCGGCAAGGTCGGCGGCAAGGACGCCCTCAACGCGATCGACAACCTCGACGACGGTGCCTTCAAGACCGACGCCGTCAAGGAAGTCATCTCGTACTACGAGGAGCTCGCCGGACAGGGCTACTTCCTCCAGGGCTCCGAGGGCATGACGCACATCCAGATGCAGACCGCCTGGACGCAGGGCCGCGCCGCGATGGTGGCCGACGGCTCCTGGGTGGAGAACGAGGCCGCGCCCACCATGCCGAAGGACTTCGACCTCGCGGTCGGCTCCCTGATCGGCTCCGGCCCCAACGACAAGCTGCCCTTCGGCACCCTGTACGCGGCGGCCGGCGAGCCCTTCATCGTGGCCAAGGACGGCAAGAACCCCACCGGTGGCATGGAACTGCTGCGCATCATGCTCAGCAAGAAGCAGACCACCAACTTCACCAACGCCGTCAAGTCGCTGACCTGTGTTCAGGGCGCCGCGGACGGCCTCACCCTGACCCCGGGCCTGACCTCGGCGAACGCCGCGCTGAAGGCGGCAGGCCCCAACGTCCTCAACGCTCGGATCCAGGACTGGTACAAGAAGCTGAACAACGAGACCATCGGCAACCTGACCCTGGACCTGCTCACCGGCAAGATCAAGGCCACCGAGTGGATGGACAAGGCCCAGAAGGCCTCGGACGACACCAAGAAGGACTCCTCCGTCCCGAAGTTCAAGCACCTCTGACGAGGGCGCTCAACCCCACTGGCTGAGACGAGAGCGACCGGCGACATGCGACACGGCAAGTACCGGTTCATCATCGGATTCCTGGCAATTCCCCTGGCGCTCTACGGGGTCCTCGTGATCTCGCCGTTCCTCCAGGACTTCCAGATTTCGATGACGAGCTGGAGCGGACTGACCCCCGAGAAGAACTTCATCGGGCTGGACAACTATCAGAAGCTGATTCACAACGACCTCTTCTGGAAGGCGTTGTGGCACAACGTCCTTCTGCTCCTCTTCGTGCCGGTCGTCACGCTGGCCTTCGGTCTCTTCTTCGCCTTCATGCTGAATGTCGGCGGCCGCCGCAAGGGTTCCGCGGGGGTCGCCGGCGTGCGGGGCTCCGGCTTCTACAAGGTGATCTTCTTCTTCCCGCAGGTCCTCTCGATCACGATCATCGCGATCCTGTGGCAGCAGATCTACAACCCCGACCCCGAGAACGGGATGCTCAACTCGCTGCTTTCGAGCGTCGGTCTGAGCTCGCTCCAGCAGTCCTGGCTCGGCGACTCCAGCATCGCGCTGATCTGCATCATGGTCGTCATGGTGTGGGCCAACGTCGGCTTCTACGTCGTCCTGTTCTCCGCCGGCATGGCCTCCATCCCGGGGGAGATCTACGAGGCGGCGCTCCTGGACGGCGCCTCGCGGGTCAAGACGTTCTTCCGGATCACGCTGCCGCTGCTGCGGGACACGGTGGCCACGGCCTGGGTCTACATGGGCATCATCGCCATGGACGCCTTCATCTACGTACAGCTGATGTCCGTCAATGTCGGCGGCCCCGACGAATCCACCGACGTGGTCCCGCTGCTGCTGTACAAGACGGCGTTCCGGGACAACAGTCAGTACGGAATGGCCGCCGCCATGGGTGTCGCGATGCTGATCGTGACCCTGGTGTTCGCCATTCTCAGCATGCGGCTCTCGCGCCGTGAGCGCATCGAATTCTAGGGATGGCGCGATGACGACCGAAACCCTGAAGGTGGACGGCGAGCAGTCGTCCCGGCCCACGGCGAGCGCCGCCCGCTGGAAGTGGCGCAGCAGCGAGGGCGGCGTGCTCAACGCCTTCTCGCACGTGTTCCTCCTGGTCTGGGCGCTCATGGTGGGCGTGCCCCTGCTGTGGGCGCTGTGGAGCTCGTTCAAGACCTCCGGTGACATCCTCACCCACCCCTGGTCGCTGCCGAGCGAACTCCACTTCGACAACTGGTCGCGGGCCTGGAGCAAGGCGAACATCGGGCGGTACTTCCTCAACACCGCTTTCGTGGTGGGCTTCTCGACCGTCGGCACCATGCTGCTCGGCTCGATGGCGGCCTATGTGCTCGCGCGGTTCGAGTTCCCCGGCAACCGGTTCATCTACTTCCTGTTCGTCGGCGGCATGGCCTTCCCCGTGGTCATGGTGCTCGTCCCGCTCTTCTTCGTCACGAAGAACCTGGGCATCCTCAACACGCTGCCCGGCCTCGTCCTCATCTACATCGCGTACTCGCTGCCGTTCACGGTCTTCTTCATGACGGCGTTCTTCCGGACGCTGCCGACCACGGTCGCCGAGGCCGCCCTGATCGACGGGGCCTCGCACACCCGCACCTTCTTCCAGATCATGCTGCCGATGGCCAAGCCCGGCATCATCAGCATCGGCATCTTCAACGTGCTCGGCCAGTGGAACCAGTACCTGCTGCCCCTGGTGCTCAACCAGGGCGACACCAAGAACTGGGTCCTCACGCAGGGTCTCGCCGACCTCGCCGTGCAGCAGGGCTACCAGGGCGACTGGGGGGCGCTCTTCGCGGGCCTGACCATCGCGATGCTGCCCGTGCTCGCCGTGTACGTCGTCTTCCAGAAGCAGGTCCAGGCGGGCCTGACCGCGGGGGCGCTCAAGTAGCGCCACCCGGCACCCGCCTTCTCCTCCCGACCGCCCGTGGGCCCCGCGCCCACGGGCGGTCGTGCGTTCCCGATCCGCTCCGCATCTGCTCAGGTCTTGACGGGAGACCACCCAGAAGGCTGAGCTTAGGGTTCACATGTTGGAGAAAAGACGGGGCCTCAATGCTGCGGCTCCGTGCGGGGGCGGCCGTCGTGCCGTCCGCCTACGGCGGGAGTGGATGAGTCGATGGAGACTCCGGGGTCGCAGACGTCACTGCACCGGGCCAACCTTGAGCGGGTCGTACGCGCCGTGCGGATGGCGGGCTCGCTCACCCAGGCCGAGATCGCCCGAACGACCGGCCTGTCCGCGGCCACGGTCTCCAACATCGTGCGGGAACTGAAGGAAGGCGGCACCGTCGAGGTCACCCCCACTTCGGCGGGCGGGCGCCGGGCCCGCAGCGTCTCGCTCAGCGGCTCGGCCGGCATCGTGATCGGGGTCGATTTCGGCCATACGCACCTGCGGGTGGCCGTCGGCAACCTGGCCCACCAGGTACTCGCCGAAGAGGCCGAGCCGCTCGATGTCGACGCCTCGTCCGCGCAGGGCTTCGACCGGGCGGAAGAGCTGGTCAAGCGGTTGATCGCGACCACCGGCATCGGCCAGGACAAGGTGATCGGGATCGGGCTCGGCGTGCCGGGCCCCATCGACGTGGAGTCCGGCACGCTCGGCTCCACCGCGATCCTGCCGGGCTGGACCGGCATCAACCCCAGCGAGGAGCTCTCGGGGCGCCTCGGCGTCCCCGTGTACGTGGACAACGACGCCAACCTGGGGGCCCTGGGCGAGCTGGTCTGGGGCAGCGGCCGGGGGGTGCGCGACCTGGCATACATCAAGGTCGCGAGCGGTGTGGGCGCCGGTCTCGTGATCGACGGGCAGATCTACCGCGGACCCGGCGGCACCGCCGGGGAGATCGGGCACATCACCCTGGACGAGTCGGGCCCGGTCTGCCGCTGCGGCAACCGCGGCTGCCTGGAGACGTTCACCGCGGCGCGTTATGTGCTGCCGCTGCTGCAATCGAGCCACGGCGCCGACCTGAGCATGGAGCGCGTGGTCCGCATGGCGCGCGAGGGCGATCCGGGGTGCCGCCGCGTCATCGCCGACGTGGGGCGCCACATCGGCAGCGGCGTGGCCAACCTGTGCAACCTCCTGAACCCGAGCCGGGTGGTGCTCGGCGGCGACCTGGCGGAGGCCGGAGAGCTCGTTCTCGGGCCCATCAGGGACTCCGTGGCGCGGTACGCGATCCCCAGCGCGGCCCGGCAGTTGTCGGTCCTTCCCGGGGCGCTGGGCGGCCGTGCCGAAGTGCTCGGCGCGCTCGCCCTCGTCCTGAGCGAAATGGGGGATTCGACCCTCTTGGACAGCGCCCTGCCGGCCTCGGCTCCTGCCTTCACTTAGATAACGGATGGCACCGTTGTCATCTCGTTAAGGATTTACTCCTTGACGGTGGGCTTAACGCCGAGTTGACTTCCAGCCACCTCGGCCGCAACGTCGCGGCCTCGTCAGGGAGGTTTCTGAAGTGAACACGAACATGCGTCGTGCCGCTGTAGCCGTTGCCGCCACCGCGATGGCCGTCACACTCGCCGCCTGTGGCAGCGCCAAGGAGTCGGGCGGCGGCACCAAGTCGTCCGACAGCGCCAAGAAGGGCGACGACCTGAAGATCGGTCTGCTGCTCCCCGAGAACCAGACCGCGCGCTACGAGAAGTTCGACAAGCCGCTGATCGAGGCCAAGGTCAAGGAACTGACCAACGGCAAGGGCCAGATCGTCTACGCGAACGCCAAGCAGGACGCGACGACCCAGAACCAGCAGGCCGACACGATGATCACCAACAAGGTGGACGCGCTCATCGTGGACTCGGTCGACTCGGCCGCCATCGCGACCTCGGTCAAGAAGGCCAAGGACGCCGGCATCCCGGTCGTCGCCTTCGACCGCCTCGCCCAGGGGCCGATCGACTCCTACGTGTCCTTCGACAACGAGGAAGTCGGCCACGTGCAGGGCAAGGCCCTCCTGGAGGCCCTGGGCGACAAGGCCAAGTCCGGCGACATCGTCATGATGAACGGCGCCGTCACCGACCCGAACGCCGCGCTCTTCAAGAAGGGCGCCCACGCCGAGCTCGACGGCAAGGTGAACATCGGGAAGGAGTACGACACCAAGGAGTGGAAGCCCGAGAACGCCAACGCCAACATGGAGGGCGCGCTCTCCGCCCTGGGCAAGGACAAGGTCATCGGCGTTTACTCCGCCAACGACGGCATGGCGGGCGGCATCATCACCGCCCTCAAGGCCGCCGGCCTCTCCAAGCTCCCCCCGGTCACCGGCCAGGACGCCGAGCTCGCGGGTGTGCAGCGGATCCTCTCGGGTGAGCAGTACATGAGCGTCTACAAGTCCTACCCGCAGGAGGACGCGATCGCCGCCGAGATGGCGGTCAAGCTCGCCAAGGGCCAGGACCTCGGCTCGCTCGCCCCGAAGAAGCTCGACTCGCCGACCACCAAGGGCGTCCCGTCGAACATCGTCCCGGTCGTCTCGCTGACCAAGGCGAACATCAACGACACGGTCATCAAGGACAAGATCTACACGGTCGCCGAGATCTGCACGGCCTCGTACAAGGCCGCCTGCGACACGGCCGGCGTCAAGTAGTTCCCCGCGCCGTGCCGCGCCGAGTCCCCTGATTTCCCGGGGGCCTGAGCGCACCACACACCCTCCGGCGCCCCACGGCCGCCTTCCACCCCGCTGCGGCGGGGGCGCCGGAGAAAACGTTCCTCCCATTTTTCTGTTCTCTTCTGCTCGACCTCCGCGCCCCATCCCCTCCGGGCGCGGCATCCCCGCCGGTCAGGCGGCGAAGGAGATGGTTCACGTGTCCGCTACGCCCGTGTTGGCGTTGCGCGGGGTCTCCAAGCGGTTCGGTGCCGTTCAGGCGCTCACCGACGTAGAGCTTGAGGTCCACGCCGGTGAAGTGCTCGCCCTGGTGGGCGACAACGGCGCCGGAAAGTCCACGCTGGTCAAGACGATCGCCGGCGTGCACCCCATCGATGACGGAGTCATCGAGTGGGAAGGCAAGGCCGTCCAGATCGGTAAGCCGAACGACGCCCAGAACCTGGGCATCGCGACCGTCTACCAAGACCTCGCGCTGTGCGACAACATCGACGTCGTCGGCAACCTCTACCTCGGACGCGAGCTGAAGAAGCGCGGTGTCCTCGACGAGGTCGAGATGGAGCGCCGCTCGCGCGAGCTGCTCACCACGCTGTCGATCCGGATCCCGAGCGTGCGCATCCCGATCGCCTCGCTCTCCGGCGGCCAGCGCCAGACCGTGGCCATCGCCCGCTCGATGCTCGGCGAGCCCAAGCTCGTGATCCTCGACGAGCCGACCGCGGCGCTCGGCGTCGAGCAGACCGCGCAGGTCCTCGACCTGGTGGAGCGGCTGCGCGAGCGCGGCCACGCGGTCGTCCTCATCAGCCACAACATGGCCGATGTGAAGGCCGTGGCCGACAAGGTCGCGGTGCTCCGGCTCGGCCGGAACAACGGTGTCTTCGACGTGAAGACCACCTCGCAGGAAGAGATCATCTCCGCCATCACCGGGGCCACGGACAACGCCGTGACCCGCCGTGCGGCGCGCAACGCGGAGGTTCAGAAGTGAGCACCGACAAGACCTCCCCGACCGACCTCGGCAAGGCGGCCGCCGCCCCGGTCGACGCGCCGCCGGCCGCGGGCGCCGCCACCACCGCGGTCGACCCCCGCCTCCTCGTGCGCGAGCAGGGCTTCGGCGGCTACCTCGGCGAGCTGAAGCGCAAGGTGCGCGCCGGTGAGCTGGGCGCGCTGCCCGTGATCGTCGGCCTGATCATCATCTGCATCGTCTTCCAGAGCCTGAACTCGAACTTCCTCACCGCAGGCAACCTCTCCGACATCTCCGTCGCCATGGTCGGCACGGGCATGATCGCGGTCGGCATCGTCTTCGTGCTGCTGCTCGGCGAGATCGACCTGTCGGTCGGCTCGGTCAGCGGCGTGGCGGGCGCGTCCTTCGCGGTGCTGAGCATCCTGCACGGCGTTCCCGAGTGGCTGGCGCTGATCCTGGCCATCCTCACGGGCGCGGTCGCCGGAGCCATCCACGGCTTCATCTTCGCGCGCATCGGCGTCCCCGCCTTCGCCGTCACGCTGGCCGGTCTGCTGTTCTGGAACGGCTTCATGCTGAAGATCCTGGGCGACAACGGCACGATCAACACCAACGGCTCGGGCATCTTCTACAACCTGTCGAACTACTTCTTCAGCGATGTCGCGGTGGCGTACGGCGCCGCCGTGGTGGCCGTCGCCGTGTACTTCCTGTCCGCGTTCTTCGACAGCCGTCGCCGCGAGGCCGCGGGCGTCCCCTCGCGGCCGCTCAGCGAGATCGTGCTGCGCACCGCGCTGCTCGCCGTGGTGGGGTTCGCGGTGGCGTACATGTTCAACCAGAACAAGGGCCTGCCGCTCGCCGTGGTGATCTTCCTCGCGGTGCTGATCCTCACGGACTTCGTGCTCCGCCGCACGTCCTACGGCCGCATGATCTTCGCGCTCGGCGGCAGCGTCGAGGCCTCGCGCCGGGCCGGCATCAACATCGTGCTCGTCCGCACCTCGGTCTACGCGATCTCCGGCACCTTCGCGGCCGTCGGCGGCCTCTTCCTCGCCTCCAAGATCAGTGCGGCCAACCAGGGCGCCGGCAGCGGCGACCTCCTGATGAACGCCATCGCGGCGGCCGTCATCGGCGGCACCAGCCTCTTCGGCGGCCGCGGCCGCACCTGGAACGCGCTCCTCGGCGTCCTGGTGATCACCTCGATCCAGTACGGCCTCGCCCTCGAAGGCGTCGCCGCCGCGATCCAGCAGATGATCACCGGTGGCGTGCTCTTGATCACCGTCATCATCGACGCCGTCACCCGGAAGACCCAGAAGTCCGCGGGCCGCGCCTGACCTGCCCCGCTCCCGCCGTGCCCGGTGCCCCTGTGGCGCCGGGCACGGCTGTGTCGCGGGTGCACATCACCCATACGAGTGACACAGAACGCACCGCCCCGCGACCGTGGCCGCGGGCGGAACATTAGACTCATCGGATCGGCATGCTCGACCAGCACGGATGCAAGGAGGCACGGGTGCCGCTGCTTACCCGAATCAGGGGACCGCGCGATCTTGACCGGCTCAGCCCGGAGCAGCTCGACCAGCTGGCGGCAGAGATCCGGACCTTCCTGGTGGACGCGGTCTCCAAGACCGGTGGACACCTCGGTCCGAACCTCGGTGTGGTGGAACTGACCATCGCACTGCACCGCGTCTTCGAATCGCCCCGGGACCGGGTCCTGTGGGACACCGGCCACCAGAGCTACGTCCACAAGCTTCTGACGGGACGGCAGGACTTCTCCCGGCTGAAGATGAAGGGCGGTCTCTCCGGCTACCCGGCGCGCGCCGAGTCGGAGCACGACGTCATCGAGAACAGCCACGCCTCCACCGTCCTCGGCTGGGCCGACGGCCTCGCCAAGGCGAACGAGGTCCTGAAGAAGGACGACCACGTCGTGGCCGTCATCGGCGACGGCGCGCTGACCGGCGGCATGGCCTGGGAGGCGCTGAACAACATCGCCGCCGCCAAGGACCGCCCCCTGGTGATCGTGGTCAACGACAACGAGCGCTCGTACGCGCCGACCATCGGCGGCCTCGCCAACCACCTCGCGACCCTGCGCACCACCGACGGCTACGAGCGCTTCCTCGCCAAGGGCAAGGACCTCCTGGAGCGCACCCCGGTCGTCGGCAAGCCGCTCTACGAGACGCTGCACGGCGCCAAGAAGGGCCTCAAGGACTTCATCGCCCCGCAGGGCATGTTCGAGGACCTGGGGCTGAAGTACGTCGGCCCGATCGACGGCCACGACATCGAGGCCCTGGAGTCGGCGCTCCAGCGCGCCAAGCGCTTCGGCGGCCCGGTCATCGTGCACTGCCTCACCGAGAAGGGCCGCGGCTACCAGCCGGCGCTCGCCGACGAGGCCGACCGCTTCCACGCCGTCGGCAAGATCCACCCGGACACCGGCCTCCCCGTCTCGACCTCCGGCCTCGACTGGACCTCCGTGTTCGGCGAGGAGATGGTCAAGCTCGGCAAGGAGCGCGAGGACATCGTCGCGATCACCGCGGCCATGCTCCAGCCCGTCGGCCTCGACAAGTTCGCCAAGGCCTTCCCCGAGCGGGTCTACGACGTGGGCATCGCCGAGCAGCACGCGGCGGTCTCCGCGGCGGGCCTGGCCACCGGCGGTCTGCACCCCGTCTTCGCGGTGTACGCGACCTTCCTCAACCGCGCCTTCGACCAGGTCCTCATGGACGTGGCGCTGCACAAGTGCGGCGTGACGTTCGTGCTCGATCGGGCCGGTGTCACCGGCACCGACGGCGCCTCGCACAACGGCATGTGGGACATGTCGCTCCTCCAGGTCGTGCCCGGCCTCAGGATCGCCGCCCCGCGCGACGCCGACCAGGTCCGCGCCCAGCTGCGCGAGGCCGTCCAGGTGGAGGACGCGCCGACCGTGGTGCGCTTCTCCAAGGGCGCGGTCGGCCCCGCCGTCCAGGCCGTCGGCCGGGTCGGCGGCATGGACGTGCTGCGCGAGCCCTCGACGGCCGCCGTCCGCCCCGATGTGCTCCTGGTCTCCGTCGGCGCGCTCGCGCCGATGTGCCTGGAGATCGCCGATCTGCTCGACGCGCAGGGCATCTCGACGACCGTGGTCGACCCGCGCTGGGTCAAGCCGGTCGACGAGGCGATGGCGCCGCTCGCCGAGAAGCACCGCGTCGTGGTCACCGTCGAGGACAACAGCCGGGTGGGCGGCGTCGGTTCGGCCATCAGCCAGGCGCTGCGCGACGCGGGCGTCGACGTGCCGCTGCGCGACTTCGGCATTCCGCCGCGCTTCCTCGACCACGCCTCGCGCAGCGAGGTCATGACGGAGATCGGCCTGACCGCTCCGGACATCGCCCGTCAGGTCACCGGTCTGGTGTCCAAGCTGGACGGACGGTACGAGGAGAGCCGCGCGGCGGTGGAGCCCGCCCGCGACTGATCACGCGTTCGCCGGTCAATGGGCCGGACCGATGTGCCTGTACGGGTGATCGGTCCGGCCCATTCGTGTGAAAAACGCGCTCAGCCCGGTACCCGTACCGCCACTCCTCCCGATCATGGCGAGGACGATGAGCTAGCGGAGGTGCACGGGTGGCCAGAAACGGTCTGTTCAGGACCAAATCGATCGAGCAGTCAATCCAGGACACAGAGGAGCCAGAACACGCGCTCAAGAAGTCCCTGTCCGCCCTCGACCTCACGGTCTTCGGGGTCGGAGTCATCATCGGCACCGGCATCTTCGTCCTCACGGGCAAGGTCGCCAAGGAGAACGCGGGCCCCGGGGTCTCCATCGCGTTCGTCGTCGCGGGCGTCGTCTGCGCGCTCGCCGCGCTCTGCTACGCCGAGTTCGCCTCGACGGTGCCGGTGGCGGGATCGGCGTACACCTTCTCCTACGCCTCCCTCGGTGAGCTGCCCGCCTGGATCATCGGCTGGGACCTGGTGCTCGAATTCGCGCTCGGCACGGCGGTGGTGGCGGTCGGCTGGTCGGGCTACGTCCGCTCCCTGCTCGACAACGCGGGCTGGCACCTGCCCGAGGCGCTCAGCGGCCGCGACGGCGCCCACGGCTTCGGCTTCGACATCCTGGCCGCCGCCCTCGTCCTCGTCCTGACCGGCGTCCTCGTGCTCGGCATGAAGCTGTCGGCCCGGGTCACCTCGGTCGTCGTCGCCATCAAGGTGACCGTCGTCCTGATCGTGATCATCGCGGGCGCGTTCTTCATCACGTCCTCCAACTACTCGCCGTTCATCCCCGAGGCGCAGCCGCAGACCGCCGGCAGCGACCTCAAGGCCCCGCTCATCCAGCTGATGTCGGGCTACGCGCCCACCAACTTCGGCGTGATGGGCATCTTCACCGCCGCCTCCGTCGTCTTCTTCGCCTTCATCGGCTTCGACATCGTGGCGACCGCCGCCGAGGAGACCAAGAACCCGCAACGGGACATCCCCCGCGGCATCCTCGGCTCCCTCTTCATCTGCACGATCCTGTACGTGGCCGTCTCCGTCGTGGTCACCGGCATGCAGAAGTACACCCAGCTCTCCGTGGACGCGCCGCTCGCCGACGCCTTCAAAGCCACCGGGCATCCGTTCTTCTCGGGCGTCATCAGCTTCGGCGCCGCCGTCGGCCTCACCACGGTCTGCATGATCCTGCTGCTCGGGCAGACCCGGGTGTTCTTCGCGATGAGCCGGGACGGGCTGCTGCCCATCTTCTTCTCCCGCGTGCACCCGCGCTTCCGCACCCCGCACCGCCCGACCATCCTGCTCGGCGTCATCATCGCGATCGTGGCCGGCTTCACCAGCCTCAGCGAACTCGCCGACCTGGTGAACATCGGGACCCTGTTCGCGTTCGTCGTCGTCGCCGTGGGCGTGGTCATCCTGCGCCACACCCGCCCCGACCTGCCGCGCGCCTTCCGCACCCCGCTGGTGCCCTGGGTCCCCGCGGCCGCGGTCGCCGCGTCGCTGTGGCTGATGATCAACCTGCCCGCCGAGACCTGGCTCAGGTTCGGCATCTGGATGGTGATCGGCGTGGTCTTCTACTTCCTGTACGGCCGCAGGCACAGCCGTCTCGAAGCCCCCGCCCGCCGCGACTCCGTGTAATCGCGGCCGATTCCCCGCGCCCCCGTATGTCCCTGCCCATCGGGGCATACGGGGCCGCATAGGGTGGCCCGCATGCTCGCCGAGCCGCCGCCCTCGCTACGATCCGTCACCACGAGCGTCCTCCCGAGACAGCGCCGCCGCCCCGCGGACCCGCCCGCGACGCCCGAAGACCGCTACTGGCGGCGGCTGCTCCCGGTCCTCGCCGCCCTCGCGCTGCTCACCCGGATCCCCTCCTTCCGGCACCCGCTGTGGAACCCCGACGAGGGCTATCTCGCCGTCCAGGCACGGCTGTTGGCGAGCGGCGGCACCCTGTACCAAACGGTCGTCGACCGCAAGCCGCCGCTGCTGCCCTGGCTCTACGAAGCCGTCTTCGCCCTGTGCGGCGACGCCTCGCTCACCCCGCTGCGCCTCGCCGCCGCCGGCGCCCAACTGCTCACCGCGCTCGCGCTCGCCGCCACCGCGCGCCGCCGCTGGGGCGACCGCGCGGGCCGCACCGCCGGCGTCCTGTACCTCCTGGTCTCCGTGGGCCTCAACCCCGAGGACGCGCAGGCCGCCACCTTCGAAGTGTTCATGCTGCCCTTCACCGCGGCGGCCCTGCTCTGCGCCGACCGCGGCCACTGGACCCGGGCCGGGCTCGCGATCGCCGGGGCCTGCCTCACCAAACAGACCGGCGGCGCCGCCCTCGTCCCCGTCCTGTGGCTCCTGTGGCACCACCCCGGACCCCGCCGAACCCCCCTGCTGCGCACGCTGGTCGGCATCGCCCTGCCCATCGTGGCCGCGGCCTGGCTCACCGGGCCGTCCCGCTTCCTGTTCTGGACGGTGACGGGCTCGTCGGCGTACGCCTCCTTCACCGGGTCCGAACTCCACGTCCTGACCCGGGGGTTGACCAACACCGCCCTGCTCGCCGCGGGCTGCGCCGGTCTGCTGCCGCCCGTCGTGCGGGTCCTGCGGATCGCACGGACCGGCGCGGCCGACCTGTGGCTGTGGCTGGCCGCGTCGGCGGGAGCGGTCCTGCTCGGCTTCCACTTCTTCGGCCACTACTACCTCCAGCTCATCCCGCCCCTGGTCCTGCTCGCCACCGGCGCGCTCCACATCCTGCCGACGTACCGGCTCACCAGCGCGCTGTCCGTGTCCACCTGCGCCTGCGCCCTGTTCGTCGCGTGGGGACTGCTCGCGCCGCGCCCCGACCTCGCCCACACCGAGCGCCTCGCCGCCGCCGTGGAGGCCCGCACCGGGCCGGCCGAACGGGTCCTGGTCTGGGGGATACACCCGGAGACGTACTGGCTGGCGGGCCGCACACCCGCGAGCCGCTTCCTGACCGCGGGGCTGCTCACCAACTACAGCGGCGGCCGTGACGGGCCCCAGGTGGGGGAGAAGTACGGCGTCGACGGCGCCTGGCGGGACTTCCGCGCCGAGCTCGCCGACCGGCCGCCCGTACTCGTCGTGGACGACTCCCGCGGCAAGCCCTTCGCCCCCGACCGGCTCCCCACCCTGCGCCGCTTCCTCGCCTCCCGGTACGACCGGAGCGGCGTGGTGGACGGGGCCGTGTTCTACGTGCGCGCCCGATGACCTCACCCGACCGGGCGTACCTCGTCCGGGCGGCTCGGGCGCCCCGCCCCAGGTGGCGAAAAGCCGCACGTCGGGACGGAAATACCAGGGGAAAACGGGGGTCGTGAGCAGTGTTATGGTCGCAGAAAGTCGCTTGTTTGCTGGACCCGGCCGCCTCGCGCGGAACCGGTGGGGAAAGGTGGTCGCGGACCATGGCACTGAGGTCTCGACAGGCATCGCAGCAGGGGCCGGCCAAATCGGGCGTCATCCGGACCACGCCGACCCCGGCCACCCCCGTCGTGGCGGCCGAGGACGGCAGCCCCACGGTCACCGACTGGCTGCGGCTGGGCAAGGACGGCCGTCTCACTGCGTACGCGCCCGCCGAGGGCGGCGTCGCCCGCTGGACCGAGTCGGAGCCCGGCGAGGCGTGGACGGGGCCCGAACTGGTCGCCCCCGGCGTGGGACTCCAGTCGCACCTCTCGATCGCGCAGGGCGCCGACGGCTACGTCCACATGGCGGCGCTGCGGCAGACCCCCATCGCGGAGGGCGGCACCTGGACCGAGCTGGTCCACGCGATCCAGTACCAGACGGGCCGTCCGGTCAAGAACTGGGCCGTCGTCGGCTCCCCCTACCCGCGGCGCGACTGGCAGCACGGCCTGCGGATGGGCCATCCCGCCGTGGGCGTGGACTCCGCGGGCAACGCACAGATCGTGGTGCGCAACGCGTTCGGCGGCGTCTCCGCGCGCGGCCAGGAAGCCTCGGGCAAGTGGGCCGGCTGGGCCGACCTCAACGGCAACGGCGCGGACCGCTCGATATCGATCGTGGCGGGGGAGGGCGGCCGGATGGTCATCCACGCGCCGTCCGACTCCGGCATCCACGTGTACGAACGCCCCTCGGGCGAAGAGAGCTTCGAGTGGCTCAAGAAGCCCGTCGCGGGCAAGCCGGCGACGGGCACCGTCAACGGCATCCAGACCGGCGACGGCGGCCGCATCACCTTCTTCCTGCGTGACATCGCCTCGGGTCAGCTGCGGGCCTGGCGCGACGACGAGCCCGCCCAGTCCATCGGCGGCAAGGGCACGGGTCCCGTCGCGCTGCTGCGCCACGAGATCGACGGCGTCGACTGCATGGTGCTCGCCCAGCGCGACTCCGCCGGCCGTCCCGCGATAGCGGTCTACCCCACCGAGCAGGAGGCGGCCGGGGTCACCTGGACGCCGATCGGCGAGGTGTGCGCCGGCGTGCCCGCCCTGACGGTGGACGCCGAAGACCGGGTCGTGCTCGGCGTGTTCACCCCCGAGGGCCGCATCCGGCTCACCCGCCAGCGCACGGACGCGCCGGGCCTGGCCTTCGCGGCCTGGCAGCAGATCTGAGCGCGTCCACCGCGTACGTCAGGGGGCCCGGCACCTTGGACAGGTGCCGGGCCCTCTGACGTACCGTCAACTCACCCGACGGACACGGAAGTCGGGACACGGCGACGGCCCCGCACCGAGGTGCGGGGCCGTCACCGTACTGAGCGGGCGGGTTACGCGGGGACGCTCGCGACGCCCTGCGCCAGGAACTTCTTCCCGGTCACGCGCTCCGAGACGCCCTCGCGGTCCAGGTACGGCGTGATGCCGCCCAGGTGGAAGGGCCAGCCGGCGCCGGTGATCAGGCAGAGGTCGATGTCCTGGGCCTCGGCGACGACGCCCTCGTCCAGCATCAGACCGATCTCCTGCGCCACCGCGTCCAGGACGCGGTCACGGGTCTGCTCCTCGGTCAGGGCGGTGTCGCCCTGCTTGAGGAGCGCGGCGACCTCGGGGTCCAGCTCCGGCTTCCCGGAGTCGTACACGTAGAAGCCGCGCTTGCCGGCCTTCACGACCGCGGCCAGGTTCTCCGAGACCGTGAAGCGGTCCGGGAAGGCGCGGTTGAGGGTCTCGGACACGTGCAGGCCGATGGCCGGGCCGACCAGTTCGAGCAGGACCAGCGGTGACATCGGCAGACCGAGCGGCTCGACGGCCTTCTCGGCGACGGCGACCGGGGTGCCCTCGTCGATGACGTTCTGGATCTCGCCCATGAAGCGGGTCAGGATGCGGTTGACGACGAACGCCGGGGCGTCCTTCACCAGGACCGCGGTCTTCTTCAGCTTGCGCGCCACACCGAAGGCCGTGGCCAGCGAGACGTCGTCGGTCTGCTCGCCGCGGACGATCTCCAGGAGCGGCAGGATCGCGACCGGGTTGAAGAAGTGGAAGCCGACGACCCGCTCGGGGTGCTTCAGCTTCGACGCCATCTCGGTGACCGACAGCGAGGAGGTGTTGGTGGCGAGGATGGCGTGCGCCGGGGCGACCGCCTCGACCTCAGCGAACACCTGCTGCTTGACGCCGATCTCCTCGAAGACGGCCTCGATGATGAAGTCGGCGTCCGAGAAGCCCTCGGCCTTGTCGAGGACACCGGAGACCAGGCCCTTGAGGCGGTTGGCCTTGTCCTGGTTGATCCGCGCCTTGGCGAGCAGCTTGTCGATCTCGGCATGGACGTAGCCCACACCCTTGTCGACGCGCTCCTGGTCGATGTCGGTCAGGACGACCGGCACCTCCAGGCGGCGCAGGAACAGCAGGGCGAGCTGCGAGGCCATCAGGCCCGCGCCGACCACGCCGACCTTGGTGACCGGGCGCGCCAGGTTCTTGTCCGGGGCGCCGGCCGGGCGCTTGGCGCGCTTCTGGACCAGGTTGAACGCGTAGATGCCGGACCGCAGTTCGCCACCCATGATCAGGTCGGCGAGCGCGCTGTCCTCGGCGTCGAAGCCGGCCTGGAGGTCGCCGTCCTTGGACGCCGCGATGATGTCGAGGGCGCGGTAGGCGGCCGGGGCCGCGCCGTGCACCTTCGAGTCCGCGATGAAGCGGCCCTTGGCGACGGCCTGGTCCCAGGCCTCGCCGCGGTCGATCTCGGGGCGCTCAACGGTGACGTCGCCCTTGAGGACGTTCGCCGTCCAGATGAGGGACTGCTCCAGGAAGTCGGCGCCCTCGAACAGCGCGTCGGCGATGCCGAGTTCGAAGACCTGCTTGCCCTTGAGCTGGCGGTTCTGGTTCAGCGAGTTCTCGATGATGACCGAGACGGCCTTCTCGGCGCCGATCAGGTTGGGGAGCAGCGTGCAGCCGCCCCAGCCCGGGACCAGACCGAGGAAGACCTCGGGCAGCGAGAACGCGGGCAGCGCCTTGGAGACGGTGCGGTAGGTGCAGTGCAGACCGACCTCGACACCGCCGCCCATGGCCGCGCCGTTGTAGTACCCGAACGTCGGCACGGCGAGGCCCGCGAGGCGCTTGAAGACCTCGTGGCCGCCCTTGCCGATGGCCAGCGCGTCGTCGTGCTTCTTCAGGAGCTCGACGCCCTTGAGGTCGGCACCGACGGCGAAGATGAACGGCTTGCCGGTGACGCCGACGCCGACGATGGAGCCCTCGGCGGCCTCCTTCTCGACCTGGTCGATGGCGGCGTTCAGGTTCGCCAGCGAGCCGGGGCCGAAGGTGGTCGGCTTGGTGTGGTCGAAGCCGTTGTCGAGCGTGATGAGCGCGAAGCGCCCGGCGCCGTAGGGCAGTTCGAGGTGGCGTACGTGCGCGGACGTCACGACCTCGTCCGGGAACAGCTCGGCCGCGCCCTTGAGAAGCTCAGCGGTGGTGGTGCTCACTTGCTGCCTCCGGCGTCCTTGTGGTGCGGGTTCTCCCAGATGACCGTGGCGCCCATGCCGAAGCCGACGCACATGGTGGTGAGGCCGTAGCGGACCTCGGGGTGCTCCTCGAACTGCCGGGCCAGCTGCGTCATCAGGCGTACGCCCGAGGAGGCGAGCGGGTGGCCGTAGGCGATGGCGCCGCCGTACTGGTTGACGCGCGCGTCGTCGTCGGCGATGCCGTAGTGGTCCAGGAACGCGAGGACCTGGACGGCGAACGCCTCGTTGATCTCGAAGAGATCGATGTCACCGATGGCCAGGCCCGCCTTGGCGAGGGCCTTCTCGGTGGCCGGGATCGGGCCGTAGCCCATGACCTCGGGCTCCACGCCGGCGAAGGCGTAGGAGACGAGGCGCATCTTCACGGGGAGGTTGTTCTCCCGCGCGAACTCCTCGGACGCGATGATCGAAGCGGTGGCGCCGTCGTTGAGGCCCGCCGCGTTGCCCGCGGTGACGTTGCCGTGCACGCGGAACGGCGTCTTGAGGCCCGCGAGGCTCTCCAGGGTGGTGCCGGGACGCATCGGCTCGTCGGCGGTGACCAGACCCCAACCGGTCTCGCCCACCTCGGCGTTGGTGTTGCGCACCGAGATCGGGACCAGGTCCTGCTGGATCTTGCCGTCGGCGTACGCCTTGGCGGCCTTCTCCTGCGAGCGCACGGCGTACTCGTCGGCGCGGAGCTTGGTGATGTGCGGGTAGCGGTCGTGCAGGTTCTCGGCGGTCATGCCCATGAAGAGGGCGGACTCGTCGACCAGCTTCTCGCTGACGAACCGCGGGTTGGGGTCGACGCCCTCGCCCATCGGGTGGCGGCCCATGTGCTCGACGCCACCGGCGATCACGGCGTCGTACGCGCCGAACGCGATCGAGCCGGCGACGGAGGTCACGGCGGTGAGGGCGCCGGCGCACATGCGGTCGATGGAGTAGCCCGGCACGGACTGCGGCAGGCCCGCGAGGATGCCGGCGGTGCGGCCGAGCGTCAGGCCCTGGTCGCCGATCTGCGTGGTCGCGGCGATGGCGACCTCGTCGATCTTCGCGGGGTCGAGGGCCGGGTTGCGGCGCAGCAGCTCACGGATGGCCTTGACGACCAGATCGTCGGCCCGGGTCTCGTGGTAGATGCCCTTCGGGCCCGCCTTGCCGAACGGGGTGCGGACGCCGTCGACGAAGACGACGTCCCTGACGGTACGAGGCACGATGGCTCTCCTCCAGGTGCGGGATGGCACTGCTGCGCTTTGGCGCACGCGACTGAGCGCGTGCTCACCTCACCCATGCTACTTACGGGTAACCAAACTGCCCAGCCCCCAGGGCGGGAGCGTCGAACGTCACACTCCCGCACCACCCCGACCGGGGCCCCGCCCCGGACCCCGCATCGCGCCTTAAGGGCGCTCGTCCTCAATCGCCGGACGGGCTGAGGATGCCGGGACTGGGCATGCCGCCAGGACCAACCCCGCCAGGGGCGCGGGGAACTGCGCGAGACGCGGGCATGGTCCGCAGACGAAAGCGGGGTGTCCTGGGGCTCTGCCCCAGACCCCGGTTCGCGCCCGAAAGGCGCTCGTCCTCAATCGCCGGACGGGCTGAGGATGCCGGGACTGGGCATGCCGCCCAGGCCGACCCCGCTAGGGGCGCGGGGAACTGCGCGAGACGCGGGCATGGTCCGCAGACGAAAGCGGGGTGTCCTGGGGCTCTGCCCCAGACCCCGTTCGCGCCTTATGGGCGCTCGTCCTCAATCGCCGGACGGGCTGAGGGTGCCTCGACTGGGCGCCCTGCCGAGGCCGCCCCGCCTGGGGGCGCGGGGAACTGCGCGGGCCGGGCAGGGCGGCGGGAATCGGCTGGGATTGAGGGGGTTGGGGGACCCCCAACCCCCTCACGGCTTCGCGGGTGGATCCGTCAGCGCCGCGGACAGGAGCGGGGTGACCTGGGCGATCTGCCAGGGCCTCGCGCCGTGGCCGGCCAGGGCCTCGGAGACCGCCGCCTCGGAGCGGTCCCCCGGCGGCTCCCAGCACACCCGCCGCACCGTGTCCGGCGTGATCAGGTTCTCCTGCGGCATGTTGAGGCTCTCGGCCAGCTCCGTGACCGCCGTGCGGGCCGCGGAGAGCCGGGCCGCTGCGGCCGGGTCCTTGTCGGCCCAGGCGCGCGGGGGCGGAGGCCCCTGCAGCGGCTGCCCCGGCTGCGGCAGCTCCGCCTCCGGCAGGGCCTTCGCGCGGTCGACGGCCGCCTGCCACTGCTCCAGCTGGCGCCTCCCCATCCGGTGCCCGAACCCGGCCAGTGCGGTGAGCGCGGCCACGTTGGCGGGCAGGGCGAGCGAGGCCTCGATGATCGCGGAGTCGCTGAGCACCTTGCCCGGCGAGACGTCACGCCGCTGCGCGACCTTGTCCCGGGCGGTCCACAGCTCCCGTACCGCCGCCATCTGCCGGCGCCTGCGCACCTTGTGCATGCCGGAGGTGCGGCGCCAGGGGTCCTTGCGGGGCGGGGCCGGCGGCGCGGCGGCGATCGCGTCGAACTCCTCGCGGGCCCACTCCAGCTTGCCCTGCCGGTCGAGCTCCTCCTCCAGCGCGTCCCGCAGGTCGACGAGGAGCTCCACGTCGAGCGCCGCGTACCGCAGCCACGGCTCGGGGAGCGGCCGGGTCGACCAGTCGACGGCCGAGTGGCCCTTCTCCAGGGCGTATCCGAGCACGCTCTCGACCATCGCGCCCAGGCCCACCCGCGGGAACCCCGCGAGCCGCCCGGCCAGTTCGGTGTCGAAGATCCTGGAGGGAACCATGCCTATTTCGCGCAGGCAGGGAAGATCCTGGGTGGCGGCGTGCAAGATCCACTCGGTGTCCGAAAGTACCTCTCCCAAAGCGGAGAGATCCGGACACCCGACGGGGTCGATCAGCGCGGTGCCGGCGCCTTCGCGGCGCATCTGCACCAGATAGGCGCGCTGCCCGTAGCGGTAGCCGGACGCGCGCTCGGCGTCCACGGCCACGGGGCCGGTGCCGGCCGCGAAGGCGGCGACCACCTCGGCCAGCGCTTCCTCGGTGGCAACGACGGGCGGAATGCCCTCTCGGGGCTCCAGCAAGGGAATCGGCGCCTTGTCGACGTCGTCCGGGGGAGCGCCCCCGGTGGTTCGCAGTGCTGTCTCTGCTGCGGTCTTATGGGCGTCGGTCACCTGTCAAGGGTATCCGGGTATGCACCGCGCCCGTCGACGGAACGTTCCGTCGACGGGCGCGGGAGGGTCGTAATCCGGTCAGTATCCGATCAGTGGATGATTCCGGTGCGCAGCGCTACGGCCACCATCCCGGCGCGGTCACCCGTGCCGAGCTTGCGTGCGATCCGGGCGAGGTGGGACTTGACGGTCAGAGCGGACAGGCCCATCGAGACGCCGATGGCCTTGTTGGACTGGCCCTCCGCGACGAGCCGGAGCACCTCGACCTCACGGCCGGAGAGCTCGCGGTAGCCGCCCGGGTGGCTCGGGGCACCCGGGGGGCGGCGGTGCATACGGGCGGCGGCGGCGCCGATGGGGGCGGCCCCCGGGCGGCCGGGGTGCCCGATGTTGGTACGGGTGCCGGTGACGACATAGCCCTTCACGCCGCCCGCGAGGGCGTTGCGCACGGCACCGATGTCGTCGGCGGCGGACAGGGCCAGGCCGTTGGGCCAGCCGGCGGCTCGGGTCTCGGACAGCAGGGTCAGCCCGGAACCGTCGGGCAGGTGGACGTCGGCAACGCAGATGTCGCGCGGGTTGCCGACGCGGGGACGGGCCTCCGCGATGGACGACGCCTCGATGACGTCACGTACTCCGAGCGCCCACAGGTGTCGGGTGACGGTGGAGCGGACTCGGGGGTCGGCAACGACGACCATGGCCGTCGGCTTGTTCGGGCGGTAGGCGACCAGGCTTGCGGGCTGCTCAAGAAGAACGGACACCAGGCCTCCTGGAAAGGTGCGGGACGAAGCCGGCTCGGGGATGAAGCCGGGGCGAACCGTGCAGTTAGGGTCACAAACCTCTTCGGCACCAAACCCCTCGGCCTTTAGAGAATGATCACGATTTGGTGAGAAACATTTAGGGCAATTCGGACAGCTGCTCGATCCTCGACCACCCGCCGGGGCCGAGCGACCCGTGCGGGGGACCATGCGGGGGAGCGCGCGAACGCCCCGCGCCCCACCAAGGGCGGGGCGCGGGGCGAGCGGAACGGCGGGGTGAGAGGGGGCGCTTTCCGTACGCTCCCGGCGGATCCGTCAGCGCGGGTCGCGGCGCTGCGGCAGGGTCACCACACCGCCGCCGGTGTCGCCGGGGCCCGACACCGGCGGGAGCCCCGCGATCTGGCACAGCAGATCGCACCAGGCCGCCAGGTGGCCGGCCGTGTCCGGCACCTCGCCTCGGCCCTCGCGCGGCGTCCAGGACGCCCGGATCTCGATCTGCGTGGCGGGCAGCCGCTCGGAGAGCCCGCCGAAATAGTGCGAACCGGCCCGCGTCACCGTGCCGCTCGCCTCCCCGTACGACAGGCCGCGTGCGTCCAGGGCGCCGGTCAGCCACGACCAGCACACCTCGGGGAGCAGCGGGTCGGCCGCCATCTCGGGCTCCAGCTCGGCCCGGACGAGCGTGACGAGGCGGAAGGTGCCCTGCCAGGCGTCGTGGCCCGCCGGATCGTGCAGCAGGACGAGCCGGCCGTCGGCCAGATCGTCCTCGCCCTCGACCACCGCCGCCTCCAGGGCGTACGCGTGCGGCGCCAGACGCTGGGGCGGCCGCGTCTCGTCCACCTCGATCTCGGGGCGCAGTCGCGCCGTGCGCAGTGCGTCGACGGCCCGACGGAAGGGGAGCGGAACGGTGGAACCGTCCGCGGCTTCCCTGCCGTCAGCGCCATCCGAAGTTCGTCCCTGAGCGGCAGCCATGCGGGGAAGACTAGGCGGAAGGGCGGCCCGGCGCCGGTAGGGACACCCGGCCCGGGGAAGCGGCTTCCCGCCACATGCGAAGATTTGGGGCGTGAGCGCCAACGACCGCCCTGTGGGCCAGCCGAACAGCAAGACGTACGACTCCGCCTTCCTCAAGGCGTGCAGGCGCGAAGCCGTCCCGCACACGCCGGTCTGGTTCATGCGCCAGGCCGGGCGCTCCCTGCCGGAGTACCTGAAGGTCCGCGAGGGCATCCCCATGCTGGAGTCCTGCATGCGGCCCGACCTGGTCACCGAGATCACGCTCCAGCCGGTGCGCCGCCACAAGGTGGACGCGGCCATCTACTTCAGCGACATCGTGGTCCCGCTCAAGGCGATCGGCATCGACCTCGACATCAAGCCGGGCGTCGGCCCCGTCGTCGCCGACCCGATCCGCACCCGCGCCGACCTCGCCCGGCTGCGCGACCTGACCCCCGACGACGTCCACTACGTCACCGAGGCGATCGGCATGCTGACCGAGGAGCTCGGCTCCACGCCGCTCATCGGCTTCGCGGGCGCCCCGTTCACGCTCGCCAGCTACCTCGTGGAGGGCGGCCCGTCCCGCAACCACGAGCACACCAAGGCCATGATGTACGGCGACCCGGAGCTCTGGGCCGACCTGCTCGACCGTCTCGCCGAGATCACCGGCGCCTTCCTCAAGGTGCAGATCGAGGCCGGCGCGTCCGCCGTGCAGCTCTTCGACTCCTGGGTGGGCGCGCTCGCCCCCGCCGACTACCGCCGCTCGATCCTGCCCGCGTCGGCGAAGGTCTTCGACGCGGTCGCCGGGTACGGCGTGCCCCGCATCCACTTCGGTGTCGGCACCGGCGAACTGCTCGGCCTCATGGGCGAGGCCGGCGCGGACGTCGTGGGCGTCGACTGGCGCGTTCCGCTCGACGAGGCGGCCCGCCGGGTCGGCCCCGGCAAGGCGCTCCAGGGCAACCTCGATCCGGCGGTCCTGTTCGCCCCGACCGGCGCCGTCGAGGCGAAGACCCGCGAGGTCCTGGACGCGGCCGCGGAGCTTGAGGGCCACATCTTCAACCTCGGTCACGGCGTGCTGCCGTCGATGGACCCGGACTCCCTGACCCGCCTCGTCGCGTACGTCCACGAGCAGACGGCCAAGTAACCGCCGAGCGGCGGCTACCCCGCGGCGCGCACGGCCGACACCGCCTTGCGCGCCGCCACCAGGACCGGGTCCCACACCGACGAGAACGGCGGGGCGTACCCGAGGTCGAGCGCGGTCATCTGCTCCACCGTCATCCGGGCGGTCAGCGCCACCGCCGCCACGTCGATCCGCTTCGCCGCTCCCGCGCCGCCCACGATCTGCGTGCCGAGCAGCCGCCCGGTGCGCAGCTCGGCGAGCATCTTCACCGTCATCAGGGTCGCGCCCGGGTAGTACCCGGCCACATTGGTCGACTCGATGGTCGCCGTGGCGTACCGCAGCCCCTCCGCGCGGGCCTCCTCCTCCGACAGGCCGGTGCGCGCGATCTCCGTGTCGCACACCTTGGTGACGGCCGTGCCCACCACGCCGGGGAACGTGCCGTAGCCGCCGCCCACGTTGGACCCGATGACCTGCCCCTGCTTGTTGGCGTGCGTGCCCAGCGCGATGTGGCGGTGCCGGCCCGACACCAGGTCGAGCACCTCGACACAGTCGCCGCCCGCCCAGATGTCCTCGTGCCCCCGCACCCGCATCGAGACGTCGGTGCGCAGACCGCCCGAGGCGCCGAGTTCGAGCCCCGCCGCGCGGGCCAGTTCCGTACGCGGTGCCACACCGAGGCCCAGCACCACCACGTCCGCGGGGTATGCGCCGGACTCCGTCGCCACCGCGCGCACCCGGCCCGACTCCCGGGTCAGCACCCCGGTGACCTCGGCGCCCGTCACCACCCGGATCCCGGCCCGCTCCATCGCCTCCGTGACGAGACGGCCCATGTCCGGGTCGAGCGAGTGCATGGGCTGCGCCCCGCGGGTCACCAGCGTCACCTCGAAACCGCGGGCGAGCAGCGCCTCGGCCATCTCGATGCCGATGTAGCCGCCGCCCACCACCACCGCGCGCCGCCCCCCGGCCGCCTCCAGGCTCTCCAGGAGGGCCCGCCCGTCGTCGATGGTCTGCACCCCGTGCACCCCGGGCGCGTCGATCCCCGGAAGCTCGGGCCGGACGGGCCGCGCCCCGGTCGCGATGACGAGCTTGTCGTACGAGGTCCACTCCTCGGCGCCCGACGCGAGGTCGCGGGCCCTGACCCGGCGGCCCGCCACATCGAGCTCCGTGACCTCCGTGCGCATCCGCAGATCGATCCCGCGCTCGCGGTGCTCCTCGGGCGTGCGGGCGATCAGGTCCTCGTGGCGCGGCACGTCGCCGCCCACCCAGTACGGGATCCCGCACGCGGAGTACGAGGTGAAGCCCGAGCGCTCGAACGCGACGATCTCCAGCTCCCCGGGCTTCTTCAGCCTGCGGGCCTGCGAGGCCGCGGACATGCCCGCCGCGTCACCGCCGATGACCACCAGTCGCTCCGCCGCCATGGGTGTTGCCTCCGCTCGTGAGGGTCCGCCTTCTCCTGGTCACGATACGTACGCGAGGGCCCGGAAATTCCCCACCGGAGCGGGGGCCGTCCGGGGGTTGGCCGCAAGCCGCCACCAACTGGGCTTCCAGGGGCGCCAGTTGATCGCGGACGGGTGGCGCGCCGGGGCTCGTTCCGGCCGGCCGGCGCCGCAATGAGACAGTGGAGGCATGGACAACGCCCCCGCCCGCGCCCCGCACATCGTCGTCGTAGGCGGCGGAATCTCCGGCCTCGCCGCCGCCCACCGGCTGCTCGCGGGCGGCGCCCGGGTGACCGTGCTCGAAGGCAGCGCGGTGCTCGGCGGCAAGCTGCTCGCCGGCGAGATCGAGGGCGCGCCGGTCGACCTCGGCGCCGAGTCGATGCTGGCCCGCCGCCCGGAGGGGGTGGAGCTGGCCCGCGCGGTCGGCCTCGGCGACCGGCTCCAGGCACCCGCCACCGCCAACGCCGCGCTCTGGACCCGGGGCGCCCTGCGGCCCATGCCCAAGGGCCATGTGATGGGCGTGCCCGCCGACCCCGCCACCCTGCACGACATCCTCTCCACCGAGGGCCTGGCCCGGGTCGCCCAGGACCGCGCCCTCGCCCCGAGCGAGGTCGGCGAGGACATCGGCGTCGGCGAGTTCGTCGCCAAGCGCGTCGGCCGCGAGGTCGTCGACCGTCTCGTGGAGCCGCTCCTCGGCGGGGTGTACGCGGGCGACGCGTACAAGATCTCCATGCGGGCCGCCGTGCCCCAGCTCTTCGAGGCGGCGCGCACCCACGGCTCGCTCCTCGACGGCGTCGAGGAGCTCCAGAAGAAGGCGGCGGCCCGACAGCAGACCGGCCCGGTCTTCGCGGGCCTCGACGGCGGCATCGGCACCCTGCCCGGCGCCGTCGCGGACGCCGTGCGCGCCCGGGGCGGCACGATCCGCACCGAGGCGCCCGTCCTCGAACTCACCAGGACCGCCGACGGCTGGCGGATCCGCACCGACACCGAGCTGGTCGACGCCGACGGCGTGATCCTCTCCACGCCCGCCTGGTCGGCCTCCGCGCTGCTCAGCGACGTGTCGCCGGCCGCGGCCGCGGAGCTCGCCGAGGTCGAGTACGCCTCGATGGCGCTGGTCACCCTCGCCTTCCGGCGCGCCGACCTGGCCGGCATCGAGGAGCGCTCGGGATTCCTGGTGCCGCCGGTGGACGGCCGCACCATCAAGGCCTCCACGTTCTCCACGCACAAGTGGAGTTGGGTCAAGGAGCGCGGCCCGGACCTCTTCGTGCTGCGCACCTCGATCGGACGCTACGGCGAGGAGCGCCACCTCGACTGGGACGACGCCGACCTCGTCGACGTCTCGCTCGGTGACCTCGGCGACGCCGTCGGCCTTTCCGCGAAGCCCGTCGCCACCACCGTCAACCGCTGGATCGGCGGCCTCCCGCAGTACCCGGTGGGCCATCTCGCCAAGGTCGCCCGGATCCGCGCGCAGGTGGCGGAGCTGCCCGGACTGCGGGTCTGCGGCGCCGTCTACGACGGCGTGGGCATCCCCGCGTGCGTCGCGAGCGCCCAGCGCGCGGCGGACGAGATCATCGCCACGTCGACCCTGGCGCGGAACACCCAGAGTGACGCGGGACAATAGCCACATGAGTGCTGCTCCGGAAAAGATTCCCAACGCGGGGAAGAAGGCGAAGGACCTCAACGAGGTCATCCGCTACACCCTGTGGTCTGTCTTCAAGCTGCGCGACGTACTCCCTGAGGACCGCGCCGGCTACGCCGACGAGGTTCAGGAGCTGTTCGACCAGCTCGCCGCCAAGGACGTGACCGTCCGCGGCACCTACGACCTGTCGGGTCTGCGCGCCGACGCCGACATCATGATCTGGTGGCACGCCGAGACCTCCGACGAGCTCCAGGCCGCCTACAACCTGTTCCGCCGCACCAAGCTGGGCCGCGCCCTCGAACCGGTGTGGTCGAACATGGCGCTGCACCGGCCCGCCGAGTTCAACAAGGCGCACATCCCGGCGTTCCTCGCGGACGAGAACGCCCGCGACTACGTCTCGGTCTACCCGTTCGTGCGCTCCTACGACTGGTACCTGCTGCCCGACGAGGACCGCCGCCGCATGCTCGCCGACCACGGCAAGATGGCGCGGGGCTACCCCGACGTGCGGGCCAACACGGTCGCCTCGTTCTCGCTCGGCGACTACGAGTGGCTGCTCGCCTTCGAGGCCGACGAACTGCACCGCATCGTCGACCTCATGCGCCACCTGCGTGCCTCCGAGGCCCGTATGCACGTCCGCGAGGAAGTCCCGTTCTACACGGGGCGCCGCAAGAGCGTCGCCGACCTCGTCGCGGGCCTCGCCTAGCAAGACCAGGTGAGCCGGGTCCGCGCCACGCGAGCGGAGCCGGCTCATCCCTGACCCGGAAGATCAGAGAGCGGGCAGCACCTGCTGCGGCCTGATGGCCGACCGCTCGTCCAGCGACACCGGGTTCGGCTCCGGGTGCGGCGCGCACGAAGCGCGCCGCACCGGCGTCCGACCGTTCAGCAAGTAGTCCTCCACATAGCCGTTGACGCAGGTGTTCGCGCCGCCCGCGATGCCGTGCGTGCCGGCCTTCTTCTCCGTGATGAGCACCGAGCCCGGCAGCCGCCGCTGGAGCTCCACGGCCCCCGGGTACGGTGTCGCCGCGTCCCGCTCGGCCGCCAGGATCAGCGTGGTCGGCAGCGCCCCCTTCGCGACCCGTACGTCCACCGGCTTCTGCTGCGGTGCCGGCCAGTAGGCGCACGGCAGGTTCATCCACGCGTTGTCCCACGTCTCGAACGGCGCGACCTTCGCGATCGCCGTGTTGTCGCGGTCCCAGGTGGCGAAGGACCGCGGCCACGCGGCGTCGTTGCATTCGACGGCCGTGTAGACGGCGTTGCCGTTCTCGTCGTCGCGCGCCGTCTCGGGCCGGGGCGCGGCCTGCTGGATCAGCGGCTTCGGGTTGCCCTTGAGGTACTCCGAGAGCGCGGTGGCCCGGCTCGCCCAATAGTCGTCGTAGTAACCGGCCTTGAGGACCGCCGCCTGCAACTGGGCCGGGCCCACCGTGCCGCCGGCCGGCTCGTGGGTGAGCCTGGCCCGCACCTTCTCGTAGCTCTCCAGGACCTCGTCGGCGCTCTCACCCAGGTGGTAGACGTCGTCGTGCTTGGCGACCCAGGTGCGGAAGTCCTCCCAGCGGCGCTCGAAGGCCAGCGACTGGTCGAGGTTGTTGCGGTACCAGATCTGGTCGGGGTCGGGGTCGACCGCCGAGTCGAAGACCATCCGGCGGATGTGGGAGGGGAAGAGCGTCGCGTACACCGCCCCGAAGTAGGTGCCGTAGGAGGCGCCCATGAAGGTCAGCTTCTTCTCGCCCAGCGCGGCCCGCAGTACGTCCAGATCGCGGGCGTTGTTGATGCTGGTGTAGAAGCGCAGCGCGTCCCCCGCGTTGCGCGCACAGCCCTGCGCGTACGCCTTGGCCTGCGCGATCCGCTCCTTCTTGTACGACTCCGAGGGATGCGGGGGCGACTGGGTCGGGGCCTTCGCGAAGTCGCCCGGGTCCTGGCAGGACAGCGGGGCCGAGCGGGCGACCCCGCGCGGGGAGTAGCCGACGAGGTCGTAGGCCCCGGCCAGCCGCTTCCAGTCGGGGAGTTCGGCCACCATCGGGAAGTACATGCTGGAGGCGCCGGGCCCGCCCGGGTTGAAGACGAGGGCGCCCTGGCGCTCGGCGGGCTTGCCGCCCGCCCGGCTCCGGCTGACGGTGAGCTCGATCTGACGGCCCGTCGGGTGGGCGTAGTCGAGCGGGACCCGGACGGTGCCGCACTGGACGGAGGCCGGCAGCGACTCCTCGTCCGGGCAGTGGCCGAATGCGATCGGGGCGGCGGCCGCGCGCTGGGCGGCGGCCTCGGCGCCCCGTGCCTCGGCGGTCAGCGCGTCGGCGCCGCCCGCGGGCGCGACGACGAGGGCGGAAAGGACCAGGGAACCCAGGGTTCCGTACAGCGCTACAGCTCTCATCGCCGGTACATCCCTTTCGTGCTGCGGTACTACGGAAGTACATACAGATCAAAAGGGGATACTTCGGACGGGTGGAAGTAAAGCAGCGGGGCCGCGCCGGGCGCGGTCATTGACTCCGATGCGCGAAGCGACCGCTCGTCAGGGCGCTGCGCAGGTCGGGATCGTCCACCGCGCGCAGGCCGCGCACGGCGATCGCGGTGAGCGGATCGCCCGCCGGATCGAGCCCGCCGAGCAGCCGCTGCCCGTCGGGAGAGGCCCAGCGGGTGTGCGGATGGATCTCGATCCGGGCGATGGCGAGACAGCCGAGCGTCAGGACGAGGGGGAGTGCGAACCAGGCCGCGATCTCGGGCCGTCCGGTGTCCCCTTCGCCCGGCATGAGCAGCGCGGTCGCGGCGAGCGCGGTGATGAGCAGGCAGGCGCCGCGGACCGCGCGCACCGACGCGCCGACCCCGGACCGCACGCCGTCGGGGACGGCCAGCCCCGCTCCCGCGAGCCGGTCGGCGAGCGCGCGCACCGCGTCGGCGGCGGCCGTGCCGGACCGTATCGCCGCGATCCGCTCCTGGCCGCCCGGCCCGATCGCGGTGAGCACCGACCGTTCCAGGTCGTCGCGGCCCTCGGGGTCGACGACCGTGGCCCAGCCGGTGTGCGCGAGCAGCAGCCGGCGGGCCCGGTGCATGGAGACGAGGGTGAGGTCGGCGACCCGGTAGGGGCCGCCCGCCAGGAACGCCGCCTCGTAACAGGACAGGTCCCGATCCCCGTCCCCGCCGGGCCGGGGGCGTGCGGCGGCGACGGCGGCGAGGCAGAGCCGGCCGCAGGACAACCCGGCCGCGACGACCGCCGGCAGAAAGAAGAGGACCCAGAACATGGCCGAGTTGTAACGGAAGTTGACGCTTCGCCGCCACAGCCTGTCCACAATTTGGACGTCGGGTTATCGCTTCGTTACGGAGTGTGGCAGGTTCCCCATCAGGTCAGGCCGCCCGGGTCAGGGTGCGCAACAGCCGCGCCGCCCGCCCCGGCGGCTTCGTGCCGGCCCGCTCCTTGAACCAGCGGGCCAGCGCCCGGCGGGCGTCGGGATCGGCGGGGCGGCCCGCGTCCAGCAGGAACCGGGCGAAGTCCAGGGCGTCCTGGCGATATCCGCCGCGCATCGGACGGGAGGCCGCGTACGAGAGGAACGCCTCCCGGTAGCCGTCCCCGATCAGGCGCGGCAGTTCGGGCGCCACCCTGGCCACCACATCGGCGCGCTTGGCCGCGAGCGCGCGGGCCTGCACCCGCAGCCGCCGTCCGTCGAACCCGGCGGGCGCGGGGGTGCCCGCGGTGAGCGAGGAGAGCAGGGCGGTCTGGGCGAGCGCGAGGCGCTGGCGCGGCGCGGCGGTGTCGGGGGTGTCCGGGTGGGGGGTGCTGGTGTCGCCCGGGGTAGCCGGGTACGGCGTGCTGGTGTCGCCCGGGATGCGTCGGTGCGGCGTACCGGTGGCCCCGGACCGGATGGTGGAGCGGATCGCGTCGAGCTCGCCGGCCAGCTCCTCGGCCGGCGGGAACGCCTCGTCGCGTTCGAGGAGCACACCGGGCGGCGCACACCGTGAGGCGAGGTCGGCCAGGACGTCGAGGACCGGGCGGGTCACCGGGTGGGCGTGGGTGTCGTGCCACACGCCGTCGCGCTCCACGCCGCCCGCTACATGGACGTAGGCGAGCGCGTCGAGGGGCAGCGCGTCCAGGGTCTTCGTCGGGTCCTCGCCCCGGTTGACGTGGTTGGTGTGGAGGTTGGCCACGTCGATGAGGAGGCCGACGCCGGTGCGTTCCACGAGCTCCGCCAGGAACTGACCCTCCGTCAACTCCTCGTCGGGCCAGCCGATCAGGGCCGCGATGTTCTCCAGCGCGAGCGGCACGGGCAGCGCGTCCTGCGCGATGCGGACGTTCTCGCACAGCACGCGCAGGGCGTCCCGGGTGCGCGGCACCGGCAGGAGATGGCCCGCCTCCAGCGGCGGTGACGCGGTCAGCGCGCCGCCCGCGCGCACGAACGCGATGTGCTCGGTGACGAGCGGCGCGCCCAGCGCCTCGGCCCGCGCCGCGAGGCCGGCGAGACGCCCCGGGTCCGGCCGTTCGGCGCCGCCGAGACCGAGCGATACCCCGTGCGGTACGACGGTGACGCCGCGCTCGCGCAGCCGGACCAGCGAGTCGGGGAGGTGGCCGGGGCAGAGGTTCTCCGCGACCGCCTCGACCCAGTCGAGGCCGGCCAGACCCTCCACCGCCTCCGCGATGTCGGGCCGCCAGCCGATGCCGATGCCCAAGTGCTTCATGGACAGGTCATGGCCCGGGGGCGTTCCCGCGAACCCTGCGAAGGCACGTTCAGAGCTTGATTTGAGGTTGGCGGCCCGGCCTGGCGCCCCGGTTGGCGTCCCGGCCTGGCGCCCGGCGTCAGGAGGTGGCCAGCGCGTCGAAGTCGACCAGGCCCGTCGACTCCAGCATCGTCATGTGGTCGAGGACGGTGTTGTTGGCGTCGGTCGCCAGATCGCGGATGAGCGAGTTGCGGGTGTTGGCCCGGACCAGCGCGACCAGGGCGAACACCTTGCCGTGCGAGGCGCGCAGCAGGTTGGCGAACTTGACCTCGTAGTCGCGCCCCGACGCCGCCGTCAGCTCCCGCAGCCAGCCCTGCTGCTGGGCGTTGGGCTGGGTCGGCAGCACGATGCCGAGCTTCGACGCGACGTCGCGGGCGTGCTGGTCGAGCGCGGCGTGCCCCATGACGAGGTGGTCGCCGGTCGCCTTGATCGCGGCGCTGGGTGCCCGCTGCTGCGCCTGCTGTCCGGCCGGCCCCTCCCAGAGCCCGGCGAGCCGCACCTTGTTGAGGAAGTCCCGGTCCATCGCGGACAGCGGGCCCCAAGCGGTGGGTGTGGAGGCGGAGTTGAGGTCGGCCTGCGGGGTCCCGGACCGGTCGGCGTACGACCACACGGGAAAGGCGAGCGCGCCGAGCGTGGCCACGAGCACCGCGATGAGCAGGCCGGTGCCGTTGACGCGGCGCAGGGTGAAGGTGAGACGGCTGGGGCGAACGATTCCTCGTGACAACGTGCCTCCCGGGGTGGGCGGTTGGGGTGCTCGGCGGCACGGAAAGGTACGTCCGCACGACCCCATCCGTTCAACGCCCCGCCCGTTCCCCCACCCCGGCCCCGTGTCAGGCCTGAACGGCCCTCGCCCTCAATCGCCGGACGGGCTGGGATGGCCCCTTCTGGGCCTGCTGCCCAGGCCAACCCCGCCGGGGGCGCGGGGCTGTGCCTTTTGCGCGGCTCCGCCGCGGTGGGCGCGATGCCGGGTGCCCTACAAGGGGCGCGGGGAACGGCGCGAGACGCGGGCACGGTCCGCAGACGTAGACCGGGGCTGCTGGGGCTCCGCCCCAGACCTCGGTTCGCGACTGTCCGGCGCTAGTCCTCAACCGCCGGACGGGCTGGGGTGGCCCGCATGGGCCCGGATTGAGCAGCCGCTGAGGGTGGGGGTGCCGATGCCGGGCATGCTGCCCAGGCCGACCCACCTGGGGGCGCGGGGAACTGCGCGGGAGGTGGGCACGGTCCGCAGGCGTAGTCGGGGTTGCCTGGGGCTCCGCCCCAGACCTCGTTCGCGCCTGAAGGGCACTGGTCGCCGGACAGGCTGGGATGGCCCGCAGGGGCCGGGGTTGAGCAGCAGGCCAGGCTGAGGCGGCCTCGACCAAGCACCCTGCCAAGGGCAGCCCACCCAGGGGCGCGGGGAACGGCGCGAGACGCGGGCACGGTCCGCACACGAACGCGGGGTCAGAGCCGCGGGGTCGAGGGCGCGGGCACCCCGTACAGCGGACCGCACCCCCCCGCTCAACCCAGCCGCTCAACCCAGCCGCAGACGCCCCCGAAGCGACGGGTGGTCGGCCACCACCGTGCAGGAGCCCGGCGCGATCTCCGTGAACCCCGCGTCGCGGACCACGGGCAGCCCGCTGACGGTCAGCGCCCGCCACGCGCCCGCCCCGGCCGTCCGCACCGACAGCGCGAAATCCGCCTCCCGCCACGCGTCCCGCTCGCTCGACGACAGCTCCCACCAGGCGAGTTGCGCCGCGTGCCCCGCCTGCGCCATCGCCTTGCCCGCCGACATGTCGAGTTCAGGGTTGAGCCACAGCACCGGCGCCAGCGGGTCCGGCGCGCCCGGCTCGGTCGGGTCGTCCAGGTCGGTCCCGGACACCTGGAGCTTGGCCAGCTCCTTGGGCCAGCCGTCCAGCGGCACGGGCGGGAAGACGCGTACCTCCGCCGACTTCCCGGTCACCGCGATCCCCGGCAGCGCCGACGCCTTGCGCCACTCCGCGCCGCGCGCCCGCCGCACGACCTTGCGGATCCGCGCGTCCTGCCAGTCGCGCATGACCCGCGCCCACTCGCCCTCGTCGTCCCCCTCACCCAGCGACCGCTCGTCGGAGAGGATCGTCAGCACCGCGCGGGCCGCCGTCTCCAGCGCGTCAGTACGCGAAGGAGGCTCGGCCTTCTCGATGTGCACGACGAGCGGCAGCACGAACTGCGGCGCCTCGTCACGCGGGGACTCGTCGTGAAAGGGGCTCTCGGAAGGACCTTCGGAGAGGCCTTCGGCGGGGGTGTTCTCGGTGCTCACCCCACCAGTCTGCCAGCCGCCGAACCGGTGATTCTTGGCGGAATGATTCGTTCCGGGACAGGATGCGCGCATGAAGAGCGACCTTTTCGCCATAGAGAACATGGCCCAGCCGGCGGCCGCCGCCGGAATGACCCTGGAGAACGCCAAGTCGATCAAGTACGCCGTCAACGGCGAGATGCTCGCGCGTCAGGGCGCGATGATCGCCTACCGCGGCAACCTGCAGTTCGAGCGCCGCGGCCAGGGCATCGGCGGCATGCTCAAGCGCGCGGTGACCGGCGAGGGCCTGCCCCTGATGGCGGTCAGCGGCCAGGGCGAGGCCTGGTTCGCGCACGAGGCGCAGAACTGCTTCATCGTCGACATCGAGCCCGGCGACGCGCTCACCATCAACGGCCGCAACGTGCTGTGCTTCGACGCCTCGCTCAGCTACGAGATCAAGACGGTCAAGGGCTCCGGCATCGCCGGCGGCGGCCTCTTCAACAGCGTCTTCACCGGCCAGGGCCGCCTCGGCCTGATGTGCGAGGGCAACCCGCTGGTCATCCCGGTCTCGCCGCAGATGCCGGTGTACGTCGACACCGACGCCGTGGTCGGCTGGACCGCCAACCTCCAGACCTCCCTGCACCGTTCGCAGTCCATCGGCTCGATGCTGCGCGGCGGTTCGGGCGAAGCCGTTCAGCTGATGCTCCAGGGCGAGGGCTACGTCATAGTCCGGCCGAGCGAGGCGACGCCGCAGAAGGCCCAGCAGCACTGAGCACCGTACGCACGCTGCGGGGTGTGGGCCGCCGGTACTCGATCGGCGGCCCCTGGGTCCTGCGCGCCATCGGCCTCGACCTGCCCGCGGGCGCACGGGTCCGCATCGAGGGCGCCAACGGCACCGGAAAACCAACCCTGTTGTTCCCGGCGACAATGCCGTTCACGGTGACCCGCCCGGCGCCCGACTAGGCTCGGCGCCATGGACGAGACGCAGCCGCAGGACGGCGACACGAGCTACTGCGGGGCGCGGCCCGGTGGGCCGGTGCCCGTGGCGGGCGCCCATGAGGGCCCCTTCGCCGAATGTGTCCTGTGCCGGGCGCCGACCGAGTACCCGGAGTCCACCAAGGGCAGCACGCTCTGCCCGGTCTGCGCATGGCAGGAGGCGCAGCGCACGGCCTGTTCCGGCTGAGCGCGGCCCGTGCCGGCTCCGGCTAGTGGTGTGCCGTCGCGCCGCGGATCAGGTCGGAGACCTTCACGAAGCGGTAGCCGCGCTTGCGCAGCTCCGGCACGATGCGCTGGAGCGCCGTGTCGGTGACCGGCGCCGCGCTGCGCGTGCAGTGCATGACCACGAGCGACCCGGGCTTGACCCCGGCGAGCACCTGCTCGGCCACCGCGTCGGCGTTGGTGGCGAAGGCGTCGCCGCTCACCACGTCCCACTGGACGGCGGTCATCTTCAGCGGGGCGAGTTCGCGCAGCACCTCGTCGTTGTAGCAGCCGCCGGGGAAGCGGAAGTACGGCACGGCGTTGCGCACCCCGGCCTTCTTGAACTGCGCGGTCGCCTTCTCCACGTCGGCGCGCGCCTGGCCCTGCCCGACCACCGACAGTCCGTAGCAGTCGGACTTGAAGGCGTAGTGGCTGTAGGAGTGGTTGCCGATCTCGAAGGCGGGGTCCGTGCCGATGGCGCGGGCCTCGGCCGGGTACTCCTCGGCCCAGCGTCCGGTCATGAACACCGTGGCCGGCACCTTCAGGCGGCGCAGGTCCGCGATGAGCGCCGGGTTGTCGAAGTGCTCGCCGCCCGCCGCGCGGGGACCCTGGTCGGCTGTCATGTCGGCGTCGAAGGTGAGCGCCACGACCTTCTCGCCCCGGGCGGTGACGGGTGCCCGCTCGAAGACCGGGGTGAGGCCGCCGGGGCCGGGTGCCAGCGTCGGGGCGCCCTGGGCCACCGGCGCGGCCGCGCCCACGGCGCCGGGCGCGGAGGGAGCGGACTTGTCCGCGCTCTTGGGCGGGGCCGAGGCGGGGTCGGAACCGCACCCCGCGAGCGACGCACCGAGCAGGGCCACCGCGAGCAGCTTTCGCACAGAGATAGTCACGTGCGGAACGTAGCTGGTCATATAGCACGATTTGATGAGGGTGCCTGCGCCATGCCGGAGATTCCGGCCAATGCCGGACAGCCGTCGGCCGACGCCCCGGCGACGACAGGGCCCGGCCCACCGCACCGAGCCCCGCGCCCGATGGCCCGTAACGCGGGATCCGGCGGCGCGGACTAGGCTCGTGGGAGTGGGAAGGCCCGTGTGGGATCCCCAGGCGCCGAGCCGGGGGAGCCGGCGGACAAGCCCATCGGAACGCGCCCCGCGCAGGCAGGGCGCGGTGACGCCCCCGGGAGGCGCTGTGTCCGGATCCCGTACCGCGGCCGTGTGCGCGACGGTCTGCTCGGCCGCCGCCCTGGCCGCCCTCGCCGGCGCGGCCACCGCGCACGCGGACGACACCGGCTCCCTCACCGCCCAGCAGATCGCCCAGCGCTCCCGCACGGCCCTGCTCGGCGCCACCTCCCTGCACATGACGTCCAGGGGCGACCTCGGCGGGTCCGGGGCCCAGACCTCGTTCGACCTCACCCTGGACAAGGCGGGGAACTGCCGGGGCTCGGTCAGCCTGGGCCCGCAGGAGGGCTCGGTGCAGATCGTGAAGCGGGGCGTGGACGTCTGGCTGAAACCGGACGCGGCGTTCTGGAAGAACGATGTGCCGGGCAACGGCCCCGCCCTGGCCAAGCTCGTCGGCGACCGCTATCTGAAGGGCACCACCGCCGACCCGGTCCTGCGCAACAGCACCGACGTGTGCGACCTGGACACCTTCGGGAAGTCCATCACCGGTGGCGCGCAGCAGCCGAGCACGGTTCTGACCAAGGGGAAGCCGGCCAAGGTCGACGGCGTCGCGGTCATCCCCGTCACCGGCACCCAGCAGGGCCGGACCCTCACCATCGACGTGGCCGCGACGGGCACGCCCTATCCGGTACGGATCACCGTCGCCAAGGCGGGCGCGAAGACCCCCGAGACGACCGTACGCTTCGACAACTTCGACAAGCCGGTGCCGGCGGCCACCCCGTCCGCCGCCCAGTCCGTCGACATCTCGGGTCTGAACAGCCGCGCGTCCTGACCCGGACGGAGCCGGCGGAAGCCGGGCGGCCCAGGACCGAGCCCGACGGCGCGTTCCCCCGTTCGTGCGAGGCACGGGGGAACGCGCACGCCTTCGCGCGGGCGCGGATCAGACGAGCTCGGCGCTCAGCGTGATCGTGGTGCCGGACAGGGCCTGGCTGACCGGGCAGTTCTTCTTGGCGTCCTCGGCGGCCGACTGGAAGCCGTCCGCGTCGAGGCCGGGGACCTCGCCGCGCACGGTGAGGTGGATGCCGGTGATGCCCTCGCCGGGCTGGAAGGTGACGTCGGCCTTGGTCTCCAGGCGGGTGGGCGGGTTGCCCGCCTGCGTCAGACCGTGCGAGAGGGCCATCGAGAAGCAGCTGGAGTGGGCGCCCGCGATGAGCTCCTCCGGGCTGGTCTTGCCGTTGGCCTGCTCGGCGCGGGACGGCCAGGAGACCGCCTGCGAGGCGATGCCCGAGGAGTCGAAGGTGACGGTGCCGGAGCCCTTGAGGAGCTCGCCTTCCCAGACCGTGTGCGCCGTGCGCGTGGTGGCCATGATGTTTCCCTTCTGTGGCCGAGGGGGCGGTGGACGGATGCTGCTGCGGCCCCCTCGGGCCCAAACCTACTGCCCCACAAGGCCCTTCGCGTCGCGGGCGAGCGCGGTCAGACGCGAGATCGCCCGGAAGTACTTCTTGCGGTAGCCGCCGTTCAGCATCTCGTCGCTGAACAGCCGGTCGAAGGGGACACCGGAGGCCAGCACCGGCACCTCGCGGTCGTACAGACGGTCGGCGAGTACCACCAGGCGCAGCGCGGTCGACTGGTCGGGCACCGGGCCCACATCGGTCAGGCACACCGCGCGCACCCCGTCGGTGAGCGCCCCGTACCGGCTGGGGTGGACGCGCGAGAGGTGGTCGAGCAGCTGCGGGAAGTCGTCGAGCGCCGCACCCTCGGTGGCGTACGCCGCCTTGGTGACCTGCTCGTCGGAGAACGGCGCCGGAGCGTCGGGCAGCCCCCGGTGGCGGTAGTCCTCGCCGTCGATCCGCAGCGGCCGGAAGTGCGCCGAGAGGCCCTGGATCTCGCGCAGGAAGTCGGCCGCCGCGAACCGGCCCTCGCCGAGCTTGCCGGGCAGCGTGTTGGAGGTCGCCGCGAGCGCCACGCCCTGCTCGACGAGCCTGCTGAGCAGCGAGGAGACGAGCACGGTGTCGCCCGGGTCGTCGAGCTCGAACTCGTCGATGCACAGCAGCCGGTGGCCGCCGAGCGTCTGCACGGTCTGCTGGAAGCCCAGCGCGCCGACCAGATTGGTCAGCTCGACGAAGGTGCCGAACGCCTTGAGCGCGGGCTCGGCCGGGGTCGCGTGCCACAGCGAGGCGAGCAGATGGGTCTTGCCGACGCCGTACCCGCCGTCGAGGTACACCCCGCGCGGCCCGGCCGTCGCGGCCGGCTTCTTCGCGAACCACCGGCGCCGGGCGCCGGAGGCGTGCGCCCCGCCGAGCCCCGCCGCGAAGGAGGACAGCACGGTGACCGCCTCGGCCTGGCTCGGCTGGTTCGGGTCCGGTACGTACGTCTCGAAGCGGACCGAGTCGAACCGCGGCGGCGGCACCATCTCCGCGACCAGACGGTCGGCGGGAACGTGCGGCGCGCGGGCACAGAGGGACACCGGGGCCGCTTGGGCTATGGGGCTGGTCGACACAGTTCCCCACTGTAAAGGGCGTGCCAGACTGCACGACATGCGACAACTGTTCCCTGTGACCGACCAGACACCGGACGCCGAGGGCACCGCACCCGGCGCGAGCACGCAGTGGTCGCTCGACGAACTGGTCGAGGCATACGCGTACCCCCGCACGGACGGCCCCTGGCTGCGGGCCAACATGGTGTCCTCGCTCGACGGGGCCGGCCAGCACGACGGCCGCTCGCAGCCGCTCTCCTCCGAGACCGACATGCGTATCTTCGGCACCCTGCGAGCCCTCGCGGACGTGGTCGTCGTCGGTGCGGAAACGGTACGCCTCGAGGGGTACAGGCCGGCCAAGGCGCGGGCGGACTTCGCGGCGCGCCGCAAGGCGGCCGGGCAGGGTCCCGCCCCGGTGATCGCGGTCGTCACCGCCAGCCTCGACCTCGACTTCTCGCTCCCGCTGTTCACCTCGCCGCTCGTCCCCACCGTGGTCCTGACCGGCGCGGCGGCCGACCCCGACCGGGTCCGCGAGGCGGAGCGCGCGGGCGCCCAGGTGGTGGTCGCGGGCGACGGACCCGGCGTCGAGCCGCGCCGCGCGGTGCAGGCCCTGGCCGACCTCGGCCATCGGCGCCTCCTCACCGAGGGCGGGCCCCGGCTGCTCGGCCAGTTCGTGGCCGCCGGCGTCCTGGACGAGCTGTGCCTGACGGTGTCCCCGACGCTGACCGCGGGCGACGCGCAGCGCATCGCGGGCGGGCCCGCGGTGCAGGTCCCGCAGCGGTTCGCCCCCACCTCGGTGCTCGAAGACGCCGGGTTCCTCTACACGCGTTACCGTCGGATCTGACGATCGGCGGAATTCATCGTTCCGGTTAGCTCGCGCTGGGCACACTTACCTCACGCACACCCCGTGCGGGCACGGGGAAGGATGGTTTCCGCAGGGGCCGGACCCGCCACCTCGTGGTGGCGGCGGCCATGGAGAGAACAGAAGGGCGCCTGTGGTGTTCACGAGCGTATTGATGATCGAGAAGCCCCTGACCTCCGTCGACGTGGAATTCGTCACCACTCTGCACGGCGACGAGCCGGTGTCCTTCGTCGTGCTCATGCAGCCCAGGGGCGATCAGGACCGGCTCCTTCGCGCGATCGACGACGTGGCACTCGGCGAACTCGACGAGGCCGTCCACGAGAACGAGGAACCGGAGGGCAGAGCCGCCGAGGGCCCCGCCGAACTCGGCCTCCAGCACTCGGTGCAGTCGCTGCGCGACGCCGGCAGCACGGCGGTGGGCCAGGTCGTCGACGACCACCCCCTGGACAAGCTCAAGGGGGTCGTCGACGAGGTGGGTGCCGACGAGGTCATCGTCCTGACCGCACCGCACTACGTGGAGGAGTTCTTCCACCGCGACTGGGCCTCCCGGGCCCGCCACAAGGTGGGCGTGCCCGTCCTCAAGCTCTTCGCGCACAGCGAGTAGCACACCGCACGGCCCCGCACGGAGCCGTGTACGGAGCGGAGCCCCCGGGGGAACTAGGCTGGGGGCTCCTTCTGTACGTCGCACCCCGGGAGAGAACCGCATGGCCTCCGCCATTCCCACCGCCATGGAACGGCCGCACTTCATCGGCATCGGCGGTGCCGGCATGTCGGGCATCGCGAAGATCCTGGCCCAGCGCGGCGCCCGGGTCGCGGGCAGCGACGCGAAGGAGTCCGCGACCGCCGAGGCGCTGCGCTCCCTCGGCGCCACCGTGCACATCGGCCACGCCGCCGATCACCTCGCCTCCGACGCCAGCTGCGTCGTCGTCTCCAGCGCGATCCGCGCCGACAACCCCGAGCTGGCCCGCGCCGCCGAGTTGTCCGTGCCCGTCGTGCACCGCTCGGACGCCCTGGCCTCGCTCATGGGCGGCCTGCGCGCGATCGCCGTCGCCGGCACCCACGGCAAGACCACCACCACCTCGATGCTCGCCGTCGCCCTGACCGAGCTCGGCCTCGACCCCTCGTACGCGATCGGCGGCGACCTCGAAGGCCCCGGCACCAACGCCCGGCACGGCGAGGGCGACATCTTCGTGGCCGAGGCCGACGAGAGCGACCGCAGCTTCCAGAAGTACGACCCCGAGGTCGCCATCGTCCTCAACGTCGAGCTCGACCACCACGCCAACTACGCCTCGATGGACGAGATCTACGAGTCCTTCGAGACCTTCGTCGGCAAGGTGAACCCCGGCGGCACCCTGGTGGTCTCCGCCGACCAGCAGGGCGCGGTCGAGCTGGCCCGCCGGGTGCGCGATCAGACCGGCCTGAACGTCGTGACGTACGGCGAGTCCGAGGGCGCAGGCGTGCGCGTCCACAAGATCACCCCGCGCGGCCTCACCTCCGAGGTGACCGTCCTGCTGGGCGGCAAGTTCCTGACCTTCACGGTCTCGGTGCCCGGCCGCCACTACGCCCTCAACGCGGTCGCCGCGCTCGCCGCGGGCGTCGCGCTCGGGATCCCGGCGCACAACCTGGCCTCCGCGCTCGGCAAGTACACCGGCGTCAAGCGCCGCCTCCAGCTCAAGGGCGAGGCCAAGGGCGTCCAGGTCATCGACTCCTACGCGCACCACCCCACCGAGATGACCGCGGACCTGGAGGCCATGCGGGGCGCGGCGACCGAGGCCCGCCTCCTCGTGGTCTTCCAGCCCCACCTCTTCTCGCGCACCCAGGAGCTCGGCAAGGAGATGGGCCAGGCCCTCGCGCTCGCCGACCTCTCCGTCGTCCTCGACATCTACCCGGCCCGCGAGGACCCGCTCCCCGGCGTCACCAGCGAGATGATCATCGACGCGGCCAGGGCGGCGGGCGCCACGGTCACCGCCGTCCACGACAAGGAGACCGTCCCGGACGTCATCGCGGGAATGGCAGCCCCGGGCGATCTTGTTCTCACCATGGGCGCGGGCGACGTGACGGATCTCGGCCCGGCCATCCTGGCCCGCCTGTCGAACTGATCCGGCACCCCCGACACCGACCCGCACCGATCCGAGCGAGGAGCACCCCATGGCGTACGACGTCGAGAAGCCGGACGAGCAGTGGCGCGCGGAGCTGACGCCCGCCGAGTACCAGGTGCTGCGCCAGGCCGGCACGGAGCCCGCCTTCGTCGGTGAGTACACCGACACCAAGACGGAGGGCGTCTACTCCTGCCGCGCCTGCGGCGCCGAACTGTTCACGTCCCGCGAGAAGTTCGAGTCGCACTGCGGCTGGCCGAGCTTCTACGACCCGAAGGACAGCGACGCGGTCGAACTCATCGACGACCGCTCGCACGGCATGGTCCGCACCGAGGTCCGCTGTGTGAAGTGCGGCTCCCACCTCGGCCATGTCTTCGAGGGCGAGGGATACGCGACCCCGACCGACCAGCGCTACTGCATCAACTCGATCTCGCTGCGGCTGAATCCGGCCGGCGGAGCGAGCTGACGCGCAAGCGAGGCCATCGGGACGATGGAGGTCGCGAGGGCGGCCACCATCGCCCACACCCGTAACCCCCGGCCGGGGGTTACGGGTGCTCCCGCAGCCGGACTTCCAGGTGCCCGCCTTCGGGGCGTGCGGGTACGGAGAGGGCCGCGGCCCAGGCGCCGGGTACGGCGAGGTCCGCCACGGTCCAGGACGCGGGCGTGCCCGGCACCCCCGCGGCCACGACGACCGGGCCCGCATGCTCCGGCCGGGTCTCGACGGTACGGAGATCGGTCGTGATCCCCACGCCGACCGCCTTCAGAACGGCTTCCTTACGGGTCCACGAGCGCAGGAAGGCCCGGGTCCGGGCGCTGCCCTCGTCCGCGCCCAGCACGACCTGACGCTCGGACTCGGTCAGGGTGGCGGGCGCCAGTTCCTCGACCGGGAAGTCCCGTACGCCCTCGACGTCCACGCCCACCGGGACGCGGGCCACGGCGAGCATGCCGCAGCCATGGGTGTGGGAGATGCTGATCCACAGCGGGGACTCCGGAGACAGCACGGCGGGCGGACCGTGCAGCGGATCGCCACAGCCGGGACAGGGCCTGCGCCCCAGGCCTATCTCCGCGGGTGCCACATCGAGCAGCCCCGACAGGATCCGCCGGCTCGCGGCGCGCCCCGCGACGAAGCCCACCGCGGTGGGCGCATGAACGATCTTGGCGGCCCGCTCGCGCTCGTCCTTGCTGAGCAGAGCCAGGTCGGCCGGCTCGGGGGAGCTGCCTTCGGTACGCCACCACCAGGCGTGCGCGACAGCCGTATCGGATTCGAGGATCAAGGTCACGCAGGCACGCTACAACCCCGGTCGGCGCGGGGTTGACGCCCAAGTTGACGTGAGGTGAGCACAAGCGTAAGGTTTCTCGGGTTGCCACAGAGCCGGAACGGTTCTGCGACAACCGTCCGCCGCAGCTTCTGCGGCCACCCAACTCAGCACGATCCCTCGACGGGGGAAAATTCGGCATGCCGAATTTCATTTCTCGTCGAACCGGAAGACTCGATTATGAATCGGCCGGGGAAATCAGCTAGAGTTCGGGACGTCGGAACGGCCCAACAGCCGGGAAGACAAACCCCGCTCCGACGGGGAATCGGACACGAAAGAGTCTGATAGAGTCGGAACACGAAATACCGAAGGGAAGCGCCCGGAGGAAAGCCCGAGAGGGTGAGTACAAAGGAAGCGTCCGTTCCTTGAGAACTCAACAGCGTGCCAAAAGTCAACGCCAGATTGACAACCCCGTCTCCACTTCGGTGGGACGAGGTTCCTTTGAAAAGTCCTGCACGCCCTTGTGGTGGGCAGGCAATTACACAGCGAGGACGCTGTGGACGGGCCGCCTTATTCCGGTGGTTCCGTCCCGCTCTTACGTGATGTGTGCACCCGATTACGGGTAAACATTCATGGAGAGTTTGATCCTGGCTCAGGACGAACGCTGGCGGCGTGCTTAACACATGCAAGTCGAACGATGAAGCCCTTCGGGGTGGATTAGTGGCGAACGGGTGAGTAACACGTGGGCAATCTGCCCTTCACTCTGGGACAAGCCCTGGAAACGGGGTCTAATACCGGATAACACTCCTCAGGGCATCTTGAGGGGTTAAAAGCTCCGGCGGTGAAGGATGAGCCCGCGGCCTATCAGCTTGTTGGTGGGGTGATGGCCTACCAAGGCGACGACGGGTAGCCGGCCTGAGAGGGCGACCGGCCACACTGGGACTGAGACACGGCCCAGACTCCTACGGGAGGCAGCAGTGGGGAATATTGCACAATGGGCGAAAGCCTGATGCAGCGACGCCGCGTGAGGGATGACGGCCTTCGGGTTGTAAACCTCTTTCAGCAGGGAAGAAGCGAAAGTGACGGTACCTGCAGAAGAAGCGCCGGCTAACTACGTGCCAGCAGCCGCGGTAATACGTAGGGCGCAAGCGTTGTCCGGAATTATTGGGCGTAAAGAGCTCGTAGGCGGCTTGTCACGTCGGATGTGAAAGCCCGGGGCTTAACCCCGGGTCTGCATTCGATACGGGCTAGCTAGAGTGTGGTAGGGGAGATCGGAATTCCTGGTGTAGCGGTGAAATGCGCAGATATCAGGAGGAACACCGGTGGCGAAGGCGGATCTCTGGGCCATTACTGACGCTGAGGAGCGAAAGCGTGGGGAGCGAACAGGATTAGATACCCTGGTAGTCCACGCCGTAAACGTTGGGAACTAGGTGTTGGCGACATTCCACGTCGTCGGTGCCGCAGCTAACGCATTAAGTTCCCCGCCTGGGGAGTACGGCCGCAAGGCTAAAACTCAAAGGAATTGACGGGGGCCCGCACAAGCAGCGGAGCATGTGGCTTAATTCGACGCAACGCGAAGAACCTTACCAAGGCTTGACATATACCGGAAACGGCTAGAGATAGTCGCCCCCTTGTGGTCGGTATACAGGTGGTGCATGGCTGTCGTCAGCTCGTGTCGTGAGATGTTGGGTTAAGTCCCGCAACGAGCGCAACCCTTGTTCTGTGTTGCCAGCATGCCCTTCGGGGTGATGGGGACTCACAGGAGACTGCCGGGGTCAACTCGGAGGAAGGTGGGGACGACGTCAAGTCATCATGCCCCTTATGTCTTGGGCTGCACACGTGCTACAATGGCCGGTACAAAGAGCTGCGATGCCGCGAGGCGGAGCGAATCTCAAAAAGCCGGTCTCAGTTCGGATTGGGGTCTGCAACTCGACCCCATGAAGTCGGAGTTGCTAGTAATCGCAGATCAGCATTGCTGCGGTGAATACGTTCCCGGGCCTTGTACACACCGCCCGTCACGTCACGAAAGTCGGTAACACCCGAAGCCGGTGGCCCAACCCCTTGTGGGAGGGAGCTGTCGAAGGTGGGACTGGCGATTGGGACGAAGTCGTAACAAGGTAGCCGTACCGGAAGGTGCGGCTGGATCACCTCCTTTCTAAGGAGCACAGCACCGTCTGCAGACAAATGTTCTGCACGGTCAGCTCATGGGTGGAACGTTGACTATTCGGCACTCTTGGTCAACTCGGGCCGCCAGTACTGCTCTTCGGAGCGTGGAAAGCGGATCGGGGCGATGGAGAGGGCCGGGCACGCTGTTGGGTATCTGAAGGTACGGCCGAGAGGCTGCCTTCTAGTGCCGGCCCCAGTGAACTCCACTGAATGGTGGGGGTGATGGGTGGTTGGTCGTTGTTTGAGAACTGCACAGTGGACGCGAGCATCTGTGGCCAAGTTTTTAAGGGCGCACGGTGGATGCCTTGGCACCAGGAACCGATGAAGGACGTGGGAGGCCACGATAGTCCCCGGGGAGCCGTCAACCAGGCTTTGATCCGGGGGTTTCCGAATGGGGAAACCCGGCAGTCGTCATGGGCTGTCACCCATACCTGAACACATAGGGTATGTGGAGGGAACGAGGGGAAGTGAAACATCTCAGTACCCTCAGGAAGAGAAAACAACCGTGATTCCGGGAGTAGTGGCGAGCGAAACCGGATGAGGCCAAACCGTATGCGTGTGATACCCGGCAGGGGTTGCGCATGCGGGGTTGTGGGATCTCTCTTCTGTCAGTCTGCCGGCTGACGAGGACGAGTCAGAAACCGTTGATGTAGGCGAAGGACATGCGAAAGGTCCGGCGTAGAGGGTAAGACCCCCGTAGCTGAAACATCAACGGCTCGTTTGAGAGACACCCAAGTAGCACGGGGCCCGAGAAATCCCGTGTGAATCTGGCGGGACCACCCGCTAAGCCTAAATATTCCCTGGTGACCGATAGCGGATAGTACCGTGAGGGAATGGTGAAAAGTACCGCGGGAGCGGAGTGAAATAGTACCTGAAACCGTGTGCCTACAAGCCGTGGGAGCGTCGCTGCATTGTGCTTGCACATGCAGTCGTGACTGCGTGCCTTTTGAAGAATGAGCCTGCGAGTTAGCGGTGTGTAGCGAGGTTAACCCGTGTGGGGAAGCCGTAGCGAAAGCGAGTCCGAATAGGGCGATTGAGTTGCACGCTCTAGACCCGAAGCGGAGTGATCTAGCCATGGGCAGGTTGAAGCGGCTGTAAGAGGTCGTGGAGGACCGAACCCACCAGGGTTGAAAACCTGGGGGATGACCTGTGGTTAGGGGTGAAAGGCCAATCAAACTCCGTGATAGCTGGTTCTCCCCGAAATGCATTTAGGTGCAGCGTCGTGTGTTTCTTGCCGGAGGTAGAGCACTGGATAGGCGATGGGCCCTACCGGGTTACTGACCTTAGCCAAACTCCGAATGCCGGTAAGTGAGAGCACGGCAGTGAGACTGTGGGGGATAAGCTCCATGGTCGAGAGGGAAACAGCCCAGAGCATCGACTAAGGCCCCTAAGCGTACGCTAAGTGGGAAAGGATGTGGAGTCGCAGAGACAACCAGGAGGTTGGCTTAGAAGCAGCCACCCTTGAAAGAGTGCGTAATAGCTCACTGGTCAAGTGATTCCGCGCCGACAATGTAGCGGGGCTCAAGCGTACCGCCGAAGTCGTGTCATTCCAGCATATAGGGCCAACGCCTGCTGGGATGGGTAGGGGAGCGTCGTGTGCCGGGTGAAGCTGCAGCGGAAGCTAGTGGTGGACGGTTCACGAGTGAGAATGCAGGCATGAGTAGCGATACACACGTGAGAAACGTGTGCGCCGATTGACTAAGGGTTCCTGGGTCAAGCTGATCTGCCCAGGGTAAGTCGGGACCTAAGGCGAGGCCGACAGGCGTAGTCGATGGACAACCGGTTGATATTCCGGTACCCGCTTTGAAACGCCCAATACTGAATCAGGCGATGCTAAGCCCGTGAAGCCGTTCCGGACCCTTCGGGGAAAGGAAAGTGGTGGAGCCGGTGACCCAGACTTGTAGTAGGTAAGCGATGGGGTGACGCAGGAAGGTAGTCCAACCCGGGCGGTGGTTGTCCCGGGGTAAGGGTGTAGGCCGTGCGGCTAGGCAAATCCGGATCGCACATATAAGGCTGAGACCTGATGCCGAGCCGATTGTGGTGAAGTGGATGATCCTATGCTGTCGAGAAAAGCCTCTAGCGAGTTTCATGGCGGCCCGTACCCTAAACCGACTCAGGTGGTCAGGTAGAGAATACCGAGGCGTTCGGGTGAACTATGGTTAAGGAACTCGGCAAAATGCCCCCGTAACTTCGGGAGAAGGGGGCCATCACCGGTGATGAGATTTACTCTCTGAGCTGGGGGTGGCCGCAGAGACCAGCGAGAAGCGACTGTTTACTAAAAACACAGGTCCGTGCGAAGCCGTAAGGCGATGTATACGGACTGACGCCTGCCCGGTGCTGGAACGTTAAGGGGACCGGTTAGTGACCTTTCGGGGTTGCGAAGCTGAGAACTTAAGCGCCAGTAAACGGCGGTGGTAACTATAACCATCCTAAGGTAGCGAAATTCCTTGTCGGGTAAGTTCCGACCTGCACGAATGGCGTAACGACTTCTCGACTGTCTCAACCATAGGCCCGGTGAAATTGCACTACG